>NZ_AWFZ01000075.1 GCF_000463155.2 Siccibacter turicensis LMG 23730 | reverse complement strand
CGTCACCACCGATGCCAGTGGTCTCGCCACCGTCAGCCTCACCGACACCACGGCAGAAACGGTCGCGGTCATCGCCAGCGCGGGCGGTAAATCCGGCAACGCATCCGCAACCTTTACGTCTGTTTCGCTCAAAGCGGTGAGTGTTTCGCTGAGTTCGGTCGGAAGAGGAAATGCGGCAGATCCGGGCATTACGACCGCGCTGGTAAAAGACATTAATGGCAATCCGGTGGCCGGAGCGACC
>NZ_AWFZ01000074.1 GCF_000463155.2 Siccibacter turicensis LMG 23730 | reverse complement strand
GTCCTTATAGCTTTACCTGTTGAAAAGACAACCCTGTCCGGACACGGATTTTCTCCCTACATTGTACCTATACTAGGGCTTGAAACTTTAGAAGTAAAAGGCTCTCAGGATATTATTATTTCAGGAGATGATATATACAAGATATGCACAGGAAGAGAGCAAACGAATACCGAAGGGTTTAGCTTTTACGGTAAGCGAGTTGCCTGGAACTGTCATCCTGATCAAACCTTTTCTGGAGTACCTACCGTTAAGGCGATAAATAAT
>NZ_AWFZ01000073.1 GCF_000463155.2 Siccibacter turicensis LMG 23730 | reverse complement strand
TGAAGTCAGCCCCATACGATATAAGTTGTTGACAGGATTAACCAAAAACTTGAGAACCTCACCAGAAGGACCAAAGAATGTCATCTTTGTCGTTTCCCCATTCGTCTCTCCATTCTTATATTCGAATGATTTACCATCAAGAAAAGCTGCATTAGGTGAAAGCATTATCTTTAAATCTCGTCCTTCACACTGATAATGGAATTGTTGTGCAAATGAACTTGCAGAAAGAAGAAGCAGCGAACAAA
>NZ_AWFZ01000072.1 GCF_000463155.2 Siccibacter turicensis LMG 23730 | reverse complement strand
CAGGGGAAATTAGTAAGATGCGTTGTCGGTGAAGTATTTGATGTTGCTGTAGATATTCGAAAAAACTCAACTACCTTTGGTAAGTGGGTAGGAGTGAATCTTTCTGCAGATAATAAACGGCAGCTATGGATACCTGAAGGATTTGCGCATGGTTTTTTGGTTTTAAGTGAGACGGCAGAATTTGTTTATAAGACAACTAATTATTATAATCCAGAAAGCGACAGGGGTATTATTTG
>NZ_AWFZ01000071.1 GCF_000463155.2 Siccibacter turicensis LMG 23730 | reverse complement strand
GAACTGAAACATCTAAGTACCCCGAGGAAAAGAAATCAACCGAGATTCCCCCAGTAGCGGCGAGCGAACGGGGAACAGCCCAGAGCCTGAATCAGCTTGTGTGTCAGTGGAACGGTCTGGAAAGGCCGGCGATACAGGGTGACAGCCCCGTACACGAAGGCACACAGGCTGTGAGCTCGATGAGTAGGGCGGGACACGTGATATCCTGTCTGAAGATGGGGGGACCATCCTCCAAGGCTAAATACTCCTGACTGACCGATAGTGAACCAGTACCGTGAGGGAAAGGCGA
>NZ_AWFZ01000070.1 GCF_000463155.2 Siccibacter turicensis LMG 23730 | reverse complement strand
GCAACAGCCTCACCGCCGAACCGCACCGCCTCACGGCCGCGCTGGATAACATCATTCTCAACCGCTTTCTGGGCCTGCCCATTTTTCTTGGCGTGATGTATCTGATGTTTCTGCTCGCCATTAACATCGGCGGCGCGTTGCAGCCAATTTTCGACGCGGGTTCTGTAGCCGTGTTCATTCACGGGCTGCAATGGGTCGGCTATACGTTGCATTTTCCCGCCTGGCTGACGCTGTTCCT
>NZ_AWFZ01000069.1 GCF_000463155.2 Siccibacter turicensis LMG 23730 | reverse complement strand
AATATTGGGTTAAAGCGGGATCGTCCGGCAAAATAGCCACTAAAAACTTAAGATTGCTTAATGTGTACTCATGCGCACAGCAAATAAGCGTATCTTCAGGCAGCGCGTTTATTTTCTGGAAGGAGTGATACATCTGCGCGGGCGTGCCTTCAAACAGGCGACCACAGCCAGCGGAGAACATCGTGTCGCCGCAGAAAAGATAAGGGAAACTGAAATATGAGAAATGTCCTAAAGTGTGACCTGGCGTAGAGAATGCAAGGAATTCGCAGCC
>NZ_AWFZ01000068.1 GCF_000463155.2 Siccibacter turicensis LMG 23730 | reverse complement strand
AGCTCTCCGAACATCTGCTGCCCCAGACCCGCGCCTATGCGGAGATCTGGCACGACGGCGAAAAGGTGGCGACCCCCGACGAGGAGCCGATCCTCGGGAAAACCTATCTGCCGCGTAAGTTCAAACCCACGGTGGTGATCCCGCCGCAGAACGACGTCGATCTGCACGCCAACGACATGAACTTTATCGCTATCGCCGAG
>NZ_AWFZ01000067.1 GCF_000463155.2 Siccibacter turicensis LMG 23730 | reverse complement strand
ATCCGGCGTGGGGACAGTGTCTGGTGGGTAGTTTGACTGGGGCGGTCTCCTCCCAAAGTGTAACGGAGGAGCACGAAGGTCAGCTAATCCTGGTCGGACATCAGGAGGTTAGTGCAATGGCATAAGCTGGCTTGACTGCGAGAGTGACGGCTCGAGCAGGTGCGAAAGCAGGTCATAGTGATCCGGTGGTTCTGTATGGAAGGGCCATCGCTCAACGGATAAAAGGTACTCCGGGGATAACAGGCTGATACCGCCCAAGAGTTCATATC
>NZ_AWFZ01000066.1 GCF_000463155.2 Siccibacter turicensis LMG 23730 | reverse complement strand
AGGGTTGTGAAAATTCGGTAAACATGCCAGTTCACACTCAGGACTTTGTCACAAAACGGAAAACTGACATTTTTTCATCCGGGCCTGTTCCCGTTCTGGGTGTGATTGTTAAATCTTTGTATATAAAAGCGCTATGGCTAACCGCTAAGCGATTGATGCATAAAACGCATCGGACGATGCGTTTATTACGCTTATTACCTCGATATTTCTGTTCCAGTCTTCAGTAAGAGACGCAACCACAAGCGTTAATGACAACTGGAGACATCAATGCATTCCGCTACCTCACCTGTAAACACCCGTT
>NZ_AWFZ01000065.1:300-436 GCF_000463155.2 Siccibacter turicensis LMG 23730 | reverse complement strand
TGGGGTGAAGTCGTAACAAGGTAACCGTAGGGGAACCTGCGGTTGGATCACCTCCTTACCTGAAAGATACAACCTCGCGTGCTCACACAGATTGTCTGATAGAAAGTAAAGAAGCAGGGTTGTCTGCGAAAGCGAA
>NZ_AWFZ01000065.1:0-290 GCF_000463155.2 Siccibacter turicensis LMG 23730 | reverse complement strand
AACCTGCGGTTGGATCACCTCCTTACCTGAAAGATACACCCTCGCAGTGCTCACACAGATTGTCTGATAGAAAATTAAGAAGCAGGGTGTCTGCGAAAGATGAATGTCCCTTTCGTCTAGAGGCCCAGGACACCGCCCTTTCACGGCGGTAACAGGGGTTCGAATCCCCTAAGGGACGCCACCTGCTGGTAATGAGTGAAAGGCGTTACCGATAAGTATCTCAAAACTGACTTTCAAGTCACGTTTGAGATATTTGCTCTTTAACAATCCGGAACAAGCTGAAAATTGAA
>NZ_AWFZ01000064.1 GCF_000463155.2 Siccibacter turicensis LMG 23730 | reverse complement strand
GGCGGTGTGTACAAGGCCCGGGAACGTATTCACCGTGGCATTCTGATCCACGATTACTAGCGATTCCGACTTCATGGAGTCGAGTTGCAGACTCCAATCCGGACTACGACGCACTTTATGAGGTCCGCTTGCTCTCGCGAGGTCGCTTCTCTTTGTATGCGCCATTGTAGCACGTGTGTAGCCCTGGTCGTAAGGGCCATGATGACTTGACGTCATCCCCACCTTCCTCCGGTTTATCACCGGCAGTCTCCTTTGAGTTCCC
>NZ_AWFZ01000063.1 GCF_000463155.2 Siccibacter turicensis LMG 23730 | reverse complement strand
TGGACGGCGCAGCGCGCGCCGGAGACGACGCTGCCGGTCTATGACCACGACAACCTGGCGGGCTGCTTTGGCAAACTGACGCTGATGCTGCGCCAGGGTCTGTCGCTGGTAATGGAAGAGAGCGCCATTCAGCTGCCGCTCACCGAGCGTTCGCACGGGCTCAACGTCGCCACCGTGCCGGAAAGCAACATGGTGCGCGAGTTCGGTTTCGTGCTGGCGGTCAAAGCCAACGTGC
>NZ_AWFZ01000062.1:781-910 GCF_000463155.2 Siccibacter turicensis LMG 23730 | reverse complement strand
CAGTACAGCATTCTGTGGGTGGAGCACGCGGACAAGGGGCGTCTGGAGCTGAACTTTCTGATCCCCAATACCGAGCTGCTGACCGGCAGGCGGCTCCAGCCGTACTACGACCGCGCCGACCGGCCGCGT
>NZ_AWFZ01000062.1:207-771 GCF_000463155.2 Siccibacter turicensis LMG 23730 | reverse complement strand
TTTCATCCACGCGGTCGCGGCGGTGGCGCCGGGCCGGTGGACTATCTGCTGGGTAAAGACCGGCAGCGTGAAGGCGCCAGCGTCCTGCAGGGGAAGCCGGAAGAAGTCCGGGAGCTGATTGACGCGTCGCCTTACGTGAAGAAATACACTTCCGGCGTACTGTCGTTTGCGGAGGCCGATCTGCCTCCCGGCCAGCGGGAAAAACTGATGGCCAGCTTCGAGCGGGTTCTGATGCCCGGACTCGATAAAGATCAGTACAGCATTCTGTGGGTGGAGCACGAGGACAAGGGGCGTCTGGAGCTGAACTTTCTGATCCCCAATACCGAGCTACTGACCGGCAGGCGGCTCCAGCCGTACTACGACCGCGCCGACCGACCGCGCATCGATGCCTGGCAGACCATCGTGAACGGCAGACTGGGGCTGCACGACCCGAACGCACCGGAAAACCGCCGGGCGCTGGTCACGCCGTCCGGACTGCCGAAAACGAAGCAGGAGGCCGCAGAAGCCATCACGCGCGGACTGCTGACGCTTGCTTCGTCCGGGGAGCTGAAAAGCCGTCAGGAT
>NZ_AWFZ01000062.1:0-197 GCF_000463155.2 Siccibacter turicensis LMG 23730 | reverse complement strand
GCGCTGGTCACGCCGTCCGGACTGCCGAAAACGAAGCAGGAGGCCGCAGAAGCCATCACGCGCGGACTGCTGACCCTTGCTTCGTCCGGGGAGCTGAAAAACCGTCAGGACGTCACTGAGGCCCTGGAACGGTCAGGTTTTGAGGTGGTGCGCACCACGAAAAGCAGTATCAGCATTGCCGACCCGGACGGGGGGCG
>NZ_AWFZ01000061.1:364220-378075 GCF_000463155.2 Siccibacter turicensis LMG 23730 | reverse complement strand
TTATCGATCTGATCGAATGCGCGAGCAGCACCACCGTAGGTTTTAGCCAGTACGGTAGTGATTGCAGCGGTCAGGGTAGTTTTACCGTGGTCAACGTGGCCGATAGTACCAACGTTGACGTGCGGTTTTGTACGTTCAAATTTTTCTTTAGACACGGCTATATTCCTTACTATAGTGCTCTCCCCCAACGGAGAGAGCACGGGACTTTGGTTTTAACCCTGAGGCTTATTTACCACGGGCTTCAATTACGGCCTGAGCAACGTTGTTCGGCGCATCATCATACTTCAGGAACTCCATGGAGTAAGAAGCACGACCTTTGGTCAGTGAGCGCAGTTGAGTTGCGTATCCGAACATTTCAGACAACGGAACTTCAGCATGGATCTGAACGCCAGTAGCGTTAGATTCCTGACCTTTCAGCTGACCACGACGACGGCTAAGGTCACCGATTACATCACCAGTGTTCTCTTCCGGCGTTTCTACTTCAACCTTCATGATCGGCTCAAGCAGAACTGGTTTAGCTTTCTTAAAGCCTTCTTTAAAGGCGATAGAAGCTGCCAGTTTAAACGCCAGCTCAGAGGAGTCAACGTCATGGTAAGAACCGAAGTGCAGACGAACACCCATGTCAACTACCGGGTAACCCGCCAGCGGACCAGACTTCAGCTGCTCCTGGATGCCTTTATCAACGGCCGGGATGTATTCGCCAGGAATTACACCACCTTTAATGTCGTTGATGAACTCGTAGCCTTTCGGATTTGAACCCGGCTCCAGCGGGTACATGTCGATAACAACATGACCGTACTGACCGCGACCACCAGACTGCTTGGCGTGTTTACCTTCGATATCGGTAACTTTCGCACGAATCGCTTCGCGGTAAGCAACCTGAGGTTTACCGACGTTCGCTTCAACGTTGAATTCACGCTTCATACGGTCAACGATGATGTCGAGGTGCAGCTCACCCATACCCGCGATGATGGTCTGGTTAGATTCTTCGTCAGTCCATACGCGGAATGACGGGTCTTCTTTAGCCAGACGGCCCAGAGCCAGACCCATTTTTTCCTGGTCAGCTTTGGTTTTCGGTTCAACCGCGATGGAGATTACCGGCTCAGGGAATTCCATACGCTCCAGAATGATCGGGTGATCCGGGTCACACAGGGTGTCACCGGTGATCACGTCTTTCAGACCGATTGCTGCAGCGATGTCGCCCGCGCGAACTTCTTTGATCTCTTCACGTTTGTTGGCGTGCATCTGAACGATACGGCCAAAACGCTCACGTGCAGATTTCACGGAGTTCAGTACGGTATCACCAGAGTTAACCACACCGGAGTACACGCGGAAGAAGGTCAGGTTACCCACAAACGGGTCGGTAGCGATTTTGAATGCCAGAGCAGAGAACGGCTCTTCATCGCTAGCGTGACGCTCAGCCGGGGTATCTTTACCGTCGTCCAGCATACCGTTGATCGCAGGTACGTCAGTCGGGGATGGCAGGTAATCAATTACCGCATCCAGCATCGCCTGAACACCTTTGTTCTTGAACGCAGAACCACAGGTTACCAGGATGATTTCGTTGTTCAGAACGCGCTGACGCAGCGCAGTTTTGATCTCTTCCTCGGTCAGCTCTTCGCCGCCCAGGTATTTTTCCATCAGCTCTTCAGATGCTTCTGCTGCGGATTCGATCAGGTTCTGATGCCACTCTTCAGCCAGGGCCTGCATGTCAGCCGGGATATCTTCATAAGTGAAGGTCACGCCTGCATCTTCTTCGTTCCAGTTGATGGCTTTCATTTTCACCAGGTCAACAACACCGGTGAAATGCTCTTCAGCACCAATTGCCAGCTGCAGCGGAACAGGGTTCGCGCCCAGACGGGATTTGATCTGACCAACAACTTTCAGGAAGTTCGCACCCATACGGTCCATTTTGTTAACGAACGCGATACGCGGAACTTTATATTTGTTCGCCTGACGCCATACGGTTTCAGACTGCGGCTGAACACCACCAACTGCGCAGTAAACCATTACCGCACCGTCAAGAACACGCATGGAACGTTCTACTTCGATGGTGAAGTCAACGTGACCCGGGGTGTCGATGATGTTTACACGGTGCGGTTCATACTGCTTAGCCATACCTGACCAGAATGCGGTAGTCGCAGCGGAGGTAATGGTGATACCACGTTCCTGCTCCTGTTCCATCCAGTCCATGGTGGCCGCGCCGTCATGAACTTCACCGATTTTGTGGTTTACACCGGTGTAGAACAGAATACGTTCGGTAGTAGTGGTTTTACCGGCGTCGATGTGCGCACTGATACCGATGTTACGGTAGCGTGCAATGGGTGTTGTACGAGCCATTTGATTCCTCTATTGCCTTAGGCGTTCAGTATAAGTTGCCAAAAAGCGGGCGGCTTACCTGAAGCGCCCGCCTTGTGACTAAAACTCCGAAGGGATTACCAACGGTAGTGAGCGAACGCCTTGTTGGCTTCTGCCATACGGTGAACGTCTTCACGTTTCTTAACTGCAGTACCTTTGTTGTCTGCAGCATCAGAAAGTTCGTTCGCCAGGCGCAGAGCCATGGATTTATCACCGCGTTTACGAGCAGCTTCAACGATCCAACGCATTGCCAGGGCATTACGACGAACCGGACGGACTTCAACTGGAACCTGATAAGTAGAACCACCAACGCGGCGAGACTTAACTTCTACAGTCGGGCGCACGTTGTCGAGAGCGACTTCGAAAGCTTCCAGTTCATTTTTACCAGAGCGCTGAGCCAGGGTCTCAAGAGCACTGTATACGATTGCTTCTGCAGTAGATTTTTTACCATCTACCATCAGGATATTTACAAATTTAGCCAGCAGTTCTGATCCGAACTTAGGATCCGGCAGGATTTTACGCTGACCAATGACGCGACGACGTGGCATGGAAATACTCCGTTGTTAATTCAGGATTGTCCAAAACTCTACGAGTTTAGTTTGACATTTAAGTTAAAACGTTTGGCCTTACTTAACGGAGAACCATTAAGCCTTAGGACGCTTCACGCCGTACTTGGAGCGCGCTTGCTTACGGTCTTTAACGCCGGAGCAGTCGAGCGCACCGCGAACGGTGTGATAACGAACACCCGGGAGGTCTTTTACACGACCGCCACGGATCAGGATCACGGAGTGCTCCTGCAGGTTGTGACCTTCACCACCGATGTAGGAAGTCACTTCAAAACCGTTAGTCAGACGAACACGGCATACTTTACGCAGCGCGGAGTTCGGTTTTTTCGGAGTGGTGGTATATACGCGAGTACATACACCACGTTTTTGCGGGCAGGCTTCCAGCGCAGGCACGTTGCTCTTTGCAACTTTGCGTGCGCGTGGTTTGCGTACCAGCTGGTTAACTGTTGCCATTAAATAGCTCCTGGTTTTAGCTTTTGCTTCGTAAACACGTAATAAAACGACCTCATATAATATGAGGACGCGGAATTTTAGGGCTGACCCGAAAAGGTGTCAAGAAATATACAGCGATCGTATCGTCACCAGGCCATTTGAGTCGGGTGATCAACCGTCATTCTGACGAAATCAGTATAGCTAACCCTGGCGATACTGTTCGAAATTTGAGCAGAAAGGCCGCGTGCTTCAACATCATCCTGCAGCACGCTTACTGAGATGGAGGCATTCTGCAGCATTTCAAGGAAGCGCGTCCCTTCAAGCGCGGCAATAACGCCATCCTGCAACAGCAGAACCGCATCGCCCGGCTGAAGCGCCGTGAGAAAAGTTGAAAAATCGCACTGCCACGGAGAGTGGCGCAGAGTATGCAGCATGATGGCCTCAGAAAGTCAGCACGACATCGTAGTCGTTAAGCCGGGCGCGCCAGGCGTCGGGTTCGGCGATGTCCGCCTCAAGCACCAGCGACGGCGACGTCAGGCCCCGCTCGCGCAGCGAGCGCGCGCACACCCAAATGCGGTCGATATCGTAAAGCGGCAGCACGCGGAAGGTCGCGATGTAGTCCCGGGCGAGAATTTTCGCCGGTTGCTGCTCGGGTAAAAGCTGCAGCACGCCGTCACCAATGAAGAACACACCCATCTCTTCGCTCAGCGCCGAGGCAGCCAGCAAAGCATCAAGGCCTTCGCGTCCAGCGCTCGAGCCGTGCGGTGCCGAAGTAAAGACCCATGCAACGCGCTTCATCAGAACTGCACCATGCGATCGCAGGTTAATGCCGCCTGTGCCAGGGCGCCCAAACCGCTCAGGCTAAATCCAGGCTGAAGATTGGCCGCCGGCAGCTGTTGCAGCGAAGCCTGCTCGTGATCGGTAATGCCGCGTCGCAGCGCGGCGGCGACGCAAATATGCAGCGCCACATTGTGCTGGTCATTCAGTTGCTGCCAGGCGCGCACCAGATCGAACTCATCGCTGGCCGGGGCGGTCAGCTGATTGGCGTTGTACACGCCCTCGCGATAGAAAAAGACGCTCTCAAGCTGATGCCCCTGCGCCACCAGCGCCTGAGCAAACTGCAGTGCGCTGCTCGCCTGCTGCGTGCCGTAGGCCGGGCCGGTTACCATCAGGGCAAAACGCATTAGCGGTCGTGCCCCTGAAAATCACCACTCTTGAACTGGCGGATATAGAGATAGACCGTGTGCTTAGAGATGTTCAGACGATCCGCCACCTGGTTGATGGCGTCTTTGATATCGAAGATGCCCTTCTCATACAGGTTGAGCACAATCTGGCGATTCTTGGCGTTGTTGGAAACGTTACGGTCGGCGTTAACCTCTTCGATGGTGAACTCCAGCGTCTGGGTAACCAGATCCTCTACCGAGGAGGCGAAGTTCACCGACGACGGCACTTCCTGGTCCTGGGTTTCAGGCGGCACGAAGGTGCTCATGATCTGGGAGAAAGGCACGTCGAGATTCATGTTGATGCACAGCAGACCAATCACCCGGTGATCGCGATTGCGAATGGCAATGGTCACCGACTTCATCAGCACGCCGCTTTTTGCGCGGGTGAAGTAGCATTTTGACACGCTGCTGTCGGCGCCGGTCATATCGTGCAGCATCCGCAGGGCGAGATCGGTAATCGGCGAGCCGATTTTGCGGCCGGTATGTTCACCGTTGGCGATACGAATCGCCGAGCATTTCAGATCCTGTAATGAGTGGAGCACAATTTCGCAGTGAGAACCAATCAGCATCGCTAACCCGTCGACCACCGCTTCATAGGATTTGAGGATATCAAAGTCGGTCTGGTCAAAAGGACGTTGATCCAGTAAGTCGAGCTCGCTGGTTTCGTTGGTTAAAAGCGAATTGGACATGAAAAGGTACCACCCTCTAAAGAGAGCCTGTCGTATTACCGTGTCAGGGCAGACTCATTACTCAGTTGTTACGCAGACGGCTAAAGTAATACAGCGTCAGTCTTGCTTTCCAGTTTTTATTATATCCTGCCACAAATAAAAAACCGCCGCCCAGGTGGGCGGCGGTTGACTATCATGCGATTACTTCTTCGCAGCAGCCGGTTTTTCTTCGCCTGTTGCCGGTGCCTTGTCATCCTGCTTGGCAGCCGGTTTGATGTCCAGCAGCTCAACGTCGAATACCAGCGTGGAATCAGCCGGGATACCCGGAACGCCGGTTTTACCGTAAGCCAGCTCCGGTGGGATGACCATCTTGATCTTGCCGCCTTTCTTGATGTACTTCAGGCCTTCGGTCCAGCCTGGGATCACGCCGTCCAGACGGAACGACAGCGGCTCGCCGCGGGTGTAAGAGTTATCAAACTCTTTACCGTCAATAAGCGTGCCCTTGTAGTTAACTACCACGGTATCGCTGTCTTTCGGTGCCGCGCCGGTACCTTCTTTCTCTACTTTGTAGATAAGGCCGGTGGACGAGGTTTTGCTGCCCTTCTCTTTCGCGAAGGCGTCACGGAAGGCTTTGCCCTTCTCGGCATTCTCTTTCGCGTCTTTTTCCATCTTCGCCTGCGCGGCGTTCTTCACGCGTGCTTCAAATTCCTGGAGAGTTTTCTCGATGTCCTGGTCAGACATTTTGCTGTTGCCGGCGAAAGCATCCTGAACGCCCGCGATCAGCTGTGCTTTATCCAGTTTCACGCCCAGCTTTTCTTGTTCTTTCAGGGAGTTTTCCATGTAACGGCCCAGAGATGCGCCCAGTGCATAGGCTGATTTCTGGTCGTCACTTTTAAACGCGTCCTTGTTTGCGGCTGTTTTGGTGTCCGCTGTAGCGGCGGCGTCTTTCGTTGCCGCTGGCGCTGCGAATGCGGTGGTGGCATTCAGTGCAACGGCCATTGTGGTTGCCAGCAGGGTTACTTTAAACAATGATTTCATCCATATCTCCAGGGTCGGGGTGTCTCTCCCCACGTTAACTAAATTTCAGAAACGTAATATAAAACGTTGTGGAGGAAATCTACACAATCTCTCCCCTTCTGATCGAGCAAATTAAGACTATTTTTGTTTAAATTAGTTTCCTGCGCTTACGGAATATATCGATAACCAGGAATTTTGCGTAAAATCCTGGCCCGCCCGCCACGCTGGCTTAAAAAACAACCGGGGGAATTATGCCGCAGCACTCGCTAGAAGAACGGCTGGCTGAACTGGAAAGCCGGCTGGCCTTTCAGGAGCAGACCATAGAAGATCTGAACCAGACGGTCACCGACCATGAGCTGGAAATGGCTAAGCTGCGCGATCATCTGCGTCTGCTGGTCGATAAGATGAAGGTCACCCAGCCATCCATGATGGCCTCGCCGTCCGAAGAGACCCCGCCGCCGCACTATTGAGGCAATAAAAAAGGCGCCCTGAGGCGCCTTTTTTTGCACTGAAGCTTAGTGGCAACCGCAACCGCCGCCGCCACAACCGCCTTTACCACCCTGGTCATGACCGTGATCGTGGCCGTGACCGCCGCAGCAGCCGTCATGACCGTGGTCATGGTCGTGGTGATGGTCGTGCGCACCGTGAACGTGGCCATGAGCCAGCTCTTCTTCGGTCGCTTCACGGATCGCGATCACTTCCACGTTGAATTTCAGATTCTGACCAGCCAGCATGTGGTTACCGTCAACCACAACGTGATCGTCTTCCACTTCGGTGATTTCTACCGGTACCGGACCCTGGTCGGTTTCTGCCAGGAAGCGCATGCCAACCTGCAGTTCGTCAACGCCCATGAACACGTCTTTAGGCACGCGCTGCACCAGGTTTTCGTCATACTGACCGTATGCATCGTTGGCGGTAACCGCAACGTCGAATTTATCGCCGACGTCGTGACCTTCCAGCGCGCTTTCCAGACCAGAAATCAGGGAGCCGTGACCATGCAGATAGTCCAGCGGCGCACTCACCGGAGACTCATCAACCAACACACCGTCTTCTGTACGTACCTGATAGGCCAGGCTGACCACCAGGTCTTTTGCTACTTTCATGATATCTCCTGAGCAGGGGAAGAATAGTGGCGCAGATTGTAGCGGAATTCTGCACCCGTGTCCCTTAAGCTTAAAAAAAGCTGGCCTGTCGCGCTAGTCCGGATGAAAAATGCCGATCACCTGTTCTTCTTTGCGCACGTGCTCGCGCACCTCTTTATCCGCTTCACGCATCTGGTGTCCGCACTTCACGCATTCCACGACATCAACGCTGTTCTCGCGCCACATCGCCATCGAATCCTGCGCCTTGCACGCCGGGCAGACCGCGCCGGCGATAAAACGTTTACGTTGCGACATTACTCACCTTTACTCAAATTCGTCCCAGCCATCGAACTGACGCCGCTCCTGCTGCATCTCGCGCTGGAAGATCTCTTCCAGTTCGCGCCGTGCTTCCCGTGCGCGGGAAATCTGCGCACTGTCGGTATGTACCGGCATTAACTCACGCAGCATCCGCATATCAAGCCGGCGGAAATGAAGCTGCGCGCGCTGCGCCTGATGAGGATGCATCCCCAGCGACACCAGCGCCTTACGCCCCAACTCCAGCGCGCTGGAGAAGGTTTCGCGCGAAAACTGCTTCACCCCGGCCTGTAACAGCTCATGCGCTTCCACACGTCCTCTGGCGCGCGCCATGATATTGAGGTGCGGAAAGTGCTGCTGGCAAAGGTGCACAATCTTCATGGTGTCTTCCGGCTCGTTGCAGGTAATGACAATGGATTGTGCCGACGCCGCGCCCGCAGAGCGCAGCAGTTCTACCTGGGTGGCATCTCCATAGTAGACCTTGTAGCCATATTTACGCATCAGGTTAACGGCGCTGATGTCGCGCTCCAGTACCGTAATGCGTTTGGTGTTTGCCATCAGCAGGCGGCCAATCACCTGACCAAAACGCCCGAAGCCGACGATAATCACCTGCGGCGCGTCGTCCTCGACCCACGGCATCTCACCTTCGTCGTCCGCGGCATTTAAACGGCGCGTCAGCCACTTATCGATCCCTTTCATCAGCAGCGGCGTGGTCATCATCGACAGCGTGACCGTCACCAGCAGAAGCGCCATCTGATCGCCCTGGAATAGCCGCTGGGAGGAGGCGGTCGAGAACAGCACAAACGCGAATTCACCGCCCTGGCTCAGCACGCTGGCAAACTGCATCCGCTCAGAGCTGCGCAAGCCGTAGATACGCGCCAGCACATAGAGGATCAGGGTTTTCACCGCCACCAGCACGGCGACGCTCATCAGCACCCACAGCACATGGGTATAGAGGACGCCGAGGTTCAGCGCCATCCCGACCGAGATAAAGAATAGTCCCAGCAGCAGGCCTTTAAACGGATCGATGGACATCTCCAGCTCATGGCGATATTCGCTCTCCGCCAGCAGCACGCCTGCGATAAAGGTGCCAAGCGCCATCGACAGGCCAAGGGCATCCATAAACAGCGCCGAGCCAAGCACCAGCAGCAGCGACGCGGCGGTGAACACTTCACGCACGCCGGAGGCCGCGATGAACCGGAAGACCGGCCGCAGCAGATAACGACCGCCCACCAGCATCCCGGCAAAAGCCAGCACCTTCATCCCGATTTTCATCCAGTCGAGCGGCTCATCGCTGCTCCCGGCCAGCAGCGGCACCAGCGCGAGCGCCGGGATCACCGCCAGATCCTGGAACAGCAATACGGAAAAGCCGAGCTGCCCCGATTCGCTGCGGTTCATGCCTTTATCGCGCATCAGCTGGAGCGCCATCGCGGTGGAGGACATGGCCAGGCCAATCCCCCCGACCACCGCCGCCTGCCACGAGAAATCGGTCAGCATCAGCAGACCGGCCAGCAGCGCGGCGCTCAGCAGCACCTGGGCGGCGCCGACGCCAAAGATCGACCGCCGCAGCTGCCAAAGTTTGGAAGGATTCAGCTCAAGGCCGATGATAAACATCAGAAACACGACGCCCAGCTCTGAGAAGTGCAGGATTTCGTCCACATCGCTGATAAAACCGAGGCCCCACGGCCCGATGGCGATCCCGGCCAGCAGGTAGCCCAGTACGGCGCCGATACCCAGCCGGGCGGCAATCGGTACGGCAACCACCGCCGCGAACAGAAACAGCACGCCGGCCAGCATTACATCTCCACCTTCCATCAACGGCCTCCCGGCAGATGCGGTGCGGCGAGCCACTCGCCGTAGGCCGCAGCATGAGTGGCCAGCTCACGATCGGTCTGACGACGCGCCCAGTAGACGATCATCGGGTTCAGCCAGTGCATGCGGCACATCGCCGCGGTCAGTTCAAAGGGGCGCAGGATTTCGCTCAGCGGGTAGCGATTAAACCCGTCATAGCGATACGCCCCTTCCGGCTCGCCGGTGGTGATCACATTGCGCCAGTATTTTCCCGCCAGCTGCGTTCCACCCACGCCGCTGGCAAAGCCGCGGCTCAGCACACGATCGAGCCACTCTTTGAGTAGCGCCGGGCAGCTGTAGGTGTACAGCGGAAACTGGAACACCACCACGTCATGCTCGCTGAGCAGCGCCTGTTCATGCGGGATATCAATAAAAAAGTCAGGGTAGTGCGCGTAGAGATCGTGCACGGTGACATTGGGTAACTGCTGAGCCGGCTTAAGCAAAACCCGGTTGGCAACCGAGTCCTGAGATTCCGGATGGGCATACAGCAGCAAGACTTTGGGCGGCTGCGACATCATTCCCCTCCAGGGCGTCGTTGTACACGCTACTCTTCAGGCGGATCGCGGCCGCATCAGGCCTGGGGATAAACGTTGTGACACGTTACGCCCGCCTGCCGCCGCGCTGCAGTCTGAATGATTTTGTGTATTGTCATTATTTTGGGCTACCATGGCGCCCCCACGCGGTGCACGACGCATCACGTAACCTAAGGTAATACCGCTTCTCCGGGCAGGATAGCGTGTGAAGGTGACAACACATCACGCAGGCGAAGCGGCACAGCCTTTTAATGACAATTTAACATAGTCTGAACATACGGCGCCTTATGATTGTTTTCTCCTCGCTACAAATTCGTCGCGGTACCCGCGTGCTGCTGGACAACGCCACGGCCACCATCAACCCCGGTCAGAAAGTCGGGCTGGTGGGTAAAAACGGCTGCGGTAAATCAACGCTGCTCTCGCTGCTGAAGCAGGAGATCGGTGCGGATGGCGGCAGCTACAGCTTCCCGGGCACCTGGCAACTGGCCTGGGTAAACCAGGAGACGCCGGCGCTGGCGATGCCCGCGATGGACTATGTCATTGACGGCGATCGGGAATATCGCCAGCTTGAGCGCGAACTTCACGCTGCCAACGAGCGTAACGACGGCCATGCCATCGCCACGCTGCACGGTAAGCTGGACGCCATCGACGCCTGGACCGTGCGCTCCCGCGCCGCCAGCCTGCTACACGGGCTGGGCTTCAGCAACGAACAGCTTGAACGCCCGGTCAGCGACTTCTCGGGCGGCTGGCGTATGCGTCTTAACCTCGCGCAGGCGCTGATCTGCCGTTCCGACCTGCTGCTGCTTGATGAACCGACCAACCACCTCGATCTCGACGCGGTAATCTGGCTGGAGCGCTGGCTGAAAAGCTATCCGGGGACGCTGATCCTAATCTCCCACGACCGTGACTTTCTCGATCCGGTGGTGGACAAAATCATTCATATCGAACAGCAAAACCTGTTCGAGTACACCGGCAACTACAGCTCGTTCGAGCGCCAGCGCGCCACGCGTCTGGCCCAGCAGCAGGCGACCTATGAGAGCCAGCAGGAACGCGTCGCGCATCTGCAAAGCTTTATCGACCGCTTCAAAGCCAAAGCCTCGAAGGCCAAGCAGGCCCAGAGCCGTATTAAAATGCTGGAGCGCATGGAGCTGATTGCCCCGGCGCACGTGGACAACCCGTTCCACTTCAGTTTTCGTGCGCCGGAGAGCCTGCCGAACCCGCTGCTGAAAATGGAGAAGGTGAGCGCGGGCTATGGCGATCGCATCATCCTCGACTCCATCAAGCTCAACCTGGTGCCGGGCTCACGTATCGGGCTGCTGGGCCGTAACGGCGCGGGGAAATCCACGCTGATCAAACTGCTGGCCGGTGAACTGGCCCCGCTGAGCGGCGATATCGGGCTGGCAAAAGGCATTAAGCTTGGCTACTTCGCCCAGCATCAGCTGGAGTTCTTACGCGCCGACGAGTCACCGCTTCAGCATCTGGCCCGCCTGGCGCCTCAGGAGCTGGAGCAGAAGCTGCGCGATTACCTCGGCGGCTTTGGCTTCCAGGGGGATAAGGTCAGCGAAAACACCGCGCGCTTCTCCGGCGGGGAAAAGGCGCGCCTGGTGCTGGCGCTGATCGTCTGGCAGCGCCCTAACCTGCTGCTGCTTGATGAACCGACCAACCACCTCGATCTCGATATGCGCCAGGCCCTCACCGATGCGCTGATTGAGTTCGAAGGGGCGCTGGTGGTGGTCTCGCACGACCGGCATCTGATTCGCTCCACCACGGACGATCTGTATCTGGTTCACGATGGTAAAGTCGAAGCCTTCGACGGCGATCTGGAGGATTACCAGCAGTGGCTGAGCGACGTGCAGAAGCAGGAGAGCCAGGGCGACGAGACGGCGAAAGACAACGCTAACTCTGCCCAGGCGCGTAAAGACCAGAAGCGTCGCGAAGCGGAGCTGCGCACCCTGACCCAGCCGATTCGCAAAGAGATTGCCCGGCTGGAAAAGGAGATGGAGAAGCTCAACGCCACGCTGGCCCAGGTGGAAGAGAAGCTGGGCGACAGCGCGCTGTACGAGCAGAGCCGCAAAGCGGAGATGAACGAGGCCCTGGCGCTGCAGGCGAAAACCAAAGCCGGACTGGAAAACTGCGAAATGGCGTGGCTGGACGCGCAGGAATCGCTGGAGCAGATGCTCAATCAGCCATAACGCGCCGCGCTGGCAGTGCATCGGCCAGCGCGGTCATCTCTACTGCGGTTCGCGAAGAAACACCGAAAACGGCGACGGCCTTTCGGAGTAGTTGACGATCCGCACGCCAATCCGGTCAGCGGTCTGCTGGGCAATGTTCATCTTCACCTCAAGATACTGTCGGCCAAAGCGCAGCGGGTCGGGGGTGCCGTGCCCATAAAACGCATCGGTTTCATACCCGGCGAAGTAACGCGCCGACCACTCGCGAATAGTTTTCTCTTTTTTGCCGTTAAAGCGGTTCTGGATATTCGGCTTCGCGTCGGCTTCCCATTTTTTTACTTTTTCCTGGTTATAGTCGTGGTCGAATCCCAACAGGCCAATCTGCTGCGGCCTGAAGTGCGCCATGATCCAGTACAGCCCCTGAAAAAAGGAGGTATAGCCGATGTGCCGTTCGAGCGCGAACCCCTCAAGCCCGGTAATGCCCAGCTCCACAGCGGAGCGCTGCAATACGCCGTTATAGATCGCGTGGGTAATTTCATGGCGAAACCGACCGACAGGCGGGAAATTTTCGGCGGGAAAATCGTTGGGGTGGATCCAGTAATCGCACGGCGCCGCGTCAAATACGCGCCATGCATTATTTAACGCGACCGTCACATGACCGTCGTAGCCACCGCGTTTCACCTGCAATGCGGACATGCCGCTGCCTACGTATAATACTTTCATTAATGCTCCCTGCATCAGACCGTCCCTGTAATCACCGCGATGCTAAAAAAGGCCGCGAATAAAGTCAAAGACCTTTTCATTTGCAGGGAAATGCCGCAAGCCTGCTCAATGTCGCGGACGAAAGAGTCAACTTTGTCGCCCAGCCACGATATAATCGTTACCAGACTTACTATTCTTATGAGCGCAATGGCCGATATCACTCACGCCGGGCTGGCAGACACTCCCCCCGACTCACAGCACTTCATCCCGATGCCGGGCGCACGCAACCCGCACCTGCAAACCATGTTGCCGCGCGTGCTGCGTCGTCGCGTGCAGTTCACGCCACACTGGCAGCGGCTGGAAATGCCGGACGGCGATTTTGTCGATCTCGCCTGGAGCGAAGATCCGGCTGGCGCGGCGCATAAGCCCCGGCTGGTGGTGTTTCACGGGCTGGAAGGCAGCCTGCACAGTCCGTACGCGCATGGCATGATCGATGCGGCGCAGAAGCGCGGCTGGCTGGGCGTGGTGATGCACTTTCGCGGATGCAGCGGTGAGCCGAACCGCATGAAGCGTATCTATCACTCCGGTGAAACCGAAGACGGCAGCTACTTCCTCGAATGGCTCCGGGCCACGTGGGGCGAAGTCCCTACCGCGGCGGTGGGCTACTCCCTCGGCGGCAACATGCTCGCCTGCCTGATGGCGAAGCAGGGCAGCGACTGCCTGCTTGATGCCGGTGTGGTGGTCTCCGCCCCGCTGCTGCTTGAGCAGTGCTGCTACCACATGGAGAAGGGCTTCAGCCGCTTTTACCAGCGCTACCTGCTCAACCTGCTGAAAGCGAACGCCGCCCGCAAGCTGCGTGTCTATCCGGGCACGCTGCCGGTTAACAGCGCGCAGCTCAGGAAGATTCGCGGCCTGCGCGATTTTGACGATCTCATCA
>NZ_AWFZ01000061.1:173293-364210 GCF_000463155.2 Siccibacter turicensis LMG 23730 | reverse complement strand
GCTGCCGGTTAACAGCGCGCAGCTCAGGAAGATTCGCGGCCTGCGCGATTTTGACGATCTCATCCCCTCGAAAATCCACGGATTCGCCGATGCGCTCGACTACTACCGCCAGTGCAGCGCCATGCCGATGTTGCCGAATGTCGCAAAACCCATGCTGATCATCCATGCTAAAGATGACCCGTTTATGGATCACCACGTGATACCCGATCCGGCGCTGCTACCGTCGTCGATTGAGTATCAACTGACCGAGCACGGCGGCCATGTCGGCTTCGTCAGCGGCACGCTGCGGCGGCCGCAGATGTGGCTTGAACACCGCGTTCCCGACTGGCTGACACGATACCTGGACCCGCAATGATTATTCCCTGGAAAGACCTCGACCCCGACACGCTCGACAATCTGCTGGAATCTTTTGTGTTGCGTGAAGGCACCGATTATGGTGAACATGAACGCAGTCTTGAACAAAAAGTCGCGGATGTGAAACGCCAGTTGCAAACGGGTGAAGCGGTGCTGGTGTGGTCTGAACTACATGAAACCATTAACATTATGCCGCGCGGCCAGTTCCACGGCTGACCTGTTGTAACCTGTACCGTGGCGTAGCGTACTCACCAAAGGAGTAGTTCCCTATGTCAGCCAGGCACCCGGTTATCGCCGTCACCGGCTCCAGCGGAGCCGGAACCACTACCACCAGCCTTGCGTTCCGTAAGATATTCGCTCAGCTCAATCTCCACGCCGCCGAAATCGAAGGCGACAGCTTCCATCGCTATACCCGCCCTGAGATGGATATGGCCATCCGCAAGGCGCGCGATCTGGGGCGACACATCAGCTATTTCGGCCCGGAAGCCAATGATTTTGGCCTGCTGGAGCAGACCTTCGCTGAGTATGGCCTGAACGGCACCGGCCAGTCGCGCAAGTACCTGCATACCTATGACGAAGCGGTCCCCTGGAATCAGGTACCCGGCACCTTCACGCCGTGGCAACCGCTGCCCGAACCGACAGACGTGCTGTTTTACGAAGGGCTGCACGGCGGTGTGGTCACGCCGCAGCATGACGTGGCGCAGCATGTCGATCTGCTGGTGGGCGTGGTGCCCATCGTCAACCTGGAGTGGATTCAGAAGCTGGTGCGCGATACCGGCGAGCGGGGCCACTCCCGTGAAGCGGTCATGGATTCGGTGGTGCGCTCGATGGAGGATTACATCAACTTCATCACCCCACAGTTCTCTCGTACCCATATTAACTTCCAGCGCGTGCCGACCATCGATACCTCGAACCCCTTCGCGGCCAAAGCGATTCCATCGCTCGATGAGAGCCTGGTGGTGATTCATTTCCGCAACCTGGACGGTATCGACTACCCCTGGCTGCTCGCCATGCTGCAGGGATCATTCATTTCACACATGAATACGTTGGTGGTACCCGGCGGCAAGATGGGGCTGGCGATGGAGCTGATTATGATGCCGCTGGTGCAGCGACTGATGGAAGGAAAAAAGATCGAGTAGCGGTGATGCCGGCGGGAGTAAACCTGCCGGCATCGCGTCAGGTCAGGCGTCGATCACTTCATGCGAGTGGGTAATGTTTACCGCTTTCTCCAGCATCAGCGCCACCGAGCAGTACTTCTCCGCAGAGAGCGCCACCGCACGGGCCACGGTCGCGTCCTTCAGCCCTTTCCCGGTCACGATGAAGTGCAGGTTGATGTGCGTGAAAAAGCGCGGCGCCTCTTCCCGGCGTTCGGAGGTCAGCTTCACCTCGCAGTTGGTCACGTCGTTGCGCCCCTTTTGCAGAATCGACACCACGTCAATCGCGCTGCAGCCGCCTGCCGCCATCAGCACCATCTCCATCGGGCTGGGCGCCTTATCCCCGGAGTTACCGTCCATTAACACCTGGTGCCCGGAGGCAGACTCACCAAGGAAGGTTAGGCCTTCAACCCATTTAACACGCGCCTGCATACACACTCTCCTGAATACTGATGTGGCTGACAGAGTACCCGCCGCCTGCAAAACTGGCAATGAAAGGCGACCTGCGTCAAGCTGAAACGAGACAATACAAGACACCCGTGAAAAGCTATGCTAAAACAGTCTGGCTGTAATCATGTAACATTGATGTTATGCATGTATGCAGCGGATTTTACTCATTAAAGGCGACGAAATCTGACGAGCGCCACTTCCCGGGACGCGGGAATATATGACAGCAACCCCAGAGCGGGGGAACATCCCGGACTCTGGAGCCAGTTTATAACAGAGGATAACAGCGCATGGTGCTTGGCAAACCGCAAACAGACCCGACTCTCGAATGGTTCTTGTCTCATTGCCACATTCATAAGTACCCATCGAAGAGCACGCTGATTCACCAGGGTGAAAAAGCGGAAACGTTGTATTACATCGTTAAAGGCTCAGTGGCAGTGCTGATCAAAGATGAAGAGGGCAAGGAAATGATCCTCTCTTATCTGAATCAGGGTGATTTTATCGGTGAGCTTGGCCTGTTTGAAGAAGGCCAGGAGCGTAGCGCCTGGGTCCGCGCGAAATCCGCCTGTGAAGTCGCTGAGATTTCCTATAAAAAATTCCGCCAGCTTATCCAGGTGAACCCGGACATCCTGATGCGTCTCTCCTCCCAGATGGCGCGTCGTCTGCAGGTGACGTCTGAGAAAGTCGGCAACCTGGCGTTCCTCGACGTAACCGGTCGTATCGCCCAGACGCTGCTGAACCTGGCTAAACAGCCGGATGCCATGACCCACCCGGATGGCATGCAGATCAAAATTACCCGTCAGGAAATCGGCCAGATCGTTGGCTGCTCACGCGAAACCGTGGGACGTATCCTGAAAATGCTGGAAGATCAGAACCTGATCTCTGCACACGGTAAAACCATCGTGGTTTACGGAACCCGCTAAGCCATGTCACACCGGCGTGTTACGCAGGTAACACGCCGTTGTTGTCTCTTACGCTGTTGATATGTGGCGCAGGCTGATTTACCACCCGGAAGTCAATTACGCACTTCGTCAGACTCTGGTGCTTTGTCTCCCTGTGGCTATAGGTCTGGTGCTGGGACATCTTCAACAGGGCCTTCTCTTCTCGCTGGTGCCCGCCTGCTGCAATATCGCCGGGCTGGATACGCCCCACAAACGCTTCTTCAAACGCCTGTTTATCGGCGGCTCGCTGTTCGCATTAAGCAGCCTCGCGGTGCAACTGATGCTGTACCAGGACGTTCCGTTGCCGATTATCCTGAGCGGCATGGCGCTGGTGCTGGGCGTCACCGCGGAAATCAGCAGCCTGCACGCGCGCCTGCTGCCGGCGTCACTCATCGCCGCCATTTTTACCCTGAGCCTCGCCGGCAATATGCCGCTCTGGCAGCCTATCCTGATCTATGTCCTCGGTACCCTGTGGTACGGTGCCTTTAACTGGTTCTGGTTCTGGATGTGGCGCGAACAGCCGCTGCGGGAGACGCTGAGCCTGCTTTACCGCGAGCTGGCCCGCTACTGCGATGCGAAATACAGCATGCTGACCCGGCATACCGATCCCGATACCGCCCTGCCGCCGCTGCTGGTGCATCAGCAGAAAGTGGTGGACCTGATAAGCCAGTGCTATCAGCAGCTGCATATGCTTGCCGCTAACCGGCAGAACGATTACAAACGCCTGCTGCGCGCGTTCCAGATTGCGCTCGACCTGCAGGAGCATATTTCAGTCAGCCTGCATCATCCCGAAGAAGTCCAGAAGCTGGTGAAACAGACCCATGCTGAAAAGGTGATTCGCTGGACGGCGTATACTGTGTCCGAGCGCCTGCAGGTGCTGGCGGACGATATTCTCTATCACCGTTATCCGACGCGGTTTTCCATGGACAAGCAGAGCGAAGCGCTGGAGAAGATCGCGCGTCAGCACCCGGATAACCCGGTCGGGCAGTTCTTTAACTACCACTTCAGCCGCATCGCCCGCGTGCTGCGTACCCAACGCCCGCTCTACGTGCGCGATCTGATGGAGGATCGCCAGCGTCGTCTGCCGCTGTTCCCGGCGCTGAAAAGCTATCTCTCGTTTAAGTCCGCCGCGCTGCGTAACGCGGCGCGTATCGCCGTGATGCTGAGCATCGCAAGCCTGGTGGGCAACGCGTTTCACCTGCCGAAACCCTACTGGATCCTGATGACCGTTATGTTTGTCACGCAGAACGGCTACGGGGCGACGCGCGTCAGGATTTTCCACCGGGCAGGCGGCACCATGGCCGGGTTGCTGATCGCCGGCGTGGCGTTGCACTTTCATTTTCCGGAAGGGTTCGCGCTGCTGGCAATGCTGGCCATTACGCTGGTCAGCTACCTGATTATTCGTAAAAGCTACGGCTGGGCCACGATGGGTTTTACGGTAACGGCGGTCTATACCCTGCAACTTATTACGCTGAACGCCGAGCAGTTCATCCTGCCACGGCTTATCGATACCCTGATTGGCTGTCTGATTGCCTTCGGTGGCATGGTGTGGCTGTGGCCGCAGTGGCAAACCGGGCTGCTGCGTCAGAATGCGCACGATGCGCTGGAGGCGGATCAGGACGCGATACGCCTGATCCTGAGCGACAACGCCGAAGCAGGCCCGCTGGCCTGGCAGCGCATGCGCGTTAACCAGGCGCACAACGCGCTGTATAACTCATTGAATCAGGCGATGCAGGAGCCGGGCTTTAACACCCACTACCTGGCGGATATGAAGCTGTGGGTGACGCACAGCCAGTTCGTGGTGGAGCACATCAACGCCGTTACCACCCTGGCGCGGGAGCACAACATGCTGACGCCGCAGCTGGCCGAACGCTATCTGCAGTCCTGCGAAATTGCGATCCAGCGCTGCCAGCAACGCCTGGAGTACGACGAGCCCTCGGCAAGCAACGACGCCTCAATTCTCGAGCCGCCGGAGGCGCTGCCGTCCGGCCCGCTCAGTACCATGGAGCAGCATTTACAGCGCATCCTCGGCCATCTCAGCACCATGCATACCATCTCCTCGGTGGCCTGGCGCCAGCGGCCTCATCATGGCATCTGGCTGAAACGACGGCTGCGCGACGACGCCTGATTAGCCGTTAACCACCTTGCCGACTGCCGCCGCGAAGCGCGCCATGCCGGCATCAATGTCCTCTTGCTCCACCACCAGCGACGGCGCAAAACGCATTACGTTCGGCCCGGCGTTGAGCACCATCACGCCTTCCGCTGCCGCCGCATAAAGCACATCGCGCGCCCGGCCTGCGTACTGCGGTTTCAGCTCCGCACCGATAAGCAGCCCCATGCCGCGAATATCGCTGAACACGTCGTACTGCTGATTAATCTGTTGCAGATGGTCAACAAACCGCTGGCGGCGGGACTGTACGCCCTCCAGTACCGCGGGGGTGTTGATGATGTCAAACGCCGCCCCGGCAACCGCGCAGGCCAGCGGATTTCCGCCATAGGTTGAACCGTGCGAGCCAACGTGGAACGCGCTGGCGATCTCCTGCGTGGTCAGCACGGCGCTGACCGGGAAGCCGCCGCCGAGCGCCTTGGCGCTGGTCAGGATATCCGGCGTCACGCCATAGTGCTGATAGGCAAACAGGTTGCCGGTACGGCCCATGCCGCACTGCACTTCGTCAAACACCAGCAGCGCCTGATGCTGGTCGCACAGATCGCGCAAACCCTGCAGAAATTCCGGCGTTGCCGCCGTCACGCCGCCCTCACCCTGAATCGGCTCGACCACGATGGCGCAGGTGTGGTCATCCATCACCGCTTTCACCGCGTGCAGGTCGTTGAACGGCACGTGGATAATATCGGCAGGCTTCGGTCCGAACCCGTCGGAATACTTTGGCTGGCCGCCAACCGAAACGGTAAACAGCGAGCGACCGTGGAAGGCGTTGTGGAAAGCAATGATTTTAGTCTTCCAGGGACTGTGGCGCGTGGAGGCATAGTAGCGCGCCAGCTTAAAGGCGGTTTCGTTGGCTTCCGTGCCGGAGTTCATGAACAGCACGCGTTCGGCAAAGGTGGCGTCGATGATATTGCGCGCCAGGCGCAGCGCCGGCTCGTTGGTGAAGACGTTGCTGGTGTGCCACAGCGTTTCGCCCTGGGTTTTCAGCGCGTCCACCAGCGCAGGATGGCAGTGCCCGAGCGCGGTGACGGCGATACCGCCCGCGAAATCGATGTACTCCTTACCCTGCTGATCCCATACGCGGCTGCCTTTACCCTTTACCGGAATAAACTCTGCTGGTGCATAAATGGGCAGAATAACTTCATCGAACGTTGCCCGTGTGATTGCCGATTGCTCATTCGCCATGAAAACCCCGCCTGTTACGCAAATCTGATTATGAAAATATAATCACAAAATATGCATAAAAAATCATTGAATGGCAATGAAAAGATCAGCGATTCAGGAAGTTCGCCAGCAGCTGATGCCCCTGCTCGCTAAGGATGCTTTCGGGATGGAACTGCACCCCTTCAAGATCCCATTCCCGATGGCGGATACCCATGATCTCCCCGCTGTCGCTCAGGGCGGTGACGCTAAAAGCAGGGGGAAGCGTATCAGGATCGATAATAAGGGAGTGGTAACGGGTGACGGTCAACGGGTTGTTAAGTCCGGTAAACACGCCGTCACCGCTATGGGTGACGGGCGAGGTTTTGCCATGCATCACTTTTGCGGCGCGCACGACGCGCGCGCCAAACGCCTGGCCAATGGCCTGATGCCCCAGGCACACGCCCAGGATCGGCAGCCTTCCCGCGTAGTGACGGATAACCGCCAGGGAGATACCCGCCTCGTCGGGGGTACAGGGTCCAGGTGAGATCACGATTTTTTGCGGGGCCAGCGCATCGATATCCGCCAGGCTCAGGGCATCGTTGCGTTTTACCGTCACCCGGGCGCCCAGTTCACAAAAGTACTGGTACAGGTTCCAGGTGAAAGAATCGTAGTTGTCGATAAGCAGAATCATAGCGGCTCCGTAACGTCGCGAACCGCGTCAGTTTACTCACTTTCCCGCGCTTCGCTCACCACTTTGCTGAAAATGGTTTTCAGCGGCTCGAGATTGCCCATCGCTCCCTCCTGGTTGGCATCGCGCCACGCCTGCGCGTCGACATCGCGCCAGTCGAGCAGATACCCGGCGTGGATCGCCAGCTGTTCGAAGAAGATACGCTGGGCCAGACCGTTGCCGATGCGGAACGGGTGCAGGACGTTAATCTCACAGTAGTAATGCGCCAGCCGCTCGATAAACGCGTCACGCTCCAGCCCGGCCAGATAGTCTTCATCTTCCAGCGCCTGCATCAGGGCATTGCCCTCTTTTTCCAGGTACTCGAAGTGGCAGAACCGCGTGTCGCCCTCATAGATGTCCACTTCACGCAGCTCGCCCGCCCAGTCGAAGACGTCCTGATACAGCTGCTGGTGGATGGCACACAGATGCGGCAGGCCACGCACCACCGGGCCAATGCCGATGGTTGCAGCACGCAGGGCGGTGAACTGATAGGCCGCCTGTTCGAGGCGCTGCGCCTGATGAATGCCGAGGCGGTTTTTCATGACCTTCTGCCCGGCGTACAGATAAGGGTCGCGCCCGTCACCAAACTTATCGCTCATACTCCCCCCTTAATGCCTCAATGCGCGCCAGCGCCTCTTCCTCAGTCAGATCAACCAGAGGAATATCTACCCCTTCCAGACGGCGGCTGGCCTGGAAATTGAGATTGCGTTGCCGCTCCCACAGGCGGGACTTTTGTTTCTCGGTGAGTTTTTTGGTCATCGCGTCTCCCTCAACGTAATCTCATGTGCCACAAGTATAAGCAGCAATTTCAGGATACGCCGTCTGGATGAGACGATGCGGGTGGCAGCCACCCGCAGGGGAAGGAGTTACGGCAGAACTTTTGCGGAGAGGATCACAACCGGTTTAGTCGGGACATTCTGGTACGGACCGACGTCATGCGTCTGCACCTGGGAAATCTTGTCGGCGACGTCCATGCCTTTCACAACTTTACCAAATACCGCGTAGCCAAAGTCACGCTGACCGTGGTCGAGGAAGGCGTTGTCGGCAACGTTCAGGAAGAACTGGCTGGTCGCGCTGTCTTTGTCGGCGGTACGCGCCATAGAGATGGTGCCGCGGGTGTTACGCAGGCCGTTGTCAGCTTCGTTTTTGATCGGCGGGTTCGGTTTCTTCTGCTGCATATCCGCAGTAAAGCCGCCGCCCTGCAGCATGAAGCCCGGAATAACGCGGTGGAAGATAGTGTTGTTGTAATAGCCGCTGTTCACGTAATCCACAAAGTTCTTCACCGACACCGGCGCTTTCTGGTTGTTTAATTCGAGCTCAATGTTCCCGGCAGAAGTGGTAAGCAGAACGTGGGTATCACCTTTTGCTGCCAGCGCAGCGGGGGAGATCGCGGAAAGCGCTAAAACAGCCGCTACAGCCGCCAGAGTCGATTTGAGCATGAATTTTCCTTACAAAGGCAATGGGGGATACAAGTGGCTTGATTCTAAAGAGCACCCACCCCCTGCGCCAGCCTTTTACTTATTTTTACGAAGATGTTTTCAGCTGTTTCAGAGCTGTTAAGGGTCTGGCGGGCGGTTAAGTGTGATGAAAGTCATGTATTGGCGGGTTAATTTCAGAAAACGCTTATCAAATTGTTTAATTACGTCACACGAATGAATAAAATCTGCACGCCCACGCGCGGTCAACGCGCTTTCCTTTTCTATTCACAGGCTCGCTATGACCAACAGCAACCGCTTACAGCTTACATGGATCAGCTATTTCTCCTACGCCCTTACTGGTGCGCTGGTGATTGTCACCGGGATGGTGATGGGAAATATTGCAGAGTATTTTAATCTGCCGGTTTCCAGCATGAGTAACACCTTCACCTTCCTGAACGCCGGGATCCTGATCTCTATCTTCCTCAACGCCTGGCTGATGGAAATCATCCCGTTGAAGACCCAGCTGCGCTTCGGCTTTGTGCTGATGCTGCTTGCGGTTGCCGGCCTGATGCTCGGCCACAGCATCGCCCTCTTCTCAGTGTCGATGTTTGTACTGGGCCTGGTGAGCGGGATTACCATGTCCATCGGGACGTTCCTGATTACCCACATCTATGAAGGCCGTAGCCGCGGCGCGCGCCTGCTGTTTACCGACTCCTTCTTCAGCATGGCAGGGATGATTTTCCCGATGCTGGCAGCGTGGATGCTGGCGCGTACCGTTGAGTGGTACTGGGTTTACGCCTCCATCGGTATCGTCTACGTGGCTATCTTCGCCCTGACCTTCGGGTGCGACTTCCCGGTACTGGGCAAAAAAGCAGTGGAAACCAGCCAGCCGGTCGCAAAAGAAAAATGGGGCATCGGCGTTCTGTTCCTGGCGATTGCCGCTCTGTGCTACATCCTCGGTCAGCTCGGCTTTATCTCCTGGGTACCGGAATACGCGAAAGGCCTGGGCCTGAGCCTCAACGATGCGGGCGAACTGGTGAGCAACTTCTGGATGTCGTACATGATCGGCATGTGGGCGTTCAGCTTCATCCTGCGCTTCTTCGATCTGCAGCGTATTCTGACGGTGCTGGCGGGTCTGGCTACCGTGCTGATGTACTTCTTCATCAACGGTAACCCTGAGCACATGGCGTGGTTTATCCTGACCCTGGGCTTCTTCTCCAGCGCTATCTATACCTCCATCATTACGCTGGGCTCTCAGCAGACCAGAGTGGCGTCGCCGAAGCTGGTTAACTTCATCCTGACCTGCGGTACGGTCGGCACCATGCTGACGTTCATCGTCACCGGCCCGATTGTTGCCAGCCATGGCACCAAAGCGGCGCTGATGACGGCGAACGGCCTCTACGCCGTGGTCTTTATCATGTGCCTCGTGTTGGGCTTCGTGTCGCGTCATCGTCAGCACGCGACCGTAACAGCGGTACATTGATTGCCGGACGCCCTTTCCTGCGGGAAGGGGCGTTTCTTTTTGTTTTTCCTCTCCCCCGCCCCGCTTGTTACGCTCCTGTTAAGTGAGTAACCCCTAATCAGTACCTGCGCTCAAATAACCACCAAAAATAGCCCCTTTTGGAAAAGTCATACAATTCCAGTGCTTACAAAAAACATTACAATTCATAGGGATACCACTTAAGGAGTAGGCAAAGGCGTATTTGATCTATATCAATAAGATGGTGTGCTGAATCGTTAAGGTAGGAGGTAATAGAATAGAAATCGAGGCAAAAATGAGCAACGTCAGACTCGCTATTATCGGTAACGGCATGGTCGGACACCGCTTTATCGAAGAGCTTCTTGATAAAGCCGAACCCGGCCAGTTCGATATTACCGTTTTTTGTGAAGAGCCCCGCATCGCATACGATCGCGTCCACCTCTCCTCTTACTTCTCACACCATACCGCCGAAGAACTGTCACTGGTTCGCGAAGGCTGGTACGAAAAACGCGGCGTTAAGGTGCTGGTGGGCGAACGCGCTATCACCATCAACCGTCAGGAAAAGGTGATTCACTCCAGCGCCGGACGCACCGTCTATTACGACAAGCTGATCATGGCGACCGGTTCCTACCCGTGGATCCCACCGATTAAAGGCTCCGACACCCCGGACTGCTTCGTCTATCGCACCATTGAAGACCTGAACGCTATTGAAGCCTGCGCGCGTCGCAGCAAACGCGGCGCGGTGGTCGGCGGCGGCCTGCTCGGCCTGGAAGCCGCGGGCGCACTGAAAAACCTCGGCGTGGAAACCCACGTTATCGAGTTCGCCCCGATGCTGATGGCCGAACAGCTCGATCAGATGGGCGGCGAGCAGCTGCGCCGTAAAATCGAAAGCATGGGCGTCGGCGTCCATACCAGCAAAAACACTCAGGAGATCGTCCAGC
Organism: Siccibacter turicensis LMG 23730; assembly: GCF_000463155.2. Classification (GTDB taxonomy): domain Bacteria; phylum Pseudomonadota; class Gammaproteobacteria; order Enterobacterales; family Enterobacteriaceae; genus Siccibacter; species Siccibacter turicensis. The sequence continues at coordinate 353,441 of NZ_AWFZ01000061.1, read as the reverse complement.
AGGGCACCGAAGCACGTAAAACCATGCGTTTTGCCGACGGCAGCGAGCTGGAAGTCGATTTTATCGTCTTCTCTACCGGGATCCGCCCGCGCGATAAGCTCGCCAACCAGTGCGGGCTGGCCATCGCCCAGCGCGGCGGCATTATTGTCAACGACGTGTGCCAGACCTCCGACCCGGATATCTACGCCATCGGCGAATGCGCCAGCTGGAACAACCGCGTGTATGGTCTGGTCGCACCGGGCTACAAAATGGCGCAGGTGACGGTCGACCACCTGTTAGGCCATGAAAACGCCTTTGCCGGCGCCGACCTCAGCGCCAAGCTGAAACTGCTGGGCGTGGACGTTGGCGGGATTGGCGATGCGCATGGCCGCACGCCGGGCGCGCGCAGCTATGTCTACCTCGACGAAAGCAAAGAGGTTTATAAACGCCTTATCGTCAGCCCGGACAACAAGACCCTGCTCGGCGCGGTGCTGGTGGGTGACACCAGCGACTATGGCAACCTGCTGCAGCTGGTGCTGAACGCCATTGAGCTGCCAGAAAACCCGGACTCGCTCATCCTGCCGGCACACGCCAGCGGCGGTAAGCCGTCCATCGGCGTGGATAAACTGCCGGACAGCGCGCAAATCTGCTCCTGCTTCGACGTGACCAAAGGCGACCTGGTGGCCGCTATAGGCCGCGGCTGCCACACCGTCGCCGCGCTGAAAGCAGAAACCAAAGCCGGTACCGGCTGCGGCGGCTGTATCCCTCTGGTCACCCAGGTGCTGAACGCCGAGCTGGCAAAACAGGGGATCGAAGTTAACCACAACCTGTGTGAACACTTCGCGTTTTCTCGCCAGGAGCTGTTCCACCTTATCCGCGTGGAAGGCATCAAATCCTTTGAGGAGCTGCTGGCGAAATACGGTAAAGGCTACGGCTGCGAAGTCTGTAAACCGACGGTCGGCTCGCTGCTCGCCTCCTGCTGGAACGAATACGTTCTGAAACCGGAACTCACCCCGCTGCAGGATACCAACGATAACTTCCTGGCGAACATCCAGAAAGACGGCACCTACTCGGTTATTCCGCGCTCTGCCGGCGGCGAAATCACCCCGGAAGGGCTGATGGAAGTGGGCCGTATCGCCCGCGAATTTAACCTTTACACCAAGATCACCGGCTCCCAGCGCATCGGCCTGTTCGGCGCGCAGAAAGATGACCTGCCGGAAATCTGGCGTCAGCTGATTAACGCCGGCTTCGAAACCGGTCACGCCTATGCCAAAGCGCTGCGCATGGCCAAAACCTGCGTCGGCAGCACCTGGTGCCGCTACGGCGTGGGCGACAGCGTGGGCTTTGGGGTAGAGCTGGAAAATCGCTACAAGGGTATTCGTACCCCGCACAAAATGAAGTTTGGCGTCTCAGGCTGCACCCGCGAGTGCGCTGAAGCCCAGGGGAAAGACGTCGGTATTATCGCCACCGAGAAGGGCTGGAACCTTTACGTCTGCGGTAACGGCGGGATGAAACCGCGCCACGCTGACCTGCTGGCCGCCGACCTCGATCGCGACACGCTGCTGCACTACCTTGACCGCTTCATGATGTTCTACATCCGCACCGCGGATAAGCTCCAGCGCACCTCGGTCTGGCTGGAGAACCTCGAAGGCGGCATCGACTATCTCAAAAGTGTCATCATCGACGACAAGCTGGGCCTCAACGCGCAGCTGGAATCAGAAATGTCCCGCCTGCGCGACGCGGTGATTTGCGAGTGGAAGGAAACCGTCAACGACCCGCAGGCGCAGGTTCGCTTCAGACACTTCATCAACAGCGATCGCCGCGATCCGAACGTGCAGGTGGTCAACGAACGCCAGCAGCATCGCCCGGCAGCGCCGTATGAGCGCATTCCTGTAACCCTCGTGGAGGAAACCGTATGAGCCAGTGGCAGACGATTTGTCGGATAGACGATATCATCCCGGCAACCGGCGTATGCGCCCTTCTGGGCGACCAGCAGGTTGCCATCTTCCGCCCCGGTAAAGAGGAGCAGGTCTACGCCATCAGCAATATTGACCCGTTCTTCGAGTCCAGCGTGCTGTCACGCGGGCTGATTGCCGAACATCAGGGCGAACTGTGGGTTGCCAGCCCGCTGAAGAAACAGCGTTTCCGTCTGCGCGACGGGCGCTGTATGGAGGATGAGAGCCATTCCGTCGCGCACTTCGATGCGCGCGTCCATGACGGCATGGTACAGCTTAAAGGCTGATTAACACGGGGGCGCAACGCCCCCGTTTTTGACTGCGCTCCGCGACGAGCGCCACCGCATTCTTGTTAACTCTGGGACATCACTATGTTTACCGACACCATCAACAAGTGTGCAGCCAACGCGGCACGCATCGCACGACTGAATAAAGACAACCCGTTCGGTTTCTGGGTGAGCTCCGCCATGGCGGGCGCCTACGTCGGGCTGGCTATCATCCTGATTTTCACCCTGGGTAATTTACTGGATCCTGCCATTCGTCCACTGGTGATGGGCGCTACCTTCGGCATCGCGCTGACGCTGGTCATCATTGCCGGCTCTGAACTGTTCACCGGCCACACCATGTTCCTGACCTTCGGCGTCAAAGCCGGCACCATCAGCCACGGGCAGATGTGGTCGATTCTGCCGCAAACCTGGCTTGGCAACCTGATTGGCTCGGTGTTCGTTGCCCTGCTCTACAGCTGGGGCGGCGGAAACCTGCTGCCGGCGGATACCAGTCTGCTGCACACCGCAGCGCTGGCAAAAACCGCCGCACCGGCCAGCGTGCTGTTTTTCAAAGGTGTCCTGTGTAACTGGCTGGTCTGCCTGGCGATCTGGATGGCGGTACGTACCGAAGGCGCGGCGAAGTTCATCGCTATCTGGTGGTGCCTGCTGGCATTTATCGCCTCCGGGTACGAGCACTCCGTTGCCAACATGACGCTGTTTGCGCTCTCCTGGTTCGGTCACCACAGCGAGGCCTACACCCTTTCAGGTATCGGCCATAACCTTTTATGGGTAACGCTGGGCAACACTTTCTCTGGTGCCGTGTTTATGGGGCTGGGTTATTGGTATGCTACGCCAAAAGCGGAACGCCCGGGCGCAAGCCGCGTCGGGGTAGCCAACGCAACAGCACATAACTAAGAGGTAATGTCGTGGACCACCTGCCAATATTTTGCCAATTACGCGATCGTGACTGCCTGCTGGTCGGCGGTGGCGACGTTGCGGAACGTAAAGCCCGGCTGCTGATGGAAGCAGGTGCCCGACTCACCGTCAACGCGCTGCGCTTCGACCCGCAGTTTATCGCCTGGGCCGACGCCGGGGCGCTCACCCTCGCCGAGGGCGACTTTGACGAATCGCTGCTGGATACCTGCTGGCTGGTGATTGCCGCCACCGATGACGACGAAGTGAACCAGCGCGTGAACGATGCCGCTGACGCGCGCCGCATCTTCTGTAACGTGGTGGATGCGCCTAAGCAGGCCAGCTTCATCATGCCGTCGATCATCGACCGCTCGCCGCTGATGGTGGCCATCTCCTCCGGCGGCACGTCGCCGGTACTGGCGCGTTTACTGCGTGAAAAACTGGAATCCCTGCTGCCTCAGCACCTCGGCCACATCGCGCGTTACGCCGGCCAGCTGCGGGCGCGGGTTAAACAGACGTTTTCCAGCATGAGCGAGCGTCGTCGCTTCTGGGAGAAGTTCTTCGTCAACGATCGTCTTGCGCAGTCGCTGGCGAATCAGGATACGGCAGCGGTGACGTCGATTACCGAGACGCTGTTCAGCGAACCGCTGGAGAACCGCGGCGAAGTGGTGCTGGTGGGTGCCGGACCGGGCGATCCGGGTCTGCTGACGCTAAAAGGGCTACAGCAAATTCAGCAGGCGGATATCGTGGTATATGACCGGCTGGTATCTGATGAGATCATGAATCTGGTGCGTCGCGACGCCGACCGGGTATTCGTCGGTAAGCGTGCCGGCTATCACTGCGTGCCGCAGGAAGAGATTAACCAGATCCTGCTGCGTGAAGCCCAGCGCGGGAAACGCGTAGTGCGACTCAAAGGCGGCGATCCGTTTATTTTCGGACGCGGGGGTGAGGAGCTGGAAACCCTGTGCGATGCCGGTATTCCGTTCTCGGTAGTGCCGGGCATCACCGCGGCCTCGGGCTGTTCGGCCTACGCGGGCATTCCATTAACCCACCGCGACTACGCGCAAAGCGTGCGGCTGGTTACCGGCCACCTGAAAAACGGCGGCGCGATGGACTGGCATAATCTGGCAGCAGAGAAGCAGACGCTGGTGTTTTACATGGGCCTGAATCAGGCGGCGACCATCCAGGAGAAGCTGCTGGAGCACGGCATGGCGGCCGATATGCCGGTGGCGCTGGTGGAAAACGGTACCGCAGTGAAGCAGCGCGTGGTGGACGGCGTGCTGACGCAGCTGGGAGAGCTGGCGGCGCAGGTTGAAAGCCCGAGCCTGATTATCGTCGGGCGCGTGGTGGCGCTGCGCGACAGGCTCAACTGGTTCTCAAGCCACTAATAACAAAAAAGGCAGGTTACCCTGCCTTTTTTTATGCCGGTTTACAGCGGCTTGCTGACAAACCCAATGGCGTCGTAAACCTTCTTCAGCGTTTCTGACGCGCGGGCGCTGGCCTTCTCTGCTCCGTCCTTCATTACCTGGTTGAGGAACGCTTCGTCGTTGCGGAAGCGGTGATAGCGCTCCTGCAGTTCGGTAAGCATACCGGATACCGCTTCAGCCACTTCCCCTTTCAGATGACCATACATTTTGCCTTCAAAATGCTGCTCAAGTTCCGGGATGCTTTTTCCGGTAACGGCGGAGAGGATGTCCAGCAGGTTAGCCACGCCCGGCTTGTTCGCCACATCGTAGCGTACCACCGGCGGCTCGTCGGAATCGGTCATGGCGCGTTTGATCTTTTTCACCACCGACTTCGGATCTTCCAGCAGGCCAATCACGTTGTTGCGGTTGTCGTCAGACTTGGACATTTTCTTCGTCGGATCGAGCAGCGACATCACGCGCGCGCCGGACTTAGGAATAAACGGCTCCGGAACCTTGAAGATCTCGCCGTAGATGGCGTTAAAGCGGCTCGCCACATCGCGGCTGAGCTCCAGATGCTGCTTCTGATCTTCACCCACCGGTACCTGGTTGGTCTGATACAGCAGAATATCGGCTGCCATCAGGACCGGGTAATCGAACAGACCGGCGTTGATGTTCTCTTCGTAACGCGCCGATTTGTCTTTGAACTGGGTCATACGGCTCAGCTCACCGAAATAAGTGTAGCAGTTCAGCGCCCAGCCCAGCTGCGCATGCTCCGGCACATGGGACTGAACGAAGATGGTGCTTTTTTCCGGGTCGATGCCGCAGGCCAGATAGAGCGCCAGGGTATCAAGCGTGGCTTTGCGCAGCTGTTCAGGGTTCTGACGCACGGTGATGGCATGCTGATCGACGATGCAGTAAATGCAGTGGTACTCATCCTGCATGTTCACCCACTGACGCAGCGCACCCATGTAGTTGCCAATGGTCAATTCACCTGACGGCTGCGCGCCACTAAAAACGATGGGCTTACTCATTTTCTGTTTCCTGATTGTCACTGTGCGAAAGCCCGAAGATGGGCAGGATGTCGCTGAAGCGATCGAACACGTGGTCCGGCTTGCTCAGGGCAATCGCTTCACCGTAGTTGTAGCCGTAGGTCAGGCCGACGGAGACGAAACCGGCAGCCTGAGCGGCGAGAATATCATTGCGTGAGTCGCCGACAAAGAGCAGCGACGACGGGGCCAGATCCAGGTTTTTGGCGACCATCAGCAGCGGTTCAGGATGCGGCTTTTTGTTCTGCACATCGTCGCCGCCGATGACAACGCTAAAGTAGCGGGCGATATTCAGGGACGCCAGCAGCGGAGCCACGAACGGCGTTGGTTTGTTGGTCACCAGAGCCATCGGCGTGCCGTTAGCGTGCAGCGCAGCCAGAGTCGCTTCCACGTCCGGGAACAGCGTGCTGCCCCCTTCCACGCTCTCGGCGTAATAGCGATCAAACAGCTTACGCAGCACCCGCGCCTGCTCTTCCTGAGGAATATCAGCCTCATCGATGCGGGATTTGCCCGCCGCGGCACGCAGCGTGGCGCGCTCCTGACGTGCCCAGCTCAGGGCGCGCTCCATCAGCACATCTGCGCCGTTGCCAATCCAGGTAATTACCCGCGCTTCGCCCGGCTGCGGCAACTCTAGCGCGTACAGCGCCATGTCCACCGCGTGGGCCAGCCCCGGCGCGCTGTCGACCAGCGTACCGTCGAGATCGAACGCAACACCGCGAATCATTTCTGACTTATCCATGCGCTACCTTTGCCAGTTCGCTGCGCATCTCGTCGATGACCGCTTTGTAGTCCGGCTGGTCGAAAATGGCCGAGCCTGCGACGAACATGTCTGCGCCGGCCGCGGCGATGTCCGCGATATTATTCACTTTTACGCCGCCGTCGACTTCGAGGCGAATATCGCGCCCGGACGCGTCGATGCGCTGGCGCACCTCGCGCAGCTTGTCGAGGGTATGCGGAATAAAGGACTGCCCACCGAAGCCCGGGTTAACCGACATCAACAGGATCACATCCAGCTTGTCCATGACGTGGTCGAGATAGCTCAGCGGCGTCGCCGGGTTAAACACCAGGCCCGCTTTACAGCCCTGCTCTTTAATCAGCTGCAGCGAGCGGTCGATGTGTTCGGACGCTTCCGGGTGGAAGGTGATGATGCTGGCGCCAGCGGCAGCAAAGTCAGGAATGATGCGATCGACGGGTTTCACCATCAGATGTACGTCGATCGGAGCGGTAATGCCGTAGTTGCGCAGCGCCTTGAGGACCATCGGCCCGATGGTCAGGTTCGGCACGTAATGGTTATCCATCACGTCGAAATGGACCACGTCGGCTCCCGCCGTCAGCACCTTCGCGGTGTCTTCACCCAGCCTGGCGAAATCCGCCGACAGAATAGAGGGGGCAATCAAAAACTGTTTCATCCGCTTCTCCATCAATTATGCATCTGTGTGGCGGCGTACCGGCTCAGCCTTTGTACAGCGCCAGCAGTTCGTCCACCTTCTTACGCGTTCCACCGTTGCTGCTGATGCTGCGCCGGACTTTCACTACTTTCAGCGAGTCTGCGCCCTGATACCACTCGCGCGTCAGCAGGGTATCGTGATTCGATATCAGTACCGGCACGCGGTTACGCTTCAGCCCTTCGGCCAGTTCGGCAAGGTGCTGCTGCTGTCCGAGCCCGAAACTGTTGGTGTGGTAGGCCGTAAAGTTTGCCGTCAGCGAAAGGGGAGCGTAAGGCGGATCGCAATACACGACGTTGCCCTGCTGGGCTCGCCCCATGCTCGCCTCATAAGACTCGCAGAAAAACTCAGCGCACTGCGCCCGCTCGGCGAAGTGATAAAGCTCCGCTTCGGGAAAGTAGGGGCGCTTATAGCGGCCAAACGGCACGTTAAACTCACCGCGCAGATTGTAGCGACACAGACCATTGTAGCCATGTCGGTTCAGATACAAAAACAGCAGGCCGCGCCGGAAGGGATCGCGGCTCTGGTTGAATTCACTGCGCAGCTGATAGTAGGTTTCCGAGGCGTTCGTTTCCGGGGCAAACAGCTTGCGTGCCTCGCTGACGTACTCGTCGGTACGGGTTTTTACCGTGTTATAGAGGTCAATCAGATCGCTGTTGATGTCTGCCAGAATGTAGCGCTGATAGCCGGTATTAAGAAACACCGAACCGGCGCCGACAAAAGGTTCGACAAGGCAATCTCCCTGCGGGAGATGGAGTTTTATTTCATCGAGCAGGGGGTATTTGCCCCCTGCCCACTTAAGAAAAGCGCGATTTTTTTTCATGCTGTCCGACTGATTTACCTGCTCTCGCTGTGGAGGGAGGCTCCGACAGCATTCTGCGCTTTACTCATTGTTTCAAATCGGCCTGAACCTGATGAATTGGTTTTGCCCACGGATTTTTGGCCTGAACGTCAGCCGGTAGCGTATTAACCGCGCGGCGCGCTTCGTCTTTGCTGGCGTACACGCCGCTGACGAGTACATACCACGGCTGCCCGTTGCGGGTGGTTTTATACACCACCACGTTGCTCAGGTTCTCTTTCTTCGCCCAGGCGTTAAGGTTGTTGTAGTTCGATGAACTGCTCAGCTGCAGGGTGTAGTGGTTACCCGGCGCGGATTTCAGGGCGTTGACGTTGCCGGTTGCGCCGCCGCTGGCAGAGGCTGCCGCGCTGGACGGTGCAGCAGAGGCCGCCGCTTTCGGTGCAGCGCTGGCTGCCGGGGCTGTCGGTTTCGCCGCTGCGGCTTTCGGCTCGCTGGTTTTGGTGGTGGTTTGCGGTTTGCTCTGGGCCGTTTCCGTTTTACGTGGCGCAGGCTCAATCACCGCACGCTGACGTTCGCGAACCGGGGCCGCTTTGGTGCCGGTCGGCTGTGGGGTACGGGTTGTCGCGGCACGCGCAGGCTCGCTGCCGTGAATCGCTGCCACCGTGGCAGGTTCGGTCGGCAGGGTAGATCCGGAGGCCACGTTATCAATCTGGCCCTGCTGTTGGGTCAGGGCATTGTTCAGATCGCCCGGCACCTCAACGCGACGCTGGTTATCCGGCGTGGCGGGAGCCTGGCCTTCGGTTGGCGTAGCGGCAACCGGCGGAACGGAGATCTCCTGCGGCGCGGCAGGGTTAGCCGCCGACGTAATACCCGGCTGCGGCTGGGCGCCGTTTGCCTGGTTCGCCGCCGTCTCGCTGTTGCCGGAGAGATCGATGCTGCGCTCGGCCGGCTGTTTATCAGCGGTGGCGTTATCGGTATTCGGGATGTTGAGCGCGGAGCCAATGCCGAAGATAAGCAGCAGCAGCACCAGAATGCCGAGGCCCATCATCAGATGCTGACGAGACACGGGCCCTTTAGCCGGAGCCGCTTTGCTTTTGCGTCGGCGCGGACGCGGCGCGGCGTCGTCTTCAGCCAGCGCCTCATCGGCCGGATAGTCATCCTCATCACGCTCACGCGTGCGGCGCGCGCGTGACGGGCGCGGATCGTCCCCATCCAGATCCACATCATCAAAATTGATCTGTGGTTCGTTGTTACCGCCGGTTTTACGACCGCGGGCAGGACGATCGCTGGGATCGGGTTTCAGCTCGTCTTCTGGTTTGAACTCATCCATTTAACACCCCACTCAAAGGTTCGGCCTGTCTTGCGACGTGACGCCTTACCCAAAGTTAAAAATCGCCCGACTGCGGCGACCAGACCCTCTAATAATATGACCCGTTACTGCATAACGTAGCGGAAACGACGGTATTTATACGAATCGTTAACCCGCGCAGCGTTGCGTACGGGCTATGCGGACTGACAATCCGCGATGGCGCTTAATACCACATCATGCGGCACGCCGCTTCGCAGCTCACTGTTCCCAATACCCAGCGGGAGCACCAGACGCAGCTCGCCGCCCAATACTTTTTTATCACGCATCATGTGCGGCAGGTAGTCTTCAGGCGCCATTGTCTCCGGGCCGGTGACCGGCAGACCCGCGCGGGTCAGCAAGGTGATTACCCGCGCCGTCTCCTGCTCGCTGAACTGACCGAGACGCTGTGCCGTGCGGGCGGCCATTACCATGCCCGCTGCTACCGCCTCGCCGTGCAGCCAGTTGCCATACCCCATATGCGCCTCAATGGCGTGGCCGAAGGTATGCCCCAGGTTTAACAGCGCGCGCAGCCCGCTTTCGCGTTCGTCAGCGGCGACCACATCGGCTTTGATCTCGCAGCAGCGGCGAATGCAGTACGCCATCGCAGTGCCGTCGAGCGCCAGCAGCGCATCCAGATGCTCTTCGAGCCAGCTGAAGAACGCCGCGTCAAGAATGATGCCGTATTTGATCACTTCCGCCAGACCCGACGCCAGCTCGCGGGCGGGCAGCGTCTTCAGGCAATCCAGATCCACCACCACCGACGCGGGCTGATAGAACGCGCCGATCATGTTTTTGCCGAGGGGATGGTTGACGGCCGTTTTGCCGCCGACGGAGGAGTCCACCTGCGAAAGCAGGGTGGTAGGGACCTGAATAAAACGGACGCCGCGCTGGTAGCTGGCCGCCGCAAAGCCGGTCAGATCGCCAATGACACCGCCGCCTAAGGCGATCAGTGTGGTATCGCGGGCGTGGGGTTTTTCCAGCAGCGCGGTAAATACGGTATCCAGAACGGAGAGGCTTTTAAACTGCTCCCCGTCTGGAAGAATGACCTGATCAACGTTCACACCTGCCGCTTCGAGCACCTGACGCACTTTTGCCAGATAAACCGGGGCCAGCGTTTCATTGGTGACCAGCATCGCCTGATCGCCTGCTTTCAACGGCCAGAAAGAAGCCGGATCGTTAAATAATCCGGCTGCGATGGTGATTGGGTAACTACGTTCCCCGAGAGTGACGGTAATCCTCTCCATGACGCGAAGCCCACCTTCTTTTACTTATACCCGCAGGCAAGTGTGTGAGTAAGCCAGAATCAGTTGTTTTCCAGCATATGAATAATCTGGTTTGCGACCACTTTAGCGCTCTGGTCGTCAGTGCGAACCGTAACGTCCGCAATTTCTTCATACAGTGGATTGCGCTCGTTCGCCAGGGCTTCAAGCACCTCGCGCGGCGGCGTCTCTACCTGTAACAGTGGGCGTTTTTTATCACGCTGCGTACGCGCCAGCTGCTTCTCGATAGTGGTTTCAAGGTAGACCACCACACCACGGGCGGAGAGTCGGTTACGGGTTTCACGTGATTTCACGGAACCGCCGCCGGTAGCCAGCACAATACCCTGCTTTTCCGTTAGTTCATTGATCACTTTTTCTTCGCGATCGCGGAAACCTTCTTCGCCTTCTACATCGAAGACCCAGCCCACATCAGCTCCGGTTCGTTTCTCAATCTCTTGATCAGAATCGTAAAATTCCATATTGAGTTGTTGAGCTAACTGTCGCCCAATAGTGCTTTTGCCGGCACCCATAGGCCCAACCAGAAAGATATTGCGTTTCTCTGCCATTTTTTTGGTACTACTAAGACAATTCGTTGATGATAAACCCGCTTTGCATATATCCGGCGCCGCAGGACATGAACTGAAACCTCATAAGCGATAGTGCGAGAGTCAGACTGAAAATTATCTCAATACTCAAGCGGGTTTGGCAACCGAATAAATCACCGCGCCTGACGCGCAGGGTTGGAAAGGCTTCTTTCACGGAAGTGCCGCTTGAACAGACGCTCAAATCGGTACTCCTTGTATGATAATTCCTTCCGCGCGTCAAACTTCGAAGCCAGGTTTATGACAAAAAACAGGGGTTTCATCAGCGAACATTACTTCACGGCGACTAGTTTTGGCGTGATAAAAACCACCAGTTCGCGCCGCTCTTCATCCTTTCCATCATGGCGAAAAAGACCGCCCAGCAGCGGAAGCTGCCCAAGTATCGGGACACGATCGCTACCATCTTTGTGCTTTTGCTGAAAGATGCCACCCAGCGCAATGGTTTCACCATTTTTGACATCCACCATGGTTTCAATCTCTTGTTTATCAATGGCTAACACTTCCCCTTCTGCCTGTTGCAGCACCTGACCCGGCATATTCTGGCTGATGCGTAATTTCAGACGAATTCGCCCACCCTGCTGAATCACGGGCGTAACTTCCATTCCCAGCACCGCTTCCTTAAATTCCACGGAGGTTGCACCGCTTTCGCCACTGGAGACCTGATAGGGGATTTCACTGCCCTGCTTAATGCTGGCGGGCTGCTGATGGGAGGCCAGCAGACGCGGGCTGGCGATAATCTCCACCTGATGTCGCTGCTCAAGCGCCGAGAGTTCAAACGCCAGCATGCGCCCGTCGATGCGCCCGATAGTAAAGCCAAGCCGGGTTGAGGCGTTGGCAACGCTCAGATCCGCAGCCACCGACACGCCGCCGTCATCGCTTTCGCCGTTGCTCCATTTGACGCCCAGCTCACGCAGGCTTTGCTGGTTCATGGTGACAATGTGTGCCGCCAGCTCGACCTGCCCGAGCGGCGTATCCATGTCGCGAATCAGCGCTTTGAGTTGCTCCACCACGGCTTTGGTGTCGCGCACCATCAGGCTGTTGGTGCGTTTATCGGCCACCAGCGCGCCCTGAGGACTGAGCAGTTTCAGGCCAGAGGTGATGCTGGCCACCAGCTCTGCCGCCTCGGCATAATGCAACGGCAGGGTGGCGCTGGTGAGCGACGCCGGCTGCTGTGCGGCCCGTCTGGCCGCTTGCTCCGCAGGCCAGGTGCCGGGATAAACCCGCAATACGTTCCCTTCCCGGCGTGAATACAGCCCGGCGCTCTCAATCACCGTCTTAAACGCCTGGCTCCAGGGCACCTCGTTCAGCTGTAACGACACGTTACCCGCCACGCCCGGCGCAAGCACCAGGTTGCGCTTTTCACTTTCGGCCAGCGCCTGAAGCACCTGCCCCACCGGCACGTCGTCCACCGTCAGGGACACCCGATTTTCCAGGCCGCCCTGCGCCAGCGTGGGCAGGAGTAGTAGTGATAACCACAGCATGATTCCCTTCATTTTTTCTTCCTTGATACGTCAAACGTAACGTCTCCTGTGTGCAGGCGCCCCTCAGGCTGGCCTGCACCTCATAGCGGCTGACGGCACTGACCCGCACCCCGCCCGGCAAGGTATCTCTCGCCCGGACGCGCTGCCAGCTGCCGTCAGGATGCTGCAGCAGGGCGACAGAGTGCTCACCGGCGATCATCACCCCTTTGAGTAACCACGCCGTCTCCGGCATCTGGCAGCCCTGCCCCGGCATAGCAAAGGGGTCACGCCCGCAGGCCCACAGCGGAATACAGATCAACAGCCCGGCCACATAGTTAACCCGCATCGACACGCTCCAGGTTCAGCGTCAGACGCAGGCGTCCGTTGACCGGGGCCAGCGTGAACCCTGAGACGCTGAGCCAAAAGGGACTGAGCGTGGCAAACAGCCCCGGCGCCTTTGCCCAGTCGGCATCAGCCACCAGTTCTCCGCCGCCGGACACTTCCGGCCGCCAGCTTACGAAGCTCGCCTCATGCCGGGCACAGAACGCCACGGCGGAAAAGGTTGCGGGCCGCGCTTCACCAGCCAGTTGCGCCCGCTGCTGCTCCAGGGCCTGTCGGGTGGGCAGATGACGCAGTTGCGTGCTCAGGCGAAGGCGTTCATCGGCAAGGGGCAAGCGCTGCGTCTCATTGACCGGCGTCAGTCGGGCTACGCCTGCCGCCCCGAGCAGGCCCAGCAGTACCATAGCCATGGCGCCACTGACGGCCCGCAGCGTAGCCGATGCGCTCAGCCAGCGCTCAATCCATCCGGGCATGGTTCCCCTCCTGAGCCCAGCGCAGGCTAAAGGCGAACTGCCCCTGCTCGTTGCGGCCGGTTGCGCCAGGCGCCGGGGCTGAAAACGCCGGACCGGGCCAGGGCTGCGCGTCGAAAGCGGCCAGCGCCGCCGGGGTACGGGCAAAGCCGGTGGCGATAATCGCCCTGCCGCTGAACTGTAACTGCGTCAGCCAGAGGTCATCCGGCATCGCCGCCTCCAGCGCCGTGAGCCGGGACTGCCAGTGGCGATTTTCCGCAAGCCGGAGGGCGCGTTGCTGCGCGGATGCCTGGGCCGCGCCAACCTCTGTGGCCAGCGCGCTTATCGCGGTGACGCGCGATGCCAGCGCCGCCTGTAACGCGCGGGTATGCTCCTCCCATAGCCGCCCCGTCGCTGCGGGCGTTGCCGTCCGCTGGGCGAAGGTCGTGGCCAGGACGATAAGCTGCGAGCCGATCAGCAGCAGCCCCCAGACACGCAGGCGCTGCCTGCGCTGCATCGCTCGCCAGGCGAGAAGATTGGGCTGCACGCTCATGACATCGCCTCCCCCACCGCCAGCCCGATGGGCACCAGCCACTTTTCCGGCTCGAGCGGCAGCGGGGGCTGCAGGTGGGTAAAGGTACGCCATGGATCGAAGGCCTGCGCCTCCGGTGCCGCCACCCCGGCAGGCAGGGCGCACCAGGCCGCGTCATGCGGCGCCATACCGAGCAGCGCGCACGCCTGTTCAAAGGTGGCGACAGCGGGGGGTTCGCCCCATCCCCAGTGGGTGTCACACGCCAGATACCACTTCCCGCTGTGCCAGCTCACCAGCCCGCGCAACGGCGCGCTAAGATGCCTGACCAGCGCCCCGGGGGCGCTGGCATCGGGCGTGATCGCCGTCAGGTTGAGCCGGGCCTGGCGCGCGCAGCGCATCAGGCATGCCACTTCACCCTGCTGCGCCGCGATGACCGACAACGCTTTGCCATCGGCAGTGGGATGGTAATCAAGCGCGAGCGTCTCAGCGGCAACCCCCACCTGCCGCGCGGCAGCACCGGCGATGTAACGTTCACACTCCGGCTCGCTGAGCCTCGCGGTCGGTAGCGGGACCTGACGAAGCAGAGTGCGATGTGCCGGAAAACCCAGCCTCAGGCGATGCCACCCCGGCAGGGTTTTGCGCCACTGCCGCAGTACCGCGGTGAGCGCCTCCGGCTCCGCCACCACCCCGCCGACAAGGCAACCGTGCGGCAGCGGCAACTGCCACCAGCGGCGCAGCCGCAGCGCCCCCCGCCGCGCGGTCAGCGCCAGCGCCCTGATGCCATCTTCTTGAATTTCCAGACCTATCTGCCATTGCTCGTATGTCATAATCGGCGACCTCCCTGGCGCTACGGATGAAATTGACATATCAATGCTCCTGGCTTGCCTTTATACTACCGCGCGTTTGTTTATAAACTGCCCAGTTGAAACCAGATGGGAAATCTCCGGTGAAGTTCGTAAAGTATCTATTCATCCTTGCAGTGTGTTGCATCCTGCTGGGAGCAGGCTCGATATTCGGTCTGTACAAATATGTTGAGCCACAGCTGCCTGACGTTGCGACGTTAAAGGACGTGCGGCTGCAAATTCCTATGCAGATCTACAGCGCGGATGGCGAACTGATCGCCCAGTACGGTGAGAAACGCCGTATCCCGTTAACGCTCGGTGAAATTCCGCCGATCATGGTTAAGGCCTTCATTGCGACCGAGGACAGCCGCTTTTATGAGCATCACGGCGTCGATCCGGTGGGGATTTTCCGCGCCGCCAGCGTTGCGCTGTTCTCCGGCCATGCCTCGCAGGGCGCGAGTACCATTACCCAGCAGCTGGCACGTAACTTCTTTTTGAGTCCTGAGCGCACCCTGATGCGTAAAATCAAAGAGGTGTTCCTCGCCATCCGCATCGAACAGCTGATGACCAAGGATGAGATCCTTGAGCTGTACCTGAACAAAATCTATCTCGGCTACCGCTCCTACGGCGTCGGTTCCGCTGCGCAGGTCTACTTTGGCAAAGCGGTCGATCAGCTGACGCTGGGCGAGATGGCGACCATTGCCGGTCTGCCGAAAGCGCCGTCAACGTTCAACCCGCTCTATTCGATGGAGCGCGCGGTTGCGCGTCGCAACGTGGTGTTGTCGCGCATGCTGAGCGAGGGCTATATCAGCCAGGCGCAGTACGACGAGGCGCGCAACGAGACAATCGACGCCAGCTACCATGCCCCGCAGATCGCGTTTTCAGCGCCTTATCTGACTGAAATGGTGCGTCAGGATATGGTGAGCCGCTACGGCGAAAAGGCGTATGAAGACGGCTATCGCATCACCACCACCATCACCCGCAGAGTGCAGCTCGGCGCGCAGAGCGCGCTGCGTCAGAACGTCATTGATTACGATATGCGCCACGGCTACCGCGGACCCACCAACCAGCTGTGGAAAGTGGGTGAAATGCCGTGGGACCGCGAGAAAATTATCAGCACGCTGAAAACCGTACCGGGCTATGGCCCGCTGTTCCCGTCGGTGGTGACCTCGGCAAACCCGACGGAAGCCATTGCGCTTCTGGCTGACGGCACGTCCGTGTCACTGAAAATGGACAGCGTGCGCTGGGCGCGCGCCTACCGGTCAGATACCTCCCAGGGTCCGACGCCGCGTAAGGTTACCGACGTGGTGCAAGCCGGGCAGCAAATCTGGGTCCGCAAGGCCGACGATAAGTGGTGGCTGGCCCAGGTGCCGGAAGTGAACTCGGCGCTGGTCTCCATCAACCCGAAAAACGGCGCGGTGATGGCGCTGGTTGGCGGCTTCGACTTTAACCACAGCAAGTTCAACCGCGCCACCCAGGCGTTGCGCCAGGTGGGCTCGAACATCAAGCCGTTCCTCTATACCGCGGCGATGGATAAAGGCCTGACGCTGGCAAGTATTCTCAACGACGTGCCGATCTCCCGCTGGGATGCCGGGGCCGGTTCTGACTGGCGTCCGAAAAACTCGCCGCCGGAGTATGCAGGCCCCATCCGTCTTCGTCAGGGGCTGGGCCAGTCGAAAAACGTGGTGATGGTACGCGCGATGCGCGCCATGGGCGTCGACTATGCGGCTGAGTACCTGCAGCGCTTCGGCTTCCCGGCGCAAAACATCGTCCATACCGAATCGCTGGCGCTGGGCTCGGCGTCATTCACCCCGATGCAGGTCGCGCGCGGCTACGCGGTGATGGCTAACGGTGGCTTCCTCGTCGATCCGTACTACATCAGCAAAATTGAGAACGTTGAAGGCCAGACGCTGTTCGAAGCGCAGCCGAAGATCGCCTGCGCCGACTGCAATATTCCGGTGATCTATGGCGACACGCCGAAGTCCGACGTGCTGGAAAACAAAGACGTTGAGGATGTGGCGATTTCCCGGGAGCAGCAAAACGCCGTGGTGCCTATGCCGCAGCTTGAGCAGGCTAACCGCGAACTGGTCGCGCAGAGCCCTGCCC
Organism: Siccibacter turicensis LMG 23730; assembly: GCF_000463155.2. GTDB lineage: Bacteria > Pseudomonadota > Gammaproteobacteria > Enterobacterales > Enterobacteriaceae > Siccibacter > Siccibacter turicensis. Next base: position 336,696 of record NZ_AWFZ01000061.1, on the reverse strand, counting down.
CGCAGTATGCGCCGCACGTGATCAATACCCCGCTTGCGTTCCTGATCAAAAGCGCCCTGAACACCAATATCTTCGGCGAGCCGGGCTGGCAAGGCACCGGCTGGCGCGCCGGTCGCGACTTGAAGCGTAACGATATCGGCGGGAAAACCGGGACCACCAACAGCTCGAAGGACGCCTGGTTCTCCGGCTACGGTCCGGGCGTTGTGACCTCGGTGTGGATTGGGTTTGACGATCACCGTCGCGATCTGGGCCGCACCTCTGCCTCCGGGGCGATTCCTGGCCAGATCTCCGGCTACGAAGGCGGTGCCAAGAGCGCGCAGCCTGCGTGGGACGCCTACATGAAGGTGGCACTGGACGGCGTACCGGAAGAACCCCTCACGCCGCCGGCCGGTATCGTTACGGTGAATATCGATCGCAGTACCGGTCAGCTGGCCAATGGCGGCAATAGCCGGGCGGAGTTCTTTATCGAGGGTACCCAGCCGACGCAGCATGCGGTGCAGGAGGTGGGGACCACCATTATCGATAACGGTGAAACCCAGGAACTGTTCTGACAAAAACGCGCCGAAAGGCGCGTTTTTTTATGGCGGTGAGGCGCAGGCGGAGGTCAGAGACGTCCCTGACCGCGCAACCATTCACGAATCAAAAACAGGGCGCTGACGTTTCGCGCTTCGTTGAAATCGGGATCTTCCAGCAGGTCCATCAAATGCGCCAGCGGCCAGCGCTCCTGCACCAGCGGCTCCGGCTCATCGCCCGTCAGTGATTCAGGGTAGAGATCTTCTGCCAGCATGATATTCATCTTGCTGGAGAAATAGGACGGCGCCATGGTGAGCTTCTTCAGGAAGGTAAGCTGCCTGGCGCCAAAGCCCACTTCCTCTTTCAGCTCGCGGTTGGCCGCCTGATGCGGGGTCTCCCCCGGATCGATAAGCCCTTTCGGAAAGCCCAGCTCGTATGACTCCAGCCCAACCGCATACTCCCGAATTAATATCAGGTGATCGTCGATAATCGGCACGATCATTACCGCTTCGCGGTTAGAGGGGCGCATGCGCTCGTACACCCGGCGTTCGCCGTTGCTGAACTCCAGATCCACGGATTCCACGTTAAACAGGCGTGAACGTGCTACCGTTTCGACATGCAGGATGGTGGGTTTTTGTAGTGGTTTACTCATCATGGCTGGTCTGAAAGTCAGAATAATGGTGTCATTGTGCGACATGCCGCACGGTTTGGGCAATGTTAATTGCCCCTTATTTACATACCTGTAACTTTACAAAAGCAATCATTTGAACGTTCATAAGTCAAGAGGTTGAAAATGTAATAGGAATTTGCTGATATTTCCGCTGTTCTGACTTTGCTAACATTGATTTACTGCTGGTATGCGTGACAAAACGCCCTCAAGAAAGTCTTGATACCTGCCGATAATCATTCAACTACCTGAATGCTTTAAGGGTTGCTTCCAACCACGCGTAATGAAAAAAAGATGGGTTTAATGGGGAAAGCATGAGCTCCTTGTTTATTGTAGTAGCTACTATGCTGGCCTGTGTGGTGATTGCAGGATGGGTTATCAGGCGTAATGCGCGCCAGCGCAACAAGATACCTTATCTCCACGTTTTCGCTGGGGCATCCACACGCAGATTGACGACAGACGAACGCAGCGCCGTAGAGGCCTATCTCGACACGCTGGCTCGTACTCAGCGGGCGCCAACGCCAACCGGCGCGCCCGCAGCGCCCGTGACTCTACGACTCAACGCCCACAGCAACACCGTCTATGGATTAACCCGCTCCATCACCCGCTACGGTCTGTCTACCGACGACTCGAACAAGTGGCGCTACTACCTCGACTCGCTTGAAGTGCACCTCCCGCCTTTCTGGGAGCAGGTCATCACCGATGATAACGAAGTGGAGCTTATCTGCACCGATACGCTGCCGCTGGTTATCGGGCTGAACGGCCACACGCTCCAGGATCCGCTCTATGAGTCGCAGGGCTATGCGCTGGAAAGCGTCACCGGCACCCAGGCCTCTATTCGCGGCGAAGAGAGCGAGCAGATTGAACTGCTCAACATTCGTCAGGAAACCCAGGAAGAGCATGCCCTGAGCCGTCCTGACGGGATGCGCGAAGCCCTGCTGATCTGCGCCTCGTTTCTGCTGTTCTTCTTCTGCCTCGTCAGCCCGGAAATCGTGCTGCCCTGGCTTGCTGGCGGCGCCATCATGCTGCTGGCCGCAGGGCTGTGGGGGCTGTTTGCGCCGCCCACCCAGACCGCGCTACGCGAAATTCACTGCCTGCGCGGCACGCCGAAGCGCTGGGGGTTGTTCGGGGAGTCAAACCAGGAGCAGATCAACAATATCTCGCTGGGCATTATTGACCTTATCTACCCCGCGCACTGGCAGCCCTGGATCCACCAGGATTTGGGGCATGAAACGGATATCGATATCTATCTTGACCGTCACGTTGTGCGCCAGGGCCGTTTTCTGTCGCTGCATGATGAGGTTAAAAACTTCCCGCTCCAGCACTGGATGCGCAGCCTGACCATTGCCGCCGGCGCGCTGGTGGTGCTTCTGATGCTGGTGATCTGGGTACCGCTTGATATGCCGCTCAAAATCACCATTTCCTGGCTGAAAGGCGCTCAGACGGTGGAAGCCACCAGCGTTGAGCAGCTTGAGCAGGCAGGGATCCGCGTCGGAGATACGCTCAAGGTGAACGGCACCGGGATGTGCAACATTCATACGTCGGGCAGCTACTCGTCACGGCAGAACTATCCGTTTATGCCGTTCGACTGCTCGCAGATCATCTGGAATAACGCCGCGCCGCTGCCGGTTCCGCAGTCGGATACCGTCACGAAAGCCGAGGCGTTGAGCGAAGCCATCACCAGCCAGCTCCACCCCAGCGCCGACGACAACAAGGTCAACCCGGGCCTGCGCTCGGCGATCCAACAGTCAGGCATGGTGCTGCTGGATGACTTCTCAGAAATTGTGCAGAAAACCCAGGATCTCTGCTCGGCGGAAGATGAGTGCGTGCGCCTGAAGAACGCGCTGGTGAACCTCGGCGGGACCAAAGACTGGGATACGCTGATTAAACGCGCCAACAGCGGTCAGCTGAAAGGCACCAACGTGCTGCTGCGCCAGGTGAGCGCCGAGTCGCTCGATAACCTGGTCACCACGTCGATTGCTCCCTTTGTGGCGCGGGAAACCGCCCGTGCGGCCCAGGCGCTCAACAGCCCGGCACCGGGCGGCTTTATGATCATCAGCGATGAAGGCAGCGATTTGGTCGAGCAACCCTGGCCGCCGGTACCGCTGTATGAACATCCGGCCCAGGATCAGTGGAAAGAGTTCCAGCGCCTGGCGGAAATGTTGATTCAGACCCCGTTCCGCGCTGAAGGGATCGTGACCGGCCTGCGTACCGATGCCAACGGCACCATTCATATCGATCTGCACAGCATTCCGGACAGCGCTGGCCTGTGGCGCTACACCGGTATCTGTCTGCTGCTGCTGGCAATGATCCTGTGCGCGGCGTTTAACGGCGTAATGGCCGTGCGTCGCTACCAGCGCAACCGCGCACGCCTGACGGAAATCCAGCAGTATTACGAGAGCTGCCTCAATCCGCGTCTCATGACGCCGCCCGATTCTCGCCCCATGTTCTGATTCAGCCCGCGCGACGGGTTTGTGATAATCTGTCGCGCACTTTTCCCTTCCGGCTGGAGTTTATATGCATCTGGATATCCCCTGGCAGGATATTGATACCGTCCTGCTGGACATGGACGGCACCCTGCTCGACCTCGCCTTCGATACCCGTTTCTGGCAACACCATGTGCCGGAGACCCTGAGCGCAACCCGCGGCATCGCACTGGACGCGGCACATCAGCTTATCCGCCAGGAGTATCACGCGGTGCAGCATACGCTAAACTGGTACTGTCTCGACTACTGGAGTGAACGTCTGGGGCTGGATATCCTCGCAATGACCACCGCGGAAGGGCCAAAGGCGGTGATGCGCGACGATACGGTGCCGTTCCTGGAGGCGCTGAAGGCCTGCGGCAAGCGGCGCATCCTGCTGACCAACGCGCATCCCCATAACCTGGCGGTGAAGCTTGAACACACCGGTCTCGGCGCGCACCTTGATTTATTACTTTCCACCCACACATTTGGATATCCCAAGGAAGATCAGCGGTTATGGCAGGCAGTAGCCCGTCATACCGGCCTTGATGCCGCTCGCACGCTGTTTATCGACGACAGCGAGCCGATTCTGGATGCTGCTGCCCTGTTTGGTATCCGTTATTGTCTTGGCGTCACCAACCCGGATTCGGGACTGGCTGAAAAAGCATATCTGCGCCATCCGGCGATGGGCGACTACCGCCGTTTTCTCCCGGCGCTGCAACCGGAGGAGTGAGCATGAAAGAGAAACCCGCAGCGGGCGTACGCCTCGACAAATGGCTCTGGGCTGCCCGATTCTACAAAACCCGCGCGCTGGCGCGTGAGATGGTGGAAGGCGGCAAGGTGCATTACAACGGCCAGCGCAGCAAGCCCAGTAAGGTGATGGAGCTTAATGCGGTGCTGGTTTTACGCCAGGGAAATGACGAACGCACCGTGATCGTGAAAGCGATAACCGACCAGCGCCGTCCGGCCAGCGAAGCGACCGCGCTCTATGAAGAGACGCCGGAAAGCATCGAGAAACGGGAAAAAATGGCCGCGGCCCGCAAGCTGAACGCGCTGTCGATGCCGCACCCGGATCGCCGCCCGGACAAAAAAGAGCGGCGCGACCTGATTCGATTTAAGGCCGGCGACAACGACCCGGCATAACACCCCAATCTGTAGCGTGACGCGCGCCGGTTCGCAGACCGGTTCGCGGCGCACTGCACTGTAACCAGAGGATGACGCGCCGCGTCGCCTCCGTAAGAGAGAAAATTATGGCCCAACACGACCAACTCCACCGTTATCTGTTTGAAAACTACGCCGTGCGCGGCGAGCTGGTAACGGTATCCGACACCTGGACGCAGATCCTTGAGAATCATGACTACCCGCAGCCGGTGAAGGTGATCCTTGGCGAGCTGCTGGTGGCAACCAGCCTGCTGACCGCAACGCTGAAGTTTGACGGCGACATCACCGTGCAGCTGCAGGGCGATGGCCCGATGACGCTGGCGGTGATCAACGGCAACAACAAGCAGGAAATGCGCGGCGTCGCGCGCGTGCAGGGCGAAGTGGCCCCCGATGCCAGCCTGAAAGATCTGGTGGGTAACGGGTATCTGGTCATCACCATCACCCCGGCCGAAGGCGAGCGCTATCAGGGCGTGGTAGGGCTGGAAGGCGACACGCTGGCCGCCTGCCTTGAAGACTACTTCCTGCGCTCCGAGCAGCTGCCGACCCGTCTGTTTATCCGCACCGGCGACGTCGAGGGCAAGCTCGCCGCAGGCGGCATGCTGTTGCAGGTCTTACCGGCCCAGGATGCCCAGGCAAACGACTTCGAGCACCTGGCGACCCTGACCGAAACCATCAAGGCGGAAGAGCTGCTCACCCTGCCGGCTACCGAGGTGCTGTGGCGCCTGTACCATGAAGAAGAGGTCACGGTATACGATCCGCAGGACGTCATCTTCAAGTGCACCTGCTCTCGCGCACGCTGCGCAGAGGCCCTGAAAACCCTGCCGGATGACGAAGTTGACAGCATGATCGCGGAAGATGGCGAAATCGACATGAATTGCGACTACTGCGGCAGCCATTACGTTTTCAATGCGATGGACATTGCCGAGGCGCGCAATAACGCCTCCCCGGCGGACCCGCAAATCCATTGATTGCCAGACGTCACCTTCGGGTGACGTTTTTTTTACTCGCGCTCCGCGGCAAACGGCAGGCGTTCGCCGTCAATCGACAGGTCGCGCCACGGCTGCGGCAGCGTCGTCAACCGGGACGACTGGGCGATTTTCCGGAGCGTGCTGGCATCCAGCGTCTTCGGCAGCGTGTAGAAATAGCCCACTCCCTGCCACGCCCCTCCCTGCTTGCTCATCACAAACGCACTGCGCATGCTGAAGTTAAACAGGATCCACTCCGGTTGCCCGTCGCCGTTCAGATCCTGCGCCAGCAGCATGCAGCTCGACACGCCGTTTTCCGGCAGACAGTCGCGGGCGCGCCAGACGTACTGTTTCGCCAGCGTCGCCCAGAACGCCGGTTCCGGCTGCGGCTGCGGTGCCGCAAGCGGTATCTGGCGAAACTCGTCGGGCCCGGCGGTACTCCCCGGCGTAACGCGCCCGCTCAGGGCCTCTTTTATCAGCCGCCGCAGTGCGGGATTGCCCTGAATGGCTGGATCGTCCTGAAGCGTACGCAGCGCCTCCCGGCCCCAGCGCAGCGAGTTCGACAGCATGGTGATGGTCGCGCTATCGAGCCGGGTCTTGTCCGCCTCGATGCGCGCCATCTGGCTGTGAACGCTGAGACGCCACGGGTTCAGGATCGGGGTATAGACCAGCGCCATAAACAGCGGCGCCACCATCAACACCACCTTACCGGTACGGCTGAAATCGCTGTCGCTGCGCCGCTGTCGCGCCAGGCTGATGACATAGCCGACAGACCAGAGTAGTGAAACGACGGTAATCAGGGCGGCATACAGGCGGTCCGGCGTCCAGCCGTACTGGGCGACGCGCAGCCACACGGCCCAGGCGGCAAGCAGCGCACACACCGGGGCAAACAGCAGCGCGCCGAGCAGCAGACGGCGCATCAGCGGCATATAAGGCGGCGCGTCGCGGCCGGGATACCACACCAGCGCCATCAGCAGCAGATACAGCAGGCACAGGGTATTGAGTAACCCGGCGCCCGAGATCTGCCGGGATATCGCCGCCATCCCGACGCCCGGCAGCGCCAGCATAAACAGCACCATTACCGCGCCCACCGCCGGCAGCAGGCCGGTTGCCACCAGCGTCAGCAGATGCTGCACCGACAGCATCAGACGCGGATTGCTGCGGCACAGCGTCACCGTCATGGCCACGATGCAGCCGGTAAAAATATGAATAAAGGCGCGGTTATCGAAGAACAGCGTGTTGAAAAAGTCGATGCCGATAAGTGAGAACAGCGAGGCACACAGCCACAGCACCAGCCAGCTCAGCCCGGTCGCCAGCAGCGACAGCAGCAGCGCCAGGCCGTTATGCCAGTACAGACGGAACAGCGACGGGAAATCGCCCCAGCGCCCGGCCTCAAGCCGGCTTTGCAGCCACGGCAGCGTCAGAAACAGCAGGCCAGAGAGCGTGAGAACATAGCCCCGCAGGGCATCACGCTGATCCCAGGTATCGAGCCCCTGCAGCGCGTGCACCAGCCAGGCGCACTGTGCCGCAACCAGCAGCAGCAGCGCGGCAATACCCAGCCACAGCAACGGCTGGCGCAGCGAGCGGGCGGCAAAAATCAGCGCGCTGGAGAGCGCCATGCTGCCTGCCAGCACAAACAGCAGCCAGCCGTGCTCTGCCGGGGTGGAAAAGAGGTCCGTTGTACGATTGAGCAGATAGATGACTCCGCCCTGAAGCATGCCCATCAGCGGCAGAACCCAGCGCAGGGGGGCAGAAAGCGGCGTTTCACTCTTCATGGTAGCGTTCCGTTGTTAACCAGCCTGCATGATAGCGCAGGCCATCTGCACTGTCTTAGCGGGACGAAGGACGATCGGCCCGGCACTTTCCTGCGACTGCCCTGACGGTTGCGAAAATGAATGCGGTTACACTCACAAACTTCCCGACGAATGCCCTACCAGGTCGCATATCCGAGATACATTCCGCCGCATATGTGGATAATCCTGCCATAATTTATGCCGCTTCGTGAGCGGAATCACAGCGTTTTACACTACCGCGAGGTGGCAGATGCCTGAATCTATGAAGCCCGTCGCGGTACAGCTTTACTGAACACCCCTACAATTTCAGGCATTACCTATTGGCTAAGGAGTAGTGACATGCGCGTTAACGGTATAACCCCGCAGGATCTCAAGGCTTATGGCATCAACGATGTGCAGGAGGTGGTCTACAACCCGGATTACGACACCCTCTATCGCGAAGAGCTGGCGCCTGACCTTGAAGGCTACGAGCGCGGTGTGGAAACCCGCCTCGGCGCTATCGCCGTCGATACCGGTATCTTTACCGGCCGCTCACCGAAAGATAAGTACATTGTTCGCGACGACACCACCCGGGATACCCTGTGGTGGGCCGATGAAGGGCAGAAGAATGATAATAAACCCCTCTCGCAGGACACCTGGAATCACCTGAAAGGGCTGGTCACTCGCCAGCTCTCCGCAAAGCGCCTGTTCGTGGTGGATGCTTTCTGCGGCGCGAACCCGGATACCCGCCTTGCCGTTCGTTTCATTACCGAAGTGGCCTGGCAGGCGCACTTCGTCAAAAACATGTTTATCCGCCCGAGTGAAGAAGAGCTTCAGGACTTTACGCCTGATTTCGTGGTAATGAACGGCGCGAAATGCACTAATCCGGACTGGCAAGCCCAGGGGCTGAACTCCGAAAACTTTGTCGCATTTAACCTTACCGAGCGGATGCAGCTTATCGGCGGCACCTGGTACGGCGGCGAGATGAAAAAAGGCATGTTCGCCATCATGAACTACCTGCTGCCGCTGCGGGGCGTTGCCTCGATGCACTGCTCGGCCAACGTCGGTGAAAAAGGCGATGTCGCCGTGTTCTTTGGCCTCTCCGGCACCGGAAAGACCACGCTCTCGACCGATCCGAAGCGTCGTCTTATCGGCGATGACGAACACGGCTGGGATGATGACGGGGTGTTTAACTTTGAGGGCGGGTGCTACGCCAAGACTATTCGCCTGTCGGAAGAGGCGGAACCGGATATCTATCATGCGATTCGTCGCGATGCGCTGCTGGAGAACGTCACGGTGCGCGACGATGGCAGCATCGATTTCAACGACGCGTCGAAAACCGAAAACACGCGCGTCTCCTATCCGATCTACCATATCGATAACATCGTGAAGCCGGTGTCGAAAGCGGGTCACGCCACCAAAGTGATCTTCCTGACGGCGGATGCGTTCGGCGTGCTGCCGCCGGTATCGCGCCTTACCGCCAGCCAGACCCAGTACCATTTCCTGTCCGGCTTCACCGCTAAACTGGCCGGTACCGAGCGCGGCGTGACAGAGCCTACACCGACCTTCTCGGCCTGCTTTGGGGCGGCATTTTTGACGCTGCACCCAACCCAGTACGCCGAAGTGCTGGTGAAACGCATGGAGGCCGCCGGTGCCAAAGCCTATCTGGTGAATACGGGTTGGAACGGCACCGGGAAGCGTATCTCCATCAAGGATACCCGCGCCATCATCGATGCCATCCTCAACGGGTCGCTCGACGAGGCGGAAACCACCGAGCTGCCGGTCTTTGGTCTGGCCGTGCCGACGCAGTTGCCGGGTGTGGACAGCGCCATCCTCGATCCGCGCCATACCTGGGCTTCGCCGGACGCCTGGCTGGAGAAAGCCACGCAGCTCGCGGGCCTGTTCATTGAGAACTTCGCGAAGTATACCGACACGCCTGCCGGGGCCGCGCTGGTAGCCGCAGGGCCGAAGCGCTAACCGCGTTGTACCCCCGACCGATAAAAAAGAACCACCGCAAGGTGGTTCTTTTTTGGTTAGCGCGGCGCGTTATGGTAGATCAGCTGCTCTGCCCGGACGCCCGGGTTATCGGCACCGGCAGCCAGGCGCGGATCCGCAGACCGTCCCGCTCGCTGCGGCCAATATCCAGCACCCCGTTATGGTTATCGATAATACGCTGCACAATCGCCAGCCCCAGTCCGGTGCCGCTGGTGCTGCGCGCGCTGTCGCCGCGCACAAACGGCTGGAACAGGTGCTTAAGCTGATCCGGATTGATGCCCGGCCCGTCATCTTCCACCTGGAACCAGGCACGGTTGAGCTCGGTGCCGCTGCTCACTTTAATCCAGCCGTTGCCGTAGCGCGCCGCGTTCACCACCATGTTCGCCGCGGCACGTTTGATGGAGAGCGGATGGATATGCACCATGATCTCACCGTTTTTCAAGTCGGTCTCAATCTCACGCTCATACCCGCTTTCCGCGGCAATCACCTCACCGAGCACCGCATTCAGATCTGCCATCTCCAGCGGCATCTCCTGACCGGTACGCAGATAGTCGATGAACTGTTCAATGATGGCGTTGCACTCTTCGATGTCTTTATTAATCGATTCGGCCAGATAGCCATCCTGCTCGCCCATCATCTCAGTCGCCAGACGGATACGCGTCAGCGGGGTACGCAGATCGTGACTCACCCCGGCCATCAGCAGCGTGCGGTCATCCGCCAGCTGTTTGACCCCGGCGGCCATATGGTTGAAGGCTCGGGTCACGGAGCGCACCTCAGAGGCGCCGTATTCCCGCAGCGGCGGCGGAATCAACCCGCGTCCCACCTGTAAGGCCGCGTGTTCAAGATCCACCAGTGGCCGGTTCTGGATACGAATAAACAGCCAGGCGCCGCCTATCGCCAGCAGCATAATGGCCAGGGTATAGCGGAACAGCGGGGAGAAATCGCCCTGATGGATTTCGGTCAGCGGCACGCGCACCCAGATGTTCGGCGACAGCCAGGTCTTCAGCCAGACCACGGGGGAGCTTTTGTTGACCTCGACGCGCACTTCGGTCGGGCCGCCCAGTTGCTGGGCCATCTGCTGACTCAGGAATTCATAGTGCTGCGCCCAGCGCAGACCGGCATCCTCAGCCGCTTCGTTGGAGTAGAGCGAAATGCCGAGCTCGCGATAAATCTCACGACGAAACGCCGGTGGCACCACCAGCTGTGTTCCGTCCTCCAGCTGCAGTTTATCGGTCATCAGCATACGGACTTCGTATGCCAGCACCTTATTAAACTGCTGCAAGCTGGGAAGTATCGCGAAGTTCAGCACTACCAGATAGGTCGTCACCAGGCTGACGAACAGCAGGGTGACGATAAGTAGCAGGGTTCGGGCAAACGAGCTTCGCGGCGAGAATCGCACTCGCCTCATGCCTTGGCGCCGTCAGGAACAAAGACGTAGCCCAGACCCCATACCGTCTGGATGTAGCGCGGATGCGCCGGATCTTCTTCCACCATGCGACGCAGGCGGGAGATCTGCACATCAATAGAACGTTCCATGGCGCTGTACTCGCGACCACGCGCCAGGTTCATCAGCTTGTCGCGCGACAGCGGCTCACGCGGGTGGCTGACGAGCGCTTTCAGCACCGCAAACTCACCGCTGGTGAGCGGCATCGGTTCGTCTTCGCGGAACATCTCCCGCGTACCGAGGTTGAGTTTGAACTTCCCAAAGGCGATAACCGCCTCTTCCTGTGACGGTGCGCCCGGCAGCTCATTCGCCTGACGACGCAGCACCGCACGGATACGGGCCAGTAGTTCACGCGGGTTAAACGGCTTCGGAATATAGTCGTCGGCACCGATCTCCAGGCCCACGATGCGATCCACCTCTTCGCCTTTGGCCGTCACCATGATGATCGGCATCGGGTTGCTCTGGCTGCGCAGGCGGCGGCAGATAGAGAGGCCGTCTTCGCCCGGCAGCATCAGATCGAGCACCATCAGGTGGAACGACTCGCGGGTCAGCAGACGGTCCATCTGCTCGGCGTTGGCGACGCTGCGAACCTGGAAGCCCTGCTCGGTGAGATAACGTTCCAGAAGCGCACGCAGGCGCATATCGTCATCCACTACCAGAATCTTGTAATTCTCTTGCATTGTTTTTACTCCCAAAGGTTCGGACAATACGCGTTGTGTATTCTTAAAAAAGTACGCCTCAGTAACCACATATATCTGGTATACATTCTAGTCGAAATTGTTACAAAGCATATTTAACAGCAGCTTATCGCCGCTTTCTACCATAACCATGATGTCACACTGCTGGCGTTAACGGTCAGGAAAGCATGGAAAGACAGGCTGTTACCGGGAAGGCAGAGTGATGAAAACGCCCTTAATTACGCGCGAAGGCTACGAAAAGCTTAAAAAAGAACTCGATTACCTGTGGCGCGAGGAGCGGCCCGAGGTGACGAAAAAGGTGACCTGGGCGGCAAGCCTCGGCGATCGCAGTGAGAATGCCGACTACCAGTATAATAAAAAGCGGCTGCGCGAGATCGACCGCCGCGTGCGCTATCTCACCAAATGTCTCGAGCGCCTGCGCATCGTCGACTACTCCCCCCAGCAGGAAGGCAAAGTGTTTTTTGGTGCCTGGGTTGAGGTGGAAAACGACGATGGCGATCTCAAGCGCTTTCGCATCGTCGGCTACGATGAAATTTTTGGCCGCAAGGACTACATCTCCATCGACGCGCCTATGGCGCGCGCACTGCTGAAAAAAGAGGTGGGCGACGTGGCGACGGTGAATACGCCGGCGGGCGAAGCAACCTGGTACGTCAATGAGATCACCTATCCCAAATAAGCCGTTCGGTCGGCCACGGAAGGCTCCGAAAGCGCGCCCGGGGCGTTGCGTGGCTGGCAATTTACCCCGTCAGTCCGTATAACTGTCCCCAGAATTTTTGTACTCCAACAGATGATATAGCCATGATGAATGACTCGCTCTGCCGCATTATTGCGGGTGAACTCCAGGCACGTGCTGAACAGGTGGATGCCGCCGTTCGCCTGCTGGATGAAGGGAACACCGTGCCGTTTATTGCACGTTATCGTAAGGAAGTCACCGGGGGCCTGGACGACACGCAGCTCCGCCAGCTGGAAACGCGTCTGGGCTATCTGCGCGAGCTGGAAGAACGCCGCCAGTCGATCCTCAAATCTATTGCGGAGCAGGGCAAACTCAGCGACGAGCTGGCCAGCGCCATCAACGGTACGCTGAGCAAAACCGAGCTTGAAGATCTCTACCTGCCGTACAAACCCAAACGCCGCACCCGCGGGCAGATTGCCATTGAAGCGGGTCTTGAACCGCTCGCCGATCTGCTGTGGAACCAGCCGTCACACACGCCGGAAACCGAGGCGGAGAAATTCATTAACGCCGACAACGGCGTCGCCGACGTTAAAGCCGCGCTCGATGGCGCACGCTACATCCTGATGGAGCGTTTCGCCGAGGACGCCGGGTTGCTGGCGAAGGTGCGTGACTACCTGTGGAAGAACGCCCATCTGGTCTCCACGGTGGTCCCCGGCAAAGAGGAAAGCGGCGCGAAATTCCGCGACTACTTCGACCATCACGAGCCGATCGCTACCGTCCCGTCCCACCGTGCGCTGGCGATGTTCCGCGGCCGTAATGAAGGCGTGCTGCAGCTTGCGCTCAACGCCGATCCGCAGTTTGACGAGCCGCCGCGCGAAAGCCACTGCGAGCAGATTATTATCGACCACCTCGGCCTGCGCCTGAACAACGCTCCGGCTGACAGCTGGCGCAAAGGGGTGGTGAGCTGGACATGGCGCATTAAGGTGCTGATGCACCTCGAAACCGAGTTGATGGGCACCGTGCGCGAGCGCGCCGAAGACGAGGCGATCAACGTCTTCGCCCGTAACCTGCATGACCTGCTGATGGCCGCCCCGGCGGGCCTGCGTGCGACGATGGGCCTCGATCCCGGCCTGCGCACCGGCGTAAAAGTGGCCGTGGTGGACGGCACCGGCAAACTGGTGGCCACCGATACCATTTATCCGCATACCGGACAGGCAGCCAAAGCCGCCGTGGTGGTCGCCGCGCTGTGCGAGAAGCATAACGTTGAGCTGGTCGCGATTGGCAACGGCACCGCGTCGCGGGAAACCGAGCGTTTCTTCCTCGACGTCCAGAAGCAGTTCCCGAAAGTCACCGCCCAGAAGGTGATCGTCAGCGAAGCGGGGGCCTCCGTCTACTCGGCTTCCGAGCTGGCAGCGCTGGAGTTCCCGGATCTCGATGTGTCGATCCGCGGCGCGGTGTCCATCGCCCGCCGCCTCCAGGATCCGCTCGCCGAACTGGTGAAAATCGACCCGAAATCCATCGGCGTCGGCCAGTATCAGCATGATGTGAGTCAGTCACAGCTGGCCCGCAAGCTGGATGCGGTGGTGGAAGACTGCGTAAACGCCGTTGGCGTCGATCTCAATACCGCCTCGGTACCCCTGCTGACCCGCGTGGCAGGCCTGACGCGCATGATGGCGCAGAACATCGTGGCGTGGCGCGACGAGAACGGCCAGTTCCGCAATCGCCAACAGCTGCTGAAAGTGAGTCGGCTCGGGCCGAAAGCCTTTGAGCAGTGCGCGGGCTTCCTGCGCATCAACCACGGCGATAACCCGCTCGACGCCTCGACCGTTCACCCGGAAGCCTATCCGGTAGTCGAGCGTATTCTGGCCGCGACCGAGCAGTCGCTGCGCGACCTGATGGGCAACGGCAGCGCGCTGCGTGACCTGAGGGCGGTGGATTTCACCGACGAGCGCTTCGGTGTGCCGACGGTCAGCGACATCATTAAAGAGCTGGAGAAGCCGGGCCGTGACCCGCGTCCCGAGTTCAAAACCGCCACCTTTGCCGACGGCGTGGAAACCCTGAACGATTTGCAGCCGGGCATGGTGCTGGAAGGCGCGGTCACCAACGTCACCAACTTTGGTGCGTTCGTGGACATCGGCGTGCATCAGGATGGCCTGGTACACATCTCGTCGCTCTCCGACAAGTTCATCGACGATCCGCACAAGGTGGTGAAAGCGGGCGATATCGTGAAGGTGAAAGTGCTGGAAGTGGATCTGCAGCGTAAGCGCATCGCGCTGACCATGCGTCTTGACGAGCAGCCAGGCGAAACCAACGCCCGCCGCGGCGGCGGTAAACCGGAGCAGGCTAAACGCCCTGCCGGCCAGCCAAAACCACGCGGTCGCGACGCTCAGCCTGCCGGCAACAGCGCCATGATGGATGCCCTGGCGGCGGCCCTCGGCAAAAAAGGCTAATCCCCTCCCCTCTGCCTGCGGGCAGAGGGAGTTTTCCCCTCCGTGTTATTTTCTTTATTACCAGGCGTTATATATTTCACCGATTTCTTTTCGCGTTACACCTTATTTCCCGGTGCCGCCGCTATTAATTAGCAACTCCTTAACAAATAAATTCAACCTGCAAAACAGAATGTCACCAGATGTTAATTATTGACAGCTCAACGCTGTATTTTGATTTAAATCAATTACAGTGTTAACTGTGTCTAAAACTATATTTGTTCACATTTTCGGCATTGCAGATAAAAAGAATTCTCATTATCATCGTAGCCCGTAGCATACCTTCCCTTCTGTGATCCCACGCCGCGCGCGACGCGCAGGCACGATATTGATAAGCAGGATTTATGGCATACACACCAGGCAGCTCGTGGAAAATAACCGGCTTCGCGACGTCGATCAGCCCGGCCTATCGTCAGAAACTTTTATCGCTCGGCATGTTGCCCGGCGCGTTATTTAACGTGGTGCGCGTGGCGCCCTTTGGCGACCCGATTCATATCGAAACGCGGCGCGTTAATCTGGTATTACGCAAGAAAGATCTCGCGTTATTAAATGTGGAAGCGAGCGCCTGAGTCCAGGCGTATATAGAGCGTCATCACCATGAAAAATATTACCATCGGCCTTATCGGCAATCCAAACTCCGGCAAAACCACGCTGTTTAACCAGCTTACCGGGGCGCGCCAGCGCGTGGGCAACTGGGCAGGCGTTACCGTCGAACGTAAAGAGGGGAATTTCACCACCACCGACAGCGTCGTGCGGCTGGTGGATTTACCCGGCACCTACTCCCTGACCACCATCTCCTCCCAGACTTCGCTGGATGAACAGATCGCCTGCCACTACATTCTGAGCGGCGAGCCGGATATGCTGATTAACGTGGTGGACGCCGCCAATCTTGAACGCAACCTCTACCTGACACTGCAACTGCTGGAGCTGGGCATCCCCTGCATCGTGGCGCTCAACATGCTGGACATCGCCGAGAAACAGGGCATCCGGATCGATATGGACGCCCTCTCCGCACGGCTGGGCTGCCCGGTGGTACCGTTGGTCTCCACGCGCGCCCGCGGCATCCCGGCGCTGAAGCTGGCTATTGACCGCCACCCCGGCAACCGCGCCGTTGAACCGGTGCACTATGCACAACCCCTGCTGCGAGAAGCCGAATCGCTGGCGCAGGCGATGCCCGCGTCGCTGACCGCACCCCAGCGCCGCTGGCTGGCGATTCAGATGCTGGAGGGCGATATCTACAGCCGCGCCCGGGCGGGCGACGCCGCTCATCACCTCGCCGCCGCGCAGGCGCGGCTTGAGCAGGAGATGGACGATCCGGCGCTGCATATCGCCGATGCGCGCTATCAGAGCATCGCCGCCATCTGCGAGGCGGTGAGCAACAGCCTGACCGCCGAGCCGCACCGCCTGACCGCCGCGCTCGACCGCATTATCCTCAATCGCGTACTGGGCCTGCCGGTGTTTTTACTGGTGATGTACGTGATGTTCCTGCTCGCGATTAACATAGGCGGCGCGCTGCAGCCCTTCTTTGATGCGGGTTCCGTGGCGCTGTTCATCCACGGCATTCAGTGGCTGGGCGCCACGCTGCACTTCCCCACCTGGCTGACGATTTTCCTGGCGCAGGGCATCGGTGGCGGTATCAATACCGTCCTGCCGCTGGTGCCGCAGATCGGCATGATGTACCTGTTCCTGTCATTCCTTGAGGATTCCGGCTACATGGCGCGCGCCGCGTTTGTCATGGATCGCCTGATGCAGTCCCTGGGATTGCCCGGAAAATCTTTCGTTCCGCTGATTGTCGGGTTCGGCTGCAATGTGCCGTCGGTGATGGGCGCCCGTACCCTGGATGCACCGCGCGAACGGCTGATGACGATCATGATGGCGCCGTTTATGTCCTGTGGCGCCCGTCTCGCCATCTTCGCGGTCTTCGCCTCGGCGTTTTTCGGCCAGCGTGGCGCGCTGGCGGTGTTCTCGCTCTACCTGCTGGGCATTCTGATGGCGATCCTCACCGGCCTGATGCTCAAGCACACCCTGATGCGCGGCGAAGCGTCGCCGTTCGTCATGGAGCTGCCGGTCTACCACGTGCCGCATCTGAAAAGCCTGCTGCTGCAAACCTGGCAGCGCCTGAAAGGCTTCGTGCTGCGCGCCGGGAAAGTGATTGTGGTGGTCAGCGTGTTTATCGGCGCGCTGAACAGCTTCTCGTTCAGCGGCAAACCGGTGAACACCATTAACGACTCGGCGCTCGCCTCGGTGAGTAAAGTGCTCACCCCGCTGCTGGAGCCGATCGGCGTCGGGCAGGATAACTGGCAGGCGACGGTAGGCCTGTTTACCGGGGCGATGGCGAAAGAAGTGGTGGTCGGCACGCTCAACACGCTCTATACCGCCGAAGATATTCACGACGCCGGGTTCGACGTCACCCAGTTCAACCTGCGCGACGAGCTGGGCGCGGCGCTGACCGACACCTGGGACAGCCTGAAAGCCACCTTCAGCCTGAGCGTGCTGGCGAACCCCATTGAGGCCAGCAAAGGCGACGGCGAGATGGCAAGCGGTGCCATGGGCGTGATGAGCAGTAAATTCGGCAGCGAGGCAGCGGCCTACAGCTACCTTATTTTCGTGCTGCTCTACATCCCCTGCATCTCGGTGATGGGCGCCATTGCCCGCGAATCCAGCCGCGGCTGGATGACCTTCTCAATCTTGTGGGGGCTGAATATCGCCTACAGCCTGGCAACGCTGTTTTACCAGAGCGCGACCTTCAACGCTCATCCCCACTACAGCCTGGTGGCGATGCTCAGCGTGGTACTGTTTAACCTGCTGCTGATAATGGGCCTGCGTCGGGCGCGCAGCCGCGTTCAGGTAGCGCTGCTCACGCCGGACACCGCTACCGCGCAGCAGAGCCACTGCCACTGAGGAGGAAGCGATGACCAGTCTGATGGCGATACGGGATATGCTGGCGCTGGAGGGGCGTTTACAGGCGGCGCAGATAGGGCAACGCACCGCAACGCCGCTGCCGCTGGTGGAGGCGATGCTTAAGCAGCTGGAAGCGATGGGGCGGGTGGTCAGCCTGTCAGCCGACGAGGCCGGGTGTGCCACCGGCGCGTGCCGGACGTGCCCGGAAGGAAAAGCCTGCCAGCCGCGCTGGTGGGCGCTACGGTAGTAAACAAGGCGGGTCATGCCCGCCTTTTGAGTATCTTACTTATACACTTCTGCGGTGGCGTGGATTTTATCGCCGTGCTTCTGTCCGCTGGTGACGACGAAGTATTTTCCGCCTATCTCATCGGCTTTTTTGGACAGTGCTTCTTTGGCATCCATGGGCGCGGAGCCCTGATCGATGCTGATATCCCCGACTTTAGTCAGATTCATCCCTGCGACTTTATCCCTCTGCAACTCTTCTGCGGCGTAGGCCCCGGCGGACAGTGAACCAATAATCAGCGCCGCCACAATACCTGTTACACGTTTCATAGATGACTCTCCCTGAACTGGATAGATGCGGTATGTCCCGCCTGTCCGGTGACCGTGTCGAGACGGACAAAAAACAAGCGGTTACCCGTTGAGTATTGTTTCGCCAGGTGAGATTTGCAATGCGGCCAGTTTCTTAATTCCTGAGCTGCGCTTTCAGTGCCAGTAGCGCTTCACAGAATTCGCCGGGATGCGAAATAAACGGCGCGTGGGCGGCTTTGGGAAACACCTGCGACTCGCTGTGCGGCAGATGTTCATCCAGCAGCGGGACGATGGCGCGCGGCACCAGGCCGTCCAGCCGACCATACAGCCGCAAAAACGGCAGGCGCAGCGCGCTCAGCGCATCACGCAGGTCTACGGTCTTCAGGATCTCCAGCCCGGCGTCCAGCACCTCCAGCGACGGCGACGGCTGCGCCAGCACAACGCTTTTCAGCAGGCGCGCATCCTGCCGGGCGCTGTCGGTTCCCAGGGTTTGCAGAGCGAGGAAACGCTCAACGGTACGCTGAAAATCGCTGCTGAGCTGCTGCTGGAAGTTCGCCAGCACCTCGGGTTTGATGCCGGGCCACTCCTCACGAGCGCTAAAGCAGGGGGATGACGCCACCGTGACCAGCGCCTGCACCCGGGACGGATAGCGCAGCGCAGCGGTGCTGGCCACCAGCCCGCCGAGGCTCCAGCCCAGCCAGATCGCCTGTTCCGGCGCCTGCGCCATCACGCGCTCCGCCATCGCCTCCAGGGGCATCGCCCCGCAGCCCTGGCTGCGGCCATAGCCCGGCAGGTCCACCAGATGCAGAGTAAAATGCGAAGCCAGTTCCGCCGTGATGCAATGCCACACTTCCGCATTCAGGCCCCATCCGTGCAGCAGCACAAGATGACAATTCCCCTCTCCTTTGGTCTGCCACCAGATGTCATTCATCAGTTACTGTTCTCATTATTTTCATGCAAGGAAGCGCGTCATGCTAACAGTACCGGGGCTGTGCTGGCTATGCCATCTGCCGCTGCGGCTGGCGCACTGGGGGATCTGCTCCTGCTGCACCGCGTCGCTCTCCATTACGCCATCACGTTGCCCACGCTGCGGGCTGCCCGCGGCAGGGCGAGGGCGTGAGTGCGGGCGCTGCCTGCAACACCCACCGCCCTGGGAGCGGCTGGTCTGCGTGAGCGATTATGCCGCGCCGCTCAGCCAGCTGGTGCATCGTCTCAAGTTCAGCGGCGCCACCGCCGTTGCGCCCGCGCTGGCCAGGCTGTTGACGCTACAGGTGCTGGCGCAGCGCCGCGAAACCGGCTTGCCGCCCCCGGAGTTTATGGTCAGCGTGCCGCTCCACCGCCTGCGCGCCTGGCAACGCGGGTATAACCAGAGTCACCTGCTCGCGCGCTGCCTTAGCCGGCAGCTTGGCTGTCGGTACGAGGCCGCGGCGTTAACGCGTCTTCGCCGCGGCGCGGTTCAGCATCATCTCAGCGCCAGGCTGCGCAAAAGCAACCTCAAAAACGCCTTCCGCCTTGAATTGCCGGTGACGGGTCGCCATATGGTGATTGTGGATGATGTCGTGACCACCGGCAGCACCGTCGCGGAGATCGCGCGCCTGCTGAAGCGCAACGGCGCAGCGACGGTCCAGGTGTGGTGCCTGTGTCGAACCTTGTAGACCCTCGATGATGGGCGTATTATAACCAACTAAAATAGTCAACTATTAGGCCATTGCTATGATTCGTATTTCCGATACAGCCCAGGCTCACTTCGTAAAGCTCCTGGCGAACCAGGAAGAGGGAACGCAGATCCGCGTTTTCGTCATTAACCCAGGCACGCCGAATGCCGAGTGCGGCGTTTCCTACTGCCCGCCGGACGCGGTCGAAGCCAGCGACACCGAGCTGAAATTTGAGCAGATCACCGCGTATGTGGATGAGCTGAGCGCCCCCTATCTGGAAGACGCCGAAATTGATTTCGTCACCGACCAGCTGGGTTCGCAGCTGACCCTGAAAGCGCCTAACGCGAAAATGCGTAAAGTCGCTGACGACGCACCGCTGATGGAGCGCGTGGAGTATTTACTGCAGTCGCAGATCAACCCGCAGCTGGCAGGCCACGGCGGCCGTGTAACGCTGATGGAGATCACCGACGAAGGTTACGCCATTCTGCAGTTTGGCGGCGGCTGCAACGGCTGTTCAATGGTGGACGTGACGCTGAAAGAAGGGATCGAGAAGCAGCTGCTGAACGAGTTCCCGGAGCTGAAAGGCGTGCGCGACCTCACCGAGCACCAGCGCGGCGAGCACTCATACTACTGAGTTGCAGCTGCCAGTTAACAAAACGCCCGCTTTCGCGGGCGTTGTTGTTTTCGGCGCCAGCCGATGACGCGTTCGGCGTGCAAACCTACTTCGTCTTACGGGCAGGCTGGGTTTTGCGTCCGGCGGCACGGCGACGTTTGTCGAGGTCTTTCAGCAGCCGGTCGATGGCCCGATCGGAAAACATCGCTTCGAGAGAGGTCGAAAGCTTACGCCGCCAGTTCTTGTACTGGTAGCTGGTGCCAGGGATGTTGACCGGTTCGGCCATATCCAGCCAGTCCTCCGGCTGCAGCCCAAGCAGCGCGCTTTGCGT
This sequence comes from Siccibacter turicensis LMG 23730, assembly GCF_000463155.2. Classification (GTDB taxonomy): domain Bacteria; phylum Pseudomonadota; class Gammaproteobacteria; order Enterobacterales; family Enterobacteriaceae; genus Siccibacter; species Siccibacter turicensis. The sequence continues at coordinate 315,829 of NZ_AWFZ01000061.1, read as the reverse complement.
GTCCGCAATGTAACGCTGCAGCCCGCGATTCAGCGTGGCGCTCATCTTCATCCCTTTCGCCCGGTGCCCGGCGCGTTTTGGCAGGCAGCCCGCCTGATGCAGCGCGTCCAGCAGCCCCTGCTTCGCCTGCTCGCGATCGGCGTACAGCCCGCGCAGCATCTCCTCGTCGGGGTATAACCCCAGGGTTCTGCCAAGCGTCAGATCGCCGCTCTCCCAGTAGCCGCGCAGCGTCGGCAGGTCGTGCGTGGTCGCCACCGCCATTGACTGCACGGGCCACTTCTCAGGCGCGCGGAAGTGCTTGTTATGATCGTTTTCAAAGTAGAGCACTTTGTAGGAGTAAACGCCGCTACGCTTGAGCTTGCCGACAATTTCCGCCGGCACGGTACCGAGATCTTCCCCAATCACCATGCAGCGATGACGCTGACTCTCCAGCGCCAGAATCGCCAGCAGATCATCGACCGGATAGTGGACGTAGGCGCCCTTATCGGCGGTTTCACCGTAGGGTATCCACCACAGACGCAGCATCGACATCACGTGGTCGATGCGCAGCGCCCCGCAGTGGGTCATGTTAGCGCGCAGCAGTTCGACGAACGGCTGATAACCGCGCGCGTTCATGACGTGCGGATCCATCGGCGGCAGGCCCCAGTTCTGACCCAGCGGCCCAAGAATATCCGGCGGCGCACCCACCGAGGCTTTCAGGCAGTACAGCTCCCGATCGCACCAGGTTTCCGCTCCCCCTTCCGCCACGCCCACCGCCAGGTCGCGATACAGACCTACCGGCATCTTGTACTGCTGGCTGGTTTCCCAGCACGCCTGGAACTGGCAATAGGCCAGCCATTGCAGCCAGAGATAGAACTCCACGTCGTCGGCGTGGGTTTCGCAAAACGCCTTCACTTCCGGGCTGGTGGTGCGCTGATAGTGAGCAGGCCATACCGGCCATCCCCAGCGCATCTCGTCCTCCTGCACCTGTTTGGCGTGCAGCGCGTCGAAGGCCGCCTGCCAGTACAGGCCCTCGCCTTCCCGGGCCGCAAAATCGCGAAACGCGACTTTCTGCGCGTCGTCGGCGTCGCGGGCAGCGAAGCGCGTCCACGCCATGCGCAGGGCGGTAAGCTTCAGAGCGGTCACCGCCGCATAATCCACCCACTCGGCGTTGCGCGCCTTTTTCAGCGCCTGCCGGGTGGTCGGTAGCTGCCACCAGGCCTGCGCCTCATTGCTGAGGGTAAAATCCTCAACGGCGTTGACATCGATATAGACGATATTCAGCCAGCGGCGTGAGGAAGGGCTGTAAGGACTGGCGCTCTCCGGGTTGGCCGGGTAGAGCGCATGAATCGGGTTCAGGCCGATAAACGCGCCACCGCGGGCACCCACATCGTGCAGCATCGCCTGAAGATCGCCAAAGTCACCGATACCCCAGTTTTTCTCGGAGCGCAGGGTGTAAAGCTGCACGCAGGCGCCCCAGATTTTTTCCCCGTCGCGCAGCGCCTGCGGCTCGTAGCAGCGTTTCGGCGCAATGATAATCCGGCACGACCACGTGTGGGTTTTTCGGGTCAGCGTCAGGGTGTGATACCCCTCAGGCAGCCGGGCAGGCAACGTCAGGTCGCCCCCCGCCTGCGCTGTGCCGGTGTGCTGTTTGCCCTGCTCGGTGGTGAGCGTCCAGTGGTATTCACCTTTCCCCCCCACGGACAGCGCCATCTTTGAACCGCGGGTAAAGACGCGTACTGCCGGCAGCGGTGTTGCCGCGGATGACTCCGCGGCAGTGGGGTGCATGGCATCCAGCAAACGTTGGCGAGTGTCGTCCGCGATCGCCTGCGGCTTACCGTGCGCATTAATATAGGTTGGGCTGATGCCCGCCGCCTGCGCGGCCTTTTCCAGTTGTTTGCTGCCCATGGCGGTTCCTTAGCGTTTGGCCTGCCAGATACGTTGCTGGTAATCGCGGATCGAGCGGTCAGAGCTGAACATGCCGCAGCGAGCGGTGTTCAGGATCGCGGCACGCGTCCAGGCATCCTGGTCGCGATACAGCGTGTCGACACTGCGCTGCGCCTCCACGTAGGCGCTGAAGTCCGCCATTACCAGATAAGGGTCGCCGCCCTGTTTGCCGATGCTGTGCAGCATCTGGTCAAAGGCGTGCTTATCACCGTCGCTGAACGCGCCGCTTTCAAGGGCTTTCAATACCGCATCCAGCGCTTTGTCTTTCTTACGCCACTTCAGCGGATCGTAACCTTTGGCTTTCAGCGCCTTCACCTGCTCGACGGTATGACCGAAGATAAAGATATTTTCACTTCCCACCTGCTCGGCGATCTCAACGTTTGCGCCGTCCAGTGTGCCGACGGTGAGTGCGCCGTTAAGCGCCAGCTTCATGTTGCCGGTGCCCGATGCCTCTTTCCCTGCGGTTGAGATCTGCTCGGAGACGTCCGCCGCCGGAATCATCACTTCCGCCGCCGAGACGCAGTAGTCCGGCAGGAACACCACTTTGAGCGCATCACCCACTTTCGGGTCGTTGTTGATCACGTCGGCTACTTTATTAATGGCATAGATGATGTTTTTTGCCAGGTAATAGCCCGGCGCGGCCTTCGCACCAAACAGGAAGACGCGCGGTACGCGGTCCGCTTTCGGGTTATTACGAATCTCCTGATAGAGCGCCACGATGTGCAGCAGGTTGAGGTGCTGACGCTTGTACTCGTGCAGGCGCTTAATCTGGATATCAAAGATTGCGTCCGGATTGATCGTAATGCCGGTGCGCGCTTTCACGTAGGCAGCCAGCTTGACCTTGTTGTCGCGTTTGATGGCGCGATACGCCTGACGGAACGCCTCATCGTCAGCGTATTTTTCCAGCCCTTGCAGCACGTCCAGATTGTCGGCCCACTCCTGCTCCAGCGTCTTGTCCAGCAGGGCAGCAAGCGCCGGGTTGCACTGTTTGATCCAGCGGCGCGGGGTGATGCCGTTGGTGACGTTATGGAATTTGCCCGGCCACAGCTGGTGGTATTCCGGGAACAGATCTTTGACCACCAGATCGGAGTGCAGCGCCGCCACACCGTTTACTGCAAAACCGCTCACCACGCACAGGTTCGCCATGCGCACCTGCTTGTTGTGCACCACGGCCAGCTTCGCCCACACGGCATCATCACCAGGCCAGGTTTTGCTCACCAGCGTTTTAAAGCGGTCGTTAATCTCTTTGATGATCAGCATATGGCGCGGCAGCAGCTGGCGCACCAGACGCTCGTCCCAGCACTCCAGCGCTTCCGGCATCAGAGTGTGGTTAGTGTACGCAAAGGTCTGACTGGTGATCTCCCAGGCCTCGTCCCAGCTGAGCTGGTGGGCATCGAGCAGCACGCGCATCAGCTCCGGAATGGCGATGGTCGGGTGCGTGTCGTTGAGCTGGATGACTTCGTACGTCGGCAGATCCTGCAGTTTGCGACCCGCCTGGTGATGACGGCGCAGAATGTCGGCCACCGAACAGGCGCACTGGAAATACTGCTGCATCAGACGCAGCTTTTTCCCGGCCTGGTGGTTGTCGTTGGGATAGAGCACTTTGGTCAGCTTTTCAGCATCAATGCCCTGCTGCTCGGCTTTCAGGAACTCGCCGTTGTTGAACTTCGTCAGATCGAACGGGTGCGCATGCGTCGCCTGCCACAGGCGCAGCGGCTGGGATACGCCGTTGCGATAGCCAAGCACCGGCAGATCCCAGGCCTCGCCCACCATGGTAAACGCGGGTTCCCAGCGCACGCTCTTGCCGTCTTTTACAATCTTACCGCCCACGCCCACCTGCACGTCCAGCGCGCTGTTGTGGCGGAACCACGGGTAGCTTCTGCGGTGCCAGTCGTCCGGCGCTTCCTGCTGGTGGCCATCCTTAAAGGACTGACGGAACAGGCCGTACTGGTAGTTAAGGCCGTAACCGGTGGCAGACTGGCCTACCGTCGCCATTGAATCCAGGAAACACGCTGCCAGACGTCCCAGGCCGCCGTTGCCCAGCGCCGGGTCCACCTCTTCCTCCAGCAGGTCGGTCAGGTTGACGTTATGCGCGCTCAGCGCCTCGCTTACCGCCTCGTACCAGCCAAGGTTGAGCAGGTTGTTGCCTGTCAGGCGGCCAATCAGGAACTCCATCGAGATGTAGTTCACATGGCGCTGCGTTGCCTCCGGCTGCGCCGCCGGCTGTGCCGGAAGCAGCTCGGCGATTGCACCGCTCACGGCGTGCCACCACTGCTGGGGGTTCATTTCGCGGGCTGAACTCAGACCAAAACGCTGCCACTGACGTGTCAGTGCAGCTTCAAACTGCGCGGGGTTGAAATCTGGCTGTGACATAGCAAACGGGAGTCCTGTTAAAAGAGAATGAGCATTCCGGGTAGTGTGCCAGGCGACCCCGATCGCGTCCTCCTCCTGGGGGGGATTAGACAGGGAGGAGCGGCGGGGAGGAGTCACCCGTGCGCCAGACGCGATGGAAACCCGCATGGACAGTGGTCGCGATAATTATCCCCCGTGCAGCGCGCGCGGTAATTATCCCAATGGTAAGTTTAGTCACACTCTATTTATAAAATATGAAATGGAGTTTTATAAAAATAACGATAACGACATCAACGATGACAAAAATTTACTTTTTTGGGGTGCTTTTCCCACTTCACGTCCCTCCGGCGCATAATTGGGCGCGCTGTTTTGCACATTACGCTTCTCTCAGAGGCGATCGGGCGATCGCACGCTCACAGCGCCAGCCCTTGGCGCGCCTGCCTTTGGCTGTAAAATCGTCGATTTATTCATAGGGGTAATAGAAATGTGACAGAGTGCAAATTCAGGGGCCGCCAATCCAGACATAACTTGCAATAAAGCGCAATCTGTCCGACCTTAATTATTAATTAATTACGAAGCGCAAAAAAAATCGATTATTTCCGTTCCCGCACAGTGAAGTGACTGACTATGTTGATTCCGTCTAAATTAAGTCGCCCGGTCCGTCTTGAGAACACTGTGGTTCGCGATCGCCTGCTTGCCAAATTATCATCGGTTAACAATTATCGACTGGCATTAATCACCAGCCCCGCAGGCTATGGCAAAACCACACTGATCTCGCAATGGGCCGCCGCGAAAAACGATCTCGGCTGGTATTCACTGGACGAAGGAGACAATCAGCAGGAGCGCTACGCCAGCTACCTGATCGCGGCTGTTCAACAGGCGACGGGCGGACACTGCGCCAGTAGCGAAGTAATGGCGCAAAAGCGTCAGTACGCCAGCCTCTCGTCCCTCTTCGCCCAGCTGTTTATCGAGCTTGCGACCTGGGAGCGCCAGGTCTACCTGGTCATCGACGATTATCATCTGATCACCAACCCCGTGATCCACGAAGCGATGCGCTTTTTCCTGCGCCATCAGCCGGAAAACCTCACCCTGGTCATCATGTCGCGCAACCTGCCGCAGCTGGGCATCGCTAACCTGCGCGTGCGCGACCAGCTGCTGGAGATTGGCAGCCAGCAGCTGGCCTTTACTCATCAGGAAGCAAAACAATTCTTTGACTGCCGTCTAACGTCGCCCATTGAGCACGCAGAGAGCAGCCGCCTGTGCGACGACGTGGCGGGCTGGGCAACGGCACTGCAGCTGATTGCCCTTTCGGCACGCCAGAGCAGCCACTCGGCCCATCAGTCCGCCCGCCGTCTCGCCGGGATTCAGGCCAGCCATCTGTCGGATTATCTGGTGGATGAGGTGCTCAACAACGTCGATACCGCCACCCGCCATTTTCTGCTGAAAAGCTCGCTGCTGCGCTCGATGAACGATGCGCTGATTGTCCGGGTCACCGGAGAAGAGAACGGCCAGATGCGGCTGGAGGAGATCGAACGCCAGGGGCTGTTCCTGCAACGCATGGACGATTCCGGCGAGTGGTTCAGCTATCACCCGCTGTTCGGCAGCTTCCTGCGCCAGCGTTGCCAGTGGGAGCTGGCGGTGGAGCTGCCGGATATTCACCGTGCGGCGGCGGAAAGCTGGATGGCGCAGGGCTTCCCCAGCGAAGCGATTCATCACGCGCTGGCGGCAGGCGACGCGAACATGCTGCGCGATATCCTGCTCAACCATGCCTGGGCGCTGTTCAACCACAGTGAACTGACGTTGCTGGAGGAGTCGCTGAAAGCGCTGCCGTGGGACAGCCTGCTGGCGAATCCAAAGCTGGTGCTGCTCCAGGCCTGGCTGATGCAGAGTCAGCACCGCTACAGCGAAGTGAACACCCTGCTGGCCCGCGCCGAGCAGGAGACCTGTGGCATCATGGACGACACGCTGCATGGCGAATTCAACGCCCTGCGCGCCCAGGTCGCCATCAACGACGGCGATCCGGAAGAGGCGGAGCGTCTGGCGATGGTCGCCCTGGAGATGCTGCCGCTGTCGAGCTTCTACAGCCGCATCGTCGCCACGTCGGTGCATGGCGAAGTGCTGCACTGCAAAGGCGATCTCACTAAATCGCTGTCGGTGATGCAGCAGACCGAACAGATGGCGCGCCGCCACGATGTCTGGCAGTACGCGCTGTGGAGCCTGATCCAGCAAAGCGAAATCCTGTTTGCCCAGGGCTTTTTACAGGCAGCCTGGGAGACGCAGGAGAAGGCGTTTATCCTGATCCGCGATCAGCATCTTGAGCAGCTTCCGCTGCATGAGTTCCTGCAGCGCATTCGCGCGCAGCTGCTGTGGGCCTGGTCACGCCTCGACGAAGCAGAGGCCGCCGCGCGCAGCGGTATGGACGTGCTGGCAACCTATCAGCCACAGCAGCAGCTGCAGTGTCTGGCGCTCATCGTGCAATGCTCACTGGCGCGCGGCGATCTCGATAATGCCCGTAGCCACCTTAACCGCCTCGAAAACCTGCTCGGCAACGGGCAGTACCACAGCGACTGGGTTTCTAACGCCGATAAGGTGCGGGTCATCTACTGGCAAATGATTGGCGATAAAAAGTCGGCGGCTAACTGGCTGCGCCTGACGCCGAAACCCGAGGTGGCCAATAACCACTTCCTGCAAAGTCAGTGGCGCAACATTGCGCGCGCGCAGATCCTGCTGGGGGATTTCGACCCGGCGGAGATGGTGCTGGAGGAGCTCAATGAAAACGCCCGTAGCCTGCGCCTGATGAGTGACATCAACCGCAACCTGCTGCTGCTCAATCAGCTGTACTGGCAGGCGGGACGGAAGAGCGACGCGCAGCGCGTGCTGATGGAAGCCCTGACGCTGGCGAACCGCACCGGGTTTGTCAGCCACTTCGTGATTGAAGGCGAGGCGATGGCCCAGCAGCTGCGCCAACTCATTCAGCTCAACACGCTGCCAGAACTGGAACAGCACCGCGCACAGCGCATCCTGCGCGACATTAACCAGCATCATCGCCACAAGTTTGCCCACTTCGACGAAGGCTTCGTTAACCGTCTGCTGAACCATCCCGAAGTGCCGGAGCTTATCCGCACCAGCCCGCTCACCCAGCGTGAATGGCAGGTGCTGGGGCTGATTTATTCCGGTTACAGCAATGAGCAAATCGCGGGAGAGCTGGCCGTCGCGGCAACGACCATCAAAACCCACATCCGCAATCTTTATCAAAAGCTTGGCGTCGCCCACCGTCAGGACGCGGTGCAGCACGCCCAGCATCTGCTGAAGATGATGGGGTATGGCGTGTGAGAGGATTAAATCTCTTTAAGCTTATTAATCATTAACGGATTGGCTGCTAAAAGCAGTAGCAGCTTGCGGGAGGCGCCGAGTGGGATGCGGCGCTTGCTTTCCCAGCTTTTCACCAGGTCGTGACTGACGCCCACCGCAGCTGCAAAATCCTGCTGTTTCATTCCCGTCGCTTCGCGTATTGACCTGACGTCAATTTCCGTCCAGTTATGGGTACGTTCAACCGGAAGCGGCGTATTGCCCTGCTCAAGGTCAACCATTTCATGCGCGCTCGCCAGCAGATCGTCAAATAGCTCTTTTTTCACGTGAACTCCAGATTACGGTATTAGCGCAGGCTCTCAGTCAGACGTTTTAACATCTGACACTGCTCAGCGGTCAGGTCATCCTGCGCATTTTTCGGATAGACCAGCGCGAGATAGAGGCGCCCTTTACCTGCAATAAAATAGTAGATGACCCGCACGCCGCCGCGCTTACCGCTAAAGCGGTGCCCCCAGCGAACTTTGCGAAACCCACCGGTTCCTGAAATCAGATCGCCCGCCAGAGGGTTGATGATGAGCGCTTCCTGTAGCGCACGGAACTCATCGTCAGTCATTAGCGCCAGCCGGCGTTGGCTAAATCCCTTGAGCTCGATAAACGTAAACATGACGCTCCCTGCGTACCGCTCGCTGACCATATCGTGTACATGGTACACCATAAAATAAAAAAGGCGTACCCTGTACGCCTTTTTAATGGTTGGCCAGTGTGCCGTCAGCAGAGCTCAAGCTGGACGTTGTGGTCCTGAATAACTTTCAGCACGCCGGGCGGCGGCAGGATATCGGTGTAAACCGCGTTCACCATGCTGATACTGCCCATGTTGACCATCGCGTTGCGGCCAAACTTGGAGTGATCGACCACCAGCATAACGTGGCGCGAGTTTTCGATGATGGCACGCTTGGTGCGCACTTCGTGGTAGTCAAACTCCAGCAGTGAGCCGTCGCTGTCGATGCCGCTGATGCCCAGGATGCCGAAGTCGAGGCGGAACTGGGAGATAAAGTCGAGCGTCGCTTCGCCAATAATGCCGCCGTCACGACTGCGCAGCTCGCCGCCAGCGAGGATGATGCGGAAATCCTCTTTCACCATCAGCGTGTTCGCCACGTTGAGGTTGTTGGTGACGATGCGCAGATTTTCGTGGTCGAGCAGCGCGTGGGCCACCGCTTCTGGCGTGGTGCCGATATCAATAAACAGCGTCGCGCCGTTGGGGATCTGGCTCGCTACTTTCCAGGCAATGCGCGCCTTCTCGGCGGTCTGGGTCGCTTTACGATCGTGCCACGGGGTATTTACCGAGCTGGATGGCAGGGCCGCGCCGCCGTGATGGCGCAGGATCATGTTCTGATCGGCTAAATCGTTCAGGTCGCGACGGATGGTCTGTGGGCTGACGGCAAACTGCTCGACCAGCTCCTCGGTACTGACATAGCCCTGTTTTTTTACCAGCTCAATAATCGCATCGTGACGTTGAGTTTGCTTCACACGCTTCTCCTGAAAGCTTCTGCGGATATTTTTATGTTCGTTTTCGCACATGGAGGGTATCAACCAGCGCCATCGCCAGTCCTACCGCCAGGCCGGTAACGTGCGCCGCGTTCGCAATGGCAAGGCCAAACAGATCAAACCAGCCGGCGATAAGCCATATCAGCGCAAAGGCGATAAGCCCGCGCGGCATGCTGATGCCGCTCTCCGGGTCGCGCTCACCGCGCAGCCAGACGTAGCCCATCAGCGCATACACCACGCCCGATAATCCACCGAACCAGGCACCGCTGAATTTCTCCTGCACGAAACCGCTTAACAGCGCCGAGATAAGCGCGATGGTCAGCAGTTTGCCGCTGCCCAGCCGCTTCTCTACCGGGCCGCCAAGATACCACCACCACATCAGGTTGAAGGTGATATGCAGCAGGGAAAAGTGCAGTAACGCATGGCTGAAGTAGCGCCACAGCTCGAACTTAAGCGAGGGATCGAAGGGCCAGGCCAGCCAGACCATCACCGCCTGATCGCCCACGGCCTGCATCACCAGATACACCAGGATGCAGGCCACCATCAGCAGCAGCGTCAGCGGGCCGGCCTTCTGGCGCAGCGTTGCGAGAAACGAGTAGCGGCGATATTCGAGACCGCTGTTGGTCTGCCCGGACTGCCAGCTGGCGGCCAGATAGCGTGGATGGGCAGGATCCTTCATGAACAGCTCCAGCTCCGCTCTGACGCGGGCTTCCTGGCTGGGGTCCGCCAGCCAGACATCGCTCTGTTCGGTGCGGGAAAGGGTCAGGGTGACGCCCTGGGTTGCCATATAGTCCACGAACGCCTGCGCTATTCGTGGGTTAGCAAAGGAGGTAATCATCAACATGGCGACAGCCGTTTTTCCGTATAAAGAAAAACAGTATACCCGCTCAACGCGAGGCGCGGCGACATCAACCCTCTCCGCGCGCCACTTCGCTCGGGAAGTGGCGATGCCAGGCGTCAAACCCGCCATCCACGCTGTAAACGTTATCGAAGCCCTGCTCCAGCAGGTACTGGGCGGCCCCTTTACTGCTGTTGCCGTGATAGCACATCACCATTACCGGCGTGTCGAAATCGTGGTTCTGCATAAAGGGCAGCAGCGTGTCGTTGGTGAGGTGGAACGCGCCCGGCGTATGCCCCATCGCGTAGCTTTGCGGATCGCGAATATCCACCAATACCGCCGTTGACTGGTGAAGTTTCTGATGCGCTTCTTCTACGTTAATACATTCGAAATGGTCCATAACATTCTCTTTCATCGGTGACATCGGGCGGTGACCGCAGCGGCGGCGGCTTCATTTTAGCGTCAAGTGTACGTCTTACGCTGACGGTAACGCCATTATGTTATGCATATCACGCCAAAATGTTTTTTTGATGTTACCAAAAGCGCGATTCCTTGCTATCATGAGCGATAACGAACATTTTTGAGCTTTAACGAACATCTGCGAGGCCAGTATGGAAACCAAAGATCTGATTGTGATTGGGGGCGGTATCAACGGTGCCGGTATCGCGGCAGACGCCGCCGGGCGTGGGCTTTCCGTACTGATGCTTGAAGCGCAGGATCTGGCATCTGCCACCTCCTCTGCCAGTTCGAAACTGATCCACGGCGGCTTGCGCTACCTGGAACACTACGAGTTTCGCCTGGTGAGCGAAGCGCTGGCCGAACGTGAAGTGCTGCTGAACATGGCGCCGCACATTGCGTTCCCGATGCGCTTCCGCCTGCCGCACCGCCCGCATCTGCGCCCGGCGTGGATGATTCGCATCGGCCTGTTTATGTACGATCACCTTGGCAAACGCACCAGCCTGCCGGGGTCGAAAGGGTTGCGTTTTGGCGCAAACTCGGTGCTGAAGCCGGAGATCGTGCGCGGTTTCGAATATTCTGACTGCTGGGTGGATGACGCCCGTCTGGTGCTGGCGAACGCGCAGATGGTGACCCGCAAAGGCGGCGACGTGATGACCCGCACCCGCGCAACCTCCGCACGCCGTGAAAACGGGCTGTGGATCGTGGAAGCGGAAGATATCGATACCGGAGAGAAATTTACCTGGAAAGCCAAAGGCCTGGTTAACGCCACCGGCCCGTGGGTGAAAGCGTTCTTTGACGACGGCATGAAGCTGCCATCGCCTTACGGTATCCGTCTGATCAAAGGCAGCCATATCGTGGTGCCGCGCGCCCATGCCGAAAAACAGGCCTACATTCTGCAGAACGAAGATAAGCGCATCGTGTTTGTCATTCCGTGGATGGATGAGTTCTCCATCATCGGTACCACCGACGTCGAATACAAAGGCGATCCGAAATCGGTGACCATTGATGACAGCGAGATCGACTACCTGCTGAAGGTCTACAACGCGCACTTCAAAAAACAGCTTGGCCGCGACGATATCGCCTGGACCTACTCCGGCGTACGTCCGCTGTGCGACGACGAGTCCGATTCTCCGCAGGCGATTACCCGCGACTACACGCTGGACATTCACGACGAGAACGGCAAAGCGCCGCTGCTGTCGGTCTTCGGCGGTAAGCTCACCACCTACCGTAAGCTCGCCGAGCACGCGGTGGAAAAACTGTCGAGCTACTACGACGGCATCGGGAAAGCCTGGACCAAAGACTGCGTGCTGCCCGGCGGCGAAATCGGTAAGGATCGCGACACCTACGCGGCGATTCTGCGCCGTCAGCATCCGTTCCTTAGCGAATCGCTGGCTCGCCACTACGCACGCACCTATGGCAGCAATGCAACGCTGATCCTCGATAACGCCACCTCGCTGAGCGAACTGGGCGAAGATTTCGGACATGAGTTCTATGAAGCGGAGCTGCGCTACCTGGTGGAACACGAGTGGGTGCGCAAGGTGGATGATGCCATCTGGCGCCGTACCAAGCTCGGGATGTTCCTCACCGAGGAGCAACAGGCACGCGTTGCCCGCTGGCTGGAACAGCACAGCGGCAAGAAAGCGCTGTCGCTGGCGTCATAATAAAATGGCCCCCGCCTGAGCGAGGGCCGTGGTAACAGCGTTATATCAGGCGGGGGGCGCAAGCCACCCGCCTTTTTTACGTCATGCCGTTGGCACAGCCCGTGGCTACAGCCTTACCGGCGTGATGTGCCAGATCTCATCCGCATACTCCTGAATGGTACGGTCTGAGGAGAAGTAGCCCATGTTGGCGATATTTTTCATCGCCGTGGTGGCCCACTGCTCCGGCTGACGATAGAGATCGTCCACCTTATCCTGACAGTCTACGTAGCTGCGGTAGTCCGCCAGCACCTGATAGTGGTCGCCGAAGTTGATCAGGGAATCCACCAGATCGCGGTAGCGGCCTGGCTCTTCCGGGCTGAACACGCCGGTACCAATCTGCGTCAGCACCTGATGCAGCTCTTCATCCTGCTCATAGTAGTCGCGCGGTTTGTAGCCAGCGCGACGCAGCGCCTCCACCTCTTCCGCGGTATTCCCGAAGATAAAGATGTTCTCCTCACCCACGTGCTCGCGCATCTCGACGTTCGCGCCATCGAGGGTGCCGATGGTCAGCGCCCCGTTAAGCGCGAACTTCATGTTGCTGGTGCCGGAGGCTTCGGTACCCGCCAGCGAGATCTGCTCGGAGAGATCCGCCGCCGGGATGATGATCTGCGCCAGGCTCACGCTGTAGTTCGGGATAAACACCACCTTCAGGCGATCGCCAATGACCGGATCGGTGTTGATCACCTTCGCCACGTCGTTGATCATGTGAATAATGTGCTTCGCCATGTAATACGCCGACGCCGCTTTCCCGGCAAACACGTTAACCCGCGGCACCCAGTCGGCATCAGGATCGGCCTTGATACGGTTGTAGCGCGTAATGACGTGCAGCACGTTCATCAGCTGGCGTTTGTACTCGTGGATACGCTTAATCTGCACATCGAACAGCGCTTTCGGGTCCACCACCACGTTCAGGTGCTGGGCGATGTAAACCGCCAGACGCTTTTTGTTTTCCAGCTTCGCCTGACGAACTTCCTGATTTACCAGCGGGTAATCAATGTGCTGGCTCAGTTCGCTGAGCTGGCTTAAATCGGTACGCCAGGTGCGGCCAATGTGCTCATCCAGCACCTCTGATAGCGGCGGGTTGGCCAGCGCCAGCCAGCGGCGCGGCGTGACGCCGTTGGTGACGTTACAGAACCGCATTGGGAAGATGGCCGCGAAGTCGGCGAACAGCGACTGCACCATCAGGTTGGAGTGCAGCTCCGACACGCCGTTAACCTTATGGCTCGCCACCACCGCCAGCCACGCCATGCGCACCTGGCGTCCGTTGGACTCATCAATGATTGAGGTGCGGCTCAACAGCGCGGTGTCGTTGGGATACTGGTCCTGAAGCGTTTTCAGGAAGTAGTCGTTAATCTCAAAGATGATTTGCAGATGACGCGGCAGGATTTTGCCGAGCATATCCACCGGCCAGGTCTCCAGCGCTTCGCTCATCAGCGTATGGTTGGTGTAGGAGAACACCTGACAGGTCACTTCCAGCGCCTCGTCCCAGCTGAATTTGTGCTCGTCAATCAGCAGACGCATCAGCTCGGGAATCGACAGCACCGGGTGGGTGTCGTTGAGGTGAATGGCGATCTTGTCCGCGAGGTTGCTGTAGGTTTTGTGCAGCATGTAGTGGCGCGACAGGATGTCCTGAATAGTGGCCGACACCAGAAAATACTCCTGACGCAGGCGCAGCTCGCGCCCGGAATAGGTGGAGTCATCCGGATAGAGCACGCGCGACACGTTTTCGGAGTGGTTTTTATCTTCCACGGCGGCAAAATAATCGCCCTGGTTAAACTTGCCGAGGTTGATCTCGCTACTGGCCTGCGCATTCCACAGCCGCAGCGTGTTGGTGGCATCGGTATCGTAGCCCGGCACAATCTGATCGTAGGCCACTGCCAGAATCTCTTCCGTTTCTACCCACCGCGTTTTCTTACCTTCCTGCTGGATACGGCCGCCGAAACGCACTTTGTACCGGGTGTTGTGTCGCTTGAACTCCCACGGGTTGCCATACTCCAGCCAGTAGTCCGGCGACTCTTTCTGACGACCATCGACGATGTTCTGCTTGAACATACCGTAATCATAGCGAATACCGTAGCCGCGCCCCGGCAGCGCCAGAGTAGCCAGCGAATCCAGGAAGCAGGCGGCAAGACGCCCCAGACCGCCGTTGCCGAGGCCGGGGTCGTTCTCTTCATCGATAAGCTCAGCGAGATCCAACCCCATCTCTTCCAGCGCGTTCTTCACATCGTCATAGATGCCGAGCGACAAAAGCGCGTTGGATAAGGTACGGCCAATCAAAAATTCCATCGACAGGTAGTAAACCTGACGCGTCTCCTGAGAGAGCTGCGCGCGGTTGGAGCGCAGCCAGCGTTCCACCAGACGGTCGCGCACCGCAAACAGCGTGGCGTTCAGCCATTCATGCTTGTTCGCGATAGCGGGATCTTTACCGATGGTGAACATCAGCTTGTAGGCAATTGAGTGCTTAAGCGCCTCAACGCTGAGCGTCGGAGAGGCGTAGGTGAAGGGTGAATTCATAACAGTGGCTCCACAATACAGGGGCATGGCTGACGGGCATTCCGACCCACGGGGCTTCTGCCAGCCCGGACGCTAACGCCCACTGCATACCCCTGGCAGCAGCGGGCGCCGTTCCGGCCCGGCGTCAGCGGCGCGTACGCCGCCCGTCAGACACACTTCCTACAACAGGCGTTGATAGAGATCGCGGTACGCCTGCGCCGCGACCTGCCAGCTAAAATCCATCCCCATGGCCTGACGCTGAACGAAACGCCAGAGTGAAGGACGGGACCAGAGCACGAAAGCACGCCGGATCGCACGGAGCAACGACCAGGCGTTGCTGTCTTCAAACACAAAACCGCTGGCGACACCGTCCGCCAGGTTTTCCAGCGAGCTGTCGGACACGGTATCCGCCAGACCACCGGTGCGCCGCACCAGCGGCAGCGTGCCGTATTTCAATCCATAAAGCTGCGTCAGCCCGCAGGGTTCAAAGCGGCTGGGCACCAGGATGACGTCTGCGCCGCCCATGATGCGGTGCGAGAACGCCTCGTGGTAGCCAATCTGGACCCCCACCTGCCCCGGATGCTCGGCGGCCGCCGCGAGGAAGCCCTCCTGCAACACCGGATCCCCTGCGCCGAGGATCACCAGCTGTCCACCCTGCTCCAGCAGGCCCGGCAGGGCCTCAAGCACCAGATCCAGCCCTTTCTGGCTGGTCAGGCGGCTGACCACGGCAAACAGCGGCATTTTCTCGTTAACTTTCAGGCCCATGGCGATTTGCAGCTGGCGCTTGTTTTCCGCTTTGTCTTCGAGCGTATCGCGGTTGTAGCGCGCCGTAAGCAGCAAATCATGCGCCGGATCCCAGATCTTCTCATCCACCCCGTTAAGGATACCGCTGAGCCGTCCTTCCAGCTGGCGCTGCTTGAGCAGCCCTTCCATACCGTAAGCAAACTGCGGCTCGGTGATCTCCCGGGCGTAGGTCGGGCTTACCGCCGTAATATGATCGGCAAAGTATAACCCGGCCTTTAAGAAAGAAATTTGACCGTTAAACTCAAGGCCGTTCATGTCGAAGAACGACCAGGGCAGATCGATATCGTTCATGTGGTGCGCGTAGAACATCCCCTGGTAGGCCAGGTTATGCACCGTAAAGACCGATTTCGCCGGATTACCGCGTGCGGCAAGGTACGCCGGCGCCAGGCCTGCGTGCCAGTCGTGCGCGTGCACGATATCCGGTTTCCACAGCGGGTCGAGACCCGCGCCCATCTCAGCGCCTACCCATCCGAGCAGCGCAAAGCGCAGCACGTTATCGGTATAGGCGTACAGATTCGTGTCGTGATACGGACTGCCGGGGCGATCGTAAAGATGTGGCGCATCAATCAGATAGATGCCGACGCCGTTAAAATGGCCGAACAGTAGCGCAAACTCCCCGGCGAAGGTGTCGCGCCGGGCCACTTCTTTTGCATCCGTGACGCCCCGGAGAATATCCGGGAACGCGGGTAACAGTACGCGCGTATCCACGCCGCCCGCAATCTGCGCAGCAGGTAACGCGCCGATCACGTCCGCCAGCCCACCGGTTTTCAGTAGAGGAAATATTTCAGAACATACATGTAAGACCTGCATTATCGCTCCTGTTCGATAAGCCAGGCTTCCGGTGCGCTGCACGCGGCAGCGCATCCCGGAAAGCCCCACTTTGTGTCCCGGCACAAACCCGGTGCCGAAGGCGAAAAACACAGCGCGCATAACCTTTTGCGCGCGGTCACTCTTGCGCTTAGCTTTGCAGTTTTGCCAGCATCTCGCGCGTTACCAGCACAATGCCCTCTTCCGAACGGTAGAACCGACGGGCGTCTTCTTCGGCGTTCTCACCAATGATCATGCCTTCGGGGATCACGCAGGCGCGGTCAACGATACAGCGGCGCAGACGACACGAGCGTCCAACCCAGACATCCGGTAACAGGACGGAGGAATCGATGTTGCAGAACGAATTGACCCGCACGCGCGGGAACAGGACCGACTGCACCACCACGGAACCGGAGATAATACAGCCGCCGGACACCAGGGAGTTCAGCGTCATCCCGTGGCTGCCCGAGCGGTCCTGTACGAATTTAGCCGGCGGTAACGACTCCATATGCGTGCGAATCGGCCAGTTCTGATCGTACATATCCAGTTCCGGGGTCACCGACGCCAGATCGAGGTTCGCTTTCCAGTACGCTTCCAGCGTCCCGACGTCGCGCCAGTAAGGCTCCGCCTCTGGGTCAGACTGGACGCAGGAGAGCGGGAACGGGTGCGCGAAGGCCTGCCCGTCGCGGGTCACTTTCGGGATGATGTCTTTCCCGAAATCGTGGCTCGACGAATCGTCCTTGTCGTCCTCTTCCAGCAGCTCGTAGAGATAATCCGCATCAAAGATGTAGATCCCCATGCTGGCCAGCGATTTGGTGTCATCCCCCGGCATGGTCGGCGGATCCGCCGGTTTTTCCACGAACTCGATAACCTTATCGTTCTCGTCCACCGCCATCACCCCGAAAGCGGTCGCCTCATGCTTCGGCACCGGCAGGCAGGCCACGGTGCAGCGCGCGCCTTTTTCGACGTGGTCGATCAGCATCCGCGAGTAGTCCTGCTTGTAGATATGGTCGCCCGCCAGGATTACCACGTACTCCGCTTTATAGCGACGGATGATATCGAGGTTCTGGGTAACGGCATCCGCCGTACCGCGATACCAGTTCTCACCGTGCACGCGCTGCTGCGCCGGCAGCAGATCGATAAACTCGTTCATCTCTTCGCTAAAGAACGACCAGCCGCGCTGGATATGCTGAACCAGGGTATGCGACTGATACTGCGTAATAACGCCGACGCGACGGATGCCGGAGTTGATGCAGTTTGATAATGCAAAATCGATTATGCGGAACTTGCCGCCAAAGTGGACGGCAGGTTTGGCACGGGTGGAAGTTAAATCTTTTAATCGGGTACCCCGTCCGCCCGCCAGAATTAAGGCAACGGATTTCAATGGCAACTGTCTTGCCAACATCAGAGGGTCGTTCTTTTCCAACCTAACCATGACTAACTCCTTTTCATGACTTTTGGAATACGCACACACCGTGCGCGGCACCATGCCATACCGCCATTAGCACCGGATTTTCCTCTCCGGCGAAAGGGGGAATAGCGCGCCATTCCCCATCAGGTAATACGATGTCGGCGACATCATCAGCGCCGTTGAGAGTGATAAGCCAGCGGTCCGACAGCAGGATTTGTAGCTGCCGTCCACCTGACTCCCACGCCTGCGCGTTCATCGGGCGCGCCTGATTATCGAGCCAGCGAACGTTGTCATCGCCCTCGTCCCACCACTGATTTCGCGTCAGCGCCGGGATCCGTTGGCGAAGATGAAGCAGCGCCGACACAAACGAGGTCAGCCCCTGATGTGCCTCCTGCCAGTTAAGCCACGTGATGGCGTTATCCTGGCAATAGGCATTGTTGTTGCCGTGCTGGCTGTGACCGAGTTCATCGCCAGCGAGCAACATGGGCGTTCCCTGCGACAGCAGAAGCGACGTTAACAGCGCGTGGATGCTGGTGCGCCGACGCTCAATGACCGCCAGGCTGCCGCCTGCTCCCTCCACGCCGTGGTTGTTACTGTGGTTATTATTTGTACCGTCCTGGTTATCTTCGCCGTTAGCCTCGTTGTGCTTATGGTTGAAGCTGACGCAGTCGCGCAGGGTAAACCCGTCGTGCGCCGTCACCAGATTCACCGTCGCCGCTGGCAAACGGCCATTACGACGAAACACATCGGCAGACGCGGCGAAGCGCCCGGCAAACTCCCCCAATGGGAGATCGCCATGCAACCAGAAGCGGCGCACGGCATCGCGATAATGGTCGTTCCACTCGGCAAAGAGCGGCGGATAGTTCCCGACCTGATACCCACCCGGCCCGATATCCCACGGCTCGGCAATCAGCTTCACCTGTGAAAGGACCGGGCAGTTTTTTATCGCTTCGAACAGCGGCGCGTCCTGACGATAGTCAGGCGTACGCCCCATGACGCTGGCGAGATCGAAGCGGAAACCGTCCACATGGCAGGTTTCCACCCAGTAGCGTAGACACTCCAGCGCAAACTGCACTGTCTCCGGCTGGCTCAGGTTCAGCGTATTGCCGCAGCCCGTCCAGTTCTGGTAATCGCCGCGCTCACTTAACCAATAATAGCTACGGTTATCGATCCCGCGCAGGGAGAAGGTCGGGCCTTCCACATCGACTTCCGCAGTATGGTTAAGCACGATATCGAGAATGACTTCGATGCCGGCGCGATGCAGGCTTTTCACCGCATCGCGCAGCTCGTTCAGCGCATTATCCGGGTCCGACGCGTAGCGCGGATCGGGGCTCCAGAGCGCAAGGGGGTTGTATCCCCAGTAGTTGCTCAGCCCCAGTCGTTGCAGGCGCGGCTCGCTGGCGAAGTGCATCACCGGCAGCAGTTCGATAGCGGTGATACCCAAGTTTTTCAGGTAGTTCACCATGACCGGATGGCCAAGCGCGCGCCAGGTCCCGCGGATCGCTTCCGGCAGCGCCGGATGCAGCTGCGTCAGGCCCTTGAGGTGCGCCTCATAAATCACCGTGTTCCCCCACGGGGTACGCGGGTGCTGGTCTCCGTCCCAGTTGTAGTCCGTATCCACGACCACCGACTTCGGCGCGATGGCCGCATTGTCATGCCGATCGGGCGAGTCAATCCCACCCTGAAAGAGCGGACTGTCGTCGGTGCTGCCCGCCACGCGGCGTGCGCAGGGGTCGAGCAGCAGCTTCGCCGGATTGAAACGGTGCCCCTGGGCGGTATCCCAGGGGCCGTGCACGCGGTAGCCGTAGCGCTGGCCGGGCTTCAGGCCTTCGACATAGCCATGCCAAAGGTTGCCGGTGCGCGCGGGCAGATCGTGACGCGTTTCGTTGTCTTCCTCGTCGAACAGGCACAGCTCCACGCGCTCGGCATGCGCCGAAAACAGCGTGAAGTTGACCCCATGACCATCATAACTGGCACCGAGCGGGGCGTTTTTCCCAGAGGAAATCCGAATCACTCGCCCTCCCTGACCAGCCAGATGGTTGCCAGCGGCGGCAGCGTCAGGCTCAGTGAATGTTCGCGTCCGTGCGAGGGGATAGCGTCGGTATGCACCGCGCCGCCGTTTCCTGTGTTACTGCCGTGATAGTGCATGGAGTCGGTGTTCAACTCTTCGCGCCAACTGCCAGGCTGGTTCACACCGAAGCGGTAGTTGTGGCGCACCACCGGCGTGAAGTTGCTGGCCACGATGATCTCGTTGCCCTGACGGTCGCGACGCACGAAGACGAAGATGGAGTTTTCGGCGTCTTCCACCACCAGCCATTCAAAGCCGTAAGAGTCGAAATCCAGCTCATGCAGCGCACGATGATGGCGGTAGGTGAAGTTCAGATCGCGTACCAGGCGCTGTACGCCGTGGTGCCAGTTGTCACCGCCTTCCAGCAGGTGCCAGTCAAGGCTGCTGTCGTGATTCCACTCGCGTCCCTGGGCGAACTCGTTGCCCATGAACAGCAGTTTTTTACCCGGGAACGCCCACATCCACGCGTAGTAGGCGCGCAGGTTGGCGAACTTCTGCCAGGCGTCTCCCGGCATACGGTCAAGAATCGATTTTTTACCGTGCACCACTTCATCGTGGGATAACGGCAACACGAAGTTTTCCGTGTGGTTGTAGATCATCCCGAAGGTCATTTTGTCGTGGTGATGCTTACGGTAGATCGGGTCGAGCTTCATGTAGTCGAGGGTGTCGTGCATCCAGCCCAGGTTCCATTTGAACCAGAAGCCCAGTCCGCCATCGGAGGACGGACGCGATACGCCCGGGAAGTCCGTGGACTCTTCGGCGATAGAAACCGCACCCGGCACCTGCTCACCCAGCGTGCGGTTGGTGTTGCGCAGGAACTCGATGGCTTCGAGGTTTTCACGCCCGCCGTACTCGTTAGGGATCCACTCGCCGTCTTTGCGGCTGTAGTCGCGGTAAATCATTGAGGCGACCGCGTCCACGCGCAGCGCATCGATACCGAAACGCTCCACCCAGTAGAGCGCGTTGCCCACCAGGTAGTTGCTCACTTCGCGACGGCCATAGTTGTAGATCAGGGTTTTCCAGTCCTGATGGAAGCCTTCCCGCGGATCGCTGTGCTCATACAGCGCGGTGCCGTCGAAGCGCGCCAGGCTGAAATCGTCGGTCGGGAAGTGGCCCGGCACCCAGTCCAGCACCACGTTAAGCCCGGCGGCATGGGCCGCGTTAACGAAGTAGCGGAAATCATCACGCGTACCGAAGCGGCGCGTCGGGGCATACAGGTTGGTGGGCTGATAGCCCCAGCTGCCGTCAAACGGGTGTTCGTTAATCGGCAGCAGCTCGATATGGGTAAAGCCCATCTCTTTTACGTAAGGGATCAGCTGATCGGCCAGCTCCTGATAGCTCAGCCAGTAGTTATTGTCGGTATGACGACGCCACGAGCCGAGATGCACCTCGTAAATGGAGATCGGCGCATCGAAGGCGTTGGCTTTACTGCGCGCTTCGGTTTGCAGGATTTTGTCCGGCAGGCCGCAGATCAGCGATGCGTTATCGGGGCGCATCTGGCTTTCAAAGGCGTACGGGTCGGCCTTCACACGCAGTTCGCCGTTGGCGTCGATCAGTTCGAATTTATACAGCTGGCCGTTTTGCGCGCCGGGAATAAAGAGTTCCCAGATACCGCTTTCGCGGCGCAGGCGCATCGGATGGCGGCGACCGTCCCAGTAGTTAAACTGGCCGACCACCGACACGCGCCGTGCGTTTGGCGCCCACACCGAGAAGCGAGTCCCGGGGATGCCGTCCAGCGTACAGGCATGCGCCCCCAGCGTTTCATAGGGGCGCTGATGCGTACCTTCCGACAGCAGCCAGATATCCAGCTCCTGGGTCAGCGTGCCGAAGCGGTACGGGTCGTCAATGAGGTTTTGCTGGCCGTGCCAGATAACGGCGAGCTGGTAGCGGAACGGGTTCTTACGGCGCGCCATGACGCCGCTGAAAAACCCCCGCGAATCGAGACACTCAAGTTTTCCGGCTTTGCGCCCGGTTTTTGTCTCGATGACCCACACTTCGGTGGCGTCAGGCAACAGCGCACGGACTTCCACTCCGGCGCTGGTGATGTGCATTCCCAGCACCGAGAAAGGATCGGCGAAATGACCGTTAATAAGCGCATTTATCACGTCTCTATCAACACGATCGGACATACTTCTTCATCCTGTTTTAATTGTGCCACACCGCTCCAGCCTTACGCCTGTGCGTGAGGTGGTGGCACTATTTATGGCAACCAGAACGGGCTATGTGTTTCGTTCCCTTAACAGCACCGTTCAATCCTCTGGTAGGGCGTGAGAAAACCGCCCTAGAGTAATCATAGTCAAGGGTTGAATGAACTATTCAAAAAATAGGTTAATTATGGATATTTCATATTGCAGGCATAAAAAAAGGGAGGCGATTGCCTCCCTTATTCTTATGCCAGCTGTCG
This sequence comes from Siccibacter turicensis LMG 23730, assembly GCF_000463155.2. Taxonomy (GTDB): domain Bacteria; phylum Pseudomonadota; class Gammaproteobacteria; order Enterobacterales; family Enterobacteriaceae; genus Siccibacter; species Siccibacter turicensis. Next base: position 293,713 of record NZ_AWFZ01000061.1, on the reverse strand, counting down.
AAGCAGGCGGCGCAGCGGTTCGGCTGCTCCCCACAAAAGCTGGTCCCCGACCGTAAAGGCGGAGAGAAAATCGTTGCCCATGTTGAGTTTACGCAGACGGCCCACCGGGGTGCTCAGCGTACCGGTAACCGCCGCCGGGGTCAGCTCGCGCATCGTGATGTCACGATCGTTTGGCACCACTTTCGCCCACGGGTTGTGTGCGGCAAGCAGCGTTTCGATGCTGGAAATGGACACATCTTTTTTCAGTTTAATGGTGAATGCCTGGCTGTGGCAGCGCAGCGCGCCGATGCGCACGCACAGACCGTCAACCGGGATAAGCGAAGGGGTATTGAGGATTTTGTTAGTCTCCGCCTGCCCTTTCCACTCTTCACGGCTCTGGCCGTTTTCCAGCTGTTTGTCGATCCACGGGATCAGGCTGCCGGCCAGCGGCACGCCGAAGTTGTCCACCGGCAGATCGCCGCTGCGCGCCAGGGCGGTCACTTTGCGTTCGATGTCCAGAATGGCGGACGCCGGGTTAGCCAGCTCGTCGGCCACGTAGTGATGCAGGGCGCCCATCTGGGCCAGCAGTTCACGCATGTGGCGCGCGCCGCCGCCGGACGCCGCCTGATAGGTGGCAACGGAGACCCACTCCACCAGGTCTTCGGCGAACAGACCGCCGAGCGACATCAGCATCAGGCTGACGGTGCAGTTGCCGCCGACAAAGGTTTTCACGCCCTTGTTCAGGCCTTCGGTAATCACATGCTGGTTCACCGGGTCGAGGACGATAATGGCGTCATCTTTCATACGCAGCGAAGAGGCCGCATCAATCCAGTATCCCTGCCAGCCGCTTTCACGAAGCTTTGGATAGATTTCGTTGGTATAATCGCCGCCCTGGCAGGTCACGATGATGTCGAGCGCTTTCAGGGCCTCGAGAGAATACGCGTCCTGAAGCGTGCCGCCGGTGTGATTACCGAACGCGGGCGCCGGCTGGCCGAGCTGGGAGGTTGAAAAGAAAACCGGACGAATGGCGTTAAAATCGTGCTCTTCGACCATGCGCTGCATGAGTACAGAGCCGACCATACCGCGCCAGCCGATAAAACCAACATTTTTCATAGCGAAAGGTTCCTGCAAGGTGTGCGTTGTGCGAGCCAGTAAGCGACTGGACAATATCTTCCACCTTACAAAAAGCAGCCAAAGTCGCAAGTGAAATTAATCTATGATTTGCCGACAATTAGAAATAACGCTAATTGGTCGTCTTATTTATCAAGCATCAGGGATAAGAGTTATGAGTGAAATAATTTCCGCCGCGGTGTTGCTGATCCTGATTATGGATCCGCTGGGCAATCTGCCTATTTTTATGTCGGTGCTCAAGCACACCGAGCCTAAGCGCCGCCGGGCGATTATGATCCGTGAACTGCTTATCGCCCTGCTGCTGATGCTTATCTTTCTCTTCGCTGGAGAGAAGATCCTCGCCTTCCTTAATTTACGCGCCGAAACGGTCTCCATCTCAGGCGGCATTATCCTGTTTCTGATCGCCATTAAGATGATTTTCCCCAGCCAGGAGGGCAACGCCACCGGACTTCCGGCGGGAGAAGAGCCGTTTATCGTGCCGCTGGCGATTCCGCTGGTCGCCGGCCCGACCATTCTGGCGACCCTGATGCTGCTGTCCCATCAGTATCCAAACCAGATGGGGCATCTGGTTATCGCGCTGCTTATTGCCTGGGGCGGTACCGTCGCGATCCTGCTGCAGTCATCGCTGTTTCTGCGCCTGCTCGGTGAGAAAGGGGTCAACGCGCTGGAGCGCCTGATGGGCCTGGTGCTGGTGATGCTCTCCACCCAGATGTTCCTCGACGGCATCCGCGCCTGGATGAAGGGCTGAGGGTCGCGCCGGGGCGCCTTCTCTAGCCGTTGTACTCCGCGCCAGCGCCCGGTTCGCGCCGGGCGGCAGCGTCGGCCCGAATGGTGGTCAGGTAGAGCTGATTGATGTTCCAGCTCAGAATGCGGCACGCCGGCTCCCACAGGTTTTTGGCGCTGAGGGTCTCACTCAGGCGGGCGACGCCGACGCGTTCCACGTCCAGCTCGCTGGTGGCCTGCAAATAATAGTGGTGGTAGGGGTCAGGGCCGAGGACGGAGTTCAGGCCGATGACCGACGGGGAGTGGATCCGCGCCACGACGCGATCGTCACTCTTGCGCCTGAGCGCCGCGCTGCCGCGATGAAACAGCAAACACGCCGATCCTGCTTCCGCATCAAAATGAATGGCCTGGTGGTTATTCAGCCGGCTTATCCTTTCGCGTAGCGACAGGCTCCGTATTATAAAAATTATATCTTTCAGCGGCTTGCCGTTACCACTCATGGTGAATTCCTTATTTTCAGGGGAGCGTCCAGGCGGGCATTATCGCAGGGCGATGAAAGAATGAAATGCGAAAAGTGTCTCTTTTTGGAAAGGCGTTATGGCAGGCGGGGCGTGCGGATAAATATCAGAAAAGGGATCGCTTTTTTATTTCGCCGTCCTGCCGCGACGTCGCTATTTATCAGATAACGTTATTTATTACGTACGAAATAGCGTTATTTCCCTTATCGGTTTTACATCAGGGCACGCATAAAAAAACCCGGCGCAGGCCGGGTTTCACAGGTGTTATCAGGCGAGGCATTAGCTAAGCAGGCTGAACGCCATCATGCCGACGATGGCCCCGGTGGTACCGAGGATGGTTTCCATCATGGTCCAGGTTTTCAACGTCTGCCCTTCGGTGGCGCCGGTAAATTTCCCGAACAGCCAGAACCCGGCATCGTTCACGTGGCTGACGACAATCGAGCCACCGGCAATGCAGATGGAGAGCGCGGCAAGCTGCGCCCCGGAGTAGTGGAGCTGCTCGATAACCGGCATCACCAGACCTACCGCCGTCAGGCAGGCGACGGTGGCCGAGCCCTGAATAATGCGCACCGCAGCGGCCAGCACAAAGCAGGTGATGGCAACGGGCAGGCCCATGCCGGTCAGCGCTTCGCCCAGCGCCGGACCCACGCCCGAATCCACCAGAATCTGCTTGAAGACGCCGCCTGCGCCGATCACCAGCAGGATAATCCCGGCCGGCTGCAACGCGTGGCCGCAGATCTCCATCACCTTCTCTTTCGCCATTCCCTGACGGTACGCGAGGCCGTAAATCGCCACCAGGCAGGCCACCAGAATCGCGGTAAACGGATGGCCGATAAACTCCAGCCATGCATAGAGCGGGGTGCCCTCGGCGACGAAGCGCGCGGCGATAGTTTTTAGCCCCACCAGCACCAGCGGCAGCAGGATCAGCGACAGGCTAAAGCCAAACGACGGCAGTTTACCCTCGCCCAGATGCGGCTCGGAGATATCGTCCGGGATGGTTAACTCGACAAACTTGCTGATGAAGTTGCCGTAGAGCGGCCCGGCGACCAGCATGCCGGGAATGGCCGCGCACAGGCCAATGAGGATCATCCAGCCGAAATCCGCGTGCATTTGCGACGCCAGCAGCATCGGCGCCGGACCGGGCAGCAGGAAAGCGGCGGCGGCGGCAACCCCGGCAAACAGCGGGATCACCAGCTTCACCAGGTTGGTACCGGTGTGGCGCGCCATTGAGAACGCCACGCTTATCAGCAGTACGATCGCCACTTCGAAGAACAGCGGCAGCGCACAAATCAGCCCCGCCAGCCCAATCGCATAGTGCGCGCGGCTGTGACCAAACGACTTCAGCATTTTGACCGCAATCTGATCGACCGCGCCGGTCTCATGCAAAATTTTGCCAAACATCGCGCCCAGCGCGACGACGATCGCCAGAAAGCCCAGCGTACCGCCCATCCCTTTTTCCATGGTGGCCGCAATCTTCTCAAGCGGCATCCCGGAAAACAGCCCTGCACCAATCGACACCACCATCAAAGCCAGAAAAGCGTGCATCCGTGCTTTCATGACTAAAAACAGCAGCAGCAATACGGAACCTGCCGCTGTTAAAACCAGCGTTAATGTACTCACGTTACAGCCTTATTTTTTTATCAGGGCAATCATGTCGGCAACAACGGCATCTACCGGCTGGTTAATGTTCACTACCAGCACGTCCGGTTCGTCGGCACCCGGCTCTTCGAGGGTGGCGAACTGGGTTTGCAGCATCTGCGGCTTGAAGAAGTGGCCTTTACGCGCCTTCAGGCGCTCGCCGATGGTTTCCATATCGCCTTTCAGATAGATAAAGGAGAGGTTCGGGTTGCCAGCACGCAGCTGGTCGCGGTAGTGCTTTTTCAGCGCCGAGCAGACAATCAGCGACACTTCATTAGTGCGCTGCATGGCAAACGCGGCGTCGTTCAGCGCCTGAAGCCACGGTTTGCGGTCGTCATCGTTGAGCGGTTCGCCGGATGACATCTTCATAATGTTGCTGCGCGGATGCAGGAAGTCGCCATCGAGGAAAGCGGCCTGTAGCTTGTACGCCACTTCACGGGCAGTCACGGATTTACCGCTGCCGGAAACACCCATCAGGATGTAAATATGGTGGTCATGATTGGTCGTGCTCATCGCGTCGCTCCTGGTGGCACCGTGAGAAAGTTGAAATGTTACGGGTAACAGTTATCGGTAACATTGTCATGCTGCCAGCCAGGGTAAGCAACAACCCGGCGCGGGGAAAGTGAATAAGTGTGAACTACATCAAATTTGTTAGCGTCAGATCGATCCGCCCGGCGACAGCGTGAAACCTAAATCTAACATTTTAGGCGACACTATTTCACCGCGCACCCGCGCCAGCAGCCGTTCGGCACCGATACGTCCCATCCGTTCACGCGGCGTCAGTACGCTGGCGAGCAGCGGTTCCATCACCTGACCAATATCGTGACCGTGGAAGCCGGCCACCGCCATGTCCTGCGGAATGCGCAGTCCCAGGCGCTGGCACTCGAAGGCCGCGCCGACCGCCAGGTCATCGTTGGTACAGAAGACGCCGTTAAGCTGCGGGTACTCGCGGCGCGCCCGGCGAAACAGCTCGATGCCGGAGGAGTAAGACGACGAGTGCTCGTCCATGACGCTGTTGGGCGCCAGACCCGCATCGCGCATCGCCTGCTCGTATCCCTGCTGTTTAATGATGGTGCGCTCATCCAGACGTGCGCCGAGATAGGCCACATGGCGATGCCCGCGGGCAATCATGGCGGCGGTCATCTGGCGCGCGGCTTCGAAGTTGTCGAAGCCAACGGCGATATCCAGGCACGGCGAGACGCTGTCCATCAGCTCCACCACCGGAATACCGGCAACCTCAATCATCTTGAGCGTGCGCGGGGTGTGGGTGCGTTCGGTCAGCACCAGCCCGTCAATATTCCAGGACAGCATCGACTCCAGACGTTTCTCTTCCAGCTCAGGTTTGTAGCCGTAGTGCGCCAGCATGGTCTGGTAGCCGTGTGCGTCGGTGACGCTTTCGATACCGCGCAGCACTTCGGCAAACACCTGGTTCGTTAAGGAGGGAAGCAGCACGCCGATAGCCCGGCTGGTGGCGTTGGAGAGAATGTCGGGGGCGCGATTGGGAATGTAGCCAAGCTCATCCAGTGCGGCGGCGATCTTACTGCGTAAGGCCACCGAGACCTGTTCCGGGTTGCGCAAAAAACGGCTGACCGTCATTTTGGTCACGCCAACGCGATCTGCCACATCCTGAAGTACCGGTCTTTTCTTTTTCATCGTCCTGAATGGCTTAAAAGGGAAAGATTTCCTCAGTTTACCATGGAGAACGCGCAACCTCCCTGTTTGCACAGAGAGGTTGCGGATTTATTTACCCATTATACCGGCGGCAGATCGAACAGCAGAATTTCGCTGTCGCTGTCGGCGTGCAGAGAGAGCGCCTGCTCATCCCAGATCGCCAGGCCATCGCTGGTACCGGCTTTGGTGCCGTTCACGGAGACGTTGCCTTTCACCACCTGGATCCAGACGCGACGTTCGGCGGCAATCTGGTAAACACTCTGCTCGTCTTTACGCATCGCCCAGCGTGACAGCTCCATATCCTGATGCACTTTCAGCGACCCGTCGCGGGCATCCGGCGAGAGCACCAGCTGGCGACCCTGGTCCGCATCGAAGCGGCGCTGCTCGTAGCGCGGCGTGATGCCGGTGGTTTCCGGGATAATCCAGATCTGATACAGACGCAGGCGGTCGGTTTTGCTCGGGTTGTACTCCGAGTGACGCACCCCGGTACCGGCGCTCATAATCTGGAACTCACCGGCAGGCACCTGCTCTTTGTTGCCCATGCTGTCTTCGTGTTCTACCGCGCCTTCCAGCACATAGGTCAGGATCTCCATGTCTTTGTGCGGGTGGGTACCAAACCCCTGGCCAGCTTCGACGACGTCATCGTTAATCACGCGCAGTGCCGAGAAGCCCATAAAATTTGGATCGTAGTAATTGGCGAACGAAAAGGTATGCCATGAGTCCAGCCAACCATGATTTGCGTGACCACGTTCTTCAGCTTTACGTAAGAAAATCATTTTATTACCCTCGTTTAACCTGAGCGATCAGGTCGTTGTTCGTTTCGATAGATGTAGTGTGGACGTGAACGGCTCAGGATGATAGAGGGTGAAAATTGACTCCTCTGTTCAAATTTTATGAACGACTTATGAGGAGCCTGTTGGACTTATTTCGTTAAGGCCACGGTGGCGGGTGACGGCTGTGCAAACCCGCGTTCGAGGATCTCAAGGTTGGTCAGAACGTCAGTTTCCCTGATGTAGTTTTCCTTCCCGTGGAGAATGGCGTCATACAGCGCGTCGTAGACCCGACCGTAATCGCCGGTTTCCGACGCCACCTCTTCGCGCACCGTCTCGCCCGCATCGTTAACGTACTCCAGCTGCCCCACCGCCTCGTTCGCGGCAAAGCCCGGTTCGCCCGGCATAATCCCGGCTTTGAGGCTGGTTTCCTGCTGGTCGATGCCGTAGCGGATAAACGATCCTTTGGTGCCGTGGACAATAAATTTCGGATAGTCGATTTTCACCAGGTGACTGGTTTTGACGATGGCTTTCAGGCGCCCGTAAAACAGCTGCGCTTCGAAGGTATCGTCCGGATTCGCCGGGTTACGCAGGCTGCGAATGTCGTATGACACGTGCTGCGGTCGGCCAAACAGGGAGATGATCTGGTCAAGGGTGTGTACGCCAAGGCCAAAGAACATGCCGTCCTGGGGTTTGCCGGGGTTAGTCGGTGCCTCCGGGCGGTAATAGTCGAAGTGGCTTTCAATCTCGACAATCTCGCCCAGCTTGCCGCTCTCGATGACTTTTTTGGTCGTCAGGAAGCAGGCGTCAAAGCGGCGGTTCTGGTACGGCGTGACGATAAGCCCTTTACGCGCGGCCAGTTCATACAGCGTGCGCGCTTCGGCAAGGGTCATGGTGAACGGTTTTTCCACCAGCACGTTTTTACCGGCTTCCAGCGCCTGACGCGCATAGTCGAAATGGCTGTCGGCGTGGGTGCAGACCACCACCAGCTTAACCTGCGGGTCGTTGAGGATGTCGTTCAGATCGCTGGTAAAGTGAATGCCCTGATACTGCGGCTCCTGCTCGGCCGGTTTCTGATGGCGGCGGTAAATGTGGGCAACGTGCAGCGTATCTTTGCGGTTGAGCACGTAAGGCAGATGATAACGGGTGGTGCTTTTTCCAAATCCAATCCAGGCGCAGTGCAGTGTCATAGGGGCTCCTTATTTCATGCCGTCCAGCAACCTTAGTCACAATCTTAATTTGTTGCCAGCGTCGGCTCAATTCGCGGAATATCAGCAATTAACGTGTTGTATTCGACAGAATAATAATCCAGTCCAAATATGGCGTTATTAGCGGTAGGAAACCACACGCCTGCGTGATAGTCTGCCGGCCCTGACTGATTGTTACACTTTCATTTATTACCGCAGGCCGCACGTGTGATCGGATTAACATGGAACGAGTTCATTATTTTTTAAACGCGGGGCTATGTTGCTGGTCGCTGGCGCTATTTACCTGGTGTGTTTCCGGTTCGCCCTGGGCAATATTGCCCGTGGCGCTGGCGCTCATCGCTTTTTTGTTACACGGCTTTCAACAGCGAGTTTTGATTATGTTTGGAAAAAATAAGAGCCCTACGGCAGAACCTCAGAATACCATTGTGGTAGCGCCTGCGGCGGTAGAAAAAGAGACCCCGCGCGAAGAGAAACAGAATAATACCGTGATCTCGAGCGAAGTCCGCTTCGAGGGCAATATCATCGCCAGCGGCCAGGTTTACATCTATGGCGAAGTGCGCGGCAATATTGAATCCAGCGGCGGTATCATCAAAATCATGCGTAACGGTCTGGTGCAGGGCAACATCACCTGTCGCGAACTGATCATCGACGGTACGGTGAACGGCGAGTGCAGCTCCGACAGCATCGACATCTACGAGAACGGCATTCTGAATGGCGCCATGAGCTATACCGCGCTGGCGATTAAAAAAGGCGGCGTGTTTATCGGGAAAGCGCTCATGCAGCCTGCGGCCGAGAAAAAAACCAATGTTATCGATCTGGCACCGGAACCGGTAGTCGACGAGCCTGCCCCGGCGCAAAAGAGCCGTCAGAAAAGCTGATCCCCTTCCCTGGCCGGGCGACATCGCCCGCGCCCCTGCGCAGATTTCACGCAAAAAAAAGCCAGCACCCGGCTGGCTAAGAAATACTGGAAGCAATGTGAGCAATGTCGTGCTTTCAGGTTCTCCGTTGGGGTATCCCCTGAACGCATGGCAATAATAATCATTATCATTCGCATGTGTCCAGCACTTTTTTAAAAAAAATGCGTTGACTGGCCTGCTAAAGTCAATGATGTTTAAAGGGATTTCCGTAACTCATTGAGGAGAAAAGGATGTGTGAAATCGTGATTCGCCATGCAGAGAAAACCGACGTCGCGGCAGTGCATCGTCTGTTTACGCTACCGGAGGTGATCCGCAACACCCTGCAGGTGCCACACCCTTCTCTTCAGATGTGGGAGGAGCGAATGCATCCGCTCCCGAGCGATCAGCGCCAGCTGGTCGCCTGCATTGATGGTCAGCTCGTCGGGCATCTGGCGATGCAGGTGCCCCCACGTCCGCGTCGCAGCCACACCGCCAGCTTCGGCATCTGTGTCGATCCCGCCTTCGGCAACCGCGGCGTGGCCAGCGCGCTGCTGGGAGAGATGATCGACCTGTGCGACAACTGGCTGCGCGTGGAACGTATTGAATTGACGGTGTTTGTCGATAACGCGCCGGCGATTGCGGTATATCGCAAATTCGGTTTCGAGATAGAAGGCACCGGCAAACGCTACGGCCTGCGGGACGGGGAATATATTGATGCGTATTATATGGCGCGCATGAAACCCCATTAATGATAAAGGCCGGATAGCTGGCTATCCGGCCTTTTTGCTGCTGTTAATTGGTTGCACGTCGTTTATATTTCAGGGAATAACGCGGAATGACAGCGTAATTTACCTTAAAACATCCTGCGCCATACTTTTCCGAAATTATCATTTCCCCGACACGCTGGTTAACCACGTCATAATATGCCGCACGTATCATTATCCTGATGAATAATAACCGTGCGGCAGGGTGATTAATATCCGGCAGTAAGATCGTCAACGGTGCGCGGGTCGGAGGCGCCGTAACGCGTACCGTCCTCAACGATCATAATGCTCTGGGTGCTGCCCATCACATCTTTCACCGCCACGTTTTGTCCCTTCTCTTTCAGGATCCGCAGGGTATCCGGGCTGAAGCCTTTCTCGACGCGCAGCTCGTCCGGCAACCACTGATGATGGAAACGCGGCGCGTTGGTCGCTTCGGCAACGTTCATCCCGAAATCAACGGTATTAAGCACCATCTGAAGCACGGTGGTGATAATACGGCTGCCGCCGGGGCTGCCGGTTACCAGCCAGGTTTTACCGTTTTTAACCACGATGGTCGGCGACATCGACGAGAGCGGCCGCTTGTTCGGCCCAACCGCGTTAGCATCCCCGCCGACCAGCCCATACACGTTCGGCACGCCGGGCTTCGCGGAGAAGTCGTCCATCTCGTTATTCAGCAGAATACCGGTATCCCCCGCCACAATCCCCGAGCCGAAGGTGGTGTTCAGCGTATAGGTCACCGCGACGGCGTTACCCTGCTTGTCCACCACCGAGAAGTGCGTGGTCTGGTTACTCTCATACGGGGCGAGATCGCCCGGTTTGATGGTGCTGGAAGCCACCGCTTTCTGCAGGTCGATTTTCTGCGCCAGCGACTTCGCATAGGCTTTGCTGGTCAGCGCATGCCACGGCACCTTCACGAAATCCGGGTCGCCGAGGTATTCGGAACGGTCAGCGTAGGCGTACTTTTCCGCTTCGGCGACCAGATGCATCGCATCCGCGCTGCCAAAGCCGTATTTCGCCAGGTCGAAGTTCTCCAGGATATTCAGGATCTGCACGATATGGATCCCGCCGGAGGACGGCGGCGGCATAGAGAACACCTCATAGCCACGGTAGGTGCCGCCAATCGGCGTGCGCTCCACCGCTTTGTAAGCGGCGAGGTCGGCTTTGGTAATCAACCCGCCGTTTTTCGCCATCTCGTCGGCTATCCGATCGGCAATCGCCCCTTTGTAGAACGCGTCTGGGCCGTTTTCGGCAATCATCTCCAGGCTTTTGGCGAGATTCTCCTGCACCAGCTTGTCGCCTTTTTGCAGCGGGTTGTCGCCCACGCTCCAGAAGATCGCTTTGCTGTTAGGGTGATTTACCAGGGTTTCCACGCCGTAGGTTTTGAGATCGAATGCCAGGGCGTCATTCACCCAGATGCCATCCCGTGCCAGCGTAATGGCGGGCTGCATGACCTTATTGAGCGGCAGCGATCCGTACTTCTCCAGCGCCAGCGCAAACCCGGCAACGGTGCCCGGCGTACCGGTGGCCAGATGCGAGGTCAGCGACTTTTTACTGTCGGGATTGCCCTTATCATCAAGGAACATATCGCGGCTGGCCTGCTGCGGCGCCATTTCGCGAAAATCAATCGCCGTGGTTTTACCGTCGGCGGTGCGCAGCATCATAAAGCCGCCGCCGCCCAGATTCCCGGCCTGAGGATGGGTCACGGCCAGCGCGAAGCCGACTGCTACCGCGGCATCCACCGCGTTACCGCCCTGTTTCAGAATATCCACCCCGACGCGGGTGGCGGTGGCATCCACCGACGCCACCATGCCCTGCTGCGCGGTGACCGGATGGAAAATATCTTTTTCTACACCGTACGAGACGGGTGACGCGGGTGCCGGTGCCGCCGTGACGCCAAAGCATCCCCCCGCCGTTAACATCACAATAGCGACCAGTCGCGCCGCGCTGCGGTTCATCATCATTCATCTGCTCCTCAGGCCAGGGGAGGCTTTCCCCGCTTCAAGTCTGGTTCACAACTCTGAAAAGATCACCGTTACGGCGCAGAAGGGATACACTGAAAGGATCCCCCACGAGGAGGAAATGACGATGAGAAAGCTACTTCTACTGACGGCACTGCTGCCGTTTACGGCGCTCGCACAGCCGCTTGATAACCCCACCAACAACCCGAACCTGCCTGGGTATCAGAACCCGAGCCAGCAACGGATGCAGACCCAGATGCAGTCCCAACAAATTCAGCAGAAAGGGATGCTTAACCAGCAGCTAAAAAACCAGACGCAGGTGCAGCAGCAGCATCTGGAATCACAGATCAACAATAACACCCGGCGCATACAGCAGGGGGAGCTGAACCCCCGGTCTCAGCAGCTCCTGCCCAACAACCAGGGCGGCATGTTGAGCGGGGGGAACGTCGGTAGCGTTGGCGCCATCGGCGGCGGGGAGCAGCATATGATCTCGCCTAAAACCAACGGCGATATGCTGCGTAAATAGCCATCGCTGACAGGGGGGCGGCTCAGGCGCTGAAGTCAGGGCCGATCTCATCGATGCGGTCGGTGCAGATGCAGTCCACGCCCCACTCCAGCAGCGTTGCGGCACGACGCGGATCGTTAACCGTATAGACCAGGATATGCAGCCCGGCCGCTTTCAGTTCAGCGGTACGGGCTTTATCCAGCAGCCGGTGGTTAAGGTGGATCGACATGCATTCCAACCGGGCGGTTAGCGCCTGCCAGTCGTCACGCCACTCGTCCAGCAGCAGACCGCGCGGCAGTTCAGGCACGGCGGTCTGGGCCGCCTCCAGCGCGTCAATGTCGAACGAGGAGAGCAACGGCGGGGTCATGCCCTGCCACAGCTCACGCGCCGCCAGCGCCACCGCACGCCCGGTTTCCGGGCCTGTGCCGGTAGTCGGTTTGATCTCAATGTTCGCCATCATCCGGTGCGTCCGACAGCGCTCAGCCACCTCTGAGAGCAGCGGCAGCTTCTCACCTTTAAACGCCCCGCTGTACCAGCTCCCGGCATCCACGTTCAATAGCGCATCCCACGTCAGATCCCCCGCTACGCCCCAGCCGTTGCTGGTGCGCTCCAGCGTGTCATCGTGCAGGAGGAAGATCTGCCCGTCTCGGGAGAGCTTAACGTCAAACTCGATCATGGTGTGGCCGTAGTGCGCCCCCATGTCAATTGCCGCGAGGGTGTTTTCCGGTGCCAGTTTACCGCCGCCACGGTGGGCGACAATGCGGGGATAGGGCCAGTTCATAGACGTTGTCCTGTTTCACCATCAAAGAAGTGCAGGTTCGCCTCCGGAATGTGCAGCCACAGCGTGCTGCCTGCCTGAGGACGCTGCTGATGCGCCAGACGCGCGACCACTTTCTGGTTGCCCCAGCGCCCGTGCGCCAGGTTATCGGCCCCGAGCATCTCCAGGGTGTCCACCACCAGCGGTACGCCGCCTGCGGCCTGTGAGCTTAGCGCAATATGCTCCGGGCGGATACCCAGCGTCACCTTGCGTCCCGCCAGCTTGCGGTGCAGTTGCCCAAGCGGCAGCGACAGGCCGTCGGCGATGTCAAAATGGCTGCCCGCCTGGTTGATGCGCCCTTCCAGTAAATTCATGGCCGGCGAGCCGATAAAGCTGGCGACAAAGCGGCTGGCGGGACGCTCGTACACCTCGACCGGCGTGCCGATCTGCTCCGCCACGCCTTTGTTCATCACCATCACGCGCTGGGCAAGGGTCATGGCCTCCACCTGATCGTGGGTCACGTACAGGCTGGTGGTTTTCAGGCGGCGATGCAGCAGCTGAAGCTCAAGACGCATCTGCACGCGCAGCTTGGCATCGAGGTTAGAGAGCGGTTCATCGAACAGGAACACCGCCGGATCGCGCACGATGGCGCGGCCCATCGCCACGCGCTGACGCTGGCCGCCGGACAGCTCGCGCGGGCGGCGCTTCAGCAGGGTATCCAGTTCAAGAATACGCGCCGCCTCTTTCACCCGCTCGGCAATGTGCGCTTTGCCCATGCCGCGGATCTTCAGCCCCCAGGCCATGTTCTCTTCCACGCTCATGTGTGGATAGAGCGCGTAGTTCTGAAACACCATGGCGATGCCACGCTCTTTTGGCTCAAGCGTCGTGACGCGCTGGTTGTCGATCCAGATATCGCCGTCCGACACCTGCTCCAGCCCGGCGACCATGCGCAGCAGCGTCGATTTTCCGCAGCCGGATGGCCCCACCATCACGATAAACTCGCCGTCCGCGACGTCCAGCGTCAGCGGCTGAATAACCTGGGTTTTGCCATCCCAGCTTTTGGTTACTGCCTGTAATTTCAGTCCGGCCATTTTATTTCTCACTGTCTACCAGCCCGCGGACGAACGCGCGCTGCATGGCTAAAACGATAACGATGGGGGGGATCATGGTGAGCAGCATCGCCGCCATCACCTGATTCCACTGCGTGCTGCCGTCACCGGTGGCGATCATGCCTTTGATGCCCGCCACGGCGGTGCCGAGATCCGCATCGCTGACGATCAGCAGCGGCCACAGGTACTGGTTCCAGCCGTAGATAAAGGTGATCACGAACAGCGCCGCGAGGTTGGTTTTCGACAGCGGCAGCACAATGTCGCGGAAGAAGCGCATCGGCGATGCGCCGTCGATGCGTGCGGCCTCCATCAGTTCGTCCGGCAGCGTCATGAAGAACTGGCGGAACAGGAAGGTGGCGGTGGCGGACGCCATCAGCGGCAGCGTCAGGCCGGTGTAGCTGTCGAGCAGATCCAGCCGGGCAATCACCTCCACCGTCGGGAAGATACGCACTTCGACCGGCAGCATCAGGGTGATAAAAATCATCCAGAAGAACAGGTTACGTAGCGGAAAGCGGAACCAGACGATGGCAAACGCCGAGAGCATCGACACCGTGATTTTGCCGACGGTGATGCCCAGCGCCATCACAAAGCTGTTGAACAGCATCAGGCTGAACGGCGTACCGCCGCCGGTGACGCCCTGCGTCCAGATGTGCGACAGGTTTTCCCACAGATGGCCGCCGGGGATCAGCGTCATCGGCGTGTCGAACACGGCCTGGCTGTCGAGCGTGGCGGCAACCACCGCGACATACAGCGGAAACAGAATGGCCGCGATCCCGAGAATAAGCATGGTATGGCTGAAAATCGTCAGCCCGCGACGGTTCTCGATCATTGGTAGCGCACCTTACTTTCCACGTAGCGAAACTGCACCACGGTCAGAACGATCACCAGCGCCATCAGCACCACCGACTGCGCGGCGGATGAGGAGAGATCCAGCCCGGCAAAGCCTTCGCGGTAAATTTTATAGATAAGCGTGGTAGTGGCCTGCACCGGCCCGCCCGCCGTGGCCGCATCGATTACCGGGAAGGTATCGAAGAAGGCGTAGACGAGGTTGACCACCAGCAGGAAGAAACTCACCGGGGCGATAAGCGGTAACGAGAGCTGGAAGAAACGGCGCACCGGCCCGGCGCCGTCGATCGCCGCGGCTTCCACCAGCGAACGCGGGATGGACTGCAGCGCCGCGAAGAAGAACAGGAAGTTGTAGCTGATCTGCTTCCACACCGAGGCGAAGACCACCAGAAACATCGCCTGGCCGCTGTTCTGGGCGTGGTTCCAGTCGTAGCCAAACTCGCCGAGAAAATGGGTAATCAGGCCACGTCCTGGGTTAAACAGGAAAATCCACAGCACCGCGGCGACCGCCGGCGCGACCGCATAGGGCAGCAGCATCAGGGTCTGGTAAAAACGGCTACCGCGCACCACGTAATCGACCAGCGCGGCAAAAAACAGCGATACCAGCAGGCCGGAGAAGGTTACCATGGCGCTGAATTTAATGGTGGTCCAGAAGGCGTCGAGATAGTAGCTGTCGTGAAACAGCCCGATAAAGTTATCAAGGCCGACAAACTGGCTGGAGAGCCCGAACGGGTCGACACTCTGCACCGAGTACCAGAGCGCTTCGCCCGCAGGCCAGATGAAAAAGATAAGCGTGATGACGAGCTGCGGGGCGACCAGAAGATAAGGCAGCCAGCGCGAACGAAACACCGGACGGGATGATGACATAGAGGAATTCGTTCCTGAAAAGCGCCGGGCGGCTACGCCTTACCCGGCCTGGAAACAGAGCGAACCGGAAGACGGGTGGGCAATCGCACACCCGTCTTCGGGATTACGACTTGGTAGACTGTTCGAAGCGACGCAGCAGTGCATTACCGCGTTCAACGGCGGAATCCAGCGCCTGCTGTGGCGTTTTCTTACCGGTCCAGACGCTTTCCAGCTCTTCATCTACCACGGTGCGGATCTGCGGCATGTTGCCCAGACGCAGACCTTTGGTGAACGGCAACGGCGGCTTGTTCAGCATCTGACGGGTGGCGATGTCCGCACCCGGGTTCTTGTCATAGAAGCCCTGCTCGCGCGTCAGGTCGTACGCGGCTTTAGTGATCGGCAGGTAGCCGGTCTTCTGGTGCCACTCGGCGGCGTTTTCCGGCTTCGCCAGGAAGTCGAGGAACTTCGCCACGCCCTGATAGGTCGCTTTGTCTTTGCCCTGCATCACCCACAGGCTGGCCCCGCCGATAATGGCGTTCTGCGGCGCGCCTTTCACGTCGGCATCGTACGGCATCATGCCAACGCCATAGTTGAATTTCGCATAGTGGCGGATGTCCGCCAGCGAGCCAGAAGAGGCGGTGGTAATGGCGCAGTCGCCGTTATAGAACTTCTCGGTCGATTCGTCTTTACGCCCGAAATAGGTGAAATCACCCTTCTTGTTCATCTCCTGAAGCATGGCGATGTGCTTCACCTGCTCAGGCTTATTGAACTCAAGCACCGCATCAGTACCGTCGAAGCCGTTATTTTTAGTGGCAACCGGCAGGCCGTGCCAGGCGCTGAAGTTTTCAATCTGGATCCAGCCCTGCCAGCCGCTGGCGTAGCCGCACTTCATGCCGGCCGCTTTCAGCTTCGCGGTATAGGCCGCCAGATCCTGCCAGGTTTTCGGCGGCTGCTCCGGATCTAACCCGGCTTTCTTGAAGGCGTCTTTGTTGTAGTACAGCACCGGGGTGGAGCTGTTAAACGGCTGAGAGAGTAAGTGCCCGCTTTTGGCATCGGTGTAGTAACCGGATACCGTCGGCACAAACTGTGATTCGTCGAAGTTGATGCCCGCCTCGCTGAACACCTGGTACACCGGCTTAATCGCCTTTGACGCCATCATGGTGGCGGTGCCCACTTCATACACCTGCAGCAGCGCCGGGGCATTACCGGTACGGAAGGCCGCGATGCCCGCCGCGAGGTTCTGCTCGTAGTTACCTTTATAGACCGGCACAATCTTGTAATCGGGGTTCGCCTGGTTAAAACGGCTCGCCAGGGATTCCACTTCCTTGCCCAGTTCCCCTTCCATTGAGTGCCAGAACGGAATAGATGTAGCAGCCATCGCCTGCCCGGCAAATGCCATGCTCAGCGCCAGCCCCAAAGCAGTGTGTCGTAATGATGTCATTCGGGTTATCTCTCTTGTTGTGCCGGATGCGCGAAACCACGCGTTTTGTGCTCGCGAGGTAACATGACATGCGCGAATGACAGAAAAATAACTTTTCAGTTACATAAACATGACAGCCAGGGGTCAGCCAGATGGCGAAGGGATGAAGGATTAATGGCAGAAAAATCAGGGGGAAGGCTGCGTTAGCCTGCCTCGCGTAATTGAGCAACGATCTCCTCAAGCGTTAAAAGACCGGCGGCGGCATTCACCGTCATCTCCACAAACGCAGGATTACTCGGCAGGGAAATACCGTTACGCTTGAGAAACAGCAGCGTAATGAATAGTGCGGTACGTTTGTTGCCGTCGTTGAAAATATGTCCACGTGCGATTGCCAACAGATGCATAGCGGCGAGCAGCCAGATATCGGAAACGCCTTCGTACTGATACTTATTTAATACCCGATAGAGTAATGCCTCTGCACGACCCGCATCAGGCATCCCCGGTACGCCGGGGGTGACCATGAGCAACCGATCGTGAAAACGAATTATCTCGTCCGCTGAGATAAAATGTAGTGTCATTTATCCGCCAGTTCCCTTATCGCATCACCGTGTACCGCCATGATGGCGTTGAATTCCGCATCCATTTTTGCTGCCTGGTATTGCTCAAACTCGTCGGCGCTAATGATCACCGCCGATTTATGCCCACGCCGGGTGATGGTGACTGGCGTACCGGTTACTGCCGTTTCAAGCGCGGCGGCCAGGTTCTGTCTGGCCTCGCTGTAATTCATGGTTTGCATAGTCGCCTCGCAGATTATGTACAGGTTAATTGTACAATTATATTGTACAAAAAAGGAGCCTGTCGGCTCCTTTTTTATAATATCCTGCTTAGCCGCCCAGATAGGCGCTGCGCACCGCTTCGTTGGCGAGCAACGCTTCGCCGGTGTCGGACAGCACCACGTGACCGTTCTCCAGCACGTAGCCGCGATCGGCAAGCTTCAGCGCCTGGTTGGCGTTCTGCTCCACCAGGAAGATGGTCATCCCTTCGCTGCGCAGCTGTTCGATGGTATCGAAAATCTGCTGGATAATAATTGGCGCCAGCCCCAACGAGGGTTCATCCAGCAGCAACAGACGCGGCTGGCTCATTAATGCGCGACCAATCGCCAGCATCTGCTGCTCGCCCCCGGACATGGTGCCGGCCCGCTGCACACGGCGCTCGTGCAGGCGCGGGAACAGGTGGAATACCCGCTCAAGGCGCTCGTGATACTGGGCGCGCTCGGCGAAGAAACCGCCCATCGCCAGGTTCTCTTCCACGGTCATGCGTGAGAAGACGCGGCGGCCCTCCGGCACGATGGCCACGGCTTCACGCATGATGCGCGCGGTCTGCCAGTCGGTAATATCCTTGCCGTCGAACACGATTCGCCCGCTGGTCGCGCGCGGATCGCCGCACAGCGTGCCAAGCAGCGTGGTTTTACCCGCGCCGTTCGCACCGATAAGCGTCACGATCTCGCCCTGCTTAATGGTCAGGCTCACATCGTGCAGCGCCTGGATTTTGCCGTAGTGCGCACTCACCCGGTCAAAAGACAACATCACATTTTCCATCTTATGCCTCGCCCAGGTATGCCCGGATAACATCCGGGTTATTGCGGATCTGCTCCGGTGTGCCGTTGGCCAGCGGGGTGCCCTGGTTAACCACGTAAATACGATCCGAAATCCCCATCACCAGCTTCATATCGTGCTCGATCAGCAGAATGGTGGTGTTGTGATGGTTACGCAGCTCGACGATCAGCTCGTCCAGCTCTTTGGTTTCTTTCGGGTTGAGCCCCGCCGCCGGTTCGTCGAGCATCAGAATCTCCGGCTGGGTCACCATGCAGCGGGCAATCTCCAGACGGCGCTGATCGCCATAGGCCAGATTGCTGGCCTGACGGTTAGCGTGCGCCAGCAAACCAATACGCTCCAGCCAGGTCGCGGCGCGATCCAGCGCCTCGCTGTGGCTTTTGCGAAACGCCGGCGTTTTCAGCAGGCCGGAGAACAGACCGGTTTTCAACTGCTGGTGCTGGGCCACCAGCAGGTTTTCAATCACCGTCATCTCGCGGAACAGACGCACGTGCTGAAAGGTACGCACCACGCCCATGCGCGCAATCTGCTGGCCCGGCAGCCCTTCCAGATGGCGATCGCCGAGCATGATGGTGCCGCCGGTCGGCTTATAGAAGCCGGTCAGGCAGTTAAAGACCGTGGTTTTTCCTGCCCCGTTCGGGCCAATCAGCGAGACAATTTCCTGAGGATGCAGATCGAGGGCGACGTTGTTCACCGCCAGCAGGCCGCCGAAGCGCATCATCAGGCCGTTTACGGACAATAAGGGCTGACTCATGCCTGCTCTCCTTTCACTTGCTCTTCTTTCAGCTTGAGCTGCGGGCGGGTCATCGGCAGTAAGCCCTGCGGCCGCCAGATCATCATCAGTACCATCAGGCCGCCCAGCATCAGCATGCTGTATTCATTCAGATCGCGCATCAGTTCGCGGGACACCACCAGCAGAATAGCGGCGAGGATCACCGCAAACTGCGAGCCCATTCCCCCGAGCACCACGATAGCCAGCACAAAGGCCGACTCGGCGAAGGTGAAGGATTCCGGGCTGACGAAGCCCTGGCGCGCGGCGAACAGCGTCCCGGCGAAACCGGCAAACGCTGCGCTGATGGTGAAGGCCGTCAGCTTGATGCGCGTCGGGTTCAGGCCCAGCGAGCGGCAGGCGATTTCGTCTTCGCGCAGCGCTTCCCAGGCGCGACCCAGCGGCATACGCAGCAGGCGGTTAATCACAAACAGCGTCAGCACGACCAGCAGCAGCGCCACCAGGTAGAGGAAAATAATACGGTCGCTGGGGTCATATTTGATGTTGAAGAAGTTGCTGAAGGTGTCCCAGCCGCCTTCGCGCGCGGTACGGCTGAACTCCAGGCCAAACAGCGTCGGTTTAGGGATCTGGCTGATGCCGTTCGGCCCGCCGGTGATATCGGTGTTGTTCAGCAGCAGAATACGCACGATCTCGCCGAAGCCGAGGGTAACGATCGCCAGATAGTCGCCGCGCAGGCGCAGCACCGGGAAGCCGAGCAGGAAACCAGCGGCCGCCGCGACCAGGCCGGCCAGCGGCAGGCAGGTCCAGAAACCGAGTCCGTAATAGTGGTTCAACAGCGCGAAGGTGTAGGCGCCAATGGCGTAGAAGCCACCGTAGCCGAGCACCAGCAGGCCGGAGAGCCCGACCACCACGTTCAGGCCGAGGCCGAGGATGATATAAATCATCGTCAGGGTGGCGATGTCCACCGTGCCGCGCGACACCATAAACGGCCAGGCAACGGCCACCACCAGCAGCGCGATCAGGAACAGCTTCTGTTTGACCGTTGACCCGTCAATGGCTGGCAGCACAAACTTCGGCCCGGAGACGTTTTTCAGGCTGTGCTGAAACGCCGGGCGCAGCAGCTGAAAGAAAAACACCACCGCCGTGCCAATGAACACCCACTGCCAGCGGATTTCAGAGGCGCTGCCCACCACCAGCTTTGTGCCGTCGAGGCTAAGCTGCACGCCCATAAACACGCTGGCGAGCAGGAAGAACATGGCGGCTGAGAGCAGCGCCATCGCAAAATGCATCGGTTTCATACTTTCTCTACCTCCGGACGGCCCAGGATGCCGGTCGGCATCACCAGCAGCACCACGATCAGCAGCGCGAAGGAGACGACGTCTTTATATTCGGTGCTCAGGTAGGCAGAACAGAGCGCCTCGGTGATGCCGAGGATCAGGCCGCCTATCATCGCGCCCGGAATGCTGCCGATGCCGCCAAGCACCGCAGCGGTAAAGGCTTTCATCCCGGCCATAAAGCCGATGTACGGGCTGATGACGCCGTAGAACTGACCGAGCAGCACCCCGGCAACCGCCGCCATCGCCGCGCCAATCACAAAGGTCAGGGCGATAACGCGATCGGTGTTGATGCCCAGCAGGCTGGCCATTTTCAGGTCTTCCGCACAGGCGCGGCAGGCGCGGCCCATGCGGGAGTAACGGATAAACAGCGTCAGGGCCAGCATCGCCAGGAAGGTCACCACCCAGATAACCAGCTGCATGGTGTTGATCGAGGCCGAGAAGTTACCGCTGGTGCCGATGGTCCACTGGCCGGTAAAGAGGTTTGGCAGTGCAATATCGCGCGAGCCTTCGGTCAGGCTGACGTAGTTTTGCAGGAATATCGACATCCCGATGGCGGAGATCAGGGCAATCAGTCGTTTGGAGCTGCGCACCGGGCGATAGGCGACCCGTTCGATGCTCCAGCCGTACGCACTCGCCACCACTACCGCGCCGATAAACGCGGCGCCAACCAGCAGCCAGCTGGTGTCGATGCCCATCATCATCAGCGCGGCGATAATCATAAATGAGACGTAGCTGCCGATCATGTAGACCTCGCCGTGGGCGAAGTTAATCATGCCAATAATGCCGTATACCATGGTGTAACCGATGGCAATCAGCGCGTAGGTGCTGCCCAGCGTGACGCCGTTAAACATCTGCTGGAGAAAATAGAGGAACTGCTCGGACATAACGTAACCTTATTAGTAACCGGTCAGGTCGGGCATTGACTGCGCGACCTGCGCCGCGCAATCGCGTTATTTCGCTGCCGACGACGAACCGTCGGCGTGCCACTGGAAGACGCCAAATTCAAATCCTTTCAGATCGCCTTTTTCATCCCAGTTCAGCGGCCCAATCACGGTATCAGCCCCGTGTGCTTTTAAATCTTTTGCCAGCGCGGCTGGCTCGGTGCTCTCAGCACGCGCCAGGGAGGTCGCCAGCGACTGCACCGCGGCATAGGTGATCCAGACGTACGGACCGCTCGGATCTTTCTTCTGCGCCTTCAGGGCATCCACAATACCTTTGTTGGCCGGATCCTGGTCATAGCGCTTCGGCATGGTGACCAGCATCCCTTCCGCCGCCGCGCCGGCGATGTTCGACAGCGAAGCGTTGCCCACCCCTTCCGGACCCATAAACTGGATGTTCAGCCCGCTGCTGCGCGCCTGACGCAGGATCTGCCCCATCTCCGGGTAGTAGCCGCCGTAGTAGACGAAATCGATGTTCTCTTTTTGCAGTCGCGCGACCAGCGCGGAAAAATCTTTCTCACCGGCGGTGATGCCGTCGAAGAACACCACGTTGGCGCCGCCTTTCTTCAGACCGTCCTGCACCGAACGCGCCAGCCCTTCGCCATACTGCTGTTTGTCATGAAGGATGGCGATGCGCTGCGGTTTTACCTTTTCCAGAATGTATTTCGCCGCGGTCGGCCCCTGCGAGGAGTCGAGGCCCGCGGTGCGCATAATGGTCTGGTAGCCGCGCAGAGTGAGCTCCGGGTTGGTGGCACCTGGGGTAATCATCAGCACGCCTTCGTCTTCGTAGATGTCCGACGCCGGCTGGGTTGAGGAGGAGCAGAGGTGACCAATGACATACTGAATGCCGTCGTTGATGATTTTGTTGGCAACCGCCACGGCCTGTTTAGGATCGCAGGCGTCGTCATACTCCACGCCCACCAGCTTGTCGCCTTTGATGCCGCCGTTGGCATTGATGTCGTGAATGGCCTGGCGCGCGCCGTTGAACTCCATGTCGCCCCACTGTGCGACCGGGCCCGACATCGCGCCGACCACAGCGACCTTAATATCGTCTGCCATCGCGCTGTGAGAGATTGCTAACGCTACCATCCCCGCGACTAACGTCTTCGCGTGTTTACTCATCCGTAGAAATCCCCGTTCGTGATGTGTCGTTGTTTGTATATATTTTGTTTTATTGTGGTTAAAAAGCATTCTGTACTTATATTGAACAACGCTATTTTTACTAATGCTGTTAATGCTTTAGCGATATTTTTTGGCGAAAACCCTATTAAAATCTCTATTTTTCAGGAGATTAAGCAAAGATAATATTCTGAAATACTCTACAGATAAACAAAAAAAAGCAGCCTTTACAGCATAAAATATCGATATAATGAGTGGAATAGATCGCTATGTTTTAGCGAATTCCACTGTCTATTTTTCATTCTCCAATGTTAAAACCTGGATAACCTCAGCGGGTAAAACTAATCCCCTGTTGCCAACGGTGAAAAAGAGAAAGCGCGACGCCTGCAGAATTGGGTACACTTTGCTTCTCTTCGTTTTGTTGAAGGCGGTTTTTTATGAAACTTACCATCCTTCGTCTGGAGACCTTTTCGTCTCAGGATTTACTCGATCTCGGTAAGATCTGGCCTGAATACTCCAGCAGCACCCTGAAAGTGGATGAGACCCACCGCATCTACGCCGCACGTTTTAACGACAGGCTGCTCGGCGCGGTGCGCGTCACCCTTTCCGGCGCGCAGGGCGCGATGGACTCGCTGCGCGTGCGCGACGTCACGCGTCGTCGCGGCGTTGGGCAGTATCTGATTGAGGAGGTGATGCGGGAAAATACCGCGGTGCGCCACTGGTGGATATCAGACGTGGGAGTAGAGGATCGCGGCGTGATGGCGGCCTTTATGCAGGCGCTCGGCTTCAGCGCCCAGACCGACGGCTGGCATAAGCAGCAGGATTAACTGGCCTGTGCCTTCAGGACATAAAAAAACCCGCCGAAGCGGGTTTTTTTATGATGTTACCGGCGAGCGATCTTATTTTGCGTCAGTCGCGGTGCCGTTGGCGTGCCAGGTGAAGACGCCGAACTCAAAGCCTTTCAGATCGCCTTTATCATCCCAGGAGAGCGGGCCCATCACGGTGTCCACGCTGTGCCCCTTCAGGTATTTGGCGATTTCAGCCGGATCGTCGCTCTGGTTCAGACCGGCAGCGAGCGATTGCAGCGCCGCGTAGGTGGTCCAGACGAAGGCGCCGCTGGAATCCTGTTTCTTCGCTTTGATCGCGTCTACAATCGGTTTGTTTGCCGGAACCTGATCGTAGTTCTTCGGCTTCGTGACCAGCATGCCTTCGGCAGAGTCACCGGCGATGTTAGACAGCGACACGTTCGCGACGCCTTCCGGGCCCATAAACTGGGTTTTCAGGCCCGCCGCGCGCGCCTGGCGCAGGATCTGCCCCATTTCCGGGTGATAGCCACCGTAGTACACGAAATCGATGTTCTCTTTCTTCAGACGCGCCACCAGGGTAGAGAAGTCTTTCTCACCGGCGGTGATGCCATCGAAGAACACCACATTAGCGCCGCCCTTCTTCAGGCCATCCTGCACCGAACGCGCCAGGCCTTCGCCGTACTGCTGCTTATCGTGGATCACCGCGATGCGCTGCGGCTTCACTTTTTCCAGAATGTATTTCGCCGCGGTTGGGCCTTGATCGGAGTCAAGACCGGTGGTGCGCAGTACCAGCTGATAGCCGCGCGCGGTGAGTTCCGGAGCGGTGGCCGCCGGCGTGATCATCAGGATGCCTTCGTCTTCGTAGATATCAGACGCGGGCTGCGTGGAGGAGGAGCACAGGTGGCCAATCACGTATTTGATGCCGTCGTTGATCACTTTGTTCGCTACCGCAACGGCCTGTTTCGGGTCGCAGGCATCGTCATACTTCACCGCGACCAGCTTGTCGCCCTTGATGCCACCCTTAGCGTTAATATCGGCGATGGCCTGCTCTGCGCCGGTAAATTCCTGATCGCCATACTGCGCAACCGGACCTGACATCGCACCGACTACGGCGACTTTGATATCTTCCGCCATGGCCGCGTGGCTCATCGCCAGTGCGATGCAGCCAGCCAGTAACGCTTTGCCGTTCATTTTCATCCTGAGTTCCCCATTGCTTGTTGTGATTGGTGTTGTTGTGTTGTGTGAATGACACGTTATTGCGCGCGTTCTTCGCGGCTATGTTTTTGATTACGGTACGCGGCGGGTGTCGTCGCAGCATACTCTGCTAAAAACATACCCGATTTTTCATCATTTGGAATAGCAAATTCGTCAGGGGGCGGGGAACGGGACGGCAGGCACAAAAAAACCGCCACGCGGGCGGTTTTTTTCGATAAAGCGTGAATTACGCTTCGATGGCGGCGCGAAGTTTTTTCATCGCGTTCTTTTCAAGCTGACGCACGCGCTCGGCAGAGACGCCGTAGCGGTCAGCCAGCTCCTGGAGCGTGGTCTTGTTATCTTCGTCCAGCCAGCGTGCTTTGATGATCTGCTGACTACGCTCGTCAAGGCCCAGCATCGCGTCAGACAGTTTGTCTGCGGCGTGCTCTTCCCAGTTGTCATCCTCAATGCCATCGGCAAAGTTTGAGGTTTTATCCTGAAGGAACAGCACCGGTGCCATCGGCGAACTGTCCTGAGCGTCATCGTCCGGGGACAGGTCGAACGTCATGTCCTGAGCCGCCATACGGGACTCCATCTCACGCACGTCTTTGCTGGACACACCCAGCTCGCGGGCCACCATTTCC
The DNA here is from genome assembly GCF_000463155.2 of Siccibacter turicensis LMG 23730. Lineage (GTDB taxonomy): Bacteria > Pseudomonadota > Gammaproteobacteria > Enterobacterales > Enterobacteriaceae > Siccibacter > Siccibacter turicensis. The sequence continues at coordinate 268,593 of NZ_AWFZ01000061.1, read as the reverse complement.
ACTTCATCCTGGTTGAACCAGCCCAGACGCTGCTTGGTTTTACGCAGGTTGAAGAACAGCTTACGCTGCGCTTTGGTGGTAGCGACCTTCACAATACGCCAGTTACGCAGCACGTATTCGTGAATTTCTGCTTTAATCCAGTGCACGGCGAACGACACCAGTCGTACACCCACTTCCGGGTTAAAGCGACGCACCGCTTTCATCAGGCCGATATTGCCTTCCTGGATCAGGTCAGCCTGCGGCAGACCATAGCCCGAGTAGTTACGAGCGATATGAACTACAAAGCGCAGGTGAGACAGGATCAGCCGTTTAGCTGCTTCCAGATCGCCCTGGTAATGCAGCTTTTCAGCAAGCTCACGTTCTTCCTCAGCCGTTAACATCGGCCAGGTGTTAGCGGCCCGGATGTAAGATTCCAGGTTACCAACAGGAGCTAAAGCTAAAGTTTGCATTTCTTTGGTCATTCAAATCCTCTCATTTAAAGCGTACTGGCAGGAGTCGTCCCTTATCAGGCAACGAGGGCGCCAGTTCTTATGTGCAACGAGACGCGTTTCAACCTTTTATCAGACAGTGAGTTTATCCACAAGTTCACTGCAACACTGTGAATAAATTACGCACACTTTGTGACAATGCTTTGAATACGGCGACAGGTAATCATGGAAGGTGTCCCTGCCGGGTCTCACTGGCAGGGACATAGTATATCAAAAAATTTTTACTCAGGGGTAAAGTGACGTAAATGTTGCACGGTGGCAAGCCAGGCGGCCAGCCAGCCGATCATCGAACAGACCAGCAGCAGCAACAGGCACTCATCAAAGGATAACCCACTGATATCAAACCTTGTTCCGAAAACTTTCGCCACGTCAGTTACCGCAGAAGAGAGCCGCATGACGAGAATTTCGGACAAAATCAGCGACAGAAAAGCGCCCGAAAAGCCAAGTAACGCCCCACCGTACAGGAACGGACGCAGGATAAAACCGTCGGTGGCACCGATTAATTTCTGCACGTTGATGGTGTCACGGCGGGCAAAAATGCTCAGGCGCACGCTGTTACCGATGACGAGGAACACCGCCGCCACCATCAGCACGCCGATCATCGCCGACACCCGACCAACCAGCCCGGTAAGCGCAGCCAGACGCGCAAACCAGCTGTCGTCCATCCGCACTTCATCCACGCCGTTCACCTGCGAAATACGATCGCGCAGCGTGGTGAGCGCCTCGGTGCCCTGGAAGTTAAGATCCGGCTCGACCACCGCCACGGCGGGGAGCGGGTTCTCTTCCAGCATATCCAGCGCGCCGCCAAACCCTGACCAGTTGCGGAACTCGCCGAGCGCTTCATCGCGCGACAGGTAGTTCACCTTCGCCACGCCCTGCTCGGCTTGCAGCTGGCCGATAACCTGGGCGGCCGCATCGTCATCCAGCGTTTTGCTGAGATACACCGTGATCTGCGGCGAAGGATAATACTGCGTTGCCGCCTGATTTACGTTTTTGTAAACCATGTAGCAGACGCTCGGCAGCGTCAGTGAAATCGCAATCACCATGATGGTCAGGAAGGTGGCAAGCGGTTTGCTGCGCAGATCGGCCAGCGCCCCCTGCCAGGCATAACGCACCTGCTCGTTAACGCCACCTTTACGCGATTTCGCTTTCACATTGTTTGCTTTAGTACGCTTTTGCACGGTTCGACCCGATTCGCCAGACTTATTCAGTTTGTTGAACTTGCTCAGTTTGTTACTAAAGTGCCTGATGTTATTCAGCGCGTCCCTTTTATTCACCCGCCCTGCCTCCGTGTAGATGGCCGTCGCTCAGGGTCAGCACAGGATAAGGACGGCGAGAAATCAGGCCGATATCATGCGTTGCCATCAGCACCGTAACCCCAACGCGGTTGAACTCTTCAAACAGCCGCAGGATCCCTTCTGACAGCGCGTTATCCAGGTTACCGGTTGGCTCATCCGCCAGCAGCACCGCGGGCTTGTTGACCACCGCGCGGGCGATGCCGACGCGCTGCTGTTCACCGCCGGAGAGCTGAATCGGGAAGCTTTTCGCTTTATCCAGCAGGCCGACCTTATCGAGCGCCGCAGAGACGCGGCGACGAATGTCCTCGCCGGTAGCACCGGCAATAATCAGCGGGATCGCCACGTTGTCATACACGGTGCGATCCATCAGCAGATGGTGATCCTGGAAGATCATGCCGATCTGCCGACGCAGGAACGGCACTTCGCGGTTCTTCAACCGGCTGATGTCATGCCCGCCAAACCAGATATGCCCGGCGCTGGGTCGCTCGATGCCGCAAATGAGCTTCAACAGGGTACTCTTCCCGGCGCCGGAGTGGCCGGTCAGGAAGGCCATCTCTCCGGGCCGCATGTGGAAAGTCACACCCTGCAGCGCTTGTCTCCCACCACGATAGGCTTTGCTGACGTGTTCAAAGCGAATCATTGTTAATCCTCTCGGGCAAAAAGTGCCTCAATAAAGTCATCCGCGTTGAACGGACGCAAATCCTCAATGCGCTCACCCACTCCGATGTAGCGAATCGGGATACCGAACTGATCGGCAACGGAGAAAATCACGCCGCCTTTTGCGGTACCGTCGAGCTTGGTCAGCGTAATGCCGGTCAGCCCCACGGCTTCATGGAACAGTTTTGTCTGGCTGATGGCGTTCTGGCCGGTGCTGGCGTCAATAGTCAGCATCACTTCATGCGGTGCGTCGACGTCGAGCTTTTTCATCACGCGCACAATTTTTTTCAGCTCTTCCATCAGGTGCGCTTTATTCTGCAAACGCCCGGCGGTATCGGCAATCAGCACGTCCACGCCGCGGGATTTCGCCGCCTGGATGGCATCAAAGATCACCGAGGCGGAATCGGCACCGGTGTGCTGCGCGATAACCGGAATATTGTTGCGCTGGCCCCACACCTGGAGCTGCTCAACCGCGGCGGCGCGGAAGGTATCTCCCGCAGCCAGCATCACCGTTTTACCCTGCTGCTCAAACTGGCGCGCCAGCTTACCGATGGTGGTGGTTTTCCCGACGCCGTTGACGCCAACCATCAGAATAACGAACGGGGTTTTCCCTTCAATATTAAGCGGTGCGTCAACTTTCGCGAGAATATCGCTCATCTCTTCTTTCAGCAGGCCGTAAAGCGCCTCGGCGTCACGCAGCTGTTTGCGGCTCGCGCTCTCCGTCAGACTGGTGATGATCTTGCGGGTGGTCTCGACGCCAACGTCGGCAATCAGCAGCTGCTCTTCCAGCTCCTCGAACAGATCATCATCGATTTTCTTGCCGCGGAACAAGCCGATAAATCCGGAACCGAGGTTTTCTTTGGTTTTCACCAGGCTGCGCTTCAGACGCGCAAAGAACCCCTCTTTAGTCGGTTTTTCCTGCTCGGGCGCCGCGGCCGGGGCAACCTCCTCAACCGGTGCATCGACGGTCGCCTGTTCTTCCACCGGCGCGTCGACCTCCGCGTCACTGCCCGCCGCCAGCGCCAGCGCTTCCAGCTCTTCATCGCTGAGCGCGCCTTCCTGGGTGGTAGCGTCCTCTTCCGGCAGCCACTCGTCTGGTGTCGGTTCCGTTACGGCAACTTCTTCCTGCTGCGGCAACGTTTCATGTTCCGGCTCAACGGCCGCAGGCTCGATAACTGCAGGCTCGATAACTGCAGGCTCGATAACCTCCGGCGCGGCGGTGTCATGCTGGGCCTGCTGCTCCGCGGCGTGCCCGGTAACGCTGACGATCTCTTCAGCGAAGGCTTCCGGATTCGGTGCTTCAACGCGCGCAACCTCGGCTTCCTGTACCGGTGCTGCCTGCTCAGGCGCCGTTTTTTCTTCTGTAACAGTTTGTTGCGCCTCGACCTGCTGGTCGATGTCGTCGTCCTTCGCCCGGTCTTTTTGACCTAAGCCCAGCCAGGAAAATAAGCCACGTTTTTTATCTTTTGCCATTGGCGCCCATACTCCCCGCTAGTGAATCATGGCGCAGCGCCGGTCTTGCAGTGCCGACGCTGGAAAAATTTACGAATGAATGCAGGAGTCTACCACTTTCGACCCCTGGCGGCACAGCCTGAGGTTTCACCCGGGCGTGCGCACCGCTAGAATAGCAACCCGGATATAAAATCGTAGCGAGTACCATGAAAAAACCTAACCGCGGCACAAGCGGCCAGATTCGCATTATCGGCGGCCAATGGCGCGGCCGTAAATTACCCGTCCCCGACAGCCCCGGCCTGCGCCCCACTACCGATCGGGTGCGCGAAACGCTGTTTAACTGGCTGGCGCCGCATCTGGTTGATGCCCGCTGCCTGGACTGTTTCGCCGGCAGCGGCGCGCTGGGTCTGGAAGCGCTGTCGCGCTATGCGGCGCGCACTACCCTGATCGAGATGGAGCGCGGCGTGGCGCAGCAGCTTACGCAAAACCTCGCTACACTCAAGGCAACCCAGGGCCAGGTGGTGAACACCAACACGCTGGAGTTCCTGAGCAAGCCGGGCGAACCGCACGATATCGTGTTTGTCGATCCGCCGTTCCGCAAAGGGCTGCTGGAGCAGACCGTCACGCTGCTTGAGCAAAACGGCTGGCTGGCCGACAACGCGCTGATTTATATCGAGAGCGAAGCGGAAGGCGGCCTGCCCGCGCTGCCGGCCTCCTGGCAGCTGCACCGGGAAAAAGTCGCAGGTCAGGTGGCATACCGCCTGTTTTGTCGTGAACCGCAAGGAGCAACCGATGTTAATTAATCTTGGCCGCCTGCTGATGCTGTGCGTGTGGGCCTTCCTGGTGCTGAACCTGTTCCATCCGTTTCAGCGCCCGCTGAACATTTTTGTCAACGTGGCGATGATATTCATGATCATCATGCACGGGCTCCAGCTCACCCTGCTGAAAGCCACCCAGCCGCAGGGCGCACCGCCGATGGGCCGCGGCGAACAGGTGCGTATTTTCCTGTTTGGCGTGTTCGAACTGCTGGCCTGGCAGAAGCGGCAGAAGCTAAAAAAATAGCCGTCCAGACCCGCGTCACGCGGCGTTTTCAGCATCACCTCTGGTCACTGACGTTGTCATTCGTCCCCGACGCCCACTAGACTGAATAGCAGAGTCGTGCGCGTCGGGCGCACGTTACCATATCTGATTCAGGGACTTATCATGCTTTGGTCGTTTATCGCAGTCTGCTTTTCCGCCTGGCTTTACGTTGATGCCTCCTACCGCGGCCCCACCTGGCAACGCTGGGTCTTTAAGCCCGTAACGCTGCTGCTGTTGCTGATTCTTGCCTGGCAGGCACCGATGTTTAGCGCCACCGGCTACCTGATCCTGGCGGGCCTCTGCGCCTCACTGGTGGGCGATGCCCTGACGATGCTGTCGCGTGAGCGCATGCTCTACGCCACCGGCGCGTTCTTCCTGTCGCATCTGCTCTACACCATTTACTTTGCCAGTCAGATGACGCTCTCCTTCTTTTGGCCGCTCCCGCTGGTGCTGCTGGTTATCGGCGCGCTGCTGATCGCCACCATCTGGACGCGTCTGGAGACGCTGCGCTGGGCGGTATGTACCTTTGTGGGGATGACGCTGGTGATGGTTTGGCTGGCCGGTGAGCTGTGGTTCTTCCGTCCGACCGCGCCTGCGCTGTCGGCGTTTGTCGGGGCTATCCTGCTGCTGCTCGGCAATATTGTCTGGCTGGGAAGCCACTATCGCCGTCGCTTTACCGCCGATAACGCCATTGCCGCCGCCTGCTACTTCGCCGGTCACTTTATGATTGTCCGCTCGCTCTATATCTGAACGCTGTATAGCGAGACGCGCGCACTATTACGCTTGACTCTGGAGTAGACTCCAGAGTGTATGCTCCGAAATGAGAAAATTATCATTTCGGAGAGCGCCGGCATGACACATCCTGCTGATGGCAAAAAAGTTCCCCTGTTCGCGCATCTGACGCTGCGTCCGGCCACCGCGCCAGCGGCCCCGCCGGATGCCCGTCCCCCCGAGCCAGGCACCACGCGTTACAGCTGGTACATCGATGGCATGGACTGCCCCGCCTGCGCCCGCAAAGTCGAAAACGCGCTGCGCCCGATCCAGGGCGTTCACCATACGCAGATCGCGTTTGCCAGTGAAAAACTGACCGTGGACGCCACCCGCGACGTGCGTGAAGCGGTCAGCGAGGCGGTTACACGCATCGGCTTTACGCTGCGCGATACCGGCACCACCCCTGCCCCTGAACCCGCACCGTGGCGCGCCCAGCTGCCGTTGATCCTGCTGGCCCTGATGATGGCCATAAGCTGGCTGCTGTCGCACAGCGGTGCGACGCAGGCAGGCGAGCTGGCGTTTATCGTCACCACGCTGGTGGGCCTGTGGCCCATTGCCACCAAGGCGCTGCGTCTGATCCGCAGCGGCAATCCGTTCGCCATTGAAACCCTGATGAGCGTCGCGGCCATCGGCGCGCTGTTTATTGGCGCTACCGCCGAGGCGGCCATGGTGCTACTGCTGTTTCTCATCGGCGAGCGGCTGGAGAGCTGGGCGGCTAACCGGGCGCGCCGGGGCGTGAGCGCCCTGGTGGCGTTGAAACCGGAAACCGCAACCCGGCTGCGCGATGGCGCACGTGAAGCGGTGCCGCTGGCAACGCTGCGTCCGGGGGACGTAATCGAAGTGGCCGCCGGCGGTCGTCTTCCTGCCGACGCCCTGCTGCTCACGCCCTTCGCCAGCTTCGATGAAAGCGCGCTGACCGGCGAATCGGTGCCGGTCGAGCGATGCAAAGGGGAAAAGGTCGCTGCGGGTGCCACCAGCGTTGACCGGCTGGTCGAGCTGGAAGTGGTGTCGGAGCCAGGCGACAGCGCCATCGATCGCATTCTGCGGCTTATTGAGGAGGCCGAGGAGCGCCGGGCGCCGATTGAGCGGTTTATCGACCGCTTCAGCCGGGTGTATACGCCGATAATCATGGGCATCGCCCTGCTGGTGGCCGTTCTGCCGCCGCTGCTGTTCAGCCTGCCGTGGCTCCCGTGGATTTATAAGGGGCTGACGCTGCTGCTGATCGGCTGCCCGTGCGCGCTGGTGATCTCAACTCCCGCGGCGATCACCTCCGGGCTGGCGGCGGCGGCGCGACGGGGCGCGCTGATCAAAGGCGGCGCGGCGCTGGAGCAGCTCAGCCGGGTCCGTCAGGTCGCGTTCGATAAAACCGGCACGCTGACGGTCGGCAGGCCGCAGGTCACCGCCATCGATACGTCAGACGGGGATGAAGCCAGCCTGCTGGCGCTGGCGGCGGCGGTTGAGCAGGGGTCGACGCACCCGCTGGCCCAGGCGGTGGTGCGAGAAGCCGAGGCGCGCGGGCTAACGCTGGGGCGGGCCAGCGGGCAACAGGCGCTTGCCGGAACGGGTATTGAGGCCCAGGTGGACGGGCAGCGGGTGCTGCTCGCCGCGCCGGCCAAACTGCCCGCGGGCATGACGGATGCCGTCTGGCAGGCGCGGATTGAGGCGCGGGAAGCCGCCGGACAAACGGTCATCGCGGTGGTAGTGGATGGCGCACTGCGCGGCATCCTGGCCCTGCGTGACACGCTGCGCGACGATGCCCATCAGGCGGTGGCCGCGCTCAGTGCGCTCGGCGTACAGGGTGTGATGCTGACAGGCGATAACCCGCGGGCCGCGGCCGCTATCGCCAGTGAACTGGGACTGGCCTACCGCGCCGGGCTGCTGCCGGAAGATAAAGTGGCGGCGGTGGCGGCGCTTAACCGCGACGCACCGCTGGCGATGGTGGGGGATGGTATCAACGACGCGCCGGCGATGAAGGCGGCCACCCTCGGGGTGGCAATGGGCAGCGGTACCGATGTGGCGCTTGAAACCGCCGACGCGGCGCTGACCCACAACCGCCTGACCGGGCTGGCCGAAATGATCGCCCTGGCGCGCGCGACCCACCTTAATATCCGGCAGAACATCGCCATCGCGCTGGGGCTGAAAGGGATTTTTCTGGTCACCACGCTGCTCGGCATCACCGGGCTGTGGCTGGCCGTGCTGGCGGATACCGGCGCCACGGTGCTGGTCACCGCCAACGCGCTGCGGCTGCTGCGCCGGGGTAAGGAATAAAACAGGTGCGCGTTGCTTACCCCGCGGGACCACCACCATCCGAAGGGTAAGCAGGCGCACCCGCCACTACATCATGCCCAACAGGCGCGGAAGCCAGAGCGAGATGGCCGGCACGTAGGTGATCAGCAACAGCACCAGCAGCAGCGCCCCGTAGAACGGCAGCATGGCGCGCACCACCACTTCAATCTTCTGCTTGCTCACCGCGCTGGCGACAAACAGCACCGATCCCACCGGCGGGGTGATCAGCCCGATCCCGAGGTTGACCATCATGATCATCCCGAAGTGCACCGGGTCAATTCCCAGGGCGTTGGTGACCGGCAGCAGCACCGGCGTCAGGATCAGGATAATCGGCGCCATGTCCATCAGCGTGCCAATCAACAGCAGCATGATGTTGAGGTATATCAGGATCACGTACTTATTATCCGACAGCGCGGTAAAGAACTCGGTGATGCGCGTCGGAAGCTGCATGTAGGTCATTACCGCCCCAAACGCGGCGGCGAAGCCTATCAGAATCATCACGATGGTGACGGTTTTCACCGTGCGGCACATCAGCTTCGGCAGCTCGTTCCACTTGTAGTCGCGATAGATAAACATGGTAACGAAGAATGCCCACAGGCACGCCACCGCCGCAGATTCGGTCGCGGTGAAAATCCCGGAGAGGATGCCGCCGAGGATAATCACCACCGTCATCAGCCCCCACAGCGCATCAGCCAGGATTTTTACCGCCTGCTTAAACGGGATACGCTCTCCTTTCGGGTAGCCGCGCCGATGGGCAAAGGTCAGGCACATCCCCATCAGGCACAGCCCGAGCAGCAGCCCGGGCAGCACGCCGGCGATAAACAGCGAGGCGATAGAGACGGTGCCGCCCGCGGCGAGAGAGTAAATCACCGAGTTATGGCTGGGTGGAATCAGGATGGCCTGCACCGAACCGCTGGCGGTGACCGCCGCGGCGTACTCCCGGGGATAACCCTTCTTTTCCATTTCCGGGATCATCACGGTGCCGATAGAGGCGGTATCCGCCACCGAGGAGCCGGAAATGGCGCCAAAGAAGGTGGAAGCCACGATGTTCACCAGCGACAGCCCGCCGCGGATGAAGCCAACGAACACATAGGCAAAGTTCACCAGCCGCCGGGCAATGCCCCCTTCCGCCATGATCGCCCCGGCCAGGATAAAGAACGGGATCGCCAGCAGGGTAAATTTGTTCACGCCGCTGGTGATCTGAATCATCAGCGCTTCGAGCGGTAAATCAATCCACAGCGCGCCAACCACGGCGCTGAGCCCCACGGCAAACGCCACCGGCATCCCCAGCGCCAACAGAATGGCGAGGGTGAAAAGCAAAATAAACGCGTCCATCTTTCACCCCTTAACTGTGATTACCAATCATCACCACCGGACGGCTCTCCTGAGAACCGAACAGCAGACGTTCCACCACGAACAGGATCAGCAGCGCCGATCCCACCGGCAGCGGCAGGTAGCTTTCCCCGGAGGTCAGCAGCGGAAACTCGGCCACCGGCTGCTCCCACAGCTCAAGGCACAGCTGGTAGCTGTACCAGAATATCAGCGCCGAAATCACCAGCATCAGCAGATCGACCAGACGCGCGCACAGCCGTTGCAGCGCCGCGGGCAGCCGGTCGGTGAGCATGTTGACCGCGATGTGCGAGCCGGCGCGGTAGCTTACCGCCGCGCCAATAAAGGTGAAGGTGACCATGCAGATAATGGCAATGGGCTCCGGCCATGACTCACCGCGGTTCAGCACGTAGCGCGAGAAGATGCCAATGGGTATCACAATCGTCATCACCAGCAGCGCCAGGCCGGCGATGACCATAGCGAGCATGTACAGCTTATCCATCCATCTCAAATACCAATGGGACATACAGCCTCCAGATTGAGTGCGCCGGTTGCCCGGCGCAGGGAGATCACTTGACGGCAGCGATGGCGTTCATCAGGTCCTGATGTTTTTCGCCAAACTGTTTGCGGACGGGTTCGGTGGCGTTGATGTAGTAGGATTTGTCGATCTCGTGGAACTGCACGCCGCCGGCTTTCATTTTCGCCAGGGCATCTTTGTTGTAGGCATCCCACAGCGTGCGCTGCTCGGCCTGCGCTTCACGGGCCAGGGTCAGGATTTTCTGCTGCTGATCGGCGCTCAGTTTGTCCCACTTCACTTTGGAATAGAGCAGCATTTCCGGGGTGATAAAGTGGCCGCTGAGGGTATAGTTTTTGGCAACCGGCAGGTAGTTGTGCGCCACATAGGTCGGCGGGTTGTTTTCCGCACCGTCGATGACGCCGGTCTGCATGCCGCTGAAGACTTCACTCACGCCCATCGCCACGGCGTTTGCGCCCATCGCTTTCAGCGTGGCAAGCGCCACCGGGCTGCCCTGCACGCGGATTTTCTTCCCTTTCAACTCTTCCGGTTTAACTATCGGGTCGCGGGTAATCAGGTTGCGGGTGCCGGAGTCCATCCAGCCCAGAAACACCAGCCGTGATTTCGGGTTGTTGGTGAGCTGTTCGCCAATAGATTTACCGATATCGCCGTCGATCACCTTGTGCATGTGGTCTTCGTCGCGGAACACGTAGGGCAGCGTAAACACTTCGATATCCGGCAGGATGGCGGCAACCGGCGCCATTGATACACGAATGATATCAATAGCCCCCATCTGCGCCTGCTCAATCATCTGCTTTTCATCCCCCAGCACACCGCCCGGGAAAACTTTGATTTCGAGATCGCCGTTGGTTTGCTGTTTTAATTTCTCACCCATGTTCTGCACGGCCACCACGTTCGGGTAGCCCTGCGGGTGGACATCGGCGGCTTTAATCACCTGCGCGTTAACGGCGACAGGCATCAGGAGAGAGGCACCAGACAGGCACAGGCCGGCCAGCGTTGGCAATAATGTCAATTTCATGTATCGGCTCCAGCAGGTAAAAGTGTAGCGGTACGGTAAGATGTAAAACGTTGTTTTGATTTTCCGTATAAAAAATAGCCTGGGCTGGAAAAGGCCGTGGTGAAGCGCCTCACAAAAGCGATAAATTCTGAAACGGGGGTTTAAAGAGGATGCAAAGCAGGTTCAGGATGAGCCGCTGACGGACTCATCCCGGACGCCGTCACTGGCGTTTACGCAACAGATAGCGGTAGGGCAACGCGTCGGTTTGCTGGGCGAGCAAATCGTGTTCCATAAACGTGCAAAATCCGGGGATATCGCGCGTGGTCGCCGGATCGTCGGCAATAATCAGCAGCGTTTCACCCGTCTGCATGGTGCGTACCGTTTTGCGAACCATCATCACCGGCTCAGGGCAACGCAGGCCCTGGGCGTCCAGCGTGTGGTCGGGACTGGAAAACAGATCGGTCATAATTCTCTCGGGGTTATCAGAAACCGCGCTAGTTTACCCCCGGTAAACTGTGACGCAAGCGACGTTAACGGTTGCGCGTTAATTAACCATTGCAAAGGCGACGTAAAGCAGTATCATGCTGCGGTTTTCAACGCTTGCGCCAGCGGTCTTACCGTTGCGCAATCAGGTTTTCACTGGGTTCCCTCACCCCATTGTTCAAAAAGGTTACATTATGCTGCCCTTATCTTTACGCCAGCGCCGCGCCGCGCTCGTCTGGCTATCGCTGTTCCATTTGCTGGTGATCATCTCCAGTAACTACCTGGTACAACTTCCGGTCTCTGTTTTTGGCTTCCACACCACGTGGGGCGCATTCAGCTTTCCGTTTATCTTTCTCGCCACCGATCTGACGGTCCGCTTCTTTGGCGCGCCGCTGGCACGACGCATTATTTTCGCGGTCATGCTGCCCGCGCTGCTGGTCTCCTACGTGATTTCGGCGCTGTTCTACATGGGAAGCTGGCAGGGCATTGACGCCCTCGCGCACTTCAACCTGTTCGTCGCCCGTATCGCCGCGGCAAGCTTTATGGCCTATGCGCTGGGGCAGATCCTCGACGTCCACGTGTTTAACCGCCTGCGTCAGAACCGCCGCTGGTGGATTGCGCCTACCGCGTCGCTGTTTGTCGGTAACGCCTTCGACACCCTCGCCTTCTTCTTCATCGCCTTCTGGCGCAGCACCGATGCATTCATGGCCAGCCACTGGCAGGAGATCGCGCTGGTGGACTACAGCTTCAAGGTGTTTACCAGCATGCTGTTCTTCCTGCCGATGTACGGCGTGATGCTGAATATGCTGATGCGCAAGCTGGCAGATAAGTCTGAAATCGCCACGTTGCAGGCCGGTTAAGAGCACGCTGCATAAGTTGTGATAACATGGCGGCAGTGCCGATCTGGCAGTCTTATGGAAAGGAATAACGCAATGCGCAAACTGGTTAACTATGTCGGTATTGGCCTGCTGGTGATGGGACTGGCGGCCTGTGATAACAATGACAGCAAGGCGCCCGAACAGGGTTCCGCTGCGGCGGCGAGCACGCCTTCCGGCCAGCCGGTTGAGCTGCTTGACGGCAAGCTGAGCTTCTCCCTGCCGGCAGACATGACTGACCAGAGCGGCAAGCTTGGCACCCAGGCCAACAACATGCACATCTATTCCGATGCCACCGGTCAGAAAGCCGTGATTGTCATCCTCGGGGATAACACCAGCGAAGGGCTGGACGTGCTGGCGAAGCGCCTTGAAGAGCAGCAGCGCACCCGCGATCCGCAGCTGCAGGTGGTGACCAACAAATCCGTTGAACTGAAGGGTCAGACCCTGCAACAGCTCGACAGCATCATCTCCGCCAAAGGCCAGACCGCCTATTCGTCCGTGCTGCTGGGTAAAGTAGATAACAAACTGCTGACCCTGCAGATCACCCTGCCGGCTGACAACCAGCAGGAAGCGCAGAGCGCGGCAGAAAGCATCATCAATACCGTCGTTATCAAGTAATTACGACGGCGTTGACCCGGCCTGAGGCGCATGCGCCTCGGGCCTTTTTTTCATCCGCCACGCCAGAAGCAGCCCCGCCGCACACAGCCCCGCCGCCGCCAGATAGATCACCGGAATACCGGCATAGGCCATCACAAACCCCGCCAGCGGCCCGGTAATCCCCAGCGACAGATCCATAAACACCGTATAGGTGGCGAGCGCGCTGCCCTGGTTTTGCTGCGGTACCGCCTTCACCGCCACCACGCCGAGCGCCGGGAAGATCAGCGAGAAACCGGCCCCGGTCAGGAAGGTGCCCGCTTTTGCCATCCAGGGATCGACCGCGAAGCCCACCAGCAGCAGGCCGAGCGTTTCCACCGTGAAGCACAGCATCGAGACGTTCAGCCCACCCAGCCGGGCAATGGCGTTCGGGAAAAGCAGCCGGGCGCCGACGAAAGCGCAGCTGAACAGCGTCAGCGCAAAGGCCGCGCCGTCCCAGCCTTTGGCGTCGTAGAACAGCGTGATGAAGGTGGCGATCACCCCGAAACCGGCTGAACCGAGCGCCAGCGCCATGCCGTAGAGCCAGACGCGCCCGAGCACCGCGCGAAACGGCAGCGGTTTACCCTTGCTGGCCTTCACCGCGGCGCGGGGCAGCGCGCACAGGATCGCCAGCAGCGCGACCGCCATGATGGTCCATGCCAGCCCCTGCAGGCCGATCTGCTGATAGCAGAGCACCCCGAGCGGCGCACCGAGGGCCATCGCGCCGTAGGTGGCGATGCCGTTCCAGGAAATCACCCGGCCAATATGCAGCGACCCCACCACGCCCACGCCCCACAGCGTGGCACCGGTGCCGGCGAAACTCTGCCCGGCGCCCAGGATGACGCGTCCGAGGCACAGCAGCGCGAGGCTCAGCAGCGGCCAGCCGGTGGTCAGCCCCGCCAGCAGGTAGCTCATGCCGCTCAGGAAGCAGCCGCACAGGCCGATCACCACGATCTTTTTCGGGCCGAACAGATCGGCGTAGCGCCCGGCGTGCGGACGGGTCAACAGCGTGGCGAGGTATTGCAGACTGATAGCCAGCCCCGCCCAGAACGCGCTGAAGCCCATGACGTCGTGGACATAGCCGGGAAGCACTGCAAGGGGAAGGCCGATGGTCAGATAGCTGGCGAAGTTAAAGATAACTACCGAGACGATACGTAGATTGAGGCGGAACCCGCTGAGGACAGGCTCGTCGGCATGGCCGGACATAACATTCACCGCGATTTTAAAACGAAGGTTCAGTATAACGATTTCAAATTAAAGCGGAAGCAATGCAGTTTCAGACAGCCGCCCTCCGCGTCCGGCTCGCCACGCACTACACTAAACAGGCTAACAATAAAAAGGGACTCCACATGACTACACCGCAGAACGACAAGCCCGGCCTGCATATGCTGCAGAAGCTCGCCGCGCTGGTCATTATCCTCGCGGGGATCCACGCTGCCGCCGATATTCTGGTGCCGCTGCTGCTTGCCGCGTTTTTTGCTATTGTCCTCAATCCGCTGGTTACCTGGTTTATCCGTCGCGGCGTTAACCGCCCGATGGCGATCGCCATTGTCGTGGTGGTGATGCTGATTGGCCTGACCGCACTGCTGGGGGTGCTGGCGGCCTCGCTCAATGAATTTATCGCCATGCTGCCGAAGTACAATAAGGAGCTGACGCGTAAACTCTATAACCTGCAGGAGTATCTCCCGTTCCTCAACCTGCACGTCTCGCCCGAGCGCATGCTGCGACGTATGGACTCCGACAAGATGATGACCTTCGCCACCACTCTGATGACTGGTCTCTCCGGTGCGATGGCGAGTATCGGCCTGCTGGTGATGACGGTGGTGTTCATGCTGTTCGAAGTGCGCCACCTGCCCTACAAACTGCGCTTTGCCCTGTCCAATCCGCAGATCCATATCGCCGGCCTGCACCGCGCCCTGAAAGGGGTGAGCCACTACCTGGCGCTGAAAACGCTGATCAGCCTCTGGACCGGGCTGATTATCTGGCTGGGACTGATGCTGCTCGACGTGCAGTTTGCCCTGATGTGGGGCGTGCTGGGCTTCCTGCTCAACTACATTCCCAATATCGGCTCGGTGCTCTCCGCCATTCCGCCGATGATCCAGGCCCTGCTGTTCAATGGCTTCTACGAGTGCGTGATGGTCGGTGCCCTGTTCCTGGTAGTGCACATGGTGCTCGGGAATATGGTGGAGCCGCGCATGATGGGGCATCGCCTCGGCATGTCCACGCTGGTGGTGTTCCTGTCGCTGCTGTTCTGGGGCTGGCTGCTTGGCCCGGTGGGGATGCTGCTTTCGGTGCCGCTGACCAGCGTATGTAAGATCTGGATGGAAACCACCCACGGCGGCAGCAAAATCGCCGTGCTGCTGGGCCCAGGCCGACCCAAAAGTCGCCTGCCCGGATAGCCCCAAAAAAAAGCCTGCATATGCAGGCTTTTTTATTTCCGGGTGCCGGACTTATTTCAGGTTTTCCGGGAAGTTATCCGGCAGTTCGCTGGCCGCGCAGGCAATCACGTCGTTGTTGTCTGGCCCACAGTCGCGCACGAAGGTGATCGTGGCAAACTCGTCAATCACTTCGGTGGGGTAGGCTGGCCCGGCGTCGCGATACGACATCATCAGCGGGATATGGTCGTTCTGGAAGCAGACGGTTTTTTCCGGGTTATTGATGACCCAACGCGGGAAGAAAATGGTGCCGTGGAACAGTTTGTCGCCGAGGTTAACGATCAGGCTCACGTCGGTCCCGGTCGGTTCGGTCCAGGAGATTTTATAGATGCTTTCACCGACGCGCACGATAAAGGCCTGCTGGTCTTTCACCCACCGGTTTGCCACGATGCCGCTGTGGATACGGTAGTCGAGCGTGCGCTCGTTTTTCACGTAAATCTCGTAGTTCCAGCCGTTATCGTAGGTATAAACCAGATGTTTGCCGACGAAGCCGCTCAAATCGTGTTTATCAAAGGTGTTCATAATGTGCCTCCTTATTCTCGATGCACACAGGTTACTGCTTTAAAAAGTCGATGAATAACGCTACTTTTAGATGAAATTAATCCATTTTTTAAATCAGTTATGCATAAAACGACGCTTGAACAGTGGGCGCTGCTGGAAAAGGTTGTCGCGCTGGGCAGCTTCGCCAGAGCGGCGGAAGACACTCATCGCAGCCAGTCCTCGGTGAGCTACAACCTGGCGCTGCTTCAGGAGCGGCTCGGCGTCGCGCTGCTCCACCCCGAAGGCCGCCGGGCGGTGTTGACCCCGGCAGGTGAACTGCTGCTGACGCAGGTGCGGCCGCTGCTGAAAGCCTTTGCCGGGGTAGAAGCCCGCGCCGCCACGCTGCGTGATGGCCTGCGCACCCGCCTCGATCTGGTGGTGGACAGCATTTTTCCGCGCCCGCGGCTGTTCGCCATCCTGCGTCAGTTTCAACAGCGCTACCCGCAAACCCAGGTCCATTTAACCGAAGTGCTGGAGAACGCCGGCCTGGACGCCCCCGCCAGCGCCGAGGCGGACGTCATGGTCCTCACCCGCCGCCAGGATGTGACCGGCCGGGGGCAGTGGCTGATGAATATTGATTTCGTCGCCGTTGCCCATCGCGATCACCCTCTGCTCAGCGTCGCGTCACTGGACGATGAAACCCTGGCGCAGTGGCCGCTGATCCGCATTGCCGATCGCGATTCCGCCGGCCAGTCCACCAGCGAAGCCTGGACGTTTTCCACCATCGACGCCGCCATTGACGCGGTGATGTATCAGGTCGGCTACGGCTGGCTGCCGGAGGAGCGCATCCAGCCGCAGCTAGCCTCCGGCGTGCTGCGCCGCCTGCCGTTAAACCACGGCGCACGCCGCGCGACCCCGCTGCACCTGATTGTTAAGAACGATCACACCCCGCTTGATGAACAGGTGGCGCTGCTCATCGCCCTGCTCAGCGCACCGTAGCAGCTGCTACGCTTAAGGGTCTGACGCGTAACCCTTACTGGAGCAGTTTATGAAAATCGATCTAACGGGAAAAGTGGCGCTGGTCACCGCCTCCACCGGCGGTATCGGCTTTGCCATCGCCCGCGGCCTGGCGGAAAGCGGCGCGGAAGTGGTGATTAACGGCCGCAGCGAAGCGACCGTGAACAAAGCGATTCAGACCCTGCAACAGGCGGTGCCGGGCGTCGCGGTGCGCGCTTCCATCGCCGATCTCAGCGACGCCCAGGGCGTGGAAACCCTGCTGCGTACCGTGCCCCACGCCGATATTCTGGTGAACAACGCCGGCATCTTCGGCCCGCAGGACTTTTACGCCACCGATGACGAGACGTGGGAAACGTACTGGCAGACCAACGTGATGTCCGGGGTACGCCTGTCGCGCGCCCTGCTGCCGGGCATGATTGCCCGCGGCTGGGGCCGGGTGGTGTTTATCTCCTCGGAATCGGCGCTGAATATTCCGGCGGATATGATCCACTATGGCGTCACCAAAACCGCCCAGCTCTCGCTGGCGCGTGGCCTGGCGAAGTTTGCCGCGGGCAGCGGCGTCACCGTCAACAGCGTACTGCCGGGGCCGACAATGTCGGACGGCTTTGCCGCCATGATGAAAGATGAGATGGAGAAGAGCGGCAAGTCGCTGGAGACGGTCGGAAAAGAGTTTGTGATGGCCAACCGTCCCAGCTCGGTTATCCAGCGCGCCGCCAGCGTAGAGGAAGTGGCCAACATGGTGGTGTACGTCTGCTCCATGCAGGCTTCCGCCACCTCCGGCGCAGCGCTGCGCGTTGACGGCGGCGTGGTGGACGATATCGTCTGATGCCAGAAACTCGCCCCGCCGAGGCGGGGCAAGACGTCTACTGCACGGCAACCGGCCACTGATTCAGCCGGATGCCGCGCTTCGGCGCGCTTTCACCGAAGTCCGCCAGCACCGCCTTCACGTCCGGGTCGAGATACTCGGCGTTGTCATGCTCAACAATCACTACGCTGTTTTCCGGGATCTCATCCAGGAGATGTTGCAGGCGCGGGTTGTGCATAAAGGTGAGGTTCTGCTGGAAGCGCAGCACGTAGTGATCGTCATACCGGGTCAGCTGGAGCGCATTCCGGTGGCTCTTATAGACGCTGTAGAGGATCTGCGCCGCGAAGCCCAGCGCGATACCCGCCAGCATCCCGAAGGCAATAATCCCGACGATGGTGACCAGAAACGGCACGAACTGCTGCGGGCCCATGCGCATCTGCTCGACGAACAGGCGCGGCGTCGCCAGCTTGTAGCCGGTCCAGAGCAGCACCGCCGCCAGGCTTGCCAGCGGGATAATCGTCAGCAGCGCACTGAACCACAGGCCGCACACCAGCAGCAGCGCGCCGTGGATAAAGATCGACAGCTTTGTCTGCGCCCCTACGCTGACGTTGACCGAACTGCGCACAATCACCGCGGTGATTGGCATCGCCCCCACCAGCCCCGCCGTCAGGTTACCGATCCCCTGGGCGACCATCTCTTTGTTGGGTGACGGCGCGGGATGCTGCGGACGCAGCTTCTTCAGGGCTTCCTGGCTCAGCAGGGTTTCCAGACTCGCCACCAGCGCCAGGGTGATGGCGACCGTATACACCGCCGGGTTCTGCCACGCCTGCCAGTCTGGCCTGTCCAGCCCGGCTACCAGCTCACGCAAGCTGCCGAACTCAGGCAGCGTAATGCGCGGCAGTTGCGTTGCCCACTGCGGTTGAACGTGGGGGATCAGCAGCGTCATCGCCCCACCGGCGGCCACGGCAATCAGCGGGCCGGGGATCCAGTTCAGTGCCTTGATGCGCTTGAGCGCCGGGGTGGTCCACAGCCAGAGGATAATCAGCCCGCCACCGGCAACCAGCATGGCCGGCAGCGCAAGCGGCGTCTGGCCGCTGAACAGTTCGCGCAGGCTGCTGCTTTCCGCCGCCCCCAGCGCGACCGGCAGCTGCTGCATGATGAGCAGGATGCCGATGGCGGCCAGCATCCCTTTGATCACGCTGCCCGGCACCAGCGAAATAAAGCGTCCGGCGCGCACCATCCCGAGAACGATCTGCAGGCACCCGGCTAACGCCAGCGCCAGCAAGAAGGCGGAGAACGAGCCGAGGCTTTCGACCGACGCCACCACGATGGTCACCAGCCCGGCCGCCGGGCCGCTAACCGCAAAGCGCGACGGGCTGAGCGCCGTGACCAGCAGGCCTCCGATGACGCCGGTTAGCAGTCCGACGAACGGCGGAAGCCCACTGGCCTGAGCAATGCCCAGGCACAGCGGCAGCGCCACCAGAAACACCACCAGCCCGGCGGGAATATCCTGACGTAAGGTTGCAAGCTTCATGGCGTTTCCCCCTCTGCCGACTGCTCTGCCAGAATTTTAAGGTGGCCGGTTGCCAGATCGTAGACGCAGCCGTACAGCCCCAGCTCACGCCCCGACTGCCACACCGCCCGTACCGGGTCGCTCTGCGCCAACAGCGCAAACTGCGACATCACGTTGGCCTCTACCAGCTGATTGAGCGCGGCGGTATCGTCCTCCTCCTCGCAGGTGCGAATGCCGGAGGCGATGCTGGCGCGCAGCTGGGTGATGCGCCGCGCCAGCGCCGACTCCTCCTTCGCCAGCGGGCTGTCCGGCAGCGCCATCGCCGCCTGCACGCCGCCGCAGCCGTAGTGGCCGCACAGCACCACCCGCTCCACGTTCAGGTAGTGCAGGGCGTACTGCAGCACGCTCATAAAGTTGTCGTCGCGGGTGTCGACCATGTTGGCGATGTTGCGGTGAACGAACAGCTCGCCGGGGTGGGAGCCGGTCAGCACTTCGGCAGGTACCCGGCTGTCGGAACAGCCTATCCACAGCGAATGAGGCTGCTGCTGGTGAAGGTATTTTTCGAAATATTCGGGGTCCCGCTGGCGACGCTGGAGCGCCCAGCTACGATTTCTGGCCAATAACGGTTTCAGTGTGGTCACGGTGTGGCTCTCCTTAGGCAACTATTTCCACGCCCCGGCTGACATGCCACAGAGACATATCCCGGCCCGGACATTACGACGGAAAATAAGATGTAGCAGTTTCGGAGATAAATTATCCCTGAGGAAAATCTGATAAAGGAAATTAATTAATTAGTGTCAATGAAGTGTCGGTTTTTATTAAATTCGGGTAAATTCGCCCGTGCGTCACTGCATCAAAGCGGGATTTTCAATTATAAATAAAAACAGATAGTTAATTGATAATCAGCGATAAGATTTACTTATTTGTTGCTATAGAAGAGGCGTGCGGTAAATTTTTGTCAACAAGATGAATAATCAGAATTATTAAACCATTATAGTAACTCAGGTTATTCGACGCGCGTGCTTTTACACCCATAATTATCAGTTCTGGCTCATTTAATTGAGGATGACACATGCTCCGGAAATATATTCAGGGTTCGTTGGCTGCCACACTGTTATTTACCGCCCAGGCTCAGGCGGCGAGCTATGGCGAAAATCTGGAGGGGTTCGCCTACCCGTGGCCGCTCCAGCATAGCAATTTTACCTCCCAGCAGCAGACGCTACGCATGGGCTATATGGATATCAAACCGCAGAACGCCAACGGTCAAACCGTGGTGCTGCTGCACGGCAAAAACTTCTGCGCCGCAACGTGGGAAGGCACCATCCGCGCCCTGAGTGAAAAGGGCTATCGCGTGGTGGCCCCGGATCAGATTGGCTTCTGCACCTCAACCAAACCGAAAAGCTACCAGTACAGCTTCCAGCAGCTTGCGGAAAACACGCACCGGCTGCTGGAAACGCTGGGCGTTGATCGCGCCATCGTGATGGGTCACTCCACCGGTGGAATGCTGGCGACGCGCTATGCCCTGATGTATCCCGAGCAGACTGAAAAACTGGTGATGGTGAACCCGATTGGTCTTGAAGACTGGAAAGCCAAAGGGGTGCCGTGGCGCAGCGTGGATGAGTGGTACAAGCGCGAACTGAAAACCAGCGCGGAGAGCATCAAGGCCTATGAGCAGAAAACCTACTACATGGGCCGCTGGAAGCCGGAGTACGACAAGTGGGTGGATATGCTGGCGGGTATGAACAACGGGCCGGGCAAAGCGAACGTGGCCTGGAACTCGGCGCTTATCTACGACATGATCGCCACCCAGCCGGTGGTGTATGAATTTCCGCACCTGAAGGTACCGACCACGCTGTTTATCGGCACCGGCGATACCACGGCACCGGGCAGCGACACCGCGCCGGACGCGGTTAAAAAGGCAGTGGGTAACTATCAGGAGCTGGGTAAAGCCGCGGCGAAGGCCATTCCGAATGCCACGCTGATTGAGTTTGACGGTATGGGCCACGCTCCGCAGATGGAGGCACCGGAGAAATTCCACGCCCTGCTGCTGGAAGCGCTGGCGAAATAAAAAAGGGCTGGCATTGCGCCAGCCAAAACACTCAACACACAAACTAACTTACGCGGCGTTCGGCGACCCGACGCGCCGTGACATAATGATGGCGCCAGTACGCATTAGACAGCATGGAAATCGTCACGCCCTGGCTGCTCGAAGCGTGAATGAATTTATTCCCGCCAATATAAACCCCGACGTGACGCCGCCTTTTTCCGGTATTAAAGAACACCAGATCGCCCGGCTTTAACTGCCGCTGGCTGACGGAAATACCCCGGTGTAATTGCTCCCCGGTGGTACGCGGCAGATCGAGATTAATCGAGTCGCTGAAAATACGCTGCATCAATGCGGAACAATCGATGCCGCGTCGCGACGTCCCGCCCAGATGATAGCGGGTGCCCTTCCAGTTCTTATATTGCTCAAGAATACGCGCTTTCATTTTCGCGTCTGACTGAGATTCCTGCGGAATATAATAACTGTGCCCCGGAGCGTGTAAGAAAGCGTGGGCTTTCATCTCGCTGGGTATTTCAAAAGCGGATACGGACGACGAAAAAGCAATAATACAAACGAAAAGTGAGACCAGATACTTAACCATAACCTTGCAACATGTTTGAGTGGATTCTTCCCTACCTGATAAAAAAATAATGAAATCGATATCGCTGTTGGAATGGGCGCAGTGTAAGGACCGCACTGCCCGCGGGCAATGCAAAAACCGTCCAAAAAAAGACGCGACGACGCGGGAAATAAAAACGCCCGGCCGATCTCTCAGGCCGGGCGGGGGTAAAGCGGAAGAACGATCAGGCGCGGCAGTCAATCACCACGCGGCCTTTCACCTTGCCATCGAGCAGGTCACGGGCGACATCAATAGCCTGTGACAGCGGTACGGTATGGCTGATTTTCTCCAGCGCCTCGGGAGAAAGTAGCTCGCAGGCCTGCTGCCAGGTCTCAATGCGTTTTTGCTGGCTTACCATCACGCTGTCGATCCCGCGCAGCGTTACGCCGCGCAGAATAAAGGGTGCCACGCTGGCCGGCAGATCCAGTCCCTGCGCCATCCCGCATGCGGCGACCACGCCATCATACTTGATGCTGGCGCAGACGTTAGCCAGCGTATGGCTTCCCACCGTGTCCACCGCGGCGGCCCAGCGCTCTTTTTGCAGCGGCTTGCCCGGCTGGCTCAGTTCGTCGCGGGAAATCACCTCGCTGGCACCCAGGGCGCGCAGCTGTGCGTCGGTTTCCGCGACCCGCCCGGTGGCGGCCGTCACCTGGTAGCCCAGCGCGTTAAGCAGCAGCAGGGCACAGCTCCCGACCCCGCCGTTGGCGCCGGTCACCAGCACCGGGCCATCTTCAGGCTTCACGCCGTGCTGGCGAATGGCGTTGACGCACAGCATGGCGGTGAATCCGGCGGTGCCAATCGCCATTACCTGATGGGCGGTCGCGTTCTCCGGCAGCGGCACCAGCCACTCGCCTTTAACGCGCGCTTTGCCTGCCAGACCGCCCCAGTGTTTTTCCCCTACGCCCCAGCCGGTAAGCAGCACCGGCTGGCCCACCGCGTAGTCCGGGTGTGTACTGTCGGCCACGGTGCCGGCGAAGTCGATGCCGGGCACCATCGGGAAGGCGCGGACAATCGGCCCGCGTCCGGTGATCGCCAGCGCGTCTTTATAGTTGATGGAGGAGTAGTCAATATCCACCGTGACGTCCCCGGCTGGCAGCGCATCCTCATTAACCTCGGTGAGGGTTGAGGTGTAGCTGTCACCGTTCTTATCAATCAATACACACGTAAACATACGGACTCCTGCATTAAACTGCGTAACTTCCGGAAAGGGAGGATTATGGCGCGTTCTGGGGATTAAGGTTTTGATCCTGAGAGGATTTGCCGCCCTGCGCGATAACCAAAAGCATGGTTTCAGTGTATCGGACAGGGCGTGAGGAGCAAGTTTCGCGGTGTTAAGCAAAGCGTGCCCCGTCCGCAGACGGGGCAAGGTTCAGGCAACGAAACGATCCACCAGGGTAGCCATTGCTTCCGACTGGCCGTCCAGCATCTGGCTGGCGGTCGCGGCCTGGGAGACCAGGGCGGCGTTCTGCTGCGTCACCTGCTCAAGCTGGTTGAGCGCCAGATGCACCTGCGATACGCCGAGCGACTGCTCGCTGGCGGCCTGGGCGATATCGCTGACGAACTGCTTCATCATCCCGGTATTGTCCGCCGCCGCTTTCAGCGCGGTGTTCGACGCGGTCACCCGCGCCACTCCTTCACTGATCTTATCCATGTTCCGATCGACCAGTTCACGGATCTGGCTTGCCTCTCTGGCACAGCGCTGCGACAGGTTGCGCACTTCGCTCGCCACTACCGCAAAGCCTTTACCCAGCTCGCCGGCGCGGGCCGCTTCCACCGCGGCGTTAAGCGCCAGCAGGTTAGTCTGGAAGGAGATGTCGTCGATCGACTTAACGATGCGGCCAATCTGTTCGCTGGAGGTGCGGATATCCGACATGCTCTGGCTGGCCTCCTGCGACACGCGGTTGGCCTCCAGCACATCGCGCTCCATGGCCAGCGTCAGTCGCTCTGCTTCACTGGCGTTGTCGGCGGTCTGGTTAATGGCGGTGGAGATCTGCTCCATGCTGGAGGCGGTTTCCACAATCGAGGCCGCCTGTTCGTCGGTGCGCTGCGCGAGATCCTGGTTGCCGGCGGCAATATCGCTGCTGGCGTTACGCAGCACCACCGCCCCGGATTTAATCTCCTGCACAATGTGCTGAATGCTCTCGATCGACTGGTTATACGCGCGGTTCAGTGCAGACAGCTCATCGCTGCCCGGCACATCGAGACGGCGCGTCAGATCGCCATCCATCTCATGAATCGCTTTCAGCGTGCCGGTAAGCTGCACGTGAATACTGCGCGCCACCACCACGGCGAAGCCCAGGGCAATCAGCAGCGAGAGCAGGCTGATGGCAAGGTAAGACTGCCAGTCGCTGCGCGCGTGCTGAGCAAGGGTGGCAGCATGGAGTTCAAGGGCATCGGCGGCGCGATTTTCTACGGTGCGCAGCGTTTCAATGCGCTGCGTCTGGGCGGTGAACCAGGCACCGGGATCGATACCAAATCCGCCCTGGGCAGCGTTATTGAAGGCGACCAGTCGCAGCGCCAGGGCGCCCGTGGCGTCGGCGGACTCCAGCGCTCGGTCAAGCCCGGCGCTCTGGGCAGGGGTGCTGAAGCGGCGGGCAGCGATAAGCCAGGCTTCCTGCTTACCCACCACATCGCTGAACTGCCGGAACTGGCCGTCCCCAAAGCGATCCGCAGAGAAAATATTCGACAGCAGCGCGCGCTCCACACCGGCCTGCTCTTTCAGGTTCAGCAGGCTGTAATAGGCGGCCAGTTCGTTAACCATCGGACCGGACGGCGTTAAATGCCCCATTCCGCCTACAAAATTAAGCACGCCAGCAATGGTTTGCGTATAAAACTGGATCGCTTGCGGCGTAGGAATAGTAAGCCCGACCACCGCGTTGCGCGTGGCGCTTAATGACTGAATATGCTGATTAAATACCTTTACCGTGGCGGCAATATCGCCGGTTAATAGGGCGCTGTCGGTTTCGGCAAGTGAGTGATTAAAGGTGGTTAACGCCGCATCGGTTATTTTTTGCTGGGCGGCTAATTCATCGCGGAATTTTTCGCCTTTAGCGCCTAAATAACCGGCGCTCATGCCGCGCTCGCGTTGCAGCTCATGCACCACGTTACCGGCGCTGCGCGCCAGGGCGGTGAGCTGGCTGATGGTGGTCATCTGCTGCTCGGTGTGAATACGGCTGACTATTCCCGAACCGGCGAACCAGCACAGGGCCAGCAACAACGGTAGCAGGGCAAGAAATAACTTCATTTTCATTGAAATACGATAGATCCACAACATACCGGTGTTTCCTTATTGGCCTGGTATAATTAAGGATATATCGGCTAATGCCCCTTATTTCTTTATGCCTATTGGTAAGCGAAACCGCGTATTTCTATTTAATTTACAAATCCAATAACCACAATTAATTAATGGCTATTGCTTATTGTGGAGTAAACAATCACGATGAAAAATCGCGCGGAAATAACAGGCGAGAGCGGAATAAGATGCGGGAGAAAAAACAAGAAGAAGGTAAGTGATTCAGGCCGCTCATTTTTATCAGGATAAGCGGCCTGCGGTTTACGCCTCAGCCAGCGCCTGGGCACAGGCGGCCGCAGAGGCCCAGGCCCACTGGAAGTTGTATCCCCCCAGCCAGCCGGTGACGTCCACCACTTCGCCAATAAAATAGAGGCCCGGCACGTCGCGCGCTTCCAGCGTTCGGGAGGACAACGCATGGGTGTCCACCCCGCCGAGCGTCACTTCCGCGGTGCGATAGCCTTCGGTGCCGTTCGGCTGCACGCGCCACTGTTGCAGCGTGTCCACCAGCCCGTTTTGCTGCCGGCTGTTAAGCTGGCGGAGCGACACGTCCGGGAACTGCTCGGGATGCAGCAGCATCAGGCACTCCACCAGCCGCTTCGGCAGGTGCAGCGCCAGGGTATTCTTCAGGCTCTGGTTCGGGTGCGCGGCGCGCTGGGCGTTGAGCACCTCATGCAGATCGGTGTCCGGCACCAGGTTGATGGTCACGAACTCACCTGGCTGCCAGTAGCTGGAGATTTGCAGCACCGCCGGGCCGGACAGGCCGCGGTGCGTGAACAGCAGGCTTTCGCGAAACACCGTCCCGTCCTCAGCGGTAATGACCGAGGGCACCGAAACGCCGGAAATGACGCTGAGCTGCTCCAGCAGCGGTTTGTGCAGGGTAAAAGGCACCAGTCCGGCGCGGGTCGGAAGCACCTTCAGGCCAAACTGTTCGGCAATTTTGTAGCCAAAGGGCGAGGCGCCCAGGCCCGGCATCGACAGGCCGCCGCTGGCGATAACCAGGCGGGTTGCCCGCACCTCCTCGCCGTTGAGCGTCAGCAGGTAGCCTGCCTCATCGCGCGTCACGCTCAGCACTTCGCTGCGCAGGCGCATCGTTACGCCGCCCTTCTCGCACTCTGCGACCAGCATATCGACGATCTGCTGCGCCGAGTCGTCGCAAAACAGCTGGCCCAGGGTTTTCTCATGCCAGGCGATGCCGTATTTGTTGACCAGGTCGATAAAATCCCACTGGGTGTAGCGCGCCAGCGCGGACTTACAAAAGTGCGGGTTCTGGCTGAGGTAGGCCGCCGGCTCAATATAGAGGTTGGTGAAGTTGCAGCGTCCGCCGCCGGACATCAGGATCTTACGACCAGGCTTTTTGCCATTATCGACCAGCAGCACGCGACGCCCTGCCTGACCGGCCCTGGCGGCACAAAACATACCGGCTGCACCGGCGCCGATTACGATGGCATCAAACTGTTCCACACCCTTTCCTCTTTTATAGTAAGGTCGTGAATTGTAAAGTTTCTACGCTGGTCACACCACCATGAAATCGTTTCATGATGGATAGCGCCTTGATATAAAAGAAATAATTATTTACATCTTTTGACGTCTGTCATCCCGTTGTCAAAAAAAGTCTATATTTCACTTTGCCCGCGCGACGTTTGTCCTGGATAATGCGCCGCGTTCATGACCTCAAAATGGCGTAACGTCCTATGCTACATTTGTTTGCCGGCCTGGATCTCCATACCGGGTTGTTATTGTTGCTTGCTCTGGCATTTGTTCTGTTCTACGAAGCGATTAACGGCTTCCACGATACGGCGAACGCAGTTGCAACTGTGATTTACACCCGTGCAATGCGCTCGCAACTTGCGGTCGTGATGGCTGCGGTGTTTAACTTCCTCGGCGTGCTGCTCGGGGGACTAAGCGTCGCTTATGCCATCGTGCATATGCTCCCTACCGATCTGCTGCTCAATGTAAGTTCCGCTCATGGCCTCGCCATGGTGTTCTCTATGTTGCTGGCCGCGATCATCTGGAATCTCGGTACCTGGTATTTCGGGCTACCGGCGTCCAGCTCTCACACGCTGATCGGGGCCATCATCGGTATTGGGTTAACCAATGCGCTGATGACCGGAACCTCAGTGGTGGATGCGCTGAACATTCCGAAAGTTATCAATATCTTTGGTTCACTGATTATCTCTCCGATTGTCGGTCTGGTCTTCGCCGGCGGGCTGGTATTCCTGCTGCGTCGTTACTGGAGCGGCACCAAAAAACGTGCGCGTATTCACCTGACGCCTGCGGAACGTGAAAAGAAAGACGGCAAGAAAAAGCCGCCGTTCTGGACCCGTATCGCCCTGATCCTGTCCGCCATCGGCGTGAGTTTTTCTCACGGCGCGAACGACGGTCAGAAAGGTATCGGCCTGATTATGCTGGTGCTGATCGGCGTTGCGCCGGCAGGCTTCGTGGTAAACATGAATGCTTCCGGCTACGACATCGCCCGCACCCGCGATGCGGTGAATAACCTGGAAATCTACTTCCAGCAGCATCCGGGGGTACTTAAAAAGGCCACCGGTCTCGATCCGGTCATTCCGGGTCCGGAAGAGACGCTGACCACCACCGCGACGAAGGAGTTCCACTGCGACCCGAGCCGCGCCTTCGTTGCGCTGGAGCACGCTAAAACGCTGCTCGGCACCAACGAAAGCTACGACAAACTGAGCGTGGAACAGCGCAGCCAGCTGCGCCGCATTATGCTGTGCATCGCGGATACCTCAGACAAAGTGGCGAAGCTGGAAGGCACCTCGGCGGAAGATCAGCGTTACCTGAAGAAACTGAAAGGTGACCTGCTCAACACCATCGAGTACGCCCCGATCTGGATCATCATGGCGGTAGCGCTGGCGCTGGGCATTGGTACCATGATTGGCTGGCGTCGCGTGGCCACGACTATCGGTGAGAAAATCGGTAAGAAGGGCATGACCTATGCACAGGGCATGTCGGCGCAGATGACGGCCGCGGTCTCCATCGGTATCGCCAGCTACACCGGGATGCCAGTTTCCACGACCCACGTGCTCTCGTCTTCCGTGGCGGGCACCATGATTGTGGACGGCGGCGGGTTACAGCGTAAAACCGTGACCAACATTCTGATGGCCTGGGTGTTTACCCTGCCGGCCTCCATTGGGCTGTCCGGTCTGCTGTACTGGATTTCACTGCAGTTCATCTAAGCTGCAGGTACTGCCAAAAAAAGCGGGTCTTCGGACCCGCTTTTTTATGCTTAGTGCCAGATAAGCAGCGCGATCAGGCTCACCACCACCAGGCCGCACAGGGCGCTGGTCAGCAAAAACTGCCGGCGAACCCGCTCGCAGCGCCGAATAAACTCTTCATCATGATGATCAAGGTAGCGCTGCGCATAGATATAACGCACCAGGCGCACCTGCTTACTGGGCTGCCCGTGGGAGGTAAAAAAACCGCCGCCGTCCACATACTGGTACAGCAGGGGATCGCACCCGCGAAGCACGACCAGTAATGCGCGCAATGATGAGAAATAGCGCGCCATATTCACCACACAAACAATACATAAAGCCCAGAACAGCGCGACGGTGCTGATCATACGTCCTCCCGGCGTTCATCCACGGAGCCACGCCCCGGGGCATGCGCTCCGATCCCCAGACAGATGTCAGAAACGGAAAGTCGAGCGGATTCACATTTCTTTACCCGCGCGGCTTACTATGTAGTGTAGGAGATCCCCTCATTTTTTTTCCACAACGTTAACCTTTATCAAGACCTGCGCCAGCGTTTGCGGCTAACGTGGACCAGAGGGCCGGAATTGACGCAGCAGCAGGGGAGCTATACTGTAGAAATATCTTCTACAATTTAAGTCCTTACGATACACCGTTCGCGCGATGTACTACGCAGGACGCGGGCATGGAAGAATGGCTGACAGCGTCATTCGTCCCATCTGGTCATCGACACTTATGGAAGGAGTAACACAATGGCTTACAAACACATTCTTATCGCCGTAGACCTGTCACCGGAAAGCAAAGTGCTGGTTGAAAAAGCGGTCTCAATGGCACGCCCTTACAACGCGAAAATCTCCCTGATTCATGTTGATGTGAACTACTCCGATCTTTACACCGGGCTCATCGACGTCAATCTGGGCGATATGCAGAAGCGTATCTCCGAAGAGACGCACCATGCGCTGACCGAGCTGTCTACCAACGCCGGTTATCCGATCACCGAAACCCTGAGCGGTAGCGGCGACCTTGGTCAGGTGCTGGTCGATGCGATTAAAAAATACGATGTGGATCTGGTGGTGTGCGGCCACCATCAGGACTTCTGGAGCAAACTGATGTCCTCCGCTCGTCAGCTTATCAACACCGTGCACATTGATATGCTCATCGTGCCGCTGCGTGATGAAGAAGACGACGAGTAATCGTTTAACGCACAATAAAAAACCGCGGCCTGCGCCGCGGTTTTTTTTATGCCTGAATCGGGTGTTGCGCCCCGCTACAGAGGGGTTCCGGCGTAGATATCGAACCGGTGCCCTTTGGTGACCACCGCGTTCAGCGTGGCGACGTCAGCCAGCGGCGGCGCGTAATCGGGGCGTTTCACCACCACCCGCTTTGTCGCCAGCTGACGCGCGGGCTCGAGCAGCCCGTCCGCATCCTCATCCGGCCCCACCAGCGACTGAAACACCCGCATCTCTTTCTTCACCAGCGCGCTTTTCTGCTTGTGGGGAAACATCGGATCGAGATAGACCACCTGCGGGCGCGGCGTGATGTCGGTGAGCGCCGTCAGGCTGGAGGCGTGGATCAGCGTCAGGCGCTCGCGCAGCCAGGGGCCGATCTCCGCATCCTCATATCCCCGCCGCAGGCCGTCATCGAGCAGCGCGGCGACCACCGGGTTGCGCTCCAGCATCCGTACCCGACAACCCACAGACGCCAGCACAAACGCATCCCGTCCCAGCCCGGCCGTGGCATCTACCACGTCAGGCAGGTAGCTGCCCTTCACGCCGACGGCTTTCGCCACCGCTTCGCCGCGACCGCCGCCAAACTTACGCCGGTGCGCCATCGCGCCCTCAACGAAATCCACATAGATGCCGCCGAGCTTCGGCTCGTCCCGCTTGCGCAGTTCGAGATGGGTGGGCGTCAGCGCCAGCGCCATGGGGTTTTCCGGGTCGTGTACCAGCTGCCAGCGGGCCGCAAGAACAGATAAGGCGCCGTCTCCGGCGCCCGTTTCATCAATCAGACAGATGTTCACCGTGCCATTAGCCCTTGATGCCGTAGTGATCCAGCATGGCATCAAGCTGTGGCTCACGGCCCCGGAAGCGTTTGAACAGCTCCATCGGCTCCTCTGAACCACCGCGGGTCAGGATATTGTCGAGGAACGACTGCCCGGTTTCACGGTTGAAGATGCCCTCTTCCTCGAAGCGGGAGTAAGCGTCCGCGGCCAGCACATCGGCCCACAGGTAGCTGTAGTAGCCCGCCGCATAGCCACCGGCAAAGATATGGCTGAAGGCGTGCGGGAAGCGGCCCCACGACGGCCCAGGCATAACGGCAACCTGCTTTTTAATCTCTGCCAGGGTATCGAGGATTTTCGCGCCCTGCTCCGGGGTAAACTCGGCGTGCAGGCGGAAATCGAACAGGCCAAACTCCAGCTGGCGCAGAATAAACATTGCCGCCTGGTAGTTCTTCGCCGCCAGCATTTTGTCGAGTAGCTCCTGAGGCAGCGGCTCGCCGGTTTCGTAATGGCCGGAGATAAACGCCAGCGCCTCCGGCTCCCAGCACCAGTTCTCCATAAACTGGCTCGGCAGCTCGACCGCATCCCACGGCACACCGCTGATACCGGCGACCCCTGGGGTGTCGATGCGGGTCAGCATGTGATGCAGACCGTGACCGAACTCGTGGAACAGGGTGATCACTTCGTCATGGGTAAACAGCGCCGGTTTGCCTTTTACCGGGCGGTTGAAGTTACAGGTCAGGTAGGCCACCGGCTTTTGCAGCGAGCCGTCTGCCAGACGCATTTGCCCGACGCAGTCATCCATCCACGCCCCGCCGCGCTTGTGCTCGCGGGCGTACAGGTCGAGGTAGAAGCTGCCGCGCAGCTCGCCGCTCTCGTCGTAAAGCTCGAAGAAGCGCACGTCAGGGTGCCAGACATCAATGTCTTTACGCTCTTTGGCGGTAATGCCGTAGATGCGTTTCACCACTTCAAACAGGCCGTTTACCGCTTTGTTTTCCGGGAAGTAAGGGCGCAGCTGCTCATCGCTGATGCTGTAGAGGTGCTGTTTCTGTTTTTCGCTGTAGTACGCGATATCCCAGGGTTGCAGCTCGTCCACGCCGTACTCCTGCTTCGCAAAGGCGCGCAGCTGAGCCAGCTCCTGCTCGCCCTGCGGACGGGCACGCTTCGCCAGATCGGTTAAGAAATCCAGAACCTGCTGCGGGTGCTCTGCCATTTTGGTGGCCAGGGATTTATGGGCGTAGCTGTCAAAGCCCAGCAGTTGAGCCAGCTCGTGACGCAGCGCGAGGATCTCTTCCATCACCGGGCTGTTGTCCCATTTGCCCGCGTTCGGCCCCTGATCGGAGGCGCGAGTGCTGTAGGCGCGGTACATCTCTTCGCGCAGCGGCTGGTTGTCGCAGTAGGTCATCACCGGCAGATAGCTCGGAATATCCAGCGTCAGCAGATAGCCCTGCTGTTCTTTCGCTTCGGCCTGCGCTTTTGCCGCGGCCAGCGCGCTTTCCGGCATGCCGGCCAGCTCTGATTCGTCGGCGATCAATTTTGACCAGCCCATGGTCGCGTCGAGCACGTTGTTGCTGTAGGTAGAGCCCAGCTCGGAGAGACGCGCGGCGATTTCACCGTAGCGCTTCTGTTTTTCCGGCGGCAGGCCAATGCCCGACAGTTCGAAATCACGCAGCGCGTTATCCACCGCTTTTTTCTGCGCGGTATCCAGCTTGCCGTAGTTCTCGCCGTTACGCAGATCGCGGTAGGCCTGATACAGCCCCTCGTTCTGGCCGACCCAGGTGCTGTACTCGGAGAGCAGCGGCAGGGTCTGCTCGTAGGCTTCACGCAGTTCCGGGCTGTTTTGTACCGAATTGAGATGGCTTACCGGCGAAAAAATACGGCCAAGACGGTCGTCGACTTCCGCCAGCGGCTGGCAGAGCGTCTCCCACGAGTACGGCGCGCCGCTGGCAACCACAGCCCCAACCTGCGCGCGGCAGTCTTCCAGCGCCTTTGTAACGGCAGGCACCACGTGCTCGGGTTTGATAGCGGAAAACGGCGGCAGTGTAAACGGCGTGAGTAATGGATTGGTCATAAGCGCAGTCCTGTCGAATAGGGTGAATGTAGCGCGCGTTCCAGCGCTTTGCCTGTGCGTCTTAGCATGGGGTTAAGTGTAGTGAATTTCAATGGCGCGGAGTGCCCGGCGACGCGGATTACTGCCCGACAGCGCTGCGCTGCTCGCGTCCAAAAAGCGGCTTTCAGTGTCCTGCATCATCCGTGCAGCGGTAATCCGTTGCGATCTGCGGTAAACTGTTCGTTAACTTGTTTATCTTCCGGAAGTCACTCAGTCATGCTCAGTTACCGCCACAGCTTTCACGCTGGCAACCACGCCGATGTGCTCAAACATACCGTCCAGAGCCTTATTATCGAATCGCTGAAAGAGAAAGATAAGCCCTTCCTCTATCTGGACACGCACGCCGGCGCGGGCCGCTATCAGCTCAGCAGCGAGCGCGCCGAACGCACCGGGGAGTATCTCGAAGGTATTGCCCGTCTGTGGCAGCGCGACGATCTCCCGGCGGAGTTCGAGCCTTACATGAGCGCGGTGGCGCACTTCAACCGTACCGGCCAGCTGCGCTACTACCCTGGCTCACCGCTGATTGCCCGCCAGCTGCTGCGTGAGCAGGACAGCCTGCAGCTGACCGAGCTGCACCCGAGCGACTTCCCGCTGCTGCGCGGCGAATTCCAGAAGGACAGCCGCGCCCGCGTTGAGCGCGCTGACGGCTACCAGCAGTTAAAATCGAAGCTGCCGCCGCCGTCGCGCCGTGGCCTGATCCTCATTGACCCGCCGTATGAAATCAAAAGCGATTACCAGGCGGTGGTGCAGGGCATCAGCGAAGGGCATCGTCGTTTTGCCACTGGCACCTACGCGCTGTGGTACCCGGTAGTGCTGCGCGCCCAGATTAAGCGCATGCTTAAGGAGCTGGAAGCCACCGGCATTCGCCGCATCCTGCAAATTGAACTGGCGGTGCGTCCGGACAGCGACCAGCGTGGCATGACCGCCTCCGGCATGATCGTTATCAACCCGCCGTGGAAGCTGGAGCAGCAGATGGCGACCGCGCTGCCCTGGCTGCACAAAACCCTGGTGCCGTCGGGCACCGGGCACACCACGCTAAGCTGGGTGGTACCGGAATAAGGTTGCTGATTGAAACCATAGACGCCAGCGTCACGACACCCGTGCACGCTGCGCTTACACTACGCTTACTTTTACGATGCTATTCAAGGTAACGGCCATGACCAGACATTACGATTACATCTCCATCGGCGGCGGCAGCGGCGGTATCGCCTCCATCAACCGCGCGGCGATGTATGGACGAAAATGCGCGCTCATCGAAGCTAAAGAGCTGGGCGGCACCTGCGTGAACGTCGGGTGCGTACCGAAAAAAGTGATGTGGCACGCGGCGCAGATCGCCGAGGCGATTCATCTTTATGGCCCCGACTACGGCTTCGATACCACAGTAAATAACTTCGACTGGGGCAAACTGGTCGCCAGCCGCAGCGCTTACATCGATCGCATTCACACCTCGTATGAAACGGGTCTGAGTAAAAACCGCGTTGACGTGATCCGCGGCTTTGCGCGCTTCGTTGATGCCCATACCGTGGAAGTGAACGGCGAAACCATCACCGCCGATCATATCCTTATCGCCACCGGTGGACGTCCGACCCGTCCGGCCATTCCGGGCGCGGAATACGGCATCGACTCCGACGGCTTCTTCGAACTGCCTGCTTTGCCCAAACGGGTTGCAGTGGTGGGAGCGGGTTATATCGCCGTAGAACTGGCGGGCGTGGTCAACGCGCTGGGTGCCGAAACGCACCTGTTTGTGCGCAAGCACTCCCCGCTGCGCAGCTTCGATCCGATGCTGTCTGAAACCCTGAAAGAAGTGATGCTGGCGGAAGGCCCGACGCTGCAAACCGAAGCCATACCGAAATCGGTAGTGAAAAACAGCGATGGCAGCCTGACTCTGACGCTGGAAGACGATCGCAGCTTTACCGTGGATTGCCTGGTGTGGGCGATTGGCCGCGAGCCGGCGAACGACACCTTCAACCTGGACGTCACCGGGGTGAAAACCAACGAAAAAGGCTACATCGTCGTTGATAAATACCAGAACACCAGCGTGCCGGGGATTTATGCGGTGGGCGATAACACCGGCGCGGTTGAGCTGACGCCGGTCGCGGTAGCCGCCGGACGCCGTCTCTCTGAGCGCCTGTTCAACAACAAGCCGGACGAGCATCTGGACTACAGCAACGTCCCGACCGTGGTGTTCAGCCACCCGCCGATTGGCACCGTGGGCCTCACCGAGCCGCAGGCGCGTGAACAGTACGGCGATGACGAGGTAAAAATCTATCGCTCGTCCTTCACCGCCATGTACACCGCCGTCACGTCTCATCGTCAGCCGTGCCGCATGAAGCTGGTGTGCGTTGGCAAGGATGAGAAGATTGTCGGCATTCACGGTATCGGTGCCGGTATGGATGAGATACTGCAGGGCTTTGCGGTGGCGCTGAAGATGGGTGCCACCAAAAAAGACTTCGACAACACCGTGGCGATCCACCCCACCGCCGCCGAAGAGTTTGTCACCATGCGTTAATAAAAAAGCCCCTCAGCGAGGGGCTTTTTATTATCTTACGTATCCTGCGGGCTTCAACACCACCCCGCTACTCAATCACCCGGTAGATCGCTTTTTGAATGCCGGCCCACTTCTTCTCGATATCGCCGCCGCCCACCTCGCGCTGCTGCGCCAGCTCCATCTCATATTTTTGCCGCTTCACGACCGCTGGCGTGGTGCAGAACGCACGCAGATACTGTTTTCGCAACGCGTTGAGCGATTCACCCTGGGCCATAGCGTGCCCGATGGTGGCGATCATGCGTCGGCAGGGTTTTAGCTCGTTCATCTGCGGGCGATAGTTAAGCAGCAGATTCAGCGTTTCGTTGCTCTCGTCGGCCAGCAGCTGCTCCGTCCAGGAGACTTTCCACTCCATGCCGCCCTGTAAAAACAGCCGCGCCACTTTGGAGTCATTGCGCTCAATGGCCGAGCGCAGGCTGTTCTCATCCCAGCGGATGCCCATGCTGGCCAGCACATCGCGCGCGCTGC
This sequence comes from Siccibacter turicensis LMG 23730, assembly GCF_000463155.2. Classification (GTDB taxonomy): domain Bacteria; phylum Pseudomonadota; class Gammaproteobacteria; order Enterobacterales; family Enterobacteriaceae; genus Siccibacter; species Siccibacter turicensis. The sequence continues at coordinate 233,173 of NZ_AWFZ01000061.1, read as the reverse complement.
GGGTACTGGTGTAGCGCTGCTCGTCCACCTCTTCGCTGAGAATATTTTTCTGGGCGGCGGGCGCAGGCGGCGTGGCGACATCGCTGACAATCATCAGCGCGCCAATGGCGATGGTGATCACCACGATGCCAACTACGCCCCAGAGCGCGCCATAGATGAGCTGTTGGCGCTCTTCCTTACTGCGGGCGTTCATTTTTTCCGGGCGGTCGATCCCACTGCGCACGTCAAAGATATCCCCGCCCACCAGATCGTTCTTTTGACGGGCGTAGTCATAAAATTCGGCCAGCTCGCTCTCATTCGCCGCCAGCAGCGCACCGGGGTTCACGCTGGTGCGGCCTTCATTGTAGGCGCGCTGTACCGGACCGGAGATATCCTCGAAGTAGCTGTCGAGCAGCGTACTCTGGGTTGGGGTGAGCGGCTGGCCGCTCAGCAGCGTGTTGCGGTACTGGCGCACATCTTCGAGAAAAGCCTGCAGGGTTTTCCGCGGCTCGATAAGAAAGCTCAGCGACGCTGCGCTCTGGAAAATGCTGGCGTAGTGACGGGCGTACTCTTTTTTATCCACCAGCAGCAGCGCCAGTTCGCTAAACAGCATCCCGCTTAATACGTCGTCGTTTTCCGACATTTTCACCCAGCGTCGCACCTTATCGGCACCAAACAGGGTATTGAGATGGTGCAGCAGCTGCGACCGGTCCGGCCAGGCGCGGTGAATAAGGCCGCGGATCATCAGCTCAAGGGCGCGGATCTGCTGTCGGGCTTCACGCTCCGGCGCGGGGGTAGACGTATCAAGGGCGGTGCTGTAGTGCAGAAGCGGCTGCTTCTCTTTGAGCTGTTCGAGGGCGGAGACAAAACGCAGGGCGGCGATCATCTGGTTGGTGCTGACGTCCTGACCGCTCTCATAGCCCGGCACCTGCTGTTGCAGATGGCGAAGCTGGATGGTGAACTGTGACATCTCTGCGTCGTTGAGATTAAGACGCCGCGCCACGGCGGCCCAGTTACCGAGATTCAGACGCGCGACTTCGAGCTGCTCCAGAAACCACCGCGGATCCTTCCCTTCCGCCGCATGAATATTTAGCAGCATCAAAATTTCGACCGCAGCCTGGCGAATAATCCCCAGGCACACCTCGAAATTTACACGCACCATCGGCTGTGCAGAACGCGTCATGATTATCCCGTCGATAAAAAAACTCAGGCCCCGCCTGGCCTGCGCCTGGTATTACGCTGGCGCTGTCGCTATGTTTGTATTTTTGCCGAAAATGATGGCGCGTAAAACATAGCGTAAACAAATATAAAGAACAGTGACATGTTCAAAAGAGCTAAAAAATCAGTGATTTTGCATGCCGTCGGGGAGGTTTACACGCCTTACACCAGGCAATTTCGCTTTGGACGCACGTTTCTGGCAATCCCCCAGTAGTGCTAATCAAAGCGCGGGGAATAACGCTGGCGCGGCGTTCATTTTCAGGGTAAATCTGGCCGCTGCGCCAACAGGAATTCCGCTATGCAACCTATCGATTCTCGCCGTCTGACCTACCAGCCACTCACCCCGGACGACTGGCCGTTCTTTTTGCAGCTTTATCAGGATCGGCAGGTGATGGCGTTTGTCGCCGACCCGCGCCCGCTGGACGCGATCCGCGCCGCGTTTGATGCGCGCCTGCCGACCTGGCAGCCCGGTGCCAGCCACTGGCTGTGCCTGCTGATGCGCGATAAAGAGAGCGGCTCGCCGGTAGGGCTGACCGGCTATCTGCACCATGATGCCGACCTGGCCGAAGTGGGGTTTCTGCTCGATCCGGCCTGGCAGGGCATCGGCTACGCCCATGAATCGCTGCGCGCGCTGTGTGAATTTGCCTTTGGGAGCGGTGGCGTGCGAAAACTGACCGCCACCGTCACCGCTGGCAACCTGACGTCACGTAAACTACTGGAAAAGTGCGGGTTTCAGCTGGAGGGCACGCTACGCGAGAGCTGGTTTCTTGACGGACGCTGGCAGGATGACTGGCTGTTCGGATTGCTGAAGCACGAATACCGCTGAGCGCAATAACGAACCGGACTGTTCTCAAAATGGGTGACAGCACCGCACCTTGTGCCAGGCTTAAGGCTACGCCAATGCATAAGGAGTGTTTATGAAAAAAGCGATTATTGCTTCGCTGCTGGCGCTGTGCGTGTCTTCTCCGGCGCTGGCGGACGATAAACCCGGCCTGCAGGAAGACAAAGCGCCGCCGCCGCCCCACAAACTTGATGACGGCTACCGCGGTATTGAAGACGCCCGCGTGATGAACGTCGAACATGCGAAAACCATGCATGACGGCGCGACGGTCACCCTGCACGGTAATATCATCAAAAAACTCGGCAACGACACCTACCGTTTCCAGGATCGCACCGGCGAAATTGACGTCATGATTCCGGAAGCCGTGTTCCAGGGCAAACAGTTCAGCCCGGACGATCTGGTTCGCTTCAGTGGTTCCCTTGATAAGAAGCACAAGAACCCACAGGTTCGCGTGACCCACTTCCAGAAGCAGTAACAAAACGGGATACAAGGCTGCCCTTGTATCCCCTGTTTTCAGATAAACATCCCACCTGACACTTCCACACGCTGGGCATTCATCCACGCCAGATCGTCGCTGAGCAGCGCCGCCATCGCATTACCAATATCATCCGGCAGCCCGACCCGGCCCAGTGCGGTTTGCGACGCGATATGCTGGTTGATCTGGGTATTGTCGCGCACTACGCCGCCGCCGAAATCGGTCTCGATGGCGCCTGGCGCAATGATATTGACTGAAATCCCGCGCGCCCCCAGCTCTTTGGCCTGATAGCGCGTCAGCACTTCCATCGCTCCCTTCATTGCCGCGTAGGCGCTGTAACCCGGCAGGGCGAAGCGCGCCAGCCCGGACGACACGTTGAGAATACGCCCGCCGTCTTTTATCAGCGGCAGCAGGCGCTGGGTGAGGAAAAACGGCCCCTTGAGGTGGATATTGACCAGCTCGTCAAACTGCTGCTCGGTGGTCTGCTCAAACGGGGTATTAATGCCGATCCCGGCGTTGTTCAGTAAATAATCGAAGCTGTCCCGCCCCCAGACCTCTTTCAGGGTCTCCTTGACCCGACGGACAAACCCTTCAAAACTTGCACTATCGGCGGCGTTGAACTGTAATGCCGCCGCTTTTACGCCTTTTAGCTCCATTTCACGTACAACCTGCTGCGCGTCCTGCTCGCGGCTGTGCCAGGTAATGATAACCCCGGTTCCACGCTCCGCCAGCTTCAGCGCTGCGTTTTTCCCCAGACCGCGACTTCCACCCGTTACGATTGCGATACGTTGTGACATAGAAACCTCGTTTATGGTGTTGTGGTGATTGCTGATGAGCTTATTAGCTGATACATAATCAATAAAGACGGGTAATTACGCTTCACTGTTTCATTATCAACAATAATGTGAAAAAAAATGGATAAAATTCACGCAATGCAGCTTTTTGTCCGGGTGGCTGAACTGGAAAGTTTTTCCCGGGCGGCTGACACGCTCGGCCTGCCAAAAGGGAGCGTCTCACGTCAGATCCAGGCGCTGGAGACGCACCTCGGTACGCGCCTGCTTCATCGCACCACCCGGCGGGTGCAGCTCACCCAGGACGGCATGGTCTACTACGAACGCGCCCGGGATCTGCTGGCCAATATCGACGAGCTGGACGGGCTTTTTTTGCACGATCCTGCCACCATCAGCGGGCGACTGCGGGTCGACATGCCGGTCGCGGTGGCGAAAAACGTGGTGATGCCCCGCCTGCCCGCGTTCCTGCAACAGTATCCCGGCATCGAGCTTGAACTGAGCAGCAGCGACCGGCGCGTGGACGTCATTGGGGAAGGGTTTGATTGCGTGGTGCGCATCGGCACCCTGCGCGACTCCGGGCTGGTGGCGCGTCCGCTGGGAAAACTCACCGTCGTCAACTGCGCCAGCCCCGGCTATCTGGAGCGCTTTGGCTATCCCCACTCGCCGGAGGATCTCGCCTCCCACGCGGTGATTCACTATGCGTTAAACCTCGGGGTTCGTCCTCAGGGCTTCGAGTATTTTCTCAACAATGAGACGCACTGGGTGAAAACCGGCGGCGTGCTGACGGTGAACAGCACCGAAACCTACCACGCCGCCTGCCTCGCCGGGCTGGGGATTATTCAGGTGCCGCGTACCGCCGTGCGCGAGGCGCTGCGCACCGGACAGTTGACAGAAATTCTCCCCCTGTACCGGGCACAGCCGATGCCGGTATCGCTTATCTATCCGCACCGGCGCAACCTCTCGCGGCGCGTCCATCTGTTCATGGAGTGGCTGGGGGACGTATTGAAGGATTACGTTGATGTGTAGCGGTCTATACTTCACTGAACGCTTGAAAACAGAAGGAACAGGGACCGGATGACCCCCGATAACGATAAACGCCCGACGCAGGATCTTGATTACAAACCCGTCGCGCAGCTTGATACCCGCACGTCGGACAGTGAACGGGCCAGCGAACCCAACCGGCAGCCGGAAGGCGCGATTGAAACCCTCACCGACACGGTAAAGAAAATTGAGCGCCGTCCGATGGTGGCGCACTTCCTGCGTGCCATAGAGCGGTTTAACGATCGGCTCGGCAATCAGTTCGGCGCAGCAATTACCTATTTCTCGTTTCTGTCGATGATCCCGATTCTGATGGTGTCCTTTGCCGCCGCGGGTTTTATCCTCGCCTCGCACCCCACGCTGTTGCAGGACATCTTCAATAAAATTCTCACCAGCGTCAGCGATCCGACGCTGGCGGGTACCCTGAAAAGCACCATCAATACGGCGATACAGCAACGCACCACGGTGGGCATTGTCGGCTTACTGGTGGCGCTTTACTCCGGCGTGCACTGGATGGGCAACCTGCGTGAAGCCATTCGCGCCCAGTCCAGGGACGTATTTGAGCTTACCAGCAAGGATAAAGAGAAGTTCTGGATCAAATACCTGCGCGATTTTATCTCGTTGATCGGCCTGCTGGTGGCGCTGATTATCACTCTGACCATCACCTCCGTGTCGGGCGCCGCTCAGCATTTGATCATCTCGGCGCTGTGGCTGGATAACATCGAGTGGCTGAAACCGCTCTGGCGCGTGCTGGGGCTGCTCATCTCCATCGGCGCGAACTACCTGCTGTTCTTCTGGATTTTCTGGCGTCTGCCGCGCCATCGCCCGCGTAAAAAAGCGCTGATGCGCGGTACGCTGCTGGCCGCGATTGGCTTTGAAGTGATCAAGATTGTCATGACCTACACCCTGCCCTCGCTGGTCTCTTCCCCGTCCGGGGCGGCGTTTGGCTCAGTGCTTGGCCTGATGGCGTTCTTCTACTTCTTCGCGCGCCTGACGCTGTTCTGCGCGGCGTGGATTGCCACGGCGCAGTACAAAGACGACCCGCAGATGCCGGGCAAATCACAGCCTTAACCGACAGGCGGACCCTGAAACCGGGTGTTTTTCGGTCCGCCGCCATCCTTCCAGCAGATAAATCCAGCCTGTAACTTTTATTTAACCAATATCTGGTGTTATCCACTGAAATATAAAATCTGTGAAGCATTTCATGGAAGAGAATTAGCAGGCACGAAAATTATCCGCTTTCCGGGCATTTTTTGAGCAGCCCGGCGATTTGTTACACATTGAAATGTCGCTTTTGCTATGCCTAATATGGCTTTTTGACGCCAATATATAAGAAAAGTCTATGCAAGCAACCGCCACCACCACACTCGACACAGAACACGATAGCCCACCGGTAAACTCACGTAGCAAGGTGCTTGTCGCTTCGCTGATTGGCACCGCCATCGAGTTTTTCGACTTCTACATCTATGCCACCGCGGCGGTTATCGTCTTTCCCCATATCTTCTTCCCGCAGGGCGACCCGACGGCTGCTACGCTCCAGTCGCTTGCCACGTTCGCCATCGCCTTTGTGGCGCGCCCGATCGGCTCGGCGGTGTTCGGCCACTTCGGCGATCGCGTAGGACGTAAAGTGACGCTGGTGGCCTCGCTGCTGACCATGGGGATCTCAACCGTCGTTATCGGCCTGCTGCCCGGCTACGAGACCATCGGCATTTTCGCACCAATGCTGCTGGCGCTGGCCCGTTTTGGTCAGGGTCTGGGGCTGGGTGGCGAGTGGGGCGGTGCCGCGCTGCTGGCGACCGAGAACGCGCCGCCGCGTAAACGAGCGCTGTACGGTTCCTTCCCGCAGCTGGGCGCGCCTATCGGCTTCTTCTTCGCCAACGGCACCTTCCTGCTGCTCTCCTGGCTGCTGACCGACGAACAGTTCATGAGCTGGGGATGGCGCGTGCCGTTTATCTTCTCTGCGGTACTGGTGCTGATCGGGCTGTACGTCCGCGTCTCGCTGCACGAAACGCCGGTGTTCGCCAAAATCGCCCAAGCGAAAAAGCAGGTAAAAGTGCCGATGGGCACGCTGCTGACGAAGCACGTGCGGGTGACGGTGCTGGGCACCTTCATCATGCTGGCGACCTACACCCTGTTCTACATCATGACCGTCTACTCGATGACGTTCAGCACCACCGCCGCGCCTGCCGGTCTGGGGCTGCCGCGTAACGACGTGCTGTGGATGCTGATGATGGCAGTGATTGGCTTTGGCATCATGGTTCCCATCGCGGGCGTGCTGGCCGACCGCTTCGGTCGCCGCAAGAGCATGATTACCATCACCTCGCTTATCATTGTGTTTGCGCTGTTTGTCTTCCCGCCGCTGCTGGGGTCAGGTAACGAAGCGCTGATCATGGCGTATCTGCTGATTGGCCTGAGCCTGATGGGGCTGACCTTTGGTCCGATGGGCGCGCTGCTGCCGGAGCTGTTCCCGACCGAAGTGCGCTATACCGGCGCGTCCTTCTCCTATAACGTCTCGTCGATTCTGGGCGCCTCGGTAGCACCGTATATCGCGACCTGGCTGCAGAGCCACTACGGACTGTTCTACGTGGGGATCTACCTGGCGGCAATGGCGGGCCTGACGCTTATCGCCCTGCTGCTGACCCACGAAACCAGCAATAAAGCGCTGTAAGCCTCACGGCCCGGTCGGGGCGCTACCTTATCCGCCCCGAACGCCACCCAACAAAAACGGCTGCATCATGCAGCCGTTTTTTATTGAAGACGCTATCAGAAGCCATCAAACAGAAAATCTATTCCTGCTTTGATCTGCGTACGCCAGGGCATGATGTTGATCCGAGAAATGGCCACAGGCGTCGGTTATCCGGTTGATCTCCTCTAACCCGTCGCGATTGGCCTCCTTCCACTGCACCTGCTCCACCGCGCTCAACTCTTTCTCCAGCGCCTCACCCAGCCGCTGCGAGAGGTTGATGCCGTGGGCTTTAGCGCGCTGGTATAGCGCTTCATCCACTGTCACACTCACCGTCCTTTTAGGTTGTTTCAGCATTGCGCTCATACGTCATCCTCACACTCACCCGTGCCATTAACACGGGTGAGTGACACGTTACGCCCGGGCACATAAAAGTCAATTAACGCTTCATCTGCGAGAGAATGTTCTGGCACTGATTCTCCTGGCCTTCCGACGGTGAGATGAGCGCCAGCAGGGCTGCGGCCGGTGTCACCAGCGCACCGAGGGCAGCAGCCACCGCACCGCGGGCAATCAGCGGCCCGGCTTTCACACCGTACTGCGGGTCCTTGAACGAGCCGCGCACGTAGAGCGGAGAGCGCAGCGTGACGATACGTACCCCTTTGCTTTCCGGGTCGATGGTCAAATCCAGCTGCTCCGAGGCAAAGCTCGCGCTACCGGTGATGTTAATCAGGGCGTTTTCGGTATCAAACGCGAAAATCTGCGGACGGGCGACGCCGTTTTGCAGATTGAGATTAGCCGCCGCGCAGTTTACCCGCACTTCGTCATCGCCGAAGATCTGCCCCACCACGAAGTTACCCACGTTAAGCCCGAGGATCTCCATCAGGTTGCGGCTGATAAGCCCGTCGTTCATCAGCAGCTTGATGTTGCCGTTACCGTTGCCGAGCAGTGCCGCCACCGAGTTGCCGGTGCCGCGGATCTCCGCATCGCCGTTCATCTCGCCGAGGGTTTTCTGCATCAGCTCCACGTCCGGCATCAGCTGCTTAAGCTTCAGCTTGCGGGCCTGAATATCGGCGCTGCCCTGCATCGGTTTCTTGCTGCCGTCGAGGTGGATGGTGGACGAGATCACCCCGCCCGCCATGCCGAACTTCAGCGGCTGAAGGCGCAGATCGCCATTCTTAAGCAGGATATGGGTGCTGAGATCGCTCAGCGGCAGGCTGGCGCTGTGCTCGATGCGCTGGCCTTTGAAGCGCACATCGGCGTCCATCACGTCCCACTTGTCGGTTTCAAAGCGGTCGTAAGGCAACACCTTGTCGGCAGGCTGGGCGCTCTTCTCGCCCTTCTTCGCTTCGGCGTTTTTGCTCCTTTCCGCGTCCTTACCGGAGTCCACGCCAATCAGCGGGCCGAGATCCGCAAGGCGTAGCTGGCGGGAAACCAGGTCACCCTCCAGCTTCGGTCGCGGTTTATTCTGGCTGTAGGTCAGGTTGCCGTGAATATCGCTGTCGCCGATTTTGCCGCTGAAATCGCGATAGTCATACACCGAGCCTTTTTCGCTGTCGATTTTCGCCACCAGGCGGCCATCGGTTTCGAACGGCGGGGTGTCAGGCAGCAGCACGCCGGTCAGCTCATACAGCTCCCCGAGCGAATCGCCGGAAAACAGCAGGCGCAGGTCAACGCCGCCCATGTTCATCGGATCGTTCACCGTGCCGCTAAACGCCACGCGGGTATTACCGGAGCGGAAGTCCGCCTGTACCGGGAACGGCGTTTTCTCGCTTTTCAGCGCCAGCATGCCGCCAATCTTCCCGTCGCCGGTAAGCGGCTGGCCGTTGTAACGCCCCTTCGCTTTCAGGCCGAATACGTAGTCGCCCACCTTCGTGCCCGCTTTCTTATCCCCGGTCACTTCGCCGAACGGCAACGGTTTCCCCAGCGGATCGACCAGAATTTCCAGCTGCGCACGGCTCACATCGTCATCGATCGCGATGCGTCCCTGGTCAAAAAGGATGTTATCGAGCTGAAACGACCAGGATGAGGGCTGCTGCGTGGTCTCTTTGTCGTCGCCCTTCGCCAGATCGAAGGTCCAGTTGTTGTGCTTCTCATCCAGACGGATCAGCCGGGCATCCGGCTTCACGAACTTGATCCACGGCAGATAAACCGTTTTGGTGAGCAGCGCCAGCGGGGCGATGGTGGCTTCCACGCGCGGGAGGTGCACCATGGTGACGTCAGGAATGTCCGGCGGGTTGCCGAGGATCACGTCTTCGGCATGAATGTGTGGCCAGGGTACCCAGCTGCGCCAGCCGGTTTCCTCTTTCTGACGCGCCCACTCCACGCCGAGATCGCCGCGAATAGCGAAGGGCCGATTGAGTTCAGCGGAGACTTTCTGGTTGATGGTCGGTTTGAGCCGATTCCAGTCAAATGTCGCAATCACCACGATAATGATGACGACCAGCAACAATAAAACCCCGGTAATGGTGCCTGCAATCTTGCCTGTTCTTGTCATACCCTTACTTCCTTAATGAACTACCTGCTGTAAAGATAGTTGAGGGAAGCGTAAACGGCATTCAGAGAAGGTTTATCAGCACATTTTCCAGGTTATCAAAGGGTACCGGACGCGACAGGAAGTAGCCCTGCGCGGCATAGGCGGGTGACACCTGCACATCCCGCCACTCTTCCACCGTCTCCACGCCTTCGACGATCACGCCCTGGCAGTAACGGTTCATCAGTTGCAGCAGCAGGATAAACAGGTTGCGGCCCTCGGGGGTTTTACGCAGCATCATGAACAGCTCACGCGCGACCTTGATGTAGTCGTAGCGCACTTCGCTCAGGGCAGAGAAGTTCGCCATCCCGGTACCGAAATCATCCAGCCAGATCGGGCCGAATTCGCTGATGGAGGCGAAGGTGGAGTCCTGCGGCAGGCTGATGTGCTCAACCAGCTCAAAGCGCACCCACGGCAGGCTCTCAATCAGCGCGGTCACCTTGGGCTGGCCGCGCATTGCCAGCAGCGTCGGGCCGTCGACGTTGACCGAGGCCAGAATATCGTGGCGCAGGAAAAAGGCGCTGCGCTGGGCCAGCATCCGCAGCTGCTCTTCCACCACCAGCACGCGATGGCGCACCGGGACGGACGTGAAATAGCGATCCGGGGCGATGCGCTGCGCCGGGTTGTCAGGATGCGTGACGATGGTTAACAGTTCCACCGCCATCAGGCGGCCATCGGTTTTGTAGATCGGCTGATAGGCATAGGATCGGACACACTGAAGCCAGAAGCGTAGCTTCTCAAGGCTTGCAATGTTCGCCTCGGGCGTGGTCAGCCGCTGCGTAACGGGGATTGAATTCATGCTAAGCGCCCTGTGTGTCCTGTGAATACCGACCTGGAATGGTCATAAGGTTATCGGCGCTGCCCCTGAGAACTTTATGTCATCCGCACCGCCAATTTCCGCTAAGAGGGTGCGGTTACTGTGCTGGATCACGCTTTATCGCAATAAAATTTCGAAACGCTGTTTTAGAAAGTCTGGCTCACATATAGTAGGCGAATTCCTCGTTCATTTATTTTAGTCAGGTTCACCACTATGTCTGAAAAGAAGATTGCCGTGATTGGCGAATGCATGATCGAACTGTCGCAGAAAGGCACCGAGCTGAGCCGTGGTTTTGGCGGCGATACGCTTAACACCTCCGTCTATATCGCCCGCCAGGTCAATCCGGCGGCGCTGACGGTGCAGTACGTGACCGCGCTGGGCCAGGACAGCTTCAGCCAGCAGATGCTCGACGCCTGGCATGCGGAGAACGTGAAAACCGATCTGACGCAGCGCCTGGAAAACCGTTTGCCGGGGCTGTACTACATCGAAACCGACAGCAGCGGAGAGCGCACCTTCTGGTACTGGCGTAACGAAGCGGCAGCCCGTTTCTGGCTGGAAAGCGAGCAGTCTGACGCCATCTGTCAGGAGCTGGCCCACTACGATTACCTCTATCTGAGCGGCATCAGCCTGGCGATCCTCAACCCACAAAGCCGTGAACGTCTTATCGCCCTGCTGAAAGCCTGCCGCGCCAACGGCGGCAAGGTGATCTTTGACAACAACTACCGCCCGCGCCTGTGGGCGAGCAAAGAAGAGACGCAGCAGGTCTACCGCGAGGTGCTGAAATGCACCGACATCGCCTTCCTGACGCTGGATGACGAAGACGCCCTGTGGGGTGAAAAACCGGTGGATGAGGTGATTGCCCGGACGCACGCCGCAGGCGTCAGCGAAGTGGTGATTAAGCGTGGTGCGGAGTCCTGCATCGTTTCTCAGGCTGGCGCAGAGAAACTGGAAGTGCCGGCGGTGACCCTCCCGAAAGAAAACGTCGTTGATACCACCGCGGCGGGCGACTCGTTCAGCGCCGGGTATCTGGCGGTACGCCTCACCGGCGGCAGCGCAGAGGAGGCGGCGAAGCGCGGCCACCTGACCGCCAGCACCGTTATTCAGTATCGCGGCGCGATTATCCCGCGCGACGCCATGCCGCAGTAACGGCGCTCCCGGAGCCGCCCATAAAAAAGCCCCTCAGCGAGGGGCTTTTTTTAGTTCTGCGCCGGTGGCGCGTCGCTGGTCTCTTCCGGATGATCGTCTGCCGGCGCGGGCTGCGGGGTTTCCGGCGTCATGATACCGTCCCACGTGGCCTGGAGATCCTTCATGTTGTACTCCGGCTCGCCCACCGGCTGGAGCAGAACCAGCGCTTTCTCCTGGGAAAGCTGCTGACGCAGATCCTGATTAAGCATATCGAGGGTCAGGGAGCTGAGGAATTTTTTGCGCAGCTTCTGGTACTGCTCGGGCGCGATATCGACCACCTGATTTTGCAGGGAGCGTAAGCGCTGGCTTATCAGCACGTCGGTATCGGTGCGGGCATAGGTGGCGAACAGCTTTTGCAGTTCAAGATTCTTTTGCGCAATCAGCGCATCAAACTCTTCCTGCTGGAAGCCGCTGGTGCGGATGCTGAGCAGCTCGCGGGCGATAAGCGACAGGTTGTTTTTCAGCTTGTCGGTCGGGGAGTCCACGTTGATCCCGCACTGCGCGCGCTGGAACAGAACGCGACAGTCGAAGCCGAGGTGCAAATCCTTAACGTTGTTTTTGCCGAGATTCTGCTGCACGTGCCAGTAGAGCGCTTCGCGGGCGAGGTCGGCGCGCCAGTAGCGTTCGAGCGCCGCCGAATCACGAATCGGCTGCCAGGCGGTGTCCCACATGATGGACAGACGGTCCTGGCGCACCATATCCGTCAGAATGCTGACCGCGTCATGCGGCAGCGGCGACAGCGTCGGCATCGGGGCCGGGCTTTCGCGCTTGCCCTTCAGCTCGCCGAAGCTTTTGTTGATCTGCTCCGCCACGCTGCGGCTGTCCACGTTGCCCACTACGATGAGCGTCATGGCATCCGGGGTATACCACTTCTCGTAAAATGCCTTCAGCTGGGCGATATCAACCGGCTGTTTAAGCGTATCGGCCGGATCGTGTCCGAGCAGCGGCGAGCCTTTCAGGCGGTAGCGCCACCAGGCGTCTTTGGTATTGGCAGGCCAGGTGGCAACCATCTCCGGCGCAGCCAGCGCCTGGTTAACGCTTTCCGGCGTGATGGCCAGATGACCGGTGCTGTTCGCCAGATAGCCCAGCGCCTCTTTCAGCAGATCGTTACGGCTGTTCGGCAGGCTGAGATTGAAGTGGGTGTAGTTGTAGGAGACGATCGCGGGCGGCAAAGGGCGTTTCGGATCCACGCTCTGCTGCCACAGCGAACGCGCCTGCGCCCCGGAGAGTGAACCGGGCTGCGTCAGGGCAAGACGGGGAATAAAGTGGCTGAAACCGCTTTGCTGCGTGCTTTCAATCAGGGAGCCGGTGTTCACCACCAGGCGAATTTCGATGCGGTCGCTCGGGCGCTGGGGCGTGGCCAGAACCTGCCATTTCAGGCCGTTGTCGAGCGAACCCTCTTGCCATGCCGGGTCGGGCTGAAGCTTCCGCCTGCACATGGCCGACGGTCGCCATCATCAGCAAGCCGCCCGCTAAAAGTCGAATTGTTGTGCCCTGCATGTGAACCCCTGAAAACGTTCCTGGTTAAATAATTCAAACAGGCCACCGCGGCGTCATCGGGTCGCCTGTATCAGCGTTTCAACACTCCGTTAGACCGCGGCTTTTTTAAAACGTCACCCGGCACAGAAAAATATCCTGTCAGGCGCGGGGTGACGGCGCGTCGTTTTTCGGGCGAAGATGCTAAAAAAGAAGCCAATTATGCGCAGGAGCCCGCAGCCAGGGCAAGCGGCTGCGGGCAATATCATGAAATCAGGAGGAAATTTCGCGGACTTCTGTGCGGTCGGTACGGTTATTGAGCGCATCGTGCAGCTGTTTTTCATCCAGCTCTTTCACCCACTTCGACACCACCACCGTCGCCACGCCGTTACCGACCAGGTTGGTCAGCGCACGCGCTTCGGACATAAAGCGGTCGATACCAAGGATCAGCGCCAGCCCGGCAACTGGCAGATGGCCCACCGCAGAAATGGTGGCCGCCAGTACGATAAACCCGCTTCCCGTGACCCCGGCCGCCCCTTTCGATGACAGCAACAGCACCACCAGCAGCGTGATCTGGTGGAAGATATCCATGTGGCTGTTAGTGGCCTGGGCGATAAACACCGCGGCCATCGTCAGGTAGATCGAGGTGCCGTCGAGGTTAAACGAGTAACCGGTCGGAATAACCAGCCCCACCACCGATTTGCGGCAGCCCAGCTTCTCCATTTTCAGCAGCATACGCGGCAGCACCGACTCTGATGAGGAGGTACCGAGCACGATCAGCAGCTCTTCGCGGATGTAGCGGATGAATTTGAAGATGTTGAACCCGGTAGCACGGGCGATGCTGCCCAGCACCAGCACCACAAACAGGATACAAGTCAGGTAGAAGCACAGAATCAGCTGGCCGAGCTGCACCAGCGAACCGACGCCGTATTTACCGATGGTAAACGCCATGGCACCGAACGCCCCGATGGGCGCCAGACGCATGATCATATTGATGATGCCGAAGATGACCTGCGAGAAGCTTTCGATGACGTTGAAAATCAGCTGCCCTTTATGGCCCAGGCGATGCAGCGCGAAGCCGAACAGCACCGCAAACATCAGCACCTGGAGAATATTGCCGCTGGCAAACGCCCCAACGACGCTGCCCGGAATCACATCCAGCAGAAACGCGACGATGCCCTGCTGCTTCGCCTGCTCGGCGTAAACGGCCACCGCCCCGGCATCCAGCGTCGCGGGATCGACGTTCATCCCCGCGCCCGGCTGAACGATGTTGACGATGATAAGCCCCAGAATCAGCGCCAGGGTGGAGACGATTTCAAAGTAGAGCAGCGCCACGGCCCCGGTGCGGCCTACGGCCTTCATGCTCTCCATCCCGGCAATACCGGTCACCACGGTACAGAAAATAACCGGGGCGATAATCATTTTGATGAGCTTAACGAAACCGTCGCCCAGCGGCTTCATGGCTGCGCCCAGATCCGGGTAGAAGTGACCGAGCAAAATACCAATCGCAATCGCGGTCAGGACCTGGAAATAGAGACTTTTAAAAATCGACAATTTCATACGGGTGTCCTTGAGAGGGGGGATCCACAGGCGCGGGATGTAATCGGGTCGCCAGGGCGCTAAAAGTACCACCCGCCACAGGCGGCAGAAATAAGATTGCTACCTGATTGAAATCAAAATGTAAAAAATTTGAGCTGGCTCGCACCAGCCCATTTTACTTATGGACAGGCGTGTGTGATGCGCCAGGCGCGGGGAGATACTCTTTTTCAAAGCGATCCGGCGGCACGGCGCGGGCAAACAGATAGCCCTGGGCAATCTCAACGCCTGCATCAATAAGCCATTGCCGCTGCTCGGGTTTCTCGACGCCTTCGGCGATAACGCTCAGGTGCAGACCGTGGGCCATACCGATCATCGCCGACACCAGGCTGCAGTCCTCAGGCAGGTCATCGATAAAGCTCTTGTCGATTTTAATCACATCGAGCGGCAGGGATTTCATGCGATGCAGCTGGCGCAGGCTGGCGTAGCCCATGCCGAAATCGTCCAGCGCCACCCGCACCCCGGCATTGCGCAGCGGGCGCAGGATGGCCACGGCGGCATCCGGATCGTCGATGCGGCGGCTTTCGGTGACTTCCAGAATCAGGGTGCCCGGCTCAATGTGGTAACGGTGCAGCAGCGCCAGCAGCGTATCCACCATGTCATCATCCAGCAGCTGAAGCGCGGAGAGGTTCACCGACAGCGGCATCATCACGCCGCGGCTCTGCCAGGCGGCCAGCAGGCGGCACGCTTCCTCCAGAATCCAGCTGCCGATATGCACCATCAGACCGGCATGTTCGATGCGCTCGATCAGATCTTCCGGCAGCGCCCAGCTACCGTCGGGCTGACGCTGGCGCAGCAGCGCCTCGGCGCTCACCACCTCACCGCTCGTCAACGCCACCTGGGGCTGTAGCCAGACTGCAAAGGCGCCGCTGTCCAGCGCGGCAAGCAAATCACTCTCCTCGGTGAGACGCTGCTTGGCCAGCGCCAGCTGCTGTTCATCGAAGAACTGAATCTGGTTCTTTCCGGCCCGTCGGGCGCTGAGCGCGGCGGAAACCGCACGCCGATAGAGCTGTTCGCCGCCGGTATCCCCAAAGTACATGGCGATACCGATGCTGGCGGTGGGGCGCAGCGCGCTATTCCCAAGGGCCACCGGTTCGTTGATCGCCGCCAGCAGCTTCTGGCTCAGGGACATCGCCTGCCAGGGTTCGCGCACGCCGTGGGCGAGGATGGCGAAGTCGTACTGGCTGACCTGGGCCAGCACCATGCGCGGCATCAGCTGCGCCTTCATTTTTTTCGCCATCCCGGTGAGCAGGGCTTCGCGCTGCGCATCGCTCAGTGCGCCGGCGGCATCGTGCAGGGTTTCACACGCCACCACGATAACGGCGCTGGGCTTATGGCTCAGCACCGCCTGCTCAAGCAGCGCCATCAGCAGCGCTTTATTCGGCAGGTCGGTCACCGGGAAACGCGTGGTCAGCGAGTTCATCTCGTCGTACTGGCGCATCACCATCTGCTGATTGCGGTTGTAGCTGCGCACCAGCATGCCTATCTCATCGTCATGGTGCAGCCGCGGAAGCGTAAGCTGATGATGGGCCGCATCCCCGGCGTCGAGCCCGTTCAGCTCCCGGGCAATACGGCGCAGCGGGTGTACGATCAGCCGGTTGATGCACCAGGTGATCGCCACGGTGAGGATCAGCGCGAGCAGGAAATAGGTGGTCACCAGCGTCGACAGGGTGCTGAGGATAAATTTGTACATGCGCCAGGAGTCGGCCTGCAGTACCAGATAGGCCAATGGCTGCGGGTTGCCGGGGCGTTCGGTCGAGTAAAGCGGCAGCGATATCTGCACCGGAATTTCAAACAGCCGCGCCACCATCACCGGAACCGGGCGTTCCGGCAGGAAGCGCACGCGCAGCGCCTGGAACTGGTTGGGTAACACGACATCCGCACGGGCGACGATGCCCGCGGGCTGAATACCGTTGAGAATGGCTTCCGCTTCGGGAATATTGGCTTTCAGAATCGCCGTAGAGAGCGGCTGACGCACCGAACGGGCGATGCTCTCCATTTGTACCGCCGTGTTATAGCGGCTCTGTTGCACAAAGTGAAAGAGCTGAATGACGAGAAAAATAAAAATAAACACCACGGCAACGGCGGCCACCATTGCCATCTGTTTGATCGTTAATGAACGACTGACTCGCAAGTTCACTCTCCATTGATACTCTGCCCGGCAGGAAAATCCTGCCGGGCAGAGTATATCGCATCGGGAAGGCTTTTTAGCGTGCGAAGCCGGACAGATTAATCCGTTTTACCAGTCGGCATACGGCACCAGCGGCTGCGGCGGCATATCCATGTCGCCCTGCCAGCCTGCCTGAGAGTATCGCACGAAAATCAGGGCGTGGCTTGGCGTATAGTCTTTCGCCTCCTGGATGTCGATTCCCGCACCAACGGACCAGTTCGACGAAATTCGCCGCTCGATCAGCGCTCTTGCGGTGTAACCGACGCCAGAGCTGCTGCTGCCCTCTTCCGGCGCGTACTTATCGGTGAAGCGGCGCAGGCGCGGATCGTCGTTTGACACCGGATCGGGGATCAGGCTTTTTATCGGATAACGCGGCTGGGTATCGGTTTTCGAGTGCGACCAGGAGACCGACCCGCCCAGTTCCCACGACCAGTTTTCGGTACGCTGACGCCACATGACCGGCACGGCAAACGAGACGTACTGCTGCGGGCTGTAGTAGCCCCCCTGGCCCAGGCTGTAACCGCTGAGATCCTTATCGTAGTGCCACACCATATTGTTGAGGCCTACCGTCACGCGGCGGTTGTTCTCGTTGATAAGCTTATAGTAGTAGCCGGACATCCAGCGCACGCGCCAGTTATCCTCAACGTTTTTACCGGTGAGCGTGTCGCCGCTCAGGCTTGACCAGACGCCGTGGGCTTCGCCTTTATCGTAGCTCAGGCTCACGCCGCCACCGCTGGCGCGTACCCCGCCCCAGGTGGTGTTGGTGTTGGGATCGGTCTGCCCGCCGAAAGCCAGCATCGAACTGGAAATCGGACGGCGGTGCGCGTTAAGCGTATAGCCCAGCGGACCGAGATCGCTGCTGTAGCTCAGGCTGCCGACCACGTCCACTACCTTAAAGCCCATCGGCGTGGTACCGATGTCCATATCCCAGGTGTCGTTGCGCCAGCCGACCGCGACGCTTGCGCCGCGCGCGCTCTGGTTGGTGCGACCGCTACAGTAAGTTTCGGCGCAGGTTCCCCAGTCTTCACGATACTGCCCGCGGCTGTCGGCGCTAAACTGCCCGACGTCCATATTGACCATATCGCTACGGAAGAACATGCGGCCGTCATACAGCGGCGCGTCGGCCTGCAGCATGGTGGTGTGGGCCTGCAAATCAGAGTAGCCCGGCGTACCGCTGGAGCCCCAGTAGTCGTGCATCAGCGTGACGTTCACGTCCTGCTGGCGATACTGGTCTGCCGCATCGCTGCGAATGCCGCGCTTCAGCCAGTCATCTTTGGCGTCGTTGCGCGTCAGGCGCGTAAAGGTGTCGTTGTCGGCCGGGCGCACCGGGGCAATCCCGCTCGCCACCATCGCATCGCGCCAGGTCTCCAGCGCCTGTTTACCCTGCTGATTCTGGCCCTGTAGCCGTGCCGCGTCGCGCAGCACCAGCGCGCTCTCCTGGGACGGCGGCAGCGCTTTCGCCTGCGGCACGATCCGACTGAAGGTCTGCTGGGCCGCGGCCTGCTCGCCGGTGGCGGCCTGCACCATGGCAATGCGGCGCTGGCTGTTAAGCGTCAGCGGTTCACCGCCCTGGCGTGACGTCAGTTTCGCCAGCTGCGCCTGAGCCGCGGCGTTCTGCTTCTCCTCTGCCAGCACTTCGGCCAGCCCCAGGCGGGCATCGTCACTCTCCGGGTTGCGGGCCAGCACTTTCTCAAACTGCGCCCTCGCCGCGGCGTTATCGCCACGCTGCTGCGCCCAGTCGGCGAGGGTCAGGTCGATACGATCGGACGTCGGCTGCTGCTGAAGCAGCGCGATGGCCTGGGCTTCCTGACCGCTGTCGCGCAGACGGTTGGCGTTAGCCAGCACCTGGCCATTGTGAATGCGGTCCGCCAGCTCAATGATGTTTGGCGTCCACTGGCTGCGCGGCAGCGTATTGAGGTGGTAGAGCGCGGCCCGATCGCGGTCGCTGCCGGAGAGATAGAGCCCGTAGGCATACACCTGCTCCGGGTCGCGAGGTTTTTGCTGGGCCAGCGCGCGGAACAGAGCGTCGGCTTCGCTGCGCTGACCAGCGGCGGCCAGGTCCTGCGCCAGGCGGTAGGTTATCCACACGCTGCCAGGGTCAAGCTGCAGGCGCTGGCGCTGTACCCGCGCGGCTTCGGCATAGCGGCCCGCCTTTTCCAGCGCGGCGGCCTGCTGCTCAAGGCGTTCGTTATTCAGGCTGCGGGTAAT
This sequence comes from Siccibacter turicensis LMG 23730, assembly GCF_000463155.2. GTDB lineage: Bacteria > Pseudomonadota > Gammaproteobacteria > Enterobacterales > Enterobacteriaceae > Siccibacter > Siccibacter turicensis. Next base: position 214,166 of record NZ_AWFZ01000061.1, on the reverse strand, counting down.
GTCGTCCACGCTGCGGCGCTGGCTGGCGGAAAGGGTCGCGAGAAACGCTTCGGCGCGCTCTGGCGACTGGCGACGATAGACGTTTGCCAGGCCACGCACCGCATTGCTGTTATCCGCATCCATACGCAGGCTTTGCTGGTAGAAACGCTCTGCGGCGGCGTCATCGTTACGTGCGACCGCCACATCCCCCAGCCCCAGCACCGCGTAGCTGTCGGTGTTATCCACGCTGCGCGCCTGCTGGTATTTACGTTCTGCGCCGGCGAGATCGTTCGCCTTCAGCGCGGCATCGCCCTGCTCGATCAGCAGCCAGTAGCGGTTAGTCTGGAGCAGACTGTCCCACTTGCTGCGGCTGCTGCTGTTGGGATCCATCGCAATGGCTTTTTCAAGCTGCTCCACGGCTTTCGCACGGTTGCCCTGCTGAGAGTAAGCCTGACCAAGGGCGCCCACGGTTTCGCTGTCGCTCTGCCCGGCTTTGATCGCCGTTTCAAGCGGCGCGATGGCGGTGGCACCCTTCCCGGTGTCAACGTCGGCCAGCCCCTGAGCGCGGGCGCGAAACGCTGGATCGGCCAGCTGCTTCTGCGCCTCCGCCAGCTGCGTTCTGGCTTTGTCTACACTCTGCCCGGAGGAGAACACCTGGAGGAAACGTTGCAGGTCGGCAACGCTCTGGGCGCTGGCAGGCGCCCCCTGCAGCTGCTGATACCACAGGTTGGCGGCACCCTCACGGCCCGCGCTGGACCGCGCCATCTGTTCCAGCACGGCGTAGCCTTCGTCGCGCCGATCGGCTGAAAACAGCAGCTGCGCCAGGTTGGCCTGCAGGGTGGTATTCCCCGGTTCGCTGGCGTTCAGCGCCCGAAGATGCGTAATGGCTTCAGCGCGCCGCGACGGCTCGCGCGCCACCAGCGTCCAGTATTCAACGCCTAAATCGCCGTCGGGAGGCGTGCCGCCGAACAGCTTGTCATAGGCGGCGATAGCCTCCTGATTACGCCCGGAAGTGGCGAGCAGGCGCGCCTGCTGCAACGCCTGGCGTCCATCCGGGGCGGCCAGCAGCAGGGCGGTCCGCGAGGTACGATACGCCGCGGAATCCGGGGCCAGTTCTTTCAGGCGATCCAGCTGCTTCTGCGCCTGGGCGGTGTCGCCCTGGCGCAGGTTATAGCGCAGCCGGGCGGCAATGACGTCCGGGTTGTTTGGATCCATCAGCTCAAGGCGATACAGCGACTGACGCACCAGGTCGTCGCGTTTCGTCGCCTCGCCGAGACGAACTTGTTCCAGCAGCTGTTGCTGCGGTGTGGGCGCGGCCATAGCCTTCGGCATCAGGCTCAGGCCCAGTGTGATAGACAAAAGCGTTAATGAGAACTTGCGCATTCCTGGCCCCACTGAGGTTGTAATTCACCCCGTGCAGTAAATCGATAACGGTACTGATCCCACCCCTGTCCGAAGAGGGTCAGCACAAAGTTGTAATAGGCGTCTTTCGCGGGGAAGTTATCTTCCACCCGCTGACGCTGTAGCGCCTGGGCATCCCGGTCCTGCAGGAACGGTAGCATCGCCGCCGAGAATCCCACCGGGCCATCGCCCTGCACCGCCCCGGTCGTGACGTTGGCCTTTTCCGGCGGCAGTCCGTGCTGGGTGGTGCGGTCGGCCATGCCTTTCAGGCGAGCCAGCAGGCGCCCCTTCTGCGGATCCTTATCGTGCATCATCCCGACCCAGAGGTAGACGCGGATCGCATCGTAGCTGCTGATAAGCGGCTTGTCGGTTTTCAGCTGCCAGCCTTTCCCTTTCTCCCAGCTTACCCAGTCAGGAGAGAACCCTTTGGGCGCCGTTTCACGCAGCAGCCTCAGGTTGGTTTCACGCAGCGTGGTCCATGGCAGGCCGAAACGCGTGAAGTACATTGCCAGCTGCGGCGGAAGATAGCTGGGATTGAAGCGCCAGGCGGTTTTATCGGCAAAGCCGACTTTACCCGGCAACAGCATCAGGCCCAGACCGGGCACATTAACCGTCTCCTCCCTGGCAATGCGTGCCAGCACGGCGCTGCCAAGCGTGGTGTACTCCGGATGTTTCCACAGCCGCCCGGCCTCCAGCAGAGACCAGGCGATCCAGATATCGCCGTCGGACGCGGAGTTGGTATCCAGCACGCCCCAGCTGTTGTCTTCCTTGTGGCCCCACAGCCAGGCGGGAAGATGCTCTTTGAGCGAGCCCTCGGCCAGATTGTCCTGCGTCCAGCCCAGCAGCCGGTCAAAGGTGGCGCGGTCGTTGGCCGCCAGCGCGAAGAACAGCGCATAGCTCTGGCCTTCGGAGGTGGTGATCTGCCGGGCATCGCTCGGGTCAATCACCCGTCCCCCCTCGCTGATGTAGTTCGCTTTGAACTGCTCCCAGGCAGGCCAGGTGCAAGCCGCACGCAGCGGCGCGGCCAGCATCAGGAGTACGGCGACCAACAGCCAACGCCCTTTCATCGTCAGGTCCTTAATCATGGTCCGGGTCGAGACGGCGACGGCTCAGGATACGCAGCAGACGCCACAGCACCCAGGCGAGCAGCAGCACGCTTATCGCAGCGAAGATCGCCAGCAGCACCGGATGGTTAGCAAAGGCATACCAGACGCGCTCGAACCACGGCAGGTGACCGACGTAATAGACATCCCCCACGCGCAGGCTGTTGACGCCCGATTCACGGATGACGGCAACCGAGCCGTACATCGCGGCGCGTTTGCCGCTGTCGTTCAGCGCGTCGTTGAGCAGTTCGTATCCGCGCGGGCTGTCCGCCAGCAGCGCGACCACGCTGCGCTGGTCGTTAAACGGTGACTGGAAGCCCACCACCGCTGCCATCGGCGCCGTGGAGGTGACGGTAGTCTGCACGTTCGCGGTGCGATCCTGATCGTCCGGCATGATGGACGGCAGGGAGGAGTCGCGCTGCGGCGTCTTCACCCAGCTCTGGGCGGCCTGCACCAGCAGATCGATACGCTTGTCGTCTTTCAGCTGCGCCGGCAGCGTGCCGATGATGAGGATATCGCGATCGCTGCCCTGTACGCTGGCACCGTCGTCGGTGATGCTGACGTTAGTGGCCGGCAGACCGGTCTGCGCGCCCACGTTAGCCAGCGTATCAAGCAGGGTTGTTACCTGCGCGGCGGTAGGTTGCTTCGCCACCACGATGGTGGTGTCGGAGAGATCCGCCATGCGGCTGAACGGGAAACTGGCGTTGGCAAAAGCGCGCAGATCCGGCATAGCGATAAAGTGGTGATAGTGTGAAAAATCGATGGTGGAGTCATCCCCGATCACCACGCGGTTCTGCACCGGCTGGAAGGTGACGCAGTTATTCACCGAGCCACCCGGCATCGGGTTGGCATACTGGAAGTCAAAGCGCAGCTGATTGAGCGCGCCCAGACGCAGCGCCGGAATCGACACTTCGGTTTTGCCATCCAGCAGGCCCTGCAACACCGGCAGACGCAGCAGCAGGTTGTTATTTTCTTCTTTCGTCGTCAGGTTGAACGACTGCAGGAACTGGTTGTTCAGGCTGATATCCATGCGCGAATTGTCATTCGTCGCCGGCGTGGTGTAGCGGTAGTTGAGATTCATATCAATACCGCTGCTGCGCAGCAGGTAGAGATCCGGTGGCAGGTTCAGCGCCAGGCTGATGGCCGACGGCTCCATACCGCTGGACTGAAGCTGCTCTTCATAGGTTTTCAGCTCACCGAAGGTGATGGCGCGGTCGGTGCGCACCCAGTTTGGCGCGTCGTAAGGCTTACGCGCAAGCAGCGGCTTAACATCGTCAATCACCACTTTCGAGCCGCGGAACAGCACGTTGCCCTGGGCGATACCTTTGGCGGCCTGCACCAGATCCTTATCGTTACGTCCCATCACCACCAGCAGCTTCACGTACGGGTTGTCCGGGTGGTTAATCATCTCAACGGTCGGCGCTTCTACCGCCGGAAGATCGCGCAGGAAGTCCGGGCGGTTGTCGTTGGTCGCGAAGACAATGGCATTGCGGTCCGGAAGCTGGTTGAACAGGGTCGGGAAGGTCTGCCCGCGCCACGCGGCACGGGAACCAAACCAGGACGCCACAATCGCGGCGGCGTGCTGCTGCTCCAGGTTCGGCGACGCGGCAAAGACCATCGGCAGTTCCACGGCGCGGGTATCGCGCGCGTCAAAGAACGGCACCGGGAAATGCGAGAGATCGTTTTGTACCGACAGGGTCTGGTAGGTCAGATTCAGGGCGCTGCTGCGGCCCACGTCCATCCACAGCGTGGAGCTGGCCGGGTTTTCACACACGTCGGTATAGTGGCTGACAAACTCCAGCCGCACGCGGTTGAAATCGGCGATATAGAGCGGATCGATGGGCACCTGGGCGCGGGTTTTCTTCCCGAGCTGCTCTTTGGTGACCGGCAGCACGTCCATCAGTTCGTCGTTGAGATAGACCTTCAGCTGGGACTGCACCGGCAGCAGGGACGGCGACGGGGTGTACTCCAGGTTCAGCATCGCTGAGGAGACCACTTCATCGCTGCGCATTCCAAATTCAATGGCACCGTTCGGATTAGTGCCGCGCAGCACCATGCTGCCCGGCGGAGGCGCGATCTGGGCAAAGCTCAGGGTGACATCCCGCGACGGGGCATCCTGCGCGACAATCGGAGCGTTGGCGCGTGGCACGCCCGGCTGCACCTGGCCAATCACCGGCGACGGGTTAACCGCCGCAGGCGTCGCGCCATTGGCAGCAGGGGTCGCCGGCATCAGCCGCTCTGTTCTTGTCTGATCGGGCGTCACAACGCCTTGCGTGGCGGTCGCGACGGCCGGGGCCGCGGGTGCCGCAGTGACCGCCGGATCCGCCGGGGTAACGCCCGGTGCTGCATAACTCATCATTGCGGGGAAAGCGCTCATCCCCACAGCCATTGCGTAAATCCAGGATATTTTTCTTTTCATCGCATTGTCATCATTGTTGAGCCATAACCGGGCCAGGAAAGACCTCTGTCACCGCGCGCGACGGGCGGCGGGGAATAAAAGAGACAATCCAGGCAACCAGCGTGGTAAGAGAACGGAAAATCAGTTTCAACGACGGAGGGGCAAACTCCGCGAGATGGCGATAGCCCCGGAACCCCATTTTTAGAATGTCCAGCAGGCTTTCCAGCGGTCTGTCTTCCGGGAAGCTGTCCTGCCAGAGTGCCCAGGTGTCAGCGCGCGCGAAGGTGCACTGCACAAAATCGATATGCTGCTGGGTGGTAAGTTGTCCGAGCTGCAGGCCCACTTCTGAACCGAACACGCGCACGACCTGCGCCGGGAAGGCGTATTCATGCGGCCCGCGCTTGAGCAACAGGCTGACGTGCTGGCCTTCCAGCATCTGCGCCCCGCCGTTGATCTGCACGCCAATACCGCCGTCCGAAAAGTCGTGAACCGTACAGGAGAACAGGTGACCATCCTCGCGGGCAATCGCCGCCGGCATGCGGATCTCGACGCGATGCGCCCGACGCACCTGCTTGCTCTCTACCGATACCGCCACCGCGCCGCCAAGAATAATCAGGTTATAGAACACCCACAGCAGGCTGACGAGCACGGTGAGGGTTTCATTCGCCGGCCCGGTGAAATAGCGCCAGATGCCGAACCCCACCCCAATCAGGTTAATGACCACCAGCCAGAGATAAGGACGGGAGATCACCCAGTCGACGTACTCGTTCTCGACCAGGCCACCCTTGGCGGTGACGTTGAACTTCCCTTTGTGCGGGTTAAACAGCGCCACCATGGTGGGACGGGCGATATACCAGGCCAGCACCGTTTCATAGATCTCACTCCAGAAGGAGTGACGGTATTTGCCCTGAATCTTCGAGTTGGTCAGGCTGGCGTGAACCATGTGCGGCAGTACGAACAGCGCAATCATGATCGCCGGTGCATAAATGATATAGGCGTGCAGCAACAGGAACGCCAGCGGGGCGGTCAGGAAGATCAGCCGTGGCACCCCGGAGAGGAAGTGGAACATGGCGTTGACGTAGCACAGACGCTGCGCCAGCTTCAGCCCCTTCCCAAACAGCGGGTTGTCGAGACGGAAAATCTGCACCATGCCGCGCGCCCAGCGGATACGCTGCCCGATATGGGATGACAGGCTCTCTGTCGCCAGCCCCGCCGCCTGCGGAATACGCATGTAGGCAGAGGTATAGCCCCGGCGGTGCAGGCGCAGCGAGGTGTGGGCATCCTCGGTCACGGTTTCCACCGCGATACCACCGATCTCATCCAGCGGGCCGCGGCGGATCACCGCACAGGAACCGCAGAAGAAGGTGGCGTCCCACATGTCGTTTCCGTCCTGCACCAGGCCATAGAACAGCGTGCCTTCGTTCGGCGTCTGGCGGAAACGGCCCAGGTTGCGCTCAAACGGGTCGGGCGAAAAGAAGTGGTGCGGCGTCTGCATCATCGCCAGCTTTTTATCCTTCATAAACCAGCCCATGGTGAGCTGCAGGAAGGAGCGCGTCGGCACGTGGTCGCAGTCGAATATCGACACGAAATCGCCTTTCGCATACTTCAGCGCGTTGTTGATGTTCCCCGCTTTCGCATGGTTATGCTCGGTACGGGCGATGTAGTTGACGCCAACCGTGTGGGCGAACGCCTTAAACTCTTCGCGACCGCCGTCGTCCAGCAGCCAGATTTGCAGCTTATCCTTCGGCCAGTCGATACCGAGCGAGGCGTAGATAGTGTTCTTCACCACGTTCAGATCTTCGTTGTAGGTCGGCACGAAGATATCCACCGACGGCCAACTGTTCATGTCCTTCGGCAGCGGCACCGGCTGGCGGTTGAGCGGCCAGATCACCTGGAAGTAGCCCAGCACCAGCACAATCCAGGCGTAGGTTTCTGCAAACAGCAGGATCAAGCCGCACACCAGGCTGACCGGATCGTTCCAGTTGAGCGTCGAGGTGTAGCGCCACCAGATGTAGCGGCAGGAGACGGTGAGTGACAGCACAATCAGCATCAGCGCCGAGAAACGCCCCGGGATACGGCGCACAAACATCGCCACTGCCCACAGCAGGATCAGGAAGGTAAACTGCGCCAGTGGGTTAAACGGTTGCGTGACGCACAGAATCGCGAGGATCAGCGAAAATGCCACTATCACACCGAGGATAATGCGCCGTACGCCCTGGCTGAGATGGCCCAGCTCCTTCTCGTTTTCCAGATGCTGCGTGTCATCGTTGAAACGCGTCGGCAGCGTATCGAGCCAGGTGTGGTAGCGCAGCATCCACCGTTGCACGAATGACACCGATCGCCAGTGAGGACCCACGCGGCTCTCCGCAGGACGCATCGCCAGCAGCCAGGCACCCTGCAACAGGTAGCGCACCGCATCCAGCGGACGCGGACGATCGGGATTAATATGGGGGAACAGGGTCGCGTGGCGCGCGCGGATGGCCGCCCAGCGGGAGTTCTCCAGCGGCAGCAGCGTCCAGGCCAGCGCCAGACACAGCGTACCCAGCCAGATGCTGAACAGGGGCGTACCGTTAGTGCGCCAGACCCGACACCGTTCCTGAAGCCGCTGGCTGACCTGCGGCTGTAACAGCCATTGGTTTACGCGGCTCATTCTGTTCTCCCGGAACAGCGCAGCAGGCACCAGTTGGCCAGCGTCATTATCTCTTCCGCGCCCAGGGAGTCCGGACGATACTCGCCCAGCGGCTGCTTCGCGGCGGCACACTCGGCCATGGCCTCGTCGCGGTGAATCAGTATCGGCAACAGGTTACGCTGGCTTTGCAGCCAGAGCTGGAAGATATCGTCCTGCACCTGGCTGCCAACCCGCAGGTAGTTGAGCAGCAGGTGGCTGTTTGCGGGCAACGCCTGCTGGTGCAGGCGTACATGGCAGTTGGCGTCCGGACGCACCACGACCAGGGTGTGGTCAGCGGTTTCGCCCATCTGCTGCGTCAACGGCGCCGCGCCGTGAGGCAGGTCGAGAAGGATCCACTGGTATTCGCCGCTGGATTTCAGCGTCTCCAGCGCCTCGCGAAACCCATTTAGCGCTGTCGATCCGGTGGATAACGCGGTACGCTCATCGTCGCTCATCTGCCCGAACGGCAGCACATCAAGGTGACGGGTATAACGCCATGCCGCGCTGCGCCAGTCCTGAGAATCGAGCAGCGCCCGGCCCCATCCGCCGCGATGCGCAAAGTCGATATTGAAGGAGAGGCGTAGCAGGTTGTCAGGCGAGCCGTCGATCAGCAGCACTTTTTCATCAAGCATTTGCAGCGCCCAGGCCAGCGCCGCGCTTACGGTGGTGGTGCCAACACCGCCGTGAATACCCTGTAAAGCCAGAATAGCCATGGTGTTTCCTGCTACTTATTGGTCAATTCTGCCAGCAATGGCCAGCGCTTAAGCGCTGATACCAGCTGTTCACGTTGAGAAATATCGGTGTAATCAATTTCTGGCAATGAAAATGCACGGCGTAAGGCCAGAATGTCATTCTGAAAACCATAAAGGCCGGGGTTATCTTGAGTATCGTTAGTATTGTGGTCTTGCATTCAGGCCGCATCCCTTTGAGAAAATCGCACGCTCAGATTTGGTAAGATTCTGCTCGGCGAATTATGATTTACATGCTAAATGCGATGTTCTTTAATTTCAATGTTAGGTTTATTTCCACGCTTTCGCTAGTAAACTGAGAGACAGACAATTTCCTTTCAAGAGGGATGCATGAACCCCATATTTCCGATTGGTATTCATTCGCTTTGGGATGAATTAAATCATATGCCTTCGGGCAGTCTGTGGTGGGTAAACACAGACCAGGATGTCGATGCTTATCGCCTTGCCAACCAGACGCTTGCGGCACAGCAGGCTGATGCACGTGTGGCGGTCATAACGATGGGGGCGCCGCCCCGAACCGTGATTCATGAACCCACCGTGGGCGGGCCAGATAACATTCGCTTATTTTCCGCGCGTTCTTCGCCGGATAGTCTACACTTTTTGACCCGCGATGTTATGTCATCCATAGATCCTTATCATTATTTAATAATTATTATTAACTCGATTAATTACTGGCAAAATATATCATCTTCTCTGATACATAACTGGATCAAAAAAACCAGTAGTTGGGCAAAAGAAAATAATTGCGCCGTGCTAATGATTAACCCCGATAATAACAGTGATAAGCAGTCCTCACTGTTAGTCAGCGAGCACCGTTCTTTAGATGGCCTGGCCACCTTGCGCCGTCAGGGTGAAATGCATCTTCTTGATATTGCTTACTGGTGTAATGAAAAAGGGGTGAGCGCTCAGCGCCAGATCATGCTGGAAACTACCGCCGCCGGGTGGAACGTGACGGCCGCGGAAGATCACGCCCCGCAGCCGCGCAGCGACGAAAAACAGGTACTCAGCCATATCGCCGTGCTGGAAGGTGCTCCCCCGCTCTCCGAGAACTGGCACCTGTACGACAATAATGAAACGTTATTTAACGATGCGCGCACCGCGCAGGCGGCGACGGTGATTTTTTCACTGGCGCAGAACAACCAGATTGAAGGGCTGGCCCGGCATATTCATACGCTGCGTCGCCAGCGCGGGACCGCGCTCAAAATCATCGTGCGTGAAAATCAGGCCAGCCTGCGTGCCACCGACGAGCGGCTGCTGCTGGGATGCGGCGCGACGATGATCATTCCGTGGAACGCCCCGCTGTCGCGCTGCCTGACGCTTATTGAGAGCGTACAGGGGCAGGTGTTTTCGCGCCACGTGCCGGAAGATATCACCCTGCTGCTCGACGCGATGCAGCCGCTCAAGCTGCGCGGTTACCAGCCGTGGCCAACGTTTTGCCAGGCGGTGGGCGCGCTGATGACCAACCCGCTGCTGCCCCTGGATGGCAAAGGCGTGATGGTGGCACTGCGCCCGGTGCCGGGTATTCGCGCCGAACAGGCGCTGACGCTGTGCCGTCCGGTACGTATGGGCGACATCGTGACGGTGGGCGACGGTCGGCTGGTGTTGTTCCTGTCGTTCTGCCGGATCAACGACCTCGACACGGCCCTGAACCATATTTTCCCCCTGCCTGTCGGCGATATCTTCTCCAACCGCAAGGTGTGGTTTGAGGATTCGCAGATCGCGGCAGAAATTGTGCAGATACGAGACATGAATCCAGAGAAATGGGGTAACCCCCTGAAAGGCCCCGGGGATATCAGCGCGGTGGTTAACGCCCAGCATGACAGCCACGCCTGGCGTCGCGTGCCGCAGCCCATCACCTTGTTAGATGCGTCAGACGAAGGAACGTCCGTATGATGTCGCTTACCGATATTATTCAGCTGATCGTGCTGTGCGCGGTAATCTTCTTTCCGCTCGGGTACCTGGCGCAGCGGCACGCCACGCGCATCGCAGCCTTTCTGCGTCTTATTTTTATAAAACCACGCTATGTTAAGCCGGACGGCATTTTGCGCCGGAACTCAGTCAAGGCAGACCATCGACATGACTAAACAGAATAAAACGGCCCCGGTGGCTACACCCCTTTTCCCATACTGGCGCGGACTTTCCGGCTGGAACTACTACTTTTTACTTAAGTTCGGCCTGCTGTGGACCGGGTATCTCAACTTCCACCCCATGACGAACCTGGTGTTTATGGCCTTCCTGCTGGTGCCGATCCCCAACTTTCGTCTGCACCGTCTGCGCCACCTGATCGCCATTCCGCTTGGCTTTGCGCTGTTCTGGCATGACACCTGGCTGCCCGGCCCGCAGAGTATGATGACGCAGGGCTCGCAGGTGGCAGGATTCAGCGCCGACTACCTGCTCGACCTGGTCACGCGCTTCATTAACTGGCAGATGATTGGTGCCGCCTTCGTGCTGCTGGTCGCCTGGCTGTTTCTCTCCCAGTGGCTGCGCGTCACGGTCTTCGTGGTGGCGATCATGCTCTGGCTTAACGTGTTGACCATTACCGGCCCGGTGATGGCCCTGTGGCCGAACGCAGGGGCAGCCAACCCCGCCACCGTTACCACCACCGGCGGCGGCGCGGCGGATACCGTGGCCCAGGCCGCGGGCACGCCGGTTGTCGGCGACATTCCGGCCCAGACCGCACCGGCGAGCAGCCAGAGCATCAATAACTGGCTGACCAGCTTCTATGCCTCTGAGGCGAAGCGCCAGACCCACTTCCCGGAGAGCTTGCCTGCGGATTCACAGCCGTTTGAACTGCTGGTGATCAACATCTGCTCGCTGGCCTGGTCCGATATCGAGTCCAGCGGGCTGATGTCGCACCCGCTGTGGTCGCATTTCGACATCCTGTTCAAGAACTTCAACTCCGGCACCTCCTACAGCGGCCCGGCGGCGATCCGTCTGCTGCGCGCCAGCTGCGGTCAGCTGTCGCACAAGAACCTGTATCAGCCCGCCGGTAATCAGTGCTATCTGTTTGAGAACCTCTCGAAGCTGGGCTTCTCGCAGCACCTGATGCTTGACCACGACGGCGTGTTCGGCGGCTTCCTGCAGGAAGTTCGCGAAGGCGGTGGGATGCAGTCGCCGCTGATGGACCAGACCGGTCTGCCGGTGGCCCTGCGCTCCTTCGATAACTCGCCCATCTATGACGATGCGGCGGTGCTGGATCGCTGGAACAAGTCCGAAGACCGCACTCAGAACCCGCGCAGCGCGACCTTCTTTAACCTGCTGCCGCTGCACGACGGGAACCATCTGCCGGGCGTGAGCAAAACCGCCGACTATAAAATGCGCGCCCAGAAGCTGTTCGACCAGCTTGATGCCTTCCTGACGGATCTGGAAAAATCGGGCCGCAAAGTGATGGTGGTGATTGTGCCGGAGCACGGCGCGGCGCTGGCCGGGGACAGAATGCAGGTATCCGGCCTGCGTGATATCCCGAGCCCGTCCATTACCCATGTGCCGGTCGGCATTAAGTTTATCGGTATGAAAGCCCCGCATCAGGGCGACATGATTCAGATCGATCGGCCCAGCAGCTTCCTGGCGATATCTGAACTGGTGGCTCGCTCGGTAGACGGCAAAAACTTCGTGGCCGATAGCGTGGACTGGGACGCGTTGACCAGCAACCTGCCGCAGTCTGCGCCGGTATCGGAAAATGCCAACGCCGTGGTGGTGCAGTATCAGGGTAAACCCTGGGTGCGCCTGAACGGCGGCGACTGGGTACCGTATCCGCAGTGATGATGGTGAGCAATAGCGCCTGCCGCTGAACACACAGCCCGACCCGTGAAAACGCGTCGGGCTTTTTTATTCCTGATTGTGAAGCGGTTTCCAGTTATCCCACTCTCTTGTATATCCCTTTGACATATCCCATTGCATCACTAAGATGATAAGGATAAAAAACGTACAACGCAGGAGGGGCGATGGAAAAAACCACGGTGTTTCGTAGTAATCGCAGCCAGGCCGTTCGCTTACCTAAGGCAGTAGCGCTACCGGAAGATGTGAAGAATGTAGAAATCGTTGCTGTCGGAAGGACCCGGATTATCACACCGGCAGGAGAAGGCTGGGACAACTGGTTCAATGGCGACAGCGTGACGTCGGACTACATGTCTGACAGGGATCAACCAGACGATCAAACCAGGGAAGAATTTTGATGCTCAAGTTTATGCTGGATACCAACATCTGCATTTTCACTATCAAAAACAAACCGCAGATTGTTCGCGAGGCGTTCAATAAATATTACGGGCAGATGTGCATTAGTACCGTCACGCTAATGGAATTGATCTACGGCGCAGAGAAATCACAAAATCCGGAAAAAAATCTCGCCGTGGTAGAAGGGTTTGCAGCCAGGCTGGATGTGCTGACCTTTGATAATGATGCCGCTACGCACACGGGTCAGATTCGGGCCGAGCTCGCCAGAAAAGGCACCCCCATTGGGGCATGGGATACGATGATTGCGGGTCATGCCCGTTCACGGGGATTGATCGTGGTATCCAATAACCGGCGTGAATTCGAACGCGTGTCCGGCCTGCGAACCGAGGACTGGATTGCTGGATTGCTGGAGAGTCCGTTATAAGCGTGAGCGAACGTATAATTTTCATCATCCTCTCACGCAGTAACTGCAACAACATGCGGTCTTCTTTGCAGGATCGTGTTACTGATTCCATAGTGCCCCAAAGAACCATCAAAAGTGATTACTGCTCTGGGGCGTTATTATTTACATCATCGGCGTTGCTTCCCGAAATAACCGCGTCAGTGAACCTGCGGCAGCGGCTCCCCTTCCAGCGTCACTAACCCGGTCGGCGTTCGCAAAAAACGTGGGGCTTTCAGATCGTGGGCCAGCAGGTCAATAAGCTCGTACAAAACACCGATGATCATCTTCTCCTGCTCCGGCGACTCCTGGTGATTAAGCAAAATCAGAATCAGCGCAGCGCAATATTCCCGTAGCGTTTCTGAATCACAGGCGATCAAGCCAGGCAGCTCCTGGGCATCTTCCACCGTTAAGCGAGCAATCAGATGGGGAGGTAATGGCGCGTTTAACAACCCTCGCATCACTTCCATCCCGGCGAGCAGGCGCCCGCACAGCGCCATACGCGCGGTAATATCGTGGGTTTCAATCAGTTCGTCAGCGTAGCGCTGACACCCTTCCAGCACCTGAAAAAGATCGTGCCTGGCGCCCAGCGGCGTAGCCATCAATGCGGTGAGTGTCGTGCCAGGGGTGTGATCCGGCAGGGTAAATTCAGGGCGAGCGTTTGTGTTACTATCGGCATTAGCCATAGCGTTAGTCCTCATAACGTTGTGGTCAGACGCTCCGGCGGTGTTGGCGCACTTCCGGGGCGTTGTTTATGGTGGCCTGATAAAGTATAAGTGGCCACTTAGATATGAAAATTAATCTTTAGGTGGCCCCTTGTCAATGATTAAAAGGGATAAAAAATCGACAATCGGGGGACCAACCCCGCAATTTAAAATGCGTATCGACCCTGCATTACGCGCGCAGCTTGATGCCGAGGCCGCTGCGCAGGGGATCAGTCTTGCCAACTGGTTTAAGAATCTGGCGCGGGAAGCGTTGAAGAAAAAAGGGATTGAACCGAAGGGGTAATGTAGCCTGAGTCTGTAACCCTGCAGCACTGACACGGCAGGTGCGCAGGCTTATCCGCCCTGCCCTATTCTGCGACTCATATGCCAACCATCTCCGCCTCATCCACGTTTATCATCCGCTTCAACCGCTGTTGATAGCACTGCAACACGCGCTCGCTGTCTCCGGCAGGCATAAACGAGGCGCGATACACCGCTTCGACAGTTTTTGCTTCGCTCAGCATCTGTGCAAACAGGCGCAGCACCACGGGTTTCGCCAGGCCCATTGCTTCACCGAGCACCAAAAAATCCTTTCCGAGATACTCCCCGTATTGCGTTTTCATGCCCGGTGCCAGCTCGCCATCGCCCTCTTCACAGCACAGCAGTGGCAGGGCCAGAAACCCGCTGTTAAATACCGGGGAATAAGGGGCGACGCTGACAAAATCATATACCGGTGCCAGTTCAGGCTTGCCGAGCGGCGGCAAGATCAGGCCGAAATTGCGCAGATGCATATCGTTGTTTCCCAGCAGGTAAGCATAAGCGATACGCCGGAACAGATCGATTTTGAACGCCAGGTTGTCGTTAACGTTTGCAAGTAAAAAGGTTGCCAGCCGTTCATAGCTGACGTACTGCTTACCATCCGCAGCGGTTTTTCCGTACTTTTCCCCAATATCCATTGCAGCGTCCAGCTGCTCCTGGTGCAGTGCATTGCCCTGCTGGTCACGATCGTAGCGGCGGATGACAAAGGCATACTCTTCGGGATCGTCAGGCTGCGCTTTGGCAAATCGCACCAGGCCGTGCGGTGGCACATCAAACCCAAGTCGCGCCATCAGGGTCATGGTGGCGTGTTCGTTTTCCGCTAAAAATGGGAACTCCGCCGGGGAAGGTTTGAGGATGTATTCCCCCTGATGTTCCACCACGCTGAAGATACCTTTCTCAAGTACCATTTGTAGCTTCGGCTGATAGCCGGAAATGCTCATCCCCGCCTGCACCCTCGGCAGTTCGCTAATGAATTCGCTACGGGTAAACGGAAGCTGTGGGCTGGCGCGCCCGGTGCCGGTAAGCCGCTTCAGACCACGCGCTGAGTAACCCGCGGCTTCATCCCGCCCAGTAAGCGGCGTTAACAGAATACGACATAGCGCCATTACGCATCCTCCGGTTCAATCTGAACGGCACCAATCAGGTTTTTACCGTTATGAATAAGCATCCCCAGCAGGTCTTTTTCATCAAGATGCTGTATCTGGCTGTAACGGCGATTCAGCCAGCCTTCCGGCGCGAGGGAAACAAAAAATGGATGCAGCGTGCCGCGCGGAAACCTGCGCTGACTCACCGGCAGGCTTAATGAGAGCGGCGGCCCCTGATAATCCGCGTGATAGGTAAAGCAGAACCCCGCGTCGCTCTGCTCCAGCACGCCTACCGGCTCACCGTAGAGCCACACGGTTACACGGCGGAGCATAGCGTCACACCCAGCGCGCGGGCCACCGCCATCACCGTGCCAAATTTCACCTGCTCTGGATTTTTAAATACCCTTTTTAATGTCGAAACCGACACCCCGGTTTGCAGTTCCAGCAGTGCCAGATCGATACCCAGCGCTTTACGACGCGCATTGAGCTGCGCACCAAACGCGGCCAGATCGTCAATCGATGCCGCATTGCCGGGTGCGCTTTCAGCTGCTGCCGTCAGCAATTCACTGCGCATCTTGCTCAGCTCCTCACTTACCGACTGCAGCTTCCATGTCAGCGACGTGATGACGTTATCGTTCATATAAGAACCTTGACGTTAAAAATGACTTCATAAAGTTCATACCTAAACTGAATGACTCTTAAAAGCTCAAATATGAGATATAAATAATTTTATAACAGAGTATAGCTCAATTACGAGCCAATCACTATTAAAAGCTCATTTAGTAGCCATTTAAATATTAATAAAAAAATATAGTTCAAATATGACCTGCAACAGATCTCGTGTTGCCATAAAAAAACCGGAGCCAGGGCTCCGGTTTTTTACGTCGTCTTACCGCGTTACTGCTGCGGCAGTGCTTTCTCGCCGTTCTCGTCCTGATCGACCGCGAAGCAGGCAACCAGCTGGCCGTTGTACTCTTTGAGCTGCGGTTGCAGCTGGGTGCACGGTCCGAAGCGGCGACGGCAGCGGGCGTTAAACGCACAGCCCGGCGGCGGGTTGAGCGGGCTTGGCAGCTCGCCGGTAAGCTTGATGCGCTCGCGGCGGTCGTCCGGGTTCAGGCGCGGCGTCGCGGAGAGCAGCGCCTGGGTGTACGGATGGCGCGGGTTCGAGAAGATCTGGTCCTTGGTGCCCTTCTCCACGCAGCGGCCGAGGTACATCACCATCACTTCATCGGCGATATGCTCCACCACCGACAGATCGTGGGAGATAAACACGTAGGAGAGGCCCATATCCTGCTGCAGATCCATCATCAGGTTCAGAACCTGCGCGCGTACCGATACGTCGAGCGCCGATACCGGTTCATCGGCAATCACCACGTCCGGATCGAGCATCAGCCCACGGGCGATGGCGATACGCTGGCGCTGACCGCCGGAGAACATGTGCGGATAGCGATCGTAGTGCTCGGTTTTCAGGCCGACCTTCGCCATCATCGCCAGCGCTTTTTCACGGCGCTCTGCTTTGCTCAGGCTGCTGTTGATTTGCAGCGGCTCTTCCAGAATCTGTCCGACTTTCTTACGCGGGTTCAGCGAGCCGTAGGGGTTCTGGAACACGATCTGGATTTTCTGACGGCGCAGCTTCTCCGCCGTGGCGTCCGGTTTAAGCAGATCCTGACCCTGATAGTACAGCTCGCCGCCGGTCGGGGTTTCGATCATGGTCAGCAGGCGACCGAGGGTCGATTTCCCGCAGCCCGACTCACCCACCACCGCCAGAGTTTTACCGCGCTCAAGCGTGAACGACACGCCGTCGAGCGCTTTCACCAGGCGTTCCGGGGCAAACAGCCCTTTCTTCACCGGGTAGTGTTTTTTCAGATCGATTGCGTTTAACAGCAAAGGGGCTGTGGCCTCATGCGTACTCATAATTAGGCCTCCCGGCGTCATCGAGTGGGTAGTGACATTTTGACTGACGGCCGTTGTCTACCGGGTTCAAGTCCGGTTCGTCAACGCGGCAGCGGTCGGTGGCGTACGGGCAGCGCGGGTTCAGCAGACAGCCGTTCGGGCGGTCATATTTCCCCGGTACCACGCCCGGCAGCGACGCCAGCCGCGCTTTATCCTGGGCAAATTCCGGCAGGGCTCGCAGCAGCGCCTGGGTATAGGGGTGACGCGGCGCGCGGAAAATATCGCGTGCGGCACCGGTTTCTACAACCTGGCCGGCATACATCACAATGATTTTATGTGCCGCTTCGGCCACCAGCGCGAGGTCATGGGTGATGAGCACCAGCGCCATGTTCTCTTTTTGCTGAAGCTCCAGCAGCAGCTCGATGATCTGCGCCTGGATGGTTACATCCAGTGCGGTGGTCGGTTCATCGGCAATCAACAGCTTAGGACGGCAGGCAATCGCCATCGCAATCATTACGCGCTGGCTCATCCCACCGGAGAGCTGGTGAGGGTAAACGTCCAGACGCGACGCCGGGTCAGGGATACCGACCTGATTCAGCAGGTCGATGGCGCGCTGACGGCGGGTCTTCTTGTTGCCGCCCTGATGCACCTTGATGGCTTCCATAATCTGAAAGCCCACGGTGTAGCACGGGTTGAGGCTGGTCATCGGGTCCTGGAAGATCATCGCCACTTCAGCCCCCACCAGGTTGCGGCGCTCTTTCTCAGAGATGCGGTTCAGATCCTGGCCGTTAAAGCCGAGGTTATCCGCCATCACGCGGCCTGGATAATCAATCAGCCCCATGATCGCCAGCGAGCTGACCGATTTCCCGGAGCCGGATTCCCCGACGATACCGACCACTTCACCCTGATCCACGCTGTAGCTCACACGGTCCACGGCGCGGAACGGTGCGTCTTCGTCGCCGAAGTGCACCGATAATTTATCTACATTCAATAACGCCATCTCGCGCCTCTCTACTGCTTGAGTTTAGGATCGAGCGCGTCACGCAGCCCATCACCCATCAGGTTAAATGCCAGCACCGTCAGCAGGATCGCCAGACCCGGGAAGGTCACGACCCACCAGGCGCTCTGTGCGAACTGCAACACGTCGGAGAGCATAGTGCCCCACTCCGGCGTCGGCGGTTGCGCACCCATGCCAAGGAAGCCAAGGGCGGCCATATCAAGGATGGCATTAGAGAAGCCGAGCGACGCCTGAACGATCAGCGGAGCAAGGCAGTTAGGAAGAATGTTCACGAACATCTGACGCATCGCACCCGCTCCCGCCACGCGAGAGGCGGTGACGTAGTCGCGGTTTACTTCCACCAGCACCGCGCCGCGCGTTAAGCGCACGTAGTGGGGGAGCGCCACGAAGGTCAGCGCCAGCGCCGCATTGGTGATGGAAGGGCCGAACACCGCCACCAGCACCAGGGCCAGCAGCAGACTTGGCAGCGCCAGCATGATATCGACGATACGCATGATGATGTTGTCCACCAGGCCGCCGAAATAGCCCGCCAGCAGACCCAGCACCACGCCCATGATCAGCGACAGTACCACCACCAGGCAGCCCACCAGCAGCGACAGGCGCGCACCGTACATCAGACGCGACATCACGTCGCGACCCACGTCGTCGGTACCGAGAATGTGCGCCCAGGTGCCGCCATCCTGCCAGACCGGCGGGGCGAGCAGCGCATCGCGGAACTGTTCCGCCGGGTTGTGCGGCGCAATAAAGTTGGCGAACACGGCAATAATCAGTACGGCGACGACGTAGATAAGCCCGATCACCGCGCCTTTATTGCGTTTGAAATAGTGCCAGAACTCCTGCACGGGCGTCATCGGCACCGGCGCAGAAACCACTTTGCTTTCTGTAACTTGTGACATGATGGCCCCTTACTTCTTGTGTCGAATACGCGGGTTCACCACGCCGTAAAGCAGGTCTACCAGCAGGTTGACGAGGATGATCATCGTCGCCACCAGCAGCACCCCACCCTGCACCACCGGATAGTCGCGGCGTTGCAGTGCATCGATCAGCCAGCGTCCCAGGCCCGGCCACGAGAAGATGGTTTCGGTGAGGATCGCCCCGGCCAGCATGGTGCCGACCTGCAACCCGATCACCGTCACCACCGGCAGCATGGCGTTACGCAGCGCATGAACGATGATGACGCGCATCCGGGTCAGCCCTTTGGCGCGTGCGGTGCGGATATAGTCCTCACCCAGCACTTCGAGCATCGCCGAGCGGGTCATACGCACGATAACCGCCAGGGGAATGGTGCCCAGCACCATCGCCGGCAGGATCATGTGCGCCAGCGCATCAATGAAGTTGCCCTCTTCGCCCCAGATGGCGGTATCTATCAGCATAAAACCGGTGAGCGGATTGGTGTCGTCCAGGAACACCATATCGCTGACGCGCCCGGAAACCGGCGTCAGGTTAAGCTGCACCGATACCAGCATAATCAGCATCATGCCCCACCAGAAGATAGGCATGGAGTAGCCCGTCAGTGCGATACCAACGGCCGTGTGATCGAAAATGGAGCCGCGTTTTACCGCTGCCAGCACGCCCACGGGGATCCCCACCGCAACGGCGAAAATCATGGCGCACACGCCCAGCTCAAGGGTGGCCTGGAAGCGGGGAACAAACTCTTCCCATACCGGGAGACGGCTTTTTAATGAAATACCTAAGTCACCGTGCATTACGCCCCAGATGTAGTGCAGATACTGCTGCCACATGGGCTTATCCAGACCGAGTTCGGCCAGCAGCTGCGCATGACGTTCAGGGGAGATGCCTCGCTCGCCGGCCATAATCATTACCGGGTCACCAGGAATCATATGGACGAAGGCGAAGGTGAGTAGGGTGATGCCTATAAACGTCGGGATGACAAGGCCCAGACGTCGGAGGAAGAACTGCAACATATCCCGGATTCTCTTTAAGGATGCCAGGCCAGACGGCACCGGGCATCGGTATTGCTCACAAATGTAAATCCCCCGCTCCACGGGGGCGGGGGCACGCCGTTATCCTTCCCGACAGCGGGAAGGATCAGGCTTCGTACTTATTATTCAACAGACACGTTTTCGAAGTGGTGTTTGCCCAGCGGATCGACCACGTAGCCTTTCACTTCCTTACGCACTGGCTCATACACGGTGGAGTGCGCGATGATCAGCGCCGGCGCCTGGTCGTGCATCACAACCTGAGCCTGTTTGTAAAGTTCGATACGCTTGTTGTGGTCGTCGGTGGCACGCGCCGGCTGAATCAGATCTTCAAACGGCTTGTAGCACCAGCGAGAGTAGTTGGAGCCTTGCTTGGCCGCGTCGCAGCTGAACAGGGTCGCGAAGAAGTTATCCGGATCCCCATTGTCGCCGGTCCAGCCCATCATAACGGCCTGGTGCTCGCCTGCTTTGGCGCGCTTCAGGTACTCGCCCCACTCGTAGGTCACGATCTTGGCCTGTACGCCGATCTTCGCCCAGTCAGACTGAATCATCTCAGCCATACGGCGCGCGTTCGGGTTGTACGGACGCTGTACCGGCATCGCCCACAGGTCAACGGTGAAGCCTTTTTCCATGCCCGCTTCTTTCAGCAGCGCTTTCGCTTTCTCAACGTCGTAGCCGTAATCCTGCACCGCGTCGTTGTAGCTCCACATGGTCGGCGGGATCAGGTTTTTCGCCGCGGTGCCCGCGCCCTGGTAAACCGCTTTGATGATCGCTTCTTTGTTCACCGCGTAGGTCAGCGCCTGACGCACTTTCACGTCGTCAAACGGCTTCTTCTCGGTGTTGAAAGAGAGGTAGCCCACGTTCAGACCGGCCTGCTCCATCAGGTTGATGTTTTTGTCCTGCTTCATGCGCGCGATGTCAGCCGGGTTCGGGTACGGCATCACCTGGCACTCGTTTTTCTGCAGTTTGGCGTAGCGAACGGACGCGTCCGGGGTGATAGAGAACACCAGACGGTCGATCTGCGGTTTGGTACCCCAGAAGCCATCAAACGCTTTGTACAGAATACGGGAGTCTTTCTGGTACTGCTGGAGCTGGAACGGACCGGTACCGATTGGGTTCAGGTCGACCTTCTCCGGGGTGCCGGCTTTCAGCATGTTGTCCGCGTACTCTTTAGAGAGAATTGACGCGAAGTCCATCGCCAGGTCAGCCAGGAACGGGGCTTCCGGACGGGTCAGCACGAACTGAACGGTATTGTCGTCCACTTTCTTCACTTCGGCGATCAGCTCCGGCAGCGCCATGCCTTCGAAGTATTCGTAGCTGCCGCCGGACACTTTATGGTACGGGTTCTGATCGTTTTTCTGGCGATCGAAAGAGAACACCACGTCGTCGGCGTTAAATTCGCGCGTCGGTTTGAACTCTTTATTGTCCTGCCACTTCACGCCTTTACGCAGGTGGAAGGTATAGGTTTTGCCGTCTTCGCTGATTTCCCACTTTTCAGCCAGGCCCGGAATAACTTCCGTGGTGCCGATTTTGAATTCAACCAGACGGTTATAGATAGGTACGGAGCTGGCGTCGTAAGTGGTGCCAGAGGTGAAGAGCTGCGGGTTAAAACCTTCCGGCGAACCTTCTGAACAGTACACCAGGGTCTTGGCATTTACGCTTGCTGCGACAGTCATGGCCACCAGGCTCAGGCCAAACTTCAGCATCCCTGACTTCTTCAAGGAAATACTCATTATTCTGCTCCAATGTGATATGTGTTGTGTTACCCGCCGTCTTTCGACTCGCAGCGTAAGGCTGTTATCCGAAATACTTGAGGTGGTCCGTCAGACCTTATTTTGTTTTTTACCCGGTCTGATCGGTTCTGCCCGAAGGCTCGAATGAGGACGGGGAATCCTTTCACAATGTCGACGCAGTCGCAGTACAGACTGTCCTTAAAGTGCCCCTCACGCCCTACAATCTGTCAACAGAATGTGAAAACGTCAATACAGGTGTCCGGGTTTTACAAGGAGTGTGAGAAAGGGCAAACAAAGATTAAAAAAACTTCAAGCTACTATTTCCAGCAGGGAAATTTATGCTAGCGGCATAATGCCAGAACAATTATCTGGTTAATCCACTCTGAGCAGTGGTTGTCGTTTGTGCAATTTGTGAAAAATTTCTTGAACAATGATGAAGAACTGAACGAATACGTTTCGAAATAGGTGGGGTTACAGCGAAATATGCTGAGGCGAACCATAAGGGAAGGTAAAACGAGAGTCGTGTTTTCATAATAATTTACAATGGAAAATGCCATAAAATGCTCATCAGGCAGCGAAATACGCAGCTGCCTGGCATTTGCCTGAAACGGCAATGCTAACCCCTTGTTGGCTAATAGATGAAAACCCGATGCCGCACGTTTTTAAGTTGGGAAACACTTTTGAATGAAACCTTCTTCTGCTGGCGTTTCATTTTCATAAACCCCAGATGCAAAAAACCCTGCTCATAGAGCAGGGTTTTGAATGTGGTCGGTGCCAGAGGATAACTCGCCACGCCGTGGCTCGCCCTGCGGGCCGTTGCTGCGCAACGTTCTCTCGCTCACGCTCGAGTCGAACCTCCTTGCCCCCGGAGGTTCTCATCCTCATAAACGCCAGATGCAAAAAACCCTGCTCGTTGAGCAGGGTTTTAAATTTGGTCGGTGATAGAGGATTCGAACCTCCGACCCCTTCGTCCCGAACGAAGTGCGCTACCAGGCTGCGCCAATCACCGAATGCGGGGCGCATATTACTGCGCACCACTTCGACCGTCAATCCCTTAACCTAAAAAAGCCTTTTGATCGCCTGGAAAGCCAGCAGCGCTAGGGTGTAGCGGCGGTTTTTGCGTCTCCGACGTGGCACCAGTTGTTGTTCTGGTTGATGCCGCCGTCCGGCGACGTGTAGCCAAGACAGCCAAGCACGGTGTCATACAGCTCCACATGGCGACGCGGCACTTTCATCTCCGCCTCTTTTTTCAGCTTCGCAAACGCCTGCGCGTGATCCGGGTTCGCCAGATACTTATCCGACATCCATACCATCATCGGTACGCGGAACTGCTCCGGGGGTGCCATATGGCGCGGCGTACCGTGCAGATGCTCGTTATCGTTGATGGATTCCCCGTGGTCGGCGGCGTAGAAGACAATCGCTTTCTTATCGCGCACCTGGTCAATCACCTTGTCGATGAAGGTGTCGACGTAGAGCACCGAGTTGTCGTACGCGTTGATGAACTCTTCGCGGCTGCACTTGGTATCAACGTTCACACACTCTGGCGTCCAGCGGGCGTAGCTGCGCGGATAGCGCTGTACGTAGTTGTAGTGCGAGCCTTTGGTGTGCAGCACGATCAGATGCTTGCCTTCCGGATGGTTCGCCAGCGAGTTCTGGATCTCTTCCACCAGCAGCATGTCATCCACGGTTTTACCGCGATTGCGCGGATCGGCACCAATCTGCTCACGGTAGGAGATGTTGTCCGCCATCGCGTTGCTGTAGAACCACATTTCGCTCTGCATCGCATAGAGATCGGAACTGAAGCCGAGCTGTTTCAGGACAGCAAACACGTTCTGCTCTTTCAGGGTACGCTGCGGGTTATCCGACGCGCCGCCCTGACGGACAAACATGCAGCGCAGCGACAGCTTGGTGGCGGTATCGCACGAGTAGCCGCGGAACGCCGCAAGGTTCGGCTCTTTGCCAAGCTTCGGCGTGGTGTCACGCTCGTAGCCCAGCATGCCCATATGATCCCAGCGCGTGGTCTCGCCGATGATAAACACCACGTAGGTGTCGTCGAGATCTTCCGAGGCGGTGTAGGTGAATTTTTTCGCCGGGTTCAGCAGCGAGCTGCTGTCCGAGGACTCATCGACCTGCGCCCAGGCATACAGCCCCAGCGCGGAGAGCCAGTTAGACGGCAGATAGGAGTTTGCTACTACCCCGCCGTAGCTCGGCATGTCGACGCCGGTCGCGCGCTCAACTTTCTTCTGCTGCATATCGAGCAGGCGAATCGGCGCCCATACCAGTATCCCCGCCAGCGCCACGGCGATGACGCTGCGAAAGCGCTGCCCGCGGGTGCGCAACTGGCGCAGCAGCGTATAGCGGCAGCGGTTATTCCAGATAAACAGCAGCGGCGGCGCGCTGATCAGCACAATCCACAGTGCGAAGCCCCAGCCCACCACCTCTTTCGACAGGTCGATATCCGTGGTCATCACCGAGGCCACGATGCCGTAACCGATCACCACGTTCAGGAAGGTCATGTAGTAGCTGGCCCCGGCGGAAAACAGCACGATAAGCGAGGTCAGCACCTGCCAGGCACGGCGTCCGAGCAGTGAAATCAGTCGTAACAGGAAGAAGGTGACTAAAACGGTGGCACACAGTTCCACGACAGCGGCGAATCCATTCCAGGCCGTAAAATGTTCTACATAACCGTCAAAGCGGCGGAAAAAGACCGCGATGTTCAGAAACAGGCCGATGTATACCGCAAGCAGGAAGCTGAGCTTCTGCTGGGTCATCGATTTTATGTAACTCATGCAAGCAATCCCGGAAAACAGAGAAAAACGAATCCACTGCTTTGATAGGCAAAGCATTCTTGTGGAAAAAGTAAGGTACGCACAGGAATCAGGAGGATTCAAACGTCAGGCGTGGTTAGTAGACCACAGCGGCGGGGAAAAGTGTCCTGGCGGAGTGAGATCCAGCTCATTATTTACAAACTGTCGAGCTGGATCCGCACGTTTTGCTCAACGCATTCAGGAATAGCGTACTAAGCGGTGATGACGTTGAGTTTCACGTCGATATTGCCGCGGGTGGCGTTGGAGTAGGGGCAGACGATGTGGGCCTTTTGCACCAGCGCATCGGCTTCGGCCTGGTCCATGCCCGGCAGGTGAACGTTCAGCTGCGCCTCAATACCAAAGCCGGTCGGCAGTGGGCCGATGCCAACTTCGCCCTCAATCCACGCGTCCTGCGGGATCTTTTTCTTCTCCTGGGCGGCAACGTGCTTTAACGCCCCGAGGAAACAGGCGGAATAGCCCGCGGCGAACAGCTGTTCCGGGTTGGTGGCCTCTCCGCCCGCGCCGCCCATCTCTTTCGGTACGCCCAGCTTCACGTCCAGCACACCGTCGGAAGAGACGGCGCGGCCATCGCGCCCACCGGTTGCTTTTGCTTTAGCGCGGTACACCACTTTTTCTAAAGACATCGCGTGTTCCTTCTGTTGTGAATGTTTAGAAAGCATAGTCGCGATGCGCGAGGTGGTGAAAAAAGCGCCGCTGGCATAAAAAAAACGCCACGCGGTAAGCGTGGCGCGGGAGAACATGGACAGTGATCAGGCGTGAGCGTGAGTGTGGCGCACCGCTTCACGACGCGGCTGGCGAATGGTGGTGGAGAGCGCCAGAGAGACA
Source organism: Siccibacter turicensis LMG 23730 (assembly GCF_000463155.2). Lineage (GTDB taxonomy): Bacteria > Pseudomonadota > Gammaproteobacteria > Enterobacterales > Enterobacteriaceae > Siccibacter > Siccibacter turicensis. The sequence goes on along the minus strand of NZ_AWFZ01000061.1, from coordinate 188,912 downwards.
ATCAACAGGGCAAAGATAACCACGAAGGTGACGTAGAAGCCGCCAAACAGCGAGGCGATAAGCGACCCGCAGATGCTGCCGATACCGAAGCCCAGGTAGATGACGCCGTAGTTTTTCGCCAGGTTATTCAGGCCGAAGAACTCGCTCACCAGCGACGGGTAGACGGTAATGGTGCCGCCAAAGTTAAAGGCCACGCAGGCGATTGCCGCAAAGAAGGTCACGGCGTTCAACGGGGCGAACAGCAGGGCCGCCATACCCACCAGCGAAATGACCTGGCCAATAGTGATGACGCGGATACGGGCGATTTTATCAGAGAGAATACCCAGCACCAGGCGGCCACTCAGGTTGGCGATGGAGATCACCGTGACGGCGTTGGCCGCATCCAGCGCGCTCAGCTTCACCATCCCCTGGGCGATATCTTTCGCCACGCCAATCACGTACAGGCCGGACATGCAGGCGGTCAGGAACATCAGCGCCAGCATCCAGTACTGCGGCTTACGCATTGATTCGGGGAGGGTAAAGTCCTGCGCCGTCTGCCCGCTGGCATTGGTCGCCGGCTGCATCGGCGCGTCTTTCATCATCATCGCGCCGAACACGATCATCACCAGCGCCAGGGCGCCCCAGATGACGAAGGTTTTTTCCAGCCCGACGGTATTGAGCAGATGGGTGTCGATGAACTTAAAGCCCAGGCTACCCAACCCGTAGGAGCCGATGGAGAAGGCAGAAATCAGCCCTTTACGCTCCGGGAACCATTTTACGCAGTTGGAGAGCGTCAGCAGGTAGCCGGCACCATCGGCCAGCCCCACCAGGATACCCGCGCACAGCCAGAGCATCATCAGGCTGTTGGCGTGCGCCGTCAGAAACAGTCCCAGACCAAGCAGCAGCCCTGACGCGATGGTCACGCGCTTCACGCCGAAGCGCTCCTGAAGCTTACCGGCTACCGACGACGAGAGCGCCAGCCCGAGGCTGAGCAGGCCAAAGGAAAAGGCGACCTGGCTGACCGGCGCGTCGAGTTTCTCGGATAGCGCGCCGTTAAACAGGCTCCAGGTATAAACGGAACCCAGTGCAAACTGGGTGATAATGGTCCCGATGAGGGTCAGCCAGCGAGTACGATTAGCAGTGGATGAAAGGTTCATGACGGTATTCCTGTAAGGAAATTAACTGTCCTTACCATAGCGAAGGGGGGGTTATTGCGGGTTGAAAACGGCATGAGATGCATCGGGGGCGGAATGAAATGCCACGAAGCGGGAATGAATGGCCTCGTCAGCACATCATGAAAAGCAAAAGTGAGTACCCACTATCGCTCAGGTTGTTGTTAATACTGTGATCGTCGCGTAACGCAAATGTTGATAACCGTGCTGCACGCCGCGTCGTTCATGCATCATCAGCTCGCTACAGCCACAGCGAACCGAATTTCCTGAGAATTTCCGCCGTACCGCTGCCTTTCTGACAAAAATGCGCGTAAAATCTGGACAATATTAACGTGTAAATTAATATTACCTTAAAAAGGTTAGTGGATATTCACATCAAGGACGGTGAGTGACGCACGCGGTAACATCAGTATCTTCCGGCAGCCACCGCATCATTCGTCAATCAGGCGAGCGCGGCGGCGTCTACGTTTTTTAAACCGAGCTTTAAGAACAATAAAACCGATACCCCCGGGCGGGCGACCCTGCGGATCAGGATCGGAGGAGATGGCATGGCAAAGGTAATCCCCTTTACCCACGATGCATTGATGGAACAACCCTACCAGATGACAAGCATGACGCTGAGCGAGGATGACATCTCTGAAGAGGTCGCCCTGCTCAGGCAGCTCACCCAGTGGCGCGAATCCGCAGGCCTGAGCCGCGCCCAGGTCGCTGAACGCATGGGCGTGAAGCCGCCCGCCATCTCTCGCCTGGAGCGCAATATCACCCGCGCCACCTGGAACACCCTGCGCCGCTACGCTGAAGCCTGCGGGGTGAAAATCGCGCTGACCAACCGCCCTTAACGCCGTCGGCCCTTAAAAGTTCGCGCTGACGCCCAGGTTATACATCATGACGTCTTCGCTGCTGGTCATGCCGTCGCTCTGCGACAGCGATGTCCAGGCCGCGAGATGCCGGGTAAGCGGCATATCCACCCCGACGCTGACGTCCATCCAGTTACCGTACTGGATGCTGGCGGGCATCAGGTGCAGCCCGGCCTGGGATTTCCAGACGTTATCGCCGAACTGCTGGTTGTAGCTCACCTGCGCCCAGGGGCGCACCGGCCCGATGCTGGAGTCTACGCGCCAGCCGAGCGTGCTCACCGGCGCGTGCCATAGCGAATCGCTGCTGCTTGCCGCTGTCGGGTCGCTGTACATCGCCGTGCTGCTGCCGTCCCAGCGCCAGCCCGCTACCGGGCCGGTGGTGACGCCATAAGGCATCGGCAGACTCCAGCCGACGTTCATCTGCGAAGCACGGTCCGGAGCAGGCGGCGAGGCGATGGCCTGCAGCGCCCGCTCCTGCGAGTGGATACGCTCGGCGAGCACATCTTCATACCGGGGTTGGTGATCGCTGTCCCAGGTGTATCGCGCAACGCTATCGCTGTGCGGGCCATCGGCGATATATTCCTGCTGCCAGGCATACGCATTTGCGGTTAACGTCAGGCACCACAATATCAACGCCCTGCGCATGCACGCAGAACGGCCACTGCATAAATGAGTCATCATTAACGCGACCCCAGAAGAGCCTGAACCGGCGGATTATCGTCGTTTTTTCGTCGGATGGGCGAAAGTCCCTGTCTTAACTATTGTCTCTTTATCAGACACGTCAAGCCGGGTGAACAGAATTCCACCGTCGCGTAACTGGAAGGAACGAGAAACCGATGCAACGATGCGGATGGGTCACACAGGACCCGCTTTATATTGCCTATCACGATAACGAATGGGGCGTGCCACAGCGCGACGCTAACGCGCTGTTTGAAATGATCTGCCTGGAAGGCCAACAGGCGGGGCTGTCGTGGATTACCGTGTTGAAAAAGCGAGAGAATTACCGGCGCTGCTTCCACCATTTCGATCCACAGCGCGTGGCGGCAATCGCCCCGGAAGAGGTGGATGTCCTGATGCAGGACGCCAGCATTATTCGCCATCGCGGCAAGCTGGAAGCCATCATCACCAACGCGCGGGCGCTGCTGGCAATGCAGGCAAACGGTGAGTCATTTTCAGATTTTGTCTGGGGGTTCGTGGATAACCAGCCGCAGGTCACCACCGCGAGCACTTCGAGAGAGATCCCGGTAACCACCCCCGCCTCCGACGCGCTGTCGAAAGCTCTGAAGCAACGTGGCTTTAAATTTGTCGGCTCCACCATCTGTTACTCGTTTATGCAGGCTTGCGGGTTAGTGAACGATCACATCACTACCTGCCATTGCCATCCGGGAGCGCGGGGATGATTCGCGAGGCGTCCCGCGACGACCTGCCGGCGCTGCTCGACCTGTGGCTGGTCAGCACTACGGCGGCCCATCCGTTTATTGACGCCAGCTACTGGCAGGAGAGCCTCGGCCTGGTGCGCGAAGTCTATCTCCCCGGCGCACAGACCTGGGTCGATGAAGAGGATGGACTGCGCGGGTTTATCAGCGTGATGGATGGGCGCTTCGTGGGGGCGCTGTTTGTCGCGCCGGACGCGCTCGGGCAGGGTATCGGCGGAGCGTTAATGCGCCACGTTATGGCGCGCGTTGACGATCTCAGCCTGGAGGTGTACCAGAAGAATACGCGGGCGGTGAATTTCTACCACCACCTGGGCTTTCGCATTGAAGAAAGCGCCTGGCAGGAGGAAACCCACCACCCGACGTGGATTATGCGCTGGCAGGCGGATCAAACGCCGTAACGGTCAGCGCCGGGCCGCGATACTTCTCCATCCACACCAGCGACGAGTTGGCCGCACAGCCGTTTGACAGCCGTGAGGTCGGCACATCGCGCGTCAGCACGTTTACCGCACCGTTTTTACACACGCCGCCGTTGTCGCGATCCAGATCGGGCCACGCCCCCTGGTGCAGACAGACGGTGCCCGGCCGGATGCCATCGGTGACCACTGCCCCGGCCAGCACCTGCCCGCGATCGTTCCACACCCGCACCACATCACCGTTTTCAATGCCGCGCGCCCGGGCATCCTCCGGGTTCAGCGTCAGCGGCTCACGTCCCGCCACCGCATACTGCTCGCGCAGGTGCGCATAGTTAAGCTGACTGTGCAGACGGTGCGCCGGATGCGAGGAGAGCAGCTCCAGCTGACCTGGCTCGGCGCTACCGTGCCACTCATCGGGCGCAATCCAGCTCGGGTGCGGCGGGCAGTCGGCGTAGCCAAACGCGGCGATACGTTCGGAGTAAATTTCAATTTTACCGCTGGGGGTGGAGAGCGGATTGCCCTGCGGATCCTCGCGGAACGCGGCAAAACGCACGAACCGGGCGTTCTTCTCGCTCTCCGGCATCTCAATGAGCTGGTTGGCCTCCCAGAACTCGGCGAACGGCGGCAGGGTGACGCCCTGGGCCGCACCGCGCTCACCGGCAATGGTGTAGAAGGTTTCCAGCCACGCCATTTCATCTTTCCCTTCGGTGAAGCGCGCCATCCCGCCCGCTTCCCAGCGCTCGCTCAGTTCAGCAAACACGTCAAAATCATTACGCGCTTCGCCCTGGGGCGCCACCACCTGCTTCATCGGCACCAGATGCTGGTTGCTGTAGTCGCCGGTCATGGTGAGATCGTTGCGCTCAAACGAGGTGGTAATCGGCAGCACGATATCCGCATGGCGCGCCGCGGCGGTCCAGAAGCACTCGGAGATCACCACCAGCTCCGGCTTCTGCCAGGCTCGGATCAGGCGGTTGGTGTCCTGATGATGAGTGAAGTTGGCGCCGCCCGCCCACCAGACGAAGCGGATGTCGGGGAAGCGTTTCTGCTGGCCGTTATGCTGGTACTCGCCGCCGGGGTTTTCCAGCGCCTCAACGATGCGCGCCACCGGAATTTTCTCTACCGCGTCGGTGCCATCCTTTACGCTGCCCTGCATCGAGGCCAGCACCGCCGCACGGCGTGTCGGGTTGCCGCCGTTGGCAAAGTGGTACGACAGACCGAAGCCGCCGCCGGGGGTGCCGATCTGCCCGAGCATCGCCGCCAGCGTGACCAGCATCCAGTGTTTCTGCTCGCCGTACTGCTGACGCTGCATGCCCCATCCGCCCATCAGCAGCGTGCGGTTCTGGCTGAACAGCTGCGCCAGTTCGCGAATGGTGGATTCCGGAATGCCACAGATCGGTGCCGCCCAGGCGGCGTCTTTGGCAACGCCATCGCTCGCGCCGGTCAGGTAATCGGCAAAGATAGCGTATCCGTGGGTGCAGGCCGCCAGAAACGCGCGGTCGTGCCAGTCGTTTTCCACCAGCGTATGGGCGATGCCCAGCATCAGCGCCACGTCGGTACCCATGTGCGGGGCCAGCCACTCCATGCTGTCACCAAAGTAATCAACGGTTTCGGAGCGCATCGGGTCGATGCAGATCAGCCGTTTACCGCTGCGCTTCAGCTTTTCAAACCAGCCGATGCCCTGCTCGTCAGAGGCGTTCCAGGCAATTTTCAGGGTGTTGAGCGGGTTGGCGCTCCAGAGCACCACCACATCGCTGTGCTCCAGTACCAACGGCCAGCTGGTCTGCTGCTGATAAACCTCGTTGCCGCCGAGCACGTAGGGCATGATCACCTGCGCCGCGCCGGTGGAGTAATCCCCCGAATGACCGGTATAGCCCCCTGCCAGGCTCATGTAGCGCTGCAACAGGGTAGCGGCCTTATGGAAGACGCCGTTCGAACGCCAGCCGTAGGAGCCAGCGAAAATCGCTGATGGCCCGGCGGACTCGCGGATACGGCGATGCTGGGTGTCAATCAGGCGCAGCGCCTCATCCCAGCTGATACGCACATACTCATCCTGCCCGCGCACCCCCTGCGGCTTATCCGGAGACGCAAGAAAACCCTTACGCGCCATCGGGTAGCGCACACGGGTTTTACTGTGTACCTGGTCAGGCACCGCCGTTTGCAGCGAGTTAAGGTGGCGGCTCTCCAGCGCGCCCCGGGACGAGAGCACGCGCTCGCCGTCGGTTTCGACGAGCATGGGTCCCCAGTGGGCGGCGGTAAGCACCGGTTTAGATGAAGATGAGTTAGCCAAAACGCGCTCCTGAGTACGTATGCAGGTGAAGGGGTGTCTTACAGGCACCGACTTATGACTTTTTCCGTCAGGCTCCCAACGCACGGTCATCCGGCGCTGAAAAAGCCCGCGTTCGCGTAAAAATTAAGACGAAAGGCATGAATTTTCATCACATTTACAAGGCATAATCAACCGCCCTTTACAGGGGACTTAGCAAAATACGTGATTAAGGGAAAAGAATGAAAAAACGTGTGGTTATTATTGCCGCCGCTGTCTGCGGCGCGCTGGCGTTATCTGGCTGTACAACTAATCCCTACACCGGCGAACGCGAAGCGGGTAAATCGGGCATCGGTGCCGGTATCGGCTCGCTGGTCGGTGCAGGCGTAGGCGCGCTCTCCTCCTCGAAAAAAGATCGCGGCAAAGGCGCGCTGATTGGCGCAGCGGCCGGTGCGGCACTGGGCGGCGGCGCAGGCTACTACATGGACGTGCAGGAAGCGAAGCTGCGCGACAAAATGCAGGGTACCGGCGTGAGCGTCACCCGCAGCGGCGATAACATCATCCTGAACATGCCGAATAACGTCACCTTCGACAGCAGCCAGGCGAACCTGAAACCGGCGGGTGCCAACACCCTGACCGGCGTGACGATGGTCCTGAAGGAGTACCCGAAAACCGCGGTTAACGTGGTGGGCTACACCGACAGTACCGGCGGCCAGGCGCTGAACATGAAGCTGTCGCAGCAGCGCGCAGACAGCGTTGCCAGCGCGCTCATCACCCAGGGCGTCGCCGCCAACCGTATCCGCACCAGCGGAATGGGCCCGGCGAACCCGGTTGCCAGCAACAGCACCGAAGACGGTAAAGCGCAGAACCGTCGCGTAGAGATTACCCTTAGCCCGCTTCAGTAACGGGCGAATGCCTCATCGGGCGCAATCCCGATGAGGCAGCATCAGGCTTTAGTGGTGCAGCATCTCATCAACCACCTGCGCTTTGCTTAACTGGTACGGATAGTAGGTCGGCCAGTTATCCATCTCTTTCAGCAGCGCCTCATGTGAGGTATTGCCCATATAAATATGGTAGTGCGCGGACTTACGCGGCGCGATGGTGTGGTCGCTGAACTGCACGAATTTCGGCGCTTTTGACGTGCTATCGGTGCATTCAAACAGATAACGCACACCTTTCTTGCCGGAGGTGTAATGCAAAATTTTGTAGCCGTTATAGGTATAGGTGCAGGCATTCACCGTTTTTCCGACGTGAAACTCCATCACGTTGTTCTCAATACCAATCATCTCGACGTCCGTGGCGTACCCTTTTTGGTAGTAGGCGCGATACTCCTCCACGGTTTTACCGGCTGCTTTCGCTTTTTTCGCCAGTACCGGATCGAGATCGCCGCTCAGCAGGTACGGATAAATCGACTGCCAGACGCCGTCCCAGTCGCTCAGCGGACGATCTTTCACGTCGCTGTCGTTAAAAACGCCTTCGCTGGCCTGACGTTCCGCTTCGGTCAGCGGCGTGCCGTGATGATGTCCGTGAGCCATGCTGTGACCGCTGGCCAGCAACAATCCCATCCCCGCGACTAAGGCTACCTTCTTCATGTCGTTCACTCTCCTGTATGCGCATTTGTTATGAATTGATACGTTATAACATAATTATAAATAGCGCTACACAATCGTGATGGACGGCAGATCCCCGACGGATAATGCCCGCCCGACACATCGCGGCTTTACGGCGGCTACCCAAATCATCTAATAATAAAAACAATCACCTGACGCACTGGCGTTTTAGCCTGAAAAGGAAGTCTCATGACCCCAAAAACGTCCCGCCCGACCATCAGCGATGTCGCCCGCGCTGCGAAAACCGGTAAAACCAGCGTCTCGCGCTACCTGAACGGCGAAAAGCAGCTGCTGTCCGACGATCTGCTGGCGCGCATCGAACAGGCCATCGCGGAGCTCGACTATCGCCCGAACCAGATGGCGCGCGGCCTCAAGCGCGGCCGTACCCGCCTGATTGGCCTGATCATTGCCGATATCACCAATCCCTATTCGGTTGATGTGCTGAGCGGTATCGAAGCGGCCTGTCGCGAGAAAGGCTTTACCCCGCTGGTGTGTAACACCAATAACGAAGTGGATCAGGAGCTGCACTACCTCGACCTGCTGCGCAGCTATCAGGTGGAGGGCATTGTGGTAAACGCGGTGGGGATGCGCGAAGAGGGGTTGAACCGCCTGCAGCAGTCGGCGCTGCCGATGGTGCTTATCGACCGTAAAATCCCGGATTTCGCCTGCGATGTGGTGGGGCTGGATAACACCCAGGCCGCGACCACCGCCACCGAACATCTGGTGAGCCAGGGGTTCGAAGCCATTCTGTTTCTCAGCGAACCGCTCGGCACCGTTAACACGCGTCGCGAGCGGCTGGCGGCGTTTTACCATACGCTGGGTCGCCATCCCGGCGTGCAGGCGCAGAACGCCGAAGTCACCCTGCACGACAGCGATCTGCTGGACACCACGCTGCGTCAGTTTCACACCGCCCACCGCGGGATGCGCAAAGCGCTCATTACCGCCAACGGCGCGCTGACGCTGCACATCGCCCGTGCGTTGAAGCGTATCGGCCTGAACTGGGGCGCGGATATTGGCCTGCTGGGGTTCGATGAACTGGAGTGGGCCGAGCTGGCCGGCGTCGGCATAACCACCCTGAAACAACCGACCTGGCAGATGGGCTATGCGGCCCTTGAACAGGTGGTGAAACGTATCGAAGGCAGTCAGGAAGCGGTGCGCGAGCAGGTGTTTTCCGGCGAACTGGTGGTGCGCGGCTCCACGTCCCGCTAACCGATACCCCGTGACGGGGATCATAATTTCAGCATCTGCTCCTTCTCTTTGGAACCGGTTCCATCTAGCGTAATAACTAATGTTATTCAGATGTAAACGCGCCGGAGAGACCGATGCCGAGAGAAATCATTGTTGTTACAGCCGCTTATGGAAACGATCGCATTCAGGCGGCTGGCGGGCAACGTAACCTGCTGGCGGTGATTGCCGCCGCAGGCGCGGACGGGGTGGAAATCCGTCGCGAACTCTTTACCCCGCAGGAACTCGATGCCCTGCCCGCCTTCGCTCATACCCTGTCACTGCTCGGTCTGTTCGCCTGCTACTCCGCCCCTGAACCGCTGTGCAGTCCCGACGGCAAACTTAACCCGCTCCTGCCCACGCTGTTAAGCGAAGCCGCGCAGCTCAACGCCCGCTGGCTGAAAGTTTCCCTCGGTCACTTCCGCAATGCCACCGCGCTCGCGCCGCTGAAAGGCTGGCTGGCGCAGCACAGCGTGGCGCTGGTGGTGGAAAACGACCAGACCGATTGCGGCCGGCTGGCCCCCATGTCGCGCTTCAGCGCGGCGGTCACCGAGCAGGCGCTGCCGATCGCACTGACCTTTGATATGGCGAACTGGCTGTGGGTGGGGGATTCCGCGCAGGACGCCGCCCGCGAGCTGGCCCCGCTGGTGCGCTATATCCACGTCAAAGCCGCCGTGCCCCACCACTATCACTACCGTGCCGTCGCGCTGGATGAGGCGCCGCCCAGCTGGCGCGATCTGCTGCGCCAGCTTCCGGCTGATGTCCCACGCGGCATTGAGTTTCCGCTGGAGAGCCGCGACCTGGTCGCCGTTACCCGCCATTACGTCAACCTGCTGCGCGAGGAGTAAGCCATGCATAACTCACTGGACGTCATCACCCTCGGCGAAGCCATGGCCATGTTTGTTGCCAGCGAAACGGGCGATCTTGCCGACATAGAGCGCTTTATCAAACGCGTTGCCGGCGCGGAACTGAACGTGGCTACCGGCCTGGCGCGGCTGGGTCTGAAGGTCAGCTGGGTCAGCCGCGTTGGAAACGATGTGCTCGGCCAGTTCGTACTTAACTGCCTCGAAAAAGAGCGCATTTCCACCCAGGGCGTGACCATTGATGACCGTTTTCCCACCGGCTTTCAGCTGAAATCGAAAGTCGAAGATGGAACCGATCCCACCGTAGCCTACTTTCGTAAAGGTTCCGCTGCCAGTCATTTAAGCACCGACGACTTCAACGCCCCGCTGTTCTACAGCGCACGCCATCTGCATCTCAGCGGCGTGGCGGCGGCGCTCTCAAACAGCTCGCTGGAACTGCTGAACCATGCCGCTCGCGCCATGAAAGCGCAGGGCAAGACTATCTCCTTTGACCCGAACCTGCGCCCGGTGCTGTGGGAGAGCGAGGCCAAAATGGTGCGCGAGCTTAACCAGCTCGCGTTTCAGGCCGACTGGGTGCTGCCAGGCCTGAAAGAGGGCGCGATCCTCACCGGGCAGGGCACGCCGGAAGGGATCGCGGACTTTTACCTCGATCGCGGCGTGCAGGCTGTGATCCTGAAAACCGGCAACGACGGTGCCTGGTATAAAACCGCCACCGGCGAGCACGGCGCGGTCGCCGCTATCACAGTGGAAAACGTGGTGGATACCGTTGGGGCAGGAGACGGCTTTGCGGTTGGCGTCATCAGCGCCCTGCTGGAAGGCCGCACCCTTGACCAGGCGGTACACCGCGGCAACCGCATCGGCGCGCTGGCGATACAAGTCCAGGGCGACAGCGAAGGGCTGCCGACCCGCGAACAGCTTGGCGAGGCATAACAACTCAACCCGCCATGTCCTGACCCTATTACCGCGCATCGACCTCTGCCCTACACGCCGAATCGATGCCGCCCTCAACCTGCGAGGAAAGACGATGAATAGCGCAACAAATGCAGTAAAACGCTGGTGGTACATCATGCCAATCGTGTTTATCACTTACAGCCTGGCCTATCTGGATCGCGCCAACTTCAGCTTTGCCTCGGCGGCAGGGATCAATGAGGATCTTGGCATCACCAAAGGCATCTCATCGCTGCTTGGCGCCCTGTTCTTCCTTGGCTACTTCTTCTTTCAGATCCCGGGTGCGATCTACGCCGAACGCCGTAGCGTACGTAAGCTCATCTTTATCTGTCTGATCCTATGGGGCGGCTGCGCCTCCCTGACCGGCGTGGTGAATAACATCCCGTTACTGGCCGCCATCCGCTTTATCCTCGGCGTGGTGGAAGCCGCCGTGATGCCGGCGATGCTCATCTACATCAGCAACTGGTTTACCAAATCGGAGCGTTCGCGGGCCAACACCTTCCTGATCCTCGGAAACCCGGTCACCGTGCTGTGGATGTCTATCGTCTCGGGCTACCTGATTCAGGCCTTCGGCTGGCGTGAAATGTTCATCATCGAAGGGATCCCGGCGGTGCTGTGGGCGTTCTGCTGGTGGGTGCTGGTGAAGGATAAACCGGCTCAGGTGAGCTGGCTGTCCGAGCAGGAAAAAAGCGCGCTGCAGGCCCAGCTTGAGAAGGAGCAGCAGGGCATTAAAGCCGTGCGTAACTACAGCGAAGCCTTCCGGTCGCGCAATGTAGTGCTGCTGTGCATGCAGTATTTTGCCTGGAGCATCGGCGTCTACGGCTTCGTGCTGTGGCTGCCGTCGATCATCCGCAGCGGCAGTGAAAGTATGGGCATGGTGGAGCTCGGCTGGCTGTCGTCGGTGCCCTACCTTGCTGCGACCATTGCGATGATCGCCGTCTCCTGGGCCTCTGACAAAATGCAGAACCGCAAGCTGTTCGTCTGGCCGCTGCTGCTGATTGGCGCGCTGGCGTTTATCGGTTCGTGGGCCGTTGGCGCGAACCACTTCTGGGTCTCCTATACGCTGCTGGTGGTGGCAGGTGCGGCAATGTATGCCCCGTACGGCCCCTTCTTCGCCATTATCCCGGAGATGCTGCCGAAAAACGTGGCCGGCGGCGCGATGGCGCTTATCAACAGCATGGGTGCCCTCGGCTCGTTTATTGGCTCCTGGGTGGTAGGTTACCTGAACGGCGCGACCGGCAGTCCGTCAGCATCGTATATATTTATGGGGGTGGCGCTTTTCGCCTCGGTATGGCTTACTTTGATTGTTAAGCCCACGACAAATCAGGCACTTCCCGCAGGTGCTCGCCACGCCTGAAGACCGGGCGGCACTGCGCCGCCCCGCTCTCTCTTCTTACTTAATCGATTTACGGAGTACTACATGAAGCCGTCCGTTATCCTCTACAAAGCCCTGCCCGATGACCTGCTTGCCCGACTGGAGCAGCACTTCACCGTCACTCAGGTAAACGACCTCAGCCCTGAAACCGTGTCACAACACGAAAGCGCGTTTGCCAGCGCCGAAGGGCTGCTGGGATCGAGCGAGAAAGTGGATAGCGCGCTGCTGGAGAAGATGCCAAAACTACGGGCGACCTCCACCGTCTCGGTTGGCTACGACAATTTTGATGTGGATGCCCTGAACGAGCGCCGCATTCTGCTGATGCACACCCCGACCGTGCTGACCGAAACCGTGGCCGACACCATGATGACGCTGGTGCTGGCCACCGCGCGCCGCGCGCTGGACGTTGCCGAGCGCGTCAAAAAGGGCGAGTGGACCGGCAGCATCGGCCCGGACTGGTTCGGCATCGACGTGCACCATAAAACTCTCGGCATCATCGGCATGGGCCGTATCGGGCTGGCGTTGGCGCAGCGCGCCCACTTCGGCTTTAGCATGCCGGTGCTCTACAACGCCCGTCGCCATCACCCCGAGGCGGAAGAGCGCTTTAACGCGCGCTACTGCGATATCGACACGCTGCTGGCAGAGTCTGACTTTGTGTGCGTGGTGCTGCCGCTGACCGACGAAACGCGCCATATGATCGGCAAGGCGCAGTTCGAGCGCATGAAAAACTCGGCAATCTTCATCAACGCGGGCCGCGGCCCGGTGGTAGATGAGCAGGCGCTGATCGCGGCGCTGCAAAGCGGCGAGATTTATGCCGCCGGGCTGGACGTGTTCGAGCAGGAGCCGCTGCCGACGGACTCTCCGCTGCTGACGCTCCCGAACGTCGTCGCGCTGCCGCATATCGGCTCCGCCACCCACGAGACGCGCTATAACATGGCGGCCTGTGCGGTGGATAACCTGATTGATGCCCTGAACGGCAAGGTTGAGAAAAACTGCGTGAATCCGCAGGTGGCCAACTAATCCACCTGGCAGAGAGGCTCCGCTAACGGCGAGAGCTTCTCTGCCCTTTTTTATCCTCCTGTTTTTCCATTCTGCGAAGCCCCTTCCAGGGTTTCGTCACCCACCATCTCTTCACTTCATGCGCAGCCTGTTAACCTATTTGCCAAACAGGGAAATGGGTTGATAGTATGGTGAATGAAAAATGGACGCCTCATACGCGCCTTCACGTCGTGAAGCAATTAGTCCTGGAAGGTAAGGTACGTACCACGGGTAGCACGTTACGCTATGCGCTGGCAGCAGGCTACCGCGAACCGGTACTGCAGCAGATGTGTGACGCGATTCTGCGTCTGCAGCCCGGTGACTTTTACAAAAGCATGACGACGCTGGCCGACCACACCATCTGGCAGGACGTCTGGCATGGCCATGACGGCTGCATGGCGCTCTATATCAAATTGACCGTCATCGACGATCTGTTAATCGTCTCTTATAAGGAGCTATGAATGAAATGTCCGGTATGCGGCGGTGCAGAACTCATTCATGACACCCGCGATATTCCCTGGGTCTACAAAGGCCAGCAAACCGTATTGCCGGCGATTACGGGCGACTATTGCCCGTCCTGCGGGGAAATTATCCTCAACGAGGAGCAAAGCAACGGCTACGCGCGGGCGGTCCGGGAAGCACAGAAGTCGATAAACGCCCAGCGCGTCGACCCGGCGTTTATTGCCCGGATACGGCAAAAAATGGCCCTTGATCAACGCGAAGCGGCCGCGCTGTTTGGCGGGGGAACGAACGCATTTTCACGCTATGAAACCGGCAAAACGCAGCCGCCGGTGGCTATGATCAAGCTGTTTAAGCTGCTCGACCGGCACCCGGAACTTATTCCTGAAGTCAAAACGCTGTAATAAAAAAGGGCCGCATCGCGGCCCTTATTACAACGTTATTCCAGTGTGCGGTTACTGCATCGCATTGGTGGCGGTGGTGTACGCCTGGGTAAACGCACGATGCTGCTCGGCCAGCGGCCCAATCAACGCATTGTACTGGCTTGCCTGCTCCGAGGTCGGGAACTGAATACCGTTCGCCACGAAGCTCACCTGTGTGCCCTGCTGCGCGATAAAGTCGCCTACCTGCACCAGCTGCTGGGTAAAGGTCTGCGCGGCGGGGATCAACGGTTGCATCGCGTTCGCCGGCGCGGTCACGACTTTGTCCCAGGCTTTGTCATACACCGGCTTCAGCTCTTCGTTCTGCTTCAGCGCGCTGCGGGAGCTGTCGGCCTGCATTTTGGCGCTCTGCAGCTGCTGGCTCAACACGTTCAGCGAGCCGTTAGCCTGACGCAGCGCATCACGCTGGGTCATGTAATCCTGCGGCACGCGGATGGCGTTAACGCTCTCCACCACCGGGCGAATACCGGCATCCATCGCCTGATTCAGCTGCTGCGAGTAGCCGTAGAGGATGGCGTAGTCAGAGACAAACGGGCCGAACTGTTTTTTCTGATCGGCAGTCAAAGTGGGGAGACGCTCACCGCTGCGCATCACGGTATTTTGCAGAAAATCGATAAACGCTTTGCGTTGATCGCCTTCTTTATCAAAGCACCCACTCAGGCTTACCACCATCAGCAACGCCGCAATCGGCGCGAACCAGCGAGAGCAGGACTTACCTGTCGCCATTTTTATACTCCTTTCAACCGTATTGGCGGCACGCGTGTGCCTTTTATCGCCCACAAGAATAGTCCAGGTGGGGCCTCACATGATACCCCTTCGGGCAACTCTTTTCCCACCGCCGCCCTCGCCACATCCTCGTGACCCGGATCGCCCCGATCCGGTGGCAGACAGGATCCGCGTAGCCCAGCGCCAGCAGGGCATCTAATGCAGGCCAGTGAGCGGCAGATGACCATCGAACAGGCCGCCGGATCCTGGGGGCAGGGATCCCGAACGATCCTTATGCGTTATTTATATGACGATTTACAAAAATATACCTGGCGAGGCCGCAATTTGATTATTCAATCGGTTAGCACGATCGCTAGTGAATTTATACGCACTCAGGCTGCATAAAAGGCGTTTTTAAAGGAAATTTATTTTCGTGACCACTCACACGTTTTTTTTTTACCGTCTATTCTTAAGAGGCTTCTTAGGTGTTCACGTTCCCGCTGTGTGTGGTATGAGGAGTTCTCAATGGAATATAAAGAGCCAATTGCTGAGTTATTGAGCAGTCTTGAACAAATTGTTTTTAAAAATGAATCCGATACGCCTGTTCGCACGCAGAAGCCTGGTACCTTTACCGAGTTTGAGCTGGTCAGAAAGAGTACGGGCCTGAAAATAGATGATTTTGCACGCGCGATGGGTGTCAGCGTGTCGATGGTGAAGGAGTGGGAATCGAAACGTGTAAAACCCTCTTCTACCGAACTGAAGCTGATGCGCCTGATTCAGGCGAATCCACGCCTCAGTAAGCAGTTAATGGACTGATTACGCGTTACCGTTTTTACC
>NZ_AWFZ01000061.1:108534-173245 GCF_000463155.2 Siccibacter turicensis LMG 23730 | reverse complement strand
GCGGGTTTTTGCTTTTCTGAGGAAAAAAAACCCCGCCACAGAGCGGCGGGAAAATTAGTGAAATGACCGTTTGCTGTAGCAAACTTTGATTTATGTAGTTGTCATGCCAGGTCGGGTATCACGGGATAACGAGGCAGCGTGCAGAGTGCCGTTCACGTCATCCACCGGGCCGTACCGGATACCCGTCCCGCCTCAGGCTGTAAGGCGGTTTACCCTGAACACGCGCTATTTTATACGTCGCGACGCTAACAAGAATTAGACGAAGCCGTAGTACGGACGTAAATCTGTGAATTACAGGGTAGATTAAGAAAACAGCGTGCTTTAAGCGGGGCGTAAGCGTAAAAAGCCCGCCGGGCGGCGGGCTTGATGGAGACGGTTATTGCAGAATGGAGATATCGGCCACCTGCAGGAACAGCTCACGCAGTTTCGCCAGCAGCGTGAGGCGGTTGATACGCACCTCGCGATCCTCCGCATTCACCATCACCTTCTCGAAGAACTCGTCCACCGGCTCGCGCAGCGAGGCCAGTTCGATCAGCGCATCCTGATAGCGTCCTTCCGCAAACAGCGGCTGCAGTTTGTCGCGCATGACCGACACCTGCATCGCCAGACGGATTTCCGCATCATCCTTCAGCACCGCCGCCTGGACGCTCTCGTTCAGCGTCTCGTCAGACTTGGCAAGAATGTTGGACACGCGCTTGTTGGCCGCTGCCAGCGCTGCGGCTTCGTCGAGGGTACGGAAGTGGGACACCGCTTTCATACGCGCGTCGAAATCTGCCGGACGGGTCGGACGACGTGCCAGCACCGCCTGAATGGTGTCGACGGTGTAGCCCTCTTCCTGATACCAGGCGCGGAAGCGACCGAGCATAAAGTCGATCACGTCGTCGACCACGTTAGCGTTGGTCAGCTTGCTGCCGTACAGGCGAACCGCTTCTTCGGTGAGGGTCTGCAAATCAAGCGGCAGATTTTTCTCCACGATGATGCGCAGCACGCCCAGCGCAGCACGGCGCAGCGCGAACGGGTCTTTATCGCCTTTCGGATGCTGGCCGATGCCAAAGATGCCCGCCAGGGTATCCATTTTATCGGCAATCGCCACCGCACAGGCCACCGGGTTAGACGGCAGCGCGTCGCCCGCAAAGCGCGGCTGGTACTGCTCGTTCAGCGCTACCGCAACGTCTTCGGCTTCGCCATCGTGACGGGCATAGTGCATCCCCATCACGCCCTGGGTGTCGGTAAATTCGAACACCATGTTGGTCATCAGGTCGCACTTGGAGAGCAGCCCGGCGCGGGTCGCGTGATTGACGTCTGCGCCAGTCTGGCCGGCAATCCAGCCGGAGAGTGTCTGAATGCGGTCGGTTTTAT
This sequence comes from Siccibacter turicensis LMG 23730, assembly GCF_000463155.2. GTDB lineage: Bacteria > Pseudomonadota > Gammaproteobacteria > Enterobacterales > Enterobacteriaceae > Siccibacter > Siccibacter turicensis. Next base: position 171,886 of record NZ_AWFZ01000061.1, on the reverse strand, counting down.
CACGCAGCGTGCCCAGCTCTTTCTGGAACAGTACGGTTTCCAGACGCGGGAGGTGATCTTCCAGGCGCTTTTTACGGTCGCTGTTAAAGAAGAACTCGGCGTCCGCAAGGCGTGGGCGCACCACTTTCTCGTTACCGGAGATAATCTGGATCGGATCTTTCGATTCGATATTCGCCACGAAGATGAAGTTCGGCAGCAGTTTGCCGTCGTTGCCGTAGACCGGGAAATACTTCTGGTCGCCCTTCATGGTGTACACCAGCGCTTCCGCCGGCACCGCGAGGAATTTCTCTTCGAATTTGGCGGTCAATACTACCGGCCACTCGACCAGCGAGGTCACCTCTTCCAGCAGGCTGTCGCTCAGATCGGCATTACCGCCAATCTGACGTGCCGCGGCTTCCGCATCTTCTTTGATTTTGGCTTTACGCGCGTCGTAGTCGGCGAGCACCTTGCCGCGCTCCAGCAGGATCTGCGGATACTGATCGGCGTTATCGATGGTGAATTCCGGCTCGCCCATAAAGCGGTGGCCGCGGATCACGCGCGCCGACTCGATGCCCAGAATCGTGGCCGGGATCAGCTCGTCGCCAAGCAGCAAGGTCACGGTGTGAACCGGACGCACGAACTGCACGTCTGACGCGCCCCAGCGCATCAGTTTCGGGATCGGCAGTTTCGCCAGTGAGGTGGCGATCATGTTCGGCAGCAGCGCCTGGGCGCTTTCGCCCTTAACATGAGCGCGGTACACCAGCCACTCGCCTTTGTCGGTGACAAGGCGGTCGGCCTGGTCAACGGTAATACCACAGCCGCGCGCCCAGCCTTCGGCTGCCTTGCTCGGATTGCCGCTGGCGTCAAACGCCGCGGATACCGCAGGGCCGCGTTTTTCAACTTCACGATCCGGCTGGGACGCCGCCAGATTCGCGATTTTCAGCGCCAGGCGGCGCGGTGCGGCAAACCACTTCACTTCGCCGTGGGCAAGGCCCGCCGCGTCGAGTTCAGCGGTAACGTTAGCAGCAAAGGACTCGGCCAGGCTGCGCAGGGCTTTTGGTGGCAGCTCTTCGGTGCCGATCTCCACCAGAAAGGTTTTTTCAGACATGGCAGCCTCTTATTTGTTCTTGTTGCACATCGGGAAGCCGAGGGCTTCACGGGAAGCGTAATAGGCTTCCGCCACCGCTTTGGTCAGCGTGCGGATGCGCAGGATATAACGCTGACGCTCCGTCACCGAAATCGCTTTGCGGGCATCCAGCAGGTTGAAGCTGTGCGCTGCTTTCAGAATACGTTCGTAGGCCGGCAGCGGCAGCGGGTTTTCCAGTGCCAGAAGCTGCTGCGCTTCTTTCTCGTACTGCTCGAAGCAGGTGAAGAGGAAATCCACGTCGGCGTATTCGAAGTTATAGGTGGACTGCTCCACTTCGTTCTGGTGGAACACGTCGCCATAGGTGGTTTTGCCCAGCGGGCCATCGCTCCACACCAGATCGTAGACGCTGTCTACGCCCTGAATGTACATCGCGAGGCGCTCAAGGCCGTAGGTGATCTCGCCGGTCACCGGCTTACACTCAAGGCCGCCAACCTGCTGGAAATAGGTGAACTGCGTCACTTCCATCCCGTTGAGCCACACTTCCCAGCCCAGACCCCATGCACCCAGCGTCGGGTTTTCCCAGTTATCTTCCACGAAACGAATGTCGTGAATCGTCGGATCCATACCCAGCTCTTTCAGCGAGCCCAGGTACAGCTCCTGAATGTTGTCCGGTGACGGCTTAATGATCACCTGGAACTGATAGTAGTGCTGGAGACGGTTCGGGTTTTCGCCGTAGCGACCGTCAGTCGGACGACGAGAAGGCTGAACGTAAGCGGCCGCGATAGGCTCCGGGCCAAGCGCGCGCAGACAGGTCATCGGGTGAGAGGTGCCGGCGCCCACTTCCATGTCCAAAGGTTGAACAATGGTGCAGCCCTGGCGAGCCCAGTAATCCTGAAGCGTCAGGATAAGGCCCTGGAAGGTCCTGGTATCAAACTTTTGCATAATATTTCGTGCTGGATACGGTGGTTGGAAATGGAAGCGGTAAGTATACCCGTTGACCGCAAGATATACAGCCTCAATCCTTGTCCAATACCGGCGCGGGCCGGTGAAATGCCAGCTTAGCGCATGGAAAGATGCAAAAACGCGCCTTTTTCATCAAAAGTGCAGGTAAACCCTTCATCACGCAACGTATTGCCGCGCAGTTCATAGCTGCGCTGGAACGATTCGATATCCGCCACGTTAATGCCGCGACGGTCGGTGTTATAGCGGTGGGAGGCTTCATCGATGCACAGCTGCGTCATGGCAAACGGGCGCGGCGAAGCGGCGGCATGGTGGCGATGGTGCGGATCGGACGCCGGCCTGTCGGCGCTGCATCCTGTCAGGCTGACGGCGACCAGCAGCAGTACGGCAGCGCCGCGAGTGGGTGAGATCATCATTTTTTGTTATCGTTCCGTTAACTAACTATTCTTCTTGAGGCCAGACGTGTGACCGGACAACCATTCTGTAAACGCGGCCGGGCGGCTGACAACGCCCTAAGCCAAATCTCGGACTGATCCTGGTCAACGCGGCATCAGCCCTGCGTAACGTTTTACGGGCGGGCACTATTGAGGATGGTACAGAGGCACTGATGCAGCAAAAAATTTACTGGATTGATAATCTCCGAGGGATCGCATGCCTGATGGTGGTGATGATTCATACCACCACCTGGTACATCACCAATCCTGGCAGCATCAGTATGCCCGACTGGGAGTGGGCCAACGCGCTCAACGCTGCGTCACGGGTCAGCGTTCCGCTGTTCTTTATGATTTCGGGCTACCTGTTCTTCGGCGAACGCAGCGCGCAGCCGCGCCACTTTCTGCGTATTGGACTGTGCCTGGCGTTCTACAGCGTGCTGGCGCTGCTCTATATCTGGCTGTTTACCTCAATCAATATTGAGCTGGCGCTGCGCTATCTGTTTCAGAAGCCGGTGTTTTATCACCTGTGGTTTTTCTTCGCGATAATCGTGATTTACCTGGTGTCGCCCCTGATTCAGGTGCGTCAGGTTCGCCCGCGAATGCTGCTGGTGCTGATGGCAGTTATCGGCGTGCTCGCCAACCCCAACACCGTCTCGCATAAAATTAACGGCGTGGAGTGGCTGCCGGTTAACCTCTACATCAACGGCGACACCTTCTACTACGTTATCTACGGCGTGCTGGGCCGCGCTATCGGCATGATGGAGACGCGCAGCCGCCGCCTCAGCTGGCTGTGCGGCGCGCTGTTCATCGCGGCGGTGTTCGTTATCTCCCGCGGGACACACCATGAGCTGCTGGTGCGCGGCAACTTTGCCGATACCTGGTATCTCTACTGCGGGCCGATGGTGTTTATCGCCGCGGCCAGTCTGTTTGTGGTGGTGAAAAACACCCTTGCGACGCGGCCCGTACCGGGGTTGAGCCTGATATCCCGCCACTCGCTGGCCATCTACGGTTTTCACGCCTTTATCATTCACGCCCTGCGCACAAGGGGCGTGGAGCTTACCGCCTGGCCGGTGCTGGATATCGCGTGGATTTTTACCGTCACCCTGGCGCTGAGCCTGTTGCTGTCGATGGGGCTGCAGCGCATCGACACCCGCCGCTACGTCAGCTAGCGCGCTGCCGGGCTCGGTAGAGCTGTCGCGGTGAGGAGAACCCCGCCGCCCGCGCCGCCTGCTCAATGCCCTGCCCCTGAAGCAGGCACTGCTCGGCCACCGCGAGGCGCAGCTGCTCCAGATAGTCCCGCACGCTGATACCCAGATGCTGCTGAAACAGCCGCGTCAGGTGGCGGGCGCTGACGTGAACGCGATCGGCCAGCGTCGTCAGCGACCAGTCATCCTGCGGGGTAGCGGTCAGCAAATCCTGCGCCCGATGAATGGCCGGATGTATATGGTTACGGTAGCGCAGCCACGGCGAAAGCTGGAGATCGTCCCCGGAGCGGCGAAACCAGACCACCATTTCTCGCGCCACTTCCAGCGCGGCCCGCGGGCCATACAGGCGATGGATCAGGTGGAGGCTTAAATCAATGCCGGACGTGATGCCCGCGCTGCTCCAGATGCCCCGATCTTCAACGAAAATGCGGTTATCGCGCACGATTGCCTGTGGAGCGGCGGTTTTAAGGCGTGCGATAACATCGTGGTGCGTAGTGCACTGCACGCCGTTCATCAATCCCGCCCGCGCCGCCAGCAGCGCCCCGGAGCAAATACAGACCAGCGACATATCGCCACGTTGCAACGCGGGCTGCTGACGGGTCAGCCAGCGTCGCACCGCTTCCGCCTGCGGCGTATCAAACTGGTAGCGCGAGTCCGACACCCCAGGGATCACCAGCAGGCTGCCGGGTGGAAGCGCGTCGGGCAGCGGTGCAATGCCGCCCATGGTCAGGCCCAGCGAGGTCGCTACCTCCCGCTCCGGGCCAATGTAATGCAGCGAAAAATGCTCTGGCGCGAGGGAAAACGTCTCTGCCGGCCCGGTCATATCCAACGCCAGCATTCCGGGCAGCATGACAAACCAGACATCCGTTTTCATGTAAGTGACTCCAGGCATTCAGCGACGGTAAGCGGCGTAGCAAAGCGCCCCGCCAGCACGGTTTCAGTGCGGTGCCGCAGGGCATCGACGTCAAGGGTGATGCCCTTGTGGGTCATGGGAAACGTCAGGGTCGCCTCCGTCACAAAGGTTACGCGATACCCCAGATCGGACGCCACGCGTGCGGTGGTTTCGCAGCACTGTTCGGTTCGAATTCCACAGATAACCAGATGCTGGCAGTCGTGCAGCCGCAGCCAGCGGTCCAGCCCGGTGCCGGTGAAGGCGTTATGCACCTGCTTTTCGAAACGCGCCGCGGGGGCGTGAGTTAAAAACGGCATCGGCCTGACGTGGCCTGAGGCAGAGGAAAACACACCCTCCTCTTCGACGTGAAAAATATCCACAACCGGCATCTGGCGCGCCTGTGCACCGGCGATCAGCGCGCTGATTGCCTGCTGGAAGGCCGGAAAATCCGCGTCCTGCCACGAAGTGCTGTGGAAGAACGAACATTGCGTATCGATATTGAGTACTGCGCTTCGGGTCATTTCAGGCCGCCTTCTCTGTGGGTGTAGCCCAGTATTGCAGGGAAGCACACACCGCATAAGACCAGAAAAGGACATGAAAATGTATATCCGGGACAACATGCGTGAGGCGAAAGCGCGGGGGCGCGGCGAACAGGGGTGAAAATGCCTGTCCGGCGAGGCGGCCGCACAGGCAGTCGTTATGGCGGGTTATGACATCAGCGGCAGCAGCTGCTGATAGATCTGGCGGAAGGTTTCACGCCGTCCGGCATAGCGCTCATGGCGCGCGATGTCAGGCTGATGCTGCTCCTCAAGCGGCAGCTGGGGAAGCAGGTCGTGCAGCGCTCGCCCCTGAGACAGCGCTATCTGGGCCAGACGTGCCGCACCCAGCGCCGGGCCTACGTCGCCGCCGGTGCGGTAATCCAGCCGCTGTCCGCTAATATCGCAGAGCATTTGCCGCCAGTAATGGCTGCGCGCCCCGCCGCCGATAAGCGTCACGCTTTCCGGTGCAATGCCGCAGGCGTGTACGGCATCCATGCCGTCTGCCAGCGCGTATCCCACGCCTTCCAGCACGGCGAGCGCCAGCTCGGCCGGGCCGTGCTGGTGCGTTAAGCCAAAGAAGACGCCTTTTGCTTCCGGATTGTTATGTGGGGTCCGCTCTCCGGAAAGGTAAGGTAAAAACCACACTACCCCCGCGTTATCATCCGCCTGCTGTGCGGCCTCAAGCAGCGCCGGTACGCCCGTCATACCGGTAAGCCTGGCGGCCCAGTCAAGGCAGGAGGCAGCGCTGAGCATTACCGACATCAGATGCCAGCGGTTGGGCAGCGCGTGACAAAAACTGTGCACCGCCTGCTCCGGTTTGCTGCGAAACCCGTCGCTGACCGCGAAATAGACTCCCGACGTTCCCAGCGACAGCATCGCCTGCCCCGGATCGACCATCCCAACCCCGACGGCACCCGCCGCGTTGTCGCCACCGCCTGCCACTACCGGCACCGCAGGCATACCCCAGGCCTGCGCGATATCGGCCTTCAGCACACCGGTTATTTCACTGCCTTCAAACAGCGCCGGCATCTGCTCACGGGTGAGCTGGCAGGCCTCGAGCATCACGTCACTCCAGTCGCGCTTTGCCACATCAAGCCACATGGTGCCCGCCGCATCGGACATATCGCTGGCGAACTCGCCGGTCATGCGTAGCCGCAGATAGTCCTTGGGTAACAGTACCTTGTCGATCTGGCGAAAAACCGCCGGTTCGTGCCGTTCAACCCACAGCAGTTTGGGCGCGGTGAAGCCCGGCATCATCAGATTTCCGGTGATACGCCTCGCGTCGGCGACGTTATCCTCCAGCAGGGCGCACTCCTCTGCGCAGCGTCCGTCGTTCCATAAAATCGCCGGGCGTAGCACCCGCTGCTGGCGGTCAAGCAGCGTGGCGCCGTGCATCTGCCCGGCCAGCCCCAGCGCTTTTACCGTATTGAGTGGATACTGCGCGCCCAGCGCGCGCATTGCCATGTCGGTGGCCTGCCACCAGTGCTCAGGATCCTGCTCTGACCACAGCGTATGCGGGCGGGAAACCGTCAGGGGCTGACTGCTGGAGGCCAGCAGCTCCCCCTGCTCATTAAGCAGAATTGCTTTTACACCCGATGTGCCAAGATCGATCCCGATGTACATGATGGCGGCTCCTCTGGGTGCGCCGCTAATGCGGCGCAGTGCCTTTATTTATCAAACAGATAGTGGTTTACCAGGTTTTCCAGCAGCTCCTGATGACCGCTCTGATGACGCGGCGCTAAGTTGTGCTGCTCAGCGTACTTCGCCAGTTCGGCGAGGGTAAGTTGGCCCTTCAGGATTTGCTGACCCAGTTCACCATTCCAGCCCGCGTAACGCTTCGCCACACGCTTATCCAGCTCGCCCGCTTCAATCATGCGCGCGGCAACTTTCAACGACAGCGCCATGGTGTCCATCGCACCAATGTGCCCGTAGAACAGGTCGTACTTATCGGTGCTCTGACGGCGCACTTTGGCATCGAAGTTCAGGCCACCGGTGGTGAACCCGCCCGCTTTCAGGATTTCGTACAGCACCAGCGCGTTCTCTTCGACACTGTTCGGGAACTGGTCGGTATCCCAGCCCAGCTGCATGTCGCCGCGGTTGGCATCCACCGAACCGAAGATCCCCAGCGCGATGGCGGTGGCGATCTCATGATGGAAAGAGTGCCCCGCAAGGGTGGCGTGGTTGGCTTCGATATTGAGTTTGATCTCTTTTTCGAGGCCGAACTGCTTCAGGAAGCCGTACACGGTCGCCACGTCGTAGTCGTACTGGTGTTTCGTCGGCTCCTGCGGTTTCGGCTCGATGAGCAGCGTCCCGCGAAAACCGGTTTTGTGCTTGTGCTCCACCACCATCTGCATAAACCGGCCGATCTGTTCGCGCTCCTGACGCAGGTCGGTATTGAGCAGCGTTTCATACCCTTCGCGCCCGCCCCACAGCACGTAGTTTTCACCGCCCAGCGTGCGGGTGGCGTTCATGGCGTTCACCACCTGAGTACCGGCCCAGGCGAACACCTCCGGATCCGGGCTGGTTGCCGCACCTGCACCGTAACGCGGGTGGGTAAAGCAGTTCGCCGTCCCCCACAGCAGCTTCACGCCGCTTTGCTGCTGCTTCTCGCCCAGCACGTCTACCATCTGCGCGAAATTGCTTTGATACTCGCGCAGCGAACCGCCTTCCGGCGAGACGTCAACATCATGAAAACAGTAGTACGGCACGTTCAGCTTGTGGAAGAACTCGAAGGCGACGTCGGCTTTTTGCTTCGCCAGCCCCAGTGCATCGCCCGCCTGCTGCCACGGACGTTCAAACGCACCGACCCCAAACATATCCGCACCGTTCCAGCAGAACGTGTGCCAGTAGCAGGCTGCGAAGCGCAGATGGTCTTCCATGCGCTTGCCCAGTACTTTTTCGTCGGGATTGTAGTGGCGAAACGCCAGGTGATTGGTGGTCTGCGGGCCTTCGTAACGTACGCGATCAAGCTCTTCAAAATAAGCGGGCATAATTAACTCCATCGTCCAGGATACGGTGTGCGTTGAGATTGAAATTATCCTGTATTTTCCCGACGGCCAGCTCAATTACGTTATTTCACACTGCGATTAAGAGAATACCCAAACGTGCGCTGGCTCGCAAAAGTCGGCCGATAATATTTACGAGGCGCCTTCCCGCTCATCATGCAATTATCAGCGCGCTTATTTTAAAAGCCGATCGCGGTCATACTTTGGCAAATAAACCAAAAAACATAAACGGAAGATAAAAATCTGTAATTGCGGTGTTTCCATAACGCGTTAAAAATCCCAACGTCGTTAATTGGCTCTTTCTTTACTTTTTATTTGTCAGCAACCGAAAAACTCACCCTACTACAGGTATTAACAATATGAAGATAAAGAACCTTTTCCTCACACTGTGCGCGACGCTGCTGCTTACCAGCGTCGGCAGCCAGGCCAAAGACATTAAAATCGGTATGGCTATTGACGATCTGCGTCTGGAACGCTGGCAGAAGGATCGCGACATTTTCGTCAAGCAGGCTGAATCGTTAGGCGCAGATGTATTTGTACAGTCCGCGAACGGCAATGAAGAAACGCAAATGTCGCAGATTGAAAATATGATCAACCGCGGCGTGGACGTGCTGGTGATAATTCCTTACAACGGCCAGGTATTAAGTAACGTCGTGAAGGAAGCGAAGCAGGAAGGAATCAAGGTACTGGCCTATGACCGCATGATTAATAACGCCGATATCGATTTTTACATTTCGTTTGATAATGAAAAAGTGGGTGAACTTCAGGCCCAAAGCCTGCTTAAGAAAGTGCCTCAGGGCAATTATTTCCTGATGGGCGGCTCACCTGTCGATAATAATGCCAAGCTGTTCCGCGAAGGCCAGATGAAAGTGCTTAAACCGCAGGTTGATAGCGGAAAAATCAAAATCGTGGGCGACCAGTGGGCAGACGGTTGGTTACCGGAGAACGCGCTGAAAATTATGGAAAATGCCCTGACCGCAAACAATAACCATATTGATGCAGTAGTGGCCTCGAACGATGCCACCGCGGGCGGCGCTATCCAGGCGCTGAGTGCGCAGGGTCTGGCCGGTAAGGTCGCGATTTCCGGTCAGGATGCCGATCTCGCTGGCGTAAAACGCATCATCGCCGGTACCCAGACCATGACCGTGTACAAACCCATCACCGAGCTGGCGACTACCGCGGCCACCATTGCGGTTGAGCTGGGCAATGACAAACAGCCGCAGTCAAACGCCACCCTGAACAACGGCCTGAAAGAGGTGCCGTCTCGCCTGCTGACGCCGATTGAAGTCGACAAATCCAACATCGACAGCACCGTCATCAAGGATGGTTTCCACAAGAAAAGCGATCTCTGACCGATACGCCTCTCGCACCCTGCGGGAGGCGTCTGACACGGCATCTGTAGCGGCTGCGGAGGAGTTATGCCTTATCTGTTGGAAATGAAAAATATCACTAAAACCTTCGGCGTGGTGAAAGCGCTGGATAACATCAGCCTGACGCTCAACGCTGGCGAAGTGATGTCGCTGTGCGGCGAGAACGGCTCAGGCAAATCGACGCTGATGAAGGTGCTGTGCGGGATCTATCCCCATGGTAGCTATCAGGGCGAAATCTGGTTTGCCGGCGAAAAACTGGAGCCGGAACACATTCGCGACAGCGAGCGTAAAGGTATCGCCATCATCCACCAGGAGCTGGCACTGATTAAGCACCTGACGGTGCTCGAAAATATTTTCCTCGGCGCCGAGATCGCCCGCCGCGGCGTGCTGGATTACGACGCCATGACGGTGCGCTGCGAGAAGCTGCTGGGCCAGGTGAATCTGCGGGTTTCGCCGCACACCAAAGTGGCGGACCTCGGACTGGGGCAGCAGCAGCTGGTGGAGATCGCCAAAGCGCTGAACAAGCAGGTGCGGCTGCTGATCCTCGATGAGCCAACCGCGTCGCTCACCGAACAGGAGACCGCGCTGCTGCTGGATATTATCCGTGACCTGCAACAGCACGGCATCGCCTGCATCTATATTTCGCACAAGCTGAACGAAGTGAAAGCCATTTCGGACACCGTCTGCGTGATCCGCGACGGGCAGCATATCGGCACGCGCGACGCCACCGGCATGCGTGAAGAGGAGATCATCACCATGATGGTGGGCCGTGAGCTGACGGCGCTCTATCCAGCGCGCAAGCATCAGCCCGGTGCCGAAATACTGCGCGTGGAACATCTTACCGCCTGGCACCCCGTCAACCGCCACATTCGCCGGGTTAATGACGTGTCGTTTTCATTACGCCAGGGCGAGATTCTCGGCATCGCCGGGCTGGTCGGCGCCGGGCGTACCGAAGCGGTGCAGTGCCTGTTTGGCGTCTGGCCGGGGCGGCGCGAAGGTACGTTTTTTATCAACAACCAGCCGGTGGAGATAAACCGCTGCCAGCAGGCGATTGCGCATGGCATCGCCATGGTGCCTGAAGACCGCAAAAAGGACGGCATCGTGCCGGTGATGCCGGTTGGGCAAAATATCACCCTGGCGGCGCTTGGCCGTTTCGCCGGGCCGCTGAGCGCGCTGGACGATGCCGCCGAGCAGCAGTGCATTGCTCAGTCCATTCAGCAACTCAAAGTCAAAACCGCCTCTGCGTTACAGCCTATTGGCCGCCTGAGCGGCGGGAACCAGCAAAAAGCCATTCTCGCCCGCTGCCTGCTGCTTAACCCACGCATTCTGATTCTTGATGAGCCGACGCGCGGCATTGATATCGGTGCCAAACAGGAGATTTACCGGCTGATTCATCAGCTGGTAGAGCAGGGCATCGCCGTGATTGTTATCTCTTCGGAGCTGCCGGAAGTGCTGGGGCTGAGCGACCGCGTACTGGTGATGCACGAAGGGCAACTTAAAGCCGATTTACTCAACCACAACCTGACACAGGAGCAGGTAATGGAAGCCGCGCTCAGGAGCGAACGTCATGTCGAAAAGCAACCTGTCTGAAATGAAAATCGCCGCCCCGCTGATGACGCCGGGCGGGCGCCTGAAGTCCATGAATCTTCAGGTCTTTGTCATGATTGCCGCCATCGTGGCCATCATGCTGTTCTTTACCTTCATGACCGATGGCGCCTACCTGAGCGCCCGTAACGTCTCCAACCTGCTTCGCCAGACCGCCATTACCGGCATCCTGGCCGTCGGGATGGTGTTTGTGATTATTTCGGCGGAGATCGATCTCTCCGTCGGTTCCATGATGGGGCTGTTGGGCGGCGCGGCGGCGATTTTTGACGTCTGGCTGGGCTGGCCGCTGCCGTTGACCATCGTCGTTACGCTGCTGCTCGGCCTGTTTCTGGGCGCATGGAACGGATGGTGGGTCGCCTACCGCAAGGTGCCATCCTTTATCGTTACCCTGGCGGGGATGCTCGCCTTCCGCGGTATCCTGATCGGCATCACCAACGGCACCACCGTATCGCCCACCAGCGCAGCCATGTCGCAAATTGGTCAGAGCTATCTGGCGGACAGCCTTGGATTCATCATCGGTGTGTTCGGCCTGCTGCTGCTGATGGCATGGCAGTGGCGTGGGCGGGTTCGCCGCCAGTCGTTAGGCCTTGCGGCGCAGCCGGCCAGCGGCATGGTGGGCAGACAGGCGTTTATCGCCGTCGTGGTGCTTGGCGCCATCTGGCTGCTCAACGACTACCGCGGTGTGCCGACGCCGGTGCTGATTCTGGCCCTGCTGATGCTGGCGGGTATGTTTATGGCATCCCGCACCGCGTTTGGCCGCCGCATTTACGCCACCGGGGGCAATATCGAGGCGGCGCGCCTGTCGGGGATCAACGTCGAGCGCATCAAGCTGGCGGTGTTTTCCATCAACGGGCTGCTGGTGGCAGTGGCCGGGCTGATTCTCAGCTCACGCCTCGGGGCTGGCTCGCCGTCGGCGGGCAATATTGCCGAGCTGGACGCTATCGCCGCCTGCGTCATCGGCGGTACCAGCCTGGCAGGCGGTATCGGCAGCGTGGCCGGGGCGGTAATGGGCGCGTTTATCATGGCCTCGCTCGATAACGGCATGAGCATGATGGACGTTCCGACCTTCTGGCAGTACATCGTCAAGGGCGCCATATTGCTGCTCGCGGTATGGATGGATTCTGCCACCAAGCGCCGGGCGTGAGCGTAAAGTTCCGGCTGCATCACACTGCCCGCCCGCGTTACGCCGGGCGGGCGACGAATATGCTATTAGATAGAGGATAAGCTTTCAGGAAAACAACAACATGTTCGAAAAACGCCACCGCATTACGCTGTTGTTCAACGCCAATAAAGCCTACGACCGTCAGGTGGTGGAAGGCGTTGGAGAGTATTTGCAGGCCTCCCAGTCAGAGTGGGATATTTTCATTGAGGAAGATTTTCGGGCACGCATCGAAAACATCAAAGAGTGGCTGGGCGACGGCGTGATAGCCGATTTTGACGACAAGGAGATCGAACAGCTGCTCGGCGATGTGAATGTCCCTATCGTCGGCGTCGGCGGCTCCTACCATCTGCCGGAGCACTACCCGCAGGTGCATTACATCGCTACCGACAACCATGCCCTGGTTGAGAGCGCGTTTTTACATCTCAAAGAGAAAGGCGTCCACCGGTTCGCCTTCTACGGGCTGCCCAACTCCAGCGGCAAACGCTGGGCTGCCGAACGGGAGCATGCGTTTTGTCGTCTGGTGGCGCAGGAACAGTATCGCGGCGTAGTGTATCAGGGGCTGGAAACCGCGCCGGAGAACTGGCAGCACGCCCAAAACCGTCTCGCGGACTGGGTGCAAACCCTGCCCCCTCAAACCGGCATCATCGCCGTAACCGATGCTCGCGCCCGCCATCTGCTTCAGGTCTGCGACCATCTGCATATTCCCGTTCCAGAAAAGCTGTGCGTTATTGGTATCGATAACGAAGAGCTGACCCGCTATCTGTCCCGCGTGGCGCTGTCGTCTGTTGCTCAGGGGACGCGCCAGATGGGCTATCAGGCGGCCAAGCTGTTGCATCGCCTGCTGGATAACGAAAATCTGCCGCTCCAGCGGGTGCTGGTGCCGCCGGTGCGGGTGGTTGAACGCCGCTCAACTGACTACCGCTCGTTAAACGATCCGGCGGTGATTCAGGCGATGCACTATATCCGCAACCACGCCTGCAAAGGCATCAAGGTTGAACAGGTGCTGGATGCCGTGGGTATCTCGCGCTCAAACCTGGAGAAGCGCTTTAAGGAAGAGGTGGGCGAAACCATTCATGCGGTTATTCACGCCGAAAAACTGGAAAAAGCGCGCAGCCTGCTGATTTCCACCTCGCTCTCTATCAACGAGATTTCACAGATGTGCGGCTACCCTTCCCTGCAATATTTCTATTCGGTGTTTAAAAAAGAGTATGGCACCACGCCGAAGGAGTATCGGGAACGCTATAGCGAAGTGGCGGTGCTGCCCTGAACGCGGTGGCGCGGCGTGCAGCCACTCACCGTCGTTAAGCGCAGAAAAAGAAAAACCTGGCCGAATGGCCAGGTTTTTTTGCTGAGCGAGGCGCCTTAGTTTGACGGCATCAGGTTGCGATTATCCTGATACATAGCAAACAGGTAGTTGTTGTAGCTCTGCCCTTTAGTGGAGTAGCCCTGCAACTTGTGAATCATGTTGGTCGCCGTAACTTCCTGATCTGCACGACGCAGCTGCGCGCGTGACTTACGGAACGAGCTGTACGCCTGGTGCGTATTCAGGTTCATCGCGTAGGCGTTAACCGACTCTTTCAGCGATCCGTAATGCAGGTAGCCCTTCACCTTGCCCGGTTCGCTGTTGCAGTGGCGCTGCGCGCAGCGCATGCCGAACAGGTTATTGTTAGTGCGCGCCAGCTTCGACGTGCCCCAGCCGCTTTCCGCCGCTGCCATCGTGGCAACCATACTGGTTGGAATGATGTCGACGCGCTCAAGCAGGTTGTTCCACGGAATGTGGCGCGTATTGCCGCTCCACTTCACCTTGTAGCGCTGGGTAATATCCTTGAGGCGCGCGCGCTCGGAAGGCGACCAGCGTTTCTCATACTGCTTTGAGATAAGCCAGTTGCGCTCGGCGGTAATGGCCGCATTTTGACTGGTAATGTATGGCATCACTGTCCGGAGAAACGCTTTTTTTCTTGGGGTTCCGGAAGGGTATTTTCGCAAGTCAGGAAGTGAACTGCTTACACTATTGCGAGAATACTCTTTTTTACTACTAGCCAGCTTCTTACCGTGTGTGTTTGTCTTCTGGAGCTGATGATGCGATGTTTTCTCATGCTGTTGTGCCAGCACCTCACCGGATAAACCGAGAGTGAACAACATCAGTATCGCAGCCCCGAATCGTCGAATTCGAGTCGATATCATTAGGTCTCCTGGTCGGATAGACGCATCCCAACACCTTATTTTTAATTGAAATTCAGGATTTGAATCCCAAATCATACCAAAAATAATACTCGAGGGCACGTTTATGAATAATCTAATTCTTAAAACTTGTCACGCATGATTTTTATAACGTGCTGTAAAGTGATGGAAAAAATTTAATTTATGTCCATATGCACCGTTGCGTGAGCGGGATCACTCAACCTCACGTTTCATCCCCTTTTCTCAGCGTCCAGGATGAGGCTGTAACCCGCGCCAGCTGCGACAATGCACAAAAAACGCCCACTGGAGACCGCCATGAAGCCCGCTGCACTCACCCTGTTGCTGTTCCCCATAATGAGCTGGGCCAGCTGGTCGCTGCCTGGACTGCCCGAGTTTACCGACCAGGGCAGCGGAGTGTTTGTCTCTAAGGGCGAATTGCCGAAAGGCGCCCTGCCGCTGCGATTCGACAATGACGGAACCTGCTGGCAGCCCGCCGGTGCGATAAAGCTCAATCAGATGCTGTCGCTCACGCCATGCCAGGGTGACGCCCCGACGTGGCGTCTGTTCCGCACCGGGCAGTACAGCGCGCAGATCGATACCCGCTCAGGCACGCCGACGTTAATGTTGAGCGTGGCGCAGGATGCGGAACGCACGCCCGTTGACGTGGTACGCCAGTGTCCGCGCTGGGACGGCACGCCGGTGACCGTTGAGGTAAACGACACCTTCCCGGAAGGCAGCGAAGTGAGAGATTTCTACAGCGGTGCCACCACGGTGGTGCGCGACGGGAAAGTCACCCTGATGCCTGCCGATAACAGCAACGGTCTGCTGCTGCTCGAAGCGGCGAGTACCGCCCAGCCGGCACCGTTCAGCTGGCAAAACGCCACGGTCTATTTCGTCCTCACCGACCGCTACGTCAACGGTAACCCGGACAATGATGGCAGCTATGGTCGTCATAAAGACGGGATGCAGGAGATTGGCACCTTTCACGGCGGCGATTTGCAGGGGCTGACCAGCAAGCTCGACTATCTGCAGGCGCTCGGCGTCAACGCCTTATGGATTAGCTCGCCGCTGGAGCAGATCCACGGCTGGGTTGGCGGCGGTACCCGGGGCGACTTCCCGCACTACGCCTATCACGGCTACTACACCCAGGACTGGACCCGGCTGGATGCAAACATGGGAACCGAAGACGACCTGCGTCAGCTGGTGGACGAGGCCCACCGGCGCGGTATTCGCGTGCTGTTTGACGTGGTCATGAACCATGCCGGGTACGCGACGCTGGCAGATATGCAAACCTTCCAGTTTGGCGCGCTCTATCTCAACGAAGCCGAGCGTAAAAAAATTCTCGGCGAACGCTGGACCGACTGGCGTCCGACGGGCAACCAGACGTGGCACAGCTTCAACGACTATATCAATTTCAGTGACAAAGCCGCCTGGGATCGCTGGTGGGGCAAGGCGTGGGTGCGCACCGATATCGGTGACTACGACAATCCGGGCTTTGACGATCTGACCATGTCTCTCGCCTTCCTGCCCGATTTGAAAACAGAATCAGACACGCCGTCCGGCCTGCCGCACTTCTACCAGCACAAGCCGGACACCGCGGCGAAAGTGGTGGCAGACTACACGCCCCGCGACTATCTGACCCACTGGCTAAGCCGCTGGGTGCGGGAGTATGGCATCGATGGTTTTCGGGTCGATACCGCGAAACACGTCGAGCAGCCGGCCTGGCAGCAGCTGAAAACCCAGGCCAGTGAAGCGCTCGCGGCGTGGAAGGCCGAAAACCCGCAGAAAAAGCTGGATGACGCTCCCTTCTGGATGACCGGCGAGGCCTGGGGTCACGGCGTGATGCAGAGCAGCTATTACCAGCACGGTTTCGACGCGATGATTAACTTCGATTATCAGGAGCAGGCGGCAAACGCAGCGGATTGTCTGGCGACGATTGACCCGGTATGGCAGCAGATGGCGGACAAGCTCCAGACGTTCAACGCCCTGAGCTACCTCTCCTCCCACGATACCCGCCTGTTCCGCGAAGGCGGGCCGCGCGGGGCTGAACTGCTGCTGCTTGCTCCCGGCGCGGTGCAGATTTTCTATGGGGACGAGACCCAGCGTCCGTTCGGCCCGACCGGTTCCGATCCACTTCAGGGCACCCGCTCGGATATGAACTGGCAGGACGCCGCCGGTGCGCAGGCCAGCACGCTGGCACACTGGAAAGTGCTCGGGCAGTTCCGGGCGCGCCACCCGGCGATCGGCGCCGGCACGCAAACGACGCTGTCGACGACGACGGGCTATGCATTTATCCGTCAGCACGGCGACGATAAGGTGATGGTGGTGTGGGCCGGCAACCGCGAGTAACGCGTCGGCGGGTGTGTCATCGCACCCGCCCGTTCCCTTTCCGGCCCATCAAAATAAAAAACCGTTAATTGCCACTA
Organism: Siccibacter turicensis LMG 23730; assembly: GCF_000463155.2. Taxonomy (GTDB): domain Bacteria; phylum Pseudomonadota; class Gammaproteobacteria; order Enterobacterales; family Enterobacteriaceae; genus Siccibacter; species Siccibacter turicensis. The sequence goes on along the minus strand of NZ_AWFZ01000061.1, from coordinate 155,041 downwards.
CGGCACTACTTTACTCCAGGCAAGGCCGCCACCCCGATTTGCACCCCGCCAGATGTAGCGCTATGGTTAGCGACTTTCACACTTTGTATGACAGACCAACCGCTATGACGTTTTCCCTTTTTGGTGACAAATTCACCCGCCACTCAGGCATTACCCGCCTGATGGAGGATCTCAACGACGGCCTGCGCACTCCCGGCGCCATCATGCTTGGCGGGGGGAATCCGGCGCAAATCCCGGCCATGAACGCCTACTTTGATGCGTTGTTGGGGGAGATGCTGCAGAGCGGAAAAATCACCGAAGCGCTGTGTAACTACGATGGGCCTCAGGGTAAGAATGCCCTGCTGACCGGTCTGGCGCAGATGCTCCGGGAAACCTCGGGCTGGGACATAGGTCCACAAAATATTGCGCTGACAAATGGCAGCCAGAGCGCGTTTTTCTACTTGTTTAACCTTTTCGCCGGACGCCGTGCCGACGGCTCCACCAAAAAGGTGCTGTTCCCGCTGGCACCGGAATACATTGGCTACGCCGATGCCGGGCTGGAAGAGGACCTGTTTGTCTCAACCCGTCCGAATATTGAGCTGCTGCCCGAGGGGCAATTCAAATACCACGTCGATTTTGAGCATCTGCAGATCGGTGATGACACCGGGATGATCTGCGTGTCGCGCCCCACCAACCCGACCGGTAATGTGATTACCGATGAGGAGTTGATGAAGCTCGATGTGCTCGCCAACCAGCACGGCATTCCGCTGGTGATTGATAATGCCTACGGCGTTCCCTTCCCCGGCATCATTTTTACCGACGCGCGCCCGCTGTGGAATCCCAACATTATTCTCTGCATGAGCCTGTCCAAGCTGGGCCTGCCGGGTAGTCGCTGCGGCATCATCGTCGCTAATGAGAAAGTCATTGGTGCCATTCGCAATATGAACGGCATCGTCAGCCTGGCACCCGGCGGGATTGGGCCGGCCATCGCCTGCGAGATGATTGCGCGCAACGACCTGCTGCGCCTGTCCGAGACGGTGATCAAGCCCTTCTATCAGCAGCGTGTCCAGGAGACGGTGGCGACCATCCGTCGTTACCTGTCGCCGGAGCGCTGCCTGATCCATAAGCCAGAAGGGGCCATTTTCCTCTGGCTGTGGTTTAAGGATCTGCCGATTACCACCGAACTGCTGTATCAGCGCCTGAAGGCGCGCGGCGTGCTGATGGTGCCGGGCGACTATTTCTTCCCGGGGCTGGATAAACCCTGGCCGCATACGCACCAGTGCATGCGCATGAACTACGTTCCGGATCTGGATAAAATCGAAGCGGGCATCGCGATTCTTGCCGAAGAGGTAGAGCGCGCCTGGCAGGAAATCTCGTCGTAACGACAACCACTGTTTGCGCCTTCTGCCCGGAAGGCGCTTTCAGGGTTTCGTGCTTCACCTCAACCTTCAGAAAAAACAGCATTTTTTAATAATGTTTATTTATCACAGCGTTTACGTAGCCGATTATAAAAACATTGCAATATCATTTTACCTTAATTTAATAAAATATTAACCATCTCTTAACACTGAATTCAGCCAGACTAACAGACCAAGCGGTCAATATTTAATTTATTGATTTTAAATTAATTATTATTATTCTTGATGACTCTTAACGTTTATTAAATTTGATCTAAATCCCGATTAAAAATAATTTATCAATAAATAAACCACCGCAGTGGTAGCCATCAAAATAACACATACACTCTTTATTACGCCGTCCGGCGTTTAATTCTGTGGAGTATGGTTATGGCTTCTAATAACGTTGGCCACATTAGCGTAATCGCGGTGGCGGTACTTCTTGCATTCTCTCTGACCGCCTGCAGTGGAAGCGGGGGCGGTTCCCATCACACAGCCAGTAATAATTCCCCTGCCGGTACTAACGGCGGAGACGGATCGGGCGGAGGCACAGACGGTTCAGGCGGCGGCTCGGGCAGCGGGTCCGGCGGCACGGGTGGCGGCTCAGGTGGCGGTGGCACCGGCGGTGGCTCGGGCGGCGGTAATGGCGGTGGAACCGGTGGCGGCTCCGGCAGCGGCTCTACCGCCGGGGTCAACACCATCCTCGGCGATGCCGGGGATACCGTCACCAGCATCGGCACCACGCTCGACAACCTCGGCAGCCAGTTGCCTAACGACAATCCGGTGACCTCCACCGTTTCGACCACCGTCAGCGGGCTGGGTAACGCCGTGGAAACCACCGGCACCGGCATCGCCACCGGTATTGGCGATCCGAAAAATACCAATGGCGTCGGCACCACCGTGCAGGGCGTAACGACCACCGTTACTTCGCTCGGGAATACCGTCTCCAGCGTCGGCACCAACCTGGCGAGCACCACCTCGACCACACCGCTGGGCGGCGTGACCGGTGCGGTGGGCGCGGTCGTCAACACCACGGGTGAGGTGGTGAGCGGCACCGGCGGCGCACTGACGTCGGTGGCGAAAAGCGATGGCGTGACCCGGGTGACAACCGGCGCGACAACGCTGGTGAATAACACCGTCAACGGCGTGCAGGGCGTGACCCAGGGCGTCGGCACCGCCACCGGGCTGGGGACGCCGGTCAATAACCTGCTGACCAGCGTCGGCACCGCGGTCAGCGGAACCGGTACGAAACTCGGCACCACCAGCCCGGCCTTAGGCGGCGTGGGTCAGGTCGTACAGAACGTCGGCCAGACGGTGACGGATGTCGGCGGCCTGGTGAAACCCACCGCTACCAGCGGCGGCACCAGCGGGAGCGGCAGCACGGGCGTCGCAGCAGGCGCAGGCGTTACGGCAGGCAGTGGCGGGCTGGCGGCGAATATCGGCGCGACCCTTAACGGCGTCACCTCGGGCCTCACCGCCGGGCTGGCCGCTAACGTCAGCAGTACCAGCAGTACCAACACCGGGAGTACCACTACAACAACCGGGCCGCTCAACGGCCTGACATCCACCCTCGGCGGGATCCTGACGCCGAAGAGTAAATAACACCTTTAACGCCCCCGGCACGCGGGGGCGTTTTCTCACAGCATGCCGTTTTCGCCCGTTCGGGTCGTCTGGGAAAGGGAACGCACGATGAAACTGTCACTCTGCTCTGCGCTACTGCTGGGCGCCCTGCCGGGGTTTGCCCTGGCCGAGACGCTTCCGGCGCTGATCGATACGACCAACCCCGCCCGGCCCGCTCGCTCGGTTCCCACGCCGCAGGCACCCGCGCAAAGCGCGCCCCGCGTCACGGTCCCGAAATCCGCCGCGGCGCTGACGCCCGATACCCCGGTGCAGGTCGGCCATATTCAGTTTATCGGTGGCACTATCTACCCGCTGAAATCCCTGCTGCTGCCGTTTCGCCCTTACGCGGGCAAGACCGTGCCGCTCAAAATAATCGTTAAGCTCGCGTCGGATATCACGGCCCGCTACCGCGCCGACGGCTATCCCCTCTCTTACGCCTGGCTGCCGGACGATAATTTTCACCAGGGCGTGATTAAAATCGTGCTGGTTGAAGGCTACGTGGCGCACAGCGATATCAAGAGCAATAACCCGCGTACCGCGGCGCGTTTGACCCGGCTGGCGACGCGCATCATGCAGCAGAAGCCGCTGCGCCAGGAGACCTTCGAGCGCTACAGCCTGTTAATGACCCGCACGCCCAACACGAAGGTAGAGGCCAGCGCACAGCTGCCAAAAAATATCTACGGGGCTGGCGTCATGCAGGTTAACGCCACCGAACCGCATATCTGGGACCTCTCCTCAACGCTGGATACCCGCAAGGGGCAGAACGTTGCCCTGATCAACGGCTCGCTCAGTAATCTCACCGCCTGGGGCGATCAGCTCGGCGTGGCCACCCTGGTTCCGCTCGATAAGGCGACCAAGAAAACCTATCTCGGCCTTAACTGGCAGCAGTTCCTCACGGACGACGGGCTGTCGATGCAGCTCAAAGGGAGCTACTATCGGGACGATCCCCGGGACTACGATCCGCTGCTCTACCTGCCAAACGTCATCACCATAGAGGCGCGCCAGAAGGCGACGCAGTATACCGGCGGGGCCACCTTCAGCTACCCGGTGCTGCTGACGCGCCAGCAGCAGATTGGCGTGAGCGGCGGGATAGATTACAGCGACCGGCGCAATGATTACCGGCTGCGGGCGCGTGGATTTGGCGAAACGCTGGACCTGCCAGGGCAGAGCCAGCACGTGCGTTACCCGGCGCTGGAGTTCGGGCTGAACGGCTATCGCGAGTGGACGAAGGCCAGCGGCAGCGCCCGCTTAACGCTGCGCCAGGGGCTGGACACCGCCGGCGCCAGCGCGTCGCCGTCCCAGGGAACCGACCTCGGCTTTACCCTGTGGAAAGCCAATCTCGAGGGCGCCTGGCTGCTGGCGGAAAACTGGCGTCTCTCCAGCGCGCTGGAGGGCGACTGGTCCGATAACGACCTGCCGGAAACCGAACGCGTGAGCTTTGGCGCGCAGCGCTTCGGGCGCGGCTATCCGGACGGAGAAGCAAGCGGAGACGCGGGCGTAGGCGGCCAGCTGGAGCTGCGCTATCTCCATCAGCGCAAAGAGAGCGTCTGGCTGAGCACCGTGCAGCCCTATGTGCTGGCCGATACCGCCCGCACGCGCTTCAATCAGCCGGGTTTTCGCGGGCAGACGCTGGGGTCAGTCGCGGGCGGCGTGATGTTCGGCGACAACCGCCACTACAGCCTGACGCTGGAAGCGGCGCGGCCGGTCGGGGATCTGCCGTCCGATGCCAGCCGCCGCGACTGGCGCTACAGTCTGACAGTCAGCTGGAATTTCAACAATTTGCGCTAACGATTCCCGATGAAACTATTACGCTCCTTTACAGTGCGGGCGCCAAATCTGCACCATACTTAATGCAGTCGTTTTCATTGCGGGGAAGCAAATGCGTCACTTTATTGGATTTGATATCGGCGGGACTCACGTAAAACACGGCCTCATCACCGAAGAGGGTGAGGAGCTGCACACCGACGAGTATGACACCCACTACGAGCTGGACGAATTCAAAGCGAGCTGGCAGGAGGTCGTGCGCCAGTACCAGGATAAGCATGAGATTGCCGGGATCGGCATCAGCTTTCCCGGCTACGTTAATCCGCACACCGGCGAAGTGCCAAAAGCGGGGTCGCTCGATTTTCTGGACGGCTGCAACCTGCTGACGCTGTTCGGCGAACTGACCGATCTGCCGATCACCGTTGAGAACGACGCTAACTGCGCCGCGCTGGGCGAGCAGTGGCGCGGCGCAGGTCAAAAGTATGACTCGCTGATCTGCATGACCATCGGCACCGGCATCGGCGGGGGAATTATCCTTGAACGCCAGCTGATGCGCGGGTCGCACTTTCGCGCCGGTGAGTTTGGTGTGATGCCGGTAGGCGATAACGGCGAGAACATGCATGAGATCGCCTCGGCGCGCGCCCTGACCGATGCCTGCCGTCAGGCGCTGGCGCTCCCGGCGAACGAGCCGCTGCACGGGAAAGAGATCTTCGAAAAGATGGAAAACGACGGGCATCTGCGTGAAGTGGTAGAGCGCTGGGCCGGTTATCTGGCGCGCGGGATTTACAGCGTAGTGTCGCTCTACGATCCGCAGGTCGTTTTGATCGGCGGCGGCGTCAGCCAGCAGAAGGACCTCTATCCGCTGCTGGAGCGGCATTTAGAGAAATACAATTTCTGGGAGGCGCTGCGCGTCCCGGTGCATCCATGCGAGCTGGGCAACCAGGCGGGCCGTCTCGGTGCCGTGTGGCTGGCAAGCCAGAAACAGGCGTAACGCTCCGCTCCACCGTCCTCTCACGACACGAGAGGACGGTCGCGCATACTTCAGCATGTAAATCCCCGCCCTGCACTAACGCCAGAGCGCCTGCCCCGTGAACTACGCCTCTTTACGACTGAACAGCCGCGCGTCCCGCAGCAGATGGGTGTTGCCTTTACGCCGCGTAAAGCCGATGCGGTCGAAGTATTCGAGGATTTGAATCGCCAGCTTACGCCCGACGTTGAGGCGGTCACGGAAATCGGCGGCGACCGTCGAGCCTTTCTCCCGATCCAGCTCGCGGATCAGATCGGCGAACTGCACAATCCGATCGTTGCGGTAGTAGCGATCCTTGACGATCGGCGTAATCAGCCCCTGCTGAGCGCCAAGCCGCAGCAGCTGGCGCATCTCCTGCTCCTCTTCCCCCACCTCGGCGGCCAGGTCGCGCACCCACCACGGGTCGTCACCAAACAGGGCACTCACCCGATCCCAGCGCGCCTGCTGTTCCGGGCTGAACCCGGCTTCGTAACCCGGCAGCGACAGCCATCCTTGCTGACTTTGCAGTTCGCCCGCCTGACGCATCGCTTCGATCACCGCCAGCACCAGCGCTTCCGGCTCCGTTGGAAGCGCCATGCGCCGCAGACGCTCGCGACCCGGCCCCGGCTCATCGGCGTGCTGCTGATGGTAACGGGCCAGGGTGGCGAGCAGCGTGGTTTTCCACCGCTGCGCGACGTCGCCGCTCACCAGCATACCGCCCGCTTCGATGCCGTCGATCTCGTCCACCAGCCGCCGCAGACCAGCCTCGCTGAGCTGCCGCGACCAGGCAAACGCCGTCAGCCGTACCGCGCCCTGGGCGAGGTGCAGCGCCAGCGCCTGCGCATCCGTCGTGGCCGCCGCCAGCTGGCTAAGCCAGGCGAGAAACGCAGGTTTACGCTTTCCGCGCCGTGGGGAGTCCACCAGAATCACCCGCGCCCCGGCAAGCGTGGTGCGGGCCGAGATGTCGCGCAGGATAAGACGATCGTTCTCCGCCACCCACAGCGGGGTGTCGAACACCAGCTCGGCCAGGTTATCGCTCAGCAGGGAGACGCGTCCGGTCACGTGGCTCGCCGCGTGGTGCAGGTGAACCGGCTGCCACTGGGCCAGCGGCGTATCGGCAGACAGCGCGACAATCACCCGCTCCGACAGGTCGTCCGGCTGAGACGCCAGCAGCCAGTCCCCGCGCCGCAGCATCTCTTTTTCCACATCACCGGCAATGTTCAGGGCGATGCGCTGCCCGGCGTGCGCCTGGCTGGCAGGCTGGTTCTGGGCGTGCAGGCCGCGCACGCGCACCGGCACATTAGCACCCGTCAGCCAGAGCGTGTCCCCCGGCGCGACCGTGCCGGAGAGCGCGGTGCCGGTCACCACCAGACCCGCGCCTTTAACGGTAAAGGCGCGATCGATTGCCAGCCGGAACCGCTGATGCTCAGGGTGAGGGCGCTCAGCCAGGCCCTGAATATGCTGTTGCAGCTCGGCAATGCCCTGGTGCTGCGCGGCGGCGGTGACAAACAGCGCCGCGTCGTCCCAGCCCTGGGCGCTCAGCAGCTGCATCACCTGGGTGCGCACTTCCTCGACCCGCGCCTCGCTCACGCGATCGGCTTTGGTTAGCGCCACGCTCAGCGCAGGCTGACCGGCAAGACGCAGGATAGCCAGGTGCTCACGCGTCTGGGCCATCACGCCGTCATCGCAGGCGACCACCAGCAGGGCATGGTCGATGCCGCCCACCCCGGCCAGCATGTTGGCAAGAAACTTTTCGTGCCCCGGCACGTCGATAAAGCCGATGACGCGTCCGTCGGGCTGCGGCCAGTAGGCATAGCCCAGATCGATGGTCATGCCGCGTTTTTTCTCTTCCGGCAGGCGGTCGGCGTTGATCCCGGTCAGGGCTTCCAGCAGGGTAGTTTTACCGTGGTCGACGTGACCGGCAGTGGCGATAATCATTTCAGCAACGTCTCCATCAAACTTGCTTCATCTTCAAGGCAGCGTAAATCCAGCCACAGACGCCCCTCTGACAGGCGGCCAATCACCGGCACCGGCAGAGCGCGCAGCTCGCGGGAGAGCGCCTCAAGCTGGCTGCCGCGGCCGTCGAGCGGGGTCAGGGTAATAGCGGCGGAAGGCAGTCTGTCCACCGGCAGCGAACCGCTGCCGATCTGCGACAGGCACGGCTCAACCGTGACGCGAAAACGATCGCCAAAACGGGCCTCAATATGCGGTGCCAGGCGCATCGCCTGCAGCCGGATATCGTCGGCGCTGCGGGTCAGAAGGCGCAGCGTGGGCAGACGTTGGGTGAGGGTTTCCGGGTGGCGGTAAAGACGCAGGGTGGCGTCCAGCGCCGCGAGGGTCATTTTATCGGCGCGCAGCGCGCGCTTGAGCGGATGCCGTTGCAGCTTCTCGATCAGCGCCTTTTTCCCCACCACGATCCCCGCCTGCGGGCCGCCGAGCAGCTTATCGCCGGAGAAACTCACCAGGCTGACCCCTGCGCTAATCAGCTCGCGCACGACCGGCTCTTTCGGCAGGCCGAAGCGGCTGTAGTCCACCAGCGAACCGCTGCCGAGATCGGCGATCGTCGGCACGCCGGTCTCTTCACCCAGTTCCGCCAGCGCGGCTTCCTCCACGGCGGCGGTGAAACCTTCGATCTGGTAATTGCTGGTATGTACTTTCATCAGCAGCGCGGTTTGGTCGCCGATCGCCGCCCGGTAATCTTTCAGGTGGGTGCGGTTGGTGGTGCCCACTTCAACCAGCTGGCATCCGGCCTGGCGCATCACATCGGGGATGCGAAACGCGCCGCCGATCTCCACCAGTTCGCCACGCGACACCACCACTTCGCGTCCTGACGCCGTCGCGGCCAGCATCAGCAGCACCGCCGCTGCATTGTTGTTGACGATGCAGGCATCTTCCGCACCGGTCAGCTCGCACAGCAGCGCCGCCAGCGCCTGGTCGCGATGCCCGCGCCCGGCGCCGTCCAGATCGTACTCCAGCGTCACCGGCTGGCGCATCGCCTGGGTCACCGCGGCGATCGCCGTCTCCGCCTGGAGGGCGCGTCCGAGATTGGTATGCAGCACCGTGCCGCTCAGGTTAAACACCGCCCGCAGCGCCGGTGCGCTCTGGTCGGCCAATGTGAGTGCCGTCTGCGCCGCCCAGTCATCGCACCACGCCGGCAGCGTGCCGTTCTCCCGTATCGCACGGCGCGCCTGCTGCTGGAGCCCCTGCAACGCGGTGACGACCTGGGTGTGACCCCAGCTTTCCAACAGCGGCGAGAAAGACGGATCGCGCAGCAGACGATCGGTGGCAGGAAGCTGACTGTAGAGCGAACGGTTTTCGGTTGTCATAAGTTGGCCTGGCTATGGGGATGCAAACCGCGACACGATAATTGTGCGGGGCGCGGGAGAGAACCCGCGCCGCGGTCTAAACGTGGCGGTGATTGTACAGGGACAGCGCGCCAGGCCCAAGCGGGGTCAGGCAGTTGGCGGCTCGGTGCGGGCAAAGCTTTCGCGGCTGAACAGGCTTTCCACCAGTTTCACCAGATGCGGGCGATCAACGCACCAGCCCGGCGCGACGCGGCGGAAGTTAAGGTAGCCGATGGCGCAGGCCACGGCGATGGTGGCGACAGTCAGCTCGTCGGCTTTCAGCGTACCGTCGGCGGCATAGCCTTCAAGCGCATCAAGGCTCTGGTTGATTTTCTCACGCTGGCGCAGCAGTTCAGCCGGGGACTGCTGCTCCGGCGGGCGCGCCTGTTCACGCACCGACACCAGCGCGGCATCCATCACGCCATCGGCCAGCGCTTCAAGCTGACGCACTTTCAGGGCCGCTTTCGGCTCACGCGGCAGCAGCGCCGGGGCGATGTCCAGCATCTCAATCCAGGCGGCAATGATGGGAGAATCGAACCAGGTTTCACCGTCGTCGGTGACCAGCGCCGGGACTTTACCCAGCGGGTTGTACTGCGCGACGCCGTGGTTATCGCTGTAGGGTGATTCGTTCACAAATTCGAAGGTGATGCCCTTTTCCATCAGCATGACCGAAATTTTGCGCACGAACGGACTGGTATAGCTGCCAATCAGTTTCATTGCCTGCTCCTTGAGAGATGAATGCCAACAGGGGAATAAGTATGGCTCAGGATACGCGAAAGCGCGGCGCGGCGGTGATCGATGGCGATTTACTGTGCAGTGGGAAACGTCATCGTTATGTCATACCCAACGGCTGTAATTTTATTACGCATTTCCCACCAGCCGGATGGACAGGAAGTGAACAGTCAGAGTTAGGATTTATCCTGGAAAATATTTCGTGATGTGCGTCACAAATTGTCAACAAAGCGCCAACTCAGAAATGTGATCTGTTTCACTTTTAACCCTGAATTGCGGCTGTTTTTTCGCCGTTGTCATCTTTTTACACAACAATTTTGTGATGAAAATCACACTTAACCGCCCATAGTACGGACAACCTGCGTGATGCGGATCACAATTCATTGCCCGCTCTGGACAGCAAAACGATTCGGTGCCAGATTTCGCGTCACCAAGCATGGATCCGGCTACCTCTGCCGCCACGTTAACAATAAAACTCGGGCCATCAGCCTGCGCGTCAACACAATAAGGGGTGTTTTATGTCATCCGATATCAAGATCAAAGTGCAAAGCTTTGGTCGTTTTCTCAGCAATATGGTAATGCCGAACATTGGGGCGTTTATCGCCTGGGGTATTATCACCGCGTTGTTTATTCCCACAGGATGGTGGCCGAGCGAAACGTTGGCCAAGCTGGTAGGTCCGATGATCACCTATCTGCTGCCGCTGCTTATCGGCTTTACCGGTGGCCGTCTGGTTGGCGGCGATCGCGGTGGCGTGGTGGGTGCGATTACCACCATGGGCGTTATCGTTGGTGCAGATATGCCGATGTTCCTCGGCGCGATGATTGCCGGCCCGCTGGGCGGCTGGTGCATCAAGAAATTTGACGCGCAGGTAGACGGCAAAATCAAATCCGGCTTTGAAATGCTGGTGAACAACTTCTCCGCTGGCATCATCGGTATGATCCTGGCGATTCTGGCGTTCCTCGGCATTGGCCCAGCGGTAGAAGTGCTCTCTAAAGCACTGGCGGCTGGCGTCAACTTCATGGTTGTCCATGACATGCTGCCGCTGGCGTCCATCTTTGTTGAACCGGCGAAAATCCTGTTCCTCAACAACGCCATCAACCACGGTATCTTCTCGCCGCTGGGTATTCAGCAGTCCCATGAGCTGGGCAAGTCCATCTTCTTCCTGATCGAAGCAAACCCGGGTCCGGGTATGGGCGTTCTGCTGGCGTACATGTTCTTTGGTCGCGGCAGCGCGAAGCAGTCTGCCGGCGGCGCGGCTATCATCCACTTCCTGGGTGGTATCCACGAAATTTACTTCCCGTACGTGCTGATGAACCCGCGTCTGATTATCGCCGTTATCCTTGGCGGCATGACCGGTGTGTTCACCCTGAGCGTACTGCACGGTGGTCTGGTTTCTCCGGCCTCTCCGGGTTCTATCCTGGCGGTACTGGCGATGACGCCGAAAGGTGCCTACTTCGCTAACATCGCGGCGATTGTCGCAGCGATGGCGGTCTCCTTTGTTATCTCAGCCATTCTGCTGAAAACCAGCAAAGTGAAAGAGGAAGATGACATCGAAGCGGCGACCCGTCGTATGCAGGACATGAAATCCCAGTCCAAAGGCGGCGCGGCCGCAGTGACCGCTGGCGATACCACCAACGATCTGAGCCACGTGCGTAAAATCATCGTGGCGTGCGATGCCGGTATGGGCTCCAGCGCTATGGGTGCAGGCGTACTACGTAAGAAAGTGCAGGATGCCGGGCTGACGCACATCTCCGTGACCAACAGCGCGATCAACAGCCTACCGGGCGATGTGGATCTGGTGATTACCCACCGCGATCTGACCGAGCGCGCGATGCGTCAGGTGCCGCAGGCGCAGCACATTTCGCTGACTAACTTCCTCGACAGCGGTCTGTATACCAGTCTGACCGACCGTCTGGTTGCGGCCCAGCGCCACACCCAGAACGAAGAGAAAGTGCGCACCAGCCTGCACGACAGCTTTGACGAGAGCAACAGCCACCTGTTCAAGCTCGGCGCAGAGAACGTGTTCCTGGGCCTGACGGCGAGCCACAAAGAAGACGCGATTCGCTTCGCCGGTGAGCAGCTGGTGAAAGGCGGCTACGTGCAGCCAGAATACGTGGAAGCGATGCTGGAGCGTGAGAAGCTGACCCCGACCTACCTGGGTGAGTCTATCGCTGTTCCACACGGCACCGTGGAAGCCAAAGACCGCGTGCTGAAAACCGGCGTGGTATTCTGTCAGTACCCGCAGGGCGTGCGCTTCGGCGAAGACGAAGACGATATCGCCCGTCTGGTTATCGGTATCGCCGCGCGTAACAATGAGCACATCCAGGTGATTACCAGCCTGACCAACGCGCTGGACGACGAGACGGTCATCGAGCGTCTTGCCAACACTACCAGCGTGGATGAAGTGCTGGCGCTGCTGGCCGGTAATAAGAGCGCGTAATACGCTGAGGGTGGAGACACCCTCACACCGCCCCGCGCCGTCGCGAGCGGGGTAAAGCAGTACCGGTTCTTTCCCCTCTCCTTCGGGAGAGGGTTAGGGTGAGGGGAGATGCGACTCCGCCCTCACCCCAGCCCCTGCGGGTAAAAACATTAGTAAGGATATCCACATGAAAGCATTACATTTTGGTGCAGGTAATATCGGTCGAGGCTTTATTGGCAAACTGCTGGCAGACGCCGGTATTGAACTCACCTTCGCCGACGTCAACCAGGTGGTGCTTGACGCTCTGAACGCGCGCCACAGCTATCAGGTCCATGTGGTCGGTGAAAACGAGCAGGTTGATACCGTGTCCGGCGTGAACGCCGTGAGCAGCATCGGCGACGACGTGGTCGATCTGATTGCTCAGGTCGATCTCATCACTACCGCGGTTGGCCCGGTTGTGCTGGAGCGCATCGCCCCGGCCATTGCCAAAGGGCTTGCAAAACGTAAAGCCCAGGGCAACGACGCGCCGCTGAATATCATCGCCTGTGAAAACATGGTGCGCGGCACCAGCCAGCTTAAAGGTCACGTGCTGAAAGCGCTGAACGAGGGCGATATCGCCTGGGTTGAGGGCCACGTCGGCTTCGTGGATTCCGCGGTAGACCGTATCGTTCCGCCGTCCGAATCGGCGACCAACGATCCGCTGGAAGTGACCGTGGAAACCTTCAGCGAGTGGATCGTTGATAAAACCCAGTTCGTTGGCACGCTGCCGACCATTCCGGGCATGGAGCTGACCGACAACCTGATGGCGTTCGTTGAGCGTAAGCTGTTTACCCTCAACACCGGCCACGCGATTACCGCGTATCTTGGCCAGCAGGCGGGGCATCAGACGATTCGCGACGCCATTCTCGATGAAAACATCCGCGCCGTGGTAAAAGGCGCGATGGAAGAGAGCGGCGCGGTGCTGATCAAGCGCTACGGCTTTGATGCCGACAAGCACGCCGCCTACATCAACAAAATTCTGGGCCGCTTCGAAAACCCGTACCTGAAAGATGACGTTGAGCGCGTGGGCCGTCAGCCGCTGCGTAAACTGAGCGCCGGCGATCGCCTGATTAAGCCGCTGCTGGGCACGCTGGAGTATGGCCTGCCGCATCACAATCTGGTGCTGGGTATCGCCGCCGCAATGCACTACCGCAGCGAGCAGGATCCGCAGGCGCAGGAGCTGGCGCAGCTGATTGCCGAAAAAGGCCCGCAGGCTACGCTTGCGCAGATTTCTGGCCTGGATGCACAGAGTGAAGTGGTGGCGGACGCGGTAAACGCGTATAACAGCCGGGCGTAATCAGTACCGGGGGCGCGGCACCGCGCTCCCGTTTTCAGGTTGTCAGAGATGCAGGCAAAATTGGAAGAACCCCAGGCTTTCGAAAACCACGTTCTGGAGCGCCTGAACGCGGGGAAAAGCGTACGCAGCCTGATCATCGCCGCCGTCGAACTGCTGAGCGAAGCCGTGAACATTCTGGTGCTTCAGGTCTTTCGCAAGGATGACTACGCGGTGAAATACGCCGTCGAACCGCTGCTGGACGGCAACGGTCCGCTGGGCGATCTGACGGTGCGCCTGAAGCTTATCTACGGCCTTGGCGTGCTCAGCCGGGCGGAGTACGAAGACGCCGAACTGCTGCTGGCGTTACGCGAAGAGCTTAACCACGACGGCAGCGACTACCGCTTTACCGACGATGAAATTCTCGGGCCGTTTGGCGAGCTGCACTGCGTTGCCGCCCTGCCCCCCGCGCCGCAGTTTGATCCCAGCGACGCGGCGCTGTACGCCATGCAGAAACAGCGCTATCTGCAGGTGGTTCGCTCCACGATGGTGCTCTCCCTCACCGAGCTTATCTCAGGCATCAGCCTGAAAAAGGCGTTCCAGAAATAGCCTCTCCAGCCCGCGCCGTATCGCGAAATGCCCCGGAAAACAGAGCGCCGCACCCGGTTCGTTAGCCGATGCGGAGCGATCGCGAAGCCTGCGTTCGGGCAGCCAATAGTGTATCCTTTGCCAGAAACACACCTTTTAGAGTCAAACTGCCATGAAAGAAGTCGAAAAAGCTGAAATTAAACGCCTGAGCGACCGTCTCGATGCGATCCGCCACCAGCAGGCCGGGCTCTCCCTCGTTGAAGCCGCCGATAAATACGCCGAGCTGGAAAAAGAGAAAGAGACGCTTGAAGCCGAAATCGCCCGCCTGAAAGAGGTGCGCACCGTTAAGCTCAGCAAGGAAGCGCAGAAGCTGGCCGATATGCCGTATCGCCGGGCTATTACCAAAAAAGAGCAGGCCGATATGGGCAAGCTGAAGAAGAGCGTGCGCGGGCTGGTAGTCGTGCACCCGATGACCGCCCTGGGCCGCGAAATGGGCCTCCAGGAGATGACCGGTTTCGCCAAAACCGAATTCTGATTGCCCTGCTCTTCACACCTGCCGTTCGGCCATTCTTAATCTTCAGCACACAGAGCGGATGAAGTCGCGCGATTCATCCCTCTGTGTTTCTACCGTGCACCGCCGTTAATTCCTCCCCCGTCGCAGCTGGCGAAGATATATCCAGAACCTGATTGATATTTCATTTCTCAGGCGTATGGTGATCTCTCATAACCACAATGAATGAATGGTTATTCGCTTCTCTGGTGATGCTCACATAATTGGGGTAAGGAGATGTACCATGCTAAACGTCAGTAATTTATTACTCGATTTCAGAATTACGTCGCACTGCGATTTAGGGTGCGACCTCTGTTTCAGAAACCCCGGCATTCTCGATTCATCCAAAGACAAGGCGCTCGCCGTCATCGATAAAATGTACGACGTGGGCTTTCGCCGCATTGGTTTTACCGGCGGCGAACCCACCTCCCGCAAAGATTTTCTTGAGCTTATTGAGCATGCAAAACAAAAAGGCTTTATGACCTATCTCTCCACAGTGGGGCATCGGTTCGTGATGGATCATGAGCGGCTGAATAACGTGCTCGATTGGGTGGGCATTCCGATAGACGGTATTAAAAAAGAGATTAACAGCACCATCCGCAGCGATAAAATGAGTAATCAGCATCGGGTAGTGAAGAATATCCTTACTTGGCTGCCGCAGGCGTCGAATAAAATTAATATTAAGCTCACCACGGTGGTGTCCCAGGCCAATATTATGGAATTACACGACCTGATAAGCTGGGTTGAGGCCTTACCTTATAACGTGCAGGCCTGGCGTTTTTATCAGTTCTGCCCGCTCGGCGTCGGAAAAGAGAAGCGTGAAAAGCTGGAAATCGACACCCAACTTTTTCTTGAACAGATGAACCGGGTGAAAGCGCTTCATCCTGAGATGCCCGTCAGCTGGGCCACCTTCGAGGAGCGGGACAACGCCAATGTCGTCATGGAGCCAAACTTTAATGTGATTATTCCCGACGGCGAGAACTATACCCTGCTCTGCAACATGTACACCGATTCACGGGAAAAGATCCTCTCCTCCATTTTTGGCAATAACCATGTCATGCAGAAGTGTGAGAATAACCGCTTCTGGCTGGATAACCGGGAGTTTATTTCATGAGAGAAAATTTTCTGTTCATGGACCCCTGGTCTGCGCCTGCCAGAGTAAAAATCCAGCACCGCCGTCCGGTCTATATCTGTCTTTCCGGAAATTCCGGGGCGGGGAAAAGCACCCTGCTGCGCAAGATTGCGGTGGCGCTGTATCAGGAGGATGAACATACCCTCGCCATTGACGAAAAAGCGGTTCACCACCATCTTCTGCCCTACCTTTTCGATGACACCCCGCGCTACGGCTACCTTATTCAGCTCAATTTTATGATCCAGCGGGCGCTGCTGATTAAATCATGGCTTGAGCAGGGCTATAACCTGGTGATGGAGCGTTCACACGTTGAAGATTATATCTTTATCAATTTTCTGCGCCGGGCGGAATATATCACCGCCTCGCAATATGAAAGCTATATGTCGCTGTGGCGGGAAATAGCGAAACTGCTCCCGGATCCGGACGTGATCGTATTAATGGATTTTGATCTGCACCATTCGCTGAATAATCTGAACCGTGACGAGCAGTGCGGGATCCGTCCGCAGGAATTTCCGGATGAGGCAATGAAAGAAAAATGGCTCGGCGGCTGGCACGATGAATATCAGACGTTTATCACAAACCTCCCGGATAGCCTGCAGGCGCGGGTTGTAAAATTTTCGGCAGCGGATACCGTAGAAAAACTTTCCGACAAGGTGCTCGGCAACATTCGTGAAATCAGGAGTTCACATGCGTCAAAGGATTATTGTTTGTCCGATTATTGAAAACGATGGTGACGTTTTACTTTGCCGGATGGCAAGCGACCGGGGCGTATTCCCGGGGCAGTGGGCGTTATCGGGCGGCGGCACGGAGCCGGGTGAAACCCTCGAAGAGGCGCTGCGCCGTGAGATCCGCGAAGAGCTGGGCGACAAGCTTGAGCTTGTCAGCATCACGCCCTGGACCTTTCGGGACGACGTACGGATAAAAACCTATGCCGACGGAACGAAAGAAGAGATCTACATGATTTACCTGATTTTCGACTGCGTGAGCGCCAATCGTGAGGTGGTGTTTAATGACGAGTTTCAGGAGATCGCCTGGGTTAGTCGCGACAGGCTGAAAGATTACGATCTGAACGACGCAACGCGCTTTACCTTCACTCAGAAAGGCTTTCTCTAGTCACGCCGGGGTGCCGCGCCACACAATGGCCGGTGCCCACGTCAAACTGGCCCAACCAATTCACGCCATTCCCCCTTGTCTCCTCACAAATTCCAGATTACGGCTTACAATAACGTTGCCCATCAGCAACATTCGGTTAACCATTTGTTGTCATTCACCCTACAACAACACTTTGGTTGGACCACTTTTACACGTGCTTTCAGGCAAACACAGATTTGCTGCACGGGCGGGTGGGCCACAGGAGCGCGCTATGGAACTCTGGCAACAAAATTACGATCCGGCAGGAAATATCTGGCTCTCGAGCCTGATTGCCGCGTTACCTATTCTGTTTTTCTTCTTCGCGCTGATTAAACTGAAGCTTAAAGGCTGGCAGGCCGGAACCATCACCGTTGCCATTGCGCTTGCGGTATCGCTGTTCTTTTACGACATGCCTTATGACCGTGCGTTTGCATCCGCGGTGTACGGCTTCTTCTACGGCCTGTGGCCGATAGCCTGGATAATTATCGCCGCGGTATTTGTCTATAAAATCTCGGTGAAAACCGGCCAGTTCGACATCATTCGCTCGTCAATATTGAGCATCACCCCGGACCAGCGCCTGCAGATGCTGATCGTCGGTTTCTGCTTCGGGGCATTTCTGGAAGGAGCCGCGGGCTTTGGCGCCCCGGTGGCCATCACCGCGGCGCTGCTGGTTGGGCTGGGGTTTAACCCGCTCTACGCCGCCGGCCTGTGCCTGATCGTTAACACCGCCCCGGTGGCGTTTGGCGCCATGGGTATCCCGATTCTGGTGGCCGGTCAGGTGACCGGCCTCGACAGCTTTGAGATTGGGCAGATGGTTGGCCGTCAACTGCCGTTCCTGACCATCATCGTGCTGTTCTGGATCATGGGGATTATGGACGGCTGGCGCGGTATCAAAGAGACCTGGCCGGCGGTGATCGTCGCCGGTGGTTCGTTTGCCATTGCCCAGTATCTCAGCTCCAACTTTATCGGCCCGGAGCTGCCGGACATCATCTCCTCGCTGGTGTCGCTGGTGTGCCTCACCCTGTTCCTCAAACGCTGGCAGCCCACGCGCATTTTCCGCTTCGAGGATATCAATGCTCAGGCAGCGGACCCGACGCCATCAAACCAGCGCTATACCCACGGCCAGATCGTCAAAGCCTGGTCGCCGTTCCTGTTCCTGACCGCCACGGTAACCCTGTGGAGCATCCCGCCCTTTAAAGCGCTGTTTGCCAAAGATGGCGCGCTGGCCAACTGGGTGTTCAACCTGCCCGTGCCGTTCCTCGATAAGCTGGTGGCGCGTATGCCACCGGTGGTGGCCGACGCTACTCCGTACGCCGCGGTCTATAAGTTTGACTGGTTCTCGGCTACCGGTACCGCCATCCTGTTTGCCGCACTGCTCTCAATCGTGTGGCTGCGCATGAAACCGAAAGAGGCGGTCGCCACCTTCGGCCACACCATGAAGGAGCTGGCGCTGCCGATCTACTCCATCGGTATGGTGCTGGCGTTCGCGTTTATCTCGAACTATTCCGGGCTGTCGTCCACTCTGGCGCTTGCGCTGGCGCATACCGGCCACGCCTTCACCTTCTTCTCACCGTTCCTTGGCTGGCTGGGCGTGTTCCTGACCGGATCGGACACCTCCTCAAACGCCCTGTTTGCGGCGCTTCAGGCCACCGCCGCCCAGCAGATTGGCGTGTCGGATGTGCTGCTGGTCGCGGCTAACACCACCGGCGGCGTAACCGGGAAGATGATCTCGCCGCAGTCCATCGCGATAGCCTGTGCGGCGGTCGGACTGGTCGGTAAAGAGTCGGATCTGTTCCGCTTCACCGTGAAGCACAGCCTGATTTTCACCTGCATCGTGGGGATTATCACCACGCTACAGGCTTACGTCTTAACCTGGATGATTCCATGACACTACCTACCCGGCGTCTGACCGACGACGTCGCCGATCGCCTGCGGGCGCTGATTGATGAGCAGGGGCTGGACGCGGGCATGAAGCTGCCCGCCGAACGCCAGCTTGCCGCCCTGCTTGGCGTCTCGCGCAATTCGGTGCGCGAAGCGCTGCAGGTGCTGAACGCCCAGGGCGTGCTGATGACCCGACGCGGCGGCGGCACCTTCGTGCGCTGGCGGCATGAAACCTGGTCTGAACAGAATATCGTTCAGCCGATCAAAACCCTGCTGGCGAGTGACGCGGGCTACAGCTACGACATTCTCGAAGCGCGCCACGCCATCGAGGCCAGCACCGCCTGGCACGCGGCGATGCGCGCCACCCCGGCGGACAAAGAGAAGCTGCGCCTCTGCTTTGAGGCGACCCAGAGCGATGACCCGGACCTGTCCTCCCAGGCCGATGTGCGGTTTCACCTGGCGATTGCCGAAGCCTCGCACAATATCGTGCTGCTCCAGACCATGCGCGGCTTCTTCGACCTGCTGCAGTCGTCGGTGATCGAGAGCCGACAGCGCATGTATCTGGTGCCGCCGGTGTTTGCCCGCCTGACCGAACAGCACGCCGCAGTGCTCAATGCCATCCTGGACGGCGACGCCGAGGGCGCACGCCGGGCGATGATGGCCCACCTGAGCTTCGTCCATACCACGATTAAACAGTTCGATGACGATCTGGCCCGCCAGGCGCGCATCACCCGCCTGCCCGACGATCCGGCCGACCACCTGGAGAAAAAACTATGATTATTTCCGCCGCGAGCGACTATCGCGCGGCAGCGCAGCGCATCCTGCCGCCGTTTTTATTTCATTACATCGACGGGGGCGCCTATGCGGAATATACCCTGCGCCGCAACGTCGAGGACCTGGCCCAGGTGGCGCTGCGCCAGCGCATTCTGAAGAACATGGCGGACCTCAGCCTGGAAACCACGCTGTTCAATGAAACGCTGTCTATGCCGGTGGCGTTGGCCCCGGTCGGGCTGTGCGGGATGTACGCCCGGCGCGGCGAAGTGCAGGCGGCGGGCGCGGCGGCGGATAAAGGCATTCCGTTTACCCTCTCCACCGTATCGGTGTGCCCGATTGAAGAGGTCGCCCCGACCATCAATCGCCCGATGTGGTTCCAGCTCTACGTGCTGCGCGATCGCGGCTTTATGCGTAACGCGCTGGAGCGCGCCAAAGCGGCGGGGTGTTCCACGCTGGTATTTACCGTGGACATGCCGACGCCGGGCGCCCGCTATCGGGACGCGCACTCCGGCATGAGTGGGGCGAACGCCGCGCTGCGCCGCTACTGGCAGGCGGTGACGCATCCGCAGTGGGCGTGGGACGTGGGCGTGAACGGACGCCCTCACGATCTGGGCAACATCTCAACCTATCTCGGCAAGCCCACCGGGCTTGAAGATTACATCGGCTGGCTGGGGAATAACTTCGATCCGTCTATCTCGTGGAAGGACCTGGAGTGGATCCGCGAATTCTGGGATGGCCCGATGGTGATCAAGGGGATCCTCGATCCGGAAGATGCCCGCGACGCGGTGCGCTTCGGTGCCGACGGCATTGTGGTCTCCAACCACGGGGGCCGCCAGCTCGACGGCGTGCTCTCATCGGCGCGCGCGCTGCCGGCGATTGCCGATGCGGTGAAGGGCGATATCGCTATTCTTGCCGACAGCGGCATCCGCAGCGGCCTGGACGTGGTGCGCATGATTGCCCTCGGCGCCGACACCGTGCTGCTGGGCCGGGCTTATCTCTACGCGCTGGCAACCCATGGTCGCGCGGGCGTGGCAAACCTGCTTAATCTGATTGAAAAAGAGATGCGGGTCGCGATGACGCTGACCGGTGCAAAATCCATTCAGGCGATCTCCCGCGACTCGCTGGTGCCCGACCCGGAATTCACCTCGGTACTGGCCTCGCTGCCGGCGGCAAGCGCGTAGCCTGTAAGGGCAGGTGCGCAGCCTTACCTGCCCTTAATACCTGCGGTCACCGCCGGGATAGTTACCAGTCCTGCGCAGAGGGCGGGTTTGCTGTTTTACCGTGCCATTTTTTGAGTTCGTGCAGGCTTTTTGGCGAAAGATACACGTTCCCTTTGCCCTCTTTCATGGCCCGCATCAGCCCCAGCGCGGTGAGCTTTTTCAAATCGTCACGCGCCGTGTTTTCAGACACGCCCATGCGTGTTGAGACCTCCATGGCGGTAAACAGCACGCCAGGCTGGTTAATGGCGATAGTCGCTACATCACGCTGGCGACTGTTTATCTTGTTAAAAATTCCGGAATCGTAAAGCCACTGGCGAAGCTCGGTGCGGGTGGTGATTATCTCTTTAATATAATCAATATATTCAGTGACGGCGCGGGAGACGATATCGCATTGGTAATTAACAAAATAAGTTAAATCCATGCCATCCGTTTCAGAATACAAATAGGCGCGTACATATTTCGCCGGCGCGTTTTTTAACAGCTTAGAGACGGAGATATAGCGGAACGCGGTATAGCCGCATTTCAGCATATACCAGTAAAAAAGCGCCCGTGCGGTACGCCCGTTGCCGTCTTTAAAGGGATGCAGATAGCCAATCATGAAATGAATAATGCAGGCTTTAACCAGAGGATGAAGATATTTTTCATCCTCTGCTTGCTCATGCGGAATATTAATAAACTCACACAGTTTCTGTAATGTCTCGGGCAGCGCTTCTGCGGCAGGAGGCGTATGAATAACATTTCCTTCGAGGTCAGCCACCACGACGGCATCTGCGGCGCCCCTGAGTTCTCCCGGAGAATATTTTTCGTCATCAATGCCTTCAATGGCGACGCGATGCATGTTCAACAGCTCGTTTGTATCGAAAGGCTCATCCCCACGCTCCGACACATACTTCATCATGCGCCAGTTGCCCATGATCATTTTCTCGCCTTCATCGCGCGGCTTACGCCCCACTTTCAGCATCTCCAGCGCGACCCGACTGGTTGTCGCGGCGCCTTCGAGCTGGCTTGATGCGATAGATTCCGCCAGCCGTAACTCATCCATTAAATAGTCAGCGGCATCGAATTTTTCATAGCGTTCCGTTTCCGCTGCCGATGACGTCAGGCGATCGACCATTGAACATGATTTCTGGATCGTGGCCGTCGTATTAACGTGAATAACGCCATCATCTTTCTCGCACTCCAGGGGGTTTAAATACATGCATGAAAGGAAACGAGACAGCTTCATCGCGGACCAGAGCGCGTTAACTTTCGCCTGATCCTGATAACGGCGTTTTAACTGGTCATAGTGCAGGTAAGTCCAGCCTCGGAAGCGAATATTCTCTAAATACTCCATCAATAATGCTTCATTCCAGGCGGTCGAGATATCAAGCTCAGGCGGGGAGGATACGCGCACGGTTCACCTCAAAATGACGTTAAATTGAGGTGAAGATAGGATTTGCCTGTTTAAATAGCAAGCAATTTCCCCTGGGGTTGGGGGCATAAACCGAAAAAGCTGGCTCGCAAAAGGCTGACGAGCCAGCGGACCCGCGCTGCGGTCGCGAAAATTCGCATGAAAGGGCATATGCCCAGGAGGATAACGTGGGGGGAGTGGCGCGAGGCCACTCCCGGTAAGACGTAGCGTGCCCGGCAGGCTTTGCCGGGCAGTCGGGCTGATGACTAGAACCAGGCTTCCCACATCGCGCCGACGTTGAACGAATCCAGCGTTTCGTCGTTGGTGCCGTTTACGCGTGCGGTGCGCTCGTTGTCCACTTCACCACCTGTGACGTAGAAGCGCAGCATCGGACGGAATTCCGGCCCCATGGCGATGGAGATGTTCTGGGACAGGGTCAGCTTCCAGCCGTGGTTGTCGCCGCCCTGATCGTAGTCAACGCGCTGCCAGCCCGCTTCAAGCCAGGTGGAGTGCACATCGTTCCACCAGTACATGGGACGGACAATCGCATTGTAGTTGCGGCGGTCGTCGCGGTTGTCCGAGTCGTTGGAATAGTCATGCCACGCGAGCAGATACTCCACCTGGGCCTGCTGGGTGAATCTGTGCAGCCCTTCAAAGCTGGCGTAGATGGTCTTCAGATCGTCGGTTTTGTTGTAAACGCTGTTGTCCGAGTTGTCGGAGTAGCGGGCGATCAGCTTGTTCACGCCGTTGTCACCGGTATGACTCAGCACCACCCCGCCCTGCCAGGCCTTGAGGCGATCGTCGCTCTCCACCGCTTTTGAATCAAAGCCGTAGTTGGCGTACAGCTCCAGATCCAACGGGCCAACCTTCATGCCGTGCACTTTTGAGGTGATGGCGTAGTTGCCCTTATCGCCGGTGCCGGAACCGCCGGTACAGGTGATGCGCGACGGGTTACCCTCGTCGTTCATGATCTCCGGGCTACAGGATTCCACTGCCGCTACGGCCGCTACGTCAAACTGCACGCCGCCAATGTCGAAGTTTTTCACCCCGCCGCCCTGGCCGTCATGGTTCATCCAGAAGTAGTCGTTGATGCCCTGCTGCGGACGCTGGTGGAAGTCGCGGCCTGCCCAGAGGTAGGCGTTCGGGTTGGATTCAAGAATGTTGGTCACACCGGCATAGGCTTTTTTGAGGTTCACCTCATCGCCCCAGTGGTCGATCATGACGTTAACGTCCCAGATTGCGCCGTTATCGCCCTTGAACGCTTTAGAAAGCTGGAATTCGCCGCCGTTGCCTTCGTTACCGAGGCGACCAATGGCCGAGGAGCCGTTATACGACCCGTCCACGCCGACAAACTTCTGATCGCCGGCCTGGAACTGCGCGCCGTAGCGGGCGTAGCCCGAGAACTTCACGCCAAACGGGATCGCCATATCGGGGGACTGCGCCGGGCTTTCCGGCTCGTTGATCACATCGGCTTTTTTCGCGATGGCGGCGTCGATTTTTTCCTGCCGCTCGGCGAGGGCTTTATCCACCGCTTTGGCGACAATGGCGTCAATCTGTTCCTGGGTAAATTCTTGTGCGACGGCATTTCCTGAGCACAGCGCAGCCATGACCGCCAGCGCCACTGGAAGTTGTTTCTGTAATTTCATGTTTGTCTCGATGTAGTATTTTATTTTCAGACAATAATCATCCCGTCCGGATTTCACGGAATAATTGCGCTACCACCATGTCATTGTTTATTGGGTACAGAGCGACACTTATATTTTCGTTGCGGGTTCTCCGTTATTTTATTTATTCATTAACGCTGGTAGAGCTGAATAATCTCTTCGGATAATTCACGCGCCAGCAGCGAGTTCATAAGGTGATCCTGAGCATGCACCATAATCAGCGTCATCGGTTGCCGCGCCTCGCCGGCGTCCTGCTCGATCAGTTTGGTCTGGATATGGTGCGCCCGGCGCGAATAACCGTCCGCTTCTCGCAGCAGGTTTTTCGCTTCCTCTATTTCTCCCTGACGCGCCGCCCGCAGCGCTTCAAAACACAAGCTGCGTGACTGACCGGCATTAACGATAATTTCCATTACGGCTTCTTCTAATTCAATCATGGGGAATACCCGTTTTTAAGGCGTGACGATCCGTAGCGTCGGCAATAGATATCCGACGCTGCGGGGCAATAATGATTACGAACTGACTGGCTGGGCCAGCGGCGCGGTGCTTTGCGCTTTTTGCTCTTCGGTTTTTAACAGGGAACGTTCATAGGCACGCAGGAACGGCAGATACATCAGCGCCGACATCACCATGCACACCAGGCACATCACCAACGGACTGAGCGCCCAGTTCGCCGCCCAGGAGGCACCGATTGGCGCCGGCGTGGTCCACGGCGTCAGGGAGACCACCTGAGACAGCCAGCCGAGCCGCGTCGCACCGTAGGCGAGGCACGCGTTCACCAGCGGAACGCAAACGAACGGGATAAACAGCATCGGGTTCATGATGATGGGTGCGCCAAACAGAATCGGTTCGTTGATATTAAAGAAGCTCGGCACGATACCCATTTTCCCGATGGTCCGCAGATGGGTCACGCGGCTGCGCAGCAGCAGGAACGCCAGCGGCAGCGTACAGCCAACCCCGCCAATCAGCAGGTAGTGATCCCAGAAGCCCTGGAGATAGACGTGCGGCAGTGCCGCGCCTGCCGCCAGCGCCGCCTGGTTTGCTGACAGGTTCGCCATCCAGAACGGGTTCATGATGCCGGTGACAATCAGTGAGCCGTGGATGCCGGCGAACCAGAAAATCTGGCACAGCAGCACGGAGAGCAGGATAGCCGGCAGGGAGTCGGAGGCCGATACCAGCGGCTCCAGCAGGTGCATGATCGCCTGCGGTAAAATCATGCCGGTTTGCGCTTCAATAAACAGGTTAAGCGGGTGCAGCGTACCGATCACCACCATCACCGGAATCAGGATCTCAAACGAGCGCGCCACGCCGGTGGGCACTTCCTTCGGCAGACGGATGGTCACCTTGTGCTGCTTCAGCCAGGCGTATACCCGGGTGGAGTAGATCGCGGTGATCAGCGCGGTAAAGATGCCCTGCCCGGAGAGATATTGGGTAGAGATTTTGCCATCCGCATAGGGCGCCGCCACCAGCAGAAAGGCCATAAACGCCAGCAGGCCGGCCATTACCGGGTCAAGCTGGAACTGCCGTCCGAGGCTTGCGCCAATCCCGACGGAGATAAAGAACGTCATCACGCCCATGCTGAGGTTAAACGGCAGCATCAGCTGTTCGCGATAGTTCTCAGAGAACGTCAACCAGCCGCGGGCGAAGCCGTTGGTGGTGTCGGCGGCAAACGGTGGAAAAATGAACACCAGCATAAACGACCCGATGATCATGAACGGCAGCGCGGCGGTGAAACCGTCGCGGATGGCGATCACGTATTTCTGCTGTCCAAGACGACCAGCCAGCGGGGTAATGGTTTGCTCGATAACGGCAACCATAGACTGATAGAGCGTACTCATAGGGACACCTTTTAGTGCGCCGCTTCGATAAGCGACAGAGCAAAGTCCAGTACCTTATCCCCGCGCTGCATGCCGTAATCCATCGGTTCGATGGGTCTGACCGGAATGCCGTGGGAGGCAGCCTTTTCTGACAACGTGCTTAACATGTATTTCACCTGCGGCCCGAGCAGGACCACCTGATAGCGCGGGAACTGGGTATCAAATTCCGCGACGCCGTAAGCGTCAATCTCAACCGGCAATTCCCGTTCCTGGGCGGCGTCGAGCATTTTCCTTACCAGCAGACTGGTAGACATTCCCGCCGAACAACACAGCATGATCCTGACCATCGACAATCCATCCTCAAATGTAAATAGTTATTGCGGCGTTGATTGGATATCATACGGAAACCGTTTTCCATACGGTGAAATAAGAAGTGGGATACGCGTCAACATCTGCGCCAAATCAGGCTTTTTATTTAGATTTGCATCACGGATTTTTTGGCGTTTTAGGCTGCAAACGGCGTGAAATGGAAAATCGGTTTCCAGAGAAACGGGAAACCCGGTATACTGGGCTGGCGATTTTATGAGCCGAATATCGCCGGAGAATTTTTAGGCCGTATGCAGGCCTGTCAGGGGAAAAAGATGTCAACAATCAACGATGTATCACGTTTAGCTGGGGTATCCAAAGCCACGGTTTCGCGGGTGTTGAGTGGTTCGCGCGGCGTAAAGGAAGCCAGTCGCCAGGCAGTGCTGAAAGCAGTCGAAGAACTGAACTATCGGCCTAACGTTATTGCTCAATCCCTGCTTAGCCAGTCCACCGGCTGCATTGGCGTTATCTGCGCACAGGAAAATATCAACCAGACCACCGGCTATCTGTACGCGCTGGAAAAGCACCTGAGCCAGCATCAGAAACACCTGCTGCTGCGCTTCGCCAACACCCAGGCGGAAGTCATGAGCGCGCTTGACGAGCTGACCTGCGGGCTGTGCGATGACGTGCTGATTATCGGTGCCCGCTTCCCGCTGCACCTGCCGCACGACAACGTTATTCTGGTGGACTGCGCACAAACCGATGTGCCAAACAGCATTCAGTTCGACCACGCCTTTGCCGCGGAAACCGCCTGTAACTACCTGATAAGCCAGGGGCGACGTCAGATTGCACTTATCCATCCGGACACCAACGGCTCCGCCGAACGGGTGCTGCACGGCTATAAGCTGGCGCTGGAAAACAACTTTTTGCCGTTTAATCGCAGCCTGGTGTTTATGGATTCCGTCAGCTCGTCCGTGGCGTTGCAGGAGCTGCTCAACAGTGCGGCCACGCTGAATTTCAACGCGCTGCTGGTCGCCGATGAACAGGAAGCCCAGCGGGTGATTGCCCAGCTTCAGGCGTTTAACAAATCGGTGCCGGGCGACATCATGGTGTTCAGCCTCGCCGGATCGTTACAGCTGCCCGGCATTCCCGCCATTCCGGCGATTGAATATTCTATGGATGCCATGGCGGCACGCATCGTCAGTTGGCTGACTGAGAAAACCCAGCGCGTGTTGGGAGCCAGCGTGCTGCGCGGGGATTTGATCACGCCCACTATCCGCAAGCGCTAAAACAGAACGCCTCCGCAGGGAGGCGTTTTACGTTTCGGCACCCGTGCCGGACAGGCTTATTTCACCGCGGGCTTGTTGCCCCACAGCCGGCGCGAAAAGCTCTCAATTTTGTGTGAGTCGCGGCGCTTCTGCATGGTGCGCGTCCAGCTTACCGACAGCCCCGGCGCACTCAACAGGCGATGATACTGCTCGTCGTCGAACGGCTGGTGCCAGGCGATCGCCGCAGCGTCATGAACGCTGACGTCGCTCAGGCGTGACGCCAGCTCCAGCGGCACGTCGCGGGATACCGCCCCGTCGTTGATCACCCGGTAGAGCCAGCCGGTGCGCGCGCTCTGCTGCATCAGCGCCGCCAGGTTGGCAATGTCGAAGTGGAAATTGACCTTAAAGCACGGCGAACGCGGCTGCGTCACCTGAATCAGCGCATCGCCCCAGCGAAAAATATCGCCGATAAACACGTTCTTCTCGTCCAGCCCGACGCTGGAAAGGTTCTCGCCGAACGCCGGGGGAACGAAGCGATCGGCCTGCTCGGGGCACGCCTGGGCCCAGTAGAGATAGTGCTCGCGCGGATAGTGACACAGCGCGCGATCCGGCCCGCCATGGATTTTCTTCTCGGCCTGCTCGTCACCCTCCAGCCCCAGCCCGGTGAGCATCACTTCACCCTCCACCTCGCGTTTTGCGATGGCGCTTGGCCGGGTTCCTTCGTACTTCTGTACGCGCCCGATAAAGACTTCTACAGGAAATTTCATCTGCGACTCCTTGTGCCTGTGACCCGCCACAGGCTCGCCGCTGCGCGGACGCTTTGCAACAAAATTCGCGATGCGCGGTGCAAAATACGACCACCGTGCGGGTGGAGGAGGACCTGAAGTGCTATCACTAAAAGGAGTGAAACGCTATTTCATAAATAAGGAGTGAACGACGTGACTCTTCAGCCCGCATTTAATGGCGTCTGGTGCCCCTCCATTACGCCGCTCGATACCGAGGGAAATCTTGATCTACCGGCGCTGGCTCGCCACCTGGAACGTCTGACCGCCGCCAGGCTCGACGTGATTTTGCTGATGGGCAGCATCGGCGAGTTCGCCTCGTTTACCCTGGAGGAGCGCCTGCTGCTGATCCGTGAAGCGCGCGCAATGCGCGCCGCGCCGATGGTGGTCAACGTCTCCTCCACCTGCGTGCCGGACATTCTGCGGCTGGCCGATGAGGCGCACCGCGTTGGGTACGAGGCGGTGATGATCCTGCCGCCCTATTACTACGGCCAGACCACGCAACAGCTGCTGGCGTACTATCGTGAGCTGGGACGCCGGATTCAGGGGCCGTGGTTTGCCTATAACTTCCCGGCGCGTACCGGCTGCGATTTAACCCCGGAACTGGTGGCGACTCTCGCTGCGGAGTTTCCGCACTTTGCCGGCATAAAGGATACCGTCGACTGCCAGTCCCACACTCGCAACATGATCCTCGCCACCCAGGCGGTACGCCCTGACTTTACCGTGCTGTCGGGCTACGACGAGTATTACATTCCCAATTTGCTCACCGGGGGCGGCGGAATTATCTCCGGGCTGAACAACATCGTGCCGGAGCTGTTCGTCCGCGCCAGGGACGCCTTCGCCCAGGGCGATCTGGCTACGCTGTGCGAGGTACAGCGCGACATCAGCCGCTATTCGGCGATTTACACCATCGGGGATGATTTTGTGACGACGATTAAAACCGTGGTAGCGCGTCGGTTTGGCTACAGCCAGACCCGATCACGCAATGCGGGCGGTGAATTAACCGCCGCACAGCTGAGCGAGGTGGATGCGCTGTTTGGCATCGCGTAGCGGGCATAAAAAAGCCGACCCTCGGGTCGGCTCGTTCCGTTCAGGACGGCTTATTTTTTAGCGGCGAAACGCGCTGCAGCTTCGTCCCAGTTAACCACGTTCCAGAACTCTTTGATGTAGTCCGGACGGCGGTTCTGGAATTTCAGGTAGTAAGCGTGCTCCCACACGTCCAGGCCCAGGATCGGGAAGCCGGAAGCGCCAGAGATAGCTTCGCCCATCAGCGGGCTGTCCTGGTTTGCGGTAGACACCACAGCCAGTTTGTCGTCTTTCAGTACCAGCCACGCCCAGCCGGAGCCGAAACGGGTAGCGGCAGCTTTCTCGAACTCTTCTTTGAATTTCTCAACAGAGCCGAAATCGCGCTCGATAGCCGCTTTCAGGTCGCCCTGCAGGGTGGTGCCTTTTTTCAGGCCTTTCCAGAACAGGCTGTGGTTAGCGTGGCCACCCGCGTTGTTGCGCAGTACGGTTTTCTTGTCAGCCGGAACCTGGTCCAGTTTCGCGATCAGTTCTTCAACCGGCAGATTCGCCAGCTCAGGCAGGCTTTCCAGCGCCGCGTTGGCGTTGTTAACGTAAGTCTGGTGATGCTTGGTGTGATGGATTTCCATCGTCTGCTTATCGAAGTGCGGTTCCAGTGCGTCATAAGCGTACGGCAGGGATGGCAGTGTATAACTCATAATCATCATCTCCATTGTTGTCGGGCGGCAGAGGTGTAAGCGCCGCGTAAGCAGTGGGTTCATTATAGTTAATTAAATGATCTTGAAAATGTTTATCAATGCCGTACTTTCTCTGTGGTTATAACTTATGGTTATGATTTAGAGCCAGGAATCACAGTTACCGGCATAAAATCCGAATTTTCCCCTCGCCGCGTCGTACCCTCTGCTTGCGATGAAAACGAAACCGAGAACTGTGATCGTTATCGACCCCACCCCCTGAATTTTTGCCAGTTTTCGTTAAGGCACGGCAGTGCATCGAAGGTTCCGCTGTTGCTCACTCTTTAGACTCGGTTATCGGGGACGTGTGCTGACACCCCGTCTCGTTGGTCGATAAACCTGAGGGATAAAAAAAATGAGTAACGCGATAACAATGGGGATCCTGTGGCACCTGGTGGGTGCGGCGAGCGCCGCCTGCTTTTATGCCCCGTTCAAGAAAGTGCAGCGCTGGTCCTGGGAAACCATGTGGGCGGTTGGCGGGTGCGTTTCCTGGATAATCCTGCCCTGGACGGTCAGCGCCTTGCTGCTGCCCAATTTCTGGGCCTACTACGACGGGTTCAGCCTCTCGACGCTGCTGCCGGTTTTCCTGTTTGGCGCCATGTGGGGCATCGGGAACATTAACTATGGGCTGACCATGCGCTACCTGGGCATGTCGATGGGCATCGGCATCGCTATCGGCATCACGCTTATCGTCGGCACGCTGATGACCCCGATCATCGCCGGGAAATTTGACGTGCTGATTGGTACAGCAGGCGGACGCATGACCCTGCTCGGTGTCGTCGTGGCGCTGGTTGGCGTCGCTATCGTCACCCGAGCCGGTCAGCTTAAAGAGCGCAAAATGGGCATCCGGGCCGAAGAGTTCAACCTCAAGAAGGGCCTGCTGCTGGCGGTGATGTGCGGTATTTTCTCCGCCGGAATGTCCTTCGCCATGGACGCCGCGAAGCCGATGCATGAAGCCGCGGCGGCGCTCGGCGTCGACCCGCTCTACGTCGCCCTGCCAAGCTACGTGGTGATCATGGGCGGCGGCGCGGTGGTGAACCTGGGCTTCTGTTTTATCCGCCTGGCGAAAGTGAAAAACCTGTCGATAAAAGCCGACTTCTCGGTGGCGAAACCGCTGCTGATTGCCAACGTGCTGTTCGCCGCGCTGGGTGGGCTGATGTGGTACCTGCAGTTTTTCTTCTACGCCTGGGGCCACGCCAGAATCCCGGCGCAGTATGACTACATGAGCTGGATGCTGCACATGAGCTTCTACGTGCTGTGCGGCGGGCTGGTGGGGCTGCTGCTCAAAGAGTGGAAAGCGGCAGGCCGGCGACCGGTGAGCGTGCTGAGTCTGGGGTGCGTGGTGATCATTATTGCCGCAAACATCGTCGGCCTGGGCATGGCGAACTGACTACGCCGCCACGCGACTGCGATGACGCCACTGGCTTGGCGTCATCCCCACTTCCCGGGTAAACACCACCGAAAAATAGTTACTGTCCTCAAACCCGCACCGCATCGCCACTTCCCCGATCATCAGCTCCGTGTGCTGCAATAAATACTGGGCGTGGCACACGCGCAGCTGGCGCAGATAGTGGTTGATGGTCATTCCGGTCTGGGCGCGAAACTGCTGGCGCAGCGTGCGCTCGCTGCACTGCTCCCGCTCGCAAAACGCATCCACCATAAAGGGCCGGTTGAGGCTGCCCGCCAGGGCGGTGATCAGCTTATCGAGCAGGGTTTCGCTGGCGGTGGCCTGAAGATTATCGGTGCCGTAGCGGTGGCGGCTTAGCGTCAGCACCAGCTGGGCAAACAGCAGTTCGGCCATCTGGTGACTGGCCACGGCAGCGGCCTGTTTACTCTCCTGCTCCAGCAGGGCGATCACCTGCTTTGCCTGCGCCATGCCGGTCGTGCCCAGCCGCCAGTGCGGCGTCCAGCTCGTCGCCTGAAAGCCCGGGATGTGCTGCCCCCAGTCGACGTTGAGCGTCAGCCGCTCCGGGCAGTAGATCACGTTTTGCAGCACCAGATCGTTGACCGAGGCGTAGGCGTGCTTGTCTTCGGCGCGGATATAAAACAGGTCACCGCGGGTGATGCGGTACGGACGTCCGTTAAGAATGTGCAGACCGTTGCCGCGCCACACCAGTACCAGCTCGCAAAACTCGTGAGTATGCTCAGCAAACACATGCTGCGGATAGCGATCCGCCACGGCGACCGGCTGCGTGGCGCTGGCGAAAAAATCGGCTTTACGAAGAATTAACGGGTTGCCCACAGCATCACCTCAGCGGCTAATAACCCTTTATTATTAACCACGTGACGTTCAAAAGTCGGTGACTGCTCTCGCGTTACTGACCAGAAACATCGCGCCCCTGGCGAATATCGCGCGGCGACCAGTTGAACTCGCGGCGAAACAGCGTCGAGAAGTGATTGCTGTCGCCAAAGCCGCACTGGTAGGCAATGTCGGTGACGCTCTGGTCGCCGTGGCGCAGCAGGTGGCGCGCTTTGATCAGGCGCAGGCGGTTGAGATAGCGCTGCGGGGTTAATCCGGTCTGCTGCTTTAGCTGACGGTGCAGCGTGCGCAGCGAGAGTGAGAACCGCGCCACCAGCGACTCCCAGCACACCTCCTCGGTAAAGTGATCCTCAAGCCAGGCCAGCAGCTGACTCAGCCGCGCATCGTTATTCAGCGCGCCCTCTGCCCGGCTGCTTCTGCGCAGCATCACCAGCAGCTGCATAAACAGCATTTCACGGTTGGCGAGGGCCGGCGCGTCTGACGCCTCATCGTCCTGCTCCAGCTGCTGCACGATCTGCCGCACCTGATTGAGTGTGCTCTGGTTCACGCGCCAGTGGGAGGGGTAGTGGCCCTCGGTCTCCTGAGGCAGCAGCTGGTTGAGGCCGGAGAGAAACTGGAACGCGTCCGGCGAGCGGTACAGCACGTTGGTCAGACAGAGGTTGTCGGTGTGCTCATAAAGGTGACGGTCATGATCGCGCACATAGCAGATGGTCCCGCCGCTGATGGTGTAGGGCTGGCCGTTGAACACGTGAATACCGGTGCCGTGTTCCACAATCACAATTTCATGAAAATCATGATGATGCTCAGGAAATGCGCCCTGAGGCAGCCGCGGCTCGATGGCCACCGGCGCGTTGCCTGACGGAAAGAAATCCACGCTATGTAGTACGGTCATAACGCCCCCTGCGATGAGAAATTTTCTCAAATAGTAATTAAGGGTCGTCAACCTCACCTTGAATTTTCGACCGTAAAACCGCCAAAGCCTGTCATTTTTTCAAGAAACAGCGGGAAAGATCGGGAAATGCGGCGAGCATCACATCCCGCTGGCCGACGCCCGGAACGAGATTCTGTGAACTGCCTCACGTTCACCTTTGCTTTCTTGCCAGCCCGCCCGCAAGCCTGTCCGTGGGGAGAAGGTTCAGCGCCAGGCACTTTTTTAGACTGGACGCAGTGATTACCAGAAGGATCTCAACATGGGCTTTCGTTATTGCGTCGCAGTCGATTTAGGTGCCTCCAGCGGACGCGTCATGCTTGCCGAATACGACCCCACCACCCGGGCGCTCGCCCTGCGCGAAATGCACCGTTTCGCGAACGCCCTGCAAAAAAAACAGGGCCATGCGTGCTGGGATCTCGACAGCCTGGAGGCGGAGATCCGCACCGGGCTGGAAAAGGTCTGCCAGCAGGGCATTCAGCCCGACAGCATCGGGATAGATACCTGGGGCGTGGACGTGGTGCTGTTGAACCGCGAGGGCGAACGCGTGGGGCTGCCCATCGCCTACCGCGACGATCGCACCAACGGCGTGATGGCCCAGGCCTGCCGCCACCCCGGCAAAGCGGAGATTTATCGCCGCAGCGGTATCCAGTTTTTGCCGTTTAACACGCTCTATCAGCTTTACGCCCTGGCGCAGCAGCAGCCGGCGCTGCTCCCGGAGGTGGCGCACGCGCTGCTGATCCCGGACTACTTCAGCTACCGCCTGACCGGCAACCTGAACTGGGAGTACACCAACGCCACCACCACCCAGATGGTGAACATCAACACCGATAACTGGGACGAGACGCTGCTGGCCTGGACCGGTATTCCGGCGGGCTGGTTCGGCACCCCAACGCACCCCGGCAACGTTATCGGCCACTGGCGCTGCCCGCAGGGCAATGCCATTCCGGTGGTCGCCGTCGCCAGCCACGACACCGCCAGCGCGGTTATCGCCTCGCCGCTGGCGGGAAAACACGCGGCCTACCTCTCCTCCGGCACCTGGTCACTGATGGGATTCGAGAGCAAAACGCCCTACACCAGCGACGCCGCGCTGGCGGCCAACATCACCAACGAAGGCGGCGCGGAGGGGCGCTACCGGGTGCTGAAAAACATCATGGGGCTGTGGTTGCTCCAGCGCGTGCTGAAAGAGCAGGCGGTGGCGGATCTGCCCGACCTGATTGAGCGCACCCGCGCCCTGCCCGCCTGCCGCTTCGTCATCAACCCGAACGACGATCGTTTTATCAACCCGGAAAACATGAGCGCAGAAATTCAGGCCGCCTGCCGCGACGCGGGCCAGCCGGTGCCGGACGGCGACGCGGCGCTGGCGCGCTGCATTTTCGACAGCCTGGCGCTGCTCTACGCCGAGGTGCTGAGCGAGCTGGCCGCCCTGCGCGGCCACCGCTTCGAACAGCTGCACATCGTCGGCGGCGGCTGCCAGAACGCGCTGCTGAACCAGCTCTGTGCCGATGCCTGCGGCATCACAGTGATCGCCGGGCCGGTGGAGGCGTCCACCCTCGGCAATATCGGCATTCAGTTGATGACCCTCGACGAACTGCACAACGTTGACGACTTCCGTCAGGTGGTGCGTGACAACTACGCCCTCACCACCTGGACCCCCAATCCCGATCATGAAATTGCCCGCTACGTTGCGCAGTTTCAGCAAAAACGACAGAAAAAGGAGCTTTGCGCATGACCACTCAACTTGAACAGGCATGGGAACTCGCAAAACAGCGCTTCGCCGCCATCGGCGTTGACGTTGAGGAGGCGCTGCGCCAGCTTGACCGCCTGCCGGTTTCAATGCACTGCTGGCAGGGCGATGACGTTGCCGGGTTTGAAAACCCGCAGGGCACCCTGACCGGCGGGATTCAGGCCACGGGCAACTACCCGGGCAAAGCGCGCAACGCGCAGGAGCTGCGTGCCGATCTGGAGCTGGCGTTCAGCCTGATCCCCGGCCCCAAACGCCTCAACCTGCACGCAATCTATCTGGAGTCCGACACCCCGGTGGCGCGCAATGAGATCAAGCCTGAGCACTATAAAAACTGGGTGGAGTGGGCCAAAACCAACGGGCTGGGGCTGGATTTTAACCCGTCCTGCTTCTCACACCCGCTGAGCGCCGACGGCTTTACCCTGGCCCACGCCAACGATGAGATCCGTCAGTTCTGGATTGACCACTGCAAAGCCAGCCGCCGCGTATCGGCCTTTTTTGGCGAGCAGCTCGGCACCCCGTCGGTGATGAACATCTGGATCCCGGACGGCATGAAGGACATCACCATCGACCGCCTGGCCCCGCGTCGGCGCCTGCTGGCGGCACTCGACGAGGTAATCAGCGAAAAGCTCAACCCGGCGCACCATATCGATGCGGTAGAGAGCAAGCTGTTCGGCATTGGCGCCGAGAGCTACACCGTCGGCTCGAATGAGTTTTACATGGGCTACGCCACCAGCCGCCAGACCGCGCTGTGCCTCGATGCCGGCCACTTCCATCCTACCGAAGTGATTTCCGACAAAATCTCCAGCGCCATGCTCTATGTGCCGCGCCTGCTGCTGCACGTCAGCCGTCCGGTACGCTGGGACAGCGACCATGTGGTGCTGCTGGATGACGAAACCCAGGCCATCGCCAGCGAAATCATCCGCCACAACCTGTTCGATCGCGTTCACATCGGCCTCGACTTCTTTGATGCCTCCATCAACCGCATCGCGGCCTGGACCATCGGCACCCGCAATATGAAAAAAGCGCTGCTGCGCGCGCTGCTGGAGCCCACCGACACGCTACGCGCGCTGGAGAACCGCGGCGACTACACCGCGCGCCTTGCCCTGCTGGAGGAGCAGAAGTCGATGCCGTGGCAGGCGGTCTGGGAGATGTACTGTCAGCGCCACGACACGCCGGCGGGAAGCCAGTGGCTGGACAACGTGCGCGAATACGAGAACGGCGTGCTGCGCGCACGGGCGTAACCTCACCGCGACCGAAAACGCGCTTCGCGACAACAGGCGCCTCTCTTTTCCTCTCCCTGGCGAGAGGTCAGGGTGCGGGGAGATCTCCGCACCGTACCAACAGGAACCACAAGACAATGCAGAACATTCTCGACGCCTGGTTTGTCCAGGGCATGATCAAAGCCACCTCCGACGCCTGGCTGAAGGGCTGGGACGAGCGCAACGGCGGCAACCTGACGCTGCGTCTGGGTGACGCCGATATCGCGCCGTTTCACGCCGATTTTCACCCCCAGCCGCGCTACATCGCCCTGAGCCAGCCGATGCCGCTGCTGGCGAACACGCCGTTTATCGTCACCGGCTCCGGCAAGTTCTTCCGCAACGTGCAGCTCGACCCGACCGCCAATCTCGGCATTGTGAAGGTCGACAGCGATGGCGCGGGCTATCACATTCTGTGGGGATTAACCCACGATGCGGTGCCGACTTCGGAACTGCCGGCGCACTTCCTCTCGCACGCCGAGCGCATGCGCGCAACCCAGGGCAACGATCGCGTGATCATGCACTGCCACGCCACCAACCTGATTGCCCTGACCTACGTGCTGGAAAACGACAGCAATCTCATCACCCGCAAGCTGTGGGAAGGCAGCACCGAGTGTCTGGTGGTCTTTCCGGACGGGGTGGGCATTCTGCCGTGGATGGTGCCGGGCACCGATGAGATTGGCCGTGCCACCGCAGACGCGATGCAGAAGCACGCCCTGGTACTGTGGCCGTTCCACGGCGTGTTCGGCAGCGGCCCAACGCTTGACGAGACGTTTGGCCTGATCGACACCGCCGAGAAATCCGCCGAAGTGCTGGTAAAAGTCTACGCCATGGGCGGGATGAAGCAGACCATCACCCGTCAGGAGCTGATTGCGCTGGGTCAGCGTTTCGGCGTCTCGCCGATGCAGTCGGCGCTGAACCTGTACGACTAAGCCGCCAGCCGCCTCCAGCACAGACGGAATTGAACGCCCCCGGCGGCATAAATGCTGCCGCCGGGGATCGAGCTTTATTCTTAAGGAGAGTAATCATGAGCTTTATGCTGGCGCTTCCTAAAATCAGCCTGCACGGCGCAGGCGCCATCGGCGACATGGTGCAGATGGTCGCGGGTAAAGGGTGGGGCAAGGCCCTGATTGTTACCGATGGACAGCTGGTGAAGCTGGGCCTGCTGGACAGCCTGTTCAGCGCGCTGGACACCCACCAGATGTCGTACCACCTGTTTGACAAGGTATTTCCCAACCCCACCGAGACGCTGGTGCAGGAGGCGTATGACGCCTGGCGTCAGGCGGACTGCGACTACCTTATCGCCTTCGGCGGCGGCAGCCCTATCGATACCGCCAAGGCGGTGAAAATCCTTACCGCGAATCCTGGCCCGTCCACCGCCTACGCCGGCGTCGGCAACGTTACCCATCCCGGCGTGCCGCTGGTGGCAATCAACACCACCGCCGGAACGGCGGCGGAGATGACCAGCAACGCGGTGATCATCGACCCGGCGCGCCACGTCAAAGAGGTGATCATCGACGCGCATATCATTCCCGACATCGCCGTGGATGATGCCAGCGTGATGGTCGCCATTCCGCCAGCCATCACCGCCGCCACCGGCATGGACGCTCTGACCCACGCGGTGGAAGCCTATGTGTCGGTGGGGGCGCACCCGCTGACCGATGCCAACGCGCTGGAGGCGATTCGCCTGATTTGCCAGTGGCTGCCGAGAGCGGTGGAGGACGGCAGTAACCTGGAGGCGCGCGAGATGATGGCCTGCGGGCAGTATCTGGCCGGGATGGCGTTCAACAGCGCCGGGCTGGGCCTGGTTCACGCCCTCGCCCATCAGCCGGGGGCCACCCACAACCTGCCGCACGGGGTGTGCAACGCCATCCTGCTGCCGATCATCGAAAACTTTAACCGCCCGAACGCGGTGGCGCGCTTTGCCCGTGTCGCTCAGGCGATGGGCGTGAACACGCAGGGCATGACCGAGGAGGCAGCAAGCCAGGCCGCCATCACCGCCATCCGGCAGCTCAGCGCCAGGGTCGGTATTCCGTCAGGCTTCAGCCAGCTCGGCGTGACGAAAGCGGATATCGAAGGCTGGCTGGACAACGCGCTTGCCGACCCGTGCGCCCCCTGTAACCCGCGCACCGCCAGCCGCGACGAGGTGCGCGACCTCTATCTGGAGGCGCTATGATCCGTAAAGCCTTTGTTATGCAGGTGAACCCCGACGCGCACGCCGAATACCAGCGTCGTCACTCCCCCATCTGGCCCGAACTGGAAGCGGTGCTGAAAGCCCACGGCGCGCACCACTACGCCATCTGGCTTGATGCGCAGCGGAATCTGCTGTTCGCAACGGTGGAGATTGAATCGGAAGCGCGCTGGGATGCGGTGGCGCAGACCGAGGTCTGCCAGCGCTGGTGGCAGCACATGCGGGACATCATGCCCGCCAATCCGGATAACAGCCCGGTAAGCGAGCCGCTGACGCCGGTATTTTATTTGCCGTAGTGGCCGTAACAAAAAGCCCGCGCAAGCGGGCTTTTTTATGTAGCAACAATAGCGCGTTTTACTGCGGGTCGATGATATCGACAACCTTATCAAGCACTTCACGCATGACCGAGGCTTCCACCGTAGAGTGATATCGGGCACCACGTGCTTTCAAATCCATACTTCTCATCATGTAACACAGAGCCACACCGGTTACGCTGCCTTTATCGGTACTGCCGCCGTCCAGCGTGACCGTAACCTGCGCAGATCGCGCGGCGCTTCCACCTGTGGTAATGGGCACACAGGTGGCGACGCCTAATGCTTTGACCAGCTGTTTATCTGTAATCACCAGATAATAGTGTGGACCCTGAAATTCGCGGCCTGTTGTCGGGTCGCCATTTACGTGCCAGATTTCTCCCTTATGCGGAAATTTCATCCCTGGTGCCATCTACACGATCTCCTTGCCAACAGGTGGGGAGTTCAACGCATCGCCCATCGCCTCGTTAAGCTGTTGAATTTCATCCTTGTCGATACCCTTAAGAAGCTCGGCGAGTGATTTTTTCCCCCGCGGACGCGGCTGTTCCGATGTTACCGTCAGCGATTGACCGGCAGGGTGCAACTCCACCACCATTCCTGCTTCCCAGTTCATTTGCATCAGCGTTTCTTTAGGGATGGTCATGATGACCGCCCCACCTTGTTGCCTTAGCCTTGTTGCGTTCATTTCAGACCCCAAGTCTCACAAAGTAACACTTTTGAGCATAACATAATCATCCGCGCGCTGTAACGCTGTTTAAATATTAGACGCGCTGCGCCAGCTTCTCTGGCTGCGCTACCTCACCTTTGCGTTTGCTGGATGAGAGGGTAAACGCCGACACCACCGTCACGGTCAACACGAAGCAGCCGAGCATCAGGTAGGTATCCTGGAAGCCGATGCGGTCGTACATATTGCCGGCGAAGGCGGAGAGGAAGATCGCCATCATCTGTTTTGAGAACTGGAAACCAATCAGATAGATGGTGGCGGAAAGGCGGGTATCGAACACGCCGGTGATATATTTGAAAGCACCCACCAGCAGGAACGGCACTTCCAGCGCGTGCAGCATCTTCAGCGCCACCACTTCCACTACCGTGGTGGCGAAAGCCGAGCCGATGATGCGTGTCGCCATGATGGTGCCGGCGATCAGCAGGGTATTTTTCGCACCGATGCGGTTAATAATCCACGGCGAGCAGAACATGATGATGGCATTGCACAGCTCCCCGGCGGTGGTGGCGAAGCCAAATGCCCGCGTGCCGGCTTCCGGCGTGGCGAAGAAGGATTTAAAGAAGGTCGCGAACTGCTGATCAAACACGTCGTAGACGCAGGCCACGCCAACAACGTAGAGAATGAACATCCACATCTTTGGCAGACGGAACAGACCGAATACCATCTTCGCGGTGATCTGCGGCTGGTTTGCTCCCAGCGCACCCATCACCTGCGCCGTCTGATTCGGTTTTGGACGCGCCAGGATCAGCAGCACCATCATCAGCAGTGCCGCGCCGGACCCCATCCAGAACACCAGCGCCGGATTAACGTTGAACAGGATCCCGGCGGTGGAGGCGCATAACCCCCAGCCGAGACAGCCGAACATGCGTGCCTTGCCGTATTCAAACGCGCTGTTGCGGCTGACGCGTTCAATATAGGCCTCAATCGCCGCCGAACCGGATGAAAAAACGAAGCCAATATACAGCCCGCCACTCAGCGCCCCAAGCCAGATGTTTACCTTCAGCAGCGGACCAAAAACGTAGAGGAAAAACGGCGCAAACAGCACCAGCAGCAGGGTGATGATCCACAGCAGGTGCTTCTTCAGCCCGAGCTTATCGGAGATCACGCCAAGCAGCGGCTGGAAGCTGATGGCTGCCAGCGAGATGCAGGAGAAGACGATGCCGGTATCGGTTTTGTTCAGGCCAATGATGTCCGACAGCCAGATCGGCAGGAACGGAAAACAGGTCGCCATGACAAAGAAGTAGAGAAAAAAGAACAGACCGAAAATCCAGAAGTTAGGGTTATTTTTGTAGGTACAGGCGGTGGTGTTCATTCAGGATATCCTCAAAGGCGTGGCGCGTCGGGGCCATGCGGCCCCGCTCCGTTACACTCGTTCAACGACAATCAGCAGGGCCGTTTCCGGGTCCATCACCGGCAGCTGCAGCCCGGCCTGCGCCAGCCATTCGCCGCTGGCGCTGACGGGCGACGTCATCCAGCCTGGCAGCTTGCGCATGGTATGCCCGCCGGCACCGGTTAACGGCAGGGTGGACGGGTCTTCCAGCCGAATCTGGTAACGCGCCCCTGGCTCCAGGCCCGGTATTCTCAGTGCGCCGGGCAGCGTGTAATCCGGCATCGCCAGCTGGCTCACCAGCCACAGCCCCTGGGTTTTATCCTCGCTCACCACGCCCTGTACCTGCGTGGTGGCGTCCGGCATCGCCACCCGCCACATCGTGCCGGAATGGATCAGCCCGCGCCAGCGCCTGTAGAGCGCGGAATAGCGCTGGTAGCCTGCGTATTCCTCGGCATCGGCGGTGACCGGGTCCAGCTCCAGCCCCATATGACCAAACAGCGCCGTCAGGCCGCGGAAGGCGATGCTGTGCTGGCGAAACGTGGCATGACAGCGGCGGTTGCCGATATGCGCGCCCATCACTTCCGGCGGGAAGAAATAGCTCATGCCGCGCTGGATGGTGCTGCGCTCCAGCGCATCGTTATTATCTGACGCCCAGAAACGGTGGCTGCGGGTCAGCACTTCGTAGTCGATACGTCCCCCGCCCGAGGCGCAGGACTCAAACTCCACCTGCGGGAAACGTGCCCGCAGGGTGTCGAGCAGGCGATAGAACTGGCGCGTCTGGGCGTCTGCTGCGGCTCTGTCATGATGCCCGGGCTGCACCAGCTCGCGGTTCATGTCCCACTTCACGTAGTCGATGGGATGCTCACCCAGCAGCCAGCTCAGGCGCTCCACCAGATAGTCAAACGCCTCGGGAATACTCAGGTTCAGCACCCACTGGTGACGTCCGGTGGTTTTCGGGTAGCCCGGCAGCGCCAGTACCCAGTCGGGATGAGCGCGACAGAGATCGGAATCGGGGTTAATCATCTCCGGCTCTACCCAGATACCGAACTCCATGCCGAGGGATTTCACGTGGTCGATCACCGGCATCAGCCCGTCCGGATACTTGTTCTCATCGAGATACCAGTCGCCGAGCGCAGCATGGTCGTCATTACGTCCCTTAAACCAGCCGTCATCGATGATAAAGCGCTCGACGCCCAGTTCGGCGGCGCGGCTCGCCATCTGCATGATGTACGCGGGGTCGTGATTGAAGTAGATCCCCTCCCAGGTATTGAGATGCACCGGGCGCGGCTTGTCGCCGGGGAAGCGGATAATCTCGTCGCGCAGGAAGCGGTGGAACTGCTGGCTCATGCCGTTCAGCCCGGCGGCGGAGAAGCTGGCATAGAGCCACGGCGTATGCAGCGTTTCCCCCTCTTCCAGCGCTATTTCACCGGGCAGATAGAGCGCTTCGGCCTGGATCAGGCGGCGGCCATCGGTTTTCGCTTCGCACTTGATGCGGTGGTTGCCGCTCCAGCCAAGATGCACGCCCCAGACGTCGCCCTGCTGCTCGTGGAAGCCCGGCGTGCCGGCAATCAGCGCCGGAAAATGTTCATGTGAGGTGCGCCCGCGGCGGTTTTCCAGCACGAAGCCGTCATGGCTCAGCGCTACGCGGTGCGGCTGGAACTCGCGGATCCAGCGACCGTGAAACGCCATCACCTCGCCCGCCCGCTCCGGCACCGGCAGCGTGACGGCGAAGCGATCCACCTGCCACGGCTGGGCACGCTGGTTGGTAAGCGCGTGGCGCACCTTCAGCACGCCGCTGTCGGTCAGCACCAGTTCGCTGACCAGCCCCAGACCGGCATTGACGTCCTCGCAGAGGATCGTCAGGGCATTGCCCTGCTGCGCCACGCGCGTCGGCGTAAAGACCGGCGAGGCGTCCAGGCCGTTGCGATGCCCCTCCAGACCCGGCGCGCCAAACAGGCCATGGCCGTTCTCGGCCATCAGCGTAATCGGGGAATCGACATCCAGCCGACCGTTAGCCACCGGGCGCGTCAAACTGTGGCGATCCTGCGGCGAAAAGTGGGCAAGATGCGCCCCCCAGTAAACAATTTCCGGGAACGGTGCGGTAGTGATGATCACATCGGTGGCACCACTGGTGAGGCGGTAACAGCGCGCTTCCATAAAGCATCTCCTGAATCGGGTCTGCGTTAACTGTTGATCCGAAACGTTTCGGATGCCAACCACAATGTTTCGGTTATGTGAGCGTTGTTAAATTATTGAGAATTATTGCGGAGGGGAATTCAGGGTCACGCCGGGGAAAAACTCTGGCTGCCAGAGCACCTGCAGCTGCGTCAGCGGTTCACCGGCAATGAGGCGGCGCACCATATCGGCAATCTGCTGCCCCACGCCCTGACGGGTGGACTGGATCACCGCAGCAACGTCAAGTTCAACGATGCTGTCCGGCGGCAGACCATCGTACACCACCAGCGATACCGCGTTGTCACCTTGCAGACGACCGAGCGTTTGCAGCGCCATTGCCGCGCCATCGCCGTGGGAGTTGCAGTCGGTGACGATCGCCGTGGGCGGCGTGGGCAGTGCGAGCAGCTCCAGCGTCGCTTTATACCCGGCGCGGCGGGTAGGCGGCAGCAGGCGCAGCCAGGCGTCGGAGAGGTGATGCGCACGCAGCGCCTCGCGCCAGCCGTCCCGTCGCTGGGTGATAAAGGCCTGGCTGTTGTTCTCCCCGAGCAGGGCAATGCGCTGATGGCCGAGCGCAATTAGCCGCTCCGTTGCCTGCCGGGTTCCGGCCTGATTATCGAAATCAAACCAGGCGTAGGGCTGCGCAAGCTGGCTGCGGCCCAGCGCCAGAAAAGGGAAATTAGCGCGCTGTAACTCCTGCAGCCGGGGATCGTTATCCAGCGTGTGCGCGACGATCAGGGCGTCGACGCGGCGGCTCTGCACCTGACGCATATAACTGTGGCGGTCCGCCAGATCGTCATCGGCAATCAGCAGCAAATCGATTTCGTACTGCGCCAGTTCGCGGCTGATCTCGCCCACCATCCCGAGAAACACGCTGTTATTCAGCGGGGCGGGCAGCACCGGAAACACCAGCCCGACGGCGTCGATTTTGCCCATTTTCAGGCGGCGGGCGAAGGTATTTGGCCGGTAGCCGCGACGCTGCGCTTCCGCTTCGACGCGCGCCCGGGTCTCCTGCGAGACGTCGTCATAGCCGTTCAGCGCACGGCTGACCGTGGTGACGGAAAGACCCAGATGTGTGGCGATGGCTTTTAGCGACATGGTAAGCGGCCCGTAAAGAGTGATCGCGGGCTAGTGTCGCGCATCCCCGCCACCGAGTCCATATAACAAAAAAAGCGCCCTCAGGCGCTCTTTCGACATGAATTCATTTATTTAGACAGTTCAGCGGTCATATGAACCTGGTCGCGGTTGAAGGCGGAGGTGATTTTATACGACGCGCCCATCTCCTGCGCCTGTGCGGCAATTTTCGCTTCGGTATCATCGAGCGTAGAACCGGTTGCGGTCACGGTCTGGCCAGCAAAAGCACCGAAAGCGGAGGTCAGGGCGAGAACTGCAACAAAATTTTTGATAGTTTTCATCGGGTATTCCTTCATCGTAATTTGTCAGGGAGAAGGCTTATCGCCTTCGATGGAGTAATAATAGACCCCACTCCCCTCAACAAAAAGCGGAAGGATTTGCTGAGCTTGTTCATAAAAATTGAACTAGTCATGCTATCAGTTCTGTTCGGCCACCAGCAGCGCCTGCGTATCCGGCTCCAGCGCGCGAAACACGTGTTCGCGATCTGCCGGATAACAGATGTAATCCCCCGGATGCAGCTCTTCTGCGGCATCCATCAGCCCGACCACCGCCCGGCCCTGGGTAATAATAATGTGCTCCACCGAGCCCGGTG
Organism: Siccibacter turicensis LMG 23730; assembly: GCF_000463155.2. Taxonomy (GTDB): domain Bacteria; phylum Pseudomonadota; class Gammaproteobacteria; order Enterobacterales; family Enterobacteriaceae; genus Siccibacter; species Siccibacter turicensis. The sequence continues at coordinate 110,565 of NZ_AWFZ01000061.1, read as the reverse complement.
AATGCGGCTGTGAGACGCGATCCGCGCCCGGCTGCGCCATCAGCAGATAAATATCGCGCCGTGCCGTTGGCGGGCAGGTCGCCAGCAGGATCGCCTGATAGTTGGCCTGCTCCGCCACCACGCGGGTGCCCTCCCCGCGACGGATAACCTGCGTCGGGGCGGCCTGAGGTTCGAACAGGCGCGCAAACGGAATGCCCAGCGCCACGCACAGCGCCCACAGCGTTTCCAGGCCAGGATTCCCTTTACCCGCTTCCAGCTGGGAAAGGGTGGATTTCGCAATCCCGGCGCGGCGGGCAATTTCCGCCAGCGACAGACCGGCACGGGTGCGCTCGCGCACCAGGCTTGCGGCAATAACTTCAATGGGCGGGTTCATTTACCCCTCCGGTTGTTCTTTATAACGAACGATCGTTCGCTTGAAATTCATACTCACTGTGTTCATTATAATGAATACTCGTTCGATATGGTTAACTATCTATGGTAATGCAACGGTTTGCTTGTCTGAGCGGCGACACTAAAAAAGCCATTTTCCTGGTATGCCTGGCGGTGGGCGTGGTGGGCGTCTCTTACGGTTCGCTGGCGATGGCCTATGGTTTTCCGCTCTGGCTACCGCTGGTGCTGTCGGTGTTCGTGCTGGCCGGGGCGTCAGAATTTATGTTTATCGGTATCGTCGCCAGCGGTGGGCATCCCCTTGCCGCCGCCGCTGCGGGCCTGCTGGTTAACGCCCGCCATATCCCCTTCGGCGTGGCGGTGCGCGAGCTGGTGGGCAGACGTGCCGCCGCCGTGCTTGGCAGCCACATCATGAATGATGAAAGCGTGGTGTTCGGCCTTGCTCAGGCCACTCACGAGCAGCGCAAAGCCGCGTTCTGGCTGTGCGGACTGGGCGTGGCGCTGGTCTGGCCGCTTGGCGCGCTGATTGGCAGCGCGATCGGCACCCTGTTGCCCTCGCCCGAAGCAATTGGCCTGGATGCGGTATTCCCGGCCATTCTGCTGGCGCTGGTGATCCCGGCGCTGAAAAACCGCACCACGCTTATTCGCGCCACCAGCGGTGCGGCAATTTCGCTGGCGGCTGTGCCGTTCGCGCCGGTGGGGCTGCCGGTGCTGCTGTCGCTGCTCGGCGTTGTAATGAGGAAGAAATGATGCACGATACGCTGTTGGTGATTCTGGGGATTATCGTGCTGTCGCTCGGCACCTGGCTGATGCGGTTTGGCGGGGCGAAGCTGGGGAACCGCATGGCGCTGTCTGAACGGGCGCAGGGCATGCTGTCGGATGCGGCGACTACCCTGCTGTTTGCGGTAGCGCTGGCGACCACGCTCTATTCCGGCACCAGCTTTGGCGGCATGGCGCGCCTGTGCGGCGTCGCGGTGGCGGTTCTGCTGGCGTGGCGCAAAACGCCGCTGATTGTGGTGATTATCGCGGCCGCCGCGGTGACTGCCGGCCTGCGTCAGCTCGGCGTTCCCTGATTATCCTTTCAGCAGGGTTAACGCCACTTCCGGCATCTGGTTCGCCTGCACCAGCACGGCGTTGCCCGCCTGCGAGAGGATCTGCGCCCGGCTCATCTGGCTGACTTCCAGCGCATAGTCGGCATCTTCAATGCGGCTGCGCGCCGCCGTGGTGGCGAGCGTGCTCTGCGCCAGCGTCGATTTCGCCGATTCAAAGGTATTGATAAGGCTGCCGTACTCCCCACGGTAGCTGCTCACCTTCTCCAGCGCCTTGTCCAGTGCCCCAAGGGCTTTACTCGCCTCGTCCGCCGGATCGAGCCGACTTTTCGATATGCCGAGGGTTTTGGTGTCCGCCGGGGTGGGCGCGATGGTTTTTTTTGTCATTTCATCGCCGAAATTGGCGCTGGTGACGATCTCCACCGGCGCGCTGGCGCGTGGCGGTTTGGCGGGCGTCTGAGTCGGCTCCGGCAGCGAGCCCCAGGTAAGGTTGCTGCTGAAAGAGCCGTTCCCCACCACCATTACGATCAAATCTTCCGGAACGGTGCCCAGTAGGCGAATACGCTCCTGCATCTGCGCACCGTTTTGCCCATCG
>NZ_AWFZ01000061.1:0-108524 GCF_000463155.2 Siccibacter turicensis LMG 23730 | reverse complement strand
ATTACGATCAAATCTTCCGGAACGGTGCCCAGTAGGCGAATACGCTCCTGCATCTGCGCCCCGTTTTGCCCATCTTTAAAACCGCCGTTGGTCGCGTCCTCGTAGCGATCGGTATCCCCGCTGTAGCGAATGGTTAACCCGTTGAGGGTCGCGGTGGCGCCACCGTTGAATACCCAGATGGGGCCACCCTGGGTCAGTCCGCTGTCGTCATAGCTGGCGCCGGGCAGAAACCCGTTCGCTTCATTGACGAATTTCGCGTCCGCCGTCGCGTTATCGGTAATGCCTTTGCTGACCCAGGTGAAATCCGGGTTGGCGTCGTTGATCGGCGTCCCGACGATATGCTTTCCGTCCCGGGTAAACAGCTGAAGATCGTCGTCCAGCCCCAGGGAGTTGATGGTGATCACCACGTTGGTGGCACCCGCGGGCACGTAGGCCAGCGGCACTATCCCCGAGGTGAAGTTGTAATCCGTGGCCTGGGTCGGGAATTTGACGCTCAGCGGCGGCACGTCGCCGTGCATCAGCGGCGGCAACTCCGGGTTGTCGGTGGCCAGCGGGTACTTCCCGAAAATCTCCGTATTGTTCGAGATGTGATTGATGGTGGCGCTGATCGCTTCAAACTCTTTCTGAATGCTGGCGCGGTCCTCCAGGGAGAGCGTCCCGGTAGCCGCCTGCACCGCCAGGGTTTTGGCGCGGATCAGCAGATCGCTTATCGACGCCAGTCCGCCCTCTGCGGTCTGTGAGAGGCTGATCCCGTCATCAATTCCGCGCGACACCGCGCTGTCGGCGCGCAGGTTGGCCGTCATGCGGTTCGCAATCGCCTGTCCCGCCGCGTCGTCGCGCGCGCCGTTGATGCGCATCCCCGACGACAAGCGCTCCATCGCCTGGCTAAGCGCAGATTCGGCTTTAGTCTGGTTAATTCTCGTTTTTTCGGCGTAGAGATTGGTGTTTATATTGATCATAGCGGTAATCACATACTGACGGTTTCCCGAGTACTGCTATATCGGCGGGGCAAAATTTCACTTTAAGTGTTTTTTTAATGACCAGCGGGCCTGGAAGCCGCGTGGCGTTTGGTTTCAGCAAGTTAGCGCGCAAAAAAAAAGCGCCCTCAGGCGCTCTTTCGACAATTCAGCAGACTTATTTGGTCAGTTCAGCGGTCATGTGCACCTGGTTGCGGTTAAACGCGGAGGTGATTTTGTAAGACGCGCCCATTTCCTGCGCCTGTGCGGCAATTTTCGCTTCGGTTGCATCAAGCGTTGCGCCGCTTGCGGTAATGGTCTGGGAAGCAAACGCGCCGAAAGAGGAGGTCAGAACGAGTGCGGCAACAAAAGTTTTGATGGTTTTCATGGTGTGTTCCCTTAATGATTTAGTTTGGTGTGAGGCGCTCTGCCTCGATGTGATAAATCATAGGGCAACAATCTGTTCACAAAAAGCGCAATGATTTGCTGATATAACTCAAAATTTTTGAACGTTAACGCAGGCGCTGCGGATGGGTGTAAACCGTGGCACGGCCAGGCTTGCTGAAGCCCACCAGCGTCAGGTTACAGCGCTCGGCCACCTCTACCGCCAGCGAGGTTGCCGCCGACACCGCAAACAGGATCTCAACGCCGCACATCGCGGATTTTTGCACCATCTCGTAGCTGGCGCGGCTGCTGACCAGTACCGCGCCGCTGTTCCACCCTTCCCGGGCACGGCGGCCCAGCAGCTTATCGAGCGCCACGTGACGGCCAACGTCTTCGTGCCCACCCAGCGCCTCACCCGAAAGGGTTAGCCAGGCGGCGGCGTGGGTACAGCCGGTCAGCTGGCCCACCGGCTGAAAGGTTTTCAGCGAGGCCAGCGCCTCGTCCAGATTCGCCAGGTCAAACGTCTGGGTAAAAGGCAGCGGCGTCAAAGGCTTACCGATGTCGTCCAGCTGTTCAACCCCGCAGACGCCGCAGCCGGTCCGCCCGGCAAGCTGGCGGCGACGCGCTTTCAGTCCCATAAAGCGACGACTGGATAACTCGATCTGGACCTCGATGCCATTACACCCCTGTACAATATCCATCCCGTAAATTTCGTGTGAAGATTCGACAATGCCTTCCGATAACGAAAAACCAAGGGCAAAAAGTTCCAGATCCTTGGGGGAAGCCATCATCACCACGTGCGAAATGCCGTTATAGACCAGTGCCACCGGCACCTCTTCGGCCAACATGTCTTCCCGGGCATGGGTCAGCGCATCGCGCTGCCACAGCGAAACGGATTTGGCACCTGTGACAGATGTCACACTTTTGACTTGTGATGACGAATTATTCTTCACTTTTTTTTAACCGTATTGGAACCGCCACACGGGCATTATGGTATTCTCGTCGCCCGTCACCTCAGGGACCGAGGTAGGAAACAGCAATTCTGAACCTTTGCGGCCTTGACCGCAAAACAAAAACTAAATCCCCAACGTCTGCGCGGCTTCAGGACCCTTTATGCCGCGTCATGACCAACGGGGTAAATGAGTAATGTCAAAGTAAGGAGTGACCATGCAGGTCAGCAGAAGGCAGTTCTTTAAGATCTGCGCTGGCGGTATGGCAGGCACCACGGTCGCGGCACTGGGCTTTGCGCCCAGCGTAGCGCTGGCAGAAACACGTCAATACAAACTGCTGCGCACCCGTGAAACCCGTAATACCTGTACGTACTGCTCCGTTGGCTGTGGGCTGTTGATGTATAGCCTCGGCGACGGTGCGAAAAACGCCAAAGCATCTATTTTTCACATCGAAGGGGATCCGGACCATCCGGTAAACCGCGGGGCACTCTGCCCGAAAGGCGCGGGCCTGGTGGATTTCATCCACTCTGAAAGCCGCCTGAAATACCCGGAATACCGTGCGCCTGGTTCCGATAAGTGGCAGCGCATCAGCTGGGACGAGGCGTTTGACCGCATCGCGAAGCTGGTGAAAGAAGACCGTGATGCCAACTTCATCGAGAAGAACGACGCAGGCACCACCGTTAACCGCTGGCTCTCCACCGGTATGCTGTGCGCCTCCGCCTCCAGTAACGAAACCGGCTATTTAACTCAAAAATTTACGCGTTCGCTCGGCATGTTAGCCGTCGACAACCAGGCGCGTGTCTGACACGGACCAACGGTAGCAAGTCTTGCTCCAACATTTGGTCGCGGTGCGATGACCAACCACTGGGTCGACATGAAGAACGCCAACCTCATCATTGTGATGGGTGGGAATGCGGCAGAAGCGCATCCGGTGGGATTCCGCTGGGCGATGGAAGCCAAAATCCATAATGGCGCGAAGCTGATTGTTATCGATCCTCGCTTTACGCGTACGGCATCGGTTGCCGATTTCTATACGCCGATCCGCTCCGGTACTGACATTGCGTTCCTGTCGGGCGTACTGCTGTACCTGCTGACTAACAATAAGTTTAACCGTGAATACGTTGAAGCCTACACCAACGCCAGCCTGATCGTGCGTGAAGATTTCGGCTTTGAAGATGGCCTGTTCTCCGGCTACGACGCGGATAAACGTAAATACGATAAAACCTCCTGGAACTATGAGCTGGATGAGAAGGGCTTCGCTAAACGCGATACCACCCTCACCCATCCGCGCTGCGTCTGGAACCTGCTGAAACACCACGTCTCTCGCTATACGCCGGACGTCGTGGCGGACATCTGCGGGACGCCAAAAGCAGACTTCCTGAAGGTGTGTGAATACATTGCCGAAACCAGTGTTCACGACAAAACCGCCTCATTCCTGTACGCGCTTGGCTGGACCCAGCACTCCGTTGGTGCCCAGAACATCCGTACGATGGCAATGATCCAGCTGCTGCTCGGCAACATGGGCATGGCAGGGGGCGGCGTCAACGCACTGCGCGGCCACTCCAACATCCAGGGACTTACCGACCTTGGTCTGCTGTCACAGAGCCTGACTGGCTACATGACGCTGCCAAGCGAAAAACAGACCGACCTTCAGTCTTATCTGACCGCCAACACGCCAACGCCGCTGCGCGAAGGCCAGGTCAACTACTGGAGCAACTACCCGAAATTCTTCGTCTCCTTGATGAAAGCCTTCTACGGCGACAAGGCGACCGCGGAAAACAGCTGGGGCTTTGACTGGCTGCCGAAGTGGGATAAGGGTTACGACGTACTGCAGTATTTCGAGATGATGAACCAGGGCAAAGTGAACGGCTACTTCTGCCAGGGCTTTAACCCGGTTGCCTCATTCCCGAACAAAAACAAAGTCGTCGCGTCGCTCTCGAAACTGAAGTTCCTGGTGACCATCGACCCGCTCAACACCGAGACTGCCACCTTCTGGCAGAACCACGGCGAGCAGAACGACGTCGATACCGCCAGCATTCAGACTGAAGTGTTCCGTCTGCCGTCCACCTGCTTTGCCGAAGAGAACGGTTCTATCGTGAACTCCGGCCGCTGGCTGCAATGGCACTGGAAAGGCCAGGACGCACCGGGCGAAGCCCTGAACGACGGTGAAATTCTCGCCGGTATCTTCCTGCGCCTGCGCAAGATGTATGCCGAAGAGGGTGGTGCCTGTCCGGAGCAGGTGCTGAACATGAGCTGGAACTACTCCACGCCGCATAACCCGTCGCCGGAAGAAGTGGCGATGGAAAGCAACGGTAAAGCGCTGGCCGATATTATCGACCCGGTTACCGGCGATGTGCTGGCGAAGAAAGGCAATCAGCTCGGCACCTTTGCGCACCTGCGCGACGACGGCACCACCTCAAGCGGATGCTGGATCTTCGCCGGTAGCTGGACGCCGGATGGCAACCAGATGGCGCGCCGTGATAACGCCGACCCGTCAGGCCTGGGTAACACCCTTGGCTGGGCATGGGCGTGGCCGCTCAACCGCCGCATCCTCTATAACCGTGCTTCTGCGGACCCGCAGGGCAAGCCGTGGGATCCGAAGCGTCAGCTTCTGTCTTACGCCAACGGTAAATGGGTTGGCGCTGATATTCCGGACTACAGCACCGCGCCTCCGGGCAGCGACGTTGGGCCGTTTATCATGCAGCCTGAAGGGATGGGTCGTCTGTTTGCGATGGATAAGCTGGCCGAAGGCCCGTTCCCTGAGCACTACGAACCGTTTGAAACGCCGCTGGGTACCAACCCGCTGCACCCGAACGTTGTCTCTAACCCCGCCGCCCGCGTCTTTAAAGGCGACATGGAAGCGATGGGTAAAAAAGACAAGTTCCCGTATGTGGGTACCACCTACCGTCTGACCGAGCACTTCCACTACTGGACCAAGCACGCGCTGCTGAACGCTATCGCGCAGCCGGAACAGTTTGTCGAAATCGGTGAGAAGCTGGCAGGTAAACTCGGCATCGCGCAGGGCGATACGGTGAAAGTCTCCTCCAACCGCGGCTACATCAAAGCCAAGGCGGTGGTGACCAAGCGTATCCGCACGCTTAACGTCCACGGACAGGAAGTCGATACCATCGGTATTCCTATCCACTGGGGTTACGAAGGCGTGGCGAAGAAAGGCTTTATTGCTAACACCCTGACGCCGTTCGTCGGCGACGCGAACACCCAGACGCCGGAATTTAAGGCGTTCCTGGTGAATGTGGAAAAGGTGTAACGGAGACGAATCATGGCTTATCAATCTCAAGACATTATCCGTCGTTCCGCGACTAACGGTTTCACTCCCGCGCCCCAGGCGCGGGATCACCAGGAAGAGGTGGCGAAACTTATCGACGTCACGACCTGTATCGGGTGTAAAGCCTGTCAGGTCGCGTGTTCGGAGTGGAACGACCTGCGTGACGAAGTGGGAAATAACGTTGGGGTGTATGACAACCCGGCCGACCTGACCGCTAAGTCATGGACCGTGATGCGCTTCTCGGAAGTGGAGCAGAACGACAAACTCGAATGGCTTATCCGCAAGGATGGCTGTATGCACTGCGCCGATCCGGGCTGCCTGAAGGCGTGCCCGGCGGAAGGCGCAATCATTCAGTACGCCAACGGGATTGTCGATTTCCAGTCCGAGCAGTGCATTGGCTGCGGCTACTGCATCGCCGGCTGCCCGTTCGACGTACCGCGTCTGAACCCGGACGACAACCGCGTCTACAAATGCACCCTGTGCGTAGACCGTGTCACCGTGGGTCAGGAACCCGCGTGCGTGAAAACCTGCCCAACTGGCGCTATCCACTTTGGTACCAAAGAGGATATGAAGCAGCTGGCTGGCGAACGCGTGGCAGAGCTGAAAACCCGTGGTTATGAAAACGCAGGCCTGTACGATCCGGCGGGCGTTGGCGGTACACACGTTATGTACGTGCTGCACCACAACGACAAGCCGAATCTCTATCACGGTCTGCCGGAAAACCCGGAAATCAGCGAAACCGTGAAGTTCTGGAAAGGCATCTGGAAACCGCTCGCCGCTATCGGCTTTGCGGCAACCTTCGCCGCCAGCGTCTTCCACTACGTCGGCGTAGGCCCGAACCGTGCGGAAGAAGAGGAAGACAACCTTGATGAAGAGAAAGACGAGGTGCGCAAATGAAACGTCGTGACACCATCGTGCGCTACACGGCGCCAGAACGCATCAACCACTGGGTCACCGCCTTCTGCTTCGTGCTGGCGTCGGTGAGCGGGCTGGGCTTTTTCTTCCCGTCCTTTAACTGGTTGATGGGCATTCTCGGCACGCCGCAGCTGGCGCGCATCCTGCACCCCTTCGTGGGTGTGGTGATGTTTGCCTCGTTCATCATCATGTTCTTCCGTTACTGGCACCATAACCTGATTAACCGCGACGATATCTTCTGGGCGAAAAACATCCGCAAGATCGTGGTGAATGAGGAAGTGGGCGACACCGGGCGCTATAACTTCGGCCAGAAATGTGTGTTCTGGGCGGCGATTATCTTCCTGGTGCTGCTGCTGGTGAGCGGCGTGGCGATCTGGCGTCCTTACTTCGCGCATGCATTCCCGATTCCGATCATCCGCCTGGCGCTGCTGGTACATTCATTTGCCGCAGTGGCGCTAATTGTGGTTATCATGGTGCATATTTACGCCGCCCTTTGGGTGAAAGGCACCATCACCGCAATGGTGGAAGGCTGGGTTACCTCGACGTGGGCGAAGAAACATCACCCGCGCTGGTACCGGGAAGTCCGCCAGAAACAGGATAAACCAACTGAATGAGCATTCGCATTATCCCGCAAGATCAGCTGGAGAAGAGCGAGAAACGCACGGCGGAGACTATTCCGCCGTTATTATTCCCCAGGCTGAAAAATCTCTATAACCGACGCGCCGCTCGCCTGCGCGAACTGGCTGAGAATAACCCGCTAGGCGATTATCTGCGTTTCGCGGCGCAGATTGCCCATGCCCAGGAAGTGGTGCTCTACGACCACCCGCTGGAGCTGGACCTGACCGCGCGTCTGCATGAAGCCGCCGCACAGGGCAAACCGCCGCTGGATATTCACGTTCTGCCGCGCGATGCGCACTGGCAGCGTCTGCTGCACTCGCTTATCGCCGAGCTGAAGCCAGAGATGACCGGCCCGGCGCTGGCGGTTATCGAGAATCTTGAAAAAGCCTCGTCTCAGGAGCTGGAAGCGATGGCAAGCTCGCTGTTTGCCGCCGACTTCGCCGACGTCAGCAGCGATAAAGCCCCGTTTATCTGGGCTGCGCTGTCGCTCTACTGGGCGCAGATGGCGAGCCTGATCCCAGGCAAAGCCCGCGCTGAGTACGGTGAAGCACGCCAGTTCTGCCCGGTATGCGGCAGTATGCCGGTCTCCAGCATCGTGCAGATTGGCACGACGCAGGGGCTGCGCTACCTGCACTGCAACCTGTGCGAGAGCGAGTGGCACGTGGTGCGCATCAAATGCAGCAACTGCGAGCAGACCCGCGACTTGCACTACTGGTCCATCGACTCCGAACAGTCGGCTATCAAAGCCGAAAGCTGCGGCGACTGCGGCACTTACCTGAAGATCCTCTATCAGGAAAAAGACCCTAACGTTGAAGCCGTTGCGGACGACCTGGCCTCGCTGGTGCTTGACGCACGCATGGAGCAGGAAGGCTTTGCCCGCAGCTCCATCAACCCGTTCCTGTTCCCGGGAGAAGGGGAGTAGTATTAAACACGCATCGGCAGATTGTTACCGATTAAGGGTGTATTACTCCTGACGATAAAGGGCCTGTGAGCATATGCGAGCGGGCCTTTTTATTTACCGGCCCCCATCGTCGAGCCAGATATACTGCGGCTACTGACTTAACGCCAAGATGACATGCTTCGGATCTTTTTCAATCGCCCGTAAAAGCGCTTTTGCCGGCCCCGTAGGCGAACGCCTGCCCTGTTCCCAGTTTCGTAATGTATCAACGCTTACCGCAATCAGGCTCGCAAATTTTGTTTGAGACAGACCGGATGCTTGGCGTATTTCCTTGATTTTCAAAGCATCTATTTTAAAAATACGCGCAGGTGACTGCGTTCCCTCAAGGATGGCGTTCATCTGCATCATACTTTCGGCCAATTGTTCAAACAGTGTCTTGTCCATTACCACCCCGCATTGAGCTTTCGTAACATCGCTTTTTCCTGAGCCGAGAGATCGTCTTTCACTCCCTTGCGATAGATGAGCAGCAACCGGATTTCATCCTCAGCGTAGCGATAAAAATAAATGATACGCACGCCGCCTCGTTTACCCCGGCCTTGCGCTAACCAGCGGACTTTTCTCAACCCACCCGTATCGGGAATGATATCGCCGCAATCGGGTTTAACCGCCAGAAAAAGCTGTAAGCGCTGGTACTCCTCATCACTCAGCAACGACCTGACGCCCGCAGTAAAGATGTCCGTTTCTATAAAAAGCATATCCTATACGCCATTGACTTATGCTTGCAAGCGGTAAACGTACGTCATTGACGTACCCATGATACGCCATAGTAACCTGATGATCATGAAAGGAAGCAATCACTTACAGGGCCGGCATTCCCCTTCTGCGAGGCGCTTTCCAGAAACCGTTATTGCCTGGTTTTACAGTGTTTTTTCGCACAGCTAACGGCGTAAAACACCCGGGCGTCATCCCGCGGCGTCAGGGCCACACGCGCCGTGCCTGCGCGCAGGGCGGCTAAGCCAGGGCAGCCACTCCTGGCCGGGACGGGTTTCAGATTGAATCCGCCGCAACAGCGCCGACTGCGCTATGGCATAAAAAAGCCGCCCGCAGGCGGCCTGGAAAGTTTGATAGCTCACAGCGTCACGGTAAACACGCTCACGCCATGTTGCGGCGTTACCACAACGCCCCACTCGCTGCCCGCCTGCGTAGCCCCCTCGGTACCATCAATCCGCTGCACGTTGCGCAGGCACAGTGACCAGCCCGACGCATCGCCCTCGCCGCGAACCGTCAGCTGGTTACCGATGCGGCTCACGCGCAGCGTAAACCGCACCGCGCCATCCGCGCCCGGCACCTCGCATAATGCCTCGCGCCCGTCTTCAAGGTGAAACAGCTGGAACGCCGTGCCCTGATGCCAGGCGTAGTCAGGCTTCTGGTCGTTATTCCCAAGCGCCAGCAGGGTGTTATCGCGCACATAAGCCGGCAGGCTGAGGAAATCATGCCGCTGCCTGTACCAGCGGCTGCCAGGCAGCTCATCGTTGTGCCACAGGTGCGTCCAGCGCCCTTCCGGTAGCCAGAAGCTCACCTCGCCCTGCTCGCTGAACACCGGGGCCACCAGCAGAGCATCGCCCAGCATGTACTGCCGGTCGAGATAGTCGCAGGCAGGGTCGTCCGGGAACTCCAACATCATGGCGCGCATGACCGGCGTGCCGCACTCGCGTGCCAGCACCGACTGGCGATAGAGATACGGCATCAGGCGGCATTTCAGCTGGGTGAAATGCCGCACCACATCGCAGGCCTCGTCGTCATACGCCCAGGGCACGCGGTAAGATTTGCTGCCGTGCAGGCGGCTATGGCTGGAGAGCAGCCCGAACGCGCACCAGCGCTTGTAGACGTGCGCCGGGGCGGTATTTTCGAACCCACCGATATCGTGGCTCCAGAACCCAAACCCGGAGAGGCCAATCGACAGCCCACCGCGCAGGCTCTCTGCCATCGACTCATAATTGGCATAGCAGTCGCCGCCCCAGTGCACCGGGAACTGCTGCGCGCCAACCGACGCTGAGCGCGCGAACAGCACCGCTTCCTCTTCGCCAACGGTATCTTTCAGCACCTTCCACACCAGCTCGTTGTAGATAAACGCGTAGTGGTTATGCATTTTTTGCGGGTCGGCGCCGTCGTGCCACACCACATCGGTGGGGATGCGCTCGCCGAAGTCGGTTTTGAAGCAGTCCACGCCCATTGCCACCAGCCGTTTAAGGTGCCCGGCATACCAGGCGCTCGCCGCCGGATTGGTGAAATCAACGATGGCCAGACCGGGCTGCCACTTGTCCCACTGCCATACCGCGCCGTTCGGGCGTTTCAGCAAATAGCCTTTCTCCATACCTTCCCGGAATAGCGGTGATTTCTGGCCAATGTAGGGGTTTATCCAGACGCAGATTTTCAGCCCGCGTGCTTTCAGACGCCGGAGCATGCCTTCCGGATCCGGGAAGGTTGCCGGGTCCCACTCAAAATCGCACCACTGAAACGCCTTCATCCAGAAACAGTCGAAGTGAAATACGTGCAGCGGCAGGTTGCGCTCTGCCATCCCATCAATGAAGCGGTTAACCGTTTCTTCATCGTAGTTGGTGGTAAAGGAGGTGGTGAGCCACAGCCCGAATGACCAGGCAGGCGGTAGCGCCGGGCGACCGGTAAAGCGCGTGTAACGGTCCAGCACCGCTTTGGGCGTGGGGCCATCAATAACAAAGTACTCCAGGTGCTCGCCCTCCACGCTGAACTGCACCTTTGAGACTTTCTCGGAGCCAACTTCAAACGACACGCACTCAGGGTGATTGACCAGTACCCCGTAGCCGCGGTTGGTGAGATAGAACGGGATATTTTTATACGCCTGCTCGGTGCTGGTGCCGCCGTCGCGGTTCCAGGTCTCCACCGTTTGTCCGTTACGCACCAGAGCGGTAAAGCGCTCGCCCAGGCCATACACCGTCTCGCCCACGCCCAGGTCAAGACGCTCAAAAACATAGTTACGTCCGGTGTTACCGTCCTGCACGTAGCCGTTATTTTTCACCTGGCTGCCGGTGATGCGTTCGCCGTGACGCAGGAAATCCAGCGCCCAGTGCTCGCCTTTCGACACCCTCACGCTCAGGCTGCCGCTGGTGAGTTCCGCATACGTGTCGCCGTTATGCAGCGTGACCGGGTGCCCCGCCATCACGTTCAGCGGAAAATGCGGGCCACGGGCCGCCACTCCCTGAAAATGCTCAATGCGCACGCCGATAATGCCCTCCTGCGGCGAGAAGAAGCGCAGGGTGAACAGCGGTGTATCCAGCTGCCAGGTGCGCTCGCGGACATCACGCGGCGCGGCGTAGACCACCAGTTCATTGCCCTGCTCCTCCACATCGAAGACCTGTAGCGGGTGCGTCAGGGTCAGTCCGGGCTGGATCAGCCAGTTTCCATCACTGATTTTCATAACATTATCCTTTTACTGCTGAAGTTCTTTGCGTACCGGAACCTGCTCAAACTCCCGCTGATTGCGGCGCGCGCTGTCAGCAAGCTGGGACAGGATGGACATCAGGTAAGGGGTTTTCAGGGTGTAGTAGCGTTTTGCCACCAGCGCGCTAATCAGGTAGCAGATGGCCGGCACGATGGTGAACAACGCGATGATGATGCTAATCGTGGCGCTGTTCTGCGTGGTCGCCGCTGCGTTGTAGCCGCCGCCCGCCAGCATCCAGCCAATCAGCGCCCCGCCGATGGCCAGGCCCAGTTTCAGGACGAACAGCGTCCCGGCAAAACTGATGCCGGTCAGGCGCTTACCGTTGCGCCACTCGCCGTAATCCACGGTGTCGGACATCATGACCCACTGGATGGGCGTGACCAGCTGGTGCAGCACGCCGATAACAAAAATGAAGCTAAACATCAGCACGCTGGCATGCAGCGGAACGAAGAACATGGCGAAGCTCAGCACCGCCAGCGCGGCGTTGGTCCACCAGAACACGCTGACCTTGCACTTCCAGTCGGTAAGCGGCTTAGCGAGGGCGCTGCCGAACAGGTTGCCGACGCAGTAGGTGGTCAGAAACGCGGTAAACAGTGCCGGCGAACCCATGATCCAGGTGACGTAATACATCATCGCCCCGCCGCGTACCGACACCGCGAGGATGTTAAGGATGGTGAGCAGCCCCACCACGCGCCACTGATCGTTTTGCAGGATATCCCGCAGGTCTTCACGCATCGGCGTGGTACTCGGCGGTGCAGAAACGCGCTCTTTGGTGGTAAAGAAGCAGAACGCCAGCATCAGAAACGCCACCACCGACAGCACCGCAATCCCGCCCTGGAAACCCACCGCTTTATCTTCACCGCCAAGCAAGCTTACCAGCGGCATCATCAGCACCGTTGAGAGCATCCCGCCCGCGGTTGCCAGCACAAAGCGCCAGGACTGCAGAGAGATGCGCTGCTGCGGGTCGCTGGTGATCACCCCGCCCAGGGCGCAGTAAGGAATATTGACCACGGTGTACATCAGGGTGAGCAGCGTGTAGGTGACGGCGGCGTAGACCATCTTGCCGGTCAGGCTCAGCTCCGGCGTGCTGTAGGCGAACACGCAGACAATGCCGAACGGCAGCGCACCGAAAATGATCCACGGCCTGAACTTGCCCCAGCGGCTGCGGGTGCGGTCGGCGACCAGCCCCATAACCGGGTCGGAGATGGCGTCCAGCGCGCGGGCGAGTAAGAACATGGTGCCGACAAACCCGGCGGGAATACCGAAGATATCGGTATAAAAGAACATCATGTACAGCATCACATTATCAAAGATGATATGGCTGGCGGCATCGCCCATGCCGTAACCAATCTTCTCTTTTACAGACAATATCTGATCGCTCATCACGTTGATCCTCGGGGCTTTTTAATCGCTAAAAAACGTATCCGAGTTGTAAACCTTCCCGCGGGGGCCGGGTATTCTGTTTTCTGGTTATCAGATTATGTTTCCTGATTTTTGTGATCGGGGTAGCTCAATCGAAGTAATTGAAAACAGCTAAGCGCTGGAAAATGCGTGTCTTTATCCAAAACTTCCCGCAAAACGGGCATCAGAAAAAATAAAAAACCGGTGAGGGGATGGTGTAACCCTGAGAAGTAGCTATAATTCGCCCCGCCTCCATGTAGCAATGCAGGCGCGGAAGATCGTCGTCTCCGGTGAGGCGGCTGGACTTCAACTCCAGTTGGGACCGCCAGCGGCCCCGGGCAGGTTCGACTCCTGTGATCTTCCGCCAATCTCACTCTTTTCGCGTCAACCATCGTTAATCAAATTCATAAAAATCTTTAAGTTAGGTTGAAACCTCGTGCTCCAGATATCACTCTAATTTTACTCAAATTTAATCCATAATGGGGTATTTGAGGGGGTTTAAAACTTCCTATCAGAAGTGAGACTCTTAAGTGTAGGCGGAATGCCCTCAACCGACGTAAAGCGCACACAGTAAAGCCCTTGGTCAAACCTTATAAGCTTGCTAACGGCGGCGACCTGTTCTTACTGGCCAATCCCGACT
Organism: Siccibacter turicensis LMG 23730; assembly: GCF_000463155.2. Lineage (GTDB taxonomy): Bacteria > Pseudomonadota > Gammaproteobacteria > Enterobacterales > Enterobacteriaceae > Siccibacter > Siccibacter turicensis. The sequence continues at coordinate 94,998 of NZ_AWFZ01000061.1, read as the reverse complement.
GGCGAATGAAATATCGCGTTTTAGGACGTGAGAAATTATCACCTATTCGTGTTTATACTGATATACCTTTTGCTAGGGCGCGTCAGAAAAGAGATGAAGCCAGACGCAGCATTGCAGCCCGAGATGAGCCAGCGTGATCAAAAAGGCACATAGCTAAAGCTGATCGCTGGGCACTACGCAACTCCATGATGCATTTGAAAAGGATAATTTTCCTATAAATGTTTCAGGTCTATTGCCGAGATAAAGCCATTAAAACTGCTTGAATGACTCCGACGAACGGCCATTTTACTTCACGCCACTAAGAGAAATTAATTTAAAATTCTCATTAGTTATATAGGCCCTACTACTTGAGTGGGGAATACTTGGGGCGAACGCCGCCGCTGGTTCCCGCTCACCGGAGCCAGGATAAATGGCTGCCTCTTCTCCACCAACGCCACAACGGCGATCACAACGCTGGCGTATTACGGTTCCACCTTCCGACATTGATCACAAATCATCTGAAATCTCTGCTAATCGGCGGAGATTTTTTATTACCATACTAAAGATTTTGTATACGGAGGCGAGTATAAATAGGGATACAGCCAGTGCCCCTTATAGCAGACCAACAGGCGCCGCTTATGTACCATCATGCATGTACATTAAAAGCGATGCATAAGCGGGCAGGCGTGGCAGGCTAACATTGCGCATATGTAACAGATTCAGTTTTTCACCAGCCAGATGGAACGACCATGAAGAGACAACCTTTTACAAAATATATCCTTGAAAAAAACTTACTTCCAAGAGAAAAATTTCATTTGGGTAGCAGGCTTTTAATTGAAAAAATTTGTAATGACGCACATCTGATAGCTGAGGAAAATTTTCGTTCCGGCGTTCAGGTAAATACTTTTATGCTTCATGGAAAATCCGTTTACTCGACCAAGTGCCTTAAAGAGAAAATAATATTAAGACACTGCTCTCAAAATTTAAACCAAGCGTTAGGCTTAAGTCTAAAACAAAGAAATACAATTATTGATGAGATCAAAACTTACCTTGCGGAAGGTACACAGTATAAAATATATAGACTTGACATTAAAAGTTTTTTTGAGTCAATTGATGTAAGTGTTTTGATTGGAAGTATTGAAGAGAACATTAACATATCAAGACACACTCGCAATCTTGTTGAATGGTATTTAAAGGGCTGCCAATTAAAACACAACAATATTGGACTACCTAGAGGCCTAGAGATAAGCCCAATACTATCAGATATTTATCTAATAAATTTTGATGAAAAATTGAACTCAGCTAAAAACGTAATCTACTACAGTAGGTTTGTAGATGACATAATATTGATTACTAATGGAGATGAAAATGAGGGATTATTTCTACAATCCATTAATGAAATTTTGCCAACCGGGTTAAAATTAAATAACTCAGTGCATAAAAAATCAATATCACCATTAATTGAAAAAAGAAAGCAAGGAGATGCCCCTAACGGAACCTTACTTTATTCTTTTGATTTCCTAGGATACAAAATTGGAATTACTAACACCCATGTTCCGGCAAAAGGTAATGCCCATAAATCAGTTTACAGGAAGGTAGCAATTGATTTCTCTGACAAGCGATTAAAAAAGTTTAAAACACGTATTAGTCGTGCATTTTATGCTTATAATAACGACACTGACTTTTCTCTGCTTCATGACAGAATAAAATTCCTCACAAGTAACAGAGGGATAAAAAGGCAATTAAAGGGAAACGGAATTATTATAAAAAAAAGCATATCAACCGGTATTTTTTATAGTAATTCGAAATTAGATTCCCACTCAGTCCATCTTACTCAGCTTGATAGCTTCTTATACTTTTGTATAAACAACGTCAATTGTAGAATGAATTCTAAAGTAAGAAAAAAGCTTACAAAAGAGCAAAAAAAACAATTACTAAAAAACAGCTTTCGATCAGGGTTTAATAAAAAAATACACATAAACTTTAATTTCAACAGATGCTCAGAGATTATTAAAATATGGCAATAAATAAAATAAAAGTTAAGTTAGACAAAAAAGACCACTTTAGAGCACTTCTGAGTGACACCATTCCATTTGATAACCCTATAATTTTTTCTAATGATGGTTTTTACGTAAATGTCAGAAAAATAGAAAACAGTATTAGCAAAGTCAAATTCTCGCCGATTGAATCATTATATCAGAAAATAATCAACCCACTCCTTGATGAGTCAGGAAGTAACATTGAGTCGAAAAGAAAAAAACAAAGCTCACCGTATAAATATAAAATAATTAAAGATAGTTATAGTTCAAGAGAACTGTCATTAATCCACCCAAGATCTCAGCTAAATTATTGCGAATTTTATAAAAAATTCTCTCCAGTAATTTTCTACAACATATCCCGGAGTAAATTTTCGATAAGAAAGCCAGTAAAAGTTTCAAGTTCTTTTTATATAAAATCGGATGAGATAAGTGGGAAATATAAAAAATCTGAAATTAACTCGAGCCAGAATGAACTTTTCCAAAAATACTCATCTTCTTTCTTTTCATATGAAGGATACACAAGGTTGTATAAATTCTTTAACAGCCTAAATTTCTATGAGCAAGAAAAAAACTTTGCCTTTATGTGGACTTTGGATGTTTCCCACTGTTTTGATAGTATTTACACGCACTCTATTTCATGGGCAATTAAAGACAAAGACTACATTAGAGCTCATTTAGAATATCCAAGCCAATTCGCTCAAGAGCTTGATACCTTAATGCAACGCAGCAATAATAATGAGACAAATGGAATTCCTATAGGTTCCGAGTTCAGCAGGGTTTTTTCAGAATTGATTTTTCAGCGTATAGATCAAGATATTGAAGAACATTTAAATGATAAATATCATTGGAAGCAGCCTCACGATTATAAAATATTGCGCTACGTTGACGACTTTATCGTTTTTTCTCACAGCGCAGAACAAGCTTTAAAAATAACACAAATAATAAGCATGAAATTAAAGAATTACAACTTAAACCTTAACAATCAAAAAGTTACGAAACTTGAACGCCCTTTCTGCACCAAAAAAACTAGCATGATAACGAAAATAAATGAATCGTTAGATTTGTTAAAAAAAACCATAACCAGCGAAAAGCATGGTATAATCACCATTCTAAAAATAAACAAAAGAAATGAACTCTATAAGGCATTCATTAATAAGTGCAAATCTATTTGTTTAGATCATGACTCATCCTACGGTGATGTTGCATCATATTTAATTTCTTCGCTGTGCAGTTTAACATCTAAAATCATAGATCAATTTGATTTTAAGGAAAGTGATGAATCTCTATTAGATATTCAATTAGTTTACAACCTAAAAGACTCGTTGTTTTTATTAAGCGACTTGATTGTATTCTTTTACAGTGTACACCCTAATATTGCATCATCCTATAAGACTGCAAAATCCATTATTATTATTGACGAGTATTTAGGTCGACTGAACTATGACTATCAAAATATATTTAGAACAAAGATTTCTCATTCAGCCGAAAATATATACATACCGCAAGGGTCATTTAAATTAAACAGTAATGACAGAACACCCATTGAAAAAATGAACTTTATTTTATCCACTACTTTTTTTGGTGATAACTATTTAATAGGAAAAGATGCATTTAATGAAATAGTCGATGGTAAAGACCTTGATTACTTCACCATTATATCATGTTTATTTTACTTTAGGCACAGAAACTCCTTTAAAAACTTAAAGATGAAACTAGAAAAAATAATAAAGTCTAAGCTCACAAAAAATCAGAACTTTTTGCAAGACTCTCAACAAGCCCATCTACTGCTGGATATTTTATCCTGTCCTTTTGTCACTGAAAAAACACGTCGCGAGATCTATGTTTCCTTTTTGAAATCAAACTATGAAAACCTAATTCGACCACATAGTGAGATTACGTCAGATCTTCACGAATTATTAAAAACTAATTGGTTCGTAAATTGGAGAAGTCATGATTTGTTGACCATGATTGAAAGAAAAGAGTTGAAAGTAACCTATTAAAATAGTTTAATAAAATTCGGCCAGTCTCGTTATATTTACGTTGCTTTTTTAGGACGTCTTCACCCGCGTGAAACTCGGATCATGATGTATGTGGTCTTAAACCCTTCAGATAGACTTGTTGGAGCGTGACACAAGGCGTTGAGAGCTCATCTAGAGCTTACACACCTGATGTTGAGAGACTGGCCACCTTTCAGTTAAGCTATTGCTTCGGAGGGGTATCTTTAACTCACTCCTGTGATCTTCCGCCAAAATCGTATTAACCTTTCTCGTTTTGCTTCACTGTTTCCTCTTCTGAATATCTCATTTGTGTTCTGGCTGCCGCTCGGGTAAAGCTCCACCCTTACTTTTCTGACGCTATCAGCCTCGCGGCCCGGTATGCGGCGGTAAAGCAGATACGAAAAATGCAATAATCACCGTTACTCGGCAGTACAAAACAGGAGATCGCATGATTTGGTTGATGCTGGCAACGCTGGCGGTGGTGTTTGTCGTGGGTTTTCGGGTGCTAACGTCGGACGACAGACGGGCCATCCGCGGGTTAACCGAGCGGCTGGGAATCGACGCCGTCCCGGTGGAATCGATGATCGACCAGATGGGCAAAGAGGCCGGGCGCGAATACCTTCGCTATCTGCAGCAGGCGGATGAAAAGCGGTTGCTCAATGCCGCACAGGTGCTGCTGATCTGGCAGGTGATGATTGTCGATGGCAGCGAGCAGCATCTTCACACCTGGTATCGTCGGCTGCGTAAAGCCCGTCTTGCCACGCCCCTGACCGAGGCGCACATCCGGCTGGCCTTCGGCCTGCTGCGCGAACTGGAACCGGATATGCAGGAGCTGAATCAGTTTCAGACCCGCTATAACGCGCTGTTTATGCCCGAGGACAATGTCTATACGCTGCACTGAACCCGCCGATAGTTGCCAAAATGTTAAGCACGTCACATTGACGATGTTACACTGCGCCTCTATTCCGTCCGAAAATCACGTCAGGTAACTACATGCCCTCACACTCCTCCCCCACGCGTCCGGTTCCCGCGGCGCGACCGAACTGGTCTGCGGTATTCGCCGTAGCGTTCTGCGTCGCCTGCCTTATTACCGTTGAGTTTCTGCCGGTAAGTCTGCTGACGCCGATGGCGCAGGAGCTGGGCATTTCCGAGGGGCTGGCCGGTCAGTCGGTGACCGTTACCGCGTTTGTCGCCATGTTTGCCAGCCTGTTTATCACCCGCATTATCGGCACCACCGATCGCCGCTATGTGGTGATACTGTTTTCGGTGCTGCTGACGCTCTCCTGTCTGCTGGTCTCCTTCGCCCACAGCTTTACCGTGCTGCTTTTAGGCCGCGCCTGTCTGGGCCTTGCGCTTGGCGGGTTCTGGGCGATGTCGGCGTCGCTGACCATGCGTCTGGTGCCGGCAAGAACGGTACCGAAAGCGCTGTCGGTGATATTCGGGGCGGTGTCGATTGCACTGGTGATCGCCGCGCCGCTGGGCAGCTTCTTCGGCGGCATCATCGGCTGGCGCCATGTGTTTAACGCCGCCGCGGTGATGGGTCTGATCAGCATCTTCTGGGTGTGGAAAGCGCTGCCGTCCCTGCCGGGTGAAGCATCGCACCAGCAGCAAAATATCATCAGTCTGCTGAAACGCCCTGGCGTGCTGGCCGGTATGGCGGCCATCTTTATGGCCTTTGCCGGGCAGTTCTCTTTCTTTACCTATATTCGTCCGGTGTATACCAGCCTGGCGGGGTTTGACGTCGATGGCCTGACGCTGGTGCTGTTGAGCTTCGGGATCGCCAGCTTCGTTGGCACATCGCTCTCTTCCGCCATCCTGAAACGCTCGGTGAAGCTGGCGCTGGCGACCGCACCGCTGGTTATCGCCCTCAGCGCATTGACGCTGATCCTGTGGGGCGACAACAAGGTGGTTGCCGCGGCGGTGGCGATTATCTGGGGGCTGGCGTTTGCGCTGATCCCAGTGGGCTGGTCAACCTGGATCACCCGTTCGTTGAGCGACCAGGCGGAGAAAGCCGGTTCGGTACAGGTGGCGGTGATCCAGCTGGCGAACACCTGCGGCGCCGCGGTGGGCGGCTACGCCCTGGATACGCTGGGCCTGCTTTCGCCGTTGGTGTTGTCCGGGGCGCTGATGCTGTTAACGGCGCTGCTGGTAATGCTGAAAGTCCGGGTCAGCTAGCCCGGACTCAGGCCGCGGCGCGGGGTTTGCGCCGTGAATCCACGGCAATCAGCACCACCGAGGAGAGGATCAGCAGCGTGCCGAGCCAGTCCGGCAGCGTAAAGCTGACGCCGAGCAGCAGCACCGACAAAAAGGCGCTGCTCAGCGGTTCCGTACAGCTCAGAATGCTCGCCTTCGGGCCGCCAATCAGCTGCGCGCCCTTTAAGTAGAGGCTGAACGTGATGGCGGTTCCCACCACCACCAGATAGAAGAACGCCAGCAGCACGTCCCCGCCCATCATCATCTCGCCTGCCTGACCGGCATAGAACGGCAGCAGCATTGCCCCGCCAATCAGCATACTCCAGCCGACGACCGGCAGGGTGCCATAGCGGGCGATCAGCGCCGAGGGGTAGGTGGTATAGAAGGCCGCGGCAAATGCAGAGACAATGCCCCACAGCAGCGCGGCCAGGGATATGGTTAACGCGGTGGGATTACCGTGGGTGACCAGCAGAAACGTCCCCGCCAGCGAGGTGAAAATCGCGGCGAACACCAACGCGCCGGGCCGGGCTTTACGCGCCAGCGCAAACCACGCCACGATAATGGTCGGCGACAAAAATTGCAGCACCGTTGCCGTGGCGGCGTTGGATTTTTCAATGGTGACCAGAAACGTCAGCTGGACCGTCAACGCCCCAAACAGCGAGAACAGCAGCAGGCTGATGGCATCCTTACGGTTCTGGAGAATGCCAAAAATTTTATCGCCGTTGATGAACGACAGAGTCAGCAGGATAAAGCCGGAAAACAGCAGGCGAATCATGGTCAGAAAGGGCGACGTGAGGGCGCTGTTTTCCATGATGTACTGCGCGCATACGCCTGAACTTCCCCACAGCACGGCCGCCACCAGCACGTACAGCATCCCTTTCTTTGCAACACTCATATTGTCCCCTGCGATCTGAAGTCATTTCATAACGCCGGGTAGCATAGCACAGGCTGTTCCTCTCCCTGTGCCGATGGGTGTCCTCACTCACGCGCGCGCTCAAGTATCGCCGTCACCACGCTCAGATCGGCGACGGTATCCACATCCTGCACCACGCCGATATCCTCCGTGGCGAGATCCACTACCGCACCGCGTCCGCGAGCCTCCTGCACAATCGCTCTGGCCCCCACGTCCCCGGTCAGCGATGCCAGCGCGGAGAACCAGGCCCGGCCAAACCCCGGCGGATGCCCCGGACGCTGCTGGTAGTGCGGCACCACGATACGGTCATCGCGCAGCGAAGCCGCCACACGACGCAGGGTATCCGGCTGGATAAGCGGTAAATCGCCCGGCAGGATCAGCCATCCGCTGGCGTCAGGCGTGGCCTGCACCCCGAGCGCGATGGACTCTCCCATGCCGCCGGTCCCTCCGTCCGGCTGCACCAGATGCCAGGCGAGGCCGGCGGCAGCGACCGCGTCAAGCACATGACTGAGCACCGGCTTGCCGGTGACGAGCGCGTTAAGCTTATGGGTCGCGCCGCCGGAGGCGAGAAAGCGTGCCCCGCGGCCCGCGGCCAGCACGATAACCGTCGGGGCACTCACTCGCCGTGGGTCTCACGCAGGCGCGCGGCCGCTACCTCGGCCAGCACCGAGAGCGCCAGCGAGTGCGCATCCCGCGCTTTGGGGAATATGCCAATCGGGGCGTTGATGCGCGCGATATCCTCCTCACGCCAGCCCAGCTCGTTCAGGGTCGTCACGCGCGCGGCGTGGGTCCGCATACTGCCGAGCGCGCCGATATAAAACGGATTGGCGGCGAGCGCAGCCTGCAGCACCGGCAGCTCGCGGTTCAGATCGTGATAGAGCAGGATCACCGCAGTGTGGGCATCCATTAGCGCAAACGAGGTGCGCGGGTTGAAGCTATCGCTGGTGTGAACGTCGTACCCTGCCGCCCTGGCGACGCGCGCCGTGGCGTCGGCTTCCAGCGAGCGGCCATAGACGATCACCCGCGTACAGGGGCGATAGCAGACGTCAAACGCGGCGTCGTACCAGCCGGTGGCGTGCGTCGGGGGAACGCACGTCAGCGTCTGCGACGCCGGGCAGTAGCGCAGGGATACCGCCTGACGCAGAGACGACGCCTCAAGCACCGCCTGCAGGGGTTGGGCGCTGCGCAGCTTATGAATGCTGAGGGTAATGCCGCCGCCGCAGGGCAGCACAATATCGAACCAGGGCGAGCCTTCGCCGTAGCGCACCGTACGGTCGGTGCCGGAGGCAATCACCTCCAGCGCCTCGTGCGCGGCGGCGGACTCCACGCAGCCACCGGAGACGAAACCGCAGTACATGCCGTCATCGCGTACCGCCATCTGCGCCCCCAGCGGACGCGCCGCGCCGCCGCGGATCTCGACCAGCGTCACCAGCGCCACCGCCCTGCCTGCGTTGAACGCCTCTGCCGCAAAGCGCAGGATAGCTGCGCTGTCGTCAGTCAGAAACGCCGCTTCAGGCGTAAGCGGGGGGCAGACCGCCGGGTCTGTTAAGGGAAGCTGTTGCAGCACCTTACCTCCATCCTGAACGTGAAAGGGTCAGCCCCGCGGTTCTGGCGCACCGGGCGAGCAGAACCGCAGGCGCGTTACGCAAGGGCCGGCAGCCCGCTCAACAGCTTGTCGAGGGTCACCGGGTACTCGCGCACCCGCACGCCGGTGGCGTTATAAACGGCGTTGGCGATGGCGGCGCTGACGCCACACAGGCCCAGCTCGCCCACCCCTTTGGCTTTCATCGGCGACGAAATCGGGTCTGCCTCCTCGAGGAAAATCACCTCCTGCTCCGGGATGTCGGCATGCACCGGCACTTCATAGGTCGCCATATCGTGATTCACGAAATAGCCCTGCCGGGTATCCACTGCCAGCTCCTCCATCAGTGCGCCACCCAGCCCCATGGTCATGGCCCCGATCACCTGGCTGCGCGCAGTTTTGGGGTTAAGGATGCGGCCCGCAGCGCACACGGCCAGCATCCGGCGCACCCGCACTTCACCGGTGGCGACGTCTACCGCCACCTCGACAAAGTGTCCGGCAAAGGTGGACTGCTGGAACTGTTTGTCGAGATCGCCATACTCCATCGCGTCCTCAACGGTGAGGGTTCCCGCTGATGCCGCCTCGCCGATCGGCGCGCTGCGCCCCTGGGTACGGATCGTGCCATCAACAAACTCGGCGCTGTTCGCATCAAAACCGAGCTTTTCAGCGATGGTTTCCCGCAGTTTTACGCAGGCGGCGTACACACCCGCCGTGGAACTGTTAGCGCCCCACTGCCCGCCCGATCCGGAGGAGGCAGGAAAATCAGAATCCCCCAGCCGCACCTCTACGTTCTCCAGCGGTACGCCCAGCATTTCTGCCGCGGTCTGGGCGATGATGGTGTAGCTCCCGGTACCGATATCGGTCATGTCGGTTTCAACGGTGACGTTGCTCTGGGCGTCCAGATGAACGCGCGCGCCGGAGGGGGTCACCAGGTTGTTACGAAAGCCTGCCGCCATCCCCATGCCCACCAGCCAGCGGCCCTCGCGCACCTGACCCGGCTGCGGGTTGCGCTGCTGCCAGCCGAAGCGCTCGGCACCGGTGCGCAGGCAGGTGACCAGCTGCCGCTGCGAGAAGAAGCGCTCCGGGTGGGCCGGGTCAACCTGCGTGTCGTTCAGGATGCGGAATTCCACCGGATCGATGCCCAGCTTCTCGGCCATCTCATCCATGGCAATCTCAAGCACCATCAGCCCTGGCGCTTCGCCAGGGGCGCGCATGGAGTTCCCCTCCGGCAGATCCAGCTCCGCCAGCCGCAGGCCGGTATCGCGGTTTGCGCCCGCGTAGAGCAGCTCGGTCTGGTTGGTGGCGGTCTCCGTCGGGCCGCCGGGCAGGTTACCCGACCAGCTATGGTGGGCGATGGCCGTGATGCGGCCCGTGGTCTCCGCCCCAATGCGTACCCGCTGGATGGTTGCCGGGCGATGGGTGGTGTTATTCGGGATGAGCGGGCGAGGCAGCATCACCTTCACCGGACGCTGGACGGCACGCGCCCCGAGCGCGGCCAGCAGCGCATCGCTACGCAGAAACAGCTTGCTGCCAAACCCGCCGCCGATAAAGGGCGAGCGCACGCGGATATTCTCCGCCGGAATGTTAAGCGTTTTCGCCAGATCGCCGCGCCACCACTCAATCATCTGGCTGGAAGTCCAGAGCGTAAGCTTGTCGCCCTCCCACTCTGCCATGGAGGCGTGCGGCTCCATCGCCATGTGGCTCTGATCGGGCGTAGTGTAGGTTTCGTCGAGCGTGACCGCCGCCTCGGCTAACGCGTGCTCCACGTCGCCGACGATTTTATCCGGGGTATCCTCTGGCGGGGTGGTAACGCCGGGTTTCTCTGCGGCCAGATCGTATGCGCCGGGTTCACGCTGATAATCGACCCGCACCAGCGCGGCCGCCGCAGTGGCCTGCTCGAAGGTTTCGGCCACCACCAGGGCAATCGCCTGGTGGTAGTGCGCAATCTCCGGGCCGCCCAACAGGCTGGCAAAGTTCATCTCGCCTTTATCAAGCGGACCCGCGTTGTCGGCAGTCAACACCGCCAGCACGCCGGGTGCGCGCTGCGCGGCCTCAGTATCCATCGCGGTTATGCGCCCTTTGGCGATCCCGGCCCCCACCATGCAGCCATAGGCGACGTTGGGCGCCAGGTCGTGCCATTCATAGGCGTAAGGGGCGGTGCCGGTAGTTTTCAGCGGCCCGTCGATGCGATCGTGCGGGCGGCCAACGACCTTAAGCTGGTCGATGGGGTTCTCTGTTGCCGGTTTGTCGAATTTCATACCTGTCCCCCCGCTTCTGCGAGCACCGAGGCGAGCGTGCGCTTCGCCAGAGTGAGCTTGAATGCGTTTTCATCGGTTGGCTGTGCGTCGGCAAACAGCCGGTCATAGACGGCCTGCGCGCCCTGGGCGAGCTGCGCATCCGCCTCATCGCGCCGCCAGGGTTGATGCGCCACGCCGCCCATGGCGACGCGACCTGAGCCATCGGGTTGTACGACGGCCGCAACCGACACCAGCGCAAAGGCGTAAGAGGCGCGATCCCGCACTTTCCGGTAGATGTGCGTCCCGCCGAGCGGGGCCGGAAGCGTTACGGCCACAATCAGCTCCCCCGGTGCCAGTACGGTTTCCAGATGCGGCGTATCGCCCGGCGCCCGATAAAAATCGGCCAGCGGAATGCGGCGCTCGTGCCCGTCAGGGTTGACCGTTTCCACCACCGCATCCAGCACCCGCATGGCGACCGCCATATCGCTCGGGTGCGTGGCAATGCAGGCCTCGCTGGCCCCGACTACAGCCAGCTGACGGCTGTAGCCTTTCAATGCGGCGCAGCCGCTACCGGGTTGGCGTTTATTACAGGGCTGATTGGTGTCATAGAAATAGGGGCAGCGCGTGCGCTGCAGCAGGTTGCCGGCGGTGGTGGCCCGGTTACGCAGCTGGCCTGACGCCCCCGCCAGCAGCGCGCGCGCCAGCACGGCATAGTCACGGCGTACCCGCGCATCGGCGGCCAGATCGGTGTTACGCACCAGCGCCCCAATACGCAGGCCGCCCTCGGCGGTCGGCTCGATGCTGTCCAGCGCCAGGCCGTTGACGTCTATCAGGTGCACCGGGGTTTCGATCTCAAGCTTCATCAGGTCGAGCAGGTTGGTGCCGCCCGCGATAAATTTTGCGCCGGGCGTGCGCTGGGCGCTGGCTGCCGCCTCGGCCGGCGTCTCTACGCGTTGGTAGGTAAATGCCTTCATGATTTCTGGCCTCCGGCGACATCCTCGATCGCAGCAAGAATGTTGGAATAGGCGCCGCACCGGCAGATATTGCCGCTCATGCGCTCGCGAATTTCATCGGCGGTCATCTCCGGGGGCGATACCAGATCGTGGGTGACATGGCTTGGAATGCCCGCTTCAAGCTCTTTCAGCGCCGCCACGGAGGAGCAGATCTGGCCAGGGGTGCAGTAGCCGCACTGGTAGCCGTCGTGTTTAACAAACGCGGCCTGCATCGGGTGCAGGTTATCCGGCGTTCCCAGCCCTTCAATGGTGGTGATCTCCGCATCCTGATGCATGACGGCCAGGGTCAGGCATGAGTTGATGCGCCGACCATCGACAATGACGGTACAAGCGCCGCACTGCCCGTGATCGCACCCTTTTTTGGTGCCGGTAAGGTGCAGGTTCTCGCGCAGCGCATCCAGCAGCGTGGTGCGGGTATCGACGTTCAGCTCGCGGATCTCGCCGTTTACCGTTAGCCGCACGGGCAGCGTTTCGGGCGATGGGTGGGTGAAACGCGCGCTGGCGTCAGGGTCCGGCAGGTGCCCATATTCAGTCTCTTCGCCGTGGTTGCTCATACCAGGCCTCCAGTATTTTGTAATAAGTGGGATGCTTGCCGCTTATGTACTGCACGGCTTTTATAATCACGAATAGTTAATAGTAGTCGGCGCTCGCTATCGCGCTTCGCAGAGTGAGGTGAACCAGAATCATGAACGCCCCTCAGCTACGTCAGGCGCGGAGGTACCAGTGGCCTGGAAATGTCTGCTTTTAATCGCTTTACATTACAGGCGCGCAAATCCCTTTAATCAGGACGGGTATTATTCAGGCCGTCGTCAGGAAAAGGGATATCGCAATGGAAGTGAAAAAAATGAAGGAAGGCGGGTTAAGGCTACTCACCTCAGGCGAGATCGCGAAAGTGCTTCACTTGTTTTAGGGATGATGCGTGTGAAATACCTTATAAAATTCGTGATGACAGTAGCATGCGTGCATGTTTTGACTGGTTGTCCTGTTATGGATAGCGACCTCGACAAGCGTTATCCGTCAGCAGACATTACCAGGGCAACATTAAAAGGAAACGATCTCTGCATCGCGGTACCCTATACGGCAGATTATCGCCTGCGAATGATTTCAATCTACCCCAGAGGTGCGGACTCTAAAACCCGGTGGTATAAAGACGAACCCGATCTTAATCTGACCATTAATCAGGGCCAGCTTTGTATTGATCCCGCCTTTTACACCTTCGAGGAGCATCGCCAATATGTGATACGCGCGGTGATGTGGTCGGATAAAAAATATAAAGAGACACGTTTCGGCAGCAGACTCGTGATGGCCGCCTTCGAAATCGAAAATGATCACGCCTATCGTGTGGTGCTTGAAGAGCGCGAATTATAATCGGGATTATGGATGAACACTCTCAAGGAAGGCGGATTGCGGATGCTTACGCCGGGTGAAACCCGGCTCGCCAGACGTGTTTTCAAAAACACAATTTCGTGGCACAAGGTCTGGATCCACCATGACAGCTATCTGCCGTTTGGACTGCAAAGCGGAAGCGTAGCGATGGCGCCTGATGGCGAAATTTATCTGCGGGATCTTTACCGGGATGATTTTTCAAAGGCGTCGATAACGCTACAGCATATTTTTATTCATGAACTGGCGCATGTCTGGCAGCGAGAAAGGGGGATGAGTGTGCGGCTGCGCGGCGCATTCAGTTGGGCGGCCAGTTATGACTATATTCTGGACGAGCGATTTTTGAATGAATATCCAATGGAGCAGCAGGCACAGATAATTGCAGATTATTTTGTGCTTATCCAGGAAGGCTATTCAACCTGGCGTAAAAGCCGAAATCTATTAGGCATCACCTGCCTGAACGATGTTCCCGAGCACGCGCTTCATGCGCTCTTCGCCAGAACACTATTATTTTTCCCATAGGACTGACTGGATGATTTTTTTCCTGAGATTCAGCATGCTGTTTGCTTCACTTCTCCTGTTAACAGGCTGTCCGGTAATCGAGCGGGATGTAGACCTGCGATATCCTGCACCCGATATTACTGCCGCGACGAAGGTAAACGACACGCTCTGTGTAGCCGTTCCAGATGCTTCAGATTTCCAAATCAGAATGATAATGATCTACCCTCGCCATGTGCCGCCGAAAGAGCGCTGGTATCAGGAAAACCCAGGTTTAACAATCACTGACGGGCAAGTCTGCATTCCCTATTCTTTTTATAAATTTGACCAACGTCTGGAGTACGTCGTGCAAGTCATTCTGTGGTCGAATAAAAAGGCGCAGTGGACAAAATATGCGGGACGCCAGGTTATCAGCGCCTTCGAAATCGAAAATGGTCACGCATACCGCGTGGTGCTTGAAGAGCGCGAATTATAACGCGCGCCGGTTTCACCCGACACGCATTAAAAAGCAGGCCTGACGCCTGCTTTTTTTAGACTCGCAAGTTACCAGCCAGGCACCGCGCCGCCGTTAAAGATTTTCTCGGCAGCCGCGGCGACTTCAGGCGACTGCCAGGCCCTGATAAGCGCTTTTACGTTCTCCGCGTCCTTATTCTCCTCGCGGGTCACAATGATGTTCACATAAGGCGAGTTTTTGTCCTCAATAAAGACGCTGTCATGCACCGGCGACAAGCCAATATTTTGGATATAGGTGGTGCTGATAATCGCCACGTCCACCTTCGGATCGTCAAGCACGCCGGGTAACTGAGCGCCTTCCATTTCGATGATATTAAGCCGATGCGGGTTGTTACGAATATCGAGCGTGGTGGGCAGCAGCCCTTTCCCCGGCGCAAGTTCGATCAGCTTCTCTTTTTGTAACAGCAGCAGCGCCCGGCCCAGGTTGGTGGGGTCGTTGGGGATCGCGACGGTCGCGCCGTCCTGCAGGTCGGAGACGCGCTTTATTTTTCGGGAGTACCCAGCGATGGGAAACACGAAAGTGTTGCCGACCGCCACCAGATGATAGCCGTGAGCCTGATTGTCCTGCTCAAGGAAGGGGCGATGCTGGAACACGTTGGCATCCAGTTCACCAGCGTTGGTGGCGTCGTTTGGCAACAGCGAACCGCTGAAGCCCACCAGCTCGACGTCCAGACCGTACTTCTCCTGCGCCACCTTTTTAGCGACTTCCGCCACATCCTGCTCGGCACCGTTTATCACGCCAACCCTGATGTGCTTTGCATCGCTGCCGCGTTGATCGCAGCCAATAAGTAGACTCCCGGCCAGCAGAATGACCCCGAAACGCATTACAGACTTTTTCACGGCAGATATCCTTTTAAAACAGTACGATCCTGAATGAAAATGACTATAGCGGCTTCACGGTGGCAGGGATAAAAACGAATAGGCATGAGTAAGATGAAATCGCGATATGCCGCGCATGCGGGGCGATAAAGCGACATCTGATATAAACATCAGACGTCGCCATGCAGGGACGCAGAGGATTAGCGTGCCGGAAGTGCTTTTTCGATGGCCTGTGCCGCGCATTTCCCGTCAAACTCCGCGCCGCCCATACCGGCCACGCCCACGGCGCCAATCACCTCATGATTGAACACGACCGGTACGCCACCGCCCAGTAATAGCAGTTCGGGCAGCGTGGTAAGGTTGGCCGAATCGGCATCCGCCCGCGCCTTTTCCGCCAACGCCTGGGTGGGGGTTTTGGTGGAGAGCGCGGTATAGGCTTTCCGCTGCGCCGCCAGGGTATTGTGCGGACCTACGTTGTCATCGCGCATCACAACCACCGGATTGCCGCCGCGATCCACCACCGCCACCACGCCTTTTTTGTCGTATTCGCGGCACTGAGCCAGGGTGCCGGACGCCAGCGTTGTCGCCAGCTCCAGCGTCATGTCGTGTACCGTCGCAGGGGCTGCCGCCGCGCTTATTCCCGGCAGCGCCACCATCATCGCCATCAGCGTTCGCTTCATGTTTTCACCTCTTTACTGGCGGATATCAGCTGCCGCGATAGGTGGAGTAGCCGTACTGGCTCAGCAGCAGCGGAACATGGTAGTGCTCGTCGGTGTTACTGATGTGGAACTCTACCGGGATCTCCGGGAAGAAGGTGCCTGCGTTCTGGGAAGCGAACCAGTCGCCGGTTTTGAACACCACGCGGAAATCGCCGGTGGTTTCAGGCTGCTCGGGCCACAGCCCTTTGATACGGCCATCGTTATCAGTTTTGGCGCTATTGAGTTTTTTCCATCCCTCGCCCTGCTTCTGTTCCAGGGTAACCACCACGCCCGGTGCCGGTTTCCCGGTCTGCTGGTCAAGGATATGGACGCTTAGCAGGTTTTTGCCCGCGGCCATCACCATCGACGGGACGCAAAAAGAGGCGGCGAGTGCAGCAGCGATCAGATATTTTTTCATGTCGTTTCTCCTGAGTGGGTGTGGCGCATTTATACCCCCACTCAGTCCGCAATCGCCTGACGCCAGCATGACAATGTTGTCATCTGTGCAGAGGGCGGTTCCGATCAGCGTTTTCCCTGCGGCCTCTCTTTCAGCGCCTCCACCACCAGCGTAAACGCCGGCGACGGCTGTTTGCAGCTGGGGTAATAGAGGTAGTAGCCGGGGAAAGGCGGCGGGGCGAACCGGGAGGCTTCTGCTACAGTTTTTACATTGTCCTTTGGGCTTATCAGGAAAACCGCATGAAAATTGCCTGTCTTGGCTGGGGATCGCTTATCTGGAAACCGGGCCGCCTGCCGGTAGTATGGGGCTGGAAAGAGGACGGTCCGCAGGTGCCGATTGAGTTTTCCCGCGTCAGCGACGGTGGCGAACTGGCCACCGTGATCTCTCTTAACGCCACGCCGGTGCCGGTGCTCTGGGCCTGGCTTGACGTCGATCGTCTGGACGTGGCCTGCGACGCGCTGCGCGAACGGGAAGGCATCCCCGCAGAACGCTGCGACGGCATCGGCTCGCTGCTGATTCACAACGCGCCGGGCGGCATGCTTAACGACTGGGCGCGTGAACGCGATATCGATGCGCTGATCTGGACCGGCCTGCCGCCGCGCAGCGACAGTATCGAAGGGCGCGTCCCCTCCGTGACCGAAGCGATTCTCTATCTCGACAGCCTGGCCGGGGAGACGCGCGAGCACGCCAGGGACTACTTCCAGCGCGTTCCGGCGCAGATCGACACCCCTTATCGCCGCGCGATAAAGCACGGGCTGGGCTGGGACTAAAGCGGGATCGCCAGCCGCTCCAGATCGGCTGGCGGAAGCAGCGCCAGAGCCTGCTTCATCATGCGCGCCTCCTCGCCGGGGCTGCGGCCAAAGAAGCGCTTAAACTCGCGGTTAAACTGCGAGGCGCTTTCATACCCAACCTCCAGCGCGGTTTTTGACGCGGGCAGATTACTGCGGATCATCATCAGCCGCGCCTGATGCAGTCTGACAGACTTGATGTATTGCAGCGGCGAGGTGTGGGTAATGGTTTTGAAGTGGATATGAAAGCGTGGCACGCTCATTCCCGCCCGGCTGGCGAGATCCGCCACGCTGAGCGGGCTTTGCCATTCGGCGTGAATATGGTTCAGCGCCCGTGAAATCCGGCCAAAGTGGCCCTGATAGGCCAGCGCCGCCCTCACTGCGCCGCCCTGCTCGCTCATCAGCACCCGAAAATAGAGCTCTTTGACAAGCGACGGGCCGAGGGCTTTGGCCTCCAGGGGTGACATCAGCGCCTGCAACAGGCGGTTGAGGACGTCCAGCATCGACCCGTCAAGCGGCGTGGAGATCATCCCCTCCGGCTGGTCTGAGATTGGCTGCCGCGCCTCGCCCATCAGCATGATCAGCTCCGCCACCGTGGTCATATCCAGCCTGACCGCCACCGCCAGCATCGGTTCTTCCGGCGTGGCTTCAGTCTCTGATGAGAACGGCAGCGGCACCGACAGCACGAGGAACTGCTGGGCGTCGTAGCGGTACATCCGGTCCGCAAGATAACCACGCTTGCGGCCCTGACAGACGATGATAATGCCCGGATCGTACAGCACCGGGGTGCGCGGCAGCGGATAGTCGGCACGCATAAAACGCACCTCATCAAGCAGCGATTTGGTATAGCCCTCGTGAGGTGCAAGCTGCATGATTCGCTGACAGATCTGCTGTTGAACAGGAAGTGACGCCATAGTTTCAGTCCGGTATCATTGCGGGATTCAGGCTAGTGTAATCCATAATCCCGCACAGTATTTCATCAATACGAGATAATCAGGCAATACTCAGAGAGGATTGGCGCTATTTCAGGCAATCCCTTTTCACTACTCTGGACGCTCACTTACCGTACAGAGGGCGTACACATGAACCTGACTCAACACGACAACCGTAAAGTCATCATTCTGACCGGCGCGAGCAGCGGGATTGGCGAAGCCACCGCACGCCAACTGGCATCTGAAGGGCACCTGCTGGTGATCGGTTCCCGCCGAACCGACCGTCTGGAAGCATTGTGCGAGGAGCTGCGCTTTAACGGCGCGACCATCGACGCGCTGAAAACCGACGTGCAGGACCGGGCCTCCGTGCAGCGTCTGGCCGATTTTGCGCTGGAGAAGTATGGCCGTATCGATGTGCTGATCAACAACGCTGGCGTCATGCCGCTCTCACCGCTGTCATCGTTGAAAGTCGACGAGTGGGATCTGATGCTGGATGTGAACGTGCGCGGCGTACTCTACGGCATCGCCGCCGTGCTGCCGGTCATGGAGAAGCAGAAAGCGGGGCATATCATTAACGTCGCGTCCATTGGCGCGCACGCCGTATCGCCGACCGCAGCCGTGTACTGCGCGAGCAAATATGCGGTGTGGGCTATCTCGGAAGGGCTGCGTCAGGAGACCGACGTCATCCGCGTCAGCGTCATCTCGCCGGGGGTGGTGGAATCGGAACTGGCAGACATCATCAGCGACGACACCGCCCGGGAAGCGATGCGCGATTTCCGCCGCATCGCCCTGAAACCGGAAAGCATTGCCCGCGCCATGTCATACGCCATCTCGCAACCCGATGACGTAGACGTCAGTGAAATCATCGTGCGTCCGGTGGCAAGCCCGCACTGATAGTCACAGAGCCAGGGATGGCGCTTATTAGTGTGGTCAGGAGACCCCGGTAGAAGTGTGATGTGAGGATTGTTGGCGCGATGCGCGCTTGGGCGTTCATGCTAAGTGAGTACGAACTATTTAGCCGGCTGACCTACTGCATCGCATCTTCAGCGCCGGATATGTTTCAGGCTTTCCATCACGTCTGTGCCGCGCCGTTATGGGCATGTCACGCAAATTTATCGTTTTCTCAATGTCAGGGTGCACCCTGTCTGCCATGAGCGCCTGTAGCCTTTACTATGAAGGCTATAAGTAGCGCTGCTAAACCAAAGGATTTAAGCGGAGGAAGTGTGTAGACCTCGGCCTCACTCAAAAGCCTTTAACGTTAAAAAGCCTCATCAGCACAACGCCCAAACCAACGATGCCCCCACCGAAAACACCTATTTTTATAGAGGTAATTATTTCCGGCAAATTTACATCTAACTGTCCGCCTACCATCCATAATAAAAACGCGAATAAAAAATAACCGAATAATGACAACAATGTCATACCTATTATCGAAAGACATATAAATATAACAGCCCAAATTAATTTATTATTTTTTCTCATTTTTTTCTTTAACCTTATTCACTACGGCTTCTGCACCTTTACCTGTAGTTTCAGAAAAGACTGAACCACCTACGTCCCCGAAGAAACCAGGTATATTACTTGGGGTCATCTCTTTTGAGATACCAAAATCACCCTTCACTTCCGTGTACGCCCTTAAAACAGGGTTATATTTAGGATCCCAACCACCTTTCCACCAGTTAGCACCAGCATTAGTAGCCCAGGAAACTCCCTTGCCCAAACCATACCCAAATGCTGCACCTGTGCCATTTGAAATAGCGCCAGACAGTGGATCCTTATCGTCTAACCAGTTACCTAAAGCACCACCTGCTGCATTCCAGCCAACCGTACCGACAAGGCCATTGCCCATACTGAATACATTGACCCATCCCGCAATCGCTGCATTTGCCGGGTCGATCGTTCCGTCTGCCATATAGCCAATCCCAGCATTTGCGGTGGCACCTAAACCCCACATTACTTGAGCGCTTCCTGGAAGGAATGCAACACTTCCCGTAGCAAGAGCAAGACCAACTGCATCACGCTCATTTTTGGCTTTCTGGCAACTTGCTGAACCTGGGGCATCAGTACAGCTCGCCATATCAATGCCATGCTGCCGGATGAACTCTTCCTGCCCGAACTCAGTGCCACCCATAAGGTTATTCTCAACCGTCGTCTTCCCTGTCTGCGCAGCGTAGGCGGCACTCTGGGTGCTGTCGCCCACCAGTCCACCGGCAAGGCCCGAGGCCAGGGTGGCCAGCGCCGAGACGGTTTCTTTTTCGCTTTCGGTGAGGGCGCCTGCTTTTTTGCCGTACATCTCGGCGGCAATCATCCCCATCAGCTCGCCGGTTACCGCGCCCGCGGCACCTGCGGCGGCGTTCTGGCCCTGGGCGGCGGCGAGGGCGGCGTTGACCACCGCGTGCGCCGCGATTTTTTCTCCGTCGTTAAGCTTAGCCCCGTGACCAATGTACTCCGCTATCCACGGCGCTGCACCGCCGGCCAGCGCGGCGCCCAGGTCGCTGCCCGCCAGTCCCTTAATCACCGCGCCCGCGGTATCCATCACCCGGGAATATTTACCCCCTACTCCGAAGCCGCTCGCTTTCACTTCCGCGTCGTAATAGTTCTGGTAGGCCTGCGAGGCAATAGCTTCCGCATCCGGGTTCGCTTTCGGGTTTTTATCCAGGATGTCCTGACGTGCCTTATCCAGGTCATCCTTCGACGCCGTCGCCAGCTTCGCTTTCGCCGCTTCGGTGGCGTGGATAGCCATCTCGCTGCGCACGATATCCGTCGCCTGGCTCACCATCTCACCCACCAGCTGCGCCTGCTGGATGCGCTGCTGCTCTTTCTCTTTATCAAATATCTGCGAAATCGAGCCGTTGGCGTGCTCCACGTCGCGGCTCAGCTGTGCCACGTCCTGAGCCTGCTTGTCCTGGTCACGAATCACGAGGGTGCCGTTGCTTACCGCCGCCCGGGTGGTGCCGCTGTCGTGGCCCTCATCGTTCACCCCCGCCAGCATGGTGTTCGCCAGGTTACCGGCAAACTGGCTGCCGATGCTGCCTCCGGTGCTCAGGCCGATGCTCTGGTGCTCAACCTTGTAATCCGCCTGGTTGTGGATGTCGCTGAAGCCCAGGGTACCGGTGTCGAGGCGGTTTTTGTCCGCGCTGGCGGTGGAGCCGATAACCGCGCCGTTAAGCTGGGTGTGCTCGCCCACGGTGACGTCGAAGCCGCCTTTCCCGGCGTAGATCCCGGTCTGCTCAACCACGCTGTCGTAGTTGCTGTGCATCTTGTCGCGGCTGAGGCTGACGTTGGCCGAGCCGCTCATGGAGCCGAAGGTGAAGCTCCCACCGGCGCTGGCGTTCTGCTGCTTCGAGTCGTAGCGGTCGCTGTCCTGCTCGCTGGTCAGCGTCAGGTTGCGGCCGACGTCGGCTTTCACCGTCTCTCCGCTCACCTGGGCACCCGTCAGGGTGGTGTCGCGTCCGCTGGTCAGGTTGACGGTGTCGCCGGCGTTAACCAGCGTCTCGGTGTGGGTGGTGCCGTTGCCTTTCTCGCTGCCCTTGCCCTTGTTGACGCTGGCGGACACGTTAATGCCCCAGCCACCGGAGCCCGCGCCGATGCCGACGCCTACGCTGCCGCCGCTGCTCTTGTTGCTGCCGGTCTGCTGCTGGGTGTTCTGCGCCGAAAGCAGGTTGATATCGCGGTTGGCGGTCAGGTTCACATCTTTACCGGCCTGCACCGTTGCGCCCTGCATCAGGATATCGCCGTCCACGCCTTTCGCGCCGGAGCCTGTCGCCGTGATGTTGACGTTATCCCCGGCGGTCAGGCTGCCGCCGCGCGCGGTGGTCTGTTCGCTGTGCTGAGTGGAGGACGAGGACTGCGAGCCGTAAGAGAGGCTGACGCCGACGGTATTATCGGACGCGGCTGGCGTGCCTGCCTGCGCCATTGCCAACCGTGCCGCCTGTGCTGCCTGAATACCGGTCAGCGCCGCTTTGGTGTTCTGCAGCGCCGCAATGCGGCCGTTACCGCTGGACTGCGCCTGGTGGGCGGTCTCAACGGCGGTGTTCACCGCGCTGCCGACGGTGCCGGAGAGCGCGAGCGTGAAGCCGCTCTGCTTCTGTTCAACCTTATGGGTCTGCTCGTTGTAGTCGGCGGCGGCGGTAATGGCGATGTTCTTCGCTTCCAGCGTCATATCCTGACCGGCGATCAGTTCCGCGCTGCGCGCGTTAAGGTCGTTGCCAGCCTGCAGCGTCAGGTTGCCCTGGCTGCTGCCCACGGTGCTGATGGCGTGACTGATGCTCTTACCATCATCGGTGGTGTTCAGGCTCTGGCTGCCGACGGTAAAGCCGATGCCGCCGGTGCCCATCAGGCCGGATTTACTCTCCTTGCGCTGATGGTTCTCCTGCCGGTTTTCCTCAACGGTGTCGATGGTCAGGTTATTGCCCGCGCCAAGGCGCACGTCGCCGTCGCCCGCGACGTTGCTGCCGCGCACGGCCAGGTCGTTCCCGGCCAGCAGCGTCACCTTGTCGCCGGTGAAGTTGCTGGCAACGGCTTCGGTCGCCCGGACTTCATCGTGCGTCTCCAGCGACTGCCCCGAGAGGAAGCCTTTGCTGGTCTGCTTGCTGTGTTCGGTCAGGTGATAGGCCGACTCACCCGCGGTGATGTTGAGATCCCGGCCAGCGACGGCGGTCAGCGCGTCCCCGGCATCAACGGTCGCCGCGCGGGCGTTCAGATCGTTGCCCGCGGAGAGCGTCACGCTGCCCTTGCCGGCAATCTGGCTGCCAATGTCGTTACGCGCTGTCAGATCGCGATAGTTGTCCTTGCCCCAGTCGCCGCGCTCGCTGTGCGTGGTGGTGATGGTGCCGAGATTGATGTTGTTGCCCGCGGCAATGGTGGTGGTGCTCCCGTTGCCGTTGTTGCCCACCAGCGTGGCGGCGAGGTTAACGTCGTTGACGCCCTGTAAGACCAGCTTACCGCCGTCGTTCTGCACATAGATACCCGCTGTGCGATCGAGGTGACGGTTCGCCGCGTCGCCGCGCAGGGTACTGGTGCTGGTGAGATCGCGTCCGGCCTTCACCTGCAAGCTGTCGTCGGCCAGCATCGTGCCGCCGATGTTGCTGAAATCGGTCAGGGCGGCGATGTCGATATTGCTGCCGCGAATGGTGCCGCTGTTGGTAATGTTGTTCCCGCTGAGCGCGGTGATATCGCGCCCCAGCAGCGTGCCGCTGTTGTTCAGCTCGCCGGTCTGCAACGCGACGCGGTTACCTGCTATCAGGGAACCGCTGCCGTCCACGTCGCCCTCTTTCACCCGCACGTAAACCTGCGGAACCAGCACCTGCTGGCTGCTGCCGTCCGCCAGCTGTACGGTTTCGGCCACCATCCACACCATGTCGGAGGTCAGCAGCGCCATCTGTTCCGGGCTGAGCGCGACGCCCGCGGTCAGGTTGTGCGCTTTCGCAAAGGCGATACCGGCATCCATCAGCGCCTTGTACTGGGCATTGTCGTCGTCAAAGCCGCTGAGATACCGCTGCCCGGTCAGGTTTGCCACCTGATCGCGGATCAGCTGCTGCTCGTAGAAGCCGTCGCCAAGCCGCTTGAGGATCACATCCCCATTGGGCGACAGCGCCTTCTGCATGTAGTCGGAGCTAAGCCAGGTGCGTTCATTGGTAAAGCGCGCGTCGGTCTCAATCAGGTAGCTGCTGGTCGGCGAGGCGTGCACGGTATAGAGGCTGGCGGACGGCAGACGGGTGTTCACGCCGCTGGTGCGCACCAGACGGTCCGGCGTAGCGCCGTTGGCGTTCTGCACGTTCTGCCCCACTTCCCAGCTCTGGCCGGGGGCCAGATGTACCGGCTGCGAGCCGTTGAAGGTCAGGGAGACCGGCCGGGCAAACTGCCCGGTGTCGCGCCCGGAAGGGGCTGCGCCGCTCCCCTGCACGGCACCGTTACTCTGCCACGCTACGGTGCTGAGCGAGATAGTCTGGGTAACCGGGCTGGGCTTATAGTCGCTGCCGCTTTTACCCTGAGAGGTTTTGGTGCCGCCCAGTTTCTTTTTCTTTTTCTTCGCGTACCAGCGCGTCTGCCGCCCGACGTCGGTGATGGTTTTAATCCCGGTAGCGGGATCGTTGTTCAGCACGCTGATCACCCCAGACAGCAGTCTGGCGGCGATGATCTGGCTGTCCTGGTTATGCACCAGGCCACTGTTGATGGTGAGATTGCCGCCGGAGATGATTTTGCCCGGATCGGTCTCTTTCACCCGCGTCTCCTGCACGGTGCGGGTGTAGTTGTACTCATAGAACTCGCTGCCGCTGGTGCCGTCCGGCATTTTCGCGGTGTGAACCCCGTACTTGTTCTTTTTACGGGTATCGACCTGGCTCCAGTCAAAGCGCTCGGTTTTACCCTTCAGCACCGCTTCGTGGTGGCTGGACACCTCACTGACCACCACTTCGGTGACCAGATTGTTGTTCAGGTTCTGGACCTCGTTCATGTCGATGCGCATATCGCCGCCCGACTCGATGGTCGCGCCGCGGTTGGTCAGCACGCCGCCGCGTCCGGTGGCGTTAAACGCCGCATCCAGACCGCCGCCGATGGCCATTGCGCCTGCGCTGTAGATCAGCCCGTGGCCGCTGTTATTGAGAGTACCTGCGCCGATATCCAGACGATCGCGCGCGGCGATGGTGCCCGCCACGCCGTTTTCGGCAGCGTTATTCAGCGTGCCGGTCTGGAGGGCGATCCGATCGCCATACAGCCGTCCGGTGCCGAGGTTATCCAGCGTTGCCGCCTGAATATGGGTCAGCGAGCCGTCAATCAGCCCCCGGTTGGTGAGCGTGCCGTTCAGGGTGAGATGGGTTTCACCGCCACCCAGCTCTGCGCCTGCGGCGTTGCTGGCGCTGGCGGCGTTGAGCGTCAGACGCTTGCCCGCCAGCAGCTTGCCCTGGTTGTCAACGTGTCCGCCGCTTACCAACGACAGCGCGCCGTTGGCCACCGTCTGGCTCTGGTTGGTGAAGCCCTGGGCGAGGTTAAGGTTCATGTCGCCGTCGGACAGTATTTTTCCGTCACCGCTCAGGGCCGAGGCCGTCACGTCGAGCTGCTTCCCGGCTACCAGGCTGCCGGCGCGGTTGTTGACGGTCAGCGCCGCATCGCTGCCATTGAGCGTCAGCGCCTGACCGGCCTGTACCGACCCCGCTGCGTTATCCAGCTCGCGGGTGCGCAGCACGGCGTTCTGGTTACTGCCGAATACCCCGCCGCTATTGCTCAGCGTGCCGGCCTGCACATCGAGATCCTTGCCCGCCACCAGCGTGCCCTGGGTGTTATCCACCGCGCCGGCGATGCGGGCAGTAAGATTGCCGTCTCCGGCGGCAATGGTTTTCCCGCTGCGGTTGTTGAGCGTCCCGGCAGTGAGATTCATATCGCCATCGGCGGCGAATGTGCCGCCTTCATTATTCAGCATGCCGCCAACGTTGGCGATAAGCCCACCTTCACCTGCGGCGACGGTTTGCCCGCTGCGGTTATCCAGCGACCCGGCCTGCAGTGCTACCGCGTTGTTACCGGTCAGCAGACCGGCGGTGTTGTCCACCACGCCGGTCACCTCAGCGCGCAAACTGCCGTCGCCAAGCGCCGCGGCTTTCCCGCCGTGGTTATTGAGCGTGCCGGCCTCAAGCGTGACGTCGCCGTTTGCCGCCAGCGTGCCGCTCTCGTTGTCCAGAGCATCCGTGACGCGGGCATCCAGGCTACCGTCCCCCGCGGCGGTGACGTTACCGCTGCGGTTGCTCAGCGTCCCGGCTTTGAGGCTGATAGCGCCGTTAGCGGCTACGGTGCCGCCTTCGTTATCCAGCGTACCGCGTGAGGCAATATGCATCTCGTCAGTGCCTTTCTGCACCAGCTCGCCGCCGCGGTGCGACAGGTTATCCGCGTCCAGCGTGACGCGCTGGGCGGTGGTCGAGGCGTGGTTAAGCTGCAGATCGCCGACGTCGGCCGTCAGGCTGCCCGCCGAGGCGACAGCCCCCTCATCGCCGTTGAAGCGCGGCGTGGTGACGCCAAGCGCGCCCTTACCCGCGTGGACAATCTCGCCCTTGCGGTTATCAATGTCTATGCCTTTCAGGGTGAGGTTAGTGGCATTGGTGGCAATGCGCCCGCCGCTGTTGTTCAGCGTGCCCGGCGTGGCAAGGGTCATGTCCGCATCGCCGGTCTGGACGATTTCACCCTGCTGGTTAGAGATATCGTGCGCGTTCAGCGCCACGCGTTTTGCATTCAGCGCCCCGCCGTCGTTATTGAGCTTTCCGGCGCTACGCGCATCGAGCGTCTCCAGCGCGCTGACCTGCGCCTGGCGCAGATCGATGTCGCCATCACCGGCATCCAGGGTGGCGGTAGTGGCGCTAGCGCGCCCGCCGCGGGCGTCGATACCCTGGCTGCGGGTGGCGAGCGTACCGGCGGCCAGGGTTTCCCCCTGCATCGTCAATGTGCCGTTGCTGGTCAGGCGCAGATCGCCCTGCTTACCGACCTTGCCATCTTTGCCCACGCCGGATGCCAGCGTGCTGGCTTTGGTGGCGGTGATGCGGGTACCGCTGACGCTGGTATTGCCGGTTGCCGCCAGCGTGCCGCTGTGCTCCACGTCGCCGCGGCTGCTGACCGTGGCGTTCCCCCCGGCAAAGACGTGGCCGCTGTTGGTGACGCCGTTGCCCGCCAGCTGCGTATCGCCGCTGCTGTTGATAGTCCCGCTGTTTTCGATGCGGCCATCGGCGGTGACCACCACCGTTCCGGCCTGCGCGCCGATGTTTCCGGCGTTACGGACGCCGACGCCCGCTTCGGTGCCGGTCAGACGAATTTTCCCGGCGTACATGCCGCCAAGATTCGCGACGTCCACCGCCAGCTGCGGGCGGGTGGACGTATCCGCTGCTTTTGCCTCCACGCGGTCATGCGCCGCATCCACCGTGTTAGCCCCGGTGGTGACCTTCAGATCGTTAGCCCACAAGCCCGCGTTCACCTTGACGGAGCGGGCGATGATGTCGGTGTAATCCTGGCGGGAGCTGTCCATCCCTTTCCCCTGCACCACGATCTCGCCTTTGCTGACCGCATAGCCGGTCAGGTTGCCGTCTTTAAGCTGCGCCTGGCCGGTGGTGAGGGTGGCGCGGTTGGCGTTGATGAATCCGCAGCCGTCGCAGGTGATGCCAGAGGGGTTAGCGATCACCACCTGGGCTTTTTTCCCGGCGACTTCAACGTAGCCGTTCAGGCGGCTCGGATCGCGGGAGTTAACTTCGTTAAGGATGACGCGGGCTTCGCCACGCGCCAGCCACGGGTTAGCGGCCACCATGCCGCCCTGTTGGGTCGCGACATTTTTACGGCTGTTGTTGAGGATCGCGCCCTTGCTGTTAACGTCGAACTGGCTGTAGACGTTGCGCGACACCCCGGCTTTGCTCGGGGTCTGAATGTTAACCTGCGGCGTTCCGTTGGCGGTGTTGAGGATGGTGGGCTGCTGCTTACCCGGTGCGCTGTGATCGGCGACGATGTTGGCGGCAGCGGGCTGCACCGCGCCAAGCGCCAGCAGCAGGCCGAACGAGACCGCGCTCAGACGGGTAATACACTGACGCTTCACGCACGACGGACCGGATGCCGGGCAGGCTACCGCACGACAGCTACGGGAAATCTCTGCCACTACCATCAACATACCGCGTGCTTTGTTGAACACGATACGATACAGATTTTTGTTCATCCTCAGATCCCTGTTGCGTGTGGCAGCGCCTGGCCGCCAGGAAAAGCGTAAATCAGTAACTCCAGTTCAGGCTGAAGCCGAGCGTGTAGTGGCTGGTCTCGAAGCCGTCGGGCCGTGAGAACGGCACCCCGGCGAACAGGTCATACCCGGTGTTGAACGCGTTGCCGCGCAGGCCCGCCACGCCGCCTGCCAGGTGCTTGCCGATAAGCACGCCGTTGCTGGTGCTGCCGCC
Source organism: Siccibacter turicensis LMG 23730 (assembly GCF_000463155.2). Taxonomy (GTDB): domain Bacteria; phylum Pseudomonadota; class Gammaproteobacteria; order Enterobacterales; family Enterobacteriaceae; genus Siccibacter; species Siccibacter turicensis. Next base: position 67,049 of record NZ_AWFZ01000061.1, on the reverse strand, counting down.
CACTTCGCCGTAGTCAGCCCCCAGATAGAACTCCTGCTGCGGCAGCGGTGTGCGCCAGGCCAGGTCGTTGCGTACCAGCCAGCCGTGGCTGGCGCTGAGCGTGCGCTCGCCGTCGAAGCCGCGTACCGACCAGCGGCCACCGATGGAAAATTCCTCCTGCGGGGTAAGCCGCGTGGAGCTCATCTGGCGCTGGTACTGGACGTTGTAGCGGAACGACTGGTTGTAAATCTCAAACGGGATATCTAACCCGGCGCTGAGCGAGACAATCTTGCTGAGCGCCGTGGCTTCGCCGCTGTACTCCTCCGGAGCCGGAATGGCACCGAACCAGCGGGTGCCGCGCTGGTAGCTGATGCCGGCATCCAGCACGCTCTGGCCAATGTAGTGACGGTGCTGCAATCCCAGACGCCAGCCCGAGGTGCGGCGATGCTGCACGTCCAGTTCGGTGTCGTCGATGTAGTTGCGCGATTCGCTGGTCAGCACGTCCCCGCTGAGGGTGGTTTTCTGCGTGCCGCTGCGGTGCAGCACGCGGCTCAGCTGGAAGTCGAGGTTTTTACGTTTTCCGCTGTAGCGGTAATCTTCATTCAGGCCCGCCACGGTCTGACGGTAGTCGTAATCGCTGGCGGTGACGCCTGCCATCCAGTAGCCAAACGGCACCGAATAGTGGCCGGTAACGTTCTTGCTGCCTTTGTCACCGCGATCGTGGAGGCTGCGTGAGCCTGAGATATAAAACAGATCGCTGAGCGAAAGCGGGTTGTCCAGCGACAGCGTCAGGCCGCCCTGATAGCGCCCGGTGCTGCGCGAGCCGGAGTCATCAAGCGAGGCGCCGAGACGCCACATTTTGCTCTGGTGCCACGTCACGTCGATATCGCTCTCGCCCGGCTGTTCGCCAGGCACGATCTCCATGCTGGCCTGTACGGTGGGCAGACGCTGCAGGTTCTCCAGACCCTGCTCGATATCGCGCAGGTCGAGCAGATTACCGGCATGGGCCGGGAAGGCGCTGTAGAGCGTCAGGTAGCGGTCGCTGTCCGGGGTGAGCTTCACGTCCCGGACGTAGCCCGGCAGGATCACCAGCGACAGGGTGCCGCGGGTCAGGTCCTGATCCGGCGCCAGCACGCGGGTGGTGATGTAGCCGTGATCGATAAGCCGGTTTTGCAGGGTGCTCATCAGCAAATTAATGCCTTTACCACCGAGGCAGTGGCCTTCGCCCTGCTTCGCCAGGCGTTGCAGCGGGAGCCAGTGGGGCAACGCCTGCTGGCCGCTCAGCTCCACGCGATCGATCTGGAAACAGGGGGTTTCCGGCTCGAAGGTAAGACGCCCAAACGACGACGCGGGCGGCGAGAGGCGCACGTCCGGGGTCGGCGGCGTCAGGGTATCTTCCAGGGCGCGCTGGCGCTGTTGCTGGTTCTGAAACAGCGTGTCACCGCGATCTTCGAGCATGCGCGGCGGCTCGGGCGCGGTCGGCGCGGCGGACGGTGCCGGGGGCGTTGGCGCAGCGTGACCCGCAGGGGAGATCAGCAGCGCGGCGGTGAGCAGGATCCCACAACGCGAGCTTTTTTTAATCAGGGCTACCCCTGTAATGATGGTGTGCTTCATCCCTGGCAGGTCTCTTGTCGCTTTAACAAATGCTTAATATGTAAACAAGCGCCGGGATGATAGGGGAAGTGTGAAGATGTGTAAATAAATGCGCCGTTAACAAAACCATTTTCCGATTAGTGCCAGACCGGGACGATTTGACGCGGCGGAAAAAGCCAAAAATTTCGCTTAATCAACGGTTTTACCTGAATGGCGGTGGTGCCAGAAGGGGTAAGAAAAACGTTAAAAATATGAAAAAACCTACCAAAACAGGTAGGAGAACCACAAAACAAAAAACCCCGCCGGAGCGAGGTTTTTTTTCAGGTGTTGCGGGTGGTGGCCGCAAAGCACACTGTGTTACGTCAACAGCGTAACTATACGATGATTTTTGCCCGGCTGCAATTTTCACGCCGCTTGGTGCGCCGTTCAGAGTATGGGTGAGGTCACCCTTTTTGTCGAATATATACTGTTCATTTATACAGTACTTTATTATACTGGTTTGGCTGACGCAGAGGTGCGATACGGGGGCCGCGTGTATACGGGCGCAATGCAAGTCCTGGCTGAAACGGGTGGTGCCGTCAGTGCCTTAACCCCGAGAGAGCACACTGTGTTACGCCAACAAAACAGCTGGTGACAGGCGGCGGAGAGGTAAGCCAGCTGGTGCTCCTTTACCTGAGGAGACGCGTATGGGCGGAGTGGATTTAGCAATTCTTATCCTGAAACTCATTGTTGCTGTACTGCAACTGCTTGATGCTGTCCTGAAGTTCTTTCGCTGAATCAGGTTCAAGCCGCACTTAAGAGGGGCGGGCAACCGCCCCTCTTTAATATTCATGGGCTGGCAGCCCCGCGGCGGGTTATGTTACTTTTTTATTACATTTCCCCTGACGTCGCTGCCATGACCCTAAGCGTATTTTGCATCCTGCTTTTTGCCGCGCTACTGCATGCCACCTGGAACGCCATCGTTAAGGCCGGGAGCGACAAGCTCTATTCCGCCATCAGCGTCAGCGGCTCCGCGGCGCTGATCGCACTCCTGCTGCTTCCCTTTTCACCCCAGCCCAGCTGGGAGAGCGCCCCCTACCTGGCGATAAGCTGTGCGCTTCAGGTCATCTATACCGTGCTGGTGGCAAAGACCTATCAGGTGTCGGACATGAGTCAGACCTATCCCCTGATGCGCGGCACCGCGCCGCTGCTGGTGGCGTTGATAAGCGTGCTCTACCTGCACGACAGCCTTTCGCTCCTGGCGTGGCTGGGGATCGGCGTTATCTGTAGCGCCATCCTGCTGATGGCGTTCAGCCGTCATGGCGGGTCGCGCCGCGGCATAACCCTGGCGCTGTGCAACGCCTGTTTTATCGCCGGGTATACCCTGGTGGATGGCACCGGGGTTCGCCTGTCGGGCACTGCGGTGGGCTACACGCTGTGGACCTTCTTTATGAACGGTTTCTGCCTGCTGCTATGGGCGATGATGGTCCGCCGCCGGGAGGTGTCGCACTACATGACGCGCCACTGGAAAAAGGGGCTGCTCGGCGGCGTCGGCACCATGGGTTCCTACGGCCTGGCGCTCTGGGCGATGACCCAGGCACCGCTGGCGGTGGTCGCCGCACTGCGTGAAACCTCCATTCTGTTCGGCGCGCTGCTCGCCTTTTTCATTCTCAAAGAGCCGATTCGCGGGCCGCGCATCGTGGCTATTTGCGGTATCGCCGCCGGTGCTATGCTGTTACGTCTTGCCTGAACATTCTGGCAACCAATGTTGCCAGAATGTTTACTAATCCTTCCTGTTACGCGTTCCCGTTTCTCTGCGCTTTCCTGGCACTCTGCCGCGGCTGTGGTAGATTTCACTCGCATTTAGCTAAATGCCCAGAACCTTATGCTCCATTTCATTACTTTCATAAAGCATTCATCGAAATGAAAACGCACGATAACCTGAACCTGCTGTTGATGTTAATCCTGCTGGTGGCTGTAGGGCAGATGGCGCAGACCATCTGGATCCCGGCGGTTGCGGATATGGCACATGATTTCCACGTCCGGGACGGCGAAGTCCAGCGGGTGATGGCCGCGTATTTGTTTACCTATGGCGCGTCGCAGCTGGTGTACGGGCCGATTACCGACCGCATCGGGCGCCGCCCGGCCATTCTGTTCGGCATGACGGTGTTTATGCTGGCAACGGTGCTGGCGATGACCACCGCCAGCCTGTCGGTGCTGATCCTCGCCAGCGCGCTCCAGGGTCTGGGCACCGGCGTCGGCGGCGTGATGGCCCGCACCATGCCGCGCGATCTCTACTCCGGCCTCGGGCTGCGCAAAGCGAACAGCCTGCTGAACATGGGGATTCTGGTTAGCCCGCTGCTGGCGCCGCTGATCGGCGGGCTGCTGGGCACGGTCTGGGGCTGGCGCGCCTGCTACGGTTTTCTGCTGGCGCTGTGCGCGGTGGTGGCCTTCAGCATGGCGCGCTGGATGCCGGAAACCCGTCCCGCTGATGCGCCCCGCACACAGCTGCTGACCAGCTACCGGATGCTGTTCAGCCGGGCGTCGTTTGCCTGCTATCTGCTGATGCTGATCGGTGCGCTGGCGGGGATCGCCGTCTTTGAAGCCAGCGCCGGCGTGCTGCTCGGGGCGGGCCTCGGGCTGAGCAGCTTCGCGGTCAGCGTGCTGTTTATCCTGCCGGTGCCGGCCGCGTTCTTCGGGGCGTGGTTCGCCGGACGGCAGACGCGACGCTTTACCGCGATGATGTGGCAGGGCGTGATGAGCTGTCTTGTCGCCGGGATACTGATGTGGCTTCCGGCCTGGTTTGGCGTGATGAACGTCTGGACGCTGCTGGTGCCGGCGGCCCTGTTCTTCTTCGGGGCGGGAATGCTGTTTCCGTTAGCCACCAGCGGGGCAATGGAGCCGTTTCCGTTTCTTGCCGGTACAGCCGGGGCGCTGATTGGCGGCCTGCAAAATACCGGCGCCGGGCTGCTGGCATGGGTATCGGCCCAGTTGCCGCAGCAGGGCCAGGGCAGTGTCGGCATGCTGATGACGCTAACCGGGATGCTGATTTTACTCTGCTGGCTGCCGCTCGCCGCGCGTGAACCGCAACACGAGCAGCCGGTTTAAGCCAGCAGCGCAAACAGGGTACGCAGGTGGGCGACGATAAACAGCAGCGACAGCGCCGCCACCGCCAGGGCGATGAGCAGCCGGGCGCGCATTGACCGGGTCGAGGTAAAGTCAGCGATGGCGACGTCCATCAGGTTACGCTGCCGGGCGTAGCGCCACAGCAGCAGGAGCACCAGCGCCAGCACGGCCAGCACGCCCCACAGCCAGACGCCCGCCTCCGGCCCTTTCTGGCGCAGCGCCAGCGCCACCAGCGCGCCGTACCCCAGCAGCGTGCGCAGCCACGCCAGCGAGGTGCGCTCCGGCTGCAGGCCCGGATCGGCAATGCGCCGCGCCCGTCGGCTATCCGGCATAGAACATCATCACCATCACGGCCAGCGCCACCAGCGCCATCACCACGCTGATCAGCTTCAGCACCCCGGTGTAGGGCATATCCTGCTTCAGGCGCATCGCTTTTTCATTCCCGAGCCAGCGCAGATAGCCGTAGAGCGCCAGCATTCCGGCAAACAGACACAGCAGCAGGCTCAGGCTTTCACGCACCAGCGGGGTCGCAAAGGCCGGGGCCAGCTGATCCAGCCCCACGCCCGCGGCAAGAAAGCCCAGCGCGGTGCGGATCCACGCCAGAAACGTCCGTTCGTTGGCCAGCGAAAAGCGGTAGTCCGGCGCTTCGCCCGGTAGAGGATTCTTCATGCTCACTCCTGTACGTCACGATTGCAGAAAGTGTACTGGCTCTGGCCGGGAAATGACCAGTCGTTGATGCCCGCGCCATAAAAAAGGCCCCCCGCAGGGAGCCTTTGTTTTTTGCCGTGACCGGTTAGCTGTCCAGCGCCGGGCGCTCGCTGATGGCGATGCGCTGCGGGGCGATGGCCTCAGGCACGTTGCGCACCAGATCGATGTGCAGCAGACCGTTGGTAAAGGTAGCCCCGGAAACTTCCATATGTTCGGCCAGGGTAAAGCTCAGGTTGAACGCCTGAGAAACCAGCCCGTGATGCAGCCATTTCGGCTCGGTTTCCGGTTTAACCGGCGTACCGGAAATAGTCAGCCGCGTCCCTTCTAACTGGACGTTCAGATCTTCCTGACGGAAGCCCGCCAGCGCCAGCGTAATGCGATAGTGGTTATCGTCGCTTTTTTCGATGTTGTACGGCGGGAAGGTCTGGCCGTCAGCGGTGCTTTGCAGGGCGTTAGCCAGTTTGTCAAAGCCGATCCATTGACGCAGCAGTGGGGATAAATCGTAGTTACGTAAAGTCATCATACATCTCCTTCTGAGAAGCGAGTCAGCATCCCGTTATGGTCGGCACAGGGCCGCCGGATAAGGGGTGCAGGGTGATAGCGAACGCGGGTTCGCCCGTGCTCCCGTTCGGCAAGCACATCTTTTTACAGGGCCGCCTGCGCGACCCAAGTTATTAATTGATTTCGATACGGCGCGGTTTTTTCGCTTCCGGGATCACGCGCTCAAGGTCGATATAGAGCAGGCCGTTCACCAGGTTGGCACCGTGGATCTGAATGTTTTCCGCCAGCTGGAATTTGCGCTCAAAGTTGCGCTCGGCGATACCCTGATAGAGATAGGTACGCTCTTTCTGCTCGGCTGCGTGGGAGCCTTTTACCACCAGCAGGTTATCCTGGGCGGTGATCTCCAGTTCGCTTTCGGCGAAGCCGGCGACGGCAATCGCGATGCGGTAGTGGTTTTCGTCAACCAGTTCAACGTTGTACGGAGGGTAGCCGCCGTTGCTCTGATTCTGGTTATTTTCCAGCAGGTTGAACAGGCGATCGAAACCGATGGCGGAACGATAAAGCGGAGAGAGGTCAAAGTTACGCATAAAACAAACTCCTGAAATCAGCGAGAAGTTAAGTAATGTGCCTTCCGGTAACCGGACAGGCGGTCAAGGTAAGCACCCTGTCGGCGTGCTTCCTCTGTCTACATTCTCAAAATGGGTGCGCTTTCAGGCGTTTCAAGATCTAATTGGTGTGTTTTTTTGGCGCTTTACCTATCTTTGCATAGACTGAACGAGACAGGTTCACATAACAACTGCGACGGTCACCACAGCATAGCAACGGCAGACTATTCATTCCTGATGCCGGTGGTATAACCTTCGTCACCGGCGCATTGTGCCAACAGAATGATAACCATGATGATGAAAAACGTACCTGGCAAATTTTTGGCTGGCGCCTGCGGTTTCGTACTGTGCGGCTGTTCCAGCATGATGACACACACAGGCGGCGAAGAGGGCTACTATCCCGGTACCCGGGCCAGTTTCGACCTGCTGAAAAGCAGCGAAACCAGCTGGGGCGTGAAACCGTTAGTCGCGCTGGACATGCCGTTTACCGCCGTACTCGATACCCTGCTGCTGCCGTGGGATGCCTTCCGCGACGACAACTCGGTGCGATCCCGGGTGCGTCAAAGCGAACGCGATGCGCTCGCTACCAACTCGGTTATTCCCCCCGCCCCCTAATCTACAGGCCGGTTTCCGTTGCCCACAGCTGGCGGAAGCCGTCCACCTCCTGCATCCAGGCCAGCTGCGTACCGTCCGGGGAAAACACCACCGCCTCTGCTGACGGCGGCGCGTCGTGATGGTCCGTGAGAGGATACAGGCTGCCGGTCACCGCGTCGCACAGCACCATCCGCCCGCCGCTGGCAAACCCCAGCATGCTGCCGGACGGATGCCAGTTAAACGCCGACTCCACCCCGCTCGCGTCGCGCGTCAACTGACGCGGTTCGCCGCCGTTCGGCGAGATGAGCCACAGCTGCGCCACGCCGCTGTCGTCGCGCATCAGGAAGGCGATATCACTCCCCTGCGGGTTGCTGCGCACCCAGTGGCGCGGCGTGGTCGCGAGGCCCGGGAAACGCCGCTGATGGGTAAAGGTCAGGCGGCGCTGCATCACGCCCGCGGGCGGGGCTGGCAGGGTGGTGTCGGTGCCGCACAGCGGTGCGCTGCCGGGTGTCTTCCACGCCTGCGCATTGTCCGGCAGATCGACGATAAACAGCTCCGGCACCTTTTCATTGTTCACAGACAGCGTGTCGCCGATAAACGCCAGCGCCCGGTGCTGCCAGCCGCCGTCCGCCCGACGATAGCCCTCTTCGCCGATCCAGCCCTCTTCGTAAGCGCGGTTAATCTCATCGCTGCCGGGCGCCGGCGCTGGCGTGGTGCGACTGACCAGCGCACACCAGTAGCGCCCATCGTACTCACGCGGATGATGGCCGGGCACCGTCACCGGCCCGTAAGGCAGCGCGACGCCGACGTTGCGCAGATCGAGGGCCGGGTCGCGCGCATGGAGCACGTGATCGTTGTAGGTAAAGCTCAGATACTGCCCGTCCGGGCTGAAGACGTGCACATGGCTGCCGCCGCGCAGCGCGCCGGGGGTGAACGGCGGAGTGATATCCATGGCATCAAGGTTGCAGGCCTCTCCGTCGCGCACCAGCACGCCACGGCGGTGATGAAAATCGTACTGCCAGCCGGCATCCGGGTTCTCCGGGCCGTGAATAAACACGTACTCATCGCGCTGCGGATTGACCGTGACGACGCCGACGTGCGCCCCCTGAGAGGCGCGGTAGATCACCTCGACCTCGCCGGTAAAGACGTTAACGCGTTCAATAGTATCCCCGGTAAACGAGGCGCCGGAAGGGCGGACGTCAAACGCCAGCCACTGGCTGTCGGCGGTCCAGGTGTTGGTATTGGTAAGCTGATGATGACGCGCGGCGAACGTGAGCTGTTTCATAAATAAAAACCCTGAAGCGAGATATCGCCTCAGGGTAAAAGATTTACCGGCAAAAGCCTATCAGGGAACCGGCGTCACCAGCGGTTCACCCGCAAACCAGGCGATAACGTTCTCAAGTACCAGTCGCGACATCTCCCGCCGCGTCTCCCAGGTGGCGCTCGCCATATGCGGCGTGATCACCACATTATCGCGCTGCTGGAGCGCGGCGGGCACGTGTGGTTCATCGGCAAACACGTCCAGCCCGGCGCCGGCAAGGGTGCCGCTCTCCAGCGCCTGCACCAGGGCGGTTTCATCCACGACGCTGCCGCGCGAGATATTGATCAGCATCCCCTGCGGCCCCAATGCTTCCAGCACCGGCTGGTTTATCAGCCCCCGGGTGCCTGCGCCGCCCGGTGCGCAGACCATGAGAAAATCGCTCTGTGCCGCCAGGTCAGTGAGGTCGGCAACGTAGCGGTACGGGAGCTGGCTGTGCGCTTTGGGATCGTTATAGGCAATCTCCATATCGAACGCCTGGGCGCGCCGGGCGATGGCCTGGCCGATACGCCCCATCCCCAGTATGCCGAGCCGGGCGCCGGAGACTTTCCGCGTCCACTGGAAGCCGCTCTGCTGCCAGCCGCCCTGCTCGATAAACTTCTGGGCGGCGACGATGCGGCGCGAGGTCGCCAGCAGCAGGCCGATGGCGAGATCCGCCACGTCGTCGGTCAGCACGCCCGGCGTATGGGTCACCGCAACGCCACGATCCCGTGCCGCCGCCACGTCCACGCCGTCATAGCCGACGCCAAACACCGCAATCAGCTTCAGGGCGGGCAGCGCGTCAATAAATTCGCGCGTCACCACCGCTTCGCCGTTAGTGATGACCACCGTGATCTCACCGGCCACGGCGGCGAGGTCGGCGGGCGACATCTGCGCCAGTTCAAGCAGCTCATAACGGTCGCGCAGTTCGGCAGTGAGCGCATCCGGCAGATACGCCTGTTTAAGGACTTTTTGTTTCATCTTCACTCCTGTTTAAGAGAGGCGGAGGCGTTATGTCCAGGCGCCTGAGGCCGGGCCGGGCGCGATACCAGCACACCGATAATGCCGCCGAGGATCAGCGCCACCGCGACAATCAGCAGCCCGTAGTGATAGCTGTTGGTCATATCCTTGATTTTGCCGAGCAGCGGCGGCAGGCCGAGGCCGACAAAGTTGGCGACGGTATTAATGAAGGCGATAGAGGCAGCGGCCGCCACGCCCGCCAGCTTCTCGGTGGTAACCGCCCAGAAAATCGGCGTCAGCGCGAAGTTAAAGCCGACGGTCAGCACAAGAAGCCCATACGCCACCAGCAGGTTGCTCGTATAGATGGCGATGGCGAGCGACAGGCCGGAGATAATCAGCGGCAGCCCGAGGTGCCATGAGCGCTCGTTGGTGGTATCGGAGTGGCGACCGTTGAGGTACATAAACAGGCAGGCGGCGATAAACGGCACCGCGGCAAGCAGGCTCACCACCAGGTTGCTCTGATCGCTCGTCATACTCTTGATAATGAGCGGCAGGAACAGCGTGATACCGATAGAGCCGAACGCCTGCAGGAACCAGACCAGGCTCAGCAGCAGCACCGTTTTGTTTTTCAGCGCGCTGGTCCAGCTGTGGTTAGCCCCTACTTCCACCCCGGCGTTATCCTGCGCCAGCTGCGCCTTCAGCCAGCCTTTTTGTGCCGTGGACAGCCACGCGGCATGGTCCGGCGACTGCGGCAGGCGCCACAGCACCATGATGCCGAGCACAATCGCCGGTATGCCTTCAATGGCGAACAGCCAGCGCCAGCCGGCGATATCCGCGATGCCGTGCATGTTGAGAATTGAGCCGGAGATCGGCAGGCCGATAATCGACGCCATCACCGAGCCCATATAGAAGAAGGACATCGCTCTGGCGCGGTTGCTTTTCGGGAACCAGCAGGAGATGTAGTAGATGATCCCCGGCGTAAAGCCCGCTTCCGCCATGCCGAGTAAAAAGCGCATCACATAGAGCTGCGTGGGCGTCTGCACCAGTGACATCCCGGCGCTGACGATCCCCCAGGTAATCATGATGCGGGCGATCCACACGCGGGCGCCCACTTTCGTCATGATGATGTTGCTGGGAATTTCAAAAATAATGTAGGAGATGTAGAACATCCCCACCCCAAGCCCGTACATGCTGGCGGTCAGGCCGAGATCGGCGTTCATTTGCAGCGCCGCGATGGAGATGTTGGTTTTATCCAGATTGGCAACGAAATAGCAGATGATGATAAAGGGAATAATTTTCGCGTTTAGCTGCCGCAGGGTTGTAGTGTACAGATCGGTATTCATGCAGAACCCTCTCACTATGCCGTTGTCGCCGGCTGATTAATGATTGTTATCAGTGGATGGTGAATGCCGCTGACCTTCAGCGGCATTGCTGTTGCATTCCCTGGCTGGCGTGCTTTCCTGTTGTGTTGTTAAAACCTCAGCCCACGCGTTTTACGTCCCCCACCAGCAGGATGTAAGAGAGCGCACCTATCAGCGCCACGGCGGAGATATAGACCAGCGCCGGACCAAAGCCGTAATCCTGTGCCAGATAGCCGATCCCCAGCGGTACCGTGATGCCGCCCAGCCCGCCAACAAAGTTGAACACCCCGCCGGTCAGGCCAATCAGGCGCATCGGTGCCAGGGAGGAGACCAGCGACCAGGTGATTGAGGCAAACCCGTTACCGAAGAAGGCGATGGCCATCAGGGTCATGATCCATACCGGGTCGTTGGTGTAGTTGGCGCCCATGATGCAGGTGGAGATCAGCAGCCCGCAGATGATCGGGGTTTTACGGGCGATGCCCAGGGAGTAGCCTTTGCGCACCAGGCGATCGGCCACCCAGCCGGAGAGCAGGACGCCCACGAACGCCGCCAGGAACGGTACGGTAGTCATGAATCCGGCCTTCAGGGCGGTGATGCCTTTTTCCTGTGTGAGATAGTTCGGGAACCAGGTCAGGAAGAACCACAGGGTTGAGGTCACGGCGAACTGGCCCAGGTAGACGCCAATCAGCTTACGGTGAAACACCAGCTTCCAGTCGGCGCGGGTCAGCGGCTGACGCGCCTCTTTTTTGGCCGGCGCGTCGCCGTCCACCAGCCCGCCGCCGTCGCGGATGTAATCCAGCTCGGCCTGGCTGATGCCTTTGGTCAGACGCGGTGGCTGATACACCTTAATCCAGACAAGCGACCAGACAATCCCGATGCCGCCGGTAATGATGAACACCCAGTGCCAGCTCAGCAGCTCCTGGATCCAGATAAGCAGCGGGGTAAGAAACGCCAGACCAACGAACTGCCCGGAGGTGTAGAACCCCACCGCCGAGGCGCGCTCCTGCTCCGGGAACCAGCTGGTCACCATGCGGTTATTGGTGGGAAACGCCGGGGCTTCGAAAACGCCGGTGATGGCACGCAGGCCAATGAGCGACATCAGCCCGGTGGCGAAGCCCTGCAACAGGGTGGCAACCGACCAGCCGAAAATGGCGATGAAATAGGTGAGGCGTGAGCCGACGCGGTCCAGGAACCAGCCGCCCGGGATCTGACACAGCGTGTAGAGCCAGGCAAAGGCCGAAAAGACGTAGCCCATCTCGGCCTTGGTAATGCCAAACTCTTCCTGAATATGCGCCGAGGCCACCGCCAGGTTAGCGCGGTCAACGTAGCAAATCACCACAGTAATAAAGATCATCATCAGCGTGAGATAGCGACGACGTCCTGTTTTTGCAGGGGTTACAGAAATATCCATAACGTTCTGTCTCCAGAATGTGGCATGACGAGACCCCTCACCATGCCCTGTGAAATACAGAGGGTGCTTTTTATAAGTAGGTTTACTGCCCGGTGGCGTTTTATTTACCGGGCCTGCGATGTGTTAAATCGTAATGGTGCGAATGACGTAGCGCGTTACCGCGACGACGCTTATCACCTACTGCGCTACATAATTCGCGTTGTGGGAAGGCGGCAAGTTAACGAATCCCCGGGAGCTTACTGAAGTAAGTGACCGGGGTAAGGCAACGCAGCCAACGCACCCACAGCGTGAAGTATGACGCGCAACGTCTTACCACTCGGCGACGGAACCGTCAGCATGCCGCCACAACGGATTGCGCCAGTCGCTGGTCTCTTTGCTGCGGGCAATCACCTGCTCTTCGTCAACTTCCACGCCGAGGCCCGGTTTCATCAGTGGTTTAAAGAAGCCGCCTTCCATGCTGAAGTCCTCTTTGTTCTTCACAAAGTCCAGCAGTTCCGCGCCCTGGTTGTAGTGAATGCCCATGCTTTGCTCCTGGAATACCGCGTTGCGCGAGACGAAGTCCACGTGCAGGCAGGCGGCGAGGGCAATCGGCCCGAGCGGGCAGTGCGGGGCCAGCGCCACGTCATAGGCCTCCGCCATACCGGCGATTTTGTAGCACTCGGTAATTCCGCCCGCGTGGGAAAGGTCCGGTTGCAGAATGGCAATACCGCCCGCTTCCAGCACGCGCTTGAATTCGAAGCGCGAGAACATGCGCTCTCCGGCGGCGATAGGAATATGGGTTTGCGCCGCGAGACGCGGATAATATTCCGCCTGCTCCGCCAGTACCGGCTCTTCAATAAACAGCGGGCGATACGGCTCCAGCTCTTTAATTAATATCTTCGCCATCGGGGCGCTGACGCGTCCGTGGAAATCGAGACCAAATTCAATGTCGTAGCCAAACGCGTCGCGGATCTGCGCCACGGTATTCACCGCCGCATCCACTTTGCGGGAGTCGTCGATAACGCCCAGCTCTTCGCAGCCGTTCAGCTTGAAGGTATCAAAGCCAATCTCACGCAGTTTGGTAATACCCGCGATGACCTCTGCCGGCCGGTCGCCGCCCACCCAGCTGTAGGCTTTGATTTTGTCGCGCACCAGGCCGCCCATCAGCTGCCACACCGGCGCATTCAGCACTTTGCCTTTGATATCCCACAGCGCCTGGTCGATACCGGCGATGGCGCTCATCAGGATCGGGCCGCCGCGGTAGAATCCCGCGCGGTACATCACCTGCCACAGGTCGTTAATGCGCGCCGGGTCCTGCCCAATCAGAAACTCGCCCAGCTCGTGGACGGCGGCCTCCACGGTACGCGCCCGGCCCTCGATCACCGGTTCGCCCCAGCCGACAATGCCTTCGTCGGTTTCGATTTTCAGGAACATCCAGCGCGGGGGTAAACGGTAGGTCGTCAGTTTGGTAATTTTCATTGCACTGCCTCTTGATACGCCTTAACAAATGCTGCGGCCTGCTGCGCCGTACGCTCAACGGACTGTCCTGCACGATAGAGATCGCTGCCCAGCCCGGCACCCACGCAGCCGGCTTTCATCCACTGCGCAAGGTTTTCCGGCGTTACGCCGCCGACGGCAAACACCGGGACATCCGCTGGCAGCACCGCTTTCAGCGCTTTGATGTAGTCCGGGCCGAATGCCGAGGAGGGGAAGATTTTCAGCGCCTGCGCGCCCGCATCAAGTGCGGTAAAGGCTTCGGTGGCGGTAGCGCAGCCGGGGCAGACGGTCATGCCATAGCCCACCGCGCGACGAATCACCTCCGGCTGAATATTCGGGGTAACAATCAGCTGGCAGCCCATTTCCGCGAGCCGATCGACCTGCTCCGGTTTCAGGACGGTACCGGCGCCTATGAGCGCCCGGTCGCCAAACGCGTTTACCATCGCGGGGATGCTCTGCTCCCATTGGGGGGAGTTAAGCGGGATCTCTACCGCGTCAAAGCCCGCGTCCAGCACCGCTGCGACGTGATCGTGCGCGTCGGCGGGTGTAATGCCACGTAAGATGGCGATGAGCGGGAGGTTAGTTTGCCACTGCATGTGCGATGCTCCTTATGCCTGCCTGAAAAGCCTGGTCGCCATCAAGTTCCTGTACGTCACGTCCTACCGCGGCAAAGGCGCGCCGGTAGCGTCGGGTCAGGGAGGCGTTAGCCACCAGGGTGATAACCTGCTGAGCGGCGAGGTCGGCGGTCATGGTCGCCACTTCGCTGCCGATCAACAGGCCAGAAAGGAAGTCGCTCACCTGCTCGCGAGGCAGGGAGCCGAGGACATGAGAAGCGCGCACTTCAAAGAGCTGAGGCAGCAAGGCCGGGGCGTTCAGGCCGCGCGACAGACCGGCATCAAACGCCGCGCTGCTGTCGATTTGCTCAGGGAGCCCGGCCCCCACCAGCGAGTGCTTAAGCAGAATATGGTGGAGTTCGCCGGTCATCACGGTGCGAAAATCCACGATCTGCTGGCTGTCGGCCTGGACCCATTTGCAGTGGGTGCCGGGCATCACGTAGAGCGAAGCCGGGGCCAGGTCGCGTGCGCCGAGCAGCTGGGTCTCTTCGCCGCGCATGACGTTGTGGTTATCGTCGCGGCTGACGCTCAGGCCCGGAATGATCCAGACGTTATCGATAACCGGCGTAAGGCGTTCGCCGATGGCGCTAAAGCGCGCCGGACAAGGCAGATAAGGAGCGATTTTCCAGCCGGCGTTGCTGCCGACCATACCCGCCATCACGACCGGCGTGGCCTCATCGCGCCAGCCGTCGGTGACGTCCGCTAACACCGCCTCGGGGGATTTGCCGTTCAGGCGCGTAACGCCCGCTTCGGATTGCCTGCTGTCGAGGCACACATCGTCCTGATAACGCCAGGCGCGAAGGTTGGTGGATCCCCAGTCGATTGCGATGTAGCGAGATGTCATGTGATTTCCTTAAGCCTTCGGGTAGAGCTGGCGATCATGTTGAGGGCCGCCTGCTCCGCTGCATCGCCATCCTGATGCCGGATGGCATCGAACAGCGCCTTATGTTCCTGGAGGGTCTTCGGCATGTTGGCTTCATCGCCCATCCAGGTTCGTTCAAATACCGCCCGCTGCAACGAGCCAATCGCCACGGTGAGCTGCTGCAGCACCGGGTTATGTACCGCCTGCAGCACCGCGTCGTGATAGCGAATGTCCGCTTCGTTAAAGGCGTCCCGGTCCTGGTTGTTGGCGATCATGTCGTTCAGCGCCAGTTCAATCTGTGCGAGATCGCTGGAGGTGGCGCGTTCCGCGGCCCAACGGGCAATGGCCGGCTCCACCAGGTTTCGCACTTCGCTCATCGCGCTGATAAGCCGCGGGTCGTAGTCGTTTTCCAGCACCCACTGCAGCACGTCGGTGTCGAGATAGTTCCACTGGCTGCGCGGGGCAACAAACGCGCCGCGGTAGCGCTTCATCTCAATCAGGCGTTTCGCCATCAGCGAGCGAAAAACCTCGCGAATGATGTTGCGCGAGGTTTCAAACTCATCGCACAGCTCGGCTTCTGCCGGGAGCGCCGCGCCGGGAACATACTTTCCGCCGACGATCTGACGGCCAAGTTCAATAATGATGCGGTCGGTTTTCGTGAGGGTCATGACGTGTCCTTTTAAAGGTTGTGCCCAGGTTACTTTACCCTGACTGCCGCTTTTCGCCTCATCTTTGCAGTACAAACTCGCATCACACTGCCGTCTTCATGGTCACAATGTAGTACAATAATATTACGTTGTACTACAATCCTGATCACAAAAACGACACAAGAATATATTCGGGGCAAAAAAAAGCCCCGATGCGGTATCGGGGCGGCTCGGGCTGCGGGGTTGTTACTGCAGGGCGAACTTCTCTATGGCGTAGGCCACGCCGTCTTCCAGGTTGGATTTGGTGACGAAATCCGCCACCTCTTTAACCGAAGGAATGGCGTTATCCATCGCCACGCCAACGCCGGCGTACTCCAGCATGGCGATGTCATTCTCCTGATCGCCAATCGCCATCACCTCATCGGCCGTGATGTTCAGCGCCTCCGCCAGGGACTGCACGCCGGTGCCTTTGGTGACGCGCTTGTTCAGGATCTCAAGGAAGTACGGGGCGCTTTTCAGCACGGTGTACTTCTCGCGTACCGCATCCGGAATGCGGGCGATCGCTTTGTCGAGGATCTCGGGCTCATCAATCATCATCACTTTGAGGAACGCGGTATTCGGGTCCATGTTTTCCGGCTCACAGAACACCAGCGGAATGGTCGCAACAAAAGATTCATGCACGGTGTAGGCGCTGATGTCGCGGTTCGCGGTGTAGAGCGTATTGCGATCGAGCGCGTGGAAATGTGAACCCACCTCGCGGGAGAGCTTCTCCAGGAACAGATAGTCATCGTAGTTCAGCGGCGTTTGCGCCACGGTGCTGCCGTCGCCCGCTTTCTGAACCAGGGCGCCGTTGTAGGTAATGCAGTAGTCGCCCGGCTTATCCATATGCAGCTCTTTGAGGTACGCGTGTACCCCGGCGTAAGGGCGCCCGGTAGTCAGTACCACGTTGATGCCGCGTTCGCGCGCGCTGGCGATAGCCTGTTTAACGGCGGGAGAAATGGTGTGATCGGGCAGCAGTAAGGTGCCGTCCATGTCGATTGCGATAAGTTTGATAGCCATGTGTTCCCCTGCGTAAATGAGTCCTTCCGCATGCTAACGCGAATTTGTTTAAAAAACAGTAGCGGGACAGGAGAGAAAGGGGGATGAAACAGACGCGAGATGTGCCGGTTATTACAGTGTGAGGATGAAGAGGATGACGGCGGGTGCGCGACGCATCCCCCTGACGACAAGACATCATCGCAGAGGGAAGCATGGCGCACCCGCCACAGCGGTTATCAGATATCGATATTCGCCGCTTTCAGGGCGTTTTCTTCGATAAAGGCACGACGCGGTTCAACGGCATCGCCCATCAGCGTGGTGAACAGCTGGTCGGCAGCGATGGCATCCTTCACGGTCACGCGCAGCATACGACGGCTTTCCGGGTCCATGGTGGTTTCCCACAGCTGGTCCGGGTTCATCTCGCCCAGGCCTTTATAGCGCTGGATCGCCAGGCCGCGACGCGACTCTTTCACCAGCCACTCCAGCGCCTGTTCGAAGCTGGCAATTGGCTGACGACGTTCGCCACGTTCGATAAAGGCGTCGTCTTCAATCAGGCCGCGCAGTTTTTCACCCAGCGCGCACAGGCGACGGTATTCCCCGCCCACCACAAACTCCTGATCCAGCACGTAGTCGGTGTCCACGCCGTGCGTACGCACGCGTACCACCGGCTCGAACAGGTTCAGCTCGCTGTTTTCACGCACGTCGTACTTCCACAGGCTGCCGTGCTGCTCGTTTTCGTTCAGCGTGGTGATCAGCGCGGAAATCCAGCGCGTTACCGTCGCTTCGTCGCTCAGGTCTGCTTCGGCGAGGGTCGGCTGATAAATCAGCTCCTTCAGCAGATTACGCGGGTAGCGACGCTCCATGCGGTCAATCATTTTCTGAGTGGCGTTGTACTCGGAGACCAGTTTCTCCAGCGCTTCGCCGGCCAGAGCCGGAGCCGAGGCGTTGGTGTGCAGCGTGGCACCGTCAAGCGCGATAGAGATCTGATACTGATCCATCGCCTCGTCGTCCTTGATGTACTGCTCCTGTTTGCCTTTCTTCACTTTGTACAGCGGCGGCTGCGCGATGTAGACATGGCCGCGCTCAATGATTTCCGGCATCTGACGGTAGAAGAAGGTCAACAGCAGAGTACGGATGTGTGAGCCATCGACGTCCGCATCGGTCATGATGATGATGCTGTGATAGCGCAGCTTGTCCGGGTTGTACTCGTCGCGCCCAATACCGCAGCCCAGCGCGGTGATAAGCGTAGCGACTTCCTGCGAGGCGAGCATTTTGTCAAAGCGCGCTTTCTCGACGTTAAGGATCTTACCTTTCAGCGGCAGAATCGCCTGATTCTTACGGTTACGCCCCTGTTTAGCCGAGCCGCCCGCCGAGTCCCCTTCCACCAGGTAGAGTTCAGAGTGGGCCGGGTCGCGTTCCTGACAGTCCGCCAGTTTGCCCGGCAGGCCGGCCAGATCCAGCGCGCCTTTACGGCGGGTCATCTCACGGGCGCGGCGCGCTGCTTCACGGGCACGCGCGGCATCGATAATTTTACCGACCACGATTTTCGCATCGGTCGGGTTTTCCAGCAGGTATTCGCTCAGTAGTTCGTTCATCTGCTGCTCAACCGCGGATTTCACCTCAGAGGAGACCAGCTTGTCTTTGGTCTGCGAGGAGAATTTCGGATCCGGCACCTTCACGGACACCACGGCAATCAGGCCTTCACGCGCGTCATCGCCGGTGGCGCTGACCTTCGCTTTTTTGCTGTAGCCTTCTTTGTCCATATACGCGTTCAGCGTACGGGTCATCGCGGCGCGGAAGCCCGCCAGGTGCGTACCGCCGTCGCGCTGCGGGATGTTGTTGGTAAAGCAGTAGATGTTTTCCTGAAAACCGTCGTTCCACTGCAGCGCCACTTCGACGCCGATACCGTCTTTCTCGGTCGAGAAATAGAACACCGTCGGATGGATAGGGGTTTTGTTCTTGTTCAGGTACTCCACGAAGGCTTTGATGCCGCCCTCATAATGGAAGTGGTCTTCGCGGCCATCGCGCTTGTCGATAAGACGGATGGAGACGCCGGAGTTCAGGAACGACAGTTCGCGCAGGCGCTTGGCCAGGATGTCGTACTCGAACTCCACCACGTTGGTGAAGGTTTCATGGCTTGGCCAGAAACGCACCTGGGTACCGGTGGCGTCGGTGTCGCCGGTGATGGCCAGCGGTGCCTGCGGCACGCCGTGCACGTAAGTCTGCTGGTGGGTTTTGCCTTCGCGGCGAATCACCAGTTCCAGCTTCTGCGACAGGGCGTTAACCACGGAAACGCCTACCCCGTGCAGACCACCGGACACTTTATAGGAGTTATCATCGAACTTCCCGCCGGCGTGCAGAACGGTCATGATCACTTCCGCCGCTGAAACGCCCTCTTCCGGGTGAATCCCGGTCGGGATACCGCGCCCATCATCCGATACGGACACGGAATTATCAGCGTGAATGGTCACCACGATGTCTTTACAGTGACCGGCGAGCGCTTCGTCGATAGCGTTATCTACCACCTCAAATACCATGTGGTGCAGACCGGTGCCGTCATCCGTGTCGCCGATATACATGCCCGGGCGCTTACGCACCGCATCCAGCCCTTTCAGGACTTTGATACTGGAGGAGTCATAAGAATTCGACATCAACGTTTCTCGCTCATTTATCTTGGGTTAATCCGTTATTTTACCCTTTTCCACGGTGAACATCTTCGAATTTTTGTCCGACATGTCCATCACATGTTCGGCGCTGATCGCGCTGACAAAGACCTGGGATTGCGTGGCTTTTAACCGACTCGCAAGCAGGCCTCGTCGGGCGTCGTCCAGCTCCGAGGCAAAATCATCTATCAAATAAAGGCAGCGCCTTCCGCTTTCGCGAGTAAGGAACTCTCCCTGTGCGAGACGAAGCGCGCACATCAGGAGTTTTAACTGCCCGCGCGACAGGGTGTCTTCCACCGGCGCGCCGTCGGCCCGTATGCGGAAATCCGCTTTATGAGGGCCATGCGCCGTATAGGTTAACATCCGGTCACGTTCGAAGTTTTTTTCCAGTACTTCTCCGTAATCTGCCTCTTTTTCCCAGCCGCGCTGGAAACTGAATGAGAGGGAGAATTCCGGCAAGAACTGCGCGCAGGTGTCCGCCATGTCGGCGGCAATCGCCGCGCTGTAGTCGGCGCGCCAGCGGCTGATCTGCTCCGCCAGCGGCACCAGCTCCTGATCCCAGGGACGCAGCTGCGCGTAGCGCGTCACCTGACGAAGCGCGGCATTTCGCTGCTTCAACAGGCGCTTTAAGTTGCTCCAGGCCATGAAAAAACCCGGCTCGTTGTGAAAGCATCCCCAGTCGAGGAACGCCCTTCTGTATTTGGGGCCGCCGTTGAGCAAAGTAAACCCTTCCGGCGTAATCAGCTGCATCGGCATCAGCAGCGCCAGCTCGGCCACCTTGTGCCCGTCGGTGCCGTCAATACGCACCTTGCTGTCGCCCTGCTTATCTTTGGTGAGACCAATGGCGGTTTCGCGTTCATCAATCTGCAAACGACCGTGCAGAATAAACGCATCCTGTTCATGGCGAATGACCCGGCCAATCTGCAGGCTGCGAAACGCGCGCCCATGGCCCAGCGTGTAGATGGCTTCCAGCACGCTGGTCTTGCCGCTGCCGTTAGCCCCAACGAGAAAGTTAAATCCGGGAGAAAGCGCGAGATCCGCGTTTTCGATATTGCGGAAATCTTTGATGAGTAAACGCGTCAGTGACATTCAATAAGCATTCCAGGGGCGTGGGTGTCGCAGCCAGTTCGTCTACCGCCAGCGCGCAGCAACCGGAGCGTACTGAAGTACGTGAGGATTGCGAGCACTGCCGGGAGGCGAAATGGCAAGTAAACCAGCCCCTTTAAAGACTACAGCCTCATGGGCATGACGACATAGGCTGCGGATGTACTCGCCGCATCTTCAATCTGTACGCTCGACACCGAGTCAGTCAGCAGAATACGCACGTTCTCGCACTTCAGCGCATTAAGCACGTCCAGCACATAGCTGACGTTAAAGCCGATCTCCATCTCCGTTCCTTCATAGGAGACGTCGAGGATCTCTTCCGCTTCTTCCTGCTCCGGGTTGTTCGCCGTGATTTTCAGCTGGTTCTGGCTCACGTAGAGCCGCACGCCGCGGAACTTCTCGTTAGAGAGAATGGCCGCACGGGCAAAGGCCTGCTTGAGAATATCGCAGCCGGCATCCAGATGCTTATCGGGATTCTTCGGCAATACGCGGCGATAATCCGGGAAACGGCCGTCAACCAGCTTCGAGGTGAAGATATAGTCGCCGACGTGGGCGCGGATGTTATTGCTGCCGATCTGCACGCGCAGCGGGTTGTCGCCGCCGTCGAGCATACGCATCAGTTCAATAACGCCTTTACGCGGCACGATCACCGAATGGTTGGGCAGCGTGACGCCAATCGGCATGGAACAGACCGCCAGGCGGTGACCGTCCGTTGCCACGGTACGCAGCTCTTCCCCTTCGGTTTCAAACAGCATGCCGTTGAGGTAATAGCGTACGTCCTGATGCGCCATTGAGAACTGCGTGGCTTCAATCAGGCGCTTCATGGTGGCCTGAGGCAGCGTGAATTCAACGTTGCTCTGCCAGTCGTCCAGATTCGGGAAATCCGCCGCCGGCAGCGTAGAAAGCGAGAAACGGCTGCGCCCGGAACGCACCAGCATACGGTCGCCCTCAAGCTGCACCGCGATTTCCGCCCCTTCCGGCAGGCCGCGACAGATATCAAACAGCTTGCGCGCCGGAACGGTGGTGGCGCCAGGCTCGTGCGGCGACACCAGCGCCACACGGGCAATCATTTCCATTTCCAGATCGGTACCGGTCAGCGACAGCGTGCCGTCATCGACCTTCAGCAGCAGGTTACCGAGGATAGGCAGCGTCGGACGACCGCCCAGCGGGCCGCTGACCTGTTGGAGCGGCTTTAAAAGATGTTCACGTTCTACGGTAAATTTCATAGCGTCACGAAGATAATGTTCTGATTAAATTGGAAAAATCTTCTTTGATGTCGTGGCTCTCTTCACGCAACTGCTCAATTTTACGGCAGGCGTGGAGCACAGTGGTATGGTCGCGCCCCCCAAAAGCATCACCGATTTCCGGCAGGCTATGGTTGGTCAACTCTTTTGCCAGCGCCATCGCCATCTGGCGAGGACGGGCAACGGACCGCGAGCGTCGTTTCGACAGCAAATCCGCCACTTTAATTTTGTAGTACTCGGCCACCGTTTTTTGGATGTTGTCGATGGTGACCAGCTTCTCCTGAAGCGCAAGCAGATCGCGCAGCGCTTCACGTACGAAATCAATGGTAATCGCCCGTCCGGTAAAGTTGGCGTTGGCGATAACGCGGTTCAGCGCCCCTTCCAGCTCTCGCACGTTGGAGCGCAGACGCTTGGCAATAAAGAAGGCCACTTCACCCGGCAGACGAATATCGTTCTCGTCGGCTTTTTTCATCAGGATCGCCACGCGGGTTTCCAGTTCCGGCGGCTCGATCGCCACCGTTAAGCCCCAGCCGAAGCGGGACTTCAGACGATCCTCTACGCCGTTGATCTCTTTCGGATAACGATCCGACGTGAGAATGATCTGCTGATTGCCTTCCAGCAGCGCATTAAAGGTGTGGAAAAACTCTTCCTGGGATCGTTCTTTATTGGCAAAAAACTGGATGTCATCGATCAGCAGCGCGTCGACCGAACGGTAGTAGCGTTTGAATTCTTCAATGGCGTTGTTTTGCAGCGCTTTCACCATGTCCTGGACGAAGCGCTCGGAGTGCATGTACACCACTTTGGCATTGGGCTTGCGCGCCATGATGCCGTTACCGACCGCGTGCAGGAGGTGCGTTTTACCTAACCCCGTGCCGCCATAAAGGAACAGCGGGTTATAGGCACCGCCGGGGTTGTCGGCAACCTGACGAGCCGCCGCGCGCGCCAGCTGGTTCGATTTACCTTCCACGAAGTTATCGAAGTTGTGCTTCTGGTTCACGTTCGAGCGGTATGACGGCTCGGCAGGCGCAGGCATGTTGTCCCAGCTCGGGCGTGCCGGCGCCGAGGGACGGGCGGCCTGCGTCTGCGCCGGTGCGGAGACGTTGCTGTTAACCGGGGTGCGGTGCGGCTGGGTCGCCGGTTTGCTGCCCACTTCAAAGCGCAGCAGCGGCGCATCGGTACCGCAGAAATCGTTCAGCAATCCGTTGATATTATTGAGGTACTTGTCCCTGACCCAATCGAGCACAAAACGGTTTGGCGCGTAAAGGGCCAGCGTGTTATCGCTCAGTTCCGCCTGTAGGGGGCGTATCCACATACTGAATTCTGTGGCTGGTAACTCATCCTGCAATCGGGCAAGACACTGCTGCCAAAGCGAAAGTGACACGGCGGACTCCACTCGAACAAAGTCGACAATTAAAGACGAAGACTGAAACATTCATGATTGTGTGACACACGCCGAAAAGACCACGACTGGGTGGCGTGCGAACCGCTATTTTACGGGCGGTTTTTCTGATGCTGCCTGGGTCCGGCAACGATCAGGGCCGGGGATCATAACGTAAAGCGAGCCAGAGATCTTCTGTTTCTCACAGATTCTTCCCGATTTATCCACAGGAGGATCGGGAAGTGATAAGTGTAAACGATCATTTGTCCGATGCAGCAGGATTCCTGCCATATATTGGAAAATTTCACGATCCCTGCCGCTGTTTTGCGCCGCGGATCGCAGGAAGATCCTGCGCGATCCTTGCGCTTTAAACCGAAGCCCGTATAATTCTCCACCCGGCGCGTTTTGCCGAGGTTTACGGCCTTCCGATCCTGATGAAATATCACCCGTCATGCGGGCGTAAAAGCACGGGAAGTAAGGAAAGTGAATTGACTCCGGAGTGTACAATTATTACAATCCGGCCTCTTTATCATCCACACTGAGGCGTAGTTCTTTCGCTTAGCCGTTCGGACAAACGCACAAGTCAGTGAAATTATTCAAGTTTAGGTAGAAATCGCCATGAAACGCACTTTTCAACCGTCCGTACTGAAGCGCAACCGTTCACACGGCTTCCGTGCTCGTATGGCAACCAAAAATGGTCGTCAGGTTCTGGCACGTCGTCGTGCTAAAGGCCGTTCTCGTCTGACCGTTTCTAAGTAATAAAAGCTAACCCCTGCGTGGTTAAGCTCGCATTTCCCAGGGAGTTACGTTTGTTAACTCCCCATCATTTCACTTTCGTCTTCCAGCAGCCGCAACGGGCTGGCTCGCCGCAAATCACTATTCTCGGCCGCCTTAATTCGCTGGGGCATCCCCGCATCGGTCTTACCGTCGCCAAAAAAAATGTTAAACGTGCACACGAACGCAATCGGATTAAACGTCTGACGCGTGAGAGTTTCCGTTTACGCCAGCATGAACTTCCGTCAATGGATTTTGTGGTGGTGGCGAAGAAGGGGATTGCAGACCTCGATAACCGCGCGTTAATGGAAGTACTGGAAAAGTTATGGCGCCGCCATTGTCGCCAGTCTCGCGACTCCTGATTGGCCTGATCAAGGTCTATCAGCGCCTGATTAGTCCGCTTCTCGGGCCGCATTGCCGCTTCACCCCAACCTGCTCGCACTATGGAATTGAGGCATTACGCAGGTTTGGAGTGATAAAAGGCAGTTGGTTGACAGTGAAACGCGTATTAAAATGCCACCCTTTACACCCGGGTGGAGACGACCCCGTCCCGCCAGGACCTTACGATACCAGAGAACACTAACGATGGATTCGCAACGCAATCTTCTTGTCATCGCTTTGTTGTTCGTGTCTTTCATGATCTGGCAAGCCTGGGAGCAGGATAAAAATCCTCCTCAGACTCAGCAGACCACGCAGACTACGACCACCGCAGCGGGTAGCGCCGCCGACCAGGGCGTACCGGCCAGTGGCCAGGGAAAACTCATTACGGTTAAAACGGACGTCCTCTCCCTTACCATCAACACCCGTGGTGGTGATATTGAGCAGGCGCTGTTAACAGCCTACCCGAAAGAGCTGGGCTCTTCCGAACCGTTCCAGCTGCTGGAAACGACGCCAGGCTTCCTGTATCAGGCGCAAAGCGGCCTGACCGGTCGTGATGGCCCGGACAACCCGGCTAACGGCCCGCGTCCGCTCTACAACGTTGATAAAGATACCTTTGTTATCGCTGATGGCCAGAACGAACTGGCGATCCCGATGACCTATACCGATGCCGCCGGCAACACCTTCACCAAAACCTTCACCCTGAAACGCGGTGAATATGCGGTGAACGTGGGCTACAGCGTCAACAACGCCGGCGCGAAACCGCTGGAAGTGGCGAGCTTCGGTCAGCTTAAGCAGTCCATCAATCTGCCTGCTCATCGCGATACCGGCAGCAGCAACTTTGCGCTGCACACCTTCCGCGGTGCGGCGTACTCCACGCCGGATGAGAAGTACGAGAAATACAAATTCGATACCATCGCCGATAACGAAAACCTGAACATCAACGCCAGCAACGGCTGGGTTGCGATGCTTCAGCAGTACTTCGCTACCGCATGGGTTCCGCATACTGAAGGCGTTAACAACTTCTATACCGCGAACCTGGGTAACGGCGTTGCAGCCATCGGGTATAAATCTTCACCGGTACTGGTGCAGCCAGGTCAGACCGGCGCGCTGAACAGCACCCTGTGGGTTGGCCCGGAAATTCAGGACAAAATGGCGCAGGTTGCTCCGCACCTTGACCTGACCGTTGACTACGGCTGGCTGTGGTTTATCTCTCAGCCGCTGTTCAAGCTGCTGAAGTGGATCCATAGCTTCCTGGGCAACTGGGGCTTCTCCATCATCGTGATCACCTTCATCGTGCGTGGCGTGATGTACCCGCTGACCAAAGCGCAGTACACCTCCATGGCGAAAATGCGCCTGCTGCAGCCGAAGATTCAGGCGATGCGCGAGCGTATGGGTGATGACAAGCAGCGTATGAGCCAGGAGATGATGGCGCTCTATAAAGCAGAGAAAGTGAACCCGCTGGGTGGTTGCTTCCCGCTGCTGATTCAGATGCCGATCTTCCTTGCGCTCTACTATATGCTGATGGGCTCGGTTGAACTGCGTCATGCGCCGTTCGCCCTGTGGATCCACGACCTTTCCGCGCAGGACCCGTACTACATCCTGCCGATCCTGATGGGCGTGACCATGTTCTTCATCCAGAAGATGTCACCGACTACCGTGACTGACCCGATGCAGCAGAAGATCATGACCTTTATGCCGGTCATCTTCACGGTCTTCTTCCTGTGGTTCCCGTCAGGCCTGGTGCTGTACTATATCGTCAGCAACCTGGTGACCATCCTTCAGCAGCAGCTGATTTACCGTGGTCTGGAAAAACGTGGTTTGCATAGCCGTGAGAAGAAAAGCTCCTGATACGCTTTATTCTTTAAGCTGAGACAAGGCGGTCAATTGACCGCCTTGTTTGTTTTTGTTGTTCGTCCGGTGAAAACACCGCGCAACCGAAGAGACAATAATGAACCCAAACGACACCATCATCGCCCAAGCCACCCCGCCGGGACGCGGTGGGGTGGGCATTCTGCGTATTTCCGGCCTGAAAGCCCGCGAGGTCGCGCAGGCGGTGCTTGGCAAGCTGCCAAAGCCGCGCTACGCAGAGTATTTGCCGTTTAACGACGCCGACGGTACGGCGCTGGATCAGGGGATTGCGCTGTGGTTCCCCGGCCCGAACTCCTTTACCGGCGAAGACGTGCTGGAACTCCAGGGCCACGGCGGCCCGGTGATCCTCGATCTGCTGCTCAGACGTATTCTGACCCTGCCGGGCGTGCGCATCGCCAGGCCCGGCGAGTTCTCCGAGCGCGCCTTCCTCAACGACAAGCTCGATCTGGCCCAGGCCGAAGCAATTGCCGACCTGATTGACGCCAGCTCCGAGCAGGCGGCACGCTCGGCGCTCAACTCGTTGCAGGGGGCGTTCTCCGCCAGGGTGAACCATCTTGTGGAAGCACTCACTCACCTGCGAATCTACGTCGAAGCGGCAATCGACTTCCCGGATGAGGAGATCGACTTCCTCTCCGACGGCAAAATCGAAGCGCAGCTTAACGCGGTGATGGGCGATCTCGACGCGGTGCGCGCCGAAGCGCGTCAGGGCAGCCTGCTGCGTGAAGGCATGAAAGTGGTGATCGCCGGGCGTCCTAACGCCGGGAAATCCAGCCTGCTTAACGCGCTGGCAGGCCGCGAAGCGGCGATTGTGACCGATATTGCCGGTACCACCCGCGACGTGCTGCGCGAGCATATTCACATCGACGGCATGCCGCTGCACATCATTGATACCGCTGGACTGCGCGAAGCCAGCGACGAAGTAGAGCGCATCGGTATCGAACGTGCGTGGAATGAGATCGAGCAGGCCGACCGCGTACTGTTTATGGTAGACGGCACCACCACCCGCGCCGTTGACCCGGCAGAGATCTGGCCGGACTTTATCGCGCGTCTGCCGGTGAAGCTGCCGATTACCGTGGTGCGTAACAAAGCGGACGTCACCGGTGAGCCCCTTGGGCTGAGCGAAGTAAATGGTCACTCACTGATTCGCCTGTCTGCGCGTACCGGCGAGGGCGTTGACGTGCTGCGTAGCCATCTGAAAAGCAGCATGGGCTTCGACACCAATATGGAAGGCGGCTTCCTGGCGCGCCGTCGCCATCTTCAGGCGCTGGAACAGGCCGCTACGCACCTTGAACAGGGCAAAGCGCAGCTGCTGGGTGCCTGGGCAGGCGAGCTGCTGGCAGAGGAGCTGCGGCTGGCGCAGCAGAGCCTGAGTGAGATCACCGGGGAATTCACCTCGGACGATCTGCTTGGCCGCATCTTCTCCAGCTTCTGTA
Organism: Siccibacter turicensis LMG 23730; assembly: GCF_000463155.2. Lineage (GTDB taxonomy): Bacteria > Pseudomonadota > Gammaproteobacteria > Enterobacterales > Enterobacteriaceae > Siccibacter > Siccibacter turicensis. The sequence continues at coordinate 39,452 of NZ_AWFZ01000061.1, read as the reverse complement.
TCGGTAAGTAATCACTCACGAACTGCTCCGCCTCCGGCGGGGCATCCGGAGGATGAACGATGACGCACGAAACGCTGGACGCACGCTATCAGCACACCTCTCATCAGACCCAGGTCCTGTGGCGTGCGCAGCCTGGCGTGGGCGATGTGATGACGCAGGACTATTACGATACCGGGACGCTGGCGCCGGTGACGGGCATTCAGCCCCGCCCTGGCCCGGCCATTGAGCGGCTGCTGGCGGATATCAATGCGCTGGCAGGCGACGATCCGCTTGCCGACGCGATGCCCGCCAACGGGTTGCACTTTACCTTTCTGCCCGTCATGCTGCCGCGCTATCGCCCCTCGGAGCAGCCAGAACACCTCGCGTTGCTCACCCGCCTGTGGCGTGAATACTGTGCGGGGCATCCGTTAACCCTCTCCCGCCTGCGGCTGGTGGCGCTGCCCTCTCAGCTGCTGCTGGCCGGCATTCCGGATGCGCACAGCCTGCACCAGCGCGCTGCGTTTGCTCAGGCCTTGCTGGAAACCCCGTTCAGGGACGATCTGCTGGCACGTCATGCCACCACGCCGCTGCCGGCACCCTTCTGGCACAGCACGCTGCTGCGCTATCGTGCGCAGCGCCTGCCCGCGCGTTTCCAGCGTTATTTCGCTGACCACCAGCAGCAGGACTACGGCAGCGTCAGCGCGCCCGTTACGCTGGTGATGGCTAACTACAACTGGACCCAGGTCCAGGAGATTGCCTCCTGATAGCGAGCCTTATAACCGGTGGCAGCGCCGTTATCGCCTTCTCATCCCGGGCGCGGTGCGCCCTGCCGTTGCGAACAGGCACCGGATATATAGGTGATCAATTTTTGTTCGCAATTTATAATTAAAGAATATATATAATAGCGTTTTGTAAAGCTGGCCTTCGGGTCTTCCCTTCGCGGGCTTTCCGCATTAAAACAGGCAGTGGTTGCGTGGTTAGCCAGCAACCAGGGTTTTCATCTATCACGTAAAGGCACCCTTTCACCGTCCATTATCACGGAGCGACAAATGGCAACGCATTTTGCACGCGGGATTATTAACGGCGGACATCTCGACTCGTCCCGGCTGTCGGCAGTAAACCTGATGCAGGCTGAACAGATGCCCGGACATCGGCGCGCCCGTTTTCTGGCCTCGCGCTCGCTGCTGGCCGAGCTGATGTTTATGCTTTACGGCATTCACGAACTGCCGGAAATTGTCGTTGCGGAAAACGGGCGTCCGGCCTTTAGCGATACGTCACTGGCGGATTTCTCGATCGCCTATGCCGGGAATATGGTCGGCGTGGCGATTACCACCGACGGGCGCTGCGGTCTGGACATGGAGCTTCAGCACGCCACCCGTAACTTCCATCATCCGCAGTCCCACCGCGATCATCACTTTCCCAGCAATGAAACTATCTGGATCAACAACCAGAGCGATCCGCACGAAGCGGGCGCCCAGTTGATCACCCTGCGTCAGAGCGTACTGAAGCTGTGCGGGCGCTGTAATGACGATACCCGCTCGCTACAGCTGCTTCCCGGTTCAGGCCGCCTGCGTCTTGCGGGTGAGCCGGAGGTTGAGGCGCTGTGCGACGCCGAGGAAATTTTAATCTGGGCGGTTGCGGTTACCCCCGCCATCGAGCACATTACGCTGTGGGAATACGATACGCAGACGGGCTGGCGCAGCCTCAGCGATGAGTTAAAGCAGCGTAAGCCTGCGGATACACGCATCATGCGCTTCACCAGCCTGCCGCCGGAAAAGGCGCTTATCGCTAACTGACTATCACCGACCCATCAGGACACTCTCTATGGCCGAAAGCATGAACGTTGTGACGTTACTGGGGAGCCTGCGCAAAGGCTCGTTTAACGCAATGGTAGCCAACACGCTGCCGAAAATCGCGCCGGAAGGCATGAGCGTATCGGCGCTGCCGTCGATCCGCGATATTCCGATTTACGATGCAGATATCCAGCAGGAAGAGGGTTTTCCGGCGGCGGTGGAAGCGATTGCCGCGCAGATCCGCGCAGCAGATGGGGTGGTGATCGTCACACCGGAATACAACTACTCGGTGCCCGGCGGCCTGAAGAACGCCATTGACTGGCTGTCACGCCTGCCGGATCAGCCGCTGGCGGGCAAGCCGGTGCTGATTCAGACCAGTTCAATGGGTGCCATTGGCGGGGCGCGCTGCCAGTATCATCTGCGCCAGATCCTGGTGTTCCTCGACGCCATGGTGATGAACAAACCGGAGTTTATGGGCGGCGTGATCCAGAATAAAGTCGATCCGCAGACCGGCGAAGTTGTCGACCAAAGCACCCTCGACCACCTCACCGGTCAGCTCACCGCGTTCGGCAAATACATTCAGCGTGTGAAGGCATAAAAAAAGCCAGTCAACAGACTGGCTTTCGCATTTCAGGGCAGCGTGAGCTGCCTTTTTTATGTCCGATCAGTGAGCATCGATAAACACGATTTTCAGGATGAACAGCAGGGCCACCACGACCACACACGGGCTGAGCTCACGCAGGCGGCCGGTCCCGATTTTCATCACGCAGTACGAGATAAAGCCCAGGGCAATCCCTTCGGTGATGGAGAAGCTGAACGGCATCATGACCGCGGTGATAAACGCCGGAACGGCCTCGGTCAGGTCATCCCACTTCACGCGGGCAAGGCTTGAGGTCATCAGTACACCCACGTAAATCAGCGCGCCTGCGGCGGCGTAGGGCGGTACCATGCCGGCCAGCGGCGAGAGGAAGATCACCAGCAGGAACAGCAGGCCAACGACAATCGCCGTCAGACCGGTGCGGCCACCCACGGAAACCCCGGAAGAGCTTTCGATATAAGCGGTCACGGACGAGGTGCCGATAAACGAACCGGCTACCGACGAAACGCTGTCCACAAACAGCGCCTGCTTCATGCGCGGGAATTTGCCCTTCTCATCCGCCAGCCCGGCTTTATCGGTCACACCAATCAGCGTGCCGGAGGAGTCGAACAGGTTGACCAGCATGAAGGAGAAGATCACGCCCGCCAGGCCCAGATTGAAAGAGCCTGCCAGATCAACATGACCCACGACCGACATCACGCTCGGTGGAGTGGAAACCACGCCCTGGTACTGCACGTCGCCCAGCAGCCAGGCCAGCAGCGTGGTGACAACGATAGAGACCAGCACGGCGGCGTGAATGTTGCGCGAGGCCAGAATCGCAATGATAAAGAAGCCCAGCACGCCCAGCAGCACGCTGTGCGACGTCAGGTTGCCGATGGTCACCAGCGTCTCGGGGTTAGCCACGATCACACCGGCGTTTTTCAGGCCCATCATGCCGATGAACAGCCCGATACCGCTGGTGATGCCCACGCGCAGGCTGAGCGGAATATTAGCAATCATCCAGTAGCGCACCTGGAAAATAGTCAGCAGCAGTAAGCCTACCGCGCCCCAGAAAATGGCGCCCATGCCCACCTGCCACGGCAAGCCCATTGCGCCTACGACCACAAAGGCGAAGAAGGCATTCAGCCCCATCGCTGGCGCCAGCGCCACCGGCAGGTTAGCAAACAGCCCCATCAGGATACTGCCGCCCGCCGCAACCAGACAGGTGGTGACGAACACCGCGCTGGTGTCCATGCCCGCGGCACCCAGGATCTGCGGGTTAACGAAAACGATGTACACCATGGTCAGGAAGGTGGTGAAACCGGCGATAACTTCCGTACGCGCGGTTGTGCCGTGCGCGCGCAATTTGAACACGCGTTCGAGCAGCCCCGTTGACGCCTGGGCACTGTGTTGTTGGCTCATTGGTTGGTTCCGAAATCAGGAAGGAAATTGGTCGCTATCCTATACCAAAATGCGACAATAGTGCTGTCTGTCACAGACTTTTTTTCATTGATTTTGCTTATACGGCATCGATTGCGTGCGTCAAAAGACGTAGCGTAAACGTTAAACTTTCGATATCAGGAAAAAGCATGTCCAGCATTGATGCACTCTTCTTTGACTGCGATGGCACGCTGGTTGACAGCGAAGTCATCTGCTCCCGCGCCTACGTGCATATGTTTGCCCGTGCCGGTATCACTCTCGATCTTGAGGAAGTGTTCAAGCGCTTCAAAGGGATAAAACTCTACGAGATCATCGACACCATCAATAATGAACATGGCGTTAACCTGCAAAAAGCAGACCTTGAGCCAACGTATCGCGCCGAGGTCGCACGTCTGTTTGACAGCGAGCTGGTGGAGATCCCCGGTGCGGCGGCGCTGCTCGAGCGCGTAACCGTGCCGATGTGCATTGTCTCCAACGGTCCGGTGAGCAAAATGGAGCACTCGCTCGGTAAGACCGGCATGCTGAAGCATTTCCCTGACAAACTGTACAGCGGCTACGATATTCAGCGCTGGAAGCCCGACCCGGCGCTGATGCATCACGCGGCCGATGCCATGCGGGTAGACGTCACGAAGTGCGTGCTGGTGGACGACTCGGAGGCCGGCGCGCGGGCAGGCATCGCGGCAGGGATGCAGGTCTACTACTTCTGCGCCGATGCGCACAATCCGCCGCTCGATCACCCAAACGTCACGCCGTTCACCGATCTGAGCGAGCTGCCCGCGCTGTGGCGCGCCAGAGGTTGGGATATCACGCGCTGATAGCGCCTGTTTCACTGCCATAAAAAAACCTCTCGTTAGAGAGGTTTAGTTTTCCCCTCTTCTGCAGAAAGAAGGGCGCAGCGAGGAAAACCTCACTCCTTCGGATCTTTACCGGCCAGCAGCTTGTCCAGCTCGTCCCCGCCAACGTGACGGAAATCCTGTCCTTTCACGAAGTAGAAGATGTATTCGCAGATGTTCTGGCAGCGGTCACCGATACGCTCGATGGAGCGTGCGCAGAACAGCGCGGTCAGCACGCTGGGGATGGTGCGGGAGTCCTCCATCATGTAGGTCATCAGCTGACGCACAATGCCTTCGTACTCCTGATCCACCTTTTTGTCTTCGCGGTAGATACGAATCGCTTCGTCGAGATCCATACGCGCGAAGGCGTCCAGCACGTCGTGCAGCATCTGCACGGTATGACGGCCCAGCGACTCCAGGCTCACCAGCAGCGGCTGGTGCTGCTGGGAAAACTTCTCCAGCGCGGTGCGGCAGATTTTGTCCGCCACGTCGCCAATGCGCTCCAGCTCGGCGATGGTTTTGATGATCGCCATAACCAGACGCAGATCGCTCGCGGTCGGCTGACGTTTGGCGATGATGCGCACGCAGGCTTCATCGATCGCCACTTCCATCATGTTGACCTTCTGATCACCGTCGATGACGCGCTTCGCCAGCTCGCTGTCCTGGTTGTGCATCGCCGTGATGGCGTCGGACAGCTGCTGCTCCACCAGCCCACCCATGGTCATGACCTGGGTGCGGATGTGTTCCAGCTCAGCGTTGAACTGGCCGGAGATATGTTTATTCAGATTCAGGTTATCCATCGTTCCTCCAGATGCCCAAAAGTTGACTGGCTGTAACGGGGCGGCAGCAGTGGCCAGCGCGGCGACAGGCAGAAAAACTCAGGGGCAAATCAACCGTAGCGGCCAGTAATGTAATCTTCAGTTTGCTTCTTCTTCGGACGGGTAAAGAGTTCGTCGGTATTGCTGAACTCGATAAGCTCGCCGAGATACATAAACGCGGTGTTATCTGAACAACGCGCAGCCTGCTGCATGTTGTGGGTAACGATAACCACGGTGTAGTCCTGCTTCAGTTCGGTGATCAGCTCTTCGATACGCCCGGTGGAGATCGGGTCCAGCGCCGAGCATGGCTCATCAAGCAGCAGAACTTCCGGACGGATTGCAATCCCGCGCGCGATGCACAGACGCTGCTGCTGACCGCCCGAGAGAGAATACCCGCTCTGATGCAGCTTATCTTTGGTTTCATTCCAGAGTGCGGCTTTGGTCAATGCCCACTGCACGCGCTCGTCCATATCGGCACGGGAGAGCTTTTCGAACAGGCGCACGCCGAACGCGATGTTGTCATAGATAGACATCGGGAACGGGGTCGGCTTCTGGAAAACCATGCCCACTTTGGCGCGCAGCAGCGCGATATCCTGGTTCTGGGTCAGGATGTTTTCCCCATCCAGCAGGATTTCGCCTTCGGCACGCTGCTCCGGGTAGAGCGAATACATTTTGTTAAAGGTACGCAGCAGGGTGGATTTACCGCAGCCGGACGGCCCGATAAACGCCGTTACCTGGTTTTTTGCGATATCCAGACTGATGTTCTTCAGGGCATGGAATTTGCCGTAGTAGAAGTTCAGATCGCGAACCTGAATTTTGTCCGCCGTGGTATCAACAATACTCATCTCAATCTTTCCTCATCCGACGCCGCCTGTGCAGCGTCGCAAAATTAACCGTGTTTACCTTTGGCGAACAGGACGCGCGCCAGAATGTTCAGCAGCAGGACGCACAGCGTAATAATCAGTACCCCGGCCCAGGCCAGCTGTTGCCATTCGGCAAACGGGCTCATGGCGAATTTGAAAATGGTCACCGGCAGGTTAGCGATAGGCTGCATCATATCCGTGCTCCAGAACTGGTTGGAGAGCGCGGTAAACAGCAGCGGCGCGGTTTCACCGGCGATACGGGCAACGGCCAGCAGCACGCCGGTGATAATCCCGGACACGGACGCCTTCAGGGTAATGGCGGAGATCATCTTCCACTTCGGGGTTCCCAGGGCGTACGCGGCTTCACGCAGACTGTCGGGCACCAGCTTCATCATGTTCTCAGTGGTACGAATAACGATAGGCACCTGCAGCAGCGCCAGGGCAATCACGCCCGCCCAGCCGGAGAAGTGCTCCATCTGCGCCACCACGATGGTGTAAACGAACAGGCCCACCACGATAGACGGTGCGGAGAGCAGAATGTCGTTGATGAAGCGAATGATCTCAGCCAGCAGGGATTTGCGGCCGTACTCAGCCAGATAAATCCCGGCCAGAATGCCGAGCGGGGTACCGATCACCGTTGCCCACAGGATCAGCAGGCCGCTGCCCGCCAGGGCGTTAGCCAGACCACCACCCGCCGTGTTGGGCGGCGGGGTCATTTCGGTAAACAGCGCCAGCGACATGCCGTCGATACCGCGCGTCACGGTGGAAAACAGGATCCACACCAGCCAGAACAGGCCAAACGCCATGGTCGCCATAGAGAGCGTCAGGGCGATGCGGTTTTTCATGCGGCGCTTCGCCTGCATCTTGCGGCGAGACTCCGCCAGCCCGGCAGGATTTTGCAGTTCTAAGGTAGCCATTAGCGCGCCCCCTCGTTTTTCGCCAGACGCATGATCATGAACTTCGAAATCGCCAGCACGATAAAGGTAATCACAAACAGGATCAGACCCAGCTCCATCAGCGCCGCCACGTGCAGGCCGGATTCTGCTTCCGCGAACTCGTTGGCCAGCGCCGAGGTAATGCTGTTGCCCGGCATGTAGAGCGAGGCGCTGTCGAGCTGGTAGGTGTTACCGATAATAAAGGTCACCGCCATGGTTTCACCCAGCGCGCGCCCCAGACCCAGCATCACGCCGCCTATCACACCGTTTTTGGTGAACGGCAGCACGATGCGCCAGATCACTTCCCAGGTGGTGCAGCCGATGCCGTAGGCCGACTCTTTCATCATCACCGGGGTCTGCTCGAAGACGTCACGCATCACGGCCGCGATGTAAGGGATGATCATGATGGCCAGGATCACGCCCGCCGCCAGGATACCGATCCCGAACGCCGGGCCAGAGAACAGCGCGCCGACAAACGGAATGTTGGAAAGCACGTTGCCAACCGGCTCCTGGAAGTAGGTCGCGAACAGCGGGGCGAAGATAAACAGCCCCCACATCCCGTAGACGATACTCGGAATAGCGGCGAGCAGTTCAATGGCAATACCCAGCGGGCGTTTCAGCCAGGCCGGGGCCAGTTCCGTCAGGAACAGCGCGATACCGAAACTCACCGGAACGGCGATCAGTAGCGCAATAATGGAGGTCACCAGCGTGCCATAGATGGGCACCAGCGCACCGTAGATGTCGTTTGGCGCATCCCACTCTTTGGTCCAGAGGAAAGCGAAGCCGAACTTCTGAATGCTTGGCCAGGAGGAGATGATCAGGGAGATGATAATGCCGCCCAGCAGCAATAGCACAATCAGCGCAGCCAGTCTGACCAGCGCGCCGAATATCATGTCACCTTGTTTGCCTGGAGGCGTAAATGCAGGCTTGGTTGCAGCCATAAGTTACTCTTTAGGTTTAGGTACTGACTCTAACAAACTGCCCGGTTGCGTTAGCGTACCGGGCCTGAAGATGAACTATAACATCCTGTTATGCTGGCGGATAACACGTTGTCATCCGCCATTCTTCTCTTAGTACAGCGCTTTACCGCTGCTGTCTTTTACGTTGGTTTTCCAGGCTGCACGAACCTGCTCAACCACGTTGTCCGGCAGGCTGGCGTAGTCCAGGTCATTCGCTTCTTTGGCGCCGTCTTTAAAGGCCCAGTCGAAGAATTTCAGCACTTCAGCGCCCTGCTCAGGTTTCTTCTGCTCTTTGTGAACCAGGATGAAGGTGGTGGAGGTAATCGGCCACGCATCGTCACCTTTCTGGTTAGTCAGGTCCTGAGCGAAGGATTTGCTCCAGTCCACGCCTTTCGCCGCGTTAGAGAAGCTCTCTTCGGTCGGGCTTACCGGTTTGCCATCGGCAGAAACCAGTTTGGTGTAGGCCAGGTTGTTCTGCTTGGCGTAAGCGTATTCTACGTAGCCGATTGCACCCGGCAGACGCTGTACGAACGCGGCGATACCGTCGTTACCTTTACCGCCCAGACCGGTCGGCCAGTTAACGGTAGAGCCAGAACCGACTTTAGATTTCCACTCTTCGTTCACTTTGGCCAGGTAGCCGGTGAAAACGAACGAGGTGCCTGAACCGTCAGCACGACGCACAACGGCGATGTTCTGAGAAGGCAGTTTCAGGCCTGGGTTGAGTTTGGTGATTGCCGCGTCATCCCATTTTTTGATTTTGCCCAGGTAGATGTCACCCAGGGTTTTGCCGTCCAGCACCAGCTCACCGGTTTTAACACCCGGGACGTTGATTGCCAGAACCACACCACCGATAACGGTCGGGAACTGGAACAGGCCTTCCTGCTGCAGCTTCTCGTCAGACAGCGGGGCGTCAGACGCGCCGAAGTCTACGGTGTTCGCGATAATCTGTTTTACGCCACCTGAGGAGCCGATACCCTGGTAGTTCACTTTGCTACCGGTTGCTTTCTGATAGGTATCTGCCCATTTGGCATACACCGGCGCAGGGAAAGTTGCGCCCGCGCCAGTCAGACTTGCCGCTGCGTTAACAGCGAAAGCGCTCAGGGAGAAGGTCGCGGCGACAACAGTTGCGACAGTGGTACGCATGATGTTCATAATGTCTCCTGCAAGGTGTTCGTAAGATATTGTTTAGTTTCTACGATGAGCAAAATAGGACAAACAGGTGACAGCTAAATGTACGAAATATGACAGTTTTGTGACAGCGCAATCTTGTCGATAAGAATTTTCGTAAAAGCACGTAATTTCAATAAGATAACAAGAAAGATGACGACAGGATGTCAGCAAAATTTTATTTTTATTACACAGATAACATAGCCGAATATGACAGACTGTCATTTACCGCGCGCAGCGAAGGATGAGAAAAAAGCAGGCGGGAAGGGATAAAAAAACGCCCCGCTTATCATCAAGCGGGGCGCGGGTTTTACTCTACGGTAACTGATTTTGCGAGGTTACGTGGCTGATCGACGTCGGTGCCTTTGATAAGCGCGACGTGATAGGCCAACAGCTGTAGCGGAACGGTATAGAAGATCGGGGCGATGGTCTCTTCCACATGCGGCATCTGGATGATGTGCATGTTATCGCTGCTGGTGAATCCGGCATCCTGATCGGCGAAGACAAACAGCACGCCACCGCGGGCGCGGACTTCTTCGATGTTGGATTTCAGTTTTTCCAGCAGTTCATTGTTCGGCGCCACCACAATCACCGGCATATCAGCGTCAATCAGCGCCAGCGGGCCGTGCTTCAGCTCGCCAGCCGCGTAGGCTTCTGCGTGAATGTAGGAGATCTCTTTGAGCTTCAGCGCGCCTTCGAGGGCAATCGGATATTGATCGCCGCGTCCGAGGAACAGCGCGTGATGCTTGTCGGAGAAGGCTTCCGCCAGCGCTTCGATGCGTTTGTCCTGGGACAGCATCTGCTCGATACGGTTCGGCAGCGCCTGCAGCCCGTGCACGATATCGTGCTCAATCGACGCGTCCGCGCCTTTCAGGCGGCTCAGTTTCGCCACCAGCATCAGCAGGACGGTTAACTGGGTGGTGAACGCCTTGGTAGAGGCCACGCCAATCTCGGTACCGGCTTTGGTCATCAGCGCCAGATCGGATTCGCGCACCAGCGAGGAGCCCGGCACGTTGCAGATTGCCAGCGACCCCAGATAGCCCAGCTCTTTAGACAGACGCAGCGCCGCCAGCGTATCCGCGGTTTCACCGGACTGCGACAGGGTGATCATCAGGCTGTTGCGGCGTACCGCCGATTTGCGGTAGCGGAATTCGGAGGCAATTTCGACGTCGCACGGTACGCCCGCCAGGGATTCAAACCAGTAGCGCGATACCATGCCGGAGTTGTACGAGGTGCCGCACGCAACGATCTGGATGTGCTCCACCTGCGACAGCAGCGCGTTGGCCTGCGGGCCCAGCTCGCTGAGATCCACCTCGCCGTGGCTGATACGCCCGGTCAGGGTGTTTTTAATGGCGTTCGGCTGCTCGTAAATCTCTTTCTGCATGTAGTGACGGTAGATGCCCTTATCGCCGGCGTCGTATTGCAGATTCGACTCGATCTCCTGGCGCGTGGTTTCGCTGCCGGATTTATCGAAGACCTTCACGCTGCGGCGGGTCACTTCAGCAATATCGCCCTCTTCAAGGAAGATAAAGCGACGGGTCACCGGCAGGAGCGCCAGCTGATCGGAGGCGATGAAGTTTTCGCCCATCCCCAAGCCGATTACCAGCGGGCTACCGGAACGGGCCGCCAGCAGAGTGCTCGGATCGCGGGTATCCATGATGACCGTGCCATAGGCGCCGCGCAGCTGAGGAATGGTACGCAGTACCGCTTCGCGCAGCGTGCCGCCCTGAGACAGCTCCCAGTGCACCAGGTGGGCAATCACTTCGGTATCCGTTTCGGAGACGAAAACGTAGCCGCGGGCTTTCAGTTCTTCGCGCAGCGGTTCGTGGTTTTCGATAATGCCGTTGTGCACCACCACAATGTGTTCTGACACATGCGGATGCGCGTTACTTTCTGACGGCTCGCCGTGGGTGGCCCAACGGGTGTGTGCGATACCGGTTCCACCGTGCAGCGGGTGCTCTTCCGCCGCCTGGGCCAGCATCTGTACTTTGCCAAGACGGCGCAGGCGCGTCATCTTGCCTTCGCTGTCAACCACAGCCAGACCGGCTGAGTCATAGCCGCGGTATTCAAGACGACGCAATCCTTCAAGAAGGATCTCAGCAATATCTCGTTGCGCGACCGCGCCAACAATTCCACACATAGTTTTAAGTCCTGATGATGGCATGATGCCATGCGTTGTCTGACGATCTGATGCCCGTTATTCGGGCGCCCCGAGCCTTGTAGAGAGTGGGGTTATTGTTATGGTACTGCCGTTGGGCGGGGGATTATGTTATCCCCTCATCCCGGCACACCGACGGGCTTACGCATTGCCGATGTGTAAAACCGTCAGCGGGTAGCCAAAGCCACCCGCTGTAAACATTACTTTTTCTTCACCGGACGCTGCCAGCCCTGCTTGTGGACCTGCGGGACGCGGCTCAGCACCAGTTCGTTCTCCGCCACGTCGCGCGTGACGGTGGTGCCTGCGGCGATAGTAGCGCCGCTGCCGACGCTCACCGGCGCCACCAGCTGGGTATCGGAACCGACAAACACGTCATCACCGATACGCGTCAGGTGTTTATTCGCGCCGTCGTAATTGCAGGTGATGGTGCCCGCGCCGATATTCACGTTATCGCCGATCTCGGCATCGCCCAGGTAGCTCAGGTGACCCGCTTTGGAGCCTTTGCCGAGGCGCGCTTTTTTCATCTCAACGAAGTTGCCGACGTGGGCACCTTCGGCAAGCTCAGCACCCGGACGCAGACGGGCAAATGGCCCGATGGTGCAGGCCGCATCAAGGCGCGCATTTTCCACCACCGTGTACGGGCTGATTTCACAGTCATCGCCGATCACGCTGTTTTTAATCACGCAGCCGGTGCCGATTTTCACGCGGTTACCCAGCGTGACCTGACCTTCGATAATCACGTTGGTGTCGATTTCGACATCGCGCCCGTGCGTCAGCTCGCCGCGCAGATCGAAGCGCGCCGGGTCGAGCAGCATCACGCCCGCCAGCAGCAGTTTTTCCGCCTGCTCGGCCTGGTAGACGCGCTCAAGACGAGAGAGCTGAAGGCGGTTGTTCACCCCTTCCACTTCGCTCAGGCGATCCGGATGCGCGGCGACTACCTCGCGGCCTTCCTGATGCGCCATGGCAATCACGTCGGTGATGTAATATTCGCCCTGGGCGTTGTTGTTGTTGAGCTTCCCAAGCCAGCGCTTCAGATCGGCGCCGTTGGCAATCAGGATGCCGGTGTTGATTTCATTAATCTGGCGCTGCGCCTCGTTGGCGTCTTTGTGCTCCACAATGCCGGTTACCGCACCGTTTTCACGCACGATACGGCCATAGCCGGTCGGATCGTCGAGTTTAACCGTCAGCAGGCCGATGCCGTCCTGCGGCTTTGCCGCGCGCAGACGCGTCAGGGTGGCCAGCGTAATCAGCGGCACATCGCCGTAGAGCATCAGGATGTCTTCGTCGTCGGCAAAAAACGGTGCCGCCTGCTGCATGGCGTGACCGGTACCCAGCTGCTCAGCCTGGAGAACCCAGTTTAACGAGTCGTCGGCCAGCGTCTGCTTCAGTAATTCACCGCCGTGGCCATACACCAGATGCACGCGCTGCGCGCCTGATTTATTCGCGGTATCAATGACATGCTGAACCATCGGTTTACCGGCGATGCGGTGAAGCACCTTCGGCAGATCGGAATACATGCGGGTCCCTTTGCCTGCGGCCAGGATCACCACGCTTAATGCACTGTTAGACATACGCGTCCTGATTCTTAATTTTGAGAGAAGTAAAACGGTTTCACGTTGAAAATTCTACATATTTTTCATCATGAAATGCCCGGCGAAAACGGGCGGCTTTTCGTCACCATCACGCCATTTCCCGTGGCCTTCGGCGATGTTTTTACGGGCTTACTGCGCCGATAGCCTCATGGACGGCCCGGAATTCTCCACAGTGTAGCGCTTTTTTAATTGCCTGAAATAAAGCATTGCGGAGCAGGCCGCCCTGAACAGTATGAAACCCGAATTTTGGGCAAAAAAAATGCCAGTCATCAGACTGGCATTTTCACGTTCAAGCCGGTGTTACATCGCTTTTTTGGTTAACTCGATAACGCGCAGTTTCGCGATCGCTTTAGCCAGTTCAGCAGAGGCCTGGGCGTAGTCCACGTCACCGTGGGAGCTACGTACATGCTCTTCAGCCTTGCGCTTCGATTCCAGGGCTCGCGCTTCGTCGAGATCCTGACCACGAATAGCGGTATCAGCCAGAACGGTCACGTTGCCCGGTTGTACTTCAAGTACCCCGCCGGACAGGTAGATAAACTCTTCATGACCGTGCTGCTTAACGATGCGGATCATACCAGGCTTAATGGCAGTGAGCAGCGGGGCGTGACCCGGGTAAATACCCAGTTCACCTTCGCTACCCGTTACCTGGATTTTTTCCACGGTGCCGGTAAACATCTGTTTCTCAGCACTCACGACATCCAGGTGGTAAGTCATAGCCATGTCACCCTCCGATTAAGGCGTTAAAGTTTTTTGGCTTTTTCCACGGCTTCGTCGATGGAGCCAACCATGTAAAACGCCTGCTCCGGCAGATGGTCGAATTCACCGTCCATGATGCCTTTAAAGCCACGGATAGTGTCTTTGAGCGACACGTATTTGCCCGGAGAACCGGTAAATACTTCTGCTACGAAGAACGGCTGGGACAGGAAGCGCTGGATTTTACGCGCACGCGCTACAACCAGTTTGTCTTCTTCAGACAGCTCGTCCATACCGAGGATCGCGATGATGTCTTTCAGTTCCTGATAACGCTGCAGGATGGACTGAACGCCACGCGCGGTGTCGTAGTGCTCCTGACCTACAACCAGCGGATCGAGCTGACGGCTGGTGGAGTCCAGCGGGTCAACGGCCGGGTAGATACCCAGAGACGCGATCTGACGGCTCAGTACCACGGTTGCATCTAAGTGAGCAAAGGTGGTGGCTGGTGACGGGTCAGTCAAGTCATCTGCCGGTACGTATACCGCCTGAACGGAGGTGATAGAACCGGTTTTGGTGGAGGTGATACGCTCCTGCAGAACGCCCATCTCTTCCGCCAGGGTCGGCTGATAACCTACCGCTGAAGGCATACGACCCAGCAGTGCGGATACTTCAGTACCGGCCAGGGTGTAACGATAGATGTTATCGACGAACAGCAGTACGTCACGACCTTCTTCACGGAACTTCTCAGCCATGGTCAGGCCGGTCAGCGCAACGCGCAGACGGTTTCCCGGCGGCTCGTTCATCTGGCCGTATACCAGGGATACTTTGTCCAGTACGTTGGAGTCGGTCATTTCGTGGTAGAAGTCGTTACCTTCACGGGTACGTTCGCCCACGCCTGCAAACACGGAGTAACCGGAGTGCTCGATCGCGATGTTACGGATCAGCTCCATCATGTTTACGGTTTTACCTACGCCCGCACCACCGAACAGACCGACTTTACCGCCCTTCGCGAACGGACACATCAGGTCGATTACTTTGATGCCCGTTTCCAGCAGTTCCTGAGAGCTGGACAGCTCTTCATAGGACGGTGCCGCGCGGTGAATCGCCCAACGCTCTTCTTCACCGATGTCGCCTTTCATGTCGATCGGCTGACCCAGAACGTTCATGATACGACCGAGGGTCGCTTTACCTACCGGTACTTCAATCGGGTGTTCGAGATCGGTAACGTCCAGACCACGACGCAGACCATCAGAAGAACCCATAGCGATGGTACGTACGATACCGCCGCCGAGCTGCTGCTGAACTTCCAGCACCAGATGCTCATTACCATTCGTTACCTCAAGAGCGTCGTACACCTTCGGTACGGCATCCTGAGGGAACTCGACGTCGACCACGGCGCCGATTACCTGGACAATCTTTCCAGTAGCCATCTTGAATCCTCTACGAAATAACCTGGTTAAACCGCGGCGGCCCCCGAGACAATCTCGGTGAGTTCCTGAGTAATGCTGGCCTGACGAGCTTTGTTGTATACCAACTGCAGCTCTTTAATCAGGCTGCCGCCATTATCGGTTGCGGCTTTCATCGCCACCATTCGTGCGGCCTGCTCGCTGGCCAGGTTTTCTACCACGCCCTGATAAACCTGCGATTCCACATAACGGCGCAGGAGGGTATCCAGCAGCGCTTTCGGATCGGGCTCATACAGGTAATCCCAGGATTTACGTTTCAACTCTTCATCTTCTGAGGCCGGTAACGGCAGCAGCTGAGTGATGGTTGGAGCCTGAGACATGGTGTTAATAAATTTGTTGCTGACAACGTAAAGCTTGTCCAG
The DNA here is from genome assembly GCF_000463155.2 of Siccibacter turicensis LMG 23730. Classification (GTDB taxonomy): domain Bacteria; phylum Pseudomonadota; class Gammaproteobacteria; order Enterobacterales; family Enterobacteriaceae; genus Siccibacter; species Siccibacter turicensis. Next base: position 23,817 of record NZ_AWFZ01000061.1, on the reverse strand, counting down.
ACGGCCTTCATCGTAGGCCTGCAACATCACTTTAACCGGACCGATCAGTTCAGACAGGGACGGGTTATCCCCCATACCGGTCACCTGAGCGACAATGTTGCCGCCTACGGAATTAAAGAAAGAGACGCCCTTAGAGCCGATCATTGCGATATCGCACTGAACGCCTTTATCGGACCAGACTTTCATATCCGCCAGCAGTTTCTTGAACAGGTTGATGTTCAAGCCACCGCACAGACCACGGTCGGTCGACACCACCAGGTAGCCCACGCGTTTAACGTCGCGCTCTTCCAGGTAAGGGTGCTTATATTCCAGATTACCGGTCGCAACGTGACTAATCACTTTGCGCATGGTATCTGCATAAGGACGGCTGGCCGCCATGCGATCCTGCGATTTACGCATTTTGGAAGCGGCGACCATTTCCATCGCTTTAGTGATCTTTTGCGTGTTCTGGACGCTTGCGATCTTACTACGTATCTCTTTTGCGCCGGCCATGAGCTTCTCCTCAATGCCTTGCGGCTTGCCTTACAGCAAGCCGCCAGACGTTACCAGGACTGGGTTGCTTTGAAGGAATCGAGGATGCTTTTCAGCTTGCCTTCGATTTCATCGTTATAGCCACCGGTCTGGTTGATCTCTTGCATCAGCGGAGCGTGGTCACGGTCAACGTAAGCCAGCAGAGCGGCTTCGAAGCTACCGATTTTCGCCAGTTCCACATCTTCGAGGTAACCGCGTTCAGCCGCGAACAGAACCAGACCCTGCTGTGCAACAGACATCGGTGCATACTGTTTCTGTTTCAGCAGTTCGGTCACTTTCTGACCGTGGCTCAGCTGTTTGCGGGTTGCTTCGTCCAGATCGGATGCGAACTGAGAGAACGCCGCCAGTTCACGATACTGCGCCAGCGCGGTACGAATACCACCGGACAGTTTCTTGATGATCTTGGTCTGAGCAGCACCACCCACACGGGATACGGAGATACCCGGGTTAACCGCCGGACGAATACCGGAGTTAAACAGGTTGGTTTCCAGGAAGATCTGACCATCGGTAATCGAAATTACGTTGGTCGGAACGAACGCAGAAACGTCACCCGCTTGAGTTTCGATGATCGGCAGCGCGGTCAGAGAACCGGTTTTGCCTTTCACTTCACCCTTGGTGAAATTCTCAACGTATTCCGCGTTAACGCGGGATGCACGCTCCAGCAGACGGGAGTGGAGATAGAACACGTCGCCCGGGAATGCTTCACGTCCTGGCGGACGACGGAGCAGCAGGGAAACCTGACGGTAAGCAACGGCCTGTTTAGACAGGTCATCGTATACGATCAGCGCATCTTCACCGCGGTCACGGAAGTATTCGCCCATGGCGCAACCGGCATACGGTGACAGATATTGCAGTGCAGCAGATTCAGAAGCCGTCGCCACCACAACGATGGTGTTAGACAGTGCGCCGTGCTCTTCCAGTTTACGAACCACGTTAGAAATGGTGGACGCTTTCTGGCCGATGGCCACGTACACGCATTTGATACCGGAATCGCGCTGGTTGATGATGGCATCGATCGCCATCGCGGTTTTACCGGTCTGACGGTCACCGATGATAAGCTCACGCTGACCACGGCCGATTGGGATCATGGCATCAACGGATTTGTAACCCGTCTGTACCGGCTGATCGACGGACTGACGATCGATAACGCCCGGTGCGATAACTTCGATTGGCGAGAAGCCATCGTTTTCAATCGGACCTTTACCGTCGATTGGCGCACCCAGGGTGTTAACCACACGGCCCAGCAGGCCACGGCCAACCGGAACTTCCAGGATACGGCCGGTGCACTTCACTTTCATGCCTTCGGCGAGGTCTGAGTACGGACCCATTACCACGGCACCAACGGAGTCGCGCTCCAGGTTCAGTGCGATAGCGTAACGGTTACCCGGCAGTGCGATCATCTCGCCCTGCATACAATCGGCCAGGCCGTGAATGCGGATAACGCCGTCACTTACAGAAACAATAGTACCTTCGTTGTGAGCTTCACTCACAACATTGAACTGAGCAATGCGCTGCTTGATCAGTTCGCTGATTTCGGTGGAATTCAGTTGCATGCTCCAGTCCCCTTAAGACTGCAAGACGTCTGCAAGACGTTCAAGACGGCCGCGTACGCTACCATCAATGACCATATCACCCGAACGGATGATAACGCCTGCCATTACAGACTTATCGATTTTGCAATTCAGCTTCACTTTGCGTGACAGACGTTTTTCCATCGCGGTGCTGATTTTCAAAAGCTGTTCTTCACTCAGTGCGTTGGCAGAGGTTACTTCAACTTCTGCAATAGCCTCGCTGGCTTCACGTAAATGAATGAACTGCTCAAGAACGTCAGGGAGCGCTTTCAGACGACCATTATCGGCCATAACCTTAATCAGGTTCTGGCCATTGTCGTCCAGCTGCTCACCACAAATTGCGATAAACGACTCGGCGAGCGTTTCCGGTGCCAGTGCACCAGAGATAAGCTCTGCCATGTATTCGTTTTTCGTCACCTCAGCGGCGAAAGCCAGCATGTCCTGCCAGCGATCGACACTGTGGTGTTCAACGGCAAAGTCAAAAGCTGCTTTGGCGTAGGGGCGAGCTACAGTTACAAATTCAGACATCAGCCCCTCCCTCCTTACAGTTCAGCGACCAGTTTATCGACGATGTCGCTGTTAGCAGCTTCATCCACGGAACGTTCGATGATTTTCTCGGCGCCGGCAACGGCCAGCATAGCGACCTGCTTACGCAGCTCCTCGCGAGCACGTTTACGCTCGGCGTCAATTTCCGCCTGAGCCTGCGCCACGATTTTGTTACGTTCCTGTTCTGCTTCAGCTTTGGCTTCGTCCAGGATCTGAGAGCGACGCTTGTTAGCCTGCTCAATGATTACCTGGGCTTCCGCTTTCGCTTTTTTCAGCTGGTCGGTCGCATTGGCCTGTGCAAGGTCCAAATCCTTCTTAGCTCGTTCCGCAGAAGCCAGACCGTCAGCAATCTCTTTCTGACGTTTTTCGATGGCAGCCATAATTGGCGGCCATACGTACTTCATGCAGAACAGAACGAACAGGACAAACGCGATGGCCTGGCCGAGGATTGTTGCGTTAAGATTCACAGCACAATGCCTCTTTATTAGTTAACGTTCTGATATTGCTTGTAAAAAGCAACGCTCACTACGCGACAGCAAACATCACGTACAGACCCAGACCTACAGCGATCATCGGGATTGCGTCCACCAGACCCATTACGATAAAGAACTGAGTACGCAGCAGAGGAATCAGATCAGGCTGGCGCGCTGCGCCTTCCAGGAATTTACCCCCGAGGATGCCGATACCGATCGCAGCACCGATTGCCGCAAGACCCATCATCACAGCGGCAGCCATGTACAGCAGATCCATATTCAGGTTTTCCATGACAGTCTCCAGTTTGTTTCAGTTAAAACGCAGTAGTGTTGTTTAAAAATTAATGCTCTTCAGACGCCATCGACAGATAGACGATCGTCAGAACCATGAAAATGAAGGCTTGCAGCGTAATGATCAGGATGTGGAAAATGGCCCAGGGCACATTCAGAATCCACTGTGACCACCACGGCAACAGACCAGCAATCAGAATGAAAATCAACTCACCAGCATACATGTTGCCGAACAGTCGCAGACCCAGTGAAACCGGTTTGGACAGCAGGCTTACCCCTTCAAGGATTAAGTTGACAGGAATAAATGCCCAGTGATTGAACGGCTGCAGCGTCAACTCTTTCGTGAAGCCGCCAATGCCTTTCATTTTGATGCTGTAGAACAGGATGAGGACGAATACGCCCAGCGCCATGGAGAGGGTGATGTTCACGTCAGCAGACGGCACCACACGCATCGCAGGCAGGCCAAGGACGTGCTCAGCAAACATCGGCAGCAGGTCGATTGGCAGTAAGTCCATCAGGTTCATAAGGAATACCCAGACGAAAATCGTCAGGGCCAACGGCGCGATGACCTTGCTCTTGCCGTGGTACATGTCTTTTACGCTGCCATGTACGAAGCCGACAATCAGCTCAACCGCGGTCTGGAATTTGCCCGGAACGCCGCTGGTAGCATGCTTCGCCACACGACGGAACAGCACCAGGAACAAGAGGCCCAGTACCACCGAGAAAAACATGGAGTCGATGTTGAGCGTCCAGAAGGTGGCCGGGGGGTTATGCGGATCCACCAGTGAGAAGGTACGAAGATCGATCTGAAGGTTATTCAGATGGTGACCTATGTACTCCTGAGGTGTTGAGATTTCTCCTGCGGACATGATGCCTCTTACCCTTTGTTGTTAATTACAGCCGGCGCAAGTATCTGAACCACCAGCACCGATAACCAGGTCACAATCAGCGGCAGCAAAACCGCTTTAAAATACACCAGCGCCACCACCAGCAGGGTGAAGGTCGCAATCACCTTTAGCACTTCGCCGATAGCGAATGACCAGGCCACTCGGCCAGGTGCCGGCTTTTGCGCCTGATGACGCCAGGCAAAAATCATAAACATTACGTTAGGCAGCCAGACTGCCAGGCCCCCATAAACTGCAGAGGCGCCCCAGAAAGGGTCTTTGAGGCAAAACAGCACTCCTGCAAGCAGAACAGCTAAAAACTGTATCCCGAGGAGCTTGCGAGCAACGTTTCCGCTAAATAGCGACACAGCCATAAATATGCTCCTGCTCCCTTTGGGGTAGGTCGCGTGTCGTATAAAACGTTCTTTAACGCTCAGAGTCAAGCATCAAAAAGCGGTCAAATTATACGGGGCGGACTCGTGATTTCAAACAATAAGTAGCAAAAAGGTGAACAAATGTTTAATTAAATTTCGACAGCGCTATTTTTTAAGTTTTGCTGAAACGGCAAAACCGTGTCGAAGCCTGCAAAACTCACTGAATACCCGGCTACAAAGCGTGCTTGAGATCACATTATAAACAATCACGGCAGGTGGCTATTAACATCTCTTCTGAAAGCAAAAACCCCATGCACCTGATTATTAAATGAATTATCCATCACTCTTTTTAAAATAGCTCAATACAACATTAAAACCTTTTATTGACATCACTGACAAAGTTTTAACATTTGCCGGAAGTTTAATTCCTGAATCTTTAGCAGGCTGATATTTACGGCGTTTACTATTTTGCTGATTAACAAAAAGAGCGACGTAACGCTCTCGAAAAAACGCAGTAACAATAAGGTTAATGGCAAATTCGTTTCGCAATGACAACGACTCTCATTATTAACATTTTACCAACAACTTTATCTGCTCTTTTTTTGATAAAAATTAAACGTCGTTTGACTTAATCATCACCAGATGACGATCGCCTTCAAGCTGTGGCACGCTCAGCTTCACGATACTCTCCACCTCAAACTGCGCCGGAAGCTGGCTGATTTCGTCATCAGGACGCAGACCCTTAAGCGCATAAAAACGCCCGTTTTCGGCGGGAAGGTGGTGGCACCAGGTCACCATATCGGTCAGGGAGGCAAACGCGCGGCTGATCACGCCATCAAATGGCGGTTCGGCAGAAAAATCTTCAACGCGACTCTGGACGGGAGCAATGTTCTCCAGCTTCAGCTCATGCTGAACCTGTTTTAAGAAGCGCACCCGCTTACCCAGGCTGTCCAGCAGCGTGAAATGCGACTGCGGACGCACGATCGCCAGCGGTATTCCCGGCAGGCCCGGCCCGGTCCCCACGTCAATAAACCGCGTCCCGCGCAGATGCGGTTCAACCACGATGCTGTCCATGATGTGGCGCACCAGCATCTCGTTCGGATCGCGAACCGACGTAAGATTATAGGCTTTATTCCATTTGTTGAGCATTTCAACGTAAGCGATAAGCTGCTGCTGCTGATTCTCAGGAAGCGTAATGCCCGCGGCGCTGAGCAGACGAGAGAGTTTGTTTAGCACGTTCGGTACCTGTTGGAAGAGATAATCTGAAGTGAAGCGCTCCCCTCACCCGCAGGTGAGGGGCAATGCAATCAGGCGCTACGACGCAGCATGCCTTGTTTTTTTAGCCATACCAGCAAAATCGAAATGGCCGCCGGCGTGACGCCAGAGATACGGGATGCCTGGCCTATCGACGACGGTTTGTGATCGTTAAGTTTGGCGATCACTTCGTTCGACAGGCCGGAAACCTGGCGGTAATCCAGCGTGGCGGGCAGCAGGGTGTTTTCGTTGCGCTGCTGCTTTTCGATCTCATCCTGCTGACGCGCGATATACCCTTCGTATTTCACCTGGATTTCAACCTGTTCCGCAGCCTGCGGATCGTCAAGCCCTGGCGCGAACGCCGACAGGCCGATCAGCGTCTGATAGGTCATCTCAGGGCGACGCAGCAAATCTTCCCCGCTCGCTTCACGGGAGAGCGGCGCAGTAAGGTGAGCATTCACTTCGGCAATGCTGTCCGACGTGGGGTGCAGCCAGGTCGCTTTCAGGCGCTGACGTTCGCGCTCGATGCTCTCAAGCTTCTCGTTAAAGCGTGCCCAGCGTTCGTCGTCCACCAGACCCAGCTCGCGTCCGGTTTCGGTCAGACGCAGGTCAGCGTTGTCTTCACGCAGCATCAGGCGATATTCCGCTCGTGAAGTAAACATGCGGTACGGCTCTTTGGTGCCGAGCGTGGAGAGGTCGTCCACCAGCACGCCGAGATAAGCCTGATCGCGACGCGGCGCCCATCCCTCTTTGTCCGCCGCGCAGCGTGCCGCGTTAAGCCCGGCCAACAAACCCTGCGCTGCGGCCTCTTCGTAACCGGTGGTGCCGTTGATCTGTCCGGCAAAGAACAGACCGGCGATAAATTTGCTTTCCAGCGTCGGCTTCAGGTCGCGCGGGTCGAAGAAGTCATACTCGATGGCGTAGCCCGGACGGACGATCTTCGCGTTTTCCATACCCTCCATGGATCGCACGATCTGCATCTGCACATCGAACGGCAGGCTGGTGGAGATCCCGTTCGGATAAATTTCGTTGCTGGTCAGTCCTTCTGGCTCCAGGAAGATCTGGTGCGCATTGCGATCGGCAAAGCGCATCACTTTGTCTTCGATGGACGGGCAGTAGCGCGGACCAATCCCTTCGATCACCCCGGCATACATCGGGCTGCGATCGAGGTTCTGACGGATAACGTCATGGGTTTTTTCATTGGTGTGCGTGATGTAGCACGGTACCTGACGCGGATGCTGATCGACGCTGCCCATGAACGAGAACACCGGCATCGGGTTATCACCGTGCTGCTGTCCGAGCACGCTGAAGTCGATCGTGCGCGCATCGATACGCGGAGGCGTACCGGTTTTCAGGCGATTGACGCGCAGCGGCAGTTCACGCAGGCGTCGGGCCAGTGGAATGGATGGCGGATCGCCGGCACGGCCACCGCTGTAGTTATCCAGACCGATATGAATTTTTCCGTCAAGGAAGGTGCCCACGGTCAGCACCACGGCTTTGGCGCGGAACTTGAGGCCCATCTGGGTCACGGCACCTACCACACGATCGTTTTCCACAATCAGATCGTCTACCGCCTGCTGGAAGATCATCAGGTTCGGCTGGTTCTCCAGCGCAGTACGAATAGCCTGACGATACAGTACGCGGTCAGCCTGAGCACGGGTGGCGCGCACCGCCGGTCCTTTGCTCGCGTTTAGTATCCTAAACTGAATACCAGCGCGATCGATCGCTGTTGCCATCAACCCACCGAGGGCGTCCACTTCCTTAACCAGATGTCCTTTTCCAATACCGCCGATCGCCGGATTGCAGGACATCTGTCCCAGCGTGTCGATATTGTGTGTCAAGAGTAGGGTCTGCTGACCCATACGGGCTGCGGCCATCGCGGCCTCTGTGCCTGCATGACCCCCGCCAATGATGATGACGTCGAAAGGATCCTGATAAAACATGGTTGCCGAACCTCTGCGGTGTTGCGAAATGAGGGTAATGATCCCGGGCCGTGGATTCTACTCAACTTTAGCCGTTCGAGAAAGCATCGGGATCATCGGGTATTAAAAAGAAGATCTATATATATGGAGATCTTTTCTATTATGATCTCTTATTACGATCGACCTCTCCTGTGGATAAGCCGGATCGTACCTTTTAGATCAAACAGATAGTAAGGATCATTTACTGTGAATGATCGGTGATCCCACACCGTATAAGCTGGGATCAAAAGCGAGGGTTATGCACAGCCCAAAAAACGTACGAGGGTTGTTATTGGGATAACTACCGGTTAACCCAAGCTTTCCAGCAGAGTTATCCACATTCAAACGCCTGGTTATTGTTCGTTTTTGAGTAAATTAATCCAGGATCCCAGCCAAACCTCTGCCGGATCCTCCGGAATGTCGTGATCGAGGATGTTGATCCGCAGCGTTTCACCCACCGTTTTCGCACCGCATGACGTCAGCTGGGTTTCGATCTTGTCGATCGCGCCGCAGAAGGTGTCATATTCGCGACTGCCGATCCCAATGGCCCCGAAGCGCACTGCGCTCAGATCCGGTTGGCGTTCTGCCAGGTCATCATAGAAAGGCTGAAGATTGTCAGGCAGATCCCCGGCGCCATGCGTCGAGGAGATCACAAGCCACGTGCCGCTCTGCGGGAGATCGTCCAGCAGCGGGCCGTGTAGCGTCTGGGTGGTAAACCCGGCGTCTTCCAGCTTTTCTGCCAGATGCTCCGCAACATACTCTGCGCCGCCAAGGGTACTGCCGCTAATAAGGGTGATCTCAGCCATGAATACCTGCCTTTTATGAAACGACGCGTATTGTACTCTGTGAATCGGCTGGGATCTACCTGTGGATAATATGGGTATAGCCGATCGACGCCGTCCATGGGACGCTGTGAGGCATCGAACGGCAAGCCGCGTGGCATCAGGGTTTGATGGTGCGCATGATCGGGTTTTGCAGTGAGATCAGCGTCTCCGTGGACTGGATTTCGTCGATAGTCTGGATCTTGTTGATAAGTACCTGTTGCAGGGCGTCGATAGATCGACACATCACCTTTATAAAGATGCTGTAGTGCCCGGTGGTGTAATACGCCTCGGTCACCTCATCCAGGCTTTCCAGCTTCGCCAGCGCCGACGGGTAGTCTTTGGCGCTCTTCAGGATGATGCCGATAAAGCAGCAGACGTCATACCCCAGCTGTTTGGGGCTGATGTCTATCCGCGCCCCGGTGATGATCCCCGCCTGCTTCATCTTCTCTACACGCACGTGGATGGTGCCCGGGCTGACGCCAAACTGCTTGGCCAGTTCGGCGTAGGCGGTGCGGGCATTGGCCATTAATGCCTCCAGGATGCCGCGGTCCAGATTGTCGATTTGATAATTTTCCATCGGATTTCCTTATGGATAATGACGATTCAGGATTTTAACCGCCTTTAATTTATCGTATTAAAACGCGTTAAGCCTTTTTTATTGTTGATTATTGAATAGTGGGCATCTTTTATTGCTTAATCATTGGCAACAGACATCAGGAGTCAATGAATATGAAATCCGCCTACATCGCAACCCAACGTCAGATCGGCTTCGTTAAAGCCCATTTTTCCCGCCAGCTGGAAGAGAAGCTGGGGCTGATTGAAGTCCAGGCGCCTATCCTCAGCCGTATCGGTGATGGTACCCAGGATAACCTGTCTGGCAGTGAGAAAGCGGTGCAGGTGCGCGTGAAAACGCTGCCTGATGCGCAGTTTGAAGTGGTGCATTCGCTGGCCAAATGGAAACGCAAAACCCTGGGTCAGCATGACTTCAGCGCTGGCGAAGGCATCTATACCCATATGAAAGCCTTACGTCCGGATGAAGATCGTCTGACGCCGGTGCACTCTGTCTATGTGGATCAGTGGGACTGGGAGCGTGTGATGGGCGACGGAGAGCGCAACCTTGCCACGCTTAAACAGACCGTCGAAACCCTCTGGGCGGGAATTAAAGCCACGGAAAACGCGGTCAGCGAGCAGTTCGGCCTGACGCCGTTCCTGCCGGAGCAGATCCAGTTCGTTCACAGCGAAACGCTGCAGCAGCGCTATCCGCAGCTTGATGCCAAAGGGCGTGAGCGTGCGATTACCAAAGAGCTGGGTGCGGTATTCCTGATTGGCATCGGCGGCAAGCTGGGCGACGGGAAACGCCACGACGTGCGTGCCCCGGATTATGATGACTGGACCACCGCGACCGCCGAAGGCTTTGCCGGACTGAACGGCGATATCCTGGTCTGGAACCCGGTGCTGGAAGATGCGTTTGAAATCTCGTCGATGGGGATCCGCGTCGATGCTCAGACCCTGACCCGCCAGCTGGCGCTGTGCGGCGATGAAGATCGCCTGCAGCTCGAATGGCACCAGTCGCTGTTGAAGGGTGAGATGCCGCAGACCATCGGCGGTGGAATTGGGCAGTCGCGTCTCACCATGCTGCTGCTTCAGCTGTCCCATATCGGTCAGGTGCAGTGCGGCGTGTGGCCGGCGCAGGTAAAAGAGAGCGTCGCCGGCCTGCTGTAATCAGCCTTTCAGCCGCCGTAGCAGGCGGCTTCTCAGCCCGGTATCAAAGCGCCAGATGTGATCGAAGATGCGCATGATGCCGGGTTTGCCGTATGACGACATCGCCACCGCGTGAAAACGGTGCTGCTGTACCCGCTGTAAGTTCCTGACGCTCTGTACCACCTCATCCGGCAGTCGCTGGGCAATAAAGTCCGAGATCACCACGGCATCGGCATCCACACCGTCGCCGGTCTGCATCTTCTCGTTTACCGCACGAAAACAGCTCGCCAGATCGGTACCGCCGCGAAAACGCTGGCTGAGAAAACGGATCGCCTGCTCCAGTCCGTCTTCGCCGGTAAGCTCATAGCGCACCACCTCACTGGAAAACAGCATAATAAAGCAGCGACGGCGATCGGCCAGCGCGATACGCATCAGCGCCAGACAGAACGCCTTGGCGCACTGCTCGTTGAATCCGCCCATCGATCCTGACGTATCCACACAGACGATAAACGGGCCGCGCGGCTGTTCGTCCATATCCTGATGCACAACCGGCCGCTGGGAGAGCTTCTCCCGCCATGACTCCCCGGCGAGGCGATAGGTCAGAAGCTGCTTCTCCACCAGCCGGCGATAGAATTCATACTCAAGTTCGGTGATGCCGAGGGTCGCCAGTTCAGGCGGCAGCAGGCGCAGAATATCGTCGCTCTGGTGCAATCCCTCCACCTGCTCCGGTACCGTGGCAGGCTCCCGGACCATGGTGCGAAACGTCTCCAGCGGCGCATCGCGCACCGGCACCGACTTCGCTTCTCGCGAGCGCCCCAGCTGTTCGGCGAGCTTCATCAGCTCCGGCTGATTAGCCAGAAACTCACCGTATTTGACGATCAGCTGATAATCACCGCGTTTAAGCTTTCCGGCACTCATATCCCACAGTCGGCCTGCGGAGTGGTCGTTCTCGTTCAGCGCGGCATCAAGCTGCCCGCTCAGGGTCATGCGCTCCTGTACTTCGCTAAGCAGCTGCTCACGCTCCTCTTCCAGCACCTGATGGCTCAGCGTGGTCGCCTGCACCACCAGGCTCAGCCGCCAGCGTTGCAGAAACAGGGTATGTAGCGCGGGAGTAAAGCGCGGGTTGTTGCCCACCAGCTGCTCGGCCTGCTGGAAGAAGGGGGAACCGGTCTGCCGCAATACGCGTAGCGTCTCGGGAATTTGCACGATGAACTGGCTGGTGGAGAGCAGCTGCACTTTCTGATAGCCCATCACCTCCTGGGCCAGCTCTTGCGGCACGCGCGCGTCGCGCAGCCGGTTTTTAAGCTGTTCGCGCCAGCGAGGAAGATCCTGCGTGACCGCATGCTTGAGGCGCGGAAACTTTTCAAAAAACACCGCCAGCTGCGGAGAGGCGAGCAGCGCGATGATGATCTCTTCGATAAGCTCACCTTCGCTGACAGCCAGCACCACGTTGAGCGTATCGACGGTGATCATTGCCGGGCCTGTTTGATCTGGGCGGCAACGTCCTGAAGGCTGGCTTCGATGCGGGCGAGCCAGTCAGCATGGATAAACAGACACTTTTGCTGTTCGCTAAAGCTGAGATGCTGCTGATGCCAGAGCGTGTCCAGGTCGTCCAGCTGCTGGCTTATCTCCTGCGGCATACCCTCTGCGGTCTGCTGGCCCGGCAGCGCCAGGCGCGTGCCCTGCAGGCTGACATCGCGGATCAGCAAATACTGGCCAGCATCCACTTCCAGCGTCAGCGGCTGGGCAAAGCCAATCCCGTTGAGCTTGCCGCGGATCTCGCCGCCTTTTTGCAGCCACTGGACCAGCGCGTCACGGTTCAGGGTGATGTGGATAACGTCCATCTCATGCAGTTTCAGCGGCTGCTGGAGCAGGAAGGTGACGGTTTCGCCCTGAATGTCGTCTGGTAGCTGATACTGGGGGCGGCGGGCGAACATGCCGCTCTGCTTGATGATTTTCAGCGCGCTGCGCTCGCTTTGCTGCTGCTGGAGCTGCATCCTGCGCTGCTGAATGGCGCCCAGCCGGGAGAGCATGAGATGCTGCTGCCAGCCATGACCGGTCATCAATAATTCCAGCTGGTGCTGGAGTAGCTGCATCGCTTCCGCATCGTGCCACAGGCAGTCTTTCAGCAGAATAAGATCGATGGGTGCTACGGCGCTGCGGCCGGAGAAAAAGGCGCTGGCCTGCAGCAGACGGATCGCCTTTTTCCAGCGACGGTCCGACACGTAAGGGGCGTTCGGTAACTCGTCGAGCTGCTGGCGCAGCATGAAGATAAGCTCAAACACGTGATCCGGCAGGGTGACGTTGCCAATATCCTGCTGCCACTGCTGATACTCTTCGTCGCTCACCTGCAGACCCGCGGCGATAGTAATGTCGTTTTCATCATGCTGGCTTATCAGCATTGAACGGAAGTTGCCCTTCTCCTGGACTTTGTCGAGCCACAGGCGGATCAGCAGACGGTCATACAGCGCCTCAAGGCTGCTGTCGGCTTCAGGCAGCTCGTTGGACGCCGCCACCAGCAGGCGCATAGGGATTTTCGCCTCGTGTGCGCCGTTACGAAAACGACGTTCGTTGATGGCGGTCAGTAACGTATTCAGAATGGCCGGGCCGGCTTTCCAGATCTCATCCAGAAACACGATCTCCGCTTCGGGAAGATAGCCGGTGGTCAGACGCTCATAGCGCCCTTCATCCTTCAGCGCCTGAATCGACAGCGGGCCAAACACCTCTTCCGGGGTGGAGAAGCGGGTCATCAGGTATTCAAAGGCGCGGGCGTGCTGGAAGGCAAACTTAAGGCGGCGGGCAATCAGGCTTTTGGCAATGCCGGGCGGACCGAGCAGGAACACGCTCTCTCCGCTAAGGGCCGCCAGCAGACAGAGCCGGATGGCGTGGCTGCGTTCAAAAAGCCCCTTTTCCAGCGCTGCGCTCAGGCGCGAAATTCTTTCCGCCAGCAAATGTGATTGAGCCATAATGAAATTGCGTCCTACCCCGGTTTATACCTGTGAGAAGAAGTATAAATGTTTTGAATTTGTACAGTTAACATATTGATGCGACAACGCTGTCAGGCGTAGACAAAATAACCATGCCGCACTAAGGGGTACGATTTTTTTGGCGATCGTGCATACTGTGCGCCTTTTGTAGGTTCAGAGACTACGCATCCACGTGTTTCTCAACATAAGACGGGTCTATGAGTACTGATAAGAAACAATCACTCTCTGCGGTCACGCTTGCGGCTATTGGAGTGGTATACGGGGATATCGGCACCAGCCCGCTTTATACCCTGCGCGAATGTCTTTCTGGCCAGTTTGGTTTCGGCGTGGAACGTGAGGCCGTTTTTGGTTTCCTGTCGCTGATCTTCTGGCTGCTGATTATTGTGGTTTCCATTAAATATTTAAGCTTTGTGATGCGTGCCGATAACGCCGGTGAAGGGGGGATCCTGACCCTGATGTCGCTTGCCGGACGCAACACCTCGGCGCGGATGACCTCGGTGCTGGTGATCATGGGGCTTATCGGCGGCAGCTTCTTCTATGGTGAAGTGGTGATCACGCCCGCCATCTCCGTGATGTCGGCCATTGAGGGGCTGGAGATTGCCGCACCGTCGCTTGACCCCTATATCGTCCCGCTCTCTATTATTGTTCTCACCCTGCTGTTTATGATCCAGAAACACGGTACCGGTATGGTCGGCAAGCTGTTCGCCCCGATTATGCTGGTCTGGTTCCTGGTGCTGGCGATACTCGGGGTGCGCAGCATTATGGATAACCCGGAAGTGCTTCAGGCGCTGAACCCGGCCTGGGCTGTTGGCTTCTTTATTGAATTCAAGGCCATTTCGTTTGTTGCGCTGGGCGCGGTGGTGCTCGCAATCACCGGGGTTGAGGCGCTGTATGCGGATATGGGCCACTTCGGGAAACTGCCGATTCGTCTGGCCTGGTTCTCGGTGGTGCTGCCTTCGCTGGTACTGAACTACTTTGGACAGGGCGCGCTGCTGCTGAAAACGCCGGAAGCCATTAAAAACCCGTTCTTCCTGCTGGCGCCGGACTGGGCGCTGGTGCCGCTGCTGGTTCTGGCGACGCTGGCGACGGTGATCGCCTCCCAGGCGGTGATTTCCGGGGTGTTCTCCCTGACCCGCCAGGCGGTACGTCTGGGCTACCTCTCGCCGATGCGCATCATCCACACCTCGGAGATGGAGTCGGGGCAGATCTACATTCCGGCCATCAACTGGCTGCTCTACTTCGCCGTGGTGATCGTGATCGTCAGCTTCGAGCACTCCAGCAACCTGGCGGCGGCATACGGCATCGCGGTAACCGGCACCATGGTGCTGACCACCATTCTTGCCACCACCGTGGCGCGGAAAAACTGGCACTGGAATAAGCTGCTGGTGGGCCTGATTCTGGTGGCGCTCCTGTGCATCGATATCCCGCTGTTCTCCGCTAACCTCAGCAAGCTCTTCTCCGGCGGCTGGCTGCCGCTGAGCCTCGGCATGGTGATGTTCATCATTATGACGACCTGGAAAAGCGAGCGTTTCCGCTTGCTGCGGCGCATGCACGAGCACGGCAATTCGCTGGATGCGATGATCGTGTCGCTGGAGAAATCCCCGCCGGTGCGTGTTCCGGGTACGGCGGTGTATATGTCCCGTGCGCTGAACGTCATCCCGTTCGCCATGCTGCATAACCTCAAGCACAACAAAGTGCTGCACGAGCGCGTCATCTTCCTGACGCTGCGCACCGAGGACGCGCCTTACGTTCACAATGTGCGCCGCGTGTCGATTGAGCAGCTGTCGCCCACCTTCTGGCGCGTGGTGGCCAGCTATGGCTGGCGTGAAACGCCGAACGTGGAAGAGGTGTTCCACCGCTGTGGGCTGGAGGGGTTGAGCTGCCGCATGATGGAGACCTCGTTCTTCATGTCCCACGAGTCGCTGATTGTCGGTAAACGTCCGTGGTATCTGCGCCTGCGCGGCAAGCTTTACCTGCTGCTGCAGCGTAACGCCCTGCGCGCGCCCGACCAGTTTGAGATCCCGCCCAACCGGGTTATCGAGCTGGGTACGCAGGTCGAAATCTGATGACATCAACGCCTCCGTTCTGGAGGCGTTTTTTATTGTTAGCGTTGTGTTTCACGCCCTAAGGTAAACGTGAGCGAAACGTTTCGATACCGATCACATTTTCACATTCTGGTGGTTGTTTACTGCGCACCTCTTTCTCTACACTGACATCAGCGAAACGTTTCGCTAGTGGAGTGAAAAATGAAAAAAGGCACAGTTCTTAACGCAGATATCTCGTCAGTCATCTCACGTCTTGGCCACACCGATACGCTGGTGGTTTGCGATGCCGGGTTACCTATTCCTCGCGGCACCGATCGTATCGATATGGCATTAACCCAGGGCGTACCTTCCTTTATGCAGGTTGTGGAAGTGGTGACGGCAGAGATGCAGGTTGAGGCCGCTGTGCTTGCCGCGGAAATTAAACAGCATAATCCGCAGCTCCATGAAACGTTGCTTGGACACATCAGGCAACTGCAGCAACACCAGGGAAACACCATTGATATTCGTTACATCAGCCATGAGCAGTTCAAACAACAAACCGCAGACAGCCAGGCGGTGATTCGCAGCGGGGAGTGTTCCCCGTATGCGAATATCATTCTCTGTGCCGGCGTAACCTTCTGAGGCCGACATGGACGCATTACTGCAACTTAAAGGCATCGATAAATCCTTTCCGGGCGTAAAAGCGCTCTCCGGCGCCGCGCTTAACGTTTACCCAGGCCGCGTGATGGCGCTGGTGGGTGAGAACGGCGCGGGCAAATCCACCATGATGAAAGTGCTGACCGGTATCTATCAACGCGATGCCGGGTCGCTGCTGTGGCTGGGTAAGGAAACGACCTTCAGCGGGCCGAAATCCTCTCAGGAAGCGGGCATCGGTATTATTCATCAGGAACTCAACCTGATCCCCCAGCTCACCATTGCCGAAAACATTTTCCTGGGGCGTGAATTCGTTAACCGCTTCGGTAAGATCGACTGGAAAAAGATGCACGCCGAAGCGGATAAGCTGCTGCTGAAGCTCAACCTGCGCTTTAATAGCCACCGCCTGGTGGGCGATCTGTCGATCGGCGATCAGCAGATGGTTGAGATCGCCAAGGTGCTGAGCTTTGAATCAAAGGTCATCGTGATGGACGAGCCCACCGATGCCCTGACCGATACCGAAACCGAGTCGCTGTTCCGGGTGATCCGCGAACTGAAGTCTCAGGGGCGCGGCATCGTTTATATCTCGCACCGCATGAAAGAGATTTTTGAAATCTGCGATGACGTGACGGTATTCCGTGATGGGCAGTTTATCGCCGAGCGCGACGTCGCCAGCCTGACCGAAGATTCGCTTATCGAGATGATGGTCGGGCGCAAGCTCGAAGATCAGTATCCGCACATTGATAAAGCCCCCGGCGCGGTGCGTCTGAAGGTGGATCACCTGTGCGGCCCTGGCGTGCACGATGTGACCTTTACCCTCCGTCAGGGCGAAATCCTTGGCGTCGCGGGTCTGATGGGCGCCGGACGTACCGAGCTCATGAAGGTGCTCTATGGCGCGTTGCCGCGTGAAAGCGGCCACGTCACCCTCGACGGGCGTGAAGTGGTGACCCGCTCCGCGCAGGATGGGCTGGCAAACGGCATCGTTTATATCTCGGAAGACCGCAAGCGTGACGGGTTAATCCTCGGCATGTCGGTGAAAGAGAATATGTCGCTGACCGCGCTGCGCTACTTCAGCCACAACGTGGGGCATCTGCGTCATAAAGATGAGCAGCAGGCGGTCAGCGATTTTATCCGCCTGTTCAACGTAAAAACCCCGTCGATGGAACAGGCTATTGGTCTGCTGTCCGGCGGTAACCAGCAAAAGGTGGCGATTGCCCGCGGGTTAATGACGCGGCCAAAGGTGCTGATTCTGGATGAACCAACGCGCGGCGTGGATGTGGGCGCCAAGAAAGAGATTTATCAGCTCATTAACCAGTTTAAAGCGGAAGGGCTGAGCATCATTCTGGTGTCGTCCGAAATGCCGGAAGTATTAGGTATGAGCGATCGCATTATTGTGATGCATGAAGGGCATCTCGGTGGAGAATTCACACGCGAGCAGGCCACCCAGGAAGTGTTGATGGCTGCGGCCGTCGGCAAGCTTAATCGCGTGAATCAGGAGTAAAATGATGACAACCCAGACTGTTTCCGGTCGCCGTTATTTCACCAAAGCATGGCTGATGGAGCAAAAATCGCTGATCGCACTGCTGGTGCTGATCGCGATTGTCTCCACCATGAGTCCTAACTTCTTTACCGTAAATAACCTGTTCAACATTCTTCAGCAAACCTCGGTTAACGCCATTATGGCGGTTGGGATGACGCTGGTTATCCTGACGTCGGGTATCGACCTGTCCGTCGGTTCCCTGCTGGCGTTAACCGGGGCGGTGGCGGCCTCGCTGGTCGGCATGGAGGTCAACGCGCTGGTGGCGGTTGCTGCCGCACTGGCCGCCGGTGCGGCTATCGGTAGCGTGACCGGGGTGATTGTGGCGAAAGGGAGGGTGCAGGCGTTTATTGCCACCCTCGTCATGATGCTGCTGCTGCGCGGGGTGACCATGGTCTATACCGATGGTAGTCCCGTGAATACCGGCTTTACCGACAATGCGGATCTGTTCGGCTGGTTTGGTATTGGCCGCCCGCTGGGGATTCCGACGCCGGTCTGGATCATGGCTATCGTCTTCCTCGCTGCCTGGTACATGCTGCATCACACGCGTCTTGGTCGCTATATCTATGCGCTGGGCGGTAACGAAGCGGCGACGCGCCTGTCCGGTATCAGCGTCAACAAAGTCAAAATTATCGTCTATTCGCTCTCCGGCATGCTGGCTGCGCTGGCGGGCGTCATCGAAGTGGCGCGTCTTTCATCGGCCCAGCCTACCGCAGGCACGGGATATGAACTGGATGCTATCGCGGCGGTGGTGCTGGGTGGGACCAGCCTGGCGGGCGGCAAAGGCCGTATTGTGGGAACGCTTATCGGTGCGCTGATCTTAGGCTTCCTGAATAACGGTTTGAACTTATTAGGTGTTTCTTCCTATTACCAGATGATCGTCAAAGCTGTGGTGATTCTCCTGGCGGTACTGGTTGATAACAAAAAGCAGTAATGCAACCCCGCATGGGGAATAACTCAACAGGACATATCGACATGAATATGAAAAAGCTGGCTACACTGGTTTCCGCTGTTGCGCTGAGCGCCACCGTAAGTGCCAACGCGATGGCGAAAGACACTATCGCGCTGGTTATCTCTACCCTGAACAACCCGTTCTTCGTGTCGCTGAAAGACGGCGCGCAGAAAGAAGCGGACAAGCTGGGCTATAACCTGGTGGTGCTGGATTCCCAGAACAACCCGGCGAAAGAGCTGGCTAACGTGCAGGACCTGACGGTTCGCGGCACCAAGCTGCTGCTGATCAACCCGACCGACTCCGACGCGGTGGGCAACGCGGTGAAAATGGCTAACCAGGCCAATATCCCGGTGATCACTCTCGACCGTGCGGCAAATAAAGGCGAAGTGGTAACGCACGTGGCCTCCGATAACGTACTGGGCGGCAAAATCGCCGGGAACTACATCGCGAAGAAAGCAGGCGAAGGCGCGAAAGTGATCGAACTGCAGGGCATCGCCGGAACGTCTGCTGCGCGTGAGCGTGGCGAAGGCTTCCAGCAGGCCGTTGCGGCACACAAATTCAACGTGCTGGCCAGCCAGCCGGCTGACTTTGACCGTACCAAAGGCCTGAACGTTATGCAGAACCTGCTGACCGCGCACCCAGATGTGCAGGCCGTGTTCGCACAGAATGATGAAATGGCATTGGGCGCACTGCGCGCGCTGCAAACCGCCGGTAAATCCGATGTGATTGTGGTTGGTTTCGACGGCACGCCGGACGGTGTGAAAGCGGTTGAAGACGGCAAACTGGGCGGCACTATCGCGCAGCTGCCGGAGCAGATCGGTGCCACCGGCGTCGATGCAGCGAACAAAGTGCTGAAAGGCGAAAAAGTGAACGCGAAGATCCCGGTTGACCTGAAACTGGTGATCAAGCAGTAATACGGCGTACTCCTCAGGCGGGCCGCAACGGGCTCGCCTGAAAGATATAAAGAAAAGCATGGCACGCGCCGCCGTCCGGTGGCGCATTTCGACTGGATATCCCATGACTAAAACCGCAGGCAAGCTCGTCGTCCTCGGCAGCATCAACGCCGACCATATCCTTAATCTTCCCGCTTTCCCTGCACCGGGTGAAACCCTGACCGGGAGTCACTATCAGGTCGCGTTTGGCGGCAAAGGGGCAAACCAGGCGGTAGCCGCCGGGCGCAGCGGCGCTGATATTGCGTTTATTGCCTGCGTGGGCGATGACGATATTGGCGAGCGCGTGTGCCAGCAGTTACGTACCGATAAAATTGATATTGCGCCAGTCAGCACCGTTCAGGGTGAATCGACGGGCGTAGCGCTGATTTTTGTCAACGACGATGGCGAAAACGTGATTGGCATTCACGCCGGGGCTAACGCGGCGCTGCTGCCTGAGCGGGTCGAGGCCCATCAGGATCTCATCGCCGGGGCGGATGCGCTGCTGATGCAGCTTGAGTCGCCGGTAGAGAGCGTCCTGCGCGCGGCGCAGATTGCCCACCAGAACGGCACAACGGTGATCCTCAACCCGGCACCGGCCCGTGAACTGCCGGATAACTTACTGGCGCTGGTGGATATCATCACGCCCAACGAAACCGAAGCGGAAAAGCTGACCGGGATCCGCGTGACCAACGATGACGATGCGGCGAAAGCAGCACAGGCGCTGCACGATAAGGGCATTGCGACCGTCATCATTACCCTCGGTAGCCGCGGCGTGTGGGCCAGCGTCAACGGCCAGGGCAGTCGCGTACCGGGCTTCCGCGTCACCGCCATTGATACCATCGCAGCGGGCGACACCTTCAACGGCGCGCTAGTGACCGCGCTGCTTGAGCATCAGCCGCTGGCGGAGGCGATCCGCTTTGCCCATGCCGCGGCGGCCATTGCCGTGACGCGTAAAGGGGCGCAGCCCTCCGTGCCGTGGCGCCATGAAACCGACGACTTTTTGCGTCAGCAGGGGTAAACCGTGGCAACCATGAAGGATGTCGCTCGCCTCGCGGGCGTCTCCACGTCCACCGTTTCCCACGTCATCAATAACGACCGGTTCGTTAGCGATGCCATACGTGAAAAGGTAGAAGCGGCGGTCAACAGCCTCAACTACGCGCCATCGGCGGTGGCGCGCAGTCTGAAGCTGAATCAGACCCGCACCATCGGGATGCTGCTCACCGCCAGCTCCAACCCCTTCTATTCAGAACTGGTGCGCGGCGTGGAGCGCAGCTGCTTTGAGCGCGGCTACAGTCTGGTACTGTGCAATACCGAAGGGGACGAGCAGCGCATGAACCGCAATCTTGAGATGCTGCTGCAAAAGCGCGTCGATGGTCTGCTGCTACTCTGCACCGAAACCCATCAGCCCTCGGCGGAACTGATCCGCCGCTATCCCAATATTCCCACCGTGATGATGGACTGGGCACCGCTCGACGGGCAGTGCGACCTGATTCAGGATAACTCTCTGCTGGGCGGCGATATCGCCACCCAGCATCTTATTGATAAAGGCTATACCCGCATCGCCTGTATTACCGGGCCGCTGGATAAAACCCCGGCGCGGCTGCGTCTGGAGGGGTTCCGCACGGCGATGAAGCGTGCCGGTCTACCGGTGCCGGCAGAGTATGAGATCACGGCGGATTTTGAGTTTGCCGGCGGCTTTCGCGCCATGGAGAGCGTGCTAACGCTTAAAGAGCGGCCTCAGGCGGTGTTTATCGGCAACGATGCAATGGCGGTCGGCGCGTATCAGGCGCTGTGGCATGCGGGCGTCACTATCCCGAACGACATGGCGATCGTGGGCTATGACGATATCGAGCTGGCGCGCTACATGACGCCGCCACTGACGACCATTCACCAGCCGAAAGATGAACTGGGCGAGCTGGCTATCGATGTGCTGATACACCGTATGGCGCAGCCGGAACTTGCGCAGCAGCTGCTCCAGCTGACGCCAGAGCTGATGGATCGCGGCTCCGCTTAACCGCGGTGCCGCTCTTTAATCAGGTTCTGCCCGTCTTTCGGGCGCAGCAGCATAAATACCAGGGACGACACCAGCGTAATGCCACCCATCGTAATAAAGGTGTAGTGGAACTGCTCAACGGTGTTGGCGCTCTCAAACCCTTCATAAAAACGCAGAACCGCAGCGCTGACCGCTACACCCAGGCTAATGGAAAGCTGCTGGGTTACCGCCAGCATACTGTTCCCGCTGCTGGCGTTTTCGTCCGTCAGATCGGCAAGCGTGATGGTATTCATGGCCGTAAACTGTGTGGACATCGCCATCCCCAGCACGAACAGCGGCAGGATCAGCATCCATATCGTCATACCCGGCGACTGCAACGAGAACTGGGCAATCATCAGCCCGATGAAGATGGTGATGCCAACCAGCGTGGTGCGATAACCGAGGCGACGCAACACCTGAGTAACGACCGACTTAGCCAGAATCGACCCCACGGCGGTAGGCGCCATCATGATGCCGGCGATAAGCGCCTGGTAACCAAAACCCACCTGCAACATCAGCGGCATCAGGAACGGCACGCAGCCGGTACCGAGGCGCGAGGCAATATTCCCGGCGATGCCAACCGAGAAGGTGCGGATTTTAAACATCGGGAGCGCGATAAGCGGCGTAGGGTGATGGCGGGCATGACGAATATAAGCAAACAGCAGCAGCACGCCGGCGACGATAATCGACAGCGCCAGCCAGCTGGCAACCAGTCTTTCACCGAACAGCTCCATGCCGCTGGAGAACAGCACCAGGCTAAGGCCAAACAGCACAAACCCGGTCATATCAAACTTACGCCGCGGCGTGGTGAAGTCGGGCATGTACTTGCGGGCATAGAAAAGACCCGCCACACCAATCGGAATGTTAATCAGGAAGATCCAGTGCCAGCTTGCCCAGGTAACCAGCACGCCGCCCAGCATCGGGCCGAGGATGGGGCCAACCAGACCGGGCATGGTGACGAAGTTCAGCACCGGTAGCAGCTCGCTGCGGGGATAGGCACGCAGTAGCGCCAGACGGGCGACCGGCATCATCATCGCCCCGCCGATACCCTGAATAATGCGAAATATCACCAGCTCGCCCAATGAACTGGAGAGGGCGCAGGCGAGCGATCCCAGCGTAAACAGCGACACCGCGGTCATAAATACTTTGCGGGTGCCGAATCGATCCGCAAGCCAGCCGCTGACCGGAATAAGCATGGCGACCGTCAGGGTGTAGCTGATGATGGTGGACTGCATCGCCAGCGGCGAGCGGTTGAGGCTCTCAGCTATCGCCGGTAATGCGGTATTCAGAATGGTGGCATCCAGCGCCTGCATAAAAAAAGCCATCGCCGCTATCCATGGCAGGCCGGACATACTACGTGCTTTTCTTGGGCTCATGCGACTCCTGCCTTAAAGTGGTGCTGGTTTCCCTTCAGGAAGCGGTTCGAGTAAGAGTGCCTGACAGGCTTTCAACGCCGCTTCACCGTTTCCTTCATTAATTGCATCAACAACCGAACGGTGTAAATCAAGCTTAATCACGGTATCCGTTGTGATGGCGGTGAAGTAGTTATAGTAAACGGGGCGGAACAGGCTGGCGAAAGAGATAAGAAACGGATTACCGCTCATGGCATAGATTTGCTCGTGCCAGGCCATATCGACTTCAATCCAGCGTTCGCGCACAAAAGCGCTTTCCAGCGCGGCCATCTCGGCCTGGGTGGCGGTTAACGCGGCTTTTTGCTCGGGGGTACCGCTTATCGCGGCCAGAAGGCAGGCCTGTGGCTCAAGGCTATGACGCATCACCAGGAAGTTTTTCACCACCTCGTTAAAGTTGGCGTCGGTCATCCACCAGGAGAGCAGCTCCTTATCAAGGAAGTTCCAGTGGGCCTGCGGCATCACGCGCGTGCCTATCCGCGGGCGCGGCAGCACCATACCTTTAGCGGTGAGGGTTTTTACCGCTTCACGGACGGCAGTACGGCTGACGCCGAACATTTCCCCCAGCTCAATCTCACCCGGCAAAATCGTCCCGGGCGCGTAATCCCCTTTTAAAATCAAGCGAGCCAGTTTCTCTGCCAGGACATAAGAAAGGTTCTTCTGCGCGGCAAGCTGATGTGCTGTGAGAGACATAAGAGCAGTTCCTTTAGCAATAGGGCACGCCGTAGTATGCCATCCGGGATCGCCAGATGGTCGAGTAATCGACAAATATAGAGGGAAGAGGCTACTTTTTAGCGGAATTGATGAAAAAAAAGACGGTTGAAAACTTTTTTCAGATTAGGGGTTGTCAGGGCGAAAGAACTCCCTATAATGCGCCTCC
>NZ_AWFZ01000060.1 GCF_000463155.2 Siccibacter turicensis LMG 23730 | reverse complement strand
ACGCAGCCGCTGAATATTACACTGGTGCATAGTCATGCAGCCAGATGCATGGATGTTAAAGTCACACTAAAATCCGCGCCAATGCCTTAAAAACCGACAAATGCTTCTCCAGCCAGTCCCACAGCTCCGCCGCCAGATACAGGCAGTTAAGCAATGATTCAATAAGATTTAACAGCTTCATTTCCCGCTCCTGAATAAGTCGTGACCTTTTTGATCACGAACCTATTTAGCGGGAGAAATAAGAGCCCCTCTTCGTGCGGGTTGTCAGCTGCCTGGATGGTTTAAAGTGTCGGCCCGCGGTAGGTTTTCTGCGGCTGGCGCTCCAGCTCCAGTGTTTTCTGATACTCATTCTCCCTCTGCCGGAGCTCGATGGCATTCAGTTCCCGGACAAGCGGCGCAGCTGCTCGCTTAAACTCAGCACCTGCGTGCTCAAGTCCGA
>NZ_AWFZ01000059.1 GCF_000463155.2 Siccibacter turicensis LMG 23730 | reverse complement strand
ACGCGCCATGCATCTGGCTGCATGACTATGCATCAGTGTAATATCCAGCGGCTGCGTTTTCGGTGTTTTTTCGTTATGTCTGTCGCCACTTTCTCGCGTCTGGCACCGGAAACGCAGCCAACCCCGTTTCAGCGGTGCGCCCAACGGATGTTATGGTAAATGGTGCCTAATTAACGTTGACGTTTACATCAGCAGGACTTTGATAATTAGGTCGCTGTAATCCACTATCGCCAACCGATAAGCATTGGAATATGATGCTTATATCATCCCCTGGGAGCGAGCTAAACGTAGAGTGATCCATGTTCTTCACAAGGATGGTCTTGCCTTGATTAAGGCAATATTGGTTCGCTTCTGTTAACGCAGCTTTTTTTGCTCCAGCCTGTCCCCTTACAGGTGCAGCATGAACAGATATGGAATAAGTATCTGGCCCCATGGGTAATACGCCACTTGAATTAACGCATCCTGTAAGGGAAATCATTACTGCTGCAAAGCAAATGTATTTCATTACTCTAATATCCTATATTTTTATTTTTCTATTTATTCAAATGGTTATGCTGGTTTGTTGGGTGATTGTGCATCATCCAACTATACGATTTTTTATGCTTTATTTTCAAAGGGTTTTGTCGGTGTGAGTTTTTGACTGGTACTGTTGTTTGGTATCGGTTTTACTTTGATGTCTGTCGGTCATCGAAGATGAACCTCTTGAGATCCTTTCCGTTGCGTCGTAATCTCTTGCTCTGAAAACGAAAAAACCACCTGGGGAGGTGGTTTTTCGAAGGTTCAGTAAGTTGGGGAACTTCTGGACCGTGGTAACAGGGTGTACAAGACCGCTGCCACCAAATTCGTCCTTCCAGTTTAGCCGTAGTTTGGCTCTGACTTCAAGAACTCTGCATCAGTAATCTCTTGTACACCCTCTTACCAGTGGCTGCTGCCAGTGGCGCTTTGTCGTGTCTTTCCGGCTTGGACTCAAGTCGATAGTTACCGGAACAGGCGCAGCAGTCGGACTGAACGGGGGGTTCGTGCATACAGTCCAGCTTGGAGCGAACTGCCTTCCCGGAACCGAGTGTCAGG
>NZ_AWFZ01000058.1 GCF_000463155.2 Siccibacter turicensis LMG 23730 | reverse complement strand
CGGGTAAGTTCCGACCTGCACGAATGGCGTAATGATGGCCAGGCTGTCTCCACCCGAGACTCAGTGAAATTGAACTCGCTGTGAAGATGCAGTGTACCCGCGGCAAGACGGAAAGACCCCGTGAACCTTTACTACAGCTTGACACTGAACATTGAGCCTTGATGTGTAGGATAGGTGGGAGGCTTTGAAGCGTGGACGCCAGTCTGCGT
>NZ_AWFZ01000057.1 GCF_000463155.2 Siccibacter turicensis LMG 23730 | reverse complement strand
GGGCAGGGTGAGTCGACCCCTAAGGCGAGGCCGAAAGGCGTAGTCGATGGGAAACAGGTTAATATTCCTGTACTTGGTGTTACTGCGAAGGGGGGACGGAGAAGGCTATGTCGGCCGGGCGACGGTTGTCCCGGTTTAAGCGTGTAGGCTGACTTTCCAGGCAAATCCGGAAGGTTAAGGCTGAGGCGTGATGACGAGGCACCACGGTGCTGAAGTGACAAATGCCCTGCTTCCAGGAAAAGCCTCTAAGCATCAGGTAACATCAAATCGTACCCCAAACCGACACAGGTG
>NZ_AWFZ01000056.1 GCF_000463155.2 Siccibacter turicensis LMG 23730 | reverse complement strand
TCATCCTCTCAGACCAGCTAGGGATCGTCGCCTAGGTGAGCCGTTACCCCACCTACTAGCTAATCCCATCTGGGCACATCTGATGGCATGAGGCCCGAAGGTCCCCCACTTTGGTCCGAAGACGTTATGCGGTATTAGCTACCGTTTCCAGTAGTTATCCCCCTCCATCAGGCAGTTTCCCAGACATTACTCACCCGTCCGCCACTCGTCAGCAGAGCAGCAAGCTGCTCCCTGTTACCGTTCGACTTGCATGTGTTAGGCCTGCCGCCAGCGTTCAATCTGAGCCATGATCAAACTCTTCAAT
>NZ_AWFZ01000055.1:3190-4320 GCF_000463155.2 Siccibacter turicensis LMG 23730 | reverse complement strand
GTCATTTTCGCCAGGGTATCTTCCTGCTGACGAAGATGCGTGTAATTGTCGGTTATCTGCTGCCCCTGCCACCACAGAATGCTCCCGCTCGTGCCGATCAGCAGCGCTGACACCATCAGAATGGTGAGCCATGTCCGCCCGGCAGTCCGCAGTACGCTCCGCCGGTTTTTCTCCATCGCCTCGCTCATACTCTGCTCGTGGGCGAGGATGGCGTCGCTGATTCTCCTCGCGCTTGCGCTCAGTTCCGCTCTGACAGACTGCTCGTGCTCGCTGAATGCGGCTTTCAGCATCTCGCCGGTACTCTGCTGCTGCGCTTTCGATTGCTGCTCTAAGTCCTTCGCCAGCGTTAAAAGACTGCTCATAGATGGCTCCCTTCAGTCGGATGTTTCGCCCCCCGTCCGGGTCGGCAATGCTGATACTGCTTTTCGTGGTGCGCACCACCTCAAAACCTGACCGTTCCAGCGCCTCAGTGACGTCCTGACGGTTTTTCAGCTCCCCGGACGAAGCAAGGGTCAGCAGTCCGCGCGTGATGGCTTCAGTGGCCTCCTGCTTCGTTTTCGGCAGTCCGGACGGCGTGACCAGCGCCCGGCGGTTTTCCGGCGCGTTCGGGTCATGCAGCCCCAGTCTGCCGTTCACGATGGTCTGCCAGGCATCGATGCGCGGCCGGTCGGCGCGGTCGTAGTACGGCTGGAGCCGCCTGCCGGTCAGCAGTTCGGTATTGGGGATCAGAAAGTTCAGCTCCAGACGCCCCTTGTCCGCGTGCTCCACCCACAGAATGCTGTACTGATCTTTATCAAGTCCGGGCATCAGAACGCGCTCGAAGCTGGCCATCAGTTTTTCCCGCTGGCCGGGAGGCAGATCGGCCTCCGCAAACGACAGGACGCCGGATGTGTATTTCTTCACGTAAGGCGACGCGTCAATCAGCTCCCGGACTTCTTCCGGCTTCCCCTGCAGGACGCTGGCACCTTCACGCTGCCGGTCTTTACCCAGCAGATAGTCCACCGGCCCGGCGCCACCGCCGCGACCGCGTGGATGAAATTTAACGATCATCGTCCGTTCCTTTCTCAAGAACGGCGTGCCGCAGCCGCTCAAGCCCGGCATCGATGGCCATCAGCGCCGCCACAATCTGT
>NZ_AWFZ01000055.1:450-3180 GCF_000463155.2 Siccibacter turicensis LMG 23730 | reverse complement strand
CCGGCGCCACCGCCGCGACCGCGTGGATGAAATTTAACGATCATCGTCCGTTCCTTTCTCAAGAACGGCGTGCCTCAGCCGCTCAAGCCCGGCATCGATGGCCATCAGCGCAGCCACAATCTGCACCCTGTCATGGCCGGTGCCGCCGCCGGCGTTAACACGGCGGGCTATCTGGTTCAGGTTATTGCCCATGCCGGCAAGCTGGCGCAGCAGCGCCGGCGAGATTGAGGGGAGCTTTCCGGAACGTGCCGGCTTTTCGTCCAGGCAGGTCTGCCGCATCCACGCCGCCAGCTGCCTGCCGTCACAGCGCTCAAGCAGCCGCCGGTGCTCGTCCTCCGTCACCCACATGGTGAGCATCTTGTTCCGTTTCTCTGACAAACCGGCCTCCTGATAACGCCGGGACGGGCGGGAAAGCCTTTCCCGGTCGGCGCGGGGTTGGACAAGCCGCAGGCGCGTCAGTGGCTTTTGGCGGGTTTCGGGGCGCAGCCCTGAACCAGTCACGTAGCGCTAGCGGAGTGTATACTGGCTTACTATGTTGGCACGAATGCGGATGTCAGTGAAGTGCTTCATGTGGCAGGAGGAAAAAGGCGGCACCGGTGCGTCAGCAGAATATGTGATACAGGATATATTCCGCTTCCTCGCTCACTGACTCGCTACGCTCGGTCGTTCGACTGCGGCGAGCGGAAATGGCTTACGAACAGGGCGGAAATTTCCTGGAAGATGCCAGGAAGAAACTTAACAGGGAAGCGATAAGGCCACGCCAGAGCCGTTTTTCCATAGGCTCCGCCCCCCTGACAAGCATCACGAAATCTGACGCTCAAATCAGTGGTGGCGAAACCCGACAGGACTTAAAGATACCAGGCGTTTCCCCCTGGTGGCTCCCTCGTGCGCTCTCCTGTTCCTGCCTTTCGGTTTACCGGTGTCACTCCGCTGTTATGGCCGCGTTTATCTCATTCCACGCCTGACACTCGGTTCCGGGAAGGCAGTTCGCTCCAAGCTGGACTGTATGCACGAACCCCCCGTTCAGTCCGACTACCACGCTCTTTCCGGTAACTATCAACTTGAGTCCAACCCGAAAAGGCACGACAAATCGCCATTGGCAGTAGCCACTGGTAAACAGGATGTGCGAGAGATGTTGTGAGAGTTCTTGAAGTGGTGCCATTACTACGGCTACACTGGAAGGACAGATTTGGTGACACGTCTCGCACAAGACTGTTACCACGGTTCAGAAACTTGCCGGTTTACTGAACCTTCGAAAAACCACCTCCCCAGGTGGTTTTTTCGTTTTCAGAGCAAGAGATTACGCGTAGAAAAAAAGGAACTCAAGAAGATCCTTTCTATGCTCAACCACCGCATGGCCCATAGCCGCGCTGGCCGTTGCCGGTCAGCTCCAGAATCCTCGACCAATATGGAACCTTGCCCCTCCCAAAATTCAACTAAAAAACCCTCATTTCCTGCCGATAAAATGGGTATCTCTTAACTATGCCTAAATGATAAAATGGGTATTTCTTAACTATGCCTAAATAAATAAGGATAATTTTGAAAAAAATATTCATCCTATCGGCAGCGCTGATCATGGCAGGATGCGCAACAAAGCAATATCCACAGGCCGCGAACGTCACCGGTCCAGAATCTTCCGCAATGGATTGCAAAGCGGTAGCTCTGGAAATCGCCAAAACGCGCAGTGTACAACAAGAAATTGAGGCAACCGGCGAATTTGACGGGCGCACCGTATTAGGTTTCCTGGGTGATTTTGGGATAGGAAATGGCATGGCAAAAGGCGAAGCCCGCAAAAAAGCAGCTAACCGGCTAAATCAGCTGGAAGCCCTGAAGGCTGCAAAGTGTGCAGATCAATAAGGTACAAAAAAGCCCTGCGGGGCTTTTTTTGTACCTGCCAATCAGCTGGATTTACCATAACATCCGTTGCCCGCACCGCTGAAACGGGGTTGGCTGCGTTTCCGGTGCCAGACGCGAGAAAGTGGCGACAGACATGACGAAAAAACACCGAAAACGCAGCCGCTGGATATTACACTGATGCATAGTCATGCAGCCAGATGCATGGCGCGTAAAGTCACACTAAAATCAGCGCGAACGCCTTAAAAACCGGCAAATGCCTCTCCGGCAACTCACACAGCTCCATCACCAGGTAAAAACAGTTCAGCAGGGCTTCAATAACGTTGAGAATTTTCATCACTTCCTCCGGGATAAGTCACTACCATTCCGGTAGTCAGCCTATTTAGCAGGAACGCGATGAGCCCTTCTTCGTGCGGGCTGTCACCTCATCTTCGGACCATCGAAACTCTTCTGCTTCTGTCGGAGCGTCAGCTCCAGCTCGTTCTGACGCTGATACTCCAGTACAGCCTTCTCCTCGATGGCATTCAGTTCCCGGACAAGCGGCGCAGCTGCTCGCTTAAACTCAGCACCTGCGTGCTCAAGTCCGACACGCGCTCGTTCAGCACCGCGTTCTCCCGTTGCATAAGCCCACACATGCTCCGCCATTCCGCGAAGGCGCTCTCCCATTCGTCCAGCCTTTGCGAGTAGTCCTGCTGTAGCTGCTCTAATGCGCTCAGCAACTGCTTTTCCAGCTCTGTCATTTTCCGCTACTCCTGTTTCAGGCGGATCCATGTCGTCCCGTCGTAAGGGATGGCTTCGGTTTGCATCCCCGGCGGCAGGATAAGAAACCTCCGGCCGTCGCTGCTCTCCTGATAGCGCACTCCCCACGTCCGGGCG
>NZ_AWFZ01000055.1:0-440 GCF_000463155.2 Siccibacter turicensis LMG 23730 | reverse complement strand
CTCAGCAACTGCTTTTCCAGCTCTGTCATTTTCCGCTACTCCTGTTTCAGGCGGATCCATGTCGTCCCGTCGTAGGGGATGGCTTCGGTTTGCATCCCGGGCGGCAGGATAAGAAACCTCCGGCCGTCGCGGCTCTCCTGATAGCGCACTCCCCACGTCCGGGCAGTCATTTTCGCCAGGGTATCTTCCTGCTGACGAAGATGCGTGTAATTGTCGGTTATCTGCTGCCCCTGCCACCACAGTATGCTCCCGCTCGTGCCGATCAGCAGCGCTGACACCATCAGGATGGTGAACCATGTCCGCCCGGCAGTCCGCAGTACGCTCCGCCGGTTTTTCTCCATCGCCTCGCTCATACTCTGCTCGTGTGCGAGGATGGCGTCGCTGATTCTCCTCGCGCTTGCGCTCAGTTCCGCTCTGACAGACTGCTCGTGCTCGCTGAA
>NZ_AWFZ01000054.1 GCF_000463155.2 Siccibacter turicensis LMG 23730 | reverse complement strand
GAAGCAGAGTGGGAAGCGAAAATCATCGAACTGGCAGGCTTCCTGGATTCTTACATCCCGGAACCAGAGCGTGCAATTGACAAGCCGTTCCTGCTGCCTATCGAAGACGTATTCTCCATCTCCGGCCGTGGTACTGTAGTTACCGGTCGTGTAGAGCGCGGCATCATCAAAGTTGGTGAAGAAGTTGAAATCGTTGGTATTAAAGATACTGTGAAATCAACCTGTACCGGCGTTGAAATGTTCCGCAAACTGCTGGACGAAGGTCGTGCGGGCGA
>NZ_AWFZ01000053.1 GCF_000463155.2 Siccibacter turicensis LMG 23730 | reverse complement strand
TTATCGATCTGATCGAATGCGCGAGCAGCACCACCGTAGGTTTTAGCCAGTACGGTAGTGATTGCAGCGGTCAGCGTTGTTTTACCATGGTCAACGTGGCCGATAGTACCGACGTTAACGTGCGGTTTTGTACGTTCAAACTTTTCTTTAGACATCGATTGTCCCTCTAAGACACGGATAAATCGGTGATATCACCACATCAACCAGGCAATTGCCTGAATTTGTTGAATTCATTAACAGAAGATAAGCAGGATGGAAAAGAGAAGTGGTGCTGATAGGCAGATTCGAACTGCCGACCTCACCCTTACCAAGGGTGCGCTCTACCAACTGAGCTATATCAGCACATCTTGGAGCGGGCAGCGGGAATCGAACCCGCATCATCAGCTTGGAAGGCTGAGGTAATAGCCATTATACGATGCCCGCATCCTGGAACTCGGCTACCTGAATCTTTCTGTTGTGAATATTGAGAGGAAACCTCTCACTATTCGAGGCGATTGGCTGGGAGCTTTTCGCCTCGGACCCTGTTGTCAGACAGAGTCGAATATGGTGGTGGGGGAAGGATTCGAACCTTCGAAGTCGATGACGGCAGATTTACAGTCTGCTCCCTTTGGCCGCTCGGGAACCCCACCCGATACTTGATGGTGCCGGCTACCGGAATCGAACTGGTGACCTACTGATTACAAGTCAGTTGCTCTACCTACTGAGCTAAGCCGGCATCAAGTAGCGCGCATTCTAGGAATAGCGGCGCCTGCATGCAACAAAAAAATTGCATAAACTGCTCTATCGCTCACATTTTGTGCGACAACCCGTAAATGTGACGTTATTTCCACCATCTATGAACAAATATTCGGCAGCGCGGTCTACTCTCTTACAGGAAAGCCGTGCCGGGATACGCTTTATAAACCGCATCGTATCGTGCCGGCCGTCCATTATTATCACAGCCGATTTTTGATAGTGCGGGTATTTATCAAGCCTTTTGCCACAGACATCGCTGACCTTTTATCAGCGTGACGCCCCCCACTTTACGCGTCAGCTGAGGAGATTTTTTCTTATTATTCGCCGCCATCTGGTGTTACCCTCCTGCCCATTGTCAATAATCTGGATGAGTGGCACGCCATTGCGCGGCCAGCGATGAAGCGTGACACCACGTCTTGTCGCCTTCATTAATGTCCGCAATAACTGGCAGGCATGCTTATGGGTAATAGAGAGCAAACGTTAATGACGCCGTATTTACAGTTTAACCGGAGCCAGTGGGCTGCACTGCGTGATTCTGTACCGATGACGCTCACGGAAGGTGAAATCGCCCGGTTAAAAGGTATTAATGAGGATCTCTCCTTAGAAGAGGTGGCGGAGATCTATCTGCCCCTGTCGCGTCTGCTAAATTTCTACATCAGTTCCAACTTACGTCGTCAGGCCGTGCTGGAGCAGTTCCTGGGGACTGACGGGCAACGTATACCTTATATCATCAGCATTGCTGGCAGCGTGGCCGTGGGAAAGAGCACAACCGCGCGTGTGCTGCAGGCGCTACTGAGTCGCTGGCCTGAGCATCGCCGCGTCGAGTTGATCACCACAGACGGTTTCCTTCATCCTAATAAGGTGCTCAAAGAGCGCGATCTGATGAAGAAGAAAGGATTTCCTCAATCCTACGATATGCACCGTCTGGTGAAGTTCGTTTCCGATCTCAAGTCAGGCGTACCTAACGTCACCGCACCGGTTTATTCGCACCTTATTTATGATGTCATTCCAGAAGGGGATAAGACGGTAGCGCACCCGGATATTCTGATTCTGGAAGGGTTAAACGTATTACAAAGCGGTATGGATTATCCGCACGACCCTCATCATGTATTTGTTTCCGACTTCGTTGATTTTTCAATATATGTCGATGCGCCTGAGGATCTGCTGCAGACCTGGTATATCAATCGCTTCCTGAAATTCCGCGAGGGGGCGTTCACTGACCCTGACTCCTATTTCCACAACTATGCGAAGCTATCTGAAGAAGAAGCGATTAAGGTCGCCACCACGCTGTGGAAAGAAATCAACTGGCTGAATTTAAAAGAAAATATACTACCCACCCGTGAGCGAGCCAGCCTGATCATGACCAAGAGCGCCGATCATGCCGTCGAGTGCGTAAGGTTACGAAAATAAAAAAGGGGGCTCGCCCCCTTTTTTTAATCTGCACCGCGCAGTGATATTTCACCGCCCATCCAGGGTTTTACTGCCCCATCCTGTTCGAGTAATAGCGCGCCCTGTTGATCGATACCCCGTGATATTCCATAAATTTCACGTTCGCCAATAATTAGTTTTACCTGGCGATGGATAAAATTATCAAGCCGCTCCCAGCGCGCCAGGAATGGCGCCAGACCTTCCTGTTCAAATGTCGTCAATGCACTGCGTAGCTCGTTGATGAGCCGGACTGCCAGCTGGTTACGATCGACCGCAATATTCGCTTCCTGCAGGTTGATCCACCCCTGATTCACAATATCGCTCACCACCTGGCGCATCGCCAGGTTAATGCCGGCCCCGATAACAATATGGGCCGCATCGCCCGTTTTACCGGTAAGTTCGACCAGAATGCCCGCCAGTTTGCGATCGTGCAGATAGAGATCGTTAGGCCATTTTACTCTGACATCTTTGGCACCGAGATCCTGAAGCACCTCGGCCATGATAATGCCAATTACCAGGCTCAAACCGATAGCGGCTGCCGGGCCCTGCTCAAGACGCCAGTACATCGAGAGGTAGAGGTTCGAACCAAAGGGCGAAAACCACTTCCTACCGCGCCGCCCACGGCCAGCCTGCTGATATTCCGCAATGCAGGCATCTCCCGATTGTAAACTGCCGATCCGTTCCATCAGATACTGGTTAGTGGAATCAATAACCGGCAGTACCGCTACCGTGCCGTCCGTAATCTGAGAATGAATAAAATGCTCATCCAGCAGCTGAACCGGTTCCGGCAGGCTGTAACCCTTGCCCGGCACGGTAAAGACGTCAACGCCCCAGTCACGTAGCGTCTGGATATGCTTATTAATCGCCGCCCGGCTCATGCCTAACGACTCGCCAAGCTGCTCACCAGAATGAAATTCGCCATCAGCCAGGATAGAAATTAACGTCAGGGGGATGGTGTTATCCTTCATGCTATTTGCTCCACGGCATTAACCTCGCCAGTACGTCCAATAAAGCGTACTTCCGGCTCCAGCCAGACATTGAATTTTTCCCCCACGCACTGCCGTACGTGGCGCGCCAGGTTGATGATGTCCCGGCTTACCGCATTGTCTTCATTAATGAGTACCAGCGCCTGATGGCGGTGTACCGCAGCACCGCCAGAACGGTAGCCTTTCAGATGACACTGATCGATAAGCCAGCCCGCAGCGAGCTTGGTGGACCCGTCCGCCTGAGGATAGTGTGGCGCATCGGGATAGCGTTTTAGCAGCGCAGCGGTTTGTTCGGCGCTGACGACCGGGTTCTTGAAGAAGCTTCCCGCATTACCGTTTACTTTGGGATCGGGCAGTTTACTGCTGCGCATATGGCAGACCGCATCGAACACCTGCTGTGGCGTGACGGTTTGCGGATCCAGGCGCACTAAATCGCCGTAGGTTAATATCGGCTGCCAGGTTTTTGGCAGACGTATTCCCACACCGATAATGACGTATCGATTCTGATATTCATGCTTGAAGATGCTGTCGCGGTAGCCAAAGCGGCACTGCTCGTTGGTCAGGCGTACCATTTCATCGCTTTCAGGATCGATGCAGTCAACGTACTCGCAGACCTGCTTGAGCTCTACGCCGTAAGCGCCAATGTTCTGGATAGGGGACGACCCAACACAGCCCGGGATCAGCGCGAGATTCTCAAGGCCATGCATCCCGTGCGCCAGCGAGTATTTAACCAGCTCATGCCAGTTCTCCCCTGCGCCCACGTGCAGATGCCATGCGTCTTCGCTCTCAGTGACCGCTATCCCTTTAATGCGATTGAGGATGACAACGCCCTCATAATCTTCCGTAAAAAAGACGTTGCTCCCCTCGCCCAGAATCAGGACGGGCAGGCCATGTTGACTGGCGGTGCACCAGGCACGAGAAAGCTGCTCCGCCGATTCTGCGGCAACAAGCTCACGGGCATTCGACTGAATACCAAAGGTATTGAAAGGCTTAAGGGAGATGCGCATAAATGTATCCTGATTCAAACTTCGGCTAGTTTACCCGATCTGTTTCAGGAAGGCTTGCACGGTGGGGCGGGGATTGAGTCGAGGTAGAGGTTAGATCTGTGTTGCGGTTTATCACCGGCTGACTTCAACACTAAGCCGTAGGATAGGTGGCAGGTAATATATGTGAATAAATATCAGAAAATGTCCGAGTGAAGGTAATGGTGGCGCCGAAGGCCAGGAAGGATGAGAGCGTTGATCGAGCGAGGTGCCCGTAACGTTAGTTTTTGTGTATAGCCGGGGGTATGGATATATGTCAGCATCTGGGACGGGACGCTGGCGATACCGGCGGGTTTTCCCGGCACCGGAATGCAAAAAACCCTCAGCTTTCGCTGAGGGTTCTTCAATTTGATGCCTGGCAGTTCCCTACTCTCGCATGGGGAGACCCCACACTACCATCGGCGCTACGGCGTTTCACTTCTGAGTTCGGCATGGGGTCAGGTGGGACCACCGCGCTACAGCCGCCAGGCAAATTCTGTTCACCTGCCGCCTCGCGGCCACAGGTTTAATCCGTCTCAAGCTGAAAATCTCTCAAATCCAACACCAAAACACCTTCGGCGTTGTAAGGTTAAGCCTCACGGTTCATTAGTACCGGTTAGCTCAACGCATCGC
>NZ_AWFZ01000052.1 GCF_000463155.2 Siccibacter turicensis LMG 23730 | reverse complement strand
TAAGGGTGAGGTCGGTGGTTCAAGTCCACTCAGGCCTACCAAATTTTTACTCATGCTGCGTTACGGCGCCGCTCGCATACTGAAGTATGCTTCGCGACACCGCGCCTTGCCTGAGTGAAAATTGCATTCGCCAGAATGCAGGGTAAGAGGTTTTAATCACTACGATGGGGCTATAGCTCAGCTGGGAGAGCGCCTGCTTTGCACG
>NZ_AWFZ01000051.1 GCF_000463155.2 Siccibacter turicensis LMG 23730 | reverse complement strand
CAGGCGGCTGCTGCGCACCCGCCAGTCTCCGCCGGACCCCGCTGGGTTCCGGGCCTGCGGCCAGGGTCTGATGGCCGAGGTCAAGGGCATGCAGCCGGCGATGCCGGCAGCGTTCACCACGCCGGTTTCACCGGCGCTTTAATGACGCCCCGCCGTTCCGACGTGTCGGGTGTGTGCATCCTGTTCATGCGGTGAGGCCATCACCCTGTTTGTCCTCCCGCGGAGGGCTGTCTGTAGCACCATCCCCGTTCATAAAACAAGGGTAAATGGCACGCCTGCGGCGCCCTTGTTTTCTGCCCGTGGCTGTCGCTCCCTTGCCCTTTGCCGCGAGAGAACTCACCAGGGAGATGGATTAACCATCCCCGCAGGAGAAAACCAGGATGCACACACAGAAAGTCAAAACCGCCGCTCAAGAATCTTCCAGGAAGATG
>NZ_AWFZ01000050.1:293062-433176 GCF_000463155.2 Siccibacter turicensis LMG 23730 | reverse complement strand
ATGCGAGAGTAGGGAACTGCCAGGCATCAAATTGAAGAACCCTCAGCGAAAGCTGAGGGTTTTTTGCATTCCGGCGCCGGGAAAATCCGCTGGCATCGCCCCGCGTACCCCCCGCTACAAAATCAGCCGGCAGACCGGGACAGCCAGCCGGTGATAAACCGCACCACGTCAGCAGGCTGGTTAAGATCCAGCACCGGGACCGGCATCGCGAGGGCAGTGTCGCTCGCCAGCGCTGTGACAGCCGCTAACACCAGACCTCCACCCCGAATGGCGTCAGCCCCCGCCCTGCGGATAAGCATCATAGCCCGATCTCGCTGAAGGCCCCCAGTTTTCGTCAGCATCCCTGCCAGAGGTACCCCAATCCTCCCTGAAGCAGCGCCCCGTTTTGTACAGCCCGGTAAAAGCAGATGGCAACACGCCATTTCTGCGCTCTCACATCCCGCTATTCGCCAGCGTCACCCCGTTTACCACCCTGCTAACCCTTCCCGACCGTGAAAATTTCTCACCTTCAGCCTGCAGACTCGACATTATGGACGTTCCTGGGTAATGTTGGGCATCTGGATGTCTAAACGTTTAAGCGTATAAATTGAGGAAAAGAGGTTATGCCAATAAGGGTGCCTGATGAGTTACCAGCCGTGAATTTCCTGCGTGAGGAAAACGTCTTTGTGATGACGCATTCCCGCGCCAGCAATCAGGAGATCCGTCCGCTAAAGGTGCTTATCCTCAATCTGATGCCGAAGAAGATCGAAACTGAAAACCAGTTTCTGCGTCTGCTGTCGAACTCGGCGCTGCAGCTCGATATTCAGCTGCTGCGCATCGACAGCCGTGAATCCCGCAACACTCCGACGGAGCACCTGAATAACTTCTACTGCAACTTCGACGATATTCAGCATGATAACTTCGACGGACTGATTGTCACCGGCGCGCCGCTCGGGCTGGTCGAGTTTAACGACGTGGCCTACTGGCCGCAGATAAAGCAGGTGCTGGAGTGGGCAAAAGATCACGTCACCTCAACGCTGTTTGTCTGTTGGGCCGTTCAGGCCGCGCTGAATATTCTGTATGGCATTCCAAAACAGACCCGCAGCGAAAAGCTCTCCGGGGTATACGAACACTTTATTACCCACCCGCACGCGTTGCTGACGCGCGGATTTGATGATGCCTTCCTCGCGCCGCACTCGCGCTACGCGGACTTCCCGGCGGCACTGATTCGTGACTATACCGATCTCGAGATTCTGGCAGAATCCCGGGACGGCGATGCCTATCTGTTCGCCAGCAAGGACAAACGCATCGCCTTCGTGACAGGCCATCCGGAGTACGATCCCGATACCCTGGCAGGGGAGTACTTCCGCGATGTCGAAGCCGGTATCAACCCGGCAGTGCCCTTTAACTATTTTCCTGACGACGATCCACTGCAAAAACCGCGCGCCACCTGGCGCAGCCACGGCAACCTGCTGTTTACTAACTGGTTAAACTACTACGTCTACCAGATCACCCCGTTCGATCTGCGCCATATGAATCCCACGCTGGACTGACGCTTTCCGCTGTGATCAAGGCACCTTCGGGTGCCTTTTTTATTTCCGAAAATCCATGTTCACTTCTAAACGATCTTAATCCTTTTGTTAATTAATGAGTTACTTGCATTCTAATTAAAAAATGGAAATAGTTTTTGATTTTAGAATTCGATGCAGTAATCTTAATTGTGCTGAACGAAAAACACACAACGGGATCGTGTTACGAACCGCAGGATGAAACAGGATCACTTGGGAGAGATCGTTATGTCGGAACAGGCTCTATCTACTGAACTGCGCTTTACCCAGACGTTTACCGAGCAAGAACACCAGATCCTCACGTCGGACGCCATTGCGTTCCTGACTGAGCTGGTGACGCACTTCACGCCCCAACGCAATCGCCTGCTGGCTGCGCGCCAGCATCAGCAGGCACAGATTGATGCCGGGACGCTGCCGGATTTTATTTCGGAAACCTCTTCCATTCGTGAAAGCGAGTGGACAATTCGCGGGATCCCGGCTGACCTGCTGGACCGCCGCGTGGAGATCACCGGGCCGGTAGAGCGCAAGATGGTGATCAACGCGCTCAACGCCAACGTAAAGGTGTTCATGGCGGATTTCGAGGATTCGCTTTCGCCTGCGTGGAGCAAGCTTATCGAAGGGCAGATCAACCTGCGGGATGCGGTCAACGGCACTATTACCTGGACTAACGAGGCCGGGAAAATTTATCAGCTGAAGCCGGATCCGGCGGTGCTGGTTTGCCGGGTGCGCGGCCTGCATCTTCCTGAAAAACACGTTACCTGGCGTGAAGAGGCGATTCCCGGCAGCCTGTTCGACTTCGCCCTCTACTTTTTCCATAACTACCAGCAGCTGCTGGCGAAGGGCAGCGGCCCCTATTTCTATCTGCCAAAAACCCAGGCATGGCAGGAAGCGGCGTGGTGGAGTGAGGTCTTCAGCTTCACCGAGGATCGGTTCTCCCTGCCGCGCGGCACCATTAAAGCCACGCTGCTGATTGAAACGCTGCCTGCGGTGTTCCAGATGGATGAGATCCTGCACGCGCTGCGCGACCATATCGTTGGTCTCAACTGTGGGCGCTGGGACTACATCTTCAGCTATATCAAAACACTGAAAAACCATGGCGATCGCGTGCTGCCGGATCGTCAGGCGGTCACGATGGACAAACCCTTTCTCAGTGCCTATTCCCGGCTGCTGATCAAAACCTGCCACCGTCGCGGTGCGTTCGCCATGGGCGGCATGGCGGCGTTTATCCCCAGCAAAGACGCCGAGCGCAACGCCTGGGTACTGACGAAAGTGAAAGCGGATAAAACGCTGGAAGCGCAGAACGGGCACGACGGTACCTGGATTGCCCATCCGGGGCTTGCCGACACGGCGATGGCGATTTTCGAACAGGCGTTAGGCGAGAAGAAAAACCAGCTGGACGTGACACGGGCCGACGACGCCCCCGTTACGGCCCATGACCTGCT
Organism: Siccibacter turicensis LMG 23730; assembly: GCF_000463155.2. GTDB lineage: Bacteria > Pseudomonadota > Gammaproteobacteria > Enterobacterales > Enterobacteriaceae > Siccibacter > Siccibacter turicensis. Next base: position 430,187 of record NZ_AWFZ01000050.1, on the reverse strand, counting down.
CGCGCCCTGCGAAGGGGAACGCACCGAAGAAGGCATGCGCGCCAACATCCGCGTTGCGGTGCAGTACATCGAAGCCTGGATTTCCGGTAACGGCTGCGTACCCATCTACGGCCTGATGGAGGATGCCGCCACGGCGGAAATCTCACGAACCTCTATCTGGCAGTGGATCCACCACCACAAAAGCCTGAGCGACGGCACGCCGGTCACTAACGCCCTGTTCCGCCAGTGGCTGGCCGAAGAGATGATGGTCATCCGCGAAGAGCTTGGCGAGCACCGCTTCAGCAACGGGCGCTTCACTGAAGCGGCAGCGCTGATGGAGCAGATCACCACTTCTGATGAGCTGATCGATTTTCTGACGCTGCCGGGCTATCGCTGGCTGGCCTGACGCTTTTCCTGTATCGACGCCCGCGGTCAGAGTGAAAACTGATGTCGTCTGCGGTCTGACGGTTTGCACCCATAACGCCTGAACACCAGGCACGATAATAACGGAGCATCTGCCATGACACTTTCACGTACCCAACAGATTGAACAGCTGGAACAGGAATGGAAACAGGCGCGCTGGCAGGGGATTGTACGCCCTTACCGCGCGGAGGAGGTGGTCAGACTGCGTGGTTCGGTGAATCCAGAATGCACGCTTGCGTCGCTCGGGGCAGCGAAGCTGTGGCGCCTGCTTAACGGCGAATCGAAAAAGGGTTACGTCAACAGCCTTGGGGCGCTGACCGGTGGGCAGGCGTTACAGCAGGCGAAAGCGGGAATCGAAGCCATCTATCTCTCCGGCTGGCAGGTGGCGGCGGATGCCAACCTGGCCGCCAGCATGTATCCGGATCAGTCGCTCTATCCGGTCAACTCGGTCCCGGCGGTGGTGGATCGGATCAACAACACCTTCCGTCGTGCGGATCAGATCCAGTGGGCAGCCGGCGTTGAACCGGACGATCCGCGCTATATCGACTATTTCCTGCCGATCGTCGCCGATGCCGAAGCGGGCTTTGGCGGCGTGCTCAACGCCTTTGAACTGATGAAGTCGATGATTGAAGCCGGCGCGGCGGCGGTGCATTTCGAGGATCAACTCGCCTCGGTGAAGAAGTGTGGCCATATGGGCGGCAAAGTGCTGGTGCCGACCCAGGAAGCGATTCAGAAATTGGTTGCGGCGCGCCTGGCGGCGGACGTCATGGGCGTCCCGACGCTGCTGATTGCCCGCACCGACGCTGACGCCGCGGACCTGATTACCTCCGACTGCGATGAGTACGACCGCGAATTCATCGTGGGCGAACGCACTCCCGAAGGGTTCTACCGCACCCACGCCGGGATTGAGCAGGCGATCAGCCGCGGCCTGGCCTATGCCCCGTACGCTGACCTGGTGTGGTGTGAAACCTCCACGCCGGACCTTGAGCAGGCGCGCCGTTTCGCCGACGCCATCCACGCCCGCTTTCCCGGCAAGCTGCTGGCCTATAACTGCTCGCCCTCATTCAACTGGAAGAAGAAGCTGGATGACGACACCATTGCCCGCTTCCAGGAGGCGCTCTCGGAGATGGGCTACAAATACCAGTTCATCACCCTCGCCGGTATCCACAGCATGTGGTTCAACATGTTCGACCTGGCGCATGCCTACGCTCAGGGCGAAGGCATGAAGCACTATGTGGAGAAGGTTCAGCAGCCGGAGTTTGCCGCCGGCCCGGACGGGTACACCTTCGTTTCACACCAGCAGGAGGTGGGAACCGGCTACTTTGACCGCGTGACGACCATCATTCAGGGCGGCGCCTCGTCGGTAACCGCCCTCACCGGGTCGACCGAAGAGCAGCAGTTCTGACAGCACCCCTCGCCCTGACGGTAAGCGAGAAGGGCGAGGGAAGGGCATGCGGAGGAGACGCCGATGACACGCGGGCTGGAATTGCTGATCGCGCAGACCATTTTGCAGGGCTTTGATGCCCAGTACGGACGCTTTCTGGAGATCACCGCCGGTGCGCAGCAGCGTTTCGAACAGGCCGACTGGCACGCAGTGCAGCTGGCGATGAAAAGCCGTATTCATCTCTATGACCACCATGTCGGCCTGGTGGTCGAGCAGGTGAAGTGCATCATGGCCGGCAAACGCACCGATGCCGACTTCCTGCTGCGGGTGAAAACGCACTACACCGACCTGCTGCCGCACTATCCCCGGTTCGAGATAGCCGAAAGCTTTTTCAACTCGGTCTACTGCCGCCTGTTCGACCACCGCTCGCTCTCCCCGGCGCGGCTGTTTATCTTCAGCTCGCAGTCTGCCCGGCGCTTTCGCACCCCGCCGCGCCCGCTGGCAAAACGCTTTTACCCGGACCGGGGCTGGGAGACGCTGCTCACCACCTTGCTGAGCGATCTCCCGCTGCGTCTGCCGTGGCAGGATATGGCGCGCGACGTCGGGTATATCATTGCTCACCTGACGGAAACCCTGGGGCCGGAGATGATGCGAAAGGCCTCGCTGGAGGTGGCGAACGAGCTGTTTTATCGCAATAAGGCGGCCTGGCTGGTGGCAAAGCTGGTGCTGCCGGAAGGGACGCTGCCGTTTTTACTGCCGCTCCACCGCAGCGATGACGGCACGCTGTTTATCGATACCTGCCTGACCCGCCACGCCGAAGCGAGCATCGTGTTCGGCTTCGCACGCAGCTATTTTATGGTGTACGCCCCGCTGCCCGGCGCGCTGGTAGAGTGGCTGCGCGACATCCTGCCCGGCAAAACCACGGCGGAACTCTACATGGCGATTGGCTGCCAGAAGCATGGCAAAACCGAAAGCTACCGGGAGTATCTGGAGTACATCACCCACACCGATGAAAAGTTTATCGAAGCGCCCGGCATCCGCGGCATGGTGATGCTGGTGTTTACGCTGCCCGGCTTCGACCGGGTCTTCAAGGTGATCAAGGATCGCTTCGCGCCGCAAAAAGAGATGAGCGCGGCGCATGTCCGGGCATGCTATCAGCTGGTGAAAGAGCACGACCGCGTGGGCCGCATGGCGGATACCCAGGAGTTCGAGCATTTTGTGCTGGAGAAGCGGCACATCAGTCCGACGTTGATGGCGCTGTTGCAGGCCGAGGCCGCTGACAAGCTCACCGACCAGGGCGAGTGCATCAGCATCAGCCATCTCTACATTGAACGGCGCATGGTACCGCTCAATCTCTGGTTCGAGCAGGCCAGCGGCGCCCAGCTACGCGATGCGGTGGAGGAGTATGGCAACGCCATTCGTCAGCTGGCGGCGGCCAATATCTTTCCCGGGGACATGCTGTTCAAAAACTTTGGCGTCACGCGCCACGGTCGGGTGGTGTTCTATGACTACGACGAGATCTGCTACATGACCGAGGTGAATTTTCGGGATATCCCGGCGGCGCGCTATCCGGAGGATGAGCTGAGCGCCGAGCCCTGGTACAGCGTGACGCCCGGCGATGTGTTTCCCGAAGAGTTTCGTCACTGGCTGTGCGCCGATCCGCGCATCGGACCGCTGTTTGAGGAGATGCACGCCGACCTGTTCCGTGCCAGCTACTGGCGTGAACTGCAGGCGCGCATTCGCGACGGGCACGTCGAGGACGTCTACGCCTACCGTCGACGCCAGCGGTTCAGCGTGCGCTACGGCAGGCAGCAGCAGACGGGTTAACGCACTCCACCATATTTAAGCGTGACCTCTTTCGCTGCTTTGATGACCAGCGCGCCCAGCTCGGTCACGCGGTCGTCGGTAATGCGTGAAATCGGGCCAGAGATGGAGATGGCGGCAAACGGCTCGTGGTGTTCGTCGTAGATGCAGGCGGCCACGCAGCGCAGGCCGAGGGCGTGTTCCTCGTCATCAAACGCATAGCCGCGCTTGCGGGTCTGGGCGAGATCGTCCTTCAGATGCAGCGGTGAAACCAGCGTCGCGGGGGTGTAGGCGTGCAGCCCTTTGCGGTGCAGCAGGCCGGTGACCTGCTCGTCGCTGAGCTGAGCGAGAAACGCCTTGCCCGCGCCGGAAGCGTGCATTGGCAGCTTACCGCCGATGGGGGCCGACATACGCATCAGCTGGGTACACTGCACCTGGTCAATGATAATCGCCTGATGATCGCTCTGGTCGAGCACCGCCAGGTTCACCGTCTCCCCCGACTCCTCCATCAGCTTGCGCAGCACCGGATGCACAATCGCCAGCAGGTTACGGCTTTGCAGGAAGCTGCTGCCGATGATGAAGGCGTGCGCCCCGATGGACCAGTGGCCCAGATCGCCAACCTGATGCACAAAGCCTAATTGCTGCATGGTGGTGAGCAGGCGATGGGTCGTGGAGTTCGGCAGTCCGGCCTGCTGCGCCAGTTCGGTGAGCGCGACGCTGCCCTGTGAATCGGCGATCCACTCCAGCAGCTTCAGGCCGCGGGTCAGGGACTGCACCTGGCCGGTTGCGGGAGCAGGCGTGGCGGCTGCGGCACTACGGGGTTTTTTACCGCGTTTAGCGGGAACGGACGCGACCATGACTGACTCCTTATTCTGTATCGTGGAAATCATTTTCGTTTCATCTGGCTATATTGCAACCGGCGATTGACTGATCCGATGAGTCAATAATGAACATGTCTCATGTTACCGCTGTGTGACTTTTCCCCCCTGGTGGTTTATGCCAGTATGGTTCGCTGGCCTGCAGGCCTGACTATAACGCCGGGAGTGAATGTGAGTAGCAACGTTGAACAACTGCACGCGCAGCTAGCCAGACGCATTATGGTGCTGGATGGCGGTATGGGTACCATGATCCAGAGCTATCGCCTGGAAGAAGCGGATTTTCGCGGGGAGCGCTTCGCCGACTGGCCCTGTGACCTGAAGGGCAATAACGATCTGCTGGTGCTCAGCAAACCGGAGATTATCGCCGCTATTCATTACGCCTATTTCGAAGCGGGCGCAGACATTGTTGAAACCAACACCTTTAACTCCACCACCATCGCCATGGCCGACTACCAGATGGAAGCCCTGTCGGCGGAGATCAACTTCGAGGCGGCAAAGCTGGCCCGCGCCTGTGCGGATGAGTGGACCGCGCGCACCCCGGATAAACCGCGCTACGTGGCAGGCGTGCTCGGCCCGACCAACCGCACCGCGTCCATCTCTCCCGACGTTAACGACCCGGCATACCGCAACGTCACCTTTGATGAGCTGGTGGTGGCCTACCGGGAATCCACCCGGGCGCTGGTGGAGGGCGGCTCCGATCTGATCCTGATTGAAACCGTCTTCGACACCCTGAATGCCAAAGCAGCGATCTTCGCCGTGAAGGCCGAGTTCGAGGCGCTTGGCGTTGACCTGCCGATCATGATTTCCGGCACCATTACCGATGCCTCCGGCCGCACCCTCTCAGGCCAGACTACCGAAGCGTTCTACAACTCCCTGCGCCATGCCGACGCGCTCTCCTTCGGGCTGAACTGCGCGCTGGGGCCGGATGAGCTGCGCCAGTACGTGCAGGAGCTGTCGCGCATCGCCGAATGCTACGTGACCGCGCACCCGAACGCCGGGCTGCCGAACGCCTTTGGGGAGTACGATCTCGATGCGGAGCCGATGGCAGAGCAGATCCGGGAGTGGGCCGAGGCGGGCTTTCTGAATATTGTCGGCGGCTGCTGCGGCACTACGCCGGCGCACATCGCCGCCATGTGCCGCGCCGTCGAGGGCATTGCCCCGCGCATGGTGCCTGAACTGCCGGTCGCCTGTCGGCTGGCGGGACTGGAACCGCTGAATATCGGCGCCGACTCGCTGTTCGTCAACGTCGGGGAACGTACCAACGTGACCGGCTCTGCTAAATTCAAGCGCCTGATTAAAGAAGAAAAATACAACGAGGCGCTGGACGTGGCACGCCAGCAGGTTGAGAGCGGCGCGCAGATTATCGATATCAACATGGACGAGGGGATGCTCGACGCCGAAGCGGCGATGGTGCGCTTCCTCAACCTGATTGCTGGCGAGCCGGACATCGCCCGCGTGCCGATTATGATCGACTCCTCTAAGTGGGAGGTGATTGAAAAAGGGCTGAAGTGCATCCAGGGCAAAGGCATCGTCAACTCCATCTCCATGAAAGAGGGCATTGAGGCGTTTACCCATCACGCGAAGCTGGTGCGGCGCTACGGTGCGGCAGTAGTGGTGATGGCGTTTGACGAAGTGGGCCAGGCCGACACCCGGGCGCGCAAAATCGAAATCTGTCGCCGGGCCTATAACATTCTGACCGAAGAGGTGGGCTTCCCGCCGGAAGACATTATTTTCGACCCGAACATCTTTGCGGTGGCGACCGGCATCGAGGAGCACAACAACTACGCGCAGGACTTTATCGGCGCCTGCGAAGACATTAAGCGCGAGCTGCCGCACGCCCTGATCTCCGGCGGCGTGTCGAACGTGTCGTTCTCCTTCCGGGGCAACGACCCGGTGCGCGAAGCGATCCACGCCGTTTTCCTTTACTACGCGATCCGCAACGGCATGGACATGGGGATCGTTAACGCCGGGCAGCTCGCTATCTATGACGATCTGCCAGCGGAGCTGCGCGATGCGGTGGAAGATGTGGTGCTCAATCGCCGGGACGACAGCACTGAACGGCTGCTCGACCTGGCCGAAAAGTACCGCGGCAGCAAAACCGATGACGCCGCCAGTGCCCAGCAGGCGGAGTGGCGCAGCTGGGAGGTGAAAAAACGCCTCGAATATTCGCTGGTAAAAGGCATCACCGAATTTATTGAGCAGGACACCGAAGAGGCGCGCCAGCAGGCGGAGCGCCCGATTCAGGTGATTGAAGGCCCGCTGATGGACGGCATGAACGTGGTGGGCGACCTGTTCGGCGAGGGCAAAATGTTCCTGCCGCAGGTGGTGAAGTCCGCCAGGGTAATGAAACAGGCGGTGGCGTACCTTGAGCCGTTTATCGAGGCCAGCAAAGAGAAGGGCAAAACCAACGGTAAAATGGTGATTGCCACCGTGAAAGGCGACGTACATGACATCGGCAAAAACATCGTTGGCGTGGTGCTCCAGTGCAATAACTATGAAATCGTCGATCTTGGTGTGATGGTGCCCACTGAAAAAATCCTCAAAACCGCCCGGGAAGTGAATGCTGACCTGATTGGCCTGTCCGGCCTTATCACCCCTTCGCTCGACGAAATGGTGAACGTGGCGAAAGAGATGGAGCGTCAGGGCTTTACCATTCCGCTGCTGATTGGCGGAGCGACCACCTCGAAAGCGCATACCGCGGTGAAAATTGAGCAGAACTACAGCGGGCCAACGGTGTACGTGCAGAACGCCTCGCGCACCGTCGGCGTGGTGTCGTCCCTGTTGTCCGACACGCTGCGCGATGACTTTGTGGCGCGCACCCGGAAAGAGTATGAAACGGTGCGCATCCAGCACGCGCGTAAGAAACCGCGCACCCCGCCGGTAACGCTTCATGCGGCGCGGGAAAACGATCTCGCCTTCGACTGGGAGAGCTATACCCCGCCCGCCGCGCATCGTCTCGGTGTGGAGGAGGTTAGTGCCAGCATCAACACCCTGCGTAACTACATCGACTGGACGCCGTTCTTTATGACCTGGTCGCTGGCCGGAAAGTATCCGCGCATTCTCGAGGATGAGGTTGTCGGCGAGGAGGCGCAGCGCCTGTTCAAAGACGCGAACGAGATGCTTGATGCGCTCGATGCCGGGAAAACCCTGAATCCGCGCGGCGTAGTGGGGATTTTCCCCGCCAACCGGGTAGGCGATGATGTGGAGATCTACCGCGACGACACGCGCACCCACGTGCTGGCGGTCAGCCATCACCTGCGCCAGCAGACCGAAAAGGTCGGGTTTGCCAACTACTGCCTCGCCGATTTCGTCGCGCCGAAGCTGAGCGGGAAGGCCGACTATATCGGCGCCTTCGCGGTGACCGGCGGGCTGGAGGAGGATGCGCTGGCCGAGGCCTATGACGCGCAGCATGATGACTACAACAAAATCATGATCAAAGCGGTGGCGGATCGCCTGGCGGAAGCCTTTGCGGAGTATCTGCACGAGCGGGTGCGCAAGGTGATCTGGGGCTATGCGCCGAATGAGAACCTCAGTAACGAGGCGTTGATTCGCGAGAACTATCAGGGCATTCGCCCGGCGCCGGGATACCCGGCCTGCCCGGAACACACCGAGAAAGCGACCATCTGGCAGCTGCTGGATGCTGAAACGCGCATCGGGATGAAGCTGACGGAGTCGTTCGCCATGTGGCCCGGCGCGTCGGTGTCCGGCTGGTACTTCAGCCATCCCGACAGCAAATACTTCGCCGTGGCACAGATCCAGCGTGACCAGGTGGAGGATTACGCCCAGCGTAAAGGCATGAGCATCAGTGAAGTGGAGCGCTGGCTGGCGCCGAACCTTGGGTATGATGCGGACTGACGCCGCCCTCCATCAACGGCAATAGCCGCTATCGCGGCGGGTGACGGTACGTTCCCGCCGCGATGCGTCATCCATGCCGGGGGCGAGTAAGCCCTGTCATTACCGGCGCGACGGGGCGGGAGCGCTTTTCCGGTATTCACCGCCTTCATCCACACAACGCGTCATCGCCCCTGTCTGGTGGTAAACCTTTATACTAGTGGTCTACAGACCCTTACTGCTTCGTAGCATTCGAGCGAAGTAAGGACATACTAACTAAAACCATTATTTGCGAGGAGAAGCCGTGTTAACCCTGCTGCACCTGCTTTCTGCGGTAGCGCTCCTGGTCTGGGGCACCCACATTGTCCGTACCGGCGTCATGCGCGTGTTCGGCGCGCGCCTGCGCACAGTCCTGAGTCGGAGCGTCGAGAAGAAGCCGCTCGCGTTTTGCTCGGGCATCGGTGTGACGGCGCTGGTGCAGAGCAGTAATGCCACCACCCTGCTGGTGACGTCGTTTGTGGCGCAGGATCTGGTGGCGCTGGCCCCGGCGCTGGTTATCGTGCTCGGCGCCGATGTTGGTACCGCCCTGATGGCGCGCGTCCTGACCTTCGATCTGTCGTGGCTGTCGCCGCTGCTGATTTTCATCGGCGTGATCTTCTTCCTCAGTAAAAAGCAGAGCCGGGCCGGCCAGCTCGGGCGCGTCGGTATTGGCCTTGGGCTGATTCTGCTGGCGCTGGAGCTTATCGTGCAGGCGGTGACGCCGATTACCCAGGCGTCCGGCGTGCAGGTGATTTTCGCCTCGCTGACCGGCGATATCCTGCTGGATGCGCTGATCGGCGCGGTGTTCGCCGTCATCACCTACTCAAGCCTGGCGGCGGTGCTGTTAACCGCCACCCTGAACGCCACCGGGGTTATCTCGTTTGATGTGGCGCTCTGCCTGGTGATTGGCGCGAACCTCGGCTCCGGGCTGCTGGCGATGCTCAACAACAGCGCCGCGACCCCGGCCGCACGACGCGTCGCGCTGGGAAGTTTGCTGTTCAAGCTGGTGGGTAGCCTGATAGTCCTGCCCTTTGTGCACCTGCTGGCCGACGCAATGCGCCACATCGCGCTGCCCGAGTCCGAACTGGTGATCTATTTCCACGTGTTCTACAACCTGATCCGCTGCCTGGTGATGGTGCCCTTCGTCGAGCCGATGGCGCGATTTTGCCAGCGGGTCATCGCCGATGCGCCGGAGTCCGATGCGCGTCTGAAGCCGAAGTACCTCGATAACACCGCGCTGGATACCCCGGCGCTGGGCCTGGCCAACGCCGCGCGCGAAACGCTGCGTATGGGGGAGGCGCTGGAGCAGATGCTGGAGATGTGGGGCAACGTGATCCGTGGCGAACCGCGCCAGGAGCGCGAGCTGCGCAAGCTGGCTGACGATGTGGACGTGCTCTATACCGCCATCAAACTCTATCTGGCGCAGATGCCGAAGGAAGATTTAACTGAGATGGAGTCGCGGCGCTGGGCGGAGATCATCGAGATGTCGCTCAACCTGGAGCAGGCGGCCGATATTATCGAGCGCATGGCCAGCGACGTGGCGCATAAGTCCTTCGCCGCGCGCCGCGCTTTCTCATCCGAAGGGCTACAGGAGCTGGACGCGCTGCTGGAGCAGCTCTCTGCCAACCTCCGGCTGGCGCTGACGGTGTTCTTCTCCGGCGATGTGGCGGGTGCCCGCCGTCTGCGCCGCAACAAGCATCGTCTGCGGATCCTCAGCCGCCGCTACTCCCACGCGCACGTCAACCGGCTGCATCAGCAGAACGTGCAGAGCATCGAAACCAGCTCCCTGCATCTGGGGCTGCTGAGCGACATGAAGCGGCTGAATTCGCTGTTCTGCGCCGTGGCCTACAGCGTGCTGGAACAGCCGGACGAAGATGATGAGCGGGATGAGAAGTAACAGGGTGAACGCCTCTACGGGGGCGTTCGTCAGCCAAACAGTTCGCTGTGGGTACCGATATCGATAAAGGTCAGCAAATTCTGCGACGGGCTGTGGCGGTAAACCAACAGAAAGTCCCCGCCGATATGCAGCTCTCTGGCGCCGTCCCACTGTTCGCACTGCAGCGCATGATCGCGGTAGCTGGCCGGTAACACGCCGCCATGAAAAAGCCGCGTCATGGCCTCGATTAGTGCAGGCATATCGTGCGCCCCGCGCGGTTATATCGCTCCCAGGATTTTGCAAAAGTGCGCGTGTAGTCGACGCGTCGCGGTAAGCTACTTCTCTTGTTTTTTATCATGGCTCAGTTCCTTGAGCATATCGTCTGCTGACGTGAAGCGGTGGGCGGCCTGCGCTTCAATCTCGCGTGCTTCCTGCAGCGCGGCTTTCATTTTTGCTGAGGGGCGTTTGACCTCAAAGGGTATCCCCTGGTGGCTAACCACCTGTTCCAGAAACAGACGTACCGCGCTACTGACGGTAAGGCCGCAGTCGCGCAAAATATGCGTGGCTTCGTTTTTCAGCTCCTCGGAAATACGCATTTTAATACTGGATTGCATCACATCACCTCGCTCGTTTTGTGGGTACATTGTGCACACGTAGTGGCTATTTTTCAAGCAATGGTTTCACGGGCCGACAAACTTACGCCCGCACGGTTTTTATCATCCCGCAGGCAGGGTATATTTCGCGTTTACAGGAGAAACTATGCTGCCAACTCACTCTACCCGATTAAATAAGTACATTAGCGAGAGCGGAATCTGCTCGCGCCGCGATGCCGATCGTTATATCGAGCAAGGAAACGTGTTCATTAACGGCAAACGTGCCGGCATTGGCGATCAGGTGGTTGCTGGCGACGTAGTAAAGGTTAACGGTCAGCTGATTGAACCGCGTAACGAAGAGGACCTGGTCTTTATCGCGCTGAATAAGCCGGTTGGCGTAGTGAGCACCACCGAAGAGGGCGAGCGTGACAACATCGTCGACTACGTTAACCACAGCACCCGCATCTTCCCGATTGGGCGGCTGGACAAAGACTCTCAGGGGCTGATTTTTCTCACCAATCACGGCGACCTGGTGAACAAAATCCTGCGTGCCGGTAACGACCACGAAAAAGAGTACGTGGTCACGGTAAACAAGCCGGTGACCGACGAGTTTATTCGCGGTATGGGCGCGGGCGTACCGATCCTCGGCACCATGACCAAAAAGTGTAAGGTGAAAAAAGAGGGGCCGTTCTCGTTTCGTATCGTGCTGGTGCAGGGCCTGAACCGTCAGATACGCCGCATGTGTGAACACTTTGGTTTTGAGGTCACGAAGCTTGAGCGTACCCGTATCATGAACGTCAGCGTTGCCGGGTTACCGCCGGGCGAGTGGCGCGATCTGACCGCCGATGAGCTGATTGAGCTGTTTAAGCTGATTGAGAACTCGTCGTCGGAGGCAAAACCGGCGAAAGCGGTGAAGAAGGCGAAACCGAAAGCGGCCGTGGCCAAAGCGCCCTCCGCCAGCGGCGGCAAAAACATGGCGAAAACCCCGGCGGAGCTGGCGTCGCGTAAACGCTTTAACCAGCCGGGACGTAAAAAGAAAGGGCGTTAACTCAGCGTTTGCCGCGGGTATGGGTACTGGCTGACCATGAAAAGGTCGCCTCGGGGTCGGGCTTGAACGCCTTTTGCTTTTTCTGCGCGCGCGCCTGTTTCGCCACCGTAGCCCGTTCGGCCATCAGCTTGTCGATGTACTCTTTTTTGATGTGGTTTGTTTCGGCGTTGGTCAGCGGGCGGCCATGCGAGATACGGGCTCTGTCGAGCAGCGTTTTCAGCTCGCGCTGTTCGCTTTCCGTCATCTCTTTTTGCGTCAGTCGTGAAGTGGACATTGGTGCGACCTCAGAGGGGAAGAGCCTGCAGTGTAAAGCAAAGCGCCTGCCGCCTCAGTAAAATTCACCGGTTTCAGGTACTTTCGCCAAAATAAAGCCCGCATCTGCGGGCTTTTGAACGTTTAGCGGCGGCGTTTCGCATCCTTAATCGGTTTACCGGACCAGTATCCCGCCAGCAGCGACCCGGAGAGGTTGTGCCAGACCGAGAACAGCGCGCCGGGCAGCGCGGCGAGCGGCGAAAAGTAGAGTTTACCCAGCGCCGCCGCGAGGCCGGAGTTTTGCATTCCTACCTCAATTGCCAGCGTGCGGCAGGTGGACTCATCAAAGCCGAACAGGCGTCCGCCCCAGTAGCCCGTCAGCAGACCAATGGTGTTATGCAGGATCACCGCGACAATCACCACCAGACCCACCGAGGCGATATGGGCGGCAGATCCGGCCACCACGGCGCTGATAATCGCCAGAATGCAGACCATGGAAAACGCCGGCAGGTAGGGCTCCACCGCCTTCACCAGCCGCGGGAAGAGGTGATGAATGACCAGGCCCAGCGCGATGGGGATCACCACGATTTGCAGAATGCTGAGCAGCATGCCCATCACATCCACCTGAATATGCGCATCGACATAGAGCCGGGTCAGCAGCGGCGTCGCCACCACGCCCACCAGCGTCGAGACCGAGGAGATGGTCACCGACAACGCCACATCTCCTTTCGCCAGGAAGATCATCACGTTTGATGCGGTGCCGCTGGCAACGCTGCCCACCAGCACCATGCCCGCGGAGAGATCCGGCGGCATATGAAACAGCCGTGCCAGCAGCCAGGCGGCAAGGGGCATCACCAGATAGTGCAGAAACGTGCCGGCGGCGACCGGGGCCGGACGCGAGAGCACGCGCCGGAAGTCGTCAATTTTAAGGTGGACGCCCATGCCGAACATAATCAGCATCAGCAGCGTGGTGATCCAGGGGCTGATGGGGGTGAAGGTGGTCGGCGTGTAATACGCAATAACCGAGAGCAGCAGCGCCCAGAGCGGGAACAGCCGCGTGAGAGTGGCAAGCATGATCTGTTTCCTTGCAGGTCGAAAGGTGTCGTTGTGTTTCCCGTGCCGCTGTAGCCGCGGCGTGCGTTTACGCTCCGGGAATGAAAAAGGCCGGTGAACGACCGGCCAAGGGTATTGTTTATCGTGCTAAGGATTTTTATTCAAATACATCATGATGAAATCCCTTCATCCGTGTCGGCGCGCAGGGGCATCACTCGAACAGATTCTGATGCAGCTTCTGCACCACCTGCTCGGCATCGCTGCCCGGCACCAGGAAACAGAGGTTGTAGCTGGATGCGCCGTAGCAAATCATGCGGATGTTGAACGGCTCCAGCACGCCAAACACCTCTTTCCCCACGCCGCAGGCTTTGGAGAGGCTGTTGCCGATAAGCGCCACCAGCGCCAGATCCTCTTCCACTTCTACCCGGCACAGCGAGGAGAGCTCGGTCAGCAGCGCCTGCGTCAGCAGCGTGTCACCGGTGGAGGTGGAGCCGGTGGTGTCGAGGGTCAACGCGACGCTCACCTCAGACGTGGTAATCAGGTCTACCGAGATGTTATGGCGCGCCAGAATGCAGAATACTTCGGCAAGAAAACCGCGCGAATGCAGCATATTGAGGCTGTGCAGCGTCAGCAGGGTCTGCTTACGGCGCATCGCCAGCGCCCGGAACAGCGGCGGGTTGGTGGTTTTATTGCATACCAGGGTCCCGCCCGCGGCCGGATCCTTGCTGGAGCCGACAAATACCGGAATATCGCTGCGTACCGCTGGCAGGAGCGTGGCGGGGTGAAGCACTTTTGCACCGAAGGTTGCCATTTCGGCGGCTTCTTCAAAGGCAATCTCATCGATGCGTTTGGCGGAGGGCACCACGCGCGGATCGGTGGTGTAAATCCCCGGTACGTCGGTCCAGATATCTACCCGCGCCGCTTTCAGGGCTTCGCCAAGCAGGGCGGCGGTGTAGTCGCTGCCGCCGCGGCCAAGCGTCGTGGTGCGGCCTTTGCCTTCACTGCCGATAAAGCCCTGGGTAATCACCAGGCCTTCAGCAAGACGCGGCTGTAAATGCTGGGTGCAGAGTTCAGCCAGCGCGGCAACGTCCGGCTCGGCGCGGCCAAAACGGTCACTGGTGCGCATCACTTTGCGCACGTCGAACCACTGGGCGTCCACGCTGCGCTCGCGCAGCACTTCGACAAACAGCAGGGTAGACATCAGCTCGCCGTGGCTTACCAGTTCATCGGTCAGCGCCGTGGAGGTGGCGAGCGAGGCGGCTTCGGACAGGGTACTGATGTTCTCAAGCAGACGGTCGATTTCGTCGCGGATAACGTCAGGGTTACGCAGCCGCTCGAGGATGTCGTACTGAATTTTGCGGATCGCGTCGAGCTTTACAAAACGCTCGGTCGCTTCGGGACCTTCCGCCAGCGCAACCAGCAGATTGGTCACCCCGGCTGAGGCAGAGAGCACCACAAGGCGCACGGCAGTATCGGCCAGCACCACGCCGGCGCTGCGGTTCATGGCGTCGAAATCGGCCACGCTGGTGCCGCCAAATTTGGCGACAACGAAAGCATTTGTCATAACAACCTCGTGTCAGGGAGCCATCCGGGATGGCACAACGTTATTCAGCCTTGGCACAAGGAAAGAGCGGTAAGGGGGCGGACGCAGACGGGAAAAACCACAACCACATTCACCCAGAAGCGCTCCACCTTGCGAAGCGTCCGACTGCGGGCGCTTCGGGTGACAACCCAGGGGATTCAGCCCCTGCGGTCGATAGCGAACGTTGCCAGACGCTGTGCTACCTCGGCGTTGCTCCCCCTCTCGTGCTGTCTGCGGACTGGCTCCTCGAGCATGATACCTGGGCAACGCGCCTCTTCCGGTTTCCCCCTTCATCGTTCTGGCCGTTGCGGCGTTGGCGTCCTCGCTCGCACCGGTCACATACGGGTGTATGCTCCCGGCGACTCGCTGCGTTGCCGCCTTGCTACAACCAGAACGATTTTGGGGGGCCCTTAATATTTCTGGCCGAGCCCGAAACATCAGGGGAAAACGATTCTCAATAAAATCGTGTAGTTATAAATAAAGGTTTACGCGGGGCATTGTCAACGACGGGGTTATGTGGATTATTCATGTTGGCGGGGCGGCCAGGAAAATAACTTATAACGACTATACTTGCGTGATTGATAACCCGTGCGGACAACGCCGGCCCTCATGATAAAAATCATCACAATTGCGGACGCAGGCGCTACAATCGACCGCTGTCACAGTTCTCAAATCACAAGAGTATTGCTATGAAAAACATCAACCCGAAGCAAACTTCAGCATGGCAGGCATTAGAGAAACACTTCGCTGACATGGAAAAGGTGAGCATCGCCGATCTGTTCGCAAAAGAGAGCGACCGGTTCAGCAAGTTCTCCGCCACCTTTGACGACCTGATGCTGGTGGATTACTCCAAAAACCGCATCACCGACGAAACCCTGAACACCCTGCTGGATCTGGCGAAAGAGACCGATCTGGCGGGTGCCATTAAGTCCATGTTCTCCGGTGAGAAAATCAACCGCACCGAAGACCGCGCCGTGCTGCATATTGCGCTGCGTAACCGTAGCAATACCCCCATTGTGGTTGATGGCAAAGATGTGATGCCGGAAGTGAACGCGGTACTGGAGAAGATGAAAACCTTCTCCGAGTCCATCATTTCCGGAAGCTGGAAAGGCTACACCGGCAAACCGATCACCGACGTGGTGAACATCGGTATCGGTGGCTCCGACCTCGGCCCGTTCATGGTGACCGAAGCGCTGCGCCCCTATAAAAATCACCTGAATATGCACTTTGTCTCTAACGTCGATGGTACCCACATCGCCGAAGTGCTGAAAAAGGTGAACCCGGAAACTACCCTGTTCCTGGTGGCGTCAAAAACCTTCACCACCCAGGAAACCATGACCAACGCCCACAGCGCACGCGACTGGTTCCTGAAAGCAGCGGGCGACCAGCAGCACGTGGCGAAGCACTTCGCCGCACTCTCCACTAACGCCAAAGCGGTGGGCGAGTTTGGTATCGACACCGCCAACATGTTCGAATTCTGGGACTGGGTGGGCGGACGTTACTCGCTGTGGTCGGCGATTGGCCTGTCGATCGTGCTCTCCGTGGGCTACGACAACTTTGTTGAGCTGCTCTCTGGCGCGCATGCGATGGACAAGCACTTCTCCACCACGCCGTTCGAGAAAAACCTGCCGGTGCTGTTGGCGCTGATTGGTATCTGGTACAACAACTTCTTTGGCGCGGAAACCGAAGCCATTCTGCCGTACGACCAGTACATGCACCGCTTCCCGGCCTACTTCCAGCAGGGCAACATGGAGTCCAACGGTAAGTTCGTTGACCGCAACGGCAACGCCGTGGATTACCAGACCGGCCCGATCATCTGGGGTGAACCGGGCACCAACGGACAGCATGCGTTCTATCAGCTGATCCACCAGGGCACCAAAATGGTTCCGTGCGACTTTATCGCCCCGGCGAAAACCCACAACCCGCTCTCCGATCACCACGCCAAGCTGCTCTCTAACTTCTTTGCGCAGACCGAAGCGCTGGCGTTTGGTAAGTCTCGTGAAGTCGTTGAGCAGGAGTACCGCGATCAGGGTAAAGATCCGGCAACGCTGGATTACGTGGTGCCGTTCAAGGTGTTTGAAGGCAACCGCCCGACCAACTCCATCCTGCTGCGCGAGATCACCCCGTTCAGCCTGGGTGCGCTGATCGCGCTCTACGAGCACAAAATCTTCACCCAGGGCGCCATCCTCAATATCTTCACCTTTGACCAGTGGGGCGTGGAGCTTGGTAAGCAGCTGGCTAACCGCATCCTGCCGGAGCTGGGCGATGAAAATGCCATCGACAGCCACGACAGCTCCACCAACGGCTTAATCAATCGCTATAAAGCCTGGCGTGGATAAGTAATACGTTCTTCTTATAAAAGCGTCGGCATTCGCCGACGCTTATTCTCAGACTAATCTACTTGTCCGATATTTCCCCGCCTTCACACCGATCAGGTTAATCTGAAAGTGTCATTCACCCCGGCAGAGACGTGCCATTCTTTTCAGAAAATCCGGACTTTGCCTCTGCGGTATTTATATTTTAACGCATTGATTATTAACTTATTTATATTAAATTATATTTGCACTGTCATATATTTTATCTGTTTATCCTAAAACCCTTCGCCTATTTCCCTCACGCGCAAACGCGAGAGGGTTGTTGTGTATACTCGAGTGCGCCTGAAAAGCGTTTTGGGCACATCTCCATTCATTCAATGAAGGGAAATTGTTATGAAGAAAATCATTTATGGCATTTTTGCCATATCCACGCTGGCGGCAACGTCTGCCTGGGCGGATCCGATCGCGGTCGGTGATGCAGCAGGTAGCGCGGCTACGTCTGTGTCCGCAGGGAGTTCTACTGCGACCAGCGCCAGTACTGTAGGGTCGGTAGTCGGTGTGGCGCTTGCTGCTACCGGTGGTGGCGATGGTTCCAATACTGGCACCACCACAACTACCACAACCAGTACCGCCACCCAGTAATACGGGTGTTTTAACCATAACCACACTTCGGTGTGGTTATTTTGACTTCGGGGAAATATCGTGCAGCGAGTTGCGATAGTGTTAGTGTGCCTGCTTCTACAAGCGTGCTCATCCACCACCAAAGGGTTGGGCAGCGCCCTCTGGAATAGCGTGCTTGGCGAAGATGGCGTACAGCTCACGGATGATGACATCCAGAACATGCCCTATGCCAGCCAGTATGTGCGCCTGAACAACGGGCCTCAGCTGTTCGTGGTGTTGGCCTTTGCGGAAAACGGCCAGCAGAAATGGGTCACGCAGGATCAGGCCACGCTGGTCACCCAGAAAGGCCGACTGGTAAAAACCTGGCTCACCAATGACAACCTGATTGAGGTCAGCAACCTCGCTGACGATCCGCTGGCGAAGCCGAATCAGGTGATCGACGGCGCAAGCTGGACCCGCACGATCGGCTGGACCGAGCACAAGCAGGTCCGCTACGCCACCGCGCGCTCAACCTTCCACTGGGACGGCAACGACACCCTGACCGTTGGCAGCAGCGTGACGCCGGTGCGCGTGCTGGTGGAAGAGGTAGAAACCGACCATAAAAGCTGGCGCAATCGCTACTGGATTGATAGCGAAGGGATAATTCGCCAGTCGCAACAGTACCTTGGTGCAGACTATTTTCCTGTCACCATGACATTGATTAAGGCCGCGAAAGAATGAAAATAACAGCACTCGCCGCGCTGATCTTCTGCATCACTTCTACCGCTGCGCTGGCCGACGCGACCGTGACCGTCACCCAAACCTCGGGGGCGGCACCGCTGACCATCACCGGTGCCAAAAAGCTGGCGGACGTGGTGTCTCAGCCGGCGCTGGCGCGTACCTGGTGGCCGGGAGCGGTCATCAGCGAACGTCAGGCGACCGCCGTCGCAGAACAGCAGCACCAGCAATTACTGAACACGCTGCGTCAGCTTGCCGCCGAAGAGGGCGGGGATGACGGGGCCGCTATCAACAGCCTGCGCAATCAGCTGGCAGCGATTAAGGTCACCGGCCGCCAGCGGGTTAATCTCGACCCGGACTGGGTGCGGGTACGCCCGCAGTACAACGTACCGGTGGAAGGGCAATACCATCTGTGGGTCGGGGAGCGTCCTTCGACGGTCACGCTGATGGGGCTTATCAACAAACCCGGACGCGTCACCTTCTCATCCGGACGTTCGGTGGTGGACTACCTGGACGACGTCAGCCTGCTCAGCGGGGCGGATCGCAGCTATGCGTGGATTATCTATCCGGATGGACGCACGGAGAAAACGCCGGTGGCGTACTGGAATCGACGTCACGTCGAGCCGATGCCCGGCAGCATCATCTTTGTCGGTTTTGCAGACTCCCTGTTTAGCTCAACCTGGGACGATCTCAACGCGCAGATCCTCCGCTCCCTGACTCATCGGATACCGGATTGATGAAAAAGACCTGTCTCTACAGCGTGCTGGCGCTGGCCGTATCGGCCGCCTGCCATGCTGAAACCCTGCCTGCGCCCATCGGCCCGTCGCAGTCTGACTTCGGGGGCGTGGGCCTGATGCAGACCCCGACCGCCCGTATGGCGCGCGAGGGGGAAATCAGCCTTAACTATCGCGATAACGATCAGTACCGCTACTACTCCGCCTCGGTGCAGCTCTTCCCGTGGCTGGAAACCACGCTGCGCTACACCGACGTGCGTACTCGTGACTACAGTAACGTTGACTCTTTCTCCGGCGACCAGACCTATAAAGATAAGGCGTTCGATCTCAAACTGCGCCTGTGGGAAGAGGGCTACTGGCTGCCGCAGGTGGCCGTGGGCGCGCGCGACATCGGCGGTACCGGCCTGTTTGACGCCGAATACCTCGTCGCCAGCAAAGCCTGGGGACCGTTCGACTTTACGCTGGGGATGGGCTGGGGCTATCTCGGCACCAATGCCAACGTGCGTAACCCGTTCTGTTCCTACAGCGACAAGTTCTGCTACCGCGATGGCAGCTATCAGCGTGCCGGTTCAGTTGACAGCAGCGACATGTTCCACGGCCCGGCGGCGCTGTTCGGCGGGATTGAGTACCAGACGCCGTGGCAGCCGCTGCGCCTGAAGGTGGAGTATGAAGGCAACAACTACACCGAAGAGTTCGCCGGCAAAATCGAGCAGAAGCGCAAGTTTAACGTCGGGGCCATCTACCGCGTCACCGACTGGGCCGACGTCAACGTCAGCTACGAGCGCGGGAACACCGTGATGTTCGGGGTCACGCTGCGCAACAACTTCAACGACCTGCGTCCGTCCTATAACGACAACGCGCGTCCGGCTTACCGCCCGCAGCCGCAGGATGCCATCCTCCAGCACTCGGTGGTGGCAAACCAGCTGACGCAGCTGAAATACAACGCCGGGCTGACCAACCCACAGATTCAGGTGAAGGGCGACACGCTCTACGTCACCGGTGAGCAGGTGAAATACCGCGACTCCCGGGAGGGGATTGAGCGCGCCAACCGTATCGTGATGAACGATCTGCCGGACGGGGTGCGCACCATCCGCATCACGGAAAACCGCCTTAACATGCCGCAGGTCACCACCGAAACCGACGTTGCCAGCCTGAAGCGCCACCTGGAAGGGGAACCGCTGGGCCGCGAGACGCCGCTGGTGCAGCGCCGCACCACGCCGGTTGTGCCGGAGAGCACCGAGCAGGGCTGGTACATTGAGAAGTCTGATTTCGATATCCACTTCGACCCGGTACTGAACCAGTCTTTCGGCGGCCCGGAAAGCTTCTATATGTATCAGGTCGGCCTGATGGGAACCGCCGACTGGTGGGTGACCGACCACCTGCTGACCACCGGTAGCCTGTTCGGCAACATCGCGAACAACTACGACAAGTTCAGCTACAGCGACTCGCCGGGCGACTCGTCCCTGCCACGCGTGCGTACCATGGTGCGTGAGTACGTGAAGAACAACGTCTACGTGAACAACCTGCAGGCCAACTACTTCCAGTATCTGGGGAATGATTTCTACGGCCAGGTGTACGGGGGCTACCTCGAAACCATGTACGGCGGCGCGGGGGCCGAAGTGCTGTGGCGTCCGGTGGACAGCAACTGGGCGGTGGGTATCAACGGCAACTACGTGAAGCAGCGTGACTGGCGCAGCGCGCAGGACATGATGAAGTTCACCGACTACAGCGTGAAAACCGGTCACCTGACCGCCTACTGGACGCCGCCGTTTGCGCAGGATGTGCTGATCAAGGCGAGCGTCGGGCAGTATCTGGCGGGCGACAAAGGCGGCACGCTGGAAGTGGCGAAACACTATGACAGCGGCGTGGTGGTCGGGGCGTATGCCACCATCACCAACGTATCGGCCGAGGCCTACGGGGAAGGGGAGTTCACCAAAGGCGTCTACGTATCCGTACCGCTGGATCTGTTCACCTCCGGCCCAACCCGCAGCCGTGCAGCCATCGGCTGGACGCCGCTGACGCGTGACGGTGGTCAGATGCTGGGCCGTAAGTTCGACCTCTACAGCATGACCAGCGACAAGAGCCTGAACTTCCGGTAATCAGAATGGCCCTCACTTCAGCCCGGCGTGGCGGGAGTGAGGGCCATTACGCGCTTATGGGGC
Source organism: Siccibacter turicensis LMG 23730 (assembly GCF_000463155.2). Taxonomy (GTDB): domain Bacteria; phylum Pseudomonadota; class Gammaproteobacteria; order Enterobacterales; family Enterobacteriaceae; genus Siccibacter; species Siccibacter turicensis. The sequence continues at coordinate 408,897 of NZ_AWFZ01000050.1, read as the reverse complement.
AAGCCGCCGCAGCAGCGTCGCCGGATTACCGGCGTACACGCCCTTCTCGGTAATAGATTTCGTCACCACGCTACCCGCGCCAATCACGACGCCATCGCAGATGCTCACAGCCAGGATCGTGGCGTTGCTGCCGACCGACACGTTGTCGCCAAGGGTAATCTTCCCCCAGCTTTCCCGCGCCGGATTGGGCGCCCCGTCGCGAAACATATCGTTGGCGAACATCACCCCGTGCCCAATAAAGCAGTTCCTGCCAATCTGCACCCCTTCACAGATGAAGGTGTGTGACTGAACGCGCGTACCGGCGCCGATGCGGCTGTCGCGCTGGATTTCCACAAACGGGCCGATAAACACGCCATCGCCTAATTCGCACTGATAGAGGTTAGCGGGCTGGTAGATCACCACGTCTTTACCGGTTTTCACGTCGCGTACCGCGGCATGACGAAGATCGGGTGCATTGCTCATGGTCACTCCCTGAATTGGAAAGGGGCCACTATGCCAGGTTCAGGCTGAGGGAGGCCACGGATAAGCAAATAATGTGGATCTGGATCACATTTTTGCCGTATAACGGACTTCCCGCTTCGGTTATTCAAGGTGCCCTATGTCCTCAATGCTGCCATCACCGCGCCCGCGCATCGAATGGGTGTCATCTGTTCTGCAAACGGTGCTGAGCCTCGCGCTGCTCACCCTCGGGATTATCCTGATTATCTTCCTGGGAAAAGAGACGCTGCATCTCGCCGACGTGCTGTTTACCGACGGGGAGAAAGTCAGCAAGTATGAGCTGGTGGAAGGGCTGGTGGTCTACTTCCTCTACTTCGAGTTTATCGCGCTGATCGTGAAGTATTTTCAGTCCGGTTTTCACTTCCCGCTGCGCTATTTCATCTATATCGGTATCACCGCCATTATTCGCCTGATTATCATCGACCATAAATCGCCGATGGATGTGCTGATCTACGCCGGGGCGATCCTGCTGATGGTGATCACCCTCTGGCTGTGCAACTCAAAGCGGCTGAAGCGGGAATAAAAAAAGCGGCCCGAAGGCCGCAACAAACATCACAGTAAGGATTACGAACGCGCAGTGGCACAGCTTAGGTACAACAAGGTCAACCTTTAACGCCGCCCGCCGTCAGGCCGCTCACCAGCCAGCGTTGAGCGAGCAGGAAGACAACGGTAATCGGGATGGCAGAGAGCACCGCCGCCGCCGCGAAGTCGCCCCACAGGTAGTTTTGCGGATTGAGATACTGCTGCATCCCCACCGCCAGCGTGTAGCTGTTCACATCCCGCAGCAGCAGAGAGGCAACCGGTACTTCGGTAATCGCGGCGATAAACGACAGAATAAACACCACCGCCAGAATCGGTACGGAGAGCGGGAGCAGCACCAGACGGAACGCCTGCCACGGCGTGGCACCGTCCAGCGCGGCCGCTTCTTCCAGCGACCCATCGATGGTTTCGAAATAGCCCTTTATCGTCCAGACGTGCAGCGCAATCCCCCCCAGATAGGCGAAGATCACCCCGCCGTGGGTATTCAGCCCGATAAACGGAATGTACTGGCCGAGACGGTCAAATAACGCGTACAGCGCCACCAGAGAGAGCACCGCCGGGAACATCTGGAAAATCAGCATCCCTTTGAGCAGCGTTGCTTTACCGGGGAAACGCATACGCGCAAACGCGTAGGCACAGGTGGTGGACAGCGCCACGATGCCGATGGCGGTGATCGCCGCGACCTTAATCGAGTTCCACAGCCAGAGCAGCACCGGGAACGGCGGCGGGGTTACCCGGCCGTCCGCGTGCTCGACGCTGAAACCCAGCGCCAGCCGCCAGTGCTCCCAGGAGATTTGATCGGGGATCAGGCTGCCGGTAGCAAAGTTACCGGCGCGCAGGGAGATGGCAATCACCATCAGCAGCGGGAACATGATCGCCGCGATAAACAGCAGCAGCAGAAGGTGCGTAATCAGCAGCCGCAGCTTCTGGGATTTCGGTTGAACCATAGCCATATGTCATTTTCTCCCTAATCAAACTTCATGCGCGTGGCTTTGAGATTCACAATCGCTAACGCACCCACCAGCAGGAAGATCAGCGTCGCAATCGCGGCCGCCAGCCCGAAGTCCTGACCGCCGCCGCCCTCGAAGGCGATGCGGTAGGTGTAGCTCACCAGCAGGTCGGTGTACCCGGCCGGGGTGGTGGTGCCCAGTCGATCCGGCCCGCCGTTGGTCAGCAGCTGAATCAGCACGAAGTTGTTAAAGTTAAACGCGAAGCTGGCAATCATCAGCGGCGTTAACGGCTTAATCAGCAGCGGCAGCGTGATTTTGAAGAAGTTCTGGAACGGGCCGGCGCCGTCCATTGCCGAGGCTTCATAGAGGTCATCCGGAATCGCTTTCAACAGCCCCATGCACAGGATCATCATGTAGGGGTAGCCAAGCCAGGTGTTGACGATCACCACCATCGCACGGGCGGTGTTCGGGTCGCTGAACCAGGCGGGCTTAATGCCGAACAGCGCGCCCAGCATCATGTTGATCTCACCAAAGCTCTGGTTGAACAGCCCTTTGAATATCAGGATGGAGATAAACGACGGTACCGCGTAGGGCAGGATCAGCAGGACGCGGTACAGCGCTTTACCCTGCAGCGATTCCCACTGCACCAGGCAGGCCAGCACCATGCCCACCGCCACGGTCAGCACCACCGTCAACAGCGAGAACACCACGGTCCAGACGAAAATCGCCATGAACGGCTTCTGGATACCCTCATCGACGAAGACGCGCATGAAGTTATCCCAGCCGATGGTCACGGTATAGCCAGGGCTTAGCTTGTCGCCCGCCCAGCTGCCGTCGGCGTTAACGGATTCATAAAAACCGATGTGATTGTTCGGCTGATAGACCACGCCGGTCTGGTTATTGGTCAGTGCGCCGTCGTCGGCCAGCGTATACAGCGGGCGCGTGCCGGAGAACTGACGCAGCGAGCTCATCACCAGCTCGCTGTCGTCCGGCAGCCGGGCGGTGATCTGGTTCAGCGCCTGGCGGTTCTGGGTAATTATGCGCAGCGTCGCGCGTTCGCCGCCCGGCAGGGCGTCGGCTTCCTTCAGCGCTAAGGTCTGCTCGCCGCCAAAGGTAAAGGTGTCAGAGAGATAGTGCTTGCCGCTGTCGCCGTCGGTCAACGCCAGCTGCCAGGCATTGCCTGACGGATACAGCCCAAAGCTGTAGCTTTTCCCCGCCTGATACTGGCGATCCAGCAGCACCTGCTGGGCGCGTTCCTGGGTAAGCTGGTTGGTGCTGCTGTAGTTGGTGAAGGCGATAGCGATAGTGCAGACCAGCGGGAACAGGACAAACAGCCCCATGCCGGCAAGGCCCGGATAGACATAGCGCCAGGCGTAGGTTTTACGTCTGGCGAAAATATAAAGCCCCGTGCCGCTGAGCATCAGCGTCATGATGGCGAACAGGTACTCCCCCTGGGCGTACATCAGCACCACAAGATATCCCACCAGCAGAGCAAGCAGCGCGATCGCAGACCATTTGAGCGTATCGCTTTGCCACCAGTGGGTCTTTCTTACTACATCCATGGGGTTCTTCCTCTACAACTGTGAATACTGATGTCAGGTGCGCTGACCTGACCTACGGATCGCGCCGTAGTGGTAAGGCGGGCGAGCCCTGCGCTCCCCGCCGTTCTGCTTATTTCGTAATACGTCCCTGCGCGTCTTTCAGCGCTTCATCCACTGACTGACGACCGCTGACGGCGTTGATCACCGCGGTGCGAACCGCGTACCAGAAGGCGGACATCTGCGGCACGTTCGGCATGATTTCGCCTTTCTGCGCGTTATCCATGGTGGCGGCAATGCGCGGATCCTTCGCCAGCGTCTCCTGGAAGGATTTCAGCGCCACGGCGCCCAGCGGCTTGTCCTTGTTCACCATCTCAAGACCGCTATCGGTCAGCAGGTAGTTCTCAAGGAACTCTTTCGCCAGCTCTTTGTTCGGGCTGGCGGCGTTGATACCGGCGCTCAGTACCCCAACGAACGGTTTGGACGGCTTGCCTTTGAAGGTCGGCAGCAGCGCTACGCCGTAGTTAACTTTACTCTTGTCGATGTTGCTCCACGCCCACGGACCGTTGATGGTCATCGCCGTTTCGCCCTTGTTAAACGCGGCTTCGGCAATGGAGTAATCGGTGTCGGCATTCATGTGTTTGTTTTTAACCAGATCGACCAGGAAGCTCAGACCCGCTTTCGCGCCTGGGCTGTCCACGCCCACGTCTTTAACGTCGTACTTGCCGTTCTCAAACTTGTAGGCGTAGCCACCGTCCGCGGCGATCAGCGGCCAGGTGAAGTACGGTTCCTGGAGGTTAAACATCAGCGCGCTCTTGCCTTTCGCTTTCAGCTGCGTGTCCAGCGCCGGGATCTCTTCCCAGGTTTTTGGCGGGTTCGCGACCAGATCTTTGTTATAGATGAGCGACAGCGCTTCTACCGAAATCGGGTAGGCAATCAGCTTGCCGTTGTAACGCACGGCGTCCCAGGTGAACGGATAGAGTTTGTCCTGGAAGGCTTTATCCGGGGAGATTTCTGCCAGCAGACCAGACTGCGCATAGCCGCCGAAACGGTCATGGGCCCAGAAGATGATGTCCGGGCCATCGCCGGTGGCAGCGACCTGCGGGTATTTCTCTTCGAGCTTGTCAGGGTGCTCTACCGTGACCTTGATACCGGTGTCCTTTTCGAATTTCTTACCAACCTCGGCCAGGCCGTTATAGCCTTTATCGCCGTTGATCCAGATAACCAGTTTCCCTTCTTCAATTTTGGCGAGGGCAGAGGCGGAGAACATCATCGTTGTCAGAGCTGACAGAGCGAGGATGCGCGCGCCGGTTTTGATCTTCATAGGTCCCATCCTTTTTTGCTGAGTGCACATGGATATACAGGTGGTGGTTTTAACAGGGCACAGTTTGCGTATCTGACAAGCGCTTCTCATCCTCCCCGGGCCTACGCCCCACCGTCTGGTTGTGTGATCCGGGCGACATAAAATTAAGTTATGTGTCTGAACGCACACAAAATCGCGCGGAAAATTGAAACCTGCGTCACGAAAATCGCCGCTGGCCGCCCCGGCGGGTGGCAGACGCTACGCGCTCATCCTCCCGTCTCCTCCCCCATAAAAAAGCCCAGGGGCGGAGGATCCCTTCCCCCGGTGGACGCTGCATATTCTCGGCATTGTGGTTTTTGGTCTGACCGTTGTAACGAAGGGAGAAGGGCATGGCGAGCGTGCAGTTGCGGAATGTAACGAAGTCCTGGGGTGACGTGGTGGTATCAAAAGATATCAACCTCGACATTCAGGAAGGGGAGTTCGTGGTGTTTGTCGGGCCGTCGGGCTGCGGCAAATCAACGTTGCTGCGCATGATTGCCGGGCTTGAAACCATCACCAGTGGCGATTTGTTCATTGGTGATAAGCGTATGAACGATATCCCACCTGCCGAGCGCGGCGTGGGCATGGTGTTTCAGTCCTACGCGCTCTATCCCCACCTTTCGGTGGCCGAGAATATGTCCTTCGGCCTGAAGCTGGCCGGTGCCAAAAAAGAGCTGATTAACCAGCAGGTCACTCAGGTGGCCGACGTGCTGCAGCTGGGGCACCTGCTGGATCGCCGTCCGAAGGCGCTCTCCGGCGGACAGCGTCAGCGCGTGGCGATTGGCCGTACGCTGGTCGCCCAGCCGCGCGTTTTCCTGCTGGATGAGCCGCTGTCGAACCTGGATGCGGCGCTGCGCGTGCAGATGCGTATCGAGATTTCGCGCCTGCACAAGCGTCTCGGGCGCACCATGATTTACGTCACTCACGATCAGGTGGAGGCCATGACGCTGGCCGACAAGATTGTGGTGCTGGATGCCGGTCGTATCGCGCAGGTCGGTAAACCGCTGGAGCTGTATCACTATCCGGCGGATCGCTTTGTCGCGGGCTTTATCGGCTCGCCGAAGATGAACTTCCTGCCGGTGAAAGTGACGGCAACCGCCATCGACCAGGTACAGGTGGAACTACCGAACCGCCAGCAGGTCTGGCTGCCGGTCGAAAGCGAGAACGTGAAGGTGGGGGCCAATATGTCGCTCGGCATCCGCCCGGAACACTTGCTGCCCAGCGACATCGCCGATGTCACGCTGGAAGGCGAAGTGCAGGTAGTAGAACAGCTCGGCCACGAAACTCAGATTCATATCCAGATCCCCGCCATACGTCAGAACCTGGTCTACCGCCAGAATGACGTGGTGTTGGTAGAAGAGGGTGCCACATTCGCCATCGGTTTGCCGCCAGAGCGTTGCCATCTGTTCCGTGAAGATGGAACCGCGTGTCGTCGGCTGCATAAAGAGCCAGGCGTTTAAGCATTCCACAACAAAGAAAAGCAAGGTCTCAGGAGACAGAATGATGATTACTCTGCGCAAACTTCCTCTGGCAGTGGCTGTTATGGCCGGCATTTTCGCCGCCCAGGCATCCGCCGTCGATTTCAAAGGCTACGCACGTTCCGGTATTGGCTGGACCGGCAGCGGTGGCCCACAACAGTGTTTCCAGGCGACAGGTGCTGATGCCAAGTACCGTCTGGGTAACGAATGCGAAACCTATGCTGAAATCAAGCTGGGTCAGGAAGTATGGAAAGAAGGCGATAAGAGCTTCTACTTTGATTCCAACATCGCCTACAAATCCGATCAGCTGAACGACTGGGAAGACAGCAATACCCCAGCCATTCGTGAATTCAACGTCGTCGGTAAAGACCTGATTGACGCGCTGCCAGGCGCCAACATCTGGGCCGGTAAGCGCTTCTACCAGCGTCATGACGTTCACATGATCGACTTCTACTACTGGGATATCTCCGGTCCGGGTGCGGGTCTGGAAAATATCGATGTAGGAATCGGTAAACTCTCCTTCGCAGCAACCCGCTCCACCGAGCAGGGTGGTTCTTCCGCCTTTGGTGATGTCGACCCAGAAACCGGTATCAGAACCTATAACAATGAAGTGCCGAACGATGTGTTCGACGTCCGTTTAGCCGGTCTGGAAACCAACCCGGATGGCGTGCTGGAACTGGGCGTGGACTACGGTCACACCAACATTCCTGACGACTACTATCTGGCTCCGGGCGCTACCAAAGACGGCTGGATGTTCACCGCTGAACATACCCAGACCATCGGCACCGGCTTCAACAAGTTCGTGGTTCAGTACGCAACTGACTCAATGATTTCTCAGGGTAAAGGCCAGGCGCGCGGTGGTTCCATTGATAACGATGGCAACATGATCCGCCTGCTTGACCACGGGTCAATCAGCATGGGCGATGACTGGGACATGATGTACGTCGCGATGTATCAGGACACCGACCGTGACAACAAACGCGGTAACACCTGGTGGACCGTCGGCGTGCGTCCAATGTACAAGTGGACCCCGATCATGAGCACCCTGATGGAAGTTGGCTACGACAACGTGAAATCTCAGCAGGTTGGCGAGCGCAACACCCAGTACAAAGTTACCCTTGCACAACAGTGGCAGGCAGGCAGCAGCATCTGGTCTCGTCCGGCTATCCGCGTGTTCGCAACCTACGCCAAGTGGGATGAGAAATGGGGCTACGTGAAAGCTGACAACGACAGCGCAACCACTTTCGCTGCTACCAACGGTACCTTCACCCCGTTCGGCACCACCAGCCGCGGCGACAGCGATGAAGTGACCTTCGGTGCCCAGATGGAAATCTGGTGGTAATTCTGTGTCATGACCACATGAGGGGCGTTGCCCCTCATTTTTTAACCCTCAATTAGGTACGTGTCTTAGTGAAGCGCGCTATTGCCTGGCCACCGCTTCACTTCATCATCTGAGGTCATAACAATGAAAATGAAAAAAACCGTGATTGCACTCTGCCTGGGTGCAAGCCTGTTCGCCGTACTGCCAGCGACCAGCTTCGCCGAGGTGAATATCGTTCCGCAAAATACCTCCGCTGCCCCGGCCATCCCGGCGTCTGCGCTACAGCAGATTGTCTGGACCCCGGTTGCGCCATCGCAAACGCAAACTGCACAGCTCTCGACCGTCGGGCAAACCCTTAACGTCCCGGGTATCACCGGCAAAGTGGCCGCCTGGAGCGTTCCGGCCAACGTCGGCGAGCTCACCCTTACGCTGACCAGCGTGGCGGACAAGCAGCGCAGCGTGTTCGCACCTAACATCCTGGTGCTCGATCAGAACCTGTCGCCGGCGGCGTATTTCCCGTCGAGCTATTTCGAATACAAAGAGCCGGGCGCGATATCTGAAGATCGCCTGGAGGGCGTTATCAAGCTGACGCCGGCCTTAGGACAGCAGAAAATTTATGTGCTGGCCTTCACCACGCCGCAGGACATGCAGCAGACCACCACCATGACGAACCCGGCCAAAGCCTATGCCAAAGGCGTCGGCAACGCGGTGCCTGACATTGCCGACCCGGTGGCCCGTCATACGGCTGACGGCACGCTGAAGCTTAAAGTCAGCACCAACTCGGCCTCCAGCATTCTGGTAGGACCGCTGTTTGGCTCTTCCGGAGCGGCCTCGGTCACGGTAGGCAACACCGCCGCACCGGCTCAGGCCTACAGCGCACCGGCCCCGGCTCAGGCGGCACCGGCACCAGCACAGGTAAACGCCCCTGCACCCGCCCCGGCGCCGAAAGCTGAACCGGTACTGAATGATACGGAAGCCTACTTCAACAAGGCCATCAAGCAAGCCGTTGCCAGCGGGGACGTCGATAAGGCCCTGAAACTGCTGAATGAAGCCGAGCGTCTGGGTTCTACCTCCGCCCGTTCTGTTTTTATCAGCAGTGTAAAAGGCAAGGGGTGATCGTTTCCCCACATTGCTGATGCTTGCAATACCTGGTGCGCTTCGGCGCACCCTTTTTCCCCGCGAGCTTTCCCCCACCTGTTCCGGTTCTGCGTTACAATGATTTTTATGATGAATACCGGAGTCGAACGCAATGTCCCACCCTGCGCTGGCGGAGCTTCGCGCGCTGACCTTTTTTGATGATATCCCCTCTGTAAGCGGTGAACTGCTCGACTGGCTGCTGCTGGAAGACTCAATGACCAAACGCTTTGAGCAGCACTGCGATCGCGTGAGCGTCATTGTGATTAACGAAGGCTTTGTCGGCCCGGAAGCGGCCTGTGACGAGCAGGATTTGCTGCCCGTCGAGCCGCGCTACTGGCTGCGGGAGATTCTGCTCTGCGGCGACGGCGTTCCCTGGCTGGCGGGCCGCACTCTGGTGCCGGAATCGACGCTCAGCGGCCCGGAACTGGCGCTTCAGGCGCTCGGCACCACGCCGCTCGGACGCTACCTGTTTACCGCATCCACCCTGACACGCGATTTTATCCAGATTGGACAACGCGATACCCTGTGGGGACGGCGCTCACGCCTGCGCCTGTCTGGCAAACCGCTGCTGCTCACCGAGCTGTTCCTGCCTGCATCACCGCTATACGACAACAAAAACGAAGAGGAAGAGAGATGGAGTGGAGTCTGACGCAAACGAAGCTGCTGGCCTACCATCGGCTGATGCGTACTGACAAGCCCATCGGCGCGCTGCTGCTGCTGTGGCCGACGCTGTGGGCGCTATGGGTTGCCGCATCGGGCGTACCGCCGCTGTGGATCCTGGCCGTATTTGTGGCGGGCGTCTGGCTGATGCGTGCCGCGGGCTGCGTGGTCAATGATTACGCCGACCGTAAAATCGACGGACACGTCAAGCGTACCGCCCACCGTCCGCTGCCGAGCGGTGCAGTCACGGAGAAAGAGGCACGGAATCTGTTCATCGTGCTGGTGCTGCTCGCTTTCTTACTGGTGCTGACGCTTAACCTGATGACCATCCTGCTGTCGGTCGCCGCGCTGGCGCTGGCATGGGTTTACCCCTTTATGAAACGCTACACCCATCTGCCGCAGGTGGTGCTGGGGGCGGCGTTCGGCTGGTCGATACCGATGGCGTTCTCCGCCGTGAGCGAAACCCTGCCCCTGAGCTGCTGGTTGATGTTTTTCGCCAATATCTGCTGGGCGGTGGCGTACGACACGCAGTACGCGATGGTCGATCGCGATGACGATCTGAAAATCGGCGTGAAATCCACCGCCATTCTGTTCGGCCGCTTCGACAACCTGATCATCGGTATCCTGCAAATTATCGTGCTGGCGCTGATGGCGATTATTGGCTGGCTGAATGGGTTAGGGTGGGTGTTCTACGCTGCGCTGGTGGTGGCCGCGGCGCTGTTTGTTTATCAGCAGCGTATCACCGCCGGACGCGATCGCGATGCCTGCTTCCGGGCGTTTCTGAATAACAACTACGTGGGCATGGCACTGTTTCTCGGCTTCGCGCTCGCCTGGCTGATCCGGTAGTCAACGCGTAACCAGCGGGCACAAAAAAGGCGGGTCGATACCCGCCTTTTTTATTGCTCGCCATCTCAGGTCAGCTGGCCTGTGCGGCGGCACTCTCAATCGTTAACCGTACGTCAGAGGTAACCAGCTCGGCCAGCAGCTGATAAACCGTCATGGTGCGGGTCGGATCGGCATCCCCGGTATCGCTGATGTAGCCTTCGTCGCGCAGCGTCAGCACCAGCGTACTGAATACTGCCTTATCGAAGAACTCCGGCGCGTTAATGCCGTGCAGCACTGACAGACGCTGGGCCACGGTGCGGCTCTCTTTCTCCAGCGTACCGCGGTTGATAGCCGGATTCGCGCTCAGCAGCCAGAAGGTGATGGCGTAGCGCTGCAGCGTTTCGCGTACCCCGGCGGCCAGCAGCTGCAGCGTGCGTGAGCGTGCCGGATTGAGCTGAAGCTGCTCGCCGCTGGTGAGGATCAGCTCCTGCTGCATCAGTTCTTCCAGCAGGGCGTCAATCACGCCGCCCAACTCTGCGGTTTCCCAGCGCAGGAACAGCTCGGTTTTCAGCATCGGATAGATGACTTCCACCTGGCGTAAAAGCGCCTCGCGGCTGATGTTGCGATGCTGGGTAATGATGGCCGCGATAAGCGACGGCAGCACCAGCATATGCAGGATGTTGTTGCGGTAGTAGGTCATCAGCACCGCCTGCTCACGCGGCAGCACAATGATATCGCCGATGGTGTCTTTCTCGACCTGGAACTTATTCATCTGCAGCGCGTGATCGATAAGCTCGCTGGCGCTGGCGACAGGCACGGTGGCGTCCGGCGCATAAGGCACGTTACGCAGCAGGCTCATGTAGCAGGTCAGCTGCTCGGTCAGCTGCTCACGGGTCAGGGAGCGCTGGCGTGAAGCGAGCAGGGCGGTACAGCACAGGTTCATGGCGTTCGCCGCACCCGCATTGTTGATGCGCACCATCAGCTCGCCGGCGATACCGTTGACGGTCGGCGTCAGCCACGCCGGACGCACGGCCTCGATAGGATCGATAGCCTCGCGCCACTCCGGCACGTGCTGATTCAGCCACGAGGTCAGCGACATCGGTTCACCGAAGTTAACGTAGCCCTGGCCGAGATTTCGCAGCTTGCTCAGGCCGCGCACCATCTGCAACAGGCTCTCTTTCTCTTTGGTGGCGCCACGCAATTCCTTGGCGTAAGTGCCCACTTCCATCACGTGCTCATAGCCGATGTAAATCGGCACCAGGGTAATCGGGCGCGTGCCGCCGCGCAGCATCGCCTGGATGGTCATGGAAAGCGTGCCGGTTTTCGGGTCCAGCAGACGGCCGGTACGGGAGCGCCCACCCTCGACGAAATACTCAACCGAGTAGCCGCGGCTGAACAGCTCGCCCAGATACTCGCGGAAGACCGTGGAGTACAGCTTGTTGCCTTTAAAGGTACGGCGAATAAAGAAGGCGCCCAGGCGGCGGAAGATCGGCCCGGCCGGCCAGAAGTTCAGGTTGATGCCCGCCGCGATGTGCGGTGGCACCAGCCCCTGGTGATAAAGCACGTAGGAGAGCAGCAGGTAGTCCATATGGCTGCGATGGCAGGGCACATAGACAATCTCGTGGCCGTCATGGGCCAGCTGGCGTACGCGCTCGGCGTTGTGGACGTTGATGCCCTGATAGAGCCGGTTCCAGGTAAAGCCCAGCACGCGGTCGCTCACGCGGATGGCTTCATACGAGAAGTCCGCGGCAATCTCTTCCATCAGCGCAACGGCATTCTGCTGGGCTTTTTCATGGGAGATTTTTTTGGTACGCGCTTCATCTTCCACGGCGCGGGCAATGGCTTTGGACGCCAGCAGCTTGTTGAACAGATCCTGACGTACCGGCAGACGCGGGCCAACCGTTGCCAGACGCTGGCGGGCAAAGTGCATACGCGCCACGCGCGCCAGCTTTTGGGCAATGATTTTATCGGTGCCGTGTTCGGTCGCCATACGGCGCAGCGACACCGGCGGCGAGAAGCGCACAAAGCTGTCGCGCCCAAGCCAGGAGATGGCGACAAATTTCTGAATGCCGTTGAGCATGCGCAGCGGCGGGTTCACTTCGCCTTTTTCACGACCCGGCGAGCGGCCAAACATCACCGATACCGGCACCATCTGCACATCAAGATTCGGGTTGCTGCGGTGTAAATCCAGGTAGTCGTGAAAGAGCTTGATAGACTCTTCTTTAGGCGTGTAATAGGTGAACAGGCGCGGTCCGCTGTGAATAAATACGTAGCGCGGCAGGATGGCGCCGTCGATCTCCAGCGGCTCAAGCGGATCGGGAAGATCGTGGGCCAGACACTGCTCACGCAGCGCCAGCAGGTCCGCTTTTGAGTTATACGGCAGAACGTACATGATGGGGCGAGAGGTATCGAGCCCTAATTCAGCGCAGGGGTCTGCCGGAATAGACTTGCTTTTTACCAACACACTTAATGGTAAATTCAGTAATTTGTAGTAAATTCGTGGCCAACCGGACATAAACGATGTAAAGCCTCTGGTTAAAAATGCAATCGCGCTGCAAGAATATCAGAATCCGTTGGGAATTTCTGTGCTGCGCTGAATGCGATGTACAAGCATTGACGCTCAGAATTAAAAAAGGTTTCTTTTCATGGCGAATAACACCACTGGGTTAACCCGTATTATTAAAGCAGCCGGCTACTCCTGGAAAGGATACTGTGCCGCCTGGAAAAACGAAGCAGCATTTCGTCAGGAGGCGGTTGCCGCCATCGTGGCAATTATCATTGCCTGCTGGCTGGACGTCGACCCCATCACCCGCGTGTTACTCATCGGCTCGGTACTGCTGGTGATGATCGTTGAAATTCTCAACAGCGCCATCGAAGCGGTGGTAGACCGGATCGGGCCAGAATTTCATGAGCTCTCCGGGCGTGCCAAAGATATGGGCTCCGGCGCGGTGCTGCTGTCTATCATCACTGCCCTCATCACCTGGGGCACGCTGCTGTGGCAGCATTTGCGATAAGCTTTCCATAATAGCGATTATGTCTGGTTTTTTGCGCAATTTGTGGTTCCAAAGTCGTCTTTGACTGTATATACTCACAGCATAACTGTATATACACCCAGGGGGCGGGATGAAAGCGTTAACGACCAGGCAGCAAGAGGTGTTCGATCTTATTCGGGATCATATCAGCCAGACTGGCATGCCGCCTACGCGTGCGGAAATTGCAGCACGTTTGGGATTCCGTTCGCCAAACGCGGCGGAAGAGCATCTGAAAGCGCTGGCACGTAAAGGCGTGATTGAGATCGTCTCCGGGGCATCACGCGGCATTCGCCTGCTGATTGAAGAAGCGAACGGTCTGCCGCTGATTGGCCGCGTGGCAGCCGGTGAACCGCTGCTGGCGTCTCAGCATATTGAAGGTCACTACCAGGTCGACCCTAACCTGTTCAAACCGAGCGCCGATTTCCTGCTGCGCGTAAGCGGGATGTCGATGAAAGATATCGGCATCATGGACGGCGATCTGCTGGCCGTGCATAAAACGGAAGAAGCGCGTAACGGACAGGTCGTTGTGGCCCGTATCGAAGACGAAGTGACCGTTAAGCGTCTCAAAAAGCAGGGCAACATTGTTCAGCTGCTGCCTGAAAACAGCGACTTCGACCCTATCGTTGTCGATCTGCGCGAGCAGAACTTTACCATTGAAGGCCTTGCGGTTGGCGTTATCCGCAACGGCGAATGGCTGTAACTCCCACCTGATTGCATCCTCATGGCGGCCCGCGCCGCCGTGGGGCTATCCTTCCTGTTAACAACCTGTCCGGGGCGGCATGGCGTTCTTCTCCTCCACCGATAAAGCACTGTGGCGCCTCGCGCTGCCGATGATCTTCTCGAACATCACCGTGCCGCTGTTGGGCCTGGTGGATACGGCTGTGATCGGCCATCTCGACAGCGCAGCCTACCTTGGCGGCGTCGCGGTCGGCGCCATGGCGACCAGCTTCCTGTTTATGCTGCTGCTGTTCCTGCGGATGAGCACCACCGGGCTGACGGCCCAGGCGTACGGTGCCAAAAACCCGGTGGCGCTGGCGCGGGCGTTGGTTCAGCCGCTGCTGCTGGCGCTGATCGCCGGATTCGCCATCTTTGCGCTGCGTGGGCCGCTGATCGATCTTGCGCTGCACATTACCGGTGGTAGCGAAGAGGTGCTGGTTCAGGCACGGCGTTTTCTGGAGATTCGCTGGCTGAGCGCCCCCGCCTCGCTGGCGAACCTGGTGCTGCTCGGCTGGCTGCTGGGCGTGCAGTATGCCCGTGCGCCGGTGATCCTGCTGGTGGTGGGTAACCTGCTGAACATTGTTCTCGATCTGTGGCTGGTGATGGGCCTCGACATGAACGTTCAGGGCGCTGCGCTCTCCACGGTGATCGCCGAATACGTCACCTTTGTGATTGGCCTGATGATGGCCTGGAAGGTGTTGCGGCTGCGCGGCGTCAGCATTGAGATGCTAAAAACCGCGTGGCGCGGCAATATTCGCGCGCTGCTGGCGCTCAATCGCGACATCATGCTGCGCTCGCTGCTGCTTCAACTGTGCTTCGGGTCAATCACGGTGCTGGGCGCGCGGCTTGGCGGTGAGATCGTCGCGGTGAACGCCGTGCTGATGACGCTCCTGACCTTCACCGCCTATGCGCTGGACGGGTTTGCCTATGCGGTAGAGGCTCACTCCGGCCACGCGTTTGGCGCGCGGGACCGCTCATCGCTGCTCAACGTCTGGCGCGCTGCCTGTCGGCAGGCAGGGATTGTGGCGCTGGCGTTTGCGCTGGTGTATGCCTGCTTTGGCAACAGCATTGTGGCGATGCTGACGTCTATCGAGGCGCTGCGCCAGCTCGCCGGGCACTATCTACCGTGGCAAATCCTGCTGCCGCTGGTTGGCGTGTGGTGCTATTTACTGGATGGCATGTTTATCGGCGCAACGCGGGGCAGGGATATGCGTAACAGCATGGCGGTTGCCGCGCTCGGCTTCGGTGCCACGCTATTACTGCTTCCGGTACTGGGGAATCATGGTCTGTGGCTGGCGCTGTGCGTCTTTCTCGCCTTGCGGGGCCTGACGCTTGGCTGGATGTGGCGACGCTACTGGCGCAACGACCGCTGGTTTACATAGTCGGTTACACCCCTTTGCGCGCTTTTAAAATTACCTCAGCTCCCTGAATCGACAGCGTTTTTTCCTGCTTTCGCCGCTCGGTCTGGCCATCATATGGTTAAATATTCTGAATCGCAGCCGCTGTTCCGAATGCCCTACTATAATAACTATCACGTCCAGCAGGAAATGAGATGATGCCGGGACGGAACGACACGAGATATCTCATACACCGAACGATGAGGACATTATTATGAATAAAGACGAAGTCGGCGGTAACTGGAAACAGTTCAAGGGTAAAGCGAAAGAGCAATGGGGCAAATTGACTGACGATGACATGACCGTTATCGAAGGTAAGCGCGATCAGCTGGTCGGTAAGATCCAGGAGCGCTACGGCAACACCAAAGATGAGGCTGACAAGCAGGTGACTGACTGGGAAACCCGTCATGACTATCGCTGGTAACGCACTCTGATTGAGTTGTGCTAACCCTCGGGCCTACCCAGCCCAGGTACAAGGATGTACCGCTTAGCTTTACCCACTTACTCTCTGGCTCTTCTTCCCTGACGTAATTCTCTGACGCTTCTCTACGCTACTTCCCGCGCTTTTTACTCTGCACCGTATGATCGTGATTGCACGCATCATGGCTGCTACAGGCTTCCACTTCCACGCACAGTGAACACAGTCCATGCGCTTCAATAACGTTATGACGCAGGGCAAATCCCATTCGTGCCGCCACGGCATGCAGAATATCCTCAACACCTTCCGCGCTCTGCTCCTTCACCTGGCCGCATCGGTCACAGATGTACATGGCTGAGGTATGGGTCGGCTGATCGATGAGGTGGCACAGCACATAGCTGTTGGTGGACTCTACCTTGTGAACAAAACCTTGCTCTAACAGGAAGTCCAGCGCGCGGTAGACCGTGGGCGGCTTAGCCTGCGGCTCGCTTACGCGCAGCAGGTCGAGCAGATCGTACGCGCTGATGGCCCCTTTTTGCAGCGTCATCAGGCGCAGCACTTCAAGGCGCTGCGGGGTCAGGCGCACATTGCGCTGCTGGCAGAGCTTTTCAGCCTGCGCTAACACAGTTTGAGATGTGGTCATATCCATCAGCAACCTCCGGAAAAAAGCAGAGTGTTACTTTATCACGAAGCTGGTAAAACGCCGAGATTCCGCTTCATTTAAAGAACCTGCTGTTAACCTGTGAGGCATTTTATGAAACGTCCCGATTTTATTCGCCACTGGCGCGAGCTGGAAGGTAAAGACGAGCCTGGCTATGCCGACAGCCCGGAGCGATTTTCCATTGGCGCGCCGCTGGCCCGCACGCTTGGCTTAACGCGGCTCGGTATCCATCACGAACGGCTGCCACCCGGTCGGCGTACCTCCTATCCGCATGCCGAAAGCCAGGAAGAGGAGTTTGTTTACGTGCTCGAAGGCCAGCCAGAGGTGTGGATCAACGGCCAGCTGTGGCCGCTGGAGCCTGGCGACAGCGTGGCGTTTCCCGCCGGAACGGGCATCTGCCATACCTTCATTAATAACTCTGACGCCGATGTTCGCCTGTTAGTCATTGGCGAAGCGAATAAATCGGAAAACCGGATATACTACCCGCTCAACGAGGAATACGCTGCCACCCGCGAGGATCGCTGGGTCGATCACCCCGAGCAGATTTTTGCACCTCATGACGGGAAACCTTCACGAAAATGAAACCCTCGTCTATATACATTTAGTAACGTTAAAAAAATTACAGGGAAGTCAGACCATTCTTTTGGGCCTCGGCCGTTTCGTTATGCACTACAGCAATCGCCAGCCCCTTCGCCGCCTGAACTGGCAGGGGTATAAGTCTTCATCTGATAATAAGACGGTACACTGTGAAAAAATTATTCAAACCTTCGGTGGTATCCATCGCACTCTCATGCGTCTTTGCGCACCAGGCTTATGCTGCAAATAACTGGGCCGAAGCGCGTGGCGACGCGATGGGGGGCACGGGCGTTGCGTCAGCCCATTATGGCAGTGGTGTATTAATTAACCCGGCGTTGCTGGCGAAAGCCGAGCCGGAAGACGACATTACGGTAATTCTGCCGGCGGTTCAGGCACAAATCACCGATCCAGATAACCTGCGCGATGAGATCGACGAGATCAGCGATCGCATCGACTACTACGACGATATTGTCGACAGCCTCGGGCCGGGCGATCTGCTGAACATTGGCACCCGTTTCCGTCAGTTCCAGGGCGCCGCGGGCGAACTGGCTGATAAGCTGGAATACCTCGACGGTAAATCTGCCCGGGCGAATGCCGCGGCGGGCGTAGCGGTCAGTATTCCTAACGACGTGCTGTCGGTCGCGTTCGTCACCAAAGCCTACGCCCACGCGCGTATCAGCTCACGCATTGACCCGAACGACATTACCTACCTGCGTACTATTCAAAATAACGATCTGTTCGCCGGCGGCGAAATTCTTAACGCGGTCATCAACGGCGGGGACGCCATCACGGACAACCTGCGCTCATCGGCGTTTGGTCGCGCCGCGATTGTCACCGACTACGGTATTGCCGTGGCGAAGAAATTTGATATCGGCGGCGTGCCGGTGTCCTTCGGTGTGACCCCGAAACTGCAGCAGACCTGGCTGTATAACTACTCCGCTTCCATCTATAACTACGACAGCAGCGATCTGCGTAATAACCGCTATCGTAAAGACGATACCGGCTTCAACGTCGATGCTGGCGTGGCGGCAGATTTCGGCGAAAACTGGACCGTTGGCCTGAGTGGCCAGAACCTGATGTCACGCGACCTGGATACCAAAGAGGTTAACGGCTTCAAGGATACCTATCAGATCCGTCCGCTGGTTACCGCTGGCGTGGCGTGGAAAAACGATCTGGTTACCCTGAGCGCCGATGGCGATCTGACCCCGACCAAGCACTTCAAAAGCGAAGATGACTCCCAGTACGTGGGCGTCGGCGGTGAGATCCGTCCGCTGAGCTGGCTGGCGGTTCGCGCCGGTTACCGCGCTGACGTGAAGGACAACGATGCCAACGTCGTGACCGCCGGTGTCGGCTTCGCACCGTTCGAAAAAGTGCGGCTCGACCTCACGGGCCTGGTGGGCGAAGACGAGACCTGGGGGGCCGGGGCGCAGCTGAGCCTCACCTTCTGATAACCGCGCCGGAGGCTCACGCCTCCGGTTCTTTTTTATGCTATAGTCCCGCCCCTGTTTTTTGACCCGGAACACCAACCCTGTAGCCACTATGTTGCCTGAAAAATCCGCTTCGACGTTTCCCGCACACCGCTTTTCCATCGCGCCCATGCTCGACTGGACCGATTGCCACTGTCGCTATTTCCTGCGCCTGCTGTCGAGCCATACGCTGCTCTACACCGAAATGGTCACCACCGGTGCCATCATTCACGGTAAAGGGGATTATCTGGCGTACAGCGAGGAGGAGCATCCGGTTGCGCTTCAGCTGGGCGGCAGCGATCCGGCGCAGCTGGCGCAGTGTGCGAAACTGGCGGAAGCCCGTGGCTATGACGAAATCAATCTCAACGTCGGCTGCCCGTCAGACCGCGTGCAGAATGGCCGCTTCGGCGCCTGCCTGATGGGCGACGCGCCGCTGGTCGCCGACTGCGTGAAGGCGATGCGCGATGTGGTCTCTATTCCGGTCACCGTCAAAACCCGTATCGGCATTGACGAGCAGGACAGCTACGAATTCCTGTGCGAGTTTATCGAAACCGTATCGGGCCGCGGCGAGTGCGAGATGTTTATCATCCACGCCCGCAAAGCCTGGCTCTCGGGCCTCAGCCCGAAAGAGAACCGCGAAATTCCGCCGCTGGATTATCCGCGCGTCTGGCAGCTGAAGCGCGACTTCCCTCAGCTCACGCTAGCCATCAACGGCGGAATTAAAACGCTCGATGAGGTGAAAACGCATCTTCAGCACGTGGATGGCGTGATGGTCGGGCGCGAGGCCTACCAGAACCCCGGCATTCTGGCGAACATCGATTGCGAGATCTTTGGCGTGGAGGGTAGCGGCCGCGATCCGTTCGAGGTGGTGCGTGCCATGTACCCTTATATTGAGCGTGAACTGAGTCAGGGCGCGTATCTTGGCCATATCACGCGCCATATGCTCGGCCTGTTCCAGGGTATCCCGGGCGCGCGTCAATGGCGGCGCTACCTGAGTGAAAATGCGCATAAGCCGGGCGCGGATATTCAGGTGCTCGAAAATGCATTGCAGCAGGTTGCGGGACGACGTTAAACCCGCCACAACCTGGTGAAATTGACCACGCCCTGCGCGTCTGCGCGGGGCTTTTTGTTGCTTATTCAATACGTTAAAGTTGGCACGTATTTTGTAAGAGTCATACCATTATGGGTTAAGTGGAGTATGACGCATGCTGGAACTCCTGTTTGTGGTCGCCTTTTTTCTGGTGCTGCTCGGTACCGGCGTATCGCTGTTTGGCATTCTTGCCGCGCTGGTGCTGGCAAGCATAGTGATGATGTTTGGCGGGCTGTTTGTGCTGTTCCTGCACATGCTGCCGTGGCTGCTGCTGGCGGTGGCGATCGTGTGGGTGGTGAGAGCCTTCAAAAAGCCCCAACCGACGCGCTATCAGACCCGGCGTTACACCGTTAAGCGCCGCTGGCGTTACTGATGGATGCGTGATTGATCACATCTTTGTAACTTTTATCCCTGCGGTGGCCGTCGCAGAATAGGATTTACCGGGCGGATCTGTCACTATGCAGCGGCTGTTACACGAATTCATCGTTCTGTACCCTACAGGCAGAACGAACAATAAGAAAAAGGGCTTCCCTCGGGAAGCCCTGACTATTTAAGGGATCAGCAGACTCGATCCCTGCGTGGCGCGGCTCTCCAGCGTCTCGTGCGCGTGCCGGGCATCCGCCAGGGCAAAGCGCTGGCTTTCCGGCACCTCCACCTTAATGACCCCGCTGGCAATCAACGAGAACAGCTCGGCGCTGGCTTCATCCAGCTCCTCGCGAGTAGTGATATAGCCCTGCAGGGACGGGCGCGTGACGTAGAGCGACCCTTTCTGATTGAGAATGCCGAGATTAACGCCGGTGACGGCCCCCGACGAGTTCCCGAAGCTCACCATCAGCCCGCGACGTTGCAGACAGTCCAGCGACGCTTCCCAGGTATCTTTTCCGACCGAGTCGTACACCACGCGCAGCTTTCTGCCGCCGGTGATCTCCCGCACCCGCTCGGCGATATTCTCTTCCCGGTAGTTGATGGTTTTCCACGCCCCGGCCTGGATGGCACGCTGCGCTTTCTCCGCCGAGCCGACGGTGCCAATCAGGTGCGCGCCCAGCGCCTTCGCCCACTGGCAGGCAATCAGCCCAACGCCGCCCGCCGCCGCATGGAACAGGAACGGCTCCTCGGGCTGGATTTCATAGGTTTTACGCAGCAGGTAAAAGACCGTCAGGCCTTTCAGAAACGAGGCCGCGGCCTGTTCAAAAGAGATGGCGTTCGGCAGAAGCGCGGCCTTATCGGCAGGCACGTTGTGCACCGTACTATAGGCGCCCAGCGCGGCCTGGGCGTACACCACCCGGTCGCCCGCTTTGAGGTGCTTAACGTCGCGGCCCACTTTGCTGACCACGCCTGCGGCTTCGGTGCCCAGCCCGGCCGGCAGCGCCGGAGGAGGGTAGAGGCCACTGCGAATATAGGTATCAATGTAGTTGATGCCGATAGCGCGGTTCTCTACCTGAATCTCATGCGCGGCAGGGTCGGCTGGGGTAAACTCCACGGCGCTGAGCACCTCTGGTCCGCCATGCTGGTGAAATTCAATACGTGTTGCCATGTCTCCTCCGGTGTCATATCGTTGTGCGGCGGTTTATACCCGTCACCCTTCAGGCCGCGTCAATGCGACTGCAACCTGACCCGACAAGGGTATATAATGCCCCGTTTCCCTAATCTAACTCGGTAACTCCATTCACTATGGCAGGAAATAAACCCTTCAACAAACCTTCTGAAACCCGCGATCCGCAGGTCGCCGGGCTGAAAGTGCCGCCACACTCCATCGAAGCGGAGCAGTCGGTGTTGGGCGGGTTAATGCTGGACAACGAACGCTGGGACGACGTGGCAGAACGCGTGGTGCCCAACGATTTCTACACCCGGCCGCATCGTCATATCTTTACCGAAATGCAGCGCCTGCAGGAGATGGGTAAACCCATCGACCTGATTACGCTCTCGGAATCCCTTGAGCAGCAGGGCCAGCTGGACGGCGTCGGTGGGTTCGCCTACCTTGCGGATCTCTCCCGTAATACACCCAGTGCCGCGAACATCAGCGCTTATGCGGATATCGTGCGTGAACGTGCGGTAGTGCGCGACATGATCAGCGTCGCCAACGAAATTGCCGACGCCGGGTTTGATCCCCAGGGGCGCAGCAGCGATGAACTGCTCGATCTGGCGGAATCCCGCGTATTCCAGATCGCCGAAAACCGCGCCAATAAAGACGAAGGGCCGAAGAGCGTCGACCAGATCCTTGAAGCCACCGTCGCGCGTATCGAAACCCTGTTCCAGCAGCCGCATGACGGCGTCACCGGGGTGGACACCGGCTATCAGGATCTCAACAAGAAAACCGCCGGTTTGCAGCGTTCAGACCTGATTATCGTGGCGGCGCGTCCTTCAATGGGTAAAACCACCTTCGCCATGAACCTGTGCGAAAACGCAGCGATGCTGCAGGACAAGCCGGTGCTGATCTTCAGTCTGGAGATGCCCGCAGAGCAGATCATGATGCGTATGCTCGCCTCGCTGTCGCGCGTTGACCAGACCCGTATCCGTACCGGCCAGCTGGACGACGAGGACTGGGCGCGCATCTCGGGCACCATGGGCATCCTGCTTGAGAAGCGCAATATGTATATTGATGACTCCTCGGGCCTGACGCCGACTGAAGTGCGCTCCCGCGCGCGCCGTATCTTTCGCGAGCACGGCGGCCTGAGCCTTATCATGGTCGACTACCTTCAGCTGATGCGCGTACCGTCCCTCTCCGATAACCGTACCCTGGAGATCGCCGAGATCTCGCGCTCGCTCAAAGCGCTGGCGAAAGAGCTTCAGGTGCCGGTGGTGGCGCTCTCGCAGCTTAACCGCTCGCTGGAGCAGCGCGCTGATAAGCGTCCGGTGAACTCCGACCTGCGTGAATCCGGCTCCATCGAGCAGGATGCCGACCTGATTATGTTTATCTACCGTGATGAGGTGTATCACGAGAACAGCGACATGAAAGGCATCGCCGAAATTATCCTCGGCAAGCAGCGTAACGGTCCGATCGGGACGGTGCGCCTGACGTTTAACGGGCAGTGGTCGCGGTTTGATAACTATGCGGGACCTCAGTACGACGACGAATGACGAATTTGGCTATTTTACTTGCGATTTTGGGCTTGGGCAGTGCTCGCCATCCTCACGTACTTGAGTACGCTCCGGTGGCTGTGCGCTGGCCGCACCCAAACTCGCTGCGCCAATAACGCCAAATTATTACGCAAAGAAAACCAGAGACTACACAACAGCAAGGAAAGACAATGCAAGCGGCAACCGTTGTTATTAACCGCCGCGCTCTGCGACACAATCTGCAACGCCTGCGCGAACTGGCGCCTGCCAGCCGGCTGGTGGCGATTGTGAAAGCAAACGCCTATGGGCATGGTCTGCTGGAGACCGCCCGTTCCCTTCCTCAGGCCGATGCCTTTGGCGTGGCGCGTCTCGAAGAGGCGCTGTGCCTGCGCGAAGGCGGTATCACCCAACCCATTCTGCTGCTGGAAGGCTTCTTTAACGCCGCCGACCTGCCGATGATTTCCCGGCTTGAACTGCACACCGCGGTGCACAGCGACGAGCAGCTCGCCGCGCTCGAGCAGGCGCAGCTTGATGCCCCGGTTACCGTGTGGATGAAGCTGGATACCGGGATGCACCGTCTCGGCGTGCTGCCGGAGCAGGCGGAGGCGTTCTATCAGCGCCTGGTCCGCTGTCCGAACGTGCGTCAGCCGGTGAACGTGGTCAGCCACTTCGCCCGCGCCGACGAGCCGGAATGCGGTGCTACCGAGCGCCAGCTCGATATCTTCACCACCTTTACCGAGGGCAAGCCCGGCCTGCGCTCTATCGCGGCCTCCGGCGGCATTCTGCTGTGGCCGCAGTCGCACTTTGACTGGGTGCGCCCTGGCATCATCCTCTACGGCGTGTCGCCGCTGGAGGGCGGGGCGCGGGCGGCAGATGCCGGCTTTATGCCCGCCATGTCCCTGACCTCAAGCCTGATTGCGGTGCGCGAGCACCACGCGGGCGAACCGGTGGGCTACGGCGGCACCTGGACCAGCACGCGCGACACCCGTCTGGGCGTGGTGGCGATGGGCTATGGCGACGGCTATCCGCGCTGTGCGCCGTCAGGCACGCCGGTGCAGGTGAACGGCCGTGAAGTGCCGATTGTCGGGCGGGTGGCGATGGACATGATTTGTGTCGATCTCGGCCTGGATGCGCAGGAGCGCCCCGGCGATGAAGTGCTGTTCTGGGGGCCATCGCTGCCGGTCGAGCGTATCGCTGAGATAACAAAAGTAAGTGCTTACGAACTTATCACCCGCCTGACGCCGCGGGTGGCGATGCGCTACACCGACTAAGCCACCCGGCTTCCACGCGGGCGGCGCGCCGTCGCCCGCTCAGGTCCTCTCCCCGTCACGTATTAACACGCCAGTAACTTCTCGATCTCCCGTGCTATCCGGTTTATTGTGTTTCGATACCCCACCGTAACTCTGGAGAACCACGCGTGTTTCAGAACGTTGACGCCTACGCCGGCGACCCCATCCTGTCCCTCATGGAACGTTTCAAAGACGATCCCAGCCCGGATAAAGTCAACCTCAGCATCGGTCTGTACTACAACGAAGACGGCATTATTCCGCAGCTGGACGCGGTAGCCCAGGCCGAGGCGCGGCTCAACGCCCAGCCTCACGGGGCGTCGCTCTATCTGCCGATGGAAGGCCTGAACGCGTACCGCAGCGCCATCGCGCCGCTGCTGTTTGGGGCCGATCACCCGGCGCTGCGTGAAGGGCGCATTGCCACTATCCAGACGCTGGGCGGCTCAGGCGCGCTCAAAGTGGGTGCCGACTTCCTGAAGCGCTACTTCCCGACCTCACAGGTGTGGGTCAGCGATCCAACGTGGGAAAACCACGTTGCCATCTTCGCGGGCGCGGGCTTTGAGGTGAATACCTACCCGTGGTTTGACGAGGCCACCGGCGGCGTGCGCGTTGAGGCGCTGCTGGAGACGCTGAACACGCTGCCGGCGCGCAGCATCGTGCTGCTGCACCCGTGCTGCCACAACCCGACCGGGGCCGACCTGACGAACGACGAGTGGGACCGCGTGACCGCTATCCTGAAAGCGCGCGAACTGATCCCGTTCCTCGATATCGCCTATCAGGGCTTTGGCGCCGGCATGGAAGAGGACGCCTACGCCATCCGGGCTATCGCCAGCGCCGGGCTTCCGGCTCTGGTGAGCAACTCCTTCTCAAAAATCTTCTCGCTCTACGGAGAACGCGTCGGCGGGCTGTCCGTGGTGTGCGATGACGCTGAGGCGGCGAGTCGCGTGCTGGGCCAGCTGAAAGCCACGGTGCGCCGTATCTACTCCAGCCCGCCGAATTTTGGCGCGCAGGTCGTCGCCACGGTACTCAACGATGCGACGCTGAAAGCCGGCTGGCTGGCCGAGGTGGAAGCGATGCGTCTGCGTATCATCGCCATGCGTCAGGAGCTGGTGAGGGTGTTGAAAGACGCCATGCCGGGCCGTGATTTTGACTATCTGCTGCGCCAGCGTGGGATGTTCAGCTACACCGGCCTGAGCGCTGCCCAGGTGGAACGGCTGCGCGAGGAGTTCGGCGTCTACCTGATTGCCAGCGGGCGCATGTGCCTGGCGGGCCTCAACAGCCGCAACGTTCACCGCGTGGCGCAGGCCTTCGCCGCTGTAATGTAAGCACTTACTGACTTTGCAGCCATCGAACGAGGCGACAGGCATCCCGTTTGCCGCCTCGTTTTTTTTCCTCTGCCTTCTGCGCGACGCCGCCTCCGGCCCTGCCTGCGCCGTGCCATTTACATTAAATTACCGCAAGGATTTTGCCTTTTGGCGCGCAGCTTACACACTTAACGGGACATTCTTTTACAGGAGTACATTATGTGGGTTCAGCAGACCGTGACGCTTAAAGCGAAACCGCGCGGCTTTCATCTGGTTAACGAGGAAATCTTCGGCCAGCTACCGGCCCTGTCGCGTATCAGAACGGGGCTGTTACACCTGCTGCTTCAACACACTTCCGCGTCTCTCACGCTGAATGAAAACTGTGACCCGACGGTACGCCAGGACATGGAGCGCCATTTCCTTAAGGCCGTACCGGACGACGCACCCTACGAGCATGACTACGAAGGGCCGGACGATATGCCAGCGCACATTAAGTCGTCGCTGCTGGGAGTATCGCTCCTGCTGCCGGTGAGTCAGGGCCGGGTGCAGCTCGGTACGTGGCAGGGGATCTGGCTGGGAGAACATCGTATCCACGGCGGCGCACGAAAAATTATCGTGACGCTACAAGGAGATGAACAATGACGCATTCGGAGATTTTGCAATACTGCATGAACAAAGCGGGCGCAACCCAGGACGTCCACAGCGACTGGAAGGCCACGCAGATCAAAGTGGCGGACGTGCTGTTTGCGATGGTGCATGACGTTGACGATCGCCCGGCTATTTCGCTGAAAACCAGCCCGGCGCTGGCCGAACTGCTGCGCGACGAACATGACGACGTGTTCCCCAGCGCGCGTCTGAACAAAGCCCACTGGAGCACGGTGCATCTGGACGGTGCGCTGCCGGACTCTCAGCTCTATTTTCTGGTGGATGCGTCCTATCAGCAGGTGGTGGATTCGCTGCCCGAAAGCGCCAGACAGCAGCTGGCAGGCTAAAAAAAACGCCCCGTAAGGGGCGTTCTGTCAGGCGTTCAGCAGAGGCTTCAGGAAGCGCGCGGTGTGCGACGCTTCGCACTCCGCCACGGTTTCCGGCGTACCGGAAACGAGTATTTCCCCGCCGCCGCTCCCGCCTTCCGGGCCGAGATCGACAATCCAGTCCGCGGTTTTAATCACGTCCAGGTTGTGCTCAATCACCACGATGGTGTTGCCCTGATCGCGCAGCTGGTGAAGCACCTGCAGCAGCTGCTGAATATCCGCAAAGTGCAGACCGGTGGTCGGCTCATCGAGAATATAGAGCGTCTGCCCGGTGCCGCGTTTTGACAGCTCACGCGCCAGCTTGACGCGCTGGGCTTCACCGCCGGAGAGCGTGGTGGCGGACTGACCGAGACGAATATAGGTCAGGCCAACATCCATCAGCGTCTGGAGCTTGCGCGCCAGCGCCGGAACGGCATCGAAGAACTCACGCGCTTCTTCGATGGTCATATCCAGCACTTCATGGATGGTTTTGCCCTTGTACTTAATCTCCAGCGTTTCGCGGTTATAGCGCTTGCCTTTGCACTGGTCGCACGGCACGTAGATATCCGGCAGGAAGTGCATCTCGACCTTGATAACCCCATCGCCCTGGCAGGCTTCACAGCGCCCGCCACGCACGTTAAAGCTGAAGCGGCCTGGCGTATAGCCGCGCGAGCGTGATTCCGGCACGCCGGCAAACAGCTCACGCACCGGAGTAAACACGCCGGTGTAGGTTGCCGGGTTAGAGCGCGGCGTACGGCCGATCGGGCTCTGATCGATGTCGATCACCTTGTCGAAATGCTCCAGCCCCTGGATCTCGCGATAGGGCGCCGGTTCGGCCAGGGTGCCGCCGTTGAGCTGGCGCTGGGCCAGCGGGAACAGCGTGTCGTTGATAAGCGTCGACTTCCCGGAGCCGGATACGCCGGTGACGCAGGTAAACAGGCCCACCGGCAGCGTCAGGGTGACATCTTTCAGGTTGTTGCCGCGCGCACCGCTCAGCTTCAGCACCTTTTCCGGGTCGGCAGGGACACGGTTTTTCGGCACATCAATCTTACGCTTGCCGCTCATAAACTGACCGGTGAGCGACTCCGGCACCGCCATAATGTCTTTCAGCGTACCTTCCGCCACCACCTGGCCGCCGTGCACACCGGCACCCGGTCCGATATCAATCACGTGGTCCGCAGCGCGAATGGCGTCCTCGTCGTGCTCGACGACGATAACCGTGTTGCCGAGGTTACGCAGGTGAACCAGCGTGCCGAGCAGACGCTCGTTATCGCGCTGGTGCAGGCCGATGGACGGTTCGTCCAGCACGTACATCACGCCGACCAGCCCTGCGCCAATCTGGCTTGCCAGACGGATACGCTGGGCTTCACCGCCGGACAGGGTTTCCGCTGAGCGGGAGAGCGTCAGGTAGTTAAGGCCGACGTTCACCAGGAACTTCAGGCGATCGCCAATCTCTTTCAACACTTTCTCGGCGATCTGCGCACGCTGACCGGAGAGCTTCATGTTGTTGAAGAAGTCCATCGCATGGCCGATGCTCATGTCGGAAATGGTCGGCAGCGCGGTGTCTTCGACAAACACGTGGCGCGCTTCACGATTCAGACGCGTTCCTTCGCAGGTAGCGCACGGACGGTTGCTGATGAACTTCGCCAGATCTTCACGCACCGCAGAGGATTCCGTCTCTTTATAGCGACGCTCCATGTTGTGCAGCACGCCTTCAAACGGATGGCGGCGCACGGAGGTATCCCCGCGGTCGTTGATGTATTTAAATTCAATGGTCTCTTTGCCCGAACCGAACAGCACAACCTTCTGCACGTTGGCACTCAGGCTGTCCCAGGGGGCATCGACGTCGAATTTGTAATGCTCCGCCATTGAGCGCAGCATCTGGAAATAGTAGAAGTTACGGCGATCCCAGCCGCGGATCGCACCGCCGGCCAGCGACAGCTCACCGTTCTGGATAACACGTTCCGGGTCGAAGTACTGCTGCACGCCAAGCCCGTCACAGGTCGGGCAGGCACCCGCCGGGTTGTTGAACGAGAACAGACGCGGTTCAAGTTCACGCATGCTGTAGCCGCACACCGGGCAGGCGAAGTTGGCAGAGAACAGCAGTTCCGGCACGCTGGTGTCGTCCATATCGGCAACCACCGCAGTGCCGCCGGAGAGATCCAGCGCGGTTTCGAACGACTCGGCCAGGCGCTGGGTCAGGTCTTCGCGCACTTTGAAGCGGTCAATGACCACTTCAATGGTGTGCTTCTTCTGCAGCTCAAGCTTCGGCGGATCGGAGAGATCGCACACTTCGCCGTCGATACGGGCGCGGATATAGCCCTGACTCGCCAGGTTTTCCAGGGTTTTGGTGTGCTCGCCTTTACGCTCTTTGATGATCGGTGCCAGCAGCATCAGGCGCTTGCCTTCCGGCTGGGACAGCACGTTATCGACCATCTGGCTGACGGTTTGCGCCGCCAGCGGCACGTCGTGATCCGGGCAACGCGGCTCGCCCACGCGGGCATAAAGCAGACGCAGGTAGTCGTGAATTTCGGTGATGGTACCCACCGTGGAGCGCGGGTTGTGCGACGTGGATTTCTGTTCGATGGAAATCGCCGGCGAAAGCCCTTCGATATGATCAACATCCGGCTTTTCCATCAGTGACAGGAACTGACGCGCATAGGCCGAGAGCGACTCGACGTAACGACGTTGCCCTTCTGCATAGAGGGTGTCAAAAGCCAGAGAGGATTTGCCTGAACCCGAAAGCCCGGTCACGACAATCAGCTTGTCGCGGGGGATAACGAGGTTGATGTTTTTGAGATTGTGGGTGCGGGCGCCCCGAATTTCGATCTTATCCATTCACCTTTCCCGGAATAAAAGCGTAAGCCTGGTATTTTCTTCGCCTGCGGCGGCATCTCTGCGGCATCGCAACAGGATGAGGTCGCGGCTGAAGACAGAAGGACAACCGGCGATCAGAAACGGCTAATTATGACACAAATTAACCTGAATGGATATACAGTGTTGGGAGGCGCTGTCCAGATTGCCTTGCAATAATGTTTCTCTGCAAAGACATTGTGGAATGAGGCTCGCAGCGATTACACTACGCGGTTTCAATGGTAGACCTCACGGTTTACACTCTAAAGAAACGTTTTTCAGGAGACACGAACATGGCCAGCAGAGGCGTAAACAAAGTGATTCTCGTCGGGAATCTGGGTCAGGACCCGGAAGTTCGCTATATGCCAAATGGTGGCGCAGTTGCCAACATTACCCTGGCCACGTCAGAGTCCTGGCGCGATAAGCAAACCGGCGAAACCAAAGAGAAAACCGAGTGGCACCGCGTTGTGCTGTTCGGCAAGCTGGCGGAAGTGGCCGGTGAATATCTGCGTAAAGGTTCTCAGGTTTACATCGAAGGTGCACTGCAGACGCGTAAATGGACCGATCAGGCGGGCGTTGAAAAATACACCACCGAAGTCGTGGTCAACGTGGGCGGCACCATGCAGATGCTGGGTGGCCGTCAGGGCGGTGGCGCACCGGCCGGTGGCGGTATGGGCGGCGGCCAGCAGCAGCAGGGCGGTTGGGGTCAGCCTCAGCAGCCGCAGGGCGGCAACCAGTTCAGCGGCGGCGCGCAGTCTCGCCCGCAGCAGCAGAACAACGCGCCGGCACAGTCCAACGAGCCGCCGATGGATTTCGACGACGATATCCCGTTCTGATCCGCAGCACGTCTGCTTCAGAAAACAAAAAAGCCTCTGTTCGCAGAGGCTTTTTTTATGGCGGCGTCGTGTTTACCGCTTATCCGACAGGCGGGGTGCTACATCACCGGAAACTGTGGCGGCGCCTGCATGGCGGCATCCACCATTATGGTCTTCACGTTTTCCCAGACCCGAGCCATATCGAACAGGGTAATGCCCAGCAGGCCGGTGGCGAACCAGCAGGCGGCGGCAATGCCAAGTCCGGTACAGATAATCGCCAGCCCGCGATAGTCGGTCTTGCGCAACTGAATATTCAGCGTGCTGGCCAAAAACATCAGCAGCGCGCTCAGTAACGGCCAGCGCATCAGCAGCACGCCGGTAGTTATGGTAGCCATTAAAACATCCTCAGCAAAAATCCACGCATTCCGCGTCAGCGCGTGCGCCAGAGGTCTGCGCGACCAGCAGATGCGAAAGGGTAAAAAAGAGAATTGCACTCTGTTACAAGAGTTGTGTGAACTCTATCACATTTGATGATTATATCGCCAGTTCTGACAGCGCAGATCGCGTGTCCGGCGACGCAGCACAGGCTTCGCAGGACAGGTTGCGCAGCCGGACGCCCGACGACAATCGGTGCGCGTTCGGCGGCGTTTTAGGCGTTGCACGGTGAGGCGCACGCTGGCTCTTCTGGCTGCGCTGTTGAACCGATGATGCACAATTAAAACGTCAGCCGCGACAAAACCGAACGGCGTAATTAACTACTCTTCTGCCGATTATTTTTTCGTCGCGGTTTGCTCCTCGTGATTAAGAAAAACCGTAATTCTGGGAAAATAAAACGATTGGCTTGTGATGCACAGCCTGAAATTTGACTTTAGTTGCGCTGGCTATATTTAGAGCAGTATTCAAGGGGCGTGCGGGAATAAAAAAGTCAGTTGCCAAATACGCTATCTTCATGCACCGTAATGCCAATTTATGACGTGTCTGAACGCCGTCAAAAGTGACACGTTTAGCAGGGATATCTGACCATCATGCATCACGCGGCAGGGCGTAGGGCGTTGCGTATTACCGGTATTATCATGGTGGTATTACTGCCGGTGATCTTTTCAGTCTGGTTTGCCCAGCTGCGCGCGGTGAGCGATACCCGCGATCATCTGCGCTCGTTTGCGCAGTTAATTCTTAACCGCACCAGCATGGTGGTGCAGGACGCGCTGCTTGCCCGTTCGATGGCGGCAAGTTTCAGAGGTGACATCTGCAGCGACGCGCACCGCCAGTTTATGCTGGATATTGTGCGCGGCCATTTATTTGTTGAAGATATCATTTACGCCCGCGGCGATAATTTTTTATGTTCCACGCAATTTACGCTGCCGCATCCGTGGACCATTCGCCACGCTAATTTTACGCGCCCACCCGATACCGCCATCTATTATTATCGCGACACCCCGTTTTATGCCGGATATAAAATGATTTATATGCGCGAGGGGAATTATGCGGTGGTGATCAACCCGCGCGCCTATGGCGATGTCATGTCCGATGACGCCTCCATTATCTATGGCACCTACGATACGATTAACGATGAGTTTTTCTCCCTGAGCCCACACGGGGATATGAAAACGCTCAGCCCGCTCATTCGACGTAAAGAGCAGACTTTCCAGCTTGATGGCCGCTTCTATACTATTGCCCGCTCTCCGAACCGTCCGGTGGCGATTATCGTCTCCACCACCATGACGCGGTTCCACGATCAGTTCTGGCATGAGTTAACGCTGACGCTGCCGCTCGGCCTCATCTGCAGTGTGATTGTGATTGTGGTGTGGACACGCACCCGCCAGCAGCTCAACTCCCCGCGTCGCCGGCTTACCCGTGCGCTGAACAAGCAGCAGCTGTGCCTCTATTACCAGCCGATTATCGATATTCGTCATGGCCGCTGCGTGGGTGCCGAGGCGCTGCTGCGCTGGCCTGCCTTTAACGGAATGACCATGAGCCCGGCGGAGTTTGTCCCGCTGGCGGAAAAAGAGGGGATGATTGCCCATCTGACGGATTACGTAGTGGACCGGCTGTTTAACGATCTGGGCCATTATCTCGCCGGGCAGCGTGAGCTCTATATCTCGCTTAATCTGTCGGCGACGGATTTTAATTCGCCGCGGCTTATCGCCATGATTGCCGATAAGCTGGTGCGTTACCGGGTGCTGCCCCATCAGATTAAGATTGAGGTTACCGAGCGTGGATTTATTGATGTGCCGAAGACCACCCCGGTTATTCAGGCGTTTCGCCAGGCAGGGTATGAAATTGCCATCGACGATTTCGGCACCGGTTATTCCAACCTGCACAATCTGCACTCCCTGAACGTCGATATCCTGAAGATAGATAAATCCTTTATCGATCCGCTGGCTACCCACGGCGCCAGCCATCTGGTGGCGGAACATATTATCGGGATGGCGCAGAGCCTGCGTCTGAAGGTGATTGCCGAAGGCGTGGAAACCCTCGAGCAGGTGAACTGGCTGCTAAAGCGCGGCGTACAGTTCTGTCAGGGATGGTATTTCGCAAAAGCCTTGCCGCCTCAGGCGTTTATCGCCTGGGTCGATAAACCTGAGGCGGCAGCGATCCCGCAGCCGGAGTAACGGCAGGGTTACGCGCTGTGGCGGTAATCGGTCGGCGTCCGATCGAACTCCCGGCGGAACACGCGGGAGAAGGTTTGCTGCGACACGTAGCCATAATCCATGGCGATATCAAAAATAGGGCGCTCGGTGGTGCGCAACGCTTCGGCCGCCATCAGCAGCCGCCGCTGACGAATGTACTCGCCCAGAGTCTGGTGCATGACGGTGCGAAACATCCGCTGCAAATACCATTTCGAATAGCCTGATTTTCGTGCCACCACGTCGATATTCATAGGTTGATCGATGTGGTCATCGATCCACGCCGTCAGGGCGCTGACGATCTCCTGATGTGACATAGCTCTTCCTCATGCTGAGTTATCGATTAGCCGTTCAGTGTGGCCAGGAGTATAATTCCTCAAGTTAACTTGAGGTAAAGAGCTATGGAGAAGAAAAATTCGCGCGTTAAAACGCTGCTGACGCCGGGCGAGGTGGCAAAGCGCAGTGGCGTGGCGGTGTCGGCGCTGCACTTCTATGAGAGCAAAGGTCTGATTCAGAGCACGCGCAACGCCGGGAACCAGCGGCGTTATCGTCGCGACGTGCTGCGATCGGTGGCTATCATCAAAATTGCCCAGCGTATCGGTATTCCGCTTGGCACCATCGGCGAGGCGCTGGGCGTGCTGCCTGAAGGGCAGAAAATGAATGCCAAAGCCTGGAAGCAGCTCTCGTCCCAGTGGCGCGATGAGCTGGATCGCCGCATCCACACGCTGACCGCGCTGCGCGACGATCTGGATGGCTGCATCGGCTGCGGGTGCCTGTCGCACCGCGACTGCCCGCTGCGCAACCCTGGCGACCGGCTGGGCGAACAGGGCACCGGTGCGCGCCTGCTGGAGGAGTAGCGCCGGGTTAATAAATTTCTGCCGCATGGCTGGCCGGTTACCTATAGTTAATTAACTGAATAACCACGAGGTTCGCCATGCTGATCGTTCACCATCTCAACCACTCTCGTTCGCAGCGCGTGCTTTGGGCGCTGGAAGAACTCAACCTGCCGTATCAGATTGTGCGTTACCAGCGCGAGCCAACCATGCTGGCCCCGCCGGCGCTGAAGAAAGTGCATCCGCTGGGAAAATCACCGGTGGTGGAAGACAACGGGCTGATCCTCGCGGAATCCGGCGC
The DNA here is from genome assembly GCF_000463155.2 of Siccibacter turicensis LMG 23730. Classification (GTDB taxonomy): domain Bacteria; phylum Pseudomonadota; class Gammaproteobacteria; order Enterobacterales; family Enterobacteriaceae; genus Siccibacter; species Siccibacter turicensis. The sequence goes on along the minus strand of NZ_AWFZ01000050.1, from coordinate 375,165 downwards.
GATACTGGAGTATTTGCAGGAAACCTATGACGGCGACAACCTGCTGCGCCCCGACTCGCCGGGCGAGAAGCTGGCCTGCCGTTTCTGGCTGCACTATGCGGAAGGGTCGCTGATGCCGCTGCTGCTGATGAAGCTGGTCTTCACCAGCCTCGGAAAGAAGCCGGTGCCCTGGGCGCTGCGGCCGATCGGCAAAGCGCTCGGGCAGGGCGTGCAGAAGGCGTATCTCAATAAACAGCTGGTGACCCACGCGGACTACATCGAAAACCACCTGGCGCAGTCCACCTGGTTTGCCGGCGAAAGCTTCAGCATTGCCGATATCCAGATGAGCTATCCGGTGATGGCGCTGCTGGCGCGCGGCGGGATGCGCGATCTGGAGCACACCAACGCGTGGTACCAGCGTATTCAGCAGCGTCCGGCGTTCGAGCGCGCTATTGCCCAGGGCGGCCCGTTTGACATCCCCGGAGGGTAAGAAAAATGTTATCAGGTTGCGCAGCAACGATAACGTTTGCGCATCCTGTGACCATTCCCACGCCGCAATGCCGTTATTTTGGCGAAACGGCGCAAATTATGTTTGAAAACCCCGCCAATAACACAGGATAATCGTTTGCCTGCGACAGCGCTCCTCGCTCATGCGTCGGGCGCTGTTGATGTGTAGCCGTCTTCTGTATGCAGAGTTAAACGTTTGCTTTTTTGCGATCCGCCTTTGGACTGCAACGCGGCACGGGACCGAAACGTTTAATCGGCAGCGGGTTGTCCACTGCATACCGGAGCAAACGATAATAATTTCAGGGGATGTTTCACTATGTCTACGCCTTCTGCGCGTAACGGCGGTTCACTCGACGCCTGGTTCAAAATCTCTGCACGCGGCAGCACCGTGCGTCAGGAAATCGTTGCGGGTCTGACGACCTTCCTCGCGATGGTCTATTCCGTCATCGTGGTGCCGGGAATGCTCGGCAAAGCCGGTTTCCCACCTGCGGCGGTGTTTGTTGCCACCTGTCTGGTGGCGGGCGTGGGGTCAATCCTCATGGGCCTGTGGGCCAACCTGCCGCTGGCGATTGGCTGCGCGATCTCCCTGACCGCGTTTACCGCGTTCAGCCTGGTGCTCGGCCAGCAGATCAGCGTGCCGGTTGCACTCGGGGCGGTATTCCTAATGGGCGTGCTGTTCACCATCATCTCCGCCACCGGTATTCGCAGCTGGATCCTGCGTAACCTGCCTCAGGGCGTGGCGCACGGTACCGGGATCGGCATCGGCCTGTTCCTGCTGCTGATCGCCGCCAACGGCGTCGGCCTCGTGGTGAAAAACCCACTCGACGGCCTGCCGGTGGCGCTCGGCCACTTCGCCAGCTTCCCGGTGATCATGTCGCTGATCGGTCTGGCGGTGATTATCGGTCTGGAAAAACTCAAGGTGCCGGGCGGAATTCTGCTGACCATCATCGGTATTTCCGTGGTGGGCCTGATTTTCGATCCGAACGTGCACTTCTCCGGCCTGTTCGCGATGCCGTCTCTGAGCGATGAGAACGGCAATTCGCTGATTGGCAGCCTCGACATTATGGGCGCCCTGAACCCGGTGGTGATCCCAAGCGTGCTGGCGCTGGTGATGACCGCGGTGTTTGACGCCACCGGCACCATCCGTGCGGTGGCGGGCCAGGCGAACCTGCTGGATAAAGACGGCCAGATCGTCGACGGCGGCAAAGCGCTGACCACCGACTCCCTGAGCAGCGTGTTCTCCGGGCTGGTGGGTGCTGCACCGGCAGCGGTTTACATCGAGTCTGCGGCCGGTACCGCGGCGGGCGGCAAAACCGGTCTGACGGCGCTGACCGTCGGCGTGCTGTTCCTGCTGATCCTGTTCCTGTCGCCGCTCTCCTACCTGGTGCCGGTCTACGCGACCGCGCCTGCGCTGATGTACGTGGGTCTGCTGATGCTGAGCAACGTGGCGAAAATCGACTTTGCCGACTTCGTGGATGCCATGTCCGGGCTAATCACCGCGGTGTTTATCGTCCTGACCTGTAACATCGTTACCGGGATTATGATCGGCTTCGCCTCGCTGGTGATTGGCCGTGTGGTGAGCGGGGAGTGGCGTCGCCTGAACCTGGGCACCGTGCTGATCGCCGTTGCGCTGGTGGCGTTTTATGCGGGCGGATGGGCTATCTGATCCGCGGCGTTTACCTTTCGATGCGGGCTTCGGCCCGCATTTTTGTTTTTAAGGCACATCCGGTTTCCATTATGTTTCGTGTGATGTTTTATCATTAACAGTGACAGGTTAAATGTTTAAGCAACATCACATTCAGGGAACGCATGGAAATCTTCTTCACAATCCTCATCATGACCCTTGTGGTCTCACTCTCCGGGGTGGCAACGCGCATGTTGCCGTTCCAGATCCCACTGCCGCTCATGCAGATCGGCATCGGGGCCATCCTCGCCTGGCCAACCTTTGGGCTGCACGTCGACTTCAACCCCGAACTGTTTCTTGTGCTGTTTATTCCGCCCTTGCTGTTTGCCGACGGCTGGAAGACGCCGACGCGTGAGTTCCTCGACCACGGGCGAGAGATTATCGGCCTCGCGCTGGCGCTGGTGCTGGTCACCGTTGTCGGCATCGGCTTTCTCATTTACTGGCTGGTGCCGGGTATCCCGCTGATCCCCGCCTTTGCGCTGGCGGCGGTCCTTTCGCCAACGGATGCCGTGGCGCTGTCCGGTATCGTCGGTGAAGGACGTATTCCAAAGAAAATCATGGGTATCTTGCAGGGCGAGGCGTTGATGAACGACGCCTCCGGCCTGGTGGCGCTGAAGTTTGCCGTCGCGGTGGCGATGGGAACCATGGTGTTTACCGTCGGCGGTGCCACGGTTGAGTTCCTCAAGGTGGCGATTGGTGGCCTGCTGGCCGGTATCGCCGTGAGCTGGCTCTATGGCCGCTCCCTGCGCCTGCTCAGCCGCTGGGGCGGTGATGAGCCGGCCACCCAGATCGTGCTGCTGTTCCTGCTGCCGTTCGCGTCTTATCTGATTGCCGAGCATATCGGTTTTTCCGGTATCCTGGCGGCGGTCGCGGCCGGGATGACCATCACCCGCTCCGGCGTGATGCGTCGCGCGCCGCTGGCGATGCGTCTGCGCGCCAACAGCGTCTGGGCGATGCTGGAGTTCGTGTTTAACGGCATGGTGTTCCTGCTGTTGGGCCTGCAATTGCCGGGGATTATGGAAACCTCGCTGAGCGCCGCCGAAGCCGATCCGAACGTCGAGATGTGGATGCTGTTTACTGATGTGCTGCTGATTTACGGCGCGCTTATCGGGGTACGCTTTCTGTGGCTATGGGTGATGAAGCGCTTTAGCCTGCGCTTTCTCAAAAAGAAACCGATGGAGTTTGGCAGCTGGAGCACGCGTGAACTGCTGGTCTCCTCGTTTGCCGGGGTTCGCGGGGCGATTACTCTTGCAGGTGTGCTCTCCATTCCTCTGCTGCTGCCCTCCGGCGAGCCTTTCCCGGCGCGTTACGAGCTGGTCTTCCTGGCCGCGGGAGTCATCCTGCTGTCGTTGTTTGTCGGGGTGATTATGCTGCCGTACCTGTTGCAGAACGTCGAGCTGCCCGATCCGGGGAAAGCGCGTAAGGAAGAGCGCATGGCGAAATCCGCCACGGCCGACGTCGCGATTGTCGCCATTGAGAAAATGGAGCAGCGGCTGGCGGCGGACGTGAACGAGAATATCGATAATCAGCTGCTGAAAGAGGTCAGCTCGCGCGTCATCGGGAACCTGCGTCGTCGGGCCGACGGGCGTAACGATGTGGAAAACACCGAGCTTGAGGAGAACCTTGAGCGACGCTTCCGCCTCGCGGCGCTGCGCTCCGAACGTGCCGAACTGTACCACCTGCGCGCCACGCAGCAGATCAGCAACGAGACAATGCAGAAGATGCTGCACGACCTCGATCTGCTCGAAGCGCTGCTTGTCGAGAATAAATAAGCGATACGGGAACGCGGGGCGAACGCGCTACGTTTCCGACGCGGGCCAGAACGTCTGGCAGCAGGCAATCCACGCCCGCGTACTGTTCGACAGCCACACCCCGTCGCGCCAGAACAGCACCAGCTCCCAGCGCAGCGGGGAATCCAGCGGCAGCCAGCGAAGCGCTGCCGCATTCAGCGACTCACAGACCGGCGCGGGCACGATAGCCACGCCCATGCCGGCCTGCACCATCTCCACCAGAAAATCCCACTGATTGCTGCGTACCGCGACCTCAGGCGTAATCGACTGCCGGGCGAAGTCTGCCATCAGCTGCTGGTTCAGCACTGTCTCTTCGCTGCACAGCAGCAGCGGGTAGCGCGCCGCCGTCGCAATATCGACGCTTTTCCTGTCCAGCCAGCGCCCCGAGCGCGGCACCAGCGCATACAGCGGATGGCTGAAAAGCGTCAGCGCCGCAAAACCCTGCTTTTGCTCCACCGGGCTGGAGGTCAGCGCCGCGTCCAGCGTCCCGTTGAGCACCGCCTCGCGCGCGGCGGCATCGTCATGCTCGGTGATTTTTACCGTTACGCCGGGATAGCGCTGGCGATAGAGGCTGACCGGCCCGGCAATCTGCACGCCGGGCAGCGGCGATACCCCGAGGCGCAGGGTTCCGGTATTCATCTGACCAATATCTTCAAGCGCGTTTTCCAGCTCGCGCAGCTCCGCCAGAATGGTTGCCGCATGTTCGTACAGCACCTGGCCGCTGGGGGTCAGCATCAGCTTACGACCGTCGCGGATCAGCAGCGTTGACCCCACCTCCTCTTCGAGATTGCGCAGCATTTTGCTGATGGTCGGCTGGGTAACGTAAAGCGCATTCGCAGCCTGGGTGTAGCTCTGGCGGTGAACCACTTCAACGAAATAACGCAGTGTTTTGATATCCATATGCGCGCCCGGTGGGAAAGAGTGCGCCATTTTAATTCATATTCAGTCTGAATGATTTTGCGCTTGTTATCATTTTTAAAAATAATTAAGTCTATTCCTGGTAATTCATCAGAATGAAGAGTATTTCGCTGTGTAGATGGCGGGTAAGCCGCATTAAATATTTCGTCTGTGCTTAACGGACTGATAATTCTGTCTAATGCAGAAAACAATTAAAGCCTGGGTTTTATTTAAAACATAACTGCGGTCAATTTAATTTATCCTGTAAACTCTTAATTTCACAGAGGGATATCTTTATTGATTGCTTTCCTGACGGGATTTAATTAATTTCACCGCTTTCATTCTGACCTGAACCCCTGGCGCTTTCCGCGCGAGACTTTTAACTATTATGGCAATAAATTTAAAACATTATCTTGCGATAATGCTGTCTGCATTTGTCCTGCAGGGCTGCACGCTGGTGCCCGGCAGTCATATTTCCGTCCACAATAAAAAAAGTGAGCCGCAGACGACAAGCGCTGCGGGGGATATTAATGCGGCTATTAGCGTGGTGCCTGTTACCCCGCAGCTGCTCTCCAGCCTGGCGGTGAAAATACCGGTTGCGCAGGCCAATTCGGCGCTGAATGAGCAGATTTCGCAGTATCAGTATCATATTGGTATTGGGGATATCCTGATGGTGACGGTGTGGGATCATCCGGAATTAACGACCCCGGCGGGGCAATACCGCAGCGCGAGCGATACCGGCAACTGGGTGCAGCCGGACGGGGCCATTTTCTACCCCTACGCCGGCAAGGTATCCGTGGCCGGGAAAACCATCGCAGAAGTGCGTGAGTCGCTTACCTCACGGCTTGCGCCCTGGATTGAGCAGCCCCAGGTCGACGTCAGCGTCGCCGCGTTTCGCTCGAAAAAAGCCTACGTCACCGGAGAAGTGAAAAACTCCGGCTCGCAGCCCGTGACCAACGTGCCGCTTACCATCATTGACGCGATTAACCAGGCGGGCGGTCTGACCGACAGCGCCGACTGGCGCAACGCGGTGTTTACCCATAACGGCAAAAAAGAGCTGGTGTCGCTTCAGGCGCTGCTCAAATCCGGCGACCTGACCCAGAACCGCCTGATGCAGGACGGCGACATCCTGTATGTGCCGCGTAACGACGATCAGAAAGTGTTTGTCATGGGAGAAGTGAACAAGCAAACCACGCTGAAAATGGACAGCAGCGGCATGACCCTTACCGAAGCGCTGAGCCAGGCCGAGGGGATTAACCAGAATGCCGCAGATGCCACCGGCGTGTTCGTTATTCGCAGCAATCCCGGCAGCACCGGGGCCGCTAAGCCAGCGGAGAAGATCGCCACGCTCTATCAGCTGGATGTCTCGGATGCCAGCGCGCTGGTACTGGGCACCGGCTTCCAGCTGCAGCCCTACGACATTGTCTATGTCACCACGGCACCGATTTCGCGCTGGAATCGCGTCATCAGTCAGCTCGTGCCGACCATCAGCGGCGTGCATGACATGACGGAAACCACCCGCTACATCAGGCAATGGTAATGATTGGATCGGTGCAGGTGATCTGTATTGGCAACGTATGCCGTTCACCGGTGGCGGCGCGGCTGCTTCAGCGCGCCGTGCCGGGTCTCAGGGTCGCATCCGCCGGGCTGAATGCGGTGGAGGGCGCGCCAGCGGACAGCATGATGCAGGCGCTGGCGGCCGAACAGGGGCTGGATCTCAGCGACCATCGGGCGGTGCAATTTTCGATGGCTGACGCCGCGCACTACGATCTGCTGCTGGTGATGGAGCAGGACATGCGGCGGCGGCTACTGCGCGTAAACCCCATGCTGTGTGGAAAGGTCAAACTTTTCGGCCAGTGGTTAACCGGCGACCGCGATATTGCCGATCCCTATATGAAAAGCCGCGAATTCAATATCTCAATATTTATGCGCATGGAAACAGCCGCAGCAACCTGGAAAGCTATTTTTTGCCCGTAACGGGCGGTGAGATTCATTATGTTAACTGACAACAGATCCGATACGCAAAATATCGATCTCCTCGATCTTGTTTTTGAACTGCTGCGTAATAAACGCCAGATCGCCATTATTACCGCGGCGAGCATGCTCGCGTTCGCTATTTATGCATTTTGCGCCACCCCGGTTTACCGGGCCAATATGCTGATTCAGGTCGATGAGTCTTCCAGCCAGACGCTGCTGAACCGCATTACCGATAACATGATGGGCGATACCCAACACGCCGCCACGGAAATCGGGCTATTACAGTCGCGCATGGTGCTGGGTAACGTCAGCAAATCGCTGGGCATGTTGACGGATATTAAACCCAACGGCTTTGTTGACCGTCTGCTGTGGCGGGAGGCGGACAACGTCCCTGCGCCCGTGGCCATCCCAACGCTGGAGGTTCCCCCGGAGTACATTAACGTTCCGCTGGCGTTTCGTGTGGTGACGCCCGAAAGCTGGACGCTGACGCTCCCGGAAGGCGAAACCCTGAGCGGCCACCTCAATCAACTGGTGAAGCAACACGGCGTTACGCTGCGGGTGACGCGTATCGCTGCGCAACCCGACAGCGAGTTTACCGTGACGCGGCTGTATGAGCTGGATGTGGTCAACGGCCTGCTTCAGCGCCTGACCATTGGCGACGTGGGCAAAGAGAGCGGCCTGCTGTCGGTGCAGCTTACCGGGAGCAGCAAGCTGCACATCGTGCGCGTCCTGAACGCCATTGGGCAGTTCTACCTGGAGCAGGGGCTGGCGCGCAAGGCGGAAGAAACCACCAAACGCCTGAAGTTTGTCGATGATCTGCTGCCCGGCATCGATAAGCGGCTGAATGACGCCATCGCCAGCCTGCGTGATTTCCAGCAGCAGAATGAGTCGGTGGATATGTCGCTCGAAGCCAAAGCGGCGCTGGACACCACCACCGCGCTGCAAACGCAGCTCAACGATGTGCTGTTCCGCAAGGCGGAGATCTCCAAGCTCTACACGCCGGGTCACCCGGTGTCGCGCTCGCTGGCGGAAAAAGAGACGGTGCTGAAGAAGCAGCTCTCTCAACTCAACAACAACATCTCCACGATGCCGCGCAAGCAGCAGGAAATTTTAAAGCTGACCCGCGATGTGCAAACCAGTCAGGAGATCTACACCCAGATGCTGACGCGGCGCCAGGAGCTGCAGATCATGCAGGCCAGCACGGTCAACAACGCGCGCATCGTCGACCCGGCGGTAGCGGAAACGCGCGCCATCGCCCCGAAAAAAGCCCTGCTGTGCATGCTGGGGATGCTGTTCGGGCTGATGGTCTCCTGCGGCTGGGTGCTGTTTAAAAAGGCGATGCGCAATGCTCTGTCGTCGCCGGCGATTATCGAAGAGACCGGGCTTGAGGTGCTGGCGATGGTGCCGGTCAGCAAGTGGCTTCGCGATCAGAATCGCAAAATCTCCAGCAAAATGCGGCTGCGCTCGCGCACCCTGCTGGCAAAAGAGAACTCAGCGGATATCGCTGTTGAGGCGATTCGTAATTTGCGCACCAGCATTACCCTTGGTCAGAGGCACAAATCCGACTCGATTATCGTGGTGACCAGCGCCATCTCCGGTGCCGGGAAATCCTTCATCGCCAGCAATCTGGCGGCGGTGCTGGCGCAGGCGGATAAGCGCGTGCTGCTGATTGACGCCGATCTGCGCTGCGGAACCCAGCATAATTTGTTGGCCTGCGCCCAGACGCCGGGGCTGGCGGAAGTGCTCCACGGCAAGCTCTCGTTTCAGGATGCGCTGCGTGACGGGCCGGAAGCAGGTATGAAAGTGTTGACCTGTGGACAGTACCTCACGCGCTCCTCCGAGCTGCTGATGCATAGCGCGCTGGCGGACGGGCTGAGCTGGGCCCGGGTACACTTTGACTATGTGATCATCGATACCCCGCCGGTGCTGCCGATCACCGATGCGGTGATCCTCGCTAAGCAGGCCGGGCGCGTGATTATGGTGGCGGGCTACCACAAAGAGTCGCAGCAGGAGTTTGTACAGGCGGTAAAACGCTTTGAAAACAACGGCGTGACGCTGTTTGGCGCGGTGCTGAACGGCATCGAATCTGACAGCCAGTATGGGTACCGTTACGAGGCGTTCCACTACGGTGCGCCGTCGTCGGAACCGGTAAGTTGATCGCCGCGTACTGCCTTTCTTTTCCTTTTTGCGTCAGGCTTGCCTGGCGCTTTTTTTTGCCCTTTTTGCACTATTTCGTCCGTCTCTGCGCTTCCCACTTGCAGACGCTTTTTCTCTTGCTACTATTCACGCGCGTTATCGCATCACGTCTGTTCAGCCCCTCCGCGCGGAAATACATAATGACTGGTTTTAAAGAGATGATGGTCGGCCTGCTGTTTATCAGCGGTACCAGCATGGCGCAGTGTCGTCACGCCGGCGAATCGACCGAGCTGAGCGGAACCTTTGTTCGTGAGGAGACGACCGACAGCCTGCTGCTGGATGCGCCGCTGACGTGCGTAGGCGCCGAGCGCGGGCAGCAGCTGACGCGCATGACGCTGCGCTTTTCCGGTGAACGGCCTGGCCCGGAGGAGATCCCGGATGACAGCGAAGTGCTGGTGGACGGCGTATTCGACACGGGAGTGGCCACCGGCGAAGCGCGCGTGAAGGTCACCGATATCATTTCGCTGGAGGATGATACTCCCGGCGACCCACCGATGAGCGCCGCCGACAAAACCGCGCTGGTGGAAGCATTCACCCATTTTCAGCAGGCGGTGCGCGACAGAGACAGCGCCCGGCTGGCGACGTATCTGGCGTTTCCGGTAGCGGGCGAAACCGCGCCGTTTCTTGGTGAAAGGGCGGCGCGCCTGGCGCCGGGCGAAGCCGATGCCCCGCTTACCGCTTCACGCTATCGCCGCTATCAGCGGGAGATACTTGAGGCGTTACAGCCGCTGGCGGGTATCCGGGTCGATGTCCCCACGCTGCGCTTTGATGAATATCGCCTTAACGCTCTGACGCCCGCCGAGCAGGCGCGGGAGTACAGTCCCGACCCTGAGGATGAAGAGAGCTGGTATTACCAGGAAAACGGGAAACGTCATCGGGTGGGCGGGGTATGCGATCGGGTCAGCAACGCGATGCTCTATGACACGGCGCTTATGGTGACGATGGGTATGGATGCGAACCTGACGCTGCCAGGAAGCGCCGAACGCTGCGAGTTCCAGGATATCTTTTTCTTCACGCTGGTAAACGGCGAAATGAAGCTGGTGAATGCGACATCGGCGGGGTAAAAATTCCCGGCCCGTGAAGGCCGGGAGAGAGGTTAGTGGGCACGGCCCTGGTCGATGCCGATACCGGTCTGAGAACGAATAAACTGGGCGCGGAACAGCTCACGCTCGCGCAGCCCGTCCGCACTGTTATCGGTAATAGAGAACAGCCAGATACCGATAAACGCCACCGCAATCGAGAACAGCGCCGGGTATTCATACGGGAAGACCGGTGCCGCATGGCCTAAAATCTGCACCCAGATTGTCGGGCCAAGCACCATCAGCACCACCGCCGTCAACAGCCCCAGCCAGCCGCCAATCATCGCCCCGCGCGTGGTCAGGCGTGACCAGTACATCGACAGCAGAATAATCGGGAAGTTACAGCTTGCCGCGATGGAGAAGGCCAGGCCCACCATAAAGGCGATGTTCTGATTTTCGAACAGGATGCCAAGCAGAATGGCGATGATGCCGAGCACCAGCACCGTGATTTTCGACACCCGCAGCTCATCCCGCTCGCTGGCACCGCGACGGAATACGTTGGCGTAGAGGTCGTGCGACACCGCCGAAGCACCCGCCAGCGTAAGCCCAGCCACGACCGCCAGAATGGTGGCAAATGCCACGGCCGAGATAAAGCCGAGGAACAGGTTGCCGCCCACCGCGTTGGCCAGATGCACCGCTGCCATGTTGTTGCCGCCGATAAGCGCGCCCGTCGCGTCTTTAAACGCCGGGTTAGCACCGACCAGCATGATGGCCCCGAAGCCGATGATAAAGGTCAGGATATAGAAGTAGCCCATAAAGCCGGTGGCGTAGAACACGCTTTTACGCGCTTCGCGGGCGTCGCTCACGGTAAAGAAGCGCATCAGAATGTGCGGCAGACCGGCGGTCCCGAACATCAGACCGAGACCCAACGACAGGGCCGAGATCGGATCTTTCACCAGCCCCCCAGGACTCATGATCGCCTCGCCCTTCGGATGAACCGCCATGGCTTCGCTGAACAGATTGCTGAAGCTAAAGCCCACGTGTTTCATCACCATAAACGCCATAAAGCTGGCGCCGAACAGCAGCAGCACGGCTTTGATGATCTGCACCCAGGTGGTGGCCAGCATGCCGCCGAACAGCACGTACATCACCATCAGCACGCCCACCAGCACCACGGCGACGTGGTAATTCAGGCCGAACAGCAGCTGAATCAGCTTGCCCGCGCCGACCATCTGAGCGATGAGATAGAGCGCCACGACGACCAGCGAGCCGCAGGCGGAAAGCACGCGAATCGGGCCCTGCTTCAGGCGATACGAGGCGACGTCGGCGAAGGTGTATTTTCCGAGGTTGCGCAGTCGCTCCGCGATCAGGAACAGGATGATCGGCCAGCCGACGAGAAAGCCGAGCGAGTAGATCAGCCCGTCGTAGCCAGAGGTGAATACCAGCGCGGAGATACCGAGGAACGAGGCCGCGGACATATAGTCCCCGGCGATCGCCAGGCCGTTTTGCAGGCCGGTGATGTTGCCGCCGGCGGTGTAATAGTCGCTACGGGTGCGGGTGCGTTTCGACGCCCAGTACGTAATCCCGAGGGTAAACGCGACAAACACCACAAACATGATGATCGCCTGCCAGTTGGTCGGCTGACGCTGCACCGCGCCGCTGAGGGCATCGGCGGCGCTGGCGGTGAAGGGCGCAAGGGCGGCGAGCGCCGTCAGGAGTCTCTTCATGGCGCGTTTACCTCGCGGATCACAGCATTGTTCAGACGGTCGAATTCACCGTTGGCGCGCCAGACGTAGATACCGGTCAGGGCAAAGGAGATGAGGATTACGCCCACGCCAATGGGGATACCACGCGTGACGCTGGTGCCGGCATGCAGCGGCGTTCCAAGCCAGGCGGGTGCGAAGGCAATGAGCAGAATGAAGCAGACGTAAATCGCCAGCACGATAAGCGACAGGATCGTGGCGAAGCGCTGCCGTTTCGCGACCAGCTCTTTAAAGTGCGCATTATGTTCTATCCGCTGATAAATGGTGTCATTCATCACAGAATCTCCAGAGGGGTAGGGTAAGGGTTTTTTATTGTGTTTTACCCCTCTCCCGGCGGGAGAGGGGGCAGGTCAGTGACGGGTCAGGATGGCATAGCGATACCCTGCTTTTCTTCGAGCAGTTTCTCCACCACGCCCGGATCGGCGAGGGTAGAGGTATCACCAAAGTTGCTGGTATCGCCCGCGGCGATTTTGCGCAGAATACGACGCATGATTTTGCCGGAGCGGGTTTTCGGCAGTGAGTCGGTCCAGTGCAGTACGTCCGGCGTGGCAAGCGGGCCAATCTCTTTACGCACCCAGTTACGCACCTCGGTATACAGCTCCGGGGTCGGCTCTTCGCCGTGGTTGAGCGTAACGTAGGCGTAAATCGCCTGGCCTTTGATGTTGTGCGGAATGCCAACCACCGCCGCCTCGGCGATTTTCGGGTGCGAGACCAGCGCGGATTCAATCTCGGCGGTGCCAAGACGGTGGCCGGATACGTTCAGCACATCGTCCACGCGGCCGGTGATCCAGTAGTAGCCGTCCTCGTCACGTCGCGCGCCGTCGCCGCTGAAGTACATGTTTTTAAAGGTCGAGAAGTAGGTCTGCTCGAAGCGCTCGTGGTCGCCGAACAGGGTGCGCGCCTGGCCAGGCCAGGAGTCGGTAATGGTCAGGTTGCCTTCGGTCGCCCCGGAGAGCGGATTGCCCTCGTTGTCCACCAGCGCCGGTTTCACGCCAAAAAACGGACGCGTAGCCGATCCCGCTTTCAGCTCGGTGGCGCCGGGCATGGGCGTAATCATGAAGCCGCCGGTTTCGGTCTGCCACCAGGTGTCCATCACCGGGCACTTCTCGTTGCCGATTTTCTTCCAGTACCACTCCCAGGCTTCCGGGTTAATCGGCTCGCCGACGGAGCCCAGAATACGCAGCGAGGAGCGATCGGTACCCTCAATCGCTTTATCGCCTTCCGCCATCAGGGCGCGGATCGCGGTGGGAGCGGTATAGAGAATATTGACCTTATGCTTATCCACCACCTGCGCCATGCGCGCCGGGGTCGGCCAGTTGGGCACGCCCTCGAACATCAGGGTGGTTGCCCCGCAGGCCAGCGGGCCGTAGAGCAAATAGCTGTGGCCGGTGACCCAGCCCACATCCGCGGTGCACCAGTAGATATCCCCCGGATGGTAGTCAAACACGTATTTGAAGGTGGTCGCGGCGTACACCAGGTAGCCGCCGGTGGTGTGCAGTACGCCTTTGGGCTTACCGGTTGAGCCGGAGGTATAGAGGATAAACAGCGGATCTTCGGCGTTGACCTCCACCGGCTGGTGATGGCTGCTGGCCTTTTCGTTCAGCTCGTGCCACCACAGATCGCGCCCCTCCTGCCAGGCGATGTCCGCACCGGTGCGTCTGAACACCACCACGTTTTCAATGGTGGTGACGTTTGGGTTCTTCAGCGCATCGTCCACGTTCTTTTTCAGTGGGATGGTGCGCCCGGCGCGTACGCCTTCATCGGCGGTGATCACCAGCTTCGAGCTGGAGTCGATAATGCGCCCGGCCACGGCTTCGGGCGAAAAGCCGCCGAAAATCACCGAATGCACCGCACCAATGCGCGCGCAGGCCAGCATCGCAACGGCGGCTTCCGGCACCATCGGCATATAGATCGCGACCACGTCGCCTTTTTTAATGCCCAGTTCGGTCAGGGTGTTCGCGAAGCGGCAGACCTCGCGATGCAGCTCGCGATAGGTAATGTTCTTGCTCTGGCTGGCGTCATCGCCTTCCCAGATGATGGCGATGCGATCGCCGTTGTCATGCAGATGGCGATCGAGGCAGTTTGCCGCCAGGTTCAGGGTGCCGTCTTCATACCATTTGATGGAAATATTGCCGGGAGCGAAGGAGGTGTTTTTGACTTTGCTGTAGGGGGTGATCCAGTCGAGGATTTTGCCTTCCTCACCCCAGAACGCGTCAGGATCGTGAATCGAGAGCTGGTATTTCGCCTCATACTGCTCCGGGGTGATCAGGCAATGTTCCGCAATAGCGGCGGGAATAGGGTGTTTACGGATTTGGCTCATGGCTGTTTTTCTCCTTGTAGGATGTTAATGATATGTCACGGAAAGGTTAATTGCGGAAGGGGCGTTGGGCTTTGTTTATTATTTGCGCGACAGATCACGCTCTGCCTGAATCGTATGAAAATTCAGCATATGAATCTTTGAAGGGAAATAGTTCTGAGAGGGAATGATTTGATAGCGCGCAAAATAAAAATAAATCATAACAATTAGTTATGACACGACATGGATATAAACTCGCGCTTTAAAATAAAAAATCAGTGAAATACCCTGTTCTTAAAGGGTTGCGCAGGATGCCATGCAAATGGTACTGATTATGCGCGTTAAAAATCCCACATATTACCCGCATTAGTCATACCCCTTTTTCGTTGTGCCGAATGTCCACGGACACTCCGGGGCGTGGCCATGAGATTCAGGAAGTAACGTTTATGAAAAACCGTAAATTCAGCCTGGCCTGGCAAATTTTGCTGGCCCTGGTGCTGGGTATCATTCTGGGTAGCGTCCTTCACTACCAGACCGACAGCCGCGACTGGCTGGTGACAAATCTGCTGTCACCCGCTGGCGATATCTTTATTCACCTGATCAAAATGATCGTCGTGCCTATTGTTATCTCCACCCTGGTCGTCGGTATTGCTGGCGTCGGCGACGCCAAACAGCTTGGCCGTATCGGCGCAAAAACCATCATCTATTTCGAAGTGATCACGACGGTGGCAATCATTCTGGGTATCACGCTGGCCAATGTGTTCCAGCCGGGTAGCGGAATTGATATGTCCCAACTGGCAAGCGTGGATATTTCGAAATACCAACACACCACGGAAGAGGTGCAGAGCCACTCCCATGGTCTGATGGGAACCATTCTCTCGCTGGTGCCGACCAACATTTTCGCCTCCATGGCGAAAGGCGACATGCTGCCGATTATTTTCTTCTCGGTGCTGTTCGGCCTCGGGCTGTCGTCTCTGCCGTCTACCCACCGTGAGCCGCTGGTGACGGTGTTCCGCGCCGTCTCCGAAACCATGTTCAAAGTGACCCACATGATCATGCGCTATGCGCCGATCGGGGTGTTCGCGCTGATCTCCGTGACCGTCGCCAACTTCGGCTTCGCCTCGCTGTGGCCGCTCGCCAAGCTGGTGATCCTGGTGTACATGGCGATCCTGTTCTTTGCGCTGGTGGTGCTGGGCGCGGTGGCGCGTATGTGCAACCTGCGGATAATGACGCTAATCCGCATCCTCAAGGACGAGCTGATTCTGGCCTACTCCACCGCCAGTTCAGAGAGCGTGCTGCCGCGCATTATTCAGAAGATGGAAGCCTACGGTGCGCCGCCGGCTATCACCAGCTTCGTGGTGCCGACCGGCTACTCGTTTAACCTCGACGGTTCCACGCTCTATCAGAGCATCGCCGCCATCTTTATCGCACAGCTCTACGGCATTGAGCTGTCACTCACTCAGGAAATCATCCTGGTGCTGACGCTGATGGTGACCTCAAAAGGCATCGCCGGTGTACCGGGAGTATCGTTTGTGGTGCTGCTGGCGACGCTGGGTAGCGTGGGCATTCCGCTGGAAGGGCTGGCGTTTATCGCAGGCGTGGACCGTATCCTCGATATGGCGCGTACCGCACTGAACGTGGTGGGCAACGCGCTGGCCGTGCTGGTGATTGCCAAGTGGGAACACCAGTTCGACGCGAAAAAGGCGCAGGCCTACGAACGCGAACTGTTCGGCAAGTTCGATAAAACCGCCGGTAACTAACCCGCCTTACGCACCGTCTGCCTGATGGCAGGCGGTGCGCTCTGCTGTTTTCCTTCCTTTATAGCTATAGCGCGCGGGTAAACCGGAAATGGGTTTGCTGGTAGCCTTCACGCTCGTAAAAACGGTGCGCCTCTTTACGCGCCACGCCGGTAGACAACTCGGTCATCTCGGCACCCGCTTCGCGTGCCTGCTCGTGAGCCCACGCCAGCAGCTGCTTGCCGATACCCTGGTCGCGCACGTTGGGCATCACCACCAGTTCCTGAATCTCACCAATCCAGTTCACATGATGCAGATGAAACTGCATATGCAGGCCGATGAGGCCCACCGGCTGTCCATCCAGCAGGGCCAGCTGATAGCGGCGATTATGGTCCTGAAGGTTGGTGGCAAAGCCGATATTGAACGCCTGGCGGTCAAACTCCTGCTGTTTCAGTTCGCAGATCAGGGCATAAACCACATCGGCATCATCAAGGGTGGCGAGGCGTAATTCACAGTCGGGCATGGTTCCTCCTTCGGCGGGCGGGGGGCGGGGAAAAGCTAAACGTCATCCCAGACTGTAGCAGAGCGGCAGACGGTATGGGGTTCATACAGTCCGAATCTCCCCTTACGGCGCCGCAGTGAAAGGACACGGGCGCGGCGTACCGCCATCAGAACGGACGGTACGCCGCAGCCCTGCGGCATCAGGCCTGGCGGAACACCGCTACCGCATCCACCAGACGCGTCGCCTGCTGTTTGACGGTCGCAGAAGTTTTGGCCCCGGCCTGCACCAGCTCGGCGTTCTGCTGGGTGATATCGTCCAGCTCGTCCACCGCACGCGTCAGGTCGCTCAGCCCCTGTGCCTGATGCACGGTGGCGGTGCTGATCTGCCCGATAAGCTGGGTGACGTTTTTGACCTGCTCCACGATATCGCCCATGGTGCGTTCGGCGGTCTGCACATGCTCTGCGCCCGACTCCACTTTGTCCTTGCTGGCGTCGATAAGGCGGCGGATATCGCTGGCAGCGGTCGCACTGCGGCTGGCCAGGTTGCGTACTTCACCTGCCACTACGGCAAAGCCTTTCCCTTGCTCACCGGCGCGAGCCGCCTCAACCGCCGCGTTGAGCGCCAGGATGTTGGTCTGGAAGGCGATGCTGTCGATAAGCGAGGTGATGCTGCCGATCTCTTTGGTACTGGAGGCGATCTGCGTCATGGTGGCGATCAGGGTTTCCATCGCTTTACCGCCGTTCATTGCCGCCGAGCTGGCTGCCTGCGACAGTTTATCGGCCTCGCTGGCGGTGTTGGTGTTGTCCTGAACGCTGCTGGCCAGATGGGTCATGGTTTCCAGCGTCTGCTGCACGTTGGTGGCCGTTTGCCGGGTACGCTCGTTGAGATCGTCGTTGCCCCGCGCCAGCGCCTCACTGCCGTTGCGCACGTTAAACACCTGGCTGCTGACGTCGTTGACCAGCCAGCGGAACATCAGTCCAGACTGGCTGATGGCGCGCAGCGTAACGCCGATTTCGTCGGCGCGCTGCACGTGTTCGACGCTGTGACTGGCCCCGGTGGCGACGTTCAGCGCCTGCTGGCAGAGCCGCTCAAGCGGGCGCGTAATCTGCCACTCCATCCAGACAGCGACCAGCAGGCAGAGCAGCGCCACGACGGCAAACAGCGTGCAGGCCTGGGTAAACGGCAGCGCCATGCCCCAGAGCAGCAGCGCCATTAGCGGCTGCACCGCCAGCAGCGGCAGACGCACCCGCCAGCGGAGCGGCAGGGTTTTAAGCAGGCTCAGCCCGCTGGTGAGTCCTTTACGCACCAGCAATCCGCGCTGCAATACGCGGCCTTTGAGGGTGCCGCGGTTCATCGCATCGTAAAGCCGCTGGGCCTCGGCGGTCTCCTGCGCGCTGGCTTTGGTCCGGATCGACATATAGCCGATGGTGTGACCGTCGCGCACAATCGGTACGGCGTTGGCGCGAACCCAGTAGTAATCCCCGTTCTTACGCCGGTTCTTGACCAGCCCGGTCCAGGGCTCGCCCTTTTTCAGGGTGGCCCACATATCGGCAAAGACCTGTTTCGGCATATCGGGATGGCGCACCAGGTTATGAGGTTGATTGATCAACTCGTCGCTGGTGAAGCCGCTCGCGGTGATGAAACTGTCGTTGGTATACGTAATATAACTTTGGGTGTCCGTGGTGGACATTAATGTCGCATTATCTTCAAGAATATATTCTGTATCGGTTACAAAAGAAGCGCTGCGCATTTTTATACCTGCCTGCAAAAAAAGGGTGCCCCGAAGGGTGCTCACCTTATTTTCGGCTGAAAGGTAATTTGCTTTAATTTTAAAGAGTGATGGAGATCGATTTTTTAATTTCTGAGGGGCAGGGCAGGCGACAAGCAAAAAATAGATTGTTAAGCGGTGCTAAATAAAATATTAGCCATGCTTTATATTGTTGATTTTAATGGGTTTTATCGCTAATGGCTGCGGCGGCATTAGTTATATAATCATAAATATAGCTGAAAGCCCAGCGCTTTATTTATTACTAATTATCCAGATCCCGCGAGAATTATTTTCATTCAATAAACAGTGATGCCGCGATATTAATTTCCCGCGCGCTCTTTTTTCCGGCGTGGGATGAAGTGTGTCACGTTCTGCGCATTTTGCCGGGCCTTTGTCGCCCGGTGGGCGCATCACCGAACGCCACGCTGCACGGCGCTATTTTACGTGTTGTCGCCAGCACGGGCAGGAACAGGCACGTCTGATGACTTACGTGAAATATTTTAATGCGAAACGGGTGCGGCGCAGATATAGCGCCGGCACACAGCCATTAAGGTGCGGCGAAAAGCGATACGGGCGCGTAATACGCTCCCCAAACCGTAAAACGCCCCTGCTGCACGAGGCATCACAGGGGCGTTGAGCGGCGCACGGCGTGCGTCCAGCCGTAAAATCAGTTCTTTTTGACGAACTCAGATTTGAGTTTCATCGGCCCAAAACCATCGATTTTGCAGTCAATGTTGTGATCGCCTTCTACAAGGCGGATATTCTTCACTTTGGTACCGATTTTCAGCATCGAAGAGCTGCCTTTAACCTTTAAATCTTTCACGACCGTAACGCTGTCGCCGTCCGCCAGCAGGTTGCCGTTCGCGTCCTTCACGATAAGCGCATCACTTTCGCTCTCTGCCGGCGTGGTGCTCCACTCGTGGGCGCACTCGGGGCAGACGTACATGCCGTTGTCTTCGTAGGTATACGCGCTGTTGCATTTCGGGCAGTGTGGCAGTTCCATGTTATTCACCTCGCTGTAGGGATAGCTGCGCAAAAGGCTGATTTCAATCGACTCAGCCGCTGAGCGCTGCGAAAAGAAAGCATTATACCGGAAAACCCTGCCGAAAAAGGGACTATTTTTTGCCTGTGTGGTGCAATCCTGCCCGCCTGCGTGAGATTAAAAGGATTGATGTGTAAATTCAGGAATGCGATACATATATCGTGTTTTATTCCCGATGAATGCTATTCTGGCCATTATTACCCCTGAGCAATTATTTTACTTTTCTTCTGGCGGGCGCTCATGTAATTTGCCTGCGGATAAATGTATAACGACTTTCTGCGCGATTTAGTATAATTGCGCGCATTTTCTTTTTTTCAAACATGTCACAGGCGAGGCAGCGCGTAACCAGGACGGCTATTCATGCCTGACATTCAGTTCTTCACATCTCTCGTCGGCATTAATGCACAAATACATGCTGGCAGGGTGGCTATTAGTTATATGTTTTCCTCACGTAATTATAAAAGCTGTTCTCTGATTATTAAAACTATAAAGACTCAAATAAAAGCCAGCTAATTTGTGTTAAGGAAAGATTTCTTCATGCACACACAAACAGTTTTTGAACTTAGTCAGGAGGCTGAGCGTCTCCTGCACCTGGCATTACATCATCTTGAGGCGCTGCAAAGCGTCCCATTCGCTGCTCTGCAACAGGACTCCTCCGGGGCTTCCGAACTGCCGCTGCATTTCAGTCAGCAGGGCATAGAGGCTCAGCAGGAGACGCTGCGAAGCGAGCTGCGAAAAATCACCCGTCAGGAGATGGTGCTGGCGATTGTCGGCACCATGAAAGCCGGCAAGTCGACCACCATCAATGCGATTATCGGCACGGAAGTGCTGCCCAATCGCAACCGGCCCATGACCGCGCTGCCGACGTTTATCCGTCATACGCCGGGCCAGAAAGAGCCGGTGCTCCATTTTCCCCACGTTGCGCCAATCGAGGCGCTGATGGGCGAGCTTCAGCAGCAGCTGCGGCATTTTCCCCGCGAACTGTTGTCACGCCATCTGGAACTTGACCAGGACATGGTGGCGCTGCTGCTGCGTATTGAGCACGGCACCCACTTTGAGAAGCACTATCTGGGCGCCCAGCCGATCTTCCACTGCCTGAAAAGCCTCAACGATTTGGTCAGGCTGTCAAAGGTGCTGGGCGTGGCGTTTCCGTTCAGCGCGTACGCGGCCATTGAGCACGTGCCCTTTATTGATGTGGAGTTTGTGCATCTGGCGGGACTCGAGGGCGGACACGGGCAGCTCACGCTGCTGGATACCCCCGGCCCGAACGAAGCGGGCCAGCCCCATCTGCAACAGATGCTCAGCGAGCAACTGGGGCGCGCATCGGCGGTGCTGGCGGTGATGGACTATACCCAGCTTAAATCGGTGTCCGATGAAGAAGTACGGCGCGCCATCTCTGCGGTCGGCAACGGCGTGCCACTCTACGCCCTGGTGAACAAATTCGATCAGAAGGATCGCAACAGCGACGACGCGGATCAGGTGCGGGCGCTGATCTCCGGCACCCTGATGAAGGGCGATATCGATCCGGAGCATATTTTCCCGGTCTCCTCGATGTGGGGCTATCTGGCAAACCGGGCGCGCCATGAACTGGCGCAGCACGGCGCGCTGCCGGATCCGGCGCAGCAGCGCTGGGTGCAGGATTTCGCCGAGGCGGCGTTAGGGCGGCGCTGGCGCGATGACGATCTGGCCGATATTCCGCGTATTCGTCAGGCCGCCGATCTGCTGTGGGAGGATTCGCTGTTCGAGCAGCCGGTCACCACCATTCTGCACGCGGCGCACGCCAGCGCCTCGCTGTACGCCCTGCGCTCGGCCTCGCACAAGCTGCTCAACTATGCGCGCAGCACCGGTGACTATCTGGCTTTCCGCTGCCAGGGGCTGAACGTCGCCAGCGAAGGGCTGCAGGACAATATCACCCGCCTCGAGCAGGATCGCGCGGTGCTCGCCGCCAGCCGCAAAGGGGTGGAGGATGAGATCCAGCATGAGGTGATCCGCACCCTTGAGACGGTAGCGGCCTGCATCAACAGCCTGCAGACGCGTCTGGTGCAGGATGTGGAGTTCTACTTTAGCGAAGGAATGCTGCCGCAGCACGAACGCTACGATGCGCTGGCCATTCCACAGGCGCGCAGGCGCGACTTCATCCCCTACAGCAGTCGGCTCACCATGGAAAACGAAGAGGACGCCCGGATGATGATGCAAACGCTGCGTGCCGCCTGCGAGCTGATGCTGCACCGCGGGCAGGAGCGCCTGAGCCGCGAGCTGGCTGGCCTGTTCCCGGCGCTGGAGAGCAACTTGTCCCGCACGCTGCATGACGCGCTGGCGCCGGTACAGCAGCGGGTCACCGACGGCCTGCTGGATGCCGGGTTCCGGACGCGCATCGCCCTGCCTGCCTTCCAGACGGCGGCGCTTAACCTCGATGTGCAGCAGCTGTTTATCAATGCCGTTGCCCCACAGGATGTGCCGGTCGCCACCCTGCGCCGCGCCGCCGGCATGCGCGGCACCATGGCGCGCTGGCTGAACAGCAGCGACTGGGGCTGGGAGGACGCGGTGGCGACGCGCACCCACTACTTTATCGATCTCGATAACCTTAAGCAGAGCCTGCTGGCGCACATCAGCCAGTTCAGCAATCAGCTTAACCAGGCGGTGGCCACCCAGATAAACAGTTCGGTCAGCCTCGGTCTGGCAACGTTTTTCAGCGACTTTACCCGCGTGCTGAGCGACATCGACGCCAGCCTGCGCCAGAGCCTGGCAGCCCGGCAGCAGAGCGAGGAGCAGCTGATGGCGCTGGAGCAGCAGCTTCAGCGCTGCACCGCGGCCACCGCCTGGCTGCATGAGGATACGCGCCTGCTGCGCGACGACATTCAGACGCTGTTTGCGGTGCAGACATCATGAGCCGCGGCGTGCTGGACGGGCCGGGGCGCGACCTGGCGTGCCTCAACGATCGGTTTATTACCGATCTGGCCGATACCCTTGATCCCACCCAGCGGCTCTGCCCGCATCTGCAACCCTTTCGCGAACGCCTGCAGGGGGAGTTGATCGTCCGTACCCGCCAGCAGCAGTGGGCGGTGACCGGCCCCGGCACGCTAAGCGCGGAGATGCGTCTGGCGTGGCTTGAGCAGTTGCTGCACCTCTGGTCGCCGGGCCACCTGGCGCTGACGTGCGTGCGCCATCGCCTTGGACAGGTGCGGGAGAACCACGCCGGCGGCCTCGAACTGGCGCTCGGCAGCGTGATACGCCAGTGCCAGGAGCGGCTGGCGCGCAGCGAGGCGCTGTTGCGCCAGCGCGATCTGCGTCAGGAGGCGTTTACCCACGTCGAGCAGCTGTTTCACCGCTGGCGCAGCGGCTACTTCGCGGCGTTCTCACCGGCGGGGCGCTGCTATGTGGTGCTTGAGGAGCTGCGCTGGGGGGCGTTCGGGGAGGCGCTCAGGCTCAGCGCACCGCTGGAGGCGCAGCGCCTGCGCGACATGCTGCGCGAGCGGGCCACGCTTCAACTGGCCAGCGACGCCGGCGCGGCGACACGCACCCGGCACTACTTCTCCCACTGGCTGACGACGCCGCCGTCGGACGGGCTGATGGATTATAAAGACACCCTGAGCTGGATTGGCGCACAGCGCGATGTCGGGCTGCATCCGGTGAGCTGGTCGGTGACGCAGACCTGGCAGAGCGTGGCGTTGGGAATGCCGCGTCTGTGCTCGGCGGCGCGGCTGGCGGATGCCATGGTGGAAGAGGTGTTTAGCGCCACCTGAAACGACGCGCCCCCGCCGTCAGAAGAGGGCAGGGGCGCGAGTGTGGTTTCAGGCTGTCTCCGTCAGGGCTGGGTATAGCGTTCCGGCTCCGGGTGATAGACCTCCGGCTTGCCAATGTGTCGGGCATACAGCGCGGTGATGATAGGCACCAGAATCGCGGTGACGATGACGCTGGCAGCAACCAGTGCGGTGGCCGACGCGGCAACCGGCTGGAAGGACGGGTTAATCTGGGCGATGATCACCGGGTTAGCGACCGCAGCGCCTGCCGCCGAGGACGCCGCTACGCCCGCAGTACCGTTACCGCCACCGATAAATTTATCAGCCAGAATCAACGGGATACCGGTGATAACGATCACCGCCACGCCCAGCACGATACCCAGCAGGCCGGTATCGACAATCACGCCGAGGTTAATGGTGTTACCCAGTGCGAAACCGAAGAACGGGATCAGCGTCGCCGTGGCTTTGCTGAAGAAGGCGCGCAGGTCATGGTCGAGGTTGCCGAGCGTAAAGCCAATCAGGAACGGCAGTACCGCGCCAACGAAGTGATGCGGTTCAAACGACGCGAGGCCAGCGGAACCCAGAATTACCATGGTCATCAGCGGGCCGGACTCCAGCGACATCAGAACGAACGCGCCAGACTCCTCTTTGGTACCGTACTGATTCATCAGGCTGGCGTAGAGGCCGCCGTTGGTCATGTCCATTGCCGAAACGATAGCCAGCACCGACAGGCCCGCGAAGAAGCCGGTCTGGATCCCGGTGTCCGGAATAAAGGAGGCAGCAATCATCGCCACCAGCCAGGCGACGGCGATTTTGGTCAGCACCAGGGTGCCGGATTTACGCAATACCGTACCGGTAGCACGCAGATCGATGGAGGCGCCGATACAGAAGAACCACACGGCGAGGATTGGCACCGTGCCGGTAATCATCCCTTTCGTAAAGGAGCCAAAATAATTCCCGGTATCCGGTGCAAAGGTGTTTAGCATTGCGCCGAGTAACAGAGGAATAAGCATCATCCCGCCGGGGATACGCTCCATAGTCGCTTTGATTTTCATACACAAACCTCACTTTCTGCCTGGCATCGCGGCAAGTAAAAGACAACAGAATCTCGCAATGAAAAATGCATATTTTTCAAAGTGTTATTTATATGTCTGGCGGGCGGCACGTTGGGGGCCTGGCCCGGTGTAGCATGCGGGTTGGTGAGCCACGAAGGGTGAGGATTTTCGCGCCGGCAACCTGTGTGATGGGATTATCATGCGTTCTTTGGAATATTGATTCAATGATAATGAAACGGTGTTTTAGTTATCTTGATCACATAATTGATATGAATAATCCGGCCGCCGGAAAAGAGAAAAAATAATGTGAATGGCTTGTGATCAACTGTGATGAAAAGCGCTTCTCACGCCAATAGTGACGGCAGTGATAATGCGATGGGCGATTGTTATCCTGTTAAGAACATTCGGCTGTGAAGTGGGTAAAAACCACGGTTTTGTTCCGGTTTATCGAAGGGAAGATTCTATTTATCTGCTTGAACGTAAAGACCTGCAAAATTTTGTGAAGTTGATCGCGTTCTGAAACACTGATAGGGTAGTTACCGTCACATGACCGCATGGCTTGCCCGACTGGCACCTACGATCACCCGCTACTCCCCCGCCGTCAGCGCCGTTGCGCGTTATATGACCAGCCAGCAATGGCAAACCTGCTACGCTTGAAATTGAGTGACATGGCAGCGTCTCAAGCCCCAGACAGTTGATTATTGTTGAGTGCGCCAGATCCTTTTGCGCATCGTTATTTCTGGCTTTTCGGCAAGCATGAAGCGACTGATAGAGGATAAAAAGAATGAAATTAAGAAGGAAGAAGGTTGAGCCGATTACCCTCGGCGACGTAACCATTATTGATGATAGCAAGCTGCGCAAAGCCATTACCGCTGCCTCGCTGGGTAACGCGATGGAGTGGTTTGATTTCGGTGTTTATGGATTTGTTGCCTATGCGCTCGGGAAAGTCTTCTTCCCGGACGCCGATCCCAGCGTGCAGATGATTGCCGCACTCGGGACATTCTCCGTTCCCTTCCTTATTCGCCCGTTAGGCGGCCTGTTCTTCGGTATGCTCGGCGATAAGTACGGTCGTCAGAAAATCCTTTCTATTACCATTATCATCATGTCGGTCAGTACCTTCTGTATCGGCCTGATACCGTCCTATGCCTCCATCGGCATCTGGGCACCCATCCTGCTGCTGCTGTGTAAAATGGCGCAGGGCTTCTCGGTCGGTGGAGAATACACCGGTGCGTCAATCTTCGTCGCCGAATACTCCCCTGACCGTAAACGCGGCTTTATGGGAAGCTGGCTCGACTTCGGCTCCATCGCGGGCTTTGTGCTCGGCGCGGGCGTCGTGGTGCTGCTGTCGGCGGTGGTAGGGGAAAACAACTTCCTCGACTGGGGCTGGCGTATTCCGTTCTTCCTGGCGCTGCCGCTGGGTATCATCGGGCTTTACCTGCGCCACGCGCTTGAAGAGACACCGGCGTTCCAGCAGCATGTCGATAAGCTGGAGCAGGGCGATCGCGAAGGCCTGCAGCACGGCCCGAAAGTGTCGTTTAAAGAGATTGCCACTAAGCACTGGCGCAGCCTGCTGACCTGTATCGGTCTGGTGATCGCGACCAACGTCACCTACTACATGCTGCTGACCTACATGCCGAGCTACCTCTCGCATAACCTGCACTACTCGGAAGACCACGGCGTGCTGATCATTATCGCGATTATGATCGGGATGCTGTTTGTTCAGCCGGTGATGGGGCTGCTCAGCGACCGCTTTGGCCGTCGTCCGTTTGTGATTATCGGCAGTATCGCGCTGCTGGTGTTCGCGATTCCGGCGTTCATCATGATTAACAGCGACGTGCTCGGCCTGATTTTTGCCGGCCTGCTGCTGCTGGCGGTGATCCTCAACTCCTTTACCGGGGTGATGGCCTCCACGCTGCCGGCAATGTTCCCGACCCACATCCGCTACAGCGCGCTGGCCAGTGCATTTAACATCTCGGTGCTGATTGCCGGTCTGACTCCGACGCTGGCCGCCTGGCTGGTTGAGAGCAGCGGTAACCTGATGATGCCGGCTTACTATCTGATGGTGATCGCGGTTATCGGTCTGATTACCGGTGTGACCATGAAAGAGACTGCCAACCTGCCGCTGAAAGGCGCTACCCCGGCGGCCTCTGACCTGGCCGAAGCGCGTGAGATCCTGCAGGAGCATCACGACAACATCGAGAACAAGATCGAAGATCTGGACCGCGAGATCGCCGAGCTTCAGGAGAAGCGCACGCGTCTGGTTCAGCAGCATCCGGATATCAAAGAGTAACGCTCTGCGTATCTCTGTATCAGCGGGCGGCCTCAGGGCTGGCCGTTTTTTTTGGGGCGTAAAAAAGGGAGGCAAGCGCCTCCCTGACGGGTATTCGACAGCGTTACTTGTTCAGATCGATGCGCACGATGCTGTCCGGACCGTTGGTGGAGTGGTCCTTATTAAAGGACTGCTTCACGGTGACAAACAGGGTGTTGCCGTCGGCTGAGAGCAGCAGGCTGTTCGGGTGCGGCGGCAGGCTCCAGCTGTTTTTTACCGCGTAGCTGGTGGCGTCAAGGCTCAGCACTTTGCCTGCATCACGCTGGGTGAGGTAGATTTCGTTGCGTTTCGCGTTGAATTTTACCCCCAGCGCGTCGCCGGTTGGCAGCTGCTTGATCACCGCCCCGGTATGGATATCCAGCACCAGCGTGGTTTTCGCTTTTGAACCGGTCACGAACAGACGGCCGGTTGCGCTGTCTTCGGCGAAGTTCAGCAGCAGCGCGTCTTTCTCACCCAGCGGCTTCCAGCGTTTTTCGATACGGTTGGTGCGCGGGTTGATCACCAGCACTTCGCCGCCGCCGTTAGCCACGTACAGGCGTTTGGTTTGCGCAGAGTAGAGCAGGCCCGTCACCCATTTCCCGGCGTTCTGGATGGTTTTCTTCAGCTTCATGGTCTTCGCATCGACCACCCAGATAACGCCTGGATCGGCAACGCCGCCGATGTAGAGCATGCCATCAAGCAGCAGCACCTGACGCGCGCCGTACGGGAAGCCCTCTTTGTTGCGCTCTTTGAACATCACGCGCGCCTGAACTTTGCCGTCGGCGGTATTGATGGCGCTGACGCCGCCGTCCAGCGAGTTAGTCACGTACAGAATGCCGCTCCGGGGATCGAGAGCCGCGCCGAAGTTTTTCAGGTCGGTATGAGTCGCGCCGGTCGTTTTCAGGGTTTTCGGATCGAGCTTGTAGATCATCCCGCCCTGTACGTCCTTGAAGCCCTCTGTGCTGGCAATGTAGAGCGCATCGCCTTTAGGGCCGAGCGCCATCTCGTACAGGCCGTCGGCCAGTTCACGCTGCTGAAGCGCGGCGTCCTGCGCGGCAGATGCCTTCTCCGGTGCCGCGGCGGGTTTTGCTGTTTCAGCGCTGTGTGATGTGCAGCCGCTGAGCGTGACCGCTACCAGCAGTGCCAGAGCAGATATTTTTACCTTCATTCCAGGACTCCTTGCCAACCATGTTAAAAGGCGACAGCCCGGGGCGGGCGTCTGCATTGTGCTGCGTACTGCTTATGCTTCTTGAAAGAGAATGAGAATTGTACGCATTAACTTTTTCATGGCAAGGATTAGTGAAGGAAATCAACGGGCAGGGTGTGGAACGTGGGTAAAGGGAGTAGGGCGACGCCAGCGCGTGGCGTCGCTGCCCTGCGCAAGGGCAGGAATTCAGGGCGCCGCTCGTCGGCACACGCGGGCGATCAGCACCCTGCCGCGATGTAGTCCCCGTTGGCGCTGACCGGAATGACCGTCAGGAACAGGATCAGCGCGAACAGCATCAGCGCCAGCCCGCCGGCGACACGGACCGCCAGCAGCATCCACTGCAGCTGGCGCGGCGTCTGATTTGAGGTGTAGCGCAGTGCGGCCTGGCGCGCATAGCGCACCGCCAGCGACATACCCATGATTGACAGCCCGGTGCCCAGCGACATAGTCATCACCGCGGCCATCCCCCAGCTAATAATCCCTAACGCATTGGAGAAGAGCAGGATCATGATTGCCCCGCTGCACGGTCGCGCACCGATAGCCAGAATGATGCCGAGACGGGTTTTCCAGTCACCCGCCTGTGCCGCGGCGTGGCCGACACCGTGATGTCCGCAGCCGCAGCTGGCGCCATGCTGATGCGGTCGGAAGGCGGTAAAGCGCGGTGCGGTACGCAGGGTGGGCAGGCTCTCTTTCAGAGCGCGCAACACCAGCCACACGCCGAACGCCCCAATCAGCACGGCGCTGATTTTCTCGACGTACCAGCGGCTCTGACTGAGATCGCCCGCCGCGAGGTTGAACCCCACCGCCAGAATGAACACGAACAGGATGGCGCTTACGCCCTGCATCAGACTGCCGAAGAACGGCAGCAGCCGCGTCGCGTTGAGCGTTTCGCGGTTGGTGGTCAGGTAGGTGGTAGCGATGAATTTCCCGTGGCCGGGGCCGATGGCGTGCAGCACGCCATAGATAAACGCCCCGGTCAGCAGCCACAGACCGCAGGTGTACTGGTTGTTGTTCAGCTGCAGCAGGTACATCACCAGGTAGCGGTGCAGCGCGATCTGCATGGCAAGACACCACTGCAAAAACGCACCCCAGTGCGCGTGGAGCGTAAAGGCGCAGGCCAGCACCAGCATCACAATCATGAGCGGGCCAACAAAGGTTAACGGCGCGGGACGGGTGCGAGTGGTCATGGGATCGCCTGACGAACGTAGATGACAGGAGTATAGAGGGTCGCCTGCGCCAGGCAAGCGTCAGGCGGCGATCTTTACTTTACCGCGAGAGGCAGGCGCAGTGCGGCGCGACAGCCGGTGCCGCTCTCACGGTTGTGCAGGAAGAACTGCCCGTGGTGGAGCTGGGTGATGCGCGTCACGATGCTCAGGCCAAGGCCGATACCGCCGTAGCGGCTGTCCATGCGCACAAAGGCTTTACTCAGCTCGCCCCGTTTGGCCTCATCGATGCCTGGCCCTTCGTCATCGACCGTCAGTTCCACGGCGTCCTCATGGAGATGAAGCGTAAGCGTGATGACCGCCTGTTCCGGGCTGTAGCGGTGGGCGTTTTCCACCAGATTGCGCAGCAGCACCCGCAGCAGCGTGGCGTCCCCCAGCACCGTAGCCGCGGGGCCATCGGCTGGCGGCAACGCAAGCGTCTGCTGCCGGGTCGAGAGCATACTCAGCAGCTCATCGCGCAGCGGCAGCACCACGTCTTCCATCAGCGAGACCTGCTGATAGATGCCTGCCGAAAACGACTGGCTGACGCGCGCCAGGTGCAGCAGCTGCGATACGCTCTGGGTCATCTGATCGATGCGGGATATGAGCGGCGTAACGTCAATGCGCTGCGCATTCGACAGCAGCTCAAGATGCAGCCGGATCCCCGCCAGCGGCGTGCGCAGCTCGTGTGCCACGTCGGCGGTAAACAGACGCTCGCTCTCCAGCGTCAGGTTCAGGCGATTGACCAGCTGGTTAATGGCGCCAATCACCGACTCCACCTCGGTCACGTTGCTGGAGAGCGTTACCGGCGTCAGGTTGTCGGCGGTGCGCGCCTCCAGCTCATGCTGGAGATCGAGCAGCGGGCGGGTAATCCACTTCACCGCCTGAAAACAGATGCACAGCGTCAGGCTGATCATCACCAGGCTCGGCACCAGCAGGCTCGCCACGGCTTCGCGGATCTCATGCTCAATATGACGATGGTTGTTGCGGTTGTGCAGCGCGCTTTCCACCAGCAGCTGGATCTGCTCTTTGCTTTCATGCCACAGCCAGAACGCGCTGATGAACTGGCACACCAGCAGGATTGCGCCGATGGTGATGATCAGCTTCTGGCGCAGCGTCATGGTGCGGGGGAACAGGCGCGTAAACATGTCTCAGGGGGTCTCCGGAGTTTTCACCAGCATATAACCGAACCCTCGATGGGTGGTGATGCGCGACTTGCCAATCTTGTCACGCAGGTTGTGAATGTGCACTTCCAGCGTATTGGTGGACGGCTCGTTGTCCCAGTTATAGATGTCGTTAAACAGGATTTCACGGTGAACCGGCGTGCCCGCCTTGAGCATCAGGCGTGAGAGCAGGGCGTACTCTTTCGGCGTCAGCTCCAGCAGCGTATCGCCAAGCCAGATCTGGCGGGAGGTAATGTTCAGCCGCAGATCGCCCACCGCCAGCATATTGTCGCTCTGATTATGGTGGCGACGCAGCAGCGCCCGGATGCGCGCGTGCAGCTCCTCCAGCGCAAACGGCTTCATCAGATAGTCATCGGCGCCCGCATCCAGCCCGGATACGCGGTCGTGCAGGGTATCGCGCGCGGTGAGGATCAGCACTGGCAGCGAGTGTTTACGCTGGCGCAGACGGCGCAGCAGGTGTAGCCCGTCCTCATCCGGCAGGCCAAGGTCGAGAATAGCCAGACTGTAAATCCCGCTCTCAAGGCTGGCCTGCGCTTCACGGGCATTGGTCACGCCGTCACAGGCGTAGCCTTCGGTCTGCATCGCCAGCATCAGGCCCTGGAGCAGCAGCGCATCGTCTTCAATCACCAGAATCTTCATTCATTTACTCTCCGGCAAGGGGCCAGAATATCGTCTGCCGCATGGTACGCCTGGGTTTGCACCCCGGCCAGCGCCAGCATGGTTGAGAACAGGTTGTCCTGAGAGTACGCGTCCCGCGCCGCGCGCGTCTGCATACAGGTTTTATCGACGCCATACTGCGCCTGGTAAGCGTCCGACAGCCAGATCAGCATCGGTACATGCTTCTGGGTATCCGGTGCAATGTGGTAAGGCAGGCCGTGCAAATAGACGCCGTCTTCACCCAGCGACTCGCCGTGATCGGAGAGGTAAACAAGGCTGGTGGTGAAGCGGTCCTGATGCGCTTTGAGCAGTGCGATGGCCTTATCCACCACGTAATCAACGTACAGCACGCTATTATCATAGGTGTTGATCAGCTGCTGGCGCGAGCAGGTCTGAATCTCATTGGTGTCACAGGTCGGCGTAAAGCGACGAAACGCCGGCGGATAGCGGTGGTAATAGGTCGGACCGTGGCTACCGATAGTGTGGATCACAATTACCCCGTCCTGTTTCAGGTTGCGGATGTACTCGTCCAGCCCGTCAAACAGCACCTCATCGTAGCACTCGCCGTCGATACACTGCCCCGGCAGGTTACGCTGCGTCATGTTCTGATGCGGTACCCGATTACACACGCCTTTGCAGCCGCCGTCATTTTCATTCCACAGCACGCTGAGCCCGGCGCGTTGCAGGATATCCAGCAGCCCTTCCTGATGGCTGGCAAGCTGTTCGTTGTAGTCTTTGCGCGGCATCCCGGAAAACATGCAGGGTACGGATATCGCCGTCGCGGTGCCACACGATGTGGTGTGCGGGAAGTAGAACACGTCATCTTTAGCCAGTCGCGGGTTGGTTTCCCGGGCGTAGCCGCCCAGCGAGAAGTTATCCGCGCGTGAGGTTTCGCCCACCACCAGGATAGTCAGATGCTTTTTCCCGTCATTCTGCGCCTGCGGAGCCATATGCGCGTCTTCACCAATGCGCACCAGCGGCAGATTATCCAGCTGATGATGGCGATAGTAAGACCACACCGCGGCGATGCTGTTCGACGGGTTCAGCGCCTTTACCAGCTGCTTGTCGTTGCGGAACAGCGAGGCGTAATCCTTATAAAAGAAGAAGGCGATCAGCACGATAACCAGCGCGGATACGATGAGCGCCACCAGGCGTGGCAGCACGCTTCTCAGCCACGACGCCGCCGGACGATACGCCACGCACCACACCAGCACGGCCATCGCCACGCCGGACAGCAGCAGGACGATCACCATATGCGGCGACATCAACGCAAAGCTCTCCGCCGGCGTGGTGTCGACGATATTGGTCACCATCGACCGATCCACGATGATGCCGTAGGTCAGAATGAAATACTGCGCCGCGGCGCTCAGCAGAATAAACAGGCTGATCAGGGGCCGCTCCAGCCAGACAAACGAGGCGAGCAGCAGGATCACGCTGATAATGCAGAACAGCGCCACCGGCATAGACACAAACACCAGCACGTTGTAGAGCGAGTTGAACGGAAGCAGCGCCAGCACCTGGCGGTAAAACGCGATATTGAGCAGCAGCGCGATATAGGCCGCAAACGCGAGAATAGCGGCCAGGCGGCTGATGCGGGGTCTTTTCAGGGTCAACATAGAACGGCATCCGGAAGTATGATGCCGGCATAGTTCCACACAAGAATTAAGCGAAGCTTAAGAAGTTAAGGTTGTAAGCTTGAGGGGATGAGTAATGACGTCGGTTTCAGATAAACCACCCGCCCTGAGGCGGGGGGTAATACCATCAGGGGTAGGTAATACGGAGTACACCCTGTCCTGAGAAGGCACCTGAACTTGCCGGTGTGCCCGTTAGCGTGGCGGTAATGGTTTTTATCGAGGTTCCCGCTGTACCCGTAAAATAGTTATTAAGACTGTATCCATCAATAGTCAGCGTCGCCAACATGTTATTACTCAGCTTAATGTTATTACCTGAAACGAGCTCAAAGTAATATCGCGGTGCACCTTCGCAATAAACAGAAAGTGTTGAAGATTTTTGTGCGCCCACCGCTGAGGACATTGGTAGGGTACCAAAATCTATGGTAACAGTGCTCATACCCATACCGCACCAGTCAATTACCGGCGGTGGCTCTGGAATGCCAACCCCAGGTCTGCAGTCTACATCGATAATTGTTGTCTCATTGGTTATATTTTTATACGCCACGATGATTACGCATTGACCACTGTCTTTATCATAAGCTACAGAGTCGGTTATATATGCGCTAGAAAAATAATTATTAAACTTTGGGACGCAGGTTTTTGCCGGGTCATCATATTTGCTACATCCGAAAATCTCTCCATTTCCTGGATTTTTAATAACATTATAGCAATGAGTCAATATGGGCTGACCACTTTTGGATGGGCAGATTCTCATTTCGAGATAGTAATCAGTGTTTTTCTGTGTTTTATTATCGAGCACCCAAGTGGATGTATTCGGTACCGTGCTGATTTCGATCTGGTATAAGTTAATCCACTTAGTGGACACGATATGCGGAAGTTTATAGGTTGTTGATGCAGCGAAGCCGAAGAGCGGTATCGCGAGCAAGAACAATAAGATGCAGTTAAGGCCATTCGTCATAATATCGCAGCGGATGCGCCGGGTTTCTGGTTTTGTTGTTAAACTAAGACGCTTAATGAAGCACTGTCTTAGTGAATTCAGATAGTTTTTCACATGTCACCGTATCTGTTACTGAGCGAAGTGCTCAACTCGCAAGTATTGCTGAGCACTGATAATTCAATTATTCATATCAAGGAGTATTTTTTCTGTACTTATTATATAACATTGATGACGTTATTGATTAAAAAATAAAGGCAGAACATAAATACGAGACGAAATTGAGTGCGGTGCGGTACTGCGATGTTTTCTCTTGTTCAGAGCAGACAGGTGCCATCATGGCGATATAATCTGCGGTTTGATTTCAATGGGTACAGATAACCAACGCAAAGGGAGCCTGACAGGGTAGTGGCGGGAAAGGGAAGCGCTCGTTGAGGATATTTTGACACAAAAAAAGGCCGCGTAAGCGGCCAACGGCTTGCAGGAATATGAGTCATTATTATAGAGGGTCGTTAGCGTTCCAGGGATAGTTTGCTAATCGGCCATTAATCTAACGTCTGTTTCCTAAATAAATGTTAAACGAAATACACAGGCGTCAGGCTGCGATATAATCCTCTGCTTTGTTTGTTTATTCAGGGGCAAAAGCAAGCAGTTGATCGTGTTTAATATTTGTTCACGACAAAATTTCTCGTAATTCTGATGTGGTAATTTAATGCGGGAATTTTAGGATGAATTTTATATGCTGTCAGAAATAAAGAGGCTACACGAGTCAGTCTACAGTTTCTGTAGAATGTAATTTATTATTCTGAGGCAATTTGATTATGTTTTTGCAACACTCATGTGTCACCGATATGGCAGAGGCGATTTCTGGTCTGAGGTTACAACCCTTAATGTTGACAGCTAGCAATATTGTTATCGCCCATGAAGTGCTTATTCGCCTGAAAAGCCGTCAGGAACCCGGAGCGTTTTTTGCGCGCCAGACGGCAAGTGATACATTAGCACTCTTTCTCTGGCAGGCTGAAGTCATGCTAAATCGAAGCGGAACATGGTTTCTCAATTTGCCGGTAAAAGTTTTGTGTGATCCACTACTGATAAAACCTTTACTATTTTTTACGCATCAAAACCGACTCGCCATCGAAATTCAGGATCCTGAAAATGCAGTGACGCTTGATAACGAATCACATCACTTTCTTAAAGTAAATATTCACCAGCTACGTAAGAATGGCTGGATGGTCTGGCTTGACGACTGGACATTGTCGGTGCATGACTATTATATGAAAGCCGATATAGTTTTTGATGGCATCAAACTTGACCGCTCATTAATAACTTCACCTTATTTGAAACGTCTCATCAACGTTGCTCGTCAGTTGGCACCATTTATTCTGGCAGAAGGCATCGAGAATGAGAAGCTGCGAGAGCATGCCTGTTTTTCTGCTGCCGATATCGGACAAGGGTTTCTCTGGCCAGAAAAAGCAGTCGATATTAAACCCGACCAGCCGATTAATAAATACCTGAATAAATGGTTGCCACAATCAGAGAATAATTGTTACAGCGATGTTAAAGTATACTGCTCATTATCGGACAGATATTTTACCGAAGGGTTAATAGCACTAATGAAGCAGGCACTACATCATGTAGATCCCAGAAAAAGGCATCGTATTTGTGAAGTCGATGAGGTCCACCAGGCCGACATATATTTATCGGAATGTATGCCCGGCGAAAAACCCTTTGATTTTCCCGGCCGCTGCCGGAGCTGGAACGCAAATATAGCTGACTTACGTTGCTATCACATCCGGATAGTACGAGACAATGCATTACCATCCTGGGTAGCCTGCTCCCCCGATGCTGCGGTAATAAATCGTAAGGGATGTAAAGATGACGCACAAAAAGGACTGGAACTCGTTCTTAAACAATTGTTGCGTCCATGGGAAAACCCGGTTTATCGATGCGAAACAAAATGCTCCTCTTGTTACGTTAATCATCTGAGCGCCCGGGAGCAGGAAACAGTGATACGTTTTGGCACAGGCCAGACGGTGGCTGTTATGGCGCAGGAAATGGGGTGCTCACCGAAAACGGTGAGCGTCTATAAACGCAGGGCAATGTTTAAATTACGGCTTCTGCGAAACAGGGATTTTATTATTTATACGCAACGCGTCGCCGAGCACAGAGGAACATTACTTATGCAAAAAATTAAAACACATCGGGATCGATAGTGTTAACGATCAGCAACATTACACCGACCGTTAAAACTGTCTTACTATCATTCTTTCAATGATGAAAAGGGTATCACTACCGCGCTTTTTCCCGGCTAGTCTCTATTAAGAAACCACAGCGTTTTACGTGTGCCAACCGTTTCATGATGAATATGTCCTTCTTCTTCAAGTTTCATTAACCAGTTCCTGGCGGAATAGATCGACATATCGCACTGGTCGGAAACGTGACGTGTAGTAACGCCGTCTTTATCAGCGTTAACGATCACATTAAGGATCGTCATCATTTTGTGGTTGAGTCGGGTTTGCTCTGAGTTGTAAGAATGTGCAGGCTGAGGCCAGGGTAACAGAGAAGAAGTATTCATAATGGCATCGTCTCCTTTATATCATATGATGCGGTGATGCTATTATGAATCGTTGATGGGGCATGGCAATATTTGTCGGAAATTAGCTTTTTATTGGTTTTTTATGCTAATTAAAATATCTGACTAATGTTTTTGTGCTGAGCTAAGGTTGATTCTTCATCATAGGGAGTAGACGGGGATGAAATTTTTGATCGAAAAGTGGGTGGTTTTTGATAGCGCATCCTGCCGTCTGATCCATGCTCAGACCGCGGATGATGTTGCTATCTCTGTAACCCATGCGCAGCTTCTGTCATTGCTGATTGAATATCAGGGCTTTGCTGTATCCCGCAATGAAATCTTTGAAAAAATCTTTGATGCTAACGGCGCACATGCAACCAATAATAATCTGAATCAAAACGTGTCCGTTTTAAGAAAGCAAATTGCCACATTAGGTATAGATAATGAGGTGATCACGACGGTCCCGCGGGTTGGCTTTATGATCAGTGACAGCGTGTTAATCGAGCCTCTGCAGGACGAGAACGTAACGTCTGAAAGTGAGCCTCCGCTTGACAGTGTAAATAAGAAAAATGTTATTAAAAATTATACTGCCCGTCTGGGTACTGTATTGCTTTTTCTTCCGGTAGTATTAGCGCTTACCCAATTTTTATTTTTCTATCATGTGTCCGAGACGAGCATTGATCCCAAACAGATTCCGCTGTTACACACCACTAAAATAAATAACTTTCAAGGATGTGACGTAAGAAAATTATCAGTGCGCGGTGCGGGTGATGACTACCTTGATGATAGCGGGTATTTTATGCAGGTTGTTAATGGCTTAAAATGTGAAAATCCTGCACAGACCACATTTTATTTATCGAAAAATACGGTATCCAACAGCAATTATCGCGCCTTTACGCTTAAATGTATTAAAACTGATGCCGGGCAATATGACTGTTATAGCGTTTATTACAATGTGGAGGAGGAATGATATGAAAAAGGTTAACGCTATTGCAATCCTGTTGGCCTGTATTGCGCTAGCCTATTTGTTCTGGAATAAATACGATGATAATCGTGTCACCTTTACGTGTGTTGGTGGGTTCAGCACTGAGGTGCAGCATGACCGCATGTTATTAAAAAACGTGAGCGATATTACCATTAGTTTTTTCAATAATAATAAAATCTTTATGGCTGTGGATGGTTCAGTTACGCAAGACGGCAAGCGTTACCATATGAGCAGAGAACTATGGTTCAGGTATGAAACCGTCGACCTGGCGAAGGGAATTGTCAGAGCTAATCTTATTGAGATAAAGAGGACGGGTGCGGATAACATTGAAGGCGACCGGGTTAATCACTATATACTAGGCGCTGAACGTGAAGGCCGAATATTCAGGATATGGCACCTGAATAATAACGTGTTACTTATCGGAAATGCGTTTTCGCCGGTACTTAGCTGCTCAATACTACAATAAGCTATATGCCCCTAATGAATTATGCATGGTGTATACCATGCATAATTAGCGTCACGCTGGCTCTTGCTTGTAAAAATACTATGCCGGGATAAGTTGTGTTTTTATTTATGACACGTGCATGTGGTTTTTATAAAAAATTAGTACGTTTTTTTGACGGTAACCAGGCCATATGGGCATCGTTTAAAATTACATCTCCTTTGATATCCGCACAGCTTGCCACGCTGACGTCTATCCCCCGGGCATTCTATTCCGTTATAGATAGTTTTCCATAGCTCCGATCGGAATGGCCTGAGCATCAATATATCTAAAGCCTTGTTTCGGGAATCTATAACCTGGTTGTTGTGAGAAATGAAAAGTGTATCTTCAAAATTTAGTAATTTATGATTGGCGCTCCACATAACCATTTTATTATTTTTTTCAGAAACAAGCGCTGAAAAAAAAGTGCAGGTTATCGGACATGCAACACAATCTATAATAAACCATTTCATATGATATTAACGTTCCTTTACCACGTATTAAAAGATGAGACGTAACACTTTCGTTAAAGTTACTCTGTACGGGCTTGTTAACTCTTTGATATTGATCATGGTTGTAACTATGGACAAACTGGTCGATACACGATGCTTTCTGCATAATACTGTTAAGCAGGGTGTATAAATGTTTCATTTCTTTTACGAAAAAAAGCGTTGAGTCGTGTCTTTTTTGAACAAAATTCACTTTGCAATATAATTTGCTGAGATTTTTATATTGATTGGGTGCTTTTATAAGGAAATATGTCAGATATTTACTCTGCAAATGAAGTGTGAATATTATTATGCATCGTATTGGGGATGTTATCCTGATAATCTATCGCGTGGTTGATGCATAAATTATCAATATTGATTATCGTGTTATGCCGCGCTTTTTTAATGATTAAGTATGTTCTAAATCAATTCTTGTTGATATTCAGTTAGTTTAAACGAAGGTTAAATGCATATTCGGAAAAGCAGTGCCGGGTTAAGTCTTTCTCTGTCTTTTTGCTAGTTTTTATCCGCGCAAATCATGAGGGAATACTCTCAGTGAAGAGAATCCCCCCTCACCAAATGTACTTGTATTAACGATGCGAGAAGTTAACTATGCGTTTTATTTTGAGAAAGCCATACGCTGGATGGGTACTGTTTTTGATATTTATGATGGGTTGTAAGGGAGCGATATCATCTGACAGAGCATTTGATCTTGCAGCACAAACAGAACCGCACACGGATACGACGTTTTTGATGCAGAAGCGTTCATATGCCGAGCACAACGATGGTAACAGGCTCATAAGTGAAATGGTTACTTTTGGTACAAGTAATGCATTGACCCAATGGCTTAATGAGTTCGGTACCGCGAGTGTCGATCTCCGTAGTACGTCAGCATTTTCATTAAAGGCATCTTCTATCGATTTGCTTCTTCCTTTATATCATGTCGACAGAAACCTCATTTTTACCCAGTGGGGTCTACACGATAGCGATATGCCGTTAACTGCTAATGCAGGTATTGGTCAGCGCTGGTTTTTCGCCGACTGGATGTTGGGTTATAACGCTTTTTATGACGTTGGCTGGCATGAGCACCATCAACGCTATGGGGTGGGTATTGAAGGCTGGCTGGATAATGCGACGCTATCAGTAAACCTTTATCAAGCGGTGACAGGTTGGCGTCATTCACATCGGCAGTATGGCTATGATGAAAAACCCGCTGACGGTTGGGATGTTCGCCTCGAAGGATGGGTTCCTCAGTGGCCTTCACTGGGATGGCGTTTTGTGTATGAACAGTATTATGGCGAACAGGCGACGCTAACTTCATTTTCGCAACGGGGGAAAAATCCTTACGCGACGACACTGGGTCTGCGCTACTCGCCAATGCCGCTATTCACTGCGGGTATAGACAGAAAGCAGCAACGTGCTCACAGCCCTGATACTTTTTTCAATATTAATCTCACATGGCGAGTCGGGCTGAATCTGGAGCAGCAGTTGCGAACAGATAACCATTTGAAGCAGCATTATTATGCGAACAATCAACTTGAGCTTGTTAGCCGTAACAATACGTTGGTAATGGATTATCGCCGTCAGGATATACTTTCGTTGCGATTCCCGGATGAGATACATGCTGGACCCGCAACTGAATTCACTTTTGTTCCGGTCATCATGGCAAAACGAGGTATCGCGAAGGTAGAGCTGGATGATACGGCGCTGGTAGCGGCGGGGGGAAAAGTGATTAACGTTAGTGATAAAAGCATCACCATCTTACTTCCGGCTATACCGGGAGAAGCGATCAAACTCTACGGCACCGCCATTGATAGTGATGGAAACCGGTCTAATCGCGCGCAGACCCTCGTTTACGCTGTGGCAGAGAATAGCAACATGACTGTCGAACCAGATAAAACCCAGGCACTGGCGGATGGAAAGGATGAAATTGCTTATACCGCAACCTTAATACGCGCAGATGGTAAATCAAGCAGTGAGATCCCTGTTACCTGGCAAACCGATACAGGGGAGCTAAGTGTTCATTCTGTTTTGACTGATAGCGCTGGAAAAGCACGCGTCCGACTAAGGAGCCATGTGCCTGGGAGTGCTCATGTCGTAGCGACAGCCGACCAACAGTCCGTCTCTGCGCCTGAAGTAAACTTCGTGCACCGAAATGAGTATCGCATCGCATTAGAGGCAAACCAAACTAGCGTCGCGGCTAGCGGGTATAGCTTCGATAATGTTACGTTCAGGGCGAAGATCACTACTAAGGATGGTTCTCCAGTCGCAGGAGAGACGATCTTCTGGGCAAGCAACCTCGGTATGTTATCAGCAGCTTCTGCAGTGACAGATCATGAAGGTGTCGCGACCGTCTCACTGGTTAGTGATAAACCGGGCATGGCACACGTTACCGCGAGCATCGCATCGGGCGAATCTGCTCAGCAGCATGTCAACTTTTATGAATATCTGGTCTTGTTTTTACAGGGCCGACACTGCGCCCAGGCTAACGGAAACGACGCGGTAACACTCACGTTGAGCGTTAACAACAAAAACCATCAACCACTCGCTGGAGAAGTTGTTGAGTGGAGCACCAGTCTGGGCTCTCTCTCAGCATACTCAACTGATACCGGGCCAGATGGCAAGTCCACCGTGACGCTTACCAGCCAGCATCCAGGTGCAGCTCGTGTGATAGCAAACGTACACGGAAATATTATGACGCACGGTATGACGTTCATTGAAGAGGCAACGGAAAACTGCATGTAGCCTCTTTCAATAGGGCTACAGGCTGACAAAAAACCACAATCAAAGTTGGCTATGTCAGTGCGTAAGCGTATTTCATTTAGGCTTTGTTTAAAAATGAATGGCGGGACTCTGGTTCGCCCACGATATAAATCACTAATAAATGTTATCGCTGCGATAAGGCGTGTCGCAGCGATATTTTGGTGGTTGGGTATCGATAACTAATATCGTAATCATCGGTGTGGGTGTATGAACGGCATATATTTAGTTTGCTTTGATATTATATATCTCGTTCATCGGGCGTGAATATTTCCTGATGAAACATGTATGACTCTTTACTACTTTAATAAAGGATTTATTTAATGAAAATCAATAAACTCGCGTCCGCTATTATTTTAACCATGGGGATGGTTGCTGCTGGTGCCAACGCCGCAGACCAGGGGCACGGCAAAGTAACCTTCACCGGTAGCATCATCGATGCACCGTGCTCCATCACGCCGGAATCAGCAGATCAGACCGTTGCTCTGGGTCAGGTCGCTGCCCATACGCTGAAAGATGGCGGTACTTCTGCACCGAAATCTTTCACCATCGATCTGGAAAACTGCGAATTTGGTACTGACGATGACGGTAACACCATCGGTAATAGCGTAAGCGTCACTTTCTCTGGTACCGCTTCTACACTGGACGCAAAGCTGCTGGGTCTGACCGGTGAAGCCGCTGGTGCAGGTATCGCGATTGAAGATGAAAGTGGCAAAGTGGTTGATCTGGGTACGCCGTCCAGCCTGTATAAACTGACCGGTACTAATCCGTCACTCGGCTTCACCGCCTATCTGAAAGGCATCAGCGACACTATCACCACCGGTGATTTCGAGTCCGTTGCTAACTTCACCATGGATTACGAGTAATAGCCACAAAGCTGGCCGGTAACGGTCAGCTTTTATCTGGTAATGATTATGTGGATGAAGATACTGTTAATTATTGTCGTACTGTCTCCCGGCGTCACGTTTTCGAAGCCGCATCAGGGATTCGGGCATGTAAAAATGAGGGGCGAAATCGTTGAGTCTGCCTGCGCGATTGCTACGGATGATGTCTGGCAAGAAATTGATTTTGGTAATATCCCATTGAGGGATATTTCCGCAGGCAAACGCAGCAGTAAAGCTTTCTATATCCATTTACTCAATTGCGAACTCGGCAAAAAGCACGGTCAGTTCTGGAAATCAACCCAGATTACTTTCGCCGGCATGCCGGACCAGGGGCACCCTGATTTGTTTGCTATGAAAGGAGAGGGTACGGGTGTGGCATTGGCCATTACTGATGATACGGGAAACCAGGCTGTCAGTGGCGAGGCGTTACCCCCTGTTGAATTAACCGGTAAAGAAATGGATCTGAAATACCACTTACATTTAGTTAATAACGGCAAGCCACTTTCTGCTGGCGAGGTGTCGTCATTAGTGCGTTTTATGGTGACTTATCAATAGTCAGTTTATTTAACAAAGCAGGCTGACTATTGATTATGTCCTTAAAGCAGTAGCCAAATATTATCTGGGATACAGCGTCATGAGTTCGAAAAACTCTTATTTTGCACGTCGACATCGTT
This sequence comes from Siccibacter turicensis LMG 23730, assembly GCF_000463155.2. GTDB lineage: Bacteria > Pseudomonadota > Gammaproteobacteria > Enterobacterales > Enterobacteriaceae > Siccibacter > Siccibacter turicensis. The sequence continues at coordinate 333,244 of NZ_AWFZ01000050.1, read as the reverse complement.
TGTCGGTATATATTCTTATGGCATTGCTTGGCATACAAATGCCAGTATATGCCGTCGAGTTTAATACCGACATTATGGATGCCGAAGATAAAGAGAATATCGATCTGTCGCGTTTTTCCGAGGCGGGATTTGTTATGCCCGGCACTTATAATCTGAGCGTTAAGGTTAATGAACACGCCGTAAAAGATAGTGATATTGCGTTCTATGAACGGCCAGAAAAAACCGGGGAGAATGGAGACAAAGTTCCCGTTGAGGCCTGTTTGACAGCAGAGAGCGTTGCGCTACTGGGGCTTACCGACGCCGCCCAGGACAAGCTGGCGTGGTGGCATGATGGTCAGTGCGCGGATTTCAGCGCGCTCGACGGCATGACGGTACGCGGCGATTTATCGGACATTTCATTGTTAATCAGCCTGCCGCAGAGCTGGATGGAGTATCAGGACGCTTCCTGGCTGCCGCCGTCGCGCTGGGAGGACGGTATTCCCGGCTTGCTGTTCGACTATAACCTCAACAGCAACGTGACCCAGCCGAGCAGCGGGCATCAGTCCCAGAGCGTGAGCGGCAGCGGTACCGCCGGCGCAAATATCGGACCGTGGCGTCTGCGCGGCGACTGGCAGTCTAATTATGCCCACACCACCGGCGTGGGCGGCAGCAGCCAGCATAACTTTGACTGGAGCCGCCTGTATGCCTACCGCACGCTGCGCGATATGAAGGCGCGACTGACGCTGGGGGAAGACTATCTCACCTCTGATCTGTTCGATAGCTGGCGTTTTACCGGTTTGTCGGTGGTCAGCGATGACCGTATGCTGCCGCCAAAGCTGCGCGGGTACGCGCCGGAAGTGACAGGTATTGCCCGCACCAACGCTAAAGTGACAGTCAGCCAGCAGGGGCGAGTGATCTACCAGACTACGGTCGCCTCCGGCCCGTTCCGCATTCAGGACATCAGCGATGCGGTCAGCGGGCGTCTCGACGTGCGCGTGGAGGAACAAGACGGTAGCGTACAGACCTTCCAGGTGGATACCGCGTCGGTGCCGTATCTGACGCGCCCCGGCCAGCTGCGTTACAAACTGGCGGCCGGTCGTCCGAGCAACTATCAGCATCATATGCAGGGGCCGAATTTTACCACCGGTGAGTTTTCCTGGGGGGTATCCAACGCCTGGTCGCTGTATGGCGGCGGGATTGCTGCCGGGCGCTATAACGCCCTGTCGGTGGGTATTGGTCGCGATCTGTTTGCCCTTGGCGCCCTGTCGGCGGACGTCACCCAGTCGGTGGCGAAGGTGGACAACCAGACACTACAGGGCAAATCCTGGCGTCTGAGCTACTCCAAACGCTTCGATGATTACAACAGTGAGGTGACGTTCGCCGGGTACCGTTTCTCGGAGCAGGATTATCTGTCGATGGGTGAATACCTGGACGCCCGCTATCACGGCGGCGTTATCGGACACGATAAAGAGTTGTACACCGTCACCGCGAACAAATCTTTCCCGGAATGGCGGATGTCAGCGTACTTAAGCTGGAGCCACCAGACCTACTGGGACCGCAAGGATAATGACCGCTACAGCCTTTCGGTGAGCCAGTATTTCGATGTCGGTAACTTCCGTAACCTGTCAGCGACCCTCAGTGCTACGCGCAGCGAATACTATGGACGTCGGGATGACTCAGCTTATCTGTCCTTCAGTATGCCGTTTGGCAATGGTTCAGCAAGCTACAACGGCAACTGGGATAACGGGCGTTACTCCCAGACCGCGGGCTGGTATCAACGCCTGGATGACGGCGACAGCTACCGCCTCCAGGCTGGGACGCGCAGCGGCAACGGCGAGGGGTTAGCGACGCAAGCCAGCGGGTACTACACCCACCGCGGCGACTACGCCGATATGTCTGGCAACCTTTACTGGACCCAGAACGGTTACACCTCCGCCGGGCTGTCACTCTCGGGCGGGCTAACCGCCACCACCAAAGGCGCGGCGCTACATCCGGGCGGCGGGCGTGGCGGTACCCGAATGTTGATCAGCACTGACGGTGTTGGCGATGTTCCCGTCGACCGCAACCAGCACACCAACAGCTTTGGGATTGCCGTGGTGCCGGACTTTGCCAGCTACTACCGCAGCACCACTGCGATCGATGTCAACAAGCTGCCGGACGACATTGAGGCCGCCGGTTCACCGGTTGCTGAAGCCGTGCTCACCGAGGGGGCTATCGGTTTCCGCCGCTTCGACGTACTGAAAGGGGCAAAAGTGGTCGCGGTGCTGAATATGGCTGACGGCAGTCACCCGCCGTTCGGGGCCAGCGTGCGCAACGGCAAAGATCGTGAAGTGGGCATCGTTAGCGACGGCGGGCTGTCTTGGCTCAGTGGGATTAATCCGGGCGAAACCCTGACGGTAAAAACCAGCGGCGAACCATTCTGCCAGGTGGTGATACCCAATAATATTTCCGTGGCGCGGCTGTTATTACCCTGCACACCGGCAAGTGGTGCGCTGTAAAGAGTATCACTGTAAGGGAACGTCGCGGCCATTCATTATGATGAGAGAGTTAACCATGTCATTACCTCTGAAACTGCTGCTGCTGGCCAGCGTATTATCCGCCAGCACATCGTCCTGGGCCGCAATTGCTCTTGACCGTACCCGGGCTATATTCCCCGGCAATGAAAAAAGCATTTCATTAACGGTTACAAACGAGAATAAACAGAAGCCCTATCTGGCTCAGGCATGGCTTGAAGACAAAGACGGGAAAAAGATCAGCTCGCCGTTCATGGTTACGCCGCCGGTACAGCGCGTGGAACCGGGCAAGAAAAGTATGGTACGTATTAATGCTCTGCCAGACACCGCGTCGTTACCACAGGACCGTGAGAGCGTGTACTGGTTTAGCGTGCGGGAAGTACCACCGAAAAGCGATCGCGCAAACGTATTACAGGTCGCGCTTCAGACGCGTATTAAGCTGTTTTACCGCCCGGCGGCAATTATGCCAGAGCGTTTTACGCGCTGGGACGATCAGTTAATTCTGCATCGCGTCAGCGGCGGCTTCAGAATTGAAAACCCGACGCCCTATTACATGACGGTAATATCCATTTCCGGTGCCGCGAAAAAAATCGATCACGATTTTAAACCGGTAATGATTCCACCGAAATCGAGTGCCACGGTGAAAACTATTTCTACTTCGACGCCGTATGTCACCACAATTAATGATTTCGGCGGCAAGCCGACGCTGGAATACCGCTGTAGCGGGGATATCTGCAAAAGCATTTTACCGGCCAGCAAAGCGTAATTAACCCGGGAGGGGGCATGAACTATCGCAGACGAGGTTATTTTCCAGTAACCACGCTGGTGCTGTGGATCCTGGCTGCCGGTGTGCTGGCGGCGGGGGCTGACGGTGACAACTGGAACGTGGAAGGAATGAACGGTGGGCTGCTGGTGCGTGCTGCGCTGTATAACTCCCCGTGCCACTTGTCCACGGATTCCGCTGAGCAGGAAATTGTAATGAACGCGGTGCCGCAGTTTCGTCTTCACCAACCCGGCGACCGCTCGCAGCCGATCGCTGTGCACCTGACGCTGGAAGACTGCATGCTGGATAGTAGCGTCCGTAGTCCTGAACATGGCAACAACGTAACGCTTATCCCAATGCAACCCGTGGTGTTTATGAACGTTATCGGTGAGGAAGACCCGAGCGATCATCGCTTGTTCCGGGTTCATGGCGACGCCCAGGGCGTAGGTCTCCACCTGGAAGATTCTGCGCACCGTAGGCTAATTCCCGGCGAACGTTCCTGGCCGCAGATCCTGATGCCGGGCCGCAACGATCTGATGTTGCTGGCGCAGCTAAGTCGCACCGCAGAACCGCTGGTACTGGGCAGCTACCGGGCAGTGATCAACATCGGGCTGGAGTACGAATGATGAACGGTAACATCCGTGTGGCGCTCGGGCTTGCCACTGTCATAGTCAGCCTGGGCGGGTTGGCTGATACCAACGTGGAATACAGCGGCACGCTGATTGCCGATCCGTGTGTGGTCGATACCGGGTCGGAAGATCAGACGGTGGATTTCGGCACCGTGGTGAAGAAAACCTTTAGCAATCACACCCGCTCTATCGCCGAGCCGTTTCGAATCCGGCTTATCGAGTGCGACCTGACGGCGGGTAACAACGTGGCGGTGACCTTCAATGGGACCGAAGCGAATGACCAGCCGGGAGCCTTTGCGGTGACTGGCGATGCGCAGGGCGTTGCGATTGCGCTCGAAGATAGTGACGGTAATGCCGTGGAACCGGCGAAGACGATGAAACCTGTTCCCCTTACCGGGGAGGAAACCATCCTCAATTACCGCGCTTTTGTACAAAGCAGTGACTATTCAAACGTCCGGGAAGGTGCCTTTGAATCCGTCGTGAGCTTTACGCTGGAATATGATTAAGAGGCTGATATGAAAACAATTTACTTCGGGCTGCTGACCGTCTTACTGGCTGCCAGCGCCTGCTCCACGGCGGGAGCAGCATTAACCGTTGATCGCTCGCGGCTGATCATGAATGAGAGCGATAAATCGGTAAGCATCAATGTAACAAACCGTAATGAACGTGAACCTTATCTGGCTCAGGGCTGGATGGAAGATGAAAAAGAACAAAAGCTTAGCGGCCCGTTGATGGTATTACCACCGGTTCAGCGCGTGGAAGCAGGGGCTAAAACCCTGATGCGCATCCAGCCACTACCGGAAATTTCGAGTTTGCCCAAAGATCGGGAAAGCGTGTTCTATTTTAACCTGCGCGAAATTCCACCAAAATCGACTAAACCGAATGTGTTGGTTCTGGCTATGCAGACCCGATTGAAAGTGTTCTGGCGGCCGGATTCGTTAAAGGTTGATGCAAACGCTGATACGGTACCCGGAACTCAAACCCTTTCACTTACCAGGCAGGACAATCAGTACATTATTAATAACCCGACGCCCTATCATTTCTCATTTGTTGAAATACGCAAATCTTTGACAGGTCAGGGGCTGGATAATTTTGAAGCAGTGATGGTTGCACCTAAAAGCACGGCGGCTATTAAGACACCTGTCTCTGAAGTGGGTAATGCACCCGTATTAATGTTCGTTAACGACTATGGAAGTCAGCGCCTGCTGTCTTTTACCTGCGCGGGCATGCTTTGCAAAGCTGGAAAAATTATCTCACCGCCTGAGAATAGCCAAACTCGTGTTATTGATGAGCCTCAATCCCTGAACGAGATAAAGGATAAATAACACATTAGTGAATACCTGAATAAGGAACACAGCGATGACTTACCGTGCCAGGCTTTCAAGTCTTGTGGGTATTATCCTTCTTATTTTTTTTAACGCAGAATCTTTGGCTGTTTCAGATGGCGATACCAGCACTGTCTATATCACCGGTACGCTGGTTGATGCTCCGCAATGCATCGTGAATAGTAATAATGTCATCGATGTAGATTTTGGTAATGATATACTCACTACTCAGGTGAACGGGATAAACTATAAAAAAGAGCTCAATTATTATCTGATCTGCACTAATCCGGCACAACAGGGGATGAAAATGACCATTTCCGGCACGCCCGCGACGTTTAATTCGATGTTGATAAAAACATCAAATGCTGGGCTGGGTATATTGCTTTACAATGGAAATAATCCGATTACCCCAGGCGCGGCAATAGCATTTAATTATACTGCCCCACCTGTGCTTTATGCAGTACCTGTCGCGCAAAATAATACTTCCTTGAGCACCGGCCCGTTTACCAGTACTGCCACGATGATTATTGCTTACCAATAAAAAAGGGGAAAAATGAAAGCCATTATTTTTTTTAGGATAAAAATGATAGGTACAGTGATATTGCTGTGTATGATCTCACGCGTGGCTTTAGCCGATGCCATCATCACGTTTCATGGAACGCTGATCAGCGCGCCGCAATGTGTAATTAACACCAATGATATGATAGATGTTGATTTTGGCAACGATATCATTACCAGTCAGGTTGATGGTGTTAACTATAAAAAGCAGATCGAATATACGCTTTACTGTGTATCGCCCGCAAAGCAAGGACTAACGCTAGCCATAAGTGGCACGACTGCGTCATTTAATGCTGGCTTGCTCAAAACCAGTAAAACAGATTTGGGTATTCGACTGTTTGACGGTAGCACAATATTGCTCCCGGGGGCGCAGGTTAAATTCAATTATGGTTCTGAACCACTGCTTTATGCTGTGCCAGTTGCGCAAGATAATACCACTCTTACCGCCGGGCCTTTTACAGGGACAGCAACGATGGTTATCGCTTATCAGTAAGGAACTAGCATTATGATCGCACGATACTTATTACCGCTCGTGCTGGTTATGCCGTTTAGCATGCTGGTGCTCGCTGATGCGGATGTCAGCTTTCATGGCATGTTGATTGAAGCACCGCCCTGCACCGTGAATGATAATGAACTGATCACCGTTCATTTTGGTGATGATGTGATGACTACGCGCGTGGATGGGATAAATTATAAAAAACCCGTCATCTTTACCGTTGATTGTTCCAGTGCAGTTTCTAACTTGCAGGCTGTACGCATCTCTGGTGCCGCTACTGCTTTCGATCCGGATGCGCTGGCAAGCAATCAAGCGAACTTCGGTATAGCCTTTTATCATGGCGAAACGCGTATGGGGCTGGATGAAAAAATTAATTTCAAGTGGCCAGCGCTTCCTGAAATCTATGCGGTACCCGTAAGACAAAAAGAAACTACTTTAAAAGGCGGCGCTTTTCGTATTCTTGCCTCTCTGGTTGTGGAGTATCAATAATGAAAAAGCAGCCTGAACATAATCTGTTGATCGAGTTTTTAGGGCTATTTGTTGTTTTACTGATGGTTCTTATAGGTTTCAGCTTCGTAGAAAGTAGTCAGGCAGCAGATGATTTGAATCTGGAGCTGACAGGAACGCTGATAGAACCACCCGCATGCACGATTAATGGGGGTAACACCATTTATATCTCTTTTGGGGATAAGGTCAGCATAAAGAAAGTACCTGACGGTATTTACCGCCAGCCCGTAGAATTAGATATCGAGTGCGAAGAAAGTAATCAGGCATGGTCAATGACCCTATCCTATATGGGAAATAAAGCCGCTTTCGATCCCATGCTCTCTACCGTTACATCTGACCAACAAGCAGATTTTGGCGTTCAATTATTAATGGATGACGTTCCTATGATGATGAATGCCCGATGGCCAGTAAATGCGGAAAATTTACCCAGACTTGAGGCGGTACTGGTACAGAAGGCAGGTGCAGAATTGAAAGAAGGTCCTTTTACAGCAAGAGCGATATTGCGTCTGGAATATGAATAGTCAGTCATCAGGCATCAAGAGTTTAACAAGGTAATATGTACCGTGCTGGTTAATGCGCTGAAAATTTGAATGAGAAGAGTAATTCAAGGGCTGCGGTTTAATACTTTACTCTCGCTTATCTCTGAATTACTCTATTTTCCTGCAACAAACAGCGCTTCCATTGCGGTCACCGGATAAAATACCACGCAGCTGTTGTCGCCGCTGAGCGGAATAAACCCGAGGCTCAGGTAGAAATCACGCACTTTCTCATTTAGCGCATCAACAAACATGCCGTGGACCCCCACCGTCAGCGAGGCCTGGTAAACCACTTTCATTGCGTGGCTGACCAGCGTCGATCCCCAGCCCTCTCCTTGCAGGTGATGATCTATGGCCAGGCGCCCGAGCGTGACGGCAGGAACATTGCGGTACGGCGCGCGTTTTTTCTGTGTTCTGGAGGGGAGGTGTGCTTTCTCAAAACTACTTCCGGAGAGGGTGTAAAACCCGCATACCCTGGCGGCCTCATCGCGTGTGCGCAAAATGTAAGCCCGGAAAAATCTGCTGTCGTGCTGCCGTTTCAGATGTTCGGTCAGAAAAGTGTTTAACGTCGCGTCACCGCAATCAAAGGCGGTGGTGTCGTAGCAAACATCATCCCTCAGGATCTCAATTGTCAGACCGGGCATGGCTTACTCCAGATCCTTAAGACGTCTGGCAGCACGCTTCAGTTTTGCGACAGGGATCGGAGGATTGCTGATGGCATCCATTACCTGCTCCCACGATGCATCGTTAAGCACGATGCGCCGATGCTGTTCGATGACTTCCGCGGCCCGTTCCGAGGCACTGTTAAGCATAAACTGGGTGACGGTCTGGTTGGTCATCGCTGCGGCCTCTTCAATCATGCTTTTATCCTCCATGCTAAGCCTCAGATCGATTCGCTGGGTCTTTTGAGCAGGCATAGTAAGGCGTCTCCGATGGCGATTTTGTACGGTAATTTTCCGTACAAATGGTACGCCTGCTGCGCTCGGTATTCAATCTTAAAAACCGGAAAGCAGAAAGGGTTTTTGCAGGGTTTTGCGAGGCGGTTTCCTGATTCGCATCTTGCCTCGCTTTCGGGCGCGACGTCGCTTGCCGCCAGTAACGGTTAGCGCTATTGTGCGCTCGCACCTGCAAAATCAGGTGCCGGGATTAGCCTCCTGAAGTATTGTTACAGGCGACACAAGCTATCTTTGTGTCGTGCGCACGGCCGCATCTCAATGGCGGACCGGGCGAGGGCGTCGAAAGACGCGCCGGTTCCCTGTAACGCCGGTAAGGCTAACCTCGTCCGGTTCCGCCACCACATGAGATTAGCCTCTCAGGTGGCGGGAATTTATCCCGTTACAGGAGGCTGCCACTATGGCTACGACCCTCACCCCGACTCATCCGTTACTCACCGTACCTTTCAGTGCGACCACGGATTTCACTCTCCTTGCCGACCACTGCGAGCAGTTTGTCGAAACCCTGATGGAGAGCGACGATCCGACATTAAAAATGGCGCTTTGCGGCAGGCTCTATGCATGCCTGTCGGTGCTGGAACCAACGTTACTCGATCCGGTACCTGCGCACCTGGTAGACAGCCTGACGGTGGAGTCGCTTCCCGTTCGCACCCCGCGTTTCGATCCGGACTGCACCCAGCTATGCCGCTACTGCCTCACGTTGACGCATCTGCTGGCAGGGCAGGCGTTATCCCCGGAGATGGAAACACAGCTGAGCGGATTGCTGTACGACCTGATCAACTATTTCACTGCAGAAATGAAAGCCCCGCGCTGGGTGCGCACCGCGGATGGCATGAAGTGTATTGAGGATGATGCAGCGTAACGCTGGCTGGTGAACATTGTGAGAGCGGGGCATTGAAAGCCGTAGGGTAGAGTGTCCGTACGCCAGAAAGCAAAAACCCAGCCATAGGCTGGGTTCTTTAAAGAGTGGTGCCCGGACTCGGAATCGAACCAAGGACACGGGGATTTTCAATCCCCTGCTCTACCGACTGAGCTATCCGGGCAACGGGGCGAATTAAACCTTAATCCGTGAGTGGCGTCAACGAGGTTTTCCCCATCCACGGTTTGTTTGCTCAACATTGCGGCAATTCAGGCGTAATTGTCCTCAAAATGCACAATATTTACTCCTCTGACGCGTCGCTGGCATACGCTTTCCATCCCGCTTCCATGCCCGTTATGCGACGTGTACCGGATAAGGTAAATCCCTCTGGCGCTTTGTTGTCCTGACGAGGTGAATCGAAGGTCAGGAAACCTTCTATGCCGCTCTCAGATGAGTAGTCATACAGGTAAATCAGTGTGCCAACATAGCACGAGCCGTTGTGCCAGGCGGGCAGCATGGCAACCTGTTCAGCATAGGTTACCGGACGGCCAGCGGAATAGAAGATTAACGCGTCAGCGGGGGTACCGGGCGGGACCGGGCAGACCGGGGTATCTGCCGCACGGAGCGGTTTGTCATGATTAAGCGACTGCTGGACACGCTCCAGTTCGGCCATCAGGTCGTTCTGTTCGTCTGGTGTCAGCGTTGAAGGCGCATCATCGCCGGATGAGAGACGCAGGTCGTAGTGATAACGCACCGTTACCGCTGGCGCATGCGTGGTGTCAGTGAAGGGGCGCAGTAGCCAGAACGTGTCTGAGCCAAATACGCCGTCGCGCACCAGGGCATAGATCTGGCCGTTTATCTCCAGCCATTGCCCTTCCTGGTCGGCACCGCGTCCGGCAGTAGAGAACAGCACGCCGGACATTGGCCACATGTCGTGGTTGGCGTTAAACCGCGAATCGACAACGGAGAACTGGTTGCCATCGTTTCTGCGCACTCCGGTGTAATCATAAAGGCTGGTACCTCCCTCATAACTGTGAACGATGAGATCGCGCTTGCCGTCGTTATCCAGATCTACCAGCGTAAAACTGATGTTTTCGGCTGAACTATCTACCACGATTTTCGAGTTAACGAACGCCTGCCACTCGGCGTCACTTATCGCGGCTGACGGTTTGCGGTCGGGTGCGTCGGGGTTAAGCGTAAAGTCAGTCTGCAGGGCTTTTACCGGGAAGCGTTGCGCCAGCGCCCTGACCGTACCTTCAGCCTGAAGCGTCTCCAGTGCGGCGTGCAGGATTTTCAGCGCCGCCTTGTCGACATCAACATCCGCTTTCTTGCGTAAGACGCTGACCTGCGTCGGCAGGATCCAGACGCCACCGGCGGCCATGCCGCGACACATGCCTGAGGTAATCGCCTTACTTCTGACGAAGCGTTCGCCATCCCAGTGACGGCTTTCAGCGGAAAAGCAGTCGCCCATGCCGCGCCCTTTGTGCGAGGAGAATATGAATCCGTCAGTAAAGTCGCTGGCATCGCTGGTGACAAACCGCGGGGGCGCGCTGAGCGTATTGTCGGTGAACCAGACGGCAAAACTTTCGTTATAGGCGCCGCGCCAGCACAGCGTAGTGAGCGTGACATGCTTGTCATCGATCGGCGTTTTCATCCACGGCTGCCGCTGTTCCTCCTGCACAAGATCGCACTCCGCGGCGAATTTTTCCCGCAGCTGCGGCTCAACCTTCGCCAGTTCGGCAGGCGTCAGGGCGACCGATTTCGCGTTCGCCAGGGTGGGATAGCTGACCACCAGAGGCAGGGGGCGGGGCAGTAATACCGTATCGTTGCTGCGTTTTCCCGGCCGTATCAGAGCGCTCCGGGTATCGATGCGCTGTTGAAAATCGTCCATCTTCAGCAGTACGGCGTCTGAGCCTGCGGAGGAGAGCGCCAGACGGCGCGTGTTGCTGCCAAATTCAATCCGGCCACTCTGGCGCAGGGCCTGAAGGAGCGCATCACGTTGGGTGGAGGTGAGTTGCAGATAACCGGTTCTTCCGGACTCCAGTTCACCACGGGAAGTGCCATCAATGAACAGCGAGGTGGGCGTGAGTGAGTCGGGGTCGTCAATCTCATCGGCAAAGACTGCCTGAGCGATGATTTCCGCATGCGGTCCGGCGTGACGTGTCAGTAATACGCTGACTTCACCCTCGTTGACCCCGTACCCCGCCGCACGGCAGGTACCGGTGTTATCGCAGGCGATTTCCCAGTCGTTATGCTGAAACTGAATGCCCACGAGCGGGGCAGCGTGAAGCGAAGCGCTGAACAAAAGTCCCAGCAAGGCCTTCGGCAGGATACGCATATAAAGTCCTTTTTATGAATAAAATCGGACGGAGTATATGCGTATCAGGGGTATAACTATACTGCCAGAGTCGGCAGGGTCAGGTCAGCGCCCCGCCTTTGCGGCACTGGGCGAAACGCAGAATATCTTCTGCCAGCTGACGGGCGGTATCGACATCCGTCTGGCTGCGATTGACCAGCATCCTGCTCAGGCAGCCCTCCAGCACCAGCTCCATCTGCTTTGCCACCATCGCCGGGTCATCCACTTCCAGCTCGCTCAGCAGCTGGTGGCTGAACGCAAACGCATCGCGCTTCTGCTGGTCGGCCAGCTGATGAATCGGATGCTCGGGGTCGGGGAAAAAGGTGCAGGCGGCAATAAACAGGCAGCCGGGATAGCGGTTACGGGTGACGCACTCGGTAAGCGCCTGATAGCGCGCCAGCAGCTTTTGCTCGTGCGTTTGTGTCTCGTCATGCAGCAGGGTACGACGCCAGGCATCCACCTGCTGGCTGAGATGACGCAGGGCGTCATAGAGCAGCGCTTCACTGTCAGGCCAGAAGCGCTGCAGCGCCTCCAGCGGATAGTCGACGCGTGCCGCTACCATATCCAGTGTCGTGCTGGAGAGTCCTTGTTGTTCAAGGAGTTGCAGAGCCTGGTCCAGAACTGCTTCGCGTTCCACAGACTGTTCCTCCATCTTATCAGGTCGTGTATTCCACATAGAGTGTCGTTTACCGTTCACGTTTCTGCAAATGACGGGTAAACGCCTCCGCGTCGGTAAAACCGGTCACGCGCTGGTCCGGTTGCTCCTGCCCGTGGGCATCGAAGAACAAAATGGTCGGCAGGCCCAGCACGCGCAGGTGGGTTAGCAGCGCACGATCCGCCGCGTTGTTGGCCGTGACGTCCGCCTGCAGCAGCACGGTGTCGCGCAGCTCACGCTGCACATTCGGATCGCTGAAGGTGTACTTCTCGAACTCTTTGCAGGCAACGCACCAGTCGGCGTAGAGATCGAGCATCACCGGCTTGCCTTTGGCCGCCGCCAGCGCAGCGTTCAGCTGGTCGACGCTGGCGATGCGGGTGAAGGCCAGCGCGGCGTGGTTCTGGGTGGGGGCGGTGCCGAAGGCCCAGTCCTGAAGCGGGCGGGCGGCGATCACCGCGGCGGCAAGCAGCAGGATCTGCACCACGCGCAGCCAGGCGCGGGTTGCGCTCAGGCTGGCGATAAACGCCCAGGCGGCAAACGCGACGCCAAGCGCCGACCACATCCGCATCCCCCAGGGTTCGCCCACCACGCGCTCCAGCAGGAAGACCGGCAGGGCGAGGATGATAAAGCCAAAGGCGACTTTGACTTTTTCCATCCACGGCCCGCTTTTGGGCAGCAGGCGGTTACCGAATACCGTCACCAGTATCAGCGGTAGCCCCATGCCGAGGGCATACAGATAGAGCGTCCCGCCGCCGAGCCAAAGATTACCGCTCTGGGCGATGTAGAGCAGGATGGCGCTCAGCGGGGCGGTGGTGCAGGGGGAGCAGATCAGTCCGGCAATCGCGCCCATCGCGAATACGCCTCCCGGCGAGCCGCCGCGCTGGCGGTTGCTCATCAGCGCCAGCCGGGTCTGAAGCGCGGACGGGAGCTGAAGCGTGAACAGGCCAAACATCGACAGCGCCAGCAGCACAAAGACGATCGACAGGCCGATAAGTACGTAAGGGTGCTGGAGCGCGGCCTGAAACTGCAACCCGGCGGCGGCAACCACCAGGCCCAGCGCCGTATAAGTCAGCGCCATGCCCTGCACGTAGACAACGGCCAGCAGCAGCGCCCGGCCGGTGGTGAGACGCTGCTGGCCGCCGAGCACGATGCCGGAGATCAGCGGGTACATCGGCAGAACGCACGGCGTAAAGGCAATGCCAATCCCAATCAGCAACGCCCACAGGGCGGAGAAGGGCAGAGGCGCGGGCGCGTGGTCGCCCTGAACGCGTTCAGAAGGCGCGGGCGGAGCCGGGGGCGTCTCCGCGGCTGGCGCGACCGCGCTGAGCGGCACGATTTTGGTTTCCGGCGGGTAGCAGAACCCGGCGGCAGCACAGCCCTGGTAGGTCACCTTCAGGGACGCTCCGGGCGCGGCGCGGCGGATGTCGATCGGCAGCTGGAGTTGGCGGGTATAGATTTCGCTTTTGCCGTAGAACTCATCTTCATGCGGCGTACCCGGCGGCAGCGCCAGCGGGCCGAGCTCGGCCTGCGCCGGCACGACGCTTATCTGCTTCTGATAAAGATAGTAGCCGTCGTGGATGCGCCAGCTTAGGGTCAGGTCGTGCTCTTGCTGGATAAAATCAAACGTAAATGCCCGATCGGCGGGCAGATACTGGCTTTTGGGCTGGGCGTCAAACAGCCCGGCCAATGCCGGGGTGCTGCATAACAGCAGGATCAGCGTAAGGATGCGTTGAGCCATGAGAGATAGTCACTGTCTCCGTGAAGAACCGACAATACCAGCAGTTCAGGGGTTTGATACGGGTGGAGGTTTTTCAGGCAGCGCAGCAGCGCTTCCTGCCGGGACGTGTCGCTTTTGAGCAGCATCTGCACTTCATACTCCTGCTCCAGCTTTCCTTCCCAGTAGTAGAGCGATGTCGCGCCCGGCAGCAGCGTCACGCAGGCGGCAAGCTTTTCGGCCAGCATTTTAGCGGCCAGCTCCTGGGCTGTGGCTTCATCGGGAGCGGTACAGAGGATTACAACGGCATCAGGCTGGGTCATAGCAACCTCGTAGCGGCGAAAAAAGGCACTATAACATGGGTGGCGCGGCGGGGGAGGAAACGGGCCGTTGCGCCGGCCCGCTTTTTTGTCACCTGCGGTTACTGACTTACAGCAGCACGCTGCCCAGCAGGAAGCCGAAGCAGACGGACAGCACAACGCCCATCGTTCCCGGAATGAAGAACGGATGGTTAAACACGAAGCGTCCGATGCGGGTGGTGCCGGTATCGTCCATCTGCACTGCCGCGACCAGCGTCGGGTAGGTGGGCAGGATAAACAGGCCGGATACCGCCGCGAAGGAGGCGACGGCGGTGAGCGGAGAAACGTTCAGCGCCAGCGCCATCGGCATCAACGCTTTTGCCGTGGCGGCCTGGGAGTAAAGCAGCGCCGAGGCGAAGAAGAAGATTATCGCCAGCAGCCACGGATGGCCCTGAATCACGCTGCCCGCGGTCGCTTTAATCCAGTCGATATTGGCAGAGACAAAGGTATCACCCAGCCAGGCAACGCCGAGGATACAGATACAGGCGCTCATACCGGCTTTGAAGGTGCTGGAGTTGAGGATCGCTTCCGTTTCCACATGGCAGAAAATGGTGGTGAGGGTGGCGACGGTCAGCATGATGATCAGGATTGCGCTGGTGGTGTTCATCAGCGGCGTGGCAACCAGACCCAGGCTCGGGCTGTTGATAATCGCGTAAATCACCACGCAGACAACGCCCAGTAAAAACAGGAACACCGAGGCGTGGGCGCGTGACTTGAGCTCGATTTTCTTGTCGCCGCGCAGGGCAACCAGCCCCTCTTCCAGACGCTTCTGGTATACCGGGTCGTCGGAAAGCTTCGAGTTGAACAGCATCGACGCCAGGAATGACATCACCAGCACGGCCAGCAGCGTGGAGGGGATCACCACCGACAGCAGATGAATGTAGCTGACGCCGTGGTTTTCCATGACCGAGGACATATAGACCACCGCTGCCGAAATCGGTGAGGCGGTGATAGCAATCTGCGCGGCGACAACCGCGGTTGACAGCGGACGGCACGGCTTGATGCCCTGCTCCTTGGCAACTTCGGCAATCACCGGCAGCGTGGCGAGCGAGATGTTGCCTGTCCCGGCGAAGATGGTGAGAAAGTAGGTGACGATGGGGGCAAGGATAGTGATGTATTTAGGGTTCTTACGCAGCAGCTTTTCCGTCTGGTTGACCAGATAGTCAAGCCCACCGGCCACCTGCATGGCAGAGATCGCGGCGATCACCGCCATAATGATGGAAATAACGTCAAAGGGGATATTGCCCGGTTTGACCCCGATTGCGGCAAGCACCAGAACACCGAGACCGCCGGCGAAACCGATACCTATCCCCCCGAGTCTGGCGCCGATATAGATCGCCAACAAAACGATGACGAGTTCAACGACTATCATAAATGCTTCCTTGTGAGTGAGTTAATTAATAGATAACTGAATGTTGTGAATTCGTAGACGCCTGAAACGAAAAAGGCACGTCCGATGGACGTGCCTTTTTTTGCGTTTAACCTGTGCTGTTATTGTTCGCTTTCATCGGTATAACGTTTCGCTTTGTACGCCGGGTGCATCAGATTATGCACTGAGAAGATATCGTCAAGCTCGGCTTCAGAGAGCAGACCACGCTCAAGTACGACTTCGCGCACGCTTTTCCCGGTTTCGGCACAAATTTTCCCGACGATATCGCCGTTGTGGTGGCCGATGAACGGGTTCAGGTAGGTCACAATCCCGATGGAATTGTAGACGTAGCCTTCGCACACGTCTTTGTTCGCCGTGATGCCGTTGACGCATTTTTCCAGCAGGTTATAGCAGGCGTTAGTCAGGATGTGGATGGACTCGAACATCGCCTGACCAATCACCGGCTCCATCACGTTCAGCTGCAGCTGGCCCGCTTCAGACGCCATGGTGACCGTGGTGTCGTTGCCGATCACCTTGAAGCACACCTGGTTTACCACCTCCGGCACCACCGGGTTCACTTTCGCCGGCATGATAGAGGAGCCCGCCTGCAGTTCCGGCAGGTTGATTTCATTCAGGCCGGAGCGCGGGCCGGAGGAGAGCAGACGCAGGTCGTTGCAAATTTTCGACAGCTTCACCGCCAGACGCTTCAGGGAGCTGTGCACCATCACGTAGGCACCGCAGTCGGAGGTTGCTTCGATCAGGTCTTCGGCCGGGACCACCGGCAGATTGCTGACTTCCGCCAGCTTCTGCACCGCCAGCTGCTGGTAGCCGTCCGGCGTATTCAGACGGGTGCCGATCGCGGTTGCGCCGAGGTTAACCTCCAGCAGCAGCTCCGCGGTGCGCAGCAGGTTTTTCGTCTCTTCGTTCAGCAGCACGCTAAACGCGTGGAACTCCTGACCGAGGGTCATCGGCACCGCGTCCTGCAACTGGGTGCGGCCCATCTTCAGAATGGTTTCGAACTCCACCGCTTTACGCTGGAAGCCTTCACCAAGCTGGTTGATCGCATCCATCAGCTTAAGAATCGAGGCGTACACCGCGATGCGGAAGCCGGTCGGGTAGGCGTCGTTCGTGGACTGGCACTTGTTAACGTGGTCGTTCGGGTTGAGATACTGGTACTCGCCTTTCTGGTGGCCCATCAGCTCAAGGCCGATGTTAGCCAGCACCTCGTTGGTATTCATATTCACGGAAGTCCCTGCACCGCCCTGGTAAACGTCTACCGGGAACTGATCCATGCATTTGCCGTTGTTCAGGACTTCATCACATGCTGCGATAATCGCGTTGGCCACCTTCTTCGGAATGGTTTGCAGTTCCTTGTTGGCCAGCGCCGCGGCTTTTTTCACCATCACCATGCCACGGACAAACTCAGGGATGTCGCTGATTTTGCTGTTGCTGATGTAGAAATTCTCAATCGCTCTCAGAGTGTGTACACCGTAGTAGGCATCCGCTGGAACTTCCCTGGTACCCAACAAATCTTCTTCGATACGAATGTTGTTTAACATGTGAACCTTCTTTTTCAAGCTGCCGATGAATACACTAAATACTCAGTATTTATGTGGTTATGCTGGAGTCAGACCGACGATTATTTCCTTAATCGCTCTGATATCCACGATCATATGCTGATGATAGCGAAATGCAGTAATCTGGATCACTTATTATGACAACAATTTCATTACATTTATTAATCTGTGAAATGGCTCACCGCAAAAAACTTTACGCATCGCTTACCCGCAGCCTGGATTGAAATTCGCGTCGCTCGCCTCCATTACCAGTGGATTGCGATTCGCACCTCATTTTCGCCGAGGCCTTGTGGCATCGGCATACAGACAGGAGACGCCAGTGCGCTGGATACCGTTAGTTGCCATATTTCTTTACGTTTATATTGAGATTTCCATCTTCATTCAGGTCGCTCACGTCTTCGGCGTGCTGCTGACGCTGCTGCTGGTCGTATTCACATCCATTATTGGTATGTCGCTGGTGCGCAACCAGGGCTTCAAAAACCTGATGCTGATGCAGCAGAAGATGGAAGCAGGGGAAAGCCCGGCAGAGGAGATGCTCAAAAGCGTCTCGCTGATTATCGCGGGCCTGCTGCTCATCATCCCCGGTTTCTTTACCGACTTCCTCGGCCTGCTGCTGCTGTTGCCGCCGGTGCAAAAACTGCTGACCCTGCGCCTGATGCCGTACCTGCGCTTTAACCGTATGCCCGGCGGCGGTTTCACCGCTGGCGACCGCAATGGCCAAACCATCGACGGCGAATACCAGCGCAAGGATGACGGCCCGAAGCGCCTGGAAGACCAGGATCGCGACGACAGATAAAAAAATTTTAACGCTTCCCCCTTGAAGGGGGAATTTTCTATCCCCATCTCTCAGGTCACCAGCCGATAACCCGTTTGGGCCGGCGTTACCCCACAACTGATACTGACTTTCTCAAAGGAGAGCTATCAATGAGTATTCGTCCGTTACATGATCGTGTCATCGTCAAGCGTAAAGAGGTTGAGTCCAAATCCGCAGGCGGCATCGTGCTGACCGGGAGCGCGGCAGGTAAATCAACCCGTGGCGAAATTATCGCAGTCGGTAAAGGCCGCATCCTTGAGAATGGTAGCGTTCAGCCGCTGGACGTGAAAGTTGGCGACATCGTGATCTTTAACGATGGCTACGGCGTGAAATCCGAGAAGATCGACAATGAAGAAGTGTTGATCATGTCCGAAAGCGACATCCTGGCGATTGTCGAAGCGTAATCCACGCGTGAACTCACTGAACATACGAATTTAAGGGAAAAACGAAATGGCAGCTAAAGACGTAAAATTCGGTAACGACGCCCGTGTGAAAATGCTGCGCGGCGTAAACGTACTGGCAGATGCAGTGAAAGTTACCCTCGGCCCGAAAGGCCGTAACGTGGTTCTGGATAAATCTTTCGGTGCACCGACCATCACCAAAGATGGCGTATCCGTAGCGCGTGAAATCGAGCTGGAAGACAAGTTCGAAAACATGGGCGCGCAGATGGTGAAAGAAGTGGCCTCCAAAGCGAACGACGCGGCGGGCGATGGCACCACCACTGCGACCGTACTGGCGCAGGCTATCATCACCGAAGGTCTGAAAGCCGTTGCGGCTGGCATGAACCCGATGGACCTGAAACGCGGTATCGATAAGGCCGTTATCGCTGCGGTTGAAGAACTGAAAGCGCTGTCCGTACCGTGCTCTGACTCCAAAGCCATTGCGCAGGTAGGTACTATCTCTGCTAACTCCGACGAAACCGTGGGTAAACTGATCGCGGAAGCGATGGAGAAAGTGGGCAAAGAAGGCGTTATCACCGTTGAAGAAGGCACCGGTCTGCAGGACGAGCTGGACGTGGTAGAAGGTATGCAGTTCGACCGTGGCTACCTGTCTCCGTACTTCATCAACAAGCCGGAAACCGGTTCTATCGAACTGGAAAGCCCGTTCATTCTGCTGGCTGACAAAAAAATCTCCAACATCCGCGAAATGCTGCCGGTGCTGGAAGCCGTTGCTAAAGCCGGTAAGCCGCTGCTGATCATCGCTGAAGATGTGGAAGGCGAAGCGCTGGCGACCCTGGTGGTGAACACCATGCGCGGCATCGTGAAAGTGGCTGCGGTGAAAGCACCTGGCTTCGGCGACCGTCGTAAAGCCATGCTGCAGGATATCGCTATCCTGACCGGTGGTACCGTTATCTCCGAAGAGATCGGTATGGAACTGGAAAAAACCACGCTGGAAGACCTGGGTCAGGCTAAACGCGTTGTTATCAACAAAGACACCACCACCATCATCGACGGTACCGGTGAAGAGTCTGCAATCCAGGGTCGCGTTACCCAGATTCGTCAGCAGATTGAAGAAGCCACCTCTGATTACGACCGTGAAAAACTGCAGGAGCGCGTAGCGAAACTGGCAGGCGGCGTTGCGGTAATCAAAGTGGGTGCAGCGACCGAAGTTGAAATGAAAGAGAAAAAAGCACGCGTTGAAGACGCCCTGCACGCGACCCGTGCTGCGGTGGAAGAAGGCGTGGTTGCCGGTGGTGGCGTTGCGCTGATCCGTGCAGCCAGCAAGCTGAGCGACCTGCGTGGCGCGAACGAAGATCAGAACGTCGGTATCAAAGTTGCACTGCGTGCAATGGAAGCGCCGCTGCGTCAGATCGTACTGAACTGCGGTGAAGAGCCGTCAGTGGTTGCCAACACCGTTAAAGCGGGCGACGGCAACTACGGTTACAACGCGGCGACCGAAGAGTACGGCAACATGATCGACATGGGTATCCTGGACCCAACCAAAGTGACCCGTTCTGCACTGCAGTACGCGTCCTCTGTGGCTGGCCTGATGATCACCACCGAGTGCATGGTTACCGACCTGCCGAAAGCAGACGCCCCTGACTTAGGCGGCGCTGGCGGTATGGGCGGCATGGGCGGTATGGGCGGCATGATGTAATTGCCCTGCGCGCAGCATCGCGTCTGCGCGCTCCGCACCCAAAAAAACCGGCTGATGATTCAGCCGGTTTTTTTATGCCGGTCAGCCTGCGCATCGCGTCACGGCTACACCGGCAGCTAACCCGCAAAACACTGCGCGTTATGCCCGGGTTTACCGCCACAACGCGTTTCAGCACACAAAACCCCCGGTCGAAAACGGCCGGGGTTTTTCTTTTCGTCACGTTTTAGGTATAAGGTTGAATCGGGCAGGGTTTGTCCAGCTTATCGAAAATGAGGAATAACATGCGCTTAATAGTCTCAGCGGGAATGATTACGGCAGCGCTGCTGCTGGCTGGTTGCTCAGGCGGTAACGAGCTTTCCACCGGCGGACAGAACGTTCGCTTCGTGGAGGAGCAGCCTGGCTCACAGTGTCAGCTGATTGGCACGGCGACCGGCAAGCAGAGCAACTGGCTGTCAGGCCAGCACGGTGAGGAAGGCGGCTCAATGCGCGGTGCGGCGAATGCCCTGCGTAACCAGGCGGCGGCGATGGGCGGCAACGTGCTCTACGGCGTAACCAGCCCGTCACAGAACATCATTTCAAGCTTCGTGCCGACCGCCAGCGAAATGACCGGTCAGGTCTACAAGTGCCCGAACTGACGGGAATGCCTGCCGTGGAGGGAAACGGGGAATAGCCCACACGCATGCGTGATGACTGAAACGGTAGAGGTGGATAAGCGATGCGTATCCACCTTTTTTATGGCTGCTACTGCTGACGCAGCTGTAAATCCAGCGGCGTTTTGCTGGGTTCCCCGCCAATCTCCCGCGCCAGCTTCGGCACCAGATAACCTGATACCAGCGACAGCAGCTCGCGCACGATGCGCCTGGCTTCGTCGTCACTCACCATGAAATGCGCAGCGCCCTGCACTTTATCCAGCACGTGCAGGTAGTAGGGCATCACCCCGGCATCGAACAGCGCATTGCTTAACGCGGCCAGCGCCGGCGCACTGTCGTTGACGCCGCGCAGCAGTACGCTCTGGTTCAGCAGCGTTACGCCAGCATTACGCAGCAGCTGCATGGCTGCGCGGAACGCGTCGTCGATTTCGTTGGCGTGATT
The DNA here is from genome assembly GCF_000463155.2 of Siccibacter turicensis LMG 23730. Taxonomy (GTDB): domain Bacteria; phylum Pseudomonadota; class Gammaproteobacteria; order Enterobacterales; family Enterobacteriaceae; genus Siccibacter; species Siccibacter turicensis. The sequence goes on along the minus strand of NZ_AWFZ01000050.1, from coordinate 312,093 downwards.
GATATGGTTAACCAGCAGCACCTGCAGGCGTGAGCGCGCCAGACGGCTTACCAGCGCGTCGGTAATACGCGCCGGGATCACGATCGGCAGGCGGCTGTGAATGCGCAGGCGCTTGAGGTGCGGGATCGCTTCCAGCTCGCTGATGAGCCAGTCCAGCTCGTGATCTTTTGCCATCAGCGGGTCGCCGCCGGAGAAAATGATCTCGTCGAGTTCAGGGTGGGCGGCAATATATTCCAGCGCCGCTTTCCAGTTGCGCTTGTTCCCCTGGTTATCGGCATAAGGGAAGTGGCGACGGAAGCAGTAGCGGCAGTTCACCGCGCACCCGCCCTTCACCAGCAGCAGGGCGCGATTTCGGTACTTATGCAGCAGCCCAGGCACCACGCTGTTTTGCTCTTCCAGCGGATCGGTCGTGAAGCCGGGCGCGGCGATAAACTCTTCGCGGGCGGTCAATACCTGGCGCAGCAGCGGGTCGTCAGGATTGCCTTTTTCCATGCGCGCGACGAAAGCCCGGGGCACCCGCAGCGCAAAAAGTCGACGCGCATCACGACCTGCGAGCAGCCCGGCGTCCGGAACGATATTTAAAAGATGCAGGAGCTCATCAGGATCGGTTATAACATCGGCAAGTTGCGCTAACCAATCTTCTCTGGAAGGGGGATTTAGGGTTACAATGTGTGCCATTTTTTTGGCTAAGCTACCAGTTAACTATTCGAGGGCCTTTATGGCGACTTATTCTAGCAACGATTTTCGTTCCGGTCTTAAAATCATGTTCGAAGGCGAACCTTACGCAATCGAATCCAGCGAGTTCGTAAAACCGGGTAAAGGGCAGGCGTTTGCACGCGTGAAAATGCGTCGTCTGCTGACCGGCGGTCGCGTTGAGAAAACCTTCAAATCCACCGACTCTGCCGAAGGCGCAGACGTAGTGGATATGAACCTGACTTACCTCTACAACGACGGTGAGTTCTACCACTTCATGAATAACGAAACCTTCGAGCAGCTGGCTGCGGACGAGAAGGCCATCGGTGAAAACGCCAAGTGGCTGCTGGACCAGGCCGAGTGCATCGTGACTCTGTGGAACGGTCGCCCGATTCAGGTTACCCCGCCGAACTTCGTTGAACTGGAAATCGTAGACACCGATCCGGGTCTGAAAGGCGATACCGCAGGTACCGGCGGCAAGCCTGCTACCCTGAGCACCGGCGCCGTGGTTAAAGTGCCACTGTTCGTACAGATTGGCGAAGTCATCAAAGTTGACACCCGCTCTGGCGAATACGTCTCCCGCGTGAAGTAATCGCGTACTGAGATATCGACGGCGTGGCACCCAGCCGCGCCGTTACTTCCGGAACCGCAAAACCATGTCCCGCTTGTTCGCATTTCTGCTGATTTCACTCCTTAGCCTCACCCTGCTTAGCGGCTGCAATACCGCGCGTGGCTTTGGCCAGGACGTGCAGCATCTGGGCGGTGCTATTCAGCGCGCCGTGCAGTAGTTTCCACTTCTCTTAAAATTTTCACCTTTTGGCGCAGCTGTTGCGTTTTTGTCTATGCTTAAGTGGCTATACACAAAATAACTTTGGCAATAAAAGGAAGATATTATGTTGAAGAAAGCAATTGCGACGTTCTTTTCTGTACTGGTGCTGTCATCTTTACTGACTGCCTGTAATACCACCCGCGGCGTGGGTGAAGATATTCAGGATGGCGGCAGCGCGATTTCCGGCGCAGCAACCAAAGCGTCCCAGTAAGCCTGTTCCGATCGGTACGGCTGTCTGGCCGTACCGCTATTCCCCGCTCAACCTGCTGCCATCGTCTCCGGCAACGCCAGAAACAGTGAAAAACGATTGTCCGCGCCCAGCTTCATGCGAATGTTGCGTTTGTAGGTGTACACCGTTTTGACGGTAATGCGCATCGCGGCCGCAATAACTTCGTTACTTGTCCCTTCGCTCCACAACGACAGCACGCGCTCTTCACGCAGCGTGAGCAGCGGCGTGACCGGCTTTGGCTCGCCAAACGGCGGACGAGACACCAGCGCCTCCTGAATCAGCGTGCGCAGCCCCTGCAGCGACAGCGATTTCTCGACCGAGCGCCAGCTGTTTTGCATCGCACAGTAGTCATCAAGCACCGCCGCGTGCCCGCTCTGCAGCAGAATCAGACGCGTGGTATTCCCGCAGGCGGCGAAAATCGACGACAGCTGCTGAATGTGGTGCAGTTCGCCCATAAAGCTGTAGAAATCAGCAATCACCATATTGGGCTGCCACTGCAGAATATGCTCACGGGCGTGGAGCAGGTTGTCGATACCGGTGACGGAAAAGGATGCGGTAAAGTAGTCGGGATGATTGAGCCACTCTTTCAAGCCGTTGCGGCTGAAGTGACAACGGTCAATCACTAATATTTTATACATGGTCTGCTTCGCGTTCAGGAAAGATACATACCCCGTTTCCCGGACGAAGGAAACGCATCATGATAGAAAGATATCTGACCAGTTGAAGCCTTGATCTAAACAGACAACTGCCGCTATTTCCGGCTTTTAGAGTTTATTGACCGGTAAAGATAAGAAAAAAGGGTTGAACGTGGCCAGTTAAGTGCCGATCATAGCCCTCGCTTATCTTAAGGCCATGCGGGACGACCCGTATGCGCGTCATCACTCCGGGGACGGCCCCATCTCAAAAAGGGAGCCTGTTATGGCCTGGTTAGTGCTTGTTATTGCTGGTCTGCTTGAAGTGGTATGGGCGGTCGGCCTGAAATATACCCACGGTTTTACCCGCCTTGCGCCGAGTATCATGACGATAACGGCGATGGTTGTCAGTATTGTGCTGCTGTCGTGGTCAATGAAGACGCTGCCCACCGGCACCGCCTATGCCGTCTGGACGGGCATAGGCGCGGTAGGCGCTGCCATTACCGGGATTGTACTGCTGGGTGAGTCCGCCAGCGCGGCGCGCATCGTCAGTCTGCTGCTCATCGTGGCGGGTATTATCGGGCTGAAAATAAGCACCCATTAACGCGGGGTCTGCTTCACCCAGATAAGTTTATTCACCTCAAAACCGTTCCGGGTCGCGATATCAAGCATCTTCTGTTTCACTTCCGGCGTTATCGTCGGGTTGCGGGAGAGGATCCACAGATAATCGCGATTCGGACCGCAGATCAGCGCGTTCTGGTAATCCTCATCCAGCGCAATCACGTTATAGCCGCCATAGAACGGCCCGAAGAACGACACCTTCAGCGACGCACGGGATTTATCCCCGGTAAAGTAGGCTTTCCCTTCACTCTGCTGCCACATGCCGCGATCCGGATTGTAGCCGCGGTTAATCACCTTCAGGCCGCCATCGTCGCGCAGGCTGTAAGTCGCCGTCACGCGCTCCAGACCCCGCTCAAAGCGATGATCCAGACGGGCAATTTCATACCAGGTTCCCAGATAGCGGGTTGTGTTGAAGTTTTCCACCACCGTTACGCCGCGCGGCGGGGTAGGGGAACTACAGGATACCACCAGTAACGCAGCGGTCACGGCAGCAACAACAGGCAGGATTCTCATCACGACTTTCCTCCGGGATTTTTATGCTAAGTGTAGAAGAAGCAGAGGATTTTGCGTGAAATAAGCGAAGGGGCCTGCCGGTGCGGCAGGCCCTGGAGAGGTTATACCGTCAGCACACCGACAAGCGTAACGATGCTCAGGATTGCCGCCAGGCCATAGAACACCCATTTCCCGGCCGGAACGTGGATTTTCAGGTCATGCATGGCATGGTGTATCCGGTGCAGCCCGCACCACAGCGGCAGCGCAATCATCAAAAAGATAAACAGGCGGCCAGGGATGCTTTGGGCGAACGCCAGGATGCGTTCATAGCTGAACGCCCCGTCCGGCCCGAGGCCCAGCGGCAGCAGGATGCCGACCAGCAGGATCATCACCGGCGCGACAATCGCGCTCCACATGCCGCCTGCGCCAAACAGGCCCCAGAACAGCGGCTCGTCAGAACGTTTTGGAATGGGATTAATCATCGTGGTTTCCTCACCAGAACAGCGCAACGCCGAGAATAACAATCGTCACCACCAGCGTGACGGCCCATAAGCCTTTGATTACCGGCTCCGGTCCCATTTTTTCGCCTTTGATAACCACAATGGCGGCTTTAGGGGCCAGCTCGAACCAGGTTTTGGTATGCAGTAGCGCTGCGGCCAGGCTCAGCAGGTTAATCAGCAGCACGACGGGATTCTGCAAAAAGCTGATAAATCCGCTCCAGCTCTCCGGGCCGTGCTTCAGCGCGAACAGCCCATAGAGCAGCACGATGCTGAACCAAACCGCTGGCACCGCCGTGCCTTCGCGCAGCATATAAAACCGGTAGAAGGGCAGGCGCTTCCACCAGGTGGGCGTCATGGGCTGAATATAGGGTTTACGTTTCGTGGTCATCGTTATGCGCTCCTTGCGTCAGGTTTCAGGGTCGCGATAAGAAAATCCTTCGAGCTTTCCACTTTTCCTTGCTGAATGGCGGCGGCCGGATCGACATGTTTCGGGCACACCTGGGAGCAGTAGCCAACGAAGGTGCAGGTCCACACCCCGTTCTGCCCGTTAAGCTGCGGCATGCGTGCTTTCTTACCGCCGTCGCGGCTGTCGAGGTTATAGCGGTGCGCCAGGGTGATGGCCGCCGGGCCGATGAACTCCGGGTTCAGACCAAACTGCGGGCAGGCGGCGTAGCACAGGCCGCAGTTGATACAGCCGGAGAACTGATGGTATTTCGCCATCTGCGCCGGGGTTTGCCGGTTCGGCCCCTGATCCGGCGTGCGGTTGTTGCCGATGATGTACGGCTTAATCGCCTCCAGGCTTTCGATAAAGTGCGTCATGTCGACCACCAGATCGCGCTCAATGGGGAAGTTCGCCAGCGCCTCCACTTTAATGCCCTGGGTGTACTCGCGAAGGAAGGTTTTGCAGGCCAGCTTCGGCACGCCGTTGACCATCATGCCGCAAGAGCCGCAGATTGCCATGCGGCACGACCAGCGGTAGCTCAGGTCTGGGGCAAGGTTATCTTTGATGTACCCCAGCGCATCCAGCAGCGAGGTCTGCTCATCCCAGGGAACGTCGTAGAATGCGCTGTGCGGGGCGTCGTCCTTTTCCGGGTTATAGCGCACCACTTCGATTTTCATGCTTTTCATCTCAGCCATTCGTCGTCTCCTTCTGCTCTGCTGCTTCGGATTCTGCACCGTAAACGCGTTTTGCCGGAGGCAGAGTGGTAATCTTCACATCGCTGTATTCCAGGCGCGTGGTGCCATCGGCCTCACGGAAAGCGAGGGTGTGCTTGAGGAAATTCACATCGTCACGCTCGGTGCAGCCGTCGTCCAGCCGCTGATGGGCGCCGCGCGACTCTTTACGCGCCATGGCCGAATGCGCCATGCACTCGGCAACGTTCAGGCCGTGCGCCAGCTCAATGGTGTAAAGCAGTTCGGTATTAAACACGCTGGACGTATCCGTAATGCGTACGCGCGTAATGCGCTCCTGCAATTCGGCAAGCTTATCGATGGTGCTCTGCATCAGCTCCGGCGTGCGGTAGATGCCGCAACCTTCCTCCATCGACATCCCCATTTCATCCCGGATTTTCGACCAGCTCTCGGTGCCCTGCTGGTTTGCCAGAGCGTGCAGTCGCTGCTCGACGTCGGCGGCCTGAGCATTGAGCGCCGCATCGTTGGCAGGCGTGGCGGTTGCCGCGCGCGCCATGGCTTGCTCCCCGGCCAGCCGGCCAAACACTACCAGCTCCGCGAGGGAGTTGGAGCCGAGACGGTTGGCGCCGTGCAGCCCGACGGAGGAGCACTCGCCCACCGCGAACAGCCCCTGGAGACGGGTTTCACACCGGGCGTCTGTTTCAATCCCGCCCATGGTGTAGTGCGCAGTGGGGCGCACCGGAATCGGCTCTTTTACCGGATCGACCCCGACGTAGGCCTTCGCCAGCTCGCAGATAAACGGCAACCGCTCAAGCAGCTTTTTCTCGCCGAGATGGCGCAGGTCGAGATAGACCACATCGCCGCGCGGCGTGGCGACGGTGCGGCCTTTACGCCACTCGTGCCAGAACGCCTGGGAAACCTTGTCGCGCGGCCCCAGCTCCATGTATTTGTTTTTCGGCTCGCCGAGCGGCGTTTCCGGCCCCATGCCGTAGTCCTGGAGGTAGCGGTAGCCGTCTTTATTGACCAGAATCCCGCCCTCGCCGCGGCAGCCTTCGGTCATCAGGATGCCGGAGCCGGGCAGACCGGTGGGGTGATACTGCACAAACTCCATGTCACGCAGCGGAACGCCGTGGCGCAGCGCCATGCCCATGCCGTCGCCGGTGACGATTCCGCCGTTGGTGTTATAGCGGTAGACGCGGCCCGCTCCGCCGGTCGCCATCACCACCGCATTGGCGCGGATCTGCACCAGCGTGCCTTCCATCATGTTGATCGCCACCAGCCCGCGGGCGTGGCCGTCATCCACCAGAATATCGAGCACGAAATGCTCGTCGAAGCGCTGGATCTGTGGGAACTGCAGAGAGGTCTGGAACAGCGTGTGCAGCATATGGAAGCCGGTTTTGTCTGCGGCAAACCAGGTGCGTTCGATTTTCATGCCGCCAAAGCGGCGGACGTTGACGGAGCCATCCTCACGGCGGCTCCACGGGCAGCCCCACAGCTCAAGCTGCGTCATTTCGGTGGGGCAGTGGTGAACGAAATAGTCCACAACATCCTGCTCGCACAGCCAGTCGCCGCCGGAGACCGTATCATGGAAATGGTAGTCGAAGCTGTCGTGATCCTGCGTCACCGCGGCAGAGCCGCCTTCAGCGGCAACGGTGTGGCTGCGCATTGGATAGACTTTTGAAATCAAAGCGATTTTAGCGTCAGGGTTAGCCTGCGCCGCGGCGATGGCGGCGCGTAATCCGGCACCGCCTGCCCCAATCACTGCAATATCGGCGTGAAAAGTATGCACGACATTCCTCCTGGTAAGTGTATGGACGCCGCACCATCCAGCCGGGCATGCGCACGACGCGATTCCTGCTCCTTTATAGGTAGCAAAGTATAACCATAGGATTTTGAGGGAAATTTGACGCGTTCGATTTTTTTGCTCTTCTTTGGTGCAAATCATCGGCGTAACCCTGAAAAAGGCACGCTGGACGGGGCTTTTGACAGGGGGGCGCGGAAAAAATATTGTGCAAAATTTGTCTCGCTGACGCCTTCCGAGTAGACTTCCTGCCCTTGTTTGACTTTGGAGAATTCCCCATGAGCGAGACGGCCACCTGGCAGCCAAGCGCATCCATTCCTAACTTACTGAAACGCGCCGCCGTCATGACCGAGATCCGCCGCTTCTTCACCGATCGCGGCGTTCTGGAGGTGGAAACCCCCTGCATGAGCCAGGCAACGGTAACCGACATTCATCTGTTCCCGTTTGAAACCCGTTTCGTAGGGCCGGGTCACTCTGAAGGAATGAACCTTTACCTGATGACCAGCCCCGAATACCACATGAAGCGCCTGCTGGCGGCGGGCTGTGGCCCGGTCTTCCAGCTGTGCCGCAGCTTTCGCAATGAAGAGATGGGGCGTCATCACAACCCGGAATTCACCATGCTGGAGTGGTACCGCCCGCACTACGACATGTACCGCCTGATGAACGAGGTCGACGACCTGTTACAGCAGGTGCTCGAGTGCAGCGCGGCAGACTTCTTCTCCTATCAGCAGGCGTTCCTGCGTCATCTGGAGATTGACCCGCTGTCAGCGGACAAAGCGCAGCTGCGCGAAGTGGCGGCGAAGCTCGATCTCAGCAATATCGCCGACACCGAAGAGGATCGCGATACGCTGTTGCAGCTGCTGTTCAGCGTCGGCGTGGAGCCGCATATCGGTAAAGAGCGCCCGGCGTTTATCTATCACTTCCCGGCAAGCCAGGCGGCGCTGGCACAGATCAGCACCGAAGATCACCGCGTGGCAGAGCGCTTCGAGGTGTACTTCAAGGGCATTGAGCTGGCGAACGGCTTCCACGAGCTGACCGATGCCCGTGAGCAGCAGCAGCGCTTTGAGCAGGACAACCGCAAACGCGCGGCGCGCGGCCTGGTGCAGCAACCGGTGGATTACAACCTGCTTGAGGCATTAAAAGCGGGCCTGCCGGACTGCTCCGGCGTGGCGCTGGGCGTTGACCGCCTGATCATGCTGGCTCTGGGTGCAGACAGCCTCGCCGACGTTATTGCTTTCCCGGTTGACCGGGCGTAGCGTGACGCTAACAGCAGAAAAGAAAAAGGAGCCGTGAGGCTCCTTTTTTTATGGGGGTTACAGGGTTCCCGGCGCGCGTTTTCCGCGTCCGGCGCTGCTCAGCGTATTGCCGGCGGCCTTCGCATCCAGCGTTTCCAGCCGCATCTGGAACGGCGGGAACGGCAGGTCGATACCGTGCTCGCGGAAGCCGGCCAGTATCAGCTGGTGGATCTCATGACGCAGCGGCATACGGTGCACCATCTCTGCCGCATAGATACGCAGCTCAAACAGCTGAATACCCTGCTGCAAATCCACCAGGAATACTTCCGGCGGCGGGTTATCGATCACCAGCGAACAGCGCTCGGCGGCGGTGTAGAGGATCTGGGTGACCTCTTCGCTGCTGGCGTTGGTTGGCGCCGGCACGGTCAGCACCACACGCGTGACCGAATCGGACAGCGACCAGTTGATGAACTGCTCGGTGATAAAGGCCTTGTTGGGCACGATAATCTCTTTGCGGTCCCAGTCGCTGATGGTGGTGGCGCGGGTGTTGATTTTGGTGACGCTGCCGGTGAGATCGCGGATGGTCACGGTATCGCCGATGCGGATCGGTTTTTCGAACAGGATAATCAGGCCGGAGATAAAGTTCGCAAAGATCTCCTGTAACCCGAAGCCCAGCCCGACGCCGAGCGCCGCCACCAGCCACTGCAGTTTCGACCACTCAATACCAATCAGCGAGAAGCCCATCAGCCCGCCCACCAGCATCAGCAGGTATTTGGTGATGGTAGTAATCGCGTACCCGGTGCCCGGCGTGAGTTCCAGGTGCTGCAACAGCGCCAGCTCCAGCAGTGCCGGAAGATTGCGCACCAGCTGCAGGGTGATAATCAGCACCAGAATGGCGATAAACACCGCCCCGAGGGTGATCGGCTCCAGGCTCTCCACCCCCTGCACGGTTGAGGAGACGTCCCACAGCTTGATGTTCTCAAGGAAGCCAAAGGCAGAGTGAATCTCTGACCACAGCACAATCACCGACAGCAGGGCGATGAGCATCAGGATGGAGCGCACCAGGCGCAGCGACTGGGCGCTGATGGTATCGAGATCCAGTTCGGAGGCCTCCACCTCCAGCGCGCCCTCGGTGCTGAGCGTATGCGGCGGCTCCTCTTCACCCCGCGCACGCTGGGCCAGAATTTCGGCGCGGCGATGCTTGGCGCGGTCAAACGCCAGGCGGCGGCGCTGAATCAGCATCCAGCGGCGGATGATGTGGTAGACCACCAGCAGCAGGAACCAGATGGCTACCGAGGTTTCCAGACGCGCCAGCAGGGCCTGCGCGGTCGCCAGATACCCCACCAGCGAGGCGAGAATGGCCAGCAGCGGGGCGCTCATCAACAGGTTCCACAGCATGCTGTTGACCATGTTGTCGCCGTTGCCTTCTTTATCGAGATAGAGCGGGATGCCGGCCCGTTTCAGGCTCAGCGTCACCAGCGCCAGCGCGCCGCAGATCAGAATAAAGCACAGGCGCCCAAGGGTGCTGGAGAATTCACGGTCGTTGAGGTTATCGAACATGATGAGCGCCATGATCAGCGGCACAATCAGCCCGATGCTCATCAGGTAGTAGCGCATCGCGCGCGCGACCCGGTTGCGCGGCCAGCCGAAGTGCGCCACGAATAGCCCGTTTGGTCGGGCGAACGCGGCGCAAATCATCACAACCCACAGCAGCGGTACGGTGGCGGTGACGCCATCGCCCACCGCAACGGCAATCGGCCAGGGCCAGGCTTCCCGTAAGCCATACCCGAGCGTCGCCCAGAGCACCGGCAGCGGCGAGGCGACCAGAATCGACCAGAACACGGTGCGAATGGTGAGCCAGAAGTGGTCCTGTGTGACTTTCCCGACTTTCTCGCTGGAGCGCGTCAGGAAGGCGGTGAAGTGGCGGCGCGAGTAGATGCTAAAGCCCACCAGCGCCAGCGCGCCGAACAGCGGAAGCAGCGTCTCTTTGCTGGTCAGCATCATCACGCTGGCTTTACCGAGCTGACTGAAGGTATCCAGCGAGATCAGGCGCCGCAGATCCTGCACGATATCCACCGGCCAGGAGAGCGTCAACGGGCTGACGTCCGAGGTCCAGAACAGATAGCGGTGCGTGGCTTCATTCACCTCTTTCAGGGCGTCTTCCAGCTGGCTGTTAGCCACTTTCAGCTTGGTCAGCTCAAGAATAAGGGTATCGCCGCCCTGCAGCAGCGAGTTCAGCAGCTCACGCTGGGTGCGCAGCTGGGCCTCCAGAATGCGGTTTTGCTCGGCGCTCAGATCGCTGCCGTCGGCCTGGCGGATCTGACGCAGCTGCGGCTGCTTGCTCAGCAGATCCTCATAGCGCATGCGGTGAACCCGCAGCTGCGCCATTTCCGTATCAAGCTGCTGCGGCTTGGGCATTTCCGGCAGGCGGGCAACCTGGGCGCGCAGCGCTTCACCCAGCAAATTGGAGACGCCAAGCCACTGCGACTGCTCGCGCAGCGTGTTGAGCGCCTGACGTACCTGCAACGTCTGGCTGGAGGCCTGGCGCTGCTGGGAGGCCACCAGATCCATACGCTGGGCCTGCTGGTTGAGCGCCTGGGACAGCTCGCGGTTTACCTTGAACTGATCCATCAGCGCAGGCGGCAGGTCGGCGCTGTTTTCGGCCAGCAGCTCGGTACTCTCAAGCGCGCGTTCGGCTTCCTGCTGGCGCTGATTGTTCACCTGATTGCGCAGCGCCTGCAGCCAGGCATCCAGCTGCTCGCTCTGCTTTTGCGCCAGCTCACCGCGTAGGCGCGACAGCTCCTGACGGTTGTTCGCCGACAGCTGCGCCAGCTCAAGCTCGTCCACCAGTGCTTTGAGGCGTGCCGATTCGGCCTGTAAGCCCAGATTCTGCGCCTGAGAGAGCGGGGTGCTGGTGGCAGGCTGGCTGCCGGCGCGACGCTCAATCTCATTAAGCTGGCGGCGGGCGTCCGTTTGCTGTTGGGGAAGCTGACTCAGGGAGTCGTTGATCTCGCGGGTACGTTCCTGCTCCTGCTGCGCCTGACGGCTCTTTTCCAGCAGCTGGCTGCTGACCTGGAGGATCTCCTGGTTGAGCCGGTCGGTGGTCATGCCGGAGGGGACTTTTTTCGGCTCGTCGCGCAGGTTGTTGAGCTGCATACGCAGCGTCTGGGAGAGCCGGGGGAAATTGTCGATAACCTGCTGATACTGGCTGGCGCGCTCAAGCGAGGCTTTTTGCTCCTCCAGCGCGTTCAGCGCAGACTGGAGGGCTTCCACGGTCTCGGCCTGGTCAGGCTGATTTTTGGCCGCTTTCGCCTGCTCCAGCTCCTGGGCGATCTGTTTTGCATCGGGGGCGCTTGCTGCGTGCGCCCCCAGGCTGAGGCACCAGGCCATCAGTACAGTGATAATCAGGCGCACGGAAGAACCCTTCTTTGCTGTTACACGTCGTCTTTGTTGTCGACCAGAGGATTGGCGTCGCGCTCGGCGTCGATCTCTTCCTGGGTCACTTCGGCAGGGGTTACGTCAGCAATCACCGCGTCGGTCGAGACCGCCAGCGGCTCGCCGATTTTGGTTACCGACAGGCTTTGCAGATGCGGCGTCAGCTCCACGCTACCCGGTGCGAACAGGTTGATAACGGTGGAGCCCAGCTTGAAGCGGCCCATCTCCTGACTTTTGAGCAGCGCCACGGCGCCGTCGCTCTCGCCCGCAGGCCAGGTCCAGCGTTTGATGATGCCTTCACGCGGCGGCGTAATGGTGCCCGCCCAGACGGTTTCGATGCTGCCGACGATGGTCGCCCCGACCAGGATCTGCGCCATTGGGCCAAACTCGGTATCGAACAGGCAGATAACGCGCTCGTTACGGGCAAACAGGTTCGGTACGTTCTGCGCGGTCAGGTGGTTGACCGAGAAGAGATCGCCCGGTACGTAAATCATCTCGCGCAGAATACCGTTGCACGGCATATGCACGCGGTGATAGTCGCGCGGCGACAGATAGGTGGTGGCGAAGCTGCCGTTGCGGAACAGATCCGCCATCAGGTAGTTACCCGCCAGCAGCGCTTCAAGCGTGTAGTTGTGGCCTTTGGCCTGCAGGATCTTGTCGTCTTCAATACGGCCAAGCTGGCTGATAACGCCATCTGCCGGCATCACCAGCACGTTTGGATCGGTATTGAGCGGACGCACGTCGTCACGCAGCGCGCGCACGAAGAAGTCGTTGAAGGTGCGATAGCTGGCGGTATCCGGCTTCTGTGCCTCTTTCATATCGACCTTGTAGTATTTCACAAACAGATCGATAACCAGTTTCGTCAGCCAGCCGGCACGTTTGCTTGCGCCCCAGCCCGCCAGGCGAGTGAGCCACAGTTTCGGCAGAATGTATTGAAGCGAAAGTTTGATGTCGTTTAGCAAGGTAGCCTCCAGGCTAATGGTTTTGCCAGTCCTTGCCCGGCGCGTTGGCGCCAGGCCGTACAGAAAAGGGCGCGATAATAGCATAAAACCGCAGCGCGGCTCGTCATCCTACGCATCGACCGGGGTTCAGTCATCGGTGGCGGAGAAGCCTTTACGCGTTTTTACCTCAGCCATACTTTCCAGAATGCGGTGATAGTTGTCGAAGCGGGTTTCGGCGATCTCGCCGCGCTCGACGGCCTCACGGATGGCGCAGCCTGGGTCGTTGTCGTGCTTGCAGTCGCGGAACTTGCAGTGGCCCAGATAGTCGTGGAATTCGACAAAGCCCTGGGTGATCTGTTCCGGCTCAAGGTGCCACAGACCGAACTCGCGCACGCCTGGCGAATCGATGACGTCGCCGCCGCCGGGGAAGTGATACAGACGCGAGGCGGTGGTGGTGTGCTGGCCCAGCCCGGAGTTATCGGAGACGTCGTTGACCAGAATCCGATCGTCTTTCAGGCCCAGCAGATTATTCAGCAGGCTCGATTTCCCTACGCCTGACTGCCCGGCGAAGATGCTGGTGCGGTCGATAAGCGCCTCTTCCAGCGCTTTCAGCCCTTCGTCTTTGTAGCTGGAGACCAGCAGCACGCGGTAGCCAATGTGGCGGTAGATATCCATCTGCTCGTTGACGAAGGCGAGGCCCTGTTCATCCAGCAGATCGGTCTTGTTGAGCACCAGTAACGGTTCAACGTCCAGCGTTTCACAGGCCACCAGATAGCGGTCGATAATGTTCAGCGACAGCTCAGGCAGGATGGCGGAGACGATGATGATCTGATCGATATTCGCGGCGATAGGCTTCACGCCATCGTAGAAGTCCGGACGCGTCAGTACCGAGGTGCGCTCGTGTACCGCATCAACGATGCCTTTGCCCTGGACGTTCTCTTTTACCGGACGCCAGACCACGCGGTCGCCGGTGACCAGCGAACGGATAGTGCGGCGGATGTTGCAGCGGTGCACCCCGCCGTCAGGTGATTCGACGTCGGCATGCTGACCAAAACGACTGATGACGCGGCCGTCGCGAGGCTCACCAAACTGTGAGTCGTCGGGATCGGCTTTCTCCGTAGTCTGTTTAAGACGGCGCTGGTGATTGGCTGACACGCGGCGCTGCTGACCTTTGGAGAGTTTATTTTTGCTCAATCTTAATGGCTCCTGGTCGCCCCTGATGGGCAAAACCTCTATGATACCAGCTATTGTAAATGAATTAACTGCCTGTCACCCGAGCGTGACGCGATAACGGATGGAAAATAGCATGAGTGCCAATGAAAACAACCTCATTTGGATCGATCTTGAAATGACCGGACTCGATCCTGAGCGCGACCGCATCATCGAAATCGCCACCCTTGTCACCGATAAAGATCTTAATATCCTGGCAGAAGGCCCGGTGATGGCGGTGCATCAGTCAGACGCCCAGCTGGCGCTGATGGATGACTGGAACGTGCGTACACACACGGCGAGCGGGCTGGTGGAGCGCGTGAAGGCAAGCCAGCTGGATGACCGTGCGGCGGAGCTGGCAACGCTGGCGTTTTTACGCGAGTGGGTGCCGGAAGGAACGTCGCCAATCTGCGGAAACAGTATCGCTCAGGATCGCCGTTTCCTGTTCAAATATATGCCGGAACTGGAAGCGTACTTCCATTATCGCTACCTGGATGTCAGCACGCTTAAGGAGCTGGCCCGTCGCTGGAAGCCGGAAGTGCTGGACGGTTTTAAAAAGCAGGGGACGCATCAGGCGCTGGACGATATCCGTGAGTCGGTGGCTGAGCTGGCGTACTACCGCGAGCATTTCATTCGGCTCTGAATGACAAAGGCCCTCGCTACGAGGGCCTTTGTGTATGGCTGACTCACAGCGTCCGCGTACCGAAGGCGTGCTGCCAGTCCTGTTCAAACTTGCCTATTGCCGCGCTGACCGCCGGCGTGGAAATAAACTGTTCGGCGACCTCTACCGGCAGGGTGATGGCTTCGCACCCGGCCAGCAGGCAGGCTAGCGCCTGACGCGGCGTTTTGAAACTTGCTGCCAGCACTTTCGCGCCCGGGGCATGCAGCGTCAGAAGCTGCTGCAGCTCCGTCACGGTCTGGATGCCGTCTCCGCCCTGGGCATCGACCCGGTTAACGTAAGGGGCAACGTACTCTGCACCGGCAAGCGCTGCAAACAACCCCTGTGCCGCGCCGTATACCGCGGTGCCAAGCGTTGGGATTCCCTCTCTTTTTAACAGCTTCAACGCCGCCAGACCTTCCGCCGTGACCGGCACCTTGATCACCAGATCGCTAATGATGCCGCGCAGTTTGTGCGCCTCGGCCACCATCTCTTGCGCCTGGTTTGCTATCACCTGAGCAAACAGACGCCCTTCGCCGCCCAGCGCGTCACGCAGCGCGGGCAATACGTCTTCAGGCCGCTGCCTGGCGCTGGCGATGATGCTGGGATTGGTGGTCACACCGGCTAGCGGGAAGATGCGCGCCAGGCGGACAACGGCGGCTACGTCGGCGGTATCAAGATAGAGCTCCATCGATCTCTCCTCAAAATGTGAGATTTAACAATTTTTGAGCAGTATAGAGACGCCCCGATAAGCGACGTTGATCGTTATCAACGTTTATTTCGAATGAAAGTTATCTACTTTTCATTCGAAAATAAGAGGGTGCTTTGATGATCTTTAATATCCAGCGTTATTCCACGCACGATGGCCCGGGCATTCGCACCGTTGTGTTCCTGAAAGGCTGCTCGCTGGGCTGCCGCTGGTGTCAGAATCCCGAAAGCCGTTCAGCTGTGCCGGAGCTGATGTTTGACGCCCGCCTGTGCCTTGCGGGTTGCACGCTCTGCCAGGAGGCCGCGCCGCAGCATATCGAGCGCCTGTCGTCAGGTCTGGTTATCCACCGCGAACGCCTTACGCCTGAGACGGCCGACGCGCTTCGCGACTGCTGCCCGACCCAGGCGCTGACGGTGTGCGGCGACGATCGCACCGCCAGCGAGATCATGGCCGTGGTAATGCGCGACAAACCCTTCTACGACCGCAGCGGCGGGGGAATAACCCTCTCCGGCGGCGAACCCTTTATGAGCCCGGCGCTGGCGCACACGCTGCTGCAGGCCAGCCATCAGCAGGGTATTCACACCGCGGTAGAGACCTGCCTGCATGTCCCGTGGCGCTATATCGAACCGGCGCTTTCCGATACCGATCTGTTTCTCGCCGACCTCAAACACGTCGACAGCGTCGCGTTTAAAACCTGGACCGACGGGTCGGCCAAACGGGTGCTCGACAACCTTACGCGTCTCGCCCGGGCCGGTAAGGCGCTGACCGTTCGCGTGCCGCTGATCCCCGGCTTTAACGCTGACCCCGCCTCACTACGCGCCATCACCGATTTTGCTGCGGATGAACTGGGCGTCAGCGATATCCATTTTCTGCCGTATCACACGCTGGGAATGAACAAATACCAGCTGCTTAACCAACCCTACCTGGCACCGGAGAAACCGCTGGACGACCCGATGCTGCTTGATTTCGCTGTGGACTACGCGCACCGCAAAGGTCTGACGGCTACCCTGAGAGGATAATTCTATGACCACGCTGAAACTTGACGTTCTGAGCAATCGCATCAAGGCACATAAAAATGCCCTGGTGAATATCGTTAAGCCCCCGGTCTGCACGGAACGCGCGCAGCACTATACCGAGGCTTATCAGCATAATATGGATAAGCCCCTGCCGGTGCGACGCGCGCTGGCGCTGTCACACCACCTTGCCGAGCGCACCATCTGGATCAAACATGATGAGCTGATCGTCGGCAACCAGGCGAGCGAAGTGCGCGCCGCGCCGATTTTCCCGGAATATACCGTGTCGTGGATCGAAAAGGAGATTGACGATCTGGCGGATCGGCCCGGTGCCGGGTTCGCGGTAAGCGAAGAGAATAAACGCGTGCTGCATGCGGTGTGCCCGTGGTGGCGCGGTCAGACGGTGCAGGACCGCTGCTACGGCATGTTCACCGATGAACAAAAAGCGCTGCTGGAAACCGGCATCATCAAGGCGGAAGGCAACATGACCTCCGGGGACGCCCATCTGGCGGTGAACTTCCCTCTGCTGCTGGAGAAAGGCCTTGATGGCCTGCGCGACACCGTGGCGCAGCGCCGCGCGCGCATCAATCTGACGGTGCTTGAGGATCTGAACGGGGAGCAGTTCCTGAAAGCGATTGATATCGTGTTGCAGGCCGTCAGCGATCATATTGGCCGTTTCGCACAGGAAGCGCGCCGGATGGCCAACGACGAGACGCGTGAAAGCCGTCGCGACGAGCTGCTGCAGATTGCGGAGAACTGCGAAGCGATCGCCCACGAGCCGCCGAAAACGTTCTGGCAGGCGCTGCAGCTGTGCTATTTCATTCAGCTGATTTTGCAGATTGAGTCGAACGGGCATTCGGTGTCGTTTGGCCGCATGGATCAGTATCTCTATCCCTGGTATCGCCGCGATGTCGAGTTGAACGGCTCGCTCAGCCGTGAGCAGGCCATTGAGCTACTGCACGGCTGCTGGCTCAAACTGCTGGAGGTGAACAAGATCCGCTCCGGCTCGCACTCCAAAGCCTCAGCGGGAAGCCCGCTTTATCAGAACGTGACCATCGGCGGGCAGACGCTGGTGAACGACGTGGCGATGGACGCGGTTAATCCGCTCTCGTATGCCATTCTGGAGTCCTGCGGCCGCCTGCGCTCTACCCAGCCGAACCTGAGCGTGCGCTATCACGCGGGCATCAGCGATGATTTCCTCGACGCCTGCGTGCAGGTGATCCGCTGCGGCTTCGGGATGCCGGCGTTTAACAACGATGAGATCGTCATTCCGGAGTTCATCAAACTGGGTATCGCGCCGCAGGATGCCTACGACTACGCCGCCATTGGCTGCATCGAAACCGCCGTGGGCGGGAAGTGGGGCTATCGCTGCACCGGCATGAGCTTTATCAACTTCGCGCGCGTGATGCTGGCCGCCCTTGAGGGCGGGCGCGATGCCACCAGTGGGAAAGTGTTCCTGCCTCAGGCGCAGGCGCTGTCAAAAGGCAATTTCCAGCGCTTTGAGGAGGTCATGGCGGCATGGGATAACCAGATCCGCTACTACACCCGTAAATCCATCGAAATTGAATATGTGGTCGATACCATGCTGGAGGAGAACGTACCGGATATCCTCTGCTCCGCGCTGGTGGATGACTGCATCGAGCGGGCGAAAAGCATCAAGCAGGGCGGGGCGAAGTATGACTGGGTGTCGGGGTTACAGGTGGGTATCGCCAACCTCGGCAACAGCCTGGCGGCCGTGAAGACGCTGGTGTTCGACCAGGGCGTTATCGGTCAGCAACAGCTGGCGCAGGCATTGGCGGACAACTTTGAGGGCCTGACCCATGAACAGCTGCGCCAGCGCCTGATTAACGGTGCCCCGAAATACGGCAACGACGATGATACGGTGGATACGCTGCTGACCCGCGCCTACCAGACCTATATCGATGAGATTAAGCAGTACCACAACCCGCGCTATGGCCGGGGGCCCATCGGTGGGAATTACTACGCGGGCACCTCGTCCATCTCCGCTAACGTGCCGTTTGGCGCCGCGACCATGGCAACGCCGGACGGCCGCAAAGCGACCACGCCGCTGGCTGAAGGGGCAAGCCCGGCATCCGGCACCGACCATCTGGGGCCGACGGCGGTTATCAGCTCGGTGGGCAAGCTGCCAACCGGGTCGATTCTGGGCGGCGTGTTGCTGAATCAGAAGCTTAATCCCGCCACGCTGGATAACGACAGCGACCGTCAGAAGCTGATGATGCTGCTGCGCACCTTCTTTGAAGTGCATAAGGGGTGGCATATTCAGTACAACATCGTGTCGCGTGAGACGCTGCTGGAGGCCAAAAAACATCCTGACCAGTATCGCGATCTGGTCGTGCGGGTGGCGGGTTACAGCGCGTTCTTCACTGCGCTGTCGCCGGATGCGCAGGATGACATCATCGCGCGCACCGAGCACACGCTCTGAGCGTCAGCAGACAAAAGCGGGCCGGTTCGCCGGCCTGTTTTTTTTCGCCCTGAATCAGTGGATTGCAGCCTTACGCCTTCACGCGCCGCGATTTTGCTTCCATTTTAGCCACATTGTTGATTAAATCGTCAGTCGGAACAAAATCGCAAAAAAGTGACGCCAAACTATTGCGGCAGGAAGGAATTCTCGTATAATGCGCCTCCCGTGACGGTACAGAATTTTTTGTCACGCAGGGCGGGAATAGCTCAGTTGGTAGAGCACGACCTTGCCAAGGTCGGGGTCGCGAGTTCGAGTCTCGTTTCCCGCTCCAAAATTTGAAAATGCCATCAGGCATGCATCAAGCACCACCCAAGCGGGAATAGCTCAGTTGGTAGAGCACGACCTTGCCAAGGTCGGGGTCGCGAGTTCGAGTCTCGTTTCCCGCTCCAAAATTTTTAAAATGCCGCAAGGCATGCACCAG
>NZ_AWFZ01000050.1:250787-293052 GCF_000463155.2 Siccibacter turicensis LMG 23730 | reverse complement strand
AATAGCTCAGTTGGTAGAGCACGACCTTGCCAAGGTCGGGGTCGCGAGTTCGAGTCTCGTTTCCCGCTCCAAATCTTCTTCCTTTCTTAATTATCCACAGCAGAAACACCATGCTGAGGATGGTTTGCGTTTTATTGTCACAGAGTTTTAAACAGAGTTATCCACAGGATGGCGTCGGCGGCTGTGAATCTAGTCGGCAAATTATTATTTGGCAAGTTTTTATAACGCACTGTTATTATTGCACTTATTTTTTGAGTGAAATGCTATCCTGGCGGCTTGACGATTTTTTGCACCTTGAATGACAACGTCTTTTTAATTTTATTCACAGTCGGACGCAGGCTCAGGCGTCGCGCGGCAGACCTTTTTCCACCACCCGTACCAGCCGTTTTTTCTGCGGAAGCTGTACCTCAATCGCGTTAGCGTTTCGCTTAGCGATCTGCTGTGCCATCGCCCACTCAATATGTTCATCCAAAAGCGGGTGCTCCCCTTTACGCTGTGCTAACGCCGCGAGTATCGCCTCGTCCCAGGGCGCATTGCCCAGCGCGACCGCAATATTTCGCAGCCAGCGCAGATGCCCGATGCGGCGAATAGCCGACCCTTCCGTGACTTTCAAAAACTGCGCTTCGCTCCACGCGAACAGCGTGACCAGCTCCGGCGCATGCAGCGCCTGACGCGGGCTAAAATCGGCTTCGTCGGTCAGCTGCGAAAAGCGATTCCAGGGGCAGATGAGCTGGCAGTCGTCGCATCCGTAGATACGGTTGCCAATAAGCGGGCGAAATTCTTCCGGAATTGCCCCTTCTAACTCAATCGTGAGATAGGAGATACAGCGGCGGGCATCCACGGTGTAGGGTTCGACGATAGCGCCGGTGGGGCAGATCGTCATGCAGGCCACGCAGCGGCCGCAGCCCTCTTCGACCGGGGAATCGATCGGCAGAGGCAGGTCGATCAGCAGCTCGCCGAGGAAAAAGAACGACCCGGCGTCGCGGCTAAGAATAAGCGAGTGCTTACCCGTCCAGCCAAGCCCGGCTTTTTCCGCCAGCGGGCGCTCCAGAATGGGCGCAGAGTCCACAAAGGGTCTAAAATTCAACGTGGCGCAGTGCTGCTGGATGGTTTCGCCCAGCTTCTTCAGGCGGTTACGCAGCAGCTTATGGTAGTCACGACCCAGCGCGTAACGGCTGACATAGCCGAGGCGTGGGTTCTTAAGCGTGCTGGCGAAAGCCGCGTTGGCGGGCAGGTAGTTCATGCGCACGCTGATAACGCGTAGCGTGCCGGGAAGCAGTTCGTGCGGGCGGGCGCGCATCATACCGTGGCGCGCCATCCACTCCATTTCACCGTGATACTGTTTGTCGAGCCACGCCTGCAGTTTGGGCTCGCTGGCGCTGAGATCGGTATCGGTGATACCTACCTGCTGAAAACCCAGTTCGGCACCCCACTGTTTAATATTTTGCGCTAACTGATTGAGATCGAGGGGCTGTGACATGACGGACCATAAGATGAAAACGAACGCGGCCAGTATACCACACTCTGTCTGGCCGGCAGCCTGGCTGCGCACCGCGGAACGCGAGGCGGCGGACAGCCTGGGCATTACGCTCTATGAACTGATGCAGCGCGCGGGGGAAGCCGCTTTCCGCCTGGCGCGCGAGTGCTATCCCGAAGCGCAGCACTGGCTGGTGCTGTGCGGCCACGGTAATAACGGCGGCGATGGCTACGTGGTGGCACGCCTGGCGCAGAGCGCGGGGCTCAGCGTTACGCTGCTGGCGCTGGAGAGCGATAAACCGCTGCCTGAGGAGGCCGACACCGCGCGTCAGGCGTGGCTCGATGCGGGCGGTGAAATTCATGCCGCCGATGCCCTGTGGCCGGAGACGGTGGATCTGATTATTGACGGGCTGCTCGGCACGGGAATCAACGATGCCCCGCGCGAGGCGGTCAGCGCGCTGATTGAAAAGGCCAATGCGCATCCCGCGCCGGTGGTGGCACTGGATATTCCCTCCGGCCTGCTGGCGGAAACCGGGGCGACGCCGGGCGCGGTCATCAATGCGTCACACACGCTTACCTTTATCGCCCTGAAGCCCGGCTTGCTGACTGGCAAGGCGCGGGACGTCACGGGCGTGCTGCATCACCATGCGCTCGGCCTGGAGAGCTGGCTGGCCGGGCATCAGGCACCCATTATGCGTTACGGGGCCGAGGATTTATCCCGCTGGCTGAAACCGCGGCGGCCCACCTCGCATAAAGGCGACAACGGTCGTCTGCTGATCGTTGGCGGCGACAGCGGTACCGCCGGGGCTATTCGTATGGCCGGGGAAGCCGCATTGCGGGCGGGTGCAGGCCTGGTGCGAGTGCTTACTCGCGCAGAGAATATCGGCCCGCTGCTGACGGCCCGCCCGGAGCTGATGGTGCAGGAGGTGACCGATGCCACGCTGGAGCAGGGGCTGGAATGGGCCGATGTGTTGGTGATTGGGCCGGGGCTCGGCCAGGAGAAGTGGGGCAAGCGGGCGCTGCAAAAAGCAGAGAACTTTCGCAAGCCGATGCTGTGGGACGCCGATGCGCTCAACCTTCTGGCAATCCACCCCGATAAACGTCACAATCGCGTGATTACGCCCCATCCCGGCGAGGCGGCACGGCTGCTGCGCTGCAGCGTGGCGGAAATTGAAAGCGACCGCTTACTTTCCGCTCGACGCCTGGCCCAACAGTATGGTGGTGTAGTGGTGCTGAAAGGCGCGGGAACGGTTGTTGTCGATGAAACGCAACTGGGCCTGATCGACGCCGGCAATGCCGGTATGGGCAGCGGCGGCATGGGCGACGTGCTCTCCGGTATTACCGGCGCGATGCTGGGACAGAAGCTGGAGGCCTACGACGCGGCCTGCGCGGCCTGTGTGGCGCACGGGGCGGCGGCGGACGCCGTTGCCAGCCGGATCGGCACCCGAGGAATGCTGGCGACGGATCTGTTTACGACGCTGCACTATTTTGTTAACCCGGAACTGAATTGACCTGACCATGATGAATCGTGTTATCCCCTTATCCGACGAACAGGCGACTTTAACTCTTGGCACGCGCGTTGCGCAGGCCTGTGAAGGGGCCACGGTAATTTATCTTTTTGGCGATCTGGGTGCGGGCAAAACCACCTTCAGCCGCGGCTTTTTGCAGGCGCTGGGCCATGTGGGCAACGTAAAAAGCCCCACCTATACCCTGGTGGAACCCTACACCCTCGACAAACTGACGGTGTATCACTTCGACCTTTACCGGCTGGCGGATCCTGAAGAGCTGGAGTTTATGGGCATCCGCGACTATTTCACCGACGATGCCATCTGCCTTATCGAATGGCCGCAGCAGGGCGCGGGCGTGCTGCCCGAGCCGGATCTCAGGATCTACATCGACTATCAGGCACAGGGGCGAGAGGCGCGCATTCAGGCGGCTTCCGCATCGGGTGAGGCATTACTGGCGCGGCTCGCTACCCCGCAAGGATGACAGGATGAAATTTCGCGTGAAAGAGTGGTTGATGGCCGCACTGCTGTTGCTGTGTGCACCGGCTTTTGCGGCGAGTTTATCGGATATTCAGGTGTCCAACGGTGACCGCCAGGCGCGCATCACCTTCAGCTTTATCGGCGAGCCCGACTACGCGTTCAGCCAGCAGGGTAAACGCAGCGTGGCGCTTGATATCAAGCAGACCGGGGTGATTCAGGGGCTGCCGCTCAACTTCAGCGGCGACAACCTGGTGAAAAGCATCCGCTCCGGCACGCCAAAGGATAACCAGTCCCTGCGTCTGGTGGTGGATCTCACCCAGAACGGTAAAACCCGGGCGGAAAAACAGAAGCGCGGGGATAACTATACGGTGGTGTTTACCATCAACGCCGATGCGCCACCGCCTCCGCCGCCTGCGCCGGTCATTGCCAGACGCGAGCCGCCACAGCCGGTATCGCGCCCGGTCCAGCAGCAGCCGGCGAAAAACCCCTTTGACGAAGACCGCAACCGCGTCACCAGCGTGATTGGCAGCAATACCACCACGCGGCCCGTCGCCCAGGCACGGGCGCCGGCTGGCAGCGGACAGGTGGTGGTGGCCATCGACGCCGGTCACGGCGGCCAGGATCCCGGTGCCATTGGCCAGGGCGGCACGCGTGAGAAAAACATCACCATCGCCATCGCCCGCAAGCTGCGCACGTTGCTGAATGCCGACCCGATGTTCAAAGGGGTGCTGACCCGCGACGGAGACTACTTCATCTCGGTAATGGGCCGCTCCGACGTGGCGCGCAAACAGAATGCCAATCTGCTGGTGTCGATTCACGCCGATGCCGCTCCTAACCGTCAGGCCACCGGCGCCTCGGTGTGGGTACTTTCTAACCGTCGCGCCAACAGCGAAATGGCGGGTTGGCTTGAACAGCATGAGAAGCAGTCCGAGCTGCTGGGCGGCGCGGGCGACGTGCTGGCGAACAGCGAGGCCGATAAGTATCTCAGCCAGGCGGTGCTGGATTTGCAGTTCGGACATTCGCAGCGCGTCGGGTATGATGTCGCGACCAAAGTGCTGAGCGAAATGCAGCGCGTCGGCTCGCTGCATAAGCGCCGCCCGGAACACGCCAGCCTGGGCGTGCTGCGTTCGCCGGATATCCCCTCCCTGCTGGTCGAAACCGGGTTTATCAGTAACAGCAGCGAAGAGCGACTGCTGGCAAGCGATGACTACCAGCAGCAGATTGCCGAGGCTATCTACAAAGGGCTGCGCAACTATTTCCTGGCGCACCCTCTGCAGTCCGCGCCGGATTCCCCGAATGCCAGCCAGACGGTGCGATCCGGCCCGGCGGGTAGCGGGCTGTTGACCAACTAAGGAGTAGCCATGCCGATTCAGATCCTACCCCCTCAGCTTGCGAACCAGATTGCCGCTGGCGAAGTGGTGGAGCGCCCTGCGTCGGTGGTCAAAGAGCTTATCGAGAACAGCCTCGACGCTGGCGCAACGCGCATTGATATTGATATCGAACGCGGCGGCGCTAAGCTGATTCGCATTCGCGACAACGGCTGCGGCATCGGTAAAGACGAGCTGGCGCTGGCGCTGGCGCGGCATGCCACCAGCAAGATCGCCTCTCTCGACGATCTGGAGGCCATTGTCAGCCTCGGTTTTCGCGGCGAAGCGCTGGCCAGTATCAGTTCGGTATCGCGCCTCACGCTCACCTCTCGCACCCAGCAGCAGCAGGAGGCCTGGCAGGCCTATGCGGAAGGGCGCGACATGAATGTGACGGTGAAACCCGCCGCGCATCCGCCCGGCACCACGCTGGAAGTGCTCGATCTTTTCTATAACACTCCGGCGCGCCGCAAGTTTATGCGCACCGAAAAAACCGAATTCGGCCATATTGATGAAGTGATTCGTCGTATTGCACTGGCCCGCTTCGACGTCACTATTAACCTGAGCCACAACGGCAAAATGGTGCGTCAGTATCGCGCGGTCCCTGAAGGCGCGCCGCGTGAACGCCGCCTCGGGGCGATTTGCGGTACGCCGTTTCTGGAAAAAGCGCTGGCTATCGAATGGCAGCACGGCGATCTGGCGCTGCGCGGGTGGGTTGCCGAACCCACCAGCACCACGGCGGCGCTGGGCGATATTCAGTATTGCTACGTGAACGGGCGCATGATGCGCGACCGGCTGATCAACCATGCAATTCGCCAGGCGTGCGACGACAAGCTCGGTGCCGGTGAGCAGCCAGCCTACGTGCTGTATCTGGAGATCGACCCGCATCAGGTGGACGTCAACGTACATCCGGCCAAGCACGAAGTGCGCTTCCATCAGTCCCGACTGGTGCATGACTTTATCTATCAGGGCGTTGTCACCGTGCTGCAGCCGCAGGCGGACGCCGCGCTGCCGCTGAGCAACGAGGCGGAAGCGGAGACGGCGCGCTGGCAGCCGGAAAACCGCGTGGCGTCCGGGAAGAATCACTTCTCCGGGCCGGACCTGGCGCGCGACAGCGCCGCGCCGCGGTATGCCACCAGCGAAACGGCCGCGCCGCGCAATGCGCACTCTGCGCCACGACAGGGCGCTGCGCCGGGCTGGCCCAACGCCCAGCCGGGCTACCAGAAACAGCAGGGGGCGCTCTATCAAAAACTGATGGACGTGCCGGCGACGGACCGCACGCCCGCCGCCGAACCGCCGCCGGCGATGACGCATGACGCCCATTCGCACAGCTTTGGACGTGTACTGACCATCATCGCCCCACACTATGCGCTGATGGAGCGGGGCGCCGCGCTTGCGCTGCTGGCCTTGCCGGTGGCAGAGCGCTGGCTTAAACAGGCGCAACTGGCGCCCGGCAGTGAAAAACTGTGCGCCCAGCCGCTGCTTATCCCGGTGCGGCTGAAGCTCGGCGCTCACGAACTGAAAACCGTGACGCAGGCGCAACCGCTTCTGGCAAAAATGGGTATTGAATTGTTAACCGACTCGCAACATCTTACGATTCGGGCGGTGCCTTTACCCTTACGCCAACAAAATTTACAAATCTTGATTCCTGAACTGATAGGCTACCTGGCGCAGCAGACAGTGGCGCAAGAATCAGATGTCGCGCAATGGCTTGCACGTCATCTGGCGAGCGAACACCAGCAGTGGAACATGGCCCAGGCCATCTCCTTACTGGCCGACCTCGAACGACTCTGTCCGCAACTGGTGAAGTTACCGCCTGGTGGTTTGTTACAACCTGTTGATATACATCCGGCGATGAAAGCCCTGAACCATGACTGAAGTAAGTAAGACTGGCCTGCCACAGGCGATTTTTTTGATGGGCCCCACGGCCTCTGGCAAAACCGCGCTGGCGATAAACCTGCGGAAAACATTACCGGTAGAGTTGATTAGCGTCGATTCCGCCCTTATCTACAAGGGAATGGATATCGGTACCGCCAAGCCCACCGCCGATGAACAGGCTCAGGCTCCGCATCGGTTGATGGACATCCTCGACCCGGCGCAGGCGTACTCCGCCGCCGATTTCCGGCGCGATGCGCTCGCGGAAATGGCCGCAATTACCGCAGCAGGCAAGATCCCGCTGCTGGTGGGTGGTACCATGCTTTACTTCAAAGCATTACTGGAGGGGTTATCGCCGCTGCCATCGGCGGATCCCGCAGTCAGGGCTCGAATCGAGCAACAGGCAGCAGAGCAGGGATGGGACGCGCTGCACCGGCAACTTGAGGTCATCGACCCGGTTGCCGCAGCACGGATTCATCCAAATGATCCGCAAAGGCTTTCCCGGGCACTGGAAGTTTTTTTCATTTCGGGTAAAACTTTAACGGATCTGACGCAAACGTCAGGAGACGCTCTGCCTTACCAGGTGCATCAGTTCGCCATCGCCCCGGCGAGCCGTGAACTGCTCCATCAACGAATCGAGCAGCGTTTTCATCAGATGTTAGCTTCAGATTTTGAAGCTGAAGTGCGGGCGCTTTATGCCCGTGGAGATTTGCATACGGAGATGCCTTCCGTTCGTTGTGTGGGATACCGGCAGATGTGGTCTTATCTGGCGGGGGAAATATCACACGATGAAATGGTTTATCGAGGTATTTGCGCCACGAGACAATTGGCGAAGCGCCAGATGACCTGGCTGCGGGGCTGGAAAGAGGTCCGCTGGTTAGACAGCGAAAACCCTCAGCAGGCCCTTGACAGCGTTCTTGAGGTTGTTGGTGCTAAGCAACACTAAGTGTGTACAATTAACCCGTATTGCGCGGATTTTACGAAGTTTTCAGGGCCTTCGGGTTCTAAGTACAAAACAAGCATATAAGGAAAAGATAGAATGGCTAAGGGGCAATCTTTACAAGATCCGTTCTTGAACGCACTGCGTCGCGAACGTGTTCCAGTTTCTATTTATTTGGTGAATGGTATTAAGTTGCAAGGTCAGATTGAGTCCTTCGACCAGTTTGTGATCCTGTTGAAAAACACAGTGAGCCAGATGGTCTACAAGCACGCAATTTCTACGGTTGTTCCGTCCCGCCCGGTCTCACATCACAGCAATAACGCAGGCGGCGGTTCTAACAACTACCATCACGGTAGCAACGCGCAGGGCGGCAGTGCTGCGCCGCAGCAGGACAGCGAAGAGACCGAATAAGGTTGATGGCTGTTGTTCCATGTCGGGGGACCAGGTCATCTGTGTTCCCCGCTGGTCTTTTATGAGGGTTTACGCTTGTTTGACCGTTATGATGCCGGTGAGCAGGCGGTGCTGGTACACATCTATTTTACGCAAGATAAAGACATCGAAGATCTCCAGGAGTTTGAAGCTCTGGTCTCCTCCGCTGGTGTCGAAACCTTGCAGGTGGTTACCGGTAGCCGCAAAGCACCGCACCCCAAGTATTTTGTTGGTGAAGGTAAGGCAGTCGAAATTGCCGATGCAGTAAAAGCCACTGGGGCATCAGTCGTGCTTTTTGACCATGCGTTGACACCGGCTCAGGAACGTAACCTCGAGCGCCTGTGCGAGTGCCGCGTTATCGATCGCACCGGCTTAATCTTAGATATTTTTGCTCAGCGTGCCCGCACCCATGAAGGGAAGCTGCAGGTTGAGCTGGCGCAGCTGCGCCACCTGGCCACTCGCCTTGTGCGTGGCTGGACCCACCTTGAGCGTCAGAAAGGCGGTATTGGTTTACGCGGACCCGGTGAAACTCAGCTGGAGACCGACCGTCGCCTGCTGCGCAACCGAATTATGCAAATCCTCTCGCGCCTTGAGAAGGTAGAAAAACAACGAGAACAGGGGCGCCGGTCACGAACCAAAGCCGATGTGCCAACCGTCTCGCTGGTGGGCTACACCAACGCCGGTAAATCCACCCTGTTTAACCAGATTACCGAAGCCCGCGTCTACGCGGCGGATCAGCTGTTCGCCACGCTCGATCCTACGCTGCGACGTATCGACGTCGCCGACGTGGGCGAAACCGTGCTGGCGGATACCGTTGGGTTTATCCGTCATCTGCCGCACGACCTGGTCGCGGCTTTCAAAGCGACCCTGCAGGAGACGCGTCAGGCGACCCTGCTGCTGCACGTTATTGACGCTGCAGATGTGCGGGTGCAGGAAAATATCGACGCGGTAAATATCGTGCTCGAAGAGATCGAAGCAGACGAGATCCCGACGCTGCTGGTGATGAACAAAATTGATGCGCTGGATGATTTCCAGCCGCGCATCGACCGTGACGAAGAGAACAAACCTGTGCGCGTCTGGCTTTCGGCTCAGACGGGTGAGGGCGTACCACTGCTTTTCCAGGCTCTGACAGAGCGCCTGTCAGGTGAAATCGCGCAGCATACGCTGCGCCTGCCACCGGACGCCGGGCGTTTGCGGAGCCGTTTTTATCAGCTTCAGGCGATAGAAAAAGAGTGGATGGAAGAGGACGGCAGCGTGGGCATACAGATCCGTATGCCGGTGGTTGACTGGCGTCGTCTCTGTAAACAAGAACCAGCGCTGGTGGAATACGTTATCTGACCGGCTGGCTGCCTGAAGACATTTCCCCTCTCTGGGGGGTACCCAAAAGAGGTCAGGCTCCCTTTGCGTAAGCCGTCGCCCAGTGCAGGGCGCGGCGTGCAACAAGAGAGTCAGAAGGATGGCGGGTATATCACCGCACAACAATTATGGAGCATAAACATGGCGTGGAATCAGCCCGGTAATAACGGACAGGACCGCGACCCGTGGGGAAGCAGCAAACCAGGCGGCAACTCTGGGGGAAATAAAGGTGGACGTGAACAAGGTCCGCCCGATCTGGATGATATCTTCCGTAAGCTGAGCAAAAAGCTCGGTGGTTTCGGCGGTGGTAAGGGCACCGGAAATGGCAACGGTAACGCGCCGCAGGGCCCGCGTAACAACATGGGTAGCCGTGTTGTCACCATCGCCGCCGCCGCCGCAGTGATTATCTGGGCTGCCAGCGGTTTCTATACCATCAAAGAAGCAGAGCGCGGCGTAGTGACCCGTTTTGGCGAGTTCAACCGTCTGGTTGAGCCAGGCCTGAACTGGAAGCCGACGTTTATTGATAACGTTATCGCCGTTAACGTGGAGTCGGTGCGTGAGCTGGCGGCATCCGGTGTGATGCTGACCTCTGACGAGAACGTGGTGCGCGTGGAAATGAACGTGCAGTACCGCGTAACCGATCCGCGCGACTACCTGTTCAGCGTGACCAGCGCCGACGACAGCCTGCGCCAGGCCACAGACAGCGCGCTGCGTGGTGTTATCGGTAAATACACCATGGACCGCATCCTGACCGAGGGCCGTACCGTTATTCGTAGCGATACCCAGCGTGAACTGGAAGAGACCATCAAGCCGTACAACATGGGTATCACCCTGCTGGACGTCAACTTCCAGGCCGCTCGTCCGCCGGAAGAAGTGAAAGCGGCCTTCGATGATGCCATTGCCGCACGTGAGAACGAGCAGCAGTACATCCGCGAGGCGGAAGCTTACACCAACGAAGTACAGCCGCGTGCTAACGGTCAGGCGCAGCGTATTCTTGAAGAAGCGCGTGCCTATAAGACCCAGACCGTACTGGAAGCGCAGGGTGAAGTGGCGCGCTTTGCCAAAATCCTGCCGGAATATAAAGCGGCGCCGGAAATCACACGTGAACGTCTCTACATCGAGACCATGGAACGCGTGCTGAGCCATACCCGTAAAGTGCTGGTCAACGACAAAGGCGGCAACCTGATGGTGCTTCCTCTCGACCAGATGCTGAAAGGCAACGCGGCCCCGGCTGCGAAAAGCGATAACAGCGGCGACAATTCACTGCTGCGTCTGCCGCCCGCCTCGTCTACGAGCGGTGACAACCGGGCAAGCAATAGCCCGTCATCGTCATCGGCACGTGGCGACATCATGGACCAACGTCGCGCTAACGCGCAGCGTAACGACTACCAACGCCCAGGGGAATAAACGATGAGGAAGTCAGTTATAGCGATAATTATCATCGTGCTGGTCGCGCTCTACACCTCCATTTTTGTGGTGAATGAGGGCGAGCGTGGCATTACCCTGCGATTCAGTAAGGTTGTGCGCGATCAGGATAACAAGCCGTTGGTGTATGAGCCGGGCCTCCATTTCAAGATACCGTTTATCGAATCCGTGAAAACGCTCGATGCACGTATCCAGACCATGGATAACCAGGCAGACCGCTTCGTCACCAAAGAGAAGAAAGACCTGATCGTCGACTCTTACATCAAGTGGCGCATCAGCGATTTCAGCCGTTACTACCTGGCGACCGGCGGTGGCGACATCTCCCAGGCCGAAGTGCTGCTGAAACGTAAGTTCTCTGACCGTCTGCGTTCTGAAATTGGCCGCCTGGACGTCAAAGATATCGTTACCGACTCCCGCGGGCGTCTGACCTCTGAAGTGCGTGAAGCGCTGAACTCCGGTTCCGCAGGCACCGAAGATGAAGTCGAAACCCCGGCAGCCGATGATGCTATCGCGAAAGCAGCCGAGCGCGTGGCGGCGGAAACCAACGGTAAAATCCCGGTGGTTAACCCGAACAGTATGGCGGCGTTAGGGATTGAAGTGGTGGATGTGCGTATCAAGCAGATCAACCTGCCGACCGAAGTGTCCGAGGCCATCTTCAGCCGTATGCGTGCCGAACGTGAAGCGGTAGCACGTCGTCACCGTTCACAGGGTCAGGAAGAGGCTGAGAAACTGCGCGCCACGGCGGACTATGAAGTCACCCGTACGCTTGCAGAAGCACAGCGTCAGGGCCTGATCCTGCGCGGTGAAGGGGATGCCGAATCGGCAAAACTGTTTGCCGATGCGTTCAGCCAGGATCCGGACTTCTACGCCTTTATCCGTAGCCTGCGTGCGTACGAAAGCAGCTTCCAGAGCAACCAGGACGTCATGGTTCTGAGCCCGGACAGCGACTTCTTCCGCTACATGAAGACCCCGAGCACCAGCACGCGGTAATTCCACGCAAGCGGTAAAAAACCACCCGTTCCGGTTTACCGGCGGGTGGTTTTCTTTTGTCTGGCATCCGGTAAACGCCTTCGGGTATGCTGCGCTGCAAACGGTATCTGAGGAACATGATAATGAATTCAACCATCTGGCTGGCGCTTGCGCTGGTACTGGTACTCGAAGGGCTGGGACCCATGCTGTTTCCGCGTCTGTGGCGACGCATGGTGCTCAGTATGAGCCAGCAGCCGGATACGTTGCTGCGTCGTTTTGGCGGTGGTCTTGTGGTTGCCGGCTTCGTGATCTACTACATGTTGACGAAAACGATTAACTAGCCACGAATCCACGCCGTTCGGCGATTTTTGTCGTGTAAAAGTGCTGATCATCATCAAAACCGATGGTAGAATCCTTTTTTAAGCAAACGGTGATTTTGAAAAATGGGTAACAACGTCGTCGTACTGGGCACCCAATGGGGTGACGAAGGTAAAGGGAAGATCGTCGATCTTCTGACTGAACGGGCTAAATATGTTGTGCGCTACCAGGGTGGTCACAACGCAGGCCATACGCTGGTAATCAACGGTGAAAAAACCGTACTCCATCTTATCCCCTCAGGTATTCTTCGCGATAACGTCACCAGCATCATTGGTAATGGTGTGGTGCTGTCGCCTGCTGCGCTGATGAAAGAGATGAAGGAACTGGAAGATCGTGGGATCCCGGTTCGTGAACGTCTTCTGTTATCTGAAGCCTGCCCGCTGATCCTTGACTACCACGTCGCACTGGATGTCGCTCGCGAAAAAGCGCGTGGCGCGAAAGCTATCGGCACCACCGGTCGCGGTATCGGGCCTGCTTACGAAGACAAAGTCGCACGTCGCGGTCTGCGCGTAGGCGATCTGTTCGACAAAGCTACCTTTGCTGAAAAGCTCAAAGAAGTGATGGAGTACCATAACTTCCAGCTGGTGAACTTCTATAAAGTTGACGCGGTTGACTACCAGAAAGTGCTGGATGACGCGATGGCGATCGCCGATATCCTGACCGCAATGGTGGTGGATGTCTCCGACCTGCTGGATCAGGCGCGCAAGCGTGGTGATTTCATCATGTTCGAAGGCGCACAGGGTACGCTGCTGGATATCGACCACGGTACCTATCCGTACGTGACCTCGTCCAACACCACCGCTGGTGGCGTTGCGACCGGTTCCGGTATTGGTCCGCGCTATGTGGATTACGTGCTGGGCATCATCAAGGCGTACTCCACCCGCGTTGGCGCAGGTCCGTTCCCGACCGAACTGTTCGATGACATCGGCGAGTTCCTCTGCAAGCAGGGCAACGAGTTTGGCGCGACCACCGGCCGTCGTCGTCGTACCGGCTGGCTGGATGCGGTGGCAGTGCGTCGTGCGGTGCAGATCAACTCCCTCTCTGGCTTCTGCCTGACCAAGCTGGACGTGCTGGACGGCCTGAAAGAGGTGAAGATCTGCGTCGGTTACCGTATGCCGGATGGCCGCGAAGTCACCACCACCCCGATGGCGGCGGACGACTGGGAAGGTATCGAGCCGATTTACGAAACCATGCCAGGCTGGTCTGAAACCACCTTTGGCGTGAAAACCCGTGACGGCCTGCCGCAGGCAGCGCTGAACTACATCGCGCGTATCGAAGAGCTGACCGGCGTGCCGATTGATATCATCTCAACCGGCCCGGACCGTTCCGAGACCATGATTCTGCGCGACCCGTTCGACGCATAATCATTGAGGGGCGCTGAATGCGCCCCTTGTTACTTTTGTGTTACCCTGTTGCCTCTTCCACTGATTTCACGCCCTTTACTCCCCCACGACGAAGCGCAAATAAATTAGCGGCCCCATAGCTGGCTGGTTTATCATCAATATGATACTTACCCTTTATCCGTCCGGGTTCAGACCGTATCGCAGGTCGATGATGTAAATGGCCATCCGTGCATTGCGGTGTCATTTTCCTGTAACCCAAATCATTAAGGGTATGTCGCCCGCCGGCGACCACGTTATTTCCTGGAATCTGAGGTTGATGTGCAGTTAACAAGTTTTACCGATTTCGGTTTGCGAGCATTGATTTACATGGCATCGCTGCCCGAAGGGCGGATGACCAGTATTTCTGAAGTGACCAGCGTATACGGTGTGTCACGCAATCACATGGTCAAAATCATCAATCAGCTGAGTCGTTCAGGATACGTGGCCGCGGTACGCGGGAAGAACGGCGGAATCCGACTCGGTAAGCCGGCACATGAAATCTGTATTGGCGATGTGGTTCGCGAGCTGGAACCGCTGTCGCTGGTCAATTGTAGTAGTGAGTTTTGTCATATCACGCCCGCCTGCCGTCTGAAGCAGGTGCTGGCAAATGCCGTACAAAGCTTCCTCCAGGAACTGGATAACTACACGCTCGCGGACATGGTTGATCAAAACCAGCCGCTTTATAAATTATTGCTGGTGGAATAAGCAAAAACCGATGTTTTCAGGCCACATCACGGTGCAGACTGGACGATCTTTCTGGCATAGATAACTATGTTAAAGGTCATTCCCTTAGCCGACGATGAAACTGCCTGACACGGCGCGAAATCCATCAGAGATGACAACGGAGGAACCGATATGTCACATGATCCTTTTCAGGAACGAGAAGCCGAAAAGTATACCAATCCTATCCCAAGCCGGGAGTTCATCCTCGAACACTTAACTAAACGTGAAAAACCCGCGAGTCGGGATGAACTGGCCGTTGAACTGGGCATTGAAGGCGAAGAGCAGCAGGAAGCGCTGCGTCGCCGTTTACGCGCCATGGAGCGCGATGGTCAATTAGTGTTTACTCGCCGCCAGTGCTATGCGCTGCCGGAGCGCCTTGACCTGCTCAAAGGCACCGTTATCGGACACCGCGACGGCTTCGGCTTCCTGCGCGTGGAAGGCCGTAAAGACGACCTTTACCTCTCCAGCGAACAGATGAAGACCTGCATTCACGGCGACGTGGTGCTGGCGCAGCCGCTGGGTGAAGATCGCAAAGGCCGCCGCGAAGGCCGCGTTGTGCGCGTGCTTGAACCGAAAATGAGCCAGATCGTTGGCCGCTACTTCACCGACGCGGGCGTCGGCTTTGTGGTACCGGACGACAGCCGCCTGAGCTTCGATATCCTGATCCCGCCGGAAGAGATTAACGGCGCGCGCATGGGCTTTGTGGTGGTGGTCGAGCTGACCCAGCGCCCGACGCGCCGCACCAAAGCGGTGGGTAAAGTGGTGGAGGTGCTGGGCGACAACATGGGCACCGGCATGGCCGTGGATATGGCGCTGCGCACCCATGAAATTCCTTACGTCTGGCCGGAAGCGGTCGAAAAACAGATCGCATCCCTGAAGGAAGAAGTGCCGGAAGAGGCCAAAGTGGGCCGCGTCGATCTGCGTAAGCTGCCGCTGGTGACCATCGACGGCGAAGACGCACGCGATTTCGATGACGCCGTATTCTGCGAGAAAAAACGCGGCGGCGGCTGGCGCCTGTGGGTGGCCATTGCTGACGTCAGCTATTACGTCCGCCCGCCCACGCCGCTGGACGACGAAGCACGCAACCGCGGTACCTCGGTCTACTTCCCGTCACAGGTTATCCCGATGCTGCCGGAAGTGCTGTCGAACGGCCTGTGCTCGCTCAACCCGCAGGTTGACCGTCTGTGCATGGTGTGTGAGATGACCATCTCCGTCGGTGGCCGTCTGACCGGCTACAAATTCTATGAAGCGGTGATGAGCTCCCACGCGCGCCTGACCTACAACAAGGTCTGGCAGATGCTGCTGGGCGATCAGGACCTGCGCCAGCAGTATGCTCCGCTGGTGAAGCCTATCGAAGAGCTGCATAACCTCTATAAAGCGCTGGAGCAGGCGCGCGCGCAGCGCGGCGGCATCTCCTTTGAGAGCGAAGAGGCGAAGTTCATCTTCAACGCCGAGCGCCGCATCGAGCGTATTGAGCAGACCCAGCGTAACGATGCCCACAAGCTCATCGAAGAGTGCATGATCCTGGCGAACATCTCCGCCGCGCGCTTTGTTGAGAAGGCGGAAGAGCCGGCGCTGTTCCGTGTCCACGACCGTCCGACCAACGACGCTATCACCTCGTTCCGTACCGTGCTCGCCGAGCTGGGCCTCGAACTGCCAGGCGGCAACAAGCCGGAGCCGCGTGATTACGCCCAGCTACTGGCCTCAATTGCCGGCCGTCCTGACCATGAAATGCTGCAAACCATGCTGCTGCGCTCCATGAAACAGGCGATCTACGATCCGGAAAACCGCGGCCACTTCGGTCTGGCGCTGCAGCACTATGCGCACTTTACCTCACCGATCCGCCGTTATCCTGACCTGCTGCTGCACCGCGCCATCAAATATCTGCTGGCGAAAGAGCAGGGCCACAAAGGCAACAGCACCGAGAGCGGCGGCTGGCACTACAGCATTGAAGAGATGCTCCAGCTGGGGCAGCACTGCTCCTTGACCGAGCGTCGCGCCGATGAAGCAACCCGCGACGTCGCCGACTGGCTGAAGTGCGACTTTATGCAGGATCAGGTCGGGCAGGTGTTCAAAGGCGTGATCGCCAGCGTGACCGGCTTCGGTTTCTTTGTGCGCCTCACCGACCTGTTCATCGACGGCCTGGTACACGTCTCCTCGCTGGATAACGACTACTACCGCTTCGACCAGGTCGGACAGCGTCTGATTGGCGAATCCGGCGGTCAAACCTATCGTCTGGGCGATCGCGTGGAAGTGCGCGTGGAAGCCGTCAACATGGACGAGCGTAAGATCGACTTCAGCCTGATCTCCAGCCAGCGCGCGCCGCGCAACGTCGGTAAAACCGAACGTGAGCGCAACAGCAAGGCGGGCGGCGGCAAAAGCGGTGGCCGTCGTCAGACCGGCAAAAAAACCAACTTCGAGCCAGACAGCGCGTTTCGCGGCGACAAAGGCAAAGGGAAGGTGAAAAAAGAGGGCGCGTCCCGCAGCGCGAAACCGGCAAAAGGCGGCAAAG
Organism: Siccibacter turicensis LMG 23730; assembly: GCF_000463155.2. Classification (GTDB taxonomy): domain Bacteria; phylum Pseudomonadota; class Gammaproteobacteria; order Enterobacterales; family Enterobacteriaceae; genus Siccibacter; species Siccibacter turicensis. The sequence goes on along the minus strand of NZ_AWFZ01000050.1, from coordinate 276,238 downwards.
CCGCTACGGCAAAACCGGCCGGTGCCCCTAAAGGCAGACGCGGCTCTCGCAAGAAGAGCGCGGAGTAAGCGACACAGAGCAGGCCTGGTGCCTGCTCTTTTTTTGCCTGACCTGCGGCACACCGTCTGCGATCCGGGCATCAATCCGTTTTCACAGATGATCTGCCCGCGATGTTGGTTATAATGGGCGGATATGTTCAAAAAGCCGTTACGGCATCGCAACCAGGCGGGTCACCGCCCATAACGAGTATCCCCCATGAGTGAAATGATTTACGGCATCCACGCGGTGCAGGCGCTGCTGGAACGTGCCCCGGAGCGTTTTCAGGAAGTATTTATTCTGAAAGGACGTGAAGATAAACGTCTGCTGCCGCTTATCCACGCGCTGGAAGCCCAGGGCGTAGTGATTCAGGTTGCCAACCGCCAGTGGCTCGACGAGAAAAGCGAGGGCGCGGTGCATCAGGGGATCATCGCGCGCGTGAAGCCGGGCCGCCAGTATCAGGAGAACGATCTGCCGGATCTGATCGCCGAGCTGGATAATCCCTTCTTCCTGATCCTCGACGGCGTTACCGACCCGCACAACCTCGGCGCCTGCCTGCGCAGCGCCGATGCTGCCGGCGTGCATGCGGTGATCGTGCCGAAGGATAAATCCGCTCAGCTGAACGCCACCGCCAAAAAAGTAGCGTGTGGCGCAGCGGAGAACGTCCCGCTGATCCGCGTTACCAACCTGGCGCGCACTATGCGCCTGTTGCAGGAAGAGAACATCTGGATTGTCGGCACCGCTGGCGAAGCCGATCACACCCTGTTCCAGAGCAAAATGACCGGCCGCATGGCGCTGGTGATGGGCGCGGAAGGGGAAGGGATGCGTCGTCTGACTCGCGAGCACTGCGACGAGCTGATCAGCATTCCGATGGCGGGCAGCGTCTCTTCGCTGAACGTCTCGGTGGCGACCGGCATCTGCCTGTTCGAGGCGGTACGCCAGCGCGGCTAAGTAACGCCATCACGACGAAGCCATCCTGCGGGGTGGCTTTTTTTTGCCCGGCGCGCGCTGTGTAAAGTTTTATCAGGCGACAAGGATCCCGCAGGCAGGCTGCTACTATAAGCCACCAGGAGCCAGGCTCCTGTTTAACCATAACATTACCGCCTCGGGAGACAGGATTGTGCAGACACTTCATGGATTAATGGCGTTCGCCGCCTACTTTTTTATCGGGCTGGCGATGATCAACTGTTTTATGTTCATCTACACCCGCATCACCCCGCACGACGAGTTTCGGCTGATTAAAGACAACAACAGCGCGGCGGCCGTGACCCTCAGCGGTGCCATCATCGGCTACGTGATCCCGCTTGCCAGCGCCGCCGTAAACTCGGTCAGCATCGTCGACTACCTGATCTGGGGCGCGATCGCGCTGGTGGTGCAGCTCATTATCTACGGCGGGATGCTGATGTATATGCCGAAACTGAGTGAAAAAATCATCAACCGCAATCTGGCGGCCGGGATCTTTATGGGCGCGGCGTCGATCGCAGGCGGTATTCTTAATGCGGCCTGTATGACCTGGTAACCTCTTCGGCCCGGCCTTTTACAGGGCGGGCGCTTTCCCTTCGCCGACCGGCAATTCCCCTTTTTGTGACGCACGCCAGCGCAGGTGCTCCCGCGCTGTCCATACTTATGACGTTGCCACAAAGGAGGGACTCAGCATGCGTTGGCATACTCATACCGTGTTTAATCAGGTTACCGCACTCAACAACAGCAACCTTTTCCTTTCAGACGTTCCGCTCCGTGAAGCGGTGAACCGCGAGGCGGCCCAGTGGGATGCCGAGCTGCTCGCCAGTATCGGACAGCAGCTTGGCACCGCGGAGTCGCTGGAGCTTGGCAGGCTTGCCAACGCCAATCCGCCGGAGCTGCTGCGCTTCGACCCCACCGGGGAGCGGCTCGACGACGTGCGCTTTCATCCAGCCTGGCATCTGCTGATGCAGGGCCTGTTTGCCAATCGGGTACACAATCTGCCCTGGCAGGAGGATGCCCGCATCGGCTCCTTCGTCGCCCGCTGCGCGCGGTTTGTGCTTCACGGTCAGGTTGAGGCGGGGACGCTTTGCCCCATTACTATGACCTTCGCCGCCACGCCGCTGCTGCTTCAGGCGCTGCCCGCGCCGTTCCACGGCTGGCTTAAGCCGCTGCTCAGCGACCGCTACGACGCCCATCTTCAGCCCGGCAGCCAGAAGCGCGGCCTGCTGATCGGCATGGGAATGACCGAGAAGCAGGGCGGTTCGGACGTGCTGAGCAATACGACGCGCGCTGAGCCGCTGGATCGACGCGGACCCGGTGAAGCGTACCGCCTGGTGGGGCACAAATGGTTTTTCTCGGTGCCGCAGAGCGACGCCCACCTGGTGCTGGCCCAGGCCAGCGGGGGGCTCTCCTGCTTCTTCCTGCCGCGCTTTTTGCCCGACGGGCAGCGCAACGCGGTGCGGCTGGAGCGTCTCAAAGACAAGCTCGGCAACCGGTCGAACGCCAGTGCGGAAGTGGAGTTCCACGACGCCATCGGCTGGCTCATCGGCGAGGAGGGCGAGGGCGTTCGCCAGATCCTGAAGATGGCTGGTATGACGCGGCTCGACTGCGCGCTGGGCAGCCACAGCCAGATGCGACGCGCCCTGTCGGTGGCGCTGTACCACGCTCATCAGCGGCAGGCGTTTGGTAAACGGCTTATCGACCAGCCGCTGATGCGCCAGGTAACCGGACGGATGGCGTTGCAGCTGGAGGGGCAAACCGCGTTGCTGTTTCGCCTCGCCCGCGCCTGGGAGCAGCGCAGCGACCCGCGCGAAGCGGCGTTCTGCCGGCTGTTTACCCCGGCGGCGAAATTCACCATTTGCAAAGCCGGTGTGCCTTTTGTCGCGGAGGCGATGGAGGTGCTGGGCGGAAGCGGGTACTGCGAAGAGAGCGAGCTGCCGCGGCTGTACCGGGAAATGCCGGTCAACAGCATCTGGGAGGGCGCCGGGAATATTATGTGCCTTGATGTGCTGCGCGGGTTGACGAAGCAGCCGGGAATGCTGGAGATGCTCACGGCGGAGTGTGATGAGGTGAAGGGCCAGGACCGGCACTTTGACCGGGCCTGGCGTCAGCTACAGCAGCGGTTGCGCAAGCCTCATGAGGCGCAGGCGCGCGCGTTAACCACCCAGCTGGCGCACCTGGCTACCGGTGCGCAGCTGCTCCGTCACCTCTCGCCGCCGCTGGCGGAAGCCTGGTGCCGGATGATGCTCGATCCGCGCGGCGACACGCTGCTTAACGCGCAGGTGCTTGATGACCTGCTGTTACGCGCCACCGGCGGGGTCGGCTAGTCAGTCCTTAAGACGGAATACGCTCACCACCTCGTTCAGGTGGTGGCCCTTCTCGCGCAGGCTCTGAGACGTCTGCTCGCTGCGCGAGACGCGCTCGGCGTTGATGTGCGTCGCTTCGCCAATCTGGCTCATGGCGATGTTCACCTGGCTGATGCCCGCCGACTGCTCGTGTGAGGCGTGGTTAATTTCGGTCACCAGCTGATCGATCTGGTCGATATGGGTGATGATGGTATCCATCGCGTTACGCGTCTGCTCCGAGAGCGCGTGGCCTTCGCCCACTTTGGTCAGGGTATCGGCGATCAGCTGCTCAATCTCTTTCACCGCGTTCGCGCTGCGTGCGGCGAGCGCGCGTACTTCCTGCGCCACTACCGCAAAGCCTTTCCCGTGCTCGCCCGCCCGCGCGGCTTCCACGGCGGCGTTCAGCGCCAGGATGTTGGTCTGGAAGGCAATCGACTCGATAACATGAGTAATGTCGGCGATACGCTGCGATGCCCCACGAATATCATTCATGGTCGCTACGGCGTTGCCCACCGTCTCACCGCCCTGATGTACCGCCTGCGCAGCCTGGTTAACCAGCTGCTGGGTCTGAGACATGTTGGCGGCGTTCTGCTGCACCGTGGCGGCGATCTGTTCCATGCTGGCGGAGGTTTCTTCGACGCTGCTCGCCTGCTTGTTGATCTGCTCGCTGATTTCGGTGCTGTCGGCGGCCAGCGCATCGGTGCCGCTGCTGATTTCACCTGCGGCATCGCGTACCTGATGGACGATCTGCTGTAATCCGTTGCCGATCCCGTTAATCGCCTGGATCAGTTCCCCCACTTCATCTTTACGCTGGGAGTCGATGGTGGCGCGCAGATCCCCTGCCGCGTAGCGCTGGCCCAGCGTGATCACTTCGCGCAGCGGCGTGGTCAGCCAGCGGCGAATCGTAATGACGAACAGGGCCGCAAAGATCAGGGAGATCGCAAGGCCAATAATCAGGAACTGGTTACGCATGCTGTTGACCGAGGCGAGCAGCGAAGCCTTATCAACTTCACCGATAATCGCCCAGTTCCAGCCCGGCAGATGGGTGAACGTCAGCATCGCGGTACGGCCGTCCGGCTTTTGCATCTCTAAGGTGCCGGTTGATTCGGTCATCATGCGCTGCTGGATGGCATCCGACCACTGCGGACGTTTGCCTTCCTCTTTCTGGTGGAACAGATAGGTCCCGCTGTTGGCACCCGGCGTGCGGTCAAGCACGTAGAAGTGACCGGAATCGCCCAGACGGCGGCTGAGGATCTTGTCGCGCATCACCTGCCAGGAGGTGGTGATATCCACGCCCACAAAGATAATGGCGATGGTCTGGCCGCTGGCGTCTTTCACCGGCTGATACTGCGTGATGTAGCGCTTGCCGAACAGCTTCGCCAGGCCGCGATAGACCTCGCCTTTATTCACCGGCGCGAAAGCCGGGCTGGCGTGGTCAAGGATGGTGCCAATGGCACGGCTGCCGTCCTCTTTACGCAGCGAGGTGGCGACGCGCACGAAGTCATCGCCGCTGCGCACGAACAGCGTGGCGATAGCCCCGGTACGCGCCAGGAAGTCGTCGGGGATGTCATTATTTTCATGTAATGCGACATCACCGCCTTTAAGCAGTGGTACGGTAAAGCCGTTGATGGTGCGCGTTTCGCTGGCATCGCGGCTCAACGGCTGCGGAAGGAAGCTGGTGAAAAGACGGGTAAAGCTCTCGACCTCTTCCGTGAGGCTGCTGTTAAACATCACCGCCATATCCACTACGCCGGTGGTCTGATTGTGAAGGTCCTCAAGCGCCAGGGATTCCAGCTGCTTGCTGGCCTGCTGGCTTAACGTCCAGGTGAATAACAGAAACAGAATGGCGACGGTGCTGCCGGTAAGTAGGGAGAGTTTTGCTCCCAGTCCAAGTTGCCGGAAAAATGTAGTCATGACAGAGCCCAATAAATAAACAAAAGAATGGTGGCTCGTTCAACGGCAGAGGCGGGGGAACATTTACTGTTGAAATGTAATAAAATGTTTCTTATGTAAATTATTTGATCAAGATCATGGCGTGTTCAGCAATTAAACAAAAACCCCGCCGGGGCGGCGGGGAAGTGGTAACGTCAGGCCGTCAGGCGTAGATGATCGCCTGAACCCGCCAGTTATCCGGGTTCTGGTTCTCCTGCATCTGCACAATGCGGTACCAGGATGCGCCCTGCTCGTCGGCTTTCAGGGCAATAATGCGCTCCACGTCCTGGACGCTGCCTGAAATATTATTTACCGAGATTAGCCCGATTTCATTCAGGCCGGTGACGCGATCGGCGCAGGCGTTATCCGTAGACTGGGCCGAGGTGGTGATCAGCCCGACGGATAACAGCAGCGTGGTTAAAGCGAGAGAACGTTTCATTGTCAGCTCCATTTTCGTTACCCCGTACAGGCAGAGCACGCTGTCGCGCCCGGCTCATCCCTTTGAGACATGAAAACCATTGTGCACAGGAAACGCTAAAACGGCGCAAAGCAATGTAAAGCTGATGCAAAGTGCCCGCACCGTCTTACTTACGATAGAGGATCGCCTGGGCATACCACTGGCCGGGTACGATGGTTTCATCGTTGAGCACGATGACGTAATAGTCGGCCCCGGCGGCCACCGCTTTGGCCTTAAGCGCGGCTTCGCTGTCGCTCGGCGAACCCCGCTCCAGCACGGTGACGCTGCCCATACGCTGTAAACCCTGCGTCTGGTTACGCTGGATCTCCTGCGGCGCATCGGTGAGCGGCGGGGCAGGCTGCGGCGTACCTTCCAGTACGGAGCAGGCGGTGAGCGACAGGGCGAGCAACAGCGTAGCGATCCAACGAATAAGCATGTTTTGTTTCCTGATAGCGATGAGTGTAGTGGCCGTCCGCGCGGCGTTGAGAGATTGTTCTCTGAACTGTTACCTTACGCGCGCTTTTACCGGGAGTTTTCGCTGAAAACGTAGAGCGGATCGCAGCCCGTTTTTTGTCCCGTTACGCCCGAGGGTTGCGGGACCGCGCGCTGCGTGGCATACAGAAAGAAAGTATAGCGAGGTGTGGTAATGATTGAAATTTATACCGGGCAGTTTGCTGGCGTCGAGGCCCTTCATGCGGTTCCGGCGGGCCAGAAGGCTGCGGCGCTGCCCACGGTGGTGTTCTATCACGGCTTTAGCTCCTCAAAAACCGTCTACAGCTACTTCGCCGTGGCGCTGGCTCAGGCCGGCTTTCGCGCCATTTTGCCGGACGCGCCCCGGCACGGCGCGCGTTTCGATGGCGATGCCACCGCACGGGCGGGGCAGTTCTGGCAGATCCTGGCGCAGAACATCGCGGAGTTCGCCCCGCTCTCAGCGGCGCTGCACGACGCCGGGCTGGTCATGCCGGGGCAGCTCTATGTGGCTGGCGCCTCGCTCGGGGGGATGACCGCGCTCGGCCTGATGAGCGCGCACCCGGAGATCAACGCCGTGGCCTCGCTGATGGGCTCTGGCTATTACACGACGCTCGCCCGGGCGCTTTACCCGCCGAACCGCCTGCTAACCCCGGACGATCGGGCCGCCTTTGATGCCGTTCTTGCGCCGCTAGCCCGGCTGGAGGCGCCGCGCAATCTGGCACGTCTCGGAAATCGCCCGCTGTTTCTGTGGCACGGCGAGGAGGACGATGTGGTCCCGGCGACGGAAAGCGTTAGCCTCCAGCAGGCGCTGCACACCGCCGGACTGGCGAAAAATCTGACCTGCCAGTGGGAGGCGGGGGTGAAGCATCGCATCACGCCGGCGGCGCTGGAGGGCTGCGTGGCGTTCTTTCGCCGCGTTGCGGCAATTAATTAATCATTCGCCTTGAGTTCGCCGGGTAACGCAAGTATGATTACGCGTCAATTTTTCAGCCGCCCTTTAACAACGTTCCTTGCCTCCACGGGCCGCGGCTGACCCAGACAGGAGGCTGAATAATCCGTAAGGAGCAATTCGATGCGTCATTACGAAATCGTTTTTATGGTCCATCCTGACCAGAGCGAACAGGTTCCGGGCATGATCGAGCGTTACACTGGTGCTATCACCGGTGCAGAAGGCAAGATCCACCGTCTGGAAGACTGGGGCCGCCGTCAGCTGGCTTACCCGATCAACAAACTGCACAAAGCACACTACGTTCTGATGAACGTTGAAGCGCCGCAGGAAGCGATCGATGAGCTGGAAACTAACTTCCGCTTCAACGACGCCGTTATCCGTAGCATGGTAATGCGTACTAAGAACGCAGTTACCGAAGCATCTCCGATGGTTAAAGCGAAAGACGAGCGCCGTGAGCGTCGCGATGATTTCGCAAACGAAACCGCAGATGATGCAGATGCTGGGGATTCTGAAGAGTAATTTCTGATGGCCAACCGTCTGGTTTTGTCCGGTACCGTGTGCAGGACACCCCTTCGAAAGGTCAGCCCATCAGGAATTCCACACTGCCAGTTCGTGCTTGAGCATCGTTCTGTGCAGGAGGAAGCCGGTTTTCACCGGCAGGCGTGGTGCCAGATGCCTGTAATAATCAGCGGGCACGAGAACCAGGCCATTACTCACAGTATAACGGTCGGTACGCAACTCACCGTGCAGGGCTTTATTAGCTGCCACAAGGCGCGAAACGGTCTGAGCAAAATGGTGTTGCATGCCGAGCAGATTGAATTGATAGATTCTGGAGACTAGCCAAATGGCACGTTATTTCCGTCGTCGCAAGTTCTGCCGTTTCACCGCGGAAGGCGTTCAAGAGATCGACTATAAAGATATCGCAACGCTGAAAAACTACATCACCGAAAGCGGTAAGATTGTCCCAAGCCGTATCACCGGTACCCGTGCAAAATATCAGCGTCAGCTGGCTCGCGCTATCAAACGCGCACGCTACCTGTCCCTGCTGCCGTACACTGATCGTCATCAGTAATCGGTCACGGTCCATTAATACGACTTTGAGAGGATAAGGTAATGCAAGTTATTCTGCTTGATAAAGTAGCAAACCTGGGTAGCCTGGGTGATCAGGTTAACGTTAAATCTGGTTATGCTCGTAACTTCCTGGTACCGCAGGGTAAAGCTGTTCCTGCTACCAAGAAAAACGTTGAATTCTTCGAAGCACGTCGTGCTGAACTGGAAGCCAAACTGGCTGACGTTCTGTCCGCTGCTGAAGCGCGCGCTGCGAAAATCAACGCACTGGAAACCGTTACTATCGCGTCTAAAGCAGGCGACGAAGGTAAACTGTTCGGTTCCATCGGTACTCGTGACATCGCTGACGCTGTAACTGCAGCGGGCGTTGATGTTGCTAAGAGCGAAGTTCGTCTGCCGAACGGCGTTCTGCGTACCACTGGCGAACACGAAGTGGACTTCCAGGTTCACAGCGAAGTATTCGCTAAACTGACTATCAACGTTGTTGCTGAGTAATTCAGCCCCTTCGTGATACATCAGTAAAAACGCCGGCCTTGTGCCGGCGTTTTGCTTTTCTGCGCCGCGCTAGCGCACGCGCAGGAAGCTCCCGTCAGGCTGGCGGGTAAACAGTACCTGCACATTATTTCCCAGATCCACCGTCAGTGCGGTTACCACACCGTTGGCGTTCTGACGCACTTGCACCATCTGCCCACTCTGCAAATTACTCAGCGGCTTACCGTCGCCTTCGACTTTCGCCATCGCATACACGTCTTCGGCCGGCAGATTATGGTCGCGGAACAGCTGCGCCAGGGTTTTTCCGGAGTCGACCCGGTAGCTGCGCCACTGCTGTTCGATATCGTTCTCCTGGAACGGCGCGGGCGCCTGCCCGGACGACGGCGCCTGGGCCGTTGGGGCCTCGTTTGTGGTTGGCGTAGCCGGGGCCGCAGGCTGCGGCTGGACCACGTCCTGATTCAGCGGTGCCGGTTCGGGCGTGCGCGGAGGAATCGATGGCGCAGAGGGCCACAGGAAACAGAGGATCACCACCAGCGCCGCAATAAGAATGCCTTTGCGGTGAAACGAGGGCAGCGGGTCCATCAGCCGGAAACGATCCGGCGCGTCCCAGATGCGCATCAGGGTCTGTTTGATATTGAATCGCCCGGGCATAACGCCTCCTGCCTGTTAACGACGACTGAGCCAGCCCGCTACAGCGGCGGGCTTCCCTGGCGCTGTGCGTCCGCCAGCACCTTCACTGTTATAACGCAAACTGACGCGGGTTATGAAGCCATTATAGAACGCTAACTGCTTGAAGAAGGTAGAAATCACCGCTTTCGTGACCGTATCGGCGCTCAAACCGCCGGTTTTAAGATTGTTCGCCCGGCGGCGGATAACCTCGCTTTTGGCGCAGAGTGTTTTACCCACCGGGCAGCGGCTGTTATGCTGCCCGCTATTTTTATAAACGCGATGAAAGGATTACCCATGACTTTTGATAGTGTCGAAGCGCAAGCAAGCTACGGTATCGGTCTTCAGGTTGGCCAGCAGTTAGGCGAGTCTGGCCTCGAAGGGCTGCAGCCGGAAGCGCTGCTCGCAGGCCTGCGTGATGCGCTCGAAGGGAATCAGCCTGCGGTGCCGGTTGATGTGGTGCACCGTGCGCTGCGTGAGATCCACGAGCGTGCCGATGCCGTACGCCGTGAACGTCAGCAGGCGCTGGCGGAAGAGGGCGTTAAGTACCTGGAAGAGAACCGCCAGCGCGAAGGCGTGAACAGCACCGAAACCGGTCTGCAGTTCCGCGTGCTGACCCAGGGCGAAGGCGCTATCCCGGCGCGTACCGATCGCGTACGCGTTCACTACACCGGTAAGCTTATCGACGGCACCGTATTCGACAGCTCCGTCGCGCGCGGCGAGCCGGCTGAATTCCCGGTCAACGGCGTGATTGCCGGCTGGATTGAAGCCCTGACCCTGATGCCGGTGGGTTCTAAATGGGAACTGACCATTCCGCACAACCTCGCCTACGGCGAGCGCGGCGCTGGCGCGTCCATTCCGCCGTTCAGCACCCTGGTATTCGAAGTCGAGCTGCTCGAAATTCTGTAATGCCGCACTGCCCCTGCGCCTGACCATCGGGCGTGGGGGAAATGCCGCCCCTTGCCGGGCAATTGTTTGTCATTACGCCATTCACCGCGATTATATCTTGCAAAAGCCACAGTTAAGGGTATTTTTGTGACCTGTTTCGCAGTGCTGGAGTGATTTGACACTCATTTTAAACATAAAATTAACATTATATTTAAAACACAGTACTCAACTCCCCGAATCTTACCTACTATCGACATGCTCTCAGACAGACATCTTCATTATCGAACACAATGACAGGCCAGCAGAGCCTGAACATCACAGACAGGTACAGGAAAAAACATGGTAGATCAGGCTAAAGTGGCTGACGAGGCGACGGCTCCGGCTGAGCAATCCCTGCGTCGCAACCTTTCAAACCGGCACATTCAACTTATCGCTATCGGCGGGGCAATTGGCACCGGGCTGTTTATGGGCTCCGGAAAAACCATCAGCCTTGCCGGGCCGTCGATCATTTTCGTTTATATGATCATCGGCTTCATGCTCTTCTTCGTGATGCGCGCGATGGGTGAACTGCTGCTCTCTAATCTGGAATACAAATCCTTTAGCGACTTCGCCGCCGACCTGCTCGGCCCGTGGGCGGGGTACTTCACCGGCTGGACCTACTGGTTCTGCTGGGTGGTGACCGGCATGGCCGACGTGGTGGCGATCACCGCCTATGCGCAGTTCTGGTTCCCCGGGCTTTCGGACTGGATCGCCTCGCTGGCGGTAATTCTGCTGCTGCTCTCGCTGAACCTCGCCACCGTGAAGATGTTCGGTGAGATGGAGTTCTGGTTCGCGATGATCAAAATCGTCGCCATCGTTGCGCTGATTGTGGTGGGGCTGGTGATGGTGCTGATGCACTTCCGCTCGCCGACCGGCGTCGAGGCTTCGTTTGCGCACCTGTGGAATGACGGAGGCTGGTTCCCGAAAGGCATCAGCGGTTTCTTCGCCGGCTTCCAGATTGCGGTATTTGCCTTCGTCGGCATTGAGCTGGTGGGCACCACCGCGGCGGAAACCAAAGATCCGGAGAAGTCTCTGCCGCGCGCCATTAACTCGATTCCGATTCGCATAATCATGTTCTACGTCTTCTCGCTGATCATGATTATGTCGGTGACGCCGTGGAGCTCGGTGGTGCCAAACAAGAGCCCGTTCGTTGAGCTGTTTATGCTGGTCGGCCTGCCTGCGGCGGCGAGCATCATCAACTTCGTGGTGCTCACCTCTGCGGCCTCGTCGGCTAACAGCGGCGTGTTCTCGACCAGCCGTATGCTGTACGGCCTGGCGCAGGATGGCGTGGCGCCGAAAAGCTTCGGCGTACTCTCAAAGCGTGCGGTACCGGCGACCGGGCTGACCTTCTCCTGTATCTGCCTGCTGGGCGGCGTGGTGCTGATTTACCTCATCCCGGACGTGATCAAGGTCTTCACGATGGTGACCACGGTATCGGCGATCCTGTTTATGTTCGTCTGGACCATCATCATGTGCTCCTACCTGGTTTACCGTAAACAGCGCCCGGAGCTCCACGCGAAATCCATCTATAAAATGCCGCTGGGTATTGTGATGAGCTGGGTGTGCATGGCGTTCTTTGCCTTCGTTATCGTGCTGCTGACGCTGGAAGCCGATACGCGTCAGGCACTGATGGTCACACCGCTGTGGTTCATCGTGTTGGGGCTGTGCTGGTGGTTCATCGGCAAAAAGCGCCTCGCCCGCATGGGTAAATAAAAAAGTGGCCGCGGGTATGCGGCCATAAACTTCCATGAATCAGGGTGCTCTCGGGCACCTTTTTTTATTCCCCTGCGAGGGCACGTGGGAACAGGACGTTGTTCTCCAGACTGATGTGGTTCATCAGATCGTCAATCATCTCGTTGATGCCGATATACAGGGCACGCCAGGTGGTGCAGGCATCCTCCGGCGGCGTCACGTTGTTGGTGGTGTGCTTGATCACCTCAATCAGCTCGCCCGCCTCGTCGTGTTCACTCTCCATCACGCTCACCGGCCCGCCGGCCTGGCTGCCCATCCCCTGCTTAATCATCGGGAACAGGATACGCTCCTCTTTCATCATGTGGCTGGTCAGCTCCTCGTACAGCATGGTGAGGTATTTGGTCAGCCCGCGCGGCACGGTCTCTTTATTAGCATGCACCCGCTCCACTTTGCCGGCCTGCAGGATCAGCTCAGGCAGCTGCTCACGATGGCGATCGTGATAGCGCACGATAATGTGGTCGATGATCTCGGGCAGCGGGGCGCTGCGCCAGTCTTTCTCCAGCGGTACGGTGGCGAGCGCCGCCAGCCCGGCTTCGATCGCCTCCAGGTCCAGATTCTGGCGGGTAGCCGCTTTTAGCAGGGTCTGCTTTCCACCGCAGCAAAAGTCCAGATCGTATTGACGAAACAGCGCCGAAGCGCGGGGAATACTCAGCGCCAGTTCCCCTAAAGAGCAGTCACGGTAGTTCATCGCGGATACCTCATGAGTAACAATATAAGATGTATTTTAAATACATCTTTAGGCGCGCGCTATCCCTCTTTTGGGGCAGAAGCCGCTTTTTTTCTTAAGTTAATGCCAGGTTTTTTATTTATTACCAATAGGTTATGAGCTGGTCTGATTTGTTAAATCTTACAGCGCATCATAAAGAATGAATAAACCACATCGCAGGCTGAATAAATAACGCAGGCTAAAACAAGCGAAAATCGGACTTAATTAAAATTGTGACGTATGTCGCAAAAAATAATAAATTTTAATTCATTGATAGTTAAGATATTTTCGATAATTTCAGGAGGTGACGATTAAACATATATCATATTTTGCCGATATAACCTGTGAAGACAATATCCTGCGTATCCATAAGGTTAACCATGTTCAAGCAAATTAAAGTTATCACCATGTTAATTTTGGTGCTGGCCGTTTTAGGCTCGCTGCAATTAATCTCGGGCGGGCTGTTTCTCAGCGCCCTGAATAAAGACAAAGACAACTTCTCGCTGTCGCAGATCTCCAGCAACAACGTGACTGAATTCACCGATGCCTGGATTTCGCTTAACCAGGCCCGTATCACCCTGAACCGCGGGATGCTGCGTCTGCAAAGCAGCATGGCGGGCTCTATCAACGGCGGCGATCTCGACGCGCTGGTGAAAAACGCCGATCGTCTGCTGGCGCAGGCGCAACAGCATTACAAAAACTACGACGCCATTCCGGAAACCCCGGGCATCGACCTGAAGCTGAGCAAAGATCTCGAAGAGCAATACGCCATTTATCACGGTACGCTGACCGAAATGAACAAGCTGATGGCAGCCGGCCAGCTCGAAGGAATGTTCAAGCTCAACGCTGAGCAGAAGCAGAACGCGATGCAGGATGTCTATCTCGAATGGCGCGAGGCCCAGACCAAAATGGCTGAAAAGGGCATGATCGAGAACGAAGAGGGCTTCCGCAGCATGATCTGGGGCCTGAGCGCGATTATGCTGATCGTTGTCGCGGTCATTGTCCTGAGCTGGATTGGCCTGCAACGCGTGCTGATGGCGCCGCTGCGTCAGGTTATCGATCACATCCGTACTATTGCCGCGGGCGATCTGACAAAAGAGATTGACGCCGCGGGCCGCAACGAAATGAGCCTGCTCTCCTCTAACCTGAAAGAGATGCAGCAGTCGCTGGTGCGCACCGTGAGCGCGGTACGCGACAGCACCGACACCATCTTCACCGGCGCGGGTGAAATCTCCGCAGGCAGCAACGACCTCTCCTCGCGTACCGAGCAGCAGGCTGCCTCGCTGGAAGAGACCGCCGCCAGCATGGAGCAGCTGACTGCCACCGTGAAGCAGAACGCCGACAATGCGCGTCAGGCGACCCAGCTGGCGCTGAATGCCTCAGAAACCGCCGGCAAGGGCGGCAAAGTGGTAGAAGGCGTGGTGCGTACCATGAACGAGATTGCCTCCAGCTCCAGCCAGATCGCGCAGATCACCAATGTTATCGACGGCATCGCGTTCCAGACCAACATTCTGGCGCTGAACGCAGCGGTGGAAGCCGCACGTGCCGGTGAACAAGGCCGTGGCTTCGCCGTGGTAGCAGGCGAAGTGCGTACCCTGGCAAGCCGCAGCGCCCAGGCCGCGAAAGAGATCAAAACGCTGATCGAAGCCTCCGGTTCCCGCGTTGATGCCGGTACCGATCTGGTGCGTGAAGCCGGGGATACCATGAAAGAGATCGTGGCGGCGGTAACCCGCGTCACCGATATCATGGGTGAAATCGCCTCCGCTTCCGATGAGCAGAGCCGCGGTATCGACCAGGTGGGTCAGGCGGTCTCCGAGATGGATAAAGTGACCCAGCAGAACGCCTCGCTGGTGGAAGAATCCGCTTCCGCCGCCGCTGCGCTGGAAGATCAGGCCAGCCGTCTGAGCCAGGCGGTCGCGGTGTTTAAGGTCAGCCGTAGCCAGGCTGCCGCCGCCGTGCGCAGCGAGCTGGTGCGACCGGATCTGAAGAAGCCGCTGGTCGCCGCCCCGGCAGGTCCGGGCGATGCGAACTGGGAAACCTTCTAATCCCCGCTGAACGTTCCGCCTGCACGGGCGGAACAGGTGCCGCTACTTCCCGGTAGCGGCATCCTCTTTCCCGGTCGGCACCACGCTTTGCACCGGTTTCGCCCGCACGGCAATCACCACGCCCACCACCAACAGCCCGATGCCACAGGCCGCCGTTAACGGAGGCAGGCTCTGACGCAGCAGGAAGGTGTAAAGCAGCCCCGCGAGGGTTTCAAACACGATCAGCGGCCCGAGGATCACCGTCGGCAGACGCTGGCTCGCCACGTTCCAGCACAGCGCCCCGACCCACGAGCAGAGCACCGCAATCGCCAGCATCAGTCCGATGAACACCCCCGGACGCGGCCCAAACGGCAGGCTGAAGCCGTTGCCCTCCGCCGCCAGCCAGACACAGGCCGCCGCATAGCCCGCCAGCGACACCGGCAGGGTGACCAGCGCCTGCGCCGTGGCCCACATCATCGGGTGCTTATCCGGATGCTCACGCAGCCAGCGGGCGTTACGCAGCGCATACCAGGCCCAGCATGCCACCGCAATAAACGCCAGCGCGACACCGCTCAGGTAGCGCCAGGTGTCGGTGTCTCCCGTCCCGCGGGTGGACTCCGCGTGGTTCACCAGCAGAATGCCCACGGCGATGATGCCCAGCGACGGTGCCAGACGCCGCCACGGCAGGTGCCCGTCACGCTGGCGATAGAGCAGATTGGCGAACACCGGGATTACCACCGGCAGCGTCCCGATAATCATGGTAGAGACCGGCGCACCGGTGCGCTGAATGGCGCTCGCCAGGCACAGGTAGTAGATAAGGTTGCCCGCCATGGTCAGCGCCAGCGCCGTCAGCCAGTCGCGCGGTGCCAGCTGGCGCAGGCGCGCCCTGCCAAGCCAGGCGAGGGGGATGGCAATCAGCCCAAGCGCCAGATAACGCCCGGTGGATTGCAGTACCGCCGGGTAGTCAGGAACGATCAGCGGGCCGACGAAGATCAGGCCCCACATTAACCCTGCCAGCAGGGCATACAGCACGCCACGTAACATTCATTTTCCGCCTCTGGTGATGAGGGAGGGAGTGTAGGGCAGTGAAGAGGGCGTTTCTTGTACCAGATTGCGCACTGCCTTACCGACTACCTGCTTCTGATAGCGCACCGGCGTAATGCCGTAGCGCCGGGTAAAGGCGCGGGTGAGGTGGGACTGGTCGGTCAGACCGGTGGCGGCTGCCACCGTTGCGGCCGGCATGCCCTGCGCCAGAAACAGCTTGGCGCGCCACAGGCGAATCGCCATCAGCATCTGGTGCGGCGTCACGTGGAACCGGGCCTTAAACTGACGCAGGAAGTGCCACGGACTCAACGCCGCCACCTGGGCAATCTCCTCCAGAGTAAGCGAGCGGGCATAGTTATTGTGCAGGTAGTCGCGCACCCGCTCAAAACGCGGCGTCGTGGACGCGCCGGAGGTCGGGGCATGCCGCGCGTAAGGGAGGAAGGTTCCGATCAGATCCAGCAGGATGCTCTGCTGGGCCAGCGGATCGTCGTAGTACCACAGGCTGTTGATGCACTGGCTAATCAGCAGCGCACGCTGCGGATCGTGGCGCTCTACCGCATCGAACCACCAGTTCTTCGCCCCGGTAACCTGCTCAAGCACGGTTGGCTCAAGGTAGATCATGCGGTAGCGCCAGCCGTCGTCGGTGAGGGCTTTGCCGGTATGCAGCTCATCCGGGTTCATGGTCAGCAGCGAGTGGGTGGAGGCGATATGCTGCACGCCCCGGTAGCGAAAGCGCTCGGCGCCGCTTTCGATAGCGCCAATGCCGAAGGCTTCATGGGTGTGCGGCTCAAAGCTGTGCTGGGCGATATGGGCGTGGTAAAGCTCGACGCCGGGCAGGTGCGGCAGCAGGCGAAAGCGCGCGCGATCGCGCTCGTCGGTAAACTGTTCAGGAACGCCTTGCACCGTCACCCCCTTGGTTGATGAACCCATTATAGGAATCCATCCGTCCGGTGTTAACAAATTATTAACGCTAAGGGGGGAAACGCCTCCCGACAGGAGGCGCAAGGCTTATTCGATGCGGGAGAGCTGGGCGCTGTCGCAACCGGCGTTACTGCATTCCCGTTCAATCCGCTTCAGCAGATCGATGCGCGCCGCCATCTTCTCATTAACGCAGCCAAGTAGCAGGGTGGAGTCTTCTGCGCAGGCGTTATCGCGTACCTTCAGCCAGCCAATCTGCGCGCTTTTCAGCGTTTTTTTCTGGTCGGCGTTGAGGGTACCCATGGTTTTTTTGTACTGCTCGTTGAGCTCGCGGTCGCTCTGCACCATCTCGAGGGCGGCACAGTAGGTCATATCGTAAGCGCTACGCGGATTATCGCAGCTCATTGCCAGCGCGCTGCCGGAAGCCAGAAGAAGGGAGCCTGCCACTACTATTGCTTTCATTTTGCGTCCTTGTTGCCTGTTATTTTTTTACCGTGGCGGGGCGCCACGGCGCAATCATAGCGGACAACGGACGGCCTGGCAGCCTGCCTGAACTGGCAGGCTGCCAGAGGATCACACCATGGCTTTCAGGCTGTCGATAAGCGGCGTGGTGGGGCGGCCAAGCAGCGCGCTAAGCTGATGGCTGTCATCAAACAGACCGCCTTTTGCCGCGCCCGCGTCGGAGTCCGCCAGCAGTGCCGCAAAGCCTTCGGGCAGGCCCGCGCCCACCAGCGCCGCAGCAAAATCCGCCTCGGGGAGATCCTGGTACGCCACGTTTTTGCCGCTCAGGGTGCTCAGCGTGGCGCACAGTTCGCTCAGGGTCCAGGCCTCATCGCCTGCCAGCTCATAGATCTTCCCTTCCTGGTCATCGAGCGTCAGCACGCGTGCCGCGGCGTCGGCGTAGTCGGCCCGGGGTGCCGAAGCGATAGCGCCCTCGCCGGCGCTGCCGATAAACACGCCGTGCTCAAGCGCCGGCGGCACGCTTGCCAGATAGTTCTCGGTGTACCAGCCGTTGCGCAGCAGCACCGTCGGGATGCCTGACGCCGCCAGCATCGCTTCGGTTTCCACATGTTCCGCCGCCAGACCGAGCGGGGAGGTGTCGGCGTGCAGCAGGCTGGTATAAGCGATGAGCTTAACGCCCGCCGCTTTGGCCGCCTCGATCACGTTGCGGTGCTGGCCGGTGCGCTGGCCCACTTCGCTGGAGGAGATGAGCAGCAGTTTTTCCACGCCCTGTAATGCCAGCGCCAGCGCGGCGCTGTCGCTGTAGTCCCCGCTGCGTACCAGCACGCCTTTGTCGCTCAGCGCCTGGGCTTTTGCCGGGTTGCGGACGATGGCGACAATCTCCTGTGGGTTGACGGTGGTGAGCAGTTTTTCGATAACGAGCTGGCCCAGATGGCCGGTTGCTCCGGTAATGGCGATCATGGTGATGTCCTTTGTGTCAGGTGAGTGTTATGGCACAATAGCAACCAAACTAACTTTTAGTAAGTACGTACAAAAAGGTAAGTATCTATGACCCCGTCGCTCACGGAACAACTGCGCACCGGCAATCTCTTTGCCGGTGAATGCCCCTCCCGGGATGTCCTTAAACACGTCACCAGCCGCTGGGGCGTGTTGATCCTCGTCGCACTGCGCGATGGCACGCTGCGTTTCAGCGATCTGCGTCGTCGTATCGGCGGGGTGAGCGAAAAGATGCTGGCGCAGACCCTGCAATGGCTGGAGATGGATGGTTTCGTGGATCGCGTCGCGTATCCGGTCGTGCCGCCGCACGTGGAGTATAGTCTGACCCCGGCCGGACAGCAGGTCAGTGAAAAGGTCGCCGTGCTGGCAGACTGGATCGAAGTGAATCTGCCGGAGGTGATGGCCGCACGGCAGCAGCGGGAAGGGAAGGACGCGGCCTGAGGCGCGAGGTGAGGATATCCATCACGCGCTTGCTGCCCGCCTGGTCTGTTGATTGTCAACGGCGGTCCTTCGCCGTAACGCCCTGCAACAGGTTGTGGTCAACATCCCGGTTGCAGGGACGCGTGCCCAACAAGCGTGCGGGTTACTTCCCTGACGTCATTTTCATCTCTTCAGCGGACTTCAGGTGCTGCTCAACAACCGGCGTATGCTCGTCAGCCAGCGCCTTCACGTCCGGATCCTTGATGTTCATGGCATCACTCTTCAGGGTTGACAGCACCATCTTGTGATCTTTGGTGCCGGCATTTTCCATATACATCTTGTCAAACGCCTCACCGCTCTCTTTTTCCAGCGTAGCGGCCATGGCTTTATGCTTGTCGTCCGGCTCGGTCGGCAGCGTTACCCCTTTTTTCTGGGCGACCGCCTGGACTTTATTCAGGGCAGCGCTGTGGTCATCGATCATCTTCTGCGCAAAGGCTTTAACGTCGCTGCTTTGGGCTTTGCTCAGCGCGATTTTACCGGCGGCGACTTCATTGATATTGGCCTGGGCCATGTCTTTCAGCGCTTTTTCGTCCCCGGCGCTGAGTTTGTCGTTTGATGCGGTCTGGCCTGCGGCCTCATTCTGCCCGGCGCTCGCTGGGGTCTGAGCCTGTACGCCGACGGTGCTGAACATAGCGGCCACTGCCGATGCGGTAAGCAGTGTTTTCAAGGTTTTACTCTTATGCATGTTGTTCTCCTGATGGCCTTGGGTAGGGTTGGTGCCAGGTCATTAACCGTATGGCAGCCTCACAGATAAATGCGTGCTGCACAGGTCAGTATAGTGGCTCATCGGGACTGCGGTTTAGGTTATGGGACTTTACCGAGGGGATGTAGAGGAAAGGCGCGCGGGTTTCTTCAGGGTTATCATGGCCCTGAAGGTAAGTGAGGAAAATGAGCACAGCCACTCTCCTGAGCCAAAAAAAGGGCCGCCAGCCAGTGCTGACAGCCCTTCGTAACGCCGCCTCACCGGTGTGAGGCAGACATCGCGTGATTACGGCTTCGCGTTCTGCAAATCAAGCTGATAGATAGCGAAGCCGATGTCGTCGGTGGCGACTTTTTTCATCGGATACTGGGCGTGCGTGCTGATAAACGCCGCGGCCTTCTCACCCGGTGAGGTTTCGAAGCGGATATCCAGCGGGGTATCGCTGTGTATCGGCGCCAGTCGCCAGTTGTTGTCCGCCGCCGGGTGAATTTCACCGACGCGTTTCGTCTCTGCACCTATCCACGCCGCCAGCACCGCGCGGTTCTCATCCGGGGACGCAAAGGCAATATGGCTGTCGCCGGTGCCCGCGAACTTGCCGCCGTAAGCCCGGTAGTTGTTGGTGGCGACCAGGAAGGTCGCGTTGAGATCGATCGGCTTGCCGTTAAACGTCAGTTGCTTGATACGCTCCGCCTGGGGGTTCACCACCTGACACTCGCCGTCATACTTTGCCGGCTGGGTGACGTCAATCTGGTAGTTGACGCCGTCAATCACATCGAAGTTGTAGGTGCGGAAACCGTCCCAGTTGATCAGCGACTGGGGCGCGCTGCTGTGGATATCAATCTGATTGAACTGGCCGGCAGAGCACTCCAGCCAGTCTTTGACCTCCTGCCCGGTGACCTTCATCACTACCAGGGTGTTGGGGTAGAGATAGAGATCGGCGGCGTTGCGGAAGGTCAGTTGGCCCTTCTCCACTTCCACGAAGCTGGCCGGGTCGTTTTTGCGCCCGCCCGCTTTAAACGGCGCGGCCGCGGTCAGCACCGGCAGGTTTGCCAGGTCCGGATCGCCCTGAATAAAGTGCTCGACGTAGGCGCGCTGGGCGTTGTTCACCACCTGCACCGTCGGGTCGTCCTGCACCAGCGACAGGTAGCTGTACATGTTGTCCGCTGACTTACCGATAGGCTGGCTGACAAACTCGCGGGTCGCGTCGTGGTCCGCTTTCAGCACTTTCACCAGGCTGGCATCTTCTGCTACCAGCGCTTTTTTGGCTGCCGCATCGTAGATGGGGCGCGCTTCGGCTTTTGACTGCGTCACTTTCCAGCTGCCGCTGTCGTTGCTGAGCACCAGATCCACTACCCCAAGATGGTCGCCCCACATGCCCGGCATCACCGCCGGTACGCCGTTCAGCGTGCCTTTCTCAATGTCGGCCCCTTTGATGCTGGCAAAATCTTTGCCGGGGAAGACCGCATGCGCATGACCAAACAGAATCGCGTCCACGCCCGGCACGTCGCTCAGGTAGTAGACCGAGTTCTCGGCGAGGGTTTTGTAGGGCTCGGCGGAAAGACCAGAGTGAGCAATCACTACCACAACGTCTGCACCGTTTGCGCGCATCTCTGGCACGTAGCGGCGTGCGCTTTCGGTGATGTCGTTAACCGTGACCTTACCTTCAAGATTGGCCTTATCCCATGTCATGATCTGCGGCGGAACAAAGCCGATGTAGCCCACTTTCAGGGTGTGCGTTTTGCCGTCTTTATCCTTCACCGGCGTCTCTTTGATTATCCACGGAGTGAACAGCGGCTTCTGGGTCTTCACGTCAATAACGTTGGCGTTCACGTAAGGGAACGCGGCGCCTGCCAGCGCCTTACGCAGGTAGTCCAGCCCGTAGTTAAACTCATGGTTACCGAGGTTGCCGACGGCGTAATCCAGCGTGTTGAGCGCCTTATACACCGGGTGGATATCCCCCTGCTTAAGGCCTTTTGCCGCCATGTAATCGCCGAGCGGACTGCCCTGGATCAGGTCGCCGTTGTCCACCAGCACGCTGTTTGTCGCTTCCGCACGCGCGGCGTTAATCAGCGTCGCCGTTCTGACCAGCCCGAACTTTTCGGTCGGGGCATCCTTGTAGTAATCGAAATCCATCATGTTACTGTGAAGGTCGGTGGTTTCCAGAATGCGCAGATCGACGGTCGCGGCATGCACGCTCCCGGCAATCAGCGTGGCAAGGAGCGTTACGCTAAACTTGATCATGAGAAGGGTCCTTTTTTCGATCTGAGCCACAGAAAATTATGTACTTACAGACGATTGCTTACAAAAGTGTGAATGCTGCCAGAAAAGCGACGGCGGTAATCTGGAACAGTTCACAGATAGCGTATTCAGGCGCAATACGATATAAAAAAACTATGACGCAAAAACAATGAGTTATTCATAAGCGGCCCCTGATGGCTGCGGCACAAGACGAGGTGGACGATGTTAGAACAAATTTGCCAGCTGGCGCGTGAGGCGGGGGACGCCATCATGCAGGTCTACCAGGGGGAGAAACCGCTGGATGCCACCAGTAAATCCGATGACTCGCCGGTTACCGCAGCGGACATCGCGGCCCACCGTATTATTGTCAGCGGGTTGCAGCGTCTGGCCGCTGACATTCCGGTTATCTCCGAAGAGGACCCGCCGGCATGGGAGGTGCGTCAGCACTGGACCCGCTACTGGCTGGTGGACCCGCTCGACGGAACAAAAGAGTTTTTGAAGCGTAACGGGGAGTTCACCGTCAATATTGCGCTGATCGACGCGGGGAAACCGGTGATGGGCGTGGTCTATGCCCCGGTGCCCAATACGCTCTACGCTGCCGCAGATGGCAAGGCGTGGAAAGAGGAGTGCGGCGTGCGCAAGGAGATTCAGGTGCGCGATGCGCGGCCGCCGCGCGTGGTGGTCAGCCGCTCTCACGGCGGTGACGATGAAATGAAAGAGTATCTCCAGCAGCTTGGCGAGCACCAGACCACCAGCGTTGGCTCGTCGCTGAAGTTTTGCCTGGTGGCGGAGGGCGAAGCGCAGCTCTATCCGCGCTTCGGGCCGACCAACATCTGGGATACCGCCGCAGGCCATGCCGTGGCGGTAGCCGCCGGGGCGCAGGTTCACGACTGGCAGGGGAAAACCCTGGATTATACGCCGCGTGAATCGTTCCTGAACCCCGGCTTCCGGGTCTCTATTTACTGAGCAACGTATGCAGCAGGCTGACCACCTGCTGCACTTCCGCCTGGGTCAGGCCGCCGTCTTTCGCAAACTGTACGCGGCCGTCTTTATCCAGCACCACGACCGCGGAGCCTTCCTCCTCCAGCTGCCACGCTCCTCGCGCCGCGCCGTTTTCATCGACCACGATCTGCGACCACGGGAACTGCTTTTTATTGCTCTCCAGCGCGCTACGCACAAACATGCCTGAGCCCGGGATCACGTCGTCGGTATTCACAATGGTGGTGGTCTGGTACTTATCGTGTGGCAAATTTGCCGCTTTGATCGCTTCAATCACGCCGGCGTTCTTCTCTTTGGCTGAGGTTCTTCCCGCCATGTGAAGCAGCACGCGAACTTTCCCTGGCAGCTGCGCGCTATTCCAGGTTTTGTAGCTAAACTTATTGTTATCCAGCAGCAGCTCCCCTCTGTCGTTGATGCCGACAGGAGCGACCCGCTGGTTCTGTTGAAAGTTGTGCGCCGAGGCCAGCAGCGGCATCAGTAGCAGGGTAACGACCAGAGTTCCGCGCAGGATCATGGTTGACTCCATTTTATTGTTGAATAAGTGATCGGACCACTCGCCGACCTTATTGAAGCATAAGTGCTTTCCCGCCGCTTTTCCCGCAAGCGTGATGCCAGTTTGCGTACAAACGCACAGAACAGCACAAAAAGCGTGCCTTATCCTGGCTTAACTTTAGAACTGAAAAGAATATTCTTAATTACTGTCATCAAAAGGTAAATAAACTGCTGGAGACTGTGTCTCCTGAGTTTTGTGGTCTATAGTCATTTGGCTATAAATTTTGCGCCCATCCCTGTCGGACCGAGTGTGGCTCCGCTTGAGGCGTAATACTAAGCAGGAGTAAAAAAAGTGAAAATCTTCCAACGGTACAACCCACTGCAGGTGGCGAAGTACGTGAAAATCCTGTTCCGTGGACGGTTATACATCAAGGACGTAGGCGCTTTTGAGTTCGATAAGGGCAAGATCCTTATCCCGAAAGTGAAAGACAAACAGCATCTGTCTGTCATGTCTGAAGTTAACCGTCAGGTTACGCGTCTGCACACTGAGATGGCGTAACCACAACGTGCTATGCGGTAAACAGCAGTAAAACAAAACGGCCCCGCGATGGGGCCGTTGATGTTTTCAGGGTCAGGCGTCGTGACTGGCGTCCGGCAGCTTAGGCGTCAGGGCCGCGGGCTTGTTATCAAGCCGGGTCACCAGCAGCTGATCGATACGGAAGTTATCGATGTCCACCACTTCGAACTTATAGCCCGAGAACTTCACCGAGTCGGTACGTTTCGGGATTTTGCGCAGCATGAACATCATAAAGCCGCCGATGGTTTCGTAATTGCCGGACTGCGGGAAGTCGTCGATATCCAGCACGCGCATCACGTCGTCAATCGGCGTACCGCCTTCCACCAGCCATGAGTTCTCATCGCGGGCCACAATCTGCTCTTCCATGCCCTGGCCGACCAGGTCACCCATCAGCGTGGTCATTACGTCATTCAGCGTGATGATACCGACCACCAGCGCGTACTCATTCATGATCACCGCGAAGTCTTCGCCGGCGGTTTTGAAGCTTTCCAGCGCCTCGGACAGCGTAAGGGTGTCTGGCACGATGAGCGTGTTGCGGATCTGCACGCCGCTGTTGAGTTTCAGGCTCTGGTTGCCCAGTACGCGGTTCAGCAGCTCTTTGGAGTCTACATAGCCGACGATATGGTCGATATCCGCGTTGCACACCAGGAACTTGGAGTGCGGGTGCTCGGCAACCTTATTCTTCAGGCTCTGTTCGTCCTCATGCAGATCGAACCAGATGATGTTCTCACGCGAGGTCATGGAGGAGGGCACGGTGCGCGATTCCAGCTCGAACACGTTCTCAATCAGCTCATGCTCCTGCTTGCGCAGTACCCCCGCCAGCGCACCGGCTTCTACCACCGCGTAGATATCGTCGGAGGTGATGTCGTCTTTACGCACCATCGGCAGCTTAAAGATGCGGAAAATGATGTTAGCCATGCCGTTAAAGAACCACACCAGCGGCCGGAAGACGAACAGGCAGAAGCGCATCGGGTTGATGATGCGCAAAGCCACGGCTTCTGGCGCAATCATACCGATGCGTTTCGGGGTGAGGTCAGCGAACAGGATGAACAGGCTGGTAACAAGGGTGAAGGAGATAATAAAGCTGAGCTGCTCGGCCAGTTCCGGTGCCATAAAGTTATCGAGAATGCTGCGAAACGCCGGCGAGAAGGCCGCGTCCCCGATAATACCGCCAAGAATAGCAACGGCGTTAAGGCCAATCTGTACCACAGTGAAGAAGGTGCCGGGGTTTTCCTGCATCTTCAGGATGCGCATGGCGTTGATGTTGCCATCGTCGGCCAGCAGTTTAAGTTTGATCTTTCGCGATGCCGCCAGCGAAATCTCCGATAACGAGAAAAACGCACTAACGGCGATGAGAGCAAGTATCAGTAGAATACTGTTTAACATATCTTATCCGGCCTGGAGGCCAGATCCTCGGAAGGGCAGTTGATTATTGTGTGAAAACACTATGATTACAGGCCAGTAGCGAAGGAAGCCTGAAAATTCAACGGGTAGTATAGCGTAAGCCCCTGTGGGGCTGCCAGAGCGGCGTGATGACGTGGTATCCCTTGCGGTGCAGCCTCAGTGTGCGATCGGGTTTTCGCCGTGTCGGATAAACACGGTAATGATGAGCCGGTTATTTCTTCCTGCCCCTGTTCTGTCATGAGTATTGACAGCGATACTCGCTTTCTTAGGGAAGCGCATCAGCTCTTCTGGTCAAATACCAAACAGCCCCGCATAGCGGGGCTGTTTATCATCGGGCCTGATACGTTACGCCT
>NZ_AWFZ01000050.1:0-250777 GCF_000463155.2 Siccibacter turicensis LMG 23730 | reverse complement strand
AAATACCAAACAGCCCCGCATAGCGGGGCTGTTTATCATCGGGCCTGATACGTTACGCCTGCGGCGGCAGGCACACCCCGATACCGCCGATGCCGCAGTAGCCGTACGGGTTTTTGTGCAGGTACTGCTGGTGGTCGTCTTCGGCATAGTAGAACGGCGTTGCCTCGACGATCTCCGTGGTGATATGGCGATCGTCACCGGCCGCATCCATCGCCGCCTGGAAGCGGGCGAGGCTGGCGCGCGCGGCGGCATCCTGTTCCGGCGTCAGCGGATAGATCGCCGAGCGGTACTGGGTGCCGTGGTCGTTACCCTGACGCATCCCCTGGGCGGGATCGTGGTTTTCCCAGAATACCTGCAGCAGCTGCTCGTAAGAGACGACCGACGGATCGTAGACCACGCGTACCGCTTCAGCGTGGCCCGTCTGACCGGAACACACTTCGCGATAGGTCGGGTTCGGCGTATAGCCCCCGGTATAGCCAGCGGCGGTGCTGTAGACCCCCGGCAGCGCCCAGAACAGGCGTTCCACGCCCCAGAAGCAGCCCATCGCAAACAGGGCGACCTCCATCCCGTCCGGGACGTTTGTCATTGAGTGGCCATTCACGGCGTGTAGGGTGGCAACCGGCATTGGCGTGTTACGTCCCGGCAGCGCGTCGTCGCGGGATACGAGGTGGTTCTTATCGAATAGGGTCACAATAATGGTCTCCCGTGGGTAGATGATGTGTTAACAACCTTCACTAAGGTTGTCACAGGGCGCCTGTTTACGGACAATACCCACGCGTTACGCGAAGCGTACAGCAGGCAAAGACGGCGGCAGCCGAAAAAGGGTGCCGGCGAAAAGAGTAAGGTCTGGCGCGCGCTGGCTCACGTATAGCGAGACATGGCGTGACTTTTGCCGGACACCGCCTAAATTAAAACAATAAGAAATATTTGGGCGAACGTCATTTTTTCAACTCCAGTTGTTGGAGTTTTGTTAAGCCGCGGAGCGGTAACACGTTTCCTTCAGGGTGGAAACATGGGTATTCAGGAGAGAACGTGCCACGATTCCGACATATAGGTATTGCCAGTCTGCTACTGGTGACGGGCGCCGCCAGCGCGGCCTCGGTCCGGTTACAGGTTGAAGGATTATCCGGCGCGCTGCAAAAAAACGTTCGCGCCCAGCTCTCAACGATTCAGAGCGATGAGGTGACGCCGGATCGTCGGTTTCAGGCCCGCGTAGATGATGCGATAAGAGAAGGGCTGAAGGCCCTCGGCTATTACGAACCCACCATTCATTTCGAACTGCGTCCACCGCCGGCCAACGGGGGACGGCAGGTGCTGCTGGCGAAAGTGAGCGCCGGTGAACCGGTGCGCATCGGCGGCACCGATGTCATCCTGCGCGGCGGCGCGCGCGACGATAAAGACTATCTCGAGCTGCTGAAAAAACGTCCTGCGGTGGGCACCGTACTGAACCACAATGACTACGACAGCTTTAAAAAAGGGCTGACCAGCGTGGCGCTGCGTAAGGGCTACTTCGACAGCGCCTACAAGAAAAGCCAGCTCGGCGTGGCGGTGGAGCGCCATCAGGCGTTCTGGGATATCGACTACGACAGCGGGCAGCGCTACCGCTTCGGGCCGGTGACCTTCAAAAATTCGCAGATCCGCGACGAATACCTGCAAAACCTGGTGCCGTTTGATGAGGGCGACTACTACACCTCAAGCGATCTCGCCGAGCTGAACCGGCGGCTCTCTGCCACCGGCTGGTTTAATTCAGTCGTCGTGGCCCCGGAGTTTGAGAAATCCCGCGAAACTAAAGTGCTGCCGCTGATGGGCGTGGTGTCGCCGCGCACCCAGAACACCATCGAAACCGGGGTGGGCTACTCCACCGACGTCGGGCCGCGGCTGAAAGCCACCTGGCGCAAGCCGTGGATCAACTCGTACGGGCATAGCTTCTCGACCAGCGCCAGTATTTCTGCGCCGGAGCAGCAGCTTGATTTCAGCTACAAAATTCCGCTGCTGAAGAACCCGCTGGAACAGTATTACCTGGTGCAGGGCGGGGTGAAGCGTACCGATCTGAACGATACCGAAGCCGACTCCAGCACGCTCGCGGTGTCGCGCTTCTGGGATCTCTCCAGCGGCTGGCAGCGGGCGATTAACCTGCGCTGGAGCCTCGACCACTTTACCCAGGGCGACGTCACCAACACCACCATGCTGCTCTATCCAGGCGTGATGATAAGCCGCACCCGCTCGCGCGGTGGGCTGATGCCGACCTGGGGCGACTCGCAGCGCTACTCGGTGGACTACTCCAGCACCGCCTGGGGCTCGGACGTCGACTTCGTGGTGTGGCAGGCGCAGAACGTCTGGATCCGCACCCTGTATGACCGGCATCGCTTCGTGGCGCGCGGCAATCTCGGCTGGATTGAAACCGGCGACTTTGATCGCGTGCCGCCCGACCTGCGCTTCTTCGCCGGCGGCGACCGCAGCATTCGCGGCTACAAGTACAAGTCGATCTCCCCGGAAGACAGCGACGGCAAACTTACCGGCGCCTCAAAGCTCGCCACCGGATCGCTGGAGTACCAGTACAACGTGACCGGCAAGTGGTGGGGCGCGGCCTTTATCGATTCGGGTGAGGCGGTGATGGATATTCGCCGTAGCAACTTTAAAACCGGTGCCGGGGTAGGCGTGCGCTGGCAGTCGCCGGTCGGCCCGATAAAACTCGATTTCGCGGTCCCGATTGGCGATGAAGAGAAGAAAAACGATCTGCAGTTCTATATCGGTCTGGGGCCTGAATTATGAGTTTATGGAAAAAAATCAGCCTCGGGGTTCTGGCATTTATTCTGCTGCTGCTCGCCACCGTGGCGTTCCTGGTGGGGACCACCACCGGGCTTCATTTGCTGTTTAACGCCGCTAACCGCTGGGTGCCGGGGCTTGAGATTGGCACCGTCACCGGCGGCTGGCGCGATTTGACGCTGCAAAATATTCGCTACGACCGTCCGGGTGTCAGCGTCAATGCCGGGCGGGTACATCTCGGCGTGAAGCTGGCCTGCCTGCGTGACAGCAGCCTGTGCGTGAATGACATTTCGCTCAGCGATATCAATGTGGTGGTGGACACCAAAAAAATGCCGCCCGCCGCCCAGGTGGAAGAGGAGGAGAGCGGCCCGCTGGATCTCTCCACCCCGTATCCCATCACCCTGAGCCGGGTGGCGCTTAACAACATCAACATCAAAATCGACGACACCCTGGTGTCGGTGATGGATTTCACCTCCGGCCTCAGCTGGCAGGAGAAAAACCTGACGCTGCGCCCCACGACGTTGCAGGGATTGCTGATCGCCCTGCCAGAGGTGGCGGAAGTGGCGCAGGAAGAGGTGGTGGATCCGAAAATCAACCAGCCGAAGCCGGATGAGAAACCGCTTGGCGAGACGCTCAGGGATCTCTTCTCTAAACCGGTGCTGCCGGAGATGACCGATGTGCATCTGCCGCTCAACCTGAATATCGAGGAATTTCGCGGCGAGCAGCTGCGCGTCACCGGCCCGACCGAGCTGACGGTGCGCAACCTGCTGCTGAAGGTGAGCAGCGTTGACGGCAAAACCTCCCTCGACACGCTGGATATCGACGCCAACCAGGGCACGCTCAATGCCAGCGGCACCGCCGAACTGCGCAACAGCTGGCCGGTGGATCTTACGCTTAACAGCACGCTCAACGTCGAGCCGCTGAAGGGCGAGAAGGTGAAGCTGAAAATCGGCGGGGCGCTGCGCGAGCAGCTTGAGGTCGGCGTGAATCTCTCCGGGCCGGTGGATATGGTGCTGCGGGCGCAGACACGGCTGGGCGAAGCCGGGCTGCCGCTCAATCTCGACATCACCAGCGAGCAGCTCTACTGGCCGTTTACCGGCGAGCGGCAGTATCAGGCCGACGATCTGAAGCTGAAGCTCAGCGGCAAGATGACCGACTACGCGCTGTCGTTCAAAACCGCGGTGCGCGGGGCGCAGATCCCCCCGGCGACCATCACGCTTGACGCGAAAGGCAACGAGCAGCAGATCAACCTCGACAGCCTGCGCGTGGCCGCCCTGGAGGGAACCACCGAGCTAAAAGCGCTGATTGACTGGCAGCAGGCGATCAGCTGGCGCGGCGATCTGAACCTGAAAGGCATCAACACCGCGAAGGAGTTCCCGGAGTGGCCGTCAAAACTGAACGGCCTGATGAAGATGCGCGGCAGCCTCTACGGCGGCACCTGGCAGCTTGACGTACCGGAACTGAAGCTGGACGGCAACGTTAAGCAGAACCGCGTTAAGGTCGCCGGGCAGCTGAAGGGCAACAGCTATCTGCAGTGGACCATTCCGGGTCTGCATCTGGAGCTTGGTCCTAACCGCGCCGACGTGAAGGGCGAACTGGGCGTGAAAGCCCTGGCGCTGGACGCGAAAATTGACGCCCCGCAGCTGGATAACGCGCTGCCTGGGCTTGGCGGCACGGCAAAAGGGCTTATCAACATTCGCGGCACCGTGGATGCCCCGGAGCTGCTGGCAGACGTGACCGCCCGTGGGCTGCGCTGGCAGGAGCTGAGCGTGGCGCAGGTGCAGCTGAAGGGCGAGGTGAAGTCGACCGACCAGCTTGGCGGAAAGCTGAATCTGCGCGTCGAGCGCGTGGTGCAGCCGGGAGTTAACATCGGCCTCGTGACGCTGGATGCCAGCGGCAGCGAAAAGCAGCACAAGCTGGCGCTGCGCGTGCAGGGCGAACCGGTGTCCGGGCAGCTCGATCTGCAGGGCAGCTTCGATCGCGCCGAGCAGCGCTGGCGCGGCAGCCTGAACAACACCCGCTTTGACACCCCGGTCGGCCCCTGGTCCATCAGTCGTGTCATCGCCCTCGACTACCGCGGCAAAGAGCAGAAGATCAACATTGGACCGCACTGCTGGAATAACCCCAACGCGCAGCTGTGCATCCCGCAAGCCGTGGACGCCGGGGCGGCAGGGCGAGCGCAGGTCAATCTCAACCGGTTTGACCTGGCGATGCTGAAGCCCTTTATGCCGGAAACCACCCAGGCAAGCGGGGTGTTTACCGGCAACGCCGACGTAAGCTGGGACACCACCCAGGAAGGGCTGCCCCAGGGGCAGGTGCGCCTGTCAGGCCGCAGCGTGAAGGTAACCCAGGTGGTGAACGACGCCGCGCTGCCGGTAGCCTTTGATACGCTCAACCTCAACGCCGAGCTGCGCAACAACCGCGCCCGTCTCGACTGGCTGATCCGGCTGGTTAACAACGGCCAGTTTGACGGTCAGGTCGAGGTGACCGATCCGCAGAACCGCCGTAATCTCGGCGGCAATATCAACATCCGCAACTTCTCGCTGGCGATGGTCAACCCAATCTTCTCCCGCGGTGAGAAGGTGGCCGGGACGCTGGGCGCCACCCTGCGGCTTGGCGGCAACGTTCAGCAGCCGCAGCTGTTTGGGCAGATGCAGCTCAACGGTGCCGAAGTGGACGGCAACTTTATGCCGTTTGACATGCAGCCCAGCCAGCTGGCGCTTAACTTCAACGGCATGAGTTCTACCCTGCAGGGTGTGGTGCGCACCCGCCAGGGCGAAATCGCCCTAAGCGGCGACGCCAACTGGAGCCAGATTGATAACTGGCGGGCGCGTATCGCCGCCAAAGGCAGCCGCGTGCGCATTACCGTACCGCCGATGGTGCGGCTCGATGTCTCGCCGGACGTGGTGTTTGAAGCGACGCCGAACCTGTTTACCCTCGACGGCCGCGTGGACGTGCCCTGGGCGCGCATCGTGGTACACGAGTTGCCGGAGAGCGCGGTGGGGGTATCCAGCGACGAAGTGCTGCTCGATAACAACCTCAAGCCGGAAGAGACGCAGCGCGCCAGTATTCCGATCAACAGCAACCTGATTGTCCACGTCGGCAACAACGTGCGCATTGACGCCTTCGGCCTGAAAGCACGGTTGAACGGCGATCTGAAAGTGGCGCAGGACAGTCAGGGGCTGGGGCTGAACGGGCAGATCAACATTCCGGAAGGGCGCTTCCACGCCTACGGCCAGGATCTGATTGTCCGCAAAGGCGAACTGCTGTTCTCCGGCCCGCCGGACCAGCCGCTGCTGAATATCGAAGCGATCCGCAATCCTGACGCAACGGAAAACGACGTGATCGCCGGCGTCAGGGTGACCGGTACTGCCGATGAGCCGAAAGCCGAAGTGTTCTCGGATCCGGCGATGTCGCAGCAGGAAGCCTTGTCCTACCTGCTTCGCGGCCAGGGACTGGAGAGCACGCAGAGCGACAGCGAAGCGATGACATCCATGCTTATTGGCCTGGGGGTTGCACAAAGTGGGCAGGTTGTGGGTAAAATCGGCGAGACCTTTGGCGTAAGCAACCTTGCGCTGGATACCGAAGGGGTGGGAGACTCATCCCAGGTGGTGGTCAGCGGCTATGTGCTGCCGGGTCTGCAGGTAAAATATGGCGTGGGCATTTTTGATTCTCTGGCGACACTCACCCTGCGCTACCGCCTGATGCCTAAGCTATATCTGGAAGCCGTGTCTGGGGTCGATCAGGCACTCGATTTGCTCTATCAGTTCGAGTTTTAGCAATGCGAATATTTGTCTACGGCAGTTTACGACGCAAACAGGGCAACAGCCACTGGATGACCAACGCTCAGTGGTTAGGGGATTTCAGCGTCGATAATTATCAACTGTACAGTCTGGGGCACTATCCGGGCGCGGTGCCCGGCGAAGGCAGCGTACAGGGTGAGGTTTATCGTATCGACGCAGCAACCCTTGCCGAGCTCGATGCTCTGCGCACCGCGCGCGGTGAGTATAAGCGTCAGCTGATTCAGACACCGTACGGGAGTGCATGGATGTACGTGTACCAGCGTGCGGTCAATGGACGCACAAGAATAGAAAGCGGGAACTGGTTAGACAGGACCCCAACGTAACACGCACAACGCCACCTTCGGGTGGCGTTGCTTTTTCTGGCGTCAGGCGAGGCGGGATTTCAGCTTGAACACGCTGACCGACGCCAGTAGCCGTTCCGCCTGGCTGTGCATCGACTGCGCGGCGCTGGAGGACTCCTGCGACAGCGTGGCGTTCTGCTGGGTGGCGGCATCCATATGCGTCACCGCGACGTTAACCTGATCGATACCGGTACTCTGCTCGTGGCTGGCCAGCGAGATGGTCTCGATCAGCTCGCTGACCTGCTTCACGCGCTGCAGAATGTCATCCATCGCGCTGCCCGCCTCCTGCACCAGCAGGTTGCCGTCGGCAATGCGCGTTACCGAGCGGTCGATCAGCACGCGGATATCCTGCGCCGCCGAGGCGGAGCGCTGCGCCAGCGCGCGCACTTCTGCGGCAACCACCGCAAAGCCGCGCCCTTCGCTGCCGGCCCGCGCGGCTTCCACCGCCGCGTTGAGCGCCAGGATGTTGGTCTGGAACGCGAGGCTATCGATAACGCCGATAATGTCGTTGATTTCGTTGGAGAAGCGGTGGATTTCACTCATGGTGTGCACCACTTTTTCCACCGCTTCGCCGCCCTGACCGGCCACATCGCAGGCGTTGCGCGCCAGCGTACTGGCGTGACGTGAGTTATCGGCGTTGTTTTTCACCACCGACGTCAGCTCCTCCATCGAGGCCGCGGTCTGCTCCAGCGCGCTGGCCTGCGCCTCATTGCGCGACGACAGCTCGCGGCTGCCCTGCGCGATCTGCGCCGAGGCGGTGGCGATGGTTTCCGTACCTTCCCGCACCCCGTAGACGATATCCGTCAGGTTATGGTTCATCTCACGCAGGGCGCGCATCAGCTCAGCGGTTTCATCCCGCCCCTGAATAGTGATCTCCGCCTGCAGATCGCCGGCCGCCACGGTGCGCGCAATGCTCACCGCTTCCGCCAGCGGTCGGGTGATGCTGCGAATCAGCCACAGGGTGATCAGCGAACCGGCGACCAGGGTAAAGCCCATGACGATCAGCAGCATCAGACGCGTTTTTTCAAACTGCGCCAGGTTGTGGGCATCAATCTGCTGGTGCAGCGCCGTGGCGCGGGCCAGCGTAGCGGCAACCAGATCATCGATCATTTTGGTTGGTTCACGGTCAATGCCGGTCACCAGCTTATCGACGCGCTGCGCGCTGGCGAGATCCCCCACCGCATACTGTTTCAGCGCCGCGATATACGATTGCTCAAGCTGGGCATGCAGGGTGCGGGTTTGCTGTGCGGTGGCGGTATCCATGCCGAGCTGGGGCAGCAGGGTAATCAGCTGGTCGAGCAGCGCCTGGGTCTTCGCGCTCTGCTCGACAAACGCCTGCTGGTATTTGCGGAACGCCTCTTCATCCTGTGCGCCGCGCAGCAGGGTATTTTTCCACTCCTGCACCTGGATCTTAAACTGGACCTGGGCATTCCTGGCGGTATCGATACTCTGGGCGATCAGCATCTGTGTGCGCATCGTGTCCGTGCTTTGCGCAAGGCTGTCAGCGTTATTGATGATACCGCGCAGGCCGATAAACAGCGTGGCGAGCAGCAGCAGGGCGGCAAGCAAGCCGAGGCGCTGCCCAATGGTGAAGCGGTTAAGTTTCATGGTGGTTTTCCCGGGTCAACAGCGAGCCAGTAATGTTACTGGTGCTTAAAGACATGTTATCGGTACTTAACCTTTAGACTTTATCGTACGAGGGAGAAAATTTACGTTTAAACGCGGGAAGTGACGGCGAAGTTCGGCGAAAGCAACATTATGCGGCAGTTTTGTGACAGCGTGATGAAGCACAAACAAAAACACCGCCCGTAGGCGGTGTTTTTACTCACGCAGGAAAATTATTTCTTCGCGGCGCGCTCGAAGGAGGCCACGATCTCTGCTTTCGCAGCAGCCGCGTCGGCCCAGCCTTCAACTTTAACCCACTTGCCTTTTTCGAGGTCTTTGTAGTGCTCGAAGAAGTGACCGATCTGCGCTTTCAGCAGTTCCGGCAGGTCGTTCACATCTTTAATGTGATCGTACTCTTTGCTCAGCTTGGTGTGCGGAACCGCAACCAGCTTGGCATCTTCGCCCGCTTCGTCAGTCATTTTCAGCACGCCAACCGGACGGCAGCGAATAACGGAGCCCGGCTGCAGCGGATACGGGGTCGGAACCAGCACGTCAACCGGATCCCCATCCAGAGAAAGGGTGTTGTTGATGTAGCCGTAGTTGCACGGATAGAACATCGCGGTGGACATGAAACGGTCAACAAACAGCGCACCGGTGTCTTTGTCGATTTCGTATTTGATAGGATCTGCGTTGGCAGGAATTTCGATAACAACGTAGATGTCTTCTGGCAGATCTTTACCCGCCGGAACGTTGAGAAGGCTCATGTCTGTTTCCTTTACATGTATGGCAAACAAGTGCCGGGTATTATAGCTAACTGCGGCTGTTTGTCTCAGCTTGTTTTCATGACGCGACGGACGAGACGCCATTTTCAGAGCCGAAATCAGACTGATTTATCCATATCCACAGCCGCATCTTTTATAAATTCGTGTAACCGCTTACAAAGGGCGCGGCGTTGCGCTTATTGCTCTAACTTTTTCTTCATCATAGAGATAACACGACAGGCGCGCCGCTGCTCTTTTCAGAGATGTTGCAATTCCAGCCCGACGTTAACGTTTTCGTTACTTCTTCGAATTGTGATGTAACGCATTCAGTTACATACCACATTGTCTATAGTCATCCCGCAGGTAAAGTCGTCACTCACAATACCCCCCTACGAGGATACAACTATGTGGAAGCGCTTACTTCTTGTCACAGCAATTTCAGCGGCCATGTCGACCGTGGCGATGGCGGCACCGCTGACCGTGGGCTTTTCTCAGGTCGGTTCTGAATCAGGCTGGCGCGCGGCGGAAACCAACGTGGCGAAGAGCGAGGCCCAGAAACGCGGCATCACGCTCAAAATCGCGGACGGTCAGCAGAAGCAGGAAAACCAGATTAAGGCCGTGCGCTCGTTTATCGCTCAGGGGGTAGACGCGATCTTCATCGCCCCGGTAGTGGCCACCGGCTGGGATCCGGTGCTGGAAGAGGCTAAAGACGCCGAAATTCCGGTGATCCTGCTCGACCGCTCCATCGACGTAAAAGACAAGTCGCTCTACATGACCACGGTCACCGCGGACAACGTGCTGGAAGGCAAGCTTATCGGCGAGTGGCTGATTAAAACCGTCGCCGGCAAACCCTGCAACGTGGTGGAACTCCAGGGCACCGTGGGCGCCAGCGTGGCGATTGATCGTAAAAAAGGTTTCGCCGAAGCGATCTCCAGCGCGCCGAACATCAAAATCATCCGTTCTCAGTCCGGCGACTTTACCCGTTCTAAAGGGAAAGAGGTGATGGAGAGCTTTATTAAGGCCGAGAACAACGGCAAAAACATCTGCATGGTGTATGCCCATAACGATGACATGGCCATCGGTGCCATTCAGGCCATTAAAGAAGCGGGCCTGAAGCCGGGCAAAGACATCCTGACCGGTTCTATCGACGGTGTGCCGGATATCTTTAAAGCGATGATCGATGGCGAAGCCAACGCCAGCGTTGAACTGACGCCGAACATGGCCGGTCCGGCGTTCGACGCGCTCGAGAAATTCAAAAAAGACGGCACCCAGCCTGAAAAAATGACCCTCACCAAATCAACGCTCTACCTGCCGGACACTGCGAAAGAAGAGTTAGAGAAGAAGAAAAACATGGGGTACTGATTCCGTCACGATCGGCTTCTGGCGAGGGGGCCGTGAGGGCGACGATCCTCACCTGGCCCTCTCCCTGGAAGAGAGAGGAAAACCCGCGCTCTGACAGAACGCATGGCGACGGCGCGTTATCCACCCGCCATGCGTTTTGCCAGCTAACCCGCCATCCTCAGGCTTCAGGAGAACCCGGCCATGAATAACGATAACCATCAGGAAATCCTGCGCACCGAAGGATTAAGCAAAACGTTCCCCGGCGTGAACGCGCTCGATCAGGTCAGTATCAGCCTGCGACGCGGTGAAATCATGGCGCTGCTCGGCGAGAACGGGGCCGGGAAATCGACGCTAATCAAAGCGCTGACCGGGGTGTATCAGCCGGACGGCGGCACGATCTGGCTCGAAGGTCGGCCCATCGCGCCAAAGAATACCGCTCACGCCCAGAAGCTCGGCATCGGTACCGTTTATCAGGAAGTTAACCTGCTGCCCAATATGTCGGTGGCGGATAACCTGTTTATTGGCCGGGAGCCTAAACGCTTCGGCCTGCTGCGCCGCAAAGATATGGAGCGGCGCGCCACGGCGCTCATGGAATCCTATGGGTTTGCGCTGGACGTGCGCGAACCGCTTAACCGTTTCTCGGTGGCGATGCAGCAGATCGTCGCCATCTGTCGGGCGATCGATCTCTCTGCCAAAGTGCTGATCCTCGATGAACCCACCGCCAGTCTCGATACCCAGGAAGTGGAAATGCTGTTCACGCTGATGCGCCAGCTGCGCGATCAGGGCGTGAGCCTGGTCTTCGTGACCCACTTCCTCGATCAGGTGTATGAGGTGACCGACCGCATTACCGTACTGCGCAACGGCCGTTTTGTCGGCACTCGCGACACCGCCGATCTGCCGCAGATTGAGCTGGTCAAAATGATGCTGGGCCGCGAGCTGGAGTCCAACGCCTTGCAGCGTGCCGGGCGTACGCTGCTGAGCGACAAACCGGTGGCGGCGTTTAACGGCTTCGGGAAGAAAGGGGTCATTGCCCCGTTCGATCTGGCGGTACGCCCCGGCGAGATTGTCGGTCTGGCGGGGCTGCTGGGCTCCGGCCGCACCGAAACCGCCGAGGTGATCTTCGGCATTCGGCCCGCCGACAGCGGCACGGCGGTGATCAAAGGCCTCACCCGTCGCCTGCGCTCGCCAAGCCAGGCATCCCAGGTAGGGATCGGATTCTGTCCGGAGGATCGCAAAACCGACGGCATCATCGCCGCCGCATCGGTGCGGGAAAACATCGTGCTGGCGCTCCAGGCCCAGCGTGGCTGGCTGCGGCCCATTCCGCGCCGGGAGCAGAACCAGATCGCGGAGCGTTTTATCCGCCAGCTGGGCATTCGTACCCCCAGCGCCGAGCAGCCGGTGGAGTTCCTCTCCGGCGGCAATCAGCAGAAAGTGCTGCTGTCGCGCTGGCTGCTGACCCGTCCGCAGTTCCTGATCCTCGATGAGCCCACGCGCGGTATCGACGTCGGCGCGCATGCCGAGATCATCCGGCTGATTGAAACCCTCTGCACCGACGGTCTGGCGCTGCTGGTTATCTCGTCGGAGCTGGAAGAGCTGGTGGGCTACGCCGACCGGGTCATTATTCTGCGCGACCGTAAGCACGTGGCGGAAATTCCGCTCAGCGAGCTGTCGGTGCCGGCCATTATGAATGCCATTGCGGCATAAGGAGAGAGATGTGATGCCTCGTTCTCTGC
The DNA here is from genome assembly GCF_000463155.2 of Siccibacter turicensis LMG 23730. GTDB lineage: Bacteria > Pseudomonadota > Gammaproteobacteria > Enterobacterales > Enterobacteriaceae > Siccibacter > Siccibacter turicensis. The sequence goes on along the minus strand of NZ_AWFZ01000050.1, from coordinate 238,427 downwards.
CTCACACCCAGGCCGGACAAGCCTCGCGGCGTTTTCGCTGGCCGCCGGGGATGCCCCAGCTGATCGCCCTGGCGCTGGTGTTGCTGATCGACAGTCTGGTCGCGCCGCATTTCTTACAGATTGTGCTCCAGGACGGGCGGCTGTTCGGCAGCCCGATTGATATTCTGAACCGCGCCGCGCCGGTGGCGCTGCTGGCCATCGGCATGACGCTGGTGATCGCCACCGGCGGTATCGACCTGTCGGTCGGGGCGATCATGGCGATAGCCGGCGCCACGGCTGCGACCCTCACCGTCGAGGGCCACAGTCTGACGGTGGTGATCCTCGCCTCGCTCGGGGCGGGCGTGCTGTGCGGACTGTGGAACGGCGTGCTGGTGGCGGTTCTCAAAATTCAGCCGTTCGTCGCCACCCTGATTTTGATGGTGGCCGGGCGCGGGGTGGCGCAGCTGATTACCTCCGGGCAGATCGTCACCTTTACCTCGCCGTCTCTGTCGTGGCTCGGCAGCGGCTCGCTGCTGCTGTTTCCCACGCCGGTCATTATCGCGCTCGCGACCCTGGTGCTGTTCTGGGTACTGACGCGTAAAACCGCGCTCGGCATGTTTATCGAAGCGGTAGGGATTAACATTCGCGCCGCGAAGAACGCCGGGGTGAATACCCGCCTGATGGTGATGCTCACCTATATGCTCAGCGGGCTGTGCGCGGCCATCGCCGGGGTTATCGTTGCCGCGGACATTCGCGGGGCGGATGCCAACAACGCCGGGCTGTGGCTGGAGCTGGACGCCATCCTCGCGGTGGTGATTGGCGGCGCATCGCTGATGGGCGGACGCTTTAACCTCGTGCTCTCGGTGGTCGGGGCGCTGATTATCCAGGGGATGAATACCGGGATCCTGCTGTCCGGCTTCCCGCCCGAACTTAACCAGGTAGTGAAAGCGGTGGTGGTGCTCTGCGTGCTGATCGTGCAGTCGCCGCGCTTTATTTCCCTGATCAAAGGAGCACGACGCCATGATAAAACGTAATCTGCCGCTGATGATTACCCTCGCGGTGTTTGTGCTGGGGTATCTCTACTGCCTGACGCAGTTTCCCGGCTTCGCCTCGACGCGGGTGATCTGCAATATCCTTACCGACAACGCCTTTCTCGGTATCATCGCCGTCGGCATGACCTTTGTGATCCTCTCCGGCGGTATCGATCTCTCGGTCGGGTCGGTGATCGCCTTTACCGGCGTGTTTCTCGCTAAAGCAATTGGCTACTGGGGGCTGTCGCCGCTGGTGGCGTTCCCGCTGGTGCTGGCGATGGGCTGCGCCTTCGGTGCCTTTATGGGGCTGCTGATCGATGCCCTGAAGATCCCGGCGTTTATTATCACCCTCGCCGGGATGTTCTTTCTGCGCGGCGTCAGCTATCTGGTGTCTGAAGAGTCGATCCCCATCGATCACCCGGTGTATGACACGCTCTCCAGCCTGGCGTGGAAGATCCCCGGTGGCGGGCGGCTCAGCGCCATGGGGCTGCTGATGCTGGGCGTGGTGGTGTTGGGTATTTTCCTCGCGCACCGCACCCGCTTTGGCAATCAGGTCTACGCCATCGGCGGCAACGCCACCTCGGCTAACCTGATGGGCATCTCCACCCGCAGCACCACGATTCGCATCTATATGCTCTCCACCGGCCTTGCCACGCTTGCGGGGATCGTCTTCTCCATCTATACCCAGGCGGGCTATGCGCTGGCGGGGGTGGGCGTCGAGCTGGATGCTATCGCCTCGGTGGTGATCGGCGGCACGCTGCTGTCGGGCGGAGTTGGCACGGTGCTGGGCACGCTGTTTGGCGTGGCGATACAGGGGCTGATACAGACCTATATCAACTTCGACGGCACCCTCAGCTCCTGGTGGACCAAGATCGCCATCGGCATTCTGCTGTTTATTTTTATCGCCCTGCAACGCGGCCTGACCGTGTTGTGGGAAAACCGCCAGAGTGCCGCCGTTACGCGGGTGGGCGGGGCGACGCGCGTGCCATAAGTTTTTGTTATGGAAACAAATCCTTAATATTTCCCGGGTATTGCCGATAACGCTTTTCTGACCCTTTCACACGTTGTCGCAATAACCGGGAAACGTCACATGTTGAAAAATCTGTCTGTCCGTACTGGTTTGCTGTCCCTGTTGGCCGTCATGACGCTGCTGCTGCTACTCGTCAGCGGTATCGGTATTTACTCGCTCACCCAAAGCTCGAACGCCCTGCAACGCATCAACCACCTCCAGGGTGAACAGATGGTGCAGCTCAGCGATGGCTATACCCTGATGCTGCGCGCCCGTAATGAGGCCGGGCAGGCGGTGCGCCAGATGGAAGTGGGGCTGCTGGACGATGCCGCTGCCGCCACCAAAGCCATTGAGAAAGAGATCCTCACTGCGCGCCAGCAGCTTAAAAACGTGATCGCCACGCCGGTTGGCGATGAAGAGGGCGAACGCCTGGTAGCAAACCTGGCGAAAGCGTTCAGCGCCTACGACAGCAAAGGCATTACGCCAATGCTGGCCGCGCTGCAGTCTCAAAGCCCGGATCAGTATTACGATTTGCTGGAGAACGGTCTGATCCCGGTGGCCCGTGATTTCAACAACGCCATGCAGGCGTTTCAGGCGTGGGGCGACGCGCGCGGTAAAGCGGAGGTCGCCGCCGTGCAGCAGCAGAAAAGCGTGGTGCTGACGCTGATGATCATCGCGGCGCTGCTGACGGCGGGGATTATCGTGCTGGTCTGGCTGGCGCTGCGCCACCTGCTGCTCAAGCCGCTTGAGCAGTCCATCGAACAGCTGGAGCACGTCGCCGCAGGGGATCTGAGCCGCGAACTGCCGCCGGCAACCGACAACGAGCTGGGACGTCTGGCCCAGGCCATCGAAGCCATGCGCCAGTCGCTGCGCGAGTCAGTCCAGCGGGTGCGCGATGCCAGCGCCCAGATTGATACCGGCAGCCGCGAGCTGACCGCCGGTAACCTGAACCTATCCCAGCGCACGGAATCCACCGCCACCTCCCTTGAGCAAACCGCAGCCAGCATGGAGCAGCTCACCGCCACCGTGAAGCAGAACGCGGAGAATGCCGAGCAGGCGCACAAGCTGGCCCAGGCCGTCTCCGATACCGCCGATCACGGCAGCGAGATGGTGTGCTACGTCATCGAAAAAATGCGCGATATCGCCACCAGCTCCGACCGCATCGCTGACATCCTCAGCGTCATCGACGGCATCGCGTTCCAGACCAATATCCTGGCGCTTAACGCCTCGGTAGAGGCGGCGCGGGCCGGTGAACAGGGGCGCGGTTTCGCGGTGGTCGCCACCGAAGTGCGCAACCTTGCCAGCCGGAGCGGCGAAGCGGCGAAGGAGATCCGCACTCTGATCAGCGACTCCCGGACCCACGTCGGGGAAGGGCGCGAGCTGGCGCAGCAGGCCGGGGAAACGATGGACGACATCGCCGGGGAAGTGATGCGCGTCACCCGCCTGATGAAAGAGATTGCCAGCGCCTCGCACGAGCAGAGCCGCGGCATTGAGCAGGTAAATATCGCCGTCAGCCAGATGGATGAATCGGCGCAGCAGAACGCCGCGCTGGTGGAAGAGTCCTCCGCAGCGACCCAGTCGCTTGAGGAGCAGTCCCGACAATTGACGGAAGCGATGGCTTCGTTCAGGCTCCAGCCTCAGTCATAATCGGGATGACGCAGTACGCGGCGGGCACATGACGCTTGCCGCGATAAGTAAATGATGAGGGATGTATGGCAACCTGTATTGAATGTGACAACCCGGCGCAGCCGGATGCCGACTACTGCGCGCAGTGTGAAGCGAAAGCGTTTAAAAAGATTGGCGGCTGGCTGTATCTTCCGGCGCTCGGCCTGCTGGCCACGCTGTTGATTAACGCCTCGTCGGCGTTTTATACCCTGAAGGTGCTGCTGGACAACTACGCCTGGTTTAGCGGCGCGGTGCGCGGCGTGCTGTTGACCGAACTGGTGCTGTTTAGCGGGCTGTTCCTGCTGGCGCTGTACGTTTCCAGCCTGTTTATCAGGAAGAAACGCCAGCTGCCGCGCTTTTATATCGGCATGCTGCTGTATGGGCTGGCGTTGCTGTGTATCGATCTCTGGCTCGGCCACCGCTATCTCGATGTGGCGCTGAGCTATGAGAACGTTGTCCCAATTGGCCGCACGCTGATCAGCGTGTGTATCTGGATCCCCTATTTCATCGTGTCGGTTCGGGTGAAGCGAACCTTTATCAATTAGGGTGAACGTCACATGCAAAAAGGGCAGCCTGGGCTGCCCTTTGTTATGTCCGGCGAGGCTTACGCGTCCGGATAGTCGCTGATCAGACGCTCAACGTCATTCACCATATGCTCGTTGCCGACAAAGAACGGACGACGCTGGTGCAGGCTGACCGGCTGAATATCGAGAATACGCTCTTTGCCGTCGCTCGCCTTGCCGCCGGCCTGTTCAGCCAGAAACGCCATCGGGTTGCACTCATACAGCAGGCGCAGTTTCCCTTCCGGGTGGCTGGCGGTGCTCGGGTAGAGGTAGATGCCGCCTTTGAGCAGGTTGCGGTGGAAGTCCGCTACCAGCGAGCCGATGTAGCGCGTGGTGTACGGGCGCTGGGTGGCTTTATCTTCTTCCTGACAGAACTTCAGGTACTTCTTCACGCCCAGCGGGAACTTGATGTAATTCCCTTCGTTAATGGAGTAGGTGTTGCCGCGTTCCGGGAAGCGCATGCGCTCCTGGCTCAGGCAGAACACGCCCAGAGACGGATCGTAGGTAAAGGCGTGAACGCCGCAGCCGGTGGTGTACACCAGCATGGTGGAGGAGCCGTAAACCACGTAGCCTGCCGCAACCTGCTTGTTGCCCGGCTGCAGGAAGTCTTCCATCGTCACCGCGGTGCCGACCGGCGTAACGCGACGGTAGATGGAGAAGATGGTGCCGACCGAAACGTTAACGTCGATGTTTGAGGAGCCGTCGAGCGGGTCCATCAGCACCACGTATTTCGCGTGTTCGCAGCCGTCAAACACCACGATCTCATCTTCCTCTTCCGAGGCGATACCGGCCACGATGTCGCGCGCGCGAAGCGCGGCTTTCAGCTTTTCATTCGCGAACAGGTCAAGCTTCTGCTGCACTTCACCCTGTACGTTTTCAGCACCGCTGGCGCCGAGAATATCCACCAGACCGGCTTTGTTGATGTCGCGGTGGATGATTTTAGCGCCGAGCTTTATTGCCGACAGCAGCGCGGTCAGTTCCCCAGTGGCATGTGAGAACTCATGCTGCTTCTCAACAATAAATTCACCTAACGTTTTCATAACACTTTCCCTGCTCTGAGATTAAGTAAAGCGATGCCGTGATAGTAACAAACTATCGAATAGTAGCGCACAGGTGAATCGCGCCAGCAAAATGCGGATTATCCTGAAATGCATTTATCCGTCTCACATCAGACGGTAGAATGTGCGCCGAACTTCGCGCCTGTCCCATCAGGCTGATGAATACCCCGTCGCCATGCTGACGGGCGGCAACAGAAACGCCTGATGGGACAGGCTCATATAAAGGATCGTGACATATGCGCATTCATATTTTGGGGATTTGTGGCACCTTCATGGGCGGGCTGGCCGTGCTGGCACGCTCCCTTGGCCACGAGGTGACGGGCTCGGACGCCAATGTTTATCCCCCGATGAGCACTCTGCTCGAGAAAGAAGGCATTGAACTGATTCAGGGCTACGACCCGAGCCAGCTTGAGCCACGCCCGGACCTGGTCATTATTGGCAACGCCATGACGCGCGGAAACCCGTGCGTGGAAGCGGTACTGGAACAGAACATTCCCTTCATGTCCGGCCCGCAATGGCTGCACGACTTCGTGCTGCGCGACCGCTGGGTGCTGGCGGTGGCCGGGACCCACGGCAAAACCACGACCGCCGGGATGCTGACCTGGATCCTCGAAGCCTGCGGCATGGCGCCGGGCTTTGTTATCGGCGGTGTGCCGGGCAACTTTGAAGTATCCGCACGACTGGGCGATACGCCGTTCTTCGTCATCGAAGCCGACGAGTACGACTGCGCGTTCTTCGATAAGCGCTCCAAGTTCGTGCACTACGCCCCGCGCACCCTGATCCTCAACAACCTTGAGTTCGATCACGCCGATATCTTTGACGATCTGAAAGCCATTCAGAAGCAGTTCCATCACCTGGTGCGCATCGTGCCGGGACAGGGGCGGATTATCTCCCCGGAGAACGACATCAACCTGAAGCAGACGCTGGCGATGGGCTGCTGGAGCGAGCAGGAGCTGACCGGCGAGCAGGGGATGTGGCAGGCGAAAAAGCTGACCAACGACGCCTCCTCCTGGGAAGTGTGGCTGTCCGGGGAGTGCGTGGGCCAGGTCAACTGGTCGCTGGTGGGCGAGCACAACATGCACAATGGCCTGATGGCGATTGCCGCCGCGCGCCATATCGGTATTACCCCGGCAGACGCGGCACAGGCGCTGGACAGCTTTATCAACGCCCGTCGTCGTCTGGAGCTGCGCGGTGAAGCGAACGGCGTCACCGTCTACGACGACTTCGCGCATCATCCAACCGCCATTCTCGCGACGCTTGCCGCGCTGCGCGGCAAAGTGGGTGGCACCGCCCGCATTCTCGCGGTGCTCGAACCGCGCTCCAACACCATGAAAATGGGGATCAGCAAAAACGATCTCGCTCCGTCGCTCGGACGCGCCGATGAGGTGTTCCTGCTCCAGCCGCAGCACATTCCGTGGCAGGTGGCGGAAGTGGCCGAAGCCTGCATCCAGCCGGCGCACTGGAGTGCGGATATCGACACGCTGGTGGAGATGATTACCAAAACCGCGCAGCCAGGCGACCATATCCTGGTGATGAGCAACGGCGGCTTTGGCGGGATTCATCAGAAGCTGCTGGACGCGCTGGCGAAAAAAGCCCTGGCGCTGCACGAGCCGGTGTAAGCCCGCTGAAATGAAAAACGCCTCTCAGTGAGAGGCGTTTTTTTTGCGTTACGGCTGGGCTTCGGCCAGTTCGCGCAGGTACTGGAAAATCAGGCGCGCCGACTTCGGCGGTTTGTTGCCCTCTTTCTCTTTCTTCGCGTTGCGGATAAGCGAACGCAGCTGCTGGCGATCCGCCTGCGGCCACAGGTTCAGCACGTCTGGTACCGCGTCATCGCCTTCCTCAATCAGACGATCGCGCAGCTGCTCAAGCTTGTGGAACAGCGCAACCTGCTGGTTGTGACGGTTCTTCAGCTTGTCGAGCGCCTGACGAATCGGCTCCACGTCGCGATTACGCAGCATCTTACCGATGAGCTGCATCTGACGGCGGCGGCCCTCTTTCTTGATGCGCTGCGCCAGTTCAATGGCAGCGCGCAGATCGTCGTCGAGGGGGATCTTATCCAGGGCGTTTTTGCCGAGGTCAACCATCTCGGCGCCGAGGCGTTTCAGCTCTTCGGCGTCGCGTTTGATTTCGCTTTTACTGACCCAGATAATTTCATCATCGTCGTCTTCGTTTTCATTATCAGGGACTTCATCGAGCCAGTCTTCGGGCTGCTTAGTCATTCTCAGGCTCCTTAAAAAAGAGGCTAATACTACCAGTTAAGGCGCGCACTGCGAAATGGTTCTCTGTTAGACTCAAAAAGACGTATCAATCACTCCATCCTACATTATGGCATTCGCGATGAAAGTAATCACACAAGTAGCGCAGCAGCGTAAAGCGCTGGAAGAGGCGGTATCTCAGGCGCTTGAGCTGGCGTCCGGTAAAGCAGATGGCGCAGAAGTGGCAGTGAGTAAGACCACCGGCATCAGCGTGAGCACCCGCTACGGAGAGGTGGAGAACGTTGAATTTAATAGCGACGGTGCGCTTGGCATCACGGTTTACCATCAGAACCGTAAGGGCAGCGCCTCCTCAACCGATTTAAGCCCGCAGGCCATCGCCCGTACCGTGCAGGCGGCGCTCGACATTGCGCGTTACACCTCGCCGGACCCGTGCGCCGGGGTGGCGGATAAAGAGCTGCTGGCGTTTGACGCGCCGGATCTCGACCTGTTCCACCCGGCGGAGATCGACCCCGATCGCGCCATCGAGCTGGCGGCCCGTGCCGAACAGGCATCGCTCAACGTCGATCCGCGCATCACCAATACCGAAGGCGGCAGCTTCAACAGCCATTACGGCGTGAAAGTGTTTGGCAACAGCCACGGCATGCTGCAGAGCTACTGCTCCACCCGTCATTCGCTCTCAAGCTGCGTGATCGCCGAAGAAAATGGCGACATGGAGCGCGATTACGCTTACACCATTGGCCGTGCGATGGACGATCTCGCCTCGCCGGAGTGGGTAGGGCAGGAGTGCGCACGTCGTACGCTGTCCCGTCTCTCGCCGCGCAAGCTGCCGACCATGAAAGCGCCGGTTATCTTTGCTCATGAAGTGGCAACCGGTCTGTTCGGTCACCTGGTCGGCGCCATCAGCGGCGGCGCGGTGTACCGTAAATCCACCTTCCTGCTCGACTCCCTCGGCCAGCAGATCCTCCCCGAGTGGCTGACCATCGAGGAGCATCCGCACCTGCTTAAAGGGCTGGCCTCGACGCCGTTCGACAGCGAAGGCGTGCGTACCGAGCGCCGTGAGATTATTAAAGACGGCATCCTGACCCAGTGGCTGTTGACCAACTACTCGGCGCGCAAGCTGGGGCTGAAAAGCACCGGTCACGCAGGCGGCATTCATAACTGGCGCATCCCCGGACGCGGCCTGAGCTTTGAGGCGCTGTTAAAAGAGATGGGCACCGGCCTTATCGTTACGGAACTGATGGGCCAGGGCGTCAGCGGTATTACCGGCGACTACTCGCGCGGTGCGGCGGGCTTCTGGGTAGAGAATGGCGAAATCCAGTACCCGGTAAGCGAAATCACTATCGCAGGTAATCTTAAGGATATGTGGCGCAATATGGTGACCATCGCCGACGATATTGAAACGCGCAGCAATATTCAGTGTGGTTCGGTGTTGCTTCCGGAGATGAAAATCGCCGGTCAGTAATCTCAGGGGAGCGCCACGCTCCCCGTTTATCACAACAATAAAAAGGTGCCGTTATGCGTAAGACACTGTTAGCAATGTTGACCGTTTCATCCCTGTTTATCGCCTCGTCTGCGGCGTTTGCCGCCGATCTGGATGAAGACATGGATACCCTGAGTGAAAACTACAAGGTTGTCCTGAAGACAGACGATGCGGGCGAAATGAAAGACGCGCTGGGCAAGATGCGTGCCGCCGCGCTGGATGCCCAGAAATCGACCCCGCCGAAGCTTGAGAATAGCGCGCCGGACAGCGCTGAAATGAAGGACTACCGTCACGGGCTGGATACCCTGGTCAGCCAGATTGACGGTGCGCTGGAACTGGCGAATGCCGGTAAAGTGAAAGAGGCGCAGACCGCCGCTGAAGCCTTCAAGACCACCCGCAACACCTACCACCAGAAGTACCGCTAATTACCCTTGCGCCAGCCCACGCCGGGCTGGCCAGTTTCATATTGCTGCCCCCGAACCCCACTCTGAAAGGCCGACGCGCATCACCGTTCAGGCGAAGAACGCGTTTTTCAGAAAACGACCCGGTTTGATAAAACGCTAAAAAAAGGGTGCCTGAGAACCTCTCTCCCCACAGCGGTAGCGGGGGTTTCCCCCCGCCGGTTTGCCTTCACTTCCTGGGTTCGTAAGCCAGTCGCGCCGCAACCTCATGATGACCGTGCCGGATCCTTATCTCACACAGCGAAGGCCGTGTGAGCAGCACAATGGCCAGGATCGTCAGACAAACTACCAGCACAATGACCATCACAAATGTGTGTCGTTTCATGGTTACGCCTCCTTGCTTTGCAGCATTGAAAAGGCTAACCTTCCGTTGTTGGTTCGGAAGGGAAAGCCTCACGTTGATGAATAATCAGGTGGGGCTTTTTTCTGCCTGCCGTTCACGACGGAAAACCACTCCAGCGCTCAGGACAGTCAGTCTCAAGCACCCACGCGCATTCTACGCAACCGTCATAAGCCGCGCTTATTTGCCCACCGTTCCTTCGGCGCATGCCGCAAAACAGAACCTTCTTTCTTCGCCCCGCGTTGCCCTGCCGCAGGTGACATTCATCACATAAATACAGCAGAAAGTAACTATTCACGGCTTTTATGTGGGACGGATCACTGCCGCCGCCCGCGCTTCCACCTTGAAGTGGAAAAGAACTCGCTACAAACCCCCGCCCGCCGCCGTTAGTGTTACCGCATTGCAACAGAGAATATATTCAGCGTTAACAACGGAGCGGTAATGAGCGACGCACTATGTCAACAAACGGAACACACCGCGCAGCTTGGCGACCGCATGCTGGCCTGGGTGTTTGCCCTGCTGGCGCAACACCACATCACGCCAAACGCGGTGCAGGAGCAGATGCTCAGCTCTCACGTACGCGCTATGGCGCACCGGTCAATTAGCGGCGAGCCGCTGCCGGAGGTGGAGGCGGAGCTGTTCGATGAAATCTCCGACGAGTCGATGCGCCTTGCTCAGGCCGTGGTGGATGAGTTCGGCAACCTGCCGGTGGAAGAGGCCTGGCTATTGTCGGTGCACTTCGAAGTGGCGAAAGACAATCTCTAAGCATAACGGAGCAGAATATGGAACAAATCACAGTAGTTATTGGCGATCGTCTGGGAAAAGGCCAGAAAGTGGGTGCCGGCGTGGAGAAGGCCGGTGGTCGTGCGGTGGTCGTCCCTGGCGTGGCGGCAGACATGAAGCTTGGTGACGTGATGAAAGCGGAAAACGCCACCTTTGGCATCTCCTTCTGCGGCAGCGGTGGCGCGGGGGCGATTACCGCCCAGACAAAACACGGTTACAAAGCAAAATACGGTATGCGCTCGGTGGAAGAGGGCGTCACGGCCATCAATGAAGGCTGCAACGTGCTGGGCTTCGGCTTTATGGACAAAGAAGAACTGGGCGAGCGCCTGGTCGAGGCCTGGAAGAAGAAGTACGGCAACTGACATGAAAGAAAAATTCACCACAACGGTGAGCGTGAAAGGCAAAGGGGAGAGCAAGGCGCGCGCCTTCTCTGACGCCCTGAGCCACGTCCAGGGGGCGATGCTGAAGTCCTCGGGCCAGGTTTTGCTGCGTATAGAGCCACAGGATGTGCAGGTCGTTCATGCGCGGGAAACGGTGCGGAAAGAGGCCTTTTTGTTCTTCTTTCTGCGCCGTGAACGACGCACCTTCAGCGTGGAGCTGGAGGTGACCGTCAACGTGACCGCAATTAATCCCGACAAGGTCGATTTCGTCACGCAGTAATCCACTCTCCCCCCGGTTTGCCCGAATAACGCCGCGTTTTTGCGACGGCGCCGGGTGCGCGCAGGCGGGATACAACACAACAGAAGGACAGAGTGATGTTCTTAATAATACTAATAAAATCGCTCATCATCGGCGCGCTGGTTGGCGTAGGTGTGGGTGCCGGGGCTGCACGCATGTTCCACGCGCCGACCACACAGGGGATGGGCGCATTTCGTACGCTGGGGGAGCTTAACTCCTGCGAAGGGGATCCCGCCTCGCATTTCTCCTTCGGGCTGGGCTTCTTCTTCAACGCCTGGGCCTCGTCGGTTGCGGCAGGCTCGTTCACCCAGGATGTCGATCACCGCATTATCCCGAACTGGGGTGCTGCCGCGCTGATGATGAAAAACCGCAACGTGGCGGAAACCCTGCACGATCCGAAGAAGATGGCCATCGCCTGCGGGGTCATCGGTATGATCGTGGTGGCGTTCCTCAACACCACCGCCTCGGCGGTCCCGGCGGCACTGCAGGTCACGGCGGTAAAAGTGCTGGTGCCTGCCGCTAACCTGCTGGTCAATACCGTGATGCCGGTGATTTTCTGGCTGGCGGCGATTGATGCCGGTAAGAAGTCGGGCTTCTGGGCCACGGTCTTTGGCGGCGCGGCGCAGCTGATCATGGGTAACGCCGTACCGGGTCTGGTGCTGGGCATTCTGATCGGTAAAGGCGTGGAAGAGAGCGGCTGGAACCGCGTCACCAAAGTGATGATGACCGCCATCGTTGCGCTGTTCGTGCTGAGCGCCTTCTTCCGCGGCTTCGACATCAAGATGATCGAATCTTTCCAGATGGGCGTGCCGAACTGGCTTGAGATGATCCACAACGCGGTGAGCGGCAAATAAGGGGCTGATGATGGAAGAGAATAAAGGTTTCTGGTATGCCGACTGGTCGTTCCCGATTCTGGTGGGCCTGCTCTCCTCCGGCGTGTTTGCCGGGACGCACATGTACTACCTCTACGGTATCGGCGCGTTTAACGAAGTGGCGTTTGTGGCGATGCTGAAAGCGGGTATCGACACCGGCGTGTACGGCGCGGTGGCGGCCTTTGGTGCCAGCTTCCTGTTTGCCCGCATCATTGAAGGCTCGCTGGTGGGCATTCTGGATATCGGCGGCGCCATCCAGACCGGCGTTGGCCTCGGGGTACCGGCGCTGCTGCTGGGTGCGGGCTTCGTGTTCCCGGTGGCGAACTTCGGTGCCTCGCTGGTGACCGGCCTGGTCATTGGCCTGGCGATTGGCTACCTGATTATCCTGGCGCGCAAGTTCACCATCAATCAGAGCGACTCCACCTACGGTGCCGACGTCATGATGGGGGCAGGCAACGCCTCGGGCCGCTTCCTTGGGCCGCTGATTATCCTCAGCGCCATGGCCGCGTCGATTCCTATCGGTATCGGCTCTCTGCTTGGCGCGCTGGCCTTCTACCTCTGGCAGAAGCCGATCACCGGCGGTGCGATCCTCGGCGCCATGATCCTCGGGTCAATCTTCCCGGTTGCCCTCTAAGACGTACGCCCGCATGCGCGCTCAACGGCGTGCGGGCCAACAGGAGCACCTTATGTATGACCTAATCCTGCGCCGCGCCCGTCTGGTGGACGACACTATCATCGACATTGCGATTCAGGACGGCAAAATTGCCGCACTGGGCGATATCACCGGTGCCGCCCGCGAGGAGCGCCTGCTCTCCGGGGACTACTACCTCAGCGCCGGCTGGATCGACTCCCACGTGCACTGCTATCCCAACTCGCCGATTTACCACGACCAGCCGGACAGCGTCGGCATCGCCACCGGGGTGACCACCGTGGTAGACGCGGGCAGCACCGGCGCCGACGACATCGACGACTTTTATCAGCTCACCCGCCAGGTGGAAACCGAGGTCTACGCCCTGCTCAACATCTCGCGGGTAGGGCTTATCGCCCAGAACGAACTGGCGGACATGGCGAACATTGACCCTGCGGCGGTACGGGACGCGATTAGCCGGCATCCTGACTTCATCGTCGGCCTGAAGGCGCGCATGAGCAGCAGCGTCATCGGCGACAACGGCCTGAAGCCGCTGGAGCGCGCCAAAGCGATGCAGCAGGCGCACGACAACCTGCCGCTGATGGTGCATATCGGCAACACGCCGCCGGAGATCGATGATATCGCCCCGCTGCTTGAGGCGGGCGACATCATCACCCACTGCTATAACGGCAAACCCAATCGTATTCTCACCCCGGACGGCACCCTGCGCGCCTCCATTACCGATGCCCTGAAGCGCGGCGTGCGCCTCGACGTCGGGCACGGCAGCGCCAGCTTCAGCTTTGAGGTGGCGCAGCGCGCCATTGCGCTCGGGATTGTGCCGCACACCATCAGCTCGGACATTTACTGCCGCAACCGGATCAACGGCCCGGTGCGCAGCCTGGCCCACGTGATGTCGAAGTTTCTCGCCATCGGCCTGTCGCTGCCCCAGGTGATTGATTGCGTGACGCGGCACGCCGCGCAGGGACTGCGCCTGGGCCACAAAGGGGTTATCGCCGCCGGTGCCGACGCTGACTTTACGGTCTTCGCCCTGCGTCGCCAGCCCGTCCTGTTTACCGATTCAGACCAGCACAGCCTTGCAGCCGAGCTGCAGCTGCTTCCGCTTGCCGCCGTGCGCGCTGGCAAGTGGTTTACCACCGAACAAGGGAGCGCGGAACATGCCTTCGATTTATGAAAAATATCAGCTCAAACCGGTGATTAACGCTTCTGGCCGCATGACGGCGCTGGGCGTCTCCACCCCGCGGCCGGAAGTGGTCGAGGCGGTGATGACCGGGATGAACCACTACTTCGAGATGAAAGACCTGGTGGATAAGACCGGGGCGTACATTGCGCAGCTGCTTGAGGTGGAGGCGGCAACTGTGGTCTCCTGCGCCTCGGCGGGGATCGCCCAGTCGGTGGCGGCTATCCTGGTGCAGGACAGCCAGTGGCTGCTGGAGAACCTCCACACCACGCCGATTGAGAAAAATGAAATCGTGCTGCCGAAGGGGCATAACGTCAACTTCGGCGCACCGGTTGGCACCATGGTGGCGCTGGGCGGTGGACGCGTGGTGGAAGCCGGCTATGCCAACGAGTGCAGCGCCGACCAGCTGGCCGCCGCCATTACCCCGCGCACGGCGGCGATCATGTACATCAAATCCCACCACTGCGTGCAGAAAAGCATGCTCAGCGTAGAGCAGGCGGTCGCCGTGGCGCGCGCGCATAGCCTGCCGCTGATTGTCGATGCGGCGGCCGAAGAGGATCTGCACGTCTATCACCGCGCCGGGGCGGATCTGGTGATCTACAGCGGCGCAAAAGCCATTGAAGGGCCGACCAGCGGGCTGGTGATCGGCAAACAGCCGTACGTGGAATGGGTAAAGCGCCAGTCCGGCGGGATTGGTCGCGCCATGAAGGTAGGTAAAGAGGGCATTCTCGGCCTGACCTGCGCCATCGAACACTACCTCAGCACCACCGGCACTACCGGGGCGGAAATGGTGGCGCGCATGACGCCGTTTATTGAGACGCTGAACCAGCTGAGCGGCGTGACTGCCCGGGTGGTCTGGGATGCGGCAGGGCGCGATATCGCCCGCACCGAAATCGCTTTTGACGAGCAGGTCACCGGCATCGCGACCGGCGATCTGGTCAGCGCGCTCAAGCGCGGCGAATACGCTATCTATTTCCGCGGCTACAAGGCAAATGAAGGCATTATCGAAGCCGATGTGCGCAGCGTCACCGAAGATCAGCTCGCGATTATTGCGCGCAGCATTGCGGCTTTACTCAAGGAGAACCAGGCATGACTCTGACCCCCAATTTTTACCGCGACCGTATCTGTCTGAACGTGCTGGCCGGCTCGAAAGCCAACGCCCAGGCCATCTATGAGGCGGCCGAGGGCCACGTGCTGGTGGGCGTGCTGTCGAAGAACTATGCCGATATCGACAGCGCGGTGGCAGACATGCGCGACTACGCGGCGCTGATCGACAATGCGCTGTCGGTGGGACTGGGCGCGGGCGATCCGAAACAGTCGGCGATGGTCAGCGAGATCTCACGCCAGGTGCAGCCACAGCACGTCAACCAGGTGTTTACCGGGGTCGGCACCAGCCGCGCGCTGCTGGGCCAGAATCAGACCGTGGTCAACGGTCTGGTCTCCCCGACCGGCACGCCGGGCATAGTGAAAATCTCTACCGGGCCGCTCAGCAGCGCGGCGCCGGACGGCATCGTCCCGGTGGCAACCGCGATAGCGCTGCTCAAGGACATGGGCGGTAGCTCAATTAAGTATTTCCCGATGGGCGGTCTGAAAAGCGAAGCCGAGTACCGGGCGGTGGCGACGGCCTGCGCCGAGCATGACTTCTGGCTGGAGCCGACCGGCGGCATCGATCTCGATAACGTTGAGGCCATCCTGCGTATTGCGCTGGAAGCCGGGGTGAGCCGAATCATTCCGCACATCTATAGTTCTATCATCGACAGCGCCAGCGGCGATACCCGTCCTGAGGACGTGCGCCAGCTGCTGGCTATCACCAAAACGCTGCTCGGTTAAGCGTGTCCGGCCCTGCCGCCGTGCAGGGCCAAACGCATTTTGCATCCTGAGACGTAATCCGTAACTATTGCTCTGGCTACCGGCTGTCCCCGGGCGCGATGGCGCGCTCGTGTAACGAGAGGAAACTGCTTGTGCGATTCCCGAATCAACGTCTGGCCCAACTGTTCTCGCTGTTGCAAAATGAACCGCTGCCGCAGGACGAGCTGGCGCGCCGCCTCACCGTCTCCACGCGTACCGTGCGCGCGGATATCACTGCGTTGAATGAATTGCTGCTGCATCACGGTGCCCAGTTCGTGCTCAGCCGCGGCGCGGGCTATCAGTTGACCATCAGCGATGCCGAACGCTTTGCGGCGCTGCAAACTGCCCATCCCCGACCGCTACGCATTCCCCGCACCGGACAGGAGCGCATCAACTATCTGCTGGTTCGTTTTCTGACCTCGGCCTGGTCGCTGAAGCTGGAGGATCTGGCCGAAGAGTGGTTTGTCAGCCGGGCCACGCTGCAGGGCGACATGGCGGAAGTGCGCGACCGTTTCAACCGCTACAACCTGTCAATCGAGACGCGTCCGCGCCACGGCATGAAGCTGTTTGGCAGCGAGATGTCGATCCGCGCCTGCCTGACCGACCTGCTTTCGCAGCTTGCCCAGGAGGACGGCGACAACCCGCTGGTAAACAAGGAAGCGCTCAACGCCGGCGTGCCGCAGCAGCTTGAGCAGGGGCTGCACGCCTGCTTCAGCCAGCACCGTATTCGCCTGACCGATGAGGGCGAGCAGTTTCTGCGTCTCTACTGCGCCGTGGCGGTGCGGCGCATCAGCGAAGGATTCCCGCTCAGCGACTTCGCCGCGGATGACGTGGGCGCGAGCGTGCGCGGCGCGGCGCGGGATATCGCCGGGCTGATCCAGAGCCTGACCGGGAAAACGCTGTCGGATGCCGAGGAGCACTGGCTGCGGGTGCATATCGCCGCGCGTCAGGTTGAGGATCTGGCGCCCAGCGCCATCAGCGCCGACGATGCGGAAGCGCTGGTCAACTACATCCTGCGCTACATCAACACCCAGTTTAACTACAACCTGCTGACCGATGCGCAGCTCCATGCCGACCTGCTCACCCATATCAAAACCATGATCACCCGGGTGCGCTACCAGATCACCCTGCCGAACCCGCTGCTGGGAAACATCAAGCAGCACTATCCGCTGGCGTGGGATATGACGCTGGCGGCGGTATCGAGCTGGGGAAAATATACCCCGTACGCCATCAACGAGAACGAAGTGGGCTTCCTGGTGCTGCATATCGGCGTTGGGCTGGAGCGGCACTACAACATCGGCTATCAGCGTCAGCCGCACGTGCTGCTGGTCTGTGATACCGGCAACTCCACGGTGCGCATGATTCAGGCGATGCTGCTGCGCAAATACCCCCAGCTTCAGGTGACGCGCATTATCTCCCTGCGCGACTACGAGCGCCTCGCCGCTGTGGACGAAGATTTTGTTATCTCTACCGCCCGCATCGGCGATAAGGACAAGCCGGTGGTGGTGATGTCCCCGTTCCCGACGGACTATCAGCTGGAGCAGATTGGCAAGTTGGTGCTGGTGGATCGCACCCGCCCGTGGATGCTGGAGAAGTATTTTTCCGCCGCCCATTTCACGGTTATCGACCAGCCGATGGACCAGCACACCCTGTTCCGGACGCTGTGCGCCCAGCTTGAGCAGGAGGGCTTCGTTGACGCGCAGTTTCTCGGCTCGGTGGTGGAACGTGAAGCGATTGTCAGCACCATGCTGGGCGACGGCATTGCGCTGCCACACTCCCTGGGGCTGCTGGCCCACAAGACCGCGGTCTATACCGTGCTGGCCCCTCAGGGCATCGCCTGGGGCGATGAGACGGCGCACGTTATCTTCCTGCTCGCCATCAGCAAAAGCGAGTACGAAGAGGCGATGGCGATTTACGATCTGTTCGTCACCTTCCTGCGCGAGCGCGCTATGCCGCGGCTCAGGGAGTGTCGCGATTTTGACGGCTTTCTCGCGGTCGCCACCGAGTGCGTCACTCGCTTCTGAGGTAAACCCGTAACGGCTTGATCTATCATGCGTTTACGGGAGGGAGAGCACGTGAAGAGGGTCACGATTTTGACTACTCCTTCGACGGGCGCGGGCGCATGGCGCGGCTGTGGCCTGGCGTTAACCCTCTGACAGCAAATAGTAAATTTCCCGACGGGCGTAATCGATTCGCAAATCGTATTAATCGCGCCGTTTAATGAATTGGTGTACCCGATAGCGGCTTCGCACAATGGCGGAACGTTCACTATTTCGGGGTTACCATGACATTTTCACACTGCGCCAATTCACCTTTCCACGCCGCGGATCTTCTGCGGGCCGCAAAGCCGGGTTTCCAGCCGCGCATCGCCTTAATTCTTGGCTCCGGCCTCGGCGCGCTTGCCGACCAGATGCATAACGCCACCACGCTGACCTGTGACGCGCTGCCGGGATTCCCGGTCAGCACCGTGGTCGGCCATGCCGGCGAGGTAGTGATGGGGTCGCTGCACGGTATCGATGCAATCTGCATGAAGGGGCGCGGGCATTTTTACGAGGGGCGCGGGATGAGCGTGATGACCTCCGCGGTACGCACCTTCAAACTGCTTGGCTGCGAGCTGCTGCTCTGCACCAACGCGGCCGGTTCGCTCAATCCTGCCATTCCGGCGGGGAGCCTGGTGGCGCTCAGCGATCATATCAACACCATGCCCACCTCGCCGCTGGAGGGGCCGAACGACGAACGTTTCGGGCCGCGCTTTTTCAGCCTCGCCAACGCCTATGACGCCGCGCTGCGTGCGCAGCTGCACCGCGCCGCGGCGGCACAGAACATCACGCTGCATGACGGCGTGTTCGTCTCCTACACCGGGCCAAACTTCGAAACCCCGGCCGAAATCCGCATGATGCAGCGCATGGGCGGGGACGTGGTCGGGATGTCGGTGGTGCCGGAGGTGATAGCCGCGCGCCACTGCGGGCTGAAGGTGCTGGCGGTCTCGGCCATCACCAACATGGCGGAAGGGCTAAGCGATGTGGCGCTCTCCCATGAGCAAACCCTGAAGTGCGCCGCCACGGTGACCGACGACGTTATCCGCCTTATCGGGCAGTTCATTGCATCTTACGGACGTTAATTCTCGCGCAACGGGCAGGGCGCTGCCCGTTCTCAGGAGCCGCACCATGACACAGCAGAACGTTTCTCGCGCTAATCTGAATGCCATTTCCTACCTCAGCTACTACTTCGTTGGGGCGCTTGTCTCTACCCTCGGGATCGTGCTTGGTCCGTTGTGCCAGGCATTTAACAAAGAGCCGGCCTTTATCGGCCAGGTATTCACCCTGATGAACCTCGGCATGTTTGTGCCGATCATGCTGGGCGGCATCCTGATGAAAAAATGGGGCCTCAAGTCACCGCTGGTGAGCGCGGCGGCCCTGACCATCGTGATGAGCCTGGTGCTGTTTATCTCGCCAACGCTGACCACGTTCAGCATCGCGGTGCTGGTTATCGGCGCCTGTGGCGGGATATTCATGACCCTCGGCAGCTATCTGGTGGTGCGCATCAACCCGGATGAAAAGCGCCGCTCCGCCAGCCTGATTTTCACCGACTTTTTCTTTAGCCTCGCCGGGGCAACGCTGTCGTTTCTGCTGGCCTGGCTGTTTACGCTGGGCGCTACCTGGATTGCCATGTACGGCATCATGGGCGCCCTGGGCGCGCTGATGCTCGCGCTAAGCCTGCGCTGCCGCTTTCCCACCGCTCAGCCGGAACCCCCCGCAACCGACGTGGAAAAACCGGTGGCGCACGCCTGGGGGCCTGCCGTTTACCTGCTCTGCTTTGCGCTGTTCGCCTTTTTACTGGCGGAACCCATCTTCACCATGTGGACGCCGGGCTATCTCCAGGCTCGCTTTGCGCTACCGGCGGAAGAGGCGGCGCTGTTTACCACCGTTTACTGGGTGAGCAAAGCGATTGGCCTGTTTCTGAACCAGTTCACCGTCAAGTGGATGCGGCTGCGCACCTTCCTGCTGATCTGTACCCTGGCTGGCCTCGCCGCTATCGGCATTATCGGCAACAGCGCGCATACCCCGCTAATCCTCGTGGCCTGCGGCGTGTTCGGCTTCTTCAACTCCGGGCTGTTTTCTGGATTGATGAGCTACGGTTCGCTGCAGATCAGCCAGAGTTCACCGACCCTGCTATCGGCCCTTCTGACGTGCGGAACGGTAGGCACGCTGGTGTTTGCCAGCGTCTCGTCGCTGGTGAATCAGCACTACGGTCTGCATGCGGCGGTCAACACCTCTACCGTGGCCTATGGCGTACTGCTTATCGCGCTGATTGCCGCGGTAGCCTGTAGCCGTGCGGAACGGCTGCATCAGCCTGCGGTCGCGGAAGATTGACGCCGGGTAAACCAGACGCGCATGATGCGGCATCTTTTCTGCGGGGCGAATGACGATGACAGAACTGAACGCCAACAGCCGTATCAGCCTGCGCATGCTGCGCTATTTCCAGGTGCTGGCGGAGGAGCTGCATTTTGGGCGCGCCGCCCAGCGCCTGAATATCTCCCAGCCGCCCCTGAGCGTGCAGATAAAAGAGCTGGAGGAGTGCATCGGCACCGCGCTGTTTGAGCGCACCAGCCGCAAGGTCGTGCTCTCATCGGCGGGTAGCGCGCTGAAAGCGGAGGTGGACAGGCTGTTAAGCGCCACCGAGCAGTCGCTGAACTACGTGCGCCAGATTGGCCGGCATGCGCATCAGCAGATCCAGATTGGCATCATCGGCAGCGCCCTGTGGGGCGCGCTGCTTCCCCGGCTGAGCGCCTTTAAAGCGCACTATCCGCAGGTGATCTGGCAGCTGCGCGAGCTGTCTCAGTTCACCCAAATCGAGGCGTTGAAGGCCCGCACTATTGATATCGCCATTCAGCGCAGCCTGTCGCCGCACGTTGAGCGGGATATTCACGCCCGGCGCATTACCCGCGAGACGCTGCAGGTCGCGGTGCCGCAGCAGGATGCCCTGAGCCAGCGGCCGCGTCTGGCGCTCACCGCGCTGGCCCGTCACCCGTTTATTTCGCTCTCCTTTGACCACAGCGATTTCCCTGCACAGATCTACGCGCGCTGCGTCAGTGCCGGATTTTATCCGCATATCACCCATCAGGTTCAGGAGCCTCAGACCGCGCTGGCGCTGGTCAGTGCCGGCGTGGGGGTCTCCCTGCTGCCCGCAAGCTGCGGGTTGATCCACTGGCCCGGCGTGACATTCGTTCCGCTGCAGGAGGCGATTCCGGCGGATCTCTACGCCCTGTGGTATGGCGACGAACAGCCGCCGATGGTTCAGCAGTTTATTTCCACCCTGGCGGCGTCAGAATAATATTCTCTAATTATTAATTGCGTTTGAGGCATATTAAATATTACTTGGTAAGCCATAAGGAAGCGTAACCAATTATATTTCACGCCTGCTCTGTGAAGGCCGCGACAGAATTCATTCCGCACGTATTCGAATACTACCCCGGCGCGATAGCGCGTCAGGAAATAAGCCTGCGTCAGGTTTATTCGATGTGATCTTATTCGTAAGGTGATGAAAATGGATATTCGACACGGTTCTTTCCAGGGCGGCACGCCGCTCTCTCAGAATTATGAAACGGTAGAAGACGCGGTAAATGAGGCAGCGAATCAGGCGGTTCACGCCTGCTGTCAGGGCACGTTCAGCGTCGGCGGCGTGATGCTCGACAATACCGGGTATGTGCTGAACGCGCTGCACAATAACGTCGTGGAAGCGGGGATGACGTTTGACCCAACCGCGCACGGTGAGCGCCAGTTAATTGACTGGTACTACGATCAGCTGTCGCAGGGCGCGCTGTTACCGCCGCCGGAAGCGATCACCATCTTCACCTCGCTGGATCCGTGCTGCATGTGTTCCGGCGCGATCCTGGGCAGCGGGTTTAACGTGGTGTCCGCCGCCTTCGACACCTTTTCCGGCATCAACTACACCACCCAGGCCGATTTTCCGTCGCTCCCCCCGGCGCTCAGAGCGATGGCGCAAACGACGTTCAGCTACCCGGAAGTCAACGGTGACAGCTGCTTTGCCCGGCCAGCCACCTCGGCACCGGTAGCGGATTTTTTCAGCCAGACGGTTATCGACCAGAACACCCAGGCGCTGTGCCTGTCGGTCTTTGAAGCCACCCTGGGGACGGTTCAGGATACCGTGAATCACGATCTGCCCCTCGACGAACTGCTCGACCCGGCGACCCTTGCCCCCGACGATCCGATTGTTGTCGCCCTCAAAGCGGTCTATCCCCAGGCCCTGAGCTATAAAGCGCCGTCTCCCGGCACCCCTGACGTCGGGCTGGCCTCGTTGCTGCTGGAGGCGGCCACGCGCGATGTGGAGCAGGGTGGGAAGGGCAGTTCGGTGGCGTTTCTGGACGCCTTCGGCAACCTGATGCTCTGCTTACCCGGCAACCAGGCCCATTCGCCGGCGCACACGCCGTTTATGCTCACGACCCGCGCCTGGGCGCAGCTGCGTCACCAGCTTTTCCAGCAGGAGGGGGAGCGCACGCTGCAGTACCTCGGGCACCCGAAATTTGGCACCTTTGTGCTGACCCTCGGGCATGATACCTCCGCCGCCAGCCTGATGGATTTAGGCGCCTATGGCTCCACCATGGAAGAGGCGCTGCCCGCTGAGAACCCGTACTCGCTGCAATACGTGGTGCCCTCCATTCCGCAAAGCGAACTGACCGCCTGGTGCCAGACGCTGCCGCCGCTCTACAGCCAGTCGATAGGCGTCTACCCGCAGCAGGTGACGGACCAGGCATTGATTGATGCGGTAACGGAGGGGCTGCCGCAGGCGTTACGCCGTAGCGAAGCGAGTTATGCGTAAAGGGATCGCGATGTGGCTGGACGCCACATCCATTGCCGTGAAAGCACCAAAGGCGGACATGGCGTCCGCCTTTATCATTAACGCAGGTGGTGCACCACCTGATTGCTGCTGCCGCGCCAGATCAGCGCCGGGTCTTTCAGATCCTGCACAAACTTGCCGTCGATCAGCACGTTGATCCGATCCACCACCTCACGTTGCGCGGCGGTCAGCTCATCGATCCGGTAGCCGGTCCACAGCCAGATATCCTTGCCCTGACATTCGGCGCGCACCCGCGTGATTAATCGCAGGATCTCCGGCACGTTGCCAGGATGAAGCGGATCGCCGCCGGAGAGCGACAGTCCCTGGCGTTTAATGCGCGTATCGTTCAGATCGGCGATGATGCGATCCTCCATCGCCTGGGTGAACGGCACCCCGGAGTCCAGCCGCCAGGTGCTTTTGTTATAGCAGCCGCGGCACTCGTGGACGCACCCGGAGACAAACAGCGTGCAGCGCGTGCCGGGGCCGTTGACGATGTCGACAGGGTAGTATTGGTGATAATTCATTCTTTTCCTCGTCGCAGTTGATGCCGTAGCGGCGTTGGCTGCGCTCCCTCACCCCGGTCACTTACTGATGTAAGCTCCCGGGGATTCGCTCGTTTGCCGCCTTGCTACAACATCAACTGCTTAGAGGAACCTCGTCGTTGTGATGCCGTAGCGGCGTTGGCTGCGCTCCCTCACCCCGGTCACTTACTGATGTAAGCTCCCGGGGATTCGCTCGTTTGCCGCCTTGCTACAACATCAACTGCTTAGAGGAACCTCGTCGTCGTGATGCCGTAGCGGCGTTGGCTGCGCTCACTCACCCCGGTCACTTACTGGTGTAAGCTCCCCGGGATTCGCGCATTTGCCGCCTTGCTACAACACCAACTGCTTAGAGGAACCTCGTCGCTGTGATGCCGTAGCGGCGTTGGCTGCGCTCACTCACCCCGGTCACTTACTGGTGTAAGCTCCCCGGGATTCGCGCATTTGCCGCCTTGTCCTGGCGTCAATTGCTTTGCGAAAAGCACCGCAGCTTTACAGGAGGACAAGCGCCACGCACCTGCCACTTACCTGAGCAGAATCGATCAACCGATCTGCCCATTACCGAGATGCTTCACCCGGCGCTTCACCTCTTCCTGCTTGCCGGCGTTGAACGGGCGTGCGTCGGGGCTGCCGAGATAGCCGCAGACGCGGCGGGTAACCGACACGCGCGACGCGTCGTGATTACCGCATTTCGGGCAGGTGAAGCCTTTGCTGGTGCATTCGAACTCGCCGGTAAACCCGCACTCGTAGCACTCGTCGATCGGCGTGTTGGTCCCGTAGTAGGGCACGTGCTGATAGCTGTAATCCCACACGTCCTCCAGCGCCTTCAGGTTGTGCTGGATGTTGGGGTACTCGCCGTAACAGATGAAACCGCCGTTTGCCACCGACGGATAGGGCGCTTCAAAATCGATTTTGTCGTAAGGGTTCACCTTTTTCTCCACGTCGAGATGGAAGCTGTTGGTGTAGTACCCCTTATCGGTCACGCCATCCACCACGCCAAACTCGGCGGTGTCGAGGCGGCAGAAGCGGTCGCACAGGTTCTCGCTGGGCGTGCTGTAGAGGCTGAAACCGTAGCCGGTTTCGTCCTTCCAGCGATCCACCGCCTGACGCAGACGCGCGACGATGGCCAACGCCTTCTCGCGCAGCGCCGCGCTGTCATAGACGTGCTGATTGCCATACAGCGCGTTGATGGTCTCATGCACGCCGATATAGCCGAGCGAAATGGATGCGCGTCCCTCTTTGAAGATCTGCGACACGTCATCGTCGGCTTTCAGGCGCACGCCGCACGCCCCTTCCATATAGAGAATCGGTGCCACCCGCGCTTTCACCCCTTCGAGGCGGGCGATGCGCGTCATCAGCGCCTTGCGGGCCAGCGCCAGCCGGCTGTCGAGCAGTGACCAGAACGCGGCTTCGTCGCCCCTGGCTTCCAGCGCGATGCGCGGCAGGTTGAGGCTGATTACCCCCAGATTGTTACGCCCATCGTGGATCTGCTCGCCGTTCTCGTCTTCATAGACGCCCAGGAAGCTGCGACAGCCCATCGGCGTTTTGAACGATCCGGTGACCTTCACCACCTGGTCGTAGTTGAGAATATCCGGGTACATGCGTTTGCTGGCGCACTCCAGCGCCAGCTGCTTGATGTCGTAGTTGGCATCGCCCGGCTTGTGGTTCAGCCCGTCGCGGATAGCCAACACCAGTTTCGGGAACACGGCGGTTTTGCGATTTTTTCCAAGTCCAGCGATGCGGTTACGCAGGATCGACTGCTGGATCAGGCGCGACTCCCAGCTTGTGCCGAGGCCGAAGCCGAAGGTCACGAACGGCGTCTGGCCGTTCGCGGTGTGCAGCGTGTTGACCTCGTACTCCAGCGACTGAAACGCGTCGTAGCACTCTTTTTCGGTGCGCGAGCGGGCATAGCCCTCCACGTCAGGGATATCCCACTCCACGGCGATGCGGCGATGTTTCTCAAAGCTGGCGGTGACAAACGGAGCCAGCACTTCGTCAATGCGGTTGATGGTGGTGCCGCCATAGATGTGGCTTGCCACCTGAGCGATGATCTGCGCCGTCACGGCGGTAGCGGTGGAGATAGACTTCGGCGGTTCGATCTCGGCGTTGCCCATCTTAAAGCCGCGGGTCAGCATGCCTTTCAGATCGATCAGCATGCAGTTAAACATTGGGAAAAACGGTGAATAGTCGAGATCGTGATAGTGGATCTCACCGCGTTCGTGGGCAAGCACCACATCGCGGGGCAGCAGATGCTGACGCGCATAGTGTTTGGCGACGATCCCTGCCAGCAGGTCGCGCTGGGTTGGGATCACCTTGCTGTCTTTGTTGGCGTTTTCGTTAAGCAGCGCCGGGTTGGTCTGCTCCACCAGGCCACGGATCTCCTGGTTAAGGCGGCCGCGTTTTTCCCGGGCAAGATCGCGATCGTGGCGGTACTCAATGTAGGCGCGCGCCAGCTGCTTGTACTCCCCGGCCATCAGCTGGTTCTCAACGGCGGTCTGGATCTCGTTAATATCGACCTGCTGGCGACCGGCCATCTGACGACACACAATGTCTGCGACGGTGGCGCAATAGTCTGCGTCATCGACTCCCGCTGCGTTGGCGGCACGTAGAATGGCTTCCTCGATGCGCGCTGAATTGAAAGGCACTTTGCACCCGTCGCGTTTCATCACATGCGGTGTCATGATCACTCCCTTTTTATCAAACAGGTTATCCACAAAGGTGGAGAGAGGGCGGGAAGCGATTTCTTTTTACTTTCCAGTACGCTTTCCGCAATCGGCCCGCGCTTATCCACATCCGCGCTGCGTTATCCGGCGAGATGCTGATGCTATTTTAGACGATAAATACCATATGTAGGGCCGGGGCGCATTCTAAGGTCTATATGTAGTGCTTTTCACTAAAGATGTTTCGACCTTTTTTGACCTGAGACAAAGTTTTTCCCGGACGTCATTCAGAATGGGCGCTGCGGAGGCGGACTTTTTTTCGGATTCTGGAATGGATTTCTCATTCGCGAGGTGGCTCACGCCCGTGGCACACCACGGACGCTCAGGGTTAATCTTCCGCGCTGCGCGGGGCGGACAGCCAGTACGCCGCTTCATACGGGCGCAGGGTCCGCTCGGCGGGGCAGGGGGCGGCATCGGGATAGTTGCTCATCAGCAACTGCCAGTCGCCGTCACATGCTCCCGGCACCCACCACTGGCTGTCGCGGCTCAGGTTGGCGACCACCATCAACGCCTGGCCCTGCCATTCGCGACGGTAACACCAGAGATGCGGATGCTCGGGGAGCAGATCCCGGTAGTCGCCCTGGGTAAATACGGGCTGGGCTTTGCGCAGGCGAATCAGCTGCTGGTAGGCATAAAACACCGAGTCGGGGTCGTTCATCGCCGCCTCGGCATTGATGGTGTGATAGTTGTCGCACAGGCCTATCCACGGCGTACCGGTGGTGAAGCAGGCGTTGTCGGCGGCGCTCCACTGCATCGGCGTGCGCCCGTTGTCGCGGGATTTGTGGGCGAGGATCACCAGCAGCTCTTCCGGGCGTCGGCCGTGGCCGCGCAGCTCGGCGAACATGTTGTGGCTCTCCACGTCGCGGTAGTCGACGATGCGCGTAAAGTGCGGATTGGTCATCCCCAGCTCTTCGCCCTGGAAAATATAGGGCGTGCCCTGCATACCGTGCAGCGCCATCGCCAGCATCTTCGCGGCGGGCACCCGCAGCGCGCCTTCATCGCCAAAGCGCGACACGATGCGTGGCTGATCGTGATTACACCAGAACAGCGCGTTCCAGGCGCGGTTGTGCATCCCCTGCTGCCAGTGGTTGAAGATCGCCTTCAGCGCCACGTAATCCGGGGCGAACAGCGTCCATTTTTGTCCGTTGGGGTAGTCCACTTTCAGGTGATGGAAATTAAAGGTCATCGACAGCTCGCTGCCGTCGAGCGCGGCATAGCGCTGGCAGTGCTCAAGGGTGGTGGAGGACATTTCGCCCACCGTCATCAGACCGCGCGGCGTGAACACGTCCCGGCTGAACTCCTGAAGGTATTCGTGGATGCGCGGCCCGTCGGTGTAGAACAGCCGCCCGTCGCCCGCTATGTCCGAGGCAAAGGCCTGATCTTTTGAGACCAGGTTGATCACATCCAGCCGCAGGCCGTCCACGCCGCGATCCGCCCAGAACCCGCACACCTTCTTTAATTCAGCGCGCACCGCCGGGTTTTCCCAGTTGAGATCGGCCTGCTCAGGGGCAAACAGGTGCAGATAGTACTCTCCGCTCGGCGCATGCCAGCGCCAGGCGCTGCCGCCAAACTTCGAGCGCCAGTTGTTGGGCGGCTGGTCCGGCGTGCCTTCACGCCAGATATAGAACGCGCGATACGGGCTGTCGCGGTTTACCGCCTCGTGAAACCAGGCGTGCTGGGTCGAGGTGTGGTTGAACACCATATCGAGAATAACGCGGATGCCGCGCTCGTGCGCTCTGGCAACCAGCCGGTCGAAGTCATCGAGCGTACCGTAGGTGGGGTCGATGGCCGTGTAGTTGGCCACGTCATAGCCATTATCCACCTGAGGCGAGATATACACCGGCGTCAGCCAGATGGCGTCCACGCCCAGGGTATGCAGATAGTCGAGGCGCGCAATCACCCCGGGCAGGTCGCCGGTACCGGTGCCGGTGGTGTCCTGAAAGCTCTTCGGGTAGATCTGGTAAATCACGCCGTGCTGCCACCAGGGCGGAACGTTTTTCATCATCATTTCCCGTATTGCTGAGTGACCGGTCGCCGCATCGGCGCTGGATTTACTGCCTGCCACTAGCAAGCGTAGTCGTTTCGCGTGGATGAGCATCCGTCGCGGGTAAGAAAGCCTGAAGAGACGCGCGAAATGCCGGGGTGCGAAAGGGGATAAAATCGACAGGGTTAGCTACGGGATCGGCTGTGTTGGGATGTGGATCGGCATGCGTGAGAGAAGAGGGTTGGGATCGTCGTACAGAGGGGGGATCGTTCCCGTGTGCGGATGACGCGGGGTAAGCCTGCGTGAGAGGCTCAGTTTAACGTGACGGGGATCACTATTTGTTTCAACTCGGCCTGGCGAGTAATCTGCCCCATCAGCTGCGCGGCGGCCCGGCGTCCGGCTTCGGCATAACCCAGTGACGCGCCGACAATCTCCGGATGCAGAAACGCCATCAGTGGTGTATAGCCGATGCTTGCCAGCTGAATGTGCATCTCAGGATGCTCCTGCAGGTATTTCCCTGCCCCCAGCGCCAGCGTGTCGGTGGCGCACACCACGGCGGTGGTTTCTGGCGTCAGCACGTCGGTGAAGTGCTCATAGCCTTTAACCATCGTGACTCCCGGCTGGGCTATTCGCGGCGTCACCCCGTTGCGCTGGCAGAACGCCATGTAGGCCTCGCGCCGTCGCATGCCGCTGGTGGTGTCGCTGTCCGGCACGCCGAGAAAACCGATATGCCGATGGCCCAACTCATAAAGGCGCTGCAACAGCAGCTGTACCGCCCCGTCATCGTCATAGCAGACCGAGGCAAAACCTGGGGCATCGCGGGCGATAATCACCAGTGACGACTGCCAGGGCTGCAGCATCTCCGGCGTCACGCCGGTAAAACCGAAGAGCACCACACCGTCGATATTGCGGCGGCGCAGCATCCCGAGCTGCTCTGCAACCAGTTCCGGTGAGAACTGGCTTTCCATCATGATCGGATCGTAACCCTCGGCGTAAAACGCCGGCAGCATGGTCTGGACTGCAAGGTTCTCCGACAGTGAATCAAGACGTGTAACGATAATGGCGACCACTTTATCGCTCTGCCCGCGCATGGCGCGCGCTGAACGGGAAGGTGAGAAACCATACTGAGCCATGACTGCTTCTACCCGCTCCCGGGTACGTTCGCTAACGCCGCTTTCATTGTTTAACACGCGGGAGACGGTGGATTTACCGACCCCGCTCAGTCGCGCGATATCTTTGATAGTCAGGCGGGTTTGCATAAGTAGCTGCGTCTCCTCTGTTTAGGGGATGAGCCACGAAGGTAAACCCTTTGCTCGGGAAAACAAGGGGCAATGTACGCTTTAACGGTGGTTTATCGAGCGCCGCGTAACCGGCTTCGCATTTATCGGGTGAACGAGTCCAATAAAAAAGGCCACCGGAGGTGGCCTTTTCGGTTGCAGCACATGCGCTTAGCGACGCACCGCGATGGCTTCGATTTCAATTTTCACGTCTTTCGGCAGACGGGCCACTTCTACGCAGGAGCGCGCCGGGAAGGTGGCGTTATGCTCGGTGAAGAACGCTTCGTAGGTGGCGTTAACGGTGGCGAAATCGTTAAGATCCTTCACGAAAACCGTGGTTTTCACAATGTCGCCCACTTTCAGGCCAGCCGCTTCGACGATCGCTTTCACGTTATCCAGCGACTGACGCGCCTGGGCGGCGATATCGTCCGGCACCGCGCCGGTTTTCGGATCGACCGGGATCTGGCCGGAGGTGATAATCATATTGCCCAGATCGACGCCCTGAACATACGGGCCGATAGCTGCGGGTGCATTTTCCGTCGCGAGAGTGCGGGACATAGTTTCTCCTGAAGTTAGCTGCAGTGGGTAAGAGTCGACTCATTATACACGTCCGTTTTCCGGCTGCACGGCTGGTAAAAACCGCTGCCGCCGCCGGAACGGGGCCGGTATCAGTCGGCCAGCACCACGTTGTGCGAGAACTCTTTCTCGCAGTATTTGCACTTGAGCGCGATATCGTGCGCGCGTTTTTTTACTGCAAAGCTGGAGGCCACCGGTTCGTTGCGGCTGATGCAGTTGCCGTTGGGGCAGGTCAGCACCCCGTCGATACGCTCCGGCAGGCTCGGGCGGCTTTTGCCCACCACTTCATACTCGTCGATGCGGTTAACGGTCGCCTGCGGCGCGTAGAGCGACAGCTGGTTTACCTGCTCGTCGGTAAGAAAGGTGTTCTCAATTTTGATCAAATCCTTGCGGCCCATCTCGCCGGACGGCAGGTTCAGGCCGATGGTGATGCGCTGATCGGTCTGGGTCAGCCGGAACAGGGTCAGTAAGGTAAAGCCCACCTGGGCGGGAATATGATCGATTACCGTGCCGCGTTTGATGGCTTCTACCTGAAGTTTATTATCGTGAGTCATGTCTCTCTCCCCTTACAGCGCCAGATCGCGATTCAGAACCAGCGCCAGCAGTGCCTGGCGCGCGAAAATACCGTTGCCCGCCTGCTGGAAATACCAGGCGTGCGGTGTTTTATCCACATCGGTGGTGATCTCATCCACCCGCGGCAGCGGGTGCAGCACCTTCATGTTGCTGCGTGCATCGCGCAGGTCGGCGGCGCGCAGCACAAACTGCGCTTTCACGTTGGCGTATTCCGACGGGTCGAGACGCTCTTTCTGCACGCGGGTCATATACAGGATGTCCACCTCGGGCATCACCTCATCAATGGTGTCGTGCAGGCTCCAGGCGATGCCCTTCTCGTCGAGCATATCGAGAATGTACTGCGGCATCGCCAGCGCGCCGGGGGCAATAAACCAGAAGCGGTTGCCGGTAAACTTCGCCAGCGCCTGGGTGAGGGAGTGCACGGTGCGGCCATATTTCAGGTCGCCGACCATCGCGATGTTGAGATTGTCCAGCCGCCCCTGGGTTTCCTGAATGGTGAACAGATCAAGCAGCGTCTGGGTCGGATGCTGGTTGGCACCGTCACCGGCGTTCAGCACCGGCACGCCGCCGGAAAACTCGGTGGCCAGACGCGCGGCGCCCTCCTGCGGATGGCGCATCACGATGGCATCCACGTAGGTGCCGATGACCGAGATGGTGTCCGCCAGGGTTTCGCCCTTTTTGCCCAGCGAGGTGTTGCTGCTGTCGGAGAAGCCCACCACCGATGCGCCCAGGCGATGAATCGAGGTTTCAAACGACAAACGGGTGCGGGTCGAGGCTTCGAAGAAGCAACTGGCGATCACCTTGTGTTTCAGCAGCTCCGGCTGCGGGTTCGCTTTCAGCGTCGCGGCGGTCGCCAGCACCAGTTCAAGTTCTTCACGACTGAGATCGTTTATGGAAATGATATGTTTCTGATAAAGCGGATTCGTCATGGTTATCTCCTGAACGCCGGGCAAAAAAAAGCCCCTCAACGAGGGGCTTCAGTCATGGGGTAATGCGACGGAAAGAAAAACAGGGCTGCTGCGCCAGCGTTGCGGCGACGCGGTAAGACGAAATGTGCAGTCAGCAGAACCATGCTTCCTCCCGGCAAATTGCCCGGCATTATACGCCTGTCGGAAACAGGAGCAAGCGCGTAATGCGCACTTTAGTCATAGAAATCGATTACTATGAATATTCATGCATACAAAGTAGATAATTAATGCGTCTGCACAGGGCGTCGATACGTCCAGCGCTGCGCGGGGCTACCCAGACAATGCTGCTGCCGGCGATGGCACCGAGGATATCCGGCAGGCTATGGTAATCCAGCACGCGAGCCACGGCCCGGCCATAGCCTGCAACGGTATGGATAAGAATAAATTCGCCGTTATGCTCCACGCTCACCACCATCTCATTGAGCGACCGCGCCGCGTTCGGAACCGGCTGGCTCTGCGGGTTCAGGGCATAGATTTTTTGCCCCCTGGCATTGCGAATTTTAATCGCGCCAAGAATTTTCAGCAGCCGTGAAACCGACGACTGGCTGATGCCCGCGAAGCCGTGACGCTGCAGGTCGCGACGTATCTCCTCCTGACACAGATAGCTTTTTTTGCTGATGAGCCGTTGGCAGAGCGTTATCTGGCGCTGCTCTTTCTCTGAATAGCCGCGCTGATCCTTCATCATGTTCCTTCTCCTTCGTGGTGGTAGAAAGACATCAGTGTTCCGCCGTACCGTGCGCGGAGAAACCGGCGTTTCCCTTCAAAACGTAAGATTTTGTGGGAACGGGAGCGGCCTCTCGCTTTACAGCAGGGCGCCGAGGCTGAGCACCAGCATATTCAGCACCGTCAGCATGGCGATAAGCGGCGCCACCCATTTCAGATAGCGCACGTAGGGCACGCGGGCGATGGCCAGGCCGCCCATCACCACCGCGGAGGTGGGGGTCACCAGATTGACGATCCCGGAGGCGGACTGATACGCCGACACCACCAGGTCGCGCCCGACATGGGCGAAATCCGCCAGCGGCGCCATAATCGGCATGGTGAGCACCGCCAGACCGGACGACGACGGCACCAGAAACGACAGCAGCACTTCCAGCCAGTAGGTGACGTTGATGAACAGCGTGGTGGACAGCCCGGTGACCAGGTTTTCTGCGCTGTGAAGGATGGTGTGGGTGATTTCACCGTTATCCATCACCACGACAATGCCGCGGGCGATGCCGATAATCAGCGCCACGCCCAGCAGATCCCGCGCGCCGTCGATAAAGGTGGCGGTAAAGTCCGCTTCGCGCATGCGGCTGATGAACCCGACCACGATTGAGGCGGCCAGAAACAGCGCGGAGATCTCGCCCATCCACCAGCCGCGCACCGCTACGCCGTAGATCATCACCGCAAAGGCGGCGGCGAACACTACCAGGATAAGCTTGCGGGTGCGGGTAAAATCGAGGATCTCACCGCTGCGCGCGCCGAGAAAATGTGCGCGGTTGCTTTCCCACATATCGGCCACCACCGAGGCGGCGGGGTCCTGCCGCACGCGCCGGGCGTAGCGCATCACCCACACCACGCACAGCAGCCAGCCGATAACCAGCAGCAGGACGCGCAGCAGCATCCCCTGCGTAAACGGGATGCCCGCGGCGTTGGCCGCGATAACGGTCGCGAACGGGTTAATCGTCGAGCCCAGGGTACCGATACCGGCCCCGAGCAGCACGGTTGCAGCGGCCACCAGCGGGTCGAAGCGTGCCGCCATCATGACCGGCACCAGCAGGGTGTAGAACGGCAGCGACTCCTCGGCCATGCCGTAGATCGTGCCGCCCGCCGCAAACAGCGCCATCAGAATGGGGATCATGCGCTCCTCTTTGCCGCGCAGCCGGGCCATGACGCGCGCAATGCCCGCATCGATGGCACCGGTCTTATTCACCACGCCAAGAAAACCGCCGATGATCAGTACGAACAGCGCCACATCAATCGCCCCGGCGGTGTAGGTCACATGGTTGTATAACCCGTCGATGGGGGCCAGCAGGACCGCGGTAATACCCTGCGGATGGGCGTCGACCGGCGCCCAGGTGCCCGCCACCGGCACCGCTTTGCCAAGTGCCGGGTTCATCACCATCTGGTACTTCCCGGCGGGAATGACCCAGGTGAGCGCCGCGACCAGGATGATGAGCACAAATAAAATGGTGTAGGCGCCAGGAAACGTGAATTTACGCATAGGATGCTCTCCTTGAGCGCAGGCGCGCCGCAACGCGCCTGCTGCGGTTTAGTGCCCGAGCGTGGCCACCATCACCGCTTTGATGGTGTGCAGACGGTTTTCGGCTTCGTCGAAGACAATGGAATGCGGCGACTCGAAGACCTCTTCCGTGACCTCCAGCCCTTTCAGCCCCCAGGCGGCTTCGATTTCGCGCCCCACGGTGGTGTGTTCGTTATGGAACGCGGGCAGGCAGTGCATAAACTTCACGTTCGGGTTGCCGGTGGCGGCAAGCAGCGCCCCATTAACCTGGTAGGGCGTCATCAGCGCGACGCGCTCCGCCCAGGCTTCTTTGGGTTCGCCCATCGACACCCAGACGTCGGTGTAGACAAAGTCCACGCCGGCCACGCCCTCTGCCACGTCGGAGGTGAGATGGATACGCGCCCCGGTTTCTGCGGCGATGGCGCGGCACGTGGCCACCAGGTCTTTATCCGGCCAGAAGGCCTCCGGCGCGACGAGGCGAATATCCATGCCCATTTTTGCCGCACCGACCATCAGGGAGTTGCCCATGTTGTTGCGGGCGTCACCGAGGAAGGCAAAGCTGAGATCCGCCAGCGTCTTACCCGGTGAGTGCTCCTGCATGGTCATCAGATCGGCGAGGATCTGGGTGGGGTGAAACTCGTCGGTCAGCCCGTTCCACACCGGGACGCCGGCAAATTCGGCCAGCTCCTCGACGATGGCCTGACCGTAGCCGCGGTATTCAATACCGTCATACATGCGGCCCAGCACCCTGGCGGTATCCTTCATTGACTCCTTATGGCCAATCTGCGAGCCGCTTGGCCCAATCCAGGTGACCTGCGCGCCCTGGTCGAAGGCGGCGACCTCAAACGCGCAGCGGGTACGGGTGGAGTTCTTTTCAAAGATCAGCGCAATGTTTTTGCCGACCAGCGTTTTTTGCTCGCGTCCGGCGTGCTTCGCCGCTTTCAGCGCTCCCGCCAGGTCGAGGAGAAAATGGATTTGCGCCGGTGTGAAATCGAGAAGTTTCAGAAAGTGTTTATTTTTCAGTGAAATGGTCATGCTGTTTTCCTTGTTGAAACGCGACACGCGTAAACGCTATGCATGGGAAGGCGCGAGGGCGATGAGCGTGCCCCTGTTGCCTGACAGAATCTCCAGGCCATCCTCCAGCGCGCCAATGCCCGCGATGCCGTGGCTCTGGTTGACGAACGCGCAGCAGGCGGCGATTTTTGGCCCCATTGAACCGGCGTCAAAATGCAGCGCGCTAAGCGCATCGGGAGTGGTGTGGGTGAGCGGGCGCTGCGTAGGTTTCCCCCAGTCGAGGTAGACCGCGTCGGCATCGGTGAGGATCAGCAGGGCGCGGGCCTGTAACGACTGCGCCAGCAGCGCGGCAGAAAGATCCTTGTCGATAACGGCTTCGATGCCGTGGTAGCCATCGGCGTTTTCCACCACCGGCACGCCGCCGCCGCCGTTACAGATGACCAGGTGATCGCGCGCAATCAGGGTGCGGATGGCGTCCGACTCGATGATGCGTTTCGGCTGCGGGGACGGAACCACGCGCCGCCAGCAGGCGCCGTCGGCTTTCAGGGTCCAGCCCTTCTGCTCGCCCAGCACACGCGCCTCCTCGGCGGTGTAAACCGGGCCGATGTACTTGGTGGGATGCATGAACGCCGGGTCGTGGGGGTCCACTTCCACCTGGGTCAGCAGCACGCTGACCTCGCGCTCCGGCAGGGCATTCTTCAGCGCCTGTTGCAGCATGTAGCCGATCATTCCCTGGCTTTCCGCTCCCAGCACATCAAGCGGATAGGGCGTAACCGGTGCGTAAGCGCTGTTTTGCAGCGCCAGCAGGCCAACCTGCGGGCCATTGCCGTGCACCAGCACCACTCGCCACTGGCGGGTAAGCAGGGCAATAGTCCGGGCCGCCACAGCGATATTCTTGCGCTGCACCGCCGCTTCCAGCGGTTCACCGCGTTTGAGTAGCGCGTTGCCGCCGAGGGCCACCACCAGCGTGGGTTTCGTGTTCATGTCGTCTCCTCAGATCGCGTCGCGTTCGAGAGGGCAGCTCATGCAGCGCGCACCGCCACGCCCCCGGCCCAGCTCATCGCCCGGAATGGGCAGGACGGTGATACCCGCTTTGTCATATTTTTCGTTGGTCCAGGTATTACGTTCGTAGCCGATGACGACTCCCGGGCGCACGGCGAGGACGTTATTGGCGTCGTTCCACTGCTCGCGTTCGGCCTCGAACGCGTCGCCGCCGGTGGTGATGAACTGCACGCTGCCCAGATCCAGGGCATCGCCAATGGCATGCGTCAGGCTTCGCGCTTCGGTGCGCTTCAGGCCACCGTGGGCATCGGGGGTGAGCGTCCAGCAGGTGACGTCCGGGTGAACCACGTCGGGGTAGACGGAGAAGGTATCGAGATGGATATGGGTCATCACCGTGTCCAGGTGCATGCAGGCGCGATGCTTCGGCAGCTCAACGGCAATCACCTTTTTGGCCTGATGGTGATGGAACAGCGATGCGGCAAGAAATTCCAGCCCCTGGGGCGTCGTGCGTTCTGACAGACCTATTAATACCGTTCCACGCCCGAGGACTAATACATCGCCGCCCTCCAGCGTGGCCTGCTGATAATTAATATCCTCGTCGCCGAAATAGGTAATAAAGTCGCTGTCAGTAAATGTCGGATGCCAGCGGTATATTGCGCGCAGATTATTCGTCTCACGCTGCCGGGCCTGTTTCGCCATCGGATTAATTGATACGCCGTTGTATATCCAGCAGGAGGTATCGCGGGTAAAAAGATGATTAGGCAGCGGCTCCATAATAAAATCATTGTCGCCATGATTTTCTACCGATAACCCCTTCACCTCGGCAGGAATTTCTCCCCAGGTGAGGCCGCCGCTTAACCGGCGCGCCAGTTCGCGGTGCGACATCTCCGCCAGCCAGCCGCGCAGCTCGCCGGCGAACGCCGGGCCGATATGGTAATCGGAGACCTGGCTTTTCAGCAGCCAGGCTTTGGCGTCCGCCACATCAAGCGTGCCGGTCAGCAGATCGGTCAGAAGCAGTACCTCCACGCCCTGCGCGCGCAGGGTGGTGGCGAAGACATCGTGCTCCTGCCCGGCCCGCTCCACCGACAGGACATCATCAAATAATAGCGACTGGCAGTTTGACGGGGTTAACCGTTGCAGACTTAAATGGGGGCGATGCAGCATAACGCTGCGCAACTGCCCAATTTCAGAACCCACATAATGCTTTTCCATATTTATTCCTTTCCAGACAAATAACCGCGGCTGGCATGTCGGATAACCGCCCCGACGCACCGTTTTTTTCATCAGGTTCGCGATTAAGCGTAATTAACTTCACCGCTGGAAAAGTGACTGACATCAAACGACGCTGCCAATCATTAATAATCGGCATCAAATATGATTTTATTCAGGAAAGCATTATTTAGATTGAACTGATAAATGCTTAAATACGCACGAGCCGCGTTTATTATCGGGCAATGTTATTTTTATGTTGGCCCGCCGGGTTGTAAGATAATATTAATTGGCGACTATTCAACGGCTGCTGAGTGCAGCAATAATAGTTATGCGTGAGCGGCCATTATTTATTTGCGAGTCGCCTTTATTTTTTGGATATTTATGGCGCGAAGTGCGATAAATCAGCGTTTCACAAACTGTGATGCCGCGCTATTTTTTCTTTAAAGGTTTTATAAAGCAGTGAGTTAAGAGCTGGATGCTACACGGAAAGAAGGGATTATGCGTGTCGGGTGCATAACCTGCGGCGGGGCGTTAACAATCCGGAAACCCTTCTGGGGATAAACATGCGCTAACGCAGTTTTTCCTCATAAAGCGCTGGCATGGCGGCAGCAATGTTTGTATAAAACATAAAAATGAAACGCTGTTTTATATGAGGGTATTGCTATGATCGCAGGGAACATCCACCACCTCCAGCCGTGGCTTGACGCCAGGCTGCGTGACGCTATCGAGTATGTTAAGCAGCACGTGACGCCTGACACGCCGCTGGGCAAACACGATATCGACGGCAACGCGCTGTTTTTCCTGGTCTCGGAAGACAGCACCCAGCCCATCACCGAGCGGCGCGCCGAGTACCACGCCCGCTATCTTGATATTCAAATCGTGATGCGCGGCACCGAAGGGATGACCTTCAGCACGCTGCCAGCGGGAACGCCGGATACCGACTGGCTGGCGGACAAAGACATTGCGTTTCTGCCGTCAGGCGAGCAGGAAACGACCTTTGTGATGCAGGAAGGGGACTTTGTGGTGTTCTGGCCGGGGGAAGTGCATAAACCGCTGTGCGCGGTCGGGCAGCCGGCCACGGTGCGCAAGGTGGTGGTGAAAATGCTGGTGGCGTAAGCCAGTGTAGGCGAGGTGGGTAAGCATCGCGTACCCACCTTAAAATCCGTTACTCCAGCGTCGCCACCATCACCGCTTTGATGGTGTGCATCCGGTTCTCCGCCTGGTCGAATACGATGCTGTGGGGCGATTCGAACACCTCGTCCGTCACCTCCATCCCACCGTGCAACCCGTACTCCTGCGCCATCTGCTGGCCCAGCGTGGTCTGGTCATCGTGGAACGCGGGCAGGCAGTGCAGGAACTTCACCTGCGGGTTGCCGGTCAGCGCCAGCATCGCGCTGTTCACCTGGTAAGGCCGCAGCAGGGCGATGCGCTCCGCCCACTTCGCTTTCGGCTCGCCCATGGAAACCCAGACGTCGGTATAAATAAAGTCGGCACCCTTCACGCCCAGGGCCACGTCTTCGGTCAGCGTAATGCGCCCGCCGGTATGCGCCGCCAGCGCCTGGCACTCTGTCACCAGGCTGGCATCCGGCCAGCAGGCTTTCGGGGCCACCAGCCGCAGGTCAAAGCCCATCAGCGCAGCGGCCTCCAGCAATGAATTGCCCATGTTATTGCGCGCATCGCCCGCGTAGGCGAGGGTCATGTCGCTGAAGCTTTTATCCGGGGCGTGCTCGCGCATCGTCAGCAGATCCGCCAGCAGCTGGGTGGGATGAAACTCGTTGGTCAGCCCGTTCCACACCGGTACACCTGCGTACTCCGCGAGGGTGTCGACAATCTCCTGGCCGTGGCCGCGATACTGGATCCCGTCATACATGCGGCCCAGCACCCGGGCGGTATCTTTTATCGACTCTTTATGGCCGATCTGGCTGCCGGAGGGGCCGAGGTAGGTCACGCGCGCGCCCTGGTCAAAAGCGGCAACTTCGAAAGAGCAACGGGTACGGGTCGAGTCTTTTTCGAAGATGAGCGCAATGTTTTTGCCGGTCAGACGCGGGGTTTCGCAGCCGTTCTGTTTGTCGCGCTTGAGCGTGGCGGCCAGGTCGAGCAGGTGCGTGATATGTGCAGGGGTGAAATCGAGCAGCTTAAGGAAGTGCTTACCGCTAAAATCAGACATGGTTTCCCTCTCAGGGCTGATGCCACTTATTGAATTAAAATTCAATTTATATGTATGAATATTCATTTGCAACCCCGACGGAGAAATCTTTGCCGGGAAAGGTGGAGGCATTCACCTGGGTGTGTGAAAATAAGAGTATCTGCCACCTATGAGGAACGAAACATGGCAAACCCGGAACACCTGGAAGAGCAGCGCGAAGAAACGCGTTTGATTATTGAAGAATTACTGGAAGATGGCAGCGATCCGGACGCGCTGTACACCATCGAACACCACCTGTCGGCTGACGACTTTGAAACCCTGGAAAAAGCCGCCGTTGAAGCCTTCAAACTCGGTTATGAAGTGACCGATCCGGAAGAGCTGGAAGTGGAAGAGGGCGATACCGTCATCTGCTGCGACGTGGTGAGCGAGTGCGCGCTGAACGCGGAACTGATCGACGCCCAGGTTGAGCAACTGCTGAACCTGGCCGAGAAGATGGGCGTGGAGTACGACGGCTGGGGCACCTACTTCGAAGATCCGAACGGCGAAGAGGGCGATGATGACGAAGAGTACGTCGACGACGAGGACGACGGTATTCGTCACTGAGTAACCGTGCGGCAGCGCCTGCTGCCGCATTGCAAGGACTGGACATGAATTACCCGCAACTGCTCGCCCCGGTACTCGACTTTCTCCCCTGCCCGACCCCAGACGCCTGGATAGACCGCGCCAAAGCTCCTGAGAACCTGCCGCTGCTGCTGACCGATCACATGGTGTGCGAACTGAAAGCCGCCCAGACCGCGATGCTGCTGATCCGCAAATACGTCGCCGACAAAAGCGGTTCCGACGCGCTGCTGGGCTGGCTGAAACCCTACGAGTCCTTCACCTTTGGCGGCGGCCCGGAGCCGGATTTTGTCGCCCTGCACAAGCGTATCGGCAAGAGCGTGATGCCGAAGACCGACGATCCGTGGGGCCAGCGGCTGCTCGACAGCATGGTGCTGCTGATTAAAGAGGAGCTGCACCACTTCTGGCAGGTGCGTGAAGTGATGCTGACGCGCAATATCCCCTATGTGAAGATCACCGCCAGCCGCTATGCGCGCGGGCTGATCCGCGATATCCGCACCTGGGAGCCGCAAAAGCTTATCGATAAGCTTATCTGCGGGGCCTACATTGAAGCGCGCTCCTGCGAGCGTTTTGCGGCGCTGGCGCCCCACGTGGATGACGAGCTGCGGGCGTTCTATCTCTCGCTGCTGCGCTCGGAAGCGCGCCACTATCAGGACTATCTCGCGCTGGCACAGGCGATTTCCGACGAGGACATCACCCCCCGGGTGCGCCATTTCGGTGAAGTCGAAGCCGACCTGATTCTCAGCCCGGACAGCGAGTTTCGCTTTCACAGCGGTGTTCCCGTCTGACTCTCCTAATATTGGTAGTTATCAGCCTGATGAGGTGCAATATTTCCTCAGGCTGGTAAAACGTATCGCGGCATCGATTAATAAGGAAGGGTATGAACTGGACGCACATTATTCTCGCAGGCTACGTCGGCGCGGTTATTGCCACGCTGGTGGCGCTGATGCGCAAAAAAGGCTGGGTGAGCAAGGCGGGTGCCGTCGCGCTGGCACTGGCCGCTATCGTCGTCTGGAACGTGGTGGACGTGCACTACTTTATGCCCCGGCAGGACGCGCAGCAGACCGAAGCAGAAAAGTTTGACGCGGCGTTCGAAAAACTGCCGATCTACAGCGTGCTCAATGAGCAGGACCCGCAGTTTATGGCCCATCTGCGCGACCGCACGCTGGCAATGCGTAAAGAGGGCAAACCGGAACAGCAGATTATTGATGCCATCCAGCCTGAGGTTATGAGCCTGCAGATCAAACGGCTTCAGGCCGCGCCGGATGCCAACGTGGTGGCCTTTATGCAGGCCAACATGCAGCAGACCGCGCTGATGCAAAAGCAGAGCGACGATGCCTGCTTCCGCTTCCTGTTCCCGGAAGTGAAGGGGGGCGTGAACGCCGCCCGCCTGCTGCCGCAGGACGTCACGCGTCACCGTATGGAAGTGGATGCTGAGATGATGCGCGCCGCGTGGGGTGCTAATAAACATACCGTCACCGACGCCGAGCGCCAGCGCGCGCAGCAGGACGTACAGCCGATTCTGCAAAAGCTGACCGACCACTACGGAAGCGATTTCTCACTGATGGCAACCCCGCAGCAGGCGGTGGGGAAAGAGCAGCAGGTGTGTAATATCGTGCAGGATCTGTGGCGTCAGGTGCTGCAGCTGCCGGACGATCGCGCGGCGGGCATTATTCGTCTGTCGATGGAGATGACGGGCCAGTAATCTGGCCCGATGCGCTGCGTTACAGGCTTTTCAACATGCGCACTTCGCAGTCAACGTGCCCGGTGCAGCCGAGCGGCTCGCTGATGTGGTCGAAGCCCAGGCTTTCATAGAGCGCGATGGCCTGGTGGAGAAACGCGGTGGTCTCCAGGTAGCAGCGGGTGAACTGCTGCTCGCGGGCAAAGGCCAGCGCCTGCTGCGCCAGCCGACGCGCCATTCCTTTACCGCGCGCGGCGGGCAGGAAATACATTTTTTGCAGTTCACAGATATCCGGCTCGCTACAGGCCAGCGGGGCAACACCGCCGCCGCCGACCACCGTGCCGTTTAGCTCCACTACCCAGTAAGCGTGGCGCGGCTGGCTGTAAATATCATAAAGACGATCGAGATGCGGATCGGCCACGGTATAGCCTTTATCTGCCGTTAAGCCAAACTCTGCGGATACGGTGCGAATAACCGTCGCAATAGCGGAATTATCGTGTGCGGTAAGCAGGCGAAGCTGTAAATCGCCGCTGGCTGAGGGACTGCTCTGCATGATCTGACCTGATGTAGTAGCTAAGAAATACGCGAGTTCCCAATATAAAACAAACGCGCGGCAGATGAAAAATAAAACCCGACGCGCGTAAAAAGACAATTGCTGCTGCGTTCACGCGGCAGACTGTAATCGCGCAGGCACGCCCTGCGCGTTAATAACTCCCCTGGTAACAGGGTTTTTTATTTATTTCTTTCAGGATGAAAGCGGATGAATTCTTTATCAACTAACACGACTCCACAGCGTCATAAACTCAAATTTCATGGCTCGGGTGAAACCTGGCTTGGCATCTGGCTGGTCAATATTCTGCTGACGGTGGTGACCTTTGGCATTTATTCCGCGTGGGCGAAAGTGCGCACCCGCCGTTATTTCTACGGTAATACCGAACTGGCGGGCGACCGTTTCGATTACCACGCAAAACCGACGCAGCTGCTGCTGGGGCGCGTGCTGGTGATTATGGGCCTGATGGTCTTCTATTTCGCGGTGGGAACGGCACCGACGCTGGCGACGCTGCTGGTGCTGGCTTTCGTTGCGCTGCTGCCGTGGATCATCGTGCGCAACTGGCGCTTCGAGGCGATCATGAGCAGCTACCGCGGGGTGCGCTTTAACTACCACTGCCACGTTGGCCGCGCTTACATGACCTTCCTGGTCTGGCCGCTGCTGGCCTATCTTGCGCTCGCGATGGTGATTGGGATGAGCTACGGCATCATCGCTTCCGGCTTCCAGATGATGGCGGTAGTGGTTGCGGCACTGCTGATCCCGGGCTTTATTGCGGTCAACGGCGTGCTCTCTGCGGTGCAGCACGACCTCTACGTTAACAACCTGTTTTTCGGTGACTCGGCGTTCAGCGGCAAGATGAAGAAAGCCGCCTTCGTGAAGTTCGCGATGGTGGCGGTGCTGCTGGCGCTGCCGTTCCTGGTGCTGATCGTCATGGCGCTGGGCTCGTTTATCTACGACATGGCGCTGATGAGCCAGTTTGGCGCAGACGGCGAAGCCATCGGCAGCGTGGTGCTGGCGAACACCAGTAAAATCATCCTCGTGTATTTCCTGATGCTGGTATGGGGCATGATGGCGCGCGCCTGGCTGACCGTGGCGCACCGAAACTACATGTTCAACCACACCCGCCTCGACCAGGGCAAGATCGCGTTTCACTCCACCATGAAGCTGCTGCCGTATGTCTGGCTGCTGTTCGTCAACGCGCTGATCGTGTTCTTCTCGCTGGGTCTGGCGACGCCGTTCGCCCAGGTGCGTCACGCGCGTTATCTGGTGAACACGCTGGAAGTGGAAGGCGACATTGATACCCTCACCGTGCAGGCGCACACCGATACCGCCCAGAGCGCGGTAGCGGAAGAGCTGGTGCAGGCGCTGGACCTGAATGTCGGCATCTGATTACCGGTGTGACGGGTTCTATCAGTATCCCGGACGGGCAGCCCGCGAGGCGGCCCGTATCACGCTACACCCGGCGTCGCTGACCCTGCATCTCGAGGCAGGGCATCGGCTGTTCACCGTCGATCACCTGACGGTCAGCCCGCCGCTGGAGAATATCCCCCTCGCCATCACCTTCCCGGACGGCGGACGCTTTATGCCCGCCGACAACACCCGGTTCCGCGACTGGTATTTCCGCCACCGTACGCCGTCACCCGTCTATTTCCTTGAGCGTCATAAGGGCGGGATCGCGGCGGCGTTGGTGGGGGTCGTGCTTGCCGTGGTGCTGTACGTGATGGTCCTGCTCCCGTGGCTGAGCGGCGTGATTGCGCAGCAGCTTCCGGTGACGGTGGAGCAGCACCTCGGGGAGTACAGCGCCCGCTATCTCGACGAACAGGGCCTGGAGGCAAGCCAGCTGAGTGCCGCGCGCCAGACGCAGCTGCAGACGCTGTTTACCCAGGTGATTCCGCCGGAGATGCGGCATGAGGCCGGGTTACGGCTGCGCATTATGCGCTTCCCGGAAGAGGCCAATGCGCTGATGCTGCCCGATGGCACCATGGTACTGAGTGATGCGCTGGTGGCGCGGGCGAAAAGTGACGATGCGCTGGCGGCGGTGATGCTGCATGAAATCGGCCACTACCGGCACCGTCATTCGTTGCAGATGCTGGTGCGCTCATCGCTGGTGACCCTGACCGTGATGGTCGTGGTGGGGGACGTGGACGGCATCGGCGACACGCTGTTGCAGTCGGCACTGTTCGTCAACGAGATGCGCTACTCCCGCAGCATGGAGGACGAGGCCGACGCGTATGCCATTGCCGAAATGAAGCGGCAGGGGCGTTCCCTTGCGGCGATGGAGCAGATTTTCTCCGCGCTGAAGGAGGAACACGCCGACGATGACGGGCTGACGTTGCCCGACTGGCTCAGCACGCACCCCAACATGGACGCACGCCTCGAGCGTATCAGGCAGGCGTCAGGCGGTTAAGGGCGTGACGTGCGGGCGGATAAGCGCAGCCGTTGCGTGACACCCATAGAATGACACCCATAAAAAAACCGGGCCATGGCCCGGTTTTTTATTATCCCACCGATTACAGCGCGCTGATAACCGCCTGCTGCTCGATAAGCTTCGCTTTCGCGTCCTGATAGCCCTGAATTTTCTCGCGCTCTTTTGCCACGACCGCTTCCGGCGCGCGCGCCACAAAGCCTTCGTTGCTCAGTTTGCTCTCGATGCGGCTAATCTCCTGCTCGACCTTCGCCACTTCTTTGGCAAGACGATCCAGCTCGGCGGCTTTGTCGATAAGACCGGCCATCGGGATCAGCAGCTCGGCACCGTCGATGATCTTGGTGACCGATACCGGGCCTTTATCATCCGCTGGCAGCAGGATGATGCTCTCCAGACGCGCCAGGGTTTGCAGGAAGCTGCGGTTGTCGTTAACACGACGCACGGCGTCATCGCTGCATCCGCGCAGCAGCAACTCAAGCGGCTTGCCGGGGGCGATGTTCATTTCGGCGCGGATGTTACGCACCGCAACGATCGCCTGCTTCAGCCACTCAGTGTCGGCCAGCGCGGCCGC
This sequence comes from Siccibacter turicensis LMG 23730, assembly GCF_000463155.2. Lineage (GTDB taxonomy): Bacteria > Pseudomonadota > Gammaproteobacteria > Enterobacterales > Enterobacteriaceae > Siccibacter > Siccibacter turicensis. The sequence continues at coordinate 193,680 of NZ_AWFZ01000050.1, read as the reverse complement.
GTCAACCTGGGCGGCATCATAGGCCGGGAACGGCTGCAGCATGATGGTATCCGCATCGATGCCTTTCAGCACCTTCACGCGCTGCCAGATGGTTTCCGTGATAAACGGAATGATCGGGTGCGCCAGGCGTAGCAGGCCTTCCAGCACGTTCACCAGCGTATTGCGGGTGCCGCGCAGTTCGGCTTCAGTGCCACCGTTCATGACCGGCTTGGTCAGCTCCAGATACCAGTCGCAGAACTGGTTCCAGGTGAACTCGTACAGAATGCCGGCCGCGATATCGAAGCGGAAGTTGTCCAGCGCCTCGCGGTAGGCTTTCACCGTCTGGTTGAACTCGGCGAGGATCCAGCGATCCGCCAGCGACAGCGTCATCTCGCCGCCGTTGAAGCCGCAGTCCTGATCTTCGGTGTTCATCAGCACGAAGCGGCTAGCGTTCCACAGCTTGTTACAGAAGTTGCGATAGCCTTCCAGGCGCTTCATGTCCCAGTTGATGTCGCGGCCGGTAGAGGCCAGCGCCGCCAGGGTGAAGCGCAGGGCGTCGGTGCCGTGCGGCTCGATACCGTCCGGGAACTGCTTCTCGGTGCGCTTGCGGATTTTCTCGGCCAGCTGCGGCTGCATCATGTTGCCGGTACGTTTTTCCAGCAGCGCTTCCAGAGAGATACCGTCCACCATATCCAGCGGGTCAATCACGTTGCCCTTGGATTTGGACATCTTCTGCCCTTCGTCGTCACGAATCAGACCGGTCATGTAGACGGTCTTAAACGGTACCTGCGGCTTGCCGTCTTCATCTTTGATGAAGTGCATGGTCATCATGATCATGCGCGCAATCCAGAAGAAGATGATGTCAAAGCCGGAGACCATCACGCTGGTCGGGTGGAACTGACGCAGCGCGTCGGTGTTTTCCGGCCAGCCGAGGGTCGAGAACGTCCAGAGCGCGGAGGAGAACCAGGTGTCCAGCACGTCTTCGTCCTGACGCAGCGCCACGTCGGCGGACAGGTTGTTTTCCTGACGCACTTCCTCTTCGGTACGACCCACGTAGACGTTGCCTTCGTTGTCGTACCAGGCCGGGATACGGTGACCCCACCACAGCTGGCGGGAGATACACCAGTCCTGAATGTCGCGCATCCAGGAGAAGTACATGTTTTCGTACTGCTTCGGTACGAACTGAATACTGCCGTTCTCAACCGCTTCCACTGCCGGTTTCGCCAGCACGTCGGCACGGACGTACCACTGGTCGGTCAGCATCGGCTCGATCACCACGCCGCCGCGGTCACCGTAGGGTACGGTCAGATCGTGCGGTTTGATCTCTTCCAGCAGGCCGAGTTCATCCACAGCGGCCACGATCGCTTTTCGCGCCGCGAAGCGTTCCATTTTCTGGAACTGCGCCGGGATCGCGCTTGGGTAAACGTCAGACTCGTTGCCTTTGGTGTCGTAGACTTCCGCGCTTTCACGGATATCGCCGTCGAAGGTCAGAATGTTGATCATCGGCAGGGCGTGACGACGGCCAACTTCGTAGTCGTTGAAGTCGTGCGCCGGGGTGATCTTCACGCAGCCGGTGCCTTTTTCCATGTCGGCGTGTTCATCGCCGACGATCGGAATGCGGCGGTTAACCAGCGGCAGCACCACGAATTTGCCGATCAGATCTTTATAGCGCGGATCTTCCGGGTTCACCGCCACGCCGGTATCGCCGAGCAGGGTTTCCGGACGGGTGGTGGCAACCACCAGGTAATCTTTACCGTCGGCGGTTTTCGCGCCGTCGGCCAGCGGATAGCGGATATGCCACATTGAGCCTTTCGACTCGCGGTTTTCCACTTCCAGGTCAGAGATAGCCGTGCGCAGTTTCGGGTCCCAGTTCACCAGGCGTTTGCCGCGGTAGATGAGATCTTCTTTGTACAGGCGCACGAACACTTCTTTCACCGCGTTGGAGAGGCCTTCGTCCATGGTGAAGCGCTCGCGCGTCCAGTCCACGGAGTTGCCGAGACGGCGCATCTGGCGGGTGATGGTGCCGCCGGATTCGGCCTTCCACTGCCAGATTTTTTCGATAAACGCGTCGCGACCGTAATCGTGGCGGGTTTTACCCTCTTCAGCCGCGATTTTACGCTCGACCACCATCTGGGTAGCGATACCCGCGTGGTCCGTCCCCGCCTGCCACAGGGTGTTTTTGCCCTGCATACGCTGGTAGCGGATCATGGTGTCCATGATGGTCTGCTGGAAGGCGTGACCCATATGCAAACTGCCGGTGACGTTCGGCGGCGGGATCATGATGCAGAAACTTTCCTGGCTCTCGTCGCCGTTCGGCTTGAAGTAGCCCTGCTCTTCCCAGTGCTCGTAAAGCGGCTGTTCGATATCTTGCGGGTTATATGTCTTTTCCATGTCTGCTATGTCGTTCCGGGCACCGGCGGGGTGGCCGTAGTCAAGTGGAAACCGGCAACGCGATAGGCTTTATAGCGTTCGCGGGCCAGCTGTTTCTGAGAATCTTCGTAAGGAACGAAGTCTATCACTTCCGGGAAAGCGGTGGCAAAAGCTGCAAACTCGGGCAGCAGGCTTATCAGGACATCCCGCGCCGCGCTGCCGCGTTTTTGCGGCCAGGCCAGCTCCACCGGCGCGCCCGCACGCGGGCCTTCACCGGCGAGGTTGTGCGGAACAAAACAGGTGGCGTCGCGCTGCCAGAGCGCTTCGTCCAGGCGCACCGCCTGGGCTTCATCCTCGCAGGCGATCAGCACGCGTTTCCCGCTGCGCCACCGCTCTGCGGCAAGGTCACACACCAGCTGCTCGACGGCGTTAAGCCCGTCCTGATGCGTATCGTTTTCCAGCAGGTAGAAAATTGCGTTCTTCATGATATGCGGGTTCAGGTGATGAATGTAAAGGCCCGGCAGAGGCGGGGCGGCTTCTCATCCCGGAGGAGGGAGAAAACCCGTATGGTAACACTGCCATTCCGGCATTCCGGGATTTTTATTCCCTCTCCCGCAGGGGGAGAGGGTGAGGGGCAACGCGTTACTCTTCGCCGTTATACCCGGCGCGGTTCAGCAGGAACTGAGAGAGCATCGCCACCGGACGACCGGTCGCGCCTTTGGCCTTGCCGGAGCGCCATGCGGTACCGGCGATGTCGAGGTGCGCCCAGTTGTACTTGCGGGTGAAGCGCGACAGGAAGCAGCCTGCAGTGATAGCCCCGCCCGGACGACCGCCGATGTTCGCCATATCCGCAAAGTTGGAGTCCAGCTGCTCGTAGTACTCGTCGCCGAGCGGCAGACGCCACGCGCGGTCACCGGCCTGCTCGGAGGCGCCAATAAGCTCGTGGGCCAGCGGGTTGTGGTTCGACATCAGCCCGGTGATGTGGTGGCCCAGCGCAATCACGCAGGCACCGGTCAGGGTCGCGACGTCAATCACCACTTCCGGCTCGAAGCGCTCAACATAGGTCAGCACGTCGCACAGCACCAGACGGCCTTCGGCGTCGGTGTTGAGCACTTCCACGGTCTGGCCGGACATGGTGGTCAGCACGTCGCCCGGACGATAGGCGCGCCCGCCCGGCATGTTTTCACAGCCTGCCAGCACCGCGGTGACGTTCAGCGGCAGCTGCAGCTCTGCCACCATGCGCATCACGCCGTAAACGGCCGCTGCACCGCACATGTCGTACTTCATCTCGTCCATGCCTTCGCCGGGCTTGAGCGAGATACCGCCGGAGTCGAAGGTCAGCCCTTTGCCCACCAGCACGATCGGGCGCGCATCCGGGGTCGGATCGCCTTTGTACTCGATAACCGACATCAGCGACTCGTTCTGGGAACCGGCCCCCACCGCGAGGTAGGAGTGCATGCCCAGCTCTTTCATCTGCTGCTCGCCGATAACGCGGGTAATGATGTTTTTGCTCCAGGAGTCCGCCAGCTGGCGCGCCTGGGAAGCGAGATAGGCCGGGTTACAGATGTTCGGCGGCATGTTGCCGAGATCTTTCGCCGCTTTGATACCGGCCGCAATCGCCAGACCGTGCTGGATAGCGCGCTCGCCGCTGGTCAGTTCGCGACGGGTCGGCACGTTGAACACCATCTTACGCAGCGGACGGCGCGGCTCGCTCTTGTTGGTTTTCAGCTGATCGAAGCTGTAGAGCGACTCTTTCGCGGTTTCCACCGCCTGACGCACTTTCCAGTAGGTGTTACGGCCCTTCACGTGCAGTTCGGTCAGGAAGCAGACGGCCTCCATCGACCCGGTGTCGTTCAGGGTGTTGATGGTTTTCTGGATCACCTGCTTGTACTGGCGCTCGTCGAGTTCGCGCTCTTTACCGCAGCCAATCAGCAAAATACGCTCTGACAGCACGTTGGGAACGTGATGAAGCAACAACGTTTGCCCCGGTTTTCCCTCAAGCTCACCGCGACGAAGCAGGGCGCTGATGTAGCCGTCGCTGATCTTATCGAGTTGTTCGGCGATGGGGGAGAGGCGTCGCGGTTCGAACACGCCCACAACGATGCAGGCACTCCGCTGTTTCTCCGGGCTACCGCTTTTTACACTGAACTCCATGCACTACGCTCCTGAATCTTAAAGACAACGGCGGTTGCGACGGTTAGAATTGCAACCTTTCGTAACGCGTACTCCGCTGTTGCGATGACTTCGTGTTAATCTTAACGTGTTTACGTTTCGGGCACGTCAGAACAGGTTCTGAGTCGCGAAATCGCAGGATTAGCCAATCTTAGCGATCTTTTCAACGACTCAAGAGCATAAATGACGTTTAAGCCATGAAACAAGCGATTTTCCTGCAAAAAGACTCGTTTTCACAGGCGTAATTAATGTGATAATCATAAGATATCTGGTCCGGGAGACGCTCAAGAGCCAACTGGCAATCCTTTTTATCCTGCTGCTGATCTTCTTCTGTCAGAAGCTGGTAAGGATTCTTGGGGCGGCGGTTGACGGCGATATCCCGACAAATCTGGTGCTTTCCCTGCTCGGTCTGGGCGTGCCTGAAATGGCGCAGCTGATCCTGCCATTAAGCCTGTTCCTGGGGCTGCTCATGACGCTTGGTAAACTCTATACCGAGAGCGAAATTACCGTCATGCACGCCTGCGGTCTGAGTAAAGCGGTACTGATTAAGGCCGCGATGATCCTTGCCCTTCTTACCAGCATCGTCGCGGCAGTGAACGTTATGTGGGCCGGACCCTGGTCCTCGCGCCATCAGGATGAAGTGCTGGCGGAGGCGAAAGCCAACCCCGGTATGGCGGCACTGGCCCAGGGCCAGTTCCAGCAGGCCACCGACGGCAACGCGGTGCTGTTTATCGAAAGCGTGAACGGCAGCACCTTTAACGACGTGTTCCTCGCCCAGCTGCGCCCGAAAGGCAGCGCGCGCCCCTCCGTGGTGGTCGCCGATTCCGGCGCACTGAGCCTGCGCGCCGATGGTTCCCAGGTGGTGACCCTCAACAAGGGAACCCGCTTTGAAGGCACCGCCATGCTGCGCGACTTCCGCATTACCGACTTCAAGGACTATCAGGCGATTGTCGGGCACCAGTCCGTTGCGCTCGATCCGGACGACAGCGCGCAGATGAATATGCGCACCCTGCTCAGCAATGACTCACCCGGCGCCCGCGCCGAGCTGCACTGGCGCTTTACCCTGGTGTTCGCCGTGTTCGTGATGGCGCTGATGGTGGTGCCGCTCTCGGTGGTCAACCCGCGTCAGGGCCGCGTGCTCTCGATGCTGCCGGCGATGCTGCTCTACCTGGTCTTCTTCCTGCTGCAAACTTCGCTGCGCTCCAACGGCGCGAAGGGCAGACTGGATCCGCTTATCTGGATGTGGCTGGTGAACCTGCTCTATCTGGCGCTGGCGGTAGGCCTTAACCTGTGGGATACCGTGCCCATGCGTAAACTGCGTGCCCGATTTGCACGTCAAGGAGCGGTGTGATGCCTGGGTTTGGTGTACTTGACCGCTACATCGGTAAAACGATTTTCAACACCATCATGATGACGCTGTTCATGCTGGTGTCGCTCTCCGGCATCATCAAGTTTGTCGACCAGCTTAAGAAAGCCGGGCAGGGCGACTACAGCGCGCTGGGCGCGGGGATGTACACCCTGCTGAGCGCGCCGAAAGATATTCAGATCTTCTTCCCGATGGCGGCGCTGCTTGGCGCACTGCTTGGGCTGGGAATGCTGGCGCAGCGCAGCGAGCTGGTGGTGATGCAGGCCTCCGGCTTCACCCGTTTGCAGGTGGCGCTGGCGGTGATGAAAACCGCGATCCCGCTGGTGCTGCTGACCATGGCGATCGGTGAATGGGTCGCGCCGCAGGGCGAACAGATGGCGCGTAACTACCGTGCGCAGATGATGTACGGCGGCTCGCTGCTCTCCACCCAGCAGGGGCTGTGGGCGAAAGACGGCAACAACTTCGTCTATATCGAACGCGTGAAGGGCGACAACGAACTGGGCGGCATCAGCATCTACCGCTTTAACGACGAGCGTCGCCTGCAGTCGGTGCGCTATGCCGCCTCGGCGAAATTCGATACCAAAGAGAAGGTGTGGCACCTCTCCCAGGTGGATGAGTCGAACCTGCAGAACCCGGAGCAGATCACCGGCACCCAGACCGTCACCGGCACCTGGAAAACCAACCTGACGCCGGACAAGCTCGGCGTGGTGGCGCTGGACCCGGATGCGCTGTCGATTACCGGCCTACGCGACTACGTGAACTACCTGAAATCCAGCGGCCAGGATCCGGGCCGTTACCAGCTCAATATGTGGAGCAAAATCTTCCAGCCGCTATCGGTGGCGGTGATGATGCTGATGGCGCTGTCGTTCATCTTTGGCCCGCTGCGTAGCGTGCCGATGGGTGTGCGGGTGGTCACCGGGATCAGCTTCGGGTTTGTGTTCTACGTGCTGGATCAGATTTTTGGGCCGCTGAGCCTGGTGTACAACATCCCGCCGATTATCGGGGCGCTGCTGCCAAGCGCATCGTTCTTCCTGATAAGTTTGTGGCTGATGATGCGGCGCGCATAGCGCAACGAGAAAAGAGAGGCGATGGCCTCTCTTTTTTTTGTGCGTCATTTGCTCTGCAATGTCATCCGCAAGGGAGCGGTGAGATAAGCGAACGTGTCGAATATATGTCAGTCTGGTGCGGTTCCGTTCACCGTTACACCGCACTTACATGTAACCTCTGACGCCCGTGAACGCGCAAAGGGGGCTCGCCGCCGCCCCCTTTGCCATCCCGGCTCCCGGCCAGTAAAACCGGCCCTGCGGGCTGCCCTTGCCTCCGGCGTCTCGCTCCGGTCGGTCGCGATACCCCATCCCGGGGCTCGTGCCCTCTGGCGGTTCCCGACTGCCAGCCCGGACTCAACGCCTGCGGCGCGGCGGTTTTGATGCCGGAGAAGTCCATCCCTTTGGCATTGACGTTAGCTTTCAGGGCCGGAAGATGCAGCAGCCCTGCGTTAGTGGGGCCACTGCATTTTCCCGTAACGTCTCACGCGCGTCATCCGCAAGGGAGCGCTGAGACAAGCGCATGTGTCGGATCTGTGTCAGTCTGGTGCGGTTCCGTTCACCCGCCGTTCAGCTAATTCTGCCTTTGTCCGCGCCCTGTCTCTCAGGGTCTATGCTGTTACTACGATTCAAAAAACAGTGGGAAATTATGTCCAGATTCTTCTTTAACGAGCGCACCCGGCTCGTCGACGATGCCCTCGAAGGCATCATCCTTAGCAGCCGCTTTGGCAACCTGACAAAACTCGATATCGACCCGGCCATCCGCGTAGTGGCGCGCAGCGACTGGGATAAAAGCAAGGTCGCGGTGATCTCCGGCGGCGGCTCAGGCCATGAACCGGCGCACGCAGGCTTTGTCGGCAAAGGGATGCTGACCGCCGCGGTGTGTGGCGACCTCTACGCGTCACCCAGTGTGGACGCGGTGCTTAACGCCATCGTCGCGCTAACCGGCGATCGCGGCTGCCTGCTGGTGGTCAAAAACTACACCGGCGACCGCCTGAACTTCGGCCTTGCCGCGGAGAAAGCTAAGCGCTACGGCCTGAAGGTGGAGATGGTGATCGTCGGGGACGACATCGCCCTGCCGGACAACAAGCAGCCGCGCGGTATCGCCGGCACGGTGCTGGTGCATAAGATTGCCGGTTACGCCGCCGAACAGGGGAAATCCCTGAGCGAAGTGCGCGAGATGGCGCAGAAGGCGTGCGACAACCTCTGGAGCCTTGGCCTCGCCATGCAGACCGGTAACCTGCCGGGCAGCGACGAGGAGAGCCGCATCAAACCGGGCCACGTCGAGCTGGGGCTTGGCATCCACGGCGAACCGGGCGCCAGCGTGGTGGAGAGCCACAACAGCCGCGACCTCATCGCGCATCTTGCGGAGCAGCTTCAGCAGCAGGCCGGCCCTGACGCGCGCCTCGCGGTGCTGATCAACAACCTCGGCGGTACCTCGGGGCTGGAGATGGCCCTGCTCACCAAAGAGCTGGCGCACTCGACATTGGGTGAGCAGGTCGACTATCTGGTTGGCCCGGCTACGCTGGTCAGCGCCCTCGACATGAAGGGCTTCTCGCTCACCGCCCTGCGCCTGAACGACGAGTTTATCGCCGCGCTCACCGCCCCGGTGGAGACCAGCGGCTGGCAGCCCGCCGTGGCGTTCGCCCCGATGAAATCCCAGAAGCACAGCATGGTGCGCGACGCGGTGGAGTATCACGCCTCGGAGAACGTGCAGGTGCAGACGGTGCTGGCCATCGCCACCTCCACGCTTATTGAGCTGGAAGGCCGCCTTAACGCGCTTGATGCCAAAGTGGGCGACGGCGACACCGGCTCGACCTTCGCCAAAGGCGCGCAGGACATCGCCCTGCTGCTGGTGAACAAGGAACTGCCGCTCAATAATACCGGGCAGCTGTTGCAGCTTATCGGCGAGCGTCTGGCAACGGTGATGGGCGGCTCCAGCGGCGTGCTGATGTCGATCTTCTTTACCTCGGCGGGCCAGCGTGTGGCCGAGGGCGACGCGCTGCCGCAGGCCCTGCAGGTGGGCCTGCAACAGATGAAGCGCTACGGCGGGGCCGATCTCGGCGACCGTACCCTGATCGACGCCCTGCAACCGGCGCTGGACGCGCTGGCGCAAGGGGGCATTAAAGCCGCCGCTCTGGCCGCGCAGAAGGGTGCCGACAGCACGGCGCAGATGCAGAAGGCGGGCGCGGGGCGTTCGTCCTACATCAACAGCCAGAACCTCGACGGCGTAACCGATCCGGGCGCCATGGCGGTAGCCGAAGTGCTGACCGCGCTGGCGAAGTAACGGCGCGCTCTGCAAGGTAAGTAAGCACCCACAAAAAAGGCTCCTGACGGAGCCTTTTGTTATTTCAGGGCGGGATTAGAAATCCGCTTTCAGCACCACGCGGTAACGGGCTTTGCCGTCGCGCACGTGCTGGATCGCCTCGTTGATGCGCGACATCGGGAACTCTTCGGTCTGCGGCGCGACTTTCGCGCGGCCCGCCAGTTTCATCAGCGTGCGCAGCTCGTGCGGCGACCCGGTTGAGGAACCGGCGATGCTGCGGTCCCCGGCAATCAGCGAGAACGCCGGGACTTCGAACGGCTTCATCACTGCGCCAACGGTGTGGAAGTTACCGCCGTAGGCCAGCGCCTGGAAGTACGGCATCCAGTCGAGCGACACGTTCACGGTGTTGATGATGAGATCGAACTGACCGGCCAGCGCCTTCAGGGCTTCCGGATCGCGGCTGTTGACCACGCGGTCGGCACCCATGCCGAGGATCTCCTGCTCTTTGGACGGGTTAGAGCTGAACGCCGTCACCTCGCAGCCCATCGCGCGCAGCAGTTTGATGGCGATATGGCCCAGACCGCCGATACCGATGACGCCCACGCGGCTGGTGGCGGTGACATGATGCATCAGCAGCGGTTTGAACACCGTGATACCGCCGCACAGCAGCGGACCGGCGGACGCCGCGTCGATGGATTCCGGGAGCGGGATCGCCCACTGCCAGTTGGCGCGGATCTTATCCGCGAAGCCGCCGCGGTTGATGATGGTCGGCACGCTGCCTTCCGCGCAGTTCACCTGGTTGCCGCTGATACAGGCATCGCAATGGCCGCAGCTGTTTGCGGTCCAGCCGATACCGACGCGCTGACCCACTTTCAGGCCTTTGTCCTGCGCGCTGCTGCCGAGTGCATGCACGCGGCCAATCACCTCGTGGCCCGCCACCAGCGGATACTGCGAGAAGCCCCATTCGTTGTCGATCATCGACAGGTCAGAGTGGCAGATACCGCAGTACTCCACCTTGATTTCAACGTCTTCCGGCTTCAGGTCGCCCGCGTCGTACTCGTACAGCTCAAGCTCGGCACCGGCCTGCGGCGCGGCATAACTTTTGATTTTGGACATCACGCTTTCCTTTTTTGTGGCTCTGACATGCAGTGTAGAACATGCCACACCCGAGAGCGGGTTGCGATTGGTGCGGTGGGGGCGTGGAAGGGCAGAACGGGCCGGGAATGGGTGAATGTTGTGAGGAAGGGGAGACGGGGCGGGAAGAGGGATAAGGGCGTTGAGGAAGTGGAGACGGGCCGGGAACGGGGGAGGGGATAAGAGCAACCACGCCGCCTGGCGCTGAAATTTTCAGCACTCAACGGGACTTACCCACAGCGCAGCTTGCAAGGTGGCCGATGACAGGTATAATCCACACGTTTCCGCATCCCCTTCAGTGCCGAAGTGGCGAAATCGGTAGACGCAGTTGATTCAAAATCAACCGTAGAAATACGTGCCGGTTCGAGTCCGGCCTTCGGCACCATGTGATGCAAAAATGAGCTACCTTAGGGTGGCTTTTTTTGTGCCTGAAATTCGACGACACAGTGCTTTACTCGCCGTTTCACTCGGCTTGATCAACCTGAATCAATCTACATCGACCCACTGATGTGGGTACGCCTGCGGGTATATCGCGGTTCGGTTTGTACCCACACAGAACCCTTGAAAGGATACTCATCATGGCTCTAAGTGATGTGGAGGTTCGTTCGGCTAAGCCTGAAGCTAAAGCCTATAAACTAACTGACGGTGAAGGCATTGTTTTGCTGGTTCACCCTAACGACTCAAAATACTGGCGGTTCCGCTTTCGTTTTGGTGGTAAGCAGCACCTAATGGCGTTTGGAGTTTATCCTGAAACGTCATTAGCTGATGCTCCTCAAAAGAGGGAAGAGGCCAGAAAGCTTGTTGCTGCAGGAATCGATCCTCGCGAACACAAACGTGCTGTGAAAGAAGAACAGGCGAAAGAGGCAATTACCTTTGAGTCTGTTGCCAGAGGTTGGCATGCAACTAACAAGAAATGGTCAGAGGAACATAGTCGGCGGGTGCTTAAAAGTCTGGATGATAATTTGTTCCATGCAACCGGTAAACGTAGTATTGAGGAGCTGAGAACTCGCGATCTGCTTGCTCCTATCAAAGCTGTACAAGCTACAGGCCGTTTTGAAGTAGCTTCTCGTCTTCAACAACGCACAACAGCCATCATGCGTTATGCCGTTCAAAGTGGCTTGATTGATTACAACCCCGCCCAAGAGATGGCTGGAGCAGTTGCTTCCAGTAACCGTGTCCATCGTCCAGCGCTTGAGCTGTAACGCCTACCTGAACTACTCCACATAATTGACGGTTGTATGGGAAGTCCTTTGACCCGCTTGGCCGTTGAGTCCACCTTGTTAATATTCATTCGATCCAGTGAATTGCGCTTTGCCCGTTGGTTTGAGATCGATTTCGATACGGCAATGTGGACAATACCGGCAGAACGAGAAGCTATCGAAGGAGAGAAGCATTCGCAGCGTGGCTCGAAAATGCGTACACCAAATTTTGTGCCCTTATCTCGGCACGCACTGGACATCCTTAAACAAGTTCACAAGATCAGTGGTAGTCGTGATTTTGTTTTCGTTGGAGATCATAACTCTCGCAAACCCATAAGTGAAAATACGGTAAACAAAGCGCTGCGTGTGATGGGGTATGACACGAAGGTAGAAGTTTGTGGACATGGCTTCAGGACCATGGCATGTAGTTCGCTGATTGAATCAGGGTTATGGTCGATGGATGCAGAAGAGCGGCAGATAAGTCATATGGAGCGTAATTCTGTAAGAGCTTCTTACATTCATAAGGCTGAGTATTTGGACGAACGACGATTGATGCTGCAATGGTGGGCGGATTTTCTAGATGTTAGCAAGGAAAAGGGAATAAGTGCGTTTGATTTCAAAGGAAAGAATTAATCAGATTGGGCGTTGCGGGGAAGTAGGGCTGCCCTTGCTACCCTCCAAACGATAATGTTTTTCCTACATCAAACATTTTTTAATGTCGGCTTAGGTTGAAACGTAGCTTGCTCAAATGTATAAGAGAGAGTTTTGTGGGACTTAATATCACATACAGTATATAAATATCTTCGCGGAAGAATGCTCTACTTTAGGCTATCTCCTGCAGATTATGGCATCAGGGCGGTTTTCTCTGCCTGACTGCGTGCATGGGGCTTGAAGTGTGTTGCCCATACATAACATACCACCCGTCAGAAAATGGCAGATGTGGCAGTATTAGGCGGAGCGATGTAGAAGGAAGATTAAATATTATGCAGCATTATACGGATATGTATTTAAACGAAATGAAAAGAGTTTAATGGCGGCAGTATGAGTAATTTTAATGTTTTTGAAAAAGAAATAAAAAAAACCGTTCTAAATCATTTGCTGAATAAACATGATTTAGATGGTAATGTTACAGTTATTAACGAGTTAACAATAGATTCATTTGCAAGACGTGTAGATCTTGCAGTCTTAACGGATAAAAAAATAATAGCATATGAGATAAAAAGTGACGCCGATAGTCTTTACAGATTATCTGGGCAACTCGTAAAATATCAGCAATATTTCGATAAAACTATTGTTGTTACGACATCTAAACATCTTAAAACCATATTGGGAATGGTTAGTGATAATATCGAAGTTTGGGAGGTTATAGAGCAAGACGTGACGATAAAAAAAAGAGGGAAGGCTTCTAGAATAAAGAATAAGTCTGACTATCTAGACTTGTTAAGGGTCCGGGATATGCGGAAGTTAGCCAGCGTTTTTAACATTTCGCTGGGTAAAGGGAGAAAGGCTGATATAAAAAAAATGTTAGCAGATAATATTAATGGGATTTCGTATGATAAATTAAAAGCATTTGTAATAAATGTAATTTCGCAAAGATATAAACTAACGTCAGATAATTTCCTAGAAAATGTAAAAGTCAAGGGAACAGTTACTGTTAATGATTTGGATTTCCTTAGTCCTTATTGCAAAATAAAAAATAGCAATGTTATTTTAAAAGGAAGTATGTTAGAACAATTAAAGTAGATGATGGCCGAAGAGATTTTTATAAATAAAAGTTAAATCTTCGGCTAAAGATCTTCTAGTCTTCCCAGTCTTCATCAGTATCAATTTCTTCAAGCACATAATCATAATGAAGTTGAGTATATAGATGAATGTTTATTCTAACAGCAGTGGCCTTTTGCGGGGTATTTATACCAAACTTTTCTTTTTTAGAAGTTAACTCAATCATCTGCGTTCCCCATAAGTGCAGGCTCTTGGACCAATATTCTTGCTCCATAATTTCTTTGGCACAAAGATAGTAAAGATGCTCTTTCTCACCATCACCTGGCGATTTGGGGTCTTCAAACTCACGTCGTATAAAACGCCAATCGTTTTTTAATGCATAATCTATTCTTGGAGGTGGAAGGTTGCCACCTCCTGATTGTTTATCAATCCTAGCACTTCCGCGATCAGAGTATATAGTAGGATAAACACTAATTGCATTCTTTAATTTGTTAAATAATATCCTTTCATAAATAGAGTTTTCACCTTTATGGTAACCCGCAAAATTAAAAGGAAAAGATGTTCCAGATACTGCAACTCTTGCAAATGGAACAACATCTTTAGTCTTATTTATTAGATTTAACAAAGGCTGATAATATTCATTGTAGTCAACACTAATAGTCCCAAGATCATATACAAATAATAAATCAGATATTTTTAATTTTGCAACAGCAGCAATAACTTTATTGTAAGAAGTTAGTGGTAGTTTTTTTACTTCAAATACGAATACTAAACCTCTATTTAAACTAATCAACTTGGTTAATTGAAGTTCGAGTTCAGATAAATCATCAAGAAAAACTGTAGGGATAGCTTCGGGGATCTCTTTCAAGAAGCTATACCAGTTATTATATCCATGATCTGATTTTTTTAACGCTGCTAATTGGTTAAAAACCTCTCTTGGATAAGTTCCTGTTAGCAGGAAGTCTTTATTTCCTGACAAATATTCATTATCAAAAAATGCAACCCATTTTCTATCTCCGATAGTCTTTTTTATTTTTTTTAAAGAGTTTTCTAATAACTGTGAACTCATCCATCCTTTTAATGGAAATAAAGGTAAGATTAGATCTTTATCTTTTTCTGGAAGTTGCTCTAATGCTTCCATTTCAGAAGGACTTAATGAGAGAATGGGAGCGTATTTAAAATCAAAACGATCTTCTAAGAGAAACATTCCTATCCTCCTTAAATTTTACCAAGACGAATTTTTATTGCTGTTGTAGATACTTCAGCAGCGTTAGCAAGTTTTTCATATTTTTCTTCATCTCTGAGTTCACCAGACTCTTTTAATTCATCTAGTTCCTTTTTTATTAAGTGGCCGGGCATAAGGATATCTGCTGCTAAACGATTTGCTTGAACTTCCATAAAATCGGAAAGTTTAGACCGGTATAAAATATCATCCGTAATTCCATCACCGATACGATCCCTATGAAGTAAGAAGTGAGCTATTTCATGTGCAAGTGTGAATCGCTGGCGTTCTTTAACATCATGCCTATTGACTCTAATAATGACGTTCCCATTTTCTTCCTTTATCTCTCCTGAAATGCCAGCAGCTAAAGTGGATTTTTTTACAGTAATACCTAATTCCCTAGCTATAGCCCCAACTGCGATTGGGAACTGGCATTGATATTTTTTTATTAACAAGGCTTGTTCTTCTGTAAGAGAAATCCATTCGCTTGAATTATTAAATTTCATTCAGTAATCTCCTTGTTATTCTCTTCTAGTAAATCACCAGAAGAGAATGCAGTTCCACGGTAGGTTACTTTTTGAACCGCATCAAAAATTAGTGCGTCGAAATTACCTTCATTTATTAACTTCAGCAATACGCTTTCAGTAACTGATGGAGCTAATCTCTCCGTCACCTCTGATGCTTTTTTTGTAGAAATCCGTTCAGCTGCAATTTTAGCGCTTGCAATCATTTTCTTATAGCCCAAAAATGAAAATAGCGCCATTACAATACCTAAGATAGTAAGAATGACTGCAACAGAAGTTAATAAAATGCCTGTCCATACAGCAAAATTGAGGCCACTATTATTTTCTAGGTTATCAATTTTTTTTTGCATGTATAAAATTTGCTTGCTTTGATCATTAACCAATGAATTTAATGCTGATATATCTTGAGATTGTAAGCTCTGTGAGACGACTTCTTCTGAGCCTGATTTCATTCTGCCTGATTCTACAACTGGGGTCCTGATGTTTGGCTGTGTCGCTCCTTCAGCCACCGGTGTTGCCGCCTCAGCGTATGCAATATGAGGTGCTGCGTATGTTAAAAGCAAAAAAGCAAACATACAAGTCACTTTATTCATGGGAATTATGGTGTTGGGTTGTCATGATGGATACTTTACTACCTATTTGTGTATTATGAAAACATCTTTGTCTGTAGATTGTTAACAGCAGCAGAAATCTTCAGGTATCGGATATTTTTAGGTACATAACACTATGACGTATTTTTTAAGCCTTTGAAAATTTTAGTTTATTGTTTCTTAGTTGTTGACGGTATCTCTTACCCAGTTGTTTTTGTCTTACGAGTCAGGTTAACCCCCATGAATGCACTGATAGTACATATCTGTTGTAGCGCTCTTGGAGCTCAAGGTGCGTAAAGCGTGACCTGCCCCCAGTATGAGTTACAACTATCAGTTAGTAATGTCGGTTTGTTTACCTTCACATTTTTCATTTCGCCACCGTGCTGCAAACTCTGATGGCGTCTGATAATTCAGTGCTGAATGTGGACGACACTCCTTATAATCCTGCCGCCAGTCATTAATGACTTTCCTGGCGGGAACGATATCGCTGAACAAGGACTCATTCAGACATTCATCGTGAAATCGTCCGTTAAAGCTCTCAATAAATCCGTTCTGCGTTGGCTTGCCCGGCTGGATTAAGCGCAACTCAACACCATGCTTAAAGGCCCATTGATCCAGTGCGCGGCATGTGAACTCCGGCCCTTGGTCAGTTCTTATCGTTGCCGGATAGCCTCGAAACAGTGCAATGCTGTCCAGAATACGCGTGACCTGAACGCCTGAAATCCCTAATGGGATGGTAATTGTCAGGCACTCCTTCGTGAAGTCGTCCGCACAGGTCAGGCACTTGATCCTGCGACCGGTGGCGAGCGCGTCCATGACAAAATCCATTGACCAAGTCAGGTTGGGCGCCGCCGGGCGGAGCAGCGGCAGACGTTCTGTTGCCAGCCCTTTACGACGTCGTCTGCGTTTTACGCCCAGCCCACTCAGATGATAAAGGTCGCCCCAGAGTCACCTGAAGTGCCTCCTTATCCAGCATGGCTTCGGCAAGCAGTTTCTTGAGTCTGGTGTTCTCTTCCTCAAGCGATTTCAGACGCTTAACTTCGGGCACCTCCATACCGCCATACTTCTTACGCCAGGTATAAAAGGTGGCGTCGGAAATGGCGTGCTTGCGGCAGAGCTCACGGGCAGAAACCCCGGCTTCAGCCTCGCGAAGGATACTGATGATCTGGTCGTCGGAAAAACGCTTCATCATGGGGATGTCCTCATGTGGCTTATGAAGACATTACTAACATCGCGGTGTATTAATCAACGGTGAGCAGATCAGGTGATGTGCTATTTTTTGTTGAAAGAGGATGGCTTTGACGAGAGGTTAAACATAATCGCAGTTTTCTCTGCAGCACGTTAAAGTTACAAAGTGATATTCGACATCTGAAATTATGAAGATAGCTTTTTCCAACAATTTGAACTGGATCATACCATCTAATTAAATTTTTTTATGAGTAATGGTAGGATTGATATGTTGCTTGAGGGAGGGAGTCGTAGTGGAAAAAGCTTTCTGTACTATTGATGAAAAGGAATGGGGCGCGGATGCTTTTTATGCGTTGCCTGTTGCTGAGATCCAACGAAAGAGACGGAGTTTACTTTGTATCGAATGTAAGGGTGATGCATGGTTTAGACGTTCAAGTTACGGAAATGACTCACCGCATTTTTGTGCCCATCACCAAGAAAACTGCTCATTAGGGACTACATACGAAGCTGTAGGCGAGGGTGATGAAAATAGAGGATTGCCAGCTTCGGATGCCGACATTGGCATAGTATTAGATTTGAGCTTAACTCAAGGCTACGACATTAATGTTAAAACAGCATGGGAAAACCCTGAAACTACACCTCAGGGACAAAAGCTTACGAGTGAAAAAACGGCTGATGGTGGAAGTTTAAAATATCCAGCACATTTTACTTTAAAAAACCTACTCTACAAGTTGGTGCAGTCAAAAGGTCTATGCTACGTCGATAAAAAGGTGGGGTTTAAAGATCAATTATTTAATGATTTACCGGACCGAGGAGGGGAGCTGTTTGTAGAATTTAGTAATGTTGCACAATGGATGGACGGAGCTCGTAGAGTTTTTTGGGGCTTCATTAGTGATGTTGGGCAAACAAAAGATGGCAAAATTTGGTTAAATGCAGGTAACATTAAATCAGGGTTAAGTATTTGTATTAATGGTGATATTTCAGTTGAATTTAAAGAGCAATTCAAGGTTAAAAATAGTCTTGATGAATTAGATGGATGCCATGCACTAATTATTGGTACTTGTACATATGCTACAACAGGTAAACCAATACTGTGGTGTGGTGATCTTAGTTATATTGTATTGAGAAGGTATAAATTAGATCAGGATTTATAAGATTAGACTGTTCATTAAGATTCCTATGGACATACATATCCGGATACTAATGTAAATTACCAAAACTTTCCTAAGGTGGAGGTTCTAATCGGCACATACTTGACCGTTACGTGCATTCGATGAACTAGGAAGCTGCGCGGTTAAGTATACAGATGAGTATACATTGTCAATGTTTTTGTTTTTTTATTTCTTGTAATTCAGATAATTACTTCATGAGGGCGAGTCCGGCCTCCGCACCATGGAAACATCAATAGACCTCAACGGACATCTTTTTTTTGCGCCTGTGACTTGCCCGAAGTATTAGATACAACCGTCATTTAGTAATGTCGGTTTGTTTACCTTCACATTTCCCATTCCGCCACCGTACTGCAACCTTTGATGGCGTCTGATAATTCAGTGCAGAATATGGACGGCGCTCGTTGTAATCCTGCCGCCAGTCATTAATGATTATCCTGGCACGGCTGACGTCGCTGAACCAGTGTTTATTCAAACATTCATCGTGAAAGCGTCTCAATAAATCCGCTCCGCGTTTCACGCCCAGACCGCTGAGATGATAAAGGCGGTACACGCGCGTGTGTCTAACGCAAAGACCTTCACTCCACAAGCTGCCAGATTACGCCGGTAACTAAAACGGCGGCGTTCAAGTGTCAGCGCAGTGATGCTTATAGATAGCTGGTGTTAGCAGCCGCACGCTGAACCGAATAATCGAAGGACCTGCCAGCCTACGGGCATTGTGACAGGGATAAAATGTAGCGTCTAAAACAGAATGTCTGTGGCAGAGTTAACGTGTAGAAACCACTGCTCCGGCCTCACGTAGGAAACTGATGGCCTGTTTGTCGGAAACATGTCTCTTAATATGAATACACTTACGTTGTTAATGAAACCATTACTAACATCGGTGTTTATTAATTAACAGTAACAGGTCAATTTGTTTATTCTTAAAGGAAAACTGTGCAACCTCTTTTCCAGGTAAATATTTGAGGCAAATATCAGCATAATTAATAATAAAATAATGATATGTGTCTGGTCCGCAAAAATATTCAATTCCATATCAGGCGTAACTTAAATATGCCATGAATATATAAGTGACTTGTAGACTATCTTAACTATAAACGACTATGCGCTACGATTTTTCAGGGATTTACATAAGAAACAATTGGATCTACTATGCGCGTTTTAAGGGACGAGTGTAGCTTTCAAGGAAGAGGCTTATGTCAAAGCTTAAAGTGATTACTCTGGGTGATAAAACTACTACGGGCGGAATCGTAGGAATCTTATGAAGTTAACTAATAATACGAAATTCTTTATCCGCTGGTTTATGATTTTGCTGATGATCGGGGTTTACTTGGGCAAAATAATATTGATCGCTCTGGATTTTGGTATCACGATAAAATACAAAGGATCGTTTTATGATAAGAGTGTTCCAGCGGAAACATGCAGAGCTATAGCCGAATTGTACGAAGGCTATTTTGACCAGTTACTTGTTGTTTCTTTTAGCGGGTCAATTATTGCTATGGTGCTTATTCTCATTATTTTTAAAAAGGTAAGGTGATTCACGTCCTTTTTAAATAAAGCTTGATAAAGAAGATGGGGTATTACTTCGTGTTTGGCCGGAGGGTAAATGATTAAGCTATTTTTGACAGGCTCCTTTTAAAGGTGATGAAGTGATTTTTAGTTGCTGGCTAATCCGCAAGCTTTACTCTCCTGAAGCACATGAAATAATCAAGTGTGAAACAGGCAGGCAGTGATTCTACAAGCATGTTATAGATTCTATCGGTCAGGAACTCTGTCGCTGGGTCTGACCCGGTACTAATTCATATAATCAGGTCAGGGGATAATAGTTAAAACTTATTCAGCGGTCACAGAATGGAATGTCCGCTAACGTTCTGATCATATAATGTTGAAATTAGGCTCAGCCCCTTGCACTCACCCTCTAAACACTTCCCGCCGATGCCACTCCACAAACGCCTCTCGCGGATAATTTTCCGACGCTTTCGGTAGCTCAATTTCTTCTCCGGCAAAATCCCAGAACAGCTTCTGTACCATCCCATTGCCGTTTACGCCTTCCGACACCACCACGCGCATGTCGCTGTCCAGGCCAATCGCGCCGCGGTCGAATGCGTTGTGGTGAATCGAGCATAACGCCAGCCCGTTTGGGACTTCACACGGGCCGTTGAACTGTTTCCAGCGAATATGCGCGGCTTCAAGGGCTATTGGGGCGTTGTCATGGCGCATGTCGAAGCCGCAGATGGCGCAGCGGTAGTTGTAAGCGCGCAGCACGTTGAGCCGAAACGCCGGGTCGCGCTGCTTAAGGGACAACACGATATCGAAGCCCAGTTCATCGGCGAGGGTTTGCTGGATGCCCACCGGGAAATGCTTTTCAAGGATCTGGGTTGCCAGCACATCAATCACGGCGCGGTTTTCGTCGATCAGAGCGAAATGATTCACGTCGAAGCCGCCTGCAACCTTATTATCAAACAGTTCGCGTCTGGGCGGCTCTTTGCTGCCGGTGGTGGAGCAGCGCTCGGCGTTCTCCAGTTCCCAGAACCCGTCGCCGCGCAGGCGCCAGAACGGCATCGTCGGTTCATGCTGGCGGCGCGTCGGCCCGTAGCGCTCCAGCAGGCTCAGCAGTGGCTCATGGATCTCGGTGCCGTAATCGAACAGTCTGCCGTGGCCGCGCTTGTAGTTCGACAGCACGTAAAGCAACAGCAAAGGCTTATGCGGCGCACGCTGGTCGCCCTTGCGCCAAATTTTCGGTTCAGAAAGTTTTTTGCCAAAGGCGTCGAGCGTATCGGAGGTGGCCATGACGTCAGCATTCATCAGCTAAATAAGTAAACTGCGATGATGCTCGCAAAGGCTGGCAGGATCAAGGCGTTAGCGTGCGGAGAGGTGAGCCAGCCGGCATCTCCACATACATTACATTTGCGGGGGGTCGCTGCATCCGGATTTGCTCGGCCATATAGCGCATGTAAGGATCCATATGACTGAACATCGCCTTATAGCCCGCACACAGGTGGTTATGCCAGCGCTCGCCCATTTTGTGGATACGGTGTTTGGGGCAGCCGCCATGGCAGGCAAATCGCCACTCACAACGCATGCATTCTGCACTCACCTCTGTTTTGGCAAGCCCAAATTTACGCTGCTGCTTACTGGCGGCCATCTTCGCCAGACTGTCGCGCCGCAGATTTCCCAGTCGGTGCTCCGGGTATACATAGTGGTCGCAGCTGTAGACGTCGCCATTTTGTTCTACCACCAGGCCAAAGCCACAGGAAGACTGCATCACACACAGGGATGGCTTCTCTCCCAGCCAGGCCGCCAGCGCGCTGTCAAACAGCTGAACGTACACACGGCCAACGTCCCTGCGTACCCAAACGTCGAATACCCCTTTCATGAATTTCCCCCATTGCTCCCCTGATACAGACCACTCGGTGACGGAACCGGCGAGTGTCTGCGGGTAGAGTAATTCACCGTACTTTTCATTAGCCGGACGTTGCTCGACCGCCGGGATAAACTGAACAAATTCAGCCTTCAGTTCCTGTGTCAGATACGCGTAAATCTCCTGCGGATGTTCAGCGGTAACATTGTTGATGACCGTCAGAACATTCACATCAACACGGTGTTTCTTCAGCAATTCCATGGCCCGCAGTACTTTGTTAAACACCGACTGTTCACTTCGGGTTTTCCGGTAACGGTCATGTAGCCAGGCCGGGCCATCAATCGAAAGGCCGACCAGAAACTGATGTTTCGCCAGAAATTCAGCCCAGGCCTCATCAATCAGCACACCGTTGGTCTGCATGCTGTTACTGATACGCTTCTTCCCGGCATATTTGCTTTGCAGCTGCAGCGCCTTTTCATAAAACGGAATGCCCGCAAGCGTTGGCTCGCCTCCCTGCCAGGTGAATTCCACCTCCGGGCCTGGGTTGGCCTCAATGTACTGCCGAACATAGGCTTCAAGCGTGCCATCATCCATATGCCGTGCGGGCTTGCGGGGTTTCAGCGTGCCTTGCTCTTTTTCCAGGTAGAAGCAGTAATCGCAGGCAATATTGCACTGATAGCTGACGGGCTTGGCCATCAGATGGAAAGGTTTGTTCATGGTCGCTCCTGAATAAATAACACATGAAGATTAGTGATATTGCTCACTGTTTTATCAATGTGTTTTGACTTAGACCGGAAATGATCGAAATATAGTTTTCATTAATTACAATATAACATGAAACATAAATTTCATAACACCAACATCAGGGGTCTTTATGAGCAAACTGTTTGCCGGAGCACAAAACCTGGGTAAATCGTTTATGCTGCCTATTGCCGTTCTGCCTGCTGCAGGCCTGCTTCTGGGATTCGGCGGCGTTTTTACCAATCCGGTTACCCTCTCTACCTATCCCGCCCTCAACAGTGACGTGATTCAGGCGATTTTTACCGTCATGAAACTGTGCGGCAGCGTGGTCTTCGATAACCTCTCTCTGCTGTTTGCGGTGGGTATTGCCGTCGGGATGGCCCGCAGCGACAAAGGAACGGCCGGTCTTGCGGCAGTACTTTGTTTTATCGTCATGAACAAGGCGATCAACGCGTCGCTGTTACTGTCCGGAACACTCGCGACAGAGAACCTGGCCGCAGCCGGGCAGGCGAGTGTGATGGGGATTACCACCCTGCAAACCGGTGTGATGGGCGGGATAATGAGCGGCCTGCTGGCCTTCTGGGTCCAGAAACGGTTCGGTAAAACGGAGCTGCCAAGCCTGCTGGCTTTTTTCAGCGGTTCCCGTTTCGTACCTATCGTTAGTTGCTTTTTTGCCATCTTCCTTGGCGTCGCTCTGTTCTGGGTCTGGCCACATATCCAGACGGGCATTACCCATCTGGGTGGCCTGGTTGAGAAAACCGGTTATATCGGCACCCTGTTCTACGGCATGATCCTTAAATGCCTCATCCCCCTCGGTCTCCATCACCTGTTCTACCTGCCTTTCTGGCTGACCAGCGTGGGCGGTGAGCAGATGGTGAACGGGCATCTGGTGCAGGGGACGCAGAAAATCTTCTTTGCTCAGTTGGCCGACCCCTCGGTAACGCAGTACTACATTGGGGTATCCCGTTTCATGGCCGGACGTTTCGCGGACTTCATGTTCGGTCTGCCGGGTGCAGCCCTGGCCATCTACCACTCCGCCCGTCCTGAGAACAAGAAAAAAGTGGCCAGTCTGATGCTGTCCGCTGCGCTGACTGCGTTTGTCACCGGTATCACAGAACCGCTGGAATTTGCCTTCATGTTCTGTGCACCGCTGCTGTACGGCGTGCACATTGTGCTCACCGGTGTGGCATTCATGCTCACACACATTCTGCAAATCACAGTCGGACAAACGTTCTCCGGCGGACTTATCGACTTCCTGCTGTTCGGTGTTCTTCAGGGTAATGCCAAAACCAACTGGCTGCTGATGCTTCCGCTCGGTGCTGTGATGTTCTGCCTGTACTACTTCTCCTTCCGCTTCCTTATCAAATGGCGTCAGTTGAAAACGCCGGGCCGTGAAGAGGAAGCCGACGATGAAACCCCGGTTGCATCTGTCGGTGGTAACGAGCGTGCAGCGGGCATCGTGCAGGCGCTGGGTGGCCGGGACAATATTATTGATGTGGACTGCTGCGCCACCCGTCTTCGTATCACGGTCAAAAACCCGCAAAGCGTGGTTGTGGACGCTTTTAAACAACTTGGCAGTCGTGGGGCATTTATCCGTGGAGAGGGAGTACAGGTGGTTTACGGGCCGCATGTGACCCTGATTAAAAACGAAGTCGAAGAGTTTATCGGTTCATAAAGAAGAGACGTCTTATGAAAGCTGTAATGTTGATGTTTGATACGCTGACACGTAATCATCTCGCCCCTTATGGGGGCGATGCTATCACCCCTAACTTTACCCGGCTGGCCCGTGAGTCTGTGCAGTTTGATAACTTTTATGTCGGCAGCATGCCCTGCATGCCGGCCCGGCGCGAACTGCATACCGGGCGTTACAATTTTCTGCACCGCAGCTGGGGGCCACTCGAGCCCTTCGATTTCTCCACGTTCCAGACGCTGAAGCAGGCTGGCGTCCATACCCATATGGTGACCGACCATAAACACTACTGGCGTGATGGCGGTGCAACCTACCATACCCGTTATTCCACCTTTGATTTTATCCGCGGCCAGGAAGGGGATTGCTGGAAAGGGCAGGTAGAGAAGCCGTCCATCAACTGGCAGGGAATGGAAGACGAAGAAACCCTGCGTCGTCGCAGCGGACGCATGATTCAGGATCTGATCAACCGTACGGCAATGCCCACCCAGGAAGAGCACTTTACTCACCGAACCATCAGTGCGGGTATGGATTTTCTGGAGACCAACAAAGATCAAGATAACTGGTTCCTGCAGATCGAATGTTTCGATCCCCATGAGCCTTTCTTTGTCCCGGAAAAATACCTTGCGCAGTATGGCTGCACGCCTGATGAATTTGACGGGTGGGTGCCTTATTACTGCAGCGCACCCGGCGGCAAGGATGATGATAAAGTCCGCAAATTCTACCAGGCGCTTATCACCATGTGTGATGACTACCTGGGTCTGGTGATGGACAAGCTGAAAGCGCTGGATCTGTGGGAAGACACCCTGTTTATCGTCTGTACCGACCACGGTTTTTTACTCGGCGAGCATCAGTGGTGGGGCAAGAACATCATGCCGGTGTACAACGAAATCGCTAACACCCCGTTCTTTATTCGCGATCCACGTTGTAAAGCCGAAGGGGTTCGCCGCAGCGCGCTGGCACAGACTGTCGATATACCGGCGACGCTGCTGGAGTATTTCGATGTACCACGTCCGCCATCCATGACCGGTAAACCGCTGCGACCGGCGGTGGAAAATGACACCCCGGTACGTGATTATGCGATGTTTGGCTACTTTGGCGGCCACATTAATATCACCGACGGTGACTATGTCTATATGCGTTGTCCACGGGAGGAAAGTAAGGGGAATCTGTATGAGTACACCCTGATGCCGACCCGGATCGACAGTATGTTCAACGTGAGTGAACTGCAAAACATCCGCATCCATCCCGGCTTTGATTTCACACAGGGCGCGCAGGTCATGCAAATCCCTGCCACCTTCGGGTATCTGAATCCGTGGCGGTTCGGAGATAAACTCTTCGACCTGAAAGTCGATCCGCAACAGATGCGTCCTCTCCACGACAGCGAACGGGTATTTCAGTATGCCCAGGCGATGACCGCGATGATGCAGTTGCATGATGCACCGCCGGAACTCTACGCCCGTTTCGAACTGGACTCCCTGTCACCAGAGCGGGAGCAAGCCTTTGCTGAGCGCTGGGCCAGACAGACCCTGTGGACAGAGAAAGCGTATCGCTGTGAGCATCATGGCGTGGACGAGGCGTTACGCTTTGTCATCAGTGCAGCCAGGGAACAGGGCTTATCTCAGGAAGCGCTTCTGAAGCATTTCCCGATCGGACATTTACTGACAGAAAGGGATATCTTCGCCCTGATTGACGCCTGCTTTACCGGAGACAGGCATAAGGCGCTGGTTTATCAGACCCGATTATTACTGAGGACAGCGTGACCATGAGCGCCTGGCAGCTTGAAAACGATCGCTATCTGGTCGCCGTGAACGCGACAGGCGCTGAACTATCCAGTATCCGCGATAAATTTTCTGGCCGTGAATGGCTGTGGCAACCGCAGCCAGGCGTCTGGAACAACTCGGCCACCCAGCTGTTTCCGGTGGTCGGGGCGCTTGTCCATGACGGAGTCCGTGTTGACGGGCAGTTTCTGCCGCTATCGGCACACGGCTTTTTGCGTGGTCAGGCGTTTACCTGCATTGAGCAAAGTATTAAGCACCTGGTGCTGGAAGCCCGGGCCACACCTGAAACGCTGGGCCTGTGGCCATGGTGCTGGCGGGTTCAGTTACAACTGGCGCTGCATGAAGATGGGCTCAGTGTGGCACAGCATGTCTTTAATGATGACCGCCAGCCGTTCTGGTATTCCATTGGCTGGCACCCGGGTTTTGCGATGCCAGTAGCCAGCAAAACGGGCTGGCATGTGATGTTTGGTGAAAAGGCCGTCAGGGGTCCTTTTACCACCCGTAACAGAACGCTGGTAACGGAAGGGCAGACGCAGACAACGACGTCCTTTCCGCTCACAGAGACATCATTCCGTGATGGTGCCATTTACTTCGGCGACTGCCAGCAGCAGCAGGTCAGAGTCTGCTCACCTGACGGAACGACCGTCATGACGCTTGAAATGGCAGAACATGACTGGCTGGCACTCTGGGGCGTTCCCGGAGCTGACCTGCTCTGTATCGAGCCGCTCGCCGGGACGACCGATGCCCCTGATTTTGACGGAAATGCAGAGAATAAGCGTGGAATACGACAGCTTGCTCCGGGCCAGAGCCAGGCATTCCGCGTAAGACTGCGCTTTGCGGTGGACGCATGCGCAGGGGATTGACAGAATACCTGGAATTTTTCATGCAAAAAGGTCAGGTGCTGGAATGAGCGTGAATCGCGAAAATGTGCGGGTGTATATAAGTAATGTCCTGGGCGGACTCGGTGAAACGGACCAGCATATTGCCCGGTTTATTCTGGAGCAGCCTGCGGCAGTGGCGCAGATGCCGGTACGTAAACTGGCCGGAGCCATATCGGTCAGCGAAGCGACTATCGTGCGCTTTTGCAAAAAAATTGGTTATACCGGGCTGCTCGAACTAAAAGCGGCCCTTAAACGTGAGTTGCTGGACGACCGCGAACAACTGCTGCCATCTTCCCCAGATATTTTCCTGGATGATACCCGCAACGATGTGGCGCAAAAGATTGCCATGACGGTGGAAACCACCCTGAAAGAGACCATCGGCCTGTTGGACATGAAAGTGGTCAACCCGGTGGTCGAAAGGTTTCTGACAGCCAACCGTGTTCTGTTCGTCGGTTTTGGAGCCTCAGGTCTTTCTGCAATGGAAGCTCGCGACAAAATGAACCGTCAGGGCATCGATTCGGAAGCCTACACCGACCGTTTCACCATGACGCTGAAACTCGCCAACCTCAAACCCGAAGATCTTGTGGTCGCGTTTTCTCACTCTGGCGAAACACCGGAGGTGGTGAATGCTTTCCGACTGGCCAAAAAAGCAGGGGCACAGTGTCTGGCCATAACGCACAGCCCACAGTCACCGCTGACTGAGCTTGCGGACACCTGGTTACTGACCAGCGGCAGCGCTGGACCTTACCAGGGTGACTCGATCGCCACTCGTATGTCACAGCTGTTCATGATTGAGTTTTTGTGCACAGAAATCACCCGCCACAACCTGCGCGACAGCGCATCGACCGGATTGTCGATTCGAGAATTACTGATAAAAGAAAGGGTTAAACGTGAGTCTACAGGATAACAATCAGTCAACACGCCCAAAGGGTAAGTGGTGGCTTGTCGGCAAAACCCCCGATTACCGTTTTACGCTCGCCAATGAACGTACATTTCTTGCCTGGATCCGTACTGCTCTGGCGCTGATGGCGGGTGCTGTTGGCATTGAGCAGTTCGCTCCCCAATTATCTTCTGCTGAACTGCGTATCGGCATCTCAACGCTACTGCTGGTAGCGGCATCAGCCATGGGGTTTATGGCATGGCGACGCTGGCGCCGGAATGAATATGCCATGCGTCTTGAAAGCAATTTACCCTACACCCGGGCGCTGGTCATTCTGGCGACGCTGATGGTTCTTCTCGCAATATTACTGGGCGTGTTGCTGTGGCAGGGAAGACCATAATGAGAAGAGATCCGGGCCTGCAACCGGAGCGTACGCACCTGTCCTGGCACAGAACTGGCTGGTCGATGCTTGCACCAGGTTTGCTGTGTCTACGGGGCTGGAGTCATAGCGGAAATGCGTTATACGCGCTGGTGGGGATATTGTTGCTGAGTGGTTCCATTGCGATGTTTTGTGGTATCGCTAAACAACGGCATAACGTTGTATCACTTATTATCGTGGTTACCGGGGCGTTGCTCATATTCATGCTGCTATCCCAGATAACTATCTGAAGACGCTGACCGCTTTCCCTGCATTTAAAATGCACGATGCGAGCGTTATCCTGTTCTGGCGCTGAAAAACGGGTGTGTCTGTTATGTCCATCCGACGCGTGTCATTTACCTTATTACTTATTTACCTGCCAACTGTACTTATCTTTTAGCGTTTTACGTTGTACTTTATTTATATAACCGTTGACTTTCACGCAGATACCGAATCAAAGCGAAACGCTACCATCACGTAATTATTAACAATAAACTAATATAACCAGTAAATTTATGAGGCAGGGATGTTAAAGGGAACGGTAATATTTTTACAGGTAGCCGTTGGGATCTATCTGGCGGGTGATATCGCCAGGCAAAACCCGAAGTTCGACGCGTTTTTATCGCTGGTCGAAAATGGCTATCACAATCTGAATAACAGGATCAGAGACGCCCATATACAAGAGGGCATGGGCCTTCTGCGGAAGCTCGCCGGGGTCTGCGCGGTTATCTTTTTCGGGCTGCTGATTACCGTGCCACGTTTGAGCGCCGATCCCGAACGCTACAGTTCGTTACTCATCTTCTGTTTGTTCGGGGCCATTGCGGTGTGGGGCGGGCTGGCATGGTGCATGCAGCATACCAAAACGCTGGGCGGGGCCGGGTGGATGATTTTTCTGACTATCGTCTCGCCGTTCGCGATGGCGCTGCTTGAAAAGCAAACGGGCGTACCCGTGTTAGCACCTTTCCTTGAGCCCCTGTTCTACCTGTGCGCAAAACTGGGTTTTCCCATTGATTCATTGCCCGGAACCTGGGCGATGGCGTTTATTCTCTGCGCCTTTTTGATATTCGCGCTGTTTGTTCAGTACATTCTGACCTGGATAATGGCGATACCGGTGATGGTGCTCTCTGTCCTTACGGTGGTGGGCGTGATTCACTTTGCCAAAATGGTAAATGTCATCGCCCCTAAAAAGGCATTTTCCGGGCTGATGCTGGTGCTCTTTGTCCTGTTGGGCCTGGTGCAGTACCTGTGGCTGTAAATAATAACGGCGTGTTTCCACGCCGTTATTCTGTCCATCAATGCAAACAGCAATTCTTGTATTTTTTCCCGCTACCGCACGGGCACGGGTCGTTGCGGCCCGCTTTAGTGCCGACGCTGACCGGCTTCTGGCGCAGCGCGTCGGGTTCGTTCTCCAGCAGCTCCTGCCAGTAGAGGTACAGCTGGAGCGCCGCCGGGCCGATGGCGGCCTGGCTCTGCTGGTACGCTTCCGGCGTCATCTGTTCCAGCTGGGCGACGTTATCCTCGCGGCCGTGCAGTGAGATGGCCGCCAGCGCCGGCTTCATGCTCTCCGGCAGGGAGGACCAGTCGTCCAGCGCCACGCCGCGCATATACCCGAAGCACCAGTCCTCAACCACGGTGTACTCTTCGCCATCCTCTTCGCGATAGCCAAACAGCGGTTCAAACTGGTCCGGGGCATCGCTCAGGCGATCGGCGATATCGTTCATATGCTGGAAGGTCAGGTTCATAAAGCGCGTCATCTCGCGCTCGTTGGTCCAGCGTGGGATGTGCTTCTCGCCGCCCCACAGCGCGGTGAGCCACACCGCCGGCTCCAGCTCACGCGGGCCAGAGAGAATGGCCGTCAGCATGCCGTCCAGCTCAGAGACATCCAGCACCGACGCGTCGTTGCCGTACTTCGCGAGCAGCTCGTCGAGCCATTCGAGTTCTTTTTCGTTCAGGGGTCCCTGATTCATGGGCAGCCTCCTCAGGCGTGGTGACCCTTAGCCGACGCGAGCCGGTAAGCGGTATCGTAAAGCGGATATGTTCCTGGCTTATCGGGAAGCGGCACGTGGGTATGGGCGCTGTCCTGTGCCGGGTGGATGCCGCAAGCTTACCATATCCGGGCGGCAGGATTCCGGTTATCGGTGTGGCGATGTGCAGCAGTAGTAGCGGAAAACCACGTAAATAATGGATGCTGTATTGTGCGCTCATTGATGTATTAAGTGGCAAACAGTAAATAAATATATATCTGGCGAGCTGTGTATGTTTGCTGGCTATTCATTTTATGAATGAAAAATGAAAATGTTGTTATTAATAACCTAAGGCGTAAAATTCACCGCCTGTAAAAAGGAAATATTACACGGAGCAGTAAGCCATGGCGGGAATACAACTACCCTGTACGCTCTTCGAAACGCAGAAGTGGATGGATGATTATAGCGCCGCAGATATGCTCTGCGGGGATGTAAGTGACGTGCCTCGCCAGGGGATCAGTTCCGATTCTTTCGAATTTGGTTTGTCTTACAGCGCTATGAAAAGACAGCAATCAGGCCTTTCATGACAAACATGGCGGCTGAGATTGTCATATCAGGAGGCCGACCTTGAAGATTTCACGGCGCCTGGTCAGCATGCTGATAATTATCGGGATCTGTGCGGCGGCTGTATTTTATGGTGTCAGACACACACGGCCCGCACGAGTCGTCTATGTCAGTAGCGAGCAGAATATAAGCGATGTGGTTGCGGTAAACTTACCTGATACTGACGCCAGTCTGTTGGCATGGTGGAAAAATAACAGGGATATGCTCAGGAAAAATTTCAACATCCCACGCCCCGATAGCGCGGATGGCTCCTGGACGATCGTGTTCTGGAATTATGGCGACGGGTTTAAAGCCAGTAACGAGCATGAAAGCCCTTTTTTGAATCCTTTTTATAAAGAGACGTATTGCTTTGACAGTATAAAAAGTGACAGAAACTGCATTGATAAAGACATCGCTATGATGGTATCTCAGTCTACAAATGGGGCGGTTTTTATTACCACGGCAAGGGGCCATCATCATATCGATCGTGCTGGTGAACGTACTCCGTTGCATAAGTAAGCCCTCATTACGTTACGGTAAGGGAACTATTAGTACCTTGCCGTTGTAGCAGGCTCTGTTCACTCCGTACCAAACGCTCCGCAGAAGTTTCACCCGCTACCCGCCGGAAACCTGTCCCGGTGTAGCGGGTAGTGCGCCAGTCAGGTATCACAACCCAACAACCCTACCGTTCAAAAAGCCCTTCTTTTTTGTGTGTTATCGGCAGACCGTCCGCGGCGACGGGGCGTAATATCGCCCGCAGATAAATAAAGCCTCAACAACGTTTCGTAAGCGGGCCGGCGGCAGGGCGGGGAATGCTATTCTGCGCGCCGCATAATGAATAAATAGCGTTCAGATGCGTCATTGAATACTTAAGGCAAATTCAGGGGATGGAATGAAGTGTATTAACTGCAATGAGCAGGAGCCTAATAAGGCATCGGGATTATGTAATGACTGCGAGCAGGTGGAACAGGGAAAAATAAACGGTCTGCTTTATTTGCCCGCCGCCGGTCTGATTATCGCGCTGATGTATACCCCCTGGGAGCTGTGGGAGTTTTGCCAGGCGGTGCTGAGTTATTTCCACATGGCCGGGATTATCTCCTGGTACGCCATCGGGGCGATCCTGCTCATCGTGCTTTATATGGCGATAACGGTGTTCGCCGCGCTTCAGTTCTTTCGCCGTCGTAAAAAAACGCCGCGCGCCATGGCGGGGTATTACCTGTTCGGGCTTATCAGCGCGCTCTATTTCACCGTGCTGCCAGCGACCCTGTTCGGCGCGGCTTTCGATCAGAATGATATTCGCACGCTGCTCTCCGCCGCGGTGGGCGTAGTGCTGTGGCTACCGTACTTCTTTATTTCTAAACGCATTAACAGGGTGTTTGTTTTCTAAATGCTGCCGCGGGCGGCGATCATAATAATCAGGTAAACCTTATGAAATGTTATACCGGCAAGGTAACAGGCGCAGTGCTGCTGCTCGCGGGCCTCGGCGCGCAGGCCGCGGATGCCCCGGCGGCAAAACCGCATATCGTCAGCCAGGCGATCAACCCGCTGCAGCTTTATCGCTTTAACGATCGGCTGAATATGGTTTCCGAAGTGAAGTTCAGCGACGGCAACCAGGTGGAGCGTTGGGTCGCCCTGGACTGTAAAAATAAGACCTCAGAGCGCCTCTACTGGGATCTGTTTGACAGCGACGGCAATAAGAAGCTGCGCTATTACGGGGATCGCTACGGCCGCTATGCCCCTGCGCAACCGGACCCGCAAGAGCAACGCGAGAATATCGACAGCCTCTGCGGGGCAAAAATTAACAACAGCGACTGGGTCTACGTTGAGAAACGCAATAAATACGACAACGCGACGCTGCTGGATGTCGCCAATATCCAGAAAATAAACGACATCCTGCTGCTGCGCATCGGATATAGCTATGACGAGATAAATTACGATCCGCCCTATGACGCCCCTTACGACCTTAAGCTCGAAAACCATGTCTACGACTGCGCCAAAGGGAAGGATGTGGTTATTGCCGGGCTGGACGTGGACGGCAAGGGCTATATTACCGACGGCATTATTAATAAGGCGATTCAGGATCGGCAGGCCGATTTCTCGAATACGCCGGGCGTCGAAAAGCTGTTTAAAACGCTCTGCACCCTGGACGACGTATCCCGTTATAAAGGGCTGGGTAAATACCATCCGGTGCAGAATAAAACCGTATCGTCGCTCTCCGGGCCGGAGCTACCGGATTTCACCGACAATAAGCCGGACTGGCTGAAGCAGTTCCCGATTCCCGAGGCGGTGCAGAAGACGGCAACCCGCGTGGTTCAGCGCTGGGCCGAGCCGAAGTTCACCCGGATAGGTTGGACGGAATATACCCGCGAAGACGATAAAATTCCGGTGGTGCTGGATGCGCAGCCGGATCGGCTGGTGCGTCGTCTTGAGAATTATAAAATCTTCACCGGGCAGCGCATCATGATGGCGAACCTGGCGCAGCTTGAAGGCGCGATCAGCATGAGCCGTTTGCCTTCCATCACCCAGCGTATCGATACGGATCTGCGTTTCCCGCTCACCCAGGGCCAGCGCTTCAGCCTCGGCATGACGCAGAAAAACGAGCAGACCGGCACCGTGACGACCTTTACGCGCCAGTGTGACGTGACCGGCAGCGGTGAGGCGACGGAAATCAACCCGGCGTTCAGCGGTAAATACTGGCACGTGGACTGCGAAGAGAAAGACGAGGACGGCGTTGAGAAGAGCAGAAACGCGTTTCTCACCGACCTGAACATCTTCCTGCCGCTGGCGCGCACCGACAGCAAAGGCAAAACCACGCCGGTGCACTATCAGGATGTCACCATCACCCGCTAACGCGTAGAGGATGGAAACAAAAACGCCCCCGGCAGCGTCATGACGGGGGCGTTAAAACGACGAGGCGCGATCGGGCCTGTTTCTCATTCCTGGCCGCGTGCTCTGCGGCTTCCACGTCCTCATACCCGCGCGGATGGTGCTTTTTAACCCGGCGGCGGCTGACCCTGCCTTCAATCACACCTTTCCCAGCAAAGCGAGCGTCGCGGCACGCGGCCTTGAGAGCAGCGCCCGCGCTTCCGCTTCCGAGCGCACGTTGGTGTACCCCATAATCAACCCGAAGCGGCGGTTATGCTGGCTGTACCAGCTCGAGAGCGGACTGACGTTGAGCTGGTGCTGCTGCCACAGCGCCGCCAGCTCAACGTCGCAGCTGCCGGTGCGCAGGTACGCTACGATATGCATGCCGCCGTCGGTTTGCTCAAGGGTGAAAATGTCCGGGTAGAGCGCCAGGAGCGCGGTCTGCACCAGGGTGCGCCGCTGCTGGTAGAGGGTGCGCATCTTGCGCAGGTGCTTGTAGAAATGGCCTTCGGCAAGAAAAGCGGTCAGGATTTTCTGCGCCAGCAGCGGCTGCCCGCCTGCCATGATCTCACCGCTCTCACGGAAGGCGTTCAGGGTCGTGACGGGCAGCACCATATAGCCAATACGCAGCGAGGGCATCACCGTTTTGCTGAAGGTGCCGACGTATATCACCCGGTCGTGGGTGTCGATGCTTTTCAGCGAGGGCAGCACTTTGCGGGTGTAGTGAAACTCGCCGTCGTAGTCATCCTCCACGATCCACGCGTCGTTTTGCGACGCCCAGTCGAGCAGCTGCTGCTTACGCGGCAGCGACAGCGTTACCGCCAGCGGGCTCTGGTGCGACGGGGTGGTGATCACGACGCGCGCATCGGCATGGTGTTGCAGCAGGTAATCCACGTTGATGCCGTTCTCGTCCACCGGCGCGTAATGCAGCCGGGAGACGGTGCGCTTCAGCAGCTTCTGCCCGAAGAAGTAGCCGGGGTCTTCGAAGACCACCTTGTCGCGCGTCGCCGCCAGCGCCTGCAGTATCCACAGCAGGTTGCTGCGGTAGCCGCCGGTGATGACCACCTGCTCTGCGGTACAGGCCACGCCCCGGGAGACGGTGAGATAGGCGGCAATGGCCTGGCGCAGCGGGTAGTAGCCCATCACCGGGGGGATGGTCATGTCTTCAGGACGCATGGCGCGCACCGCCTTCCCGGCAAGCAGCAGCCATTTTTTATAGGGGAAGCTGTCGAGCGAGGGGATGCCAAGCTCCAGATACCCGAGGCTGTCGCGGATGCCGGTGAGCGACGGCAAGGGGTCATCCGCCACCGGCGGTGCAGGGCGGGGAGCGGCGTTGAGCACCAGATCGCGATTCACCCGCGTGCCCTGCGCACCGTGGCTGGTGAGGTAGCCTTCGCCAATCAGCACCGCGTAGGCGGTCTCGACGGTTTTACGCGCCACCTTCAGCTCCTCCGCCAGTACGCGAATCGACGGCACGCGATCCCCCGGCTTCAGCACGCCGCTGATGATGTTGTCCCGATAGCGGGCGTAAATCTGCTGATACCCCGGTTTCATGTCCTACCTCGATTGTAACCTTTTGACCCTTTCTACTATGTCATGAAGGCGTAGGATTTGCCCATCGCTAACCGAGCGTTTCACACCCGATATGACAGAGGAAATGACTATGAGCAGTCGCGTAAACCACTTCAAAGCCACGCCGGCCCTGACCAAAGCGCTGGTAGACGTCAGCACCGCCTCGCACCAGACGTCCATTGAGGCCGCCATTAAGCACCTGATCGACATTCGCGTTTCGCAGCTTAACGGCTGCGCGTTCTGCCTCGATATGCATGTGAAGCAGGCCAGGCTGGACGGTGAGCGCGAGCTGCGTATCCACCACGTACCGGTATGGCGTGAATCGCCGCTGTTCAGCGCCCGTGAGAAAGCCGCGCTGGCGCTGGCCGAGGCGATGACGCGTATTGATGAGCACGGGGTCAGCGATGCGCTGTATCGTGAGGTGCAGGCGCATTTCAGCGAGGTGGAGATAGCGGAAGTCTCCTTCGCCGTCGCGACCATCAATGCCTGGAACCGGCTGCAGATTGTCTCGCGCATGGCGCCGGGGTCACTCGATGCCGCCTACGGTCTGGATCGCGCCGACCTGAAATAAGCGTGAGAGGCTGAAACGAAAACAGGCGCACCCCAGGGTGAGCCTGTTTTTTTATGTGCGGGCAGCTGGCGTTACGGCAGCGACAGGGATGCGACCCAGCCCGGCAGCTGCGACAGCAGGAACAGCACCAGCCCGATGGTTCCACCCACCAGCGTGCCGTTGATGCGGATAAACTGGAGATCCTTACCGATGTTCAGCTCGATCTGCTGCGACATGTCTTTGGCATCCCAGCTCTTGACCGTATCGCTGATGTGGCGCGTCAGGAACGCGGCAAACTCCGGCGCAACGTTGCGGGCCGCCTGCTCCAGATGTTCGTTGAACGAGGCGCGCAGCGCGGCATCCGCCACCAGGGTTTCGCCAAACCACTGGCCCGCCTCCGCGATACGCTGCTGAATGCGCGACGTCTCCGACTGCATATCGGCTTTCACCCAGCTACGCAGGTCGCCCCACAGCTCGCTCAGATAGCGGTTAAACGCCTCGTCTTCCTTGATATACGCCTTGATGTCATCCGCCTTGCGGGCCATCTGCGGATCGGTTTTCAGCCGCTCGATAAAGCTCAGCGTTGCGCTGTCGAACGCCTGGCGCAGCTGGTGGCGCTGGTCGTGGGTGATATCCTCCAGCAGCGAGTTGACTGCGTTCGCCACCATCTCGGCGCTGTGCTCGCCCAGCCACTCGGTCGGCAACACCATGGATTTGCGCGGATGCTCGGTGTGCAGCCAGTGAACAATCTGACGGGCGATAAAGTCGCGGGTGCTTTCCCGCTGCAGCAGCCCCGTCAGGTTGGCGATTAGCGCGTCCAGCAGCACCTGATGGCGGTTGTTTTTGGTCATGCTCTCCAGCATCAGCGCGCTGGTGCCGGTTAAATCCACCTTGTCGATGGCCTTGTGGACGGCGCGCTTGAGTAGCTGCTGGATGCGGCTGTCATCGGTAAGATCGAGAAAGCCGCCAATCACCTGCAGCAGATGCTGCCCGACGCGCCGGGCGTTCTCCGGCTGGCTGAACCAGACGCCAATCATCTGCGCCGGTTCGTGGCGGCGGATCAGCGCGATAAGCGACGGCGTATCAAGGAACTTCTCCTGCACGAAACGACCCAGATTGTCGCCGATACGGTCTTTATTACGCGGGATGATCGCCGTATGGCGGGCAATAAACGGGATCGGCACCCGGCGGAACAGCGCCACCACCGCAAACCAGTCGGCCAGCGCGCCAACCATCGCCGCCTCGGCAATCGCCTTAACGCCGCTTACCCACAGGCTTGGCGGCAGGAACAGGGTGGTGATAAACGTCGCGGCGGCCAGCAGCAGCAGCGACAGCGCAATACGCTTTGCGCGTTTGAGTTCGTTTATTTTTTCCATGGGGTAAGGATAGAGTGACAGGTCGAGGTTTGCACGGACCAATGATGCAGAACGGGGTAATGGTGAAAGGAAGGCGCAACGTCTTAAAACAACGACACGCCATTTATCCGGTGCGCATATTAGTCTGATGCTGTAAATAATTAATATATTATTAATAGCTATGGCTTGATTGTATTATGACCATTAAGTAATTAATGGGTGCTCTTCTGATTATTTCAGTGTGATGTTTTGTTATTTGATGGTACAACCATAAATGCAATTTTTTTACGATTGCACCGACTATTTAGCTAACGTTGCGATCCCTGACGCTGGGGGCTTGAAACGTAGTTTTCAATAAATGATAAATTTTATTAAATATATCGAGGGAATGAATATATGGCTGTGCTTCCGATATTGCCGGAGGAAGGTATTTCCCTGGTAAATAAAAATATGCGCGAGGCGCGTTTTCATGGGATGTCCAGAAATATGGCGCTAGCTCAGCACTATTACTGGTTTTATCAACAAGTAAGAAATCATGGTCCATGGGATTACAAGCAACGAGACCGCTCACTGGCAAACTTTGGAAACTTTAATTATGGTGCTACGGGCTTAGCCTTAGGCATTCCAGAGAATACGCTACTCATTGCCGCGGGTTTTGCACAGTCTCGTGCAAAGACGACGAAAGAAAAGTGGGGCGCCTGGTATGACAAGCCGCCTTATGGAGACGATCCCCACGATCAATTCTGGATACAGCAGGGAATCGATTATGCATGTCAGCACGGCTATTAAGTGGTTACACCGAATAATAACGCTGCTCCTTATTATACTGGTGGGAGGATACTTGGCTTACCGCTACTCTATGAATAGCCCGCCAGATGACAGCCTGTGGCTTAAAAAATCACTGTCGCAAGACACCACGCTTTACATCACCCGCTACAATGGCGGGGGCGCAACGGTATCAGACGTATATCGTTATTATCTTGCAGATGATACTCAAACCCTTCAGCAGCTCGGCGAAAGTCAACCTTTCCTCATTTCTGATACCGGGAACGCCAGCGTGAGCGGGCACGATGATAGTGTTAACGTGGTTTTGACGGGGCGCGTTTATTCTTTCAGCAATAGCGTGGTGTTTTATCGCGAAGGTAAAGCCGTGATGCCGCTAATCACGTTTCATGCCACCGGCGTACCCTGACGCTCATAATCTGGAAATGTTGAAAGAGAAGCGCCTTCTCTAATCACATCACGCCTGACTGATATCGTTGGCTGCAGAAGGCCAACGATATCAGCGCAACCAATCTGGCCGATCAAAACGCGTTGCCGCATCTCCAGGAACCTTCCGTATCTGCTGTCTGGCGGGCGCAAACTCAGTCATCTCAACTACCCTTTATAGTCCTTGTAGCATTTATGCCTTAGCTAGCGGGGCTATCCAGGAGGAAATTGACATGGCTTACCAGACAATCAATCCATTCACCAACCAGCTCATCAAAGAATATCCCTCCAATACGCAGGCGGACATCGACGCGGCGCTCGAAAAAGCGCACGCGCTTTACCAGTCCGACTGGGCGAAAGGGGATATCGACCAGCGCCTGCCGGTGCTGCATAAACTGGCGGATCTGCTCGACCAGCGGACCGAAGAGCTGGCGAAAATCGCCTCCGAAGAGATTGGGAAACTGATTGCGCAAAGCCGCGGCGAAGTGCAGCTCTGCGCGCAGATTGCCCGCTACTATGCCGACAACGCGAAGCAGTTCCTCGCCCCGGTGAAGTACCCGTCTGACCTCGGCGAGGCCTGGGTTGAGCACCACCCCATCGGCGTACTGATGGCGGTCGAACCCTGGAACTTCCCGTACTACCAGCTGATCCGCGTGCTGGCACCAAACCTGGCGGCCGGTAATCCGGTGCTGGTCAAGCACGCCAGCATTGTGCCGCACTGCGCCGAAGCCTTTGAGCATCTGGTGCGTGAAGCCGGTGCGCCGGACGGGGCATACACCAACCTGTTTATCTCCTCCGATCAGGTGTCGGCGATTATTGAAGACGATCGCGTGCAGGGCGTGGCGCTGACCGGTTCAGAAAAAGCCGGTGCGGCGGTTGCGGCTCAGGCGGCGAAAAACCTGAAAAAATCGACCCTCGAACTGGGCGGGAACGACGTGTTTGTGGTGCTCGACGACTGCGATATGGAAAAAGCGGTGAAGGTCGGCGTGCAGGCGCGTCTGCAGAACGCCGGGCAGGTCTGTACGGCCGCCAAGCGCTTTATCGTTCACGAGGCGGTGGCCGATACTTTCCTTGAAAAATTCCGTGCCGCGTTCGAGGCGGTGAAGCTCGGCGATCCGCTGGATGAAAGCACCACGCTTGGCCCGCTCTCTTCCGCCGATGCCCTGAAAACCCTCACCGAACAGGTGAACGCCGCGGTGAAAAAAGGCGCGAAGGTGCTTACCGGCGGTAAACCCGTTGACCATAAAGGCAACTTCTTCGAACCGACCATTCTCACCGGCATCACCCGCGATAACCCGGCCTGGTTCGAAGAGTTCTTCGGCCCGGTGGCGCAGGTCTACGTGGTGAAAGACGACGAAGAAGTGGTGAAGCTGGCCAACGACTCTCACTACGGCCTCGGCGGGGCAATCTTCAGCCAGAATATCGAGCGGGCAAAGCGCCTGGCGTCGCGTATCGAAACCGGGATGGTCTATATCAACTCCCTCACCGACACCGCGCCTGAACTGCCGTTCGGCGGCGTGAAGCGCTCCGGCTTTGGCCGCGAGCTGTCAGACCTCGGTATCAAAGAGTTTGTTAACCACAAGCTGGTGGTTATCAACAATGCCTGAGTAGGTTATACCTGCCTGTCCGCCCCCTCGCTGAGGGGGGGGGTCTGCGAAGCACCTTCCATATTCGACACTCGCTATACCCATCCTGACCCCGGACTGTTGTACTGGTGGTTATGGTGGGTATATTATTGCGGTGAGTTGATGACAAGGAGATGCTATGGATTGAGCAGCAGGGAACTGATGAAACAGCTCGTAGAACGGGGTTGGTTGCTGGCCCGGGTGAAAGGAAGTCACCATACGTTCGTGAAAGAAGGGGTACCCTATGTCATTACGGTGCCTCACCCTGAGAAAGACCTGGCGCAGGGAACGCTACACACTATTCTCAAACTCATGTAATTCGGGGCGGCGTTATCATGACGCCCCTTTGTGGTTGATTATTGCGACAGGCCGCAAGGCTGTAAGGGGATCTATGAAATTTCCGCTCTATCTGCATCAGACTGACAGCGGCAGTTTCTCCGGTTTCGTCCCGGACATTATCGGCTGCCTCTTCGCGGGCGACACCATTGATGAGGCAATTAGCGAAGCGCACAGCGCTATTGATGCACATCTTGAGTACACGGCAGAGCAGGGGCTACCGATACCCGAAGCACAAAGCATTACCGCCCACCTGAAGGACGAGGCGTGCCAGGGGGGGATCTGGGCTTTTGCTGATATTGATATCGCGAAATATGACGGTAAGGCGGTAAAGCTCAACATTACGCTGCCGCAAAACCTGCTGAATAAGATCGATCGCTACGTAGGCGAGCACCGTGAATTTGGCTCGCGCAGCGGTTTTATTGCCGAACTGGCGCGTCGCGAGCTGCGTAAAACCGCATAACACCTTCCCTTGTCATCGACTCAGGCCTGCGATCCGCAGGCTTTTTTGTGTCCGCTTCCCGCTCTTTTTCGCATTACCTGCGCTTTAGCCGCTCGTTTCTTGATACTTACCCTGATAAGTATTAGCGTAGCCGACCTGTTAACTGGGGGACGCGATGACTGAAGAAGAACTGTTTGCCCGCCGGCCGCTGGGAATGCGTATGGCGATGGTGGTGCGACAATGGCGCGCGGTCATCGACGGTGCGATTACCGATACCGGCCTGACGCAGTCGAGCTGGACGGTGCTGATGCAGCTTCATCAGCTGGGCGATAACGTCTCGGTGAGCGAGCTGGCGGAGATGCAGGGTATCGAGCTGCCGCCGCTAATGCGCACGCTCGCCTGCCTTGAGGAGCACGGTTATCTGGTGCGCTCGGTATCGCCCTACGACAAGCGTATCCGCCTGCTGGCGCTCACTCCCGCCGGGAAAAACGTGCTGGCGACGCTGACACAACTCATTGAAACCTGGCAGCAGCGCCTGACGGAGAACATTCCGGCCGATCGGCTGGCAGCGTTTAACGACACTTTGAATCAACTTGCCTGCAATCTGCGGAGCTTCCGCGAACAAGATAATAAGACTGAATAAAAAATGATGACCCCTGAACAAAAGTTTGCCCGTTGGGTAAGGGTGAGCATTGGCTCGTTTCTGCTGATGTTCGTCTATTTCGTGATCGCGGATATCTGGATCCCGCTCACCCCCGACGCCACGGTACTGCGCGTGGTGACCCCGGTATCGGCGCGCGTCTCCGGCTACGTGGAGCACGTCTACGTCCACAACAACAGCCAGGTGAAGAAAGGCGATCTGCTGTTTGAGCTGGATGCGACGCCGTTTATCAACAAAGTGGAGGCGGCGCGCATTGCGCTGCATCAGGCGCAGCTCTCAAACGAGAAGCTCGACGCGCAAATCGCCGCGGCGCGCGCCAGCCTGACCACCGCTCAGCTTACCGCCCGTAATGACAAAGTGACTTTCGATCGCTATCAGCGCCTGAGCGCCATGCAGAACGTCTCACAGCAGGATCTGGACAAGGTGCGCACCGCCTGGCAGACCAGCGAGCAGACGATAAACAACCTCAACGCCACGTTGCACGAGCTGACTATTGCCCGCGGCGACCGCGATGACGGGCGCAACGTCACGCTGCAACAGGCCCGCAACGCGCTGGAAGAGGCGCAGTTGAACCTCGGCTGGACGCAGATCCGCGCCGGGGCCGACGGGACGGTCAGCAATCTGCAGCTCAGCCCCGGCTGGTACGCCGCTGCCGGAAGCGCCGCGCTGGCGATGGTGAATGACAAAACCGACATCGTGGCCGATTTTCGTGAGAAGAGCCTGCGCCACACGGTGGCAGGCACCGACGCGGCGGTGGTGTTCGATGCCCTGCCGGGCCAGGTGTTCCATGCGCACGTGACCAGCAGCGATGCCGGTATTCTGGCCGGCCAGGAGGCGGTGAACGGGCAGCTCTCCCAGCCGGAGGAGTCGAACCGCTGGGTGCGCGATGCGCAGCGTATGCGTATTCACGTTGCCCTCGACGAGCCGCTGCCGAAGCATCTCCCGACCGGCGCACGCGCCACGGTGCAGCTCTATAACAGCGAAGGTCTGTTCGCCAGCTTCTTCTCCGGGCTGCAAATTCACCTCGTCAGCCTGCTGCACTATGTCTACTGACAGCACGCCGGATCGCCCGACGCCGGGCGCCTCCACGCGCACCATCACGACGCTGGCGCAGGTATTCACCCCGCACGACAACGTGGTGTATACCGCGAACGATTTCCGTCAGACGCTGCGGATCGTGTTTGCCGGGATGATCGCGCTGAGCGTCTCGAGCTTCTACAACACCCAGTACGGCGTGTTTTTCGTGGTCTATCCGCTGATGCTGCTGTCGCTGGTACCGGTGTTTAACCGCCAGGTGGCGACGCAGTTTATCTGTAGCGCTGCGATCAACTGCGTGGAAATGGTGCTGATCGTCGGCTTCCTGTCGCAATGGCCGGTGATC
Organism: Siccibacter turicensis LMG 23730; assembly: GCF_000463155.2. GTDB lineage: Bacteria > Pseudomonadota > Gammaproteobacteria > Enterobacterales > Enterobacteriaceae > Siccibacter > Siccibacter turicensis. The sequence continues at coordinate 151,424 of NZ_AWFZ01000050.1, read as the reverse complement.
ATGACGCTGGTGGTGTTCGCGCTGTACGTGATGCGGTTCCGCTTTATGAGCCAGGGGCCGCTGTTTCTGTTTGGCTCCATGGGCGTGGTGTGCCAGAGCACAATGCTGAACTTCATGAGCTATCCCGGCAATGACTGGCACACGCTGCTGTTTTCAAACATCGAAGCCAGCGTGATGGCGGTCTGCCTGAGCGCGCTGATGAACTACCTGCTGCCGGACGTTGAACCGCGCGTGCGGCCGCCGGCTATTCAGAAAGACGCCGCCCGGGTGCGGCACGAGTCGCTGCTTTCCGGCACCGTCGCCACCCTGGTATTCGTGGTGTTCCAGGTGTGCAACCTGAGCGACTCGCTGTCGGCGCTGATGGCGGCAATCCTCACGCTGTTCCCGATGCACTACCGCGGCGCGGTGCTGAGCTCGCTGTGGCGCGTGGTCGGGGTGACCATCGGCTGTCTCTACATCCTGGTGGTGCAGATGCTGCTCTATAACCACAGCAGCCATATGCTGCTGATGATGCCGCTTATCGGCTTAGGGTTGGGCTTTGGCGCGCGGCTGCACGTGATGGAGAAGGTGGGGGCCGGGGTCGGCTTCGCCAGCGTGACGACTATCGGCATTATGTTCGGGCAGAACCTGCATCCGGAGCAGGACCTGGTGTTCAGCGATCTCTACCGCATCGTGTCGGTTTCTGCCTCGCTGCTGCTCACCCTGACCATGGTATTTCTGATGCATATCATCCTTAACCGCTTTGCCGCCACGCGCTACATTGTCGGGGGACCAGGTTAAGGGAGAATATATTCTCCGTGATGCCAACAGTTAATTACAGAGCGAAATAAATCAACCTGGTAATTATTTAGGGCGAATATTACGCCGCTGTTATTTTTATATATAACCGGCGTTTATTAAAATGCGTCATAGGGTTAACAGAAATGGGGCGGAAAAGGGAGGCTTTGCCTGTTTTATCACCGTTTTACCTGCCGCGACGGCCGCAGCTGACACCGCTCCAGCCCGCATCACTCCTGGCGTTCGCGCCCGATGGGTAAAATGGCGAGGGGTGTTTTTTCACCGCTTACTTTCCCCGCAGATAAATATGCTTTCTGTATAAAGTTTTCTTATGGCAGGCCGACAACATGGTTATCTGTCGTATAGAGAATGGAAACCATGTTAAATCGTATAAAAATTGTCACCAGCCTTCTTATAGTGCTGGCCGTATTTGGCATTTTGCAAATGGCGTCCGGAGGTCTGTTCTTCAACGCTATTAAAAATGACAAAGAAAACTTCACCGTATTACAAACTATCCGCGAGCAGCAGTCGACGCTCAACGGCAGCTGGGTCGGCCTGTTGCAGACCCGTAACACCCTGAACCGCGCCGGTATCCGTTACATGATGGATCAGAGCGGTATCGGCAGCGGCGCCACGGTGCAGGACCTGATGCAGACCGCCAGCGGTATGCTCAAGCAGGCCGAAACCCAGTGGGCGGCGTACGAAGCCCTGCCGCGCGACGCGCGTCAGAGTGAAGACGCGGCGCGTGAAATCAAACGCAACTACGACATCTACCACGGCGCGCTGGCCGAGCTGATCCAGCTGCTGGGCGCGGGTAAAATCAACGAGTTCTTCGACCAGCCAACCCAGAGCTACCAGGACGGTTTTGAGAAAGCGTACGTGAGCTATCTCTCCCAGAACGACAGCCTGTATCAGGTGGCCGTGGACGGCAGCAACAGCTCCTACAACCTCGCTATCTGGATCCTGATTGGCGTGCTGGCGGTCGTGCTGGCGGTTATCGTGGCCGTGTGGTTTGGTATTCAGAGCGCGCTTATCACCCCGCTTAACCGTCTGCTGGAGAGCATTCGCCACATCGCCAGCGGCGATCTGGTTCGTGGTATCGACGTCCACGGCACCAACGAAATGGGTAAACTGGCTGACGGCCTGCGCCACATGCAGGGCGAACTGGTCAGCACCGTAAGCGACGTGCGCAGCGGCGCAGACGCCATCTACAGCGGCGCGAGCGAAATCTCTGCCGGCAACAACGATCTCTCCTCCCGCACCGAGCAGCAGGCGGCGTCGCTGGAAGAGACCGCTGCCAGCATGGAAGAGCTGACCGCGACCGTGAAGCAGAACGCCGAAAACGCCCGTCAGGCCAGCCAGCTGGCGCTGAGCGCCTCCGAAACCGCGCAGAAAGGCGGCAAGGTGGTGGATAACGTGGTGCAGACCATGCGTGACATCGCCGGCAGCTCGCAGAAAATTGCCGACATCACCAGCGTCATCGACGGGATTGCTTTCCAGACCAATATCCTGGCGCTGAACGCCGCGGTAGAAGCGGCACGCGCCGGTGAACAGGGTCGTGGCTTTGCGGTAGTGGCGGGTGAAGTACGCAACCTCGCCCAGCGTAGCGCCCAGGCAGCAAAAGAGATTAAAGGCCTGATCGACGACTCCGTCAGCAAGGTGGACGTTGGCTCCACGCTGGTTGAAAGCGCCGGTGAAACCATGGGCGAAATCGTGAACGCGGTGACCCGCGTGACCGACATCATGGGCGAAATCGCCTCTGCCTCCGATGAGCAGAGCCGCGGTATCGACCAGGTGGGCCTGGCGGTATCCGAGATGGACCGCGTAACCCAGCAGAACGCCTCGCTGGTGGAAGAGTCCGCGGCGGCAGCGGCAGCGCTGGAAGAGCAGGCAAGCCGCCTGACCCAGTCGGTTGCGGTCTTCCGCATCAAGCAGGATGCCCGTCAGGATGCGCGCACCTTCAGCGCACCGAAAGCGCCGTCCGCGCCGGTAAGCCGTAAACCGGCTCTGGCCGATACCAGTGAAAACTGGGAAACCTTCTAAGGTTTTGGCGAACGAAAAAGGGTGGCGCAAGCCGCCCTTTTTTTATGGGCCGCCTTCACCTGACGCGCGTTCGTTTAGCGTTTTGTGAGCCGATGCCGTGTAGCATGGCGGGTTCATTCACCTTTCAGTACGGGTCATTCCGATGTCGTTATTCACACCCCGCGTTATTCTCCCGCTGATCGCCTGCGGTGCACTGCTGACCTGGTGGCTAATGCCACACCACTCTGCGGAAGAGGAGGCGTATTACGTTGCCGTGTTCTGCAGCGTTAGCCATGAACAGCACGCACAGCTGCTGCCTGCGATGCAGGCGCTGATTGAGGGGGGCAATTCGGGTTACGCGCTGAAGAAGACGCAGTTTAACCGCGGGCTGGCAGAGCAGACCCTCGCCGCCTGGGATGGGCTGTCGTCCACCGAACGCGATCGGGCGCGTCAGGATGAGGCGCAGTGCCGCACTCGGGTTGGCGAGCAGGTCGCGCGCTAAGCGGGAAGGGCAGATACGCTACGCTTACCCACCCTGTGGGACAGGTAAACGCAGCGCACCCGCCAGCGTGATTAACCCTGCGCCCAGACGCGCGGGCCGTTGATCTCCTGATTGCCTGTTTTGTTCGTCAGCGCCGCATTGACGGCCTGCGCGGCGCCCTCCTGGATACCTTCCTTCGCGGCCTGCTTCAGCCCCTCGCGCACCCCGGCGGTAACCGCGGCGCGACCCGCCGTCGCGGCCACTCCCGCCGCACCGACGCCCGGGATCAGGATGGTCAGGCCGGTTGCCACGTAGCCGAGAATATCCAGCAGCTTAAAGATGCCGCCGCCTTTCTCTTTCTTCTGATCCGGCTGGGTCTCCTGACCTGCTGCCATATCTTCCTGGGCGCTCATCTCAAGCGGCGTGGACGGGGCATTCGCCAGCTGCGGTGCCGGGGCAACCTGGCCGGAGCCTTTACGGATAAAGGCATCCAGATCGCCTTTGCCGATGTTGCGGTCGTTGGCTTTGTTAAAGAAGTTGCCGCCTGCGCCGTGTTTGCCGTTATCGAGCATCGAGAACAGCATGGAGTTCGGCTGGCTGAGCAGGTTGGCCGCGTCGCGCACCTCCTGGCTGTTCTTCGGATCGTTGGCGATATCCGCCAGCTTATCGGGCTTGATGCCGCCGCCCTTAAAGAAGATATCCTTGTTGTTTTGCAGGGTCTCCAGCGCCTTGTTCTCCTGGGGCGAGAGCTTGACGTTTTGCGCGGCCAGGTCGCACAGGCGGTCGCGCGACACCGAGGCGTTGGGATCGTCTTTGCCGGTGAATTTTTGCCACTCGCCGGGGTTATTGGTGAAGTACTTCGCAGCGGCGGCAACCTGCGGCGGGCACTTGCCCATATCCTGGGAGCCGTCGGCAATGTTTTGCAGGGTCTGCAGGTTGACCTTTTTCGGCAGGCTTTCGGAGTAGAGATAGAGCTCGCGCATGGCGTCGTTGCCCGACATCTCCCGGGCCGGAGAGCCGGGTTTCGCATCCGACGGCACATAGTCATGGGTGTAGGTTTCCGCTTTGGCATCCGCGTACTGCCTGATGGCCGGATGTTCCTGCCAGGCGCGAATATCTTTGGCGCTGATTTTCCCGTCGGTCTTGCCGTTTTTAGCCGGGTCGATGGCGTCAAACATCTCCGGGTTATTCACCAGCGCATCGAGGGCTTTTTTGGTGTCGCTCGGGGTAGCCGGATCGTCACGCAGCTTCGCGATACCCTCCCGGTCGAGCGGTTTTTTCAGCAGGTTTTCATTGCGGCCCAGCGTAGAGACGACCTCTTCAAAGGACATCTGGTCTGACGCGGCCTCAGGCGAGGCGCTCTGCGGCAGCGCCTGGGGCGAGGTCGGCGTGTCGTTCAGCCCGCTCAGCAGACGGGTGATAAGGCCGGCAAAAAGCTGATCGAGCGGCGGGATGCTTTGCCCGGAACCGGGCGTACCCGGCGGCGACTCGGGAGTGAGCGGCGTTATCAGCGACAGCACGTTGGCGCTGGCCTCTTTTACATCAGGCAGCTGCGCGCTGGGGAGCCCCTTACCGGCAAGCCCGGCATCGCGAGGGGTCGTTAACGGGGGTGGTGAAAAACCAGAAAGACGCATCGGTTACCCTCCTCATGGATGAAGATCCTTGAGTGGATAGTGGTGCGAAAAGGTTCCGCCCCCTGAGCGTAAGGGGGCGGCTGGCGGCGGCGTGATTATGCTACGCCGAGATAGTGCGCCATCTCCTCAGCAGGCACCATACCGCCGCCGGTTGCCCAGACCAGATGTGTTGCGTTCTGCCACTGCTCGGGGCTGAACCGCGCCGCGTAGCCGGTGTCGCCGCTCACCCGCTGCGGGCCGGGCATCCCCGCCAGCGCCGAGGGCTCCAGCGCAATGCCTTCCTGCTGATGAAGCTGACGCAGCAGCGCCAGCAGGTGCGCATCGTCCACGGTGTAGTACCCGTCGATCAGGCGCTCCATCGCGCGGCCCACAAAGCCTGACGCGCGGCCTACCGCCAGCCCGTCCGCCAGCGTCTGGTTGTCGATGCCGATCTCCTGCACCGAAATGCCGTCGTGCAGGCCGGTATGCACGCCGAGCAGCATGCAGGGGGAGTGGGTCGGCTCGGCAAACAGGCAGTGCACGTGGTCGCCGAACGCCAGCTTCAGCCCAAACGCCACGCCGCCGGGGCCACCGCCGACGCCGCAGGGCAGATAGACAAACAGCGGATGGTCGGCGTCTACCGGAATGCGCTGCGTGGCGAACTGCGCTTTCAGGCGCTCGCCCGCAACCGCGTAGCCGACGAACAGGGTGCGGGAGTTCTCGTCATCAATGAAGAAGCAGCGCGGGTCCTGCTGCGCCTCGCGGCGGCCCTGCTCCACGGCGACGCTGTAATCCTCGGCATACTCCACCACCCTGACGCCGCTGGCGCGCAGCCGCGCTTTTTTCCACGCTCTGGCATCGGCTGACATATGCACGGTGACGTTGAAGCCCAGCCGCGCGCTGATAAGGCCGATCGACAAACCGAGATTGCCGGTTGAGCCAACGGCAATGCTGTACTGGCCGAAGAAGGCGCGAAACGCGTCGCTGTCGAGCTGGCGGTAGTCGGCGTCCGGGGTCAGTAACCCGGCCCCGGTTGCCAGCGCTTCCGCATGCGCCAGCACCTCATACACCCCGCCGCGCGCTTTAATCGAGCCGGAGACCGGCAGATGGCTGTCTTTTTTCAGCCACAGCGTACCGGGAAGGGGACGGCCCGCCGCCGCGTCCAGCGCGCGCTGCATGGCCGGAATGGCCACCAGTTCAGACTCGATAATGCCGCCGCTCTCTGCGGTCTCCGGAAAGGCCTGGGCAATCCACGGTGCGAAGCGCTGCAGGCGGGCGCTGGCCTCGTCCACGTCGTGCCGGGTAAGACCGACCCAGGGCAGCGCCTGGTGCAGGGTGGTGCTGGCGGGATTGAACCATTGGGTTTCGCGCAGGGCGATCAGGTCGTGCAGCAGCGGATAGCGGGCGAGCAGGGCGTGGGTATCGACGGTCATGAGTGCCTCGTGGCGCAGAATGCGGAGCCGGTAGCATACCGTCAGCGGCGGCATTGATCACCTGGGGGGCGGGATGCCCTCTCCGGCGGGAGAGGGCAGGCGTCAGGACGACAGGGGGCTAGCCGTCGCGGGCAACGACCCGGATCTCCACCATGCCAATGCCAAGCTTGCGCGGCGCGTGGCCGAGAATATTCCCTTCGTTAGTGACCTGCGGGTCGGGCGGCGTGATGATCAGCGTATTGCTGCGCGTCGGGTTCTCGAAATGCAGCGTGGTGGTGGTCACTTCATCAGAGAGCACCAGCGTCTGCTCGCTCTCCCCGATGCGCACCGGAATCGGCTTGCTGGCGTTCGGGCCAAAGGCTTTTGCGGCGATCACCAGATCGAACTTCGCCGGCAGGGGCGATCGATACTCGATCTTCACCTCGTCGCCGAGCTGCGCGTTGGACCAGCGTCCCCAGCTCTCCGGGCGCGAAATGCCGCTGAACTGCTTCACCTCTTCCGGCGCGCCCGCCACGTTGAAGACAAAGCTGTCAGCCCGGTAGCGGATGTCGTTATCGACGATCTTCAGCGCGTCAACGTTACGCTGATAGCGCGCGGTGTCGATGACCGTCTGCGGGAAGCTCCCTTTACCCTGCCACTGGGGCTTATCCACCCGCTGCACGCTCTGTTTGCCGCCAAGCTGCCCCTGAGAGACGCACCAGTCGGTGGAGAGCGCCAGCTGCGGCTCCCACAGGCGCGCCATCTTGTAGCACCGATCGACCCAGATAAACCGGTCGCGCGGCGTGAACTCGGCAAGCTGGAAACGGAGCGGGGCCGAATATTCGCTCTCGGGCAGCGGCTCGATGCGCTTCTCCCCGACCCGTAGCAGCAGCGGCAGGTGGAAGCGCGCTCCGGAGAACGCGAGCATTTTCTTATCGGTATCGACGGTGAACGCATCAATGTGGGTCGGGAATTTCCACAGCCGGATGATATCCGGCTTCCAGGCCAGCACTTTCTCTTTCATGTTGAGGAACACTTCGGAAAGCGACTGCCCCGACAGGCTGCTGCGCCCGAGGCCGATAAAGTTGTCGCCGCCGAGAATATCCAGCACGGTCGCCCCGTTATCCATGGTGTTGCGCTTTACTGCCACCAGATCCTGCTGCGGCTGGTCGCCGCGCAGCACGAAGAACAAGTTGCTGCGATCCTGCTGATTCAGGTACTTCCACGCGGTGTTGTTCATCGCCAGATGATCGGACGACACCACGATCACCGTGTTCTTGAACCACGGCGAGGCTTTGATTTTCTCAATCAGCGCGGCAATGTGCTGCTGGCTACAGGTCACGGCGCTGAACGACTGGTTCACTTTCTCATCGATGCGGTAGCTTTTACGCGTGCAGGTGCGGGAGATAAACCCGTCCGGGTGGTGCGTATCGACGGTGAGGGTAAACAGCGAGAAGCGTTTCCCTTCGGCGGAGAGCCGCTGATAGGTTTTCCAGACCTCATCCAGCACCGTGTCGTCATAGAAACCCCAGTCGTTGCGGTAGGCCGGGTCGGGTACGTCCTTTTTCAGCTCTTCAGCCCCGTACAGGTGATCAAAGCCGTGGGATTTCAGGAATACGTCTTTGCCGGCGAAGCGCAGGTTAGCGCCCTGAATAAAGTAGTTGTCGTACCCGGCGTTTTTCAGGATATCGCCGAGGCAGACGTTCTGCGGGAAGAAGCTGGACACCGAGGCCGAGGCGTTGCCTTCAAAGGGTGCAAACAGCGGAATGCCACACTGCGAGGCCACCATCCCGGCAATGGTGTAGTCGGTGCCGGGGAGCTGAGCGATATGGCTGAAGTCGATGCCGCTGCGTTGCAGCGCGCCAAGTTCCGGGGTGAGATCGGGAAACGCGGCGTTATCAAAATAGGTGCGCTCCAGGCTCTCGGCGTAGATATAGACCAGGTTGAGCGCGGGGTTATCGATGGTGTTGCGCGGCTCTTTATACCAGGCGGTGAAGTCGGAATCGCCTTCCCGGGTCTGGGACTTCACCAGATCGGTGATCTGCCGGAAGGCCGGGCTGGCGTCCACCGAGGCCAGCGCCAGCAGCAGCGCCAGCAGACTGTAACCATAGTGGCAGGGGTGGTGACGGCGACGGCGCAGGATCCACCCCAGTGCGCCAAACACCGCGACCAGCGCCAGGGTTAACCCGACGGCGGGCAGAATGTATTTGCTGACGCCTGCGCCGGTCAGGCTGTTGGTCAGCGTGTAGAGCACCGCATCGGTGATGCCTTCCCCGGTAAAGTAGTTACTGGCCAGCAGGGTGATATTCAGGATGACGCACACCCCCAGCACCAGCAGGGTAGCAATAAACCACCACGTGTTGCGGCCCGCTTTAAAGGCGTAAATCGCCACCGAGGCGATGAAAAGGGTAAAAGAAAGCAGCTCTGACAACGCCCGATCCTCACTGTAAACAGGCCGCGCCTGCCGGGAATGCGTGTTATATGCCGCACAATGTAAAGCGAGTGCCACATTGCTGCAATTCTAGTGTCACTAAAGTGTGTTTTGGTTCGGATTTAGTTTAATAATGTGATTATTTGAAGTGTATCGCATCATCTCTGCCACCGTTCTGCATGCTAAACCTTACAAAAACGCTTACTTCATCCTGATAACGGTGATAAATGCTGGTTTTTGGCGAGGTAATTGCGCGATGCCGATGAATTTACACTGAAAAATGTTTACGTTTTATGATTTAACTTATGGTGAGGAAAGGGATAATATATTCACCGTGGCTCACGCGTAACCCGCGGCGCCACTGACATTCGATGCGTTAACCCCCCCACATATCGTCATAAGAAACCATCATGAGCGTATATTTGTTAGCATTTGTGGTACTCGTTGCGTTCGCTATTTTTTGTTTCTTTATGCATCGCAAAGAGAGCAATAAGCGACGCCTGCACAGCAGCCCACGTCAGCGTTATCGTCTGGGTAAAAAGTCTGTCTGAAAGGGATGTCAGACAGGCAGTATCAGATGTAATGGCGGCCTGAGAGGGCCGCCATTTTATTATGAGATGAAGCTCAGGCTCTGATTGAGGATTACATCGCAGGCTTTCAGCTTGAGCCGTTTGCCCAGCCCTGAATCACTCAGGGTGTTGAGATTGATCTGCTGGCCGTTGCGGGTGTTAAGCAGGCCGGACAGCCCTTCCAGATAACCCGGTTTTTCGCTCTGTTCCTGGGGCGTACTCAGCCCAAGCTTATCAAGCAGCTGGTTTTTGACGTTCTGCGGGTCGGTAGCGGTCAGCAGCTTCTGCTTCACGCAGTATTCAAACACGCCCGCCACGTTGGGCATCGACCCGGCTGCCAGCGCCTGACTGCCGCCGGCCAGCAGGCCCGAGAGCGACCCGGCGTCCTGAGTGGTGTTTCCCTGGCCGAGCTGCGAGGCGGCGGCGTTGAGCTGCTCCTGCCATGAAGCGGCCTGCGCGGCGGGGGAGAGCAGCATTACCGCCAGCGCGGCGGCGATGAGGTGTCGTAGCGTGGTCATAGCGAGTCTCAGTAAATTTTGTCGCGGTAGCTGTCCCAGTCAAAGATCAGATTGAGGCTTTTACCAAGCTTCATGCGATCCATGACGCGCTCTCCCAGCTGGCGATACATGCCGGCCTCGTCGAGGTTGGTCAGCATTCCCGTAGGGCGGCGCGAAGAGGTGCGACGATCGACGATCTGGTTGATCACCACTTTCTCGTAGCGTGATTCGTTCTGTACGCCGATCTCGTCGATCACCAGCAGATCGACGCGGCTGAGATCGTCGAGCAGACGCTCTTCGGTTTTCACCGAGTCGCTGTTGTTAAAGGTTTCACGCATCGCCGACATGATGTCCGCCACCGAGATGATCAGCACCGTCTTGTTGCGGCGCAGCAGCTCGTTGCAGATGGCGGCGGCAAGGTGATTTTTACCGGTGCCGGGCTTGCCGGAGAAGATAAAGCCGGCCATGGTTTTGCCAAAGTCGACCGCGTAGTGGCGTGCCTTCTCCCGCACGATTTTTTGCTGCGTGGTGGTGGCGACATAGTTCTCAAACGAGCAGTCGCGGTGCAGTTCGCGGATGCCGGAGCGGCCAAACTGACGCTCCATCTTTTTGGCAATATTCTCGCGCATCAGCGACTCGGAACGCTTGCGTCCCTCTTCCTGCTGCCAGGCCATCCACTCTTCGGTGGAGGTAAAAGCAGGCTCAATGCCTTCGGGAACCAGTCTTTTCAGACGGGACATGATATCTGCGGGCTGTTTCATCGCTACCCCCTGAAACCTTTAAACACTTTGTAATCCGGCTGGCCGAGCGCGTTGATGTCGTGCGCCTGGCCGCCCGGTTTCGCGCGCCCCATTTGCAGGCTGCGCGCCAGTTTTTGCTGCCACTGTACGTGATGGAATACTTTACCTTCCGCCTGCCAGTAGGTCACAAACGAGGAGAGCTCCTCCGGCGTGACCGGTTGCGTCAGGGTGATGCCCCACAGCGCCGCCATGCGCTGGAAGTCCGGATCGGGCTGCCAGCCTGGGTACATGGCGAATTTACCCATCGGCGCCGGGAGCGGGGCCGCGTCTGGCGCATCTTCAAAGAAGGGGTCTTCCAGCGTCACGTCAGATGCCGGTTTCGCCAGCTGCGCTTCGAGCGACAGCAGGTAGGCCAGGCGTTCAGCGGTGATGGCATAAAACGCCGGGGCGTTCTGATCGAATACCGCCAGGGTGCCCTGGCCGGTACGCGCCAGCGCCTCGCGCGGTTCGCGACAAAAGGCCTCTAAACCGATGATATCTGAAGTGAGAATTTTGGAAGACATAACACGATCTCTGAAAACAATACGGTAGCCGGGCGAGTGAGCCACCAGCGGTGGGCCGGGCATAATTGCTTCATAGTAGCACAGTGGAGCAGGGGAATTGAGCAGAAGCTGAAGGCCCCTCGCAGAGTGCGAGAGGCCGAAGAGGCATCAGTTAATGATGTTCAGGGTCACGTCGATGTTGCCGCGCGTGGCATTGGAGTACGGGCAAACGATGTGCGCCGCATCAACCAGTTTTTTCGCCTGCTCTGCATCCATACCCGGCAGGTGGATGTTCAGCTGAGCTTCGATGCCAAAACCGGTCGGCAGCGGGCCGATACCCACTTCGCCTTCGATAAACGCGTCTTTTGGCATATCAATTTTGTCGCGGCCGGAGACGAACTTCATCGCGCCGAGGAAGCAGGCGGAGTAGCCCGCGGCAAACAGCTGTTCCGGGTTGGTGACGTCACCGCCCATGCCGCCCATCTCTTTTGGCACGCCCAGTTTGACGTCCAGCACACCGTCAGATGAAGTAGCACGGCCGTCACGGCCACCGGTTGCTTTGGCTTTGGCACGGTAAATCACTTTTTCTAAAGACATGGCAGGTTCCTCTATATTGGTAATATCGCTATACAATAGCGCGCTATTTATATGCGGTTTTTTTTCACCCCGCAGGGTGAAGGATTACGATTTAATTAACTTATCACGAAACGCTTCGAGCTGTGTTTTCATCGTTGTCAGGCTTTCCATATCACAGGAGGCCGCGCAACGAATGGATTCAGGAATACCGGCGGCCTTCGCTTTGAGCGCCTGACCTGCCTCGGTCAGGGTAACCGCCACCTGGCGTTCATCCTGGCGAGAGCGCAGGCGACGAAGCAGCCCGGCCGCTTCCAGACGCTTAAGCAGCGGCGTCAGGGTAGCGGAGTCGAGAAACAGCCGCTCGCCGATTTCCGACACCGTGATGTCATCTTTCTCCCACAGCACCAGCATCACCAGATATTGCGGGTAGGTGAGTTCAAGCGGTGCCAGCAGCTGACGGTAGAGCTTATTCAGCGCCAGGCTGGTGGAGTAAAGCGCGAAGCAGAGCTGGTCATCAACCGGTAGCGTCTGCGCGGCGTCATGTTTCGGTGTCGTTTTCATGGTTATGAATATAGGTAGTGCGCAATTTAATTGCAAGTTATTTTTTAAACTTACACCCGCGGACGTTTTCGATAGAGCCACAGCCCCGGCAGCGACAGACCGATGGAGAGCGCCGCAACGATAAATGCCGCCTTGAGGAAATTGATCACCAGCGTGGCCATCAGCGCCTCGCTGTAGCCGACGTGCGCCAGTTTAACGGCGGCGATCATGGCACTGTAGGCCGATATGCCCGGAAACATAGGGATCACCGCCGCGACGGTGAACACTTTCGGGTGCGCCAGATACCAGCGTGACCACTGAATGCCAATGGTACCGACCAGTATCGCGGCGATGAACGACCCCCACTCCATAGTAAAGCCCATCAGCAGCAGCACGCTGCGGCAGCCGTGACCGACGGCGCCCAGCAGCCCACACCACGCCAGCGCCCGGGAGGGAACGTTGAACACCATCGCAAACCCTACTGCGGGAATGGCGGAGAGCAGCATATCCTCCAGCAGGCCCATGAGCACATGCATTACGCCCATCCGCGCAGCCCCCATACCGACATCGCCATCACCACCCCGATACAGGTGGCGAGGGTTAACAGACTCGCCATCGCCCAGCGAGCCAGGCCGGTGTTCACATGGCCTTTGAACATATCGGCCACCGCGTTAATCAGGGGGAAACCCGGCACCAGCAGCAGGACACTGGCGGCCATCGCAACCGTCGGGGTGTTACGCAGGAGGGGCAGGGTGAGCAGAAGGCCAGATATCGAGGTCGCGACAAAGGCGGTAAGGCAAAAGTTGATTTGCGGATGCATCTGCCGCTGGGTCAGCAGCTGGCGCACATACATGGCGATGCTGCTTGAGAGAAAGGCCACCGCTGCGCCATCCCAGCCGCCGTTGTTGAGTTTGCAGAAGCAGGCGCAGGAGAGGCCAACCATCAACACCACCTGCCAGCGCGGGTAGCGGTAAGGCCGGATGTGCGCGAGTCGCCGTTGCACATCATGATGATCGAGCAGGGCGTGTTCAGTCATGATCACAATATGCTGCACCTGGGTGACGACGTGCATGTTGATACCGCGATCGCTGTTTTTACGCGTGGTGGTGAGGCAGTGCGCGTCGAGAATCGTGGTCAGCACAATGGCGTTGGCGGAAATGGCGCTTTCAACGCTGTCCATGCCTAACGCCAGCCCAAGGCGGGTCGACAGCTCCTCTACCAGCGCGCTTTCTGCACCGTGCTGGAGCAGCAATATTCCGCACTGAATACACAGCCGGGTGACATCGCGCTGTAAATGTTGATCCTGCATATTACCGGTCCCGCTCGCAGCAAATACGACGCTCTATTTAGCATGGCGCGGCGCCAGGACAGGGCAGTGCCAGATCAATATTTATGCAGTTAGCCGCGAGCGATTAAACCCAGGCTATATCTGAAACGCGGCGAGGATAAAACGTAACGGCACCGGTCGGCCAGCAGCGTGTTAGCAGGATTACGCATTAATCTGTGAGCCAGGTAGAGTATTTCGGTTTATTTACCGTCAAAAAACAGGCGGGCCCGTAAGAATAAGCCTAACGTATTCTGAAATAATTATAAAAAACGCAATTCAGTTAATTTTTCAGAAGTTTCTATTACGGAATATTCCGCGTTGCGACTGGTCATACCCCTTGTTGACAGGGTGGGAGGCAATTAATAAAATTCCTGACGCGTTTTTCGCTACGCCTGCACCATTAAATACCTTTTATCACGCATAATATTATCGAGTTTTATTCATCAGGATGATAGCCGTTGCGCTAAATGCACAGATATATTTCGGACGTTACGTTGACATCGTCATGGAGAAAGATATGCCACAAGGAAGAAAAAAAGTCGCCGTCATCATCAGTCAGGCGCCGTTAGTGCAGTGCGGATTAGGCAATATCATTAATCAATATTTTTTAAATATCGATATCGTCTTCCTGTGTCAGAGCGGTGAATTAACGACCCAGCAGTTTAATCAGGCCGATTACCTGATCGCCGATCTCAGCACCGAACCGGGCAACGTCCGTCAGGCCTGTCAGCATTACTATACGTTGCTGGCAAGCCACGCCACGCGCAGTATTTTTCTGGTGCCTAAAATGTGCTATCCGATGGCGGTAGAGTTGTTAATGCGGCCGGGGTGTACGCTGCTTTCGCATGTGGAATCCGTCGAGGGGATTATTGATGCGATTCGTAACAGTGATAATCAGCCAGAATTAATCAGCAAAACCCTGGCCTCGCCGCTGTGGCAGGAAAAAGAGCGCGACGCGCAGGGCCCGATTAAGCTCACGCTCGCCGAACGCCAGGTATTACGGCTGCTGGGAAAAGGATGGTGTATTAATCAGATTGCGGTGATGCTGAAGAAAAGTAATAAAACCATCAGCGCGCAGAAGAATAGCGCGATGCGCAGGCTGGCATTACGCAGCAATGCCGAGATGTTTGCCTGGATTAATAGCGCGCAGGGCATGAAGGAGCTTAATTTGCAGGCGGTGCAGAAAGACGGGGTGATGGCGGCGACCATATAGTTTCGCCGCCGGGCGTTCACGCGTTGCCAGATTACGCTGCCGTGCGAGGCAACCCGGCCTGGCCTTTTACTGGCACACGTCGACCCACGTCGCCTGGGTGAGCGAAGCCAACCGTTCAGGGGAGATGCGCACCGCACTGTGAATCGCGCCCGCGGCGGGGAGCACTTCCGAATACTGTTTGAGCGAGACATCGCAATAGACGTGCAGAGGGTTTTCCAGTCCGAAGGGGCAAACGCCGCCTACCGGGTGTCCGGTCCAGGTCACCACTTCATCGCAGCTCAGCATGCGCGCTTTCGCCCCAAATACCGCCTTCAGCTTTTTGTTATCGAGCCGGGCGTCGCCCTTCGCGACCACTAACACCACGTCGTTTTTCACTTTTAGCGACAGCGTTTTGGCAATTTGTCCGGGTTCAACATTGTGCGCCCTGGCAGCCAGTGCAACGGTGGCGGTACTTTGACCGAGTTCGATAATGTCGATATCAGGGGCATTATCTGCAAAAAACTGACGTACCGATTCCAGACTCATTTCGTTCTCCATGCTAATACTGCGCTAAATCTGGCACAGCGTGAGGCGTGCTGTAAACTTCTTCATGCATACCGCCGTGCAACCGGCGTTTTTCGGATCTTCTTCACAATCACAGAAACCGGTTACTGTAACCGGTTGCAGTGTTTCGGCGTGGGCATAATACTGGATTCGTAACCTTCCTCTGCATCTAATAATAAGAGTCGTCTATGAAGCGTATCCTGTTGTGCTGTACCGCTGGTATGTCTACCAGCATGGTCGTGAATAAGATGAGGCAGGCTGCCGAACAGCAACATATTCATGTTGAGATTGCGGCAACAGGCATTGAGGCATTCACGGAGCAGTTTTCACATTATGACTGTTGCCTCTCAGGGCCACAGAGTAAATACCGTCTGGAAGATTTCAGCGCGCAGGCGGCAGAACAAGCGATCCCGGTAATGGTGATCAATTCAATGGATTACGGAATGATGCGCGGCGGAAAAATTCTCGCTGACGCACTCAAATTAATCGCCTGACAGGAGAGCCGTGATGTCTGCCAACCATGCCGCATTTAATGTCATTTTCCGCTTCGTGGAAAATTATGTCAGTCCTGTCGCCGGACGTATTTCCGCGCAGCGCCACGTGATGGCGATCCGCGACGGTTTTATTTCCGCCATGCCCTTTATGATTGTCGGATCGTTTTTACTGGTCTTTGCCTATCCGCCTTTTTCACCGGATACCACCTGGGGATTCGCCCGCGCCTGGCTTGATATGGCAAAACGCTTTGAAGGACAAATTCTCACCCCGTTTGATATGACGATGGGAATTATGTCGATCTATATTTGCGCCGCCATCGCCTATAACCTCGGCAAGCATTATGTGAAATCCCATGCGCTCGATCCCTTTATGTGCGCCATGCTGTCGCTGATGGCGTTTATGCTGGTCGCCGCACCTAAAACCAGCGGGACGATGCCGGTGGATAGCCTCGGCGGCACCGGGATCTTCACTGCCATTCTGGTGGCGATCTTCTGCGTGGAGATGATGCGTTTTCTGAAGGCGCATAATATCGGTATCCGCCTGCCGGATCAGGTTCCGCCGATGATCAAAAACTCCTTCGATCTGCTGATCCCGGTGCTGGTGGTGGTGCTGACGCTCTACCCGCTGAGCCTGCTGATCCAGTCGCAGTTCGACATGCTGATCCCGCAGGCCATCATGGCCATCTTTAAACCGCTGGTTTCCGCCGCCGATTCACTGCCGGCCATTCTGCTGGCGGTGCTGATCGGCCACCTGCTGTGGTTCGCGGGGATCCACGGTGCGGCGATCGTGTCCGGGATGCTGCAGATGTTCTGGCTGACCAACCTGGGTATGAACCAGAGCGCGCTGGCTCAGGGCGCACCGCTGCCGCATATCTTTATGGAAGCCTTCTGGACCTTCTTTATCGTGATTGGCGGCTCCGGGGCGACGATGGGGCTGGTGCTGTGCTACCTGCGTAGCCGCTCGGCTCACCTGCGCTCCATCGGGCGTCTGAGCGTGGTTCCCAGCATCTTTAACATCAATGAGCCGGTGATTTTCGGGACGCCTATCGTGATGAACCCGGTGTTCTTTATCCCGTTCCTGCTCGCGCCGATGGTGAATGCCGTTATCGCCTGGGCAGCCATGAAGCTGGATCTGATTGGCCGCGTGATCTCCGTGGTGCCCTGGACCGCACCGGCGCCGATTGGCGCCGCCTGGGCGCTAGGGTGGGATTTCCGCGCCGCGCTGCTGGTGATTGTGCTGGCGGTGGTGTCGGCCATCATCTACTTCCCGTTCTTTAAGGTCTATGAGAAGCAGCTACTGGCCCAGGAAGCCGAAGAGGCGGTGAAGGCGGCGGAGGATGAACAGCAGGCCGCGTAATCCAGCGCAGTAAACGTCTTACCTCCAAAACGAAAAAACCACCTGCAAAGGTGGTTTTTTTATGCCGGGCCGCAACGGCTATTTCAGGGTACAGTCGCCGCACTGCACCACGTCCGGCAGACGATAGCGCTGGCAGCAGGTGCGACGCACCAGCATGCCGTCGCGCATCACCACGGTGCGGTAGAGAGGATTGTCTGCGCCGCTGAGCAGCTGTTTTTCCATGAAGCAGGTGTGACGCAGGGCCTCAGCCGCCGGTTCGCCGATCAGCTCTTTCACTTCACCGAGAAACCAGTTGATCAGATAGCCGGTATTGCTCCAGATAAGCCTTGCGTTGATGTCGCCGGACGCCTCCAGCGCGGCAATCACCGGCGCAATGCCGTCGACCACGAATTGCTCGACGCGCTCACGGGGGGTGAGTCGGGTTGCGGCGGGATCGTCATGCACATCAATCCAGAAACAGGCCGCGCGGCCTGTCTCATGAAATTCAACGTGGAAATGTTCTGGCGCAATATCCAGCGCGCGGGACTGCGTCAGCAGCGCCAGCAGAACGGGCGGAACCATCAGGCCGAGATACCATTGCGCCCACAGCGACTTAAGCGGTTTATTCTCGCGATCCATGGCCGGCTGGTTACGGTAGATGTGATCCGAATAGCTGGCCATCAGGCTGGTGAGGGTGGCCGGGCGCGACCACTGCGCCAGCGTCAGGGTGCTGTGCGGCGACGGTTCGTCCAGTCTGACGATATCATTGAAGTAAGGGCGCTGCGTGGTGAACAGATCGCGGATCGCGGCCGCCAGACCGGATGAGGGAGTGATTCCCCCGGGCTGCCAGACAAGGTTCTCAACGATCTCTGTTATGCGATAAGCCATAGCGCAACGTTAGCGGTAATCTAAATGATAATGATTGCCAATCCTAACTATTGAGATCACCAATGGCAAGCGAATTCCACACGGGGTGTGGTGCTCGCCGCAAAACTCAGGCGGCTCTGGCGTCCGCGCTGGTGAAGATGTGGTTTCGGCCCTGGTGCTTCGCGCCGTACAGCGCCCGGTCCGCGGCCTGTAACGCCTCGTCCAGCCCGGCCGAGGTCAGGGGCGCAAGGCCGATGCTGATTGTCACGTGTGTTGCCACGCTGTCATTGAACATATGAGGGATATGCAGATCGTAGACCCGTTGCCGGATGCGCTCCGCCGCCTGCTTAGCCAGCGCGGGCGTGGCGCAGGTCACCAGCACCAGGAACTCTTCACCGCCGTAGCGAGCCACAATATCCCGCGAGCGTACCGCATCACGAATCGCCGCGGAGACGCGGATCAGCGCCTTGTCGCCCATCATGTGGCCGTAGTGATCGTTGTAGGCTTTGAAATAGTCGATATCGAGCAGCAGGACATAGCGCTGCTCATTCTCTGTTGCCGGCAGGCTGTCAAAACGAGACTGAAAACCGCGGCGGTTGTAGATGCCGGTCAGCGGATCGAGCAGGCTGAGATCGCGTAACCGTTTTTTCTCTTCCAGCAACTGGGACATCAGCCCCTGCGCAAACGCGTCGTTTCGCTTCTGGATAATCTGCTGAATGATGATGCCCGCGACCGGAACCGCCAGCGAATAGGCGAGCTGGAGAAAGTGTTCACCCGCATCAATCCACATTACGGTGAGAAATACCGGCAGGCAGTGCAGCGCGAAGGCGCTGATATTATGGGTAAAGGCAATGGCGCTAATAAAGAGCACGCTCAGCAGGGCAATCATAATATAGGTGGCGTGCTCGTCCTGCACGATGCCGCTTTTCATATAGATTTGCCACGCCCACAGCATGCCGAACGTCAGCGCGATAACGCGGATATCGACATTCTTCAGCCTGTTTACGGCATCCAGCATCAGCATTACCGTGCTTAACGCCGCAATCAACAGCACCGGCAACGCCAGATAGCGCATGTGATAGAGAGGACTCAGGATGCTAAAAATGGCCGACATCACGTTAAGCAGCAGAAACAGGCGCAGCGAGAGCCGATATTTCGCCTGAATAAGGGCGTGCCAGTTACTTAATGTCATAAATATCGTTACATACCAGCAGGATAAAAAGAACGTGCAAGGGCCAACGGGAAAGTAAGGTCGCAAAATGCGCGCGATGCGGCATAAAAAATAACGGAGGATATATTCTGCGGCTCAATCTACCATCTCAACCACGGGCTGTCATCCGGCGTGCGCAAAATATAAGCAACACATCGATAACCAGCGCTTGCAAATGAGAAATCTTATCATATGATATTGGTTATCATTATCGGTGTGAGAGGGCATACCATGTTGCACAAACGTCTGGAGAGTGGCTGGGGCGTACTGCTGCCGGCATCGCTGATTGTTGCGATGGCGATGAGTGATTTGTCGTTTGCGCAGTGGCGTATCGTGGTGGTGCTGGGGCTACTGGCGACTGCCGTTATGCTCTATCACAAGCGGCTTCGTCACTTCGTACTGTTACCGTCGTGTGCGGCGCTGGCAGGGGCAATGATGCTTGCGGCAATGAATCTGGGACAACAGGGATAATCAGCGAAAACAGGAACAATCAGAGAACAACAGGGAGGTTACAGCAAAGAATTAAGCAGGGAAGAGAGAGAAAAAGAAAACCACATAAAGTGGTGCGAGGGGAGGGACTTGAACCCTCACGTCCGTTAGGACACTAACACCTGAAGCTAGCGCGTCTACCAATTCCGCCACCGTCGCATTTCTTTTTTTTCGATATCGTCTTCGCGTTGGTGCGAGGGGAGGGACTTGAACCCTCACGTCCGTTAAGACACTAACACCTGAAGCTAGCGCGTCTACCAATTCCGCCACCGTCGCCCGATGCGAGAGATATCTGTGTGATTTTTTTGGTGCGAAGAGAGGGACTTGAACCCTCACGTCCGTTAAGACACTAACACCTGAAGCTAGCGCGTCTACCAATTCCGCCACCTTCGCATACCAGCAACACTAATGAAGTATTGCAACCACGGAGGCGCATTCTAGATGTTTTCTGAACCACGTCAACAGTTAATTTAACGCCGCTTTCCTGAGTGGTTTAAAAAGCGGCGTTTAAGGTGCGCAGGGCTTAGCGTTTCGCCTTGCGGGTATGGACCGCGCGGTACACTTTGAAGCGTCCGGTCTGGGCGATGACCTCATGATTGCCGAAGGCTTCGTCCAGAATTCTGGGGTAGGGCAGGAAGGCGTTTGCCACCAGGCGAAGCTCGCCGCCGATATTAAGGTGGCTTACCGCACCGCGGATCAGGGTTTGCGCCGCGTCGAGGCTGGTCTGCATTCCGTCGTGGAACGGCGGGTTGGAGATGATCATATCGAAGCGTCCGCTGATGGCGGAGAAGACGTCGCTGGCGATAACCTCACCTTCCAGGCCGTTAGCGGCGAGGGTGGCGCGGCTGGCTTCCACTGCCGGGGCGCTCACATCGCACAGCGTCAGGCGCACTTTCGGGGAGTGGCTGGCAAGCGACGCAGAGAGCACGCCGGTGCCACAGCCGACATCCAGCACTTTACCTTTGGTATGCGGCGTAAACGTCGAGAGCAGCAGCTGGCTGCCAACGTCCAACCCGTCGCGGCTGAATACCCCTGGCAGGGTTTTAATGGTTAGCCCCTCGTGCTGGTACTCGCCCCATCCGCTTTCAGGGTCAAATACCGGGACAGTTTCCAGACGACCGTGGTACAGACCACAGCGGCGCGCGCTGTCGATTTTGGTCAGCGGGGCGTATTTTTCGAGCATCTGCTCGGCGCTGCGCACACCGCTGCGGTTCTCACCGACCACGAAGATATCGCTGCCAACCGGCAGCAGGGAGAGCAGGTTGGTCAGCTGGAATAGCGCTTCCGGCTTGTTCTTCGGCCAGTAGTAAATCAGCGTATTGCTATCACCCACCATGGCGGCGTCGGCCACCAGGCTGTAGCTGGCGCGGTCGTCCATCAGGCGGCTCAGCACCTGCCAGTGATGGTACTGCTGCGTATGGACGCGGCTTGCGGCGGTATCCAGCCGGGCGGGCAGGTCATCCTGCAAATCGCCGGCAAACAGAATGCGGCTCGCTTCAAAATCATCACTGTGGCGCAGCAGGACTTCGCTCGCAGGGGTAAAAGCAGACATGAAAACACTCCTTCTCGATCAGGCCGCGGATTATAACCTGTTCAGCCGAACCCTGCAGCGCTCTTCGCATCTCAATCACACCGGGGCGGCTTTATTGGCGCCCAAAGCGCAGTTTTGTTATATTTGCGCCCCTGTTAAATGAGAGGTGTGGCGATGACATCCCGACGCGACTGGCAGCTACAACAGCTCGGTATTACGCAGTGGACGCTGCGCCGTCCGGCCGTGCTGCAGGGCGAAATCGCGATTACGCTACCGGCCCATATTCGTCTGGTGATGGTGGCGGAAACGCTGCCCGCGCTGAACGAGCCGCTGCTGCAGGATATCCTGCGCGCCATGACGTTAAGCCCCGATCAGGTTTTACAGCTCACCCCCGAGCGGGTGGCGATGCTGCCCGATGAGCGCGCCTGCGCCAGCTGGCGTCTTGGCATTGACGAGGCGCCACCGCTTCGCGGCGCGCAGTTGGCCTCACCGGCCTTTACCGAGCTTCAGCACAGTGCGGCCGCCCGCGCGGCGCTGTGGCGACAAATTTGCGAACATGAACACGATTTCTTTACTCACCCCGAGTGATCTGGCCGCCGCCTACGCCATTGAAAAACGCAGTCACGCTTTCCCGTGGAGCGAGAAAACCTTCGCCAGCAACCAGGGCGAACGCTATCTCAATTTACGGCTGGAGGTTGACGGCCAGCTGGCGGCGTTCGCCATTACCCAGGTCGTGCTGGATGAAGCGACGCTGTTCAATATTGCCGTCGATCCGGCGTACCAGCGCCGCGGTCTCGGGCGTGCACTGCTGGAACACCTGATTAACCAGCTGGAGCAGCGCGACGTGTTCACCCTCTGGCTGGAAGTGCGCGCCTCGAACGCACCGGCCATCGCGCTCTACGAGAGCCTGGGCTTTAACGAGGCAACGGTACGCCGCAACTACTACCCCACCGCAGACGGTCGCGAAGACGCGATCGTGATGGCGCTGCCGCTTGGCTAAAACGATGAACAAGGTGATGTAATGAACTGGGACTGGATACTGTTTGATGCTGACGAAACGCTGTTTACCTTTGACGCTTTCGGCGGCTTACAGCGGATGTTTCTTGATTACAGCGTGACCTTTACCGCGCAGGACTATCAGGATTATCAGGCGATTAACAAGCCGCTGTGGGTGGATTACCAGAACGGGACCATCAACGCCTTGCAGCTTCAGCATCAGCGTTTTCAGGGCTGGGCTGAGCGGCTCAACGTGGGGGCAGGGGATCTCAACAGCGCGTTCCTCAACGCCATGGCGGAAATCTGCGCCCCGCTGCCCGGCGCCCAGTCGCTGCTTGATATGCTGAAAGGGAAAGTGAAGCTTGGCATCATTACCAACGGCTTTACCGCCCTGCAGCAGATCCGCCTTGAGCGTACCGGTTTCCTTGACTACTTCGATCTGCTGGTGATCTCCGAAGAGGTGGGCGCCGCCAAGCCGGATCGCAGGGTCTTTGATTACGCGCTTGATAAAATGGGAAGCCCCTCGCGCGATCGCGTGCTGATGGTAGGCGACACCGCGGAATCTGATATTCTGGGCGGTATGAACGCCGGGTTCGCCACCTGCTGGCTCAACCCGCACGGCCGCGAACTGCCGCCGGGCATCGCGCCCACCTGGCAAGTCACCTCGTTAAGCGAACTGGAGCAGCTCCTGTGTAAACATTGATTGTCTGCCTAAAGCTCTTGAGTACAATAGCCGCATTTTTCGAATCACTCGTCGCACGGGGCTTCCCGCGCGCAGACACAGAAGACTGAAACCATGACGTTGTCTCCTTATGTACAAGAGGTGGCCAAACGCCGCACGTTTGCCATTATCTCGCACCCGGATGCCGGTAAAACCACCATCACTGAAAAGGTGCTGCTGTTCGGACAGGCGATTCAGACCGCCGGTACCGTTAAAGGCCGCGGCTCCAGCCAGCACGCCAAATCTGACTGGATGGAAATGGAAAAGCAGCGTGGTATCTCTATTACCACCTCGGTAATGCAGTTTCCTTACCACGACTGCCTGATCAACCTGCTGGACACCCCGGGCCACGAAGACTTCTCGGAAGATACCTACCGTACGCTTACCGCGGTGGACTGCTGCCTGATGGTGATCGACGCCGCGAAAGGGGTTGAGGATCGTACCCGCAAGCTGATGGAAGTTACCCGTCTGCGCGATACGCCGATCCTGACCTTTATGAACAAACTTGACCGTGATATCCGCGATCCCATGGAGTTGCTGGATGAGGTCGAGAGCGAACTGAAGATCGCCTGCGCACCTATCACCTGGCCTATTGGCTGCGGCAAGCTGTTTAAGGGCGTCTACCACCTCTATAAAGATGAAACCTATCTCTACCAGACCGGTAAAGGCCACACTATCCAGGACGTCCGCATCGTTAAGGGGCTGGATAACCCGGAGCTGGACGCGGCAGTGGGTGAAGATCTGGCCGCACAGCTGCGCGACGAGCTGGAGCTGGTGCAGGGCGCCTCGCACGAGTTCGACAAGGCGCTGTTCCTGAGCGGCGAGATCACCCCGGTGTTCTTCGGTACCGCGCTGGGTAACTTTGGCGTCGATCATATGCTGGACGGGCTGGTGGACTGGGCGCCTGCGCCGATGCCGCGCAAAACCGATACCCGCGAGGTTCATGCTGAAGAAGAGAAATTCTCCGGCTTCGTGTTTAAGATTCAGGCCAACATGGATCCTAAACACCGCGACCGCGTTGCCTTTATGCGCGTAGTGTCCGGGCGCTATGAGAAAGGCATGAAGCTGCGCCAGGTGCGTACCGGTAAAGATGTGGTGATCTCCGACGCGCTGACCTTTATGGCGGGCGACCGCTCCCATGTGGAAGAGGCGTTCCCGGGCGACATCATCGGTTTGCACAACCACGGGACCATTCAGATCGGCGACACCTTTACCCAGGGTGAAACCATGAAGTTCACCGGTATCCCGAACTTCGCACCGGAACTGTTCCGCCGCATTCGCCTGAAAGATCCGCTTAAGCAAAAACAGCTGCTGAAAGGGCTGGTACAGCTCTCCGAAGAGGGCGCCGTGCAGGTGTTCCGTCCCATCGCCAACAACGACCTGATCGTGGGCGCGGTGGGGGTGCTGCAGTTTGACGTGGTCGTGGCGCGCCTGAAGAGCGAATACAACGTGGAAGCGATTTACGAATCGGTTAACGTGTCGACCGCGCGCTGGGTTGACTGCCCGGACGTGAAGAAGTTTGAAGAGTTCAAGCGTAAGAACGAAGTGCAGCTGGCACTTGATGGTGGGGACAACCTGACCTACATCGCGCCAACGATGGTGAACCTGAATCTCACGCAGGAACGTTATCCTGACGTCCATTTCCGCAAAACGCGCGAACATTAATCCTCACTTACAGGATGCGCCAGCAGGCGCGTCCTGCCTCATCTTCCCGGATTTTCCTGTCATATTAGTCCCTTGCGGATTCTTCTTAATTTCCCGCTTTTTCCGTTTTGTTGCTGCTTTTTCACGCACCAGAGCAGGCGTTTTTATTTTTGTGATCTATATTTAACATTGTGATGACATGTTGAGTGGTCAAAAACACCAGCAAAAAACTTTATTACCGATGTTAATTTGAAAGTTTAACGTCATCTCAAAATTTAACACTGACTTAATTCGACACACCGGTGGGAAGCGGTAACCCGCACGCTGCAGGTAGCGAGTCTGGGTCAAGGGTCACCACAGTGGTGTCCAGGCCGCCTTGGTGTGGCGGAAAGCTCAAATTCTGAGCATACAAACAGGAATGAATCGATGAATAAGACTAAGATTTCTAAAACTCTGCTGGCAGTAATGTTGGGCTCTGTAATGGCCGGTTCTTCAGCCTGGGCTGAAAGCACCACTACGGATAAAGCACACTCTACGGCAGACAGCGCAGGGCAAAAAATCGATAGCTCTGTAGATAAAGTCGGTAACTTCATGGATGACAGCGGTATCACCGCAAAAGTTAAAGCGGCTCTGGTTGATGATGAAACCATTAAGAGCACCGATATTTCCGTCAAAACCGACAAAAAAGTGGTGACGCTGAGCGGTTTTGTTGAGAGCCAGGCGCAGGCTGAAAAAGCCGTGGCCGTGGCTAAAAAGGTAGAGGGCGTCTCCTCCGTGAGCGACAAGCTTCATGTCCGCGACAGCAAAGACGAGTCTGTGAAAGGCTATGCAGGCGACGCGGCGACCACCAGCGAGCTGAAAGCTAAACTGCTGGCCGACGACATTGTACCGTCCCGTATGATCAAAGTTGAAACAACCGATGGTGTGGTTCAGCTCTCCGGTACCGTAGAAAATCAGGCGCAGTCTGAGCGGGCCGAATCAATTGCGAAAGCGATTGATGGCGTGAAAAGCGTGAAAAACGATCTGAAAGTTAAGTAGTACATCCGAACCCCTCAGCCCGGGCGTTGCCCGGGCGAGAAGGTAAGCATCACCACCAATAAATCGCCAGTGAGCTACCTGAGCGCTCACTACAGAGCAATTTGCTTAACACTATGGTAAAGGAGAGTCATATGTTTCGTTGGGGCATTATCTTCCTCGTTATTGCACTAATCGCGGCCGCACTGGGCTTTGGTGGCCTTGCTGGTACCGCAGCCGGCGCTGCTAAAATTGTCTTCGTGGTCGGGATTATCCTGTTCCTGGTCAGTCTGTTCATGGGCCGTCGTCGCCCCTGACCTGACGGAGTAATTACTATCCGCCCGAAAAGCCGGTCCTTGTGACTGGCTTTTCTGGTTTCTGTGGCCTGGAAATTGATGTACCTTTGAACATTCTCTGATGAGCCAGACAGGCTCCGTTTTTAACATAACAACCTAACAGGATGGCAGGGTGGGTCAGCGAATTCCCGTAACGCTCGGCAATATCGCGCCGCTTGCGTTAAAACCGTTTCGGCCCGGACGTATGGCGCTGGTCTGCGAGGGCGGCGGTCAACGAGGCATCTTTACAGCCGGTGTGCTGGACGAGTTTATGCGCGCCGAATTTAACCCGTTCGACGCCTTCTACGGCACCTCGGCGGGCGCCCAAAACCTCTCTGCCTACGTCTGTAATCAGCCCGGCTACGCGCGGCGCGTCATCACCCGCTACACCACCTCCAAAGCGTTTTTCAATCCGGTGCGCTTTGTGCGCGGCGGTAACCTTATCGATCTTGACTGGCTGACCGAAGCGACCCACGCCGCCATGCCGCTGGCGATGGATAACGCCGCGCGCCTGTTTGATAAGGGCAAAACCTTCTATATGTGCGCCTGCCGCAGCGATGACTACTCTCCCGGCTATTTCGCCCCTCAGACCACCGACTGGCTGGATATTATCCGCGCCTCAAGCGCCATTCCGGGGTTCTACCGCAGCGGTGTCTCGCTGAACGGCATTAACTATCTCGATGGCGGGGTGAGCGACGCGATACCGGTGCAGGAAGCGGCGCGACAGGGCGCTACCACGCTGGTGGTGATCCGCACCGTGCCGTCGCAGATGTACTACACGCCGCAGTGGTTCAAACGTATGGAGCGCTGGATGACCGACAGCAGCCTGCAACCGCTGCTGAATCTGGTGCAGCACCATGAGACCAGCTATCGCGCTATCCAGCAGTTTATTGAAAAGCCGCCGGGTAAACTGCGCATCTTTGAGATCTATCCGCCGAAACCGCTGGCCAGTATGGCGCTGGGCAGCCGTATTCCGACGCTGCTGGAAGATTATAAAATCGGCCGGCTGTGTGGGCGCTACTTCCTCGCCACGGTGGGTAAACTGCTGGCGGCAACCCCGCCGATGGCACGTCATCTCACCCCGGTTGCGCCGACGCTGGTGGTGCCACCGGCCACCGTGGCAAATGACGTTGCGGTCACGCCCATCGTCGAGGCGCCGGAAGCGAACGACGCGGCCTTTAATAATGAGGATCTGGCATGAGCGGACGCTTTGTCGACACCCACTGCCATTTCGACTTTCCGCCCTTCAGCGACGACGAAGCGCAAAGCATACGCCGCGCGGCCGATGCCGGCGTGGCGCGTATCATTGTCCCGGCCATTGAGGCAGAACGTTTTGCCGGGGTAGTGGCCCTGACCCAGCGTTTTGAGGCGCTGTACGGCGCGTTGGGCCTGCACCCGATCGTGATTGAACGCCACGATGACGCCGCGCTGGTGCAGCTGGAGGATTATC
The DNA here is from genome assembly GCF_000463155.2 of Siccibacter turicensis LMG 23730. Lineage (GTDB taxonomy): Bacteria > Pseudomonadota > Gammaproteobacteria > Enterobacterales > Enterobacteriaceae > Siccibacter > Siccibacter turicensis. The sequence continues at coordinate 124,054 of NZ_AWFZ01000050.1, read as the reverse complement.
TTCGCCAGGGGCATAGCAAGATCGTCGCCATCGGCGAGATCGGGCTCGATCTCTACCGCGAGGATCCGCAGTTTGAAAAACAGGAAGCGATTCTTGATGCCCAGCTGCGGCTGGCAAAGCAGTATCAGCTGCCGGTTATCCTTCACTCGCGCCGTACCCACGACAAACTGGCGATGCACCTGAAGCGCCACGCGCTGCCCCGTACCGGTGTGGTGCATGGCTTTGCCGGCAGCCTGCAACAGGCGCAGCGCTTTGTGGAGATGGGGTATTACATCGGGGTGGGGGGGACAATTACCTATCCGCGGGCCAGTAAGACGCGCGAGGTGATGAGACAGCTTCCGCTCAGCGCACTGCTGCTGGAAACCGATGCCCCGGACATGCCGCTTAACGGCTATCAGGGGCAGCCTAACCGCCCCGAGCGTGCCGCGCAGGTGTTCGACGTGCTGTGTGAACTGCGCCCTGAGCCCCCGGACCAGATCGCCGCCGCGCTGCTGGCGAACACGCACCGCGTATTTACGCTCTCCTGACGGGCCCGCAACGGCCCAAAAATTCCGCGTATCACAAACCTGCTTCATACTCACATCAGGCCTCATGCGTAAACGGCGAGGCGCGACCTGAAAATGTTATTTTCCTAACATGGCGCCGGGTGCAGCACTGATGCGGTCTGCGCGCTCTGAACCCTGTACTGACCGCATGAATGGCGTTGTTTTGTTATTTTAATCACATATACTGGGGTTCTTGTTGCAGTATTGCTTTAAAATTATGTGAAACAACACACAAAACCGGCAGGGCGATAAGTGTTAGAATTTTAACATTCCCTGCGAGGCACTGCGGTGAGACGGATCTCAGCGTGATGGCAGTTTTGCCACTCTTCTTCATGGAACCACGACCGCTCCAACGTGTTGCGTTTCGCGCCTGAAACATCTTTTATTGTTGGAGAAGACTATGACCGATTTAACCAAAAGCAGCCTGCGTGCACTGCAGCTGATGGACCTCACCACCCTTAATGACGACGACACCAATGAAAAGGTGATCGCACTTTGCCACCAGGCGAAAACCGCGGTAGGTAACACCGCTGCCGTCTGCATCTACCCGCGTTTTATCCCTATTGCGCGTAAAACCCTGAACGAGCAGGGCACGCCGGATATCCGCATCGCTACCGTCACCAACTTCCCGCACGGCAATGACGATATCGACATCGCGCTGGCGGAAACCCGCGCGGCGATCGCGTACGGTGCCGATGAAGTGGACGTGGTATTCCCGTACCGCGCGCTGATTGCCGGTAACGAGCAGATTGGCTATGACCTGGTGAAAGCCTGTAAAGCGGCCTGCGCCGACGCGAACGTTCTGCTGAAAGTCATCATCGAAACCGGCGAGCTGAAAGAAGAAGCGTTGATCCGCAAAGCGTCCGCCATCGCCATTAAAGCCGGCGCGGACTTCATCAAAACCTCCACCGGTAAAGTGCCGGTTAACGCCACGCCTGAAAGCGCGCGCATCATGCTGGAAGTGATCCGCGATATGGGCGTTGAAAAAACCGTAGGTTTTAAACCGGCAGGCGGCGTACGCACCGCGGAAGATGCGGCCGAGTACCTGGCGATTGCCGACAACCTGTTTGGTCCTGACTGGGCCGACGCGCGCCACTACCGCTTCGGCGCATCCAGCCTGCTGGCAAGCCTGCTTAAAGCGCTTGGTCACGGCGACGGTAAAAGCGCAAGCAGCTACTGATCTCTTTGCGGCGGGCAACCGCCGCCCTTACCTGATGTTATCCGGGGGTTATTGTGTTCCTCGCTCAAGAAATTATTCGTAAAAAACGTGACGGCCACGCGCTCAGTGAAGAGGAAATTCGCTTCTTCATTAACGGCATTCGCGACAACACCGTTTCAGAAGGCCAGATTGCCGCCCTGGCGATGACCATCTTCTTTCACGATATGAGCATGCCCGAACGCGTCGCGCTGACCATGGCGATGCGCGACTCCGGCACCGTGCTGGACTGGAAAAGCCTGAACCTGAACGGCCCCATCGTGGATAAGCACTCCACCGGCGGCGTGGGTGACGTGACCTCGCTGATGCTTGGCCCAATGGTAGCGGCCTGCGGCGGATATATCCCGATGATCTCCGGCCGTGGCCTTGGTCATACCGGCGGCACCCTCGACAAGCTGGAAGCCATTCCGGGCTTTGATATTTTCCCGGACGACAGCCGTTTCCGCGACATCATCAAGGACGTCGGCGTGGCTATCATCGGCCAGACCAGCTCGCTGGCGCCGGCGGATAAGCGCTTCTACGCAACCCGCGACATTACCGCGACCGTGGACTCCATTCCGCTTATCACCGCCTCGATCCTCGCGAAAAAGCTCGCCGAAGGACTGGATGCGCTGGTGATGGACGTCAAAGTGGGCAGCGGGGCATTTATGCCGACCTTTGCGCTGTCTGAAGAGCTGGCGCAGGCGATTGTCGGCGTGGCTAACGGCGCAGGAGTACGCACCACGGCGCTGTTGACCGACATGAATCAGGTGCTGGCTTCCAGCGCCGGTAACGCGGTGGAAGTCCGGGAAGCCGTGCGCTTCCTCACCGGCGACTACCGCAATCCGCGTCTGCTTGAGGTCACGATGGCCCTGTGCGTCGAGATGCTGATTTCCGGCAGGCTGGCGCGCGACGAGGCAGATGCCCGTGCGCAACTCCAGGCCGTGCTGGATAACGGTAAAGCGGCAGAAATTTTCGGACGCATGGTCGCCGCCCAGAAAGGGCCAGTCGATTTTATCGAACATTACGATCGTTACCTGCCAACCGCGATGCTCACCAAAGCGGTCTATGCCGACCACAGCGGGTTTGTCAGCGAGATGGACACGCGCGCGCTGGGCATGGCGGTGGTGTCGATGGGCGGCGGTCGTCGTCAGGCATCCGATACCATCGATTACAGCGTTGGCTTTACCGATATGGCGCGCCTGGGCGAGAAAGTCGATGGCGAACGTCCGCTGGCGGTGATTCACGCGAAGAGCGAAGCCAGCTGGCAGGAAGCCGCGAAGGCCATTAAGGCCGCCGTGCAGGTAACCGATAATGCGCCGCAGGAGACGCCGGTTGTCTATCGCAGAATCAGTCAATAAGTGGCATACTGATCTGATCACTCTTTTTTGGTAACTCTGACCAGCGCACGTTGCAGGCAACGCGACACTCACGCAACGTGAACCGGGACGAGTTTCACAGCGCAATACGTACGGAGAAACTATGAAACGTGCATTTATTATGGTGCTGGACTCTTTCGGAATTGGGGCGTCTGAAGACGCCGAACGCTTTGGCGATGCCGGTTCCGACACCCTGGGCCACATTGCGGAAGCCTGCGCGAAAGGCGAGGCCGACAAAGGCCGCAGCGGGCCATTACACCTGCCGAACCTGACGAAGCTGGGTCTGGCGAAGGCGCACGAAGGCGCGACCGGCTTTATTCCGGCCGGGATGGACGCTAACGCGGAAATCACCGGTGCTTACGCCTGGGCGCACGAGCTCTCATCCGGGAAAGACACCCCGTCAGGCCACTGGGAAATCGCCGGTGTGCCGGTGCTGTTTGACTGGGGCTACTTCACCGATACCGAAAATAGCTTCCCGCAGGAGCTGCTGGATAAACTGGTTAAGCGTGCCAACCTGCCGGGCTACCTCGGCAACTGCCACTCTTCCGGTACCGTGATTCTGGATCAGCTGGGCGAAGAGCACATGAAAACCGGCAAGCCGATTTTCTATACCTCTGCGGACTCGGTATTCCAGATTGCCTGCCACGAAGAGACCTTTGGTCTGGATCGCCTGTACGAACTGTGTGAAATCGCACGCGAAGAGTTGACCGAAGGCGGCTACAACATCGGGCGCGTTATCGCACGTCCGTTCGTGGGCGACAAAGCGGGCCACTTCGAGCGTACCGGCAACCGTCACGATCTCGCGGTTGAACCGCCGTCACCGACCATCCTGAAAAAACTGGTGGATGAAAAGGGCGGCCAGGTGGTTTCCGTGGGAAAAATCGCGGACATCTACGCCAACGTCGGCATCACCAAAAAAGTGAAGGCAACCGGGCTGGACGCGCTGTTTGACGCGACCATCCAGGAGATGAAGGCCGCGGGTGACAAGACCATCGTCTTTACCAACTTCGTTGATTTTGACTCCTCCTGGGGCCATCGTCGCGACGTGGCGGGCTATGCAGGCGGGCTGGAGCTGTTCGACCGTCGCATGCCGGAGCTGCTGGAGCTGGTGGGCGAAGATGACATTATTATCTTCACCGCTGACCACGGCTGCGACCCGACCTGGAAAGGCACCGATCACACTCGCGAGCATATCCCGGTGCTGATCTACGGCCCGAAAGTGAAGCCGGGCTCGCTGGGCCACCGCGACACCTTCGCCGACATCGGCCAGACCGTGGCGAAGTACTTCGGTCTGAGTGAGATGGAATACGGCAAACCGCTGTTCTGATTATAAAATATCTACCGTTCAGGCCGGCAACTTTGCTGGCCTGACCTCGCTTTAAGGAATAAAAGACATAATGGCTACTCCTCACATTAATGCAGAAATGGGTGATTTCGCTGACGTCGTACTGATGCCGGGCGACCCGCTGCGCGCGAAACACATCGCGGAAACTTTCCTGGAAGACGTGCGCGAAGTGAACAACGTGCGCGGCATGCTGGGCTATACCGGTACCTATAAAGGCCGCAAAATTTCGGTTATGGGCCACGGCATGGGTATCCCGTCCTGCTCCATCTATACCAAAGAGCTGATCACCGACTTTGGCGTGAAGAAAATCATCCGCGTAGGCTCCTGCGGCGCGGTACGCGCTGACGTGAAGCTGCGCGATGTGGTTATCGGCATGGGTGCCTGCACCGATTCCAAAGTGAACCGTCTGCGCTTCAAAGATCACGACTTCGCGGCGATTGCCGATTTCGACATGGTACGCAACGCGGTTGATGCGGCGAAAGCGCTGGGCGTTGATGCTCGCGTGGGCAACATCTTCTCTGCCGACCTGTTCTATACGCCGGACCCGAGCATGTTCGACGTGATGGAAAAATACGGCATCCTGGGCGTGGAAATGGAAGCGGCGGGTATCTACGGCGTGGCCGCAGAGTACGGTGCGAAAGCGCTGACCATCTGCACCGTGTCCGATCATATCCGTACCCACGAGCAGACCACTGCCGCGGAACGTCAGACCACGTTCAACGACATGATCAAAATCGCGCTGGAATCCGTTCTGCTGGGCGATAACGCGTAATTGTTACGCTGCCACTCTGCGACCGACGGGTAGCAGAGTGGCGTTTTCTGCGGCGCCATCCTCTTCCTGCGCCACTCTGCTATTCACCTTCTTTCTGTAACGTTTTTCTCCTATTTATCAGCTAAATAAGCTTGGTCCTACGCCCGATTCCTGGTTTTTCACCACTCCCGTTCTGCTTGATAAAAATCAATCGCCAGCGCCAGGCGATACCGGACACTGCCTTCTTTTTCACGGAAGAAGAGTGCGTATGAGTGAATCAATAACCCCTGTTCCACTGGCGTTAACCCGTCGGCGTTTCCTTCAGGCCAGCTCGGCGCTGGCGGCGCTTCCCTTTGTCTCGCTGCCAGCGGCCCACGCCCGGCCGCTCTCCCCTGACGCAGCGGACGCCACGGCGGCCACGCCCGAGCAGATCGTCGCGACCTGCAGCACCTTTGACTGCGGCGGCAAGTGCGACATTCGCGCGCACGTTCGCGATGGCGTAGTCACGCGTATTGCCACGCTGCCCGACGAGGCGCACGATCCGGCGATGCCGATTATGCGTGCGTGCGTCAGAGGGCGAGGCTACCGCAAATTTGTCTACCATCCCGATCGGCTGAAGTACCCGATGAAGCGCGTCGGAAAACGCGGCGAAGGCAAATTCGTGCGTATCAGCTGGGACGAAGCCACCACCCTGATTGCTGATAACCTTACGCGGATTACCCACCAGTACGGTCCGGCGTCGCGCTACGTGCACGTTGGCACCGCGGTGTCCGGCGGCGCATTCTCAGGGGATAAAATGGTGCGTCGCCTGTTGAATCTCCACGGCGGCTATCTCGACAGCTATCACTCCGTCAGCATGGGCAATACCGCGGCGGCAACGCCCTATACCTACGGCACCGCCGCCAGCGGCAGTTCGCTGGATACCCTCGCCGATACCCGGCTGGTGATCCTCTGGGGCCACAACCCGAACGAAACCATCTTTGGTCACACCAACCACTATTTTCAGCAGATGAAGCGCAACGGCACGCGCTTTATCGTGGTGGATCCCCGCTATTCTGATACCGCCGCATCGCTGGCCGATCAGTGGATCCCGCTGTTGCCCTCGACGGACAACGCGCTGATGGATGCGATGATGTACGTCATCATCACTGAGAACCTGCACGATAAGGCCTTTATCGACCGCTATACCCTCGGTTTCGACGAAGAGAGCATGCCCGACGGCGTGCCTGAAAATGAGTCGCTGGTCGCCTGGCTGAGCGGCAAAAAGGATGGCATCGCGAAGACGCCGGAGTGGGCGGAAGCGATCACGCACGTTCCGGCGCAGACCATCCGCCAGCTGGCGCGGGAGTATGCCACCACGAAGCCCGCCGCGCTGATTCAGGGCTGGGGCCCGCAGCGGCATAACTGCGGCGAGCGCACGGCGCGTGGCTCAACGCTGCTCGCCACCCTCACCGGCAACGTCGGGGTAAAAGGCGGCTGGGCGGCCGGCTACGGCGGCATCGGCAACCGCAAATTCACCACCGGGCCTGAGATGCCGGATAACCCGGTAAAAGAGAAAATCTCGGTGATGAACTGGGTGCAGGCCGCGGACGATCCGGCGCAGGTGACGCCTGAAAACGGGTTGACCGGCGGGGAGACGCTGCCTTCCGGTATCCGTCTGCTGTTCTCGCTGGCGGGCAACTACCTTGCCAATCAAAACCCGGATCTTCACCAGGCGGTAAAGGTTCTTGAGGACGACACGAAGATTGAATTTATCGTGGTCAGCGACCTGTATATGACCCCCAGCGCGAAATATGCCGATCTGCTGCTGCCTGAAACCAGCTTTATGGAGCGCTGGAATATCGGTGAAACCTGGGGCACCGGTAACTACGTGATGCTGTCAGAAAAGCTGGTGGAGCCGGCGTTTGAACGGCGCTCCGACTACGACTGGCTGTGCGACGTGGCGGACAAGCTTGGCCTGAAGCAGGCGTTCAGCGCCGGGCGCAGTGAACAGCAGTGGATTGCGCATATCTGGGAGCAAACCCGGCAGGCGATGCCGGCGGAGAACATGCCGGATTTCGCCACGCTGCGCGTTCAGCGGCACCATCTATTCAAAAGCGAGCCGTACGTGGCTTTCGAGGCGAATATCCGCGATCCGCAGAATCATCCGTTTGCCACGCCCTCGGGCAAGATTGAGATCTTCTCGAAGCGGCTGTACGACATGCACCACCCGGAGATCCCGGCGCTGTCGCACTATGTCCCGGCCCACGAAGGCCCGCAGGACCCGCTGAGCGAAAGATACCCTTTACAGCTGATTACCTGGAAAGGGAAAAATCGCGCCAACTCCACGCAGTATGCCAATCCCTGGCTTCAGGAGGTGCAGACCCAGAAGCTGTGGATCAATCCGCTGGATGCACAACCGCGTGGCCTGACGTCCGGCGATACGGTGCGGATTCATAACGATCGCGGCCTGTGTCAGGTCGAGGTGGAGGTGACTCCGCGCATCATACCGGGCGTCGTTGCGATGCAGGCCGGGGCGTGGTGGCAGCCAGATGAACAGGGCATCGATCGCGGCGGCTGCGCCAACGTGCTTAGCTCCGCGCGCATCACGGCCCTGGCGAAAGGGAATTCACATCAAACCATGCTGGTGGAGGTAACAAAGCATGAGTCAGTTTAAGGAGTACGCCCCGGTGAGCCCGACGCAGCTGGGTTTCTATATCGACAGTTCGCGCTGTTCAGGGTGCAAAGCCTGCCAGGTGGCCTGCAAAGACAAAAACGATCTGGAGCCGGGCCAGCGTTATCGCCGGGTGTATGAAGTTAACGGAGGCGGGTTTATTCCTACCGGGCAGGGCGGCCTGTTGAATAACGTCTACGCCTATACCCTGTCGATCTCCTGCAACCACTGCGACGATCCGATCTGCACTAAAAACTGCCCGACCACCGCGATGCATAAGCGGCCCGGCGACGGTATTGTCCGCGTTAACACCGACAAATGCGTCGGGTGCGGCTACTGCGCCTGGTCCTGCCCTTACGGCGCCCCGCAGCGCAATCCGGAAACCGGGCAGATGTCGAAATGCGATTTCTGCATTGATTTGCAGGCGAAGGGCGAAAAGCCGGTCTGCGTGACAACCTGTCCGCTGGGAGCCATACATTTTGGTCCGGTTAGCGAGCTACGTGAGCGGTTCGGGGCGCTGTGCGATGTCAAAGGCCTGCCGGACTCGACCCTGACCCGGCCCAATCTGATCGTCAAACCGCATCAGGGTGCGCAGCAAGAGGGGACGCGCCATGCATGAACTGCCGCTGTTGATCTTCACCTTGCTGGTACAACTCTCGGTAGGCCTGACGCTGTTTATCACGCTTGCGCTGCCGCGCCAGCCCTTCGGCGACCGGGCCGCGGCGACGCGTACGCTGCGGCTGCCGCTGCTCATCGCGTGCGCCAGCGCGGGCATGGGACTGCTCTGCTCCACGCTGCATCTGGGCTACCCGCTTAATGCCCTGCATGCACTGCGTCACGTTTCCAGCTCATGGCTAAGCCGCGAGATTGTTTTTGCGGCCGCCTATCTGGCGGTGCTTGGTCTCGCCACGCTGCTGGCGCTGTTTAAGCAGGCGATATGGCGCACGCTGATGCCGCTGGCGCTGGTCGTGGGGATAGTCGACGTCTACTGCATGAGCGCGATTTATGCCCACTCCAGCGTGGTAACCTGGACCCACTACACCACCTGGCTGACCTTTTTCGGCTCAACCATCCTGCTTGGCGCAACCGCGCAGGCGTGGCTCATTGCCCGTCGTCAGACCCTGGAGACGCGGCGCCGGATCCTGTCGACCGGCGCGATGCTGGTGGTGGCTGTCGTAGCGGTGCGCCTGCTGTTTCAGCCTGCCTATATAGAGTATCTGTCGCAGATGGTTCACCGTGACGCCGCGACCTTCCCGTATCGCTCGCTGGACGCCTGGTATGCCCTGGCGAACGTGCGCGCCGTCGGCTGGCTGCTGGCCGTGGCCGGTGCGGCGCTGATGTCGGTAAGCGCCCAGCGCGGCGGACGGGGCGTATTGATCTGCGCCAGCCTGGCGCTGGTGCTGAGCGAAATCCTTTTCCGCTACGTCTTTTTCTCGCTCGGATAAGGGTGCGCGTTAACGCCCTGACACGCTCCCCGCCGCCGCGCGTGGGGGAGTTATGCCTGCGTCGGCACCTGCGTCAGCATCCCTGCGATGCCTGTGCGCAGGCGTGCCCCACCGCTGCCATTACGTTGCGGCCCGACGGCGCAAGCCTCGATAGCGAACGCTGCGTTCGCTGCGGGCGCTGCCTGTTTAGCTGCCCGGTGGCAGCGCTGGAGAACCTTGCGCCGCCGCCGCGCTACCTTCGTGACAACGTGCTGGTGGCGCCGTTGTCCGTCGTGGCGCCCTCGGTAGAGGAGCTGCTGATGTGGCATCGGGAGTATGCGGTGCGCGCGGTGGAGATGGATATGGATCGCCATCCCGGATGGGCGCTGGCGATGGCGGCGCTTAACCTCAGGCTACGCCGCCTCGCGGAGCCGTGCTGGACGCGTATCGCCCCGGATACGGCTACCCATTCCGGGTGGCGCTGGAGGCGGGGCCCGTCAGCCGCGACCACAACGGCCAGCGTGTCCCCTGGCCGACGCGCCAGACGGCGCTGTTTTGCAGAGCAGGCCGAGTGGCAGCCGGAGATTGATGAGCGTGCCTGTACGCTGTGCGGCGCCTGCGCGCGCGTATGCCCTGAAGGGGCGCTGCGCATGGATGCCGGGACGCTGGAGATTGCGCCCGGGAACTGTACCGGCTGTCAGAGCTGCGTGGTGGTGTGTATTGTGCAGGCGATGGTGCTGGAGGCCGGGGCGGAGGTGTCGCCCCGCCGGCGTCACTGGTATACGGCACGCTGTCAGCATTGCCACCAGCCTTTCCGCGCCTGGCAACCCGATGCGCCGGTCTGTCCGCTCTGCCAGCGTCATGCACAGGGTATGCGCACGGCGCGCTAGCGCACGGCCTGAGCAATCCAGGCGGCAACCTCGCGCAGCTCCAGCTGCTGGTCGGGGAAATCCACCATCATCGCTTCGCAGGCCTGCTGCAGCATGTCTGCCCGGTAGAGCGTTCCCTGCAGGCGGTTTGCCAGCGCCTCAAGCGGTGCGGGATTCAGGCTGTCGGTGAACACCTGGGTACGGGTGATATGGCCTTTCTCGACGTCAAAGTGCAGCTCGACGCCGCCCCAGGTGAAACGCTCATCAAGCAGATGGCTGAAGGCGGGCGCCTGGCCGAAGTTCCACTCCCAGCTGCTCTGGCGGGCAAACGTCTCCGCAAAGCCGGGCAGATCCGGGAACGCGTCGGGGGAGATGATTTCTGCCTCCACACGCTCGCCGTAGTGGGCGAAAAACGCCTCGGTGACGGCATCGCACACCTTTTCATGGGTGATGCCGGGCAGCAGATCGCTCAGGTTCGCCACGCGGCCACGCACGGAGGTGATACCTTTTGCCTGAAGCTTCTTCTTGTCAGGGTTGAGGTAGTTCGCCAGACGGCTGAGATCGGCATTCAGCAGCAGCGTCCCGTGATGAAAGCCGCGGTCCGGCGTTTCACGGTAGGCGGAGCCGGAAACCTTGCGGTCGCCCTCCGGGGTTTTTACCACCAGATCGTTGCGCCCCGAGGCCTCGGCGGTGGCGCCCAGCGCGGTAAGCGCATTTAGCACGATGGAGGTGGATACGCTTTTGTCATACTCTGGTTTACCGGCCATAAAGGTGAAGCAGGTATTACCGAGATCGTGAAACACCGCGCCGCCGCCGCTGCTGCGTCGGGCCAGACGCACGTTATCCTCTTCCATGCGCCGGGTGTTGCACTCTTTCCAGGGATTCTGCGCCCGGCCAATCACTACCGTGTCGGCGTTGCGCCAGAGAAACAGCACGCGCTGGGTAGCGGGCATTTGCCGGAAGATAGTCTCTTCCACCGCCAGATTAAACCAGGGATCATAAGAGTCAGAGAGCAGCAGACGAAGCGTTGGCATAGCGGGTTTCCTTTACCAGAGCGGGAGCCCATGGTAGCACGAACCCCGCCGCCCTTCGATTAACCGAGCGGCTTGTCGTCGCGCTCTTCTTCCTCTTCCGGTACCGCTTTGCTGGCGGTGAGCAGGAACGGGGACTGCTGCCAGCGGCTGCGTTTGCCGCGCAGCAGCGTACGGGCCAGTACCACGCCGATGGCCAGCGCCAGCAGGATCATCAGACGCAGAATATTGGTGGTGTTATCCACCTGCTTCGCTTCGGTGGGCAGCGTGTGGGTATCCAGCGTCAGACGCAGGAAGCCGACCGGGCCGCTTTTACTCTCAATCGGCTGCACGATCTGCTGGTTGAAATAGCTGCCGGCCTTTTTACCGTCCAGCGCCAGACGGTCGCGCAGCGTGACCTTCTCCCCGGCGCGGGCGATGATATCCCCCTGCAGGTTGTAGACCCCGGCGTCCAGAATACGGCTGCCGTCAGTGAGGTTGCGCAGCAGGGCGGTGATGCGTTTTTCATCGGGGTTATCGGTGGCGACCAGCGGGGCGAGGGAAAAGCTCACCTGGCGGGCCAGAGTTTGCGCCAGCTCTTCAAGCTGCAAATTGCGGGTCTGCTGGTGGCTCTGGCTGAACCACGATGCGCCCTGCATCAGTGCGACCAGCAATGCGAGACAGAGCAGCACGATCACTGCACGATGAAGCCTGAATTTCAGTTTTGCGCGAGCCATATTCCACCTGCCGAAAATTTGAAGCTTAATGTTGCCAGAAGCGCTGCGGACAAGGTAGCCTCAGGCGTTGTTTTTAGCCGGACGTTGCCCTGCAAAGGCGCGCAACGTCAGGTTACTCCCCGCCCGTCGAATTTTTTTACAGGAGCAGTAATGCCGAACAGTCTGACCTGGTGCGACCTGCCGGACGATGTTTCTCACTGGCCAGGGTTGCCGCTTTCATTAAGTGGTGATGAGGTAATGCCGCTGGATTATCACGCGGGCCGCAGCGGCTGGCTGCTGTATGGTCGCGGGTTGGATAAAGCGCGACTGACCCAATATCAGCGTAAGCTGGGGGCGGCGATGGTGATCGTCACCGCATGGGGAGTGGAAGATTATCAGGTGATCCGCCTGGCCGGCTCGCTGACGCCCCGTGCTACGCGGCTGGCCCATGACGCCGGGCTGGACGTCGCTCCGCTGGGCAAAATCCCACATCTGCGCACCCCAGGCCTGCTGGTGATGGACATGGACTCCACGGTGATTCAGATCGAGTGCATCGATGAGCTGGCGAAGCTGGCCGGCACCGGGGAACGGGTGTCGGAAGTGACCGAGCGCGCCATGCGCGGTGAACTGGACTTTACCGCCAGCCTGCGCGAGCGCGTCGGCACGCTCAAGGGCGCGGACGCGTCAATCATGCGCGAAGTGCGCGACGCGCTGCCGCTGATGCCCGGCCTGATCCAACTGGTGCTGAAGCTGCAATCGCTGGGCTGGAAAGTGGCGCTGGCCTCCGGCGGCTTCACCTTCTTCGCTGAATATCTGCGCGATAAGCTGCACCTGGACGCGGTGGTCGCCAACGAGCTGGAGATCATGGACGGTAAGCTGACCGGTGAGGTTACCGGCGATATCGTCGACGCGCAGTACAAAGCCAAAACCCTGAAGCGTCTGGCCGAGGCGTACGATATTCCGATGGAACAGACCGTGGCGGTAGGGGATGGCGCGAACGATCTGCCGATGATCCACACTGCCGGCCTGGGCATCGCCTATCACGCCAAGCCAAAAGTGAATGAGAAAACCGAAGTGACGATTCGTCACGCCGACCTGATGGGTGTGTTCTGCATACTCTCAGGCAGTCTGAACAAGAAATAACGAGGTATTAAGGTGGCGAAAGCTCCAAAACGCGCATTTGTCTGTAATGAATGTGGTGCGGATTACCCGCGCTGGCAGGGGCAGTGCAGCGCCTGTCATGCCTGGAATACCATCACCGAAGTGCGTATCGCCGCCTCGCCGACGGTAGCGCGTAACGAACGCCTTGGCGGCTACGCCGGCAGTGCGGGCGTGGCGAAAGTCCAGAAGCTTTCCGAAATAAGCCTGGAGGAGCTGCCGCGCTTCTCCACCGGGTTTAAAGAGTTTGACCGCGTGCTCGGCGGCGGCGTGGTGCCGGGCAGCGCCATCCTGATTGGCGGTAACCCCGGCGCGGGGAAATCAACGCTGCTGCTGCAAACGCTGTGCAAGCTCGGCGAGCAGATGAAAACCCTGTACGTTACCGGGGAGGAGTCGCTGCAGCAGGTGGCGATGCGCGCCCACCGTCTGGGACTGCCGACCAACAACCTCAATATGCTCTCCGAAACCAGCATCGAGCAGATCTGTACCATCGCCGACGAGGAGCAGCCGCGGCTGATCGTGATCGACTCCATTCAGGTGATGCACATGGCGGACATCCAGTCCTCCCCCGGCAGCGTGGCGCAGGTGCGCGAGACGGCGGCGTACCTGACGCGCTTCGCGAAAACCCGCGGCGTGGCGATTGTCATGGTCGGGCACGTCACCAAAGATGGTTCGCTGGCCGGGCCGAAGGTGCTGGAGCACTGTATCGACTGCTCCGTGCTGCTGGATGGCGATGCGGATTCACGTTTCCGTACCCTGCGCAGCCATAAAAACCGCTTCGGCGCCGTCAATGAGCTAGGCGTGTTCGCCATGACCGAGCAGGGCCTGCGCGAAGTCAGCAACCCCTCGGCTATCTTCCTGAGCCGTGGCGATGAAGTGACCTCCGGCAGTTCGGTGATGGTGGTCTGGGAAGGCACGCGCCCGCTGCTGGTCGAGATTCAGGCGCTGGTGGATCAGTCAATGATGGGCAATCCACGGCGCGTGGCGGTGGGGCTGGAACAGAACCGACTGGCGATCCTGCTGGCGGTGCTGCACCGTCATGGCGGGCTACAGATGGCGGATCAGGATGTGTTCGTCAACGTGGTCGGCGGCGTGAAGGTCACCGAAACCAGCGCCGACCTGGCGCTGCTGCTGGCAATGGTTTCCAGCCTGCGCGACCGTCCGCTGCCTCAGGATCTGGTGGTGTTCGGCGAAGTCGGGCTGGCCGGGGAGATTCGCCCGGTGCCGAGTGGCCAGGAGCGTATCTCCGAGGCGGCGAAACACGGTTTCCGTCGCGCCATCGTCCCGGCGGCCAACGTGCCGAAAAAGATCCCGGAAGGGATGCAAATCTTTGGCGTTAAAAAGCTTTCTGATGCGCTAAACGTTTTTGACGACTTATAATCAGATAATCAATCGATTACGCCCCGCCTCGCATCATGGCTCAGGCGGCACGGTGCGCGCGCCGTCACCGTGAATGCGAGGGGGATGCAGGAGGCACCTTGTCATCATTCGACTATCTTAAAACCGCGATCCGTCAGCAGGGCTGTACCCTCCAGCAGGTCGCGGCAGCCTGCGGCATGACAAAGGGCTACCTCAGCCAGCTGCTTAACGCCAAGATCAAAAGTCCAAGCGCGCAAAAGCTGGAGGCGCTGCATCGTTTTCTGGGGCTGGAGTTTCCCCGCAAGCAGAAAAATATCGGCGTGGTGTTCGGCAAGTTTTATCCGCTGCATACCGGGCATATCTACCTGATCCAGCGCGCCTGTAGCCAGGTCGACGAGCTGCATATCATCATGGGCTACGACGACAAACGCGACCGGGCGCTGTTCGACGCGAGCGCCATGTCCCAGCAGCCGACGGTGCCTGACCGTCTGCGCTGGCTGCTGCAGACCTTCAAATACCAGAAAAACATCCGTATTCACGCCTTTAATGAAGAGGACATGGAGCCCTATCCGCACGGCTGGGACGTCTGGAGCCACGGCATCAAAGGGTTCATGGAGGAGAAGGGCATCGCGCCTGACTGGATTTACACCTCGGAAGAGGCCGATGCGGCGCAGTATCTGGAGCATCTCGGCATTGAGACGGTGCTTATCGATCCGAAGCGCACCTTCATGAACATCAGCGGCTCGCAGATCCGCGAGAACCCGTTCCGCTACTGGGAGTACATCCCGACCGAGGTTAAACCCTTCTTCGTACGTACCGTGGCGGTACTGGGCGGCGAATCGAGCGGAAAATCGACGCTGGTTAACAAGCTGGCCAACATCTTTAATACCACCAGCGCCTGGGAGTACGGGCGCGACTACGTCTTTTCACACCTCGGCGGCGATGAGATGGCGCTGCAGTATTCCGACTACGACAAAATCGCGCTCGGCCACGCGCAGTACATCGACTTTGCGGTGAAATACGCCAACAAAGTGGCCTTTGTCGATACCGACTTCGTGACCACGCAGGCGTTCTGCAAAAAGTATGAAGGGCGCGAGCACCCGTTTGTGCAGGCGTTGATCGACGAGTACCGTTTCGATCTGGTGATCCTGCTTGAGAACAATACCCCGTGGGTCGCGGATGGGCTGCGCAGCCTCGGCAGCTCGGTGGATCGCACCGAGTTCCAGTCGATGCTTATCGACATGCTCGACGCCAACCATATCGACTATGTGCACGTCGAGGAGTCCGACTACGATACCCGTTTCCTGCGCTGCGTGGATCTGGTGAAAAAGCTCATGGGTGAGCAGGGGTAGCAACGCAAAAAAGGTGGGCGCGCAATGCGACCCACCTTGTAGAACCTCACCGGTTCGCCGTCACGCGGCGCGGGTAAGCCAGGCTTACCCGCCTTCGGATCAGTAGGCGATCACCACTTTCCCACGCATATGACCTTCAAGCACCTTATCGTGTGCCTGCTGGAGCGTCTCAACGCTCAGGCCGTGCAGCGTTTCACTGAGGGAGCTCTCCACGACGCCCTCATCCACCAGCTTCGCCACCGCGTTAAGGATCTCGCCCTGACGCGCCATGTCGGCGGTCTGGTACATGCTGCGGGTGTACATAAACTCCCAGTGCAGCGCGGCAGATTTCAGCTTCAGTTCGTTCTGATCGAGCGGGTGCTCATTTTCAACGATGGTGCAGATATGGCCCTGCGGCGCGATCAGCTTGCTGACGTTGGCCCAGTGTCCGTCGGTGTCGTTGAGGATAAAGATGTAATCAACCCAGGTGATGTCGTGCTTCGCCAGTTCGCCCGGCAGATCCTTGTAATTCACCACCAGATCGGCACCGCGATCCCGGCACCACTGGGCGGAATCCTCGCGTGACGCTGTTGCGATAATTTTTACCTTGCTGTTGTGCTTCGCAAACGGGATCGCGAGAGAACCCACGCCGCCGGCACCACCGATGATCAGCAGGGTCTTGTCCGCGCCGGCATCCTGAATGTTCAGGCGTTCGAACAATCCTTCCCACGCGGTGAGGGCGGTCAGCGGCAGCGCGGCGGCGGCGGCCCAGTCGAGGCTGCGCGGTTTGTGGCCGACGATGCGCGCATCGATCAGCTGATGGGTGGTGTTGCTACCCGGACGGGTGATGTCGCCCGCGTACCAGACTTCATCGCCCACCTTAAAGCCGGTGACGTTGCTGCCGGTCGCTCTGACGATGCCGCTGGCGTCCCAGCCCAGCACGCGCGGCTCCTGAAGGCCATTTTTTACCAGGCCTTTATGCACCTTGGTATCAACCGGATTCACGGAAGCGGCTTTGACCTCTACCAGCAGGTCGTACTCACCCGGGACGGGCTGCGGCTGGCTGATTTCGATAAAGTGTTTTGGATCCTGCGGGTTAACACCAATAGCTTTAACTGACATGTCGGTTCCTCGATAGATGAACGTAAAGGCGATGTAGTGAATGTAGTCTATGCCGCGCTCAGGAAGCTGATAAGATGGACAATCAAGAATGGAGTGTTCGTCTCAGGTGAACAATCATGTTTAAGTCGCTTCAGGATATGGCGCTGTTCGCGCTGGTGGCAGAGTGCGGAAGTTTTACCGCGGCGGCGCAGAAGGCCGGGCTGCCCAAGTCGAGCGTCAGCCACCGCATCAGCCAGCTTGAAAATAGCCTCGGTATTCGCCTGCTCAACCGCACCACGCGCAAGCTCAATCTCACCTTTGCGGGCGAGCACTACCTGGTGCACTGCCGGGAGATGCTGACCGCGAGCGAGCGCGCCGACCATGCGATTCAGCGGCTGCGGCAAAACCCCAGCGGACGGCTTCGCATCACCAGCCCGGCCGGGATCGGCGCGACGCTGCTGGCGCGGATGAATGCCCGCTTTCAGGAGGCGTATCCGGATGTGACCCTCGATGTGTCGGTGTCCGATGATATGCGGGATCTGGTACTGGAGGGGTTTGACGTCGCGCTGCGCACCGGTAAGCCGCAGGACTCCTCGCTGATTGGCCGTCTGATTGGCCACTGCCCGCGCTACCTGCTGGCCTCGCCGGATTATCTGGCGCGCTCCCCGGCGTTGACGCATCCCGCCGATCTCACGTCGCACCGCTGTATCGCCCATAAAGCCTGGACGGAGTGGGTGTTTCATCGCGAGCAGACCTGGTATCGCTGCGTGCTGACGAACCAGCATCGTACCGACAACCTGCTGTATGCCCGGGAGTGTGCCGTGGCGGGCGCCGGTCTGACGCTGCTGCCGACCTTTTTGCTGGAGGATACGCTGACGCGCGGCGTTCTGACGCCGGTGCTGCCGGAGTGGCAGGCCGAGGGAAACGATCTCTATCTGGTCTATCCGAGCCGCAAGCTGAATTCACCCGCGCTGGCGAGCTACATCGATTTTGCGATGGCGTTTGGCGATATCAAGGATTTCTATCCGGGATAAAAAAAGAGAAGGGCGGGTGCCCTTCTCTGATGGTGGTCGCGATTACTTGGTAATGCGCTTGTACTTGATACGCTTTGGCTCCAGCGCTTCGGCGCCGAGGGTGCGTTTCTTGTACTCTTCGTACTCGGTAAAGTTACCTTCGAAGAACTCCACTTTGCCTTCATCCTGATAATCGATGATGTGCGTGGCGATACGGTCGAGGAACCAACGGTCGTGCGAGATAACCATCGCGCAGCCCGGGAATTCCAGCAGGGCATTTTCCAGCGCGCGCAGGGTTTCGATATCCAGGTCGTTGGTCGGTTCATCGAGCAGCAGCATGTTGCCGCCAACCTGCAGCAGCTTCGCCAGGTGCAGACGTCCACGCTCACCGCCGGACAGTTCGCCAACGCGTTTGCCCTGATCGACACCCTTGAAGTTGAAGCGGCCCACGTAGGCGCGGCTTGGCATTTCGGTGTTGCCGACACGCATGATGTCCAGCCCGCCGGAGACTTCTTCCCACACGGTTTTGCTGTTGTCCATCGCGTCACGGAACTGATCCACCGACGCCAGCTTCACGGTCTCGCCCAGCTCAATGGTGCCGGCATCCGGCTGTTCCTGCCCGGAGATCATACGGAACAGGGTAGATTTACCCGCGCCGTTCGGACCGATGATCCCGACGATCGCCCCTTTCGGGATCGACAGCGACAGACCGTCGATCAGTACGCGATCGCCATAGGACTTACGCAGATCGGTAATTTCCAGGACTTTATCGCCCAGACGCGGTCCCGGTGGAATGAACAGTTCGTTGGTCTCGTTACGCTTCTGGTATTCGGTGCTGTTAAGCTCCTCGAAGCGTGCCAGACGCGCTTTGCCTTTAGACTGACGGCCCTTCGCACCCTGACGTACCCACTCCAGCTCTTTCTCGATGGATTTACGGCGCGCCGCTTCCTGAGAGGCTTCCTGAGCCAGACGCTGATCTTTCTGCTCCAGCCAGGAGGAGTAGTTACCTTCCCACGGAATACCTTCCCCGCGGTCAAGCTCCAGGATCCAGCCGGCGACGTTATCGAGGAAGTAACGGTCGTGGGTAATCGCCACAACGGTACCTTCGAAGTCGTGCAGGAAGCGTTCCAGCCATGCCACGGATTCCGCATCCAGGTGGTTGGTTGGTTCGTCGAGCAGCAGCATGTCTGGTTTTTCCAGCAGCAGACGGCACAGCGCGACGCGGCGGCGTTCACCCCCGGACAGGTTAGCGATTTTCGCATCCCAGTCCGGCAGACGCAGCGCGTCGGCGGCGCGTTCCAGCTGCACGTTCAGGTTATGGCCGTCGTGCGCCTGGATAATCTCTTCCAGCTTGCCCTGTTCGGCGGCGAGCTTGTCGAAGTCCGCATCCGGATCGGCGTACAGCGCATACACTTCGTCCAGGCGCTTGAGCGCGTTGACGACTTCAGACAGCGCCTCTTCTACGGATTCGCGAACCGTGTGCTCCAGGTTGAGCTGCGGCTCCTGCGGCAGGTAGCCGATTTTGAGGCCAGGTTGCGGGCGAGCTTCGCCTTCGATTTCGGTGTCGATGCCAGCCATGATGCGCAGCAGGGTAGATTTACCGGCACCGTTGAGCCCCAGCACACCAATTTTCGCGCCCGGGAAAAAGCTCAGCGAGATATTCTTCAAAATATGACGTTTCGGCGGGACCACTTTGCCGACACGATGCATGGTATAAACGAATTGAGCCACGTTGCGACTTCGCCTCTTTTATAGTGAGTAAACTGGTTCGTATCAGATGCGAAGTGTAGCCTTTTTCAGGTGCTAAGCCCAGCCATCAACGCCGGGAGTGTTATGTCGCACCGGACAGCGGGTGAAGCGTAAAAAAATGTCCGTATCATGGCGGAACCGGGCATGCCTGGTTAGCATGAAAGGGTTGTGCTGTGGGAAACCGGCTCAGCGGCGGCATGAGGCTGCTGTGGGACTAACGATATTGAGGAGTCATTGTGGGAAAAGCCAAACATGCCGTCTGGCGCGTGCTTGCTGCCAGCGTGTGTCTGATGACCGTAAGCAGCCTGGCGCGGGCTGATTCACTGGATGAACAGCGCAGCCGCTACACCCAGATTAAACAAGCGTGGGACAGCCGCCAGATGGCGGTGGTAGAGCAGATGATGCCGGGCCTGCGCGACTATCCGCTTTATCCCTATTTGCAGTATCGCCAGCTGACCGACGATCTGATGAATCAGCCGGCGCTGGCGGTCAGCCAGTTTATCCAGCAGAACCCGACCCTGCCGCCGGTGCGCTCACTGAAATCACGGTTCGTGAACGAGCTGGCGCGACGTGAGGACTGGCGCGGCCTGCTCGCCTTCAGCCCCACCGAGCCGGGCACCGTTGAGGCCAAATGTAATTTTTACTACGCCAAATACAACACCGGCCTGACCAGCGACGCCTGGATCGGGGCGAAGAGCCTGTGGCAGACCGGCAAAACCCAGCCGTCCGCCTGCGAGCGCCTGTTCTCGGCCTGGCGTAGCTCCGGTACGCAGCAGCCGGAGGATTACCTCGAACGTATCCGCCTGGCGATGAAAGAGGGAAACACCCGGCTGGTCAGCCAGCTTGCCGCGGAAATGCCGCCGCAGTACCAGACGCTTTCCTCTGCGCTGATAAGCCTCGCCAATAACCCCAACAGCGTGCTGAGCTTTGCCCAGACGGTGGGGGCGAACGACTTTACCCGTCAGCTGGTGGCCGTGGCGTTTGCCAGCGTCGCCCGCGAGGACGCGGACAACGCGCGGATGATGATCTCCTCCCTGACCCAGGCGCAGAAGCTCAATGCCGATCAGGTACAGGAGCTGAACGAGCTGGTGGCGTGGCGCCTGATGGGCAACGACGTGACATCGGAAGAAGCCCGCTGGCGCGACGACGTCATCATGCGTTCTCAGTCCATCTCGCTGATTGAGCGTCGCGTGCGCATGGCGCTCGGCACCGGCGATCGCGATGGGCTCAATACCTGGCTGGCGCGTCTGCCGATGGAAGCCAAAGAGAAGGACGAGTGGCGCTACTGGCAGGCCGATCTGCTGCTGGAGCGCGGTCGCGAAGACGAGGCGAAAACCATTCTGCGCGATTTGATGTCCACCCGCGGCTTCTATCCGATGGTCGCCGCGCAGCGCCTGGGGGAAGACTACCCGCTGCGCGTGGATAAAGCCCCACAGGTTAACAGCGCGCTGTTCCAGGGACCGGAAATGGCACGAGTGCGCGAGCTGATGTTCTGGGGGATGGATAACACCGCGCGCAGCGAGTGGGCAAACCTGGTGGTCAGCCGCCCGGTGAACGAGCAGTCGGCGCTGGCGCGCTACGCGTTCGATCAGGAGTGGTGGGATCTCAGCGTGCAGGCCACCATCGCCGGCAAGCTCTGGGATCAGTTGGAGGAGCGTTTCCCGCTAGCGTGGCAGAGTACCTTTACCCGCTACGTCAGTAATAAAGACATCTCCAAAAGCTATGCGATGGCGATTGCGCGCCAGGAGAGCGCCTGGAACCCGAAAGTGCGCTCGCCGGTCGGGGCCGCCGGGCTGATGCAGGTGATGCCTGCCACCGCCCAGCACACCGTGCAGAAGTTTGGTATTCCGGGTTACAGCAGCAGTAACCAGTTGCTCGATCCGGAGATGAACATCAACATCGGCACCACCTATCTGCAAAGCGTGTACGAGCAGTTTGGCTACAACCGTATCCTGTCGTCTGCGGCGTATAACGCCGGGCCGGGACGCTTGCGGACGTGGCTTGGCAACAGCGCCGGACGCCTGGACGCCGTGGCGTTTATCGAGAGCATTCCGTTCTCGGAAACCCGCGGCTACGTGAAAAACGTGCTGGCGTATGATGCGTACTACCGCTATTTCATGGGCGATAAGCCGGAGCTGCTGACCAGCACCGAGTGGCAGCGTCGTTACTGATTTGACGGCGGGTATGTTATGCTGCTGTACTAGTAGAAGAGTATTCTGGTATGGCGGCTTAACATATGACCCAACACGCGCCCTGGTCTGCGGAGCAGGCTGAACAGCATAATCAGGAGTGGCTCCGTTTCGTCGAGCTGCTCAAACAGGCTTTCGATCAGGAGCTGCATCTTCCCCTGCTGATGCTGCTCCTGACCCCCGATGAACGCGAAGCGCTGGGTACGCGGGTGCGTATTATCGAGGAGCTGCTGCGCGGTGAGATGAGCCAGCGCGAGCTGAAAAACGAGCTTGGCGCCGGCATTGCCACCATCACGCGCGGATCTAACAGCCTGAAAGCCTCCCCGGCAGAGCTCCGCGTCTGGCTGGAGCAGGTGCTGCTTAAAGAGAATCAGTCGTAAAGCGCATGATGAAACGGGCTTAAGGCCAGTACCACCGCCTGGTGATAGACGCTGCTCCGCGTCAACGCGCCGGCGGTGAACACCCCAATCGCGCCCTCTTTGCGGCCAATCTCATCGATACCGGTCAGGGCGGACATCACCGGCCCCAGCGGTTCACCTTGCTCGACTTTCTCCAGCACCGCTTTCGGCAGCGGCAGCGTGGCAGAGCGTGCTTCGCCGCGCTTGTCGCCGCGCTCAATCACCACCCAGCTAAAGGTGCTGCCCTCGTCGATACCGGCCTCAATCGCGACCCAGAAATCCGCCTCGGGCTTCAGCGCGCGCGCGTTCTGCACGCGGATCCGTGCGCCCGCTCGCGTTTCTTCACTGCCAAACGGCTGCTCGGGTACGCCCGTCTCGACGACGACCGATTCCATATGGCAGGATGCCTCGCCGAAAATCAGCTCAAAAGCGTGCAGAATCGCCTTAATTTTGGCGGGATTGGTGGTAGCGCAGATGACATGGTGCATAATCAATTAACATTCAGACAAAAACGTGTGCAGCAGTATAACGGATAAAAAGTATGTTACAGGTATATCTGGTTCGTCATGGTGAAACGCAGTGGAACGCCGAACGGCGCATTCAAGGACAGTCTGACAGCGCCCTGACGAATAAAGGTGAGCAGCAGGCACAGCAGGTGGGCGAGCGCGCCAAAGCGCTCGGTATTACCCATATTATTGCCAGCGATCTGGGGCGTACGCGCCGCACCGCTGAAATTATTGCCGCGGCATGCGGGTGCGATGTCACGCTGGACGCGCGTCTGCGCGAGCTGGACATGGGCGTGCTGGAGCGGCGTCACCTGGATTCACTGACCGATGAGGAAGAGGGATGGCGTCGTCAGCTGGTTAACGGCACGGCGGACGGGCGCATTCCGGACGGCGAGTCGATGCTGGAGCTGAGCCAGCGTATGCACGGCGCGCTTAACGCCTGTCTGGATCTGCCCGAAGGCAGCCGCCCGCTGCTGGTGAGTCACGGTATGGCGCTGGGCTGTCTGGTGAGCACCATCCTCGGCTTGCCCGCCTGGGCAGAACGCCGACTGCGTTTGCGTAATTGCTCAATTTCTCGGGTGGACTACCAGCAAAGTCCGTGGCTGGCGTCGGGATGGGTGGTGGAGACGGCAGGCGACATCTCGCATCTGGATGCCCCTGCGCTGGATGAAATGCAGCGTTAACGAACCACCGGCACCAGGTACTCGCAGCGTAAATAGCGCGGCGGTTCCGGGCGCCGGGTCTCTTCCCCGGGGAAGAAGCGCTCAATGTCCTGGCCCTTACGCCGGGTCAGATTGAGCGTCGGCATACAGGTGCCGTAGACCAGCAGGATAAACGCCTGTAGCCCGCTGGCGGGGCCTTCATAGTCAAACTGCACATAGTCGCCGCCCTCAAGTTTTACCGTGTGCGAGCCAGGCAGGCAGTCTTCTGCCAGTTCCGGTGCCAGGGCCGTGGTGTAGAGCACTTCCTGTTCGTCGTCGCGCTCAAGGCTCGGGCGCGGCTCATGCAGGCCGTACAGCTCAGGCGGTACCGTCGGGCAGTTTTCCAGGAACGAGCGCCAGAACTGAATGCGCATTTCGTGGCGAAAATCGGAGATCTGCTCAAGGGAGCAGCTGTAGCTCTGGGTCAGGCCGATAAGCTGCAGCGGCGGCAGCGTGACGAACTTATGCGTCGGGAGCGTGAAACTGTCGAGCCGGAGCGGGGGACGGATCCCGTGCGCGTTCCAGTCGGCGGAGCGGCGATAGAGCGCCGGCGTCATTAAGAACTGTTTCTTAAACGCGCGGGTAAAGGTTTGCTGCGAATCGAAACGGTACTGGAGCGCAATATCCAGAATAGGGCGCGCGGTCAGGCGCAGTGCCACCGCTGATTTTGACAGGCGACGCGCACGGATATAGGCGCCTATGGCCTCACCGGTCACATCTTTAAACATCCGTTGTAAGTGCCACTTGGAGTATCCCGCTTTCGCCGCCACGTTATCTAACGAGAGGGGGTGATCCAGATGGCCTTCCAGCCAGGTAAGCAAATCGCGAATAATCCCAGCCTGATCCATAAAAAATTTCCTCATCCTGCATGAGAGAGTGCCAGAAACCTAAGGGGCGGATGATAGCATTTTTTGTTTTTTTAGCATTCTGTGATTTTTTAGTGCGGGAATTGGGGTTTTAATAAAATTTTGGCATGTAAGTTGTAAGTTAGTGATTACTGTACGCTTTTCTGGCAAGTTGAATTATCACCCAGGGCAACATTTAAAATATGGTAACAATATGAAATATAGACACTTAACTCTTAGTGCAGTTTTATCGTTATTTGCCCTGCATGCCGGGGCAGAGCAGATTGGTTCAGTCGATACCGTATTTAAAGTTTTCGGTCCGGACCATAAGATCGTGGTTGAGGCGTTTGACGATCCCGACGTGAAAAACGTGACCTGTTATATCAGCCGCGCGAAAACCGGTGGTATCAAGGGCGGCCTGGGCCTGGCTGAGGACACCTCCGATGCGGCCATTTCCTGCCAGCAGGTGGGGCCGGTAGAAGTGAGCGAGAAGATTAAAGCGGGCAAAGCGCAAGGCGACGTGGTGTTCCAGAAACGTACCTCGCTGGTTTTTAAGAAATTGCAGGTGGTGCGCTTCTATGACGCCAAACGTAATACCCTGGCGTATCTGGCTTACTCAGACAAAGTGGTGGAAGGCTCACCGAAAAACGCGCTAAGTGCGGTGCCGATTATGCCCTGGAAATAACCCGGCGGCAGAAATGAAAAAAGGGCGGATATCCGCCCTTTTATTTATTCTTAACGACTTATTCCTGCAGATCGCCGCAGAAACGGTAGCCTTCGCCGTGAATGGTGGCGATGATTTCCGGCGTGTCCGGCGTCGATTCAAAGTGCTTACGAATGCGACGGATGGTGACATCGACGGTACGGTCATGCGGCTTCAGCTCGCGACCGGTCATTTTCTTCAGCAGCTCGGCACGGGTCTGGATCTTGCCCGGGTTTTCGCAGAAGTGCAGCATCGCGCGGAATTCACTGCGCGGCAGCTTGTACTGCTCGCCGTTCGGGCTAATGAGTGAGCGGCTGTTGATGTCCAGCTCCCAACCGTTAAATTTGTAGCTTTCCACGCTGCGGCGCTCTTCCGTCACGGTACCCAGATTCATGGTACGGGAAAGCAGGTTGCGCGCGCGGATGGTGAGCTCGCGAGGGTTAAACGGTTTGGTGATATAGTCGTCGGCGCCGATTTCGAGGCCGAGGATTTTATCAACTTCGTTATCGCGACCGGTGAGGAACATCAACGCCACATTGGCTTGTTCACGCAGTTCGCGCGCCAGCAGCAGGCCGTTTTTACCCGGCAGGTTGATGTCCATGATCACCAGATTGATGTCATGCTCAGAAAGGATCTGATGCATTTCAGCGCCGTCGGTGGCCTCAGAAACATCGTAGCCTTCTGCTTCGAAAATACTCTTTAACGTGTTGCGTGTTACCAACTCGTCTTCAACGATAAGGATGTGCGGGGTCTGCATGTTTGCTACCTAAAATTGCCAACTGAATCGAAACAGGAAGTACAAAAGTCCCTGGCCTGCCTGCTGCATGCGATAAATTAACATGCCGGGCGTGACATGACTAAAGTACGTAATGGCGTTCTTGATGCACTATTCGTCTACGTCAACAACATCATTAGCCTGGTCTTGGGTACTTTCCCTGTGGACCCGACGGTGTCAAAAGCGGCTGATATCCTAACCATTTTAACAGCAACATAACAGACCAGGACGGCAACGACACCCAATAAAACTACGCTTAGTTGACATATATCAAGTTCAATTGTAGCACGTCAGACGTTACATGAAATCGGTCTGCTGCTGAATGCGATTCGGTCACATTTTTATAATGAATCGCGTCATTTCACCGTCTAACTAATAAACAAGGTGAATCAAAATGACAAGCGTTATTTTCATCGGGTTTATTCATGATAAACATAAGGATATCATGGCGAGACGCGATAACAAAACGGCAGTTTATCGGAAGAATCTATAAGTTCTGTTTATATATTTGCGACATAACAACGCGTTAAATGTTGCTGTAATGTAATTTTTCGCGGCGTAATAAGATTAACCAGAATCCTAATTTTGTAGTAACGAACCGGAAGAGAGAAATATGGAATTTCCTGTTGTGCTGGTGGCGCCTGCCCGGGCAGAAAATGTCGGCGCGGCTGCCAGAGCGATGAAAACCATGGGCTTCACCCGCATGCGCATCGTGGCAAGCGATGTCTGGCGCGACGAGGCCGCCCGGCGCGTGGCGCATGGCGCAGGTGACATCCTCGATAATGTGGAAACCTATGACAGCCTGGCGGCGGCGCTGGCCGACGTGGATTTCACCATCGCCACCACCGCCCGCAGCCGGGCAAAGTTTCACTATTACGCGACGCCGCAGCAGCTTGTTCCGATGCTGGAGGAGAAGCGGACGTGGATTGGCCGCTGCGCGCTGGTGTTCGGGCGTGAAGATTCCGGGCTGACCAATGACGAGCTGATGCTCGCCGACGTGCTGACCGGCGTGCCGATGGTGGCTGACTACCCGTCGTTGAATCTCGGTCAGGCGGTGATGGTCTACTGCTATCAGCTGTCATCCCTGATGCAGCTTCCGGCGGTCAGCGTACCGGAAAACGACCGGCACCAGCTTCAGGCGCTGCGCCAGCGGGTCGCTGCGCTGCTCGCGAAGCTTGAGGTGGATGACGACGTAAAAATGGCCGACTGGCTTACCCAGCGTCTGGGACTGCTTGAGCAGCGCGACACGGCGATGCTCCACCGATTGCTGCACGATATCGAAAAAAAATTGCCAGAGTAACGTGCTGAAAATCTGCCATCAGGCCGTGTGAAATGTCGATGGCAGCCGGTGATAAGCAGTGGTTATGGTGGCAAACCCGCCGGCGTGCAGCGAGTCGCGGCGATGGTCGAAAAACCACCAAAACCAGAAATTCGTTGACTTCACCTGGCGGATACTTTAACCAATAGGCAACACACAGAAAGATTCAGAGCACACAACATCCATGATTCGCATCAGCCTGACCACCACTATTACAACCATCACCATTACCACAGGTAACGGTGCGGGCTGACGCGTACAGGAAATACTGAAAAAAGCCCGCACCTGAACAGTGCGGGCTTTTTTTTCGACCAAAGTTCAAGGGGTAATGACCATGAGAGTGTTGAAGTTCGGCGGTACATCAGTGGCAAACGCGGATCGTTTTCTGCGCGTTGCCGATATTCTGGAGAGCAATGCCAGGCAAGGGCAGGTAGCGACCGTTCTCTCTGCACCCGCAAAAATTACCAATCACCTGGTGGCGATGATTGAAAAAACCATCGCCGGCCAGGACGCCCTGCCCAATATCAGCGACGCGGAGCAGATTTTCGCCGCACTGCTGGACGGCCTGGCGCAGGCGCAGCCGGGCTTCGACCACGCCGGACTGAAAGCGACGGTAGAGCAGGAGTTTGCCCAGATTAAGCACATCCTGCATGGCATCAGCCTACTCGGTCAGTGCCCGGACAGCATCAACGCGGCGCTGATCTGCCGCGGTGAGAAGCTCTCTATCGCGATCATGGCGGCGCTGCTTCAGGCGCGTGGCAATAAAGTGACGGTAATTGACCCGGTTGAGAAGCTGCTCGCCGTTGGCCACTACCTGGAGTCCACCGTCGATATCGCCGAATCCACCCGTCGCATCGCTGCCAGCCGCATTCCGGCGGATCACATGGTGCTGATGGCCGGTTTCACCGCCGGGAACGAGAAGGGCGAGCTGGTGGTACTCGGGCGCAACGGGTCCGACTACTCCGCGGCGGTGCTGGCCGCCTGCCTGCGTGCCGACTGTTGTGAGATATGGACGGACGTGGACGGGGTATACACCTGCGATCCACGTCAGGTACCGGACGCCAGGCTGCTGAAGTCGATGTCGTATCAGGAAGCCATGGAGCTCTCCTACTTCGGCGCCAAAGTTCTGCATCCCCGCACCATCACCCCTATCGCTCAGTTCCAGATCCCTTGCCTGATAAAGAATACCGCCAACCCCCAGGCGCCGGGCACGCTGATCGGCGCCACCAGCGAGGACGACAGCCTGCCGGTGAAGGGCATCAGCAACCTCAACAACATGGCGATGTTCAGCGTCTCCGGGCCGGGCATGAAGGGCATGGTCGGCATGGCCGCACGCGTGTTCGCTACCATGTCCCGCGCTGGCATCTCCGTGGTGCTGATCACCCAGTCCTCCTCTGAGTACAGCATCAGCTTCTGCGTGCCGCAGAGCGACAGCGAGCGGGCCACGCGCGTGATGGAGGAGGAGTTCTACCTCGAGCTGAAAGAGGGCCTGCTGGAGCCGCTGGCGGTGATGCATCGTCTGGCGATCATTTCCGTGGTGGGCGACGGGATGCGTACCCTGCGCGGCATCTCGGCGAAATTTTTCGCCGCGCTGGCCAGGGCAAACATCAACATCGTGGCGATTGCCCAGGGCTCGTCAGAGCGGTCAATCTCGGTGGTGGTCAGCAATGACGATGCCGTGACCGGCGTGCGCGTCACGCACCAGATGCTGTTTAACACCGACCAGGTTATCGAAGTGTTTGTGGTCGGCGTCGGCGGGGTAGGGAGCGCGCTCATCGAGCAGCTCAAACGCCAGCAGACCTGGCTCAAGCAGAAGCATATCGACCTGCGGGTCTGCGGTATCGCCAACTCCCGCGCGCTGCTGACCAACGTCCACGGCCTCGATCTGGAGAACTGGCAGGCGGCGCTGGCGGAAGCAAAAGAGCCGTTCAACCTCGGGCGGCTAATCCGTCTGGTGAAAGAGTACCACCTGCTCAACCCGGTGATCGTCGACTGCACCTCAAGCCAGGCGGTCGCCGATCAGTATGCCGACTTCCTCAAGGAAGGGTTCCACGTGGTGACGCCGAACAAGAAGGCCAACACCTCGTCGATGAACTACTACCACGAACTGCGCCACGCGGCGGAGAAATCGCGCCGCAAGTTCCTGTACGACACCAACGTCGGGGCCGGTCTGCCGGTGATTGAAAACCTGCAAAACCTGCTTAACGCCGGCGATGAGCTGCAGCGTTTCTCAGGCATCCTCTCCGGCTCGCTCTCCTTTATTTTTGGCAAGCTGGATGAAGGGATGAGCCTCTCGGAAGCCACGACCCTGGCGCGTGAGATGGGCTATACCGAACCAGACCCGCGCGACGACCTGAGCGGGATGGACGTGGCGCGCAAATTGCTGATCCTCGCGCGTGAAACCGGCCGCAGCCTTGAGCTGACCGATATCGTGGTCGAACCGGTCCTGCCGGCAAGCTTCGACAGCACCGGCGACGTCAGCGCGTTTATGGCGCGCCTCCCGGAGTTTGACGATGAGTTTGCCTCCCGCGTCGCCCAGGCGCGCGATGAAGGCAACGTGCTGCGCTACGTGGGCAATATCGACGACGACGGCGTCTGCCGCGTGAAGATTGCAGCGGTAGACGGCAACGATCCGCTGTATAAAGTTAAGAACGGCGAAAACGCGCTGGCCTTCTACAGCCGCTACTACCAGCCGCTGCCGCTGGTGCTGCGCGGTTACGGGGCGGGTAACGATGTGACCGCCGCCGGGGTGTTTGCCGACCTGTTGCGCACCCTCTCATGGAAGTTAGGAGTTTAAGATGGTTAAAGTATATGCCCCGGCTTCCAGCGCCAATATGAGCGTCGGATTCGATGTGCTGGGCGCGGCGGTGACGCCGGTAGACGGCTCGCTGCTCGGTGATTACGTGACGGTGGAGGCGGCAGAGCAGTTCAGCCTGCAAAACCTCGGGCGTTTCGCCAGTAAACTCCCGGACGCGCCGCGGGAAAACATTGTTTACCAGTGCTGGGAGCGTTTTTGTCAGGAGATCGGGAAAACCATCCCGGTAGCCATGACCCTCGAAAAAAACATGCCGATCGGCTCAGGGCTGGGCTCCAGCGCCTGCTCCGTGGTGGCCGGGCTGATGGCAATGAACGAGCACTGCGGAAAGCCGCTCAGCGACACGCGCCTGCTGGCGCTGATGGGCGAGCTGGAAGGGCGCATTTCAGGCAGCATTCACTACGATAACGTCGCCCCCTGCTTCCTCGGTGGCATTCAGCTGATGATTGAAGAAAACGGCATCATCAGCCAGCAGGTGCCAGGCTTTGATGAGTGGCTGTGGGTGCTCGCCTACCCCGGCATTAAAGTCTCCACCGCCGAGGCGCGCGCCATCCTGCCGGCGCAGTATCGCCGCCAGGACTGCATCAGCCACGGACGCCATCTGGCGGGCTTTATTCACGCCTGCCACACCGGCCAGCCGGCGCTGGCCGCAAAGCTGATGCACGATGTGATCGCCGAACCCTATCGCACGAAGCTGCTGCCGGGCTTTAGCGAAGCGCGCAGCGCCGCCATTGATATCGGCGCGCTGGCGTGCGGGATCTCCGGTTCCGGGCCGACGCTGTTCGCCGTCTGCGATAACCCGGACACGGCACAGCGGGTGGCGGCCTGGCTTGGACAACACTATCTTCAAAATCAGGACGGCTTCGTCCACATCTGCCGTCTGGATACGGCTGGCGCACGAGTACTGGGATAACGAATGAAACTCTACAATCTTAAAGATCATAACGAGCAGGTCAGCTTTGCCCAGGCGGTAACGCAGGGACTGGGGTCTAATCAGGGGCTGTTCTTCCCGCACGACCTGCCGGAGTTCAGCCTGACTGAAGTGGATGAGATGCTGCAGATGGACTTTGTCTCCCGCAGCAGCAAAATTCTGTCGGCCTTTATTGGCGATGAGATCCCGGCGGAGATCCTCGAAACCCGCATCCGCAACGCGTTTACCTTCCCGGCCCCGGTAAAAGAGGTGCAGAGCGACATCGGGTGTCTGGAGCTGTTCCACGGCCCGACGCTGGCGTTTAAAGATTTTGGCGGCCGCTTTATGGCGCAGATGCTGACCCATATCAGCGGCGACAAGCCGGTCACCATCCTGACGGCGACCTCAGGTGACACGGGCGCCGCGGTGGCGCATGCGTTCTACGGCCTGAAAAACGTGCGTGTCGTTATCCTCTATCCGCGCGGAAAAATCAGCCCGCTGCAGGAGAAGCTGTTCTGCACTCTGGGCGGCAACATTGAGACCGTGGCCATCGACGGCGACTTCGATGAGTGCCAGGCGCTGGTTAAGCAGGCGTTTGATGACGAGGAGCTGAAAACCACCCTCGGCCTGAACTCCGCCAACTCCATCAACATCAGTCGCCTGCTGGCGCAGATCTGCTACTACTTCGAAGCGGTGGCGCAGCTGCCGCAGGATGCGCGCAATCAGCTGGTGATTTCCGTCCCGAGCGGTAACTTCGGCGATCTCACCGCCGGCCTGCTGGCCAAATCCCTGGGCCTGCCGGTGAAACGCTTTATTGCCGCCACCAACGCCAACGACACCGTGCCGCGCTATCTGCAAAACGGCAAGTGGGAGCCAAACGGCACCCGGGCGACGCTGTCGAATGCGATGGACGTCAGCCAGCCGAACAACTGGCCGCGCGTGGAGGAGATCTTCCGCCGTAAGATCTGGCGCCTGAACGAGCTGGGCTTTGCCGCGGTGGATGATGAAACCACCAAATACGCCATGCGCGAACTGCGTGAGGTGGGCTACGTCTCTGAACCGCACGCCGCCATTGCCTGGCGTGCGTTGCGTGACCAGCTGCGTCCCGGTGAGTACGGTCTGTTCCTCGGTACCGCGCACCCAGCGAAGTTCAAAGAGAGCGTGGATGAGATTCTCGGCGAATCGCTGCCGTTGCCGGAAGCGCTGGCCGAGCGTGCCGATCTGCCGCTGCTGTCGCAGTTCCTGCCGGCGGATTACGCCGCGCTGCGCCAGCTGATGATGAAGCCGCGCGCCTGAGGCCGTTGCCCGTTCGGGCAGCCCGACCCACAAAAAAGGCGGACCACCCGGTCCGCCTTTTCTCTGTCCGCACGCCGCACTCAGCGTTCGCTGCGGGTAAACACCAGCTCAGCGCCTTTCGACGCGGCCTCGTCAAACTGATAGCCATCCAGATCGAACCCGGTCAGCTGTTCTGCGGTGGTCAGGCGGTTCTGGATGATGTAGCGGCTCATCAGCCCGCGCGCCTTTTTAGCGTAGAAGCTGATGACCTTGAATTTACCGTTCTTCTCATCGAGGAAGACCGGCTTCACGATCTCGCCTTCAAGCGCTTTCGGCTTCACGGCTTTAAAGTATTCGTCGGACGCCAGGTTCACCACCAGCTTATCGCCCTGCGTTGCCAGCGCCTCATTGAGCTTACGGGTAATGATATCGCCCCAGAAGCTGTAGAGATCTTTGCCTTTCGCATTGGCAAAGCGGATGCCCATCTCCAGCCGGTAGGGCTGCATCAGGTCGAGCGGACGCAGCACCCCGTACAGACCGGAGAGCATACGCAAATGCTGTTGGGCGAAATCAAAATCCGCGTCGCTGAAGGTCTCTGCCTGCAGGCCGGTATAAACGTCGCCTTTAAACGCCAGGATGGCCTGCCGGGCGTTGTCCGGAGTGAAATCCGGCTGCCAGTCGTGGAAGCGGGTGGCGTTGAGGTCCGCCAGCTTGTCGCTGATACCCATCAGCGAGGCGATCTGCGGGGCAGAGAGCTTGCGCGCCTCGGTAATCAGCTGCTGGGAATAGTCCAGCAGTTCCGGCTGGGTGTAGCGCGTGGTGGCAAGTTCGCTCTGGTAGTCCAGCGTTTTAGCAGGGGAGATCAGGATCAGCATGGTCACTCTCTTGAAGTCGTTTTGCGTGACTTTATCAAAAAATGGCGAGGGTCTGGCCGATGGATGCGATTAATCGCATTAATTTATCGGCGTTCCTGGCGGGCCGCGCGTTGCGCAATCGGGCGTGAAAATCGCGCAAACGCCGCGTCCGTGCGGCCTGGGGCTGTCGGGGCGAAAGGGCGGGGTGGGATCGTCACCGGGTGCGAAACGCTTCGCCGTCAACGTTATGCGCCCGTGGTCAGCGGTTGCGCTGGCAGTGCGGCGTGATATCATCGGAGGCAGTTCGGTTACATCTCCCTAACAAGCAGTTCTAAGAGACCTATTATCATGACGGATAAATTGACCTCCCTGCGTCAGTTCACCACGGTCGTGGCTGACACCGGAGACATCGCGGCAATGAAGCTGTACCAGCCGCAGGATGCCACCACCAACCCTTCTCTCATCCTGAACGCAGCACAAATTCCTGAATACCGTAAGCTGATTGACGACGCGGTGACCTGGGCGAAAAGCCAGAGCAGCGATCGCGCGCAGCAGGTGGTGGATGCGACCGATAAACTGGCGGTCAACATTGGTCTGGAAATCCTGAAGCTGATCCCGGGCCGTATCTCTACCGAAGTGGACGCTCGTCTCTCCTACGATACCGAAGCCAGCATTGCCAAAGCGAAGCACCTGATTAAGCTCTACAACGACGCCGGTATCAGCAACGATCGCATTCTGATCAAACTGGCCTCCACCTGGCAGGGCATCCGCGCGGCGGAACAGCTTGAGAAAGAAGGCATCAACTGCAACCTGACGCTGCTGTTCTCCTTCGCACAGGCGCGCGCCTGCGCCGAAGCGGGTGTGTACCTCATCTCTCCGTTCGTGGGCCGTATCCTCGACTGGTACAAAGCCAACACCGACAAGAAAGAGTACGCGCCGCAGGACGATCCGGGCGTAGTTTCCGTGACGGAAATCTACGAATACTACAAGCAGCACGGCTACGAGACCGTTGTGATGGGCGCAAGCTTCCGTAACGTCGGCGAAATCCTTGAGTTGGCAGGCTGTGACCGTCTGACCATCGCCCCGGCGCTGCTGAAAGAGCTGGCCGAAAGCGAAGGCGCGGTAGAGCGTAAGCTCTCCTTCGCCGGCGACGTGAAAGCACGTCCGGAGCGTATGACTGAATCCCAGTTCTTCTGGGAGCACAACCAGGATCCGATGGCCGTGGACAAACTGGCGGACGGTATCCGCAAGTTCGCCGTTGACCAGGAAAAACTGGAAAAAATGGTCGAAGCCCTGCTGTAATCCCTCTGTGGCCGGATCTTCCGGCCACATCTTCCGCGTTTCACCCTGTCTGCCTGTCCCGCCAGCGTGTATCATTTCGCAAACTGTACTGATTGACCGGAATCGATATGAATACCTTACGCATTGGCTTAGTTTCCATCTCCGACCGCGCCTCAAGCGGCGTCTATCAGGATAAAGGCATCCCCGCGCTGGAAGCCTGGCTGCGACGCGCCCTGACCACGCCGTTTCAGGTTGAAACACGGCTGATCCCTGACGAGCAGCCGATCATCGAGCAAACCCTGTGCGAGCTGGTGGACGAAACCGGGTGTCACCTGGTGCTGACCACCGGGGGTACCGGCCCTGCACGTCGCGACGTGACGCCAGATGCCACGCTGGCCATCGCCGACCGCGAGATGCCAGGCTTTGGCGAACAGATGCGCCAGATCAGCCTGCACTTTGTGCCGACCGCCATTCTCTCGCGTCAGGTGGGGGCGATCCGCAAGCAGGCGCTGATCCTCAATCTGCCCGGCCAGCCGAAATCCATTCAGGAGACGCTGGAAGGGGTGAAAGATGCCGACGGCAAAGTGGTAGTGGCAGGAATTTTTGCCAGTGTACCGTATTGCATACAGCTGCTGGACGGCCCGTACGTCGACACGGATGCGGAAGTGGTAGCAGCTTTTCGTCCTAAAAGCGCAATTCGCCAGAGTAATGACTGAAAAATAGGTTTGTACGGCATAAGCTGATGTGCTGATGGAGTATTGTTTTTTTGACGATATAGTAATTATCTGTTTACAGATTTACGTGTCGTTAAAAACAACGCACCTCTTTACAAGAGTCATTTTATGCCGAATCAACCCCGCCAACTGAACCGCCAGGATTACAAAACCCTGTCGCTTGCCGCCCTCGGCGGCGCACTGGAGTTCTACGACTTCATCATCTTCGTGTTCTTCGCGGCGGTGGTCGGGGAACTCTTTTTCCCCCCGGATATTCCTGAGTGGCTGCGCCAGCTGCAAACCTTCGGCATTTTTGCCGCGGGGTATCTGGCGCGTCCGCTGGGCGGCATCATCATGGCGCACTTCGGCGATAAAGTGGGGCGCAAGAAGATGTTCACCCTGAGCATCTTACTCATGGCGCTGCCGACGCTGGCCATCGGCCTGCTGCCAACCTACGCCACGCTGGGCATTCTCGCTCCGCTGCTGCTGCTGGCGATGCGGCTGTTACAGGGCGCGGCCATCGGCGGAGAAGTGCCGGGGGCGTGGGTATTTGTGGCCGAACACGTGCCGGCCCGCCGCATTGGCATCGCCTGCGGCACGCTGACCGCGGGCCTGACGGTCGGCATCCTGCTCGGCTCGGTGGTGGCCACGCTGATTAACACCAGCATGACGCCGCAAACCCTGCACGACGGCGGCTGGCGTATCCCGTTCCTGCTGGGCGGCGTGTTTGGCCTGATGGCGATGTACCTGCGCCGCTGGCTGCGTGAAACGCCAATCTTTATTGAGATGCAGCAGCGTAAAGCTCTGGCTGAAGAGCTGCCGATCAAAACCGTGGTGATGAATCATAAAAAAGCCGTGGCGATCTCCATGCTGCTGACCTGGCTGCTTTCGGCGGGGATCGTGGTGGTGATTCTGATGTCGCCGGTGTGGCTGCAAAAACAGTACGGCTTCGCACCCGCCCTGACGCTACAGGGCAACAGCATCGCGACGGTAATGCTGTGCATCGGTTGCCTGCTCGCCGGACTGGCGGCGGATCGCTTTGGAGCCAGCAAGACCCTGATTATCGGCAGCCTGCTGTTAGCGGGGTGTACCGGGCTGTTCTATCACGCGGCAGGCACCCATCCGGAGCAGCTGTTCCTGCTGTATGGTCTGGCCGGGTTAAGCGTGGGCGTGGTGGGTGCGGTGCCGTTCGTGATGGTGAGAGCCTTCCCGGCAGAAGTGCGTTTTACCGGCATTTCGTTTTCCTACAACCTCTCCTACGCCATTTTTGGCGGCATCACGCCGATTCTGGTTACCGGACTGATGGCGGTTTCTCCGCTGGCACCGGGCTGGTACGTGCTGGCCCTGTCGATGGTGGGCCTCGCGCTCGGCGTCGTGCTGCGTCAGGATCTGAACCATGAGGATGAGGTGGTGTTGCAGACGGTGGAGTCGCCGTAATCACTATGGGCGGGTGTATGGCACACCCGCCGTCATGCTTATGACTCGCTCAGGAACAGCTCCAGCAGTGAGTTCAGGAACAGTTTCCCGTGCCCGGTAATCTGCCAGTGCGTGGCGGTTTCGGTGAGATAGCCTTTGGCCAGCGCCTCGTCGATCTGCGGGCGGATCAGCGCCTCGCTGAGGCCGGTATAGCGGGTAAACTCCTCGCGCGGCGCGGCTTCCAGCAGCCGGAAACGGTTCATAAAGAACTCGAACGGCTTATCATGCGCCTCGACATCGTGCTGTCTCTCCAGGTAGTTCCCCTGCATAAACCCGCGCGGATGGCGCGTTTTGGCGGTACGCAGAATGCGCCCGTCAGCAAAGGTCACTTTACCGTGCGCCCCGCAGCCGATGCCCAGATAGTCGCCAAAGCGCCAGTAGTTCAGGTTGTGCTGGCACTGATAGCCCGGCTTCGCATAGGCCGAGGTTTCGTACTGCACATAGCCGGCGGCGCACAGCAGTTGGTCGCCCTGTTCGAAGATGGACCACAGCGCATCGTCATCCGGCAGAACCGGCGGGCGCGAGCCAAACAGCGTGTTCGGTTCGATGGTCAGCTGATACCAGGAGAGGTGTGGCGGATTGAGCGCTATCGCCTGGCGCAGGTCGCTTAACGCCTCGTCCAGCGTCTGGTCGGGCAGGCCGTGCATTAAATCCAGATTGAAGCTGCGCAGTTCCAGCCCCTGGGCCAGATGTGCTGCACGCTTTGCCTCGTCGGGGCCGTGAATGCGCCCCAGCCGCTTCAGCTTTTCGTCGCTAAAGCTCTGCACACCGATAGAGATGCGATTCACCCCCGCGCGCTGGTACTCCACGAAGCGGTCTGCTTCCACCGTGCCGGGGTTGGCTTCCATGGTGATTTCGGCGTCGTGCGCCAGCGGTAGCCGCGCCCGCACGCCGTCAAGCAGCGTTTGCATCGCCGCGCCCGACAGCAGGCTGGGGGTGCCGCCGCCGATAAAAATCGTCTGCACCTCACGTCCCTGAGCGTACTGCACGTCGGCATCGAGATCCGCCAGCAGGTGCTGCACATAGTCGTCGTGCGGCACCTCGCCCTTCAGGGCATGCGAGTTGAAGTCACAGTACGGGCACTTCTGCACACACCAGGGGATATGAATATAGAGACTCAGGGGTGGCAAATTAGCCATTACGCATTGCTTCCAGTAACAGTTTCAACGCCTGTCCACGGTGGGAGATGGCGCTCTTTTCATCGCGGCTCAGCTCCGCGGCGGTTTTGCCGACGGAGGGAACGTAAAAAATGGGATCGTAGCCGAAGCCGCCTTCGCCGGCAGGCGTCCGGGCAATCACCCCCGCCCAGCTGCCGTGGCAGACCAGCGGGGTGGGATCTTCGGCGTGACGCAGATAGACGAGCACGCAGTGGAACTGCGCCTGCCGCTTATCGTCCGGCACGGATTCCAGCGCCGCCAGCAGCTTTTCCAGGTTCTGGCGATCGGTCGCTTCCTCGCCGGCGTAGCGCGCAGAGTAGATGCCCGGCGCACCGCCGAGGGCATCCACTGCCAGGCCTGAATCATCGGCGATAGCGGGCAGGCCGGTGATACGCGCCGCGTGACGCGCTTTCAGGATGGCGTTCTCAATGAACGTCAGGCCGGTTTCATCGGCGGAATCAACGCCCAGTTCGGTTTGCGCGATGATATCCAGCCCAAAATCCGCCAGCAGAGCGGCGAGTTCACGCACTTTACCGGCATTACCGGTAGCGAGGACAACGTTTTGCATAGTAAATCCTGTCAGGAGAGTAGCGCCGCGACATCAGTCGGGATCTGTTGAGGATGAATAATTTTGACCTGCTTATGACGGCCCAGTTCGCCTTTTTCAATCAGCACCTGGCTTTTCGGCACGCGAAACTGCTTTGCCAGATACTTCACCAGGTGCGCGTTGGCCTGACCGTCCACCGGCGGGGCGGTAATGGCGACCTTCAGTTCGTCGCCATGTAAACCCACGATGCTGTCGCGGCTGGCCTTAGGCTGAATGTACAGCCGCAGCACCAGCCCATCGGCAGTGGACGCTACTGCGCTCAAAGCTGATACCACAGCCCCGGGAACAGGTCCATGCCCAGGTAGTTCAGCATGTAGAGGATGAGGATGACGATCATCGCCGAGAAATCGATACCGCCCATGGCCGGCAGGAAACGACGAATCGGGGCCATCATCGGCTCGGTCATCTGCATCAGTACGAACTCAATCGGGCTGCGGCCCTGGCTCACCCAGCTCATGATGGAGCGGATGATGATCACCCAGAACACCAGCGAACCGGCGGCTTTCAGCAGCGACAGCAGGCCGACCAGCAGGTTGAGCGGATCAAGCGACAGCGCGCCGGACTGAATCAGCAGCAGCAGCGGATACTTGACGGTGCACAAGATAAACGCCAGCAGCAGCGAGGCGGTATCAATCGGCCCCAGCGAGGGCAGCACGCGGCGCAGCGGGCCAACCACCGGCTGCGTCACCTTCACCACAAACTGGGCGAACGGGTTGTAAAAATCGCAGCGCGACCACTGCATCCAGATGCGTAACAGCAGAACCATTACGTACAGCTCAATTACGGTTTTGACCAGGAAAGTCAACGTCAGCATGGCATCCCTCAGAGGTTAACGTTAGGGCGCGCGGCGTAATCGCGCGCACCAAAAATAGCGGTTCCGATGCGAACCATGGTGCTGCCCGCCGCAATCGCAGCATCCATGTCATCGGTCATGCCTAAAGACAGCGTATCCACCGTAGGATACCGCTGTTTTAGCGCGTCAAATGCTACCGCCATTTTACGGGCGACAGCAAATTGCCTGTCATATTCGGTTTCCGGTGCCGGGATCGCCATCAGCCCGCGTAGCTGAACGCCGGGCAGCGTCGCGATATGTGCCGCCAGCGCGTCGAGCTCGCTAAGCGCGATCCCCGACTTGCTCTGTTCATCGCTGATATTAATCTGGATCAGCACGTTTAACGGCGGCAAGTGCGCCGGGCGCTGCTCGCTCAGGCGCGAGGCGATACGCGGCCGGTCAACGGTGTGGCACCAGTCAAAATGCTCCGCCACCAGCCGGCTTTTGTTGGACTGCAACGGACCGATAAAGTGCCACGCCAGATCGCGCACGCCGGCGTCCTGAAAATGGCGGATCTTCTCGACGCCTTCCTGAACGTAGTTTTCGCCAAACGCGCGCTGCCCGGCCGCTATCGCTTCCGCGACCGCGCTCGCAGGCTTGGTTTTACTCACTGCAAGCAGCGTAACGTCTTCTGAAGCACGGCCGCAACGCTGAGCGGCAGCCGAGATTTTCTCCCTGACCTGTGCCAGGTTGTGCGTGATATCACTCATGGTTCAAGGATGGTCTGTGGATATGGAAGAAATAGTGGCCCTTAGTGTAAAGCATAACGTCTCGGATCTACACCTGTGCAGCGCCTGGCCTGCACGCTGGCGACGCTGCGGCATACTGGAGCCGGTACCCTGTGAGGTGCCGGCCCCCGGCACGCTGCTCCAGGCGTGGCTTAGCCCGACGCAACAGTCGACGCTGGCCGCCGACGGACAGCTCGATTTCGCCGTCACCCTGGGCAACGGCGCACGGCTGCGCGCGAACGCCTTTCACCAGCACGCCGGGCTGTCGCTGGCGCTGCGCCTGCTGCCCACCCGCTGTCCCACCCTCGCCGAGCTTGATGCACCGCCCGCGCTGCCTGAACTGCTTCGCGCCCGGCATGGCATCATCCTGGTCACCGGGGCGACGGGCAGCGGGAAATCCACCACCCTTGCCGCGCTGGTCAACTGCCTGAATCAGACCCAGAGCGGGCATATTGTCACGCTGGAGGACCCGGTGGAGTTCATCCATACCTCGAGCCGCAGCCTGATTCAGCAGCGGGAGATTGGCACCCACTGCCGGAGCTATGCCGACGGGCTGCGAGCGGCGCTGCGTGAGGACCCCGATATCATTTTACTGGGTGAGCTGCGGGACACCGCCACCATTCGGCTGGCGCTGACCGCGGCGGAGACGGGCCATCTGGTGCTGGCGACGCTGCACACTCGCGGAGCCGCCCAGGCGGTAGAGCGGCTGGTGGACGTCTTTCCGGCGGAAGAGAAAAACCTGGTGCGTACCCAGCTGGCGGGCAGCCTGAACGCGGTGCTGGCGCAGACCCTGGTGCCGGCCACGGATGGCGGACGCGTGGCGCTCTATGAGCTGCTGGTGAACACCACCGCGGTGGCCAGCCTGATTCGTGAGGGGAAAACCCACCAGCTTCCCGGCGTGTTGCAGACCGGTCAACAGGCGGGAATGCAGAGCTTTGCGTGGAGCCTTGTCCAGCGCCGCCAGCAGGGACGCGTGGCGGACGGCGCGGACGACGGAGGCCGACTTAGCGCAGGTTAAGCGAGTAGACCGCCGGCAATGCGCCAGCGCTGGCAAGCAGCTCAAGCCTCACCTCGTGTGCGTCCACGGGCTGGGGCAGGCGGTGCTCGCAGACCGTGTGATGGTTCTCGTCCACCTCCGCGATAAGCTGCCCGTTCAGCCACAGGCGATAGGCGGTGACGCAGTGAGGCGTCACCCGGCTGTGATGCCCCATCTGCACGGTTTCCATTGCGTTGTCGGCGTCGTTGTCAAAGATCAGAGTTAGCGTGCGGCAGGGATGTGCCGCCTCCCAGCGCCACGTCACCGTCGGGGCAGTATCGTCAGCGGCAGGCACCCAGGCATTGGTGTGCTGTTCGGGACGCAGGCCGCCATTGAGCAGGTTGTCCGGGGCGAAGCAGCGCAGGGGAGGCTCGCAGGTGAGGGCGGGCATCACCTGGTGCGGACGGCGGCGCGGCAGCCAGAAATCAAACTCGTCCACGCCGTAATCCCCGTCGGCGATCTGGCGGGTGTGCTTCGCGACTCGGGCATTCAGGCTGTTGAACACCGTCATCACGCCGGGAAGCGCGGTGTCGGTTAGCGCAATGTCGACGTTCGGCTGGGCATCGAATGCCAGGAAGAGATACTGATCCCGCTCGCTGACGACGTCGAACGTCAGGCGATGCGGCTGCATGCCGGAGACCTCCAGCGTCTGGCTGGCGAGCACCTTTTCCGGGGTGAAGTTGCCGCTGCGCTCGCTGGCAAGCAGGCTGACGGTAAGCGTCTGAGGCTCCTGGGCGCGCAGCGTGACGCCGATTGCGGGCACGCGCTGTCCCGCCTGCATCGGCAGCAGCACCGCCATGCGCTCGCGCAGCGGCAGCCACTGGTCGTTAGCCTCAAGCGCCGCCAGCTGGTATTCACTGCTGGTGGTGACGCGCGCCGCGCCTGCCGGTGCTTCCAGGCGCTGGCGTGGAATGTAGCAGCCGCTGGCCTGAAGATGCTGCTGAAGCATGCCGACCCGCGATGCCTCCGCCAGCTGGCGCGGCGTCAACTGATGTTGGTGACACAGCGCCGCGGCACGGCCCACCACCTCGCCCAGCAGGCCGCAGGTACACATCACGCGCGCGCTGCCGAAGGCCACGTGGGAGGCGGAAATCAGCCTGCCGGTGAGGAACAGGTTGTCCAGCGAGCGGCTGTAGAGGCTACGCAGCGGAATCGTGTAGGTGCCCTTGCTATGGAACTGGCGGCAGCCATCATGGATGCTGTACACCCCATCGGCCGGGTGCAGGTCGATAGACCAGCCGCCGTAGCCAACCGCATCGTAATGGTCGCGCTGCTCGATGATGTCCTGCTGGCACAGCAGGTGGTCACCGATAAAGCGGCGGCTCTCGCGCTTGCCGGGGATCGTGCCGACCCATTCGATAGTCATGGTGTCGGCTTCGGGGAACTCGCCGGAGTTCTTGATGTAGTGCCAGACGCCCCAGACGATCTTCCACAGCTCCCATTTGATCGTTTCGCTCTCGTGAACCGTGTCGAGACGGCCGCCCCACTCCAGCCACCACAGGTCGCAGCCGTTGAGCGTTGAGGTGAGGCGCCTGTAGCGCGGGATGGCGCTGATGTCCTGCAGGGCGAAGGAGGGCGGCACAAAGGTGACCGGGGCGCTGGTTTGCCGGGTGTAGAAATAGATTGAGTGGCCAAGCTTATGGCCGAAGCTATCCCCCGGCGCCATTTTCTCGCCCAGCTCCGTCTGCTCCTCGGCGCCCTCCCGGTATTCGGCCCCGGCAAGATAGCCCAGCACACCGTCGCCGGTGGCGTCACAACACTGCGCGGCCTCGATATCGTAAAAGGTTTCGTTGATAGGGTTGAAGCCGCTCGCCGAGGTGATGCGCGCCCCGTCAGTGGTGACCTCGAACAGCGCGGTGTTCAGCAGCAGCGTCAGGCCGGGCTGGCTGCGCGCCAGATCGAGCAGGACCAGATCGAACATCACCGGGTTGCCCTCCTTGTTGCGCCACAGGTTCTCCTCAAGGATCTCGCCCATGATGCCGCCTTCTCTGGCCCAGCGGTTATTGTTGCCCATATGGGAGGTGGCGCCGTTGGCCCACAGACGCACCTCGCTTGAGGCGTTGCCGCCGAGCACCGGCCTGTCCTGCACCAGCACCACGTTCAGGCCGTCACGCGCCGCGGCAAGGGCCGCGCACAGGCCGGAAAGGCCGCCGCCAGCAACCAGAAGATCGGCGCGGATGCGCTGTCGCGGAAAGCGACGTGCATCGGTTTGCTGAAAGATTTTCATAAACTGTTATCCTCTGGGCTGGTTAAAAATGTCTCTGGTTATGCGAAACCCGCTATGTCATCACAACCTAATCAAAGCCTTATCGACGGTATCCGCTGTCTGCAATATCTGGTGTCGAGCGATCGCGCTATCGGCTGTCGCGAACTTGCCCGCCTGATGGGCATCAACACCACGCGCGTTAACCGCCTGCTGATGACCATGGCCGCTATCGGCCTGACCACTCAGGACGAGCAGCGACGCTATCTGCCGGGGCCGGGGATCCATGCCCTGGCCGCGCAGGCGATTCGCGGCTCGGCGCTGTTCTCCAGGGCGCTGCCGCTGCTGGAACGCCACGCCCCCACCGATATCGTGGTGGC
Organism: Siccibacter turicensis LMG 23730; assembly: GCF_000463155.2. Taxonomy (GTDB): domain Bacteria; phylum Pseudomonadota; class Gammaproteobacteria; order Enterobacterales; family Enterobacteriaceae; genus Siccibacter; species Siccibacter turicensis. Next base: position 80,754 of record NZ_AWFZ01000050.1, on the reverse strand, counting down.
GATGGGCGTCCTGTGGGAGGACCAGGTGATCTACATCTATCACTCCACTCCGGGCTCCCAGGTCAGTCAGGCGCTGGCCGGTTTTCGTATGCTGCCGGCCTGGCAATCGGTGATCGGCATGTCGCTGCTGGCCGCCGAAGCCGATGCCGATTTGCAGGCCCGTCTGAGCGCCGAACAGTGGGAGCACCTTCAGCCGCACCTTGCCCAGCAGCGCCAGAGCGGGCATGTGGTATGGCGCCACGACGATGGGGAGATATCTATGGCGACGCCGCTTGGCTCCCATAACGCCGCGTTGGCTTTTGCCGGCATGTGGGATATCCCCGACAGTCAGGCGAACGACCGGCTTGGCGAACTCCAGGCGCTCTGCGCCAGACTGGCCAACTCCTGATAAAAGGCACAGGCAGTAATGTTTCTTTTATAGAAACACTAAAGCGAACGCAAAACGGTGATGCAGATTTGTGATCTCAGCGGTGGATGGGGGAGGAGGCCGGGCGCAGCGGCCCGGCACGATCAGGCGTGTTGTTCGAAGAAGCTTTCGAGGATAACCACGGCAGAGGCGGAGTCGACGCTGCCTTTACTGAGGGCGCGGAAACCGCCGCTCTGGAACAGGCCGGCACGCGCTTCTACCGTGCTCAGGCGTTCATCATGCAGCCTGACCGGCACGCCAAAGCGGCCGTGGATGCGGTTAGCAAAGGTCCGGGCGCGGGCGGTAAGCGGCTGTTCGGTGCCGTCCATGTTCAGCGGCAGGCCGACGATCACTTCATCCGGTTGCCACTCTTTCAGCAGGCGTGCGATGAGCTCCCAGTCCGGCATACCGTTGTTGGCTTTCAGGGCCGTCAGCGGGCGGGCGGTGCCGGTAATACGCTGGCCGACCGCCACGCCAATACTTTTGGTGCCGAAATCAAAACCGAGAAAAGTACCGCTCATCAGGCGTGACCCGCGTCGGTTGGCATGGTCTGAATATCAATGCCAATCAGCTTCGCGGCTTCGCGCCAGCGGTCAGCGATCGGCACTTTAAACAGAATATTGAGATCTGCCGGGGCGGTGAGCCAGGCGTTTTCGAGGATCTCCTCCTCAAGCTGGCCTTTTTCCCACGACGAGTAGCCGAGCGCGACAATCACTTCTGACGGCTGATTGCGGGTGCCCAGCGTCTCCAGCACGTCGCGTGAGGTGGTGATAATCGTGTTGTCGGAAATGCGGATGCTGGAGGAGAAGCTATCCGGCGGCGTATGCAGAATAAAGCCGCGATCTTCCGCCAGCGGGCCGCCGACAAACACCGGTTTGTCCAGGCGAATCGCCGGATCGCGCGCTTCAGGTTTGATCTTGAGTTTCTCAAGCACGCCGTCAACTTTCAGGTTTTCAAGGGGCTTATTAATCATGATGCCCATCGCACCGTCGTCGTTATATTCGCAAATGTAAACCACGGAACGTTTGAAAAGCGGGTCCTGGAGGCCAGGCATGGCAATAAGAAAGTGGTGCTGTAAATTCATTGTCACAGGTTCTGTAGTCCCGGTTGAAAAAACGACAGTTCAGTATGCGGGGAAAGCGGCGGCATGTCACTAGCCTGCGGTGAGACAAGACGAACGGGTCGCCTTATCAGGAAAACGCCAGGCGGCGGGCAGGGTGGCCCGCGCCTGAACGTTTTCCGGTACGGCATTATTTCTTGAGGCGCGCCTCGATGGCGTCCATCAGCATACCGGTAATGGAAACCGGGAAAGCGGCTTCGATTTCACGGATGCAGGTTGGGCTGGTGACGTTGATCTCGGTCAGGCGGTCGCCAATGATATCCAGGCCAACAAAAATCAGGCCTTTGGCTTTCAGCGTTGGGCCAACGCGGCGGGCAATTTCCCAGTCGCTGTCGGTCAGCGGACGAGCTTCCCCACGGCCGCCGGCGGCCAGGTTACCACGGGTTTCACCGCCCTGCGGAATGCGCGCCAGGCAGTAAGGAACCGGCTCACCGTCCACCACCAGCACGCGCTTGTCGCCGTCCACGATCGCCGGCAGATAGTTCTGCGCCATGCAGTAGCGCGAACCCAGTTCGGTCAGGGTTTCTGCGATAACGCCGATGTTCGGATCGCCCTCTTTAACGCGGAAAATCGACGCGCCGCCCATGCCGTCCAGCGGTTTCATGATGATATCGCCGTGCTGCTGCCAGAACGCTTTAAGCTGCGCTTTGTTGCGCGTCACCAGGGTATGCGGGGTCAGATCGGCAAACCAGGCGGTAAACAGCTTCTCGTTGCAGTCGCGCAGGCTCTGCGGCTTGTTGACGATCAGCGTGCCCTGCTCCTCGGCGCGTTCCAGAATATAGGTGGCGTAGATAAACTCGGTGTCAAACGGCGGGTCTTTGCGCATCAGAATCACGTCGAGATCCGCCAGCGCCAGATCCTGCTCGCCGGTAAAGTCGTACCACTTATCGTAGTTCTGCTCGACGCTCAGGGTACGCGTGCGCGCCATGGCGACGCCATCGTTGAGGTACAGGTCCGCCATCTCCATGTAGTGCAGCTCATATCCGCGACGCTGCGCTTCCAGCAGCATGGCGAAGCTGGAGTCTTTCTTGATATTGATGGATGCGATGGGGTCCATCACGATGCCGAGCTTAATCATTGTGGTTCTCCTGTAAAACTGATGCGTAAGGCGTCAGTCATTATGGCAGCCGGGTCGGGGGCAGCGTGACAATTAAATGCCGCAGACGCTGATTTCAGCCCAAATCGCCAAAGCGCACCTGCAGTGCGGTAATGGCGGTGAGCGCGGTCGTTTCGGTGCGCAACACGCGCGGACCAAGCAGAATATCAGTAAACGCATGCTGCGCGGTCATTGCGATCTCCTCGGCGGTCAGGCCGCCTTCGGGGCCAATCAGCAGGCGTACCCGCTCGACCGGCTGGCTCAGGGTGTTGATGCTCGCCTGGGCGCGGGGATGCAGATTGAGCTTCAGGGCGCTGTCCTGCTCGGCACACCACGCTTCCAGATCCATGGCCGGGCGGATCTCCGGGATGCGGTTGCGGCCGCTTTGCTCGCAGGCCGCGATGGCGATCTTCTGCCATTGCTGAATCTTCTTGTTCAGCCGCTCCGCGTCGAGCTTCACGCCGCAGCGTTCCGAAAACAGCGGGGTAATCACGTTCACGCCCAGCTCGATGGATTTCTGAATGGTGAACTCCATCTTTTCGCCACGCGACATGACCTGGCCGAGATGAATGTGCAGCGGCGACTCGCGATCGTCCAGCGTGGCGCTCAGGATCTGTACCTGGACGCTCTTTTTGTCCGCGCGGATAATCTGCGCCTCAAACACCCGGTTGGATCCGTCGAACAGCTGCACGGCCTGCCCGGCCCCCATACGCAGCACGCGGCCAACGTGGTTCGCGGCGTCGTCGCACAGCGCGACCTCATCGCCAACGGTGAGAGGTTCAGGGTGATAAATGCGGGGGATGCGCATGGCGTCTGGTGTCCGTTCGCATGCGCTGGCGGCGCGTTCCTCCTGCTCTACGAGCGTGAAGGAAAACGGCGGGCCAGCGCAAAGTTAATCAAATTGCCCGCTAGTGTAGGTTAGCTCTTTCGCGCCTGGCAAGACTTCAGCACGTAAGGGTTATGGTTGCCCTGCACCCTGGCGATGCGTGCGTCGCGCTCGCACTCCCAGTCGGTAACCGGGTAGAGCTTGTCCCAGGCGGTGAAGAGCTGGGTCTGCTGGCGAGAGAGCGACAGCTGATACTGGTCGCGCATATAGAAGTAGGTGCGGGCGATGGCGCCGCGCGCGCGGGCCGGCGGCTCAGCCAGCTTCGCTTTGACGTTCACCTTCATGGGACACTGGCCGTACTGGCCTTCGCCGCCGTTCCACTGACTGTACATAAAGTTGCCGCGATCGCCGTTCACTTCACCCACCGCAGGCTGCAGGTTGTGCATATCGCTCTCAATCTGGCGATAGACCGGATCCTTCGCGCAGTTCTTACGCCCACCGTCCTGCCAGCACTGGCGCTGGTGGCCGAACTGCCAGGCGGGTACCACGTGTTCCCATTCGATTCGGCTGGCGCGGTTTGCGTTTTTACGCACCTTATAACCGCACGAGGCTAAATCGACGTCACCTTTCTTACCGTGCCAGTCGATTTTGCAGCCGCAGTAAAAGTCGCCCGGCGCGTCGGCGTTCACCTTGACGCTGGCGGCTTTCGCCTGGGCGAAGCTGTTGATGCCCTGGGCATAGCCCGGGAGAGTGAAGAGGGTGGCGGATAACGCCAGACTGATAATGCCGTTACGCAACATGGCAGACTCCTTGTCAAAACGAGCCCGCACCGTACCCAGAGATGGCGTCGGTTGCAATCAGTAACCGCTAAAAAATTCCAGCTGATAACGCCGCGCGTTACGCGTCGTCGGAATGGGGCGTCAGGCGGTTGCCGCACTGGGTGCAGCGGTATTCGGTTTCACCGCGCACCACGCGATTGTGTCGCCGGACGGTAAGCTGATGAAGCTGGCAGCCGCAGTGGTAAGGGAAGGTATTCGCGCGTACCGACGTCACCTCGAAACGGTGCGTGCGGCGAGCCGGTACCCCCAGCACGCTCTCCATCATCCACTTCCACTCTTTGCCATGCGGGGCGACGCGGCCAAAGTGTTTCCAGACCAGCAGGTGCGCCAGCTCATGCGGAACCACCTCATCAACAAACGCCTGCTGGTTTTCCAGCATCAGAATCGGATTTAAGCGGATTTCATAGGGTTCAAGCCAGGCGGTACCGGCGGCCGTGCCGCGCTGCTGGTAGACCACGCTCGGCTCCGGATACTGGCAGTCGAGCCGCTGGTTTGCCAGGGCGAGCTTGTCGCGCAGGCTGCGCATAACGGCTTGCTGAAGGGCGATGGGAAGACGTGGGGATTTCATAACGGCAGAGAATAGTGCGCGGGCAGGGAGGCTGCAAGAAGAAACCTTCTCCCCCGCAGGGGAGAAGGGGAAAGCGTTAGTCGCGTGAACCGATATCGCGCAGACGACGCCCTTTCATCAGGTTACGTTCGATGTGCTCGAGGGAGATGTGCTTGGTCTCCGGCACCAGCCACAGCGTCAACACGATGAAGAACAGGTTCAGACCCGCGTAGACCCAGAAGGTGTTGGCGTTGCCCAGCGTGTTCAGCATGGTGAGGAAGGTGGCACCGACGATCATGTTGGCAATCCAGTTGGTCGCGGTGGAGAGAGTGATACCGAAATCACGCCCTTTCAGCGGCTGGATTTCCGAGCACAGTACCCAGATCAGCGGACCGGCGCTCATGGCGAAACCGATGATAAACATCAGCAGCATGGCAACGGCAAAGTACTGCGCGGTCGCGGAGTGGATACCGATATGCATCATGGTACCCAGGATACCCATCCCGGAGGCCATCACGATAAAGCCCAGAATCAGCGTCGGCTTACGGCCCCAGCGGTCAACCAGGCCGATAGCGATAAAGGTCGCCAGCACGTTGGTCAGACCCACGATAACGGTACCCCACATCTGCTCAGTGGTGTTGCTGTAGCCCGCCAGCTCAAAGATTTTCGGCGCGTAGTACATGATGACGTTCATCCCGGTGAACTGCTGCATCACCTGCAACAGCACCCCAAGAAACACCGCGCGACGGAAGTTGCTGTTCTCTTTAAACAGCGCCCAGCCGCTCTGCTTCACCTTCAGGCTTTCACGGATCTCTTCCAGCTCGCGTTTCGCCTCGGCGCTGGAATCACGCAGCTTGAGCAGCACGCGCTCTGCGTCGTGGAAGCGACGTTTAGCGGCGAACCAGCGCGGGCTGTCCGGCAGGAAGAACACGCCGATCAGCAGCAGCAGTGCCGGGATGGTGATGATGCCCAGCATCCAGCGCCAGGAGCCGCTGTAGCTGAATGCCGTATCGGAAAGATAGGCGCCCAGAATACCGATGGTGATCATCAGCTGGTACATCGAAATCATACTGCCGCGAATTTTTTCCGGGGCGATTTCAGACAGGTACAGCGGGGCGGTGTAAGAGGCGATACCTACCGCCAGACCCAGCAGCACGCGGGAAAGGATCAGCACTTCAACGTTCGGCGCTGCCGCAGAGCACAGCGAACCGATAACGAACAGCACCGCGCCGATCATCAGGCTGTACTTACGTCCCAGCCGTGAGGAGAGCCAGCCGCTGCCGACGGCACCGACCGCCGCACCAAACATCATCGAGCTAACGACCCACTCCTGCTGGTGAGAGGTTATCTGGAAATCATCGGTAATGAAGGGTAATGCACCGGCGATAACGCCAATATCCAGGCCAAATAAAAGTCCCGCCAGGGCTGCGAGAAAACAGACAAAGAACGTCATTGTCTTGTGGGAATGCCCCTGTTTTTTATTGTCAGGCATTATGCCCTCCAGTTGGGTTGTCACTTTTTCGATGTAAAGGGTAGGTTAGCGCATCGTAAAGTTATGTGAACCAAATCACATAGGTGTAATCGGTTACATTACGCTTATTTTGGCGAAAACCGAAATAATCAGTTAATACAGGGGTTTATTATACATTAAGCGCAGCGGGGTGGGGCAAAATCAGACTAAGCCGAACGGCAATGTAACAGCATGCACATATTTCTTTAAAAAACAGTCCACAAGCAGCTGCGTTTCAACAAATGCGCATGTAATCGCTTTCAGAAAAGTCCGGGAAGACAGGCGCAGGAAGGGGAATTCGGGAAAGCACAGCGCGGGACGGACGCATAAAAAGCAAAAAGCCAGCACGAGGCTGGCTTTTAACGTGGGACGCGGCGGGTTATTTCAGACCGGCAGCATCACGCAGCAGCTGGGCTTTGTCGGTTTTTTCCCACGGGAAATGTTCGCGACCAAAGTGACCGTAGGCTGCGGTTTCTTTGTAGATCGGGTGCAGCAGGTCCAGCATCTGGATAAGACCATACGGACGCAGATCGAAGAACTCGCGAACCAGCAGGGTGAGCTGCTCAGAGGCGATTTTCTCGGTGCCGAAGGTTTCCACCATGATGGAGGTCGGTTCCGCAACGCCGATAGCGTAGGAGACCTGAATCTCACAGCGGTCGGCCAGACCGGCAGCAACGATGTTTTTCGCCACGTAACGCGCCGCATAGGCCGCGGAGCGGTCAACTTTTGACGGATCCTTACCGGAGAATGCACCGCCACCGTGACGCGCCATGCCGCCGTAGGTGTCGACGATGATCTTACGACCGGTCAGACCGCAGTCGCCCATCGGGCCGCCGATAACAAAACGGCCCGTCGGGTTGATGAAATACTTGGTGGACGGCGTCAGCCACTCAACCGGCAGAACCGGCTTGATGATCTCTTCCATCACCGCGTCCTGCAGATCTTTCTGGGCGATCTCTTCAGAATGCTGGGTCGACAGGACTACCGCGTCGATACCAACGATCTTGCCGTTGTCATACTGGAAGGTCACCTGGCTTTTCGCGTCCGGACGCAGCCACGGCAGGGTGCCGTTTTTACGCACTTCAGCCTGACGCTGTACCAGACGGTGCGCATAGGTCACCGGGGCTGGCATCAGCACGTCGGTTTCGTTAGTCGCGTAGCCAAACATCAGGCCCTGGTCGCCCGCGCCCTGCTCAAGCGGATCGCTGCGGTCAACGCCCTGGTTGATGTCCGGGGACTGTTTGCCAATCGCGCTCAGTACCGCGCAGGAGTTGGCATCAAAGCCCATATCGGAGTGAACGTAACCAATCTCACGCACGGTGTTACGGGTGATCTCTTCGATATCAACCCAGGCGCTGGTGGTGATCTCGCCGCCAACCAGTACCATGCCGGTTTTTACGTAGGTTTCGCACGCGACGCGCGCTTTAGGATCCTGCTCGAGGATTGCATCCAGCACCGCATCGGAAATCTGGTCAGCAATTTTGTCTGGATGCCCTTCGGATACGGACTCAGACGTAAAAAGGTGTTTTGCCATGTTCTCTTTCACCCTGGATAAATCGGTAAGCTCAACGGTTATAAGGATGCCCGAACAGCAATCCACTGGCGTACAGGTTAAGACGCGCCGTTGAGTGTTAATCTGCATAACGTCGCAGGGCCTGGCTTTGCATAATTGGCAGTAGCCAGACGCCCGTCAGGTATTTAGATGGATTAACATCTGGACGGCTATTCTAGGTTAAATCTTAACCCTATTTCCAGCAGTTTTTGATGTAGCGCACTGTTTGCTTATCGGCAGCAATGCGTTTTTCCTGAAGACTCCCGGTAGTTACCCAATTTTATTTTGCTTTTTACCCCTGTTCCCGGTATAAAACGGCGCGCGCGGCGAGTGCCCTTTTTACTCTGTCAGCGAGGTGAAATCCCCCGCCTGCGGCAGAGCGCAAAACGGTACGCAACAGCGATCGACGAGTTCATCGTATCGCCACTTCCTGCCGGGTTAAACGACTGATAGCTTTGGCTTTCGCTGGTCATAACAGGCTGGCGTGGAGGTGATAACAGATAATGAACCACACCGTTTCGCACCGTCTGCCGCACCGTTCTGGTGCGCGTTTGTCCCCCGTTATCTGCATTTCTGGTTTGCTAACCTGCCGATGTTATACCCATCTCGGCGCTTCTCAGGATCTCAGGGCCCGTCAGGCTCAGTGAACACTGAACAAGGGCGCTCTTGCGAGGCAAGAGTTTTCTCGTGGTTTCGCCGTCCCGTCATACAGGGTTCGGATACGTGTTTTACAATGATATGAATATGAAACCGGTCGCGCAGTCGGCGTTTCAGCGCTATGTGCTGGAAAGTCGGACTGTTTATGGGTTGTTATCGCAACTTTGGGCTGCGATAGTAGTCAACTGTTTTACACCCGTTGTCTTTCGGGACGCAGAAGCGACGTCGGCTTTCTGCGCCCTGGAATCCAGAGGGTATACACTTTCGACAATAATTGAGGTTCGCTATGTCTGACGACATTTCTTCTTCTTCGCCTTCGTCAGCGGGCGAGCAGGGTGTACTACGTTCCATGCAGGAGGTTGCGATGAGCTCCCAGGAAGCCAGCCAGATGCTGCGCACGTACAATATTGCCTGGTGGGGCAATAACTATTATGACGTCAATGAGTTAGGGCACATTACCGTCTGCCCGGACCCGGACGTTCCGCACGCGCGCGTCGACCTTGCCAGACTGGTTAAGGCACGTGAAGAGCAGGGCCAGCGCCTGCCCGCACTGTTTTGCTTCCCGCAGATCCTTCAGCACCGTTTACGCTCCATCAACGCGGCGTTCAAACGCGCGCGTGAGTCCTACGGCTATAAAGGCGACTACTTCCTGGTCTACCCGATCAAGGTAAACCAGCACCGTCGCGTAATTGAATCCCTTATCCACTCTGGCGAACCGCTGGGGCTGGAAGCCGGCTCGAAAGCGGAACTGATGGCGGTGCTCGCCCATGCGGGCATGACCCGTTCCGTCATCGTCTGTAACGGCTACAAAGACCGCGAGTACATTCGTCTGGCGCTGATCGGCGAGAAGATGGGCCACAAGGTCTATCTGGTGATCGAGAAGATGTCGGAAATTAAAATCGTGCTGGAAGAAGCCGAGCGTCTGAACGTGATCCCGCGTCTTGGCGTGCGTGCGCGTCTTGCCTCGCAGGGTTCCGGCAAATGGCAGTCTTCCGGCGGCGAAAAATCGAAGTTTGGCCTGGCGGCCACGCAGGTACTGCAGCTGGTTGAGATGCTGCGCGAAGCCGATCGTCTGGACAGCCTGCAGCTGCTGCACTTCCACCTCGGCTCCCAGATGGCGAACATCCGTGATATCGCCACCGGCGTGCGTGAATCCTCGCGCTTCTACGTGGAACTGCACAAGCTGGGCGTCAACATCGAATGCTTCGATGTGGGCGGCGGCCTGGGCGTGGACTACGAAGGGACACGCTCCCAGTCCGACTGCTCGGTGAACTACGGCCTGAACGAGTACGCCAACAACATTATCTGGGCCATCGGCGATGCCTGCGAAGAGAACGGCCTGCCGCACCCGACGGTGATCACCGAGTCGGGCCGCGCCGTGACCGCGCACCACACCGTGCTGGTTTCCAATATCATCGGCGTGGAGCGTAACGAATACACCGAGCCGACCGCGCCGTCGGAAGACGCGCCGCGCCCGCTGCAGAGCATGTGGGAAACCTGGCAGGAGATGCATGAACCGGGCACGCGCCGTTCCCTGCGAGAGTGGCTGCACGACAGCCAGATGGATCTGCACGATATTCATATCGGCTACTCCTCAGGCTCCTACACGCTGCAGGACCGCGCCTGGGCTGAACAGCTCTACCTGAGCCTGTGCCAGGAAGTGCAAAAGCAGCTCGATCCGCAGAACCGCGCGCATCGCCCGATTATCGACGAACTGCAGGAGCGCATGGCGGATAAAATTTACGTCAACTTCTCGCTGTTCCAGTCGATGCCGGATGCCTGGGGTATCGATCAGCTGTTCCCGGTGCTGCCGCTGGAAGGGCTGAACCACGCCCCGACGCGCCGTGGCGTGCTGCTGGACATCACCTGTGACTCCGATGGCACCATCGATCACTACGTTGATGGCGACGGCATCGCGACCACCATGCCGCTGCCGGAATACGACCCGGAAAACCCGCCGCCGCTGGGCTTCTTTATGGTGGGCGCGTATCAGGAGATTCTGGGCAACATGCATAACCTGTTCGGCGATACCGAAGCGGTTGACGTGTTCGTGTTCCCGGATGGCAGCGTGGAAGTGGAGCTGTCCGATGAAGGCGATACCGTGGCAGATATGCTGCGTTACGTTCAGCTCGACCCGGATACGCTGCTGACGCACTTCCGTGACCAGGTGAAGCAGACCGATCTCGACACCGCGCTGCAACAGCAGTTCCTTGAAGAGTTCGAAGCCGGACTGTACGGCTACACCTATCTGGAAGACGAGTAAGCGCCAGGGCCGCATGGGTGCGTCGTTACGCGGCTGGTGCGGCTCTCTGGCGGTCATGTTCTATACTTGCGAACATGACGACGCCAGGCTTGAACCCGGTTGAAATTACGGCGATAATCCGCGCCAACATGCTGTACACGAATCAATCCCTTCCTCGTCGGGTTTAACGACGCGGAAGGGATTTTTTTTACATCTTTTTCTGACGAGAGGTTTCGCTCATGAGCACCTTAGGCCATCAGTACGATAACTCCCTGGTTTCCAACGCCTTTGGTTTTTTACGCCTGCCGTTGAATTTCATGCCGTATGAAAGCGACGCTGACTGGGTGATCACCGGCATTCCGTTCGATATGGCAACCTCCGGCCGTTCGGGCAGCCGTTTCGGACCTGCCGCTATCCGCCAGGTTTCCACCAACCTCGCCTGGGAAGGCAACCGCTTCCCGTGGGACTTCGACATGCGCAAGCGTCTGAACGTGGTGGACTGCGGCGACCTGGTGTACAGCTTCGGCGATGCGCGTGAGATGAGCGAAAAGCTGCAGGCGCACGCCGAGCAGCTGCTGGCCTCCGGCAAACGGATGCTGTCGTTCGGCGGCGACCACTTCGTTACGCTGCCACTGCTGCGCGCCCATGCGAAGCACTTCGGTAAGATGGCGCTGGTGCATTTCGATGCGCACACCGATACCTACTCCAACGGCTGCGAGTTCGATCACGGCACCATGTTCTACACCGCGCCGAAAGAGGGCCTCATCGATCCGAACCATTCGGTGCAGATCGGTATCCGTACCGAATTCGATAAGGACAACGGCTTTACCGTGCTGGACGCCGCGCAGGTTAACGACCGTACGGTGGATGATATCCTGGCGCAGGTGAAACAGATCGTCGGCGACATGCCGGTCTACCTGACCTTTGACATCGACTGCCTGGATCCGGCGTTTGCCCCAGGTACCGGTACGCCGGTGATCGGCGGCCTGACCTCCGATCGCGCGCTGAAGCTGCTGCGTGGCCTGAAGGATCTTAATATTGTCGGTATGGACCTGGTAGAAGTGGCGCCGGCATACGATCAGTCTGAGATCACGGCTCTTGCTGCGGCAACCCTGGCGCTGGAAATGCTGTATATCCAGGCCGCGAAAAAAGGCGAATAACGCCGGCGTGTTCTGACGGCGCGTTGCCGTTATCGCACGGGCGCTCACCGCGCAAACAAAAAGAAGGCTCCCGCGGGAGCCTTCTTTCTTTTAGAGATAACGCGTTATTGCGCCGCTGGCGGCTGTAACCCGTCGGCTTTCATGCGGTCGCGAATGTGCTGCGCACGTGCTTCAGATGCCGGGTGATCGTCAAACATGGAGCTCTGACGGCCCGCGTCCTGCTTCGCCAGCTTCTCGAAGCTGGTCACCAGACCTGACGGATTGATGCCGCGCTTGCGCAACAGATCGTAGGAGTAGTCATCCGCTTCGGCTTCCTGACGCTGGGAGAACTGGGCGTTTACCAGCTTCTCGCCCAGCGCACCGAGCTGAGACTGGGAGAGATTGCCCAGCACGCCGCCAGCCGATGCTGCCGCCACGCGCAGCGCGTTGGTGCCGAGCGCCACCTGCATACCACGCTTCACGTGGCCCAGCGCAACGTGGCCCATCTCATGACCAATCACCGCTTCCACTTCGTTGTCGTTCATCATGTCCATCAAACCCGAATAGACGCGGATACAGCCGTTCGCCATGGCAAAGGCGTTGACGTCTTTAGTGACGTAAACCTTGTAGTTCACCGGCTGGCCATTGATGTTGTCCCCCAGCGCGGAAGCAATTTTATTCAGTCGCTGAGTGTAGGTGCTGTTAGCCGGCGCCAGGCTGGCTTTGCTGTCCTGCTCTTTACAGGCTTCGTCGCTTAAGGTTTTAACCTGCGCATCGCTGAGCGAATACGCCTGATAAGCCTCTGCGCCAGAGGAGAGCAGGCCGTTTTGGTCCATATTCTGACAGCCTGTCAGGAGTGCAGCCGTACCGAGGCTGAGTAAAATGGCACGCATTTTCATGGTGTAGCTTCCGCAATAAGTGGTCGAGAGTGACTGATTTCACAGCGCTTAACGCTGCGCAGTGGGGTGAGTATAAAGAAGATAATGCGCAGCGCGCGAGAGACTTGCGCAACCTGCGAGCACGATCCAGAGATTTCTTACGCGGCGCAAGGATGCTCCATGTACATGCCATGCCGCTTGGGTTACATTGTTGGCACTTTTTCGGGCGTAGCCCATAACGCGTAGTCGTCAAGTCAACAATCAGACATGGCCTTCAACTATCCGATCTGGAGTCAAAATGTCCTCTCGTAAAGAGCTTGCCAATGCCATTCGTGCGCTCAGCATGGACGCCGTACAGAAAGCCAAATCCGGTCACCCGGGTGCCCCTATGGGCATGGCTGATATCGCCGAAGTTCTGTGGCGTGATTTCCTGAACCACAACCCGCAGAACCCGTCATGGGCCGACCGCGACCGCTTTGTGCTGTCCAACGGCCACGGCTCAATGCTGATTTACAGCCTGCTGCACCTCACCGGTTACGATCTGCCGATTGAAGAGTTGAAAAACTTCCGTCAGCTGCACTCGAAAACCCCGGGTCACCCGGAAGTGGGTTACACCGCAGGCGTAGAAACCACTACCGGTCCGCTGGGCCAGGGCGTGGCCAACGCCGTGGGCATGGCGATCGCAGAACGCACGCTGGCGGCGCAGTTCAACCGTCCGGGTCACGACATCGTGGATCACCACACCTACACCTTCCTCGGCGATGGTTGCATGATGGAAGGCATCTCCCACGAGGTGTGCTCGCTGGCCGGTACGCTGGGCCTTGGCAAACTGATCGCGTTCTATGACGACAACGGCATCTCCATCGACGGCCACGTTGACGGCTGGTTCACCGACGATACCGCGAAGCGTTTCGAAGCCTACGGCTGGCATGTGGTACGCGGCGTTGACGGTCACGATGCGGATGCCATCAAGCGCGCCATCGAAGAGGCGAAAACCGTTTCCGACAAACCGTCCCTGCTGATGTGCAAAACCGTTATCGGTTTTGGTTCACCAAACAAAGCGGGTACCCACGACTCCCACGGCGCGCCGCTGGGCGACGCCGAAGTTGCGGCGACGCGTGAACAGCTGGGCTGGAAATATGAGCCGTTCGTCATCCCGCAGGAGATCTATGCCCAGTGGGATGCGAAAGAAGCTGGCGAAGCGAAAGAGCGCGCGTGGAACGAGAAGTTTGCGGCCTATGCTAAAGCGTTCCCGCAGGAAGCTGAAGAGTTCACCCGTCGTATGAAGGGCGAAATGCCGGCTGAGTTTGCGGCGAAAGCGCAGGAATTCATCGCGAATCTGCAGAAGAACCCGGCGAAAATCGCCAGCCGTAAAGCCTCACAGAACGCTATCGAAGCGTTTGGCAAACTGCTGCCGGAGTTCCTCGGTGGTTCCGCTGATCTGGCGCCGTCCAACCTGACTATCTGGTCTGGTTCCAAAGCAATCAACGAAGATGCCGCAGGTAACTACATCCATTACGGCGTGCGCGAATTTGGTATGACCGCTATCGCCAACGGTATCGCGCTGCACGGTGGCTTCCTGCCGTACACCTCTACTTTCCTGATGTTTGTTGAATACGCCCGCAACGCCGTACGTATGGCCGCGCTGATGAAACAGCGTCACGTGATGGTCTACACCCATGACTCTATCGGTCTTGGCGAAGATGGCCCGACCCACCAGCCGGTTGAGCAGCTGGCAGCCCTGCGCGTTACGCCGAACATGAGCACATGGCGTCCGTGTGACCAGGTTGAATCCGCGGTTGCGTGGAAGTATGCGGTTGAACGTCATGACGGCCCGACGGCGCTGATCTTCTCTCGTCAGAACCTGGCGCAGCAGGATCGTACCGAGCAGCAGCTGGCAGATATCGCCCGCGGTGCTTACGTCCTGAAAGACTGCGACGGTCAACCGCAGGTGATCTTCATCGCCACCGGTTCCGAAGTTGAGCTGGCGGTTGCCGCGTGGGACAAACTGGCTGCTGAAGGCATCCGTGCGCGCGTGGTCTCCATGCCGTCCACCGATGCGTTCGACAAGCAGGATGCCGCTTACCGCGAAGCCGTACTGCCGAAGGCCGTTAGCGCACGCGTGGCTATCGAAGCCGGCATCGCCGATTACTGGTTCAAATACACCGGCCTGAACGGCGCTATCGTCGGCATGACCACCTTCGGTGAGTCTGCCCCTGCCGAGCAGCTGTTTGAAGAGTTCGGCTTCACCGTGGATAACGTGGTGAGCAAAGCGAAAGCGCTGCTGTAACCGGTCATCGCTACAACGAAACGGGTCGCTCAGGCGGCCCGTTTTTTTTGCCCGTGCGGCAACAGCCCGCTTTTATTCAGCGCGGCACGGCAAACGGCGTAAATTATTCCATTCAAAATGTGACCTGCGTCATGAAGTGAAGTTAGTCAGCGGCGCTGGCGTTCCTTTTATTCCGCGCTTCGCTTATGCTAGCTGAAGCGTTTCAGTAAGGTTTGTGAGCGACAAAATCTCGAACGACAAACAGTTTGTGACGAGCAAGGTTTCCCCCGGTAGCAGGCTGCATTACTCTGTGCTGCGTTGCCAGATGAGGCAAAACTTGCGGGAGTATTATGACGATACGTGTAGCGATTAACGGCTTCGGTCGCATTGGACGCAATGTGCTTCGTGCTTTATACGAAACCGGGCGTCGGGCGGAAATCACCGTAGTGGCAATCAATGAACTGGCGGATGCCGCAGGCATGGCGCATTTGTTGAAATACGACACCACCCACGGCCGCTTTGCCTGGGATGTGCGGCAGGAGCGCGAACAGCTGTGGATTGGCGACGACATTATCCGCCTGCTCCATGAGCCAGGTCTTGAGACGCTGCCGTGGCGCGAGCTGGGTGTGGACATTGTGCTGGACTGCACCGGCGTCTATGGCACGCAGGCCCACGGGCTGGCGCATATCGAGGCCGGGGCGAAAAAGGTGCTCTTTTCCCATCCGGGTGCCAGCGACCTTGACGCGACCGTCGTCTACGGCGTCAACCATCGCGATTTGCGTCCGGAACACCGCATCGTTTCCAACGCATCCTGCACCACAAACTGTATTATTCCCGTGATAAAACTGCTCGACGACGCGTTCGGCATTGATTCCGGAACGGTGACCACGATCCATTCCGCGATGAACGATCAGCAGGTGATCGACTCCTGGCATACCGATCTCCGCCGTACCCGCGCGGCCAGCCAGTCGATCATTCCGGTGGATACCCGTCTTGCAGCCGGTATAACTCGTATTTTTCCGAAATTTAATGACAGATTTGAAGCAATTGCGGTACGGGTTCCCACCATAAACGTGACGGCAATCGATCTGAGCGTAACGGTGCTTGAACCTGTAAATGCCAGTGATGTCAACCACTTGCTGCAAAAAGCGGCGCAAGATACATTTCATGGTATAGTTGACTATACGGAATTACCGTTGGTCTCAACCGATTTTAACCACGATCCGCACAGTGCCATTGTGGACGGCACGCAGACGCGTGTGAGTGGAGCACATCTGATTAAAACGTTAGTCTGGTGTGATAACGAATGGGGCTTTGCTAACCGGATGCTCGACACCACGTTAGCGATGGCCGCTCAAGGTTTCAGGTAGGACGCGGGTTGCGTCTGCAAAACTTTAGAATCAACGAGAGGATTCACCATGTCTGTAATTAAGATGACCGATCTGGATCTGGCTGGTAAACGTGTTCTGATCCGTGCCGACCTTAACGTGCCGGTTAAAGACGGAAAAGTAACGTCAGATGCCCGTATCCGTGCATCGCTGCCGACCATCGAGCTGGCGCTGAAGCAGGGTGCGAAAGTGATGGTGACGTCCCACCTGGGCCGTCCGACCGAAGGCGAATATAACGAAGAATTCTCTCTGCTGCCGGTAGTGAACTACCTGAAAGATAAAATCTCCAGCCCGGTTCGTCTGGCAAAAGATTACCTGGACGGCGTTGAGGTTGCTGAAGGCGAGCTCGTCGTACTGGAAAACGTTCGCTTCAACAAAGGCGAAAAGAAAGACGACGAAACCCTGTCTAAAAAATACGCGGCGCTGTGTGACGTGTTCGTAATGGACGCCTTCGGTACTGCGCACCGCGCGCAGGCATCCACCCATGGCGTCGGAAAATTCGCCGACATCGCCTGTGCAGGTCCGCTGCTGGCGGAAGAGCTGGACGCGCTGGGTAAAGCCCTGAAAGAGCCGGCACGCCCGATGGTGGCTATCGTTGGCGGTTCTAAAGTTTCCACCAAACTGACCGTACTGGATTCCCTGTCTAAAATCGCCGATCAGCTGATCGTCGGTGGCGGCATCGCTAACACCTTCGTGGCGGCCCAGGGCCACAACGTGGGTAAATCCCTGTACGAAGCGGATCTGGTAGACGAAGCAAAACGCCTGCTGACCACCTGCGACATCCCGGTTCCGACCGACGTGCGCGTTGCCACCGAGTTCTCCGAAACCGCGACCGCTACCCTGAAATCCGTATCTGACATCAAAGACGACGAGCAGATTCTGGATATGGGCGACGTGTCCGCTGAGAAACTGGCAGAGATCCTGAAGAATGCGAAAACCATTCTGTGGAACGGCCCGGTTGGCGTGTTCGAATTCCCGAACTTCCGTAAAGGCACTGAAATCGTAGCGCGCGCCATCGCAGACAGCGATGCGTTCTCCATCGCAGGCGGCGGCGATACCCTGGCAGCTATCGACCTGTTCGGTATTGCTGACAAAATTTCCTACATCTCTACCGGCGGCGGTGCGTTCCTCGAATTCGTGGAAGGCAAAGTTCTGCCAGCAGTTGCCATGCTCGAAGAGCGTGCCAAACAGTAATTGTTAATCGGGCGGGGTAACCCGCCTGTTTTACTCCTTTTTCCACCCTATGGGTTTTACGCTGCAGGATCGCAAACGTCTGGCACTCAGGCAGACACCGCAACAGCATTCGCCGCGTAAAAGACAGTGGGTATAACGGCCGAAGATACAGGACGACGAATATGTCTAAAATTTTTGATTTCGTAAAACCTGGCGTGATCACTGGTGATGACGTTCAGAAAGTGTTCAAGGTAGCTAAAGAGAACAACTTTGCCCTGCCAGCAGTAAACTGCGTTGGCACCGACTCTATCAACGCCGTTCTGGAAACCGCAGCGAAAGTAAAAGCGCCGGTTATCGTTCAGTTCTCTAACGGTGGTGCTGCATTTATCGCCGGTAAAGGCTTCAAAGGCGAAGGCCAGGAAGCGGCTATCCTTGGCGCTATCTCTGGTGCGCATCACGTACATCAGATGGCTGAGCACTACGGTGTTCCGGTTATCCTGCACACTGACCACTGCGCGAAGAAACTGTTGCCGTGGATCGACGGTCTGCTGGACGCGGGTGAAAAACACTTCGCGGCTACCGGTAAACCGCTGTTCTCTTCCCACATGATCGACCTGTCTGAAGAGTCTCTGGAAGAGAACATCGAGATCTGCTCTAAGTACCTGGAGCGCATGTCTAAACTGGGCATGACTCTTGAGATCGAACTGGGCTGCACCGGCGGTGAAGAAGATGGCGTGGACAATAGCCACATGGACGCTTCTGCACTGTACACCCAGCCGGAAGACGTTGATTACGCGTACACCAAACTGAACGCGATCAGCCCGCGCTTCACCATCGCGGCCTCCTTCGGTAACGTACACGGCGTTTACAAGCCGGGTAACGTGAAGCTGACCCCGACCATTCTGCGCGACTCTCAGGAATACGTGTCCAAAAAACACAACCTGCCGCACAACAGCCTGAACTTCGTATTCCACGGCGGTTCCGGTTCCTCTGCGCAGGAAATCAAAGACTCCGTAAGCTACGGCGTGATCAAAATGAACATCGATACCGACACCCAGTGGGCTACCTGGGACGGTATTCTGAAGTACTACAAAGAGAACGAGGCTTACCTGCAGTCTCAGCTGGGCAACCCGAAAGGCGAAGACCAGCCGAACAAGAAATACTACGATCCGCGTGTCTGGCTGCGTGCTGCGCAGACCAGCATGGTGACCCGTCTGGAGCAGGCGTTCAAAGAACTGAACGCGGTAGACGTGCTGTAATCTGCTGACTGCCCTGACGACCAAGGCCCGCTGATGCGGGCCTTTTTTTATGCACATCTTCTGTAACAGCTTATTGCGCCTACGGTTTGGCAAACTCTCCGCTTTTTGTTTACCCTTAAATTACCTGCACATACCGCGATTACCGCGTATGTTTTTCGCCCCTGAGGGGCAGTTTTGAAGGAAATTATGATGGATGATTTGAACGTGGTAGACAGCATCAATAACGCCGGCGGATGGCTGGTGCGCAACCAGGCGCTGCTGCTGAGTTATGTTGTCAATATTGTGGCCGCGATTGCCATCATTATTGTGGGGATGATCATCGCCCGCATGGTGTCCAACGGGGCGAACCGCGTGATGCGCGCCCGCCACATTGATGCCACGGTAGCCGACTTCCTCTCAGCGCTGCTGCGCTATGGAGTTATCGCGTTCACGCTGATTGCCGCCCTGGGCCGCGTTGGGGTGCAGACCGCCTCGGTGATCGCGGTGCTGGGTGCCGCCGGTCTGGCCATTGGCCTGGCGTTGCAAGGCTCGCTCTCCAACCTGGCGGCGGGCGTGCTGCTGGTGACCTTCCGTCCGTTCCGCGCCGGCGAGTATGTCGATCTGGGCGGCGTGGCCGGTACCGTGCTCAACGTGCAGATCTTCTCCACTACCTTGCGTACCGTGGACGCGCGCATCGTTGTGATCCCAAACGGGAAAATCATTGCCAACAATATCATCAACTTCTCCCGTGAGCCGGTGCGCCGCAACGAGATTATCATCGGCGTTTCTTACGAGGCGGATATCGATCAGGTGAAGCAGATCCTGACGGATATTATCCAGTCCGACGAGCGTGTTCTTAAGGATCGTGAAATGACGGTGCGCCTGAACGAGTTAGGGGCTTCCTCGGTCGACTTTGTGATCCGCGTCTGGAGTAACAGCAGCGATTTACAGAACGTTCGTTGGGACTTACTGGAGCGCATCAAAAAAGCGTTCGACGCCAACGGCATCAGCATCCCGTATCCGCAGATGGACGTAAACTTCAAACGAGTTAAAGCGCCGGAGAAAGAGTACGAGCAGGCGCCGGTTAATCACTAAATCCCAAAGCCGACTATGGTCGGCTTTTTTGTGGTTATCAATATTAGCCTTGCTTATAAGCGATTAAAATTATCCATTTCCGCTAATGAGACGGCGGCGCTATAGTCTGCTTCATATCCTGAATGAGCAGAGAATTAATTGTGATTGCATACTATTTTCAAGGGCTTGCGCTGGGCGCGGCCATGATCCTCCCCCTTGGCCCGCAAAACGCCTTTGTATTAAATCAGGGCATCCGCCGTCAATACCATCTGATGATCGCCAGCCTGTGCGCACTGAGCGATATTGTCCTGATCAGCGCCGGCATCTTTGGCGGCAGCGCATTACTTACGCAGTCTCCATTGCTGCTGACCCTGGTGACCTGGGGAGGCGTGGCCTTCCTGCTGTGGTATGGCTGGGGGGCGCTGAAAACCGCACTGAGCCGGAACATTGAAATGGTCAGCGCGCAGGCATTGAAGCAGGGGCGACTGCGCCTTATCGCTACCATGCTGGCGGTGACCTGGCTTAATCCCCACGTCTATCTGGATACGTTCGTGGTGCTGGGCAGCCTGGGCGGGCAGATGGCGGACGAGCCGAAACGCTGGTTCGCGCTGGGCACCATCAGCGCCTCGGTGCTGTGGTTCTTCGGCCTGGCGCTGCTGGCCGCCTGGCTTGCGCCGCGCCTGCGCACCGTCACGGCACAGCGCATCATTAATGCGCTGGTGGGCGTCGTAATGTGGGTGATTGCGCTGATGCTGGCCCGGGAGGGTTTCTCCCACCTTTTGGGCATTATTAACTAATCTTAATCCGATAGACTTAGACGTCGCAGGGTTTACTCTCTGCGACAGAGGCTCGTCATTTTTCGACGGGTTATCCTTTCCCGGCACAGCAAGGAGAAATAACAGTGAAGTTTAAGATGATGGCCCTGGCGGCCCTGATTGGATGCAGCACATTCCCGGCGCTGGCAAACGAGCTGCCAAACGGTCCGCATATTGTCACTACCGGTACCGCCAGCGTTGACGCTGTTCCGGATATCGCCACCCTGACCATCGAAGTGAACGTGGCGGCGAAAGATGCCGCGTCCGCCAAGAAACAGGCCGACGACCGCGTTGCGCAATACCTGACGTTCCTGCAAAACAATAACGTCGAGAAAAAGGATATCGCCTCGGCGAATCTGCGTACCCAGCCGGATTACGACTATCAGGATGGCAAAAGCATTCTCAAAGGCTATCGCGCCGTGCGCACCGTGGAAGTGACGCTGCGTGAGCTGGATAAGCTGAATTCGATTCTGGACGGCGCGCTGAAGGCCGGTCTGAATGAGATCCGCTCCGTATCGCTGGGCGTCGCGAAGCCGGAAAGCTATAAGGACGAGGCGCGCAAAGCGGCCATCAAAGACGCTATCCATCAGGCAGAACAGCTGGCGTCTGGCTTCAGCAGCAAGCTTGGCAGCGTCTACAGCGTGCGCTATCACGTCTCCAACTATCAGCCGCAGCCGATGGTGCGGATGATGAAGGCCGATGCCGCACCAGCGTCAGCCCAGGAAAGCTACGAGCAGCCGACCATTCAGTTTGACGATCAGGTGGATGTGGTCTTTGAACTGCAGCCGGGCGAAAACGGTAACGGTAACGCCCAGAGCGCTACATCTCCGGCAACGCCGGCCACTACGCCCGCGAAGTAATCGACCGATAAAAAAAGCCCCGCGCAGTATGGCGGGGCTTTTTTTTGCCTTAATCCTGGCGCAGCACCCGATGGCCGTGGCTCAGCAGCGCATCGGTGACGTTGCGCATCATGCGGCTTTCCGGCGCAAACCGATGCCAGTAAAGCATCCGGCGCTGGAACAGGCCCGGCGTCAAATCGATAAGCTCGCCGCTGTTGAGCTCTTTCTCGATTTGCAGATGGGGGATCATGCAGCAGGTGGTGCCCTGACGGGCCAGCTGCACGAAGGCTTCAGATGAGTTCACGATATGACACGGCACGCTGCCGGGCGGCAGATCGAAATTCTGCTGTAAAAACGCCTGATGCATATCGTCGAGATGGTCGAAGGCGACGGCGGGGGCTTTCAGCAGGGCGGAACGCGTGACGCCGTTGGGAAAATAGCGTTCGGCGAAAGCCTTTGAGCCGACAAACAGATAGTCGAGCGCCCCCAGCTGGTCAACGAGGCAGCTCGGCAGCGCCTGAGACTGAATACTCACCGCGCCCACCACTTCACCGCGGCGAAGACGCTCCTGGGTGCGGGTTTCGTCCTCAACCTGAAGGTTCAGGCGAATAGGGGAGTCGGCCAGCACCGGGGCCAGCGCCGGCAGCAGCCAAGTTGCCAGACTGTCGGCGTTGACCGCCAGCGACAGCAGCAGGGGCGTCGCACCGGTTTGCTCATCACCGAGCCACTCCTCTTCCAGCAGCTCCACCTGACGCAGCAGCGCCAGCAGCTTTTGCCCCTGCTCGGTCGGGCGCGGCGGGACGGTACGTACCAGCAGCGGCTGGCCAAACATGTTTTCCAGCTGCTTAATGCGCTGTGAGACGGCGGACTGCGTGATACACAGCTTCTGAGCCGCGCGCTCGAATCCACGCTCGCGGATGACCGCATCCAGCGCCTGTAAAGTTCTATAGTCCGGGCGTTTCATGGCTCCACGCACTCCTGTTTTAATATGCCCAGCACTATGACATAAATTTACCTTTGTTACAGAGCCTTTCGGTTAAATCACACCCTTACGATTCCGGGCGGGAATGTCCCGGTGGATAGGGTTATAATCCGCGGCAGTTTCTTTACCACAGGCGAAAGATCATGACCCAGGATGAATTAAAAAAGGCCGTTGGTTGGGCCGCGCTCCAGTACGTGCAGCCGGGCACCATTGTGGGCGTCGGCACGGGTTCCACCGCCGCGCACTTCATTGATGCGCTGGGAACGGTGCGTCATCAGATTGACGGCGCAGTGTCCAGCTCCGATGCCTCCACCGAAAAACTCAAAAGCCTCGGCATTCCGGTATTTGACCTGAACGAGGTGGATTCCCTGGGGATTTACGTTGATGGCGCGGATGAGATCAACGATCGCATGCAGATGATAAAAGGCGGCGGCGCGGCGCTGACGCGTGAAAAAATCATCGCCTCGGTAGCCGAGAAGTTTATCTGCATCGCCGACGCCTCAAAGCAGGTGGCGATCCTCGGTGCGTTCCCATTGCCGGTAGAGGTAATTCCGATGGCGCGTAGCGCCGTGGCGCGCCAGCTGGTGAAGCTGGGCGGGCGTCCGGAGTACCGTCAGGGCGTGGTGACGGATAACGGCAATATTATCCTCGACGTGCACGGTCTGGAGATCCTCGATCCCATCGCGCTGGAAAATGCGATTAACGGCCTGCCGGGCGTGGTGACCGTCGGGCTGTTTGCCAACCGTGGTGCGGACATTGCACTTATCGGCGGCCCCGACGGCGTGAAAACCATCGTAAAATGATCTGAAGGGGGTGCCCCGGCGCCCCCGCACTGTAAAAAAAACGACACCGGCATATTTGGTGACATCTGTCACATATCCCCACCCTTTCTCAACTTCATTCCGGTTAGCTTTCAACAGCCAGTATTTTCTGCTGCTTTCCGCCGCTGCATGACGTTTGCTCAAATGACCTGCGCAAACGTTCATATTGCCGCGATAGTTTTTTTTGATATGTTGAATCGACGCGGGTGACAAGCTCAGCACACTCTCAGTACAGACAAACAGGGTCGGGAAATGGCAAAAGTATCGCTGGATAAGAGCAAAATTAAATTCCTGCTGGTGGAAGGCGTGCACCAGAAAGCAATCGATAACCTGCGCGCAGCCGGTTATACCAACATCGAATTTCACAAAGGCGCGCTGGACAGCGAGGCGCTGAAAGCCTCGATTCGCGATGCGCATTTCATTGGTATTCGATCCCGTACCCATTTGACTGAAGAGATTTTCGCCGCCGCCGAAAAACTGGTCGCGGTAGGCTGCTTCTGCATCGGCACCAACCAGGTCGACCTCAACGCGGCAGCAACCCGGGGTATTCCGGTGTTCAACGCGCCGTTCTCTAACACCCGTTCGGTCGCAGAGCTGGTCATCGGCGAACTGCTGCTGCTGCTGCGTGGGATCCCCGAGGCGAACGCGAAAGCGCACCGCGGTATCTGGAACAAACTGGCGGCCGGTTCCTATGAGGCGCGCGGGAAAAAGCTGGGGATTATCGGCTACGGTCACATCGGCACCCAGCTTGGCATCCTCGCCGAATCGCTGGGCATGTACGTCTATTTTTATGATATCGAAAGCAAACTGCCGCTCGGGAACGCTACCCAGGTGCAGCATCTCTCCGATCTGCTGAACATGAGCGACGTGGTGAGCCTGCACGTACCGGAGAACGCCTCGACCAAAGACATGATCGGTGCAGAAGAGCTGGCACTGATGAAGCCAGGCGCGCTGTTGATCAACGCCGCACGCGGTACCGTGGTGGACATTCCCGCCCTGTGTGACGCGCTGCGTACGAAACATCTGGCCGGCGCGGCCATCGACGTGTTCCCGGAAGAGCCTGCCACCAACAGCGATCCGTTTACCTCAGCGCTGATCGAGTTCGATAACGTGATCCTGACGCCCCATATCGGCGGCTCCACCCAGGAAGCGCAGGAGAACATCGGCCTCGAAGTCTCCGGCAAACTGGCCAAATATTCCGATAACGGCTCTACGCTGTCAGCGGTTAACTTCCCGGAAGTGTCGCTTCCGCTGCACGGTGGTACCGTGAGTCGTCTGCTGCACATTCACGAGAACCGTCCCGGCGTGCTGACCGCCATCAACCAGATTTTTGCCGAGCAGGGCGTCAACATCGCCGCGCAGTTCCTGCAAACAACGCCGCAGATGGGTTACGTGGTCATTGATATCGATGCGCAGGAAGATGTGGCGAACAAAGCGCTGCAAAGCATGAAGGCGATTCCGGGCACCATCCGCGCTCGCCTGCTTTATTGATAAGTTTTGTTTCACATTTTCAGGCGTTGAAAAAAAAGCCCTCGCGATGCGGGGGCTTTTTTTTATCGGTAGAGCGCTGCCGTTTACCACTCCCATAGGCGGGATGGGGTGACCACCGCCGGGAGCGGAACGTCCCACTCCTCTACGGGCAGCTGCGCCACCTGCTGGCAGTCATGCGCATAGCCCACCGGGCTGATGCCGTGCTGCTGCCAGTTTTGCAGCGTGCGGTCGTAAAATCCGCCCCCCATGCCCAGGCGCTGGCCGTGGATATCAAACGCTACCAGCGGCGTCACCAGCACGTCCAGCCGATCCAGGGGCAGCACGTCGCGCACATCCAGCTTCGGCTCGTGGATGTTCAGCCGATTGATCTGCAGTTCGCTCTCGGGATGGTAATGCAGGAACAGCAGGTTTCCGGGGCTGAAAGGGTGCAGCACCGGCAGGTACACGCGCTTACCGGCGCGCCACAGGCGGTCAATCAGCGGACGCGTGTCGAGCTCGCCATCGAACGACAGGAATACCGCGACGTTATGCGCCAGCACCACAGGGGGCCATGCCATCATGCGATTGGCAGCCAGATCGGCGAAATGGGCTTGCTGTTCAGGGGTTAAGGCACGACGTAATTGCCGGATATGCTTACGAATTTCTTGTCGGGATGATGCCGGGAGAGGATGTTGCGTCATGTCATACGCTTATCTGGAAAAGCGCGCGTTGCGCAGGAACAAGGCTGTGGTAAAAGAGAGGGAATCTCCGAGATGCCGCCGCAGGCTGTAACCCTTGAACCCGCGGTTCAAGGTGAATGCGTCGTCACGGTCTTAAGGCTTCTCGGACGAACCGAGCATGCTCACCGACCGTGGAGCGTCACATTCTGTTTTTTTGAAATATCGGCTCAGGGGACTGGCCCGCTTGCGAACATCTCAGAGAAATTTTGTACTTCACGGTAACTCTAACATAAAGAACCCTGAAGTGTTATCCGTTATTCGAACTTTGGACCCGATCTTTCGCTAATGCGACCCTGGTCAAGTAACGCTTGCTCAATGGTCTGCTGTAGCATCCGAATACGCTGTTCCATGCTGGAGGCGTAGTCGCGGGTTTTGGTCTTTTCCTGTGCGAGCTCATAACAGACGTTAAGTGCTGCGATGAAGACCAGTTGCTCTGTATTTGTGACTCTAGTGCGAACTTTCAGATCTTGCAACCGCTGGTTCAGGTCTTCTGCTGCCTGATTCAGCGCATCTCTCTGTTCAGGCGGACAATTCACCCGCAGAGAACGGCCAAAAATTTGGATATCGACTGGTTGTGCAGACATGACACCTTCCTGCTGTTTGACTGCGCGACCCTCACCGCCGGCCTGCCTGGGCTGCGAAGGGGCGACACTATAGCTACCCTGATTTGATGACACAAGCCCTTTCTGGTTCACCAGGGTCCAAAGTGGTAGCATATCACGATCTTAACCTCCCAACGACGACGAATGCTATGTCTACAAATAACGAATTACCTGGCTACGAGGAACTGGGCCAGTTGCTTTCCCAGCAGGATGTCGGCTTAACGCCTGCGGAAATGCACGGCCTTATCAGCGGCATGCTGTGCGGCGGCAACAACGACAGCACCTGGCAGCCGCTGCTGCACGACCTGACTAACGAAGGCCTCGCGTTCGGGCAGAACCTGGCGCAGATGCTGCGTCAGATGCACGCGGCCACCGGCGATGCGCTGGAAGACGACGGCTTTCAGTTTCAGCTCTATCTTCCGGACGGCGATGCGGTGACGGTGTTCGATCGCGCCGATGCGTTAGCTGGCTGGGTGAACCACTTCCTGCTGGGCCTGGGCGTGACCCAGCCGAAGCTGGACAAGGTCACCGGCGAAGCGGGCGAGGCGATCGACGATCTGCGTAACATCGCTCAGCTTGGCTACGACGAAGATGAAGATCAGGAAGAGCTGGAGATGTCGCTGGAAGAGATCGTGGAGTACGTCCGCGTGGCGGCCCTGCTGTGCCATGACCGCTTCAACCGCCAGCCGCCTACGGCACCGGAAGTGCAAAAGCCGACGCTACACTAATTCATATCCATCGCTTTTGAGGAGAGGTCATGACGCCCCAGGAATATCGTCGACGTCGCCAGGCGTTACTGGCAAAGATGGCTCCGGCCAGCGCGGCACTGATTTTCGCCGCGCCAGAAGCGCCGCGCAGCGCGGACAGCGAGTATCCGTATCGGCAGAACAGCGATTTCTGGTATTTCACCGGCTTTAACGAGCCTGAAGCCGTGCTGCTGCTGATCAAAAGCGATGAAAACCATAACCACAGCGTGTTGTTCAA
This sequence comes from Siccibacter turicensis LMG 23730, assembly GCF_000463155.2. Taxonomy (GTDB): domain Bacteria; phylum Pseudomonadota; class Gammaproteobacteria; order Enterobacterales; family Enterobacteriaceae; genus Siccibacter; species Siccibacter turicensis. The sequence goes on along the minus strand of NZ_AWFZ01000050.1, from coordinate 53,547 downwards.
CCGGGTGCGCGACAAAAACGCCGAGATCTGGTTTGGTCGTCGTCTTGGGCAGGATGCGGCACCCGACGCGCTGGGCGTGGATCGCGCCCTGGCCTTCAGCGAAATCGATGAGCAGCTCTATCAGCTGCTGAACGGACTGGACGTGGTGTACCACGCTCAGGGCGAGTATGGCTATGCCGATACCATCCTCTTCACCGCGCTGGATAAACTGCGCAAGGGCTCGCGTCAGAACCTGACCGCCCCGGCCACGCTCACCGACTGGCGTCCCTGGGTGCACGAGATGCGCCTGTTCAAGTCCGATGAGGAGCTGGCGGTGATGCGCCGCGCCGGCGAAATCAGCGCGCTGGCGCATACCCGTGCGATGGAAACGTGCCGTGCAGGAATGTACGAATATCATCTCGAAGGCGAAATCCATCACGAGTTTAACCGCCACGGCGCGCGCTATCCGGCCTATAACACCATCGTCGGCAGCGGTGAAAACGGCTGCATCCTGCACTACACCGAAAATGAGAGCGAGCTTCGTGATGGCGATCTGGTGCTGATTGACGCCGGGTGCGAATACCGTGGCTATGCGGGTGATATCACGCGTACCTTCCCGGTGAGTGGCAAATTTACTCCGGCGCAGCGTGCCGTTTATGACATCGTGCTGGCGTCGCTGGAAGCCTCTCTTACCCTGTTCCGTCCCGGCGTCTCTATTCAGGACGTCACCGGTGAGGTGGTGCGCATCATGGTCACCGGCCTGGTGGATCTCGGCATTCTTCACGGTGAGGTGGAGACGCTGATTGCTGAAAACGCCCACCGTCCGTTCTTTATGCATGGACTTAGCCACTGGCTGGGGCTCGACGTGCATGACGTTGGCGTGTACGGCCCGGACCGCTCGCGGCCGCTGGAGCCGGGGATGGTGATTACGGTGGAGCCGGGGCTGTATATCGCACCGGACGCCGACGTCCCGGCGCAGTACCGCGGGATTGGCATCCGCATTGAAGACAATATTCTCATTACCGATAGCGGCAACGAGAACCTGACCGCCAGCGTCGTGAAGCGTGCCGATGATATTGAAGCCCTGATGGCGGCGGCGCGTCAGTCATGAGCGTGATTATCGCGGGCGGCGGCATGGCGGGTGCGACCCTTGCCCTGACCCTGTCGCATCTGACCAACGGCGCGCTGCCAGTGCATCTGGTGGAAGCCAGCAACCCGTCAGCGGCCAGCCATCCGGGCTTTGACGCCCGCGCCATTGCGCTTGCGCACGGCACCACGCAGCAGCTGGCGCGTACCGGCATCTGGCAGGCCATTGCCGATCGCGCCACGCCGATTCATACCGTCCACGTCAGCGATCGCGGCCATGCCGGCTTCGTCACGCTTGATGCGAAGGATTACCACATTCAGGCGCTGGGGCAGGTCGTTGAGCTGCATGACGTGGGCCAACGCCTTTTTGCCCTGCTCCGCAAAGCACCCGGCGTGACGCTGCACTGCCCGGCGCGGGTGGCGCAGTTTGACCGCGACCCGCAGCGCGTTCACGTGACGCTAGATACCGGCGAAACGCTCAGTGCCAGTCTGCTGGTCGCCGCCGACGGTGCCCGCTCGGCGCTCGGTGCGCAAAGCGGCATTACCCGTCACGAACAGGATTATCATCAGGTCGCGGTGATCGCTAACGTGACCACCGCCGTTCCCCATCGCGGTCGCGCGTTCGAGCGCTTTACCGAGCATGGTCCGCTGGCGCTGCTGCCGATGTCGGGCAACCGCTGCTCGCTGGTGTGGTGTCATCCCCGCGACCAACAGCAGGCGGTAATTGACTGGAGCGACGAGCGCTTCTGCAACGAGCTGCAACGCGCGTTCGGCTGGCGGCTTGGTCGCATTGTGCACGCCGGGGTTCGCAATGCCTATCCGCTGGCGCTTAGCCAGGCGGACAGCACGATTTCACATCGCGTGGCGCTGGTGGGAAACGCGGCGCAGACGCTGCATCCGATTGCCGGACAGGGTTTCAACCTGGGGCTGCGCGACGTCATTTCGCTGGCGGAGAACCTTGCTGACGCCTTCAACGACGATCCGGACTGCGGACGCTACACTGTGTTACAGGCCTGGCAGCAGCAGCGCCAGGCGGACAAAGCCGCCACTATCGGCATGACGGACGGGCTGGTGCATCTTTTCGCCAACCGTTGGGCGCCGCTGGTGGCAGGCCGTAATCTCGGCCTGATGGCGATGGAACTGATTACGCCAGCACGAAACGTGCTGGCCAGGCGAACCCTTGGCTGGGTCGCACGTTAAGGAGACGAATGTGCAAAGCGTAGATGTGGCAATTGTCGGCGGTGGGATGGTCGGCCTCGCGGTTGCCTGCGGGTTGCAGGGCAGTGGTCTTCGCGTTGCGGTGCTGGAGCAGCATGCGCCAGAGCCGCTGGCTGCCGATGCGCCGCCGGCGCTGCGCGTGTCGGCAATTAACGCCGCCAGTGAAAAACTGCTGGAAAAGCTGGGCGTCTGGGACGAGATACAGCGTGGACGCAACAGTCCTTATCACGGCATGGAAGTGTGGGACAAAGACAGCTTTGGGCAGATCGCCTTCGATGACAAATCGCTCGGCTACAGCCATCTGGGGCATATCATCGAAAACCCCGTGATTCATCAGGCGCTGTGGGACAAGGCGCAGCGCTGCGCTGACGTCACGCTTATCGCGCCGGCGCAGATGCAGCAGGTCGCCTTTGGTGAAAACGAAGCGTTTTTGACCCTGACCGACGGCACCATGCTCACCGCGCGTCTGGTGGTGGGCGCCGACGGGGCGCACTCCTGGCTGCGCGAGCGGGCGGACATTCCGCTGACCTTCTGGGACTACCGCCACCATGCGCTGGTCGCCACCATCCGTACCGACGAGCCGCACCGGCAGGTGGCGCGGCAGGTGTTCCACGGCGACGGCATTCTGGCGTTCCTGCCGCTGGCCGACCCGCATCTCTGCTCTATCGTCTGGTCGCTGCCGGCGGATGAGGCGCAGCGCATGCAGCAGGCCGACGAGGAGACCTTTAATCAGGCGCTGTGCGTGGCCTTTGATAACCGGCTTGGCCTGTGCCACGTCGAGAGCGAACGTCATGTACATCCTCTGACCGGGCGCTACGCGCGTCAGTTTGCCGCGCACCGTCTGGCGCTGGTGGGCGATGCGGCCCATACCATTCATCCGCTGGCGGGGCAGGGGGTAAACCTTGGCTTTATGGATGCCGCTGAGCTGATTGACGAACTGCGGCGTTTGCAGCGCCAGGGCAAGGATATCGGCCAGCATCTTTATCTGCGCCGCTACGAGCGCAACCGTAAGCACAGCGCCGCGCTGATGCTGGCAGGCATGCAGGGTTTCCAGGAACTGTTTGCTGGTACCCATCCGGCGAAAAAACTGCTGCGCGATATCGGCCTTAAACTTGCCGACAGGTTGCCAGGGGTAAAACCGCAGCTTATTCGCCAGGCGATGGGCCTGAACGATCTCCCCGACTGGTTACGTTAACTGCGTCACACTTTCCCTTTTCCGTCCGCGGAAAGGGAAAATCTCCTCGTTTGAAATATTCTAATTTCACCCATTTTTTCGGATTAGATTTACTCATGTGACGATTTTTGCGATCCGCTCATTTTTCTCCGCTTTCCATGCTTAATGCTGACTTATGCGCATTGCCCCCTCGATAGCCGATGTTTTACAGCGGTAATGCCGTCACTCTTCAGCGTAAAGCTCTGCGGCGCGTTTGGCGATTTTGCGCCATAAGCTAATGTGATGACCCATTTTTACTTATGGTTAATCCCTTACTTCGGTGATAAGTTCAGGCCAAAGGTAACGTTTGCGTCGCGACCGGGACGGGTCGTGGCTCGGGGGTTCATCCTGTGAGTTTACGGGCTGGCGTCCCACCTTCGTACCCGCTGACAATCCGAGGAAAAGATGGCTCAACAAACCCCTTTGTATGAACAACACACCCTCTGCGGTGCACGCATGGTTGATTTCCACGGCTGGATGATGCCACTGCATTACGGCTCGCAGCTCGACGAGCACCACGCGGTACGCCGCGACGCCGGCATGTTCGACGTTTCCCATATGACCATTGTCGATCTGCGCGGCGCGCGCACCCGGGAATTCCTGCGTTTTCTGCTGGCCAACGACGTGGCAAAACTGACCACGCCGGGCAAAGCGCTCTATTCCGGCATGCTTAACGCCTCCGCCGGCGTGATCGACGATCTGATTGTCTACTTTATGACGGAAGACTATTTCCGCCTCGTGGTGAACTCCGCTACCCGCGAGAAAGATCTCGCCTGGATTGAAGAGCATGCCGCGGCCTACGGCGTTGAGATCACCGTTCGCGACGATCTGGCTCTTATCGCGGTGCAGGGCCCGCAGGCAAAAGAGAAAGCGGGCACGCTGTTTACCGAGGCGCAGCGTCAGGCCGTTGACGGCATGAAGCCGTTCTTTGGCGTTCAGGCCGGCGATCTGTTCATTGCCACTACCGGTTATACCGGCGAGGCGGGATACGAGATTGCGCTGCCCAACGAGCAGGCCGCGGATTTCTGGCAGGCGCTGGTGAAGGTGGGCGTTCAGCCGTGCGGCCTCGGCGCGCGCGACACGCTGCGTCTGGAAGCCGGCATGAACCTGTACGGTCAGGAGATGGACGAGGGGATCTCTCCGCTCGCCGCCAACATGGGCTGGACCATCGCCTTTGAACCGGCCGATCGCCAGTTTATCGGGCGCGATGCGCTCGAATCCCAGCGCGAGCATGGCACCGAACAGCTGGTCGGGCTGGTGATGACCGAAAAAGGCGTGCTGCGTAACGGCCTGCCGGTGCGCTTCACCGATGCCCAGGGCAACCCGCAGGAAGGCGTTATCACCAGCGGCACGTTTTCCCCGACGCTGGGCTACAGCATTGCATTAGCGCGTGTCCCGCAGGGCATCGGCGAGACCGCTATTGTACAAATCCGCAACCGTGAAATGCCGGTTCGCGTGACCAAACCCGTTTTCGTTCGCGCCGGTAAAGCCGTCGCGCAGTGATATCGCTATCAGGATCAGGAGAAAAACAATGAGCAATGTTCCAGCAGAACTGAAGTACAGCAAAGAGCACGAATGGCTGCGTCAGGAAGCCGACGGCACCTGGACGGTAGGGATCACCGAGCATGCGCAGGAGTTGCTGGGCGATATGGTGTTTGTCGATCTGCCGGCCGTGGGCACCACCGTCAGTGCGGGCGATGACTGCGCAGTGGCCGAGTCCGTCAAGGCCGCTTCCGATATCTATGCGCCGATTGGCGGTGAAATCGTGGCGGTAAACGACGCCCTGAGCGACAACCCGGAACTGGTTAACAGCGAGCCTTATGGTCAGGGCTGGATTTTCAAAATCAAAGCCAGCGACGAGTCGCAGATCGCCGATTTGCTGGATGCCGCGGCGTACGAAGCGCTGTTAGACGAGTAATTGCTGTCGCGCGCGCCCACGTTGGGTCCGCGCAGGGGCGGGAAGGCACCGTTTTTTCTCGCCTTGCCCCTCACCGCCGGGAGGGGATCCTTCTATTCACCGCACGTTTCAGGAACCATCGCTCATGACACAGACTTTAAGCCAGCTTGAAAACCGTGGCGCCTTTATCGAACGTCACATCGGGCCGGATGCACAGCAACAGCAGGAGATGCTAAATGCGGTTGGCGCGGATTCGTTAAACGCCCTGATCGCACAGATCGTGCCGAAGGATATCCAGCTTGATGCGCCGCCGCACATCGGCGACGCCACCACCGAATTCGCCGCGCTGGCGGAACTGAAAAGCATCGCCGGGTTGAACAAGCGCTTTAAGTCTTACATTGGCATGGGCTACACCCCGGTGCACCTGCCGCCAGTTATCCTGCGTAACATGCTGGAAAATCCGGGCTGGTACACCGCCTACACCCCGTATCAGCCGGAAGTCTCCCAGGGGCGTCTCGAAGCGCTGCTCAACTTCCAGCAGGTTACGCTGGATCTGACCGGGATGGACATCGCCTCCGCATCGCTGCTTGATGAAGCGACCGCCGCCGCCGAAGCGATGGCAATGGCGAAGCGCGTCAGCAAGCTCAAACAGGCTAACCGCTTCTTCGTGGCGGCCGACGTGCACCCACAAACTCTCGACGTGGTGCGTACCCGCGCGGAAACCTTCGGTTTTGACGTGATTGTCGATGAGGCTGACCGGGTGCTCGACCACCAGGACGTGTTCGGCGTACTGCTTCAGCAGGTGGGTACCACCGGGGAGGTGCATGACTACGGCACGCTGATTGGCGAACTGAAGGCGCGCAACGTGATTGTCAGCGTGGCGGCCGACCTGATGGCGCTGGTGCTGTTAACCGCGCCGGGCAAACAGGGCGCCGACATCGTGTTCGGTTCCGCACAGCGCTTTGGTGTGCCGATGGGCTACGGCGGCCCACACGCCGCCTTCTTTGGCGCGAAAGATGAGTTCAAGCGCTCCATGCCGGGCCGCATCATCGGCGTCTCCCGCGATGCGGCGGGTAACACCGCGCTGCGCATGGCGATGCAAACGCGCGAGCAGCATATTCGTCGTGAAAAGGCGAACTCCAACATCTGTACCTCCCAGGTACTGCTGGCCAATATCGCCAGCCTCTACGCCGTGTTCCACGGGCCGGAAGGGCTGAAGCGTATTGCCAGCCGCATTCACCGCTTTGCCGATATTCTGGCGGCGGGTCTGCAAAAAGGCGGCCTGAAGCTGCGTCACGCCCACTGGTTCGACACCCTGTGCGTTGAGGTGGCCGATAAAGCCGCGGTGCTGGCTCGTGCCGAGGCGGCGCAGATTAACCTGCGTAGCGACGTGCTCAATGCGGTCGGCATCACGCTGGATGAAACTACCACCCGCGAGGATGTGGCGAATCTGTTTACCGTTCTGCTGGGCGATGCGCACGGCCTGGATATCGACGTGCTCGATCGCGACGTGGCGCACGACAGCCGCTCGATTCCTTCTGCCATGCTGCGCAACGATGCGATCCTTACCCACCCGGTGTTCAATCGCTACCACAGCGAAACGGAAATGATGCGCTATATGCACAGCCTGGAGCGTAAAGATCTGGCCCTCAACCAGGCGATGATCCCGCTCGGCTCCTGCACCATGAAGCTTAACGCCGCGGCGGAGATGATCCCGATCACCTGGCCTGAGTTTGCCGAACTGCATCCGTTCTGTCCGGCGGATCAGGCGGAAGGCTATCACCTGATGATCGGCCAGCTCTCCGACTGGCTGGTGAAACTCACCGGCTATGATGCGCTCTGTATGCAGCCGAACTCCGGCGCGCAGGGGGAGTATGCGGGACTGCTGGCGATTCGCCGCTATCACGAAAGCCGCAACGAGGGGCATCGCGATATCTGTCTTATCCCGGCCTCCGCGCACGGTACTAACCCGGCATCGGCGCAGATGGCCAGTATGCAGGTTGTGGTTGTGGCCTGTGATAAGCAGGGCAACATCGATCTGGCGGATCTGCGTGTGAAAGCCGAACAGGCGGGCGACAAGCTCTCCTGCATCATGGTGACCTACCCGTCTACCCACGGCGTGTACGAAGAAACCATTCGTGAGGTGTGCGAGATCGTGCACCAGTTCGGCGGCCAGGTGTATCTCGATGGCGCCAACATGAATGCCCAGGTGGGTGTTACCACGCCAGGCTTTATCGGCGCGGACGTCTCGCACCTGAACCTGCATAAAACCTTCTGCATCCCGCACGGCGGCGGCGGCCCGGGCATGGGGCCAATCGGCGTCAAAGCGCATCTGGCACCGTTTGTACCGGGCCACAGCGTGGTGCAGATCGAAGGCATGCTGACTCGCCAGGGTGCGGTATCCGCCGCGCCGTTTGGCAGCGCGTCAATCCTGCCGATAAGCTGGATGTATATTCGTATGATGGGCTCTGAAGGGCTGAAACAAGCCAGCCAGGTCGCCATTCTCAACGCTAACTACATCGCTACCCGCCTGCAGTCGGCGTATCCGGTGCTCTACACCGGCCGCGATGGCCGCGTCGCGCACGAATGCATCCTGGATATCCGTCCGCTGAAGGAAGCGACCGGTATCAGCGAGCTGGATATTGCCAAACGTCTGATCGACTACGGCTTCCATGCGCCGACCATGTCATTCCCGGTTGCCGGCACGCTGATGGTAGAGCCGACCGAATCTGAAAGTAAGGTCGAGCTGGATCGCTTTATCGATGCGATGCTGACGATCCGCAGCGAGATCGATCGCGTGGCGGCCGGCGAATGGCCGGCGGATAACAACCCGCTGGTTAATGCCCCGCACACCCAGTCTGAGCTGGTGGGCGAGTGGGATCACCCGTACACCCGCGAGCTGGCCGCCTTCCCGGCAGGCTTTGCCAATAAGTACTGGCCGACCGTAAAACGTCTTGATGATGTCTACGGCGATCGCAATCTGTTCTGCTCATGCGTACCGATGAGCGAATACCAGTAACCGCTATCCTGCTGTAATCTAAGGGCACTTCGGTGCCCTTTTTTATTTCTGGAGGAAATGATGGCTGTTGCACTGGTGACCGGTGGAAGCCGTGGAATTGGACGTGCTACCGCACTGCTGCTGGCCCAGCAGGGGTATAGCGTAGTGGTGAATTACCATGCCAACGACGCGGCAGCGCAGTCGGTGGTTGACGACATCCGTGTTGCGGGTGGCACGGCGCAGGCCATCCGGGCGGACGTGTCGGATGAAGCGCAGGTCGTGACGATGTTCGAGCAGATCGACCGTTTTATGGGGCCGCTGGATGCGCTGGTGAATAACGCCGGCATTCTTTTTCAGCAGGCGCGGCTGGAGGATCTGTCAGCGGCACGGATCAACGAGGTGCTGATGACCAACGTCACCAGCTATTTCCTCTGCTGCCGCGAAGCGGTGAAGCGCATGTCGCACCAGCACGGCGGCAAAGGTGGCGCGATCGTTAACGTGTCGTCCGCGGCCTCGCGTCTCGGCGCGCCGGGCGAATATGTTGATTATGCCGCCTCGAAAGGCGCGATAGATTCCATGACTACAGGGCTGTCGCTGGAAGTGGCAGGGCAGGGGATCCGGGTAAACTGCGTACGCCCCGGCTTTATCTATACCGACATGCACGCCTCGGGCGGTGAACCAGGTCGGGTCGATCGGGTGAAAAGCGCGATACCGATGCAGCGCGGCGGTCAGCCGGAGGAGGTTGCGCAGGCTATCGCCTGGCTTCTGAGCGAGAAGGCATCGTATGTGACCGGCACTTTTGTTGATATGGCGGGCGGGAAATAATGTCTGCCCCTCTTTTCATGCAAAGAGGGGCGCGAGAACGTGATGGTGAGAACCGCGTCCGCCGGAAACGCGGTCAGCGCCTCGTTTAGAGCTGCTCGCCGTTGCTGGCGATAACCTGCTTGTACCAGTCAAAGCTCTTCTTACGCGAACGTGACATGTCGCCGGTGCCGTCGTCGTGTTTGTTCACGTAGATAAAGCCGTAACGCTTGCTGTACTGCCCGGTGGTGAAGGAGACGCAGTCGATGCAGCCCCACGGCGTGTAGCCCATCAGGTCCACACCATCGTAAGTGACCGCTTTCATCATTTCTTCCACGTGCGCACGCAGGTAGTCGATGCGGTAGTCGTCGTTGATGCTGCCGTCGGCCTCAACCTTGTCGTAGGCACCGAAGCCGTTTTCAACGATGAACAGCGGTTTCTGGTAGCGCTCGTAAAGCTCACACAGGGCATAGCGCAGGCCAACCGGGTCAATCTGCCATCCCCAGTCGGAGGCTTTCACGTGTGGGTTAGGTACGCTGCCCTGGAAGCCGGTCAGCGCGTCGCCGGAGCCGCCTTCCGCTTTCACGGCGTTGGTCATGTAGTAGCTAAAGCCCAGATAGTCGCAGCAGCCTTCGCGCAGGATCTGTTCGTCGCCCTCTTCCATTTTGATGTTGAATCCGCGGCGCTCCCACTCGTTTAGCACGTAGGACGGATAGTAGCCACGCAGCTGCACATCGGTGAACACATAGCGCTCACGCATAGACTCCTGAGCGAACATCACGTCTTCTGGCTTACAGGAGAACGGATAGAGCGGTACCATCGCCAGCATGCAGCCAATCTGCATGTCCGGATTAATGCGATGACCAATCTTCACGGCCTGAGCGCTGGCAACGAACTGGTGATGCAGCACCTGGTACATCACCTCTTCCGGGTTCTCATGCTCGGTGTAAACCACGCCAGAGCAGCAGTAGCCGAACAGCGGCGCGCGCCAGTTACGCTGGTTGTTGATCTCGTTAAAGGTCATCCAGTATTTCACTTTGCTTTTGTAACGCTCGAACACCACTTCGGCGAAGCGTACAAAGAAATCAACGACTTTGCGATTGGTCCAGCCGCCGTACTCCTGCACCAGGTGCAGGGGCATTTCAAAGTGGGAGAGGGTGATTACCGGCTCGATGTTGTATTTCAGCAGCTCATCAAACATATCGTCATAGAACTGCAGCCCCTCTTCGTTCGGCTGGGTCTCATCCCCTTTCGGGAAGATACGCGTCCAGGCGATGGAGGTGCGGAAACATTTGAAGCCCATCTCGGCAAACAGTTTGATGTCTTCTTTGTAGTGACCGTGAAAATCGATCGCTTCGTGGTTAGGGTAATACTTGCCGGGTTCGACGCTTTTGGTGATGACACGCGGCACGCCGTGTGCGCCGCCGGTTAACACGTCACAAATGCTCGGGCCTTTGCCGCCTTTATCCCAACCGCCTTCAACCTGATGTGCGGCTACGGCGCCGCCCCATAAAAAGTCTTTTGGTAGTGTCAGTTTTTTCATACTTGTTATCTCGTCGTCGTTGGGTAAATAAATGTCAATTACACAGTTATTACCGGGCGCTGAATAAATGCTGAAAACGAGTCTAACAAACGAAGGTCAAAAGTCACGATATAACAAATAACCGTTTCGGTTACTTGTTACATCAAAAAAACAATATGTTTTTTATCCCAGCCGACGGGCCAGTTTCCGACCCAGCGATTCCAGAATATAAATCACCGGGATCTGGGTTGTGATGTCATACACGCCGGCGACGCGCATGGGCTGCACGTGCCAGGAGAGATTAAAGTCGGCAAGCTTTGCCAGCGAGGAGTTTTCATGGCTGGTGACGGAGAGCACTTTGCAGCGATGCAGGCTGAACTGACTGGCAAAACGTAAGATCTCTTCGGTTTCACCGGAGACGGATAGCACAATCGCCAGCGCATTTTTGGCCATGTCGCTGGTCACCGGGAAATAAGGGTCATCAATGTGGTTACTGAATTTCCCGACGTTTGAAAAGAAGCGCGCGCCATATTTTGCCAGCGCACCAGATGTCCCGGCCCCGACAAAAATTATACGTTCAGATTGCAGAATAATATTTACCGCCTCGTCGAGCAGCGCATCGAACTCTTCATTATTGACGCTTCTGAAAAAACTCATTATCTCACTGGCACCAAAATTAGCCTGCTGCGGCTCGTTCTGCTCCAGATACAATTTAAAGCGCACGCGAAACTCGGAATAGCCGTCGCAGTTAAGCTTGCGGCAGAAGCGCAGCACGGTGGTGGTGGAGACGCCCGCCTCGTCCGCCAGCTCGCGGATGGTCATATACATCACCTTGTCGGGATTTTTGATGACGTAGTTGTAGACCATCATTTCAAGGTTGTTGAGGCTGGCGATCGCTGAGTGGGTAAACATGGTCACGGTACGGATATCCCTTATTAAGTGCGGCTACAGATTACCAGACGATGCATTCGCGCAACTATTCCTTTTCACCGCGCGAGGAGCGCTGCCCTCACGCGATGTCATAAAAGCGTCGGCCCTTCGTCACAAGGATACCGCATACTGGCTGGGAGTGCGGTCAGGGCAGGTTCTGTCCTGATAAGCAAACCGGCAGTACTTCTCTGGCGTAAATCTCATTCCGGAAATATATTTCAGCTAACAGGTGTTCACTGGAATCATTCTCAGTTAGGCTAGCTGTGCTGCATTTTTAATCTTGTTTTCTGGAGTTGTACCATGGGTAATAAACCGTTAATCGCGCAGGGATATTCGGTGGCAGAAGAAATTGCCAACAGTATCAGTCACGGCATCGGGCTGATATTTGGCATTGTAGGGTTGGTTCTGCTGCTGTCTCAGGCTATTGATACCAATGCCGACGCGGTAGCGCTTACCAGTTACAGCCTCTACGGCGGCAGTATGATTCTGCTGTTTCTGGCTTCCACGCTGTATCACGCCATACCGCATGCCCGGGCAAAGCGCTGGTTCAAAAAACTCGACCACTGCGCGATCTATCTGTTGATAGCCGGCACCTATACGCCGTTCCTGCTGGTGGGGCTTAACTCACCGCTGGCAAAAGGCCTGATGATTGTTATCTGGGGCCTGGCGCTGCTGGGTATTCTCTTCAAGCTCACCATTGCTCACCGTTTCAAGGTGCTGTCACTGGTCACCTATCTGGCGATGGGGTGGCTGTCGCTGGTGGTGATATACCAGATGGTGATCAAGCTGGCGCCGGGAAGCGTGGCGCTGCTGGCGACTGGTGGGATTATCTATTCGCTGGGCGTCATTTTTTACGCCTGTAAACGTATCCCGTATAACCATGCAATCTGGCACGGCTTCGTGCTTGGTGGGAGCGTCTGCCACTTCCTGGCGATCTATCTCTATATTGGCCAGGTATAACGCTTTATCGGTCAGGGGTTACATCGGGCGCGGCAGCGGTTGCCGCGCCCGGCTACGCATCACTCTTCCAGTGAGTAGGGCAGAGGCTGAATCGCCAGCGTGTGGCTTGCCTCATCACGCACTCTGAATACGCTGCCTGCTTCCATATCGTTATTCATCACGACCTGCACCAGCACACGACCGTCATCAAGCTGCACGGCAGCCAGCACCGTCCCGGTACGGCGCCAGTTTTCGCCCATTTGCATCTCCAGATCTTCGCCCGGCTGCGGCACGCGGCTCGCCTCGCCGGCGAGATACCAGAGGGCGCGTTTATTGGCACCACGGAATTTAGCGCGTGCCACCATCTCTTGCCCGGTATAGCAGCCCTTTTTAAAGCTGATGCCGCCCAGCGCCTGGAGGTTGGTCGCCTGAGGAATAAACTGGCTCATGTTCTCAGTGTCGATAACCGGAATACCGGCTTCGATATCCAGCGCCAGCCACTGCTGGCTGTTATTCAGCTGCGCTTCGCCCTTGAGTGCGTTGCACAGCGTTTCGGCTTTCTCGTCCTGGGTGATCAGCAGGAAACGCTCGGCGGGCAGGCCGAACCACAGCAGCGTGGTATCGCCCTCACGCACAACCTGATTTTGTTCATCGGGCAGGGTGGTAAAGACGCCTGCCAGCGCGGCCCGCGCCTGGAAGCCTGCCACACCGAGCAGCGTCCGGCCGTCATCAGGGCCAATGGTCACTTTCGAAAACACCGCGTACTTTTTCAGTTCGGTGAGTTCGGCATCGCGAAGATTCCGGCGCAGGATCCAGGCGTACCCCTCTCCGTCACGGAAGAGGCGGAGATTGCTCCACATTTTCCCCTTTGCATCGCAGTGCGCGGCTAACACATGCTGATTTTCAGCCAGTTCGGCGACATCGGTCGTCACCTGACCCTGGAGATATTTCTCGCTCTCGGGACCGGTGATGGTAGCCAGCGCCCAGTCATCAAGCGAGATAAGCGTCAACGGCAGGCGTGCGGAAGCAGCAGGCTGGCGCGGAGGAAACGGTGTAAATGCCATAACTTTGTCCCGAGTGTCACTATGCAATGTGAATGAAGCTTAATGGTAAAAGAGCCGACGTGCTTTGCAAGCGCTTTAACCGCGCTGTTTGTGCTCTTAAGCCAGGTTTGCGAGGCGCTACGCACGGCATTTTGTACGTTGCACATCGCGCTGAATTTTCAGGATAACGCTTCGCAATCCCTAACAATCCCCTGATAGCGTTGTCAAAAACACGGTACACTAGCCGGCGTACCTGATTTCCGGTTAAACAGGAATATAAAAATGGATATAACCAATAAGTCCCGTATTCACTGGGCATGCCGCCGCGGGATGCGTGAACTTGATATCTCTATCATGCCGTTCTTTGAATATGAGTACGATTCACTGAGCGATGACGACAAGCGTCTGTTTGTGCGCCTGCTGGAGTGTGACGATCCCGATCTCTTCAACTGGCTGATGAATCACGGCAAGCCTGCGGACGCTGAGCTGGAGCGGATGGTGCAATTAATTCAGAAACGGAATCAGGATCGTGGTCCTGTGGCAATCTGATCTGCGCGTCTCCTGGCGCTCCCAGTGGCTCTCCCTGCTGCTGCACGGCATCGTCGCGGCTATCGTCCTGTTTATTCCCTGGCCGCTGAGCTACACGCCGGTATGGATGCTGCTGCTGTCCCTTGTGGTTTTTGACTGCGTTCGCAGCCAGCGCCGGATCCACGCACGCCAGGGCGAAGCGAAGCTGTTGATGGATAACCGGTTTAAGTGGCAGGGCGTTGAGTGGGAGATCGTTGGCGAACCCTGGATGGTGCAGAGTGGAATGATGCTGCGCCTGCGCCGGCCGAATAAGCGCCGTTGCAGGCATCTGTGGCTGGCGGCCGACAGCATGGACGAGCGGGAGTGGCGCGATCTGCGGCGGCTTATCGTGCAGACGCAGACCCTGACACGTACACCGCATTGACGGCTATCGTGTATGAAACCTGGCGTGACTTCCTGCTACGCGGCGTGACTTATGAAAAATGCGTCGCCATTTCGCCGAGGATCTGTTCACACCACGCCTGGATGCGTTCATCGCTCAGGTCGTACTGATTGGTTTCATCGAGCGCCAGGCCAACAAACAGCTGGCCGTCGGCGATGACGGGTTTCGCGCTGGTAAACTCGTAGCCTTCGGTGGGCCAGTAGCCAATAAATTTTACGCCGCGCGGCGCCAGTTTATCGTGCAGCATACCGAGCGCATCCAGGAACCATTCGCCGTAGCCAAGCTGGTCGCCCATGCCATAAAGGGCAACGAGCTTGCCCTCGAGATCGAGCTCATCAAGCCGATCCCAGACGGCTTCCCAGTCCTCCTGAAGCTCACCGAAATCCCAGGTGGGAATGCCTAAAATCAGGACATCGTACTGCGTCATTAATGAGGGAGCGTCGTCTTTCAGGTTATGAAGCGAAACCAGTTCTGCGCCAATGATGTCGCGAATTTTTTCGGCCGCCATTTCGGTGTAACAGGTGCTGGAACCATAAAAAAGACCAATGTTCATAACGTTAACGTCTCATCTCATTCTGTACTGAGCCGCTAGTGTATCAGAATCACCGGTCAATCAGGCATAATGCCGCAATGGGAGTCATTGGGAGGTCGTGGTGGAGCAGGATTTAGCCCGCATTGAACAGTTTCTGGATACGCTCTGGCTTGAGCGCAATCTCTCCGAGAATACGCTGCAGGCGTACCGGCGCGATTTGAAGAGCCTGACGGAGTGGCTCTATCGTCACAGCCTCACTCTTGAAACAGCCCAGGCGTCCGACCTTCAGGCATTGCTGGCTGAACGGGTTGAAGGCGGCTATAAGGCCACCAGCTCTGCAAGAATGCTGAGCGCCGTGCGTCGGCTGTTTCAGCACCTCTACCGTGAGAAAGTGCGCACCGACGATCCCAGCGCATCGCTGGCGTCGCCTAAGCTCCCGCAGCGCCTGCCAAAAGACCTGAGCGAAGCGCAGGTTGAGCGGTTGCTCCAGGCACCGTCAGTTGACCAGCCCGTCGAATTACGGGATAAAGCGATGCTTGAAGTGCTCTATGCCACCGGCCTGCGCGTGTCGGAACTCGTGGGCTTAACCATGAGTGACGTTAGCCTGCGGCAGGGCGTGGTGAGAGTGCTGGGTAAAGGCAATAAAGAGCGTCTTGTCCCATTAGGTGAAGAAGCGGTGTACTGGATCGAATACTATCTTACCCACGCTCGTCACTGGCTTCTGAACGGGCAGTCCGTGGACGTACTTTTTCCCAGTAAACGGGCGCAGCAAATGACGCGGCAGACTTTCTGGCATCGCATAAAGCATTACGCCGCCCAGGCAGGCATCGACAGCGAAAAGCTCTCTCCGCACGTGTTACGTCATGCATTTGCGACCCACTTATTGAATCACGGTGCCGATCTTCGCGTCGTCCAGATGCTGCTTGGACACAGCGACCTGTCGACCACACAAATCTACACGCACGTGGCAACGGCCCGCTTACGGCAACTACACCAACAGCACCACCCACGGGCGTGAGTGCCATAAAGTTAAAGGAAACGTTATGAATAAAGGTATCGTGCTGTTTTCCCTGCTCGCCGCATCGCTTTCCACCTTCGGCGTGCAGGCCGATGATGCCGCCATTGAAGCCTCGCTGGCGAAGCTGGGTGTGAAAACTGAAACTATCCAACCCGCGCCGGTTGCCGGTATGAAAAGCGTGCTGACCAACAGCGGCGTGCTGTACGTCACCGATGACGGAAAGCACATTATCCAGGGCCCGCTCTATGATGTCAGCGGTGCGCAGCCGGTGAACGTGACCAACAAGATGCTGATGGGTCGCCTCAATGCGCTCGAAAAAGAGATGATCGTGTACAAAGCGGCAAACGAGCAGCATGTCATCACCGTGTTTACCGATATCACCTGCGGCTATTGCCATAAGCTGCACGAAGAGATGAAAGATTACAACGCGCTGGGTATTACCGTGCGCTACCTCGCTTTCCCGCGCCAGGGGCCGCAGAGCGACACGGCTAAAGAGATGAACGCCATCTGGTGTGCAAAAGATCCGAAGAAAACCTTTGATGCCGCGATGAAAAATGGCGATGTGCCGGCAGCCAGTTGCAGCATTGATACAGCGAAGCATTATGCGCTCGGCGTACAGTTCGGCGTGCAGGGAACGCCTGCGCTGGTACTGAACGACGGGTACGTTGTTCCGGGTTATCAGGGACCGAAAGAACTGAAAACGCTGCTGGATGAACATAAGAAGCAGGCGCAGTAATCAGTGAAACAGCAAACACAGCTCCGCCGGAGAACGGTGGATGAAAATGTCAGCCTCCCCACCGAGCTGCCGCCGCTCCTGGCACGTCTGTATGCCAGCCGCGGTGTGAAAAGCGCGGCGGACCTGGAGCGTAGCGTTAAGGGGCTGCTGCCCTGGCAGCAGCTGGCGGGTGTGGATAAGGCAACCGCCATCCTGTTCAGTGCGCTGCGTGAAAACCTGCGCATCATGGTGGTGGGCGACTTTGATGCCGATGGCGCAACCAGTACCGCGCTAAGCGTGCTGGCCCTGCGCAGCCTGGGCGCGGGCAACGTGGATTATCTGGTTCCGAACCGCTTTGACGACGGCTATGGGCTCAGCCCGGAGGTAGTCGATCAGGCCCACGCACGCGGTGCGCAGCTGATCCTCACCGTCGATAACGGTATCTCTTCGCACAGCGGTGTGGCCCGGGCCCATGAGCTGGGCATTCCGGTGGTGATCACCGATCACCATCTGCCCGGTGAAACGCTTCCGCTTGCTGAAGCCATCATTAATCCCAATCTTCCAGACTGTGCGTTTCCTTCGAAATGCCTGGCGGGGGTCGGCGTCGCGTTCTACTTAATGCTGGCGCTGCGCGCGCATCTTCGTGATGCAGGCTGGTTTGAGGAGCAGGGCATTGCCGTGCCGAATCTGGCGGAGCATCTGGACCTGGTGGCACTTGGAACGGTAGCGGACGTGGTGCCGCTGGATGCCAATAATCGCATCCTGATCTGGCAGGGGTTGAGCCGCATTCGGGCGGGCCGGTGCCGGCCAGGGATCCGCGCGCTGCTGGAGATCGCCAATCGCGACGCGCAAAAGCTGGCGGCCAACGATCTTGGTTTCGCGCTGGGTCCACGGCTTAACGCGGCGGGGCGACTGGACGATATGTCCGTCGGCGTGGCGCTGCTGATGTGTAACGATATTGTCCAGGCGCGCATGCTGGCGAGCGAGCTGGACGCGCTGAACCAGACGCGTAAAGAGATAGAACAGGGCATGCAGGCCGAAGCGCTGACGCTGTGCGATAGTCTGGAGCGCAGCGGTGAAGCGCTACCCGGCGGGATTGCCATTTATCACCCGGAATGGCACCAGGGCGTGGTGGGCATACTGGCATCGCGCATCAAAGAGCGTTTTCACCGGCCCGTCATCGCTTTCGCTCCGGCTGGCGATGGCACGCTGAAAGGCTCCGGTCGATCCATTCAGGGGCTGCATATGCGCGACGCCCTTGAGCGGCTTGATACGCTCTATCCAGGAATGATGCTGAAGTTTGGCGGTCACGCCATGGCGGCCGGCCTGTCGCTTGAGGCCACCCGTTTTGAGGAGTTTCAACAGCGGTTTGCCACGCTGGTAGGCGAATGGCTTGATCCGGCGCTGTTGCAGGGGGAAATCTGGTCAGACGGTGCGTTGCAGCCGCAGGAGATGACGCTTGAGGTTGCGGAAATGCTGCGCGACGCAGGCCCCTGGGGGCAGATGTTCCCTGAGCCCTTGTTCGATGGCCGTTTTCGCGTGCTGCAACAGCGACTGGTGGGCGAGCGCCACCTGAAGCTGATGCTGGAACCCGTGGGCGGCGGCCCGCTGCTTGACGGCATAGCCTTCAATGTCGATACCACCTGCTGGCCTGACAACGGGGTACGCGAGGTCGAAATTGCGTATAAGCTTGATGTGAATGAGTTTCGTGGGAACCGCAGCGTTCAGCTTATTATCGACAACATCTGGCCGCTCTGAGGCCATAATCGCTATAAAAAGCGGCATGAATCCGGTAAACTTTTGCCCTTATGCCGCATTTTGACTAGCCAACTTAAAGATCCGCAAACCATGTTTGAAATTAACCCGGTAAAAAACCGCATTCAGGACCTCACGGAGCGCAGCGACGTTCTTAGGGGGTATCTTTGACTACGATGCCAAGAAAGAACGCCTCGAAGAAGTAAACGCTGAGCTAGAGCAGCCGGACGTCTGGAACGAGCCGGAGCGTGCGCAGGCGCTGGGCAAAGAGCGCTCCGCGCTGGAAGCCATTGTAGAAACGCTCGACCAGATGACCCAGGGCCTTGACGATGTGTCCGGTCTGCTGGAACTGGCCATTGAAGCCGATGACGAAGAGACCTTCAACGAGGCCGTTGTCGAGCTCGATCAGCTTGAGCAGAAGCTTGCCCAGCTGGAATTCCGACGCATGTTCTCCGGTGAATACGACAGCGCCGACTGCTATATCGATATTCAGGCCGGCTCTGGTGGTACCGAAGCGCAGGACTGGGCCAGCATGCTGATGCGCATGTATCTGCGCTGGGCCGAGGCACGCGGATTTAAAACCGAAATTATTGAAGAGTCTGAAGGCGAAGTGGCCGGCATTAAGTCCGTAACCATTCGTATTCAGGGCGAATACGCGTTTGGCTGGCTGCGTACCGAAACCGGCGTACACCGCCTGGTGCGTAAGAGTCCGTTCGACTCCGGCGGCCGCCGTCACACCTCCTTCAGCTCCGCCTTTGTCTACCCGGAAGTGGATGACGATATTGATATCGAAATCAATCCGGCAGATCTGCGTATTGACGTTTATCGCGCCTCCGGTGCGGGCGGTCAGCACGTTAACCGTACGGAATCGGCGGTGCGTATTACCCACATTCCAACCGGTACCGTGACCCAGTGCCAGAACGACCGTTCGCAGCATAAGAACAAAGACCAGGCCATGAAGCAGATGAAAGCGAAGCTTTATGAACTGGAGATGCAAAAGAAAAATGCTGAGAAACAGGCGCTGGAGGATAACAAGTCCGACATCGGCTGGGGTAGCCAGATCCGCTCCTACGTTCTTGACGACTCCCGCATCAAGGATCTGCGTACCGGCGTTGAAACCCGTAATACGCAGGCCGTGCTGGATGGCGATCTGGACAAATTCATTGAAGCAAGTTTGAAAGCAGGGTTATGAGGAACCAACATGTCTGAACAACAATCACAAGGCGTTGACGCAGCAGCCGAACTAAATAACGAGCTGAAAACACGCCGTGAAAAGCTGGCTGCGCTGCGTGAGCAGGGCGTCGCTTTCCCGAACGACTTCCGTCGCGATCGTACCTCTGACCAACTGCACAATGAGTTTGACGATAAAGAGAACGAAGAGCTTGAAGCGCTGAACATCGAAGTGTCGGTGGCAGGCCGCATGATGACCCGTCGCATTATGGGTAAAGCCTCTTTCGTGACGCTGCAGGACGTCGGTGGCCGCATTCAGCTCTACGTTGCCCGTGACGATCTGCCGGAAGGCGTGTACAACGAGCAGTTCAAAAAATGGGACCTCGGGGATATTCTTGGCGCGCGCGGTAAGCTGTTCAAAACCAAAACCGGCGAGCTCTCCCTGCACTGTACCGAACTGCGTTTGCTGACCAAAGCGCTGCGCCCGCTGCCGGACAAGTTCCATGGTCTGCAGGATCAGGAAGCGCGCTATCGTCAGCGCTACCTGGATCTCATCTCCAACGAGGAGTCTCGCAAGACCTTTAAAGTTCGCTCGCAGATTCTGGCAGGTATCCGTCAGTTCATGGTGGGACGTGACTTTATGGAAGTCGAAACGCCGATGATGCAGGTGATCCCGGGCGGCGCATCAGCGCGTCCGTTTGTAACCCATCACAATGCGCTCGACCTCGATATGTATCTGCGTATCGCGCCGGAGCTCTACCTCAAGCGCCTGGTGGTCGGTGGTTTTGAACGCGTGTTCGAGATTAACCGTAACTTCCGTAACGAAGGTATCTCGGTTCGCCATAACCCAGAGTTCACCATGATGGAACTCTACATGGCCTACGCCGATTACAAGGACCTCATTGAGCTGACCGAATCGCTGTTCCGTACTCTGGCGCAGGATGTGCTGGGCACGACCCAGGTTCAGTACGGCGACCAGACCTTCGATTTCGGCAAGCCGTTTGAGAAGCTGACCATGCGCGAAGCCATCAAGAAGCATCGTCAGGAAACCAATCTGGCCGATCTGGATAACTTCGACAGCGCGAAAGCGGTAGCAGAATCTATCGGTATCAAAGTCGAGAAGAGCTGGGGCCTGGGCCGCATCGTGACGGAAATCTTTGAAGAGGTTGCGGAAGCGCATCTGATTCAGCCTACCTTTATTACCGAATATCCGGCAGAGGTGTCCCCTCTGGCGCGTCGTAATGATGTGAATCCGGAGATCACGGATCGCTTCGAATTCTTCATCGGCGGCCGCGAAATCGGTAACGGCTTCTCGGAGCTGAACGATGCAGAAGATCAGGCGCAGCGCTTTGCCGATCAGGTTGCCGCGAAAGATGCGGGCGATGATGAAGCCATGTTCTACGACGAAGATTACGTGACGTCGCTTGAGCACGGCTTGCCGCCTACGGCTGGCCTTGGCATCGGTATTGACCGCATGGTTATGCTGTTCACTAACAGCCATACCATCCGTGACGTCATTCTGTTCCCGGCCATGCGTCCGGTTAAGTAATACATTACGCTTCGATAAACCGCGCAGCTGCGCGGTTTTTTTTTGCTCTGTTTGGGCCATTAAACAGAAGCTGATAATATAAGCTACTTGAATAATCAGGTAATTAGCGCAGAGGATGTGATTTGAGTTTGGGCGGCCAGTTAACAGGATGGGGTACGGCGCTTAGCCTTAGCCTGACGCTTTTGATCGCAGGCTGCTCCGGCAGTAAATCTCCCGACTACGGAACCTTTAGTGGCTCCGTTTATACCGTAAAGCGCGGCGACACCCTGTATCGCATTTCACGCATGACCGGCACCAGTGTGGCGACCCTGGCGCGCATGAACGGCATTTCCGCGCCCTATACGCTGCAGGTGGGACAAAAGGTGCGCGTAAGCGGCAGCGGGGCGAAAAGCACCGCAACCGCGAGCCATAAAGCCGTCAAATCACGCCCTTCCGCCTCCGTGGCAAAATCGCCGGCGCCGCCGGTAGGGCAGCGCTGCTGGCGCTGGCCGACGTCAGGTAAAGTGATCATGCCGTTCTCTGATTCTGATGGAGGCAACAAAGGCATCGATATTGCCGGCCAGCGTGGCCAGGCCGTTTATGCGGCGGGTGCAGGACGCGTGGTGTATGTGGGCAGCCAGCTTCGTGGCTACGGCAACCTTGTCATGATCAAGCATGGCGAAGATTACATTACGGCGTATGCGCATAACGATACGACCCAGGTTAACAATGGTCAGCAGGTAAAAGCGGGCCAGAAAATTGCCACCATGGGCAGTACCGGGGCGGAATCTGTGCGCCTGCACTTCCAGATACGCTACCGTGCAACCGCAATCGACCCCCAGCGCTATCTCCCCCGTCAGGGTAGCTCGCCCCCATGCTGAGGGCGGTAACCGCTGATTAATCCATCAGTTAGCTGAGGGAAGGGTTGCCATAAAGTGGTGAAGGGATATAATGCCTTTCGCAATGCGTGCGGGCGTAGTTCAATGGTAGAACGAGAGCTTCCCAAGCTCTATACGAGGGTTCGATTCCCTTCGCCCGCTCCAGTTCCAGTTCCAGTTCCAGTTCCAGTTCCAGTTCCAGTTCCAGTTCCAGTTCCAGTTCCAGTTCCAGTTCCTTTAATTTGAATCTGATTTCTTCTGTTCTCCGCTTCGTTAATCCTGTGTTTTAGGGCTGATAGTACAGGGTTGAATACCCTGCCTGCTCTGGCGCAGGATGTTTTGAAATTCCCTGCTTATAAAAATATATATTTCATTTGATGAATAAGATTAATAACTTAGCCTCGCTTGTTTCTGGCTGCACCTGGCCGGTTTCCTGGTGTTGCATTAGATTTAAATTAATGGAAACGGTATCGTAATACATATTTTTTGAGAAAATACTAACCTCTGGATATTTCACTTTTCATTTGCGTTGTAGTACTCTCCACCACGTTAAAAGTCGACCCGATAATTAGGGTAGACGAAACCATGTTTATATAGCCCTTCACGGTGTTCATATCTTCATAACTGTTTGTTTTCGATTGTTTGCTTTGGGATTTACCTCTCCCTTTTCAATGTGGCGTACATCCAGGCAACCTTACGCAGATAAGGAGCCCCATGTACGGTAATTGTGAGTGAAGGGATTCTTAATTGATATCAGGGATAATAATCATGTTGCAGATTGTTATTGATAGTAATAATGCTTACTTTGAGCTTGGGTTGCAGCATTTGCTTTCGAAAATCAATAATCGTAACGATCAAGGTGATAATGTACCGTTAACTTTTTCGTTATTACAGCGAGGCGCATCTTTACCTGATGTTATATTCAGGGATTTTATGGTTACGGTTAATATTAAGCATGGCACAGACTGTCGTAACAGTAACAGCCTGGCGGAAACCAGCCGAACCATTCATATCCCTTTTATCTGCAAGTCTCACAGTATGGATGACATTATCCTGCGGATCCGGAAGGTTCTGTTGATCGCCAGTATTGGATATGGCGCATCGACACGCACGGATATTTTTAAAGCAGCAGGGCTGAAGCGGTACCTGCAGCTATCGGTAACTGAAAACAACATCATGATGCTTACCGGTAAAGGGCATGATGCCAGCGATATCTCCAGGCTGCTGCATCGTTCTGAACGTACCATTGGTGTGCACTGCCGCAACGCTATCAAAAAAATGGGCATGGAGAACCGGCTGGAATTCTATAAATACGCCACATGGCTTGCGCGCTTTGGCAACAGTGATGAAATAACCTTATGTTTGTAAAAAGAAAACAGGGCCGAAAGGGCCCTTTTTTTATCAAGCAACGCACTATGGCAGTGTAGTCTCAGGATCGAAACTGTTGATAACCTGCACGTAATGTTTACGTTGAAACTCGGTGAACTCGTTCTCGGCGCGCAGGGTAAAAATAATCATCCCCCGATTACCTGGATTCACCGTGCTGTTCCGAGGCAGACGAATAATCGACTGTACCTGACGAATCGTTTTACCATCCTGCAAAAAACTATTGGCTATCTGAATAACCGGCAGGCGGGCTGGACCAATTTCATGCGTCAGCATTTTCCCTTCGGTTTTGAAACCGGGCAGTTCGTTACGCTGCACTTCCGTCTGCTGCTCGCACCATGCCTCAGGCTCTTGATCTTCATTCAGCAGCGCCCTGTTGATCATAATCTGATAGGCGTTTTCATCGGGATCGCTGAACATTAAGATATTCACCGTGCGATCCAGCGCCGGTGCATCCGTAATAAACGCCCCCTCAAATAGAGCGTAGGTTAAGGTACTTTTTGCCACTGTTGGAACCCTCCATGTCAGATATGGCGTTATTGCAATGTATAAAATTCAACCCGCCGATTTTTAGCGCGCTCGGC
The DNA here is from genome assembly GCF_000463155.2 of Siccibacter turicensis LMG 23730. GTDB lineage: Bacteria > Pseudomonadota > Gammaproteobacteria > Enterobacterales > Enterobacteriaceae > Siccibacter > Siccibacter turicensis. The sequence continues at coordinate 29,385 of NZ_AWFZ01000050.1, read as the reverse complement.
TTTGTTGGTATTGTCTGATACCGGATTGCGGGTGCCGGCACCCCGCAAAACGAAACGTTCCGGGAGCAGAGCCGAATGTTGCACCAGCCAGTTTCTTACCGCTACGGCCCGCTGCGTCGACAGCAGCCGATTCTGTTCAGCGCTGCCTGTGTTATCTGAATAGCCAACAATCAGATAGTGTGCTGCGCCGTTGGCGAGCAGTTGCGGGAGTAAGGCGTTGAGCCGCTCTTCATGCCCGGAAGACAACGCCGCGCTGGAAGAGGCAAATTGCCCAACCACAGAGAAAGGGACATCGGAATTCGTAAACGCCTCCGGGTGTAATCGAACCGCCACGTCATGCTTAAGCTTTTCGCATCCTGCGAACACGGTCCATCCAAAAGGTTTTACCGGCAGGCAGTCGACCAGCGCCTGATGCTGTTCAAGCGCGTTAGCCAGCTGTGTTTGATTACCATCATTCAGTGCTTCAGCGATAACCAGACGCTGCATTTGATGGCGCAGGCTGAGCGCTCGCTCCGCCTGAAGGTAACAAATGAAAATCAAGGCCAGCGCAGCGGCCGTGAATGCCACCACCATGGTTTTATAGCCTTTGGACACCCGAGGCGGCGTGGTGTGGGTAATATGCGTTGTCTGATAAACAGACTGAGGCACCGGTAACGGTGGCGTAGTCAGTGATGTAGTCAGGCCAGGTAATAAGGCCAGCGTCTTTTCACACCAGGCAGACCATGCCCCGTGGCGAACAAACCCTGTCCCGTAATCCGCCAGCAATACGCCGTTCAAACGCAGAGAAGAGTGGGTAAACAGTGCGTCAAGCGAAGACTGAATCGCCGTCTCGTTTAGCCACTCACGCAGGGTGCAGCCCATGGCGTGCCGACGAACCGCATGATGATTACTGTCTCGCTGAGCAGCAAGTGCTCCAAGCGCTGAAGCCAGGCCCTGGTTGATGTCGCACTGCCCGGTATTGGCTGCCGGAAACGCGCTGCTCCAGATTGCACCACCGGGATCCCAGGCATGACGCTCTTCGGTCATCTGCGTGTACAACGCAAACGTGCAGGGCAGCGGCTCGGCGAGGTTGAGAGCGGCAAAGGTATTTTTCCACATCACCAGCTGCGAATTCATAAGTTCTGACGTGGCATGGCCGTCGGGCATTAACGGGAAAAATCCCAACGGTATCACCTCAGGGTGGTTTGCCTTCAGACGCTCCAGATGCCGGGTTAATTCACCCGGCGAGGACGCCAGAAACCACGCCCTGCCTTTTTCTAATCGAATCCCGTCATTATCCAGCGCGCCCGAGAACCAGGTTTTTGCCCACGGGCCAAGAATGAACACTACGCTTTCACGTATTTCATCTTTGGTTATTCGGGTAATCACCGGCTTACTCCGCATGCTGTGGTTATAGCGCAACACCAGAAGTGCGGCGGCAAGCAACGCCACCCAGGCAAAAGCCGGTACATAGCGATGTGAGAAATTTATCAGGCATGCCAGCATCGCTACGCCAGACAAGCTCCACAGCAGTGCTATACGGCCAGATTTTTTCAAGAAAGACATTGGTACCACGCGTCGAGAAAATGAGAGCAGCAGCGCCACAGCGCCGCTAACAGGGTCATGAAAATGAGGCAATCGAATCCTACGCGCGTCACCGGAGGCGGTTCCGGCGAGAGCCGCTCGATTTGCACGCCCGGTTTTTCCGGCAGAGGCTGTTGGGAATGGTTGACGGCGGGGACAGCAATTTCCGCCCTGAGCTCGTTCAAGCCGGCGTCTGAGGAACGAGTCTCGCAAAGCAATAACACAAGACTTGTCGCGCTGGCCCGAACGCTTTCATGCGTGCTGTGCATAGCGCTGGCGAGTAAAGCCGTATAAAAAGCTGCATCGCGCGGCGCGTCGAAAAAATAGGACTCAAGCGAGTAGTTTTTCCAGGTTAGCCAGCTACGCGTCAGGTTGGTTTCTGTTGTTCGGTCAATCCATGCGCAGGCGACCCGACGAAGCGCATCGGCGTCCTCTTTGGGCACCCCTTCATCGCTCAACGCCCGGTTAAATTCATTCATAATGTCTATGAGTCTTGCCTGAAGTTCTGAGAGCGAAGGAATTATTCCTCCCAGATTGAGCAGCGTATCGACCGTGGTTAACGTATTTAAAACGTACTGGCTGTTCACCATTTTTTCTCCACGACCTCGCCCCAACCCTGTTGGCGATGAAAGGGGCAGCCTCTGATAACGGACGGCTTAACCGACGGCGGAGAGGTAAAGGAAAACGCAATTTCGTAAATGCCTTTTTGGCTTACGAAGCATTTTTCAAGTTCTTCAGGGGTAAGGATAATTTTCTTGAGTAATACATTATTTGCGCAGTAAGCGCCGAAGTGCCAGCGGTGGATATCGGCGTGGTGATGGCTGATTTCATCCTTGCTGAACTGAATTTTCTTATGATTTGGATGGATACGTTTTTCAAGCCAGTCGCTTTCGCTGTAGCTGCGATCGGGGAAATAACTGAGGCGTGCGTCACCCACAACATCCGGCATCACGGTTTGCGAACAAAAATGCACCCCGATGCGTCTTTCAAACTCTGCCAGAGTACGGGCCTTGCCATGGCCATATGCACCAGGCTCGCTGGGAGATGATTCCAGACCCAGCAGCGATCGCACCCGCTTTTTTGAAACCTTATCCCGTTCCCACCACACGAGATCGACACTGCCGTTTTCTTTGGCCTTATTATTATGGTCGCCCCAAATCTTATTCGCTTCACTACGCTGATAAAAATGCCAAAGCAGTATTTTATTAGGTGTGTGAATATCATAGCCATGGGTAAACGCACGCGCGGCCATAGCAATTTCTTCCCCGGCAAAGAATATTTCTGGGTCATTGGGGACTTCCAGTACAAAGCTTCCCGGTGCGAATATAAGGCCGCCAGCCAGGTAGCCGCAGCGCGGCGGCTCATCTGCGCTAAAGGTGGTTGAGCTCAGCATAGGCAGCCCTTCGGGTGAGAACTCCCGAAAGGTCAGACGGCTAATAAATGCTGACCGGTTGGCTTCATCTGCTGGGTTATAGGACGGTGGATAGGTCGATAATATCGGTTTAGGGCAGCGCTTCTGTAGCGATTTCATCATCGCAATGGCTTCGCTATCCCAATGATGAATAAATCGACAGTGGGAATCAATCTGCAAGAACCAGGTTTCATCATTATAAAACTGTTCTGCCATATGCCGCGCCCAACAGGCGCCCTGGCTATGGTAATAATGAATGCTAAGAATGGTTATGCGGGCTGACTGATACTCAAAAACAAAAATATCATTATTGCTGTGAATGTAACTCTGGCACAGCGTCATTCCGGCATCGATAAAAAGGCTGATATCTTCATCATGCTGCCAGCATATTGCAATGCGCAGCGCTTCTGGATGCGCTGCATTGGCAATCATGTCTTTCAATGTCGGTATCAGCTCCGGGTCGCGATAGCTGGCGATGCTGACAAATAGGGTTTCTGCAGGCCGCATGGGATAATCCTGTTAAACGTTACTAAATGGTACTTACCGTAGTTGTAAAACGATCTCTGCTTTGGCAGTAAAATCACCATCGGTTGGTGGCGTGGTGCCTGTCGGGATCAGGATTGCGGTCCAGTTAAACTGTGCAGGAACGGTGCTGGCTTTATTGTTAATAGCTTCACTGGATGAGCCATCTACCTTCATATCTTCGCCCTTACTATTGCGTATCTTAATTCCCATGCGGTCGTCTTTGCCGCCAGCGTCCGTTACTTTTATGTAGCTGCTGTCGGAAGAGGGCGTCAGGGTAGTCAACGTGGCGCTGGCAGAATAGTAACCATAGTCGGTACGGCAGTTAATATTGAACGGTAGTGGGCGCTCAATGCCATTACTGGTTAAGGTATTAGAGGTCACGGTGCCAAAATCGATGGTCTGGTCGGCCGAGTAGGTACAGGAAGGTGTACTGACAATAAGGATACGACCAATATTGAGTTGTTGCGTGTAGGCCGCAGGCGATTTCGTTTTCAGCCAGCTATACGCGATCTCGCCTGCGGGCAGAACCAGATCGCCATCTGCGTTGGTCAACGTTAAGGAATCCGTGGTCTTAAAAAATTGAACGCGAAAGTATGAATTTGCGGGATACATAAAATCCCCCTGGGTTTTATCTTCGCCAGTGGGGGTATAGGTCGCATCTTTAGGAATGGTGCCCAGGTTTGCACCGTTACTCCATGACAGCTTTACGCCAATGCCATCCACATTGGTTTTATAAATAAGCGTGGACGCATCCATACCATATAATCCATAAACGTCCCTGCCATAGGGCGTGCCTTTCATACAGTGAAGATAGGTTTGGCCGTAACCCTGCGTCGGACTGTCGTACTGCGCAATAGGATTGGTAGTATCTGCAGGTTGGTTGGCATCCACCGTAATAATGGCGGCAGGAATAGTGGCAATCCAGGGGCCACCGCCCGTGGTGGGGCTTAAATCGCAGTCTGCATGTGCTTTCATCGCCAGGGAACACAACACGGCTATCATGATAGTTATTTTACGCATGTCATTTTACTCCTTGTCATTCTCAAGTTGAGAAACCATATCCATCGGCATATAACGCAGTAATTCACCGAAGCTTTTACCCATCATTTTTTCTGCGAACTGGAGCAGCAATATTACCGGGCTGCCTGGCTCCATTCGGCTAAACCAGGCACGGACGTCTTTCAGACTCTCGAGGGCATCGTCCCGATTGTTGATAACGGCTCGATGACGCATTACAGGTGTGTTGACGACGGCCGGCGTTTGCTCGCTCCTCGTATCCTTTATTTCGTTACATCCACTTTCCGGTTCGGCCGGCAGGGTAGCTATCTCTTGCATGGGCAGTTCTGATGGAGTCGTGCAGGGTTCGTTATCAAAATCAAAGAGCCTGAGCACAACGGCGAGGCGATCCAGATCCGGCGCGCTGTCGCCAAGCTGAGATGAGAGCAACTGCGAAAGTTGCGCAACAAGAGCATTGGCCGTGCCCAGCGCGGTAATGTTGGGGGAAGGATGTTCGCACCATTCGTGGTGCAGTGCCGTGATCGCCGCTTCTGAAAGCGCGTTTTCATCGCGCGGAACCGAGAATGACTTCTCGTAATCTTTAATAGCTACGGTCAGCCCCAGGGCATTAGGGAGCAAAAGATGTCGTACGTCGGCGAGAAAGCCATCAGAGTCGGTCAACTCGGAAAACGCATTGGCGCGCATCAAGGGTTCGAATTCGCCCTCGTCAATTAACTGTGGATGCAAATCATCGGGCCACGTAACGAGCACATGTATCAACGCAGCTAAACCCGCGGCAAGCTCGGCGGCACCATGTTGGCGTATGCGGCAGCGCGCAAGCGTGATGATTAGCCTGACATCGAGCGATTTTTGCAGCAGGGTACGGCAATCTCGTTCTACCTCACCCCAGTTGATCGGTTCTGCTGCTTCAACGAAATCGCCATATTCCGCGCCCATTTTGGGCTGCAGACGCCCCTGCAAAAGCAGGAATCCCGGGTCATATTCCAGACTCACGCCGCACGGGCCCTGGTCAATGACGCCATCAACAATAGCCTGGTAAAAAGGTGAAAGATTAACGTTCTGATTACTCACCATCGTGTCCTTACGTTCAAATCATTCCTGTTGGCGGCACCCTGCTGATGCCGTAGTAACTACATGCTGAGCTCTGGCTCAAAACTCATTCCGGATACCGGTGTATTCGCTGCCTCGCGCGTAAGCCAGGCGGCATAACCTAATTGATGCGAGCCATCCAGCGTGGCCTTTGGTATCTCTTCTGCGGCAAGGACAAGCTTTACATCCCAGGCGTATTCGTAACCCACAAAGTTTCTGACCCACTCCCGCAGCACCGGAAGATCCTGCCCCCAGATGCTAAAACGCATGTACTGCTTCAACGTTAATGGGCCAAGGATAAGCCGGAATTTATGCTGTTTATCCTGCACGGTGTTGCCCAGAATGGCGGTCTCGCCCAGCGCCAGCGAACTCTCATTATTTCCCAGCTGGGATTGCTCATTACCCTCGAGCAGGATCCACTGCGGTGAAAATTCCTCTATCTCAACGGGAATTCCAAAGTAGTAATGCAACGCCCCCAGTAACCCCTCGGGATTACGTGATTCACGTACCAGATGCGCTGCCGATGCCAGACGGGCATGGCCCGGCAGAGGGCTTGAGCGGTACTCTTCCGGGTTGAGGCCTACCAGGCTGGCTACATACCAGGAGAAATGTTCGTCGTCGACCCGGTCGAGCGAGGCCGTGTCCTGCGAAACGAACCATGCGCGATAAAAATGCGACAGCGCGCGGTGGTGAAAAATGTTAAAGAAGTCAATCAGCGTTGAATCGTGCACTTCAGCACGCGTATAGGCTTGTTCGGTCATCTGCAGCGGCATCGCACCTTGCGGACCCCACATCCCCAGGCTGAAAAGATTAAGCCCGATCTTGCCGCCTTCTATTTTCACCTGCGCTACTTCGCGCGGTGAGAAAATCATATGTGCCTGCTGGCCTATACGAAAACGCTCCTGCGCCGGCAGGGCCGCTTTACCCGGGGGAGGAAGCGTGGCGGTTCTGGCGGCAATCATGCGCATCAGGCTGATAAAACCTGCACGCCACGGTTCATCAGTCTGATAACCAAGCTGAAGTGAGGCTAAGAGTTCCGTGGTAGAGGATGAGCCCGCCATCGTCATGCCGCACCTCGTCTGCCGGGACGGGCCTGCCATTTTCCGATGAGCCCCCGCTGCATTGACCGCAGTTCCATCTCAGTAAAAACATTGATGGAAACATGGCGGGCAATATAGTTTTCCATGATGAGTCCGAAGAGATAGGGGCTCACACCAGAAAAGTTGTCTTCGTCGACCGTCAATTCACAGCGAATCCCGCGTCCGTAAATCAATAGCCCGTTTCCTGGGAGGCGTCGTATGACCGGTGTGGTTTTACACCCAACCAGGCCGCTTATCTGCGCATTTGCATCATGGTCTGCGCTATCAACAAACAGGCGTAACATGTCCCGAAGCGCTTCTCCACCGGGCTTATGCTCGCTGTCAGAGAGCGGCTGGTAGTTGAAATTGAGTTGACGAATAAGTCGCCATGATGCTTCACCTGCGGCAAACGGGGCGCGAGGAGGTCCAGGTAAGCAAATAAATTTTGCGCCAAGCAACGGGGCTGCATCCGACGTTGTCAGATCCACGCCGCTGCTATGGGTAATCAGTTGAGGGAGATCCCGGTTTGTCACCATCGCATCAACCGAAAGGTAACGAATATGGTCGCTGTAAGGGGCTTCAAGCTGATCGACTAATGAGATGAAAACTTCCGTACCTGAATAGGGGGTTCGGGTAACATATTTGCGCTGATTCTTATCTTTTACGCGTGGCTTCCGGCTCAGAGAGAAGTAGCGCCCATAATTGCCATTATCTTCCTGGCGAGTCTGGAATAAGGGATTAAAAACCACTTCTTCACTGCTCTCGGCCTGCTGACCGAACACTTTCTGAACGGCGTAAACTTCAAAATCGAGCGGGCGGCTGCGGTCAGGCACAACGTGAAATTCATTCAGCGCACGATTGATTTCTATTTTGTCCAGCCGGCGTGGAAAGAGATTTATCACCGGCGTACAGAACAGTGCAAAACGGGATGCATCAATATGTCCTGTCAAGTCGTGCGACAGATAATCCAGTAAAATGATCAGTTCGACTTCATTACTCTTGTTCTGACGCAGTGCAGGCAAGAGCTGGGTCAGTGTAAAAAAGTAAAAGCGCTGGCGACAAGCGAAATATTCATGAACTAAATTATGTCCATGGAATATATTCCATGTTCCTGGCAAAAGACTTTGCGATGGGTCCAGACCTTCAAAAATGAGCGGTGATTTGTTGACTACAACGTCTTTTGTTTCTGTACCTTTACCGGAGCGGACAATCATTGCAACCGTATGGGCGTGCAGCAGTTCGAAGATATGCGATACCACACGTTCATCACCGTTAATATATAACGGTAAGCTATCAAGCCCATTGAGCTGGGAAAAATCCAGGTCATCGGGAACTTTGAGTCGAATACGCAGCGCGCCTTTAAGCGTGCTTTGCTTGATACGCCACGGTTCCATGGGCGGTATATCTGGCGGGACAGATGTAAGGCGTGCTTCGATAAGTTCTAAAGGCCACAGCGTGACGTCCTGACCATTTCGAAATTCACATCGCGTCGTTTCGCCAGGGGCGATACGTGACCAGAACGCGCTGTCCTTCTTAAGCGTATAACCCTGGGTCAGATCGCCCTGTTTGATATTTGGGTGAAGCTGAATAACCCCTATTGATGGGGTCGGGGCATTGTAAGTTGGGTAGATAACATCCAGCAAACGTTGTGTAAAGTAGGGGAATTCGGCATCTAGTTTTAACTGGGTACGCGCAGACATAAAGCAGAAAGCTTCTATCAAACGCTCTACATAAGGATCGGCAACGTCAATACCGTGCATGCCTAAACGGCCTGCAATCTTGGGATGCTTCTCGGCAAATTCGCCAGCCATCTCCCGCATGAATGTAAGTTCTTTATTGTAATAATCTAAGAAATTATGATTCACTTCACAGCCTCATGTTCGATCCAGGATAATACTCTGTATTATGTTAATAACGTTGAAATATATGTAGCAAAGGAAGTGGTCGCGCGTTATTGTCCCGAAAGTAAAGAAGCTAAGCGACTGCGTCATGCACTAATCACTATGGCATTAAGCGCAGTGTCATACAATTTATAAAGCCAGCATTAAAGGTCTGGTGACGCGTAAAGTAAGCTGTTTCACTGAGTTTTCCTATATCATGAAGTACATAAACGGATTGTTTATCGAGCATAATTCTTAATATCAGACTTAATGATTTTTCCGGGTTTAGTTTCTCGGCTTTTGTCGTTAATCTTCAGAAAACGGTTGTTATGGAATGAATGACCAACTGGCTATTGATATAACGAAAAGGACGCTCGGGTTAAGGTTATGGCTATTACAAGGAAAAGTTTGTTCGGCAAGCTGAATACGACTCTGTACAGAAGTATTGAGAGCGCAACAGCACTGTGTAAGCTCAAGGGGAACCCCTATGTTGAGCTGATACACTGGATTAATCAGCTTTGGACACAGGATCAAAGTAATGATCTTAAGCTTATCATTACTTATTTCCGCATTGATGCCGACACCCTTGAGCGTGAACTTGCCGCTTCGCTTGCACGCCTCCCTGGCGGGTCCAGTACTATTTCTGACTTCTCATGGCAGATCGAACTCGCTATCGAGCGTGCTTGGGTATACGCAAGTCTGGAATGCGCCTGTACGCGTATCCGCAGCGGACAACTGCTCGCTGCAATACTTGAAAATATGGAATTGCGTCGCGCTCTGTTTGCTATTGCTCCGTCGTTAGAGCGTATCGCGCTTGAAATACTAAACCGCGAATTTGACTCTATCACCGATTCATCGCCGGAAGTCTTTGAAGCCGCACAAGATGGAGCCGACACGCCGGGTGAGTCCATTAACGCGCTTTCTGTTCGTCAAAGCGGCAACCTTGCCAACTATTCAACGGATCTTACTGCCCTCGCGCGAGATGGAAAAATCGATCCTGTGCTTGGCCGCGATCATGAAATTGGCACCATGATTGATATCCTGCTGCGTCGCCGTCAGAACAACCCTCTGTTAACAGGGGAAGCCGGAGTGGGTAAGACAGCCGTAGTAGAGGGCCTCGCATTGGCGATTGTTGCTGGAAATGTGCCGCCCGCCCTGTCACAGGTTCGTTTATTGGCCCTTGATATCGTCGCGCTGTCGGCCGGCGCCAGTATGAAAGGGGAATTTGAAGCGCGTTTGAAAGGGGTTCTGGAAGAAGCCACCGCTTCACCGGATCCGGTTGTGTTATTTATCGATGAAGTTCATACCCTGATTGGCGCGGGCGGTGCCAGCGGAACAGGGGATGCAGCAAACCTGCTCAAACCCATGCTGGCACGCGGGCAGCTCAGGGTTATCGGTGCAACCACCTGGAGCGAGTTTAAGAAGCACATTGAAAAAGATCCGGCGCTGACGCGTCGCTTTCAGGTTCTTCAGGTGGCCGAGCCGGTTGAGGATACCGCAACTGCAATGCTGCGCGGCCTTGTCCCTATGCTTGAGAAACATCATGGTGTCTGGATTATGGATGAAGCGCTTCAGGCAGCTGTACGCTTGTCGCATCGCTACATACCTGCGCGTCAGCTACCGGATAAAGCCATTAGCCTGCTGGATACCGCGTGTGCGCGTGTTGCAGTAGCCCAGCACGCGTTACCGGCGGAGTTACAAACCTTAAAATTCAGAATGGAAACTATCCAGAACGAACTCATTTTACTGGATAAAGCGAGTCAGTTTGGTAAGGACAATGCGGATAAAAAGGGGCTGCTTCAACAGCGTTTTGATGCCTGTCTGCAGGAGGCAAGTGCTTTAGAAGTGCGCTGGCAAACCGAAAAAGAACAGGTACAACAGGTAGTATCGTTACGCAATGCGCTCCAGGACGCGGTTACACAGGGCGATGTGAATAATGACGATATTGAAGCGCGCAAGCTTACGCTGGCTGAATGCGAAGCGCACCTTGACGCCTTACGTCGTGAGAAGCCACTGGTGCAGTCGGAAGTTAACGCTGGGGTAGTAGCAAGTATCGTTGCTGACTGGACGGGAATTCCGGTTGGACAAATGCTGAAAGACGACGTGCGTGCGGTACTCGAACTGCCACAACGTCTGTCTGCGCGCGTGATTGGCCAGGATCACGCCCTGAGCGAAATCGGCGAAAGCATTATGATTGCTCGCGCTGGATTGGGCGATCCGCAAAAGCCGATAGGCGTATTTATGCTGGTTGGGCCATCAGGTATTGGTAAAACTGAAACAGCGTTGGCCATTGCTGAAAGTTTATACGGTGGTGAGCAGAACCTCATTACTATCAATATGAGTGAATATCAGGAGGCGCATACCGTTTCCTCTCTGAAGGGATCACCGCCGGGTTACGTTGGTTATGGTGAAGGTGGTGTGCTAACCGAGGCCGTCCGTCGTAAACCCTATAGTGTCGTTCTGCTTGATGAAATTGAAAAAGCGCATCCGGACGTGCATGAGCTTTTTTACCAGGTCTTCGATAAGGGCTGGATGGAAGATGGTGAGGGTCGTTATATCGACTTTAAAAACACCATTATTTTGTTAACCAGCAATGTGGGGAGTGAAATCCTTAGTGGTGCTTATAGCGACACGGAAACACGAACCGATGACGCCAAAATAAATGAAGCACTGCAATCTGCGTTGCTGGACGTATTCCCTGCGGCATTTATGGGGCGAATGAGTGTCATTCCTTATATCCCTCTGGATAATGAATCATTAAAAACCATTGTCGGCCTACATCTGGAACGTATTGCAAAACGGCTTGGCGAGCAATATACGTTAGGTTTTCATTATAGTGGTGACGTCGTTGATTTTATCATTGCTCAGGCTCCCGTTGCGGAAACAGGTGTGCGGACATTAATACGGTATATCGAGAAAAATATTATGCCGCTGTTAGGTGGGTTTATCCTCAGACATAACAACGATCTCACGGATAAGAACCTTGAACTGACGTTAAATGATAAGAAGAGATTTGCGGTTGCGCTTATCTAAAGAGGAATCGCAAAAAAAGCAGTAATCAATTAGCACTTTGGGAAAACGGTAAGTCGTAATGATTTACCGCACAAACTATACGACATTCTAAGGAATAGAAGTTATGTCAAAAATGAAAATTGCTGTGTGCGCCATCGCTCTGGCTGTTGCATCCGTAAGCGTTAACGCAGCTGATGTCGTTGGACAGGGCACCGTCACCTTTAACGGAAAACTGATCGATGAAACCTGTACGATTAATGACGACTCCAAAGATATCATCGTCACACTGCCAACGCTCTCTACTAAAACATTAAGCACGGCAGGCAACGAAGCTGGTTCATCCGCATTTGACATTAATGTTAAAGATTGCCCGACAGCAATTACCAAAGTTGCCGCGCACTTTGAGGTTCTCAATAGCGAATATGACTCGTCCACGGGCAACCTGATTAACCAGCTGGAAGTTGACGATCCAACGAAATCAGCAACCAAAGCGCAGGTGCGTTTGTACAATGACGATTCAACTCAAATCCGTATTGGATCCACGGGCAAAGCTTTCCCGGTTGATGCTACCGCGCATACAGCAAAAATGGAGTACCTCGGTGGTTACTATGCTACCGGTCAAACTACCGCAGGTAACGTTAAAGCTCAGGTAACCTATACCCTGGCTTATCCGTAACTGGCATGCCCCGCCAGTGATGGCGGGGCATATATTTCATTGATATTTAGCAACGGCCAACAGACGGTGCGTGACGCACTTATAAAATAAGGCACTGTTTATGTTCAAGAATAAAATTGCACTGGCAATGTTATCTGTCATGTTGTCTTTCTCAGCCACAGCGGCGATGACAATTAGTGGTACTCGTATTATTTATCCTGGCGGCGAAAAAGAAGTCAGCGTCAGAACAAATAACAGGGGTGATCACCCGCCATTAGTTCAGGTGTGGGTCGATGACGGTAAAACTACCGGTGATGTGAATAACATGAAGGTACCTTTTATCGTTACGCCGCCTATTTATCGTGTTGAGCCGGGTAAAGGGCAGACGGTACGCGTGATCTATAATGGCATGGCTCTGCCACAGGATCGGGAATCGCTTTATTGGTTTAATATGCTGGAGATCCCCCCTGCGCAAAGTGAAACATCGGACAACAAAAATCGCCTTGAGTTAGCGTTTCGGACACGTATAAAAATCATATACCGCCCATCCTCACTTGGTTATAGCGGTGTAGAGAAGCTGCACGATGTGACATGGCAGGTCATCGACAATCCAAAATTTGGGCGTGGCGTAAAAATAAGTAATCCGACGGCATACTTTATGAATTTTGACGGAGGAGAGTTCACTGCAGGCGGGCGGGTCTGGAATATTGATCTGGATATGCTTGCGCCCCTTCAGTCCAAAGAGTTCTACGCCATGCCGTCTATGCCAGCTGGTAGTACAATAAGTTCAGCGAATATTCGCATCATCAACGATTTTGGTGCAGCAATGATAAGAAAACTTAAAAGCGGTGAGGGAAATACATTAACGCTAACCGCGGATACATCAAAATAATTACGCCTTCAACTAGCGTCATAAGGAAGTTGTCGCTACCAACATCGCAATAGCAGTAGCTTTGTCAGGAAGGGAAGCAAATTGAAACATTATAATAAAAAACAAAAAGTAACAAATGATAAGTGCCTGCAATTTAAGCTGAGCCTGCCTTCACGGCGCTTTGCCTGTACTGTATTCTATTCATTTTTATTAATTCAACGCGGGTGGGCAGCTCCTGTTCAGGTTGACGCGAATAAAACACCGGCACCTGCGCCTTCCGACGTTGAATATAATGCCGGATTTGTACATGGCACAGGCATAGACGTTTCACAGTATGAAAAAGGCAATGTTATTGCACCGGGCACTCATACTGTTACCGTTATTGTTAATAGTGAAAATCGCGGACTGCATGATATTAATTTTGTTGCGCAGGGCGACAGTCAGAGCGGAACGGCATGCTTCACCCGTGATGACCTGGCGGCACTGGGGATAAAGTTAACTGCGCAGAAAAAACCTGGTGCAAACCAGGATAAAGGGGACGTTTGCCACCCATTAGAACAACATATCCCGCAAGCGAAAGTTGTTTATAACGATGGCGATTTTGAACTCAACATCACGGTGCCTCAGGCAAACACGATTGCATTGCCACGTGGCTATATTGATCCAAAACGTTGGGAGACGGGCGAAACGGCGGGATTCGTTGATTATAACGCGAATCTCTATGACGCCAGTTCAGATGCCAAAGAAGAAAGTTATAGTGGCAACATCGCTTTACTGTTGGGCTTTAATGCCGGCGAATGGCGCGTGCGTAAGCGGCTAAACAGCAGTTGGATCAAAGGTGAGGATATGCGCACGGATAGCCTGCTCGGCTATGTTGAGCGCGATATTACCGCGATGCGTAGCCGTATCACGCTAGGGGATACCAATACGTCCGGTGAGCTCTTTGACAGCTATGTACTGCGCGGTGCGCAGCTGCAGTCGGACGATCGCATGCTGCCTGAGGGCTTACGTAACTATGCTCCTGTTATTAAGGGCATCGCGGAAACCAACGCCCGCGTAACGGTGACGCAGCATGGTCAAAAAGTCTATGAAACCGTAGTACCGCCAGGTCCATTCACGCTCGATGATATTGGCGCTATGGGGTATGGCGGCGATATGGAAATGACTATTACCGAAGCGGATGGTCGTCAGCGTGTACAGACGATTCCCTTTTCGGCGCCGCCTATGCTGCTGCACGAAGGCGTGTCACGTTTTAGTGCCTCCATTGGTGAACTGCATGACGATACGGTACGAGATAAAGCAAAAATTTTGCAGGGTGTCTATTACTATGGCCTCGGCAATAACTATACCGTTTACGCGGGTACGCAGATCGCTGAACATTATAAGTCAGCAGCCGTTGGTAACTCGATCAATACTCCGGTGGGGGGAATATCGTTTGACATTACGCACGCGGAAAGCGACCTGAACGACGGTAAAACCGCATCGGGCAACAGTTTCAGCGTCGGCTATACCAAATATCTGGATGAAACAGATACCAACATGACGTTGGCTGCTTATCGCTATTCGTCTGACGGCTTTTATACCTTCAGGGATGCAACGCTGGCACGTCGCGGCAGTAATGATGACGACGATGATGTGGCTATTGATTACAGAACAAAGCAGCGTTTCACCGCTAACTTGTCCCAGCAACTGTGGGCAAACAGCTCGCTGTCCCTGTCAGCCAGCCTGTATGACTACTGGGATGACAGGGAGACGGGAAAACAATATTCGGTCACGTTTAACAAATCCCAGCGCTATTTTTCATGGTCAGTTACCGCAATGCGTACTGACGATGGCGAAGGAGAATATGACGACAGCATTATGCTGGGGCTGAACGTGCCGATTGGCGACTCCCAGACGTCGCATCCGTTATTTAACTCTATTTATACCACCGCCAGTCATGATTCCGACGGGCGCGATACGTTCCAGCTTAACGCGAACGGGACGCAGGGCGAGCAGAGTGAGTTGACCTATGGTATCGGGACGGCGGCTTCCGGCACGCACGGTTCTGACGGACAGGAAACGATTTCAGGAAATATGAATTACCGTACACCGGTAGGGCAGATTGGCATGACTGCCTCGGCGAACAATACCTCTTCGCGCCAAATTTCGCTGTCGGCGAATGGCAGTCTGGTGGCGCATCGCGGCGGTCTGACACCAGGCGCGCAGCTTGGGGATTATCCGTTTGCCATTATTCATGCAGAAGGAGCGCAGGGCGCGCGAGTGATAAATGGCTACGGTACACAAATTGATGGCAACGGATACGCCATTATGCCGTCCCTGACGCCTTACCGTGAAAATACGGTCATGGTCGACACCAAAGGTTTGCCGGCAGATGTCGATGTTATGGAAAACCAGAAGGTCGTTGTCCCTCGTTTAGGTGCCGCTATAGACGTTGAGATGAAAACGATGGTTGGCAAACCCATCATTATTATTGCGCGTAACAGTCACAATCAGTTCCTGCCCATCGGGACCATGCTTGTCGATGATAAAAACGTCGCACAAAGCGTCATCGGTCAGGGGGGCATGGCATTTATACGCGGCTGGAATCCGTTATCCAGTTCCCTTTATGCGGTTCTTAATGCTGGAAAAACACGTTGTCGTCTGGTTAACAGCAGCACGCGGCCATCATTACTTAGTGCTGAAAATAGCACTATCGAACAGCGGGAGATGACATGTATTCAGTAACACATAGTCTGCGGGCATTTTTACTGGTGGCTTCAGGTATGCTGTGGATCATATCCAACGCTGAGGCCGAATCATGCTCTGGCAGTAATTGTAAAATCGGGGTGTTATTTAAGGGTACCTATCTCGAAGATACCTGCGACGTTGTTATAAATAATGGCTCATCAACCGAAACGGTAGTGTTACCTACGTTGTCTACCGCTACATTGAAGTCGAATGGCGCAGAAGCAGGCAGCGTATCCTTTACTATTTTGCTGAAAGGGTGCCCTGTCAAAAAAACGGTATCACTTTGGTTTGCCAGCAATGATGCGGACAGTGCTACTGGTAATATGGTGAATGCGACAGGCTCAGAATACAGCAACAATGTTCAACTGCGGCTACGAAATGCCGCTGGCTCGCAGATGATTATAAACGATCGTAATAGCGTGCAGGACTACATTATTCCTGATGCGGGAGGAGATATCTCCCATGATTATCAGGCGATGTACTACGCAAACAGTGCTGGTGGCGTAACACCTGGACTGGTTAATGCAATGGCTAGCATTAATTTGATTTACCGCTAAGTTTTTAATTCTTTTATTTCTCTCTAAGGATTGCCTCAGAGGAATATTTATTCACAGCGTCTTCGGTTGTACGGCGATGCTGTGAGTATTTGTTAATTACACAGTGAAAAGGACCATCATGGCTGTTAATAAACGTAGCTCGCAAAAGTTCATTGCACGAAACCGTGCACCCCGCGTTCAGATTGAATACGACGTAGAAATCTACGGTTCCGAAAAGAAAGTCGAACTCCCTTTTATTATGGGCGTGATGGCTGACTTATCCGGTAAATCAGTCGAACCGCTACCCAGCGTCGCTGACAGGAAGTTCCTCGATATTGATATTGATAATTTCGATGAGCGCATGAAAGCGATGAAACCCCGCGCTGCCTTTGCTGTACCTAATACGC
The DNA here is from genome assembly GCF_000463155.2 of Siccibacter turicensis LMG 23730. Lineage (GTDB taxonomy): Bacteria > Pseudomonadota > Gammaproteobacteria > Enterobacterales > Enterobacteriaceae > Siccibacter > Siccibacter turicensis. The sequence continues at coordinate 12,610 of NZ_AWFZ01000050.1, read as the reverse complement.
TTACCGGCGAAGGTCAGTTGATGGTGGATGTCACATTCGAAAGTATGGATGACTTCTCACCGGACGTTATCGCGACGAAAGTAGGTGCGTTGGCAAGTTTACTGGAAGCGAGGACGCAGTTAGCAAACCTCCAGACCTATATGGACGGTAAAGCTGGTGCGGAAGAACTGGTGATGAAACTGCTTCAGGACAAAGCTCTGCTTAATACGCTGGCATCTGCGCCAAAGGCCCCGCAACAGGCCGCTGAAACCCCAGATGAAGAATAATTAAGAAGAGACGAATCATGACGACTGCACAAACTGCAAAGCAACAACTGGCCCCGGCTGTAGCTGAACAAAGCGACTTTCACTCTCTGCTTTCCCGGGAGTTCAAAGTCAAAACGGATGAAACGAAGACTGCCGTCGAGGGCGCGGTAAGAACCCTCGCCGAACAGGCGCTGGCGAATACCGTGATGGTTTCCGAAGATGCTTATAAAAGCATTGCGGCCATCATCGCGGAGATCGATCGTAAATTAACCGAGCAGATCAACCTGATCCTGCACCACAGCGAATTCCAGTCGCTGGAAAGCGCATGGCGCGGCTTGAATTACCTGGTGACCAACACCGAAACCGATGAGAAGCTCAAGCTTCGTTTTATGGATATCTCCAAGAACGAGCTGCGTCGCAATATGAAACGCTATAAAGGCGTTGCGTGGGACCAGAGTCCGCTGTTCAAAAAAGTCTATGAAGAAGAATATGGCCAGCTGGGCGGCGAGCCTTACGGATGCCTGGTTGCCGATTATTACTTTGATCATACCGCGCCGGATGTGGACCTGCTCTCCTCAATCGCAAAAGTAGCCGCATCAGCTCACGTGCCGTTCATCACCGGTGCGTCACCGACCGTGCTGCAAATGGATTCGTGGCAGGAGCTGTCAAACCCGCGCGATCTGACGAAAATTTTTACGCAGAACCTGGAGTACGCGGCCTGGAACTCATTACGCCAGTCGGAAGACTCACGCTACATCGGCCTTGCAATGCCGCGTTTCCTCGCGCGCCTGCCATACGGTGTCCGCACCAATCCGGTGGATGCCTTCGATTTTGAAGAAACCACCGACGGCGCTGATCACAATAAATACGTGTGGTCCAACGCGGCCTATGCAATGGCAGCCAACATCAACCGCTCCTTCAAAGAGTACGGCTGGTGCACGCTGATCCGCGGCGTTGAAAGCGGTGGCGTGGTGGAAGGCCTGCCTTCTCATACCTTCCCGACAGACGATGGCGGCGTGGATATGAAATGTCCTACCGAAATCGCCATCTCCGATCGTCGCGAAGCAGAACTGGCTAAAAACGGTTTTATCCCGCTGATTCACCGTAAAAACACCGACTATGCCGCCTTTATCGGTGCGCAGTCGCTGCAAAAACCTGCAGAGTATTACGATCCAGATGCAACGGCTAACGCCAACCTATCCGCGCGTCTGCCTTACCTGTTTGCCTGTTCACGTTTTGCGCATTATCTGAAGTGCATCGTGCGTGACAAAATCGGTTCGTTCAAAGAGCGCGATGAGATGCAGCGCTGGCTCAATGACTGGGTAATGAACTATGTGGACGGCGATCCGGCTAACTCAACGCTGGAAACCAAAGCGCGTCGCCCGTTGGCCGCTGCAGAGGTAGTGGTTGAGGATGTGGAAGGAAATCCGGGTTACTACCAGGCTAAGTTCTTCCTGCGCCCGCACTTCCAGCTGGAAGGCCTGACAGTATCGCTGCGTATGGTTGCGAAACTGCCTTCACTGAAAGAAGCATAATCTTTTTTTCTACCTTGTGAGAGCCTCGGCCTTCATTAGCGTAGTTATGTTTTTGTAATAGTAATATTACAAATGGGAAAGAGCGGGTGAAATATTATTTTCCCGTCTCTTTAATTTATGTAGTTGTCAATTACACGCAATGTGTGTGCTTAAGAGGATTTTATGGCACAAGATATGTTTATTAAAATTGATGGTATCGAAGGGGAGTCTTTAGATGCCACTCATAAAAATGAAATTCAGGTACTGAACTGGAAATGGGATGTGTCACAGCATTCTAATATGCACAGCGGATCCGGTGGTGGTTCTGGACGTGCCAGCGTTGATGACTTTGCCTTTGTTCACTATACCGACAAAGCCAGTCCGAATCTGCTGAATTACTGCCTGACCGGTAAGCATATCAAAAACATTCAGTTTGTGGTTCGTAAAGCAGGTGGCGATCCGCTGGAATATCTGATCATCAAATTCACTGATGTCATTATTACCCACGTGGGTATGCAGGGTTCACTGGAAGACGAAGCACGTCCGCGTGAACTGGTGAAATTCTCCTTCACGAAGATGACTCAGGATTACGTTATGCAGAATGCTGAAGGGCATAAAGCTGGCGTTATTTCTGCTACTTATGATGTTAAAGCTAACCTGCACGGTTAATTGATAACGTCTAAAGCGTCCCGCGTTTGCGGGACGCTTTCAGGCACTATCACGCAATGCATGGTCTTGCCTCGTATTGCGGATAGCGCTTTGCGCATGGAGAACGTATGACATGGAAAGGTTATTAAAACAGATTCGCCTGGTGGTTTATGGCGTGTTGCTATCAGGGTGCGTATTGCAAATAAGCGCCTGTAGTAGTGCGCCTGCTAAAAAAGAAGGAAGCCTGGAGCTTGAACTCCTGGCCTCCAAAAAAATTAATCCTAATGAGAAAGGGCAGGCGAGTCCGGTCAGCGTCCGTATATACGAGCTGAAAAGTACAGATGCGTTTGCCATGAGTGATTATTTCACTATTAGCGAAGCCAGCGATCCTGAACTTCTGACACAAACCCAAAAAATTTATGAAGGAATGATTAAGCCCGGCGAGAAGCGCGAAATGGAATTAACACCTGCGCCGGACGCTGTTGCCCTGGGCGTCGTTGTCGCCTATCGGGATATTAACCATGCCGACGCGATTAAAACCTGGCCGATTAAACGTAAGGATAATCGTCCCTGGTATATCAGGTGGTTACCGGAAGGTTCGACCGTATTGCAGGTGGGTATTGAACCATTAGCGATCACTATCAAGGAAGTGGATTAAGCCGTGAGAACAAATAAAGTCATCTGGAGTGAAGGGTTATTTCTTCGTCCGCAACTATTTCAGCAGCAAGAGCGCTATTTTGAATATTTTGCGCATAAACGCGCTGCGACAATTACTCCCTTCTTTTGGGGGTTTGCGCAATATGAAATCGACCCCGAGGCACTCGCTTACGGCAAACTGGTATTACGATCCGGAAGAGGCGTACTACCTGACGGAACGCCTTTCGATTTCCCGGGGCATGCTGATGCACCCGAACCGCTGACGGTGACCCCGGAGCACCTGGGTCAGGTTATTTGTCTGGCGGTTCCGCTGCGCCTCGACAACAGCGACGAAACGATTTTCGATCCTTACGATACACGCTCCCTGGCGCGTTTTTGCGCGCTGGAAGATGAGATTAACGATACGAATGCCGTGCATCAGGGGCCGAAACCGGTGCAACTTGCCCAGATGCGCCTGAGGTTGATGTGTGAGCAGGAGATGACCGAGTCATGGATCGGCCTCCCGCTAACGCGTATCCGTGCTATTCAGCCGGACGGCAGCGTCCTGCTGCATGATGAAGATTTTATTCCACCGGTGACCGGCTACGCGGCCAATCCGCTGCTGACCGAATGGCTGACGCACCTGAGCGGGCTGGTCAAAATTCGTGCCGGTATGCTGGCGAGCCATCTCACCGGCAGCAACGGTAAGGCCAGCGCCAGTGCAGAAATCGTCGACTATCTGCTGCTGCAAATTTTTAATAAATATGAGCCGGTGCTTAATCATTTGCGCACCATTCCGGAGCTGCCGCCCATCGTGCTATATCAGGAGCTGGCGAAGTTTGCTGGCGAGCTCTCCACCTTCCTGCGTACCCAGACGCGGCGTCCAAAAGCGGCACCCGGCTACGATCATGCCCGGCTTTACCAGTCCATCCGCCCATTGGTTGAGGATGTTCATGAACTGCTTAATCAGATCCTGGTGCGCGCTGGTCAGGTTATCCCGCTGCATGAGAAAGGGCACGGCATCTGGTCTGCTTCGGTAATGCCGCACGAGCTACGCTCCTTCTCCAACCTGGTGCTGGCGGTCAACGCCCAACTGCCTGTCGATGTGCTGCAACAGCAGTTTTTTGCGCAGGTCAAAATCAGCGCTCCCCAGCAGTTGCACGATCTGGTTCGCTCTCACTTACCAGGCCTCCTGCTGCAAAGCTTGCCGGTTCCGCCGCGTCAAATTCCCTATAGCGCGGGCTATGTCTATTTCGAGCTGCAAAAAAGCGGCGCTTTCTGGGAGCACATCGCCGCCGCCGGCGCGATTGCGCTTCACGTGGCAGGGGAATTCCCGGGGCTGCGTATGGAGATGTGGGGGATCCGTGAGTAATGAGTGAATCGCAGATGACCGACTCACCGCAAGTGCCTGTGCCCGATTTGACCATGCAGGATGACGACAGCCTTCAGGCGCTGGGCAAGTTCCTGATGAATGAGTCGCAGGGCTTCTCGCGGCCTGCCTCCGGCCACTCGCCGCGTCCGGCTACAGACGATACCGATCTATTTGCCGCGCCAGCGGCAGAGGTGGTGGTGAAAACCGACAGCGTTCAGCAACGAGTAATGGCGGTTAATGCTGCGGCCATTCCGCTGCTGGAGGCGGCACAGCCGCTGCTACGTGCGCTGAGCGAGATGCCGGAGGCGATACCCTCGCCCGCCCACGCCAGCGTGCTCAAGCGTACGCTGGTCAATGAAATCAACTTGTTCAGCGTCGTGTGTGATGAAACCAACATCCCGTGGAAAAAGATGGCGATTGTGCGCTATTGCCTGTGTACCGCGCTGGATGAAGCCGCGCATGCCACGTCGTGGGGGCTCGCCTGCTCCTGGTCACAGAGCAACCTGCTTAACCACTTTGAAGGCGACAACGACGGGGGCAACAAGTTTTTCCTGCTGGTCGGGCGACTGTCCGTTAACCCGCAGGAGTATGCCGACGTTCTGGAAATCATGCTGCGCATCCTCGGGCTCGGGCTTGAGGGACGTTACAGCATTATTGAAAACGGCGAGCGGCAGCTGACTAAAATCCGCCAGCAGCTGCTGACGCTGCTGCAAAGCACGCGCGATACGGTTCCTGCCGCGCTGTCACCCCATGCGCTGGCCCTGCGCGGCGCGGTAAAGCGGCCACGCTATGCCGTACCGGTGCGCGTGACTGCGCTCTTCGGCGTACTGTTGGTCGTCGGATCGTTTATCACCTGTAAATACCTGCTTGCGTCACGTGAGCGCGCCGCTGAACTGCGCATCGCTGCCTTAAGCGAGTTGCAGGGCTTTACCGTGCAGCCTGCTCAGCGCCTGCGCCTGGCGGTGCTGCTTAAAGAAGAGATTAAACAGCAACTGGTATCCGTGGATGAAACCAGCAGCCGCAGCAAAGTCATTTTCCACAGCGATGCGATGTTCCAGGTGGGGTCGGCCAACGTTCGCCCGGAGATGATGGGCATTCTCAAGCGCGTGGCGGATGAAATACGCCGGGTAAATGGTCGGGTCGCTATCGTCGGTCATACCGATTCGCTGCCTATCCACAAACCGGGCATCGCGGATAACCAGATGCTTTCTGAGATGCGCGCCACCGACGTTGCGAATGTGCTGCAGTCCCAGGGCGTACCCGGATCCTATATCCGCATCGAGGGCATGGGCGATCGCCAGCCTGTCAGTCAGAACGATGATGCCAAAGGGCGCGCGTTGAACCGACGGGTTGAAATTTTTGTGACCTACAAATGAGTACCTTCATGTTCTATTTAAACCGTCTGTTCTCGGGACGATCGCTGAAAACCATACTGCTGATCGCCTGCTTTATTTTGCTGGCGGCGGCCATCTGGTATCTGGGGCCCTTCACGGGCTTCGGCAAAACGCGGCCTTTTGCTGCTGCACATACGCGCATTGTCTTCATCCTGCTGGCAGGTGCCTGGTTTGCGCGTTTCTTCTGGCGCATCCCTTTCTTCCTGCTTGTCGCGGCTACGCTGTGCATTTTGGTGTGGGAGATGGGGCCGTTTGTACTTATTGGTGAACATTGGCCGCTGACCAGCGCCCTGCGTCGGCTAATCATTATTGCCGTCATCGCCTTTGTGACGCTTATCTATGCCGGTGCTCTGTTGCTGCTGGCGCTGTCGCGCAACCCGCACCTGCTGGATGATTTTCATAAATTCCGCAAAGGTAAAATTCGGCCACCGGCAGAGATGCTGGAGGTGGTGGCAATTATTCGCAAAGCCGCGCTTCGCACGCGCCGGGTACGCGCCGGTATTCCCGGCTGGCGTCGCTTCTTCATGGTGGCGCAGGATGCGCTGCCCTGGTATCTGGTCATCGGTAATGAAAGCGCGGGGAAAACCTCGCTTATCGTCTCGTCCGGGCAGGAGTTTCCTCTGCCGGAGCAGCTGGCGCGTACCACAGGTAGAAATGCGCCAACCGCGCACTGCGAGTGCTGGTACGCCAACGATGCGCTGTTTGTCGATACCGCCGGCAGGCTCCTCACCGATACAAATGACGCCCGGCCAGAGTGGGATGGCATCCTGAATGCGATTGGCAAATATCGCCCCATCAACGCCATCAATGGGGTGATTGTCGCGATTAGTGCAGCGGAGGTGATGGGCGCCAGTAAGACGGCGCTGCGCGACTACGGGGCGCTGCTTCGCAGCCGTCTGCATGAGATCCGTACCACGCTGGGGGTGCGTTGCCCGGTCTATGTCATTGTCACAAAAATGGACAGGCTGGCGGGCTTTGAGGCCTATTTCCGCGATCTGACTGCCGAAGGGCGGGATCAGATCTGGGGCGTCACGTTCCCCTATGGCGAAAAAATCAATGCCACCGTCGCCGAGCAGCATATTGATCGCGAACTGGCGCTGCTTACTGCGCGTATCGACAGCACCATTTCCGCCCGCCAGCAGGAGGAGTACGCCGTGGCGGAGCGCCGCAAGATGTACACCCTGGCGCAGGATTTCCGTGCCCTGACGGAGAACGTCGCTGCGGTGCTCCAGAACGTCTTTTTTGCCTCGCGTTACGACGAAACCCAATTCTACAGCACATTGCGCGGCGTCTATTTTGCCAGTGCGCGTCAGCAGAACGAGGTGCCGCTGGCAAACCCCTCCACCCTTATTCAGCGCTGGCGCCGCGCCCTGAGCGGTCAGCCGGCCACCGAGGCCAGGGAGGCTGACAGAACGGACGGCGAGGAGGCGCTGATTTCCAGCTGGAGCGGGCGTCACTACTTCCTCAAGCAGCTGTTTGCCGAAGTGATCGTTAAGGATGCGGGGCTGGTGCGCTACAACCTGCAGGCGGCGAACCGTAACCGTCTGGTGACCCTGGCAGGACATGCCGTCGGCATTCTGCTGACCGTGGTGCTTGTTAAAGGCATTGTGACCAGTTTCGGCCTCAATGACGGCTATCTGGACGTCGTGGAAAACCGGCTGGCATCGCTTGAGAGCAGCGCGGGGCGCTTTGTGAAAACCAAAAATGACAGCCTGGTCCCGGAGCTGTTGGCGCTAAGCCAGGCGCTACCGCAGATGTCTCCTGCGGATGTGAACAACCCGGAACTGATGTGGCGCTACGGGCTGTACGTTGGTTTCAACATGGTCAATAACGCTACCGGACTCTACGAGGCGCTGCTGCACCGCCTGCTGCTACCCCAGATCGAGCAGCAAACCACCCAGGCGCTGCGCGATGCAATCCCGGCAGGCGATCCCGATCGCCTCTATGAGGCGCTGAAGCTCTACCTGATGATCTTCGGCGAAGGGAAGTTCGATCGCACCACCGTGGAGGACGGACTGTCCGACCGCTGGGAAGCCACCGGGAAAATGGATGCTTACCAGACCAACGCGGCGTTTATCGGCCATCTGCGACGTCTGTTCGGGCCTGACGACTGGCGCCGCTACGGGCAGCCCGCCGACGTCGAACTTATCCGCGAGGCGCGTGCCCGGCTGGCCCAGCAGTCGCCAGACCAGCGCATCTACCAGCGTGTAACCACGCTGCTTAATCGCGATGCGCCGCCGAATATGACGCTCGCCATCCTGAGCGGGGACGATACCAGCCCGGTGTTTGCCCTCAATGACGCGCAGCTGAACGAAGAGGGCATTCCAGGGTTGTTTACCCTGGAGGGCTACTATGACGTGGTTAAAAAAAAAGGACTCCCGCTGGTGGCCTCGTTCGCGGCTGAAAATGGCTGGGTGATGGGACAGCCGGTGAGCTCCTCTCAGCAAATTGAGCTCTACGGCAAGGTACTGTCGCGCTACCTGAGCGACTACACCCGCTACTGGCGCAGCTTCCTGTCTGACGTTCATCTCGCGCTCGCACGCGAGCCGTCGCAGGATGTCTCCGCCGGTCTGTCTGTCGAGCTATGGCTGCTACGCACGCTCGCGTCGTCACCGTCGCCCCTGACCCATTTTGCAAAAGAAGTCGCCAGACAAACCACCCTCAGCGAGGAGGGGGAAACCATTGGCGACGTGCTGAAAATGACCAACCGCAGCCAGACGCTGTCACGAATTAAAAAATTTGATGCTCTGCTGGAACGCCAGCAAAAAAAACTGGTGCGTAGCGGTGTGGATGAGCATTTTACCGCGCTGCACGAGTTTGTACGCGGCGGCGGCGCGGCAGGTGGCGTGACGCCGCTCAACCGCATGATTGCGCTGCTCAATGAGCAGTACACCATGCTGGTTATCTCGAAAAACGCGATGGCAAATGGCGACACGCCGCCGGTGACGGAAGCCGGAAAAAAGCTGCTCGCAGAGGCCCAGACCTGGCCTGATCCTTTCCGGGAGATGGTGGAGCCTCTGCTGTCGAGCGCGTTCTCAAACGTAGAAATCCAGCAGGTTAGCTTGAATAACGACGCCATCAGCTCCGGCATTGGCGAGGTGTGCCGCACCACGCTTGAAGGGAAATATCCTTTTGCTGATAGCGAGAAAGAGGTGAGTCTCAGCGCCTTTACCCGCTTCTTTGCCGCGGGCGGCCTGGTGGATGCTTACTTCACCAAAAATCTTGCCGGAAAAGTGGATACCTCCGCCTCCCCGTGGCGTTACAAGGGAACGGCGCAAAGCGAAGGGCTGGAAATCTTTGAGCAGGCGGCGGAGATCCGCGCGGCGTTCTTCCAGCAGGAGGAGGGGCGAAAACTGAGTCTCGATCTGAGCGTGACGGTGCCGCATCTCGCCCCAGGTCTGATGCAGCTGACGCTCGCCGTTGACGGTGAAAAGTTCAAATACGCCCACGGGCCGGTAACGCCCTTCTATGTGAAGTGGCCTGGCGCGCGGCCCGGCATTGGACTGTTTGCGAAGCCGGTATCGGCCAGCACCGATGAAGCCAGCGTGCCCCTGAGCCGCCTGCAAATCAACGGTGCCTGGGCGCTGTTCCGGCTGCACGATCGCGCCGTGAAGGTTGAGCCGCAGCCTTCTGACAGTGAGCTGATGACCTTCAGCCTCGATAAGCGCCGGGTCGACCTCGAGATTACCGGGCTGCGCTATGGGGATGGCAGCCTGCTGGGCCTGTTGCAGCGCTTCCATTGTCCCGGGGACCAGTAATCCCGATGTGGTTCAGAAGAAAAAAACGCATCGTCGTCCGGCCTATCGTCCCGGGCATCAGACGTCTGTCGCGCTGGCGTTTCCGACGCAGGAACGCCACTGCCGCGACGGCGCTTGAAACGTTGCTGAAGGAATATGGCGATGGGCAACAGGCCAGCACGCAGGACTACCCCTGGTGTTTTGCCTTACCCGCGGGAGTCGCCGGTCACACCGGGCCGCTTATCGGCGCCGTACAGATGCACACAGGCGCGGTGCTTTATGTGTCGCTGCCCGAACCGGCGCTGGAGGCGTTTCTGCAACCGACGCATTCATTAGCGTTCTGGCTTGCCAGAGCGCTGGTGGCCCGGCCGATAACATCGACCCGTCGGCTGCGTCGAACCTGTCGGCTGATAGAAACGCACTTTTGCGCGGCATCGGGCAGTAAGCAGCCGCCTGCGCTGATGGCGCTGCTTGCCGATTGCTGCGAGGAGGATTACGCCGGGTCAGAACGCTGCGGGGTGGCCTGTATGCCGTGGGCGGCCTGGCCCGCCGTTATCAATAATGGTGGCTATTTGTGGCTCTGGAAACAGAACCAGCATGGGCGAATTGTCGATTCACGTCGTATTTCACTCATCCATAAGTAAATGGCACGCGTGCCAGTACCAGGGAGAATTTTTAATGGACAATCAGAGGTCAAGATGTCGCGTACTATTACGTTAACCTCGCCGGCGATGCCGTCCCTTCTGGGCGAACCTGCGCTGGTATTATCACAGTTATCAGGCGAAGAGGCGTTCTCGTCTCTTTATTCCTATACCCTTACCGCGCGTACGCCGGCCAATCCGGACATTCCCTGGCAGGCGGCGTCGAATGTGGATCTCAAAGCGCTTATCGGTAAAGAGATGACCGTCGTGCTGGAGTTGGACGGCAACGGTCTGGACGAGATAAGTGGTGTTGGCCGAGGCACGCGCGAAATCTCCGGTCTGGTGCAGCAGGCGCGTTTTATCGGACGCGATGCTAACCAGGCGATGTTTGAGATCGTCATTCGCCCCTGGCTCTATCTCTCGGATCTGACCTCAGACTTCAAAATCTTCCAGCAAAAAAACGTAGTGGAGATTATTGAAGCGATCCTGGGCGACTACAACTTCCCGTTTGAAAAACGCCTCTCCGGTAGCTATCCCCAGCTGGATTACCAGGTGCAGTACGGCGAGACGGATTTCAATTTTATCCAGCGCCTGATGGAAGAGTGGGGAATTTACTGGTTTTTCGAGCATCAGGATCACAAGCATAAGCTGGTGCTGGTGGATAACGTGGGCGCGCATAAGCCCTACTTTAGCGAGGCTTACCACGTCATCCACTATCAGTCCGATAACCCGAAAGCGGGCGAGGAGTATATCAGCCAGTTCCATACCCAGGAAACCATCACCAGCGGTCGCTGGGTAACGAACGATTATGACTTTCAGAAATCCCGTGCCGATATTCTGGCGCTGGATAACAAGCCGCGCAAAACCAGCTTCAATGATATGGAGATCTTCCACTGGCCGGGGGACTACGAGCAGCCGTCCATCGGCGAACAGCTGGCACGTGTAAGGGCGGAAGAGCGCGGGGCGATCGGCTCGCGTGCCACCGGGTCGGGTGAGATCCGCGGGATCGTCTGCGGATGTAACTTCGAAATGGAAGGCTGCCCGGTTGAGAAAGCAAACCGCGAGTACATGGTGATCTCAAGCCGCCTGACGGTAACGGAAATCCAGCAGCTAAGCGGCGGCGACGAATTTAAATATGAGACGCATTTTACCGTCCAGCCAACCACCAAAATCTACCGCCATCCGACGCTGACCCCGCGTCCGCGTACCCACGGACCCCAGACCGCCATTATCGTTGGACCGCCGGGGGAGGAGATCTGGACCGATGAATATGGGCGCGTCAAGGTGCGCTTCCTGTGGGATCGCTACGGTAAAAACGTCGAGTCTGACTCTTGCTGGCTGCGCGTCAGCCAGGCGTGGGCCGGGAACAACTTCGGTGGGATCTACATCCCGCGCGTCGGCCATGAGGTGATCGTCGACTTTATCAACGGCGACCCGGATCGCCCGCTGATCATCGGCAGTCTCTATAACAACGTCACCATGCCGCCGTGGGATTTGCCGGTCAACAGCACCCAGAGCGGGCTTATCAGCCGTACCGTGGGCGGCGGTCGCACCAACTTCAACGGCATTCGTTTCGAAGACAAACCGGGACGCGAGCAGTACTGGGAGCAGGCCGAACGCAATATGGATCGCGTCACCAAAAATGACGAGGTGCAGACCATCGGTGCCAACTCGACCCTCAAAGTCGGGGTCAGCCGCGATGTTATGGTGGGGCTGCACTACAGCAAATGCATCGGCGGACTCTCCTCGTTGCAGGTGGGGCTGGCCCGTTCCACGATAGTCGGGGCTGCAAATTCCCTGTCAGTCGGCGGCGCGAATTCGTTGAACGTTGGTGGGGCCAACATGACTAACGTCGGCGGATACAACGCGATGTCGGTTGGCGGGGCCCATCAGGTAGCGGTCGGCGGCGCTGCGACGCTGGTTGCCGGCGGAGCCATCAGTATGAGTGCCGGGGGCGAACTGACCATCAGTGCCAGCGTCATCAAGATCGTAGGTTCCAGCAAAGTGGTAATTCAGGGTGGTCAGGTTCAGTTGAACCCGGGCGACAGCTGCGGCGGCGGCGGCGGCGGCGGGGGCGGACTCGGTGCGCTTTCAAGCCTGGCAGGACTGGGGTTTGGCTTGATGGCGCTGCCGATTCCACTGCCACCGATGCCGGTCTGGCCGCCTGAACCGCCGACGCCGACCGTCGAACCGACGCAAGCGCCAACCGAGACGCCGACGCAGACGCCGACGCAAGCGCCAACCGAGACGCCGACGCAGACGCCGACCGAGACGCCGACCGAGACACCAACCGAGACGCCGACGCAGACGCCGACCGAGACGCCGACCGAGACGCCAACCGAGACGCCAACCGAGACGCCAACCGAGACGCCAACCGAGACGCCGACCGAGACGCCGACCGAGACGCCGACCGAGACGCCGAC
>NZ_AWFZ01000049.1 GCF_000463155.2 Siccibacter turicensis LMG 23730 | reverse complement strand
CGTGCAAAGCAGGCGCTCTCCCAGCTGAGCTATAGCCCCATCGTAGTGATTAAAACCTCTTACCCTGCATTCTGACGAATGCAATTTTCACTCAGGCAGGGCGCGGTGTCGCGAAGCATACTTCAGTATGCGGCGGCGCCGTAACGCAGCATGAGTAAAAATTTGGTAGGCCTGAGTGGACTTGAACCACCGACCTCACCCTTATC
>NZ_AWFZ01000048.1:200613-255663 GCF_000463155.2 Siccibacter turicensis LMG 23730 | reverse complement strand
TGGCCTGTAAGCCGTTGTTCCGTGTCAGTGGAGGCGCATTATAGGGAGTTTTCGGAGGCTGACAAGAGGAAATCACAAATAATTTTTCAGTTGCTCACTTTCCAGGCGTAACGCTGAAAAATGCTACTTTCCAGCCTGGAAAAGATACAAAAACGAGCCCCGCAGGGCTCGTTTTGTCATTTCACGGTTATTGCATGGCAACAATCTGCCCGTCGTTCACCACCAGCTGTACCGTTTTCCCCGGAACCAGCTCGCCAGACAGGATCTGCTGCGCCAGCGGGTTTTCAATCTGCTGCTGAATAGCACGCTTCAACGGCCGCGCACCGTATACCGGGTCGTAACCATTTTCGCCAAGCAGCTTGAGCGCCTCATCAGAGATGGACACGCTGTAGCCCCGCTCTTCCAGACGTTTATACAACCGCTGCAGCTGGATCTGCGCAATAGAAGCAATGTGCGCCTGACCAAGCGGGTGGAACACCACGACTTCATCAATACGGTTGATGAATTCCGGACGGAAGTTCTGGCTTACCACACCCAGCACCAGATCCTTCATGTCGGCGTAGTCCAGCGCGCCAAAGCGTTCCTGAATCAGATCGGAACCCAGGTTTGAGGTCATGATCACCACGGTATTGCGGAAATCGACCGTTCTCCCCTGTCCGTCCGTCAGGCGGCCATCGTCCAGCACCTGCAGCAGGATGTTAAACACGTCCGGATGGGCTTTCTCGACTTCATCGAGCAGGATGACGGAATAAGGACGACGGCGAACCGCTTCCGTTAAATAGCCACCCTCTTCGTAGCCGACGTATCCCGGAGGCGCACCCACCAGCCGTGACACGGAGTGTTTCTCCATAAACTCCGACATATCGATACGCACCATGGCGTCGTCGCTGTCGAACATGAAGTTTGCCAGCGTTTTGCACAGCTCGGTTTTACCTACCCCGGTCGGGCCGAGGAACAGGAATGAACCAATCGGACGGTTCGGGTCAGAGAGGCCAGCACGGCTACGACGGATCGCATTGGATACCGCCTCGACGGCTTCATCCTGACCGATAACGCGGCTGTGAAGATCCTGCTCCATGCGCAGTAGTTTTTCACGTTCGCCCTCCAGCATGCGCGACACCGGAATACCGGTCCAGCGCGCCAGCACTTCTGCGATCTCAGCGTCAGTTACGCGGTTACGCAGCAGACGCATAGTTTTACCTTCGGACTGCGAGGCGGCTTCCAGCTGTTTTTCCAGTTCCGGAATTTTGCCGTACTGCAGCTCGGACATCCGCGCCAGGTCACCTACGCGCCGTGCCTGCTCGATAGCGATTTTCGCCTGTTCGAGTTCGGCTTTCAGCGTCTGGGTACCAGAGAGTGACGCTTTTTCCGCTTTCCACTCTTCTTCTAACTCAGAATACTGACGCTCTTTATCAGACAGCTCGTCGTTGAGCATCTCAAGACGTTTGATACTGGCGTCGTCAGACTCTTTCATCAGGGCCTGCTGTTCCAGCTTGAGCTGAATGATTCGGCGCTCAAGGCGATCCAGCTCTTCAGGCTTAGAGTCGATCTGCATACGAATGCTGGATGCCGCTTCGTCAATCAGGTCGATGGCTTTGTCCGGCAGCTGACGATCGGAGATATAACGATGCGACAGCATGGCGGCGGCAACAATCGCCGGGTCGGTGATCTGCACATGGTGATGCAGCTCATAGCGCTCTTTCAGGCCGCGCAGAATCGCGATGGTGTCTTCGACAGACGGCTCATCGACCAGCACTTTCTGGAAGCGACGCTCCAGGGCAGCATCTTTTTCAATGTACTGACGGTACTCATCGAGGGTGGTCGCCCCTACGCAGTGCAGTTCCCCGCGAGCAAGCGCCGGTTTTAACATGTTCCCGGCATCCATCGCGCCATCGGCTTTCCCAGCGCCCACCATGGTATGCAGCTCATCAATAAACAGGATGACGTTGCCTTCCTGCTTAGAGAGATCGTTCAGTACGCCTTTCAGACGCTCTTCGAACTCACCGCGGTATTTCGCCCCGGCCACCAGCGCGCCCATATCGAGAGCCAGTACGCGACGACCTTTCAGCCCTTCCGGTACTTCCCCGTTGATGATGCGCTGGGCGAGACCTTCCACAATCGCAGTTTTACCCACGCCAGGTTCACCGATCAGCACCGGGTTATTTTTGGTACGCCGTTGCAGTACCTGAATAGTGCGGCGAATCTCTTCATCACGGCCAATCACCGGGTCGAGTTTGCCCTGCTCGGCACGCTCGGTCAGATCGATGGTGTATTTTTTCAGTGCCTGCCGCTGATCTTCAGCGCCCTGGTCGTTCACGCTATCCCCTCCCCTCATCTGTTCAATTGCCTGCGTGATGTTGGCGGTGGTGGCCCCTGCGGATTTCAGAAGGTCGGTCAGGGTGCCGCGTGATTCAAGCGCCGCCAGAACAAACAGTTCGGACGAAATAAAATTGTCGCCGCGTTTTTGCGCCAGCTTGTCGCACAGGTTAAGGACGCGGACCAGGTCCTGCGACGGCTGAACGTCGCCGCCTGTGCCTTCCACCTGAGGTAAACGGCTGAGCGCCTGCTCAACAGCAGTACGCAGCTGGCCGGCATTGATGCCGGCTGACGTTAATAAAGGACGTACCGAACCGCCTTCCTGATTAAGCAGGGCGCTCATAAGATGAAGTGGTTCGATGAATTGGTTGTCTTGCCCCAGCGCGAGAGACTGAGCGTCGGCAAGAGCAAGCTGGAATTTGTTGGTAAGACGATCCAGACGCATAACTCCTCCCATAACAGGTCAAAATTGCTACTGGAGATTAAATGAGGTCATCCCTCGATTATTCAAGGTTTGAGACCTGAATTATGTGTACGGGGAGTTACCCGTACTGGATCGTCTTGATTCTCTAGGTTATATCAGCCAAATGAAACTTGCCAGGCGGCCTGTGGTTCTGTCCCGGCGCCAGGAGAAAAATTCATCCGGCTCGCTGTAGGTGCAGCGGTCGCCGCCGTAAAGCTGCGTGACGCCGACATTGCCCAGACGCTGACGCGCCAGCTCGAAGAGATTGGCCATGTACTTCTCGCCCTTCGGCACAAACGCGCTCACGGCTTGTGCATCACGCGCCATAAAGGCCTCACGCACTTCTGCGCCCACCTCGAAGGCAGTTGGGCCAATGGCAGGGCCCATCCAGGCGATGATATTTTCCGGGGCGTCGCTAAAGCTGGCAACCGTCTCTTCGAGTACGCCATCGCACAGCCCGCGCCAGCCAGCATGGGCAGCGGCGACTTCGGTGCCGGCTTTATTACAAAACAGCACCGGTAAACAATCCGCCGTCATGACGGCGCAGACAGTCCTGCGCTGATTGGTCCAGGCGGCATCGGCGCGCTTAGACGCCGGCAGTTCGCCGGTCAGCTTCAGAATGTCGTGGCCATGAACCTGCTCCAGCCATACCGGCTGCTGCGGAAAGCCCGCCGCCTGATAGAAGCGCGCACGGTTTTCATCGACATCCCCCTGATTGTCACCGCAGTGCGCCCCTAGATTCAGTGAGTCATAGGGTGCCTGGCTTACGCCGCCGATCCGCGTTGAGCTGCAGGCGCGAACGCCCGGCGGTAAAGGCCATTGCGGAACAATCAGTTTGGTCATAGCCAGTCCACGCTCTCTTTATGCTCTTCGTAATCGGCGCGCAGCGCGTCGATCAGTTCCACCATGTCCTGCGGGATAGGGGCATTCCACTCCATCAGGATACCGCTGATAGGGTGATAGAGCCGCAGCATCGTGGCGTGCAATGCCTGACGATCGAACTTACGCAGCGCCTGAATAAAGGCTTCGGACGCCCCCTTCGGTGGACGCGGACGGCCACCGTAGAGCTGATCGCCCACCAGCGGGTGGGTAATGTGCGCCATGTGAACGCGGATCTGGTGCGTGCGACCGGTTTCCAGACGCAGACGCAGGCGGGTATGGATACGGAAATGCTCCATAATCCGATAGTGCGTCACCGCCGGTTTACCCATCGGGTGTACGGACATATGGGTGCGCTTCGTCGGATGGCGGCTGATAGGCTGCTCCACCGTGCCACCGGCCGTCATATGGCCAATCGCTACCGCTTCATACTCACGGGTAATCTCGCGCAGCTGCAGCGCCTCTACCAGACGCGTTTGCGCCGGGACGGTTTTCGCCACCACCATCAGCCCCGTGGTGTCTTTATCGAGACGGTGGACGATACCGGCACGCGGGACGTCTACGATCGGCGGATAGTAGTGCAGCAGCGCGTTAAGCACGGTGCCATCCGGGTTACCGGCGCCAGGGTGCACCACCAGGTCACGCGGTTTGTTGATAACGATAATGTCGTCATCTTCGTAGACGATATTCAGCGGAATATCCTGGGGCTCGAAGCGTGCGTCCTCTTCGATTTCGGCATTAATGGCGACACGCTCGCCGCCGAAGACTTTCTCCTTTGGCGTGCTGCTGACGACGCCGTTTACCAGTACGCACTGGCCAAGGATCCACTCTTTTATGCGTGAGCGTGAATAATCAGGGAACAATTCGGCCAAAGCCTGATCTAAGCGTTGACCGAGTTGATTCTCGGACACCGTTGCGGTGAGTTGTACTCGTTGTGCCATATACAGCTTCTTCGTTAACGTTGGGTTTTACGGCTTAGCCGTATAATATGTGCCTTGAAGTATGACGGGCATAGTGTGCTATTGTAGCTGGTCTTAATCGGGAGCAGGAACAGGTAAGTCTCCCGGAAACATTCTGAGGAAAGTCAAAACGTCATGACGCGCATGAAATATTTGTTGGCAGCCGCCACGTTGAGCCTGGCTTTGGCGGGCTGCTCCGGTTCTAAGGACGAGGTTCCTGATAATCCGCCCTCTGAAATCTACGCGACTGCTCAGCAAAAACTCCAGGACGGTAACTGGAAAGCAGCAATAACGCAACTGGAAGCGTTGGATAACCGCTATCCGTTTGGGCCGTACTCGCAGCAGGTGCAGCTGGATCTGATCTACGCATACTACAAAAATGCCGATCTGCCGCTGGCTCAGGCCGCCATTGACCGCTTTATGCGCTTGAATCCGACTCACCCGAATATCGATTATGTCATCTACATGCGTGGTCTGACTAACATGGCGCTGGACGATAGCGCCCTGCAGGGCTTCTTCGGCGTGGACCGCAGCGACCGCGATCCGCAGCGCGCGCGTGAAGCCTTCAACGACTTCTCAAAACTGGTTCGCGGCTACCCGAACAGCCAGTACGCTACCGATGCCTCCAAACGCCTGGTGTTCCTGAAAGATCGTCTGGCGAAGTATGAGCTGTCGGTCGCGCAGTATTATACCGACCGTGGCGCGTGGGTGGCGGTGACCAACCGTGTAGAAGGCATGCTGCGCAACTACCCGGATACCCAGGCAACGCGTGATGGCCTGGTGCTTATGGAAAACGCCTACCGCGAGCTGCAATTGAATGCGCAGGCGGACAAAGTGGCGAAGATTATTGCCGCTAACCCAAGCTGAATGACGTTCTGATATGCAAACGGCAGCCAGTGGCTGCCGTTTTTTTATGCGTGTTGTACGTCGCTGCACTCAGCGCAACCCATCAACTATGGCCTGCTTTTGCATAAGGCTCAAGGGATATCTGCCCTCTTACTGTCCTGACTCACAAAAAGATTTCATTGACAAAAAGTGACGAAAAATCGTGATTTCAATCACGCATTTTGACATTTTTGGCGTTATGCTGAAGTTACCAAGACGGAAAGACGAGAGGTAACATTTATGACAATGAACATTACCAGCAAGCAAATGGACATCACTCCGGCAATTCGCCAACATGTCGCAGACCGTCTCGCCAAGCTCGAAAAATGGCAAACTCAGCTTATCAACCCGCATATCATTCTCTCTAAAGAACCGCAGGGCTTTGTGGCCGATGCGACTATCAGCACGCCGAACGGGCAGCTGGTCGCCAGCGCCAAACATGATGATATGTACGTCGCCATCAATGAGCTGATCACTAAACTGGAGCGCCAGCTTAATAAAGTTCAGCATAAGGGCGAAGCTCGCCGGGCTACCGGCTCCGTGAAAGACGTGAGCTACGCTGAGGAAGAAGAGGAAGAATAATCCCCCCTCTTTCTACAACGCGCCTACGGGCGCGTTTTTTATTGACACCATCAAAAGCCTGCGGGTACTTTATCTTCTCTATCCAACCGGAAGTCCCAATGAAACTACTACCGTTTTTCTTCGCATTCTTTTTTACCTTCCCCTGAATGGGAGGCGAGTCGTCATGTGATAAAGAATGCGAAGACGAACATCAAAGCCTCCCAGACCGGGAGGCTTTTTTATTGATAACAAGAAAAAAGGTGGCGTTATGACAACGGAAAACCCGTTACTGGCCCTGCGTGAGAAAATCAGCGCGCTGGACGAAAAACTATTGATGCTGCTGGCTGAACGCCGTCAGCTCGCCGTTGAAGTCGGTAAAGCGAAACTGACCACCCATCGCCCGGTGCGCGATATCGATCGCGAGCGCGACCTGCTGGACCGCCTGATTCAGCTCGGCCAGAAGCAGCATCTGGATGCGCACTACATCACCCGCCTGTTTCAGCTGATCATTGAAGATTCAGTTCTGACGCAGCAGGCGCTGCTCCAGCAGCACCTAAACAAAACCAATCCTCATTCCGCGCGCGTTGCGTTCCTGGGCCCGAAAGGCTCCTATTCGCATCTGGCGGCACGTCAGTACGCGGCGCGCCACTTCGATGCCTTTATCGAGAGCGGCTGCGCGAAGTTTCAGGATATTTTCCAGCAGGTGGAGACCGGCCAGGCGGATTACGCGGTGGTGCCTATCGAAAACACCAGCTCCGGCGCCATCAACGACGTTTACGATCTGCTGCAGCACACCAGCCTGTCGATTGTCAGCGAGCTGACAATCCCGATTGACCACTGCGTACTGGTCGCTACCTCTACTACGCTGGATGACATCACCACGGTCTACAGCCACCCGCAGCCGTTCCAGCAGTGCAGCCAGTTTATTAATCGCTACCCGCACTGGAAAATTGAATACTGCGAAAGCACCTCCGCCGCGATGGAAAAAGTGGCTGAAGCAAATTCGCCGCACGTTGCGGCACTCGGCAACGAGGCGGGCGGTGGGCTGTACGGCCTGCAGGTGCTGGAGCGCAATCTGGCGAACCAGACCCAGAACATCACCCGGTTTATCGTTCTGGCCCGCAAAGCCATCGACGTTTCCGATCAGGTTCCGGCCAAAACCACCCTGCTGATGGCTACCGGCCAACAGGCGGGCGCGCTGGTGGAAGCGCTGCTGGTGCTGCGCAACCACAATCTGATCATGACCAAACTGGAGTCACGTCCGATCAACGGCAACCCGTGGGAAGAGATGTTTTATCTCGATATCCAGGCCAACCTGGAGTCCACCAGCATGCAGGCCGCCCTGCGCGAACTGACGGCCATTACCCGCTCCCTGAAAGTGCTGGGCTGTTACCCGAGCGAAAACGTGGTGCCGGTCGACCCGGCTTAAGCCTCGCGAAACGGCGGCTTCTTCATCCCTGCTACTGCCACCGGCAGGGTGAAGATGGCACCGGAGAGCGGCCGGGCTTTCAGCTCCTCTTCATCCATGTTTTCCCGCGTGGTGGTGATATACAGCGTTTTCATATCCTTGCCACCAAAACACACCATTGTCGGGCAGCGTACCGGCAGCGTGTAGCTCTCCAGCTCCTCGCCCTGCGGCGAAAAGCGCGCCACGCGATAGCCATCAAACAGCGCGCTCCAGTAGCAGCCCTCCTCATCCATGGCTGCACCGTCCGGGCTTCCCTCGCCCTCGTCAAAGGCTTTGAACAGCGTACGCGCCCCTGGCTCGCCGTCTTCATTAAGCGGCGTGCGCCAGATAACGCTATTGGGCGTATCGGAGGTATACATCCAGCGCCCGTCAGGGCTGAAGGCCAGGCCGTTCGCACCGAGAATGTCGCACTGGATAACGTGCGGGGTCAGATCGTTGTCGACCCGCACCAGCAGGGCGCCGTTATAGTCACCCGGCCCCCAGAAGGTGCCGGCGTAGAAGCGCCCGCGGTGATCGGTACCGCCGTCGTTAAAGCGCGCCAGCGCCGGGTTGCTCGGGTTATCGCACACTTTTTTCACCAGCGTACCCTGCTCATCCGCGAGCCAGATGGCGTTACGCATCGCGACGATAAAGCCCCCCTCTTCGCGCAGCGCAAAGCAGCCTACCTCTTCCGGGAAACGCAGCACGCGGTGCTCACCGCTTTCCGGATGGAAGCGATGAATCTCGCCTTCAAGAATATCGGCCCACCAGAGCGCCTGCTCTTCTTCCTGCCACACCGGGCACTCCGGCAGATGGCCGGTGTAATCAAATAACGGTTGAGGTTCAGCCATGTTCACGCTCCTGTTACGAAAAAAAAGCCAGCGGGATAACCCACTGGCTTTTCAGTATATCTCGCCTCAGCATTACTGCCGGATATCGTTCGCCTGATGCAGCAGGGAGCGGCTTTCGCTCTGGAAACGCGTCGCGTAGTCGCCAAACCAGTGTTCAACTTTGCGAAAGCTGCTGATGAACGCCTGCTTGTCACTCTGCTCCAGCAGCGCGATAGCCTCGCCGAAACGCGTGTAGTAACGCTTAATCAGCGCCAGGTTGTCGCCGGACGACATAATAATGTCGGCGTAAAGCTGTGGATCCTGGGCAAACAGTCGGCCCACCATCGCCAGCTCAAGGCGGTAGATCGGTGATGAGAGCGCCAGCAGCTGTTCAAGCTGCACGTTTTCTTCTGCCAGATGCAGGCCATAGGCAAAGGTGGCGAAGTGGCGCAGCGCCTGAATAAACGCCATATTCTGATCGTGCTCGACCGCGCTGATGCGGTGCAGCCGTGCGCCCCATACCTGAATCTGCTCCAGCAGCCACTGATAGGCCTGGGGCTCGCGTCCGTCGCAGTAAACCACCACCTGTTTCGCCAGGCTGCCGCTGTCCGGACCGAACATCGGGTGTAACCCCAGCACCGGCCCGCTGTGCGCGTTCAGCATCGCCTGCAACGGCCCGCTTTTCACCGACGCCAGATCCACCAGAATACAGTCAGACGGCAGCGGAGGCAGCGCGGCGATAACCTCTTCGGTCACATGAATCGGCACGCTGACAATCACCATGCCCGCATCCTGCAACAGCGCAGGCGCGTTATCCCAGTCGGCTTTTTCGAGGATACGCACCTGATAGCCCGACAGCGTCAGCATCTTCTCGAACAGCCGCCCCATCTGGCCGCCGCCGCCGACGATCACCACCGGGCGCAGCGACGGATGCAGGGTTTTGAAGCCTTTATCGTTCTCGCTGGAGTAGGATTCACGCATCACGCGGCGCAGCACGTCTTCAATCAGATCCGGCGGTACACCGAGCTTTTCGGCCTCGGCACGCCGGGATGCCAGCATCGACGCCTCGCGTTCCGGGACGTAAATCGGCAACCCATGCTGGCTTTTCACCTCGCCCACTTCTGCTACCAGCGCCAGCCGTTTCGCCAGCAGATCCAGCAGCGCCTTATCCACGTCGTCAATTTGATCGCGCAGGGCGGTCAGTTCTGCAACCATGTTTGCCTCTTATGCGCCACGCGCCGACAGCGCGTTTTTAAGATCCTGATGAAGCTCGCTCAACAACGCTTCGGTGGTTTCCCAACTAATGCAGGCATCGGTCACCGACACGCCGTACTTCATGGCGCTGCGCGGCTGCTCGGAAGACTGGTTGCCCTCATGCAGATGGCTTTCAATCATCAGCCCGATAATCGAGCGGTTGCCGTCCTTGATCTGGGCGACCACCGATTCGGCTACCGCAGGCTGACGGCGGTAATCTTTATTGGAGTTGCCGTGGCTGCAATCCACCATCAGCGCCGGGCGCAGGCCCGCCTGCTGCATCTCCTGCTCGCACTGTGCGACGTCTGCCGGACTGTAGTTTGGTGCTTTGCCGCCGCGCAGGATCACGTGCCCATCCGGGTTACCCTGCGTTTGCAGCAGGCAGACCTGGCCTGCCTGGTTGATGCCGACAAAGCGGTGCGGCATCGCCGCGGCGCGCATGGCGTTGATTGCCGTAGCAAGGCTGCCGTCAGTACCGTTTTTGAAGCCAACCGGCATCGACAGGCCAGACGCCATTTCACGGTGGGTCTGGGATTCGGTGGTGCGTGCGCCAATAGCAGACCAGCTAAAGAGATCGCCCAGGTACTGCGGGCTGTTCGGATCGAGCGCTTCGGTCGCCAGCGGCAGACCCATGTTCACCAGCTCCACCAGCAGCTGACGGGCAATTTTCAGCCCGGCTTCCACATCAAACGAGCCATCCATGTGCGGATCGTTAATCAGCCCTTTCCAGCCCACGGTGGTACGTGGCTTTTCAAAATAGACGCGCATTACAAGGTAGAGACTATCGCTGACCTGTTCAGACAGGGTTTTAAAACGACGAGCATATTCAATCGCAGCTTCGGGATCGTGGATCGAGCAGGGTCCACATACCACCAGCAGACGCGGATCGCGACCGGCAATAATATTGGAAATGGTCTGGCGCGACTCCGCGATCTGCGCCTGCTGCGCGTCGCTGAGCGGGAATTCGGCTTTAAGCTGCTCGGGGGTGATCAGAATATGTTCGTCGGCGATATGTACGTTGTTCAGCGCGTCTTTTTGCATGATGGCGATCCTCGGTCTGCTCGTTTGCGATAGTCATTCCTTACGGAAGAAACCTCACAATATCATACGTGGTAAACATTTCAATCCAAAATACGTACACTTATATTTACACAGCATTCTTTAAATGCTGATTTGGCATATAATTCGGTTTAATTCGTAAAGATAAATGTACATAACACTGCGATGACGCCGTTGTGTAGCGCACCGCTGGGTAAAGTCCGGTGGGATTACTATCCTGTAAGTAACAATGAAAAAACAGCAAGGAAACGCACGTATGCCCCGTATTCTGGTTTTCGCTCTGCTTTTCGCCCTTGCCGGGTGTCAGCTTGACTCCACGGCGCACGCCCCGACCCCAGGCAAGACCAACTGGCAGCAGGTTGGTTTTGAAGATGCGGTATCCGGTGCGGTCGCCAAAGACAGCAGCACGCTGGCCGCCAACTATAACGCGGTAAAACCGAACCGGGAGGCTTATCTGAAAGGCTACGCCAGCGGCCAGCAGAAAATCTGCCGCCCTGACTTTTTGTACACCTGGGGCGTGAACGGCAAACTGTTCCCGGCCAGCTGTGATGCCGTTGACCAGGCGACGCAGCTGCGCGCCGCGTGGCAACGCGGGATGGATCAGGGCGCACATGACGCCCTGATCAACCGCTAGCGCGCCGGATGGTGCGTACGCTTAGTGGGAAGGGGCGTGCGTTGTCCGGCCGCTACGCCAGCGCACTACGTCGATGATAAAGAACAGCACCATGCTGATGCCCATCACCGGCAGAGCAATCCCCAGCGCAACGGCAATAACGAGCGTCAGAACTTTACCGCCCGCGCCCAGCCCCTGCCATGCTTCGGTCAGGGTCTGCGCCGGGCTGGTCGTTGCTCCGGCAGGACGCCTCATCCACCACATCCGATAACCCGCCACGATCGTTACGCACAGCGCCAGGCCGAACGCGATCAGCAGCAACTGATTCGGCAGACCGAACAGCACGCCCATATGCAGATCGACACCCCAGCGGGTCAACTTCGCCATCAGCGGGAAGGTGGCAAAGTTCACTTTATCCACCACCTGCAGGGAATCGCCGTCTACCGCCACCGCATCGACCTGCGTTGGCCAGCGACGGTCAATCTCCGTTACCGTCCACGCCTTGCCTGCTTCGCGCGGCGGGCGGATCTCCAGCATGCCGGCATTGATACCTGCCTGACGCGCGGCGGCCAGCACACCATCGAACTGCGTCGCTTCGATGTGCAGCGCTGGCATCGTCATGTGGTCATGGTCCATGCGGTGCTCCGCGTGAGGGTTGTGCTCCTCGGCAGAACTGCCGTGCAGCGCCGTGTTGACCTGAGGGGTAAGCCAGCCAAACGCGCTGCGTAATGTATCCACGTTCCCCCCTGCCCACTGCGACCAGGTGAGACCGGTAGCCGAAAACAGCAGCATGCCGGCCAGCAGCACCCAGCCTAGGGTCGCGTGCAGGCGACGCGTGTTCTGAAAGCGGTTCTTTATCACCCGACGCGGGCGCGTCATCCACCACAGCACAATTCCGCCCAGCGCCGCGACCCACATCCAGGAGGCAGCCAGCTCGCTGTAGAGGCGACCCGGATCGCCCAGCAGCAGCGAGCGGTGCAGATAGTCAATCCACTGACGCAGCGGCAGGATACCGCTGGTGCCATACACCGTCATATCGCCGCGCACCTCGAGCGTTATCGGGTCGATAAAAATTGCCCGGTTCTCTGACGCGTCCAGGGTGGGATCGGCGTACATCACGCGCGTGGTCTCCCCCGCGCTGGCCGCCGGACGAACCGCATGCAGACGCAGATGCCCGCCGGTGACCTGTTGCGCCACGTCGATCTGCTCCGCCAGCGGGTGCGGCTCACCACGGGCATCGCTGAACAGCGCCCGACCGTAGATAAGGTTTTCCAGCTGGGGCGTTGCCACGTACAGGGTGCCGGAAAGCGCGGCGATGAAAATAAACGGGCCGACAAACAGGCCAATATAAAAATGAAAGCGTCGCAGCAGGGTTAACCACGCCTGACGCGAAGTGCAGATAGCCATACTTTTTCTCTTCACGAATGAACGTTAACGCGTCGCGCCAGGGCGCAACGATTTTAGGGGTTAGCAGAGTGAAAAAGCAGACGGACGCGGCGGCGCGCGGGTATGAGGATAAAGCCAGGGAATGAACAGCCAGATCGAGAGGGTCGGCGCCACGGGCGCGATGCGCTGTAGCCGCAGCGAGCCGCCCAGCATCACGACCGCCAGCGTCAGCAGACCTGGCATATGGGTAAGCAGCACGCAATATCCGCAGGCTCCCGCGTGCTCCATCAGCATCAGGGCATCCTGATGCTGCTGACTGAGCGTTGGCTGCTGCGTGGCGTGATGGCCCATGCCCTCATGATGCACGTGCTGCTCCGGCATCATCATGCCGGGCATATCGTGGTGCATCATCTGCACCGGGGAGTGGGAGGCCAGCTGAAGCGTTATGGACACCAGCGGCGCGAACACGATAAGCAGCATGGCGAAAAGCGCCAGCCGTGCTGCTTTGAGTGTCGATTTACGCGGCGTCATGGTGTCTTACCGATCCGGAAAAGAAGGCGTGTCGGCATTGTAACGGATTTGTTGGCGCAGGGTTATGGCGGATTGAACGCGGACGGCGTTTTTTACACTGGGCTTTACCGGCGAACCAGAAGCCCGAGCATAAAAAAAGCCTGGCAAATGCCAGGCTTTTTCATTGGGATGTCGCGAAAGCGAATCTTAGTTAAGACGCTCTTTGATACGAGCAGACTTACCGGTGCGCTCACGCAGGTAGTACAGTTTAGCTTTACGTACAGCACCACGACGTTTAACAGCAATGCTGTCAACTACCGGAGAGTGAGTCTGGAAGACACGCTCAACGCCTTCGCCGTTGGAGATTTTGCGAACAGTGAATGCAGAGTGCAGACCGCGGTTACGAATAGCGATAACCACGCCCTCGAATGCCTGCAGACGTTTTTTGGAACCTTCAACAACCCATACTTTCACTTCCACGGTATCACCCGGACGGAAGGAAGGTACGTCCTGCTTCATCTGCTCTTGTTCAATTTGCTTGATAATGTTGCTCATAATTTAATCTCTTATCCTGGGTAAACTGATTATCGGGCGCGTTCTACGCTTGCCCGTCATGTTTATGTTGCTGTTGTGCGTGTTCTTTTTTGAACTCCGCCAGCAACTTTGCTTGCTCTTCAGTCAGAGCCAGGTTTTCCAGAAGTTCAGGTCTTCTAAGCCAGGTTCGGCCCAGTTGCTGTTTCAGACGCCAGCGGCGAATCTCAGCATGGTTGCCCGACAACAACACCGCCGGTACTTCCATCCCCTCTAACACTTCAGGACGGGTATAGTGAGGACAATCGAGCAATCCATCCGCAAACGAATCTTCGGTTGCGGAAGCTTCGTGGCCCAGTACGCCCGGAATAAACCGGGAAACCGAGTCAATCAGCGTCATTGCCGGTAGCTCACCACCGCTGAGTACGTAATCGCCGATTGACCATTCTTCGTCAATTTCGGTTTGGATTACGCGCTCATCTATCCCTTCGTAACGGCCGCAGACCAGAATTAACTTCTGATGTGCCGCCAGTTCACTGACGCCCGCTTGATCAAGCTTGCGTCCCTGAGGTGAAAGATAGACCACCTTCGCGCCTTCGCCAGCAGCGGCTTTCGCTGCATGAATGGCATCCCGTAAAGGTTGCACCATCATCAGCATCCCCGGTCCGCCGCCGTAAGGACGTTCGTCCACGGTACGGTGCCGATCGTGAGCGAAATCGCGAGGACTCCAGCTCTGGATGCTTAGCAGGCCATTTTTAACTGCCCGGCCAGTTACCCCGTAATCGGTAATTGCGCGGAACATCTCAGGAAACAGGCTGATTATGCCAATCCACATAGTGCCGTTTCTTACCGTATTATCCGGAGGTTCAAAAACCAGGATCCCAATCTACTTCAATGGTTTGAGTAGCGAGATCGACTTTCTTGATAACCTGCCCATCGAGGAACGGAACCAGCCGCTCCTTGATACCAAACGCATCTTTCAGGTTTGCCTTGATGACGAGAACGTCATTCGACCCGGTTTCCATCATATCGACGACTTTACCGAGGCTGTACCCTTCCGTTGTGACTACCTGGCAACCGATAAGGTCTTTCCAGTAGTAGTCGCCCGCGTCCAGGTCCGGCAACTGCGAGGAATCAACCATAATTTCGCAATTATTAAGCTGATTCGCGGCATCACGGTCATCAATGCCTTTCAGCTTGATAACGATGTCCTGATTGTGGTGACGCCAGCTTTCCAGCTCGACGGTTTCCCACTTACCGGCCTTCTGGATAAACCAGGGCTGGTAATCAAAAATGCTTTCGGCGTCTTCAGTGGAGGAAAACACTCTGAGCCAACCACGGATACCGTAGGTGGAGCCCATTTTTCCCAATACGATTGGGTCAACAGGAACCTGCGCGGCGAGTTGCTTGCTCATCATGACCACCGTGACAGATTAAGCTGCTTTCTGTGCTGCTTTGATCAGCGTTGCAACGCGATCGGAGATAGTTGCGCCCTGGCCAACCCAGTGAGCGATACGATCCAGATCCAGGCGGGTGCCTTCTTCTTTCTCGTTTGCCAGCGGGTTAAAGAAGCCAACGCGCTCAATGAAGCGACCGTTGCGTGCATTACGGCTATCAGTAACGACAACCTGGTAGAACGGACGCTTTTTAGCGCCGTGACGAGCTAAACGAATAGTTACCATAACATCCTCTTGTGTGAATAAAACACCGGGCCCCATCGAGGAACGGAGCCCGGTGTCATATTAAAAGCCCGAAAATTTTACTGATTTCTGGGGAAAAAGCAATCTACATATAGCAACAGAGGACAATCAGGCGTCTATCGTTGCAGCCAGTTTCGTCACGGCGTGCGCGCAGGAAGCGGAGCGTACACGTAGTACGTGAGCATTCCGAGCACACCCCGGGGCGAAAATGGCAAATAAGATAGCCTGATTTTTCTCTGTTTAGCGGCCAGGGAAGCCTGGCGGCATCATCCCTTTCATCCCACGCATCATCTTCGCCATCCCGCCCTTCTTCATCTTCTTCATCATGCGCTGCATGTCGTCGAACTGTTTCAGAAGGCGGTTAACGTCCTGCACCTGCATACCGCAGCCCATGGCGATGCGGCGTTTGCGGGAGCCTTTGATGATTTCCGGCTTCGCGCGCTCTTTCAGGGTCATGGAGTTGATGATCGCTTCCATG
Source organism: Siccibacter turicensis LMG 23730 (assembly GCF_000463155.2). Lineage (GTDB taxonomy): Bacteria > Pseudomonadota > Gammaproteobacteria > Enterobacterales > Enterobacteriaceae > Siccibacter > Siccibacter turicensis. The sequence goes on along the minus strand of NZ_AWFZ01000048.1, from coordinate 239,792 downwards.
CGCACCAGCACTTTGTCATCCATCTGGGATTTGACGTTGTCCGGGATCTGCCCCATGCCCGGCAGCTTGCCCATCAGGCTCGCCATGCCGCCCATGTTTTTCATCTGCTTGAGCTGATCAAGGAAGTCATTGAGGTCGAAGCCGTCACCTTTTTTCAGCTTGGTCGCCAGCTTTTCAGCCTGCGCGCGGTCAACCTTGCTTTCGATATCTTCGATGAGCGACAGCACGTCGCCCATGCCGAGAATACGCGACGCGATACGATCCGGGTGGAACGGCTCCAGCGCCTCGGTTTTCTCGCCGACGCCGAGGAATTTAATCGGCTTGCCGGTGATGTTGCGAATCGAGAGCGCCGCACCGCCGCGGGCGTCGCCGTCCACTTTGGTCAGCACCACGCCGGTCAGCGGCAGCGCTTCGTTGAAGGCTTTCGCGGTATTCGCGGCGTCCTGACCGGTCATGGCGTCAACCACAAACAGGGTTTCTACCGGCTTAATCGCGGCATGAACCTGTTTGATCTCGTCCATCATCGCTTCGTCTACGTGCAGACGACCGGCGGTATCCACCAGCAGCACGTCGTAGAACTTCAGCTTCGCTTCTTTCAGCGCCGCGTTAACGATGTCGATCGGCTTCTGGCCAACGTCAGACGGGAAGAAATCGACCCCCACCTGCTGCGCCAGGGTTTCCAGCTGCTTGATGGCCGCCGGGCGGTAAACGTCCGCCGACACCACCATGACTTTTTTCTTGTGCTTCTCGCGCAGGAACTTACCCAGCTTACCGACGCTGGTGGTTTTACCGGCACCCTGCAGGCCCGCCATCAGCACCACGGCCGGCGGCTGTGCGGCCAGGTTGAGGCTCTGGTTCTCCTCACCCATCGCGCTGACCAGCTCGCTGCGCACGATTTTGACGAACTCCTGACCTGGCGTCAGGCTTTTATTCACTTCATGACCAACCGCTTTCTCTTTTACGCGGTTGATGAAATCACGCACGACCGGCAGCGCAACGTCCGCTTCGAGCAGCGCCATGCGCACTTCGCGCAGCGTCTCTTTGATGTTGTCTTCGGTTAAGCGCCCGCGGCCGCTGATGTTGCGCAGCGAGCGCGACAAACGATCGGTTAAATTATCAAACATGGTGTCTTTGCCTGAGGTTGTCACTTAAGGCCGCCGCAGCGACATCTGGAGAATAATGGGCCGGAGTATAACATGAAGCCGCTGTTATGCGATGTAAGCAACGGTTGGAGCACGCCGCGCCTGGCGCTATACTGCTTCTCTTTCTCAATTGCCAACCATCGACACTACACTATGCCTGTTTTTGCACTGCTCGCGCTCGTTGCCTACTCCATCAGCCTGGCGCTGATCGTCCCCGGCCTGCTGACAAAGAACAGTTCATGGCGCCGTATGGCAATCCTGTCGGCGGTTATTGCGCTTATCTGTCACGGCGTGGCGCTGGAAGCCCGTATCTTCCCGGACAACGACAGCGGCCAGAACCTGAGCCTGCTGAACGTCGGCTCGCTGGTGAGCCTGATGATATGCGCCGTGATGACCTTCGTCGCGTCGCACAATCGCGGCTGGCTGCTGCTGCCTATCGTCTACTCGTTTGCCCTGATTAACCTCGCCCTCGCCGCGTTTGTGCCGAATGAGTACATCACGCATCTGGAAAACGCCCCGGGCATGATGGTGCATATCGGGCTGTCGCTATTCTCCTACGCCACGCTGATCATCGCCGCACTGTATGCTCTGCAGCTGGCGTGGATTGACTATCAGCTCAAAAACAAGCGGCTGATGTTTACCAGCGAAATGCCGCCGCTGATGGGTATAGAGCGCAAAATGTTCCACATTACGCAGGTCGGTGTGGTATTGCTGACCCTGACGCTCTGCACCGGGCTGTTCTACATGCATAATCTGTTCAGTTCAGAAAATATCGACAAGGCCGTGCTCTCCATCATCGCCTGGTTTGTCTATATTGTTCTGCTCTGGGGCCACTATCATGAAGGCTGGCGCGGCCGCCGGGTGGTCTGGTTCAACGTCGCAGGAGCCCTGCTACTGACGCTGGCCTATTTTGGCAGCCGCATCATTCAGGACGTTATTCGCTAGCCCTCACTCTTCACAGGACGCACTTTTGGAACACATCTCAACCACCACGCTGATTATCTCGCTGATCGTCATGGTGGTGGTCTCGGCTTACTTCTCCGGTTCCGAAACCGGCATGATGACCCTCAACCGCTATCGACTGCGCCATATGGCGAAACAGGGCAACCGCGCCGCCCGTCGCGTCGAAAAGCTGCTGCGTAAGCCGGATCGCCTTATCAGCCTGGTTCTGATCGGCAACAACCTCGTCAATATTCTCGCCTCCGCTATCGCCACCATCGTGGGCATGCGGCTCTACGGCAATGCCGGCGTCGCCATCGCCACCGGTATCCTCACCTTTGTGGTGCTGGTGTTTGCGGAAGTACTGCCGAAAACCATCGCCGCGCTCTATCCGGAAAAGGTCGCCTTCCCCAGCAGCGTCCTGCTCGGCCCGCTGCAAATTCTGATGATGCCGCTGGTCTGGCTGCTCAATACTGTGACGCGCCTGCTGATGCGGCTTGGCGGCATTAAAGTGGACAACGTGGTTAGCACCGCCCTAAGCCAGGACGAACTGCGCACGCTGGTGAACGAGTCGCGCTCGAAAATTTCACGGCGCAATCAGGACATGCTGCTATCGGTGCTCGATCTGGAAAAGGTCAGCGTTAACGACATCATGGTGCCACGCAACGAGATTGTCGGGATTGATATCAACGACGACTGGAAATCCATCGTGCGTCAGCTTACCCACTCGCCGCACGGACGCATCGTGCTGTACCGCGATTCACTGAATGATGCGATCGGTATGCTGCGCATGCGCGAGGCCTGGCGCCTGATGACCGAGCGAAACGAGTTCGCGAAAGAGACCATGCTGCGCGCCGCGGATGAAATTTATTACATCCCGGAAGGGACGCCGCTCAGCGTGCAGCTGGTGAAATTCCAGCGCAATAAGAAAAAAGTCGGGCTGGTGGTCAACGAGTATGGCGATATTCAGGGACTGGTAACCGTAGAGGACATTCTCGAAGAGATCGTCGGCGATTTCACCACCTCAATGTCGCCGGGGCTGGCGGAGGAAGTGGTGCCGCAGAATGATGGTTCGGTGCTGATTGAAGGCACGGCGAATATTCGTGAAATCAATAAAGCCTTTAACTGGCATCTGCCGGAGGACGACGCGCGTACGGTGAACGGGATGCTGCTGGAGGCGTTAGAGGAGTTTCCGCAGGCCGGCGCGCGGGTGCGCATCAACCAGTACGACATCGATATTCTCGACGTGCAGGACAATATGATTAAGCAGGTGAAGGTTATGCCGGTGACGTCGCTGCGCGAGAGCGTAGCGGAGTGAGTACTCCCCTCTCCCGCAGGAGAGGGGAACGCGAGGCGCTTACGCCTTCGCTTTTGCGACCGTCACCATCGCGGCGCGAATGGTACGGCCGTTGAGGGTGTAGCCTTTTTGCATCACGCCAAGCACGTGGTTTGGCGCAACCTCTTCAGACTCCACCATCGCGATAGCCTGATGCACGTTCGGATCGAGCGCCACGTTGGTTTCATCGATGACTTCCACACCGAACTTACGCACCACGTCCAGCATCGACTTCAGGGTCAGTTCGATCCCTTCCACCATCGGTGCCATCTCCGCGTTGGACTTGTCCGCCACTTCCAGCGCACGATCGAGGCTATCGATCACCGGCAGCAGTTCGTTGACGAACTTCTCAAGGGCAAACTTGTGCGCCTTTTCGATGTCCTGCTCGGTGCGGCGACGCAGGTTTTCCATCTCCGCTTTGATACGCAGCACGCCATCGCGCTCACGGTTCTGCGCTTCGGCAAGCTGCGCTTCAAGCACGGCAATCTGCTCATCGCGCGGATCCACCTGTGCATCGGACTCGACAGCTTCAATGGCTTCTGACGTTTCCGGCTGATCCTTAATGATTTCTTCCGGGGCTTGCCCCTCAGGCGTTTTCTGTTCTTTACTACTCATGAAATTCTCCGCGTTTTTTCGCATTCATCTCGCTGACCTGGATTATTATGGGGATCAGTTTCCGGGATTCAAGGGAAGCTGACGTTTTGCCTACATCAATCTGCACAAGGACCACCAGGAAAATGAATAATCATTTCAAGTGTATCGGTATCGTCGGTCATCCACGCCACCCTACCGCGCTCACCACACATGAAATGCTCTGGCGCTGGCTCCATGATCAGGGGTATGACGTCATCGTCGAGCAGCAAATTGCCCATGAACTTAAATTAAAGCAGGTTAAAACCGGAACCCTGGCAGAAATTGGTCAGCACGCCGATCTGGCGGTGGTGGTTGGCGGTGACGGCAACATGCTGGGCGCGGCGCGCACCCTGGCCCGCTACGATATCAAAGTCATCGGCATCAACCGCGGCAACCTCGGCTTTCTGACGGATCTCGACCCGGATAACGCCCAGCAGCAGCTTGCCGACGTGCTGGAAGGGCACTACATCGCCGAGCAGCGTTTTTTACTGGAAGCGCAGGTGTGTCAGCAGGATTGCCAGACCCGCATCAGCACCGCCATTAATGAAGTGGTGCTGCACCCGGGAAAAGTGGCGCACATGATTGAATTTGAAGTCTATATTGACGAGAAATTCGCCTTTTCCCAGCGCTCAGACGGCCTGATCATCTCCACGCCAACCGGCTCCACCGCGTATTCGCTGTCGGCCGGCGGCCCGATCCTCACCCCGTCGCTGGATGCCATTACCCTGGTGCCGATGTTTCCGCATACCCTGTCCGCGCGCCCGCTGGTGATTAACAGCAGCAGCACCATTCGCCTGCGCTTTTCACACCGCCGCAGCGACCTTGAGATAAGCTGCGACAGCCAGATTGCGCTCCCCATCCAGGAGGGCGAAGACGTTCTCATCCGCCGCTGCGACTACCATCTCAATCTTATCCACCCGAAAGATTATAATTATTTCAATACGTTAAGCTCAAAGCTTGGCTGGTCGAAAAAATTGTTCTGATTTCGTGCGAAGCCGCTTTACTGTATAAAAAACCAGATTATACTGTACGAAAATACAGTCATGTTAGTTTATACAGGAAGACGGCTATGCTGGCACAACTGACCATCAGCAATTTCGCTATCGTTCGCGAGCTTGAAGTCGATTTTCACGCCGGGATGACAGCCATCACCGGTGAAACCGGTGCGGGTAAATCTATTGCGATTGATGCACTCGGCCTGTGCCTGGGTGGTCGTGCCGACGCCGACATGGTGCGTCCCGGCGCCGGGCGTGCCGATCTCTGCGCCCGCTTTTCCCTGAAAGACACGCCTGCCGCCCTGCGCTGGCTTGAACAGAATCAGCTGGATGACGGACGTGAATGCTTACTTCGCCGCGTTATCAGCAGCGATGGTCGCTCACGCGGGTTCATCAACGGCACCGCCGTGCCCCTGTCCCAGCTGCGCGAACTGGGTCAGTTGCTGATCCAGATCCACGGCCAGCACGCCCATCAGTTGCTGCTTAAGCCCGACCATCAAAAAGCCCTGCTCGACGGCTATGCTGGTGAGCACACGCTTACTCAGCAAATGGCCGCCGCCTACCGCGAATGGCACCAGAGCTGCCGCGCACTGGCACAGCATCAGCAGCTCAGCCAGGAGCGCGCCGCCCGCGCGGAACTGCTTGCCTACCAGTTAAAAGAACTGAACGAATTCAACCCGCTGCCGGGCGAGTTTGAGCAGATCGACGAGGAGTATAAGCGCCTGGCGAACAGCGGCCAGCTGCTGTCCACCAGCCAGCAGGCGCTTAACGCGCTGGCCGATGGGGAAGACAGCAACGTGCAGAGCCAGCTCTACAGCGTACGCAACCTGGTGACCGAGCTTGTCGGCATGGACGACAAACTTTCAGGCGTCCTGACCATGCTTGAGGAAGCGGCTATTCAGATCAGCGAAGCGAGCGATGAGCTGCGTCACTACTGTGAGCGTCTTGATCTCGACCCTAACCGCCTCTATGAGCTGGAACAGCGCCTGTCACGCCAGATTACCCTGGCCCGTAAACACCATATTGCTCCGGAAGCGCTGCCGGCCTTCCACGCCGCGCTGCTCGATGAGCAGCAGCAGATGGATAATCAATCTGACACGCTGGAAGCCTTAACCCAGGCGGTGTCGGTTCAGCATCAGCAGGCGCTGGCGATTGCCGGTCAGCTGCATGCCGCCCGCGTGAAATACGCCGCGGAGCTGAGCGAACTCATCACCGACAGCATCCATTCGCTCTCCATGCCGCATGGTCAGCTGCTGATTCAGGTTGAGTTTGACGAGCATCACCTCACGGCGGAAGGCGCTGACCGTATCGATTTCCGCGTCAGCACCAACCCGGGGCAGCCGCTTCAGGCGCTCTCTAAAGTTGCCTCCGGCGGTGAGCTTTCCCGTATCGCGCTGGCGATTCAGGTGATTACCGCCCGTAAAATGGAAACCCCGGCGCTTATCTTCGATGAAGTGGACGTGGGGATCAGCGGGCCGACCGCCGCCGTGGTGGGCCGCCTGCTGCGCCAGCTGGGCGAATCGACTCAGGTCATGTGCGTGACGCACCTGCCGCAGGTAGCGGGCTGTGGTCATCAGCACTTCTTCGTCAGCAAAGAAACCGATGGCGCAATGACCGAAACCCATATGCAGCCGCTCGACAAACGAGCGCGCCTGCAGGAGCTGGCACGCCTGCTGGGCGGCAGTGAAGTGACGCGTAATACGCTCGCCAACGCCAAAGAGCTGTTGGCGGCATAATTGTTAAGTCCCGACGGAACGGGTGGGGCGCCCCACCCGCAACCCGTACAAAAATAGAGCGGTCAGGTCGAATAAATGTCATATGGGCACAAATTTGCTCAACTTTTTTCGACTAACAGGGTCATAGTGGAGCGGCTTAGGTTTCAAACTGCCTGAAGGTTTATTATCATCGGTATATTACGATTACGAATGCGCCGCGTTCTGTTCGGGCCCCAAAAGGAATCAAATCACTATGCGCTGTAAAACGCTGACTGCTGTCGCAGCGGTTCTTCTGATGTTAACCGCTGGCTGTTCCACTCTGGAGCGAGTGGTTTACCGCCCCGACATTAACCAGGGCAACTACCTGGCACCTACCGACGTGTCCAAAGTGCGTGTGGGCATGACCCAACAGCAGGTTGCTTACGCTCTGGGTACCCCGATGATGTCCGACCCGTTCGGAACCAACACCTGGTTCTATGTGTTCCGCCAGCAGCCAGGCCATGAAGGCGTAACGCAGCAGACGCTGACCCTCACCTTCAACAGCAGCGGTGTGCTGACCAACATCGACAACAAGCCGCAGCTCTCCCGGCAGTAAGCCGGTCAGGATCAAAAAAAGGTGCCTTCTGGCACCTTTTTTATTGGCAAATGCGTGGAGAATTTTTTATGGGCGAAATGCATGGCGAACCGCGGTAAGTTCCTCACTGCCAGCCCTGAACACGGGCTATCGCCGTAACTAAGGCTTTTTCGCCGCCCGCTCCGCGCGCTGCCGACGCAGCTCTTTCGGGTCGGCAATCAGCGGGCGGTAGATCTCTACGCGGTCGCCGTCATGCACTTCGTCATGCAGTTTGGCCGGTCGGCTGTATATGCCCACCTTATTCTTCTTCAGGTCGATATCAGGGCGCAGCTCCAGCAGCCCGGAGGCAACAATCGCCTCCTCAAGCGTGGCGCCCTCGGCAAGGGTAACCTTACGCAGATACTGCTTTTCAGGCAGCGCGTAGGCCACTTCCACCACGATATCAGCCGGCACTGTAGACCTCTTTCGCCCTGACGGTGAACGCGTTCACCATATTCGCCGCCAGCTCTTTGAAGATGCGGCCAAACGCCAGTTCGATAAGCTTGTTGGTAAACTCAAAATCAAGCTGGAACTCAATACGGCAGGCGTCCGGGCTGAGCGGCGTAAATTTCCAGCCGCCCATCAGTTTTTTGAAGGGGCCATCAACCAGATGCATCAAAATGCTTTGATTGCTGGTTAGCGTATTCCGGGTTGTGAACGTCTTGCTGATCCCCGCCTTTGAGACTTCCACCGCAGCGGTCATCTGGTTGGGGCTGGATTCCAGCACGCGGCTTCCTACACAGCCGGGGATGAACTCCGGGTAGGACTTCACGTCGTTCACTAACTGATACATCTGCTCGGCGCTGTAGGGCACTAAAGCAGTTCGACTAATCTGCGGCATAGCATTTCCTGGGATTCATGGGACGTATAAATAATAACATTTATCATCGACTAAAGAAAAACGCTAAGCCGGAAGTCATGCTAAGATAACCCTTTCCATCCCATCGGATGGGGTGTCTTTGAACGACCGAATTACGTATACTGAGCGCCATTATGACGAAGAAAAAAGCAAACAAATCAGGCTCAGCCACCATCGCGCTCAACAAGCGCGCTCGCCATGAATACTTTATCGAAGAAGAGTTTGAAGCGGGTCTTGCCCTGCAAGGATGGGAGGTTAAATCCCTGCGCGCCGGAAAGGCGAACATCAGCGATAGCTACGTCACTCTGATTGAGGGCGAGGCTTATCTGTTTGGGTCCAACTTCACGCCGCTCAACGTCGCGTCCACCCATGTGGTGTGCGACCCTACCCGTTCACGTAAGCTGCTGCTGAACCAGCGCGAGCTGGATAACCTCTACGGTCTGGTCAAGCGCGACGGCTACACCGTGGTAGCGCTGTCGCTGTACTGGAAAAACGCCTGGTGCAAGGTCAAAATCGGCGTGGCGAAGGGTAAGAAACAGCACGACAAACGCTCGGATCTCAAAGAGCGCGAGTGGCAGCTCGATAAAGCCCGCATTATGAAAAACGCCGGGCGCTAAGCCTGCGCCACAAGGCGGGTATGCCACGCGTACCCGCCCTGCTCCTGCTTTATCTCATCGGACGCCGTTCAGATGAGCACGCCCCAGATTATCCAACGCACTCTCTGCTTTAACGCTCACGCAGCGCCTCTTTCACCTTGTTCAACGGTTTAATCAGGTAATCCAGCACCGTTTTCTGACCGGTCTTAATCTCCACGTTGGCGACCATCCCCGGCAGAATGGGGAAGGTTTTTCCGGCGCGGTTCTGCAGTTCGGCCTTTTTGGTGCGCACGTAAACGCGGTAGTAGAACTGATCGCGCTTCACCTCATCCTGAAGGGTATCCGGCGACACCACCTCGACCGTGCCGTCAAGGTTGCCATAAATAGAGGAGTCGTAGGCAGTGACCTTCACTGTCGCTGGCAAACCGGGCCGAATATAGGCGATATCGCGCGGGTTGATGCGCGTCTCCACCAGCAGCTGATCCTCCAGCGGCACAATCTCCATCAGCTTGCCGCCGGGCTGTACCACGCCGCCTACCGTTGTGACCTGCACATCCTTGACGATGCCGCGCACCGGCGAGTAGAGCGAGGCGCGGGTCACCTGATCCTCTTTACCCGCCATCACCTGAAGCTGTGCGTCGAGATCGGCATTATTCTTTACCTGCTCCTCGCGGGCACGCACCGCAAACTGGTTCCGCGCCTCGTCAATTTTCCCCTTCAGCTCCGCCGCCTGGCGCTGCAGGCGAATCACCTCCACCTCGCTGGCCGCGCCTTTAGCCACCAGCGGCTGGGTCATGCGCAGCTCCGACATCACCAGCTGCCAGGTCTTTTGCAGGTTGGCGACGGTTTCGTTCAGGGTGCGGCGGCGGGATTCATACAGCTGCCGTTCGCGGGCCACCAGATCCGGTTCACGCATCGACTCGGCGCTAAAGCGCAACGGCTCGCCGGTCAGCTCTGAGCGCAGGCGCTCGCTTGAGGCACGCAGGGCGCGCACCCGCGCCGCCGCCTCACCGAAGTTAGAGGCAAAGCGGGTAGGATCGAGCCGGGCCAGCAGCTGGCCGCGCTCGACAATATCCCCTTCGTTGACCATCAGCGCGTTCACGATCCCGCCGTCGAGACTCTCAATCACCTGCGCGTGGGTGGAGGGCGTAATCTTCCCGGTGCCCACCGTTACCTCATCCAGGGTGGCGAACCACGCCCAGACGAAAAACACCACCAGCCCCACCAGCGTCAGCCAGATTACCGAGGAGTAAAACCGCCCCTGGCGCGCCAGATCCTCCTGCATTGTCAGTTGACTCATTGCGCGCTCCTTCAGGCCACCGAGGCCACGTTGCTGTTACGTTGGGCCTGATTGATCAGCTGATCCCGTGGACCGTCGGCGATCACCTTCCCGTTCTCCATGACCACAATGCGATCCACCAGATTGAGCAGCGCCGGGCGGTGCGTCACCAGCACCAGCGTGCGGCCCGTCAGCCACTGGTGCAGCTGGCGAATCACCTGGGCTTCGAGCTGTTCGTCCATTGAGGCGGTTGGTTCGTCGAGCAGGACGATCTGCGGATTACGCACGATCAGCCGGCTGAGCAGCACCATCTGCCGCTGGCCGCCGGACAGCCCGCGCCCGCCTTCGTTAATCAGGCGATCGAGGCTCGCGGCATCCTGCTGCACCATGCTGAGCGCCCCGCTGATGCGCAGCGCCTGCAGCAGTTCGGCTTCGGTGGCGTTCGGATGGCCCAGCATCAGGTTCTGGCGCAGGGTGCCGAAGAACAGACGCGAATCCTGGGAGAGGAAGCCCACCTGACGGCGCACATCGCGCGGATCGATATGCGCCAGGTCGACGCCGTCGATAATCACTTTGCCCTTGGTGGCGATCGACTGCCCGGCCAGCAGGCGCAGCAGCGTTGATTTGCCAGCCCCGACCTTGCCGAGGATCGCCACGCGCTCGCCGGGTTTGATCTCAAGCGCCGGGATCTGAATCGCCTGATCGCCCTTCTCTTCGTCGTAGCTGTACTGCACCTGCTGGCACTGGTAGTGCCCGGCCAACACCGGGCAGTGGGCCATTTTCTTCTGGTTGTCGGTATCGAGCGGCTTTTTGAGCAGTTCGTTGAGTCCGCTCATCGCCGTTTTGGCGTGCTGCCAGCGGGAGAAGACCATGGTTAACTGCATCAGCGGCGCGATGGTACGCGACGACAGCAGGCTACAGGCCACCAGCGTACCGGTGGTGATCTGCCCGTCCATCACCAGATAGCAGCCGAACACCAGCATACTGGCGTAGGTGAGCTGCTGAACCGTGGAGGCCCAGCCGCTAAGGCGTGCGCCCCAGACGCGCTGCTTCATGCCAATGCTGGCCCCGACGCTGTGGGTGTGCTCCCACTGACGCTGGAAGTAGGGTTCTGCCTGCAGGGCTTTGATGTCCTCAATGCCCTCGATGGACTCCACCAGCACCGCGTTGCGAATGGCGCTCTCGCGCATCCCCTCCTTTGCCAGCTTCGCCATCGGCCACTGCACCAGAATGCCGGGGATGACGATCAGCGGAATGGCGATCAGCGGGATCGCCACCAGTTCGCCCCCTACCAGCGCCATGATGCCGAGAAACAGCAGCACAAAGGGAATGTCCATCGCGGCCCCAACCGTGGTGGAGGTGAGCAGCTCACGCACCTGGTCGATCTCACGCAGCTGCGACATAAAGGATCCGGTGGATTTCGGGCGGGCATCGTTCTTGATCGCCATTGCCCGGGCAAAAAACAGCGACGAGACGTTCAGATCGATGTGCTTGCCCATGATGTCCGACACGTGGGTGCGCGCCAGGCGAATGAAAAACTCCAGCAGCGCGGCGAGCACCACGCCGAAGAACAGCACCCACAGCGTCGGGAAGGACTGCGCCGGTATCACCCGGTCGTAGACCTGCATCGAGAACAAAATGCCGCCGAGGGCCAGCACGTTGCCAATGATTGAGGCCAGCGAGATCTCAAACAGCTTGCGGCCGGCATGGCGAAAGTGCCGCCAGAACCAGTGCGGCTCCCAGGGTTTGGTAAAGTCATCGATGCGCGCATCGCGCCCGCGCGCGGCGATGCCGAGCATCACCACGTCGTTTTTCACGCGCTCCAGCAGCGTGTCCAGCGCCTCTTCGCGCACCAGATCGCCGCCTTCGCTGAGCCAGTAGCTCACCACGCCGTCGCCGTCGAGGGCCTCCAGCAGCACCAGCCCGCCGCTCTCCAGCTCAACAATCACCGGCAGCGACTGGGCGCTCCAGCGCACGCTCTCCTTTGGCACGATGCGCATTTGCAGGCCCATCAGGCCGCTCATGCGATCGAGACGCTGGGAGAGGGGTAAATTTTCAAACCAGCGCATTTGCTGGCGTACAGCAGGGGCGTCGGCGGGCAAACCAAAGCGCCCCGCCGCCCTGACCATCGCGCTAATCCAGCTTTCAGTCTGCGGACGTTCTGACATCACGTACTCCTTTTCCCGGTGTCACGCTTACAGCGCGGGCAGGTCATCACCCGTAACGCGGGTACGTTCAATACCCAACATGTCGAGCAGGTTATCGGCGGCGGCGGCATAGCGCACCGCGGCATCCCAGGCGTCGTAGCGGGCAGTTATCGCCGAGCTGTCGGCCTGGAACACATCCTGTTCAATACTCAGTAAATCGTTCAGGCTGCGCTTGCTGAGGCGGTATTCGTCGCGGTAGACCCCGCGCGCGCTTTCGGCGCTGTTAAACTGCAGCTCCCCTGCCCGCTGACGCGCCTGCGCCCCGGTCAGGTCGGCCCACGCCGTGGCAGCGCGCTGGTTGATATCGAGCTTGCTGGCTTCCACCTCGGCGCGGGCGCTGGCCCGATCGCCTTCGGCGGCATCCACCCGCGCGCTCACTGCCCCGCCCTGATAGAGCGGCGCGTCCACCACCAGCTGCACCTGGTCATCCCAGTAGTTGCTGTTGTCGTTTTGATAGCGGGTGCGCCCCGCCTGCACTGAGAGCGTCGGCAGGTGCTGCGCCTGCGCCTGACGGATACGGTCTTCCGCCGCCATCTGTTTGGCCTGGGCGCTGCGTACTGCGCTGTTGCGCTCGTAGGGCAGCGTTTTCAGCGAGATGTTCTGACGCAGCAGATCTTCCGGCAGGTCCGGCAGCGTCTGGGCCACCACGCCGGTCAGCACGCTGAGCGATGCCTGGGCGGAGCGCATCTGGGCGCGGTACTGCTCATAGCTGGCGTTCATCCCGGCGATACGGGTCTGGGCCTGCAGCACGTCGGACTGCGAGCTTAAGCCCGCTTCAGCGCGCAGGTTTGCCATCTCCTGCACCGCTTTCAGCGAGTCGATGTTGCGTTTCGCCGCCTCAGTCAGCGCCTGATAGCGCTTCACCTGCAGATAGGCCTGAAGCGTCTCCATGCCGACATCGTTGAGGGTGCTGTAGAGCTGATAGCGATAAGCCTCGGAGAGGTTCTCCTGCTCATCGATACTGCCGCCGGTTTTACCGAAGTCGTAGATAAGCTGTTTGAGATTGACCCCGCCCGCGGCGTTGCTGTTGAGCGATCCGGCGGAGTCGGTACGGTGGTTGCGGCCAGCATTACCCTGGAGGGAAATTTGCGGGAACCAGGCGCTCTGCGCCTCATCAAGATTGGCATGCCCGACCTGAATCTGCGCCGAGGCCTGGGCGATTTTTGGATTACGTGCGAAGGCGCGCAGGATCGCCTCCTTTATTGAGAGCTGTGCCTGTAGCTGCTCTCCCGGTGGTGCCTGCCAGTCGAGGTTATCGACGCCAGACGCGTACGGGCTTAGCCCACCCGTCATCCCCAGCAGCGCCACGACCATCAGCGCTACCCGACCGGGTCTTACGTTTCTCATTGTTCCACCTTACCCCTGCCCGCACGCGGGCGACGTGGTGATATTGTTAATATTATCAATAGCATCAGCAACATGGCCTCCTCCCTGAGGCCGGTTGGCATAGCGCCTGTTCTGCACTACACCATGTTCACGTGCAGGCCGTGCTGGATCAGCACATCCCCGAGCGTGTTGCTCTGGCCGCTGTTGTGCCAGACATCGAACTGCACACCGTCCAGTTCGCGCTGACCACTCACCGCCCAGATATCCCCGTTTCCGTGCACCAGGTTGACCCGATCGCCGTCGACGCCTTTGATGACCAGGTCATCTTCAGGCCGATCGGTGATCGCCAGCGCGCCGTTGGCATCCAGCGTGATGCTGTTGGTCCCGGATTTCCCGAGGTCAACAATCTCAATGTGCTGAATTTTGCTGCCCAGCCCGATGAGGTCCAGCGTCAGGTTGACGCCGTCCAGTACCAGGGTGTCGGTGCCCGCCCCGCCGTCGATATGCGAGAAGTCCAGGCCGGAGAGGTGGATGGTGTCGCTGCCCGCGCTCCCTTCAACGCTATCACCGCTTTGCTGCTGCCCATTGGCCAGAGTGATGCTTACCCCTCCAATAGTGTAGGCATCATCCGCGGTTTGCGCGGCGGCAGCGTCAGTTTCTGTAGACGCGGCGGCGGTCGGTGCCAGGGTATGGCTGGTGCTCTCCTCGGTGTTGGTGGACTTGTGGGTCTCATCCGACGCCAGCAGCGAAAACGCGATTTCGTCTTCTGCTACCGCTGCCGCCATCATGGTGGCAGGCGGCGTGGTGGAAATGACTTGTCCGTTAAGCCCGACGTTAAGGTAACCGGTGTTACCTGCGGTGTCGGTGGCGTAGATATTCAGCACGCTGGTCAGGGAGAGCAGTTGCAGAATGTCCAGCCCGAGGCCCAGCGTCGTGCTCCAGTTACCGTTGGCATCGGTCAGCGCGGTGGTGTTTACCGTACCGTTGAGCAGCGAGAGATGAACGATGGAGTTCGGCGCCAGGTTGCGCGATCCACCGCTCAGGGTCAGCCCTTTGCTCAACAGCGTCAGCAGGTTGAGGCTCGCCAGCGCGTTGAACGACAGTTCAGGGGTGGTGAGCTTGACGGTGATGTCAGCGCTGGTGCTGTTGGTGTTGCCGACCTTATCGGTAACGGCGACACCCACCTTCAGCGCGCCGTTGGTCAGCCCCTGAAGAACGTTGCTCGCCACCGGCAGCGTCCAGGTGCCGTCCGGGTTCACCGTGGCGTTATAGGCAGTACCGCCCAGCGTCACCACCACTTTCGCGCCGTCGGCCACGCCGCCGGTGATGCGTCCGCTCAGGGTCTGGGTGGTGCCCGCTTCGCCCACGTTCAGGAAGCCATCGTTGCCGAACAGCGAAGTCAGCGAGATGGTTGGCAGACTGTGGGTGATCACGTTCACCAGCCCGCTGGTGGTGGCCGGGTTGCCTGCCGGGTTGGTCAGGCTGGCGTTCACCGTCAGCGTGCCGTCGAGCAGCGCGCTAAGGTCGGTTTTCGGCACCGACACCGACCAGTCGCCGTTCGCCCCTACCGTGGTCTGGTAGGTTTTACCGCCGAGGCTGATATTCACCAGCGATCCCACGGCGTTGGTACTGGTCCCGCTTATCACCTGGGCGCTCAGAATATCCGCCGCGCTCAGGCCGCCGTCGCCGAACAGCGAGTTAATCACCAGCGTCGGCACCTGCTGAATTGCCACCGCCAGGTTCTGGGTCGCGCTGGCGACGTTACCCGCTACGTCCTTCGCGGTCACGCCCACGGTCAGCGCGCCGTCCTGGAGAGACTGCAGGGTGGCGGTCGGCAGCGGCAGACGCCAGGTGCCGTCCGCGGCGACCGTGGTGTTGAAGGTCAGGCCGCCGAGCGTAATGGTCAACGCGGTGCCCGCCGCCAGGTTGCTGGTGGTCCCGCTCAGGATCTGCGGGCTGAGCAGGTCGCTCAGGCTCAGGTTGCCGTCACCAAACGGCGTGGCGAGCGTTACCTGCGGCACGGCGTTGATGATGGCGTTGACCAGCTGCGATCCGGTGCCGACGTTGCCGACATCGTCACGCACGCTGACGCTGACGTTCACCCCACCGTCGGTCAGCCCTTTCAGGGTTGCGGACGGGACGCTCACTGACCAGGTTCCGTTGGTGATGGTGCCGGTCAGGGTTTCCGTACCGATACGCAGCGTGACGGTCCCGTTCGCCAGGTTTGACACCCCGGAGATGGTCTGGGCAACGCCCGCTTCGGCCTGGCTCAGGTAGCCGTCACCGCCAAACAGCGAGGTAATGGCCACCGTAGGCAGGTTGGTCAGCCCGACTTTAATCGACGGCCCGGTGGTGGTGGAGGTATTGCCGTCCGGGGTCAACAGCGTAACGCTGGTTGCCAGGGTGCCGTCAGCCAGACCCCGCAGATCCGCTGGGTTAACGTTGATCGAGAAGGTGCCGTTCGCCGCCACCAGGCCCGTGAAGATCTTACCGCCGACGTTGACGTTAACGGTGGATCCGACCGGCGCATTGCCGACGGTACCGGTAATGGTCTGGGTCACCAGCGCATCCGCGGCGCTCAGCAGGCCGTCCCCGAATAGCGTCACGGCAGTGAGTACCGGACGCAGCAGATCCAGCGTCACGTTAGCCCCGGTCGAGGCGGTGTTGCCGTAGGTGTCCGAGGCGGTCACGGTCACGCCCACGTTGCCGCTGCCAACCCCTTCCAGGGCGGTGCGGATCGCTTCCGGCAGGGCAATTGACCATTTGCCGGTGTTATCCACGTTAGTGGTGAACGCATCAGTGTTGCCAATCTTAATGGTCAGGGTGCGCCCGTTGAGGCCGGTTGCGGTGCCGCTGATCACGCCATTGAGCAGTTCCGGAATGCTCAGGATGTTATCTCCGAACAGCGGGTTCAGGATAATGGACGGCTGTACGTTGGCCGCGACGGTGATATTCGTCCCGCCGGAGGTCACGTTGCCAAACTTATCGGTGACGTTCACGCCGAGGGCGATCTGTCCGTCCGGCAGCGTGCTGAGTAGCGTCGACGGCAGCGTTGCCGTCCACTGACCCAGCTCGTTTACCACAGCGTTGAAGGTACGCCCGGCAAGGGTGACCACGACGCTAGCGACGTTCTCCACATTAGTGAGGGTGCCAGTCACGGTCTGGTTCAGGCCGCTCTCTACCAGGTTAATGGCGTTATCGACCCCGACCAGCACATCGCCGACTACCGGCAGATCGGTCAGCGCCAGGCCGACATTGACGATCTTATTGGTGACGTTGCCGTTCGCGTCGGTCACGTTCACGTTGAGCTGCGCGGTATTCCCCACCAGCCCTTGCCACAGGTTCGGTGGCAGATCGATGCTGAAGCGTCCGTCCGGGCCAACCACCCCCACGGGGATGTTGATGTCGGTGCCGGCGAGGGTGACGCGTACCGTCGCCCCGCGTGAATCCCCGCTGACCTGCCCGGTCAGCGTCTGGGTCACCAGCGACTCGGCGACGTTAAGAATGCCGTCGCCGCCGAACAGATCGTCCACCAGCACGCCGAGGCCCTTGTTCAGCGCGACGTTCAGCCCGATGCTGTTGGTGGCGGTGTTGCCTGCCTCATCGGTAGTGGTGATGGCGATCACCTGCGGGCCATCGCTCAGAGTACCCAGCTGCAGAGTCGGGAAGGTGTGGGTCCAGTTGCCGTTGCTGTCAACGGTTGAGGTCCACTCCAGCGGCCCGACGCGTACCGTTACGGTGTTACCCGGCTCGCCGCGGCCCTGCACCAGCAGCCCGGTGGCCGCTTCGACGGTGTTCAGCACCGGCGGCAGACTGAGGGTATTCACCTCCAGCAGCGGTGCGTCGCGATCCACGTCCACGGTGCGCGAATCAAGCACGCTGGTGTTGCCCGCCGCGTCGGTCAGGCTTGCCGTCACTACGTTGTTACCCGACGGCAGCGCGGCTATATCTCCCTGCGGCACGGTGAGCGTCCAGCTGCCGTCGCCGGTGACGGCGGCGGTGTAGGTTCTACCGTTCAGGGTGACGGTCACCAGGCGTCCAACGTCCGCGGTGCTGGCGGTACCGCTCAGTACCAGCGGGGCGCTTGCTTCGGTGCCGTTGAGAATGTCATCCCCGGAGATTGTCCCAATGGTCACGGTAGGGAGGGTGGTATCGACCGTCACGTTAACCACTGGACTTTCCGTGCCGTCGTTGCCCGTCGCGATAACCTGGTACACCCCGTCCGTCGGGAACTCGGAGGCCGGAACGCTCAACGACCAGGTGCCGTTCGCGCCAATGGTGGCGGTGCCTGTCAGCGTGGTGCCGTTAATGGAAATCTGTATGACGTCACCGACGTTGTAACCCGTCGAGGTCCCGTTGATGGTAACGTTGCCCGAATTGAACTCGGCCGCGTTGATAATGTTGTCATCCGCCACGCTGAAGATGGTAGCGCTGACCGCAGGCGGAACAATATCGACCGTGACCGGGATCGCTGCCGATGCGCCGCTGTTCCCGGCCGTATCGGTGACCGTCGCCTGCACCGTGATGGCACCGTTGGTCAAGCCATCCATAAACTCCGGGGTCACGGTGTAAGACCAGCTGCCGTCTGCCTGCACAATGGCAGCATTGGTAAACGTTGTACCACCAATGATCAGGGTAATCGCCTGTCCCGGCGCCAGGCTGGTGCTGGTACCGTTAATGACCTGCGGCTGCTGGCTTTCCAGGAAATCTACCGTGCCGTCGCCAAACAGCGGGGTGGTAATCGTCAGGGTCGGCACATCGACAGCGACGTTCACCGGCACACTGGTGCTACCGGTGTTATCTGCGCCGTCTTCGATCGTGACCACAATGGTTTGCGCCCCACGGCCAACGCCAGCCCAGTCGGCTTCGCTCAGGGCGAGGCTCCATGTGCCGCTTTGCGCATCAACGACCGCGGTGAAGTTTTTACCGCCAATGTTAACCGTGACGGTAGATCCTTCCGGACGCGTGGAGACAAACGTACCGCTCAGCGTAGTGCCCGCCTCGGCCTCTGCGGCATTGACCGTACCGTTACCGAACACCGGCGTGGTGACCGCCACGGTTGGCGCCGTAAAGGCCACTTCAAACGGGATCGGCGTTTCGGTGCTGTTGCCGTACTGATCTTCTGCCCGCACGATGATCGAGTGTGGCGTTGACGGATCGAGGTTTTGCAATGAGCCTGCCGGGAGCTGCACGATCCAGGTGCCGTCCTGCGCCACGGTGGCCGGATAGGTTACGCCGTCCACGTCAATGGTGATGGTGACGGCCTGATCCGGGCCGGTGACCCCGGTGGTGCCAGTAATGGTTAACGGCCCGGCGGCTTCGGCAAGGTTCAACACGTTATCGCCGCCAAACAGATCGGGCGCGGTCGGCGTCGGCAGGTCGGTTTGTGGCGTAAATATCGGCGCCGGCGTGATCGGGGTAGTGTTCCCCGCCGCATCGGTTGCCACAATGGTGACGGTCTGGGGGGTGCCCACAGGCAAACCAGTGAATGCCGCAGGCGGCAGGGTAAGGCTCCACTCCCCGGTCGCCGGGTTCACGGTGGCAGGATAGTCTTCACCACCCAGCGTCACGGTGACGGTCTGGCCTTCGCCGGTCACCCCGGTGGAGCCGCGGATCACCTGCGGCGTATCGGCTTCGCTATTGTTCAGCACGCCATCACCAAACAGCGGTTGAACCGTCGGCGCGGGCAGATCGTTAACGATGGTCTCGAAGCTACCGCCGCCGGTCGAGGTGTTCCCCGCCACGTCGGTGACAATCACTTTCACCGGAATGGTGCCGTCCGGCAGCGCTTCCAGCGTGCCAGCCGGGACGTCAAGGCTCCAGCTACCGTCCGGGTTGATGGTGGCGTTTTGCAGTGGGCCGTTGTTGATGCTCACCTGCACGGTGCCCAATTGGGCCGCCGGCAGACCGGTGGTACCCCCAATCGTGCCGCCGGCGCTGGCCTCATCCGCGTTGAGGTAGCCATTGCCGAACGGCTGGGTCAGGGTGGCTTCCGGCGGCGCCTCGGTGCGCACAATGAAGGTCGCATCCGGGCTGGTCGTCTCATTGCCGGCTTTATCGGTCACGGTGACGGTCGCGGTCGTCTCACCCTGCGGCAGATCCTGCAGGACTGCCGGTGGGATCAGCACCGTCCAGTTACCGTCTGCATCAACGGTGCCGGTGATCGGCTCCTGACCCGGAATATTCACCACCACGGTCTGACCGCTCCCCGTTACGCCGGTGTTGCCGGTAAGGGTTTGTCCGGTCGCCGCATCGCTCTGGTTGATATAGCCATCGCCAAACAGCGTACCCGGCAGGGTGGCCGTCGGTTCTTCCAGCAGAATTTCGGTATTCACGCTGCCGCGCGCCGGGTTGCCGAACGCATCAGTAGCCTGCGCGACAATCTGGTACTGGCCGCTCGGGAACTGATTGAGCAGCGCGGAATCAATATTCGCCGTCCAGTCGCCGTTCGGGCCTACGGTGGCGTTGCCGATTGGTGTGGTACCGATAAAGAGCGTAATGACCGTGCCTGGGGCCAGCCCGACGGATGTCCCGGTGAGGGTGCCGCCCTCCGCCGCTTCGATGGCGTTAATGAGGCCGTCACCAAACACTGTCCCGAGGGTGATAGTCGGTAGATCCGGGCCGCTGACGTTCACCGGCACCGGTTCATTGGTAATGTTGCCCTGCGGATCGGTCACCCGCACGGTAAGGTCAGATTCACCCTGCGGCAGCGCCTGCAGGTCGGTCGCCGGAATGGTGACGCTCCATTCCCCCTGATCGTTCACCAGCGCCGGGATCTCCTTACCGTTGATCACCAGCACCACGGTGGATCCCGGTGTCGTGGTGCCGCTCAGCACCTGCTCGCTTGCCAACTCGCCGATGCTGATGTTGCCATCCTGCAGGAAGCCGGTGCTGGTATTGACGTCCACCACCGGCCCGGTCACGTCGATGACGATCGGCTGAACGTCGTTCGCCGGGTTGCCCGCCGCATCGCTGGCGGTCGCCACCACGTTGTAGTTGCTCAGGTTCAGGCCGGCGACATCGCCTTGCGGAACGGTGATGCTCCACTTACCGTCGGCGCCAATCGTGGCCGGATAGGTTTTATCGTTGAGGAACACGCTGACCAGGGTACCCGCCGGCAGGTTGGTGGAGACGCCGCTGATGGTCAGCGGCGCACCTTTTTCTGCGGCGTTGATGACGTTATCCACCGCCACGTTGTCGATGGAGAGCGTCGGCAGGCTGGCCGGTTTGGTGATAAAGGTGATGTTTCGCGTGGCGTCGTCAGTGTTACCCGCCACATCCGTCACGGTGACCTTCACCTGGCGCACGCCGTCCGGCATCGCGGCGAGATCGTCAACCGGTACGGTGATGCTCCAGAGGCCGCCCGCCTGTACCGTGGTGTTGTAGGTCTTGCCGTTAAGCTCCACCACAATTGGCCTGCCGACTTCGGCATTCTGCACGGTCCCGCCGATCTGCAGCGGATCGGTGATCTCCCCGGCGTTGACGAAGTTATCCCCGGCCACGGCGTTGAGGGTGATCTGCGGCGCATTGGCCGGAGAGGCATCCAGCGTAAAGCTGCCTTTGGTGGAGGAGGTGTTGCCTGCGGCATCGGTGGCGATAACGGTCAGGCTTGCCGGGCCATCCGGCATACCATTCAGCGCACCGGCCGGGAGCGTCACGCTCCAGGTACCGCCGGGCAGCACCAGCGCGTTGTAGGTCTGGCCGTTAACCTGCACCACCACATACTCGGGGCTATCGGCATTGTACGGCGTCGCGGTACCTGAAATGACCAGCGGGTTAGCCGCTTCACTGGCGTTGACGATCCTGTCATCCCCACCGATGGCGTCGATGGTTACCGCAGGCGGCGTTTTGTCGATGACCAGGCTACTGTTGAGCACGTTGTCGTTGCCGACCCGGTCAGTGGCGGTCACCACCACCGGTACGGTGCTGCCATCAGCCAGACCGCTCAGCACGCTGGACGGCACGTTCACCGTCCAGTTACCGTTCGCGTCCACCGTGGCGGTCAGGGTTTCGGTGCCAATCTGTACCGTCACCGTCTGGCCTGCACCGTTAACGCCGGTGCTGCCGCTCAGGGTGCCGCCGGCCTGCGCTTCGCTGCTGTTCACGATGCCGTCGGTAAACGGCGTGTTGAGCGTCGCCACCGGGAGGGTATCGGTGATAAGCGTGAAATCATGGGATTTGCTGACCGCCACGCCGTTGCCGTCCCGCGCTGAGACGGTGAGCGTGGCGGTGCCGTCGGCGATAGCGGTCGCGTCCGCGGCCGGAATGGTGACGCTCCAGCTGCCGTTGGTGACCTCCCCTTCATACTGCTTGCCGTTGAGGGTTACGGTGATCGGCGTCCCGTCCGGCAGGCCGGTGCTGCCGCCGTTAACCACCAGGCCGTTGGTGAGGTCGTCCACCCCAACGTTATCGTCCCCGGTAAGCGGCGCGATGGAGATCGCGCTGACGGTGGTATCCACGGTAAACGGACGGGTCGCGGTCGCGGTGTTGCCCGCCGCGTCGCTCACGCCCACCTGCAGGGAGTACGACCCGGTGGTCAGCCCGGCGACGGAGGTCTGCGGAATGGTGACCGACCATTTTCCGTCGGCCCCCACCACGCCCGTCCAGCTTTCCAGCCCGAGGGTCACGGTTACCGTCTGGCCCGCGCCGACGTTAAGCGCAGTACCGGTGATGTTGACCGCGCCATCGCGTTCGGCGGCGTCAATCACGTTATTCCCGGCCACCGGATCGATGGTCAGCAGCGGCTGTTTCTGCGGATCGATGCTGACGTTCACCGTGTGCGGGGTGGTAACGCTGTTACCCGCGGTATCGGTGACCGTCACGTTGAAGGTGTTTTCCCCGTTCGGCAGCGCCTTCAGGGTGGCGGACGGAATGGAGATAGACCACTCCCCGCCCGCACCGGTGACGGTCCCGGTCAGGGTCTGGCCGTTAATGGTGACGCTGACCGGGCTGCCGATTTCGGCCCCGCTGGCGACACCGCTCAGGGTTTGGGCGGTATTGGCTTCGCTCAGGTTCAGGTAGTCGTTTCCGGTAAACGGATTGATGGTGACCACCGGCGGGGTGACGTCCACAATCACGTTCACCACGGTCTGGCCCTGGTTACCCGCGGCGTCCCTGGCGACGATGGTCACCGGCACCGGCGAATCGCTGTTGGTGTAGTCGTCCAGCGCGCCGGAAGGCAGCGTGACGCTCCAGTTCCCGTTGCTGTCCACCACGCCGTTATAGGTATTGCCACCAAGCGTCACCGCCACGGTCTGGCCCGGCCCGGTTACGCCGGTCGTGCCGGTCAGTACCTGGTTGAGCAGGATTTCGCTGCCGTTGAGCGTGTTATCGCCGAACAGCGGATCGTTGCTCACCACCGGCACGTTATCGAGGATGACATTCAGCGTATGTTCTGCGGTGACGGTCCCGCCGTTTGCCGGTGCCGAGGCCTGAATGGTGACCGGGCCGTCGGGCAGGTTTTGCAGATCGGCAGGCTGGATGACAACCGACCAGTTGCCGCCCGCGTTCACTTGTGCCGTATAGGTCACACTGTTGATGACCACCGTCACCGTAGTGCCTTCCGCCAGCCCGGCGCTGGTGCCGTTCACGGTCAGCGGCTGGCCCGCTTCGGCACGGCCCAGATAGTCATCGCCCGCGACGATGCTAATCGCCACCCCGGAGGCGGCGGTGTCCACCGTTACGGTGTGCGACCCCGTGCGCGTCTGGCCCAGCGCATCGGTGACGCTCAGCTGCAGCGTGGCGTCCCCGGCGTTAAGCTGCTGCAGCACCGCCGCAGGAATGGTGATCGACCAGCTGCCGTCGCTGCCTACCACGCCATTCCAGGTATTGCCGTTCAGGGTCACTGTCACCAGGCTGCCTGCTTCGGCATTGGTGGTTCTCCCCTGCAACAGCTGATCGGTTTTCACTTCAGCGGCATCCAGTATGTTGTCTGCCGTGAAGCTATCGACGCTCACCGTCGGCAGCGCCGTTTTCACGGTAATGGTCTGCTGCACTTCGCGCACGTTGCCCGCCGCATCGGTCAGGTTCACCGTAACGGTGTTATCCCCGCCGGGCAGTTTTGTCAGATCCGCAGACGGAATAGCGATTTGCCAGTTCCCGTCGCTGCCCACCTGGGTGGTGTAGGTCTTGTTGTTGAGCGTGACGGTCACCGTCTGCCCGGCTTCGCTCATGGCGGAGATGCCGCTCAGTACCTGAGCCGTGGTGAGATCCTGGCCGCTCAGCTTGCCGTCGCCGCCCATCGGCAGCACCGCCAGTTCCGGCGGCAGGGTATCAACGGTTGTGGTCACCGGCAGGCTGGCGTTATTGCCCGCCGCATCCGAGACGTTAACCACCAGCGGCGCACTGCCCTGCGGCAGCTTTTGCAGATCGGCGGCGGGTACGGTCACTGACCAGGTGCCGTCGCTGTCCACGATGCCGGTATAGGTTTTGCCCCCCAGCACCACCGACACCTTCTGGCCGATGCCGCTGACCCCGGTGTTCCCGGTGATGACCTGGGCCGTGCCGGCTTCGGTGGCATTCAGCACCGCATCCCCGAACGGAGGTTCGATTTCCGGTTTTGGCAGCTGGTTAATGGCGACGTTAAGGATGTGCTGATCGGTCGCGGTCTGAGAGCCCAGGGTTACCGTCGCGGTGACTTCCCGCGGGCCGTCTTTGAGCTGCGCCAGATCCGCCACCGGGATCACGGCGCTCCAGTTGCCCGCCCCGTCGATAACCGCGTTGTAGCTTTTACCGTTGAGCTGCACCACGATGCTGACGCCCGGCCCAAAGACGGTTGAGACACCGCGGACCTCCAGCGGCTGGGTGACTTCCGTGGCGTTGAGGTAGTCGTCGGTGGCGATAATCGCGATGGCAATACTGGTTTCGCTCTGATCCACCGTGATGGGGGTATTTTTGGTGATGACGTTGTTTTGCTGATCCGGCACGCTGACGGTCAGGGTCTGGGTGCCGTTGGTAAGCGCCAGCAGGTCACCCGAGGGCACCGTGGTTTTCCAGCTGCCGTCGCCCTGTACGATGGCGTAGTAGGTATTACCGCCCAGGGTAATGGTCACCGTTTGACCGGCAGCGATGTTCTGGGTCTGACCGGAGAGGATCTGGTCGAGCTGGGTTTCCGCACCGTTCAGGGCGTTATCACCGGTCAGGGGATTGACGGTAATCGCCCCCTGGTTGAGGTTCACCGAGAAGTCGATTTTGCCGGTGGTGACGTTGCCCGCTTTATCGGTCACGGTGTAGGTGACGGTGTAGTCCCCGCCGTCGGCCAGCGCTTTCAGGTCGTTGAGCGGAATGCGCGACTGCCAGTTGCCCTCCTGGTCCACCACCGTGGTGTAGGTCTTGCCGTTCAGGGTGATGGTGACGCGGCTACCCACGTCGGCGGCGTCTGAGGTACCACGCACGATTTTATCGGCGTTAAGCTGGGTGGAGTCCAGCACGTTACCCGGCGCAAAGGCCGCCAGCTCCAGCGCGGGCGGCACCGTGTCGACGGTAAAGGAGTAATCTTTGCTGATGGTGCGCCCGTCATTGTCCACCATCACGATTTTTATCGCATTCAGGCCCTGCGGCAGTGAGCGGATCACCGCGGACGGCATGGTCACGCTCCACTCGCCGTTCGGCCCCACGGTAGTGGTCCAGGTGCGGCCACCCAGTACGAATGAGACGAGGCTACCGGCGTTGTCAGGATTGGTCAGCCCGCTCAGGGTCTGTGCCTGCAGACTTTCGATATTGTTGATGACGTTATCTGGCGTGATTGGATCAATGGTCAGCGTGGATGACGGAGGATTCGGGGGGGTGCCACCGCCGTTATCCCCGCCGCCATTATCGCCGCCTCCGTTGTTACCGCCGCCGGTATTCCCGCCGTCGTTGTTATCGTCCCCGCCGCCGCTGTTGCTGGCTGCGACAGCAATGCCGGCAACGCCCGCCGCAGCGGCAATGCCGCCCAGAATTCCCAGACCGGAGAGGCCGCTGGCGGACGCCAGGCCTTCCCCACCGATCAGCGCCCCCAGAGAGGTGTCGGCATAGGTCGGCACGATGACTTCAGCGGTGGCCGGGGCGGCCTCGCTGGCAAAAGGAAAGACAGCGTGGTGCGTGCCCAGGCTGTCTTCAAAAATCAGTTCGCTGTGTTGTCCATCCAGATCGAGACGGAAAAAGTTCTGATAGCGTACCGTGCTGCCGTCCTTCATATGGACAATCAGGTCGCCGCCCTGGCGCTCGTAGAAATTAACGACTTCCGGAGAAGCGTTAATTCTCACCACGCTTGATTGCGCGAGATTTACCACGCGATCAGCACTTTGAGAATACTGAGTAATGACGTCACCAGATTGTTTATTCAGAATATCCACGGATTCGGAAAGGTTATTTTGCAGGGCCATTAGGTTCATCCTCACGCTAAAACATTATTCAATTTAGACCTCTCCGCACCCGATAAAAGGCAGACGCATGGCAATGACGTCATGAAACGACATGACGCGCAGGAGGTGTTTGCCTTGCGGGGTTTATTTAACACAACTGGCTAATTTGATTGGTATTTTTGAATATTGCTCCCAGGGGTTATATTCTGGCGTTTCCCTTGTTAGTTATAATCAACGATCTTAAAACAGGCAATTAAAAACACTAAATATCAAAAATAGTGCGGCGAGTAACGATATATTGTCATTTATTCACACAGAGTTTAGCAGTGCTAAATAGTTAAATTACGGGCAGTGAATATATATCTCGATCACACTCTTATATTATTCAAACGAAGCGCCAGAATATATCCTGTATTCCGTGACGATATTTAACCGTCATTTCCATTAATACCGTTTTAATAAATTACATCGGGAATCATTACTTTTTTAATGATTCCCGATGCGGCATGGGATATCCGGCTGATTGCGCTCAGGTGGGCTGGATGATTTTTCGCCAGCGTTCACCCGCCGCAGACGCAGCGATATGGACTGGCATGTCGCCTCTCCTTTCTGCTATACTTCACGAACACTTTTGGGGCTGATTCTGGATTCGACGGGATTCGCGAAACCCAAGGTGCATGCCGAGGGGCGGTTGGCCTCGTAAAAAGCCGCAAAAAAATAGTCGCAAACGACGAAAACTACGCCCTAGCAGCTTAATAACCTGCTTAGAGCCCTCTCTCCCTAGCCTCCGCTCTTAGGACGGGGATCAAGAGAGGTCAAACCTAAAAGAGATCGCGTGGATACCCTGCCTGGGGTTGAAGCGTTAAAACTAATCAGGCTAGTCTGGTAGTGGCGTGTTTGTTCGCAGCTGCCAGGCGAATGTAAAGACAAACTAAGCATGTAGTACCGAGGATGTAGGAATTTCGGACGCGGGTTCAACTCCCGCCAGCTCCACCAAAATTCTTGGTTGATGGTCACCAGAGCCAGTCAACGAAGTCCTGAAAGCCCGCACGGCGCAAGCCTGGCGGGCTTTTTTGTACCTGTAGTTTGGGGGAGGCCGGTTGAATCCAGTGATTATTGTTATACGGTAGGATGCCCATCAAAAAACCTGTATTAGTTCATGTTGGAGCGCCCATAGTGGCCCGGATAACACGCCTCCTAGCCCCCTTACCACCACCGAATTCTGCGCGCTTAAGCGTTGGAGAATGATCTTATGCTCCATGATGGCGCAGGGCTTTTCCTGATAGTGAAACCAGTGGGGAAAAAACTCTGGCGTTTTCGCTATCATCATCCGGCAATAAGGCAGTCGGTGACTTCCCTGCTCTTGCGCTTGCTGATGCCCCAGGGTAAGAGCGGATTATGCTACCTTGCTAGCTGATGACATCGACCCACAAGTTCAGGCCGAAGTTAATGAAGATCAGCAACAGATGTCCTTAGACAGTATTTTTCGACAGTTGCAGTAGACTTGGTTCCAGTTCAAAAGCAAAAACGTTACCCCTGATGACACAAAAGACATTTGCTGCTTATTAGAGAAAGATAAGTTACCTCCGTTCGATGAGATCTCCGTTCAACACATCAAAGCCCATTCACTGTCTAAAGCGCTTGAGCTTATTAAAGCTCACGGGGCGAATGAGACTGAAGGTCGACTGGTGCAGCGCATCAACGAGATAATGATTTATGCGGTTAACACCGGCTTGATTGATGCCAACCCGGCGTTAGGTATTGGAATAGCTTTTGACAAACCCAAAAAGCAAAATATGCCGAAGCTGATGCATTCTTTAGTTATGTCAAATCTCTCTGTTCCGACTCGCTGTCTAGTCGAATGGCAACTCCTGACCCTTGTGCGCTATTCTGGGGCCTCCGGTGCTCGGTGGGCAGAGATTAATCTCGATTCAAGGCTCTGGACAATTCCGGTAGATCGGATGAAAGCTAAGTGTGAACACATTTTTCCTCTTTCACCTTAGGCTTTAGAGGTATTGGAGGTAATGAAGCCTATCAGTGCTTATCGGGAGCATGTTTTTCCCAGCAGGAATGAATCTAAACAACCAATGAATAGCCAGACAGCTAATGCGGCTTTGAAGCGTATCGGTTATGGTGGCAGATTGGTAGCACATGGCTTCGTTCAATTGCTAGTACTGCGATGAATGAATAGTGATTCAAAGCAGATGTAATTGAGGCAGCGCTAGCTCATTCAGATAAAAATGAAGTAAGAAATCATATAATCGCTCAACATACTTAAATAATAGAATACAATAGAATTGATGGATTGGTGGGGAAAGAAAGTTAAAATTTAGAGATTGGGACAATAGTCCCAATCTCATCTTATATCATCAAAAAACCAGAGAGGGATCACCATACAAAGCCAATTTGTTATAAGCAACATTATGGTCATCTAAGTTTTTGCCAACAACTAAGCAAAACTTTTTCCCCTGAATATCTATTGACTCATGCGCACATGCTTCAGAAAAGGATCGTGCATCTTTTTGGTTTTTATCGCAGTAAGCAAAATAACAAAATCCATAGTGGTCAAAAATTCCTGATGTATAGATAACTGAATTTACGTGCCCAGAAACCCTCCATTTTTTCCTCACGTTTCTTTTCATTTCATTAATCATTCCACTAATTATCGCCTGCTCATTCGGATGAATGTTACTTAATAATAGAGATAGTTCTAGCCATCGGTAGCTTTTTCTAACCTCAAGTTGATCAATAATATCCATGAAAATTTTTCTTACCTTTGGCTTTGGTTTGTCAATCCTTACTCCATTTTCCAAAGAAATATAATAGTCATCTATTTTCTGTGACATGGTGGTCAATATTAAATTAGTTTTTCCATCTGATTTTTCCAGACAAAAAAGAGTTTCCAAGTAAGTTCCAAGTAGATCTAACTCATCACCAAAGTAATTATATTCGCTCTCAATACGTTGCCGTGAACAAAGATAATGCAATACAAATGAAGGCTTATCCAGCACATCAATAATAGTTTCAAAATCGGCCAGACACATTGATGGACATGACTCCACTTCTTCAGCAAACCATCCACTATTTTTAATAGTTTGCATATTTGATTGCATGGCACCAAAAGTTTCGAGAGAGATAGAAACACGAACTACCTTTTTAATTTTCCTTAACCCCTCACCTAATTTTTTTGTCAGATCATCTTCGATCCCTAAGTTCTCATTCAAATAAAAAAGCCTATCTCTTAGCCGCTGAGACTGTATACATGGACTTACAATCAATTCATTTATATGTTTTTTTAAACGTTCTGGCGCTCCACGTAATGCTGGTTTAGATATCTTACCTGACTTGGCTTCAAAGATAATAGCGAACGAATCTATCAAAGTTAGCACATCCGTTTCGTATTGTTGTCCATCCAAAGACCATTTTAAATTATTATAGATTACTGCATCAGTAAATTTTGACTTAATAACTTCGTTTATTTTCCCTTCTAAATAGGTGCCTTTTCTATCAGACAATGCACCTTCTGAAAAAGAAGACACCAACTCATCAAATATAGGAATAATAAAACTAAAAAAAACTTGAGGTATGAAGCAATAGTATTCATCTTGTGTTTTTTTGATTAGCGGCTTATACCATACCGGGTTGTCAAGAGTTAAATACTCTCTGTTAAAACCAGCCAACTGCCCTCGTTCAAATGAAAATTGCGCATGGATATTATTTACTTCATCAAAAGCAATATTTGCACCGGAAGACACTTCTAAACCATTAAAAACAAATAATGAATCGTCATAACACATGTATTTTATAAGTAACGAATGAATCAAGGTTTCTTTGTTTGCATCATAAATACTTGCTCCGGAAATATCCATGAACTCACTTTCATCGATTTCATTCAATATATTATCGCGAAGACAATCAATCTCTAACTCATAATAAAACCGCAACCTTGATATTCTTTCATTTATTCTCTCCTCTATGGAGCATGTTAGATAATCAAAATACTTAATCACACTCTCCACACTAAAACCAAAATGTTCTCTAAGCTCATTATTAAAATAGCTATAAAGCTCTAAAGAAATTTTCTTAACTTGAGTGTAGTACCCCCAATTCCTAACTGCAGTAGTTTGACCCTGCATTAAAGCACGCATTAGAAAAGCACTTTTTTCTTCATCACTTCTGGACCTCAATCCGCTATCAAAACGTGTCAGCGTATTTGCTGAAAAAATATAATCCAAATTGCTTTTAATTTTATCATAAACTTCTTTCTTCACTATTGATTTGGAGTCAAGCTGTTCTTGTGGGAGTGTTAAAAACATAGCTTGAATATATTCGATGTAGTACTGAGGGATTTCAATTTCACTATCCTTTATAGATACACCCCTTTCCTCATCAATAACAGCGAGGGAAGTTGTCACGAAACTCGACAATAAACTCACAGGATTAACACCTTTAATTAACTCAACGAGTTCTTTTTTTAAAAGTGGCAATTTTTCCTTTGCAGATAAAGAAGTAGAGTCAACTATATGTTTTATTTGCTCTTCATTCATATCTCTAAAAGGGTTTACAATTTCCGCAAAATCACCTGTAGTACTAATTTGAAAAGGCTTTTGACTATTCAATCTCTTACTGTATTTACCACTCATCTCGTCACTCCTGCTCATAAAATTTAGTAACTTAGCTGCATACACCTTCATCTTCATCTTCACTTATGAAAACATGAATGAAACGCTTATATTGTAGCAACCACAATTCATACTGTATGTTACATAGTCCGGCATTTATAAAGCCATTGCCTTTCCTCAAAATGACTCACTGACATCACCAACTTAGAATAATCAACTTTAATTCTGGTGCGCGATACTTTCCCCGCCTCGCCTCTCCGCTTAACGGGGCGCTTTTAATGCAGGTCCATTAGCGGCATCAGGGCTTGCCAGCGCTGGCACTGGCGGGGGGTTTAGCGTCAGTAAACCATGCACCGTATGCATGCATAGCTTTTTGCGGGAAAAAGGCGGGATTTTCGGGAGAGGATTAACGGTTCTAATGCGCTGCCAGTTCTGCGCGCCGGTGAGTGTAATTCAGGTCCTGAGCGGGTGTGAATTTTTCACGATTATCATTGCGCGAAGCCTTGCCAGGCCTGACTCCAACTGCCGTTAAACTGTCACTACCCCGCGCCGAAGCACTATTTTTTAGCGGCTGTAAGCCAAACGCCTCGCGCTTGGTACAGGCAACGCCTTGGTTACGCTCAACGCCAACGAGAGTTTGCACACTAAAAAGAGGTGAGGATCACATCTTTCCCCCACCACTCCGCTCTTACTCACCTATCTTTTTTACTCTATATCCCTTTCCATAACATGACTGGAAAATTTTCCCGTTAGAAATAACCGCTTCTTATCTTAAAGCTCATTCTTTCGGTCTCATCTTCTCTTAGTAATAAGCATTACATATCGTCATAATAGAACCTTTGCATCCCAGCCCCAATAAAATATGTATACCACGTTATTTATACATTCAGATTCAGACGTGTAGCAAACCCACTGCAAATGATTAAAAATGCCTACCGAAAATCACTTGATAACTACAGGCATTCGTAATAACGCATGCCGAATATATTTTCATCAATAAGGGTTGTTAGTTATTACAAGGACACGTTATGGAGCGTAATAAGTTTATCCGCTACGGAAAGTCTTTAGGATTATGGAGAGATTCATGGCTTTACTCTACGCCAGAACCGCAAACAAATTTCCGGGATGACCCTATTTATATTAATTCAACAAGTGAACCCGTAACCGAGATAATCCCTGATGATGATTCACCACTGATTTTGCCGGTGTCTGTCTTCGAGACGGTGAAGCTAATGGATGATTTCAATGCTCCCGATATGCGCCACGGGGATCTCTCCAAAGCGACTCTGATCGATATATATGGCCTCAAGGACGTGTCCGCTCGCTGTAACGCTTACGACATGTCTCGCCTTAAGCAGAATGCGACCATTATGTTTGACGAGTTACGCAGTCTGTCGGATGACTTTTCATTTTACGGTCCGTACAAACATCTGATGCGTAGAATGATCGATCATATGCAGGCCAACACTGGCGCTACTTTCACCGACGACCTTTTCAATCAGGCAATGGCTAACCACCCCTTTATGTATGGTTCAAAGAGCCCTGTTACGTATCTTCAAGGCGCGCTAAAAGATAGTATCGACTGGAACAAAAAAAATTTTCCAGAGCGTAATGAAAAGAATCTATGGCAAGCTATTAGTCGTTCCACTTTACCAAAGTTCGATCACTGGTCCGACAAAATCAACGGACTAGGCATTAGCATTCATGACACCTGGGCTACGCATATTATGCTACAGGAACTCACTATCAAGGGAGACACCTTTAATGCGAAGGTTCATTTCCGGGTACAGGACCATTTTGGTCTTGATGCCGTTGACATAAGCGACGCCATTTTCAAAGAGATACGTATGTTCCGAATTTGGTTTGTTCTTCAGCGCTGGCAACATTTCGGGTATCGTCCTTTTATTACAGAACTCAATTTCACAAAAAATATTACAGGTACGCGCTATGGCTAAATGTCTCTGGGTTGTGTTAACGGCCCTCGTGATTTATGCCTTATGGTTATTTCAACCCGTCAAAATAATGGCAGTGCATAAAGAATATGGTGCGGCCACGGTGCTGGTCGAAAACTTCCCCCTCTGGCCATGGTGGCAGGAAGCATGGTTTAACTCACATCAAGCCGATTTAGAGAAGCGCTATGGCATCCCGGTTAGTAGACGCGACGGTTCATGGAGTATTTTCTTTATGGGCTGGCAAGGCGGCTATCGCAAAGACAGCGTTACCGATGAGGATTCAGATTTACTCTGCTTTGATGATATGAATACTGACGTGAACTGCATTCTTAAAGAACCGCTGCTTTGGGTGAGCAGAAATGCGTATGGGGAAGTTAACTATCGGTAAGCCAGGTGACTAAATTGGCGCTCGATTGAAAGTAGGAGCAGTGCCACACTTCTGGCGGCTGCTTATGTGCCCACCCGCCAGAAGTTTATGTCACCGAATCGATGTGACATCTTTCCCTAACTTCTCAATTATCCCTGCTGCGTCGATACCTAACATACGTGCCATGTGCACAAACTCAACAACGTCCAGTCGTCGTTCACCGTTTTCAATTTTCGCGATGAAAGATTGTGGCCTGGCTAAGGCATCAGCAAGTGCTGCTTGAGTAATTCCCCTTGCCTTTCTGGCTGATTTTAACTCTTTGATAACAAGCTGATACTCTTCTGAGTAGATGGAAGCCATATTCCAATTCCATAAAATATCCCAGAATCGAATATCAATGCGTTGCCTTTTTATCCCAAATTGGGATAATCACTCTTGTTACAACACGTGGTGAAAAGGAGAACACTATGATCCAACAAGACTGGCATCCCGCCGATATCATTGCCGCGCTGAAAAAACGTGGCACCAGCCTGGCGGCGCTGTCACGGGCGTCGGGGTTGGCGTCTTCTACGCTCAATAATGCGTTGAGCCGTTCGTGGCCTAAGGGTGAAAAGCTGATTGCCGAGGCGCTGAACGTACCGCCGCAGCTGATCTGGCCGAGTCGTTATTACGATGAGCAGGGCCAGTTTGTTGATCGTCAGCGGATGATAAGAAAACAGCCCGTCGTATGGCGTTGAGCCTAGCGGCGGTTATCAATGCCGTCAGGCCAGAACTACGAAGTCTGACGGCGTGAGTGCCTGGCAATCAGGTGTTCGTTCACAAGGCTTCACAGCCCTCAGCCAGCTCTGCGGTTAACAGCGCACAACCATAATCCCGGCCGAGGTCACCATCACCCCGGCCCTTCGCTGGCGGTGGCGAGCAGCGGTACCAGCACGTCGCTGATGGGCGTTAGAATTCCCTGCGCGCGGCCCTAACGCTCTATTACGCCGTTGCGGGTACCTCTCTGAAGCGTTTGGCTCGACTGCCGATCAACGAGTGATACAGGACGCCAACTGGATGGTCTGCTCGACGTCCTTTTGTAGCACGCGCACCATGGTGTTTTCTTCGTATAGTATCGTAATGGCAATAAGCCTGGTTTATATCGCATCGGGCGATTTCCAAAGGCGCTCAAGCAACGTATTCAGCAGACGAGACAGCTCATGGAACATATCGTTGATGACTGGTTAAGGCGGCTGTCGTCAGCACAGTCTCACCGATTAGAACTCATATTTATCTTGCTTTGATGCTGTGAAAACTATTGCAGCCTGCATCCGCAAAACGCCGCGGCAAAGGTAGAACCGAAATACCCAAGTCCTTATTAATTACCCAAAAGATGTATATCATTAAGTGATTCACTGGGGTTATGAATAAGCGTTTAATCGTGGACACCCATTATTAATACTCGTGATATTTCACAGTATTATCTGGTATAAACACCAATCTATTAGCAACATCTAATTTAAGTTATCATCTCGAGCAAAGCTCTTAATCTACTCTAGCTCTTCTCACCTGAGGCAACTCCGACGATATAATTGAGTTCAGTTGATTTGTTCTGCAACATTACAATAAATTTGCTTTCAAACCTTTCATGGCCAATATATCAACAACGATTGAAATTGCAGGGAGTCATCAGTGATGGTTAAGCCCATACTCTGTCGCCATGTATTGATAATACTTACTGCTATCGGAGTGTTATATACCCTCTTCATCTCCCTTCGCCCTGTTGAGGTGGTTGCGGTTTATCATGACAATAACTACATTGACGTGATAGTTAAACATTTCCCTTCAGACGACATGGATAAAATGACATGGTGGTTAGATCATAAAAAAACATTATCCAGTAAAGGAGCTATTCCTTTATCACCTTCTTTACATCACTACTCCATTACTTTCTGGGATTATGGACAGGGTTTTAAACCAAAAGATGATGATGCGCTTTGCTTTGCAGAAATAAAGTCGAGTGTAAACTGCATCGAGAAGAAGGCGCTTTTGATTGTCAGCAATGACAACGCCGGGAATGTTTATTTTACGGTAGATAATGCCCGTTATCGTCTGGACAATAGCAATATCATAAAAATCGAAGACTGGTAGATACCCGGATTAAGCATCTTACCAGTTCATCTCTTCAGCGCACGTAGAAATTAAGCGTTTTCTTTACCAGCGATAAGTAACTCACAAGGGATTACAGTGAACATTCTGACCAGACTGACATGGATCGTATGCGCCGCCTTACTGGCGTTCGTGGTCTGGCTGTTGCAACCTGTCAAAATTATGGACGTTCATAAACAAGACGGCATCACCACGGTACTGGTCGAAAACTTTCCCATCTGGCGCTGGTGGCAGAAAGCCTGGTTTACAACGCATCAGGCCGAATTAGAAAAACGCTATGGCATCCCGGTTAAAGAGCAGGATGGTTCATGGAGTATTTTCTTTATGGGCTGGCAAGACGGCTATCGCGAAGACAGCCGTACCGATGAGGATTCAGATTTACTCTGCTTTGATGATATGAATACTGACGTGAACTGCATACGTAAGGAACCACTGCTCTGGGTAAGCTATACGCCGCAAAAGAAGCTTCATTTCTGGTAATTAGCAGCACGGCACCATGACGTTTTCGTCGGTGCCTGCTTTGCTGCTCCTTTCTTGTTTATCCCCGTTCAGCATTAAATGATGCGGGAATACCTTACCTTCCCGCTCGCACCAT
Organism: Siccibacter turicensis LMG 23730; assembly: GCF_000463155.2. Classification (GTDB taxonomy): domain Bacteria; phylum Pseudomonadota; class Gammaproteobacteria; order Enterobacterales; family Enterobacteriaceae; genus Siccibacter; species Siccibacter turicensis. The sequence continues at coordinate 204,124 of NZ_AWFZ01000048.1, read as the reverse complement.
CAACCCGGCCCTTCGCTGGCGGCGGCGAGCAGCGGTACCAGCACGTCGCTGATAGGTGTTGGGATCCCCTGCGCGCGGCCATAACGCTGTATGACGCCGTTGCGGATATCCCACTCAAGCGGGCGGTTCGCCTGCCGATCGGCGAGGATAGAGGTCCCCAAATCTGGCGGCGCGGCGTGAAAGCCGTCCACTATCTCCTGCACCACGTCATCACTCAACACCGCGCCGTGTGCCCGGGCAACGGCCAGACATTCTCGCAGATAGGCCAGCGCCAGCGTCGTGACGTCTTCCCGGGCGAACATCCCGGCGCGGCGATTCGCCAGCACCATTAGCCCGGCGACCGCATTCTGCAACAGCTTGCGCCATGCAACGGAGGTGAAATCCGGCGACAGCTCAACCGCGCAGCGCGTGCCGCTGAGCGCGTCGACGATGCGTGTGGCCTGTGGCGTATCCGGCAGCGTCAGGCGCGGTTTAGCGCGCAGCCATACCGAGGCGTCTGGCTCGCGCTGGGCCGGAAACCACACCACCGATGGCACCACCGCCGCGCCGTTGACATAGGGTGCCAGCTGGGCGGTCTGCTCAACGCCGTTTTGCAGCGCGCACACGACGGTGTTTTTATCGCACAGCGCCGCCAGCCAGTCAGCGCTGTCGGCAACCTGGGTGGTTTTCACGGCGATAAACACCAGATCGACGGGATGCGTGACGCCCGACGGGTCGCTCAGTACCGGGCCGGGCACCACAATCTCTCCGTCATCGTGACGCAGGATCAGCTGAGGGTGCGCGGTGCGCCCGCACAGGCGCGGTGTGCGGCCCACCTCATGCAGCGCGGCAGCCACGGTAGTGCCGATGGCGCCCGGGCCGATAAGCGCGATAGAAAGAGGGTCTGACATAGAGTGTCCTCCTGATGAGCTTACCCGCGATCGCCCTCCTCATGGGAGGCCAGCGTCTTCTCAGCGCGGCAGCGGGATAACGGATGGGATGCTTTGCAGCGAGCCTCACCTAATTAACGCATCCTGCATCAGAAAGCGAGCGGACGGGGCACAGAATGGGAGGAATAGCAGGCCCGCCAGCAGCGAGCCTGCCCAGGGGATTACAGTACCGCTAACGACAGGAGCTGCCCGCCGGTTTTCATCATGCGCGCCTTCCAGGTGTCGAAGTCAATCAGCTGATACGGGAAGTAAAGTCCCGGACGCTGGGCCGGTCGCCCGTCAAGGCCGAGCACGCGTTCGGTCAGCAGGGTTACGCCCGTAGCAGTAAGCGGTCGCTGTCCCTGGGGATGCACCACTGCCTGACGCAGGCGCAGCGGCTCTCTATCCAGCCCCTCCCCCTGCATGTCGATAATAATTTCCGTGGACATCCCCTCCCCGCGGCGGCGGGACGAGGTTATGCCGGTCGCGAGGTTGAACGCGATGTTCGGCGCTCCGGTGGCGTTCGCCAGCCCCATGATGTCGAACGGCGAGAAGGCGGTGGCCTCGACCGGCGTGCCGTCTACCGCGTGAAACCCTGCGCTGGCGTTTTCTCCGGCGCGCCAGTAGAACGCGCCGTCGCGGCGGGTGAGCGCGGCGGGCATGATTTCGCCGAGGCGCTTGAAGTCGTGCTCGGTGGCCGGGCCGGCGGCCTCCTGCTCATCCAGCAGCGCGCCGACGTTGATGGCATCAACGCGTCGGAACCGCTCGGCCAGTTTCACCGCGGGAATGGTCGCCGAGCCCACCAGCCAGTCGGCACCCAGCACCACCGCGCTGGCCTCAGGGCGATGCAGCCACGCCGCCATGTCCGGACCGATCTCCGCCGCGCCGGAGGAGATACTGACGTGGGGCACGCCGCGTGCCTGGGCGAACCGCACGCTTGCCAGGGTTTCATCCTTCACCAGCACAACCACGCCGCTGACCTGCCGATTGCCAAGGCCCAGGTCGTCGGTGGTCAGGTCGATCGCCACGCCTTCGGCATGCGCAATGCTGGCGGCTACCTCCTTCGCCTTTGCCTGGTTACGGCCACCGATAAGCAGCGGAAGCGTGGGATGTTCAGCGCGAAGATAGCGGGCAGCATACTGGCCTACGACGCCGGAGCCGCCGATCAAAAGCAGGGGTGCGTGTGTCATTGCGATACCTCTCACGGTTAGTTAAGATGACCTACACTTAGTAAGCTACACAAAGTAACTTACCATCAGTAGCTACTGTAGTTACTAATGGTAGGTTATGCAACAGGGAGCGCACGATCGTGAAAAACACACCGCAACATGAGGCCCCCTCATCGGGGCGTCTGACCCGCGCCGAGCGCCGGGAGCAGATGCTGGATATCGCTCTGACGATCATTCGCGAAGAGGGCGCTGACCGCTTGACGCTGGGCTATCTGGCGGCGCAGGCCGGCGTCTCCAAGCCCATTGCCTATGAACATTTTGGAACCCGGGCCGGGCTGCTTATCGCCATGTACCGGGCGCTCGATCAGCGTCAGTCTGCGGTGCTGCGTGACGCACTGAACAAAACCCCTCCTGGCCTGCGCGGGGCGGCGGATGTGCTTGCCGGGGCCTGGATGCACTGTTCTGCAGACGGCAGCGGGGAGTGGCATGCCATCGGCGCGGCGCTGGTCGGCAGTGAGGAGATGATCGGCGTACATAAGGAGCTTATCGGCGAGTACGTCAGGCTGTTCGCCGCGACGCTTGCCCCGTACAGCACGCTTGCGGAAGAGGAACTTCATCGCCGCTGCGTGGGGCTGATCGGCGCCGGGGAGGCGCTGTCGGTGTTGATGCTTGACGGCCAGTGCAGCGAGCAGGATGCGGCCCAGACGTTTTCGGCACTGATCCAGAGCGGGGTCGGGGCGGGCTAAATGACGCCCTGTGCGCTGCGCTTATTCCGCGGGACTCAGGCTTCATTCATTAGCCGGATAAGCGTAGCGCGGGTTAAAACCAGGATTATCGCCCGCTATTTTTTCTTCATGCGAGCCGGGCAGCGGCGAGAATGAGAAATATGCCGTGCCGCAGGGCTAGTTATCATCAGCCATGCGAATGAATTCCCCCGTCGCGTCCTGCACCCAGCGGCTGTCGCCCGCCTCAACATAAATTTTTTTGGTATTTCTGGCGCGCGAGATAGTCATTACCCCGTTTTTATCGATGCAGTTGCGCGGTTCAGGCATATCCTCAAAGCAGAGCCGGTCTTTACGGCCCTCCTCTTTATACCCGTCGGCAACATCCCAGACGCTGATATAAAAAACGCCGTCGCTGTCTTCCTGAGGAATACCATAGTGCGATTTCAGGTAGGTCTGATTTTCCTGCCACCACGCCAGCGCCCCGCGAGCGGTAAAGGGCGGGTTTTTCAGTAAAATACGTGCCGCATGCCCTTCAAGATGAACCGCTTTAATTTCGGGCGTGCTCAGGTTAATCCCGATCGTCAGACTCAGGGCAATGAAAATAAGAATGCCTGCACACGCGGCGCGCTGTTTCATTAGGTAAATCCTTATGGCCTGCTAACGTACCTGGAAAGTAAAATGCTGCTTGTGAATAGCGCCGTCCGGGAGC
>NZ_AWFZ01000048.1:176651-200603 GCF_000463155.2 Siccibacter turicensis LMG 23730 | reverse complement strand
CCGATATCAAACAGCGTGTGCCCTGAACTGACAGACCGCTGGATCGTCATCACCCACTCTTTTTCAATACAGTTACGTGGCGGCTGCATATCATCGAAACAGAGTCGATCCTTGCGCTCCTCTTCTTTATACCCATCAGCGAAATCCCAGACGCTGACGTAGAAATAGCCATCCGTATCGATAACTGGAATGTTGTACTGCTGACGCAGCATGTCCACATTCTGCTTCCACCAGAGGATCTTAGTGCGCCGTGTTAGCGGTGGATGTTCCAGTAAAATCCTTGCGGCACGATCGCTGACATGAACAGCGATAATCTTTGTTGGGCTCAGCGCTAGAGAGAGTAGCCAGATTGTTGCAGTGGCCATTGTCATTAAGAACGTTGCCGTGGATTTTTTCATAAGGCATAACATGATGAGAAAGCGTTGCCGGAAAATAGCGTCACGTAACTATTCATCATTAGCCACATGGATGAATTCCCCCGTCGCGTCCTGCACCCAAGTGCTGTCGCCCGCCTCAACATAAATCTGTTTGGTATTTCTGGCGCGCGAGATAGTCATTACCCCGTTTTTATCGATGCAGTTGCGCGGTTCAGGCATATCCTCAAAGCAGAGCCGGTCTTTACGGCCCTCCTCTTTATACCCGTCGGCAACATCCCAGACGCTGATATAAAAAACGCCGTCGCTGTCTTCCTGAGGAATACCATAGTGCGATTTCAGGTAGGTCTGATTTTCCTGCCACCACGCCAGCGCCCCGCGAGCGGTAAAGGGCGGGTTTTTCAGTAGCACGCTGGAAAAATAGGTTTCGCGGTGAACCGCCACCACCTCGGGCGTTCTCAGGTTAATCCCTGTCGCCAAAATCAGGGCAATGAAAATAAGAGTGCCTGCACACGCGGTGCGCTGTTTCATTAGGTAAATCCTTATAACCTGCTAACGTACCTGGAAAGTAAAATGCTGCTTGTGAATAGCGCCGTCCGGGAATATTTCATACGTTTCGTCACCGATATCAAACAGCGTGTGCCCTGAACTGACAGACCGCTGGATCGTCATCACCCACTCTTTTTCAATACAGTTGCGTGGCGGCTGCATATCATCGAAACAGAGTCGATCCTTGCGCTCCTCTTTTTTATACCCATCAGCGAAATCCCAGACGCTGACGTAGAAATAGCCATCCGCATCGATAACTGGAATGTTGTACTGCTGACGCAGCATGTCCACATTCTGCTTCCACCAGAGGATCTTAGTGCGCCGTGTTAGCGGTGGATGTTCCAGTAAAATCCTTGCGGCACGATCGCTGACATGAACAGCGATAATCTTTGTTGGACTCAGCGCTAGATAAAGTAGCCAGACAACCGCAGCGACAGCCAAACACAGGAGCAATGCCTTACATTTTGTCATCGCGCGTCCCTGAGATTTCTACCGTTGCCTGCATATTGGTCATAAAGGGTCGGAAGCCAAACTGTGAAGATCGCTGGAGAAAAAACCACAGGCGAAATATCCGGAATGAGTGAAAGAATGTGTTTTGAATATCGTGCCTGTCCAGACCAAAATGATCCTGAACCTTCCATGTTACGGTTGCCCGATATTGATTACTGTTTATCGATAGAGCATCAATCGCAATGTGGGTTGCACAAGTATCATGCACGGTTATCCCGAGACCATTTACCGCATGTTTTATCTGCGTAAACTTTGGAAGCACAGTGAAGCCAATCGCTTTATCGAGTTCATATAAAAAACCATCTTTGATATTGCATCTGTCCCAGTCAATATTCCCATGAAGAACACTCTTTATTTTTTTAAGGGAACTTAACTGAGTATTGTCGTCACTCAAAATCTGCTCCCGCAACGCGCTATCAAGGCTACTGCTATAAAACGGCATTCCCGTATTGTTTTGCATATGGGTAATCATTTCGCCAATCACATGCTGATACGGGCCGGTAAAAGAGAACATGCGCGCGAGCTGTCGGAATTCGTCAAACAACAGGCCGGCACACTGGGTCCGGGTTAGCGCAGTACGGGTCACATTGTGCGGAGTAATCAGGTCATGAGGACGATACGCGGCATCAGTTTTTATCAACTGAAACGGATCGACATGCGCGGAAATATCGTTGAGCTGGAAGTCGTTTCTGAGCTGACCTTCGTGGATATCGCCGTAGCGCATATCGTCGGCGGTGTAGTCATCCATTCCGCGCCGGGTTTTGAAGATTATTTTCGGAAAGTGTAGTGCTGCCATATCGCCTCCGTTACGCGCCCTCTTCCTGAGTGCGCGACGGATACTACGCCGGAAATAGCGGTACGAAAACGTTGGTTATTTGTATATATACAGCGCCGCTAATCATTTCCGATCGGGCGTTATTTCTCGACCGGTTCAATATACTGGCTGAAACGTAGCAGATAGCCGTCCGGATCCTGCACCAGAAACTCGCGCTGGCAGGCAATGCCGCTTTCGGTCTGGTAGTGGTTATCTTTTACCGGGCGAAACAGCGGGATCTCCGCCTGTGTCAGACGTGCCAGCAGCGGGTCAACGTTATCCACTTCAATCTGAAAGTTTACCCCACGGCCAAAGGGCCGGGTCAGTTCCGCCGTCTGCCAGCCGCCGTCGTGATACGCCTCCAGCATCAGCTGCGCCTGGCCGAGAGCAAGGTATGCAAACGCCGGCTGCGTGCGGCGGTTTCTCACGCTGAAGCCCAGAATATCCACGTAAAAGTGAAATGCGGCGGCGAAGTCGGATACGGTTAGTTCAGGAACCATCGGGTTCCAGTAGTCGGTAGCGCTCAAGAGGTGTCCTTTTCAGGCAACAGAAACCGAAAGCATAAATCAGATGAATGCGCTGACCCAACCTCTGGCCACAACGGACATAAAAAAAGCCACCGGCGGTGGCTTTCTTCACGCTTAGTTACGCGTCTGTACCCAGAACGCATGGATAAGGCCAGGAATATAGCCGAGCAGCGTCAGGATGATGTTAATAATAAACGCTCCGCCGAGGCCTTTACCCAGCAGCACGCCCAGCGGCGGCAGAATGATAGTGAGTACGACTCTCCAGAAACCCATAGCTACTCCTGTTTTACGTCTTCCAGGTTATTGTAAATACTAATAATTAAGTGTAGCTCGCTTCGCTGAAACGTCCACCCGCCAGACACTACTTTACCCCCCGCTCACACTTCCCTGGACTATTTCCCCACTGGCGCTGAAACCGCCTTGCTCCCTCTCAGCGCCGCTTGCGGGCGGTTTACGCGAGCGGTTCAGACAGCGCTGTACCGACGTATTCAGGTAAGCTATGTTTACAGTTCATCATCTTAATGACAAAAACCGGAGGTAAATGATGTTTGCACCAGGCGATCTTGTTCAGCCACGCATGGGCGGCCCCAAGCTGAAAGTGCTGGAAGTGAATGACGACCAGGTGGTTGCGGTTCGCGCCGACAACGACCAGGGCGAAAAGGTAACGGTAAAAGCGGCCGATCTGGCGCTGTATAAAGAAGACGGCGATTTCGGCGTCTGCTAAGGCTTTACAGGGGGCGCCTGCGCCTCCCTGACTCTCCCCACCGCCGCGTGCGTCAGGTATTACACCCTGCCCCTGCATCAGAACGTTATCCCCGAAAAACGCAATAAAGCAGTATTTTATTTTGACCGAACGGCAGTTTACAACTTTACACCTGCGGCAGACCCCGTCCCGCCATCACGCCTTCCAATTCGCACAAAACGAAACATATTAACTCACTGTTTTATAAGAAAAACATCATAGCATCCGCTAAAAAATCGCGGCCATGCTGGCATTAAGACCACCACCAGAGAATCTTATCGATAAAAGCGCGATAAATAAAAATTTAACGCTAATTGCGTTGTTATATCCAGCCATATACGCTGTCAGCAGATAAAAAGGCCTTCCTGTCCTTCTGTTTGTTAACCCTGATTTCTTTCTGGAGCACGACGATGTTCTCTGCGCACTCACGCCTGCGCCACGCGGCTGCCGACATTTTTGCCATGGTGGTGTATTGCTCTGTCGTCAACATGATGATTGAGATATTCATCTCAGGCATGAGTTTTGAGCAGTCGCTCTCTTCCCGGCTGGTGGCCATTCCCATCAACATGGTGATCGCCTGGCCCTATGGACTGTACCGTGACCGCGTGATGCGCGAGGCGCGCCGTCTGAGCGGAGCGGGATGGATGAGAACCAGTGCGGACGTTGTGGCCTACGTCACCTTTCAGTCGCCGGTGTACGCGCTGATCCTGTGGAGCGTGGGGGCGGATGTTCCGCAGATTGTGACCGCGGTGAGTTCTAATATCGTGGTGTCGATGATGATGGGCGCCGCGTACGGCTATTTTCTTGAATACTGCCGCCGCCTGTTCCGCGTGGCGCCGCAGCCGGGCGCCCTGCTCTGACGCCGACGTGCGAAAGACGGGCCATGGCCCGTCACCCCTTACTGGACGTCGCCAAACAGTCCGCTCAGGTAACGCTCCAGCGCAATGCGGGAGCTAAAGCCGTGGGGGATCCCGTAGTGCTCTTCCGTTTCGCCGCCTAAATAGAGCGGGAACTGCTGATAGTGATCGCAGGTTTTGATATCCGACGCCGGGTCGGCCAGCGACTGGCTGCGCTCTTTTAGCGTCGGGTGAATAATCAGCGCTGTGCGGCCCAGACGTGCCTCGCGATTCACATACACATAGTCGTCACCGCGGCGGTAACCATAGGTTTTGGGCGTCACGGCATCCATCACAAATCCTGCTTTTTCCAGAACGCGCGCCACCTCGTCGGGTCGTAAATACATAGCTTTTCCTCGTCATCGCTGTACTGCACCGCAACCTTACCGTAATGAGCATCAGCAGGGCTTTCGGAAAAGTCCAGAAAGCCGTGCATCTTTGCCGATCCGCTTCCGGGGGACGAAATCCAGGCTACACTTTTAAACATGTTGAACCCAAAGGAGAAACACCATGTTTAACCGACCAAACCGAAATGAAGTCGACAATGCGGTTGATGATATCAACAGCGACGTAAGTAAACTGGCTGACTCCCTTGAGGATGTGCTGAAATCCCTGGGCAGCGATGTGAAAGGCGAAGCGGATACCGCGCGCCGTAAGGCTGAATCCCTGCTGCGTGAAACCCGCGCCCGTATGAATGGCCGCGGTCGTGTGACCCAGGCTGCGCGTGATGCGGCGGGCTGCGCCGAGACCTTCGTGCGTGATAAGCCGTGGTGCAGCGTGGGTGCTGCTGCTGCCGTCGGTATCTTCCTCGGCGCGCTGCTCACCTCACGTCGCTAAGTCTGCCTTACCCTCGCTGAAAATATGCCTTGCCCCGCAGCCCGCTGCGGGGTTTTTTTATGCCCTTCTCCCGCGTTTTACCTTTCTTTCGCGACCCATTACCGCGCTTTTAGGGGTGTTGTCAGCTGGCAGTAGCCCGTCGCCTGACAGGCGTAAGCTTATCGAAAAATACTATATCTTGCGTGGTTGAATTTATTTTTAACTACATCTAGTATTCATTTCATCAGGCAACCCCATCAGCAGCGCGTACTTTCACGTCGCGATGCTATTTTAAACGGAAATACGAATCATGCGCATTACTATTTACACCCGAGATGATTGCGTTCAGTGCCATGCCACCAAACGTGCTATGGAGAGCCGTGGTTTTACCTTCGATCTGGTGAATCTGGATCACAACCCGGAAGCGATTGACGACCTGCGCGCCCAGGGCTTCCGTCAGCTGCCGGTGGTGATTACCGACAGCGAAAGCTGGAGCGGTTTTCGCCCGGACATGATTAACCGTCTGCGCAATAACCTCGCGGCCAGCGCATGACCCGCCTGGTCTACTTCTCCAGCACCTCGGAGAATACGCACCGCTTCATTGAGCGGCTTGGCCTGCCGGCGGTGCGTATTCCGGTTAACGAGCGCGAGCGGATTGAGGTAGACCAGCCCTACATTCTGGTCGTGCCCTCCTACGGCGGCGGCGGCACCGCGGGCGCCGTTCCGCGTCAGGTGATCCGCTTTCTGAATAATGAACGTAACCGCGCCCTGCTGCGCGGGGTGATCGCTGCGGGCAACCGTAACTTCGGTGACGCGTTCTGCCGGGCCGGGGATGTCATTGCCGCGAAGTGTCAGGTGCCTTATCTCTACCGCTTTGAGCTGATGGGCACGCCACTCGATATTGAAAACGTGCGTAAGGGAGTAACCGAATTTTGGCAACGACAACCGCAGAGCGCGTGATCGCCGCCGCGCCGGATTACCATGCGCTGAACGCCATGCTTAATCTCTATGATAAGCAGGGGCGCATTCAGTTTGAGAAAGACAAGGAAGCGGTTGAGGCCTTCTTCCACCAGCACGTGCTGCCGAACACCGTGGCGTTTCCCGACCAGCAGACGCGTCTCGACTGGCTGGTGGCGGAGGGCTACTACGACAACCGCGTGCTCGCCCGCTACGATCGGGCGTTTGTCATCGATCTGTTTGCCCGCGCCGCCAACAGCGGTTTTCAGTTCCAGACCTTCCTCGGGGCCTGGAAGTACTACACCAGCTACACCCTGAAAACCTTCGACGGTAAGCGCTATCTTGAGCACTTCCCGGATCGCGTGGTCATGGTCGCGCTCACGCTGGCGCAGGGCGATCTGACGCTGGCCGACGCGCTGGTGGACGAGATCCTTGCCGGCCGCTTCCAGCCCGCAACCCCGACCTTCCTCAACTGCGGTAAAAGCCAGCGCGGCGAGCTGGTCTCCTGCTTCCTGCTACGCATTGAGGACAACATGGAGTCCATTGGCCGCGCGGTAAACTCGGCCCTGCAGCTCTCAAAACGCGGCGGCGGGGTGGCGTTTCTGCTCTCCAACCTGCGCGAGGCGGGTGCGCCCATCAAGCGCATAGAGAACCAGTCGTCGGGCGTGATTCCGGTCATGAAAATGCTGGAGGATGCGTTCTCCTACGCCAACCAGCTCGGTGCGCGCCAGGGGGCCGGCGCGGTCTACCTGCATGCGCATCACCCGGATATCCTGCGCTTCCTTGATACCAAGCGTGAAAACGCCGACGAGAAAATCCGTATCAAGACGCTGTCGCTGGGCGTGGTGATCCCGGACATCACCTTCCAGCTTGCCAAAGAGAACGCCGAAATGGCACTGTTCTCACCCTACGACGTGGAACGTCTGTACGGCAAACCCTTTGGCGACGTGGCGATAAGCGAGCTTTACCACCAGCTGGTGGACAACCCGCAGGTGCGCAAAACCTGGATTAACGCCCGGGATTTCTTCCAGCGCGTTGCGGAGATCCAGTTCGAGTCGGGCTACCCGTACATCATGTACGAGGACACCGTTAACCGCGCCAACCCGATTGCCGGGCGCATCAACATGAGCAACCTGTGCTCGGAGATCCTGCAGGTCAACAGCGCCTCGACCTACGACGAGAATCTTGATTACGCGGAGACCGGGAAGGATATTTCCTGCAACCTCGGGTCGCTCAACATCGCGCATACCATGGATTCGCCGGATTTTGGTCGCACCGTTGCGATTGCGGTGCGCGGCCTGACGGCGGTGTCGGACATGAGCCATATACGCTCGGTGCCCTCCATCGAGGGGGGCAACGCGGCGTCCCACGCCATTGGGCTGGGGCAGATGAACCTGCATGGCTATCTGGCGCGGGAGGGTATCGCCTACGGGTCGCCGGAGGGGCTGGATTTTACCAACCTCTATTTCTACACCATCACCTGGCATGCCCTGAACACCTCGATGCAGCTGGCGCGCGAGCGCGGGCAGCGCTTTGCCGGGTTTGAGCAGTCGCGCTACGCCAGCGGGGCGTACTTCGACAGCTACCTTGAGACGGACTGGACGCCGAAAACCGAGACGGTTCGCGTGCTGTTTGCCCGCGCGGGGGTGACGCTTCCGACCCGCGATATGTGGCTACAGCTGCGCGAGGACGTGATGCGTTACGGCCTCTACAACCAGAATTTGCAGGCGGTGCCGCCGACCGGCTCGATCTCCTACATCAATCACGCCACCTCGAGCATTCACCCGATCGTGTCGCGCATTGAGATCCGTAAAGAGGGCAAAACCGGCCGCGTCTACTACCCGGCACCGTTTATGACCAACGAGAACCTCGCCTTCTGGCAGGACGCCTACGAGATCGGCCCGGAGAAGATCATCGACACCTATGCCGAAGCCACGCGCCATGTCGATCAGGGGCTGTCCCTGACCCTGTTCTTCCCGGATACCGCCACTACGCGCGATATCAACCGGGCGCAGATTTACGCCTGGAAAAAAGGCATCAAGACGCTGTACTACATTCGCCTGCGCCAGATGGCGCTCGAAGGCACCGAGATCGAAGGCTGCGTGTCCTGCGCGCTGTAAGGAGAGAAGATGACCCGTTTAACGCGCCTGTCGGCTATTAACTGGAACAGCATTCAGGACGACAAGGATCTGGAGGTCTGGAACCGGCTGACCAGCAACTTCTGGCTGCCGGAGAAAGTGCCGCTGTCCAACGATATTCCCGCCTGGCAAACCCTGAGCCTGGAGGAGCAGCGCCTGACCATTCGCGTCTTTACCGGCCTGACGCTGCTCGACACCATCCAGAACAGCGTCGGGGCGCCGGTGCTGATGCAGGATGCCATCACGCCGCATGAAGAGGCGGTGCTGTCGAACGTCAGCTTTATGGAGGCGGTTCACGCCCGCTCCTACAGCTCGATTTTCTCCACCCTGTGCCAGACCAAAGAGGTGGATGCGGCCTATGCCTGGAGTGAAGAGAACGCCCCGCTGCAGCGTAAAGCGGCGCTGATCCTCGAGCAGTACGCCAGCGATAATCCGCTGAAGAAGAAAATCGCCAGCGTATTTCTCGAATCGTTCCTGTTCTATTCCGGCTTCTGGCTGCCGATGTACTGGTCGAGCCGCGGCAAGCTGACCAACACCGCGGATCTGATCCGCCTGATTATTCGTGATGAGGCGGTGCACGGCTACTACATTGGCTACAAGTACCAGAAAGGGCTGGAGAGAGTGAGCGACGGGGAACGCGAGGCGCTGAAGTCTTTTGCCCTCGATCTGCTGATGGATCTCTACGATAACGAGCTGGCCTATACCGATGCGCTATACGGTGACGTTGGCTGGGCAGATGAGGTGAAAGCCTTCCTGTGCTACAACGCCAATAAGGCGCTGATGAACCTCGGCTACGAGGCGCTGTTCCCGGCCGAGATGGCGGATGTGAACCCGGCGATCCTCGCCGCGCTATCGCCCAATGCTGATGAAAATCACGATTTCTTCTCCGGCTCCGGGTCGTCCTACGTGATGGGCAAAGCGGTGGAAACCGAAGACGACGACTGGAATTTTTAATCGCCGTTTTTGGTTTATTCATTTCCCGGCGGGGCGGATTTTTCGCCCCGCTATTTTTTTATTAATCCTTGTTAACTTATCGCACTATTTCCCGCGCTTTTTTCAGTGATATTGCCATCAGGCCGCCGGGTCATTCTGCCGTTTCGGCTGAAATTGCTCCGGTAATTCACAAAAATATCCCGCTGTCGCAATCGGCGCTCAGCCCTTATATCATGGGAAACCCGCGCCACCAGCCTTCGGCAAATTCCATGCCACAAATCATTTGAGGGTTGTCTCAGATTCTGAGTATGTTAGGGTATGACCAGTTAATATTTCACGCACAAATGGTAATAGTATCGATATATAACAGGAAATACGTTATTGCATGGCAATTAAATTAGAAATTAAGAATCTTTATAAAATATTCGGGGAACACCCCGAGCGCGCATTTAAATATATTGATAAGGGACTTTCTAAAACTGAAATTTTAGAAAAAACCGGGCTGTCACTTGGCGTTATCGACGCCAGTCTGGCCATTGAAGAAGGCGAGATTTTTGTCATCATGGGATTATCCGGCTCCGGGAAATCCACTATGGTTCGCCTTCTCAATCGCCTGATTGAACCTACCCGCGGCCAGGTCCTGATTGATGGCGTCGACATTGCCAGAATATCAGACGCCGAGCTTCGCGAGGTGCGCAAGAAGAAAATCGCGATGGTATTTCAGTCCTTCGCCCTGATGCCGCATATGACCGTGCTGGATAATACCGCGTTCGGTATGGAATTAGCCGGCGTGCCGCTGAAAGAGCGTCAGGAAAAAGCGCTTGATGCCCTGCGTCAGGTGGGACTGGAAAATTACGCGCATTCCTATCCAGATGAACTTTCCGGCGGCATGCGTCAGCGCGTCGGTCTGGCGCGCGCGCTGGCGATTAATCCTGATATTTTATTGATGGATGAAGCCTTCTCGGCGCTCGACCCGTTAATTCGCAGCGAAATGCAGGATGAGCTGGTGAAATTACAGGCCCGCCATCAGCGCACCGTGGTCTTTATTTCCCACGATCTCGACGAAGCCATGCGCATCGGCGACCGCATTGCCATTATGCAAAATGGCGAAGTGGTGCAGGTCGGTACGCCGGATGAAATTCTGAATAATCCGGCGAACGATTATGTGCGCACCTTCTTCCGCGGCGTCGATATTAGCCAGGTATTCAGCGCCAAAGATATTGCCCGTCGTACACCGGTTGGTCTGCTGCGTAAAACCACGGGCTTCGGCCCGCGCTCGGCGCTAAAACTGCTCGACGACGAGGACCGCGAATTCGGTTACGTCATTGAGCGCGGCAACCGGTTTGTCGGTACGGTCTCCATCGATTCGTTGAAGGCAGCGCTTGCCGCAGGCCAGGGTCTGGATGCCGCGCTGCTCGATATCCCCGCGGCGGTTGACGCCGAAACGCCGCTCAGCGAACTGCTGTCACCGGTCGGCGTTGCGCCGTGCGCGGTGCCGGTAGTGGACGCAGAGCAGCAGTATCTTGGCATCATCTCGAAAGGGATGCTGCTGAAGGCATTAGATCGCGAGGGGGCAACCAATGAGTAAGCAAACCACCAATCCGTGGGAGACCGATGCGGCGACCCAGGACGTCGGAAACCAGGCTGCCACCCAGAGCGGTGCCGATGCATGGGGCAACACGGCCGCGCCGGCACAGGATGCCGCCAGCGGCAGCGCCGATGCCTGGGGCAGCCCAACGCCCGCGCCGACTGACGGTTCAACCGACTGGCTGACCAGCGCACCGGCACCGGCACCCGAGCACTTCAACATTCTGGATCCGTTCCATAAGACGCTGATCCCGCTCGACAGCTGGGTTACCGAAGGCATCGACTGGATCGTGCTGCACTTCAGGCCGCTGTTCCAGGGCATTCGCGTGCCGGTGGATTATATCCTGAACGCCTTTCAGCAGCTGCTGCTGGGCATGCCCGCCCCGGTAGCGATTATTCTGTTTGCCCTGATCGCCTGGCAGATCTCCAGCGTCGGTATGGGCGTGGCAACGCTGATTTCGCTGGTGGCGATCGGTGCCATCGGCGCGTGGTCCCAGGCGATGATCACCCTGGCGCTGGTGCTTACCGCACTGCTGTTCTGCATTGTGATAGGCCTGCCGCTCGGCATCTGGCTGGCGCGCAGCGAGCGGGCGGCGAAGATCATTCGTCCGCTGCTCGACGCCATGCAGACCACGCCGGCGTTCGTCTATCTGGTGCCTATCGTCATGCTGTTCGGTATCGGTAACGTGCCGGGCGTGGTGGTGACTATTATCTTTGCCCTGCCGCCGGTGGTGCGCCTGACGATTCTGGGTATTAACCAGGTACCGGCTGACCTGATTGAGGCGTCACGCTCGTTCGGGGCCAGCCCGCGTCAGATGCTGTTCAAAGTGCAGCTTCCGCTGGCGATGCCGACCATCATGGCGGGGATCAACCAGACGCTGATGCTGGCGCTGTCGATGGTGGTGATCGCCTCGATGATCGCCGTGGGCGGCCTCGGTCAGATGGTACTGCGCGGCATTGGCCGTCTCGACATGGGTCTGGCTACCGTCGGCGGCGTGGGGATCGTTATCCTCGCCATCATCCTCGACCGTCTGACGCAGGCGATGGGGCGCGACTCGCGCTCACGAGGTAACCGCCGCTGGTACACCACCGGGCCGCTGGGTCTGGTGACCCGTCCTTTCACAAAATAGTCGCGCTTCGCCCGGCGGCACGAAGTTGCCGGGCGTAAGAGCCGATCCGCGGTGGGCTTGTCCCGCCCGCACAGCACCCCTTCAACATCACAATAAGGAACAACGATGCGACATAGCGTTATTTTTGCTACGGCCTTTGCCACCCTTGTTTCCACCAGCAGCATCGCTGCCGATCTGCCGGGTAAAGGCATCACCGTACAGCCGGTGCAGAGCACCATCACCGAAGAGTCCTTCCAGACCCTGTTGGTCAGCCGCGCGCTGGAGAAACTCGGCTACAAGGTGAATCCCACCAGCGAAGTGGATTACAACGTCGGTTACACCTCCATTGCCTCTGGCGATGCCACCTTTACCGCCGTGAACTGGCAGCCGCTCCATGACGATATGTACGCTGCCGCCGGCGGCGACAAAAAGTTTTATCGTGAAGGCGAGTTCGTTACCGGTGCCGCCCAGGGTTATCTCATCGACCGTAAAACGGCTGAACAGTACAAGATCACCAATATTGCGCAGCTGAAAGATCCCAACATCGCCAAACTGTTTGACGCCAACGGCGACGGTAAAGCTGACATGATGGGTTGTACCCCGGGCTGGGGCTGCGAGGCGGTGATTAACCACCAGAACGAGGCCTTCGATCTTGCCAAAACCGTTACCGTCAACCACGGCAACTACGCGGCGATGATGGCCGACACCATCACCCGCTTTAAGGAAGGTAAACCGGTGCTCTACTACACCTGGACGCCGTACTGGGTGAGCGATGTGCTGAAGCCGGGTAAAGACGTGGTGTGGCTGCAGGTGCCGTTCTCGTCCCTGCCTGGCGAGCAGAAAGGCATTGATACCAAACTGCCGAACGGTGCCAACTACGGCTTCCCGGTGAACACCATGCACATCGTGGCAAACAAAGCCTGGGCCGAGAAGAACCCGGCGGCGGCGAAGCTGTTCGCGATCATGAAGCTGCCGATTACCGATATCAACGCCCAGAACGCGATGATGCACGCCGGTAAATCCTCCGAGGCGGATGTGCAGGGCCACGTTGATGGCTGGATCAAAGCCCACCAGCAGCAGTTCGATGGCTGGATCAATGAGGCGCTGGCCGCGCAGAAGTAATCGCGCGCATGCCCTCTCAGCCCCTCCCCTGACGGTGAGGGGCTTTTTTGTGGGCGCTCGCCGGCTGCCCGCGCGCAACGCCGGGGAGGCGCACGCGGTGTCTCCTGCGCCGGACGGGTGGTCGTGGCCGCTCGTGAATACCCGTCCGCCGCAAACCGCACAAACCAACACCTTCCTCTGCTCCCGTCCGGCGCGCAATTGGTTATCATTGCCGTCTGGCAAAGGAAACATAACTCATAAAAATGAATAAACACGATCAAGGGCTTAGCCCTGCACTTATCGCGCTGATGTCTGTCGCCACTGGCCTTGCTGTCGCCAGTAACTACTATGCGCAACCGCTGCTCGACACCATCGCCGGGGCGTTCTCCCTGAGCGTCAACCAGGCGGGCTTCATCGTCACCGCGGCCCAGCTCGGCTACGCCGTGGGCCTGCTGCTGCTGGTGCCGCTCGGCGACATGTTCGAGCGCCGCAGCCTGATTGTGCTGATGACGCTGCTCTCCGCTGGCGGACTGCTGATTACCGCGTCCAGCCAGTCGCTGTGGGTGATGATCCTCGGCACCGCCCTCACCGGCCTGTTTAGCGTGGTGGCGCAGATCCTGGTCCCGCTCGCCGCGACGCTGGCCACGCCGCAAACCCGCGGCAAGGTGGTGGGCACCATCATGAGCGGCCTGCTGCTCGGCATCCTGCTGGCGCGCACCGTCTCCGGCCTGCTGGCGAGCCTCGGCGGCTGGCGCACCGTGTTCTGGGTCGCCTCCGGGCTGATGATGGTGATGGCCTTCGCGCTGTGGCGCGGGCTGCCGAAAATGAAATCGGAAACCCACCTTAACTATCCCCAGCTGCTGGGGTCGGTGTTCAGCCTCTTCACCCACAATGCGCTGCTGCGTACCCGCGCGCTGCTGGGCTGCCTGACGTTCGCCAACTTCAGCATTCTCTGGACCTCCATGGCATTTCTACTTGCCGCGCCGCCGTTCAGCTTCTCGGACGGCACCATCGGGCTGTTCGGGCTGGCGGGTGCCGCTGGTGCGTTGGGCGCCCGGCCGGTTGGCGGGCTGGTGGATAAAGGCAAAGCGCACCTTACCACCACGTGGGGGCTGGTCGCCCTGCTGCTCTCATGGATTGCGCTGGCCGCCGGGCAATTTTCGGTGCTGGCGCTGATCGCCGGGATTCTGGTGCTCGACCTTACCGTGCAGGGCGTACACATCACTAACCAGAGCGTCATCTACCGCGTGCTGCCCGATGCCCGTAACCGCCTTACCGCCGGATATATGACCAGCTACTTCATCGGCGGTGCGGCGGGCTCGCTCATCTCAGCCTCGGCGTATCAGCACGCCGGATGGAACGGCGTGTGCATCGCCGGGGCGGTCGTGGCGCTGCTCAACCTGCTGGTGTGGTGGCGCGGCTATCACCGTCAGAGCGAGGCGCAGTAAGCGCCTCAGCCCATCTTTACGCCCTTAAGCGCCCCCACAGGGTGTTAAGGGCGTGCTCAGTCTGATAAGGTTATAGGGTGTTATTGAATCGAGTGATTTTAACGTTGGTGATTTATTACATCTGACATGGATATTTCTGCGATGCGTTCGTCGGCCTGTGACGGTACGACGCAACGGCGACCAGAAGGTACTCTCGATACCCGGCACCTTTGCCGCGGTGCGCCTCCTGCCTTCCCTCTCGCATTAAGCGCCTGTCCCACAGGCGTTAAGACACTCGATCTTCCCTTTCCCGATGCCAGCCGTCTGTGCAGATCCTCCGATGCCCCCGTTCCGGCAGGCACCGGCGCGTACGTTTGCGCACGTCGGCGCCGGCGCTAATCGGGGTGGGACAATCACACCGGCAGCAGCAACGCTGCCCCTGTTCCGGATGATGGATTGATTCGGAACTCCTTACGGTAACGTGGTTGATGAAACATTGACCCGGCAAATATTACATTTACTTTATTTGTTACCGTAGTTACTATATCGGCTGCAATTAATGAGGTTACACCTAATGGATAGTTCGTTTACGCCCATTGAACAGATGCTAAAGTTTCGCGCCAGTCGCTACGAAGATTTCCCGTATCAGGAGATCCTTCTGACGCGCCTCTGTATGCATATGCAGGGCAAGCTGCTGGAAAACCGCAACAAAATGCTGAAAGCTCAGGGGATTAACGAGACGCTGTTTATGGCGTTGATTACGCTTGAGTCTCAGGAAAATCACAGCATTCAGCCCTCTGAGCTGAGCTGTGCGCTAGGCTCATCCCGTACCAACGCGACGCGTATCGCAGACGAACTGGAGAAGCGCGGCTGGATTGAACGCCGGGAAAGCGACAACGATCGCCGCTGCCTGCACCTCCATCTGACCGACAAGGGTCAGGAATTCCTGCGTCAGGTCCTCCCGCCGCAGCACAACTGCCTGCACCACCTCTGGTCTGCGCTGAGCGTGACCGAAAAAGAGCAGCTTGAGCAGATCACCCGCAAGTTACTTACCCGTCTTGATCAGATGGACGAGGATGAAACTATCCTTGCGACCACCGCAAAGTAGTCATAGCGGCTCATTTCGCAAACGTCCCACTGAAGTGAACGAGATACACTGACAGGCCAGCAGTTTACTGCTGGCCTTTCTGATAAAACAGGTCGGCTCAGCCGATGACAAAAAAGTAGATCGTGGAGAAAAACATGAGCGCAAATGCGGAGAATACCACCCCGCAGCAAGCGGTGAATAAATCCGGCAAGCGCAAACGCGCGCTGCTGATATTGACCTTGCTCTTTATTGTTATTGCTGTGGCATGGGGTATTTACTGGTTTCTGGTGCTGCGTTATGCCGAAGAGACCGATGACGCGTACGTTGCGGGTAACCAGGTGAAGATCATGTCCCAGGTGTCCGGGAGCGTGACCAAAGTCTGGGCGGAAAACACCGATTTCGTTAAGCAGGGTGATACCCTGGTGACGCTCGATCCTACCGATGCCCAGCAGGCGTTTGAAAAAGCGCAGACCGCGTTGGCCTCCAGCGTGCGCCAGACGCGCCAGCTGATGATCAACAGCAAGCAGCTTCAGGCCAACATTGAGGTGCAGAAAACCGCCCTCGCCCAGGCCCAGAGCGACTTCAACCGCCGTGTTCCGCTCGGTAGCGCCAACCTGATTGGCCGCGAAGAGCTCCAGCACGCGCGCGATGCGGTCGCCAGCGCTCAGGCAAAACTTGACGTGGCTATCCAGCAGTACAATGCCAATCAGGCGATGGTGCTCAACACCACGCTGGAACAGCAGCCTGCGGTGCAGGACGCGGCCACGGAAGTGCGCAACGCCTGGCTTGCGCTGCAGCGTACCAAAATCGTCAGCCCGATGACCGGCTACGTCTCCCGCCGCGCGGTTCAGCCCGGGGCGCAGATCAGCCCGACCACGCCGCTGATGGCGGTTGTGCCGGCCACGCACCTGTGGGTCGACGCCAACTTCAAAGAGACGCAGCTGGCGCATATGCGCATCGGCCAGAAGGCAACGGTTATCAGCGATATCTACGGTGACGATGTGAAGTACACCGGGAAAGTGGTGGGTCTCGATATGGGGACTGGCAGTGCGTTCTCGCTGCTGCCCGCCCAGAACGCTACCGGGAACTGGATCAAAGTGGTACAGCGCCTGCCGGTGCGTATCGAGCTGGATCAGAAACAGCTGAGCGATCATCCGCTGCGTATCGGTCTCTCCACGCTGGTCACGGTGGATACCACCGATCGCGATGGCGCGGTGCTGGCTACCCAGACGCGCACCACCCCTGCCTACGAGAGCAACGCGCGTGAAATCAACCTGGCGCCGGTCGATAAGCTTATCAACGATATCGTGAAGGCTAACGCAGGCTAAGTGGCGGAGGAACGCATGCAACAGCAACAGCGCAAACCGCTGGAGGGCGCGCAGCTGGTCATTATGACCATCGCGCTATCGCTTGCCACGTTTATGCAGGTACTGGACTCCACCATCGCCAACGTGGCGATTCCCACCATTGCCGGTAATCTCGGCTCGTCACTGAGTCAGGGCACCTGGGTTATCACCTCGTTTGGCGTGGCAAACGCCATCTCCATCCCGCTGACCGGCTGGCTGGCGAAGCGCTTTGGTGAGGTAAAGCTGTTCCTCTGGTCCACGGTGGCGTTCGCTATCGCCTCCTGGGCGTGCGGCGTCTCGTCCAGCCTCAATATGCTGATCTTCTTCCGCGTGATCCAGGGGATCGTCGCCGGGCCGCTGATCCCGCTCTCCCAGAGCCTGCTGCTCAGCAACTACCCGCCAGCGAAACGCTCGGTGGCGCTGGCGCTATGGTCGATGACGGTGATCGTCGCGCCAATCTGCGGACCGATTCTTGGCGGCTGGATCAGCGACAACTATCACTGGGGCTGGATCTTCTTTATCAACGTGCCGATTGGCGCGCTGGTGGTGCTGCTGACGCTGCAAACCCTGCGTCACCGCGAAACCCGAACCGAACAGCGGCGCATCGACGCCATCGGGCTTGGGCTGCTGGTGCTGGGGGTCGGCAGTCTGCAGGTGATGCTGGACCGCGGGAAAGAGCTGGACTGGTTTGCGTCCAACGAGATCATCGTGCTGACCATTGTGGCGGTGGTGGCGCTGAGCTTCCTGATAATCTGGGAGCTGACCGACGATAACCCGATAGTGGATCTCTCGCTGTTTAAGTCGCGCAACTTCACCATCGGCTGCCTGTGTATCAGCCTGGCCTACATGCTCTACTTCGGCTCCATCGTCCTGCTGCCGCAGCTGCTTCAGGAGGTGTATGGCTATACCGCCACCTGGGCTGGCCTGGCGTCCGCTCCGGTCGGGGTCATTCCGGTGCTGCTGTCGCCGATTATCGGGCGCTTCGCGCACCGGCTGGATATGCGCCGTCTGGTGACCTTCAGCTTCATTATGTATGCCGTGTGCTTCTACTGGCGCGCCTATACCTTCGAACCGGGTATGGATTTCGGCGCCTCGGCCTGGCCGCAGTTTATTCAGGGCTTTGCGGTCGCGTGCTTCTTTATGCCGCTGACCACCATCACCCTGTCCGGTCTGCCGCCGGAGCGGCTGGCGGCAGCCTCGAGCCTGTCAAACTTTACCCGTACCCTGGCGGGCTCGATCGGGACGTCCATTACCACTACCCTGTGGACCAACCGCGAGTCGATGCACCATGCGCAGCTCTCTGAATCGGTTAACCCGTTCAACCCGGAAGCGCAGCAGATGTACAGCCAGCTTCAGGGGATGGGCATGACGCAGCAGCAGGCCTCCGGCTATCTTGCCCAGCAGATCACCAATCAGGGGCTGATTATCTCGGCCAATGAGATCTTCTGGGTATCGGCGGGGGTCTTCCTGCTGCTGCTGAGCCTGGTATGGTTCGCCAGACCGCCATTCGGGGCGGGCGGCGGCGGCGGTGCGCACTGAGAATAGATAGCGCCAGCAATGGCGCTTTTTTTTGCTCATTATCCTGCAGTACTTTTTCTGAAAATAACCGCAGACACCCGCTGACAGCACAGGAAATGACGCAGAAATACAGCAGGTTAGTACTCGTTACCGTTAGTCGTGCACGTTATCGATCCATCGAATTTTTCGCTCCCCCCTCCACTCGCCGTATACTTCCTGCCCACTGAACGGCACGGCTTTGCCCGTCACCGTTCACCGCATCACCTTTCCGCTATCAAGGACTGATACCCATGAGATACACCCAGGGCGCGACGCTGTTTGTGATGACGCTGCTGGCATGCGCGGCGATGTGCGCGCTGCTGCTGGCAGAGGTTGTCTGACCGCGTGTTGTCACCTTACCCAGGGCGAAAAAAAACCACCCTCCGGGGTGGTTTTTTGCGAACGCCGCTGGCGTGCTACTAGATGTGCAGTTCCTGGAGCTTCTCTTTCGGCAATGCCAGTTCGTCATTGCTATTGACGCGAACGTCATGCTCAAGGATGTGGCGCGCGATGTCCTGCGCTTCCTGCAGGGAGTGCATCTGCCAGGTGCCGCACTGATACACGTTCAGCTCTGGGATCTGGTTCTGCTCTTTCACCTTCAGCACATCGGCCATCGCCGCTTTCCAGGCGTCGGCGACGCGCTGCTCATCCGGCTGGCCAATCAGGCTCATGTAGAAGCCGGTGCGGCATCCCATCGGCGAGATATCGATGATTTCAACGCCGTTGCCGTTCAGGTGATCGCGCATGAAGCCTGCGAACAGGTGCTCCAGGGTGTGGATCCCTTTCTCCGGCATCACTTCTTTGTTCGGAATGCAAAAACGCAGATCGAACACCGTGATGGTGTCACCGTGCGGGGTGTTCATGGTCTTTGCCACACGTACAGCAGGCGCTTCCATACGGGTATGGTCAACTGTGAAGCTATCCAACAATGGCATCTGGTCACCTCCGATAGTGATTTTTTTTAAATTAACTGAACTTATTCAATCTGGCCGACTCTCAGTATATGAAAGACGCGCATTTGTTATCATCATCACTGAGTCCAGAGATGACATTTTGGCCACATTTACTGTGGCCTTTTTCTTTTCTGTCAGGCGTTACGCGCCAGAAACTGCTCAAAGGATTCGCTGTCCGCCGCCTCAATCTCACGCTGACGTACAATGGACGCCTCGCGCTCGCGAGAGAAATCCTCTTCCTTTAAGATCTCCAGCGGCTCTTCACGCAGCTCGGCACGATACTGCTCTGCCAGCGCCAGGCCCGTTCCGCCAATCCCTTCGTCAATCATCGAGCGCAGAATACGCGCCGAATAGGTCAGCTCCGGATCGTCGAAGCTGGCAACCAGCGTATCGCATACGTTCTGGTAGGCGTCACCGCCTGCGATGCCGTCGAGGGTCTGCGCCACGCGCTTCAGATCCCGGAACAGGTTTTTGCCCACCTCCGGCAGCGGATGCTGAGCAGTTTCGCATCCCATTCCCAGCGTCAGCCCCGGTTTACGGCCTTCAAGGATAACGCGGTTCCAGTTGGTGCGCGTACACAGCAGCTCATCGCTGCTCATCTCCGGCGCATCCGCCAGCACGCACCAGATCAGGAACAGATCGAGGAAGCGAACCTGCTGCTCATCGACACCGGTGGCCGAGAACGGGTTAATGTCCAGGGAACGCACTTCGATGTATTCGATACCGCCGCGCATCAGTGCATCGGACGGCGTTTCACCGTCGCGCGTCACGCGTTTCGGGCGAATCGGGGCGTACAGCTCGTTCTCAATCTGCAAAATGTTGGTATTGATTTGCAGCAGCTTGCCGTCTTTCTCAAGGCCAAGCGCCGCATACTCTTCCGACGGCGTTTTAATCGCGCGCTTCAATCCTGCCACATAGGTGTCGAGATCGTTAAACGTAATTCCGAGATTGCTTTGCGATTTATTGGTATAGCCGAGATCGCTCAGGCGCAGCGAGGTGGCATACGGCAGATAGTACATGCCGCACTCGGTCTTCTCGAAGGGCAGCGTGGTTGGCTTACCCTGCAGGAACGAGGAGCAGATCGCCGGTGAAGCACCAAACAGGTACGGGATCACCCAGCCGAACCGGTAGTAGTTGCGAATCAGACGGAAATAGCCGGCCGAGATGGCCTCTTTGCCGCTCTGCTCGTCCTTCACGCCGCATTTCGCCTGCCAGAACGCCAGCGGCAGCGAGAAGTTGAAGTGGACGCCGGAAATGGTCTGCATCAACGCGCCGTAGCGGTTTTTCAGGCCTTCACGGTACAGCGTCTTCAGCCGACCTATATTCGACGTGCCGTACTGTGCCAGCTCGATGTCGTGCCCCTCTTCTACATAGCAGGGCATGCTCAGCGGCCAGAGACGCTCCTCGCCAATCTGGCGGGCGGCGTAGCGGTGGATGTCGCGCATCACGGTCAGCATATGATCGATGTCGTCATCAACCGGCGTGATAAATTCGAGCAGCGCTTCCGCGAAGTCGGTAGTGATCCATTTGTGGGTCAGCGCTGCGCCCAGGGCTTCCGGGTGCCCGGTTGTCGCAAGGCTTCCCTGCGGGGTGACGCGCAGCGTTTCGCGCTCCAGCCCACGACAAATGCCCTCAACAGCCTGAGGGTGTGCTTCCAGCCAGGCCAGCGCCTGTGATACGTCCGGGATCAAATTGACCTCCCGCCTGTCGAAATATTTTTATTAAGCATAATTGTAATGGTTGATGATTAAGAACGTCGTCTTTAATCGTATGATCAGCGCGCGACAAGCAGCCTGGCGCTGTTCCTTGCTCAAACAACCAATTAGTGCCACCACGTCATCCCTTGTAGCGTTACATACGTCACGACGACGTAGCGTAACGCCTTGCCAAGGCATAAGAAAAAAATTACCGGCCCCCACGCCTGGCGTAACCACCCGGCAAGCAGACACAGCAGATCTCCAATCACCGGCATCCAGCTAAGGAGAAGCGTTACTGGCCCGAACCGCCTGAGCCAGCGAGTCAGTTTTTCCTGTCTGGGTGAAGCATCACGCAGTGGGAAAAACCGCCCAAGAATAACGTTAGTCAGCCCTCCAAGGCTATTACCCATTGTTGCTATTACTACCAGAAGCCACGGCTGGCTCTTCCCGGCGATAAGCAGCGCGGCCAGTACCGCTTCAGAACTGCCGGGGAGCAGCGTTGCGCTCAGAAAGCTGCTGGCAAATAACGACAGAAGCGACAGTCCGTCGCTCACAATACACGCACGTCCACCGCATCCATCCCCGCCAGGCGTGCGGCCTGAATACCAAAATCAGCGTCTTCAAACACGACGCACTTCTCCGGCGCGACGCCCATCAGTTCGGCGCAGCGCAGGAAGGTGTCCGGTGCCGGTTTATGGTGTTCGACGTGATCGGCGGCCACCACGGCGTTGAAGTAGTGGCGAATGCCAAGGTGGGCAAGTAGGGCCTCCGCCAGCGCGCTTTCGCTGCCGGTGCCAACCGCCATAGGGCGACGGCCATACCACGTTTTAACCACCTCGATAAGCGGTAGCGAACGAACATCGTCAAGCAGCATGGCGCGCACGGCAGCGGTTTTTTCCTGTGCCAGCTGGTGAGGATCAAGCGACGCGTTGTTCAGTTCAATCACGGTCTGGGCAATACGCCACGTCGGGGAGCCGTTTAACGCGACCATCGCCTGCTCATCAAAGCGCATGCCGTACTTTGTCAGCACCTGATGCCACGCTTTGCGGTGCGTTGGCTCCGTGTCGAGAAGGGTTCCGTCCATGTCGAAAATCAGCCCGTCATATCGATCGTACATCGCATCCCTCATCCATCCAGTTTCGGACTGCTACTGTAGCGTAAAGCACGGCGGTTGTCGCTTTCTGAGGCGGGATGCAATAAGGGAATGACGAAAAGGCACGGCGGGAATAATGCCCCGCCGGGCATAGTTAAACACTGGTCGGCGGGCGGTGAATCATCAGGTCAGCTGATAGCGCTTATCCGGCAGAATGCGGGCCGGAACGTCAGTTTCATCATTCATCTGCAGCAGGTCGATTTCCATCGCATTGCAGATGGCGTCCAGCGGCAGATCGTTATTTTCCGTGCCGAACGGATCCTCCAGCTCCTCTGCCAGCGCGTCGAGCGCGATAAAGGTGTAGGAGACCAGCACCGAGATAAACGGCGTCATGTAGTGCAGATCGACCACCAGAGCGAACGGCAGCAGGATGCAGAACAGATAGACCGTGCGGTGCAGGATCAAGGTGTAGGCAAAGGGCACCGGGGTATTGGCGATACGCTCGCAGCCGGCCAGCACCACGGACATATCGTTGAGACGATTGTTGAGGCTGTGAAACAGGATGTCTGAAAGCTGCCCTTCCCGACGTCTCACCGCCAGCCAGTTGCCCATCAGCAGTAAAATGCGGTTGGCCGGTGAACTGGACTGCACCACCGTTGCCAGATCTGCCGGCGTCAGGTAGCGCGACAGCGTGGTCTCTACCGGCTGACGGCGCAGGGTCATGCGCAGACAGTGAGCGAAAGCAATTTGCAGGCGGACAAACTCACCGATTGCGGAGTCGTCCGGGAGCGTGTTCTTCACTTCACGCAGCAGGGAGCGCGCCGCAATCATCAGTTGCCCCCACAGCAGTCGCGCCTCGACATAACGCGCATAGCAGGCGTTATTGCGAAAGCCGAGGAAGATAGCAATGGCGACACCAAGAATGCTGAACGGTGCCACCGTGAGCTTGATGCCCAGCGAGGCGTACCAGGGCAGCACCAGAATCACCGCTACCGACAGCAGGAAGTTCAGGAATAAACGGGTAAAGATTTTTGGCAGGACGGAACCGTGCCAGACGAAAATCAGAGCCAGCCAGTGCTGTTGAGGGCGAATGATCATAGTGAATATCAAAGATGAGAAAGTCGCGGCAATTTAACGTGATCACTATCACAGTTGCAAGCATGCTAAAGAAATGTTGTGAAATTGGCTGATGTGGCAAAGTTATGAGCTGGATTTTAGTATGTTGTAACTATGATGAAGGTTAAAAAAAACCGGCGAGCGCCAGTGGGGTTATTTGCTGTGGATCAGGAAATATTTGATAGCCGTTACTGACGCTCAGCGCAATATGGTGCATCCGGGAGGATTCGAACCTCCGACCGCTCGGTTCGTAGCCGAGTACTCTATCCAGCTGAGCTACGGATGCATCGGGATTTACTGCTTTACTGCGGAAACTTAATCATCATCGCTGACACTTAAGTGCAATATGGTGCATCCGGGAGGATTCGAACCTCCGACCGCTCGGTTCGTAGCCGAGTACTCTATCCAGCTGAGCTACGGATGCATCGGGATTTACTGCTGTACTACTGAATCAATGTCGCTCATCATGCCGCAACACTGATGAAGATGGCGCATCCGGGAAAATTATCTGGCTTTCGCCTCACCCTGCGGGCCGTTGCTGCGCAGCGTTTTATCTTTCCTGGTGCTCGCGGTTGCTGACCGCGTTTATCACTTAATCGTCACGAATAACGCTTAAGTAGAAA
>NZ_AWFZ01000048.1:0-176641 GCF_000463155.2 Siccibacter turicensis LMG 23730 | reverse complement strand
GCATCCGGGAGGATTCGAACCTCCGACCGCTCGGTTCGTAGCCGAGTACTCTATCCAGCTGAGCTACGGATGCAAAATGGCGGTGAGGCGGGGATTCGAACCCCGGATGCAGCTTTTGACCGCATACTCCCTTAGCAGGGGAGCGCCTTCAGCCTCTCGGCCACCTCACCACACACGCCTCTTACGAGTTGCGCTTCAATGTGTTTCCACTCATCGGCGCTGCGTGGCGCACATATTACTTTCTGGGACTTATAAGTCAAACAATTTTTCCGGGGACGGTATCGTTTGAACACTTCACGCTCAATTAGCCTGATTTGCCAACAAAAAGGGTGTTTTATCAACAGAAAAAGCGCGTGCGCTTACCCTTCTCATTACACCCTGAGATGCAATGAATCCGCCACGTAAATACGCGTTACCTCACAAAAGAGGCGTTTCAACAGAAATGGAGAAGAAAAGATGAAAACGGCGGGGAGGGAAAAGCGTAACGCGAGCAGAACCGCCTCGCTGCATAGAAGCGAGGCGCCATATTCTTAGTAGCTGGACTGTTGTGACTTCTCAGCCTGGATACGCTGGTAGATCTCTTCACGGTGTACAGACACTTCTTTCGGGGCGTTCACACCAATACGTACCTGGTTACCTTTTACCCCAAGAACTGTCACGGTCACCTCATCCCCAATCATGAGGGTCTCACCAACTCGACGAGTCAGAATCAGCATTCTTTGCTCCTTGAAAGATTAAAAGAGTCGGGTCTCTTGTATCCCGGCATTATCCATCATATAACGCCAAAAAGTAAGCGATGACCGACACCCAGAGTGTCAGCAGTCACGGCATTACATTCTGTTATGACTAAGCTTAGCCGATATAGATAACTTCAACCTGACTTTGTGTTAATTGAGAGTGTTCTTTAACGCGCTACACCGACCATGTCGCTATAGCGCGTTAGACACCCCATTTTTATTACAGTTTCGCTGCAACCCAGCTTTCGATACTTGCCAGCGCTGCAGGCAGCGCCTGAGCGTCTGTACCGCCCGCCTGAGCCATATCCGGACGACCGCCGCCCTTGCCGCCGACCTGCTGGGCAACCATGCCAATCAGCTCGCCTGCTTTCACGCGGTCAGTGACGTCTTTCGACACCCCAGCAATCAGAGAAACCTTACCATCAGCCACAGTCGCCAGCACCACAATGGTGGAACCTAACTGATTTTTCAGGTCATCAACCATGGTACGCAGCATTTTCGGCTCAACGTTGGTCAGCTCGCTGACCAGCAGCTTCACGCCTTTGATATCGACGGCGCTGTTAGCAAGCCCTGCGCTCTCCTGCGCCGCCTGCTGCTCTTTCAGCTGCTGCAGCTCTTTTTCCAGCTGACGCGAGCGATCCAGCACCGAGCGGACTTTATCGCTCAGGTTCTGGCTGTCGCCTTTCAGCAGCTGGGCGATATCCTGCAGCTGGTCATTCTGCGCATGCAGCATGGCCAGCGCGCCTTCTCCCGTTACCGCTTCGATACGACGAACGCCCGCCGCGGTGCCGGACTCAGCCACAATGCGGAACAGGCCGATGTCGCCGGTACGGCGCGCGTGGGTGCCGCCGCACAGCTCGGTGGAGAAGTCGCCCATGCTCAGTACGCGAACGCGGTCGTCATACTTCTCGCCAAACAGCGCCATGGCCCCTTTCGCTTTCGCGTCTTCGAGTTCCATGATGTTGGTTTCAACAGGCAGGTTACGGCGGATCTGCGCGTTAACCAGATCTTCCACGGCGCGAATTTCGCTTGGCTTCATTGCTTCGAAATGGGAGAAGTCGAAACGCAGGCCTTTATCGTTCACCAGGGAGCCTTTCTGCGCCACGTGCGTGCCAAGGATCTGGCGCAGCGCCGCGTGCATCAGGTGCGTTGCGGAGTGGTTCAGACGGATGCGTTCGCGACGGGCTTCATCAACCTGTGCGTTCACGCCGCTGCCAACTTTCAGCACGCCGCTGGTCAGCTTACCGACATGGCCGATAGCCTGGCCATATTTCTGGGTGTCGCTCACCTCGAAGCTGAAGCCGGTACCGCCGATGATGCCTTTATCGCCGACCTGGCCGCCGGATTCAGCGTAGAACGGCGTGCTGTCGAGGATCACTACCGCATCCTGACCGGCGACGATCTGATCGACCGCTTTACCGTCGACAAACAGCCCAGTGACGTGGCCGGTCAGTTCCAGTTGGTCATAGCCTTTAAATTCTGACGCGCTGTCCACGCGGATCATCGCGTTGTAGTCTGCGCCAAAACCGCTGGATTCACGCGCACGACGGCGCTGCTCTTCCATGGCGACTTCGAAGCCGGCTTCATCAACCTTCAGGTTGCGCTCGCGGCACACGTCAGCGGTGAGATCCACCGGGAAGCCGTAGGTGTCATAGAGGCGGAATGCGGTTTCGCCGTCCAGGGTATCGCCCTGCAGCTTCGCCAGCTCTTCGTCAAGCAGCGCCAGGCCGCGCTCCAGGGTGCGGGCAAACTGTTCTTCTTCGGTTTTCAGCACCTGCTCGACCTGCGCCTGCTGGCGTTTCAGATCGTCGCCTGCCGAGCCCATAACGTCGATAAGCGGCCCAACCAGCTTGTAGAAGAAGGTCTCTTTGGCGCCCAGCATATTTCCGTGGCGGATGGCGCGACGAATAATACGACGCAGCACGTAGCCGCGGTTCTCGTTGGACGGAATCACGCCGTCAGCAATCAGGAACGCGCAGGAGCGAATGTGGTCGGCAATAACGCGCAGCGACTTGTTCGCCAGATCGGTTGCGCCGGTCTCTTTCGCGACCGCGGCAATGAGCTTCGCAAACAGATCGATTTCATAGTTGGAGTTCACGTGTTGCAGCACGGCGGCAATACGCTCCAGGCCCATGCCGGTGTCCACGGACGGCTTCGGCAGCGGTTCCATGGTGCCGTCAGCCTGACGGTTAAACTGCATGAACACGATGTTCCAGATTTCGATATAGCGGTCACCGTCCTCTTCCGGGCTGCCCGGCGGGCCTCCCCAGATGTGGTCGCCATGATCGAAGAAGATTTCGGTGCACGGGCCGCACGGGCCGGTATCGCCCATCTGCCAGAAGTTGTCGGACGCGTAGGCCGCACCCTTGTTGTCGCCGATGCGAATAATGCGCTCGCGCGGCACGCCCACTTCTTTTTCCCAGATGTCGAACGCTTCGTCGTCAGTCTCGTAGACGGTTACCCACAGACGATCTTTCGGCAGGTTAAACCACTGCTCACCGGTCAGCAGTTCCCAGGCGTAGTTGATGGCGTCATGTTTAAAGTAATCACCGAAGCTGAAGTTACCCAGCATTTCAAAGAAGGTGTGGTGACGGGCGGTGTAACCGACGTTTTCCAGGTCGTTGTGCTTACCACCGGCGCGCACGCAGCGCTGTGCCGTGGTCGCACGGGAATAATTACGTTTGTCCAGGCCAAGGAAAACATCCTTGAACTGGTTCATCCCGGCGTTGGTGAACAGAAGGGTCGGGTCGTTATTCGGCACAAGGGAGCTGCTGGCAACAACCTGATGCCCCTTACTGTGGAAAAAATCGAGAAACGCCTGACGGATCTCAGCGGTGCTCTTGCTCATAATTATCCTGAAATCAAGCTAACGAGTGTCGTAAGGCGGGACGAGCAGAGATGTGAAGCCCCCTCTCCTGCCCGGCTTATCGGGAAAAAAGTGGGAATAAGATAAGTTTTCTTTACAGGGAAGTAAAACCCCGAGTGCAGTCAATCGGCAAAATTTCGGTAGATCTCCTGGATATCTTCCATCAGAAAACCACGATAAAGCAAAAAGCGCTGCACTTTCGCCTTTTCGGCAAACAGCGTCGGCAGCGGTTCACCATATTTTTTCGTCGCCTGATCCCATGCCGCCTGGGTCCAGTCAACCTCGCACTCCGCCATTGCCGCGTCGCACAGCTCGCGGGAAATGCCCTTCTGCTGTAGCTCCTGCCGAATGCGGCGCGAGCCGTAACCTTTGCGCGCCCGGCTGGCGATAAACTGGCGCGCAAAGCGCGCGTCATCGAGCCAGTGCTGCTCAAGACAGCTGGCGATCACCTTCTCGATATCCTCCGGTGCAGGCGGCTCATCTTTTTGCCCGGGATAGACGGTGGAGAGTTTCTTGCGCAGCTCCTGCTCGCTGTGATCGCGCATCGCCAGCACGCGCGTCGCGCGATCGAACAGGCGGGCATACGGGGAGCGGCGTGGAGAAGAGGAATCAGACATAGCGAGTAGACCAGAAAGGATGGACACAAAAGAACAAGGGCTGCCGGAGCAGCCCTTAGGATTAGAAGTCTTCTTTCGTTTCTTCGACGTCTTTGTCGTGGTCATCGACAACGAAGTCCGGGGTCGCGTCCTGAGCGCCGTTGAGCAGCATCTCACGCACTTTCTTCTCGATTTCCGTCGCGATAGCGGCGTTCTCTTTCAGGAAGTTAGTGGCGTTCGCTTTACCCTGACCAATCTTGTCACCCTGATAGCTGTACCAGGCACCGGCTTTTTCAATCAGCTTGTGCTTCACGCCCAGGTCAACCAGCTCGCCGTAGAAGTTGATGCCTTCACCGTAGAGGATCTGGAATTCAGCCTGCTTAAACGGCGCAGCGATTTTGTTCTTCACCACTTTAACGCGGGTTTCGCTACCGACCACTTCATCGCCCTCTTTTACCGCGCCGATACGGCGGATATCGAGACGAACAGAGGCGTAGAACTTCAGTGCGTTACCACCGGTGGTGGTTTCCGGGTTACCGAACATCACACCGATTTTCATACGGATCTGGTTGATGAAGATCAGCAGCGTGTTGGACTGCTTCAGGTTACCGGCCAGCTTACGCATCGCCTGGCTCATCATACGTGCCGCGAGGCCCATATGGGAGTCACCGATTTCACCTTCGATTTCCGCTTTCGGCGTCAGCGCCGCCACGGAGTCGACGACGATAACGTCTACTGCACCGGAACGCGCCAGCGCGTCACAGATTTCCAGCGCCTGCTCACCGGTATCCGGCTGCGAGCAGAGCAGGTTGTCGATATCCACACCCAGCTTGCGAGCGTAGACCGGGTCCAGCGCGTGCTCGGCGTCGATAAACGCACAGGTTTTACCGCTACGCTGTGCAGAGGCAATCGCCTGCAGGGTCAGCGTGGTTTTACCGGAAGACTCCGGCCCATAGATCTCAACGATACGGCCCATCGGCAGACCGCCCGCGCCCAGCGCGATGTCGAGAGAGAGAGAACCGGTAGAGATAGTCTCAACATCCATGGAGCGGTCTTCACCCAGACGCATGATGGAGCCTTTACCAAATTGTTTTTCAATCTGGCCAAGTGCTGCCGCTAACGCCTTCTGTTTGTTTTCGTCGATAGCCATTTTTACTCCTGTCATGCAGGGTGAGCCTGATTGCGCCACGCTGCCTCATCTGTTTTGTTGGTGCAATTATACTGTATAGTCATACAGTATCAAGTCTTTTGTAGAAAATGTTGCCACAGGGTGGTGAGGGCAAAAGCCGTGGCCTGACGCCGCACCGCTTCCCGGTTTCCGGCGAACACCTTATGCCGTGTAACCACCGTCTCCCCCGGCCCGGCAAAGCCGAACCACACGGTACCGACGGGCTTTTCCGCGCTGCCGCCGTCCGGCCCGGCGATACCGCTGACGGAGATGGCGTAGGTCGCGCCGGCAGCATACTGCGCACCGCGCGCCATCTGGGCCACCACCGGTTCGCTCACCGCACCGTGCGCGTCAAGGGTTGCACCATCCACCCCGATAAGCTGCTGCTTCGCGTCGTTGCTGTAGGTGACAAAGCCGCGCTCAAACCAGGCCGAGCTGCCGGCGATGTCGGTGATGACTTTCGCCACCCAGCCGCCGGTGCAGGACTCCGCGGTGGTGACCGTTGCGCCCTGCTCGCCGAGTACCGCGCCGACGCGCTGGCTTAACTGCATGAGTTCACTGTCCGTCATAATGGGTTCCGATTGTAGAGAGAAAGCGCCCCACGCGGAAACGCTTTCTAAGCTTTTCAGGGAATTACAGCATTTTTTTCGGCGCGTATTCCAGAACTCACCGGCTTAACGCACCGAGGCCAGCGCCACGGCCTGACCCAGCTGCCACACGGCCATCGCATAGTGGGTGCTGTGGTTGTAGCGCGTGATGGTGTAGAAGTTCGGCAGTCCGTACCAGTACTCGTAGCCGGTCCCGACGTCCAGACGCAGCAGGCTCACCTGGGAATAGTTACCCAGCGGCTGCTGCGGGGTCAGCCCGGCTGCCGCCAGTTCACCCGGCGTGTATTTGGTATTAAAGCCGGTTTTGAGCGCCGGAGCCTGGCCGGTTGCCGGAATAGCGACCGGCTCGCCCGTGGTCCAGCCGTGCGCTTTGAAGTAGTTGGCCACGCTGCCGATGGCATCTTCCGGGTCCCACAGGTTAATGTGCCCGTCGCCGTTGAAGTCCACCGCGTACTCTTTATAGGAGGACGGCATGAACTGCCCGTAGCCCATCGCGCCGGCAAAGGATCCTTTCAGGTTGAGCGGGTCGTCCTGCTCGTCGCGCGCCATCAGCAGGAAGGTTTCCAGCTCGCCTGAAAAGTACTCGGCGCGGCGCGGGTAATTAAAGGAGAGCGTGGCAAGGGCATCCAGGATACGGGTTTTGCCCATTACCCGGCCCCAGCGGGTTTCCACGCCGATGATCCCGACGATGATCTCCGCCGGCACGCCGTAGACGCGCTGCGCGCGCTCCAGCGCCTCGCGGTGCTGATTCATAAACACCACGCCGTTCTGCACGTTGTCCGGGGTGATGAACTGCGCACGGTAACGCAGCCAGGCACCGTTAGGCCCGACAGGCCCCGGCGTGGTGGGGGCCTGGCGATCCATCAGGCGCAGCACGTAGTCCAGACGCTTGGCCTGGGAGAGGATCTCGTGCAGCTGCTGGCGGTCAAAGCCGTGCTTGCTGACCATTTTATCGATGAATTGCTCTGCCGCCGGGTTGTTGGCGAAATCCCCGGAGGTGAACAGAACGTTATGTTGCGGTTGCAGCAGGAAGCCGCCGGACGGGGTTCCGGTGGTGGTGGCGGTCTGCTGTTGTTTCTCCGGTTTGCTGCTGCACGCGGCGAGCAGAACACAGAGCGGTAACAGGGCGGCATAGCGGCGCTTAAGCATGAGATATCCATATGGCATGAGTGACGAATCCGCTCATGGTAGACCATCTCAGGGAAAGCGTGAATGGCGATCCCACGAGACGGCGGGATTGGCGAAAAAAAAGCGAGCGGTTGCCGGGCAGCGCCGGCAACCCACCCGATTACAGCACCTTGCTGAGGAAGGCCGCGGTACGCGGATTCGCGGGGGCGGTGAAGATCTGCTCCGGGTCGCCCTGCTCCTGAATGACGCCGTTATCAATGAAGATAACCCGGTCAGCCACTTCGCGGGCAAAGCCCATCTCATGGGTGACAATCACCATCGTCATCCCTTCTGCGGCGAGGTTTTTCATCACGCCCAGCACTTCACCCACCAGCTCAGGATCGAGCGCCGAGGTCGGCTCGTCAAACAGCATGATGGACGGGCTCATCGCCAGCGCGCGCGCGATAGCCACCCGCTGCTGCTGCCCGCCGGAGAGGCTTGACGGCCAGGCGTCGCGCTTTTCGCTCAGCCCGACTTTGGCAAGCAGGCTCAGCGCCAGGGTTTCCGCCTCGCTGCGCGTCATGCCCCGCAGGTTCATCGGCGCCATCATCAGGTTGTCCAGCACCGTCATGTGCGGGAACAGATTGAAGCGCTGAAAGACCATGCCGACGCTTTCGCGCATCTTGTTCAAATCGGTTTTACGATCGTGGATCGCAAAGCCGTTTACCTCGACCTCGCCTTCCGACACGCTCTCCAGCGCGTTCATGCAGCGCAGAAACGTGCTTTTCCCGGAGCCGGACGGCCCGATCACGCACACCACTTCCCGCGGCTTCACGTCACAGCTGATGCCGCGCAGGACGTGGCTGTCGCCGAAATACTTATGGAGGTTATTAATGTGAATCACTTTTGCCAAACCTCTTTTCCAGACGGTTAACCAGCTGCGCCAGCACAAAGGTAATGACCCAGTAGACCAGGGAGATGGTCAGGTAGGGTTCCCAGTAGGTGGCGTAGGCGCCGGAGACGGTACGCGCAGCGTAGGCGAGATCGGCCAGGCCAATGGCCGAGGCCAGCGACGAGTCCTTCACGATAGCAATGGCGTTGTTGCCAAGCGGCGGCAGGATGCGGCGAAACGCCTGCGGCAGGATCACCTTACGCATGGTTTTCCACCACGGCATACCGAGCGCCCGGGAGGCTTCCATCTGGCCTTTATCGATGGACTGGATCCCGGCGCGGAAGATTTCCGATACGTAAGCCCCGGCGTTCAGCGTAATGGCCACGATGCACGACAGGAACGCGCCATAGTTGGAGCGCAGTTCGCGGGCCAGCTCGCTGCTCATAATGCCGTGGGTGACCAGCAGCCCGTCGCGCGGGTTGATAAACAGCGGCACCAGCGCAAAATGCACCACCATGATCTGTACGAACAGCGGCGTACCGCGGATGGCGCTGACGTAAAAGCGCACCGGGAACTGCACCAGATAACGCAGCACGTACTTCCACGGCCCGTGCTCGGCGCGCGCCATTCGGCCCAGCCCAAGCGTCAGCCCCCACAGCGTGCCGAGGATCACGCAGATAATGGTGCATTTGATGGTCATCCAGGCGCCTTCCATAAACAGCGGGCCGTACTCCTGAATGATCTCCCAACGAAATCCTGTCATGTCGTCTCTCTAAAAAAAGCGGCTACCGCAGAATCCCGCGGTAGCCGCTATCTGTCATGCGTAAAATTACTGGGCAGGCAGCGTCGGAACGCTCTCGTCAAACCAGGTCTTATAGATAGTGGCGTAGGTGCCGTCAGCAACGATCTTCTTCAGGCCGCTGTTGATTTTTTCCAGCAGTGCATCGTTGCCTTTCGCGACCGCAATACCGAAGTACTGACGCTCAAATTTGGCATCCGGCACCAGTTTGAACTGCTTCTCCGGGTGCTGCTTGATGTAGTACTTCACCACGCCAACGTCGCCCACGGCGGCGCTCACGCCATCTTCAAACAGCTCCTGCAGCATCAGCGGGGTATTGTCGAAGCGCTTAATGGCGGTGCTGTTTTTACCCAGTACGTCAGACACCACGATGTCGCCGGTACTGGAGTTCACCACGCCGACTTTTTCAGACTTCAGCCCGGCCAGTGAGGTCACGGTTGAGTCAGCGGGCACCACGATAGACTGTTCGGCCGGGAAGTACGGCGCGGAGAAATCCACCATCTGCTTACGCTTATCGGTAATGGTGATGCCGGAGATAATAATGTCGCGGTCGCCGGAGCCCAGGGTTGCGAAGATACCTTCCCACGGCGTATTGATAAGCTTGATGTTGAAGTTTTCCGCTTTCGCGATGGCTTTGATAATGTCGATATCAAACCCTTCAAGCTGTTTCTGGCTGTTTTCAAACTCGAACGGACGGTAGGTGCCGCCGGATCCAACCACGTAGGTTTCCTGAGCGGCGAAAGCGCTGCCCGCCAGGGCTATCATCAATCCACATGCCTGCAGTAACTGCTTAACCATGGTTACAACCCTTATTTTTATGCAAATATTATGCATAAAAATACATATAGTGCGTCCGGTGCGCAACAAAAAAATATCATATTTCCTGGCGATGGCGGCCGGGCCGCATCTTTCAGCTATAAAGTTTCGGGTGGGTGAACCGATATGAGTGATTCACATCACAATAAGACGCGAATGATATGAAAAGACATGAAATCCGGTCCCGCACATTCAAGAGCGCAGGCTACGATCCGACCTGTTCCGTCATGGAAATAGAGCACGCCACAGGGCGCGTGGAGCAGTTCCTGGGCGTGCCGGCGAAAACTTATCAGACCTTTATGATGAGTAATGAGAAAGAGGCGTACTTCACGGCCAGCATTAAGAACAGCTTCTTTAAAGTGACCGTGGGCTGACGCCGCTTTCCCTTTCAGACGGGAAACTCAGAAGGTTTCCCAGTGTTCCCCTGTGGTTTTGCCTGCCAGCGCGGGCACCAGCGTCTGGGGTTTTGCACTCGGCGGCGGCGTGTGACGTACCGGTGCTTCACGGTTGCCCGCTAAGCGGAACACCGCCACGGCCTGACGCAGCTGATCGGCCTGATCTTCAAGCGCAGCTGCCGCAGCGGCCGACTCTTCAACCAGCGCGGCGTTCTGCTGGGTCACGCTGTCCATCTGCGATACCGCCTGGCTCACCTGCTCAATCCCTTTACTCTGCTCATCGGACGCAGACGCAATCTCGCCCATGATATCGGTGACGCGGGTTACCGCCGTTACGATCTCTTTCATGGTGTCGCCCGCCTGATGAACCAGACTGGAGCCCATGCCCACCCGGGACACCGAGTTTTCAATCAGCGATTTAATCTCTTTTGCCGCCTGGGCACTGCGGCTTGCCAGGGTACGCACTTCCCCGGCCACCACGGCAAAGCCGCGCCCCTGCTCGCCCGCACGCGCCGCTTCCACTGCGGCGTTCAGCGCCAGGATATTGGTCTGGAAGGCGATGCTGTCGATCACGCTGGTGATGTGGGCAATCTGCTGGGAGCTGTCGGAGATCTCTTTCATGGTGGTGACCACCTGATCCACCACGCGTCCGCCTTTGTCTGCGGTTTCCGAGGCGTTCTTCGCCAGCTGCGCCGCCTGACGGGCGTTGTCGGTGTTCTGTTTCACCGTCGCGGTCAGCTCTTCCATACTGGCGGCGGTCTCCTCCAGCGAGGCGGCCTGCTGCTCGGTACGCGACGACAGATCGTTGCTCCCGGCAGAGATCTCGCCCGCGCCGGTATAGATAGACTCCGAGCTGTCGCGCACTGAGCTCACGGTATTGATGAGCGAGGCCTGCATGGTTTTAAGGGTTGAGGCCAGCTGGCCCATTTCGTTGCGCCCTTCGCCGTCAATGGTGTGCGTCAGGTTGCCGTCGGCAATGGCGCGGATATGCGTCATGGCGCGGTGCAGCGGCGTCAGCAGCAGGTGCTGTAATCCCACCCAAATCAGCACCAGGATAGCGATTACCACCAGGGCAATCGACCCGAGGGTCCACTGCATGCTGGTGAAGCTGCTCTGGTTGTCGTCGGCGGCGACCTGCAGCAGACGGTTGTTCTCCGCGCGCCAGGTGCTGTAGGCGCTTTCCAGCTCGTCCTGAGCGGCCTGCGCATCCAGATTGCCATAGGCTTCATAGTTGTTGGCGCGCAGGAAACCTACCGAAGCCTGCAGGACATCGTGGTAGGCGGTGAGCTTTGTCTGAATCTGCTGGGCCAGCGCCTCGTCCTGTCCGGCCAGACGCGGTGAGTTTTTGTAAGCGT
Organism: Siccibacter turicensis LMG 23730; assembly: GCF_000463155.2. GTDB lineage: Bacteria > Pseudomonadota > Gammaproteobacteria > Enterobacterales > Enterobacteriaceae > Siccibacter > Siccibacter turicensis. Next base: position 165,302 of record NZ_AWFZ01000048.1, on the reverse strand, counting down.
TGAACTGGCTCTGCGCCTTATCAAGGGATTCGCTCGCCACGCCCAGCAGCTTGTCTATCGCCGCCAGCGACGCGGGATCGCGTTGATTTTTCAGGAAGCGAATCGCCACACGGGTGACGGTGACGCGGGTTTTCACCAGCGTCTGGATGCTGTCGCCCAGCTGCTCCTGCTGGTAATTAAGCTGCCCGGAGTTCTGGAAGTTATCGCGATCCTGGCTGACCGACGAGTAAAAAAGCCCGCCGGTGACGATTTGTAACAAACTGAATATGCACAGGATTATGGCAATCCCGGTGATGACTTTTAGATTTTTTAACATGCGCTGCGTTCCCTGATACCACCCTGAATGTTGTCATTTATTTATCGGATTGTTATGAGCATTCTTTATCCGACGCCGGCAGGTATTTGAGCAACGCGATGATTTCCGGATGAAAATATATTTTAAGCCGCGCTAACGCTGCGCTGAAGCCGGCATTAATCAAATCATCACTACGGTGAATACCACCATGAAAAATGGTGATTTATCGTGATGGTAATTTATTTCGCATCCCATTATTCTCCCATAACAGGTCCGTATTCTGCCTCGCGTTGGCGGGATACCGTTGATTCGATTGCTTTTTTATAAGCATCGCAGGGCAAAAATATGGAACACATTATCTATGTGGTGGATGACGATGACGCCGTTCGTCGCGCCATCGTCAGTTTGCTCCGCGCCGACGGCCACGAGGTGGCTGATTTCAACTGCGCGCAGGCGTTTCTCGCTCACCCGTTTTGCGACGTGCCCGGCTGTCTGATTCTGGACATGAACATGCCGGTGGCCGACGGATTCGACGTGATGGACGGCTTGCGCCGGCTGGGCCGCGCGCTGCCGGTGATCTTCCTGACCGGCTACGGCACCATTCCCCTCACCGTCAAAGCCATGAAAACCGGCGCGCTGGAGTTCCTCACCAAACCGGTTAACCCGTTACAGCTGCTGCAAACCGTGGCCGACGGGCTGCGCCAGGCGCGCGACAACTTTATGCATCTGCGCGAGCACCAGGATCTGGCGCAGCGCTACCAGTCGCTGACCCCGCGCGAACGGGAAGTGCTGGAGCTGGCCATTGGCGGGCTGCTGAATAAGCAGATCGCCACGGCGCTCGGCGTCAGCGAAATTACGGCGAAGGTGCACAAGCGGCGGGTCATGGAAAAGATGCAGGCGCGATCCCTTGCGGATCTGGTCCGCAGCGCGGCGCGTCTGAATATCGAGAAATCACAGAGTCGTTAAGGTATTCCCCGGCACCGCCGCGGCCTCCCCCTCTTTTATCAGGAGAACATGCAATGACAACTGACCCGCAAGCCGATCCGCGTACCCAGCTCAAATCACTCTCGTCCGTGCTGCGCAAGCTGCATAAAGCGCTGGTGGATTTAGAAACCGAACGCTTTGGCAACCCCGGCAACGCCTTTGAGCACCTGCAGCTGCTCACCACCCACCCGCAGTTCGCATGGCTACGCCAGATTTCAGAGATGATGGTGGAGATTGATGAGCGTCTCGATGACAAAGAGGAGCCGGTTAACGCCGCCACGGTTGAAAACTACCGTAAGGCCATTGAGAGCCAACTGGCGTTAGGCCCGGAAAACAGCAGCGAGTTTCACCAGAAGTACCTTAACGCCCTCCAGGAATCGACGCAGGTGGCTATGGCGCACGGCGAACTGCGCCATCGCCTGTCGCAGCTCGCCCCGTCCGCATAACGCCGCTACGTTTCGGTCTCCCCCTGCCTGGTCAGTACCGGGAGGGTGAACCAGAACCGGCTCCCGTGTCGCTCAGCGGGCTCGGCCTGGAGCGTCCCACGGTGGCGCTCAATGATAGCGTGGCTGATGGTCAGCCCCATGCCCATCCCCTGCTGTTTGGTGGTGAAAAACGAGTCGAACACCCGGTCGCGCAGCTCAGGCGGAATGCCGTTTCCGGTGTCCACCACGTCAAAACGCAGCTCGCCGGGGGTGGGATTTGAGGTGCCGATGCGCAAAATGCGCGGCCGGGCTTCCACTTCCGACATCGCATCCATGGCGTTAACCACCAGATTGAGCAGCACCTGCTGGATCTGGACGCTGTCCCCCTGCACCACCGCCTGTTGCGCGTTCAGCTGGTACTCCAGCGCGATATAGCGCCGCTCCATCTCATTGCGCGACAGCGCCATAATGTGCCGCACCAGCTGGTGCAGATCGACCGGCTCCAGCGTCGGCGTCTGGTTGCGGGTTAACGCCTGCAAGCCGCGGATGATCTCCCCGGCGCGCTGCCCTTCGCTGACGATCTCTACCAGCCCCATGCTGGCATTATCGATACGCGCCGGGTCGCGCTGAAGCCAGCGCAGGCTGGCGGCGGCGTTTGCAACAATCGACATCAGCGGCTGGTTAATCTCGTGGGCGATAGAGGCGGTAAGCTGCCCCACCGTGGTGGCACGCGACACGCGGGCCAGCTCCGCCTGCGCCACCCGCACGGCATCTTCGGACTCGCGCCGCGAAGTGGTATCGGTGACGGTGCCGAAATAGTCGCTGGTCTGCGCCCCCATGTCGACCGGCTCGCCGACGGCCAGGATGTAGCGCGTCACCCCGTCGGTACGCACAATGCGGTGCTCCACCCGCACCAGTTTTCCGGCGCGCAGCTCGCTCTCAACGATCGCCTTCACCCGCTCTTTATCATCCGGGTGAATAAACGCGATAAATTCGGGATAGCTGATGGCGGTCCGGGTTTCCGGCAGGCCGAGGATGCGCGCATACTCGGCGGAGATGTAGATCAGGTTTTGCTGCTGCTCCCAGCGCCAGCTGCCGGTGTGGCTGATCTGCTCGCCGAGGGTCAGCGAGGTCTGGCTGGCACGCAGATCTTTCTCTACGCGTCGGCGCTGAATATTCTCCTCCAGCAGTTCGGCGTACAGGCGCGCGGTCTCGAGCGATATCGCGGCCTGGGCGCTCAGCAGGGCGATCACCCGCGACTGCCCGGCGGTAAACACATCCGGCATCAGCCGGTTTTCAACGTACAGCACCCCCACCAGCCGTGACTGCTTAAACATCGGGACGCACATCACCGCAGCACCCGATGCCACCAGATACGGGTCATGGCTGAACGGGCTAAACTCACCGGGCTTGCCGGTGCGGATCTCCTGACCGGTACGGATCACCGTCGACAGCACCGATAACGGCAGATCCGTCTCACCCGGCACGGCTTTCACAATCTGTACCCGCACCCCGTCGGGATGGCTGTGGGCCTGGGCTTCAATTTCGGGCTGGTTCCGGGCGTTGATGCGGATCAGCAGCCCACGCTGGGCGCCAGCCCGCTCCAGCAGCATCGTCATCAAGACCTGGATCAACTGCTCGACGTTCATCTCTTCCGACAGGGCGCGCGCGGCTTTGATAACGCTTTGCAGATCGCGGATCTCATCGTTCGAGGTAAAACTCCCGGCGGCGTAGGGTGAAACCGTACTGCTTACCGCCCACATCGGGAACTCCCGCTCCAGCTGATGGACTTTGGCCTGCGCGCCCCATCGGCTCCATGCCGCTATCGCGGCCTTAATATGCCCGGCGGCGCTGGTGGAATAGCCGCAGGCATGGGCGAAGCGCCCGGCAAGCTCATGCGACAGACCGTTGCAGTGGTCCATACCGGCATCTCGCGAGTACTTCGCGGCCATTTCATACCACTCAAGGGCAGCGGCGCGATCGTCATCCAGCCGCGACAGTTCAGCACGCAGCAGCGCCGCTTTGTCGCTGAAGTTATGCGGATTGACGCGCGCCCACTGCTCGACGCGCTGAAGGTGAAGCATAAACTGCGCGCGGTGCGCCGCGCTTACCGTGGCGGGGGTGAGCGGCCCGGCCAGGCAGAGCGCACTGAAGTAGTGAAAATCCGCAAAGTTGTTCTGCCCCGACGCGGACCAGGCCTGCGCATCGGTCTGTTCAAAACAGTGAGAGGCCGCCTCATACTCCTGGGCGCAATAGTGGGCGATGCCTTTATAGAGCCAGTAGCCGAACAGCATCAGCGGCATCATGGTCTCGCCGTCTTCATGGACGGTCTGCACCAGCGTCTCGGGCAGGAAAGTTTTGCCGGTAAAGGCGCTGGCCGCCGGATCACGCCAGTGCTCCACGTAGAGACGCAGGATGGTGAGCATGGTTCTGACATCCGGAAAATGCGCACGTTCGACAAACGCCAGGCAGCGGTCAAGGGTGGTCAGAATGCTGTCGAGATGGTCGCCGCGGGTCAGGAAGTTCATCACCTGCTGGCAGGCAGCGAAGCAGGCCGAGGTCAAATCACCGTGGGTGATGCCGGCAATAAACGACGCCCGCGCGCACTCGACGCTGAAACTGAGCGGCTGCGTCCAGACGCTGAGTTGGTTGAGCGGCAGCAGCGTGCGCGCCTCGGCGCTCTCGAAACCATAGTGCTGCACCAGATCGCGCCCGACGATGCCAAACTGAAAGCTCAGGGGGTAGACGTGGTAACGCTCGCCTGCCGCCACCCCCAGCCAGCCCAGTGCGGTGGTGGAGGCGCTGCAGATGCCGTGATCCAGCGTGAGCTGCACCATCCGGCACAGCAGCAGAAAGTGCAGCCGCGGTGCAGCGTAGTTAGCCGGCAGCTGCGCGCTGAGCATCAGGTCCATGACCGTCTCAATGTCGCGGTTGGAGAGTAACGGCAGCGCGTTAAACACCGCCGCCGGATCGTCACCCGTGCGGGCGCGAATGCGCTGCCAGGCCTCGTCACACATGGCATCCGAGGGATCGCGCGTGAAGGTGATATCAAACCGCCGCAGCCCCTCCAGGGCGACATCCAGCGCGCGGTTAGGGTCCGAGTGACGCAGGTAAATTTCCGCCAGCAGTCGCGATGCCATGGCGGTCTCTTCGGCGCTGCCGGGCTGCTCCATCAGCGCCTGACACAGGGTGGCGGCGTCGGTAAGCGAGCCCTCCATAAATTTACACCGGGCTTCCTCCAGCCGCAGGGTAAACGCCAGCTCGTCATCCCGCGCCGGCAGGTGCGACAGCAGCGTGGTGGCGGTTTGCAGGTACCCGAACGCCGACGGGTAATCCCCGGAGCGCCGGGCGCGTTGCATCGCCTCCAGGCAGAGCGCCAGAAACTCACGGCTGCGGGGATGGGCCACCACGCCGTCGAGCGCCGCGGCAAGGTGATACAGGGTGCGAAACAGGGTGTCGTCGTCGTCACGGGTGGCGCAGCGGTCTGCCAGCAGCAGGGCGGTATCCCGATGAAGCTGCTGTTTCTCCCCGGCGCTCAGCAAGGCAAACGCCGCTTCCTGAATACGGTCGTGGGTGAACGCCCATCCGGTTGCGGACAGCGTAATCATCTGCGCGGCAAGCGCGGGCTGAAGCTGTCGGGTCAGCGCATCCGCCGGCACGCCCAGCAGCTGGCTCAGCTGCGCCGCATCGCCGCTGGCACCGAAACAGGCCAGGCTACCCAGCAGGGTTTGCGTCTGCGGCGGCAGCTTTGCCAGCTGTTGCAGGATCAGGCTCGCCACGTTTTCGGTGTAGTGAAGCTCGCGAATACGCCCGGCGTCGTAGTGCCACTTGCCGGGGGAGCGACCAGGCACTAACAGGTTGTCTTCAATCAGTTGCTTAAGGAACTGGCGGGTAAACAGCGGGTTGCCGGCGGTCTTCTCGTGTACCAGCTTCGCCAGCTCAAGGGTCGCCGCCCGGCGGGCAAGCAGCCGCTCTGACAGCCAGCGCGTCAGGGTTTTAACGCTGAATGCCGCAGGCCGGATCTCAACCACCTTGTCGGCGCTGGCGCGCAGCAGGGCCAGCCAGGATTCCACGCCCGCCACGTCATCCCGGAGGGACACCACCATCAGCAACGGCAGCGAGGCGCTGTGGCGCAGCAGATAGTCGAGCAGCTGCTGGCTGGCCGGGTCGAGCCAGTGGACGTCATCGACCAGCAGCAGCAGCGGGCACCCCTGGGTGGCAAACGCCGACACCAGGCAGTGCACCATATGGTTGAAGCGCGGCCCGGCATCGGGGCCGGACATATCCGGGTAGCGCGGTTTCTGACGCAGCAGCAGGCTAAGCTCAGGGACGAAATTAACCGCCTGCCCGGCATAGCTGCCAAGCTCGCCCTCAAGACGGGATTTCCAGTAGGCGAGGTTCTGCGGCGGCATCCCGAGAATATGCAGCGTCAGGGCGCGGAAGGCAGTGGCGAGCGCGGCAAAGGGGAGCACCAGATGAAACTGCTCTACCTTCCCCACCGCCATCAGCGCGGGCCGGTGCTGCAGCTCATGCAGGGCCGAGGCGATCAGCGCGCTCTTACCGATGCCCGACGGGCCGCTGATAACCGCCAGCGTGGCGCGGCCCGTACGTCGCACCGATTCAAAGGCCGCCACCAGCTCCGCCGCCTGCGGGTGGTTGGTCATCAGGCTGTCGGCCAGGCATATCGCCGGGGAGCGATCCTGCAGGCCCAACGTAAAGGGCGGGATATCGCCCTGGGTCTGTAAAGTGGCATGGCAGCGTTTGAGATCGGCCACGAGACCATCGATAGTCTGGTAGCGCTGCTCGGGGGACTTGGCCAGCAGCCGCTGAATAATCGCCGCCACCCTCTCCGGCGTATCGTTGCGCAGCGTCGCCAGCGGGCGCGGTTCCGAGGCGATGTGGTGGTGCGTCCACCCCTGCTCGCTGCCATCCACCGCGTCAAACGGCAGGCTGCCGCTCAACAGCTCATAAAGCACCACCCCCAGACTGTAGAGATCGCTGCGGCTGTCGGGGGTGAAGCGGGTACGGGTGCTGTGTTCCGGTGCCATATAGGCGGGCGTGCCGCTGGCACCCGGCACCACCGCTAAGGTGGTACGCGTCCCGGTGGTATGGCCAAACCCCGCCAGGCGGCACTGCCCGTCGGCGTCGAAGAAAAAATGCCCCGGCATAATATCGCCGTGAATCAGCCCCTGACGATGCATCTGCACAAGCGGTGCGCACAGGCGCAGCGCCAGCGTCAGGAAGGCGCTGATGGTCGCCGGCGGGGCGAGGCGTTGGTTAAGCGGCGTGAGGGAGAGGGTGTCGTACATCAGCACATAGCGCCCGCGATGGCTGGCGCGGGCGATGGGAACGAGCGCCCAGTCACCAAGATAGTGACGCAGGGTGTACTCATTTTTCAGCAGTTGGGTAGCGCGGGCCTCAAGCGTTTCGCAGGCGGCCACGGCAATCAGATACTGCTGCTCACTGTCGGGATAACGGCAATACAGCCAGTTGATGCAGCCATCGCTGGCCACCGGGGTCATGAGCGCGGCATCATCAAGCTCAATGCCGGGCGTTTCGGTGCCCACCTTCGGAAGTTTGACCGTGATGCCGTAGTTATTCATGCCGTACCCTCACCCGCCGCCAGGATGCGTTCGATATGTCTGAGCAGCATATCCACATCGATGGGTTTGCGCAAAAAAGCAACGGCTCCGCGTTCAAGCGCCTGTTGCTGCACGGTTTCATCGCCATGCCCGGAGATGAAGATGACCGGTGGAGGGGCAGGCAAGCCGATCAGGGTGTCGAACAGTTCAAACCCGCTCGCGCCTTTCAGCTTCACGTCCACTATGGCCAGCACCACGCTCGCAAGCCTGACGCTATCGCGAAGAAACGCTTCTGCCGAATCAAAGGTGTCCGTCTCATAGCCTACGGACTGCAACAGGTTACTCAACCCGCTGCGAACAGCGCGTTCATCATCGACGATGGCGATAATGGCAATGCGTGGCGACTGCCCCATACTTTTCCTCCAGACCTATTTCACCTTTGCGTTGTTATCGGCATCGGGCGGCGGTGTTCCGCTAATTTTCGGTACGCACTCATGTCGAAACCACGTCAGGGTGACGGGCTGGCCTGCCCGCAGACGGCGGATCAGCGGGATCAGCTGTTCGCCAACCAGCATGCCCAACAGGCCACACAACGCAATCACCGGCGGCGCGGGAGAGTGTACCTGCATCAGCGCATATATCGCGCCGACCAGCACGCCGCTCAACAGTGAAACGACATAGGGTTTCATCACATTACCTCGTGGGTGTCCAGAGAATATATTTCGCTGCGGCGAACGCCGGGCGATTTAGTGCAGGAACGCGATAGCGCGCGTAAGCAGGCCGATGGTCAGCTGTTCGCCAATCAGGATGCCCAGCAGCCCCGTCAGGGCAATAGCGGGCGGTGCGGGGGAACGCACGTTCAGCAGCGCATAGACCATACCGATCAGCACGCCGGCGGCGGCGGAGATCAAAAAGGCGCTCATAGCCTTTCCTCTGTAGGGTGCAACGTGCCGACCGGATGGCCCGGTCGGCAGGCAGGGTTAGCGGGCCGGGACCGGCGCCAGGGTGCGATGCTCGCCTTTGCTGCGGGCCGGCGCTTTATGCACCATGGTGTACGCGTAATCCACGCCCATACCGTAGGCACCGGAGTGCTCTTTCACGATGTTCATCACCGCGTCGTAGGTGTCACGGTGCGCCCAGTCGCGCTGCCACTCCAGCATCACCTGCTGCCAGGTTACCGGGATCACGCCCACCTGGATCATGCGCTGCATGGCGAAGTCATGCGCCTCTTTCGAGGTGCCGCCGGAGGCATCCGCCACCATGTAGATCTCGTAGTCGCCTTCGGCGATAGCGCACAGGGAGAAGCTGTTATTGCACACTTCGGTCCACAGACCGGCAACCACAACCTTTTTCTTGCCGGTCGCTTTCAGGGCGTCACGCACTTTCTGGTCGTCCCAGGAGTTCATCGAGGTGCGCTCCAGAATGTCGTGGGTCGGGAACACGTCGAGCAGTTCCGGGTAGGTATTGCCGGAGAAGCTCTCGGTTTCTACGGTAGTGATGATGGTCGGGATGTTGAAAACCTTCGCCGCTTTAGCCAGCGCGACGGTGTTGTTTTTTAACACCTGGCGATCGATAGACTGCACGCCGAATGCCATTTGCGGCTGATGGTCGATAAAGATGATTTGGCAGTTATCGGGCGTCAGCAGGTCAAGTTTAGAGTCAGTCATGATGGTATCCAATGAGGTAAAAGAACAACATCGCCAGCACAGTCTGGCGAGACGAAAAAGGGGCCATAACCCCGGTCTGCAGGCATGGTAGGCCGCCCTGAAATTCGAAACTATTATCTCTATGTATAACTAGACGCCCTTTTCCCCCGCTGACCATAATCCCCCCATCTTCTGTGCCCCGCCCTGTGCGCGGCCCCTGTCTTGTCCGTGCGTTGGACTTCACCGTTCTGGAGTGCCCTATGGTTTCGCTCAATAAAGCCGACTTAATTCTCATCAATGGCGCGTTTCATACGCTCGACCGGGAAAACCCCGTCGCCGAGGCCGCCGCGATCCGCGATGGCAAATTCCTTGAGGTCGGCAGCGTCGCCGAGGTGATGCAGCATCACGACGAGGGGACACAGGTCGTCGATCTGCAAGGCCACACCGCGATCCCCGGCCTGAACGACTCCCACCTGCACCTGATCCGCGGCGGGCTGAACTACAACCTGGAGCTGCGCTGGGAAGGCGTCCCGTCGCTGGCCGACGCGCTGCGCATGCTCAAGGACCAGGCGCTGCGCACCCCGTCCCCGCAGTGGGTGCGCGTGGTGGGAGGCTGGAGCGAGTTCCAGTTTGCCGAACGCCGCATGCCGAGCCTGGATGAGATCAACGAGGCCGCGCCGGATACCCCGGTGTTCATCCTGCACCTTTACGATCGCGCCCTGCTCAACCGCGCCGCGCTGCGTGCCGTGGGCTACACCAAAGACACGCCGAATCCGCCGGGGGGCGAAATCCAGCGCGACAGCAACGGCAATCCGACCGGAATGCTGATCGCCCGTCCTAACGCCATGATCCTTTACTCCACGCTGGCGAAAGGCCCGACGCTGCCGCTCGAACAGCAGGTGAACTCCACCCGCCAGTTTATGCGCGAGCTCAACCGCCTTGGGCTGACCAGCGCCATCGACGCCGGCGGCGGCTTCCAGAACTACCCGGAAGATTACCAGGTAATCAGCGAGCTGCACGCCAACAAACAGCTCACCATCCGCATCGCCTATAACCTGTTCACCCAGCGTCCCGGTCACGAGCTGGAGGATTTTGAGAAGTGGACCGATATGCTGACGCCGGGCCAGGGCAGCGACTTTTTCCGCCACAACGGCGCGGGCGAGATGCTGGTGTTCTCCGCCGCCGACTTTGAAGATTTCCTCGAACCGCGCCCCGACCTCGCGCCGGGGATGGAAGACGAGCTGGAGCGTGTGGTGCGTCATCTGGTGGAGCACCGCTGGCCGTTCCGCCTGCACGCCACCTACAACGAATCCATCAGCCGTATGCTCGACGTATTCGAGAAGGTGAACCGCGAGATCCCGTTCAACGGCCTGCACTGGTTCTTCGACCATGCGGAAACCATTACCGAGGCCAACATTGAGCGCGTGAAAGCGCTGGGCGGCGGGATTGCGGTGCAGCACCGTATGGCTTTCCAGGGCGAATACTTCGCCGACCGCTACGGCATTGAGGCCACGCGCCACACCCCGCCGGTGGCAAAAATGCTGGAGGCCGGTGTGCCGGTGGGACTGGGCACCGACGCCACCCGCGTCGCCAGCTACAACCCATGGACCGCGCTCTACTGGCTGGTGTCAGGCCGCACCGTGGGCGGTATGCAGATGTATGACGTCAACGCCCGCCTGGACCGCGACACCGCTCTGCAGCTCTGGACCCACGGCAGCGCCTGGTTCTCCAGCGAGCAGGGCAAAAAAGGCCAGATCAAAGTTGGCCAGCTCGCCGACATGGCGATCCTCTCCAAAGACTACTTCCGCGTGCCGGAAGAGGAGATCAAAGGCATTGAATCGGTGCTGACGATCGTCAATGGCGACATCGTCTACGCCGCGGGTACCTTCGGACCGCTGGCACCGCCGTCAATCCCGGTGCTGCCGGACTGGTCGCCGGTGGTCACGGTACCGGGCCACTACCGCAGCGCACCGCCGCAGGCCGCGCGTGTGGGTATGGCGCAGGTTCACCACTGCAGCGGCCCGTGCGGCGTCCACCAGCACGCCCACGATACCGCGCGTCACGCCGGGGTTCCGGTGTCGAACGATAACGCCTTCTGGGGCGCGCTCGGCTGCAGCTGCTTTGCGTTCTGATGCCATGAAGACTTCACTCCTGCACCCCGTTACGCCCCGTATTGATGCGGGGCTGTTATTCCTGCGCCTGACCGGTGCGCTGATGCTGTTTTACGTGCATGGTCTGCCCAAAGTGCTGCACTACCGCGCCGAGCTGACGCGCATCGAGGATCCGTTCGGCTTCGGTCCGCACGTCAGCCTGCTGGGGGCGATTCTGGCAGAGGTGATCTGTCCGGTGCTGATAGCCCTCGGGCTGTTTACCCGCCTCGCCTGCCTGCCGATCGTCGTGGTGCTGCTGGTGGCGATGCTGGCGGTCCATCCCGGCTGGAGCATCGCCGAAGGGCAGTTCGGCTGGCTGCTGCTCATTATCTTCACCACCATTGCGCTGTGCGGCCCCGGCCGCTGGCGCATCGGTAGCGGAGGCCGCCCATGACCCATATTGACGAGCGCCTCAGCCGCGAGTCGGAGGCGACTGCCGCCCAGGCTCACGTGGCCTCGACCTGGAGCCCGCTGCGCGCCCCGGTGTTTCGCATGCTGTGGATCGCCACGGTGGTCTCTAACATCGGCTCATGGATGAGCGATGTTGGCACCAGCTGGATGATGCTGTCGCTCAGCCCCAACCCGCTGTGGGTGGCGCTGGTGCAGGCCGCCAGCAGCCTGCCGATGTTTCTGTTCGCCCTGCCCTCGGGGGTCATGGCGGACATCATCGACCGCCGCCGCTACCTGCTGTTCTCCCAGCTGTGGATGTTTATCGTGGCGATAGGGCTCAGCGCGCTGGCGTTAACCGGTCAGGTCACGCCGCTGGTGCTGCTTATCTCCACCTTCCTGCTCAGCACCGGGGCGGCCATGAGCTCCCCGCCGTTCCAGGCCATCGTCCCGGATCTGGTCAGCAAGAAAGAGCTGGCTCCGGCGATTGCGCTTAACTCGCTCGGCATCAACATCAGCCGCGCCATTGGCCCGGCGCTGGGCGGCCTGATCCTGTCGTTCGCCGGCCCCTGGGTGGTGTTCCTGCTTAACGCCCTCTCGGTGCTGGGGGTGGGTATCGTGCTGTGGCGCTGGAAAAGCGAGCCCAGCGTGCAGAAGCTGCCGCCGGAGCACTTCTTCTCCGCCGTACGTGCCGGGCTGCGCTATGTGCATGCCGCCCCGGTGCTGCGCAACGTGCTGGTGCGCACCGTCGCGTTCTTCCTGTTCGCCAGCGCCGGTTGGGCGCTGCTGCCGCTGGTGGCGCGCCGTGAACTGGGATTAGGGCCGGGTCAGTACGGCATTATGCTAGCCTCTATAGGTCTGGGTGCCATTTGCGGAGCGATACTGCTTCCGCGCCTGCGGGCGAGATTCAACCCGGATCGCCTGATGGTGCTGGCGAGCCTGCTGTTTGCCCTCACCATGCTGGCGTTGGCGTTTGTGCGCCACTTCTGGCTGCTGACCGGGCTGGAGTTCTTTACCGGCATGGCGTGGATTGCGGTGCTCTCGACGCTCAACGTCGGGGCGCAGCGCAGCGCCGCACGCTGGGTGAAAGCCCGCGCGCTGGCGGTCTACCTGACGGTGTTTTTCGGTTCGATGACGCTCGGCAGCGCCATCTGGGGACAGCTGGCGGCGCAGTTCTCTATTCCGCTCTCGCTGTGCCTGGCCGCCGCCGGGATGGTTATCGCCAGCGCGACGGTGCGACGCTGGCGGCTGGATAAGGACCCGGATCTGAATCTCGACAGCCACGTTGAACAGGGGGTGAGCGAGCTGACCCTTAACAGCCAGCGCGGCCCGGTGATGATAAGCGTTGAGTACCAGATCGATCCCGACCAGGCACCGGCGTTTATCCGTGCGCTTCAGGAAATGCGCCGGGTGCGGCGACGCGGCGGGGCCATGAGCTGGGCGGTGTATGAGGATATCCAGCAGCCGGGCACGTTTGTCGAGACCTTCGTGGTCGGTTCCTGGATGGAGCACCTGCGCCAGCACGAGCGCCACACCGAGAACGACTTTCAGATTCAACGCCGCGTCAGAGCGTTTCAGCGGGGTGAAACACCGCCGACGGTGCGCCACCTGGTCGCGCCTGAGTAATTAACCTGCCAGATGTGTAAAGACAACAACAGAGGAGTGCAACGCCAATGAGTACTTTCACCACCCAAGACGGCACGCAGATTTACTACAAAGACTGGGGCAAAGGTAAGCCGGTGCTGTTCAGCCACGGCTGGCCGCTGGATGCCGACATGTGGGACAGCCAGATGAACTTTCTGGCCGAACGCGGCTACCGCGCCATCGCCTTTGACCGCCGCGGTTTCGGACGTTCCGACCAGCCGTGGGAAGGGTATAACTACGACACCTTCGCCTCAGACATCAACGATCTGATCACCCATCTCGATCTTCAGGATGTCACCCTGGTGGGCTTCTCGATGGGCGGCGGCGACGTCACCCGCTATATCGGTAAATACGGCACCGCGCGCGTGGCTGGCCTGGCGCTGCTGGGCGCGGTAACGCCGATCTTCGGCAAAACCGCTGATCATCCCGAAGGCGTTGATCAGAGCGTGTTTGACGGCATCAAAGACGGCTTGCGTAAGGATCGCGCCCAGTTCATCAGCGACTTCGCGACGCCGTTCTTCGGCCTTAACGCGGGCCAGAGCGTCTCCGAAGGCGTTCTGACCCAAACGCTGAACATCGCCCTGCTGGCCTCGCTGAAAGGGACGCTCGACTGCGTCACCGCGTTCTCCGAAACCGACTTCCGCGCCGACGTGGCGAAGGTAGATGTACCGACGCTGGTGATCCACGGCAGCAACGACCAGATTGTGCCGTTCGAGGCTACCGGGAAACTCTCCGCGGAGCTGATTTCCGGCGCGGAACTGAAAGTCTATGACAACGGCCCGCACGGCTTTGCCGCTACCCATCAGGACCAGTTGAATAACGATCTGCTGGCGTTTTTGCAGAAGCAGTAAGGTCTGAATGATCGAACACGAGGCGCCCACGGGCGCCTCTTTTTTTGGGCGGCGTCTGGCCGATACGCTTTCTGGGGTTTCCATATTGTCAACACTTCGTATTTACGCTATGTTGTTTCCAGAATGGAAACGTCAGAGGTGAGGGATGCACATTATTTCCAGAGCGCCATTCGAGGCGGCGACTCGCCTGTACCCAAGGATGGCGGCGATACTCGATGATATTTACCGGACGCTAAAGCGCGAGTGCTACGCCTCCCCGGATGAGATGAAGAAGCGGTTTCCGAGTCTGGACAGGATGAAATATCGGGCAACGTAGTGGGTAATCGATGTGGGTGGCGGTCATCTCAGGATCATGTTCTTTGCTGATTTTGAACGGGCCAGACTCTTCATCAAGCATATTTCCACCCACGCGGAATATGACAGGTTGACCGATTTTTACCGGAGAAACAGAGAATGAGTTACGCAGAAGCCATCGAGGCGGCAAACAGTCTCATAAAAATAGTGCCGATGCTGGGCAGCCATCCTGGACGAAACGATTATGAAAATGCGCTACTGCTGATTGAGTACCTGGTTGAATACGAGCCGGACAGCCCGCTGGTGGAGATGCTAAGTGCGAAAATCGACAAATATGAACGCACCGCGCCGGAGTTTGCCGAATTCAATGCGCGAACCGCCGCGATCCCGGCGGGAGTCTCCCTGCTGCGTACCCTGATGGATCAGTATCAGCTGACGCAAAGTGATTTTGAAAATGAGATAGGCAAAAAGTCGCTGGTCAGCCGCATTCTGAAAGGCGATCGCACATTGACGTTAAAACACATGCAGGCGCTGGCGAAACGGTTTGACCTGCCGGTGAGCGCATTTATCGAATAGCACTCTGCCAGTAAGGGGCGTTGCTCACGCCCCCGCTTGTTCATTTACTGTGCTGCGCCGCCGGCGACTTTACCCAGCACGATCACCTCTGAGCTTTCGACATGCTGCGGCAGCTCGGCAAACAGCGCGGCAATGTGCGGCGCCTCGATATGTTTTTGCAGCAGCTCGCGGCTCTGCCACTCTTCGGTCCAGACAAAACGGCGCGGGTTATCGCTGTCGCGGTTGAGCTGGTAACGAATGCACCCCTCTTCCGCCAGCGTGGTATCGATCACCGCGCGAAACAGCGCTTCAACGGTCTGCTCAGCGCCTGGCTTTGCAACAAAAATAGCGACTACGGGTACGGTCATTTTACGCTCCGAATGGTGTGAAACAGGATGGCCCGGACGACAGGATCATAGCCGGACCGGAAAGATTAACGGGCCTGATCAGCGAGCAGCGACACCTTCGACTCCACCGCCATGCTGACCATGTAGCCCGAGACCGACGGGCCAAACTCCACGCCCTTGACGATGCTCAGCGAGCGCAGCAGCGGGAAGAGAACGAAATCGCTGGTGTCGATATGCTCGCGATCTGCCACCAGCGCTTCCAGCTCACGCAGTTTGTGGTTCATTTCATCGAGCAGACCTGGGGTGGCGTTCATCAGCGTTTTCATGCTGCCAAACGCCTTTTCTTCACGCGCCAGATAGGCCGCGCGCGCCTGTGGCGTGGCAAGCTCGGGGAACTCCCCTTGGGTGAAGCGCGGGATAACCAGTTTATACAGCGGTTCAGCAGCGGCTTTCGCCCAGGCTTCAATGTCCGCATCCACCGGAGTATCGGCAATCAGCTGGCCGCCCTGAGCATCGACATACTTCACAATGTCCATGCTCTCTGCCATAAAGCTGCCGTCATCTTTTTCAAGGATGGGCACCACTTTGCGCCCCACCATACGGGTAGGCGTGTCGGCATCACCTTCCATGATAATGACTTTTTCATACGGGATATTTTTCAGGCCGAAGATCATCTGGCCGCGCACGCAAAACGGGCAGTGTTCATATATGTGAAGCTTCATTACTCTCTCCCTGTCAGTGTCAAATAAACAGCCATTTGTCATCAAGCACTTACAAAATAGTAACGCGTTAAACCATCAAGGCAAGCCGAAATGAATTCATTTTCGCCACAGGATAAGCCGTAAATGGGATCGTTCTCGTTACCGGCTAACGGGAGAGCATGACGATGTTACCGAGGCTGACGCCCGTCAGGCGCTCAGCCGTAGCCCAGGTGGGTGGGAAGACGGGCGGCGATGCCACGCGATGTGATATCCGGTGTGGGGCGTGTGGCTTATCGAGACGTCCACCCCGTATACGCTGCGGATATGCGCCGACGTCAGCACCGCGTCAGGCGGCCCGGAAGCCACGATAACGCCCTTGTTAAGCAGGATAAGCTCATCGCAGTAGTTCGCCGCCAGGTTGAGATCGTGCAGCGCGGCGATGGTGGTCATCGGCAGGCTGTCGATAAGCGACATCAGTTCCAGCTGGTGTTGGATATCAAGGTGGTTGGTCGGCTCATCCAGCAGCAGGATATCCGGCTGCTGGGCCAGCGCCCTGGCTATAGCGCAGCGCTGCTGCTGGCCACCGGAGAGCTGGTGCCAGCGCTTGTGGCGCAGGCCGGTGAGACGGGTATCGCTCAGCGCCTGCTCCACGGCGAGCCGATCGTCGTCGCGCCACGGGGAGAACGCGCTACGCCATGGGGTACGCCCCAGCCTGACCATCTCCTCGACGCTGAGATCGGCATCCAGCGTCAGGTGCTGCGTTACCAGTGCCACGCGTCTGGCGAGCCAGCCGGCGGAGAGCGCCGCAAGCGGGGTGTGATTAATAAATACCTGCTGGCGTGCCGGCGCAATCAGCCCGGCCAGGCAGCGCAGCAGCGTGGACTTTCCCGACCCGTTAGGCCCGAGCAGGCCGATACGCCGGCCAAACGGCACGTCAAGGGTGACGTCATGCAGTATAGCGGTGCGATTGAGGGTTACGTTTAGCTCACGGGCTTCGATTCTCATACGGCTCTCCCCTGTTTGCGATAGAGCATCACGGCGAAGGCCGGCGCGCCCACCAGCGCCGTCACGACGCCAATCGGGAGCACCTGATGCGTAATCAGGATGCGCGACAGCACATCGGCCAGCACCATAAACTGCGCGCCGATAAGCGCGGCGGCGGGGAGCAGCTTCAGATGATGCGGCCCCACCAGAAACCTTGCGGCGTGCGGGATCACCAGCCCGACAAAGCCCACCGCGCCGATAATGCTCACCAGCACCGCCGTAATGGCGGCGGTGATCCCCAGCAGCACGACGCGCAGCAGGGTAATGCGTGTCCCAAGGGTGGCGGCGATCTCCTCGCCTAACGCCAGGGTGTCGAGCCGACGGGCAAAACCCAGCAGAAGCAGAAAGGCCGGACCAATCAGCGCCAGCGCCAGCAGCGCATCGGGCCAGCGCACGCTGCTCAGACTGCCGAGCAGCCAGAACATCACGCTGCGTGACTGTTCAGCGTTGGCAGAGGTGCTGACGATCCAGGCGGTCAGCGCATTGAAAAGCTGCGTGCCGGCGATGCCCGCAAGAATGATGCGCCCGGTGTCGCGCCCCGCACCTCGCGCCAGCAGCATGATTAACCCAAACGCGCCGCAGGCACCGATAAACGCTCCGCCGGAGACGGTGATGGCCCCGCCCCCTGCGCCCAGCAGCATCACCATCACCGCGCCGGTAGAGGCACCGGCAGAGATCCCCAGCAGATAGGGTTCCGCCAGCGGATTGCGCAGCAGCGCCTGCAGTATTACGCCGCACAGCGCCAGTCCCGCCCCGCTGCACGCCGCCATCAGCGAGCGGCTCATGCGGTACTCCCAGACAATGCCCTGCTCCAGCGGCGCCAGCGGGTAATGCCCGATGCCCAGCCCGTTACCGATCGCCATCAGGGTGTGATGAAAGGGCAACGCTACGTCACCCATGGACGAGGCCATCACCATCAGCAGGACGAGGGAAAGCAGGCTGCTCAGCGTCACGACACCGAGGATCAATGCCGCACGCATCAGGACCCCGCGTGGAAGGCAGCGATGCGCTGGCTGAGCGCTTCGACCGCATCAACGTTACGCAGAGAAGGATTCAGCGACATCGCCGGCACCACGATAATGTGGTTCTGCTTCACCGCCTTCATCTCACGGGTGACCGGATCGTTACGCAGAAACGCCAGCTTCTGCGCGATGTCGTCCGCCGGGTAGAGCCGTCTGTCCATACTCGCCAGCACCAGATAATCCGGATCGCTGCGCGCGATGGTTTCCCAGCTCACCGCGGGCCACTCTTCGCGGGTATCGATAATGTTGGTCAGACCAAGAGTGCGGGCAATCCAACCCGGCGCCCCGGCGCTGCCCGCGACCCACGGGTCGCCATTGAGACGGGTGCTGGAAAACCAGAACACCACGTTCCCCTGCGCGTTGTGCTTCAGCGCGTCGCGGGCGGTGTGCTGCGCCTGCGCCACCCGGTTGCGCAGCGTCTCTGCCAGGGCGCTCGCGCGATCCGTGACGCCAAAGATTTTCCCCAGCGCGTCAATCTCCTGATAGATCAGATCGAGCGTAAAGGGCTTATCGCGCCCGCCGTCGCCGTTCGATCCGGCGGTCAGGGATTTGCCGACGCAGTCCGCCGGCGCGATCCAGGTATTGATCCCGAGGCCGGCAAACTGCTGGCGCGTCGCCACTTCACCCTGATCTCCGACGTGATACGTGTACTGGGCGGCCACCAGATCCGGACGCTGTGCGACCACTGCTTCAAAGCCGGGCGCGTTTTCCGCCAGGCGTGGTAACCCTTTACCGGCGCTTTGCAGCGAGGGCGGTAGTGCGCCGAACCATACCGCAGTGCCGACGATGTTTTTTTCCAGCCCCAATGCCAGCAGCAGCTCGGTCTCGTGCTGCCCGATGGTGACTACGCGCTGGGGCGGCTTTTGCCAGGTGGTGGTGCCGCCGCAGTTGTCGATTGTTATCGGCTGGTATTTTGCCTGGCTGAACGTGGGAAAAAGCGCCGCAGCGCAGAGTGCGAATGAAGCAAGATGTTTAATCATGATGACCATTGGTTATGTTATAACATAACAATATCATTCCACTCGTTTTCACAGGGGTCAAGTGTTATCAGGAATGAAGAGAGGATGCCAGCTTTCAGGCAGGGAATGCGAACAGCAAAACGGCCCCGTCTGGAGCCGTTTCGTTATGGGGGAAGTGCAGCCTTACTGATAGGTCATCGTAGCCGTTACCGCCGCAACAATGGTTCCGGGCACAGCCCCTCCCTTATCGGAATAGGCACGGGTACGCAGCGAATAGGACCAGTTTGTGCCTTCGTGGACGTTGTAGGTGTAACTTTCCCCATTTCCGAACCCCTCGCCTCCGGCCCCCTGCAACTGAATCGCTACGTTCTTTGCCGTTCCGGTATTCACATACATATCAATCGGGTGGACGCTGTCCGCTGTACCACTGAAGTGGATAGTCGCCTTCGTGGTACCCGCCGGACATTTATCCAGCGTGATGCTAAAACCAACCCAGTCAGAGAACGATCCAGGGGTCTGTAGCGTCGAGGCCTTAATATCCCCCAAATCAACGCTCAGGCTGCCCTGGCCACCATTAAGCTCGCAGGGCGCAGCTAATATATTTCCATTCACATTAATCTTCACTGCATCACCTGCCCAACAATTAAGTACGGGCGCCAGAAGATATATACAAGCACAGAGTATTTTTTTCATAATTTAACTAATGTAGTTAAGGATAATTTACGGACCCAACTCCGCAGGCGAAGAGGCTCGTATACCTGCAATTCGCTGGATAAAGCACCACGCCGTATCGTCTGGCGAGGCCATACCCTTGTTATAGCGAGAAGAATACCGATCGCGATAACACGGTTAAATAATTATTTCAGCAAAAGCACATGTCGTTATTAACAGAATAAAAACATTGCAGAAAGGCATTAGAATACTAAGCGCGCGGATTATTTATTATCGCCGGTAAAAAATCCATAGTTATTATGTCCACAAATAGACTCGCGCATCATTAATATCATTTATTATTCTTATATTTCATTTGTTATGCATAGTTCGACTAAATATCCCTCCCTTGCTGCGCTACCTTTTCGGCGTGCTACGGTAAACACCGCGTGTCGTTTGCCCTCTCTGCACCAGTTACCACAGCCCAGGATGAGTCTTTTAATTTATTTACCTTCCAATACGTTCCGAAAGGGAACCGCGGGTATGGTACCTACACTCAAACATTATGGTCGCGCGCCGCCATTCGCGTCGCGCCCACGAGATAATGTGATAGCCACACAGGTCCCCTATGAAAAAACGTACCCTTATCGCGCTGGTGGCTGCCACCGTGCTGCTGAGCGCCTGCGACGATGCGACCAAAGAGAAAGTGCAGGCAACGCTGGATGAAGTGACTCAGCAGGCTGGCGAAATGAAAGAGAAAGCCGATGCGGCAACACAGAATCTGGTTACTTCGGCGGAAAACGCCGGTAAAGAGGCGCAGGCGGCACTGGATAACGGCATCGCCGATACCGTGCAGCAGAAAGTGGACGGGCATCTGGCAACCGCGCAGGAGAAGCTGGATCAGGCATCGAACATGAAAGTGTCAGACATTATCAACTTCACGCTGGGTAATGACAGCGAGGCTGATAAGGAAGGCGCGGAACAGGGCGAAGGCGAAGAGAAATAATCCTAAAAGTGCCCTTCCGCTGGGCACCGGGCGCAGGCTACGCTGAACGCTGCGCACTGTCGATAACACCGCCACCCATCAGGCCGCCGCCCCGTTCGGACGCGCGGTCAGATGCGTCGCCCACAGCCCCGCCACCCACTTCACGCCCCGCGCGGTAAAGCGCGCCTGCGAGAAGGTATGCAGGTTTTCACCCACCCCGGAACGCAGCGTAAAGTAGCCTGACTGGATATAGTGCCGATGCGGCGTCAGGGTACCGTTTACGCGGTACATAATGTTGCGCTCCAGCAGAAACTGACGGAACTCCGGCTCTTTCGCTTTCAGCATCTTACACAGCTGGCGAAAGCCCAGCGACTCCTCAACCTGCACGTACTGGTCAAAGAAGTTCGCCTTCGGGGCCGTCTGCGCCAGCGCCTGTTCGGCCCGCTGACGCTTCTCATACTGTTCGGCCCAGGCGCGTGCCGCGGCAGCCGGATTGGTGAAATCGGGAATGTTGGCGCGCTGCTCGCGCTCCTGCCAGCGATCGAGCGCAGCGGCGGTAAAGCCCGGCGACAGGCGCGCCACGGCAAGCAGGGAGTCCCGCTTGTTCAACAGGAACTCCTGCTGGACGTCATCTTCCCGTTCCGCGTCATGCACGTTCAAAGGCTGAGACAGACGCTGCGCGGTTTCCAGGCTTTTGATAAGTCGCTTCACTTCACCATGGGTCACCCCGGTCAAGGTAGCAATTTCGCGGCTGCTCATCGCAACCGACGGATCCAGAGAATTAAGGCTTTCAAAGGGAATCATCATAGGCTTCACCACTTGCTCACTGACAACATCACCCACACGGGCAGTGCAAATAGTATACGACCACCTGTTTAAATATCCAGTACTTTTTAGCGCAACTTTTAAGCGATTCATGTAGCAGGAAAAAATGCCTTTTTGACGGCAATCCCGCGCCAGCACTGACGAAGCGGCATGATGAATTCATATAAAAAATGGGTTTGTAAGCGAGAGAAGCGCCGGTGTATTAATGAGCTGCCCATACGCCGTGGCAGCGTCTTAACGAGGCTGGCGCGACTACGGGCAGATAACCTTTCTGCGGTCCGGGCGGGGCCACGGCCACCCAGCCGCGATGTTAACAACATGGCGGGCACGTTCGCCTTTGTGCAGGAAAAGGCGCGGGCATCATGCGGAAGCAGACAGGAGCGGGATATTTGCAAATCACGCCGTGCCCCTTATGACGCAGTGTCCTGCACCACCGCGTCACGCGCCACCCTGATTTGCCCTCTGCCATTCTCTTTGGCGTGGTAGAGCGCCAGATCGGCGGCGCGCACCAGGTTGTCAGAGCGGGCATGATGGGGCCACACCGCCAGCCCAATCGAGACCGACACCGGGCCGATAAGCTGCGCGTCATAGCGCATCGGATGGCTGGCGACGTTCTCGAGGATCGCCTCGGCCAGCGCGCGGGTTTGGGCTTCGTTCATGTCCGGCAGGATAATCAGAAACTCCTCGCCGCCGTAGCGAAACGCGGTGCCGCTGTTTTTCAGGCAGCCGGCAATGATGGCGGCGATCTCGGTCAGCACCTTGTCCCCGGCTTCGTGTCCCCAGGTGTCGTTGAGCTTCTTGAAGTGGTCGATATCCAGCATCATGCAGCTCAGCACGCTCTGGCTGGCCTTGGCCTGCTCGATGGCGGCGTGCAGCGTGTCATCCAGATCGGTGCGGTTACGCATCCCGGTCAGGGCATCAAAGGTGGCCTTGCGGGTCAGGGATTCACGCAGTTTCTGGTTTGCCAGCGCCAGCGCCAGCGTCTCCGCCATCAGTTCAATGTAGATATAGGGCGGCTCGCTCTCCGGAGTGTGATTGGTGAACGACAGCAGTCCGATAATCTTATTCTGGGCGATGAGCGGAACGCAGATCGCCCGCGCCGAGAGTTCTGCCGGCACGTGGGCGCAGGGCATATCCACCGCGTCGCGCAGCGGACTGTGCAGATGCCCGCGTTTCAGCGCCCAGCAGTGCTCCGGCGCAAAGCTGCTCTCTCCCCCTTCCGGCAGCAGCCAGTGGGCGACGCAGCGCATCAGGTCGATATGGTCATCAAGAATATAGAGCTGCCCGCCAGCGTTGGGGATGATATGCGGGGCGAACACCGTGGTTGCCAGAATGATATCGCTGTAAGAATCACACCCCTGCAACCGCCGCGTCATGCGCGCCAGCAGCTTGCGGGTCTCCCAGTCGGCATCGCGCTCCTGCTCCAGCCGCTGTCTGGCCAGACCGTTTTCCCGGAAGATGCTGATGGCCTGCGCCATATCGCCAATTTCATCCACGTGCGATATCGCGGGCGTTTGCACCGCGTAATCCTGGGTGGCGAGACGATTTACCACGTCGCTGAGGGTGATGACCGGGCGCAAAATACGGTGGCGGATAATAAACCCCAGCACGAACAGAAACAGCAGCGCGGTAAGGCCCACCATAATCTCCGAGAGCGTGCGCAGCCGCTGCGAGAGCTGGGTCGCTTCGGCGATGGCCGTGTCGGTACGCTGATCGAGCAGACTTCTGAACTGGGTGAAGGCATTCTCCACCTGGGCGAGGTTCGCTTCATATTCCCGACTGAACAGCAGGCGCACGCCGTCGTCGCGCTTTCCGGTTTCAAACGCGGTTACCGCGGTTCGCTGCTCCTCTTCCAGTTTATCCAGAGCCATCAGCGCGGTTTGCAGAATATGCAGCTCACTCTGCGAGGCCCCGTTATCCCGCAGCGCCGCGAGATGCGCCTCCATGATGCGATCCTGGGCGAGCTTCGCTTTCCAGGCCTGGCTGACTTCGTCATCCTCTTTGACCATCGCCTGACGCGCCAGGTTGGACAGGGAAAACGCCTCCTTTTCCAGCTCTTCGGTCAGCGCATCAAAATCGCGGCTTTGCTGTACCGCCGCGCGCTCTGCCCGCTCGGCATTGGATGCCACGAACAGCGACACGCCTGACGAGAGCGTCAGGCAGACCGTCGCGATATAAGCAATGTTGGTCAGGGTCGCAATGCGCACGGGAGGCCTTTGAGCGTTATCAACGAGATATCACAAAGCTTAACGTATAAGCCGCGAGTCTGAGCGACATTTTGCACGCCCGGCCAGCGGGCTGGTTATCGGTATCAAGCCTGACGCGCGCCGCTGCGTTGAAACATTTTGATAACTTTATCCCCACATTAATGACCATTCCTGCCAACCCTGACGCCGTTGCTGTACCAGGCTTATAAAAAAACGAACAGACAAGCGTGGAGCGCACATGAAAGATCAAAATCGCACAATTGGCATTGCACCCTATGGGGGGTCCGCCGGGGGCTGGGGCGCGCTGAAAGCGGTCGCCGATGCAATACGCGGCCAGATGTCGGTCAAACAGGACGTGATTGCCCTGTTCAAAGTTAACCAGCCTCAGGGGTTCGACTGCCCCGGCTGCGCGTGGCCCGACCCGCAACACGCCTCCTCCTTTGAATTCTGTGAAAACGGTGCGAAGGCCGTGTCGTGGGAAGCCACCAGCAAACGTACCACTCCAGAATTTTTCGCCGCCCATACCGTCAGCGAGCTGTGGGAGCGCAATGCGTTCGAACTGGAAGGCGAAGGCCGCCTGACGCACCCCATGAAATACGATCCGGCGAGCGATACCTATCAGCCCATCGAGTGGGAAACCGCGTTTCGTGAGATCGGCGAACGCCTGCGCAGCTATGACGATCCCGACAGCGTGGAGTTTTACACCTCGGGCCGCGCCTCAAACGAGGCGGCGTTCCTGTGGCAGCTGTTCGCCAGGGAGTACGGCACCAATAACTTCCCGGACTGCTCCAATATGTGCCATGAGCCCACCAGCGTCGGCCTGCCGGAGTCCATCGGCGTTGGCAAAGGCACGGTGGAGCTGGAGGATTTCGACCACTGCGATCTGGTGCTGTGCATCGGGCACAACCCCGGCACCAACCACCCGCGCATGCTCGGCACGCTGCGTGAAGTCTCAAAGCGCGGCGCGACGATCGTCGCCATCAACCCGCTGCGCGAGCGCGGCCTGGAACGTTTCACCTCTCCTCAAAGCCCGATTGAAATGCTGTCCCTCAGCTCCACCGAGCTGGCCTCAACCTATTACAAGGTGCGGGTCGGCGGCGATGCCGCGATGCTGAAAGGGGTGATGAAAATCCTGCTGTCGATGCATGAGACGGCGCTGGCGAACGGCGAGCCGGGGGTGATCGACGAGGCGTTTATCAACGAGCATACCGAAGGGTTTGCCGAGCTGAAGGCCGATCTGAATGCCACCGACTGGGACCACATCCTGAAGGTGTCCGGTATGGAGCGCAAAGAGATCCAGAACGTCGCCCGGCTGTACGCCAGCGCCGAGCGCACCATCATCTGCTACGGCATGGGCATCACCCAGCACCAGTACGGCACCCAGAACGTGCAGCAGATCGCCAACCTGCTGCTGATGCGCGGCAATATCGGCAAGAAAGGCGCCGGGATCTGCCCGCTGCGCGGCCACTCTAACGTGCAGGGCGACCGCACCGTCGGCATTACCGAGATCCCGCCCCAGTCGCTGCTGGACGGCATTGAAAGGGTGTTTGGCTTTAGGCCGCCGCAGAAGCACGGTCACGGCGCGGTGGCGGCCATCCAGGCCATGCGCGACGGTAAGGCGAAGGCGCTGCTGTGCCTGGGCGGCAACCTGGCGGAAGCCATCTCCGATCCGCAGATCACCTTCCCGGCGATGCGCAAGCTGGATCTGGTGGTACACATGGCGACCAAGCTCAACCGCTCGCACCTGCTGCTCGGCCAGCACAATTACCTGCTGCCGGTTCTGGGCCGAACCGAGACCGACATTCAGGCCTCCGGCGAGCAGAGCGTCACGGTGGAGGATTCAATGTCGATGGTGCACGCCTCGCGCGGCACCCTGCCCCCCGCCTCGCCGCACCTGAAGTCTGAGCCGGCGCTGGTGGCCGGGCTGGCAAAAGCTACGCTGCCGAATACCGTGGTCGACTGGGACAAAATGATCGGCGACTACAGTTTCATCCGCGATGCCATTGAGGCGGTGTTCCCGGCGTTTTCGCGGTTTAACGAACGGGTGAAGCAGCCGGGCGGTTTCCGGCTGCGCAACGCCGCCTCGGAGCGGGAGTGGAACACCCCGAGCGGTAAAGCGCAGTTTAAGGTGATGCAGGGCATCAACGAGGATCCGCGCTCGCTGAAGTGTCACGATCTGGTGCTCACCACGCTGCGCAGCCACGACCAGTACAACACCACGCTGTACGGACTGAACGACCGCTACCGCGGCGTGACCGGGCGGCGCGACGTGCTGTTCATCAACCCGGATGAGGCCGAGAAACGCCAGCTGCGCGTCGGGGACCAGGTTAACGTGGTGGCCCTCGACCCGGACGGCAACCCGACCTCTCGCCGCATGCACAACCTGACCATCGTGGTGATCGACATGGCACCAGGCTCCGTGGGCGCTTACTACCCCGAAGCCAACGTGCTGGTCCCGCTCGACAGCCACGATACCCAGAGCGGCATCCCGGCGTATAAAAGCATCCCGATTGCCATGGAGCGCGTGAAGGAACCGGTAGAGACCGCAGGCGCGCGGCGCTAAGCGGCCCGTAGTTCTCCCCAACCGGCGCCACCGTGCGCCGGTTTTTTTATCTGCTCAGCCATTCTCCCCGCAACATAACCGTAATCCCTTCGTCACAAACCCTGCCTATAGTCAGCGCCAGCAAATCCCAAAGAGGATAACAATATGTTTGCTCCCCTGACGTTCGTGCAGGTGGACCCGCCCCGCTGGATGAAGACCGCGGGTGTCAGACGCTTTCCCATTGTGGGAGGGTGCTGATGGACGCGTTCACCGATATCCGCCTCGCCGGTGTGTCCTATGCGTTTGGCACACAGACGGTACTCAATCAGATCGATCTCCGTATTCCCGCGGGCACCGTGGTGGCGCTGCTCGGCCCCTCTGGCTGCGGCAAAAGTACGCTGCTGCGGCTGCTGGCTGGCCTGACCCGCCCGGCTTCCGGCACCATAACCTTTGGCGAGCGGCTGGTGGCTGACGCCGGATGGGCGATGCCGCCGGAGCAGCGCGACATCGGCATGGTGTTCCAGGATTACGCCCTGTGGCCGCATATGACGGTTGAACAAAACGTCGTCTTCCCGCTGAAAATGCGGCGCGTACCGCGTGCCGAACGGGAGGCGCGCGTCGCCCGGGCACTGGCCCGCGTGGGGCTGAGCGCGTTCGCTGGCCGCAAGCCGGCGGGTCTCTCCGGCGGGCAGCAGCAGCGCGTGGCGCTGGCCCGCGCCATCGTCGCGGAACCGCGCGTGCTGCTGTTCGATGAACCCCTTTCTAACCTCGACAGCGAGCTGCGCGACGCGCTGTGCCGCGATATGGCTACGCTGCTGCGCCAGCTGGGTATTACCGCCGTCTATGTTACCCACGATCGCCGGGAAGCCGAGATCCTCGCCGATTGCATCGTTCATCTGTCTGCCGGTCGCGTGGACGCCGTTCGTTCTGTTACATCATCCTCAGGGGAAACTGCATGAAACTGTCCGTGAAGAAAGGAGTTGCGTTAGCCATGGTGTTATCGTCCGTCATGATGTCCAGCGCCCATGCGCTTACCGTCTACACCGCCGGTCCCGGCTCGCTGGCCAAAGGCCTTGCCAGCGGCTTCGAGAAAAAGACCGGGGTCAAAGTGAATATCTTCCAGGCCACCACCGGCAAAGTGATGGCGCGTCTTGAGGCCGAGCAGGCGAATCCGCAGGCGGACGTGCTGATCTCCGCCTCCTGGGACACCGCGGAAGATCTGCACGCCCGCGGCTGGCTGCTGCCCTACCAGAGCGGCAATGCGCAGAAGGTGCCCGACGCGCTGAAAAGCGCCGACTATGTGGCGCAGGGCGTCTCTGCGCTGGGTATCGTCTGGAACACCAAAAGCGGCACCCCGGAGCCCAAAGAGTGGAACGACCTCACCGCTCCGGCGTTTAAAGACAAGGTGACGACGCCCGATCCGGCGCTCTCCGGCGCCTCGCTTGATCTGCTGATTGGCCTGCAAAACGGCATGGGCGATAAGGCCTGGACGCTGTTCGACGCGCTGAAGAAAAACGGCATGGTGGTCAGCGGCCCCAACGCCCAGGCGGTGACGCCGGTGATGCAGGGCGCGAAAGCTGCGGTATTCGGTGCGGTGGACTACGTGACCTACGGCAACATTGAGCAGGGCGAGTCCCTGAAGGTGATTTTCCCGGCCAGCGGCACGGTCATCGCCCCGCGTCCGATGATGATCCTCAAAACCACGCCGCATCAGGCCGATGCCCAGGCCTTTGTGGATTACGTGCTGTCGCCGGAGGGCCAGAAGATGGTCGCCGATGCCTGGCTGATGCCAGCCCGTACCGACGTGCAGGCGAAGCGTCCGCTGTTCACCGAGCTGAACCTGTTGCCGACCAAAAGTGACGGCACCAGTGAACGCAGCGCCGTGCTGAAGCGCTTTAACACGCTTTTCACCCAGTAATTCTCACCCGACGGGGGCAACCCCGTCGTCTGGATACCCGCTGTGAACCAACGATTGATTTCGCTTGCGACGCTCGCCGCCCTGGTGGTGCTGGTCGCCCTACCGCTGCTGTTTATTCTCCTGCAGGCCATTTTCCCGCACTTCAGCGCGGGATCGTTGCAGGGCGCGTTTTCCGGAATGGCCCCGCTGTTCTCCGATCCGCAGCTCCCGGCAATGTTTGGCGGTACGCTGCACATCGCCGCCGGCGTCGCCCTGCTCAGCGCCCTCATCGGCCTGCCGCTCGGGGTGGCGCGCGGACTGTTCACGCTGCCCTGCCCGCGCCTGTGGGATCTGCTGTTTCTGATCCCGTTTCTGACGCCGCCCTACATCGCTGCGCTGTCGTGGATGCTGGTGCTGCAAACCAATGGCTATCTGGCGCAGCTGCTGGGTTTCGATCTCAATGCCCTGCTGTTCAGCAAAACCGGCATCGTGCTGGTGATGACGCTGAACATTTTCCCGGTGGTCTACTTCGCCGTTTCGCGCAGCCTGCTCGCCAGCGGGCAGCGGCTGGCGCTGGTCGCCAGAGTGCACGGTGCAGGCCCGTGGCGCGCGTTTTACCACGTCACGCTGCCGATGCTCTCCCCGTCGCTGGCCGCCGGGATGCTGCTGGCCTTCACCCTGGCGATTGAGGAGTATGGCGTTCCCGCCGCGCTGGGCACCCGTTCCGGCGTGGTGATGCTGACCGTCGGCATTGAGAAGAAGCTGGCCGACTGGCCCATCGACCTGCCCGGCGCGTCGATGCTGTCCCTGACGCTGATCGCTATCGCCCTGTGCGCCTGGTGGCTCCAGAGCAAACTGACCGGCGGGCGGGACGTCACCAGCGTGACCGGCAAACCGACCGCCAACAGCGGTGCGTCGCTGGGCGTGGCGGTGATCCCGGTGGTCGCGGCGATGGCGTTTATTGGCTTTCTGGCGGTGGTAGTGCCGGGGCTGTCGATGGCGGTGACCGGGGTGATGGGAACGCTGTCCGGCGGCCTGACGCTGGAAAACGTCACGCCTGCGCACTACGCGGCGCTGTTTGCCCAGCAGGGAGATGCCCTCACCGCCCTCGGCACCAGCCTGTCGCTGGCCTTTGCCTCTGCGCTGCTCACCGGCGTGGTCGGCCTGCTTGCCGCCTGGCTGGTGGTGGTTCAGCGTATCCGGGGGCGGGGTGCCATCGACGCGCTGTCGCTGATGCCCGCGGCGCTGCCCGGTATTGTGGTGGGCGTCGGGCTGATCCTGCTGTGGAACCGCACCTTCTGGCCGGTGTCGCCCTACAACACCTGGGCTATCCTGCTGCTCTCTTACTGCTGCCTGCTGCTTCCCTGGCCGGTGCGCTACATCGGCAGCGCGCTGCGCCAGCTTGGCGGCAATCTGGAGCCCGCCGCGCGGGTTCACGGCGCCACGGCGATGCAGGCGCTGCGTTTTATCGTGATGCCGCTGGTGTTCCCGGCCATGCTCGCGGCGATGCTGATGGTGTTTGCTATCGCCTCGCGTGAACTGGTGACTTCGCTGCTGCTGGCCCCGGCCGGAACCCAGACCGTGGCGGTGTTTATCTGGCGTCAGTTTGAGCAGGGCTCGGTGGGCCAGGGAATGGCGATGGCGACGCTGACGCTGGTGGTCGGGCTGGGGCTGATGCTCAGCGCACTGGCGATTATGCAGCGCGGCACGGAACGCGCGTCGACCGGCTAACGCGGAGGATTTTCCCCTTAACGCCACATACCGATCACGCAGAATGGCCGCCGGGGTTCTAAGATGGCAGAAGGTCTCAGACCAGGTACACGCACGATTTTTACCACTTAAGGGGATAATGCTATGTCTGCACCACAACTTTTTACGCCGTATAAACTCCGCAATCTGGAGCTGGCTAACCGCATCGTCATCGCGCCTATGTGCCAGTATTCGGCAGAAAACGGCTGTATGAACGACTGGCATATGATGCACCTCGGGCAGCTTGCCCAGTCGGGCGCCGGGCTGCTGACCTTTGAAGCCAGCGCAGTATCGCCGGAAGGGCGCATCACCTGGGCCGACGTGGGCCTGTACAGCGATGCCTCAGAGGCGGCGATGAAGCGCGTGGTTGACGGCATCCGCCGCTGGTCGTCTGTTCCGCTCGCCATTCAGCTCTCCCACGCCGGGCGCAAAGCCTCCACCGCACGCCCGTGGGATAACGCCGGGCCGTACGCACCGGATCATGAAAAAGGCTGGCAGACCGTTGCTCCTTCCGCGGTGGCCTGGAGCGCGGAATCCACCCCGCCACAGGCGCTGGACGAGGCCGGTTTAGCCGCGATACGCGACAGCTTTGCCCAGGCGGCGACACGCGCAGCGCGACTGGGGTTTGATGTTATTCAGCTGCATGCCGCCCATGGCTATCTGCTGCACCAGTTTTTGTCGCCGCTCTCCAACCAGCGGACCGACAGCTACGGCGGCTCGCTTGAAAACCGGGCTCGTTTCCCGCTGGAGGTGTTTGACGCGGTGCGCGAGGCGTTCCCGGCAGACAAGCCGGTCAGCGTGCGCATCTCTGCCACGGACTGGGTGGAAGGCGGGTTTACGCTCGATGAGGCGGTCGCCTTCTCGAAAATGCTGGAAGCGCGCGGGGCGGACGTCATCCACGTGTCGAGCGGCGGCCTGCATCCGGATCAGCAGATCAACGTCTATCCGGGCTACCAGGTGCCGCTGGCGCAGGCGGTGAAAAACGCCGTGGCGATCCCGGTTGTTGCCGTGGGCCTGATTACCGAGCCAGAGCATGCCGAGTCCATTATTGCCAGCGGCGAGGCTGACTTTATCGGTATTGCGCGCACCGCGCTCTACGATCCGCGCTGGCCGTGGCATGCCGCAGCGAAGTTGGGTGCGCAGGTGAAGGTGGCAAGTCAATATCAGCGCTGCCAGCCGCACGCCTTGAAAAACCTCTTCACCTCCTGATGCCACACCGGGCGGGGCCGTTGTCATGACGGCCCTGCCCGCCTTCTCCCCCTCCCCTCTTTCCTGGCTGCGTCTGCCCGGCAACCTGCGCTGCCCAACGGCATAGCGCATAGAGTGTTAAAGAAAGATGTGCGTGGGGCTGATACGCTTTTCGCACTCACAAGGAGACACCATGAACCCCATTATTGATCTGTTTAACGACCACAAAAGCGAGCGCAGCTTTACCGATAAACCCGTTGATGACGCCACGCTGGAGCGCATTCTGAGCACGGCCTACCATGCACCTACCTCGGTGCACTCCCAGCAAGTGTCGGTTGTTGTCACCCGCGACGCGCAAAAGCGCGCCGAGATCTCCCGCATCGCTGGCGGCCAGCCGTGGATCGCGAAAGCGCCGGTCTTCGTCACCTTCGTACTCGATATGTATAAAACTGAAGTCGGGATGAAGCTTATCGGTAAGCAGCAGGTGGCTCACGAGAGTATTGAAAGTATTGTGGCGGGCGCCACTGATATTGGCATCGCGCTGGGCTCGGTGATGGCCGCTGCCCGCTCTGAAGGGCTTGGCATTGTGCCGATTGGCGGTATCCGTCTGCATCCGCAGGCGCTTACAAGCCTGCTTGAGCTGCCGGAACACACCTTCCCGATCGCCGGCGTGGTGATTGGCCATGTCGACGTGCCGTCGCACCACAAGCCGCGCCTGCCGCTCGATACCTTCCGCCACGACGAAACCTACAAAACCGCCGGTCTGGAAGAGAAAATCACCCGCTATAACCAGCAGATGCTCGACCACTGGCAGGCAATTGGCCGTACCGACGGCGACACCTGGAGCGCCAGCGTAAGCGGGTACTATCAACACGTCTACTTCCCGGATGTGCTACCCGCGATCCTCAAACAGGGCTTTGGCGTCGATAAATAGCCACCGCGGCCGGTCATAATTAACAAAAAAACGGAGCGCTGTGCTCCGTTTTTTATGAGGTGGGGGTGACCGATGACGCCCTGCTTCTCGCCTTGTAGGGCGTTGTCGCGGGGTCATCATGTTTACAGGGCAAGGGGTTCTGCGCGAAAGCCTTCAAGAAAATGCTTTTGAAGCAGTGCATTTTTATCGATAAAACATCCCTTTTTTTTGATTAAACCTAATCCACAGGTGAGTTTTTTTTTCAATACATCTGGCGTCTACGGACATGTCATCAAAGCACAGCAGATCCGAATCTTCATCCGTTCCTCTGTCGATGCGATACCCTTCGCCAAAGTCCATAATGACCGCGCTGTAATAATCACTCTCGTTTTTATTCGGTATGCCGTATTTTGCCTGGATCATGTCTTTATTGGCTTCCCACCAGGCTATCTGACGGCTTTTCAGATATGGAAAGTGCCTGACCAGTATTGTATTACCGTCATGAACCGCCACAACTTCCACTGGCGTAAAATACTGCCAGAGCAGATAACCACATGATGCTGCCGCAATAACACCCGCTATCAGTCGCTTATTCATTGCGTCTCCCGCTGATTTCAACAGTGGTATTTATCTCTGTAATAAAAGGCCTGTAGCCATATGTCTTCCAGCGCTGGAGTGCGAACCACAGCCGTGTAGGGCGGCTAAGCCTGTGCACCTACCGTTGCTGCGTTTTCAAAAGGTGGGTGCGCCAGGCTTACATCCTGACCGCTTTGTTGCCAGCGTAACCATGTTTACAGGGCAAGGGGTTCTGCGCTAAAAAGGATTCAAAGAGATGCTTTATGATTTAACGTTCAACATTAACGAGTAAATTAATACGATTCATATTCCAGCCCGTTATTCTTACTCCATCTCACAGTAAAAAGTGGTTTTCTGTCAATACAACGAGCATCTGTCTTAATGTCATTAAAACAGAAAACCTCATCAGTCCAGAACAACAAACTTTCATTCGGCTCAGTACGATATCCATTTCCAAAATCCATTAAATAGATGTAGTAATAACTATCATATCCCTCAGGAATCCCATACTTCGCCTGTATCATGTCTTTATTTTCTTCCCACCAGGCTATCTGACGGCTTTTCAGGTATGGAAAGTGCCTGACCAGTATTGTATTACCGTCATGAACCGCCACAACTTCCACTGGCGTAAAATACTGCCAGAGCAGATAACCACATGATGCTGCCGCAATAACACCCGCTATCAGTCGCTTATTCATCGCGTCTCCCGCTGATTTCAACAGTGGCATTTATCTCTGTAATAAAAGGCCTGTAGCCATATTTCTTCCAGCGCTGGAGTGCGAACCACAGCCGGAATATTCGGAACTCCCGATAAACAGGATTGAGCACATCATTATCATCGAGGCCAAAGTGATCCTGCATACGGTAATGTACCTTCGCCAGGTAGTTCTCTCCCGACACCTCCAGAGATTCCAGTGTGATATGTGTTGCCCACATTACTATCTACTAGCCGTCAATACGACTGGTATCTAAGGCCACCGTTTGGAGTCTTATTGACAGTAAACAAAATGTCTCGATTAATACACCTCATCTCTGTAACCATTTCATCAAAACAATAAACCTCATCGGTGGAGAGCAACAGACTCTCATTTGGCTCGGTTCGAAACCCGTTTCCAAATGCCATAATGGTTACATTGTAATATCCGTTTTCGTCCTTATTCGGTATACCATACTTAGCCTGAATCTTTCCCTTGTTAGTTTCCCACCAGGCTATCTGTCGATTTTTCAAATATGGGAAATGCCTGACAAGTAGTATGTCGCTATGGCAAGAGCCTGTTTCACTACAAATAGCTCTATGAGCCTCCATTATTTCAACAGGAGTCATATACTGCCAGATCACATAGCCGCATGCGGCTATGCTGAGAATACAGCCAGCCAACAACTTATTCATCCCGCCTCCCGCTGATTTCTACGGTCGCATTCATTTCGGTAATAAACGGCTTGTATCCATACTGATCCCAGCGCTGGAGTGCGAACCATAGCCGGAATATTCGGAACTCCCAATAAACAGGATTGAGCACATCATCGACGTCGAGGCCAAAATGATCCTGAATACGGTAATGCACTCTTGCGTGGTAGTTCCCATCATTTATTTCCAAAGACTCAAGCGTGATATGCGTCGCCCAAGTATCATGGACGGAAATAACCAGTCCATTAGTGCGGCCTTTAAAACTATCAAATTTAGGTAAGACTGTATGCTCGCCAATTGCTGAAGTAAATTTATTTTTAAATTTCAGTGGGTATAACGCGTGTTCTCTATCTAAATACAAACTGATAACGTCTTTTATTTTCAGCAAAGAGCTTTGTTCTGAATGGTCATTCATGATTTGCTCTTTCAGCGCCTGGTCAAGTAAGGGGCTGCTGTACGTCGTGCCGCTGTTGCCCTGCATATGCGTAATCATCTCTGTGATGATGTGCTGATATTCGCCATGAAAAGAGAACAGCTTCGCCAGCGCCCGGAATTCATCAAACATGAGAGCGACGGCCTTCTCGCGGCTTACCTCTGGCATAGTGTCTGGTATTGCCGCGATCGCATAAGGCGACGTCATTATATAAGGGTTGGGTTGATTCAACAGCCTTAGCGTGCGGGCATTTACCCTTGCAGATACCGTATCCACATCGAGATTCAGCTGATTACGCAGCGTCAACGCATCCAGATCGCCGTGGTGCATGTCTTTGGCTTGATAGTCATCCATCTGGCGTGTGGTCTGGTAAATCAGCACGGGAAGAGGCATGGGTTCCGGCTGTGCAGCTTGTGCCTGCTGGCCTGCCGCTGGCACCCCATCACTGAATCCGGGAGAGGTCGCCTCGGGGGAGGGGTGCTGAACAGCGCCCTTATCAGATTTAAACATCCAGGGCTGCTCTGAAGCATCATCAGAAACGTTATTTTCCTCGCTATCGATGAAGACATTACTGCTGCCAGAGATAACTACCCCGCCGCAGTTAATGCTATGACCGACGGCGACTGCGGGCTTCCCGTTGATAAATACCGATGACGCACCTTCTGCGATGACGCGGTAATGCGTGCCACAGCCGTTACCGCAGGTGCAACCGTGTGGCGCGACGGCATCACCGACTCTGGCGGCCGGTTGGCCGTTAATAAACACATTCGGGCTACCTTCAGTTATCGCAGTATCGGGGAAACACCCATGCCCACTGGCTATATCATCCTTTCTGGCTGCCTCTGCCATCTGTCATTAACTCCATGTAATCTTTATAGGAATCATACTCTCCGATGACAGTGGTTGAGCATACTCGTTGAGCATTTCAGATTTGTGCGGTTACCTGGCGTGCTGAATCCACACCGCCCTGGGCGCTGAGCCGTGAAATGCGCAGCGCGACTGGGGTTGTGGATTCAGCGGAACGCGGCGTACTACCAGCCGCAGACGTTGTGGTCATCGTCCTCGTCATAGCCGCGCACGATATTGATAAGCTCTTTTACCGCATCCGCCGCACCGGTTTCATCTATCACGTCGGCCAGTTCAGGGAAACCCTTATCCACCGACACACCGTTGTTATTGTTGGTTACCGTCAGCATATAGCGCGCCTCGGCCCTGCCCAGCGTATCGACCAGCGCGGCGACCGCCGCTGCCGCCACGGCAGGCACATACAGCGCCATCGGTTTCATATACACCTTGCTGGCGTCCTGCCCGGTTTCACGGTTTTTCAGCCCCAGGGTGTAGCCTTTATTTTCTGCTGTAGCGTCCATAAGCCTGCATTACTCCTCAAGAAGAATTTGTGGATCGACATAAAAATCAACGCTGAAGATGACATCCTCTGAGAGCGCCTCAATAAGATGCCACTCCTCCGCCGGGAACACGCCAAACTGACCCGCGTTGATATCGAAGCTCTCTACCACCTCGGGGCTGTGCTGGTCCGCGTAACGGCAGTAGCGTATCGCTCCGCGCATTACCGACAGACGCGGAAAGACGCCCTGACGCGTTCCGGCGTCCAGATGCCGCTGCCAGATGCCGGGCGGTGCGGTTTCCAGCGTCCAGAACGGCGTGCTGCGCACGTGAACATAGTGCGCGGGGATTTCAATGCGATTCATCACGACTCCTTATGAGTGTTGACCACCTGGCCAAATCCTTTACCGCTCAGCTGCGCCGTCGGCTCGGCAAAAAAATCGATGTTGAAATACGTATCCTCCGTCAGCAGCTCAATGCGATGCCACTTTTCCGGCGGGCTGATCCCGAAACACCCGGCTTCAATCACCAGCTCCAGATCCGGTGTGGTGCTTTCCGCATCCGGAAAACCAAAATACTTCACCGCCCCGCGCATAACGGAGAGACGGCCATAGACACCGGCTTTGGTGTTGTGGTGGCTCAACAGGGCTGCAGGCACGTTGGTTTTATCGAAGAAAGCGGTTGCACGCGTGTGAACGTAATGCGCGGGGATAATCGTATTCATAGTTTTTTACCTCATGCTGTAAGCCATTACGGCTTAAGTTCTGCGCCGTCAGCGAGGTGACGAGGCACGAAAAGGTCAGGTGAAGCGCGGCCTTAAAGATGCATGTAAAATACTCCTTAAAAACCACAGCTGTAAAGTGGGATTCGCATCACGCTTTGACGCGCCACGAAAAGAGGAAGGGAGAAAAGAAAGGGAAAACGCGAATGCCGGACATGAACTACGCTTACATTTTACTCATAGAGGAGAAAACGATGGCTGATTCAATCCTTATCGATACCGTGCAGTTCGGCCCGAACGATGCTCCCACGCATAAATATGAAATTTATGGCGACGACGAGAAAACCCCGACATGGGCGCTGATTTACGAGCAAAACGATGGTGACTGGGAAAAGATTGATGAAACCCTGAGCTTTGCGGCGAAAGACGAGCAGGAAGAAGCGACCAGCACCATGGATTACGGCTCCAGCGACAGCCTGCCGGATCTGCGCGATCTCCCCGCCGAAGCACGCGAACGCTGTGAAAAGCACTGGCAGGATAATTTTGCCGGATGATGAAAGGTAAGTTGCAGAGGTGATACCGGGTTAAGGCCCGGTTTTTATTTTTTACAGTAGACTAACAGATAAAAAATCCCGGCGCTTGAGCGCCGGGATTCATTTATTTAATTTCTTTTCTCAGATAGACAAACCCATCCAATGGCTCTAAATCCTTAAAAGATCTTAGGTCAAAAAAGACTTCATCCACTACATTTTTTATTTCATCATTAGATGATGTATTTGCCAGTATATTAGCAATCACGTCATCTATACTCTCACGATCGGATTCTTCCACCTCTCGATCAAGATAATATCGTAAAATTAACGTCCTTTCCGCATTAAATCCAACCGCAATAGCTCTTATTGATGGATATATCTCTCCAAGTAAAGCCTTAACTATCCATATATATAACCAATCTGGTAATTTTTTCATAACCTTAATCCCTTAATGTTGCACAGGATTTGCTGGAACGATATGTGCACCATTCTTTCCATAATGTATTATCCCGTAATTTGTTAGTTGTCCTTCATAATTACCTATCGGTTTTACGAAGTTAACAACAGGTTGATTCCTGGGAGTAATCCTAATTATCTTATATTCACCAGAATGAACCCCATTCAATAGTTTCTGTGGTTCAATGCCGTCAAGTAGTGGGGAACGACCTGGTGTATAATTATTATGCCCTGGTATGTGTTTTCCCTGTTGACCTGAGTGGATGTTTTTAGATAACCCATCAGGTACAGGTAAACCTTTCGTTGGTTTATATCCTTTAACGAAATTTTTAGCAAGTTGAACAATATTTTTACCCAACATCCCCATTGATGCCAATGCTGCCTGATTTTCCGGATCAGACACAAAAGCCGCGAACTTCGTCCACCCCGGACTATTTACATCGATATTCGCCAGATCTGGCGCATTCCATAGCTGAACGTAAGCTTTGGCTTCGTCGCTAGTCATCACATCCGCGCCAATTCCCCCTAACCAGCCCGGACGCTATGTCATATCAAAACCGCCTTGGGCTATTTCCTTATCAAAAACTACGGCTTTCAGCGGGTTATCTTTCAGCTTCTGGTTAGTTTCTGCACTCTGTTTGTCACTGACGGCTTTCCATTTATCAATAACCTTCTGGCAGTCCCCACCGGATTTGCGACAATCCGACAGTTCTTTATCAAAAGTCAGCGCCTGAGTTGAACTTAGCGCATTATTCTCAACCGCATTCTTCCCGGCCAGCCCTGCATTCACCGCCGTTGCGCCGCTGTCACCAATCAGCCCGCCCGCCAGGGTTGACGCCAGCGTCGCCAGCGCGCTCACGGTCTGTTTGTCTGCCTCGGACAGCTCGCCTGCCCTACCGCCTTTAAGCTCAACCGCAATCATACCGGCCAGCTCGCCGATGCTGGCACCCGCTGCTCCTGCGGCGATGCCCTGTTTCTGGACGGCCGCCAGGGCCGCGCCGAGAACGGCATGCGCAATCAGGCGTGCTTCCCTGTCCTCTTTATCAATATGCTGTGCGATTTGATTGGCAAGATATGGCGCTGCCGCCCCGGCAAGTGCCGCATTGATATTGCCGGCGCTCACCCCCTGAGCGATTGCCGTGGTGGCCTGGATGGCGCGCTGGTACGACCCGCCCGTCCCCATCTCACTCTTCTCCAGGGTACTGTTGT
The DNA here is from genome assembly GCF_000463155.2 of Siccibacter turicensis LMG 23730. GTDB lineage: Bacteria > Pseudomonadota > Gammaproteobacteria > Enterobacterales > Enterobacteriaceae > Siccibacter > Siccibacter turicensis. The sequence continues at coordinate 126,779 of NZ_AWFZ01000048.1, read as the reverse complement.
AGAACCCGTCGTAGAGATACTGAGAGATGTCCTGTTCTGTCGCCGTTTTATTCGGATTTAGCTCTTCCCACGATTTGCGTGCGCTATCACGGTCCTCCTTCTGCACGCCTTTCATTTTTTCATTCTCGCTTTCGGTCGCCGCAATCTCACCGTACGTCGACACAATCTTCCCGACCTGCGAGCTTATCTCGCCGATAAGCTGCGCCTGCTCCATGCGGCGCTGCTCTTTTTCTTTGTCGAAGATTTTGCTGATGCGGTCGTTGGCGTTCTGCGCGTCACGGCTCAGGCCGGCCACATCCTGTTTATGCCGGTCCTGGTCGCGAACGACAATGGTGCTCTGACTGATGGAATCCTGCGTGGTCCCATCGGAGTGCCCGATGTTGTCAGAGGATTTCAACTATTTTGAAGAAACAGGCTGGATCTGTTACACGCTCTGCAAATAGCATTCGCAGTCCAGGCCATATGATTTCAAGTCAATAATCAGTTCATTTATGAACGACTTGCAAGCCACTTTCAGAACATCGCTCACTATATCTGGATAAGTTTCCGGATCCCAAACACTCCCTATCAGCCACAGGCCATCAGGCTGTTTTTTAAAGAAAAGAATTGGAGAGTCTTCAAAGTCCATCGACTCATAGAGGAAGTCGCCATTATCCGATGATAACCATGACGAAAGTTCTTTTGCGAACTCCAATAGCAGGATCCCCTTTTCGGAAAAAATAATTTTCCCCTTTATGGATATAATCAACTCTCCTTCCACCTCAGCCAAAAGCTGAGGCCCTTCCCTCAACGGGCCCAAAGACAAAATTTTATATTGAATAATCATTTCACATTTACCGGGAATGCGTTCCAAATCTTCCCATCCTCTCCGACTATGATACGAACACTTGTCTGTCCTTTCGTGCCTATAGGCATACCTAAATCGGCGACTACTCTGAAAGAACCTGGTTGATTATTGGGTAGAAATAAGGCGTCAGGAGAATTCAAAGCATCTTTAACAAGCGTTCTAATTTCCTCTAAACTATTTGTATTAAATTGTGCAGAACGGCTCGCTGAAGTCCCAATCATATGTTTATCTTTAGGAGTCCAATTGGCAACATCATTTTTCGCTGAGTTAAATGCTGTTTTGGAAGCAGCATCAATTGCATCCCAAGAACCATTTTTGGCAACTTGCTCTCTGCTGCTGCCAGTAACTTTATTAGCTACGCTTGTGACAGTTCCTTTTCCCGGGGAAATAGTGCTAACTGATTTTCCTCCCGGCAACCCCTTAGCTGGTATCAAAGCCACTGATATAGTCCCGGCAACATTCTCCAGCGCTTTCTGGTCGCCATTCCAGGCTTTCACAACAGTGCTCTTAATCCCTCCCCACGCATCGCCATTCATGATGCCATTCAGCATAGTCGCAGCCGCTGCATCCTTTTTAGCGATATCGCTTTTCGCCTGACTACAGTAGCTATCCCCGGTTGCACAGGCTGTTAACGCTGCTACGAGATCAAACGCCGTATCACCACCCAGCATTGCAAAGTCGCCAGTTTCACTGGCCAGATTAACCAGACCATTCGCCATCTGGGAAACGATGTTTTCCCCCAGTTTGCCCCTGACCTGTTCTTTCCACCATTCAGCACTTTCTTTGACTGACTGTCGGGCCTTATCCCCCGACATTGAGTTATTCTCAACCGCATTCTTCCCGGCCAGCCCTGCATTCACCGCCGTTGCACCGCTGTCACCAATCAGCCCGCCGGCAAGGGTTGACGCCAGCGTCGCCAGCGCGCTCACGGTCTGTTTGTCTGCCTCGGACAGCTCGCCTGCCCTACCGCCTTTAAGCTCAACCGCAATCATACCGGCCAGCTCGCCGATGCTGGCACCGGCTGCTCCTGCTGCGATGTCCTGTTTCTGGACGGCCGCCAGGGCCGCGCCGAGGACGGCATGCGCAATCAGGCGTGCTTCCCTGTCCTCCTTATCAATATGCTGTGCGATTTGGTTGGCGAGGTAAGGTGCGGCGGCCCCGGCAAGTGCCGCATTGATATTGCCGGCGCTCAACCCCTGAACGATAGCCGTGGTGGCCTGGATGGCGCGCTGGTACGACCCGCCCGTCCCCATCTCACTCTTCTCCAGGGCACTGTTATAGAACCCGTCGTAGAGATACTGAGAGACGTCCTGTTCTGTCGCCGTTTTATTCGGATTGAGTTTTTCCCACGCTTGACGTGCGCTTTCCCTGCCCTCCTTCTGCACGCCCTGGATTTTTGTCGTGAAAGCAGTACTTACTTTCTGCCCGCCAACTTTTCTCCCCGACGTGCCTTATTCATCTGGACACGCTACCGCCCGACATAGAGCCAATCGGGTAAATAGCCCGCGGTCATTCAAAATAACGCAGGGCGAATATGGCAGTTCAGGAGGCCAAACCACGCATAATCAGCATTATTCTTTGCGCCCTTCAGAAGCCCACAGAGGTGCAGGCTGGCAGCCAGGAGATCAAGACGGTTAAGAGATAAATTTACGGGAAGGCTGTTTTTAAAATATAGATAAAACATCAATGTAATTAATTTTTTCGTCTCGCTCATATTCCATTGATAGAGTCTCAAAAGTTTTAATTTCATCTCCGAGATTAATGATTACTAAAGTAAGCCCTTCATTAAAAAATAATTTTGCCCCAATCAATTTTTGTTCAATTTCAGAATAAATGACGTAAAATTGCAAGAGTATCTTTCCAATAAATTTTTGGAAAAAACATGAATTTGACAAATCCATGATTACTTCTTTTCCATACTCTCCGAGATCCTTTTCTTGCATTGGTAGATCAGAAAGTTCAAGTGAAGCCCCATCTAGTCCACACCTGAACACAATACTTTGATTCTCACTAAAAAAAACAAGCTGCAGTTGTTGCGGCGCCCCTAAATCTGGAACGTTATAAATATATATCAGACCATTGACATTTTGAAGTTTTCGTCCGACAACATTACGTGCCAACTCTTGATACCCCTCCTCAAAAAGCATCATTGTGGTGCCCCCTTTAGCGCATTTTTCACTGAGGTATTATTTAACACCCCATCTTTAAGGATGGTAACAAAGCTACCATCTGGTTTAGTAACAACGACATCGTTTCCTTTTATTCTGAAGAATACATCACCACGACTGGCACCGGCCCCAGCTCCTTGCCCTGCAAATCTCCCTGCAACAATTTTATCTGGATTAGAGCCTATATCATTTATAATATTTAATACACGTTTTCGATCGGCCGCATTTGATGCATTCCCACCAAAATCTTCAACATGTTTACCAAGTTTTTTCCCAACCTGAGCATTAGTTACCGAGAACTTGGCACTAGCACCAACACCAGAAGTTGGTAAGGATATTTTCCCTGGAGCAGGAAGATATCCAGAAATTTCATCGCTGGCCTTATTAAGCAGCTTTGATGCTTCTCTGAGATTACCCTTAGCCAGAGCTTTTTCCACATTTTTCAGAATACCGGAAGCTATGCGCTCTCCGGGGATCACTGAGGCAGCAGCAAGAAGATAATCCAGAGCCGATTGTGCCTCTGCCAGGCTTTTGATGGTCCCGACCACTGGCGTATAATCTGCGCCCGTTGACAGGCTATCTTTCAGTTCTTCCTGACGCTGAGTATACATCTTCACCGAGCACGCTTCTGCACTCATCCCTACGCAGTTTTCTTTCTTATAGCGTTCGTTTTCGGCTTCGACGCGCTCTTTTGCCACCTGCTGAGGTGTCTTATTCTGAGATACCGCGTCCAGTACATCACTCATCGCGTTATTCTCAACCGCATTCTTCCCGGCCAGCCCTGCATTCACCGCCGTTGCGCCGCTGTCACCAATCAGCCCGCCCGCCAGGGTTGACGCCAGCGTCGCCAGCGCGCTCACGGTCTGTTTGTCTGCCTCGGACAGCTCGCCTGCCCTACCGCCTTTAAGCTCAACCGCAATCATACCGGCCAGCTCGCCGATGCTGGCACCCGCTGCTCCTGCGGCGATGTCCTGTTTCTGAACGGCGGCCAGGGCCGCGCCGAGGACGGCATGCGCAATCAGGCGTGCTTCCTTATCCTTTTCATCGATATGCTGTGCGATTTGGTTGGCGAGGTAAGGTGCGGCGGCCCCGGCAAGTGCCGCATTAATATTGCCGGCGCTCAACCCCTGAATGATAGCCGTGGTGGCCTGGATGGCGCGCTGGTAAGACCCGCCCGTTCCCATCTCACTCTTCTCCAGGGCACTGTTATAGAACCCGTCGTAGAGATACTGAGAGACGTCCTGTTCTGTCGCCGTTTTATTCGGATTGAGTTTTTCCCACGCTTGACGTGCGCTTTCCCTGTCCTCCTTCTGCACGCCTTTCATTTTTTCATTCGCGCTTTCGGTCGCCGCAATCTCACCGTACGTCGACACAATCTTCCCGACCTGTGAGCTTATCTCGCCAATAAGCTGCGCCTGCTCCATGCGGCGCTGCTCTTTTTCTTTGTCGAAGATTTTGCTGATGCGGTCGTTGGCGTTCTGCGCGTCGCGGCTCAGGTCGGTCACATCCTGCTTCTGCTTATCCTGATCGCGGATGACAATGGTGCCCTGGCTGATAGCCGCCTGCGTGGTCCCATCGGAGTGCCCGTTGCTGCCGGCGCCCATCAGCATCACATTGCCGATGTTGCTGGCGATCAGCGCACCAATGCCGCCGGTGCTGAACCCGCCACCCTGATGCTGTACCTTAAAGTCGGCTTCGTTGTGGATATCCCCGTAGCCCAGCGTGCCGGTGTCGAGACGGTTTTTGTCTGCGGTTGCGGTGCTCGCCAGTACCGCGCCGTCAAGCTGGGTGTGATTTCCCACGGTGACGTCGAACCCGCCTTCCCCGGCGAACAGCCCGCTCTGGTCGTTGACGCTGCGGTATTTACTGCTCATTTTGTCGCGGCTGAAACTGAAGCTGCCGCCCGGCCCACCGCCGAAGGTGTAGCTCAGCCCGCCGCTGACGCTGCTCTGCTTGCTGAGGTAGTTGTCGATGTCCTGCTGGCTGGCAATGCTCAAATCGCGTCCGATATCGGCGGTGATCTGCTTGCCGTTAACCTGCGCGCCAGCCAGCGTTGCATCGCGTCCGCTGATAAGCGTTACCGCGTTACCCGCCTCCACCGTGGCGTTACTGTGCGTAAGCGAGTTGCCTTTTTGCTTACCGCTGCTGGCGTTCGCGTTAGCCGACACGCTGAGTCCGTTATTGGTGCCACCGAATCCCAGTCCGACGCCCACGCTACCGCCATGGCTGCTGTTGCTGCCCGTGAGTAAATTGGTGTTCTGCCCGGAAATCAGGTTGATATCCCGGGCGGCGTCCAGCGTAACATCTTTCCCGGCGTTGAGCTGGCTGCCAACAACCGTGATATCCCCGCCGTTGGCTGCGGTGTCTTTTCCGGTGGCGACCACGGAGAGATTTCCGCCGGCGGTGAGACGACTGCCGGTGACCGTGTCGCTCTCTTCGTGCGTTTTCGATTTAGAACTCTGCGCGCCAAGCGAGACCGCAATCTGGAAGGCGTTGTCAGTGGCAGACCCGCCCTGTGCGGCAGCAAGCTGCTGTTGCAGTCCCGCCTGAATTCCCGACAGCGCTGCCTGGGTGGCTTTCAGCGAGGCCAGACGGCTGTCGCTCTCCTTATGAGCAGCCTGCACCGCCGTGGCAGCACCGTTGACCATTGAGCCGACGGAGCCGCTCAGCGCAAGGGTCAGTCCCGCTGTTTTTTGCTCGAATGTCTCGGTCCGGGTGCGCTTGTCATGTCCGGGTTCGATAACAACATTATCGCCCTTCACCGTCATGTCTTTACCGGCAATGACATCCGATCCGGCGATTCGCGTCTGTCCGCCGGAGGTAATCGTGACGTTGCCTGAGGTACTGCCCACGGTGCTGACGCTGTCGCTCTGGGTGGTGCCTTTCTCTCTGAGTTCATGCCGGCTCTTGCTGGTTCCGATACTGAACCCAATACCACCCGAGCCCATCAGCCCGCTTTTGGTCTTCTCCTTAAACTGCCAGTTGGTATCGCTGTTGGTGGCAGCGACGATATCGACATTTTTCCCGGCGCTCAGCGCCACGTCTCCATCGCCCACCACCGACGAGCCTTTTACCAGCAGGTTGTTTCCGGCACTGACCGAGACATTATCGCCGCTCAGCAGCGAGCCGGCTTCGCGGGTCGCGCTCTGTTCGGAGATAGTGTGGGTTTTGGTTTTACTGAGGAAACCTTTTTTCGTTTTGACGGTTTCCTGGTAGTGATAATCGCTGTCGGTGGCGGTAGCGAGGTTCACATCCCGCCCCGCCCGGACCGCGCTATCCTGCTGCGCGATGACCTGCGCGGCCTCAGCATTCAGATCGCGTCCGGCAATGATGCTGGTATTCCCGCCCGAACCAATCTCCGTCCCCTGCTGGCGCACGCGATCCTCAATGACGGTTTTTTTCTTCGATTTGCTGCTGCTCCCCTCGCCGGTAGCTTCCGCCAGTAAATTCACGTCGCGCCCGGCTTTCATGTTCACATCGTTTTCAGCGGCGAGACCTGCGGCCTGGCTGTTGATGTCCCGTCCGGCAGCAAGGGTCAGATCCTCGCCTGCGCTGACGGTCGTGCGATCGATACCGTTGCTGTAGCGCGTTTTTCCGCCGTCGCGGCGCGAGGTGCCGGTGGTTTCCGCGTTAAGGTTCAGGTCGTTACCGGCGCTCAGGCTGGCGTTTTTACCGGCGCTGATATCACCGGCCTGGGCGGTTAAATCCTTCCCGGCGTTCATCACCAGGTTGCCACCAGCGGTGACCGCGCTGCCCTGGTACTCGACCGTGGCGTGGCTGGTAGCCGGAGTGCGCCTGAAGCCTGAGCGGCTGTAGGCATCATTAATCTGGTTTGCGTTGAGGGCGATATTGCCCCCGGCGTTCATCAGCAGGTCGCCACCGGCGGAGAGGTGGGCGCCGGTGAGGGTGATATCGTTACCGGCCTTGAGCGACAGGCTATCGGTGGCACTGATGCTGGCGGTGCTGCCGAGCACGGTATCTTTCAGGCTGACGCTGCCGCGTTTACTCCGGGCATCGATAGCAACCTGCTGCGCCTGGGTAAGGTTGTTGATATCCCCGGTCACGCTTTCAAGCGCAACGGTTTTACCGCTGATGGTGGAGCCGACGTTGTTGATATCACCAATGGCGCTCAGGTTCAGCCCGCCCCCTGCTTTTATCAGGCCATCGCTGAGGTTATTGATGCTGTTCTGGCTGTCGAGCGTCAGGGCACTCTTCGCCAGCAGGGTGCTGCCGCTGTTGGTGATGTTCCCGCCGCTGAGCGAGACGTTATTCCCGGCGATCACGCTGCCGTTGTTCACCGTGACGTCTTTGGGCGACAGGTAGACCTTCGGCACCATCACGGTTTCGCCGTTGATGGTGGCGCTCTCCCACCAGAGAATGCTGCGATCCAGCGCGGCGACCTGTTTTGCATCGAGCGAGACACCAAAACTCAGCCCCAGCGACGACTGCGCCGCGGCGGCGTTGTCCATCAGGTAGCGCATCTGCTCCAGTTCAGAGCCGACGCCGTTCAGATAGCGGTTGCCGGTCTGGTTAAGCACCGCATTGCTGACGTAACGGGTATCAAAAGCGGCATCGCCGAGGAAGCGGTAGTCCTGCTCGGGGTTAAGCTTCAGCCGGTCGAGCATATAGGCTGAACCAAGGAACTGTTTTTCGTCGGTGTAGGCGGTGCGGGTCTCCTGCGGCGCCGCACCCGGCCTGATACCCAGCAGCCTGTTCAGATCGCCAAACAGCGCCGGATCGAGCTTGCCGAGATCGTTAAGCTTCGGGTTAACGGTGATGAGATACGGGCTTTTGGGGTTGATCGCGGTGACAAAGTAACCGTTCTGGCTCGACGGCAGCGGATAAGCGCTGGTGTCTACGCTAGAGAAATTCTTAATTTTACTGCCATCATTGAGCAAAGAGAGTACGAAGTCTATTTGCTCACGCCAAGTGGGCGTATTTACCGGAAAGTTTACATTAGCTTTATCTACTGTTTTTTTTAGATCAGCAAGTTTTTGATTACTTGATGTAGCGATCACTGGTTTTGAGACAGTATTACTAACATGACTCTCATTAGAGGCAGTGAAGGCACTATTATCAATTTCATTAGAAAAATTACCTCGAATTCTGGTTGCAGCTATTAATCCACGATATAACTTCCCTTGAGGTTCCGAAAATTTATCTTCAGCAGGTCGATAATAGCTAATAGCTCGAATATCGCCTGGCATACCAACCAATTCTGACTTAATAAATTTGAATACTGATTGCCTTTGAGAAACCCCTGACCGATAGGTTTTATTACTTAAACTCTCTCCATCAAGTAACATATCATTTCTTGATAGAATATAACTTGCTTGATTCTCAATTTGGTTAGAGTACACAAAAAGGTTGTTTGCTGAATATATTTTACTCAAACCACCTTCAGTTATAATATCCACCTTTTCAGTAGGACCCAATTGAAAAACATACTCATCTTCATTAGTCCATGATCCCGTATATGAAACCACGTCACCAATGAATTTTACATAGGTTAATAGAGGTCCTGCTTTATCAGTGGATAATGAAAACCCTTCACGTAATAGAGAATCAGAAAAGTTACCATCATTAGTTACCGCAGGTATGCTTGTTTTTTCGACGATAAAACTCGTGTAACCGTTAAAAAGCTTATTTGTCCGAATCGTGATATCCCCTTTCTCCGTCTCGATATTTCCAGAGGTATTTACGATTTCTTTATTAGCCTTACCCGCGGCATTCTTCTGCATCGTCAGATTATTACCCGCTAGCATATCTCCACGTTGGTTTTTGATGCTATCGGCGTAGAGCATCATATTATTCCCGGCGTACAGCAGCGCGGTGTTCAGCAGCGAACCCGGTGCGCTGGCGGTCAGGTTGCCGGTGGTACCAGTAAAGCCGTTTAGGGTGATGTTGCCCCGGCTGGTGAGCCTCAGGTCGCCGCCGCTTTGTAGCGTACTGCCATCATTGGTGACAATTTGACTACCACTAAGCGTCGCGCCATCTTTTCCGACAGCGATTTTTCCGGCATTGGTAAACTGACCACCCGCACTCAACGTGACGCCTTCACCCTGCAGCACACCGTGGTTCTCCAGTGCGCCCGTGCTGTTAACAGTGAGCTGTTTGCCCGCTGCCAGCGTCGCGCTGTTGCTGATCGTCTGCACGGTCTTAAGCGTCAGGTTGCCGAGAGCCACTATCTGCCCCAGCGCGCTCAGGCCGCTGACGTCCAGCACCATGTCAGCGCCGCTCAGCAGTTTGCCGTTTTGCTGCTGTATCAGTTGTCCGGCGCTGACTGTAAGCCCGTCATCCCCCAGCATGCTGCCGTTGTTCTCAACGCGGTCTGCTGTAAGCATCAGATTTTTTGCAGCCCACTGCCCCTGGTTAGCGAGTATCTGAGCATCCAGAACCGCGCTACCAATGGCGGTAACCTCACTTCCTTGGGTTGATTTCAGCGTATCGCGCAGCGCGAGCGTCAGTGCATCCGCACTCTGAATCGTGCCGCGGTTGGTGAGCGACTGCGCATCGAGCAGAATATTTTTCCCCTGCCAGCTTCCGTTATTCGTAACCTCGCCAGAACGGAGCTCCAGCGTGCCGCCGGTCTGCAACGTTCCGGTCGCATCATTGATGAGCTGCTGTTGTGGGGCGGCCATCGCCATCCGCGCTATCCGCTGTTCGCGTGCCGCCAGCGTCAGACCGCTGACACCAGTCAGGGTACCCAGATTGCGAATGCTGTTCTGGTGAAGGTTCAGGGTGACGCCCTGAATACTGCCGCGGTTAGTCAGCTGCGCACCATCAAGCGTGACGTCTCCCACGCTCACCATCTGGCCGCCGTTGTTCACCGTTTGCGCATAGAACGCCATCGCTCCCTGGCTCAGCAGGTCGCCGGTGTTATCCAGCGTGCCATTTACGCTGGCATTGAGCGTTTCCAGACCCAGCAGCGAACCGCCGTGCGTCCAGCCGTTCGCCTTCACCGCCGCTGTTTGTCCCTGAAGCGTACCCAGCGTGGTGAGCTGTCCCGCATCCAGCGTCAATGCCCCACCGCTCAGGGTATATGATCCTGAGCCAGTTCTGATGGTGCTGGCTGTCAGGCTGGTATCCTGTCCCTGAATCAGGCCGAGGTTCTCAAGCGTGCCGGCATTCAGATTGAGCGCGCCCGCGGAAAGCATTTTTCCGCTCACGACGTTGCTGATCGTTTGTCCGGTCACGGTGAACTGCCCGGTGCCCTGCAGCGTGCCGGAATTACTGAGGCTATCAGCAGCAAGGTTCAATGCCTCTGCGCCCTGAGTGCCGCTGTTGGTGAGCGCTCTGGTGTTAAGCGTCTGGGTGCCATTGGCCAGCAGCAGTCCGCTGTTATTAACATCATCAGCCTTCACATTAAGCGTGTCCGCAACCACTGTGCCGGTGTTATTCAGTCTTGCAGCCTCAAGACGCACCGCCGACGCGTTACTTTTACCCCCATGCACCAGCGTATCCGCTTTAGCACTCAGCGTGCCTTTGCTGGCCTGGGTGCCGTCCAGACGCACCGTTTTACCCGTGAGGATGACATCGCCTTCGCTTTGCAGCTGGGCGCTCTCGCGGGTGCGGATGTCGTCTGCCGCAACGGTAAGGCCACCGCGGGCATTTACCCGCCCGTTGAGATCGGCTTTGCTACCGGCGTTCAGGGCAATATCGCCCTTGCTGGTCAGCACGGCATCCGCACCGGTGGTCAGCGAACCCGTATCTACCTTCAGCGCACGATCGGCGGCCAGGGTGCCGCTGTTGTCGGTCGCGGTATTGACCAGCGTGAGGTCGCGCCCCTGCAGCGTGCCGCGGTTGGTCAGCGTCTCTCCCTTCGCGGTGAGCTGGCCTTTGGCGGCGACCATGCCGCGGTTATCCAGGCGTGCGGCCTCAAGCGTGGCGTTGCCGCCGGCGAGCAGCGTGCCCTGCTGGGCGATCGCATCCGCGCGGAGCGTGACGTCCTGCGCACCGTCGGCCCGGCTGGTGTTATCGAGAGTAACCTGCTTACCGTTTAGGGCGAGGGTGCCGCCGCTGGTCAGCGTCGAGCCCGCCAGCACGGTGGTGTCTTTGCCGCTGAGCGTCAGCCTGCCGTCGCTGGCAAGCGTTGCATTTTGCACACGCAGATCCCCGGCGCTGGTGACGTTCAGCGCCCCGCCGGTTTTATGCTCGCCGCTCAGCTGCACGCCGTCTGCCCTGGCGGTCAGCGCGCCGCTGGCGAGGCTGTCTTTCATCACCAGCTTCCCGCTGGCACTGAGGGTGATATCCCCCTGGCGGGCGTTGAGGTTGCCGAGGTTGACCCCGACGCCTTTCTCGCTGGAGACCAGATGAATACGGTTGGCGTACATGCCACCGAGCGCGCCGGTGTCTACCGCCACGGTGGGCGACGAGCCGGTACCGCTGATGGGGGTTACGCTGCCGTCGGCCCCCACGCGGTTGGCCCCGGCGGTCACGGTCAGATCTTTAGCATGGATCGCGGCGTTCACCTCCGTGGCGCGGGAGATAAGCGACAGCGCGTCGCTGTTGCTGGCGTCCAGTCCTTTGCCTTCCACGGTAATGCTGCCCCGGGTGACGTCCAGCGCCAGCAGGTTGCCCTTGCTGTCGAACTGCGGCTTGCCGGTGGTGAGCGTGGCCTGCGGGGTGTTGATAAACCCGCAGCCGTTACAGGTGATGCCGAAGGGGTTGGCGACCATGACGTTAGCGCCCTTGCCCGCCACTTCGGTATAGCCCTCCAGCCGTGAGCGGCTGCCGCCGGTCACTTCGTTGATGATGCCCTTTGCTTCCCGGCCTGCTTTCAGGTTGGGGTTGTTCTGGATGATCCCGCCCAGCTGGGTCCGGTTGAGCTGCCCGGTGGCGTTGTTGAGGATCAGCCCCTCTTTGCCGACGTTGTAGTCTTTGAATTGGTTATGCGAGAGGCCCGCGGCGTTGGGCGGAGCGATGTTGACTACCGGCACGCCGTTGGCCGCTTTATCCATGCTGGCCGCGCCGTTTGGGGTTATCGCGGCGGCAAACGCCGGAGCGACCGGCTGCCAGACCAGCAGGCTGATAATGAGCCAGCTGACAGCGCGCTGGGAGAATTTCACCGGCAAAGCGTGGTTATCCATTATCACTCTCTCTTAAAACAGTACGCTGACGCGCCAGTTGACGCTGACGTGGTCCGGCCCGAGCCAGTCGGGGTATTGCAGGGGGGTACCCACGGAAATCTGATTGCTGACCCGGCGCCCGCTGGTGCTGAGGCCGAGCGCCCCGCCCCATAGCGTGCCGGCGGCATACCGGTCGAGCGCGTCGCGGTGCAGCCAGCCGCCGTCCAGCGCCAGGGTGCCGGTGACGTCGCCGATAAACGGAAGCGAAAACAGCGGGTAGTTCAGTTCATTACGCCAGTAGCCGCCGTTATCCCCGCTGATGTACTGCTCTTTAAAGCCGCGCACCGAGCTTTCCCCGCCCAGCGACAGGCGTTCGCTGCCGTAGAGGCGGTCAGGGGACCACTGGCCGTACAGGCTGGTGAGCCAGTAAAGGTTGCCGATAACCGGGCGCTGATAGCTGGCGCTGAGGCTCCATTTGCGGAACGCGGCGCGCGGTTCGTCCGGGGCTTTCCCGGCATCGCTTTCGGCGTTAAACCAGGGCATGCCGCGGCTGAAGGCCGGGTTAAAGGTCGCCACGCCGCCGAGCAGCTTCTGTGTATGGTTGATGCCGAGCGTCAGGCTGGTGAGATCGCGCGAGCTGCTGGCAAGCAGGGCGTCGTTGAGCCAGTTACGGGTGCTGCGCCGGGTGACGCCTGCCGCCAGCGCGGTTTTGATGTCGCCGTTGCGAAACGCCACCCACGAGGCGTTGAATCGATGCGTGCTGCTGTCGCCGGTGGAGACCCAGTCGAAGCCGTTCTGGGTGAAGGTGGTGCGGTAGTTGTTCCAGCTGTAGCTGTAGTCGAACAGGGCGTAGCCATAGGGCACGCTCAGCCCGGCCTGCACACTCTGGGCGTCGTAAGCGCTGGCGAAATCGCTGCTGCGCCCGCCGCTGAAAAACCATTTATCCGCCAGTCCGGCAATATTACTGGCGTACAGCGTGGCGGTGAGCTGTTTTTCGCCGGTGCTTTTCTGGCCGCTATTATCGAGGCTCAGGCTGCCCGTTAACGGAAATTCCGGGGTGGCGGTAAGATTTACCACTGAATATCCCGGTTCGGCATCTGGCAGTATTTCAATCTGCGCCGGTTCACTGCGCAGACGGTTAATTTGCTCCATGCCCTGCTCAATATCGCGCAGGTTAAGCACGTTCCCGATAAGCCCCGGAAACGTCATTTTCAGCATGCGCGGCGTTTTTCCATCGAGATGAATGGCGCGTAATTTTCCTTCCAGCACCACCAGGGTTAATTCCCCGTGGGATAAGTCCTGCTCGGTGAGAAACGCGCGGCTGGTGATATACCCGCGGGAAATATACCACTCGGAAATCGTGTCAGTGAGCCGGGTAATATCGGCCAGCGTCAGGCAACGGTTACGCCAGGGGGCCAGCAGACGCTGCTGCTCGCGGGCCGGGATCAGCGTGACGCCGGTCAGGGAAATGGTGGTGAGAGAGAAGCATGGCCCCTGCGAGGGCGCAGCCGGCACGGCGGGCGCGGGCTGTGGCAGCGGCGTAGCCCGCTCCAGCTCGTCGCGCTGTTGCTGTGTGTTGAGCAGCAGCTGCTCCTGCTGCTGACGTACCGCATCGCGGTCGGCAGGTGACAATGGCGCAGCCACGACCGGCAATATCATTGCCGTAAAAAGTAATCCCAGAAATAAACGCACAAACATCCCGACTGTTCTTATTGACTTCCCTTTAATCCTTAAAATTATAAATTTGGCCGAGGGGAAATAATATCGGTAATACCGCACCACTCTTTAAAAAGTACAGCGCCGCAATAATTCACCTCAGGGCAAAATCAACGATCGTAAATTTGCCTTAAGCCAGACAGATACTTACCCATGTATCACTATATTAATATCGTTTTAATATCATTTAGAGCCGTGATTATTTCTCTTATGCAAAAAAAAGCCGCAAGACAGGGCTTGCGGCCAGAGGGGATACCAGGGTTAAAGCGATTTACTGGATGGCGAGGTTAGCTTACTGATACGGTCTGCCAGTTGCTGCGCCTCCATCTGGCTACGCGAAGCGACGGGCGGTGCGCTGGCGCGGCTACTAATGGAGGCCGTATCGCTGGCAATGGCGCCTTCGCCACTCTCAGACCGCGGGACATCATGACCGGTCGCCACGGATGAGGCAGGACTGGCGGGACGCGGCGTGCCAGCGTTGCTGCCAAACAGGCGGTTCATCTCTGAACCGGTGACGCTTGCCGGGCTACCCGGACGCGGCGTGGCGGTCGGCGTGCTGTCGTTGCTGCCAAACATCCGGTTCATCTCTGAGCCGGTGACGCTCGCCGGACTGCCGGGACGCGGCGTGGTGGCGTTACTGCCAAACAGCTGATTCATCTCTGAACCGGTGACGCTCGCCGGGCTGCCCGGACGCGGCGTGGTGGCGTTGCTGCCAAACAGCTGGTTCATCTCTGAACCGGTGACGCTCGCCGGGCTGCCCGGACGCGGCGTGGTGGCGTTGCTGCCAAACAGCTGATTCATCTCTGAACCGGTGACGCTCGCCGGGCTGGCCGGACGCGGCGTGGCGGTCGGCGTAGTGTCATTGCTGCCAAACATGCGGTTCATCTCCGAACCGGTGACGCTCGCCGGGCTGGCCGGGCGTGACGTGCCCGCCTCCACGCCCTCCTCGCCGGATGACAGAGAGGCATCCTCGGCGCTGGTCGCCGCGGAGTGAATCGAGCTGGCGGGGGTGGCTAACGCGCTGTCTCCCCCATCTGGCAGGGCGATATCCTGCGCCCCGGCCGGTGATGGCGCCGTCGTATCGACGGCCGTCTCCTCGCCGGAATCACGCCAGCGATGATACATAGTCAGTAGCTCGGTGGTGCTGACGCCTGCTAACCCCTGCCCAAAATACGCCAGCGCCGCCGCACCGAGGTTCGCCCCCTGCGCGGCGGCCTCCATTTTTGCCCGGAACGTTGGATCGGACAGCAGCGCCATTCGATCCAACCCAGAGCTGCGCATTGCATCCGAAATGACGAGTTCACGCGCGCCTGTTTTCGCCATGTTGGTCAATCCAAGCCCGATACCCAGGGCGAGCTTTTCGGCGACCTGATTAGGTGTGGCAAGGTTCGCGAGGCCAGCACGCCAGTTATCGCCGGTGGTAAAAGCATCTCTTCCCGCGGTCGCCAGTCGACTTTTCCCGCCTTTATATATCTGTTCAGATATGGTGTTGGTGTTTGACAGCGCCTGATAACGCTCCTTCCAGTCGGTGCGGCCAAACAGAAATTCTGGACCGTGAAGCCTGTCGTATTTATTCTGGACCACACCGCTTAATGAGCCTGCCGCTGCAGTCAGGAAGCCGCCGACGACTTTATTGCCGATATAGCCGGGCTTGGTGGTGCTCTCAAGGATACCGGGCGCTGGCGCATGGGGGTCATTTTCTGGCAGCATCTGTGTCCCGACTGCCACGGAACCCGTGACAATGTTACGCGCATCGAACCCCGACCCGCCCATGCCAGCCTGAGACACCTTATACACGCCGTTGTCGCGTTTTTTCGCTACGTCCTGCATATAGGGCTCCAGCGCGTCCATATCGGCCTGCAGCCATTTTGTATCTTTCACGCTGTTGGCAAACACTTTTTCCAGCACGGCTTTAAACCCTACCGCCGTCATGCCGCCTGCCATACCGGAGACCATATCGTGCACGTGGGTACCGGGCTGCAATCCCAACTGGTGACAAATGCCCTTACCAATCAGATCGCCCGGCACATCCGACAGGGCGTAACCCAGCGCGCCGACGGCACCTTCAAACGCTTTTGTTACCTTGTCAAACTCGTAGCCTTTTTTTATCACCGCCTCGACATCGCTGGGCTTCTGGCCCAGCTCATCGTGCAGGGCGGTGGCTTTCTCTTTCGCGATATCAGCCGGGAAATAGTTAGTCAGAATTTGGGCAATGTCATTGATGCTTTTTTGCCTTGTGGTGGCGGCTTCATCTGCGCGCGCAGCGGAAGACGCCTCCTCTGACCCTCTGTTGCGCAGTTCAATGTCGCTGGTGTGGGTATGGGCAATATGGGGTCGGTGACCGCCTACGTGGTTAACCATGTTTCTCACTCCGCAAAATAACTGATGCGTTTAAGCCAGCGCCTGCGCGCCAGCCTGCCGTTGATCCTGCGAAATGAGTACCGCCCCTTCCCATCACGCAACGATAGTATTGAGTGAGGTCTGCGCGCGAAGGGTTTCACGGCCAGTGGAAAAACTTATGCTTTTGTGACTATCTTCATAAATATGTCATCTGCCTGCTATACCGCGCAGCGTTGCCGTGCGCCCCGCCCGTTCGTCGAAGGCCATCGATTTTGCGTTGCGCCTTCCGGTTTTGTTCGCTTTTCATGGCTACCGCCCTCGGTGCTGTTTTCCTGCCATACAGACTCCGTTATCATGCGCCCTACGTCCTTATGAAACATGACGTGACCGACGTGGCACCCCCGGCGTCCCGCTCCGGGTTTCATGAGATTCAATGAGCGAGCGGATAACGCGATGAAAAATATAAAGATCGCACGCTCATTACACTTTACGCACAGGGACATCTGACGCGAATGAGTACAATGGCAAACCTCGACGCCCACACCCCCATGATGCAGCAGTATCTGAAGCTGAAGGCTCAGCATCCGGAGATCCTGCTGTTTTATCGCATGGGCGATTTTTACGAACTGTTTTATGACGATGCGAAACGCGCGTCGCAGCTGCTGGACATCTCGCTGACCAAACGCGGCGCCTCCGCGGGCGAACCGATTCCCATGGCGGGCGTGCCGCATCACGCGGTGGAAAACTACCTGGCGAAGCTGGTGAACCTCGGTGAATCCGTGGCGATCTGCGAGCAGATTGGCGATCCGGCCACCTCGAAGGGGCCGGTGGAGCGTAAAGTGGTGCGCATCGTCACCCCGGGTACCATCAGCGATGAGGCGCTGCTTCAGGAGCGCCAGGACAATCTGCTGGCCGCTATCTGGCAGGATGCGAAAGGCTTCGGCTACGCGACGCTGGACATCAGCTCCGGGCGTTTTCGCGTCAGCGAGCCGCAGGATAAAGAGACGATGGCCGCCGAGCTGCAGCGTACCAATCCTGCCGAGCTGCTCTATGCGGAAGACTTCGCCGACATGGCGCTGATTGATGGCCGCCGCGGGCTGCGCCGTCGTCCGCTGTGGGAGTTTGAAATCGACACCGCGCGTCAGCAGCTCAATATGCAGTTCGGCACGCGCGATCTGATTGGCTTCGGGGTAGAGAACGCCCCGCGCGGCCTGTGCGCGGCGGGCTGCCTGCTCCAGTACGTCAAGGATACTCAGCGCACCACCCTGCCGCATATCCGCTCCATCACCATGGAGCGTCAGCAGGACGGCATTATTATGGATGCCGCCACGCGCCGTAACCTGGAGATCACCCAGAACCTGAGCGGCGGTATCGAGAACACCCTGGCATCGGTGCTGGACTGCACCGTTACGCCGATGGGCAGCCGCATGCTCAAACGCTGGCTGCATATGCCGGTGCGCGACCACGCGGTGCTGCGCAAACGCCAGCAAACCCTGAGCGCGCTGATGGAGCGCACCACGGAACTGCAACCGGTGCTGCGTCAGGTCGGCGATCTGGAGCGTATTCTGGCGCGTCTGGCGCTGCGTACCGCCCGCCCGCGCGATCTGGCGCGCATGCGCCACGCCTTCCAGCAGCTGCCGGCCCTGCGTGAGATGCTGGCCGATGTGCAGACCGACTACGTACAGACGCTGCGTGAGACCATCGGCGACTTTGCCGAGCTGCGCGACCTGCTGGAGCGTGCGGTGATTGAAGCCCCGCCGGTGCTGGTGCGCGACGGCGGCGTGATTGCGCCCGGCTACAATGCCGAGCTCGACGAGTGGCGCGCGCTGGCCGATGGCGCGACCGATTACCTCGACAGGCTGGAGATCCGCGAGCGCGAGAAGCTGGGACTGGATACGCTGAAAGTCGGCTTCAATGCGGTACACGGCTACTACATCCAGGTCAGCCGCGGGCAAAGCCATCTGGTGCCTATCAACTACGTGCGCCGCCAGACCCTGAAAAACGCCGAGCGTTACATTATCCCCGAATTGAAAGAGTACGAAGATAAGGTGCTGACCTCGAAAGGGAAGGCGCTGGCACTGGAAAAACAGCTCTACGAAGAGCTGTTCGATCTGCTGCTGCCGCACCTGGGGGATCTCCAGCAGAGCGCGGCGGCGCTGGCCGAACTCGATGTGCTGGTTAACCTCGCCGAGCGCGCTGATGCGCTTAACTACCACTGCCCGACCCTGATCGATAAGCCAGGCATACGCATTAGCGAAGGTCGTCACCCGGTAGTGGAGCAGGTCCTGAGCGAGCCGTTTATCGCCAACCCGCTGTCGCTCTCCCCCCAGCGCCGCATGCTGATTATTACCGGCCCCAACATGGGCGGTAAGAGTACCTATATGCGCCAGACCGCGCTGATTGTGCTGATGGCGCACATCGGCAGCTTCGTGCCGGCAAGCCAGGCGGAGATTGGCCCGGTGGATCGCATCTTCACCCGCGTCGGGGCGGCGGACGATCTGGCCTCGGGGCGCTCGACCTTTATGGTGGAAATGACCGAAACGGCCAATATTCTGCATAACGCCACCGAAAACAGCCTGGTGTTGATGGATGAGATTGGCCGCGGCACCTCAACCTACGACGGGCTGTCGCTGGCGTGGGCCTGTGCGGAAAACCTGGCGAACCGCATCAAGGCGCTGACGCTGTTTGCCACCCACTATTTTGAGCTGACCACGCTGCCTGAAAAAATGGAGGGCGTCGCGAACGTCCATCTGGACGCTATCGAGCACGGTGACACCATCGCTTTTATGCACAGCGTGCAGGAGGGTGCCGCCAGCAAAAGCTACGGTCTGGCGGTCGCGGCGCTGGCCGGGGTGCCTAAAGAGGTGATTAAGCGCGCGCGTGCCAAACTGCGCGAGCTGGAGAGCCTGTCGGGCAATGCGGCGGCGACGCAGATCGATGGCACTCAGATGTCGCTGCTCGCACCGGCAGAAGAGACCTCCCCGGCGCTGGAGGCGCTGGAGAATCTCGATCCGGATTCGCTCTCACCGCGTCAGGCGCTGGAGTGGATTTACCGTCTGAAAAACCTCGTGTAGCGCTGCTCGCGGCCTCCCGTTCCACAACGTGAGGCCGCGTTTTTCCAGAAGGCTCCGAGTTCACCCGCATCCCTGCCAGCCGATCCTATACTTATCTCTACATTCAGAGACCACAGGAGAAAATGCATGACCATTCATAAGAAAGGACAGGCTCACTGGGAAGGCGATATCAAGCAAGGTAAAGGCACGGTATCCACTGAAAGCGGCGCGCTGAAACAGCAGCCATACGGTTTCAACACCCGTTTCGAAGGGGCACCAGGCACTAACCCGGAAGAGCTGATTGGTGCGGCACATGCAGCCTGTTTCTCTATGGCGCTGTCCCTGATGCTGGGCGAAGAAGGCTACACGGCGCAGAGCATCGATACCACGGCAGATGTGTCGCTGGACAAAGCTGACGGCGGGTTCGCGATCACGAAGATCGCCCTGACCAGCACCGTTCGCGTGCCGGATATCGAGGATGCGGCGTTCGACGCTATCATCCAGAAAGCAAAAGCCGGTTGCCCGGTATCACAGCTGATGAAAGCGGAAATCACCCTCGATTACACGCTGAACTGATGCTCTCTCCTGGCGCTCCGGCGTCGGGAAATTGAGTAAAAAAGCACATAAAAAAGGCCGGTCATATGACCGGCCTTTTTTGATACAACGTCGTATTATTCGCGGAACAGTGCTTCGATATTCAGACCCTGCGCCTGCAGGATTTCACGCAGGCGGCGCAGACCTTCAACCTGGATTTGACGAACGCGTTCACGCGTCAGACCGATTTCGCGGCCCACATCTTCCAAGGTTGCGGCTTCATAACCGAGCAGACCAAAGCGACGTGCCAGCACTTCACGCTGTTTGGCGTTCAGTTCGAACAGCCATTTGACGATGCTCTGTTTCATATCATCGTCTTGCGTGGTGTCTTCCGGACCGTTGTCTTTCTCATCGGCCAGAATGTCCAGCAGCGCTTTCTCAGAGTCACCGCCCAGTGGGGTGTCTACCGAGGTGATACGCTCGTTGAGGCGCAGCATACGGCTGACATCATCAACCGGTTTATCGAGCTGCTCTGCGATCTCTTCCGCGCTTGGCTCATGGTCAAGCTTGTGGGAGAGCTCACGTGCAGTACGAAGGTACACATTCAGCTCTTTGACGATGTGAATCGGCAGGCGAATGGTACGGGTCTGATTCATGATTGCCCGTTCGATAGTCTGACGGATCCACCATGTTGCGTAAGTTGAGAAGCGGAACCCGCGCTCCGGGTCAAATTTCTCAACGGCGCGAATCAGGCCGAGGTTACCTTCTTCAATCAGATCCAGCAGTGCCAGACCACGATTGCTGTAACGACGTGCAATCTTCACCACCAGACGCAGGTTACTTTCGATCATGCGGCGGCGGGAAGCGACATCACCACGCAGTGCGCGGCGTGCAAAATAGACTTCTTCTTCGGCAGTCAGCAGCGGGGAATAACCGATCTCGCCAAGGTACAGCTGAGTGGCATCAAGCACACGCTGGGTGGCTCCCTGCGATAACAGCTCTTCTTCAGCAACATCGTTATCACTGGGTTCCTCTTCTACTAAGGCTTTCTCGTCGAAAACCTCTACTCCGTTCTCATCAAATTCCGCGTCTTCATTTAGATCATGAACTTTCAGCGTATTCTGACTCATAAAGATGGCTCCTACCCGTGATCCCTGGACAAAACGCCCGTCAAACTCTCATACATCCTGCCTGCGTGGTTGCCCATGCAATGCCATCAGTGGAGGTGAACGACCTGGCACTTTGCCGATTTATCGCTGCGGTAAAAATTGCAGCGGGTTTACGGATTTCCCCTTGTAACGAATTTCAAAATGTAAGCGTGTAGAACTGGTTCCGGTGCTACCCATGGTAGCTATCTTCTGCCCCGCCTTGATCTCTTGTTGTTCCCGGACCAGCATTGTGTCGTTATGGGCGTAGGCACTCAGGTAATCATCGTTATGTTTTATGATGATAAGATTACCGTAACCGCGCAGCGCATTTCCAGCGTAAACCACCCGACCATCTGCTGTCGCGGTGATGCTCTGTCCTTTAGAGCCTGCGATATCGATACCTCTGTTCCCACCCTCGGAGGAAGAGAAGTTCTCGATAACTTTGCCTTCAGTCGGCCAGCGCCATGCTGATACGGGCGCACTGGCAGTTTGACTGCTGGCAACGGGTTCGGATGTGCTGACTACCGGAGCCGTGACGGGCGCTGTGACAACCGTCCCGGCGGGCTTATTACCCGGCAACATCTTGTTAGCACTCTGTTCACCTGAATTTTCAGAATACGTAATTGTCGGTTGCGACGCAACCACCCTGTTTGAATTTTGCGCGGGTTTGGTCGTCAGACCCTGGGCGCTGGCATCCGCCGCCGAGACGGTATTGCCCGGCGTAATCGGTCGGCCGGAAGCATTACCAATTTCAAGCGTTTGCCCGACATTCAGGCTATACGGGGCTGCAACGCCATTTCGCTGGGCCAAATCACGGAAATCGTTCCCGGTAATCCAGGCGATGTAGAACAGCGTATCGCCGCGTTTTACCGTATAGGTGTTGCCGCCAGCATAACTACCTTTAGGAATATTCCCATATTGACGATTGTAAACTATACGCCCATTTTCGGTTTGTACAGGTTGTGAAAGGCTCTGCGGCGGTGCAGATTGCACGACCGGGGCCGACTGCATCGGCGGCGTCGATGACATCTGTGGCGCTGGTGCAGGCGCACTCATTTTTGGCGGCTGGGTGACCAGCATCCCGCCAGAACTTTCCGTTCCGCTATTGCCATCGACCGAACTGATAGGGGCTTGCGACGTGTTATTATTGCTGCAGCCTGCGACTGCCAGCGCGATAAGCGACAGTGTTACTGCCCGGCGTGCTGTGAAAAGTGGGCTTCCCGTGCTCATTAATCCCCCGAAAAAAATAACTACCCGTGACGTGATAACACCGCGGCATCATGTGTTCTGACGTAATGCGCTCACTTTACGCATAACTCAGACACAGGCAACCGGAAAAACTCCTGGTTCAGGCCAGTTCGCCTTTGACCAGCGGTACAAAACGTACCGCTTCCACGGTGTCAATAACATACTCGCCCCCGCGACGACGCACGCGCTTAAGCACCTGTTGTTCGTCGCCCACCGGGAGCACAAGAATACCGCCTTCATCGAGCTGCGACAGCAGCGCGGTCGGGATCTCTCCCGGCGCGGCGGTAACAATAATAGCGTCAAATGGCGCGCGCGCCTGCCATCCCTGCCATCCGTCACCGTGGCGGGTGGAAATATTGTGCAAATCGAGCTGCTTGAGGCGACGGCGCGCCTGCCACTGCAGCCCTTTGATGCGTTCAACCGAGCAGACATGATGGACAAGGTGAGCAAGAATAGCGGTCTGGTAGCCTGAACCGGTGCCGATCTCCAGCACGCGGGAGTCAGGGGTCAGCTCCAGCAGCTCGGTCATGCGCGCAACCATGTAAGGCTGCGAGATGGTCTGCCCCGAGCCGATGGGCAGCGCGACGTTTTCCCACGCTTTATGTTCCAGCGCCTCGTCGATAAATTTCTCACGCGGTACGCTGGCGATGGCGTCAAGCACCTGTTCGTTTTTGATGCCCTGGGCACGCAGCTGAGCCAGCAGATTCTGGATGCGTTTACTCACCATTGCTCGTTCACCCCGGCGCGCGCCAGCCAGTCTGATACCACCTCCTGCGCGCTGTACGCCGTTAAATCGACGTGCAGCGGGGTGACCGACACGTAGCCTTCATCCACGGCGGCGAAGTCGGTGTCCGGCCCGGCGTCGCACTTCTCGCCCGGTGGACCAATCCAGTACAGGGTGTTGCCACGCGGATCCTGCTGCGGGATCACCTGATCCGCCGGGTGGCGGCTACCGCAGCGCGTCACCCGAATGCCTTTGATTTCACTCAGCGGCAGATCGGGGACGTTGACGTTGAGAATGCGTCCGGTACGCAGCGGTTCACGCGCCAGGCCGCGCAGCAGCTGGCAGGTGATGGCGGCGGCGGTATCGTAGTGCTGATGGCCGTTAAGCGAGACCGCCAGCGCCGGAAAGCCCAGGTGGCGGCCCTCCATCGCCGCGGCGACGGTACCGGAATAGATAACGTCATCCCCCAGATTGGGGCCGGCGTTAATTCCCGACACCACAACGTCCGGACGCGGGCGCATCAGGGCGTTAACGCCCAGAAAGACGCAGTCGGTCGGGGTGCCCATCTGTACGGCAATGTCGCCGTTGGGGAAGGTGAAGGTACGGAGCGAAGACTCCAGGGTCAGCGAGTTGGACGCGCCGCTGCGGTTGCGATCGGGCGCAACAACCTGCACCTCGGCAAATTCGCGCAGGGCTGACGCCAGGGTCTGGATCCCCGGCGCATGAATACCATCGTCGTTACTCAGCAATATTCGCATAGTCACCTGACGTGTTCATCAGTTCCCGTACCACACTGGTGGCGAAGCTTCCGGCAGGCAGCCAGAAACGCAGCTCGACGGTGACGTCGTCCCACCAGTCCCAGCAAAGCTCATGAGGATAGAGCAGCATCGCGCGGCGCGCGGCCTCTACTTTCTCACGCTCCAGCAAAAGTTGTAAATCCCCTTGCTCAGCAAGGGTTTGTTTCTCGAAAGCCAGCGCATCGCGTTGGGTTCCCCAGTCGCCTGCGCCGGGCAGCGCAGCGGTGATCATCAGCGCCTGGCTGTCCACGCGCTGCTGCAGTTCCGGCAGCTCTTCAGGGGTAGCGACGAACCAGCTTCCGCGCCCGGCTAATTGTAGCGCATCGCCGTCAACAACTTGATTAAAGTCTGTTTTGTTCAGACGCTCGCTGACAATCTGGTTAAAAAGCGCGCTGCGGGCTGCCGAGAGCCAGAAGCTGCGTTTATTGCGATCGCGCACCGGACCTGGGTTTTGTGCCCAGCGCAGCGCGCCCTGCAGGTTGCTGCCGCCGATGCCAAAACGCTGGGGACCAAAGTAGTTCGGCACGCCGCGGGCCGCGATCTGCTCAAGGCGCGTCTGCATCTCGTCACGGTGGGTGACCTGCCGCAGCACCAGCCGGAAGGCGTTGCCGCGCAGCGCACCAAGCCGCAGCTTGCGCTTGTGGCGCGCGTACTCCAGCACCTGACAGCCTTCGAGGGTAAACGTCGACAGGTCCGGCATCGCTTTGCCCGGCAGGCGCACGCAGAACCACTGCTCGGTTACCGCATGCTTATCTTTTTGCCCGGCAAAGCTCACCTCTTTGGCGTGCACGCGCAGGAATTTCGCCAGCGCATCGGCGACAAAGCGCGTGTTGCAGCCCTCTTTACGAATGCGCACCAGCAGCTGTTCGCCTTCGCCATCGGGCGCGAACCCCAGATCTTCCTGGACCACAAAATCTTCCGGGTTGGCTTTCAGTACGCCGCTGCCCTGCGGCTTGCCGTGCAGCCAGGTCAGGTTATATACGTCAATCATTGGCCGGCCTTCACCAGTAGCGCCACCGCTTCACAGGCGATGCCTTCGCCGCGGCCGACGAATCCAAGTTTTTCCGTAGTCGTGGCTTTGACGTTAACGTCATCCATATGGCAGCCCAGATCTTCGGCGATAAACACGCGCATCTGCGGAATGTGCGGCAGCATCTTCGGTGCCTGAGCAATGATGGTGACATCCACGTTGCCGAGCGCGTAGCCCTTCGCCTGAATACGGCGCCAGGCTTCGCGCAGCAGCTCGCGGCTGTCAGCGCCTTTAAACGCCGGGTCGGTATCCGGGAACAGCTTGCCGATATCCCCCAGCGCCGCGGCGCCGAGCAGGGCATCGGTCAGGGCGTGCAGCGCGACGTCGCCGTCTGAATGGGCCAGCAATCCCTGCTCATACGGGATACGGACACCGCCGATAACGATCGGGCCTTCGCCGCCAAAGGCGTGTACGTCGAAACCATGTCCAATACGCATTATGCATTCTCCTGGAGGGTTAACCGGGTAAGGTAAAATTCCGCAAGCGCCAGGTCTTCCGGACGGGTCACTTTTATATTATCTGCGCGACCGGGAATAAGTTCAGGGTGATAGCCGCAGTACTCCAGCGCCGACGCTTCGTCAGTGATGGTGGCCCCTTCATTCAGGGCGCGTGCCAGGCAGTGTTCGAGCAGGTCGCGCGGAAACAGCTGCGGCGTCAGCGCATGCCACAGATCGACGCGATCCACGGTGTGGGCGATTGTGGGTTGCCCCGGCTCGCCGCGCTTCATGGTATCGCGCACCGGTGCGGCGAGGATGCCGCCGACCGCGCTGCGTGAGGTAAGCGCCAGCAGCCGCTCAAGGCAGTCGGGATGCAGACAGGGGCGCGCGGCGTCATGCACCAGCACCCAGGGGGCGTCGCCCGCCTGGCGCAGCCCGGCCAGTACCGAGTCGGCGCGTTCACCGCCGCCCTGCACCACCGAAATACGCGCGTCGTTCGCCAGCGGCAGCCGGTGAAACCACGCGTCGTGGGCGCTGATGGCGATAATCACTCTGTTGATACGGGGATGGCGAAGCAGCCCTGCCACCGCGTGTTCGAGGAGGGTTTTATCGCCGATAGTGAGGTACTGCTTGGGGTGTTCCGCTTGCATCCGGCTGCCAATGCCGGCAGCCGGCACAACGGCAACGACATCTGGTGAGACGACCATGTAGTAGTAACCTGAGTCCGGTTAAGGATTGTTTTGTCCTGACCCCCAGTTGCGCTTAGACGCTTCCGGTACCAGGCGGTAGAAGGTTTCCCCTGGCTTGGTCATGCTCAATTCATTGCGTGCGCGCTCCTCAATCGCTTCCTGGCCGCCATTGAGGTCGTCAATTTCAGCGAAGAGTTGATCGTTACGCGCTTTGAGTTTGGCGTTTGTCGCCTGCTGTGCTGCCACATCTTCACTGACGCGGCTGAAATCGTGTATGCCGTTTTTGCCAAACCACAGCGAATACTGTAGCCAGACCAGTAAAGCCAGCAATAGCAGCGTTAGTTTGCCCATTCTGCCCCCTGAAAAACGGCAATATCATCCCATAACTTGCCGCAACACTCCACCCTCGTCACCCTGTACGGCGTGCACCCGGGGGTCACCTGAATGCGGCAGAATGTAGCACATTATTCCGGGCGCTGTCGTCGTTACGAAGCGCTACATACCTGTATAAGCTCTGTTACCGTTTGAAGCATGTCGCGGGCTAGCCCATCAGCCAGAGGAACAGCGCACCGAACAGCAGCGCGACGCTGGCAATGGTCGCCATCGCGCTCAGCATCAACCGTCCATTGAGCAACGAATGCAGCGCGACGCCGACCACAACCGCAACGGGCAGCAGCGCAAGAAAGAAGGGCCAGGTGTAGAGCAGAAAGAACAGCGTGTTGGAGCCGTAGAGGAGGAAAGGGATACCGAGCGCCAGCAGCCAGGAGAGCAACCCGAGGATAGCGCCAGGCACTGACCAGGTTGTCTCCTCGATGTCACGCTTATCAGGTGATTCAGCCTGTGAATAAATCATATTGGTGCTGTCGCGCATACTCAATCCTGTAGCCTGGCCGGTCGGGATAAAAGGCATCCCGACTGTGCCTCAGGAGTTGATGATATAGCCCTGCCGCAGCAGGTCTAACATTTGCGCCACCAATTTTGTTACTAATTGTTCGCCGTCGAGATGGACATCCGGGTGCGTCGGCGGCTCATACACCGCATCGATACCGGTAAAGTTACGCAGCTCACCGGCACGCGCTTTTTTGTACAGTCCCTTCGGATCGCGCGCTTCGCACACCGCAAGCGGGGTGTCGACGAACGCCTCGATAAAACGCCCCTCCCCTACCCGCTCGCGCACCATCTGCCGCTCGGCGCGGTGGGGGGAGATAAACGCGGTGAGCACCACCAGCCCGGCGTCCACCATCAGGTTCGCCACTTCGCCGACGCGGCGGATGTTCTCTTTGCGATCCGCCTCGCTGAAGCCGAGATCGCTGCACAGGCCGTGACGCACGTTATCGCCGTCCAGCAGATAGGTGCTGATGCCAAGCTTATGTAGCGCCTCTTCCAGCGCGCCGGCCACAGTGGATTTGCCGGAGCCAGAGAGCCCGGTAAACCACACCACCACGCCCTTATGGCCGTGGAGCTGTTCGCGCTGCGCCGGGGTCACCGGATGCGGATGCCAGACCACGTTTTCATCGTGCGCGGCCATTATTTTCCACCCGTCAGCGTACGCAGATCGCGTGCTTCCCAGTGCGGGAAGTGGCGGCGAATCAGGGCGTTCAGCTCAAGCTCAAAGGCGCTGTAGTCCAACGGCGTAGCGTGCTGTGCGGCGGTCAGCGGTGCAGAAACCATGCCCGCCCCCACGGTAACGTTGCTCAGGCGATCGATAAAAATAAGCCCGCCGGTCACCGGATTCTGCTGGTAGCGGTCGATGTTCAGCGGCTCGTCAAAGGTCAGCTCCACTTCACCAATGCCGTTGAGGGGCAGGTGCTCCACCGCATGACGCGTCAGGTTGTTGATGTCCACCTGGTGATGTACGGCGTCAACCCGCGCCCGGGTCTTCTTCCCGGCGATTTTAATGTCGTAGCTCTGCCCGGCGCTCAGCGGCTGCTCCGCCATCCACACCACGTCCACGCGTGCGCTTTGGGCCGGAGCGACGTCATCGGCGGCATCCACGATAGTGTCCCCCCGGCTGATGTCGATCTCATCGTTCAGCACCAGGGTAATGGCTTCGCCAGCAAAGGCTTCCGGCAGATCGCCATCGAAGGTCACGATGCGCGCCACGGTTGACTCCACGCCCGACGGCAGCACTTTTACGCGCTGGCCGGCGGTGATGTGCCCGGAGGCCAGCGTGCCCGCATAGCCGCGGAAATCCAGATTGGGGCGGTTGACGTACTGCACCGGGAAGCGCAGCGGCTGCGCCTCTACCGGGCGGGTGATGTCCACGCTCTCCAGCACGTCGAGCAGCGTCGGGCCGCTGTACCACGGCATGGTGGTGCTGCTGGTGGCGACGTTGTCCCCCTCCAGCGCCGACAGCGGCACAAAGCGGATATCGAGATCGCCCGGCAGCTGCGCGGCAAAGTCGAGGTAGTCCTGTTTAATCTGTTCGAAGGTATCCTGGCGATACCCCACCAGGTCCATCTTGTTCACTGCCACCACCAGATGACGAATGCCGAGCAGCGTGGAGATAAAGCTGTGGCGGCGGGTCTGATCCAGCACGCCTTTGCGGGCGTCAATCAGCAGGATTGCCAGATCGCAGGTGGACGCGCCGGTCGCCATGTTGCGGGTGTACTGCTCGTGGCCTGGGGTATCGGCGATGATAAATTTGCGCTTCTCGGTGGAGAAGTAACGGTAGGCCACGTCAATGGTGATGCCCTGCTCGCGCTCGGCCTGAAGGCCGTCCACCAGCAGCGCAAGATCCAGTTTTTCACCCTGGGTGCCGTGGCGCTTGCTGTCGTTGTGCAGGGACGAGAGCTGGTCTTCGTAGATCTGACGAGTATCGTGCAGCAGTCGGCCAATCAGGGTGCTTTTCCCGTCATCCACGCTGCCGCAGGTCAGAAAGCGCAGCAGGCTTTTATGCTGCTGGGCGTGAAGGTACGCTTCCACGCCGCCCTCTTGTGCGATTTGTTGTGCAATGGTGGTGTTCATGACGGCTCCTTAGAAATAACCCTGGCGTTTCTTCAGCTCCATAGAGCCTGACTGGTCGCGGTCGATGACGCGCCCCTGGCGTTCGCTGGTGGTGGAGACCAGCATCTCCTCGATGATCTCCGGCAGCGTCTGCGCGGATGACTCCACCGCGCCGGTGAGCGGCCAGCAGCCGAGGGTACGGAAACGCACCATGCGCTGCTCAATGGTTTCGCCCGGCTGGAGGTCGATGCGGTCGTCGTCAATCATCATCAGCATACCGTCACGCTCCAGCACCGGCCGCTCGGCCGCCAGGTAAAGCGGAACGATGTCGATTTTTTCCAGATAGATGTACTGCCAGATATCCAGCTCGGTCCAGTTGGAGAGCGGGAACACGCGGATGCTTTCGCCTTTATTAATCTGGCCGTTGTAGTTGTGCCACAGCTCCGGACGCTGGTTTTTCGGGTCCCAGCGGTGGAAGCGGTCGCGGAAGGAGTAGATACGCTCTTTGGCGCGGGATTTTTCCTCGTCGCGGCGTGCGCCGCCGAAGGCCGCATCGAAGCCGTACTTGTTCAGCGCCTGCTTCAGCCCTTCGGTTTTCATGATATCGGTGTGCTTGGCGCTGCCGTGGACAAACGGGTTGATCCCCATCGCCACCCCTTCCGGGTTCTTATGCACCAGCAGCTCACAGCCATAGGCTTTCGCGGTGCGGTCGCGAAACTCGTACATCTCGCGGAATTTCCAGCCGGTATCGACGTGCAGCAGCGGGAACGGCAGCGTGCCTGGATAGAACGCCTTGCGCGCCAGGTGCAGCATCACCGACGAATCTTTGCCGATGGAGTACATCATCACCGGATTCGCGAATTCGGCCGCCACTTCACGGATGATATGGATGCTTTCCGCCTCCAGCTGTCGCAAATGGGTGAGTCGTTTCTGATCCATATCCTTTCCTTTCCGGCCCGGTCACGCCAGGCATTAACGTTGCAATCAGCGTGGTCCGGCGTCTGGCCGGGTCCACTGCGAAGGGCCGATAGCCCTCCGTCTGGTGATAAGGGGGAAACCTGGCGGGCGACGTCACGCCACCGCCTTCCCGGGGCCCGGCGTGATGGCAAACGTCTGGTCATCGCGCGCGATGACCTGTTAGCGAGGTGAACAGGGGAAGCGTTTCACGACCACACAGCGCGTTTACCTACCGAGCCAGAGGTGACTATAGGGGCCGTGGCACAGCGAATGAAATTACCAATTGGAATGAGTAGTTCCACAAAAGAATAAACGTCGGAAAAAGCTAATCGCAAAAAGTGCTAACGCGGCGCAAAATAGTCGGACGACAGTAATTAATCCGGGCAATGAATTTTCGAATTACTTACAATTTGAAGCCATTCCCGGTTCTGACCCCATTCAAAGGATGAGTTATGTTTTCCGCGTTGCGCCGCGCTGTTATGTACGCAGCTCTTGGCGTGTGCCTCTCTCCGGTTGCCGTTGCCCAAACGCCCAACGACAAACCCGGCTCGATTGCCGCCCAACATACCCGATACATCGCTACCGTCTTTCCCGGCAGAATGACCGGCTCACCCGCCGAGATGCTCGCCGCCGACTATGTGAATCAGCAGTTCACGCGCCTTGGGTATCAGAGCGATATCCGCCGCCTGGATATTCACTACCCCTACCGCCACGCCGCCCGCCGCGTCGACTGGCAGCATGTGCAGGGCCATATGGTGATCGCCGGTAAAAAGGCGGCGTCACCGTACCAGATTATCGTCATGGCGCATCTCGACACCTTCGCACCGCAAAACGATCGCGACACCAACCACAACCTGGGCGGGTTGAGCTACCAGGGCGTGGACGATAACGCGGCGGGGGTCGGGGTAATGCTGGAGCTGGCCGAACGGCTGCGCGATGTGCCGACCGGCTACACGCTGCGCTTTATTGCCACCAGCGGTGAAGAGGAGGGGCGGTTCGGCTCCACCAACTACGTCGAGAAGATGAGCGCCCAGGAGCGGGCTAACACCCTGCTGGTCATTAACCTGGATAACCTGATTGTCGGCGACCGGCTCTACTTCAACAGCGGGAAAAATACCCCGGCGGCGGTAACGAAACTGACCCGCGACCGCGCGCTGGCTATCGCCGCGCGAAAAGGGATCCGCGCCGCCATCAATCCCGGCTTGAACCCGACCTACCCCAAAGGCACCGGCTGCTGTAATGACGCAGACGCCTTCGATGACTACGGCGTACCGGTGCTGAGCGTGGAAGCGACGAACTGGTCGCTGGGCAAGCATGATGGCTACCAGCAGGTCACCAAAAGCCGCGCCTTCCCGGACGGCTACGCCTGGCACGATCCGAAGCTCGACAGCCTCGCCCATCTGGATAAGGCTCTGCCTGGGCGCATTGAAAAGCGCAGCCGCGACGTGGTGAACGTGCTGCTGCCGCTGATTACCGGGCTGGCGACCGCTGAATTGCAGCCGGAAGACACACCGCTCAAGGGTGACAGGATTCCGATCGGCACCGTGCATCCCTCTCCGGAGCAGGCGGCCCGAAAATAACAACGGGGGAGCCGTAGCTCCCCCGTTGTACGCATCACGCCGTGCAGGCCTTTACCCCTCGTGCAGTCCGCACTCGCGTTTCAGGCCGAAGAACCGGGTCTCCTCTTCCGCCATGCCCGGTTCCCACTTACGGGTGGTGTGGGTATCCCCCACCGACAGATAGCCCTCATCCCACAGCGGATGGTATTTCAGGCCGTGCTTTTGCAGATACTGGTAAACGGTGCGGTTGTCCCAGTCGATGATCGGCAGCACCTTAAATATTCCGCGCTGGACGCCGAGCACCGGCAGCTCGGCGCGGCTACCGGACTGTTCACGGCGCAGGCCGGCAAACCAGGTTTGCGCGCCGAGCTCCTTCAGGGCGCGGTTCATCGGCTCCACTTTGTTGATCTCGTTGTACTTCTCAATGCCCGTTACGCCCTGCTCCCACAGCTTACCGTAGCGCGCCTCCTGCCAGGCCGGGCTTTGCGCGGCCCGATAGACCTGCAGATTGAGGTTCAGTTTGTCGGTCAGCTCGTCGATGAACCGGTAGGTTTCCGGGAACAGATAGCCGGTATCGGTCAGGATCACCGGAATATCCGGCCGCTGCCGGGTCACCAGATGCAGACAGACCGCCGCCTGAATACCGAAGCTGGAGGAGAGCACAAACTCCCCCGGCAGATGCTCCAGCGCCCATGCCACGCGCGCTTCCGCGCTCAGGGCTTCCAGTTGCGCGTTGGTGCCTGCCAGCACCTCCGCCCGATCCGGGCCGGACAGCGTATGTAGCGCGTTGAGATCGAGTAAAGCCATGTTCACCTCACGATTGTGTCGTTGGAGCGTTATTCCCAGAAATCACGCGCCGGGTCGAGCACCGGACGAATGATGCCGCTGCGCACGGTGAAATCGCCGAATCCTTCCCCCGCCTCGCGCTCTTTCGCCCAGCGCCCTACCAGTTCATCAAGCGACGCCAGGATCTCCGGCTCGGTGATGTTTTCTTTGTACATGCGAGGGATACGCGTCCCGATGCGGTTGCCACCGATGTGCAGGTTGTAGCGGCCCGGCGCTTTGCCCACCAGCCCCACCTCTGCCAGCATCGCGCGGCCGCAGCCGTTCGGGCAGCCAGTGACGCGCATCACGATGTGATCGTCGCCCACGCCGTGTTTAGCCATCGTCGCTTCCACCTTATCAACGAACGACGGCAGGAAGCGCTCGGCTTCGGCCATCGCCAGCGGACAGGTCGGGAAGGAGACGCAGGCCATCGAGTTTTCACGCTGCGGCGTCACGGCGTTCATCAGCCCGTGGGTGACCGCCAGTTGCTCAATTTTCGCTTTCTCGCTCTCCGGCACGCCCGCCACGATCAGGTTCTGATTCGCGGTTAAGCGGAAATCCCCTTTATGGATCTTAGCAATTTCCAGCAGACCGGTTTTTAACGGACGATCCGGGTAGTCGAGAATACGGCCATTTTCGATAAACAGCGTCAGGTGCCACTGGTCGTCAATGCCCTTCACCCAGCCGATGCGGTCGCCGCGTCCGGTGAATTCGTAGGGGCGGGTCGGCGCAAAGGTGATGCCCGCGCGGCGCTCCACTTCCGCTTTGAACGTTTCGACACCGACGCGCTCAAGCGTGTATTTGGTTTTGGCATTTTTACGGTCGGTACGGTTGCCCCAGTCGCGCTGGGTCGTGACCACCGCTTCCGCCACCGCCAGGGTGTGCTCGAGCGGGATATAGCCGAATTCGCTCGCGGTACGGGCGTAGGTTTTCTTGTTGCCGTGCTCAATCGACAGCCCGCCGCCTACCAGCAGGTTGAAGCCCACCAGTCTGCCGCTCTCGGCGATAGCGATAAAGTTCATGTCGTTGGCGTGCAGATCGACGTCGTTCTGCGGCGGGATCACCACCGTGGTTTTGAACTTACGCGGCAGATAGGTTTTCCCGAGGATCGGCTCCTCGTCGGTGGTCGCCACCTTTTCGCCGTCGTGCCAGATCTCCGCATAGGCGCGGGTCTGGGGCAGCAGATGTTCGGAGAGCTTTTTTGCCCATTCGTACGCTTCGGCGTGCAGCACCGACTCAACCGGATTGGAGGTGCAGAGCACGTTACGGTTAACGTCGTTCGCCGTTGCCAGCGCGTCGAGGCCCACTTCGTGCAGCATCTGGTGCGCCGGCTTCACGTTCTTCTTGAGAATACCGTGGAACTGAAAGGTCTGACGGTTGGTGATACGAATGCTGCCGTACAGGGTCTTATCCGCCGCGAACTTATCAATGGCCTGCCACTGACGCGTGGTGATGATGCCGCCCGGCAGACGGCAGCGCAGCATCATTGCATGACGCGGCTCCAGCTTCTGCTCCGCACGCTCGGCGCGAATATCGCGATCGTCCTGCTGATACATGCCGTGGAAACGGATCAGCAGGAAGTTGTCGCCATTGAATCCGCCGGTCAGACCGTTGTTGAGATCTTCCGCGATGGTACCGCGCAGATAGTTGCTCTCGCCCTTCATGCGCTCGGCATCGGCCAGTTTGCCTTCGACCACCAGAGGGCCTGGGTGTTTATCGCTCATTAGTAGACATCTCGCTGATAACGGCGCTCAACGCGCAGCTCACTTAAATATTCATCCGCCGCGTCGGTGTCCATGCCACCAAACTCGACGATCGCGTCCAGTAAAGCCTGCTCAACGTCTTTGGCCATGCGACTGGCATCGCCGCAGACGTAAATGTGCGCGCCTTCTTCGTTGATCCAGCGCCACAGCTCTGCGCCCTGTTCGCGCAGTTTGTCTTGTACGTATATTTTATGTTCCTGATCCCGTGACCAGGCGAGATCGATGCGGGTCAGCACGCCCTCTTTGACGTAGCGCTGCCACTCGACCTGATACAGGAAATCTTCGGTGAAGTGCGGGTTGCCGAAGAACAGCCAGTTTTTCCCGGGTGCCTCATCGGCGGCGCGCTGCTGCATAAAGGCGCGGAACGGCGCAATACCAGTGCCCGGGCCTATCATGATCACCGGGGTTTCCGGGTTGGCCGGCAGGCGGAAATTGTCGTTGTGCTCGATGAACACCCGTACCTCGCCATCCTCCTCAACGCGATCGGCGAGGAAGCTCGAGGCGCCGCCCGCGCGGGCGCGGCCTTCTACGTCGTAGCGCACGACCCCAACGGTAATGTGCACTTCGTTTTCCACTTCCGCCTGGGACGAGGCGATCGAGTAAAGGCGCGGGGTGAGCGGACGCAGCAGGCCGGTAAGCTGTTCGGCGTCAAGCTGTGCCGGCGCGAAACGCACCATGTCGACAATTGGCGTCAGCGCAGCGTAGTGCTGCAGCTTGTTTTTATCGCCCACCATCGCCAGCAGCGTCTCGTTGCGTGACAGGGCGGCATAATTCTCAACGATAGCGGACGTGTTGACCGTCAGCTCAAAATGCCACTGCAGCGCCTCACGCAGGGCAATGCTTTTGCCCTCGTGCTGAACCAGCTCATCGCCGGTCAGCCACAGCAGTTCCACCAGTTCCTTCACCAGCGCCGGATCGTTCTGATACCAGACGCCGAGCGCATCGCCAGGCTGGTAACGCAGGCCGGAGTCGCCAAGATCGATCTCCAGGTGGCGCACGTCCTTATCCGAGGCGCGGCCGGTGATTTTCTGGTTTACCGCAAGCGTAGCGGTCAGCGGCTGCTCTTTGGTGTACGGGGTGGAATCGACCTGGTTTACCGCACCGCTGGCCGCAGTGGCGACCTGTGCGCCCGAGGCGGCTGGCGCCCGGTCTTTCAATACCGACACCACGCGTGCGCGCCAGGCGGTGGCCAGCTCCTGGTACTCCACGTCGGCATCGACACGGTCGAGCAGACGCTCGGCACCAAGCTCGGCGAGTTTGTTGTCGAAATCTTTCCCTGACTGGCAGAAGAACTCATAGGAGCTGTCGCCGAGGCTGAAGACCGCAAAGGCGGTGCCGTCGAGCTTCGGCGCCTTTTTAGAAAACAGAAACTTGTGCAGCGCGACGGCCTCTTCCGGCGGCTCGCCCTCACCCTGGGTGGAGGTCACCACCACCAGCAGTTTTTCCGACGCGATCTGCTTGAACTTGTAGTCCCCGGCATTGACCAGGTTGACGCTCAGCTTTTCAGCCAGCAGATCGTCGCGCAGCGCTTCCGCCACGCGACGGGCGTTCCCGGTCTGGGAGGCGGAAATGATGGTTATGCCGGGCATCTCGGGGGCGGCTGGCTGGGCGAGCGCCGTAGCGCCGGGCTGCTGATTGAGCACGCCCCAGAAATAGCCGGATACCCAGGCCAGCTGCGTGGGCGTAAGGTCGTTAGTAGCGGCCTGGAGGCGCGCCATCTGCTCCGGATTAAGCGGGAGCGGTGCTGAAGGTGGGGCCTGAGTCGTCATGCGTTGTTGAGTTCCAGTAAGCAAGGCTGTGTTCAGGTTGAAACAGCAAGAAATGCACCTGATTTATTGGTTTATGGCTAGCCTGACGCATTTACGCTGCCGGGTAACGGTTATCCGCTTTTTCGGCACCTGTTGGTCAGAACGCGCATCAGGCAAAAAGCGTCGCCCGCTGCCGCGCAAATAATGATGGGTATCAGGGTAACGGCCGGAATAATAACAATTAAAGAAGGGTTGGAAATATTAAATAACCAAATCGACTAATCGTTTTTTCGGGTAGTTATTAGTGTTAAAAGTGGTTAATTAACCCATTGATATTATTGATTCTTAAAGTGGTCGGGACGCAGCATTTTCCCGCAGGGCGTTAATGCGGGTTTTAGCTAATGCGAAAAAAAGCCAGTTCCGGTACTATGCGGCGGTTTTTAGCCTTTCTGAGACTCTGTTATGCCTACCACGCTGTTTAAAGATTTCACCTTCGAAGCCGCTCACCATTTACCGAACGTGCCGGAAGGCCACAAGTGCGGACGCCTGCACGGTCACTCCTTTATGGTGCGCCTGGAAATAACCGGCGAGGTGGACGCGCATACCGGCTGGGTAATGGATTTTGCCGAGCTGAAGGCGGCGTTCAAACCGGTCTATAACCGCCTTGACCACTACTATCTGAATGAGATCCCGGGCCTGGAAAATCCCACCAGCGAAGTGCTGGCGGCCTGGATCTGGAATGAGATGAAGCCGGTGCTGCCGCTGCTAAGCGCGGTCATGGTGAAAGAAACCTGCACCGCCGGCTGCGTATACCGCGGCGAGTAATCCCCTTCTCTGATCAGAGAAAGGTGTGCTGCTGAACAAAACGGGAGTGCGCCAGAGGTCCCTCTCCTGTCGGGAGAGGGTCAGGCCGGAGAGAATCAGGCGATATTCAGGTATTTGTGCGTCTGCATCGACAGCCGCCAGTTGCGGGCGATACAGGTTTCGATGCATAGCCGGGTGGCATCCTCTTTCTGGCTGATAGGCTGCAGGGCGATAACGCGCTGTTTCTCATCCTTCAGGGTCGCCAGCAGATCGTCGAGCGCTTCGATGTCGCGCATCCGCCCAACCGGGTGTTTGATCTCATCCGCACGCTGCAGCGCCTGCGCAATCACATCGTACCCACCTTTCATATTCACCTTCGGGGATACCGTCACCCAGGTGCCCGTCGTACAGCGCACGTCATGCGTTCCGCTGGTTTCAATCTGGCAGCTAAAGCCCAGCGCTTCGAGCGCCATGGTCAGCGGCATCAGATCGTGGATACAGGGTTCACCGCCGGTGATCACCACATGGCGAGCCGTCCAGCCCTGGCGCTCAATGATAGCCAGCAGATCTTCACTGCTTGCCGCGCCCCATTTGTCGCTCTCTTTGGTTTTTGCGAGCACGCTGAACAGCGACACTTCCCGATCGCTCAATTTGTCCCAGGTGTGTTTGGTGTCGCACCAGGCACAGCCTACCGGGCATCCCTGTAAACGGATGAAAATGGCGGGAACGCCGGTGAAGTAACCCTCGCCTTGCAGGGTCTGGAACATTTCATTAATCGGGTACTGCATG
Organism: Siccibacter turicensis LMG 23730; assembly: GCF_000463155.2. Lineage (GTDB taxonomy): Bacteria > Pseudomonadota > Gammaproteobacteria > Enterobacterales > Enterobacteriaceae > Siccibacter > Siccibacter turicensis. Next base: position 89,589 of record NZ_AWFZ01000048.1, on the reverse strand, counting down.
ATTCACTCTTGATTGCGGGAAACCGCGATTATCGCAGAACTCACGGCTGAGGTCATGTGTTGTGGCACCGACGCGATGCACGCCGGTGCCTGAGCGTTAAGCGAACGCTTAACGGACTGACTTATGCTTAAAATCGATGACCATTCGGCCTTTGATTTTTCCGCTTTCCATTTCATGGAAAATGGCGTTGATATCCTCCAGCGGGCGCAGGGTCACCGTAGGTTTAACCTTTCCTTCGGCTGCGAACTGGAAGGCTTCCGCCAGATCCTGGCGCGTTCCCACCAGCGAACCGACCACTTCGATGCCGTCCAGCACCAGACGGGGAATGTTCAGGCTCATGGACTCCGACGGCAGGCCAACCGCGACAATTCGCGCTCCGGCGCGTACCGCGTCTACCGCAGAGTTAAACGCCGCCTTCGCCACGGCGGTCACCACCGCCGCGTGGGCGCCACCGGTCTGCTCCTGAATGATCTTCGCCGCGTCTTCGTTGCGCGAGTTGATCACCAGATCGGCCCCGCTCTCTTTGGCGAAATCGAGCTGCAGATCGTTAACATCTACCGCAATCACCTTCGCGTTAAAGACGTTTTTAGCGTATTGCAGCGCGAGGTTACCGAGACCGCCAAGCCCGTAGATAACGATCCACTGGCCGGGTTTGATATTGGAAACTTTTACCGCTTTATAGGTGGTGACGCCCGCGCAGGTAATGCTACTCGCCGCGGCGGAATCGAGGCCGTCAGGCACCTTAACCGCATAGTCGGCTACCACAATGCACTCTTCCGCCATCCCGCCATCGACAGTGTAACCCGCGTTAGTGACGGTGCGGCACAGCGTTTCGTTGCCGCTGTTACAGTACTCGCAGTGGCCGCAGCCACGGAAAAACCACGCCACGCTTGCCCGGTCGCCAACCTTGAGGGAGGTTACCCCAGGGCCGATGGCCTTAACCACACCGATCCCTTCATGCCCCAGCGTACGGCCTGTGACATCGCCAAAATCGCCATTCTTCACGTGCAGGTCGGTATGACATACACCGCAGCACTCCATGCCCAGCAGCGCCTCGCCGTGTTCCAGTGGACGCACGGTTTTATCAATGATTTCTACGGAACGATCTTTGCTGACTACGGCTGCTTTCATCGCTGTCTCCTTGTCTGTGAGGGTCTCTCTCTACACTGGACCTCCTGACCGTGAAGCGCAACTCCCAATATTTCCCAAAAAAAAGATTAAGAAATTGGCTACCTTTTACCCATAAAAAAACCCGCCGAAGCGGGTTTTTTGTGTGATGCGGCAGTAACGAATTACTGACCTTTCACTTCGCGCAGGCCGTTGAACGGTGCACGATCGCCCAGCGCTTCTTCGATACGGATCAGCTGGTTGTATTTAGCAACACGGTCAGAACGGCTCATGGAACCGGTTTTGATCTGGCCTGCAGCAGTACCTACCGCCAGGTCAGCGATGGTTGCATCTTCAGTTTCGCCAGAGCGGTGAGAGATAACGGCAGTGTAGCCCGCATCTTTCGCCATCTTGATTGCAGCCAGCGTTTCGGTCAGAGAACCGATCTGGTTGAATTTAATCAGGATGGAGTTAGCGATACCTTTTTCGATACCTTCTTTCAGGATCTTGGTGTTGGTTACGAACAGATCGTCACCCACCAGCTGGATTTTGTCGCCCAGCACTTTGGTCTGGTAAGCAAAGCCGTCCCAGTCAGATTCGTCCAGGCCATCTTCGATGGACACGATCGGATACTGTTTGGTCAGATCTTCCAGGAAGTGGGTGAACTCTTCAGAGGTGAACGCTTTGTTGCCTTCGCCAGCCAGTACGTACTTGCCGTCTTTGTAGAATTCAGACGCAGCGCAGTCCATCGCCAGGGTGATGTCTTTGCCCAGCTCGTAGCCTGCTGCTTTAACCGCTTCAGCGATAACCGCCAGCGCTTCTGCGTTAGAACCCAGGTTCGGCGCGTAGCCGCCTTCGTCACCAACGGCAGTGCTCATGCCTTTGGATTTCAGGACTTTCGCCAGGTTATGGAAAACTTCAGAACCCATACGGATGGCTTCTTTCACAGTTTTCGCGCCAACCGGCTGAATCATGAATTCCTGGATATCAACGTTGTTGTCTGCGTGCTCGCCGCCGTTGATGATGTTCATCATCGGCAGAGGCATGGAGAATTTACCCGGGGTGCCGTTCAGTTCAGCGATGTGCTCATACAGCGGCTGGCCTTTAGAGGCAGCAGCAGCTTTGGCGTTCGCCAGAGACACAGCCAGAATGGCGTTAGCACCGAAGTTAGATTTGTTTTCGGTACCGTCGAGATCGATCATGATCTTATCGATGCCAGCCTGATCTTTGGCATCTTTGCCAAGGATTGCCTGAGCAATCGGGCCGTTAACCGCGCCAACGGCTTTGGTTACGCCTTTACCCAGGAAACGGGATTTGTCGCCATCGCGCAGTTCCAGCGCTTCGCGGGAACCAGTAGAAGCACCTGACGGAGCAGCAGCCATACCGACAAAACCGCCTTCCAGGTGAACTTCGGCTTCAACAGTCGGGTTACCACGGGAGTCGATGATTTCACGACCGATGACTTTAACGATCTTGGACATTGGGTTTTCCTCTAGCAAGTTAAACTAAAACTCCAGACAAACAACGCGCTTCCTGAACTGACACGCGGTAGCGGCTTTCGTTCAGCGGCCGACTGAATTGTGGCGACCGGTGATGCCCTGCTACCGCGAGAAACGTATCGGCGTCTAAGCCGCGTTGCCGTTATAACTGCTTGTTACTTCGCCTGACGCTTCTGGTACTCGCTTGCCGCTTTCACAAACCCGGCAAACAGCGGATGCCCGTCACGTGGGGTGGAAGTAAATTCCGGGTGGAACTGGCAGGCCACAAACCACGGATGGTTCGGAACCTCGATGATTTCAACCAGCTGATCATCACCGGAACGGCCTGCAACATGCAGACCTGCTGCTTCAATTTGCTTCAACAACATGTTGTTGACTTCGTAACGATGACGGTGACGCTCAACGATAGTTGGCGTGCCGTACAGCTGACGTACGCGGCTATCCTCAGACAGCTGGCACTGCTGCGCGCCGAGGCGCATGGTGCCGCCGAGGTCGCTCTTCTCGGTACGTACTTCAACGTTGCCGTTCTCATCACGCCATTCGGTAATCAACGCCACGACCGGGTATTTACAGTCTGGCACAAATTCCGTGGAGTTGGCGTCAGCCATACCCGCGACGTTACGGGCAAACTCCATCAGCGCAACCTGCATACCCAGGCAGATGCCAAGGTAAGGAATATTGTTTTCACGCGCATAGCGTGCGGTCGCCACTTTACCCTCTACGCCACGGTAGCCAAAGCCGCCGGGAATAAGGATGGCGTCCAGATCTTTCAGGACCTCTACGCCGCGGGTTTCCACATCCTGCGAATCGATAAGCTTGATGTTAACGGTGAGGCGATTTTTCAGCCCGCCGTGCTTCAGCGCTTCGATAACGGATTTATACGCATCCGGCAGTTCAATGTACTTCCCGACCATACCGATGGTGACTTCACCTGACGGATTGGCTTCTTCGTAAATAACCTGTTCCCATTCTGCCAGATTTGCTTCTGCGCAGTTCAGGCTGAATCGTTTACAAATATAATCGTCCAGCCCCTGGGATTTCAACATCCCTGGAATCTTATAAATAGAATCAACGTCTTTCAGTGAAATTACCGCTTTTTCTGGCACATTACAGAACAACGCAATTTTCGCGCGTTCGTTCGCCGGAACAGCACGATCGGAGCGGCAAATCAGAATATCTGGCTGAATACCGATAGAGAGCAGCTCTTTTACGGAGTGCTGCGTCGGTTTGGTTTTCACTTCACCGGCTGCGGCCATGTACGGCACCAGGGTCAGGTGCATATAGAGCGTGCGCTCGCGGCCCACTTCCACTGCCATCTGGCGAATCGCTTCAAGGAACGGCAGGGATTCGATATCACCTACGGTACCGCCGATTTCAACCAGCACCACGTCGTGGCCTTCACCACCTTCGATGATGCGCTCTTTAATGGCGTTAGTGATATGCGGAATCACCTGAACGGTTGCGCCCAGGTAGTCGCCACGGCGCTCTTTGCGCAGGACGTCAGAGTAGATACGGCCGGTAGTGAAGTTGTTGCGGCGGCTCATCTTGGTACGGATGAAACGCTCGTAGTGGCCGAGGTCAAGATCGGTTTCAGCGCCGTCTTCGGTAACGAACACTTCCCCGTGCTGAATAGGACTCATGGTACCCGGATCGACGTTGATATACGGATCCAGTTTCATGATGGTCACGTTGAGGCCACGGGCTTCGAGAATGGCTGCGAGGGAGGCTGCGGCAATGCCTTTACCCAGAGAGGATACGACCCCGCCGGTCACAAAAATATAGTTCGTTGTCATGCTGAACCTGAGAAGTTAGGTTTAAAAGACGGTGGATAACCAGGACGGGAAAGTAGTATACCCGAACAGCCAGGGCGCCACAAACTTTCCTTCTCCGTCTGCGGGCTGCTGCACGCTCTACCCGTCTGGGTTACCTCGCCCTTTATCACAAAAGAGATTCTCACCGTCTGTTGCACTTCACGCTGTTACCGCCCCGTTTTACCGCTAAAGCCCCGTCTGTGGCGTTCTTTGTCATGACGCGACGCCTGGGAGGCTCATGAAAATAGCCGCTTTTACGGAAATGTTTTTGACGCAAATCAACCGCTTGTCAGTTTACTTCAGGGCAGAAAGGGCCTTTAGAAGAAAAAGGCCTTAGATATCATGTTCCTGCTGCTTAACCTGCTGCCAGGCGTCTTCCATCTGCTCCAGGGTTGCATCGCTCATCACCAGCCCCTGGGCGGCAATAATGCTTTCCACCTGCCGGAAGCGGCGTTCGAATTTACGGTTCGCCTTTTGCAGTGCGGTTTCGGCTTTGGAACCCAGATGGCGAGAGAGGTTTACCGTGGCAAACAGCAGATCGCCAATCTCCTCTTCCAGCTTCGCTTCGTCGATCACCGCCTGCTGCGCCTCATGCATCACTTCATCAATCTCTTCATGCACTTTATCCAGCACCGGCCCGATAGAGGTCCAGTCGAAGCCAACGGCGGCACAGCGCTTCTGAATTTTATGCGCGCGCATCAGGGCCGGCAGGCTCTCCGGGATGTCGTCCAGCGCCGAGTGCTGCGCTTTCTCGGCGCGCTCATCGCTTTTGATTTGCTCCCAGCGGGCCAGTACTTCGCTGCTGGTGTGCGCTTGCGCCTCGCCGAAAATATGCGGATGACGGCGCTCAAGCTTGTCGCTGATGGCCGCGCAGATGTCGTCGAAGTCGAAACGGCCCTCTTCCTGCGCCATGCGGGCGTAGAACACAACCTGGAACAGCAGGTCGCCGAGCTCACCGCGCAGATCGTCGAAATCCTGACGCTCGATGGCGTCCAGTACCTCGTAGGTTTCTTCGAGGGTATAGGGCGCAATGGTGGAGAAGGTTTGCTCTTTGTCCCACGGGCAGCCGTTTTCCGGGTCACGCAGCCGCGTCATGATGCCGAGCAGGCGGTCGATCTGTTTCATGTTGGATCCTTACTGATAAACGGAGGGGGCAACACGTTCGCGCCCCACCCCTCCCAAACGGGAGGGGGAGAGAGGTGAGTCGGGGATGTTAGCCGCCGTGCAGACGCCGGGCATCAATGACGTCCGGCACCTGATTGAGTTTACCCAGCACGCGCCCCAGCACCTGCTGGTTGTAAATCTCGATTTCCATATCAATGGTGGCAAGCTGCTGACGGGTGTCCGAGTGGCTGGTGACACCAAGCACGTTGACCTTCTCGTTAGCGAGGATGGTGGTGATGTCACGCAGCAGGCCGCTGCGGTCATTCGCCGAGACGCGCACCACCAGCGAGTAACCGGCAGAGTAGCTTTCACCCCACACCGCGTCCACGATGCGCTCCGGGGCATGCGACTGGAGTTCAGCCAGCTGATCGCAGTCCACGCTGTGAATAGAGATGCCGCGCCCCTGGGTAATAAAGCCAACGATGTCGTCCCCTGGGATCGGCTGGCAGCAGCGGGCGATATGGTGCATCAGGTTGCCGACCCCCTCTACCACCACGCGGCCGTTGTCCTTGCTGCGGCCCTGCGGGGCATAGGTTTTTTGCTGCAGCTGACGCAGGGCGGCGGCGTCCTCCTCTGCCGCACTCGGCTTGTTGAACTGCGACTGCAGGAAGTTGACCATCTGGTTCAGGCGTATATCGCCCCCACCGATGGCGGCCAGCAGTTCATCCACTTCGTTAAAGTTGTAGCGCGGCAGCAGGTGCTTTTCCGCCTCTTTGAGGCTGATGCCGAGGCGTTCAAGTTCGTCATCCAGAATCTGCCGTCCGGCAAGAATATTCTTGTCGCGATCCTGCTTGCGGAACCAGGCGTGAATTTTCGATCGTCCCCGGCTGGTGGTGACGTAGCCGAGGTTCGGGTTCAGCCAGTCCCGGCTTGGGTTAGGCTGTTTCTGGGTGATGATTTCAATCTGGTCGCCCATCTGCAGCTGATAGGTAAAGGGCACAATGCGCCCGCCTATCTTGGCGCCGATGCAGCGGTGCCCCACGTCGCTGTGGATGTGGTAGGCAAAATCCAGCGGCGTTGAGCCCGCGGGCAGATCGACCACGTCACCTTTAGGCGTAAAGACGTAAACCCGGTCGTCAAACACCTGGCTGCGCACTTCGTCGAGCATTTCGCCGGAATCCGCCATCTCTTCCTGCCAGGCGATAAGCTTACGCAGCCACGCGATGCGATCTTCATGACCGGTATTGCCGCTGCGCTGCGCCCCCTCTTTGTACTTCCAGTGGGCGGCAACGCCGAGCTCGGCGTCCTCATGCATCTGGCGGGTGCGGATCTGGATCTCTACGGTTTTACCGTCCGGACCCAGCACAACGGTATGAATCGACTGATAACCGTTGGGCTTCGGATTGGCGACGTAGTCGTCGAACTCGTCGGGCAGATGGCGGAAATGGGTGTGCACAATCCCCAGCGCGGCGTAGCAGTCCTGCAAGCGCTCGGCGACGATACGCACCGCGCGCACGTCAAACAGCTCATCAAAGGCGAGATGCTTTTTCTGCATTTTGCGCCAGATGCTGTAGATGTGTTTTGGCCGGCCGTACACCTCTGCCTTAACGCCCTCCTCCTTGATGGACTTGCGCAGTACGCCGACAAACTCCTCGATGTAGTGTTCGCGATCGATACGGCGTTCATGGAGCAGCTTTGCGATGCGTTTGTATTCATCAGGATGCAGATAGCGGAAGCAGTAGTCTTCGAGCTCCCATTTGAGCTGGCCAATGCCGAGACGGTTCGCCAGCGGGGCATAGATGTTGGTGCACTCTTTTGCAGCGAGCACGCGTTCATCTTCCGGCGCGTCTTTCACTTCGCGCAGGTGGGCGATGCGTTCCGCCAGCTTGATGACCACGCAGCGGAAATCGTCCACCATCGCCAGCAGCATACGGCGCACGTTATCCACCTGTTCGGCGGAAACCGAATCCGTGTGCGCGGCCTTAAGCTGGCGGATCGCGTCGATATCACGCACGCCGTGAACCAGGTCTACCACCTCTTTACCGACGCTTTCGACCAGCACCTCTTCGGTGACCACGCCCGCATCGGCTAGCGGAAAGAGCAGCGCAGCGCGCAGGGTATCGATGTCCATGCTGAGCGTGGAGAGGATCTCAACCATTTCCACACCGCGCCAGAGCAGCAGTTCTGCATGCTGATGCCCCTGGGTTTGTTGCTCACAATAGACCCAGGTTTTGGCTAAGCGTTCACACGATTGCGGGCTTGCGATACCAAGAGTTGCGATCCATTTTTCATGATCGAATTCGCCTGCCTGACTCAAATGTGCACTTCTTACCGCAACCATTGTCCTCTCCTTTCGGGACCATTGGCCTGCCTGCATCGGCAAACCTGAACCACAAGACGGGATCGCATACCCGTCCCTTTACTGCTCTTAACCGTGCGCCGGACGGCTTATCCGCCCGGTGCTTTTTCTATCAGGGCCATCGATTCAAGATGCCCAGTGTGTGGGAACATGTCCAGCATCGCCAGCCGCGTAATCTGGTACCCGCCGGCGCGCAACGCCTCGCTGTCGCGAGCAAGCGTAGCGGGATTGCAGGAGACGTACACCACTTTTTCCGGCGCGAGTCGCAGGATGTGCTGCATTACTCCCGGCGCACCCGCGCGGGCGGGATCGAGCAGCACTTTATTGAAGCCCGCTTTCGCCCAGGGCTGCCGCGTGACGTCCTCTTCCAGATTCTCATGCCAGAAGGTGACGTTGCTTAGCCCGTTGAGCGCGGCGTTTTCGCGCGCCTTCTCCACCAGCGTAGCCACCCCTTCCACGCCTACCACCTCTGCAGCGCGGGCTGCCAGCGGCAGGGTGAAGTTACCCATCCCGCAGAACAGATCCAGCACCCGATCGGTGGCATCAACCGCCAGCCACTCAATGGCCCGCGCCACCATCTGCTGGTTCACCGCATCGTTGACCTGAATAAAGTCACGCGGACTGAAGGATAAGCGTAGCCCGTCTGATTCATACCAGGGAGCATCGCCAGTAACCTGCGCTATTTTGTCGCTTTCCGGCGCCAGAAACAGGGAAAGCTGTTCGGAATGCGAAAAGCGTTCCAGTTTTTCGCGATCTGCCTGGCTTAACGGTGCCAGATGGCGCAAGACCAGCAGCGGGCCGTTCTCCGCCAGCACCAGTTCGACATGCCCCAGCCGCCGTACCGCCTGTAGCTCACTGAGGCAGCCGCGCAGCCCCGGAAGCAGTGCTTCAAGACGGGGCGCCAGAACGGGGCAGTGATGCACATCCACCAGATCGTTCGATCCCGCTTTGCGAAAACCCATTTGTAAAGTTTGCGTGCGTGGCGCAAAATTTAACCCCACGCGCGCGCGGCGACGATAACCCCATGTTGGGCCTGAAATTATTTCGTCAACCGGCTGTTTCATCATGCGTGCCAGCGCCTGGGATTTGCTGCGTTGCTGCAACGCTTCGCTGACGTGCTGTTGCTGGCAGCCGCCGCACACGCCAAAATGCGGGCACCGTGGCGCGACACGCTCCGGGCTCTGGCTGAGACGGCGTTTTACCCGGGCGTGAGCAAACTGGCGCTTGTCATCGGTGATGACGACCTCTGCCGTCTCCTGCGGCAGCAGCCCCGGAATAAACAGCGTTTTACCCTGATGGCGCGCGACGCCCTGCCCAAAGGGATCAAGGTCGTCCACGGTGACGGTAATAATGTCGCGCGTGGTGTTGCGACGTTTTGCTGAGTAAAATTGCGCCATTGCGTTAATGTCTTTAATAACCTGAATGTTGCTGATTGTCCCATAATGGAACCCCATGACCAACTACAGCCTTCGGGCACGCATGATGATTTTAATACTCGCCCCCACCGTGCTGATTGGGTTGATGCTGAGTATTTTCTTTGTGGTGCACCGCTATAACGACCTGCAGCAGCAGCTCGAGGAAGCTGGCGCCAGCATTATCGAACCGCTGGCGGTATCCAGCGAATACGGGATGAACCTGCAAAATCGCGAGTCCATCCGCCAGTTGATAAGCGTGTTGCACCGCCGTCATTCCGATATCGTGCGGGCGATCTCGGTCTATGACAGCCAGAATAACCTTTTTGTTACCTCTAATTTTCACCTCGACCCCGCCGAGCTGCGTCTCTCCGAGGGTAAACCCATCCCGGCCCAGCTCACCGTGACCCGCGCGGGGGACAGGCTTATCCTGCACACCCCGATCATCTCCGAGCGCTATTCGCCGGATGAGTCGGCGATCACCGATGCAAAAATTGATAACAACATGCTGGGTTACGTGGCGCTGGAACTGGATCTCAAATCGGTGCGGCTCCAGCAGTACAAGGAGATTTTCACCTCTTCGCTGATGATGCTGTTCTGCATCGCGGTGGCGCTGGGCTTTGCCTGGCGTCTGATGCGCGATGTCATCGGGCCTATCCGCAATATGGTAAGCACCGTGGATCGGATCCGTCGCGGCCAGCTCGACAGCCGCGTGGAGGGCTTTGTGCTCGGCGAGCTGGATATGCTGAAAAACGGCATCAACTCCATGGCGATGTCGCTTGCCGCTTACCATGAAGAGATGCAGCACAATATTGACCAGTCGACCTCCGATCTGCGCGAAACCCTGGAGCAGATGGAGATCCAGAACGTTGAGCTGGACCTGGCGAAGAAAAAAGCTCAGGAGGCGGCGCGCATCAAATCGGAGTTCCTCGCCAATATGTCCCACGAGCTGCGAACGCCGCTCAACGGGGTAATTGGTTTTACGCGCCTGATGTTAAAAACCGATCTGACGCCTACCCAGCGTGACTACCTGCTGACCATCGAGCGCTCCGCCAACAATCTGTTGGCCATCATCAACGATGTGCTTGATTTCTCGAAGCTGGAAGCGGGCAAGCTGATCCTCGAAAGTATCCCGTTCCCGCTGCGCAGCACGCTGGATGAAGTGGTGACGCTGCTGGCGCACTCGGCGCATGACAAGGGGCTGGAGCTGACGCTCAATATCCGTCGTGACGTGCCGGATAACGTCATTGGCGATCCGCTGCGTTTACAGCAGATCATCACCAATCTGGTGGGGAACGCCATTAAGTTTACCGAAAGCGGCAATGTGGATGTGCTGGTCGAGCAGCGCTCCATCAGCAACAACAAGGTGCAGTTGGAGGTGCAGATCCGCGATACCGGCATCGGCATTCCCGAGCGCGACCAGTCGCGGCTGTTCCAGGCGTTCCGCCAGGCGGACGCCAGCATCTCGCGCCGCCACGGCGGTACCGGTCTGGGGCTGGTTATCACCCAAAAACTGGTGAATGAGATGGGCGGCGACGTGTCGTTCCACAGCCAGCCGAATCGTGGGTCGACCTTCTGGTTCCAGGTGAATCTCGATCTCAATCCAAACGTCGTCACCGATGGCCATGCCAAAGACTGCCTTGCCGGAAAACGCATTGGCTATATCGAATCGAACCCGGCGGCGGCGCAGAGCGCGCTGGACATGCTGGCCGAGACGCCGCTTACCGTGACCTACAGCCCAACCTTCTCCGGCCTGCCCGCGGAGCATTACGACATTCTGCTGATGGCGGTGGCGGTGACCCAGCGCGAAGAGATGGCACTGCAAAAAGAGCGCTTCCGGAAAGCGGCGGCGATGACCGACTGCCTGCTGCTGGCGCTGCCCAGCCACATGCAGATCAATGCCGAAGATCTGAAACAGGGCGGTGCCGCGGGCTGTCTGCTGAAGCCAGTCACCTCCACGCGCCTGATGCCGCTGCTGCTGGATTTCTGCCGTAAACGTGATGCGCTGCCGCATCTGGATGACGAAAAACTCCGGCTACCGATGACCGCAATGGCGGTGGACGATAACCCGGCCAACCTGAAGCTTATCGGCGCACTGCTTGAGGACCACGTTGAGAGCGTGGTGCTGTGCGACAGCGGCCCGCAGGCGCTGGAGCGTGCGCGTCACCAGGCGTTTGATCTGATCCTGATGGATATTCAGATGCCGGGTATGGACGGCATTCGTGCCTGCGAGCTTATCCGTAAGCTGCCGCATCATCTCCACACGCCAATGATTGCCGTGACCGCGCATGCGATGGCCGGGCAAAAAGAGAAGCTGCTCAACGCCGGGATGAATGACTATCTGGCGAAGCCCATTGAGGAAGACAAACTGCGCACCCTGCTGCTGCGCTATCAGCCCGGCAACCTGATCGCCGCGCCCGCGGCTGCCCCGCGCACGCCAGAACCGGTTGAAGAGAGTGAGGACTGCAGCTTCGACTGGGCGCTGGCCCTGCGTCAGTCGGCCAACAAGCCGGCGCTGGCGCGCGACATGCTGGGCATGCTGGTGAATTTCCTGCCGGAAGTGCGCGAGCGCATCCAGGATCAGCTGGAGGGCAAGGCGACCGAGCCGCTGGTGGATATCATTCACAAGCTGCACGGCAGCTGCGGCTACAGCGGCGTACCGCGCCTCAAGCAGATCTGCCTGCTGCTTGAAACGCAGCTGCGCGCCGGGGTGGCGCCGGACGATCTGGAGCCAGAGCTGCTGGAACTGCTTGATGAGATGGAGAACGTGACCCGCGAGGCGCAGGCCATTCTCGAGAGCGATAAGTAATCCCTCACGCCCCTCTCCCGCAAGGGAGAGGGGCTTCCAGCGCGCACTTCTGCCGCATCCTGCCCCTTCCCTTAGACGAAAGCCGCGTTACGCGTTCAGCTGACTGCCCACCTTCAGCGTGGCGGCAATATTGCGCGCCGTAAGGCGGATGTTGGCTGTCGCGCCGTTCATCGCCTCCTCCAGGGTGCAAATCCTGTACAGCACGCTGAACACCGCATCGATGCCGTGGTGATGTACCACGCCAACATCCCTGGTCAGACTGCCGGCGATACCGATTACCGGCAGCCCGTAGCGCTTCGCCACCCGCGCTACGCCCACCGGCACCTTGCCGTGAATGGTCTGGCTGTCGATGCGCCCTTCGCCGGTGATCACCAGCGAGGCATCGGCTACCAGCGCCTCAAGATTTAGCGCCTCGGTGACAATCTCGCAGCCCGGCCGCAGCACGCCGCCGCAGAAGGCCCACAGCGCGGCCCCCATGCCGCCCGCCGCGCCGCCACCGGCAAGCGTCGAGACCGACTTGTTCAGATCGCGGAAGATAAGCGTCGCGAAATGCGCCAGCACGCGATCCAGCTCCTGCACCATCTCCGGCGTGGCCCCTTTCTGCGGGCCAAACACCGCGGAGGCACCGTCCGGCCCGGTAAGCGGGTTGGTGACGTCACAGGCGACCTCCAGCCGGCAGGCGGCGAGGCGCGGGTCGATTCCGCTGGCATCTATACGTGCCAGTTCCGCCAGCGCTGCACCGCCCTGTGGGAGCGAGACGCCGCGCCGGTCAAGCAGTCTGACGCCCAGCGCCTGGAGCATTCCCGCGCCGCCGTCGTTGGTGGCGCTGCCGCCAATGCCGATAATGATGTGCTCGACGCCGTAATCCAGCGCATGACGGATCAGCTCGCCGGTGCCCCAGGAGGTGGTGATACGCGGGTTACGGCTGGCGGGGGGCACACGCTCAAGACCGCTGGCAGCCGCCATCTCAATAATGGCCCGCTTGCCGTCTCCGGATAGCCCATAGAACGCCGCGACCGGTTCACCCAGCGGGCCGCGCACCGTCACGTTGATGATACGCCCGCCGCTGGCGGCAACCATCGCCTCTACCGTCCCTTCGCCCCCGTCGGCGACCGGTAGGCAGACGTACTCTGCGGTGGGAAAGATCTCACGAAACCCGTCCTCAATGGCGCGGGCGACGTCCAGGGCGCTCAGGCTCTCTTTCCAGGAGTCAGGCGCGATGACGATTTTCATATGCCGTCCTTATGCGTGTAAAAGACGAGATAGTGCGCCTGCCCGCGAACACCTGGCGTAACAGGAAGCGGGATCGCCCCTGTTTTAGGAATCTGCCGCGACGCACTATCAGAAAAAAGGCGCCCGCAGGCGCCTGTTCCTCACCGCACCATGCACGGGCGCTTGTTATCGAAGGTCCAGTCGGGGATCAGATACTGCATCGATAGCGCATCGTCGCGCGCGCCCAGGCCATGCTGCTGATACAGCTCGTGCGCTTTCATCACCCGATCCATATCCAGCTCGACGCCCAGCCCCGGCGTGGAAGGCACCTGCACCATGCCGCCCTTGATTTCAAACGGCTGCGTGGTCAGACGCTGGTTACCCTCCTGCCAGATCCAGTGGGTATCGATCGCGGTGATGTTGCCTGGCGCGGCGGCCGCCACATGGGTGAACATCGCCAGCGAAATATCGAAGTGGTTATTGGAGTGAGAACCCCAGGTGAGGCCAAAATCATGGCACATCTGCGCGACGCGCACCGAACCCTGCATGGTCCAGAAGTGCGGGTCAGCCAGCGGAATGTCCACCGACTGCAGCGAGAGGGTATGCCCCATCTGACGCCAGTCAGTGGCCACCATGTTGGTGGCGGTGGGCAGGCCGGTGGCGCGGCGGAACTCCGCCATCACCTCACGCCCGGAGTAGCCCTGCTCGGCGCCGCACGGATCTTCCGCATAGGCCAGCACGCCGCGCAGCTGTTTACCCAGCGCGATGGCCTCATTGAGCGACCAGGCACCGTTCGGATCGAGCGTAACCCGCGCCTCGGGAAAGCGCTTCGCCAGCGCCGTGACCGCTTCGGCCTCCTCCGCCCCGGCAAGCACGCCCCCCTTGAGCTTGAAGTCGTTAAAGCCGTACTTCTCATACGCCGCCTCCGCCAGGCGCACCACGGCGTCCGGGGTCATCGCTTCTTCATGCCGGATGCGATACCAGTCGCAGCGTTCGTCGGGCTGGCTCTGGTACGGCAGCGGCGTGCGGGTGCGGTCGCCGACGAAGAACAGATAGCCGAGCATTTCCACTTCGCTGCGCTGCTGCCCGTCGCCAAGCAGCGAGGCCACGTTCACGCCCAGATGCTGGCCCAGCAGATCGAGCATCGCCGCCTCGATCCCGGTGACCACATGGATGGTGGTACGCAGATCGAAGGTTTGCAGGCCGCGGCCACCGGCGTCGCGATCGGCAAAGGTATTACGCACCGCGCTCAGCACGTTTTTGTATTCGCCGAGGGTTTTGCCCACCACCAGCGCCGCCGCATCCTCCAGGGTGCGACGGATCTTTTCCCCGCCCGGGATCTCACCCACGCCGGTATGGCCAGCATTGTCTTTGACAATCACGATGTTGCGGGTGAAGAACGGCGCGTGCGCGCCGCTGAGGTTCATCAGCATACTGTCGTGCCCGGCCACCGGAATAACCTGCATGCTGACAACGACGGGAGTGCCCTGATATGTACTCATTGTGCGTTTTCCTTATTCACAGCGAAAAATTAGCGACCGAACGCCGGACGTTTGCGATCGAATGTCCAGCCGGGGACCAGGTACTGCATCGGCCCGGCGTCGTTGCGCGAGCCGCCCGGAAGCTGTTGGTACGCGGCGTGGGCGCGCTCAATCTGCTGCCAGTCCAGCTCCACGCCCAGCCCTGGCGCATCCGGCACGCGGATGGTGCCGTTGGTAATCTGCAGCGGTTCACGGGTCAGACGCGCGTCGCCCTCCTGCCAGATCCAGTGGGTATCAATGGCGGTGGGGTTGCCCGGTGCCGCTGCGCCGACATGGGTAAACATGGCCAGTGAGATATCGAAATGGTTGTTTGAGTGGCAGCCCCAGGTCAGGCCCCAGTCGTCGCAGAGCTGCGCGACGCGCACCGCCCCGGAGAGCGTCCAGAAGTGCGGGTCGGCGAGCGGGATATCGACGGCGTTAAGCATCACGGCGTGCCCCATCTCGCGCCAGTTGGTGGCAATCATGTTAGTGGCGACCGGCAGCCCGGTGGCGCGGCGAAACTCCGCCATCACCTCACGCCCGGAGTAGCCCTGCTCCGCGCCGCAGGGGTCTTCGGCGTAGGTCAGCACATCACCGAGCCCTTTACACAGCGCAATCGCCTCATCCAGCAGCCAGGCGCCGTTGGGATCCACGGTGATGCGCGCATCCGGGAAGCGCTTTTTCAGGGCGCGGGCGGTGTCGATCTCCTGCTCGCCCGGTAGCACCCCGCCCTTGAGCTTGAAGTCCTTAAAACCGTAGCGATCCTGCGCCGCTTCTGCCAGGCGTACCACCGCCTCTGAAGTGAGCGCTTCCTGATGACGCAGCTGATACCACGGGTGATCGCCCTGGCTCTTCTCCAGATAGGGCAGGTCGGTTCGGGTGCGATCCCCCAGATAAAAGAGATAGCCCAGCACCGTCACCGCATCGCGCTGTTTGCCCGGCCCGAGCAGTTCGCACACTGGCACGTTCAGCGCTTTGCCCAGCAGATCGAGCAGCGCCGCTTCCAGCGCGGCGACGGCGTTAACCCGCAGTTCAAAGGTCCAGGCCCCTTTCCCGAAGGTGTCGAAGTCCGCCGACTGGTTGCCTTTGTGCACCTGCTGCACCACGCGGTTCAGGCGGGCCACCTCCTGGCCGACGACCTGCGGAATGGCGTCCACCAGCGTCTGGTAAATCACCTCTCCGCCCGGTGCTTCCCCTACGCCGGTATTCCCGGCATTGTCGGTCAGCACCACGATATTGCGGGTGAACCAGGCGCTGTGTGCGCCCCCGATGTTGAGCAGCATGCTGTCCTGCCCGGCTACGGGGATCACTTTCATCGCCGTGACCCGCGGGCTTGATTGCGTATTCATTCCCGACCTCCGCTTGCCACCGGCTTCAGCACAATGCGTTTGATATCGCCCACCAGCACCAGATAGCTCAGTACCGCTATCAGGGCATGGACGCCAACGTACACCAGCGCGCCGTTGAACGACCCGGAAACCCCGACGATGTAGCCGATAACAATCGGCGTAACGATGCCGGAGACGTTACCAAACATATTGAACAGCCCGCCGCTCAGACCGCTTATCTCTTTCGGCGCGGTATCCGCCATCACCGCCCAGCCCAGCGCGCCGATGCCTTTCCCGAAGAATGCCGCCGCCATAAAGCCCACCACCATCCATTCGGCGTCCACGTAGTTACAGAACACCATGACGGTAGAGAGCAGCATCCCCAGTACGATAGGCGTTTTACGGGCGATGTTCAGCGAGCCGGTGCGGCGCATCAGCCAGTCGGAAATCACCCCGCCGAGCACCCCGCCGACGAAACCGCAGATCGCGGGTATTGAGGCGATAAACCCGGCTTTAAGAATCGACATGCCGCGCGCCTGCACCAGATAGACCGGGAACCAAGTGATAAAGAAGTAGGTCAGGGCATTGATACAGTACTGGCCGATATACACGCCGATCATCATGCGGGAACCCAGCAGCTGTTTGATCTGCCCCCACTTCTCGCGCATCGGCACCTGCACTTTGGCGCTTTTCTGATCCATGTTGATCAGCGCCCCGCCCTGCTCGATGTACTCCAGCTCCTTTTTGTTCACGCCGGGGTGATTGTTGGGTTCGTGGATCATTTTCAACCACAGGAAGCTGATGATGATGCCGAGGCCGCCCATAAAGAAGAACACGTAATGCCAGCCGACTTCATGTGTCAGCCAGCCCATGATCGGGGCGAAAATGACCGTGGCGAAGTACTGGGCCGAGTTGAAAATAGCCACCGCTGTGCCGCGCTCCTGCGCCGGGAACCAGGCCGCCACAATGCGACTGTTACCGGGGAACGATGGCGCTTCCGCCAGGCCGACCAGGAAGCGCAGGGTAAAGAGCGCGACGATGATGCCAAACCCGCTGAAGATATCCACGAAGCCCTGCAACAGGGTGAACAGTGACCAAATGAAGATCGACCAGAAATAGACGCGCTTTGAACCAAAGCGGTCGAGCAGCCAACCGCCGGGGATCTGGCCAATCACGTAGGCCCATGAGAAGGCGGAGAAGACGTAGCCCATGCCTACCGGATCGAGGCCGATATCCCGGGCCATTTCCGACCCGGCGATGGAGAGAGTGGCGCGGTCGCCGTAGTTAAACGAGGTGACGATAAACAGCATCACCACTATCCAATAGCGGGCGTTGGTGCGCTTCTGCGCCACGTCCGCCGTCTGGCTTACTGTATTCATTGTTGCACTCCTGAATCATAGCTGTTTCGCTACATCCATTCTGAACGGCACAACCTGTAGGGTAATCAGAATGAGGTATGGGCGGCGGCGCAGTTATCCCCGGCACGGGTCCGGATCTCTGCGTTTTTTGTAACCGGCTGATGAAGTATATGAAGGGGCTGACGGCCCCTCACCGTGCAGGAACACAACATTGCACCCGTGTAACGGGCGGGTTTATGGCAAAAGCCCAGGGTGATGGGGGGTGGTTCACGAAAAATGAAACAGCACGGGGATGCGGGCGGTATGGAAGTATGAAAGGCTCAGGGGTGTGACGCGCGTCGCTTGACGCGAAAGTCCTCATTCCCGCAGCGAGGCGGCGAATGAGGACGCGTGCAGCTTAGTTCAGCAGCGCAACCCAGGCTTCAACCCAGGGAATAGCCACGGTTTCAGGTTCGGGATGATCCACCGCATCAATGAACAGCGGCTCCCCCAGACGGCTGGCGCCCTGCTCCTGCAACAGCGCATCAAACTTCTTCGCCCCGCCGCAAAAATGGGTGTAGGAGCTGTCGCCCAGGCCAATCACGCCATAGCGCAGCGTTGGCTGGTGGCCAAGACGCGCGTGAATATCTTCATAAAGCGGAACGATGCTGGAGGGCAGCTCGCCCTGACCGGTGGTGGAGGTTACCACCAGGGCAATCTTCTGGCTGAATCCTTCCCAGTCAGCCAGCGTCGGGTCTTCAAACACCGTCGCCTGATGGCCGTGCTGGCTTAAAATAGCCTGCGCCTCTTCCGCTACCAGCAATGCGTTCCCGTACATGGTTCCGACAAAAATGCCTACTTCAGCCATGATTCACTCCTGATTAGTCAAACTGCGTGTCGTCATCCTGACCGCTGGCATCGGGAAACTCAACCCTTTCGATTTCAGGGAGATGTCCACGCCAGCCAAAGTGTGACAGGGCATCCATCCAGACGCGGTCCAGCCCGGCATCAATGGTCAGCGGCTGGCCGGTCACCGGATGGGTGAGCGTCAGACGGCTGGCGTGCAGCATCAGCCGGTTGCAACCAAAGTGCTCCGCGGCGGCGCGATTCTGGCGCAGATCGCCATGCTTTGAGTCGCCGATGATGGGATGACGCAGATGAGAAAGGTGGCGGCGCAGCTGGTGCTTGCGGCCGGTTTGAGGCTCAAGCTCAACCAGGCCGTAGCGCGTGGTCGGGTAGCGGCCCGTAGCCAGCGGCATCTCTACCGTTGCCAGCCCCTTGTAGTGGGTCACCGCCGGCTGCGGATCTTTATCGCCCCGGGAAAATTTGTCGGCAATCTTGTCCAGCTCTTCCACCAGCGGATAATCCAGCACGGCTTCCCCTTCCAGCCAGCCGCGCACCACGGCATGATAGCGCTTCTGAATCTGATGCTGTTCAAACTGGCGGGAGAGCAGGTGCCCCACTTCGCTCGACAGGCCCATTAACAGGACGCCGGAGGTGGGACGATCAAGGCGGTGAACGGTGAAAACGTGCTGCCCAATCTGATCGCGCACGGTTTGCATCACCACCACTTTCTCATCGCGATCCAGCCAGCTACGGTGGACCAGCCAGCCGGAGGGCTTATTAATGGCGATCAGCCACTCGTCCTGATAAAGCACTTCCAGCGTCACGCGTCGTCACCGGCGATGAGCTTATCGAGATCCAGCAGGACCACGAGCAGCGCGTCGCGTCCGGGTTGGGTGCTTTCCAGCGCCATTTCATAATACGGGGCCACCGCAAACGCGCCGGGCAGCGGGAGTCCACCGTCGAGGATGGCGTGCATGCGGGGCAGCAGAACCCACTGCAGCCACTCGTGCGGCGTCAGGGTATCCATGCAAAAAGGTTGAGTACTTTCAAAAGCGGCAGCGTCTGGCGCCGTGGGCTGCCACTGCTGGTGTTCGCGCAGTACGTCTTCAATACGCACCAGCTGTCGGCGTATACGATTGTGGTGTTCCATGATGACCTGAACGGATAAACAAAGGGCGCATAGCATAACATGCCAGCGCAGGCGGCGAAAAAGGCATAAAAAAGGGAGCACTGCTTACGCAGTGCTCCCGGTTTCGTTTCGCAGCAGTCCAGCTACATTGTTGCTCCCTGCTCGTCCTTGAAAACTTTTCCTGTGGTCTCCTGACCGACAATCCTTGTACCGCGTCCTGCGCATATCATCCTGACAATCAATGTGTGTCACCCCCCTGACACATCATCCCTGGTCATCCTGACCCACCGAACATCCTCTCGGCTCCCAATCTCCTTCCTGGAGGTGTCCCTTACGCTATCCTG
The DNA here is from genome assembly GCF_000463155.2 of Siccibacter turicensis LMG 23730. Taxonomy (GTDB): domain Bacteria; phylum Pseudomonadota; class Gammaproteobacteria; order Enterobacterales; family Enterobacteriaceae; genus Siccibacter; species Siccibacter turicensis. The sequence goes on along the minus strand of NZ_AWFZ01000048.1, from coordinate 69,772 downwards.
CGTTATCCTCTGCTTCGTCCCGAAGCACTATCCTTGCAGCACCTTCTGGTGTATTCCTGACATGACGCGCCATCATCCTGATGTTCGCTTCATATGCACAACGTCCTGTTGGCGAGATATAGAATCGTAGATTACGGCCTGTCTTACAAGGCACCTTAAGACAAATCTGGTGTTGACGTTTCGTTTGAAAGTAGGCAGAGCGTCATTAACTCATTGTTTAGTAAAAACATTAACAAAAACGCGCGCTTCATCCTTTTCTTACAAAGCATCTATCTCTCACAGCCCGTGTAAGAGATGTCTCACAAGGATACGGGTAAACAGACCTATACCGCAGGACTCAGGCTTTCGATAAACAGCGCCAGCGAGGGCGAAAGAGGGGTGCGCTGCCGGGTGCCAAGCTTTTCATGCAGCACCTCGCCGGTCAGGTTGCACACCGATACCACTTCCATTTCATCGTCCAGCGTGGCGATAAACAGCGTGGGCGAAAGCTTAAGGCGCTTCTGGGTCACCAGGTGGCCGATGAGATTTTCCTGCATACGAATGGCGTCGTCTTCACTCCACGCCTGTAACAGGGTGAGCGGCAGATTATCGAAGCGGGCAGGCATATCGCCGGCAAACTGCGTGGTATAGAAATCATGAACCGCTGGCTGAACCACCAGCTCCAGCGCGCTTTCCACGCCGCTTAACCGCGTGTCACCCACCCAGGCCGCGGGCTGCCACTGCACCTGGCCGTCTCCGGTGGCGACAATACAGGGAGAAGGCACGCCATACAATGCCTCACTGGCGGGCAGCGTGCCGTGTGCTGCCTGAAAAGCCGCGCTGTAACGCGACGTAAAAGCCCGCAGGGCCTGCTGTACTTCACTCTCCACGCCGTTCGTCCTTATCGTCTGGTACACTATGGTGAACGAAATATTCTACCTGCTTTATCACGGTGACACATGTCCTCTTACGAAAATCATCAGGCGCTGCAAGGCCTGACGCTGGGAAAATCGACCGACTATCGCGATGTTTATGACGCCACGCTGCTTCAGGCGGTGCCGCGCAGCATGAACCGACTGCCGCTCGGGCTGCACGATGACGCCCTGCCCTTTCACGGCGGCGATATCTGGACGCTGTACGAACTGTCGTGGCTTAACGCCCGCGGGCTGCCGCAGGTGGCGGTCGGCCTGGTGGAGCTGAACGCGACCAGCGTCAATCTGGTGGAGTCGAAGAGCTTTAAGCTCTACCTCAACAGTTTTAACCAGACGCGTTTCGACTCGTGGGAGCAGGTGCGTGCCACCCTTGAGCGCGATCTCAGCGCCTGCGCCCAGGGTACGGTGACGGTGAAACTGATGCGTCTGGATGACGTCGAGGGCGCACCGCTGGCCCGTTTCGAGGGCGAGTGCATTGACGATCAGGATATCGCTATCGACAGCTACGCGTTTAACGCCGATTACCTTTCAGGCGCGGCGGGTGAGGCGATGGTTGACGAAACCCTGGTCAGCCATCTGCTGAAATCCAACTGCCTTATCACCAACCAGCCGGACTGGGGTTCGGTGCAGATCCGCTATCGCGGGCCGAAAATCGACCGTGAGAAGCTGCTGCGCTATCTGGTCTCCTTCCGCCATCACAATGAGTTCCACGAGCAGTGCGTTGAGCGCATTTTCAACGACGTTCAGCGCTTTTGCCAGCCGCAGGCGTTGAGCGTTTATGCGCGCTACACCCGTCGCGGCGGGCTGGATATCAATCCGTGGCGTAGCAACGTTCCGTTTACCCCGGCAACCGGGCGGCTGGTGCGTCAGTAAACGTCGGAAAAACAATATGCGGGAATTTCGTTCCCGCCGGTTGTTAAAGTGAAGACGCCAGGGCTATTGTAACTCCAGGGCGCGGCATACATCGCCCCATAAGGAGATAGCTTGATTACACAGATTAGCCCGCTTGGCTCTATGGATATGCTGTCGCAGCTGGAAGTCGATATGCTCAAGCGCACCGCCAGCAGCGATATCTACCAGCTCTTTCGCAACTGTTCCCTTGCGGTACTCAACTCAGGCAGCCAGACCGACAGCAGTAAAGAGCTGCTGTCGCGTTTCGAAAATTTCGACATTAACGTGCTGCGCCGCGAGCGTGGCGTTAAGCTCGAACTGATCAATCCCCCGGAAGAGGCGTTCGTTGATGGGCGTCTGATCCGCGCCCTGCAGGCGAACCTGTTTGCGGTGCTGCGCGATATTTTGTTCGTCAGCGGCCAGATAAGCAACGCCGGACGCTTTCAGCACCTCGATGTAGAAGACTCCACCCACATCACCAACCTGGTGTTTTCCATTCTGCGCAACGCGCGTGCGCTGCACGTCGGCGAAGCGCCGAGCATGGTGGTGTGCTGGGGTGGCCACTCCATCAATGAAAAAGAGTATCTCTACGCCCGCCGCGTCGGCACTCAGCTGGGCCTGCGGGAGCTGAATATCTGCACCGGCTGCGGGCCGGGAGCCATGGAAGCGCCGATGAAAGGCGCCGCGGTCGGGCACGCTCAGCAGCGCTACAAAGAGGGGCGCTTCATCGGCATGACCGAACCGTCCATCATTGCCGCCGAGCCGCCTAACCCGCTGGTGAACGAGCTGATTATCATGCCGGACATCGAAAAGCGTCTGGAAGCGTTTGTTCGCATCGCGCACGGCATCATCATCTTCCCGGGCGGGGTCGGCACCGCTGAGGAGCTGCTCTATCTGCTGGGGATTCTGATGAATCCACACAACGATAATCAGGTTCTGCCGCTTATCCTCACCGGCCCGCGTGAAAGCGCCGACTACTTCCGGGTGCTGGATGAGTTTGTCGTCAGCACGCTTGGCGAGCAGGCGCGCCGCTACTATCGCGTGATTATTGACGACGCCGCCGAAGTGGCGCGGCAGATGAAAAACGCGATGCCGCTGGTGAAAGAGAACCGCCGTGAAACCGGCGATGCCTACAGCTTTAACTGGTCAATACGCATCGCCCCGGATTTACAGGTTCCGTTTGAACCGACCCACGCCAACATGGCTAACCTGAATCTCTACCCGGATCGTCCGGCTGAACAGCTGGCAGCCGACCTGCGCCGCGCCTTCTCGGGTATCGTGGCCGGGAACGTGAAAGAGGTTGGTATTAAAGCCATCGAAACCTACGGACCCTATAAGATTCACGGCGATCGCCAGATGATGCTGCGCATGGACGATCTGCTCCAGGGCTTTGTGGCGCAACATCGCATGAAACTCCCCGGCACGGCCTATATCCCCTGCTACGAAATCTGCACCTGATATTCCTCTGCGGACAGCCTGCGCTGTCCGCCCTTATCCATATCTAATACTTATCAATAATGGCCTGTACGGCTGCGTCCCTGCTCATATTTATTCAGAAAGTTGAGTTTAATCCGACTCAATATGCTGCTTAATCTCATGAAAACAGATAAATATCTGAATCTGGTCAGGGCTGCATTTATTGCATACGCCATTGGTGGTAGCCTTCACGCCCATATAATGTCGTGGAAAACCGATCTGTTGGGGGAATGATCCAGGAATAGCTACCTAATAAGTAGATTATTGCAATTGAGATCGCGATCACTGATAGATTGATAACTTATATGTATCTTTCCGCCCGCAAACAGTTCCGGCTAAAAATTATAAAGAAAGCGTCTTAAACAATTTTTCATATTGTTGACTGTTAAAATTTCGTTATATCTGACTATTGATCGCATTTACGTTCCTCCAGGAGAAAAAATGGAAAATATTCAAACCAGCACGGTTGCCTCCGTCGAAAAGACAAGCGGATGGCGCAAAACTGACACCATGTGGATGTTGGGCCTCTACGGCACCGCCATCGGCGCCGGTGTGCTCTTCCTGCCAATTAACGCCGGTGTTGGCGGCATGATCCCGCTGATCATCATGGCGATCCTGGCGTTCCCGATGACCTACTTCGCACACCGCGGCCTGACCCGCTTCGTGCTGTCCGGTAAAAACCCAGGCGAAGACATCACTGAAGTTGTAGAAGAACATTTCGGTGTGGGCGCCGGTAAACTGATTACCCTGCTCTACTTCTTCGCTATCTACCCGATTCTGCTGGTATATAGCGTGGCGATTACCAACACCGTCGACAGCTTCATTACCCACCAGCTGGGTCTGGTTTCGCCGCCGCGTGCGCTGCTGGCACTGATCCTCATCATCGGTATGATGACCATCGTGCGTTTCGGTGAGCAGATGATTGTGAAAGCGATGAGCGTGCTGGTGTTCCCGTTTGTGGCCGCTCTGATGCTGCTGGCCTGCTACCTGATCCCGCAGTGGCACGGTGCAGCGCTGGATACCCTCAGCCTGAGCGGCGCGACGACTACCGGTAACGGTCTGTGGATGACCTTGTGGCTGGCAATTCCGGTAATGGTGTTCTCCTTCAACCACTCCCCGATCATCTCTTCCTTTGCCGTAGCAAAACGTGAAGAGTACGGCGCGGGTGCCGAGAAGAAGTGCTCTAAGATTCTGGCCTATGCCCACATCATGATGGTGCTGACCGTGATGTTCTTCGTGTTCAGCTGCGTGCTGAGCCTCTCCCCGGCGGATCTGGCGGCGGCGAAAGAGCAGAACATCTCTATTCTGTCTTACCTGGCAAACCACTTTAATGCGCCGATCATCGCCTGGATGGCACCGATCATTGCGATTATCGCGATTACCAAATCCTTCCTCGGCCACTACCTGGGCGCGCGTGAAGGCTTCAATGGTATGGTGATTAAGTCACTGCGCAGCAAAGGTAAAACCATTGAAGTAAACAAGCTGAACCGCATTACCGCTGCGTTCATGCTGGTCACCACCTGGATTGTTGCCACGCTGAACCCGAGCATCCTGGGCATGATTGAAACCATGGGTGGCCCGATCATCGCGATGATTCTGTTCCTGATGCCGATGTACGCCATTGCTAAAGTTCCGGCGATGCGTAAATACAGCGGCCACATCAGCAACGTCTTCGTGGTTATCATGGGTCTCATCGCTATCTCAGCGATCTTCTACTCCCTCTTCAGCTAAGACTTCTGCGCCGCCGTCCGGCGGCGCCTTTCACACACCTTTTTACTTATCATGGATGCATCATGATTAGCGTATTCGACATCTTCAAAATCGGTATTGGCCCCTCCAGCTCGCACACCGTCGGGCCGATGAAAGCGGGTAAACAGTTCACCGACGATCTGATTGCCCAGGGCCTGCTGCATAAAACCACCCGCGTGGTGGTTGACGTTTACGGCTCGCTGTCCCTGACCGGTAAAGGTCACCACACCGACATCGCGATCATCATGGGGCTGGCCGGCAACCTGCCGGACACCGTCGACATCGACGCGATTCCGGGCTTTATTCAGGATGTGAACACCCACTCACGCCTGTCGCTGGCGCAGGGTCAGCATGAGGTGGCGTTCCCGGTGGATCAGTGCATGGTTTTCCACGCGGATAACCTGTCGCTGCATGAAAACGGCATGCGCATCACCGCGCTGGCTGGCGAGCAGGTGATCTACAGCCAGACCTACTACTCCATCGGCGGCGGCTTTATCGTCGACGAAGCCCATTTCGGGCAGAGCAACGAGACCGACGTCGCGGTGCCCTACCCGTACAACAGCGCCGCCGATCTGCAAAAGCACTGCAATGAAACCGGCCTGTCGCTCTCCGGGCTGATGATGAAAAACGAGCTGGCGCTGCATACCGCCGATGAACTGAACGCGCACTTCGCCCGTGTCTGGGACGTGATGCGCGGCGGCATTGCGCGCGGCACCACCACCGAAGGCGTCCTGCCGGGGAAACTGCGCGTTCCGCGTCGCGCGGCCGCCCTGCGTCGTATGCTGGTGAGCCAGGACAAAACCAACGCCGACCCCATGAGCGTCGTAGACTGGATCAACGTCTTTGCGCTGGCCGTTAACGAAGAGAACGCCGCCGGCGGACGTGTTGTGACCGCACCGACTAACGGCGCCTGCGGGATTGTTCCAGCGGTGCTGGCGTACTACGACAAGTTTATCCGTGAAGTGAATGCTAACTCGCTTGCCCGCTATATGCTGGCGGCCAGCGCCATCGGCTCACTTTATAAGATGAACGCCTCGATCTCCGGTGCGGAAGTGGGCTGTCAGGGTGAAGTCGGCGTCGCCTGCTCAATGGCAGCGGCAGGGCTGGCCGAGCTGCTGGGCGCCAGCCCGGCGCAGGTGTTTATCGCCGCCGAGATCGGCATGGAGCATAACCTTGGTCTGACCTGCGACCCCGTCGCCGGCCAGGTTCAGGTGCCCTGCATCGAGCGTAACGCGATTGCCGCCGTCAAAGCGGTCAACGCGGCACGCATGGCGATGCGTCGCACCAGCGATCCGCGCGTATGCCTCGATAAGGTTATCGAAACCATGTACGAAACCGGTAAAGACATGAACGCCAAATACCGTGAAACCTCACGCGGTGGACTGGCGCTGAAGGTTGTCGCCTGCGATTGATCCCTCTCACGCCTCTGCCCGTCACGGGTAGAGGCGCATTGATTTGCGAACCGCTTTCCCGTTTTACACTTCCCACCTGGCCTCACCCGGCCCTGACATGCCACACTTACGCCACTCAGTTATGCAGGAAGCGCTCGTTGTGTCTGTACATTTATTGATTGTTGATGCCCTCAACCTGATTCGCCGTATTCATGCGGTGCAGGGTTCGCCGTGCCGCGATGGCTGTCTTAGCGCCCTGGAGCAGCTGCTGGTGCAGTCTCAGCCCACCCATGCGGTGGCGGTATTCGATGACGAGGCGCGCAGCAGCGGCTGGCGTCATCAGCTGTTGCCCGATTACAAAGCGGGCCGCGCACCGATGCCGGACGATCTGGCGGCAGAGATGCCGCGTCTGCGCGAGGCATTCCTCGCCAGAGGCGTCGCCTGCTGGCACCTGGAGGGAAACGAAGCGGACGATCTGGCCGCTACCCTTGCGGTAAAGGTAGCGGATGCCGGTCACGAGGCGACAATCGTTTCCACCGACAAAGGCTACTGCCAGCTGCTGTCACCCCACATCCGCATCCGCGACTACTTCCAGAAGCGCTGGCTCGACGTGCCGTTTATCGCTGCAGAGTTTGGCGTTGCTCCCGCTCAGCTTCCGGATTTCTGGGGGTTAGCGGGGATCGGCAGCAGTAAAATAGCGGGCGTGGCCGGCATCGGCCCGAAAAGCGCGACGCAGCTGATTAACGCGTTCGGCTCGCTGGAAGCGCTCTACGATCGGCTGGCAGAGGTGCCAGAGAAGTGGCGCAAAAAGCTGGAAACGCATCGCGACAGCGCCTTTACCTGCCGCGAGGTTGCGCGCCTGAGAACCGATTTACAGCTCGACGGGAATTTACAGCAGCTACGGCTGACGCCGCGTACCTGAGGTGTAGTTGAGAAGAACGCGACGTCAGCGCGTGAATGCCGGCAAGAAATCGGGGGGAAAGTGACAGGTCAGCCCTGCCTGCGCGACCCCCGCGGTGATGCGGGGTGCGCAGACAGCGTGCGGCGCTTTAAACGTCAGACGTATAAGGGTAAACCGGCCACTCAACGCTCGTCGCGACGCCCGCCAACCGCGGCCCACATGCGCCGCACGTGCACCGTCACCTCTTCACGATCGTGATAGAGCTGACGCGCCTGAATCTGAGCGGCAATGCCCTGCGCATCGAGCTGTTCGCGCAGCGACGCCAGGTTCTGCGACACCTCTTCATAGCGTTTTTTCATCGGTAACTTGAGGTTGAAGATGGTTTCGCGGCACCAGCCGTTGACCAGCCACTGCGCCATCAGCGCCGTCACTTTGGCAGGCTTCTCCACCATGTCGCACACCATCCACGAGATGTTGTTGCGCGTCGGGCGATAGCGGAAGCCATCCTCCCGCAGCCAGGTAACCTGCCCGGTGTCCATCAGGCTCTGCGCCATCGGGCCGTTATCAACAGACGCCACCCACATGTTGCGTTTCACCAGCTGATAGGTCCAGCCGCCCGGGCAGGCGCCCAGATCCACCGCGTGCATGCCGTTGGCGAGACGCTCATCCCACTCGTCAGCCGGGATAAACACGTGAAACGCCTCTTCCAGCTTCAGGGTGGAACGGCTCGGTGCGTCGGACGGGAAGCGCAGGCGCGGAATGCCCATATAGAACGGCGAGTTGTTGGTGCTGAGCGAGTAGCCGGTATAGCAGCAGCCCGGCGCGATGAAAAAGACATGCACTACCGGGCGCTTCGGCGTCTCATAATTGGTCAACACCTTCGCCTCGCGCAGCGCAGCGCGTAGCGGCACCGTCAGCTTGCGGCAGAACTTCATCAGCTCTTTGCTTTCGTTGGTGTCGGCCACTTCCACGCGCAAATCACCGCCCTTCTCCACCACGCCCTGCAACATCCCGACGATCGGCGTAACGCGATCTTCAGGCGGCAAATCGGTCAGCAGTTCGCCGGCGACGAACATCTGGCGGGCAAAGATAAGCGAGCTGAACGGCAGATCGCGCACCAGCTTTTCCGCATCGTCGGTCTGATAGCACTCAAACACCACGTAACCGGACTGCTCTTTGACGCGTGCAAATCCGTAGACCTCAAGCCGTGCGGCCTTATCGGTAATCTCTGCCGCACACTCTTTTTCAAATCCCTGACGGCAGTACAAAATAACTTTATTCATTCACAGAGCCTTTACGCTTAAGACGCAGCGCGCCGATTAACATCAACACCCAACCGGCAAGGAAGCTGACGCCGCCAACCGGCGTCACGAAGGCCCACAGGCGCAGATGCGACAGCGCCAGACAGTAAAGGCTGCCGCTGAACAGCACGGTACCCAACGCCATAAAGACGCTGCTCCAGTAAAACCAGATGCTGATCCGGCGCTGCATGGCAACCGCCAGACCAAAAATAGCGAGGGTATGGAACGCCTGGTACTCAAGCCCGGTCTGAATCCATCCCATTTCGACAACGCCGAGCGTTTTGCTCAGCACATGCGCACCAAAGGCGCCCAGGGCGACAAAAATAAAGCCACTCACCGCGGCGAAAATCAGCATGAATCGGCTGGTCATGGTGGTTATAACCCTAAAGTAAGGCGTGCCGGGCACGCGAATCAGTTATTGCTCGTAGCGAAAGCGGAATTTTTCTTGTTCACTGGCCGCTTTCGCCAGGATCCATTGGCGGAAGGCCGCTATTTTACCCAGTTCTGCCTGACTGTCATGACAAACCAGATAAAAGGCATTTTTACTGACCAGCACGTCGTTAAACGGGCAGACCAGACGTCCGGCTTCTATCTCGGACTGCGCCATCACATTGTTCGCCAGCGCAACGCCCTGCCCGTGGATCGCCGCCTGCAGCACCATGGCGCTGTGGCTGAAGATAGGGCCTTGCTGAACGTTGATATGGGTAAGACCGAGCTGGCGCGTATAAGTTTGCCAGTCGCGACGCGACGCGTCATGCAATAACGTGTGCTTTTCGAGGTCCTGCGGCGTTTTCAGTGGCTTATCGCCGGTAAGTAACAACGGCGAGCATACCGGAAGCAAATATTCAGCATAAAGTTTTTCGACCCGCAGCCCCGGCCAGTTACCGCGACCGTAGAAAATCGCCACGTCGACATCGTCGGCCAGCTTGTCCTCTTCGCGGTCCACCGCCTGGATGCGCACATCGATTCCCGGATAAGCTGAGTTAAAGCTTGAGAGTCGCGGCACCAGCCAGTGAATGGCAAAACTGGGCAATAAACTGACGGTTAAGGCACCGCGCGCACTCCTCGCCTGGAGCTTGCGCGTGGCCTCATTGAGCTGGGAAAAGATCTCTTTGATATCCTGAAAATAGCTCTGCCCCTCTTCGGTGAGCAGCAGGGAACGGTTACGTCTGCGGAACAGCTTTATCCCTAAAAAGTCCTCTAATGACTTAATCTGGTGGCTTACTGCGGCCTGCGTGACGAAAAGTTCTTCGGCCGCTTTAGTGAAGCTCAGGTGGCGGGCGGCGGCGTCAAAAACACGTAATGCATTCAGTGGTGGTAATCGCTTGGACATGAGGTAAGGGTTCAATTGTTAACGGCAATTAACAAACAGGAAACAACAGGTTACCTATTAGTTTTTTTTATCTGAGCCATTATAAATTGTCCGTTGAGGTTGCACCAGCAAATACCTATAGTGGCGGCACTTCCTGAGCCGGAACGAAAAGTTTTTTGGGATGAGAGTTCTGAAGGGCTTTTGGCTTACGGTTGTGATGTTGTGTTGTTGTGTTTGCAATTGGTCTGACATTTCAGACCGCGGTAGCAAGGCTACCCCTTTTCACTTCCTGTACATTTACCCTGTCTGTCCATAGTGATTAATGTAGCACCGCATAATTGCGGTGCTTTTTTTTGCCCGTGGAATTAGTCTTCCAGCGCAACCATCTCTTTCACGTCAGTACGGTTGATCTGCTGCTTGTTACCGTTCGCATCTTTGTACTGGATCATACCGGTGTCGTTGTCGGTAGTCGGTTTACCGTCGGCTACGATAGTGCGTCCATCGTTAGTGTGCATGACATAGTTCGGGCTGGAACAGGCCGAAAGAGCAAAGGTCATCATACATGCAGAAATTACAGCGGCTGCCTTATTCATAATTCTTCTCCTTGTAGACATTAATGCTATGTGCGCCTCTTATTCTTAAGAGGCCAGAACACTCACCTGACACTTTTCAGCATAACCTGCTTTTAAGACTCTGCCAGGGAAAACGGATAAATCCGATGGTTATCAATCACCTTGTACGTCCGCGCAAAATGGGCGACGATCGGTGTAATGACACGAGGAATACCATGAAATCATTTAATCCGGCTCGGTTTCGCGAGCAGTTCCCGGCGCTTGCCGATGCAGGCGTCTACCTCGACAGCGCGGCCACCGCGCTAAAACCGCAGGCGGTAATCGACGCCAGTCACCAGTTTTACAGCCTGAGCGCAGGCAGCGTACACCGCAGCCAGTTCACTGAGGCCCGGCAATTGACCGAGCGATATGAGGCCGCGCGCGGCAGCGTCGCCGCGCTGCTTAACGCCCCGCAGAGCGAGAGCATCATCTGGACCCGCGGTACCACCGAAGCCATCAACATGGTGGCCCAGTGCTGGCTGCGCCCGCGTCTGCAGCCGGGAGATAACATTATCGTCAGCGAAGCAGAGCACCACGCCAACCTGGTGCCGTGGCTGATGGTGGCGCAGCAGACCGGCGCCGAGGTAGTGAAACTGCCGCTTGGCCCGGACAGGCTGCCGGATTTAACGGCGCTGCCCGACCTGCTCACCGCGCGCACCCGGCTGCTGGCCATCGGCCAGATGTCCAATGTGACCGGTGGCTGCCCTGACCTGGCCCAGGCCATTGGGCTGGCGCATGCCGCCGGGGTAAAAGTGATGGTCGACGGCGCGCAGGGGGTGGTGCACTGCCCGCCGGACGTGCAGCAGCTGGATATCGATTTCTACGCCTTTTCCGGCCACAAGCTTTACGGCCCAACCGGGATCGGCGTGCTGTACGGTAAACCGGAACTGCTGGAGGCGATGACGCCGTGGCTGGGTGGCGGGAAGATGATCGTCCGCGTCTCCTTCGACGGCTTTGAAACCCAGCCGCTGCCGTGGCGCCTGGAAGCCGGCACGCCAAACGTGGCGGGGGTTATCGGTCTGAGCGCCGCCCTGACGTGGCTGCGCGACATTGACCTGAACGAGGCCGAAAACTACAGCCGTGGCCTGGCCACGCTGGCGGAAGCCGAACTGGCCAGGCGTCCCGGCTTTCGTTCGTTCCGCTGCCAGGACTCCAGCCTGCTGGCGTTTGATTTTGCCGGTATTCACCACAGCGATCTGGTTACGCTACTGGCCGAATCCGGCATTGCGCTGCGCGCCGGGCAGCACTGCGCCCAGCCGCTGCTGGCGGCGCTTGGCGTTAGCGGCACGCTGCGCGCCTCCTTTGCGCCCTATAATACCCAACAGGACGTCGAGGCACTGGTAAACGCCATCGACCGGGCGCTTGAAATTTTGGGGGAATAAATGACCAGCACAACACTCGCCGGGCATCCGTTCGGCACCACCGTCACCGCACAGACGCTGCGCCAGACGTTCGCCCCGCTGACCCAGTGGGAAGACAAATACCGGGCGCTGATCCAGCTTGGCAAGCAGCTTCCCGCCCTGCCGGAGGACGTCAGGCAGCAGACCACGGAAATACCGGGCTGTGAAAATCGGGTGTGGCTGGGGTATCGCCGCTCGCCTGAAGGCACGCTGCACTTTTACGGTGACAGCGAAGGACGCATCGTGCGGGGGTTGCTGGCGGTGCTGTTAACCGCCGTGGAGGGGCAGCCTGCCGCCACGCTGCGCGACGCCGATCCGCTCGCGCTGTTTGATGAGCTGGGGCTGCGCAGCCAGCTGAGCGCATCGCGCAATCAGGGGCTGGCGGCGCTGGCAGCGGCAGTCAGGCAGGCGGCGAGCCAGCCGTAAGGGTTGACTACGCGGCGGCGTCGCGCGCCGCTTTCGCCAGCAGCTTTTTAAGGGCGTGGGACACGGCAACAAAGCCAAAGGTAGCGGTGACCATGGTGGCCGCGCCAAATCCCGAGGCGCAGTCCATGCGTTTCGGGCCTTCCGCCGTACTTTTCGCCGCACACACCGAGCCATCCGCCTGCGGATAGACCAGCGCTTCGGTGGAAAACACACAGTCTACGCCAAGCTTGCCCTTGCTGTTCTTCACCACGCCAAAATCACTTTTCAGCCGCTCGCGCAGCTTCGCCGCCAGCGGATCCTGAATGGTTTTTGCCAGATCCGCGACCTGGATCTGGGTGGGATCGATCTGCCCGCCCGCGCCGCCGGTAGTCACCAGCGGGATCTTGTAGCGGCGGCAGTAAGCGATAAGCGCCGCTTTAGGGCGCACGCTGTCGATGGCGTCAATCACATAGCTGAAGCCCTGATTCATCAGCGTGGCGACGTTGTCCGGCGTCACGAAATCATCCACGACGGTTACGCGGCACTCCGGATTGATCTGCCGAATGCGCTCCGCCATTACTTCGGCTTTAGCCTGGCCCACGGTTTCCCGCAGAGCGTGGATCTGCCGATTGGTGTTAGTGACGCACACATCATCCATGTCTATCAGCGTGATGGCACCGATACCGGTCCGGGCCAGCGCTTCCGCAGCCCATGACCCTACACCGCCGATACCGACCACGCAGATATGGGCCGCCGCAAAGTGGGCCAGCGCGGATTCGCCATATAAACGTGCCGTACCGCCAAAGCGCTGGCGCCATGCGTCGGTGAGAACTACAGACATGAAAACCTCTGGGAATATTAAGTCGTGTCGAAACGGGGCACGCACGACGGAGGGAGGCCCCTCCGTCACGCCGATCAGCCGCTAAAGACGTTACCGGTTCCACCAGTGCCGGGGGCGTTTTTCAGCACCCATACGCGGCCATAATGGTTATACCAGCCGGCACGATGCCCGGCGTCCGGGCCAATGCCCTGATAGATGTCAAAGTGCTGGCCTTTAATTGCTCCGCCAACATCCAGCGCCACCATCAGGCGAAGCTCATATTGTCCGTTAAATTTTCCGTTATTGTCCAGCAGCGGCACTTCAGCCAGCAGGGTGGTGCCCGCCGGAATGATTGAACGGTCTGACGCCACCGAGGCGCGGCCAATCAGCGGCACGGCGCTGGCGCCTTTCACCGGAGCATAGGACTGCGGTTTAAAGAACACAAAGGACGGGTTCTGCTCCAGCAGTTCGCGCACTTCCGCCTCGCTGTGGGTTTCCCCCCAGTGGCGAATCGCCTGCATCGACATATCTTCCCGCTTCACTTCCCCGCGATCGATCAGCACTTTGCCGATGCTGCGGTAGGCATGGCCGTTCTTGCCGGCATAGGCAAAGAAATTGAGCGGGCTGCCGTCGCCGAAATCGATATAGCCGCTGCCCTGTACGTCCATGATGAAGTTATCCATCAGGGAGTTGCTCCAGGCGATGACGTAGTTTTCACTCAGCGCCCCGGCGTAGATCTCCGCGCGTGACGGCAGGCGACCGCGCTTCGGCGGCATACGGTAGATGGGGTACTGGAATTCACCCTGGCGGGTATGGCGCGCCTGTATCACCGGCGTGTAGTAGCCAGTGAACTGTACGTTACCGTAGCGGTCGGCCCCTTCCATCTGCCAGGCATTAATACCGAACTGGTTCAGGTTACGGGTATCGCCCCCGGCGCGTAGCCACTCCTGCACCGCGCTATAGATGTTGTTCTGGCTGCCATAGAGACGCGGCGAGGCGCTGCGGATCTGGTTCACCTGCTCATAGAAGTCGCCGGCGTTAATCGGCGCACCAACGGCGTCCGGCTGGTTAACTAACGAAAAAGGCTGTGTGAATTTACCGTCGCTGTACTGCTGCCCGCGGTCGGTAGGCTTAGAGGTACAGGCGGCAAGCAGCGCAATCATTGCCCCTGTTAACAGATAGTGTGCCCAACGTCCTTTCATGATCTCTCCGGAATTTTCACGGCGTGCGAAGGAAGATAGCAAACCGTACCTGGGATTGAAATGTGAAGCCGCTGCCGCGCGGCAAATGCGCCTGATAATTGAACAAATGGCCGGATAATTAGCCAACCTGAGCCAAACTTCGAGATTTGTTGGAAAAAAGGGTTGCATCAAAGAGCGAGCGGAGTATAGTGCGCTTCCACGGACGCGGGGTGGAGCAGCCTGGTAGCTCGTCGGGCTCATAACCCGAAGGTCGTCGGTTCAAATCCGGCCCCCGCAACCAATTACGATGCTGGCATCAGCCAAAAGCACGTAACAGTAAGTGAAGTAAGATGTAGTTAGACGGACGCGGGGTGGAGCAGCCTGGTAGCTCGTCGGGCTCATAACCCGAAGGTCGTCGGTTCAAATCCGGCCCCCGCAACCAACTACTGATAAATAAGCACCCTTACGGGTGTTTTTTTATGCCTGCTATTCAGCGCCGCCGCAAAAAACGGCGCGTTATCCGCGCCGTGCCATTCTCGCCCCATCGGCAAAATAGGCTTCAATCCCTGCCAGAATAGATTCCGCCACCTGCTGCTGAAACGCCGCGGTGCGCAGCTTCCGCTCTTCCTCAACGTTACTGATAAACGCCGTCTCCACCAGAATCGACGGGATCTCTGGCGCTTTCAGCACCGCAAACCCGGCCTGATCGACGCTGTTCTTGTGCAGTTTGTTAACCCCGCCCAGTCGTTTAAGCACCTCTTTACCAAACTTCAGGCTGTCGTTGATGGTCAGGGACTGCACCATGTCGAACAGCGTGTGGTCGAGGTAGCGGTCACCGCTCTTGCTCACCCCACCGATGAGATCCGCGGCGTTCTGGGTCTGGGCCAGGTATTTGGCGGCGGTACTGGTCGCGCCCTTCGTCGACAGCGCAAATACCGACGAGCCGCGCGCGGCGCGGTTGGTAAACGCATCGGCATGGATCGACACAAACAGATCCGCCCGTTGCTTCTGGGCTTTAGCAACGCGCACCTTCAGCGGGATAAACACATCCTCGTTGCGCGTCATAAAGACCTTCATGTTGGGTTTCTTTTCAATCAGCGTGCGCAGACGGCGGGCAATCTGCAGCACCACATCCTTCTCACGAGTTTTGTATTTGCCGATGGCGCCGGGATCTTCCCCCCCGTGCCCCGGATCGATCATGATGACGATCGGACGGTCGCGCCCCGCCTTGCCTGGCTGCGGCCCGGACGGCGTTTTTTTCTCCAGCTCGCCCTTGTTGTAATCTTCAAGCAGCGCCAGCAGCGGATCCTCGGAGTGATCGCCGTTCGCCGGATAGAGATCCATCACCAGGCGCTCTTTGAACTCTGCCACCGGTGCCAGGGCAAAAAGCTGCGGAGAGACGTTCTGCTTCAGCTCGAACACCATTCGTACCGTGTTAGGGTCAAATTGCCCGACGCGCGCCGACTTAATAAAGGGATCGTCGCTGCGGATCTGGTTTCCAAGCCCTTTTAATACCGAGTTAAGGCTGATGCCTTCGATATCCACCACCACGCGTTCGGGGTTGCTCAGGGCAAACTGGCGGTACTTCAGTACCCGGTTGGATTCGATAGTGACACGCGTATAGGTTGATGCAGGCCAGACGCGGACGGCAATGATCTGGCTCGACGCCGCATGGCCGACCTGACTGACGCTTAGCAACCACATTGCCCCCGCCCCCTGCAACAAATGACGGCGGCTTACGCCTGAGTTGGATCCTGACATGCCACTCCCGAATAAATAACCTGAAATGCTGCGTACATTCTTAAAATTGGAGGAAAACTTTAGCGAAAGGCGCTAACGCTGTCATCTATTAAAGGGTAAACGTTATGTCACATCTCCTTCACGCGTAAGGCTTATCCTGAGGCAGGAATAAAATTCGTGCTTGCACCCTCGGCGATAAAAGAATAAAAATACAAAAATTACGAATAAAAATTCAATGAGGGTGTGCCGTGGTTAAGGAGCGTAGAATCGAACTGGTGCAGGGATTCCGCCATTCAGTTCCTTATATAAATGCCCACCGGGGCAAGACGTTTGTCATCATGCTGGGCGGCGAAGCCATTGAGCATGAAAACTTTTCCAGTATCGTCAACGACATCGGCCTACTGCATAGTCTGGGTATCCGGCTGGTGCTGGTTTATGGCGCCCGTCCCCAGATTGACGCCAACCTGGCGGCGCATCATCACGAGCCGGTTTATCACAAGCACACGCGCGTCACCGATGCCAAAACCCTTGAACTGGTTAAGCAGGCCGCGGGTCTGCTGCAGCTTGATATCACCGCACGCCTCTCCATGAGCCTGAACAACACGCCGCTGCAGGGCGCGCATATTAATGTGGTCAGCGGTAACTTTATCATTGCCCAGCCGCTGGGCGTGGATGACGGCATCGACTACTGCCACAGCGGACGCATCCGCCGCATTGATGAAGAGGCGATTCACCGCCAGCTCGACAGCGGCGCCATCGTGCTGATGGGGCCGGTGGCGGTATCGGTCACCGGCGAGAGCTTCAACCTGACGTCAGAAGAGGTCGCCACCCAGCTTGCCAGCAAGCTGAAGGCGGAAAAAATGATCGGTTTCTGTTCCTCACAGGGCGTAACCGACGACGACGGCAACATCATTTCGGAGCTGTTCCCCAACGAGGCGCAGGCGCGGGTGGAAGCGCTGGAAGAGAAAGGCGACTATCACTCCGGTACGGTGCGCTTTCTGCGCGGGGCGGTGAAAGCCTGCCGCAGCGGGGTTCGCCGCAGCCATCTGATCAGCTATCAGGAAGATGGCGCCCTGCTTGAAGAGCTGTTCTCCCGGGACGGCATCGGCACGCAGATTGTAATGGAGAGCGCCGAACAGATTCGCCGCGCCACGATCAATGACATCGGCGGCATCCTTGAGCTGATTCGCCCGCTTGAGCAACAGGGGATCCTGGTCCGCCGCTCCCGTGAACAGCTGGAGATGGAGATCGACAAGTTCACCATCATTCAGCGGGATAATCTGACTATCGCCTGCGCCGCGCTCTACCCCTTCCCGGAAGAGAAAATCGGTGAGATGGCCTGCGTGGCGGTGCACCCCGACTACCGCAGCTCGGCGCGGGGAGAAGTGCTGCTCCAGCGCATTGAGCTTCAGGCGAAACAGATGGGGCTCAGCAAGCTGTTCGTGCTGACGACGCGCAGCATTCACTGGTTCCAGGAACGCGGTTTTACCCCGGTGGATATTGATTCGCTGCCGGAAAGTAAAAAAGAGATGTATAACTATCAGCGTCGCTCGAAGGTGCTGATGGCGGACCTGACCTGATATTAGCCGGGCTCCTTCGGGAGCCCTGTGCTATTCCTGCGCCTCAAAAATCGCCATTAATCCGCTGCGCCGTTCAATGCGCGTATCAATCGCCTGCTCCAGCACCCGCTCGCTGGCATAGAGCGAGAGCCTGCTGCGCGCCCGGGTGATGGCGGTATACACCAGTTCACGCGTCACTACCGGAGTAAACTGCGTTGGCAGCACCAGCGCCGCGTGATCGAACTCCGAGCCCTGTGACTTGTGCACCGTCATGACCCAGGCGGTTTCGTGCGCTGGCAGTCGCCCCGGCTGCACCGACTTAATGGTGCCGTCCGGCATCGGGAACCAGACGCGCAGTCCCTGGCCGCGATCGAGCGCGATACCAATATCACCGTTGAATAACCCAAGCGCGCTGTCGTTACGGGAGATCATAATCGGCCTGCCCTCGTACCAGCGTGAAAGCGGATCGACCTGTATACGGCGCTTGCGCACCAGCACCTGTTCGATCTGCTCATTCAGCCCTGATACACCAAACGGACCGTCACGCAGGGCGCACAGCACCTGGAAACGGCTGAAGCCGGCCAGCACGGCCTCGGGCGACGCCTGCTGCTTCACGGTCTCCAAAAACGCCTCGTAGCTTTGCGCCAACGCCTCTACCATCGCCACACACTCCTCGCGGCTGTGCAGGGGATGCAGTGCGATGTCGGCATACCCCTGCTGCAGAATGGTGTTCACCGCCAGGGTATCGCTGCGGTTCACCGCCGAGGCCAACTGGCCGATGCCGGAGTCACTCCCGAAGCGGTAGCTCTTTTGCAGCAGGCACAGCGCATCACGCAGCGGCCCGGCTCGCCGCCCTTCGCCGGTCGGCAGTTCGCAGCCAGTGATGCGCTGTAGCTCGCCCGCCCGGGCAGAGGTGTAACCATGGCTGGCAAAATGGCACACGTCGCCCAACACCGCGCCCGCTTCAACCGAAGCCAGCTGATCGCGATCGCCTAAAAAGATCACCCGCGCCGCAGGGGGAAGCGCCTCGATCAGCCGCGCCATCATCGGCAGGTCGATCATCGACGCCTCATCCACCACCAGCACATCAAGGTGAAGCGGGTTCGCGGCGTGATGACGCAGACGCTGGCTACCGGGCTGGGCGCCCAGCAGGCGGTGAAGCGTGCGCGCCTCCGCGGGAAACAGCGTTTTCTGCGCCTCGTCAATCGGCAGCTGGCTCAGCGCCTTACCGAGCGATTCAGTAAGACGCGCCGCGGCCTTACCGGTCGGCGCAGCCAGCTGGATACGCGGCGGTTTGCCGTTCGCCATCTGCACCAGCGCTGCCAGCAGCTTGGCTACGGTGGTAGTTTTTCCGGTACCCGGCCCGCCGGAAATCACCGAGATGCGCCGGGTCAGCGCCACCGCCGCGGCCACTTTTTGCCAGTCGGGCGTCTCCTGATCGGGAAACAGCGCGTTAAGCGTGGCGGCCAGCCTGACTTCATCATGCTCCACCGGCTGGTTGCCGTCCCGGAAGAAGCGCGCCACGCACTGCTCATTGCGCCACATGCGGTTCAGATAGAGGCGGTCGGCGATAAGCTTGAGCGGCGCAGGCGTTTCCTCATGCTCCTGCGCCACCGCCACCGAACGACACAGCGTGTCGCGCCAGTCCTTGGGCGCCCCCGCCTCGCTGAACAGCGCCTGCGCGAGGTCCGGGTCACGCCATGCGAAACAGCGTTGCGGGTTCAGGCGCGCCAGCGGCAGACAAACGTGCCCTTCGCCGGCATCAAAGCTCAGCTGCGCGGCGGCAAGCATCAGCGCCGGTTCATCTTCGCCGGCGATCATCATGGCGAACTGCGCGTCCAGCGCACGCAGCCACTTACGTTCTACGGCCTGCAACAGCAGGTGGCGCATCTTCATAACGCTTCCTCGGCGGATTCACCGGCAAACAGCTGGTCCATTTTTTCAATCAACGCGCGTTCCGGGCGGGTGGAGAAGATGCCCTGTGATAAGCCGTCGCCCTCCACGCCGCGTAAAAAGAGATAGATGACGCCGCCAAAGTGGCGGTCATAGTCGTAATCGGCCATACGGTGGCGTAAATAGCGGTGCAGCGCCAGAGTATAGAGCTGGTACTGCAGGTCATAGCGGTGCGACTGCATCGCGCGCGCCATCGCCTGCCCGGTATAGGCCTCGCTGCTCTCGCCCAGCCAGTTTGATTTGTAATCGAGCAGGTAATAGCGCCCCTGCCAGCGAAACACCAGATCGATAAAGCCTTTCAGCATGCCGCGCACCTGGCGAAAGTTGAGCGGCGGGCAGCCCGCCGAGAGCGGATCGTGCTGGCGGATCGCGGCATCCAATTTCTGCGCCTGCAACGGCGAGGCAATGGGCAGGTAAAACTCCAGCTCGACCTGTTTCTCCCGGGCGCTGAGCTGGCGCAACGATACGCCGGTCTCGTTAAGCGGCGCCTGCAGAATGTTTTCAAGCCAGTCGGTCAGCACCGGCTGCCAGCTTTCATCATATCCACCGAGCTGTAACTGCTCTGCCACCCACAGGGGATCGACCGGCTGCGTGAAATCCAGGGTTTCAAACAGGCTATGCAAAAACGTACCCGGTGACGCACCGCGCGGGAAGGTGTGTGCCGACAGCACAGGGCGTTCCGTCGGCTGCGCTTCTCCGGCGGCGTCCAGATCCAGTTTTGGCATCAGGTCCTGCGCTACGCTCGCGCCGTGCTGTTGCAGGCCCGAGTAGCTGGTGACTCGCCAGTCATCAATGACGTTACGCGCCAGCGCCCGCGCGCCCAGAGGGGATGCTTCTCGGGCTGGCGGCAGCCAGGGCGAATCGTCCTCGGTGTGCGGATATCGCAGCGCAACCGGCCCCTCGCAGAAGGCCTCAAGGCAGCTGACAAGCTGTGAGGCGTCCAGCGCGTCGCCCTGTTGCAGCAGGCGCCCAATCGCGCTCTGGTGAAAATGAGTCGGCCCTTTTTTTGCCCCCCGGCCACGAAACAGCGGGGCAATCCCCAGGCTGCAGTGCCAGATGGAGCGCGTGAGCGCCACGTAAAGCAGGCGAAGATCCTCTGCCAGCCTTTCGGCTTCCGCCAGTTCAATGCTCTGCGGATTTTTGTCGAGATCCAGCACCGCTTCAAAAGTTGTGCGGTCGTGATAGAACGCCTGGTCCTGCTCGCGGAAGTTGGCGATAAACGGCAGCCAGACCAGCGGATACTCAAGCCCTTTGGATTTGTGAATGGTGACAATCTGGACCAGATGGCGGTCGCTCTCGAGGCGCAGCTGCTGGCTTGACGCGTTGGCATCCGGCTCGGCAATGTGCTGCGCCAGCCAGCGCACCAGCGCATGTTCGCTGTCGGTCTGGGCGGAGGCCTCCTGCAACAGCTCGCTGAGGTGCAGGATATCGGTCAAACGGCGCTCGCCGCCTGGGGTCGCCAGCAGATTTTCCGCCACCTGACGGTGGGTCATCAGCGCACGCAGCATCGGCATAACGCCGCGCTTAAGCCAGAGTTGCCGATAGCCGTCAAACTCCTCTACCAGCGCATCCCACGCCTGTTCATCGTTATTCAGCAGTTCAATATCCACGGCGGTCAGGCCGAGCATGCTGGTTGCCATCGCGCTTCGCAGCGCGTTCTCGACTTCAGGCGCCAGCACCGCCTGGAGCAGCCACAGCAGCTCCAGCGCTTCCGGCGTGCTAAAGACGCTGTCGCGGTTCGAGAGATACACCGAGGGAATGTTCAGCGCGTAGAGCGCGTCGCGAATCAGCGCCGCTTCATTACGGCTACGCACCAGCACGGTGATATCCGACGCCGCGACCGGACGAGCCGTTTCACCGCGCCACAGCAGTGCCTGCCCACGAAGTCCGGCGGCAAGCCAGTCGCGGATCTGGCTGGCGCAAACGCGTGCCATGAAATGTTGGTAATCACTTACTCCGACGCCATCGCCCTCCATCAGGCAGAGCGCCATCGCCGGCTGGGTTTCATTCATCAGGGTAAAACGCAGCCCGCTGTTTTTGGGCGCCGCCTTCACTGACAAAAACGGTATCTCGCTGAACAAGAAAGGATTGTCCATGCGGGTAAAGAGGCGGTTCACGCTCTCGATCATCGCTGGCGAGGAGCGCCAGTTAGTATCAAGCGTGTAGTGAGCACTAACTTCACTACGGGCTTTCATGTAGGTGAAGATGTCCGCGCCGCGGAAAGCGTAAATCGCCTGTTTCGGGTCGCCTATCAGCAGTAGCGCGGTTCCCTCCTGGCCATGCCAGATACCATGGAAAATGCGGTACTGCTGCGGGTCAGTGTCCTGGAATTCATCGATCATCGCAGCGGGAAAACGGGTGCGGATCGCGGCGGCCAGCGCCTCGCCCCCCGGCTGTTGCAGCGCATTGTCGAGACGGCTTAGCATATCGTCGAAGCCGAGCTCACCGCGTCGACGCTTCTCTTTTGCCACCGTGGCACGTATTTCTGCCATCGCCCGGGCGATCACCAGATCGCGCAGCGTCAGCGGCTGGGCCAGCAGTGCATCAATAGCGCTGAACAGCGGATGCCGTGGCGGCTCGCCACCCTCTTTGGTTCGGCTGTCGAGAAAACTCTGGGCAAACTTACCCAGCGCCTCTGGGGGCGTGTAGCTGACGGTGCTCTCCTGTGCCCAGGCATTGACCTTATCTATGTATCCCGCCTGGTTTTTACGATTAAACCGCTGACGGTTGATACCCGAATTTTCTATGAGCGCATCAAGCTCGGGCTGGGCTTCACGCCAACGGGCCTTCACGTCGTCAATCAACGCCACCAGCTTTTCATGTCGCGCTTCGATGGTTTCGTCATCGCCAGGCGGCGTTTTAATGCGTGGCGCTTCGCCGCTGAGGTAAAAGTTGATGTCACGCAGCAGCTCGTCCGGGCCTGACCAGGTTTCACTGATCACCTGCGCGATAGCTTTTGGCAGCGGGTAGCAGTGACGACGCCAGAAATCGGCGCAGGCCTGATAGCGCAGCAGGGACTCATCTTCGATTAGCCGTAGCTCAAAGGGCATGCCGGACTCGAAGGCGTTGAGGCTCAGCATGCGCTGACAAAAACCGTGGATAGTGAAGATGGCGGCTTCATCCATCTGACGCTCGGCCAACAGCAGCGTTTTTGCCGCGTGAGGTTTATCGTCAATCTCCGCCAGCAGACTGTCGTACAGCGGGTTATCGCTGTAGCCCCGTACGCAGGCTATGCGCAGTTCGTGAATATTGGCGCGAATACGGCCACGCAGCTCCTCAGTCGCCGCTTCGGTAAAGGTCACCACCAGTAGCTCTTCGACCGACAGCGGGCGAGGAAACGCATGGCTGCCGCCCAGACCGAGCAGTAACCGCAGATAAAGCGCGGCGATGGTAAAGGTTTTACCAGTCCCCGCAGACGCCTCGATAAGCCGCTCACCAAGTAGCGGCAATCGTAGAGGATCGAGAGGTTCTGCGGTGGTGGTCATTTTTTAGCGCTCATCAGAGGTAATGTTTGTTGCAGGCCGCTGATGCTGTCCCAGACCTTCCAGCCCTGGGGCGCGGCATACCCCGCCTTGCCCGGCTGCTGGCCGGAAATCTGCGAGAGAATCGCCATACCCTGCGGAGCAACCACTGCCTGGTGGAAGAAATCAGCCAGCTTTTGCGGCGTCAGCGTTTTAATCTCCGCAACCACGTTGTCACGAGAATCGAAGCGCATGTTACCACGGTCAAAGTCTTTACTCAGTTGCGACGCTTCTTCGCCCAGTGTTTGCGGCGCCTGCAGCATTTCGTTAATGACACCCTGCTTAATCTGATTAAAGGTTGGCTCGTCCAGGTTTCGCAGGCGTTTTTCTACGTCCGGGAAAAAGGCCTGATAGCGCTGCCAGAGGAATGCCGGCTGCTTATCGCTGCTTTGCAGCAGGAACCCCATGCCCCACTGGCGTCCGACGCTCATCGGGAAGGCAAACACCGCATAGCCCAGCTGCTCCTCGGTACGCAGCTGGGTATAGAACCACGGCTGCACTATCTGCCCCAGCATGGCGCTATAGGCTGCGCTGCGCGCCTCGCTGAAGCCCGTCGGGACAAAAACAGCGGCGAGCGCAGAGTCGGTCGTGCTACCCGATTTGTTAAACAGGACCTGCCGGGCATTATCCACTACCACGTCGTCGTTGCGGCACCACGCGTTGCCCTGCGATCCCAGCGTTGACTTCACGTCGCGCGCCAGCGTGATTGCCTGCTCCGGCGTCATGTTACCCACCACCATAAATTCAGGGCGGGTGTTGGTTTTCAACATCTCGCGGTACTCCATTACCTCCTTGAGCGTAATGGATGGCAGCTGGGCACGGCGCTCGTCACGCTGGTAGTAGGGCACCTGGGAGAGCATCTGTACCGGCATAATCGCTTGATCGTAGGCTTTGCCTTTTTCCGCGGAATCCATCATCTGCGTATACCAGGATTTGGCCTGCGCCAGCTGCTCGTCAGTCGCCTGGTAGCTGAAGTAGCCTTTCAGCAACGCCTGATAGAGTTGCGGCAGACGCTGGGTGTAGCCGTTAGCGTTGACCATCAGACCATTGTTGGCATTGGTGGAGAAACTGATGCCGCCCACCGCAGCCTGATTGCTCAGCTCATCCAGCGCCAGCCCCGCAAGGTAGTCGTTAAGCGCGAACAGCACCTGACGACGCGCGCTGTTCATGGCGGTTGGATTACGCAGCACCACCGACACGTCAGCACGCGGCTCACTGGCGAAATAGTGGCTGGGGCGATAAATCACCCGCAGTCCTGGCTCGTCCACCAGCAGTTCAGGCTGGGACGGCTTCTTAACCGGTTTGATCAGCGAGAAATCATCCGGGATGTAAGGGTTAAGGGTTGGCAGCGCCAGGGTAATATCGGCAGCTTTTTTCTGCCAGTCACGCAGCGTGGCGGTAGGTATTTTTTCGACCTGGTATGGCGCTTCAACAAAATAGGCCATTTTGTTGTGCGGCTCGTTTGGGCTGATATACCAGATGCGCGCATTTTCCGGCGTCATCATGTTCAGCCGCGCGTTGATGGCCTCTGGCGCATAGCGATCGGCGATGTTGACCACATCGAGCGTATGTTCAACCGGCACCCTGATCATGGTGTCAGCCAGCCACTCCACGTAGCTCATATCCCGCGTGATGGAGGGGTAACGAAAATCGAGGTCCAGCACATGGGCAAGCTCGTCGAAATAACGCTTATCGATGCCTTTTTCACGCAGCAAATTCAGGTAGCTAAAGATGGCAGCCACTACCTCATCACGCTGCGCCAGCCCTTTATCGGTTAATGCAACCGAAATGGCAAACACGCCGCTATTACCTGTCACCACCGGATCAGAGTCTGCGCGAATACCTTCCGCCAGGCCTTGTGACTGCAACCAGTCTGAGAGCGTGCCGGAAGTGCGATTGCCAATCAGGTATCCAATCAGCTCATCGGTCTTACTGCGAAACCGATCGCTGTTATTCGGAATGCGAAACTCCACGCGCACCACTTTACGCGGCTGGGCAGGCACATAATGCAGAATGAGGCCTTTCTGCTTATCGGTTACCACCGGAACGGTAATTTCGGGTCGTTCAATGGATTTGTTCGGAATACGCCCCCAGCTGGCCGCTGCGATTTTCGCCTGCTCGTCCAGGGACTTATTGCTGTAGATGACCGCTTTCATGATATTGGCGGAGTAGTACTTCTCATGAAAGGCGAGCAGCGCGTCATGCACCGGGCTTCCGGGCTTGTCGCTTAGCGTTTCCAGATTACCGCCGGAGAAGCGCGCGCCGGGGTGGGCCGGGTTAAGGGTTTCGGCGCTGACCTGCGCCATGCGCATCCCATCCCGGGAGCGAGCCAGCGTCAGCTCTGCGTTGACCGCGTTGCGTTCACGCTGGGCGTACTTTTTCGCCAGCAGCGGTTCGGCAATGGCATCTGCAAGCCGGTCAACTGCGCCTTCCAGCGCGTCGTTCTCGACTTCAAGATAGTAGGCGGTTCGATAGGGTGCAGTACTGGCATTATGGCTGCCGCCGTGCATCTTGAGATATTCAGAGAGCGCGTCGGGTTGAGGATACTTTTTCGACCCCATCAGCGACATATGTTCCAGATAGTGAGCGAGGCCCGGGTGCGTATCGGGATCCTGCAGCGATCCCACCGGCACAACCAATGCTGAAAGCGACTTCACAGCCTGAGGATCGGACACCAGCAGCACAACCATGCCGTTATCAAGGCGGATGGCCTGGTACTGACGATTATCCTTTTCGCTTTTCCTGATCGTTTCCTGTAGCGGCTGCCAGCCAGATTCGGCCTGACTCAGCGGTGCCCAGAGGGCGAAAGACAACAGACATGCGTTAATCCAGGTGCGGTACTCAGGCATTCATAAACCTCACAACATGATACTTCAGCTATTCATCATCATTTATCGCCTGCGCCTGTTTACGGCACGGGTCGTTTTACTGCACTGACTCATTCACTGGCCGCTTTGAGGCCTGGCGGGTGGGACAGGTGGCATAACGGTTAATCGGGCTGGTTAAACCGGAACAGGGGCAGCAGATAGCGTTGCGCCTGTTCAATAATCGCCGCGTGGTACTCTGGCACCATACCGCGCCACAGACGCTGATACCAAATATCACTGCCTTCACCCTCGACGATCTGATTGCCTTCAAAAGCCTGGAGCAGCTTATTGTTGGCCTTCTGCTGCGTTTCTTCATCCCACAGGATGGTATCCGAGGCCGCGTCATAGCAGGCCTCAAGCCAGGCGCCACCGCTCTTCGGCAACAGTATGAGTGGCGCGGTCATTCCATGCTGATAGCCTTCCACCAGTGCTTTCAGATAGTGCTCCGCCTGCGCCTGTTCAAGGGTCGGGAAGTGCCACTGGGTATCTTTACGACCGTAAAGCCGGCTCTCCCCCTGATGCCCCATTGCGCAATAGACCAGATGTTCGAGCCAAAGTTGCAATCCATCGCGCACACCCGGTACTGAAGGCCGCCAGCGAAGCAGACCATCTGGCTGAACATGCATCAGCCATCCCGTTAGCCGCACGCCATCCAGCGTAAGGTCAATTTCCAGGCTCTGGCTTTCAGCCCGGCCGGCAAGCACCTTATCGGCCAGCGCCTGCATCTCCGCAAGCTGCGCTTCCCAGAAGATTTCCCCAAAGGCGCCGTAGGGCAGCTCACCCGCGGCGCGGTAGCGTTTGAAAAGCGGTTCGGGGTCGCCCGCCTCTACCAGGGTATTCAACAGCTGCTGATTCAGCTGGTAGCGGCTCAGGCTATCGAGCGTGAAAGGCTCCGCATCAGGCAGCCCGGGCTCCTCAAGCCGGAAGTTGACCCCGAGACGCATCTGGAAAAATGCCCGTACCGGATGGCGCCAGAAGCGCTGAAGCTGATCGAAACTGATTTCTTCTTCAATACGTGCCGGGAGCGTTTTGATGAATGCCTCATGAGGCACACCTTCCTCACAGGCGGCTGGCAGCCACTCCCGGGCATAGCTCTGACGCTCATGGCCCGGCAGAAAATTCGCCGCGTCGAAAGGCGTGCGGGTATGCACCTGCACCAGATGCTCTTTTACGCGTCGCGCGCTCTCATCGCAGTTAAGCGCTTCGTCACCAGCCAGATAGTGACTCTGCCCGATATAGTCGAGTAGCTCCTGGACCAATACCGAAGGGAAACGCTCGCTGTTATCCTGGATGTCGCGGCCGATATAGCTGATATAGAGCTTGCGCTGCGCTGAAATCAGCGCCTCGAGAAACAGATAACGGTCATCATCGCGACGGCTGCGATCGCCGCGGACCGGTTTCTGGCTCATCAGATCAAAGCCCAGCGGAGCAAGGGTTCGCGGATATACCCCATCGTTCATCCCGAGCAGGCAAACTACCTTGAAAGGAATTGAGCGCATCGGCATCAGCGTGCAGAAATTTACCGGCCCGGCAAGGAAGCGCTGGCTGATTCGCTCCTGATCGAGCCGTTGCCCCAGTTCATCGCGCAGCAGCGTTAACGGCACGTCGCTCTGATACTGTGACTCGACGCCCTGTTCGATCATGGCCTGCCACTGTTGTTCAATCAGTGCCAGCGCGGCTTCGGTTTCCGGATCCGGCTGGAAGAATGTGTCAAGCATATCGCGGCATACCGGTAGCCATTCCGCCAGCGGCCGGGACTGAGCCAGCCCTTTGCGCCAGAGATTGAGCTGCATCAGCAAGTCGGCCAGGTGCCCCACCAGCGATGCGATAAGGCCGCTCGACTCATCGTAAGGCAGCACGTCGCGCCACTCGCCGACGCTGCTCTCCATCGCGTAGCCCAGCAGCATACGAGTGAGACCGAATTGCCAGGTATGCTGACCGGTAGCAGGCAGTGAGAAATCACGTACGTTGTCATCGTCCATTCCCCAGCGCACGCCCGACTCGTGTACCCACAACCGCAGGTAGCGAAGCCCCTCTTCATCAATATTGAAGCGAGCGGCAAGCGAAGGCACCTCCAACAGCGCCAGCACATCCTCTGACACAAAGCGGCTGTCGGGCAGCGACAGCAGCGTAAGGAATGCCTGCACGGCGGGGTGAGCCTCGCGCGCACGGCGATCTGAGATAGCAAAAGGAAGCCATCGATCCGGGCTGGCGCTGCCGAATACCGCCTGAATGTAGGGGCTGTAGCTGTCAATGTCCGCCACCATCACGATAATGTCGCGCGGCGTAAGATCGGGATCGTCTTCCAGCATCGCTAACAGACGATCGTGCAGGATCTCAACTTCACGCTGCGGGCTATGGCAGATATGAAAGGTTACGCTCCGATCGTCAAAGGCAAGCTGACGTTTTTGATCGCTGGTTTCATAGGTTTCTAACGTACTGCCTTCGATTGCGGCATTGTGCAATTCAAGCAGATCGTAATGCAGATTTTGCAGCAGCGTGCCGGCGTTGACGTCGACGAAAACGTCAAACTCTTCAAAGCGCTCCAGCCCGGAGAGCAGGAACGTATAGTCGCGCCCCAGTTTTCCCCACGAGGCCAGCAGCGGATTACCCACGTCCTGCTCGCCATCCTCATTGAACAGGGAGGGCGCAGCGTCGTTATCTTTAAACAGCGCCCGGCTTTCTGATTGCGCCGTGCGCTGACGACGCCGACTTTGCAAACGGGCGAGAAACGTCGGATCTTTTATATCGCCCCAGTAGTAACGACACGGGTTGGTAAAAAGCAGATGCACGTCGATATGCCTGCCTAACGCTTCAAGCGCCTGCAGGTAGACCGGCGGCAGCGCGGAGATCCCACAAATAAACACCCGTGAAGGCAGGCCTGCGGGACGGGATTCCGCCTTTTCGAGGGTGCTGATAAAACGTTGATACAGATTCGCACGATGCCAGCCCGACTGTCCGAGCGACGCGGTGTGCTCCACTAGCGCTTTCCACAGCGGGGCCTGCCAGAGCTGGGCATCATCCAGACCGTCTGCGAGTTCGCCTTTCTCCCAACGGCTGAGCCATTCGGGACGGTAGACTAAGTACTGGTCAAAAAGATCCGCAATGCGCGAGGCCAGCTGGAACAGTTTACGGTCATCATCATCCTCCTCCAGATAGTGGCCCAGCATCGCAAACTCGGGCCGGGAGAGCATCTGCGGCAGAATACTCATCAGCTTCCAGCTCATGCTCTGCTTGGTGAAGGCGCTCTCTTTTGGAATGCCTTCCAGTACGCTGACGAACATCTCCCAGATGAAACGCGCCGGGAGTGGAAAATCGATGTTAGCCGCTACGCCAAAGCGGCGCGCAAGGGTCATCTGAAGCCACTGGGCCATGCCGGTGCTCTGTACCAGTACCACTTCTGGTTCAAAGGGATCGTCAAGCCGCTGGCGTTCAACAATGAACTCCATGATCTCTTCCAGAACATCCAGGCGGTTTGAGTGATAAACCCGTAACATGCGTGCTCCTGACAACCCTACTGAGAAACTTCATTTATCTGACAGTGACGACGCATCACCTGCCCTTGCCGGCCCAGGGGGCTGGTTACCGTAACGGTGATGCTGACACATCCATCCGCGGATGTCTGCATCCGGCTTGCCTGCCAGCCCGGCGGTAACGGTGGCGCTATCAGATCGGCCTGGCTACTGGCGATACGCCAGAGCTGACGATACTGCCATTGCGCGGCAAAACCCTGCGTCAGAACACGGTAATAGCCCATCAACGAGGTGCTAATCACCACAATCAGCACCATCGCTACCATGACTTCAATAAGGCTAAAACCCGCCTGTGATTTCAGGGAAGCGTACATTTGCCGACCTCCCTGAAAGGGCAAAAATCACTCCAGCCATTAGAACTGGCGCTAACGCTACCGTTTTCAAGGATTGCGGCCTGCCAGAGCGTAATCGCATTGCCTTCTGCCCCGCTTTGCCCGACCAGCATCACGCGATGTTTGTCTGTCCGGCGGAGACATGCGCGGCCAGGACCATTTTCAGCGGCTCGACACTGCCATTGATCATCAGGCTGCCAGCGTTGATACGTTGCCCATGCCAGCGCGGCTTCCGCCTGTGCAAAAGCCCTGATGGCATGACTTTCGCTGGCCACCGCAAATCCGTGTGCGCTCAACTGTCGCTGCAAGCTCCCGAGCATGAGCGTGCCGGGAAGCAGCAGCATCATCGCCATGCCGATAGTTGAAAAGCCCGTTGCGCGGTTCATGGCAGGTTATAACCGGTGACCTGATGCATGACCGTTCGCGGCGTTTCACCGTAGCGTGCTGATACACCCTCAAGCGCAATGACGAACCGCGGCGCATACCCTTTTAGCGGACGCTGGCTAACCTCGAAACGCGTTACCGTAAACAGCGCGGGTTCACTGATCTTCTCCCAACCGTTACCGTTACAGGATGCAGTACCGCGTGCAATTTCGAGCGCTCCCTCGAGCAGCCGAAAGCCCGTCTGCTCCGGCTCGGCTGAGCTGGTATCCCAGGAGCCGTTGTTATTCGCATCCCAGCGGGAAATGACGCACTGCCCATCCCTGCTTAAAACCAGCCCGTCACCGCGACAGTTTCCGGCGCAATACCCCGCCCGCTGCAGATGTTTCCCCACCAGCAACGCCAGCTGCCAGAGGTCTTCCTGCACAGCAACATCCTGTGTCTGACGCAGCACGGCCAGTTGAAGGGCGGGAAGTAGCTTAACCGTGCTCAACATCAGGGTACTGCCAATCGCCACAGAGATAAGAACTTCCGGCAAAGAGAAACCATGCGTCAGTGACATGTTGTCTCTCCCGGCGTTTCGACAATACGAATCCGCCCCCACACCGAGGTCAGCACCTGCCACTCGCCGGCAGAGTTGCAAATACGAATATGGCCAGGCCAGGCGGAGTTTCGCAGACCAAAGAACGCGAGTCCTTCCGTTATTTCCACCAGGCGGATTTCGCGCCATTGCGGCATAAACTCCGTGGCGCTCCCACTGCCGCATCCCTGACTCCCGGCAGCGTCACTCGTCAGACACCATCTTTCGCCATCCCGTTTTACCCGGACCTGGCGTTCGCGGTTATGCCAGTTCGCATCGTTTCGCAGCAGCGTCAGATAGCTGCGCAGCTGGTGCACGGTTTGTATTAAGCGCTGTTGCGCCTGCCACCCCTGCCAGACGGTGAACCCGCCTGCGCTGAGGATAAGCACGATTGCCATCGCTACCATCATTTCCACCAGGCTAAAGCCCTGCTGTTTTCTGTTCATGGGCCGCAGTCTGACAGAAACATCCAACGCTTCCAGACAGAAAACCCTATTCTGGAAAGCGCCTCGGAGGAAATTTACCCCATTACATATCGGTTCAAAAAAGCTGGAAGCAAGTCCGAAGAATGACAAACAGGCATAAAAAAACCGGCGCATTGCTGGCGCCGGTTGTGCAAGGATAGGCTTCGTCAGATAGCGACGGGCGCTTTTATACCCGGGTGCGGGTCGTAGCCTTCGATTTCGAAATCGTCGAAACGGTATTCGAACAGCGAGGCAGGCTTACGCTTGATGATTAACTTCGGCAGCGGGCGGGGTTCACGGCTCAGTTGCAGGTGCGTCTGCTCCATGTGGTTGCTGTACAGGTGGGTATCACCCCCGGTCCAGACGAAATCACCCACTTCAAGGTCGCACTGCTGCGCCATCATGTGCACCAGAAGCGCGTAGCTGGCGATGTTAAACGGCAATCCCAGGAACACGTCGCAGGAGCGCTGGTACAGCTGACAGGACAGCTTTCCATCCGCTACGTAGAACTGGAAGAAAGCGTGGCAAGGCGCCAGCGCCATTTTATCCAGTTCGCCTACGTTCCACGCAGAGACAATGATCCGGCGCGAGTCGGGATCGTTTTTGAGCTGGTGAAGCACGTTGGACAGCTGATCGATATAGCGGCCATCCGGCGCGGCCCAGGAGCGCCACTGCTTGCCGTAAACCGGGCCAAGGTCGCCGTTTTCATCTGCCCATTCGTCCCAAATCGTGACGTTGTTTTCATGCAGATACGCCACGTTGGTGTCGCCATTGAGGAACCACAGCAGTTCATGAATGATGGAGCGCAAATGACAACGTTTAGTCGTTACCAGCGGGAACCCCTGCTGCAGATTAAAACGCATCTGGTGGCCGAATATAGAGAGCGTGCCGGTGCCGGTACGATCGTTTTTAGGCGTGCCCTCATCAAGCACTTTTTGCATCAGTTCAAGATACTGCTTCATGGATCCTCACGAAATTTGCTGCTGCGGGCGGCGACGGTACGCCCAGACCATCATTGCGATACCTGCCAGAATCATCGGGATGGAGAGGATTTGCCCCATGCTGATGTACTGCACCCACTCGCCGGTGAACTGCGCGTCGGGCTGGCGGAAAAATTCAACAATGATACGGAAAGCGCCGTAACCGATCAGGAACAGGCCAGAGACAGATCCCATCGGGCGCGGCTTGCGAATGAAGAGGTTGAGGATGATAAACAGCACAATACCCTCAAGCACCATCTCATACAGCTGGGAGGCGTGGCGCGGCAGAACACCGTAAGTGTTAAACAGCGTTTGCCATTCCGGATGCGTAGCCAACAGTGCGGCGTCTTCGCTGCGCGAGCCGGGGAACAGCATCGCCAGCGAAAAGTTGGGATCGACACGTCCCCAGAGCTCACCGTTAATAAAGTTGCCCAGACGACCTGCGCCCAGACCAAACGGAATCAGCGGCGCGATAAAATCAGCGACCTGGAAAAAGTGACGTTTTGTACGTTTGGCAAAGACCATCATGACAATGATCACGCCGATAAGCCCGCCGTGGAAGGACATGCCGCCGTCCCAGACGCGGAACAGATACAGCGGATTCTCCAGGAAAAGCGGCAGGTTATAAAACAGCACATAACCAATACGTCCGCCCAAAAAGACGCCAAGGAATCCCGCGTACAGCAGGTTTTCGACTTCGTTCTTTGTCCAGCCGCTGCCGGGGCGATTCGCACGGCGTACCGCAAGCCACATGGCAAAAACAAAACCAACCAGGTACATAAGGCCGTACCAGTGAAGCGAGAGCGGACCGATAGAGAAAATTACCGGATCAAACTCAGGAAAATGCAGATAGCCACTATTCATCTGTCACCACGATTCGTTGTTATACCGCTGAAGTGGACAGCGGGTGATAAGCATGCCCGCGTTGCGGACGCCATAAGGGGGCGAATCATAACATAAACGTAACCGCCGCGGGTGCTGGCGACTTTTAAAAGATGTGTAATAAACGCGACCAACACCCTGTCTGGAAAAAGGGTAATGCACACGGTTTGCGTTGTATCAGAAGCGTAAGGGACGCGTTGTTTGTTGCCATTATCCCGGTGCGCCGGAATTAACGACCGCCGCGGATGAGGCCGCCCATCCCACGTCGCTCCATAAACGCCGCGACCTGATGGCGCACTTCGGTGGCCAGCTGCGCCTCAAGGCTGCGGCGGGCCAGCGTCCGGGCATCCTCAAGATCGATATGGCGCAGCAGATACTTAACGCGCGCTACCGAGCGTCCGTTCATCGACAAGTGGCGATAGCCCATGCCCACCAGCAGCGCAACGCACATCGGATCGCCGGCCATTTCGCCACACAGGCAAAGCGAGATCCCGGCCCGTTCGGCTTCCTGTGCGATGTGCGAGAGTACGCGCAGCATGGCGGGGTGCAGGTTGTCATAGAGGTTGGCTACCCGCGTATTGTTGCGGTCTACCGCCAGCAGATACTGGGTCAAGTCGTTAGTACCGACCGAGATAAAATCGACCCGGCGCGCCAGATTCGGCAACATGAAGACCATGGACGGTACTTCAATCATCACGCCAATCGGCGGAGCGGGAATGGGGTAGCCGAGCATCTCTTCGACTTCACGTCCGGCGCGATCGATAAGCCGGCGCGCTTCGTCGATTTCATCGATGCTTGAGATCATCGGTAACAAAATGCTCAGGTTGCCGGTGGCCGCGTTGGCGCGCAGCATGGCGCGCACCTGCACCAGGAAGATCTCCGGCTGGTCGAGCGTAATACGAATACCGCGCCACCCGAGGCAGGGGTTTTCTTCGCTGATGGGCATATAGGGCAGCTGCTTATCCGCCCCGACATCGAGCGTACGCAGCGTCACCGGCTTATCATTGAACATCTGAAGCATGCCCTGGTACTGCGCGACCTGCTCCTCTTCGGAAGGGAAGCCGCTTTGCAGCATAAAGGGAATTTCGGTGCGGTAGAGGCCGATCCCATCAATGCGGCTGCCAAGCTTTTGCTCATGCTCCGGGCTTAAGCCGGCGTTTAACATCACCTGCACCCGTTCGCCGCTTTTTAGCTCGGCAGGCTGCTCAACGTCATCTTCGGCAATTCGGCTTAACTCATTTTCCTGAGTGATAAGCCGCTGGTACTCCTGCAGCAGCAGTGGCTCGGGATCGACCAGTATCTCGCCGCGGTATCCGTCCACCACCAGGGTACGCTGATGGAGAACAGAAGGCTGAATATCGGCGCCCATTACCGTCGGGATGCCGAGCGCCCGCACCATGATCGCGGCGTGAGAGTTGGACGCACCGTCGCGAACGACTACCCCGACCAGACGATCCTGGGGCAGCTCGGCGAGGGTGGTGGCAGAGAGTTCATCTGCCACCAGCACGAAACGTTCCGGCCAAGTATTTGGCCCCTGAATGGTATCATCGAGATGGAACAGCAGCCGCTGCCCGAGCGCGCGCAGGTCGCCGGCCCGCTCTTTGAGATAGCCATCGGTAAGCGCGGCAAACTGCTCGGCAAATTTCTCGACGACTTTCTTTACTGCCCACTCGGCTACCGAACCTTTATCGACTTCGTCGAACAGCTCCCGGCGCAGCCGCGCATCGGATAACAGGTGCGAGTAGAGATCGAATATCGCTGCCGTCTCTTTCTGTGCCCCCGCGGCAAAGCGTTTGCTATAGCGGCGGAACTCGGCGGCGGCTTCTTCAAGCGCGGCGGTCAGGCGTTCACGTTCAAGGCCGGTATCGAGCGTTGACGCCGCGGAGACCTGCTCCATAAGCGGCAGCGTGGAATCCATCCACCCCTGCGCCACTGCCACGCCGGGAGACGCCGCCAGGGCGCGAATACGCGTGTGACGGTACTGACCAAACAGCGCGGTAAGTTGGGACTGCGAGAGAATCGCGGCCATCTGCGTGGCAAGGGTAACGAGGAAGGACTCTTCGCTTTCGTCGTACTGACGCAGCTCACGCTGCTGAACCACTAGCACGCCCAGCAGCTGGCGCCGCTGGATGATAGGTACGCCGAGGAACGCGCGAAAACGCTCTTCTTTTACCGAGGGGATGAACTTGAAGCTGGGGTGTTTTTGGGCATCCGCCAGGTTAATGGGTTCAGCGAGTCGGCCCACAAGGCCAACGATGCCTTCATCAAAGGCGAGAGCGATAGTGCGACCGCGCGGCTTCTTAAGGCCGCGGGTCGCCATCAGGTAGTAACAGCGCCGATCGTGATCCGCGAGATAAACCGAGCATACCTCGGTATCCATAGCGAGGCAGATATCGGTTACCAGAATGTTCAGCGCCTCATTGAGGCGCGGCGCACTGGCAACCTTTTCAACTATTTCTCGCAGGCGGGTGAGCATGATTACGCGGCTTAACCTCTTTTCCGTCGATAAGCAGGAGGCGCACTGCGTTGCGGTGCCGTCTCCTGCAAAGCCATCACTACACTGGCGAACTCTTTCATCACCCGACGATATACATCGCGTTTGAACGATACAACCTGACGCACCGGATACCAGTAACTGACCCAGCGCCAGCCGTCGAACTCCGGCGTGCTGCTGGCCTGCATGTTGATATCCGCATCGTTACTCATTAACTGCAGAAGAAACCATTTTTGCTTCTGGCCGATACATACCGGCTTTGTGTCCCAACGCACCAAACGTTTTGGTAATTTGTAACGTAACCAGTTTCGGGTGGAAGCCAGTATGCGGACATCTTTTCTCTGCAAACCGACTTCTTCGAAAAGCTCCCGATACATTGCCTGCTCTGCCGACTCACCGGGGTTGATTCCCCCCTGCGGGAACTGCCAGGAGTGCTGACCAAAACGTCTGGCCCACATCACCTGTCCCTGACGATTACAGATTACGATACCAACATTCGGGCGGTAGCCATCATCGTCGATCACGGGACTACCTCAAATAAACCTGGATATTAATGATTGTTTCATACTCCTTTGTGACGGTAAACCACTCTCTTACAGCCCCGTTATCCGAATAACATTTAAATAACTCACAAAAAACAACAGAGTTATGAACAGACACCGGGAACCGCATCCGGTTTTATTCACTTTTTCTGTGGATATCACTGTGAAGAAGTGGATGATTACCGGAGGACAAGTAAGAAAGCTCCTGGTAATCCTGTTTGCCGCCAAAAATTATTCTTACCTTAATTCATTAGGTTAATCGATATAAACGGCCTTAAGCAGCCATAAACGTGACGATCGTCACACTGCGGATCCGGGTGATGATGAAAGATCGACCAGCGGCGTATTTATCCACAGAGAATGCCACTTTCCTGGCCATCAATTGGGTAAAATTTGCATTTTCACCCGCCGTCAAGGCTGTGGATCGAACCAGTAGTGGCAAGTTTTCCCAGTTATCCCATTTTTCTGTGGATAACATGGTGTAAGATCCTGTTCATTGTCAGTGACCAGTTTTGGAAAACCCCCGCTTGTGTACGCTGCGAGTAAAATTATACTAAAAAAAAGTGCGTTAAATCATGAGATTGCCATAGGATTTACCGCAGGTAATGATGTTTTCCACATGTCACTCTAACGCTGTTCATTTTTTCGCCACAGGTCAGAAACGCTATGCACACCTTCCAGCCTCTGCAACATCCCCCTGAAAACGAAGCGGAACTTCTGCTGCAGGCCCGGCGTCTGGCCGGCCTGACGCTGGGTGAACTGGCGCTTCTGGCGGGTCTGACGCCGCCTGCCGATCTTAAACGGGATAAGGGCTGGATCGGGATGCTGCTCGAACGCTGGCTGGGTGCCAGCGCAGGCAGCAAACCCGAGCAGGACTTCGCCGCGCTGGGCATTGAACTCAAAACCATTCCCATCGACAGCCTCGGGCGGCCGCTGGAGACCACGTTTGTGTGCGTGGCGCCGCTGACCGGGAATACCGGGGTCATCTGGGAAACCAGCCACGTGCGGCACAAGCTCCAGCGCGTGCTGTGGGTGCCGGTGGAGGGCGAGCGAGCCATTCCCCTTGCGGAGCGGCGCGTGGGCAGTCCGCTGCTGTGGAGCCCGGATCCGCACGAGGACGAACAGCTGCGCCGCGACTGGGAGGAGCTGATGGATCTGATTGTGCTGGGTCAGGTGGAGCGCATTACCGCACGGCACGGGGAGGTGCTGCAGCTGCGGCCAAAGGCGGCCAACAGCAAAGCGCTCACCGAGGCAGTTGGCGCCCAGGGTCAGCCGATCCTTACGCTGCCGCGTGGTTTTTACCTTAAAAAGAACTTCACCGCCGCCCTGCTGGCGCGCCACTTCATCACCTGAACCCCGCCCCGACGGGCGCAATAAGTTTTGTATGCACCCGCGCCCACGGCATATAATTGTCGTTTTCTTTTCTGGCAGGACTTATTTTGATGTTTGCATGGATAACGGATCCCAACGCATGGCTCGCGCTCGGCACGCTGACGCTGCTCGAGATCGTGCTTGGGATCGATAATATTATTTTCCTTTCTCTGGTCGTGGCGAAGCTGCCCAGGCACCAACAGGCGAAGGCCCGCAGGCTGGGTCTGGCAGGGGCGATGATCATGCGCCTGTCGCTGCTGGCGTCTATTGCCTGGGTGATCCGTCTGACCAATCCGCTGTTTACCGTACTGGGCCAGGCGATCTCCGCTCGCGATCTCATTCTGTTGCTCGGGGGGCTGTTCCTGATCTGGAAAGCCTGTAAAGAGATCCATGAAACGATCGAGGGCGAAGAAGAGGGGCTGAAAACCAACGTTCACTCCTTTTTCGGCGCCATCTTCCAGATCATGCTGCTTGATATCATCTTTAGTCTGGACTCGGTGATTACCGCTGTCGGCCTGTCCGATCACCTGTTTATTATGATGGCCGCCGTGGTAATTGCCGTTGGGGTGATGATGTTCGCCGCCCGACCAATCGGTGAATTTGTTGAACGCCATCCGTCGGTTAAAATGCTGGCGCTGTCGTTCCTCATCCTGGTTGGCTTCACCCTGATGCTTGAGAGCTTCGACGTGCATGTGCCTAAGGGCTACATCTATTTCGCGATGTTCTTCTCCATCGCAGTAGAAACCCTTAACCTGCTGCGCAGTAAGAAAAATCCGCTCTGATTCCTGCTGCAATGCACCTTCCCTTCCCCGCTTCGGGGAGGGGAAAATCGCCCCTTTCGCGGCTTTCACGGGCAAAGCCCGACTTTTTTTAAGATTTCCCTCCTTTACCTCACCCATACTTAACAGTTATTACTACACTCTATAATTATTTATCCGAACCATAAGAGGCGTATAACGATGAAAAAATGGGCTGTAGCAATTTCCGCTGTCGGTTTGGCATTTGCTGTTTCCGGCTGTAGCAGTGACTATGTGATGGCAACCAAAGATGGCCGTATGATCCTGACCGAAGGCAAACCGCAGGTCGATGACGACACAGGCCTTGTGAGCTACCGCGATCCGCAGGGTAATGAGATGCAGATTAACCGCGACGACGTGTCGCAGATTATCGAACGATGACAGCGTAAGGTCAGCCCGCCGCTGGCCTTTTGACTTTTATTGCCCTGCCCTCTTCCCCTTTACCGCCCCCTCTGCCATGTTTATATCCCCTCGTCATGCGTAGCGTGAACCGAGGATGACGCATGTCGTCAGGAGATCCTGACGCTGACAGACCGATAACAGGAAGCTGGCTATGCACTATCACCGTATCCCCCACAGTTCACTTGAAATAAGTCAGCTCGGGCTGGGCACAATGACGTTTGGTGAACAGAACAGCGAAGCCGATGCCCATGCGCAGCTTGATTACGCCGTCAGTCAGGGCATTAACCTGATCGACGTAGCTGAGATGTACCCTGTGCCGCCGCGCCCTGAAACGCAGGGGCTGACCGAAACCTATGTCGGCAACTGGCTGGCCCAACGCGGCAACCGTGAAAAATTAATTATCGCCTCCAAGGTAAGCGGCCCTTCCCGCAATAACGACAACGCGATTCGCCCCAACCAGGCGCTCGATCGCAAGAACATCCGCGAGGCGCTGGACGCCAGCCTGAAGCGTCTGCAAACCGACTACCTCGATCTCTATCAGGTTCACTGGCCGCAGCGCCCGACCAACTGCTTCGGCAAGCTGGGCTATACCTGGACCGACGCCGCGCCGCCGGTCACGCTGCTGGAAACCCTCGAAGCCCTGGCCGAGTGCCAGCGCGCCGGGAAGATCCGCTATATCGGCGTCTCGAACGAAACCCCGTTTGGCGTGATGCGTTATCTGCACCTGGCGGAGAAGCACGATCTACCGCGCATCGTCACCATCCAGAATCCGTACAGCCTGGTGAACCGCAGCTTTGAAGTGGGCCTTGCCGAGGTGAGCCAGTACGAAGGCGTTGAACTGCTGGCCTACTCCTGCCTGGCGTTTGGTGTGTTAACCGGGAAGTACCTGAACGGGGCGAAGCCGGCCGGTGCGCGCAATACGCTTTTCAGTCGTTTTACGCGCTACAGCGGTGAACAGACGCAGAAAGCGGTGGCGGCCTACGTGGACATCGCGAAACGTCACGGGCTGGACCCGGCCCAGATGGCGCTCGCGTTTGTACGCCAGCAGGCGTTTGTGGCCAGCACGCTGCTCGGTGCCACCACGCTTGAACAGCTGAAAACCAACGTGGAGAGCCTGAACGTGACGCTCAGCGGCGAGGTGCTGGCAGAGCTGGAAGCGGTGCATCAGGTTTATACCTACCCGGCCCCCTGAGCTACATTGCTCAACGGTGACCAAAAAAAGACCCGCTCAGGCGGGTCTTTTTTATTACTGCTTGCCGCGCCACAACCACAGCCCGCCGATCGCCAGCGCAAACAGCACGCCGAAGCCGACACCGATACCGACCACCGGCGCCCCCGCTTTTACCGCCAGCGAGTAGAGGCCCAGCATCAGCAGCATGGCGGTGTTTTCACCGAGATTTTGCACCGCGATGGCATTACCGGCGCCCACGGTATGCTTGCCGCGCTCCTGCAG
Source organism: Siccibacter turicensis LMG 23730 (assembly GCF_000463155.2). Taxonomy (GTDB): domain Bacteria; phylum Pseudomonadota; class Gammaproteobacteria; order Enterobacterales; family Enterobacteriaceae; genus Siccibacter; species Siccibacter turicensis. Next base: position 29,572 of record NZ_AWFZ01000048.1, on the reverse strand, counting down.
CAGGGCGTTGAGCGGCACCACAAAGAAGCCGCCCAGCACGCCAATCAGGATAAGCAGCGCGTAGGCCGGGAGCAGCGCCTGCTGCACCGCGAAGATTGCGACGGCCACACCAATCAGCACGCCGGCAGGCATGCAGCGCGCCACGTTCTCCAGCGTGACCAGCTTCGCCGCGGCACCGGCACCGATGACGATACCGATAGCGACCATCGCGTTCAGGTAGGTCGGCGTGGCGTTATCGGTAATGCCCAACGCATGGGGCACCCACAGCACCAGCAGGAAGCGCAGCGTAACGCCTGCACCCCAGAACAGGCTGGTGCCCATCAGCGAGAAGCGGGTTTCATCGTTGCGCCACAGGGTCAGGCTGGCGCAAAAGAAGCTGCGCGTCATCGGACCGAACCGCCAGGACTGACCGGGACGTGCCGCGACCAGCGTCGGAATAAACAGGTTGGCGACCACCGCCGCCGCATACATCACGGCGCACAGCCCCAGCGCCAGCAGCAGGTTAAGATCCGCCAGAATGCCGCCCGCCACCGAACCCAGCAGGATCGCCGCAATGGTGGAGGACTCCATCAGGCCGTTGGCCTTCACCAGCTTATCGCCGGAGGTCAGTTCGCCAAGAATACCGTACTTCGCCGGGGAGTAAGCCGCCGCGCCAATGCCCACCAGGGTATAGCCGATGAAGGGATTCACTCCGATGCAGATTGACGCCGCGCCCAGCAGCTTGAGGCTGTTGGCAAACATCATCACTCGCCCTTTGGCGAAGCTGTCGGCAATCTGCCCCACGAACGGGGCAAACAGAATATAGGCGCCGACAAACACCATCTGCAGCACCGGCTGGCTCCAGTCAGGATAAAACTGCGCTTTCAGCACCGCGAGGGTGACAAACAGCAGCGCGTTATCACCAAAGGCGGATAAAAACTGGGCGGCGATAACCGCAATCATGCCCCGGGACCAGATGGACGAGCCGTGTACGGCGTTATTCATGAGTGGAATCTGCCTGTTTAACCATGGTTTTAAGGGTGACGAAATCCGGTTTACCGCTGCCCAACAGCGGCAGCTGTTTGATATAGCGGATATCGCGCGGCACGGCCAGCTCTGGTACGCCGCTGCTGCGGGCCTGACGCTGGAGCACGTCGCGCTTCAGGTCAGGATCGGTGGTGTAAAGCACCAGCGCCTCTCCTTTAGCCTCGTCGCTTTTGATGACCGTGGCATGAAGCTTATCGGGTGACACCGCCAGCGCCAGCTGCTCCACCATCTCCAGCGACACCATTTCGCCGGCGATTTTGGCAAAGCGCTTCGCGCGCCCCTGAATGGCAACAAAGCCCTGGTCGTCAATGGTCACGATATCGCCGGTGTCATACCAGCCCGCTTCCGACACGCCCTGGGCGTTTTCCGCGGCGGGCGCTTCCAGCACGCCGGGATTTTCCACCCGCAGGTAGCCTTTCATAATGTTCGGCCCTTTCAACTGGAGGCGACCGCCCTGCTCAATGCCCGGCACGGCCAGCAGGCGCGCGTCCATCGCCGGAAGAATGCGGCCCACGGTGTGCGGTTTAGCGGCCATCGGCACGTTAATCGACACTACCGGCGCGCATTCGGTCACGCCGTAGCCCTCGAGGATGCGCAGACCAAACTTGTCCTGCCATAGCGTGCGCGTGCTCTCCTGAAGCTTCTCGGCCCCGGCAACCACATAGCGCAAGCGGTAGAAGTCATACGGATGGGCGAAGCGGGCGTAGTGGCCGAGGAAGGTGGAGGTCCCGAACAGCACGGTGCAGTTCCGGTCGTACACCAGTTCCGGCACGATGCGGTAATGCAGCGGGCTTGGGTAGAGGAACACTTCCGCCCCGGTGAACAGCGGCGTGAACAGGCCCACGGTCAGGCCAAAGGAGTGGAACAGCGGCAGGGCCGACATAAACCGGTCGTTGGCGGTGAAATCCGCGATGGTGCGTATCTGCTCCACGTTCGCCAGCAGGCTTTTGTGGCTGTGCACCACGCCCTTCGGGTTGCCTTCGGAGCCAGAGGTAAACAGCACGATAGCCGCATCTTCCGGTTGCTGCTCAACCTGCGCCAGATGCGGCATCAGCAGGTGGCTGAAAATCCACAGCTTATCCTTCAGCGTCACCTCGGACTTCAGATCCTCCAGAAACACCCAGCGCACCTGGTCAATCTGCTCCACCAGCGGCCAGAGCTTGCCTTTATCGAGGAACTGACGCGAGGTGAACACGGTTTTGATTTGCGCGGCGGTAATGGCGCTGGTCATGCCTTTAACGCCTGCGGTGTAGTTCATCATCGCCGGAATGCGGGCGCGGGAAACCGCCCCGAAAATCACCGCCGGGGTGATGGCGGCGTTGGGCAGCATCAGACCAATGGTTTCACCCTGCTGGCTGTACTTTTCGAGGATACGCCCCACAAACAGCGTTTTGAGCAGCAGCCCGCGGTAGCTGTCGGGTTTGAAGCTGATGTCCTGCACGCAGGGCTTGCGCTCGCCGTAGCGATACTGGGCAGAGAGCAGCGCCTCGAACAGGGTTTCGCGCGGGCGCACCGCCATTCGGGCTTCCATCATGATCTGGTGCAGCATCTCGCCGGCAATCTTGCGGCGATCCCGCGCCCGCGGCGCATCCGGCATCGGCAGCGAGGTCGGCGGCAGGATATGCAGCGTGATTTTCGGGAACAGGCGGCGTTTAACCAGCCCCTTGAGACGGCTAAAGAAGGTCAGCTCCGCGCCGTCAATGCGCACCGGCACCACCGTGGCGTCGGCTTTTGCGGCGACAAACCCGGCCCCTTCGTAGATTTTCATCAGCGAGCCGCTCACCGAGATGCGGCCCTCAGGGAAAATCACGACCGGGCGGCCCTGGTTCACCAGCCGCACCAGATGCTTGATGGACATCGGTCGGGTGGGATCGAGCGGGACGACATCAATGAAGCTCCTGACCCAGCGCATGTACCACTGCTGGCTTATCGAGGTGTAGACCGCAAATACCGGGCGCACCGGCAGGAACAGGGCCAGCAGGACGCCATCAATAAACGAAACGTGGTTCGGCGTGATGATGACGCGCTGCTCGCGCAGCGCCTGGGCATCACCCAGCACCTCGACGCGAAACAGTACGCGGAACAGTGAACGGAAAAGACCTGTCAGCATAGCAACTCCCTGTGTGGCTCCCCTGTCAGATGGGGACGAAATCCAGGCAGTGTATATGAGTTAAAAGCGAGGGGCGACCCTAAAAAAAGGCGAAAAAAAACCTGCGCATCCGCGCAGGTTGGTGCAAAGCAATGTACGTGAAGTACAGGAATTCTCACCAATCAATACCTCTGGGATCTTGATTGTGTCTGGATCACCTGCCCCTCGCCACCCAAAAAACGCAAAGGAATGCGCCTAAGTGCAACCAGGTGTGAAAATAATGAGTAACTGTTACAAGTTCTCGGAAAACTAAGGAAAAAATGCGCTTTCGCTTAAGAATTTGCGCTAAGCGTGAGGCGATTCGCATTCACCGGCTACAGGATTGCCTGAATCTGCACGGTGATTTTCATCGCGCTTTGCGACACCCGCCACCGTGCTGCCCTTGAACTACCCCTGCTTTTCCGCAACACTATTCTTAGTGTAACCGTTTACCCAACAGGAAGAGTGATATGGCGACAATAAAGGATGTAGCCCGACTCGCAGGCGTGTCGGTCGCCACGGTATCCCGCGTTATCAACGACTCTCCAAAAGCCAGCGACGCTTCACGCCAGGCGGTGCAGAGCGCCATGGAGCAGCTCAACTACCATCCCAACGCTAACGCCCGCGCGCTGGCGCAGCAGAACACCGAGACGGTCGGTATTGTGGTCGGTGATGTCTCCGACCCGTTTTTTGGGGCGATGGTGAAAGCCGTGGAGCAGGTTGCCTATCGCACCGGTAACTTCCTGCTTATCGGCAACGGTTACCACAACGAGCAAAAAGAGCGCCAGGCCATTGAGCAGCTGATCCGCCACCGCTGCGCCGCGCTGGTGGTGCACGCCAAAATGCTCTCGGACGACGAGCTGATCGGTTTGATGAAGCAGATCCCCGGCATGGTGCTGATCAACCGCATCGTAGCGGGTTATGAGAAGCGCTGCGTGGCGCTGGACGATCGCTACGGCGCCTGGCTTGCGACCCGGCATTTAATCTCCCAGGGTCACACCCGCATCGGTTACCTCTGTTCTAACCACCCGATTTCCGATGCCGACGACCGGCTGCGCGGCTATTACGACGCGCTCAAAGAGCACGGCCTGCCCTGCAACGACCGGCTGGTGAGCTACGGTGAACCGGACGAGAGCGGTGGAGAGCACGCCATGACCGAACTGCTGGGCCGCGGGCGCCACTTCACCGCCGTCGCCAGCTATAACGATTCGATGGCGGCGGGCGCGTTAGGGGTATTGAACGACAACGGTATCGACGTGCCGAACGACATCTCGATTATCGGCTTTGATGATGTGCTTATCTCCCGCTACGTGCGCCCACGGCTTACCACGGTGCGCTACCCTATCGTGACGATGGCGACCCAGGCGGCGGAGCTGGCGATGTCGCTGGCAGAGAACCGGCCCGCGCCGGAGGTGACCCACCTGTTCAGCCCGACGCTGGTGCGTCGGCACTCGGTAAGCGGGCCGGCTGAAGATTAAAGCGTGTAGCGGTAAAGATTGACGCGGGTATCGGGGTAGTCGATGCCCTCGCCAATGTACTCCCAGCCAAAGCGTTCGTAGTAATCCCGGAACGCCGCATAGAGATGCAGGTGGCTGAAGCCCTGCTGGCGCGCGTACGCAATGACGTGCTGCTGTAGCGCCTGGCCGATGCCCTCCCCGCGCCGTCCTTCCTCCACGTAGAGTGCCGCAAGCCAGGGAAAGAGATCCTGACGGCTTATCAGATCACAGCGCCACAGGCCCACGGTGCCCAGCAGCGTCTCGCCCTCGGTGGCGATGAACGTCAGCGGCAGCGCGTCCGGCTGCTGGCTGTGTTCCACCACCGAGGCGAAAAACGCCCGGTTCAGGCCGGTGCCAAACGCGGCCCATATCCGGTCAATCACGCGGTCGGCGTGCTGAGGTGCCTGCCACAGCGGCTGGATAATCACAGTACTTTGCCCTGAAAGATGGGGACCGATTCAAACAGATAGCCGTCAAAGTCCGGCGCATCGGCATCGGACAGCTCAAGCAGGCTGTTTTTCACGTTTTCCAGGTGCTGCCACATCGCCTGCCACGAGCCCATCACATCCCGACGGCGCAGCGCGGCGAGAATCGTTTGCTGATCGCTCAGCCATTTGAGGCGATGCGCGCGGCTTTCGATGTGCACGCTGAGCTTTTGCCACAGCGGGCTGCTGTCCATGTGGTGCCAGATGCTCTCCACGGTAGCCAGCAGCATCTGGTTCTGTGAGGCGCCGGCCAGCACCAGGTGGAACATCTTCTGGTTGTCCTGGCTGGTGTCATTGATGGCGATAGCGCGCTGCTCCTGTTCGAGGATGCGCTTCAGATTGTCGATATCGGCTTTGGTCGCCATTTTGGCAGCAAAGGCCGCAATGTTGCTCTCCAGTAGCTGACGCGCCTGGAGCATTTCGAATGGCCCGATGTCGCTACTGAGAAAGCGATCCTCTTCGACATCGCGCTCCTCGGGAATGCGCATCACGTATACGCCGGAACCCTGACGGATATCTACCGTCCCCTGTAGCTCCAGCATCAGCAGCGCTTCACGCACGATGGTACGGCTGACGCCGTAGGTCTCTGCGATGTTGCGCTCGGGCGGCAGTCGCGATCCCACCGGGTAGTGGCCCGCGATAATTTGCGATCTGAGATCGTCGCCGATTTCCTGGTACTGTTTTTTTTCGGGCGGGACTACAGCCTTATCCACGATATCACCTGTGCTCGGAAAAGAGATCTACCCGCCAGGCCTTGCGCTGCCGGGTAGTGAACCACGACGAACCGGGGCGATACCCGGCGCGTCGTGGGCCGCTAGCTTACCAAACTCAGTGCCTGATCGAGAACTTTCGCGCCGTTTAACGTGCCGTACGCCACCGTATCGATCACCGCAATCGGGATCCCATGCTCATCGGTCAGCTTCTTGTTTTCCGCCAGCTTGAAGCGTACCTGCGGCCCCAGCAGCACCGCCTGGATGTCAGCGGCGTAGCTCTCCAGCTCATCGCGCAGGTTCTGCTCGGGAATGGCGTAGATTTTCAGTTCCAGCCCGCGATCGGCGGCGCTTTTCTCCATTTTTGTCACCACCAGCGAGGTGGACATGCCCGCGGAACAACACAGGATAATGCGTTTCATCGGCGCTCCTTATTTCCATTCGTCATCAAGGTTCAGGGTCAGACTGCGCGATTCACTCACGCCGCGATACCAGCTGGCTGACTTCTTCAGCCGACGCGCGCGCTGGTGTTGCAGATCGATCTCCACCAGCCCGTAGCGGTTTTTAAAGGCGTTCATTGGCGAGACGTTGTCGGTAAACGCCCACAGCATATAGCCCTGACAGTTGGCGCCGTCTTCACGGGCGCGCAGCGCTTCGAAGAGATGCTCGCCGATAAAGGCAATGCGGTAGTCGTCCTGAATCACGCCGTCGTTATCGCGGAACTGCCCTTCGTTCTCAATGCCCATGCCACTTTCGGCGATAAACCACGGAATGTTGCGATACTCGTCTTTAATACGCATCGCCATGTCATAGATGATGCGCGGATAGATCTCCCAGCCGCGGGATTTGTTCATGCGGCGGCCCGGCAGCTCAAAGGGTTCGTAGTACCAGGCCGGGTGGAACGGCGTTTCCGGGTTCCAGGCGCGGGACGGGGCTTTGACACGGTGCGGGTAGTAAAGATTGATACCCAGCTCATCAACGGTATTGTCGCGGATAATCGCCAGCTCATCGGCGGTGTATTCCCACTTCACGCCGTGGTGATCCAGCAGCCGCACCAGCTCCGCCGGATACTCGCCCTTCACCATCGGGTCGAGGAACACGCGGTTGTAGAACAGGTCATAGCGCTCCGCGGCCTTCAGGTCGTGCGCGGCGCTGGAGCGCGGATAGGTCACTTCCGGGTTGAGGATCGCCCCGACGCTGCCCTGGTAGCCCTTCTCGCGGAACAGCTTCACCACTTTCGCCGTGGCGAGGTTTTTATGGTGGTTCCACTGCATCCAGGTGTCGGTACTCTGCTGATACGGCCAGCGCAGCGCGTCGAGATAGACACGGGTCTGCACCACAATCGGCTCGTTGAAGGTGAACCAGCGCGTAACCTTGTGGTGGTAACGCTCAAACACCTTTTCGGCATAGAGCACAAACAGCTCGACCACCTTCTTCGACGACCAGCCGCCGTAGGTTTCAAACAGATACCCCGGCAGCTCGTAGTGCTCCAGACAAATCATCGGCTCGACGCCGGCGGCGCGGATCGCCTCCAGGAAACGGTCGTAATACGCGGCGTACTCTTCGTCAATCACGCCGTTTTCGTAGTCGGTAAAGAAGCGCGACCAGTTGATCGAAGTGCGATAGTGCGTGAGGCCCGCCTGCTTCATCAGCGCGACGTCCTCCTCATAGCGATTAAACAGATCGGTGGCGACCGCCGGGCCGTAGCCGTCGTGCCAGACGTGGCGGTCATTTTTGTACCAGAGATCCATGTACGAGTCCTGGCCCTCTTTCTTACCGCTCCATCCTTCGGTCTGCCAGGCAGACGAGGCGGCACCCAGAATAAAGTCCTGCGGCAGGGCCACGGTTTTTTTGCTCATGTCATCCTCACGCGTTGTTAGCCATTGCCGTTTTTTCAGCCTGAAGCTGCGCCTGCTCGGCACGACGCGAGGCGATTTTCACAAACGGCAGGTAGATCAGAATCGAAACCAGAATGCAGATAAGCTGCGTCACCACTGCGCCCATCGAACCGGCGGTGGAGAGCCAGGCGTTGATCAGCGGCGGTGTGGTCCAGGGCACCATCACTACCGCCTTGCCGGCGAAGCCCATGACGGTGGCGAAGTAGCCGATGGTACCGGTCACCAGCGGGGTAATAATGAAGGGGATCGCCAGGATCGGGTTCAGCATGATCGGCATGCCGAAGATCACCGGTTCGTTGATGTTGAACACCCCTGGCCCGAAGGAGAGTTTGGCGATCTCTTTCATCTCTTTGCGCTTGCTGGCAATCATCACCGCAATCAGCAGGCCGATGGTCAGCCCGGAACCGCCGATGCTCATGTAGACGTCCCAGAACGGCATGGTGATGATGTTCGGCACCTCTTTGCCCTGCTCGAACGCGCTCATGTTGACGGTGATTGCCCCCAGCAGCAGCGGCTCGCGGATCGGTTTGATCATCTGGTTACCGTGAATGCCGATCACCCAGAACAGCTGCGCCACGAACATCAGCAGCAGGATCCCCGGCAGGCTCTGCATCACGCGCTCCAGTGGCTGCTGCACCACCTGGTACACCGCATCGTAGAGGTACATGCCGGTGGTCTGGTGGAACACAAAGCCGAAGGTGGCGATAACGGTGGTGGTGATGATGGCCGGGATCAGCGCCGAGAACGACGCGGAGACGTTAGGCGGCACCGTGTCGGGCATTTTGATTTTCAGGCCGGGCCGGGTTTCCAGCCAGCAGTAGATCTCCACCGAGAGAATGGCGATGAACATGCCGAGGAACAGGCTGCGGGTGTCAGAGAACTGGCGCAGCAGCACGTCCTTCACCACGTGCATTTCGCCGTCCACCAGCATCTCCACGGTGGTGGGCGTCACGCAGATAAAGCAGATGACCGCCAGCAGGCCGGGGAACAGCGTCTTAATGCCGTTGATGCGCCCGAGTTCAACGCCGATCAGGAAGACCGCACCGATGTTCAGAAAGTTGAGCGTGGCGTAGTTAATCGCGCTGGTAATGGGTTTCAGCACCGCGAGGAACGACAGCGATTCAAAGCTGGCAAGACCGTTTTTCGGATCGAGCACCATATTGGAGATCAGTACCGAGAACGCGCCGACGATAATGACCGGCATCAGGGTGATGAACGCCGCCTTGATGGCCATGATATAGCGGTAACTATTGAATTTCGTTGCAAAACTGCCCAGAGAATCGATCAGCTTTTCCTGGAGTGCCATGGGGTGATACCTCAGTTGGGTGGCTTATTTTGTTGTGTAGGGTTACAGCTGAGTACCGTTTTGGTATGCCAAAACATAGTGGGGGCGGCGGGATTATTCTGTGACACCCTTCTCACAACCGGGATCTGGTATTCCAGTCGTCCCGTTTAATGGGGCAATTGGTATGCCAGATAAAATAGTGCGCGGCAGCGTCAGCGGGACGACGATCGTTTGCGGGGTCGGGGCGTTGCGCGAGGTCAGGAATGTGAGGGGGGCAACGGGCGGCAGATCTTACCTGGCGGCGGAGTGTGGTAAACTGCATAAAAAATGAGGCTAATCAGGAATGTCGTTGATGGTAACAATGCGGGATGTCTCTGCGCGCGCGGGCGTATCGAAAGCGACGGTGTCGCGCGTGCTGAACGGCACCGGGCAGGTGAAGGAGTCCACCCGCCAGCAGGTTTTCAACGCCATGGAGGAGCTGGGCTACCGCCCCAACTTTCTCGCCCGTTCGCTGGCGCACCGCACCAGCAACAGCATCGGCCTGGTGGTGTCCACCTTTGACGGCTTCTACTTTGGGCGTCTGCTTCAGCAGGCGTCACGCCAGACCGAATCCCACGGCAAGCAGCTGATTGTCACCGACGGGCACGACACCCCGGAGCGCGAACGCGAAGCGGTACAGATGCTGGCCGACCGCCAGTGCGACGCCATCATCCTCTACACCCGCCACATGAGCGAGCGCGCCATCATGGCGCTTATCGACAGCATCAGCGTGCCGCTGGTGGTGATCAATCGCGACGTGAAGGATGCCCGCGAGCGCTGCGTGTTCTTCGAGCAGCAGGACGCGGCGTTTCAGGCGGTGGAGTACCTGATCGCGCAGGGCCATCGCGAGATCGCCTGCATTACGGTTCCTCTCTCCACCCCTACCGGCCAGGCGCGCCTGCAGGGCTACCGCGCGGCGCTGGAGAAACACGGCATCGCGTGGGATGAAGATCGGGTCAGAAACGGGGATTCCACCATGACGCGCGGGTATGAGCTGTGCAACGCGCTGCTGGAGAGCGGTACGCGGTTCAGCGCGCTGTTCACCTGTAATGACGATATGGCACTCGGCGCGTCGAAGGCGATTTACCAGGCGGGGCTGCGCATTCCGCAGGATATCTCGCTGTTTGGCTTTGACGATGCGCCCAGCGCTCGCTGGCTGGAGCCGGGGCTGTCGACGGTCTATTTGCCCATCGACAATATGATCATGACCGCCATCGATCAGGCGATTAAGTTCGCAAGCGACAGCCCCCTGCAGCCGATCCCGCCCTTCACCGGCACGCTGGTGCTGCGCGAGTCGGTGGCGACCGGGCCCTGGTACCGCGACCCGGCGGCGTGATTACATCAGTTCGAGCGCCAGCAGTTCGCTGATGGTCTGACGACGGCGGATCAGGCGCGCGGTCTCACCCTCCACCAGCACTTCCGGCAGCAGCGGGCGGCTGTTGTAGTTAGAGGACATCGACGCGCCGTAGGCACCGGTGTCGTGGAACACCAGATAATCCCCCGGGGCCACCGCAGGCAGCGCGCGGGTTTCCACCTTACCCCCCTCCTGCTGGGTAAACACATCCCCCGATTCACACAGCGGCCCGGCGATAACGCTCTCCACCACCGCCGCATCGGCCAGGCTGCGGCCATCGGCACCGATGGCGGTAATGTGGTGATAGCTGCCGTACATCGCCGGGCGCATCAGGTCGTTGAACCCGGCGTCCACCAGCACGAAATGTCGGCTGCCCATGTCCTTAACGCTGCGCACCTGCGCTACCAGCACGCCGGATTCGGCCACCAGAAAACGTCCCGGCTCGATCTCCAGCTTCACCGGGTGCCCAAGATGCGCGGCGATTTTTTCCCGCGCCGCGTTCCACAGGCCGTAGTAGTGCCCGGTGTCGATATCCTCTTCCCCGTCGCGGTAGGGAATCGACAAGCCGCCACCGGCCGAGATCGCCTCCAGATCCTGCCCGGACTCCAGCACCTGACGCACCATCGCCCCGCACACCTGCTCCAGATGACCGTAATCCACCCCGGAGCCAATGTGCATATGAATGCCGGCCAGCTTCAACTGGTAGCGCTGCATGGTGGCAAACGCCGCGGGCAGATCGCTGTGCCAGATGCCGTGTTTGCTGTTCTCCCCGCCGGTATTGGTTTTCTGGCTATGGCCATGACCGAAACCCGGGTTCACGCGCAGCCACACGCGGTGCCCCGGCGATACCTCGCCAAGCTGTGCCAGCATGTCGATCGAACCAGCGTTAACCGGGATCGCCAGTTCGCGCACCCGGGCCAGCGTCGGAGCGTCGATCAGATCGGCGGTAAACACGATGTCGTCCGGCCGCGTAGCGGGATCGAATCCGGCGGCCAGCGCACGTTCGATCTCCCCGAGCGAGACCGAATCCACCTTCACGCCCTGCTCGCGCATCAGGCGCAGAATATGAATGTTTGAGCAGGCTTTCTGCGCGAAGCGCACCACGTCAAACTGACGCAGCCGGGCAATCTGGCGACGGATGGTATCGGCGTCATAGACCCAGACCGGGCAGCCGTATTCATGGGCTAACCCCAGCAGGCGGGTCTCATTCAGGGCGGAATCGGGGGTCGGGCGCGGCATCGGAAGGCTCCTTACTGTGTTTTCGCCATTACGCCACAGCCGGAAATGAATAAAAAATATCGGTTTCTCTATTGTCTATGCAAAAATGATATGGTTTTACCACTGGAGCCTGCCATGCCCGCCATTAACCTGCGCCATATTGAGATCTTTCATGCGGTGATGACCACCGGCAACCTCACCGAGGCCGCCGCGCTGCTGCACACCTCTCAGCCCACCGTCAGCCGGGAGCTGGCGCGTTTTGAGAAGGTCACCGGTCTGGCGCTGTTCACGCGCAGCCGGGGCCGTCTGCACCCCACGGTGCAGGGGCTGCGGCTATTTGAAGAGGTGCAACGCTCCTGGTACGGGCTGGATCGCATTGTCAGCGCGGCGGAAAGCCTGCGCGAGTTTCGCCAGGGGGAACTCTCCATTGCCTGCCTGCCGGTGTTTTCCCAGTCGTTTCTGCCGCCGCTGATGCAGCCGTTTCTGGCGCGCTATCCCGATCTCAGTATCAATATCGTGCCCCAGGAGTCGCCGCTGCTGGAGGAGTGGCTGTCGGCCCAGCGCCACGATTTAGGCCTCACCGAAACCGTCACGACCCCGGCCGGCACCACGCGCGAAACCCTGTTAACGCTAAATGAAGTGTGCGTCCTGCCGGAAGATCATCCCCTGGCGCAGAAAAGCGTGCTGACGCCGCAGGATTTTGTCGGGGAAAACTATATCAGCCTGTCGCGCAGCGACAGCTACCGGCAGCTGCTCGACGCGCTGTTTCACGAGCACGACGTCAGGCGCAGGATGGTGATGGAGACCCACAGCGCAGCGTCGATCTGCGCGATGGTGAAAGCGGGGATCGGGATGTCGGTCGTGAACCCGCTGACCGCCCTCGACTACGCGCAAAGCGGCGTGGCCGTCAGGCGCTTCAGCGTGGACGTGCCCTTTACCGTCAGCCTGATTCGCCCGCAGCACCGCCCCGCCTCGGCGCTGGTGGATGCCTTTTGTCAGCATCTGCTCGAGGCCATGACCCGCTTTACCGCCCCGCTGGAGCAGCTGCTGGCGCGTCGCTGAGCATAAAGTCTACCGCCTCTCTGGCGTGCAGCGCGGCGGTATCGAACACCGGCAGCGGCGAGGCGTTTTCCGGGATCAGCAGGCCAATCTCGGTGCAGCCAAAGATCACCCCCTGTGCGCCCTGCTGCGCCAGCTCGCGGATGACGTCCAGATAATAGTCCCGGGATGCCGGGGTGATTTTCCCGAGGCACAGCTCGTCGAAAATGATCTGGTTGATGCGCGCCCGGCGGGTCTCGTCGGGGATAAGCGTTTCAATGCCGCTGCGCTCCAGCAGCCTGCCGCGGTAGAAGTCCTGCTCCATAGTGTAACGGGTGCCGAGCAGCGCCACGCGCGTCATGTTCTGCGCCGTAATGGCCCGCCCGGTAGCGTCGGCGATGTGCAGCAGCGGAATGCGACACGCCTCTTCAATCTGCGCCGCCACTTTATGCATGGTGTTAGTGCAGAGCACGATGGCCTGAGCGCCGACCTGCTCAAGCCCCTGCGCGGCGCGGGCCAGCATCTCCCCGGCTTTTTCCCATTCACCGCGCGCCTGGTACTGTTCGATCTCGTGGAAATCCACGCTGTGCAGCAGCAGCGCGGCGGAGTGCAGCCCACCGAGGCGGTCGCGTACCCCTTCGTTAATGTGTCGGTAATAGGGAATCGTCGACTCCCAGCTCATGCCGCCCAGTAAACCGATGGTTTTCATCTTCTTCTCCCTGCCGAGTCAATCTGTGGTTATACCGCTAAACGCCCGCGGTACAAAACCGAAACAAATGTGATCCACTTTCCAGTTCCGCCGACGCTCATTTCCTTTTCATCCGGCCCAGGATAAATTCTTTGAAACGATGTTTCACTCTTAACAGGACGCGATAATGTTTATTTTTCACCAGGACACCCGGCTGGAAGATTTAGGCAACGGCGTAACGCGCCGCATTCTGGCGCACGACGGCAAAATGATGCAGGTGGAAGTGAATTTTGAAGAGGGCGCGGTCGGGCCGCTGCACAACCATCCTCACGAGCAGCTGACCTACGTGCTGAGCGGTGAGTTTGAGTTCACCATCGGGGACGAAACCCACCGCGTGAAGGCGGGCGATACGCTGTATAAGAAGCCGCACGTCATGCACGGCTGCGTCTGCCTGAAGCCCGGTACGCTGCTGGATACCTTCACGCCGATGCGTGAAGATTTCCTCAAGTAAAAGCGCGTCTGGTAACGCCGGGGTTGCGCATCCGTCGCACGCCTGGCGTTATTCTCTTCGTCAGCCACGCTGACGCTGTTCCTGTCGTAACGCCGCTCTCCTTTCCGCGCTGCCTCTCATTTTGCGATCCCGCTTGCGGGCGCGATGTCATATTTCTGTCACAATCCGTTAACTATTTGCCGTACCACTCGCTGAGGACGCAAGAATGAAAAAGAATATCGTGGTCGCCATGCTGGCGCTGGCCGGCATCGCGCCGGGAGTCTCTCTGGCGCAAGACGCCCCGGAAGGTTATCAACTGGAACAGGTGCTGGTGATGAGCCGTCATAACCTGCGCGCCCCGCTGGCGAATAACGGCAGCGTGCTGGAGCAGTCCACCGCCAAAGCCTGGCCGACGTGGGATGTGCCGGGCGGGCACCTCACCACCAAGGGCGGCGTGCTTGAGGTCTATATGGGGCACTACATGCGCGAGTGGCTGGCGCAGCAGGGGCTGCTCGCCAGCGGGGAGTGCCCGACGCCAGCCAGCGTTTATGCGTATGCCAACAGCCTGCAGCGCACCGTGGCCACCGCGCAGTTCTTTATCACCGGCGCGTTCCCTGGCTGCGACGTGCCGGTGCACCATCAGGAAAAGATGGGCACCATGGACCCGACCTTCAACCCGGTTATCACCGATAACTCACCGGAATTTAAGCAAAAAGCCCTCAAGGCGATGGAAACCCAGCGCCAGCATTATCCGCTGACCGACAGCTACGCCCTGCTGGAAAAGGTTACCGACTACGCGGCGTCGCCGAGCTGTAAAGAGAAGCAGCAGTGCGATCTCAACGCCGGGAAAGATACTTTCAGCGCCAACGCCACTGAAGAGCCCGGCGTCAGCGGCCCGCTGAAGGTGGGGAACTCGCTGGTGGATGCCTTCACCCTGCAATATTACGAAGGTTTCCCGCTCGATCAGGTGGCCTGGGGGCAGATCAAAACCGACGCCCAGTGGCGCACCCTGTCACAGCTGAAAAATAGCTATCAGGATACGCTGTTCACCTCCCCTGAGGTGGCGCGCAACGTGGCGGCCCCGCTGGTGAGCTACATCCGTCAGGCGCTGGTCGAGAAGCCGCAGCCGAAGAGCGCAAAATTCACGCTGCTGGTGGGCCATGACTCCAATATCGCCTCGCTGCTGACCGCGCTGGCGTTCAAACCCTATCAGCTTCCGGGCCAGAACGAACGCACGCCGATCGGCGGGAAGATCGTCTTCCAGCGCTGGCATGATGCAAAAGCGGATCGCGATCTGATGAAGGTGGAATACGTCTACCAGAGCAGCGAGCAGCTGCGCAACGGTGCGCCGCTGACCCTGGAACACCCTCCGCAGCGCGTGGTGCTTCAGCTTGAAGGCTGCGCCACCGATGCCCAGGGCTTTTGCCCGTGGGATGCCTTTACCGGGGTGCTGAACAACGCGGTGAAATAGCGATCCGCGCCGCCTTAGCCTGACCAAAAAAACGGGAACCGCTGCGTTCCCGTTTTTTTATCCCGCGCTGTTTTCCTTCGATAAACTGGTAATTCAGAAAAGCAATTATTATGCCGCAAATTAATAATGTGATATTGCGCAAGCAACGTAAATTCCCCGCCAACTCAACCCTTAAATTCAGAATTTGTCACCTGCTTCAATTTATTGAAATGCCGTTTCGACCCCGATCACATTTCTGTGATGAATAGAATGACGCAGAAATAAATAGCAATAAGATAAATTAAAACGGTGTTTTACAAACCAGGAACGATGGTTCATCCGTTTCACAACACCACCATCTTCCGGCATGCCGCATTCGCACGGCATAGAAAAAAGGCATTTAAAAACATGATGATGTCCGCCATACGCGTTGAGCGCCGGGCGGGCAGCAGCCGCGCAGCACCACCGCTGCGCTGGCGTCATAACGCTTCTATTAACTCTGGAATGCCAGGTAGGTATGTATGAATGAAAACAAGCTGCTGGGGCTGGCGTGGATATCACCCTATATAATTGGGTTGATTGTCTTTACCGCCTTCCCCTTTGTCTCATCGTTCTTCCTCAGTTTTACTGAGTACGACCTGATGAATCCGCCGGTATTTAACGGGATAGAGAATTACCGTTACATGCTCACCGAAGACGACCTTTTCTGGAAGTCGATGGGAGTTACCTTTGCCTATGTGTTTATCACCATTCCGTTAAAGCTGGCGTTTGCCCTCGGCATTGCCTTTGTCCTGAATTTCAAACTGCGCGGCATCGGCTTTTTCCGTACCGCCTATTACATTCCGTCGATTCTCGGCAGCTCGGTCGCCATCGCGGTGCTGTGGCGCGCGCTGTTTGCCATCGACGGCCTGCTGAACAGTTTCATCGGCGTGTTTGGCCTCGACCCGATCAACTGGCTGGGCGAGCCGTCGCTGGCGCTGATGTCCGTTACCCTGCTGCGCGTCTGGCAGTTCGGCTCGGCCATGGTGATCTTCCTTGCTGCGCTGCAGAACGTGCCGCAGTCGCAGTATGAAGCGGCGATGATCGACGGCGCGTCGAAGTGGCAGATGTTTATGAAAGTGACCGTGCCGCTGATCACACCGGTGATTTTCTTCAACTTCATCATGCAGACCACGCAGGCCTTCCAGGAGTTTACCGGCCCGTACGTGATTACCGGCGGTGGCCCGACCTACTACACCTATCTGTTCTCGCTCTACATCTACGACACGGCGTTTAAATACTTTGATATGGGCTACGGCGCCGCGCTGGCGTGGGTTCTGTTCCTGGTCGTCGCGCTGTTTGCGTCGATAGCGTTCAAATCGTCGAAGTACTGGGTGTTCTACTCTGCCGACAAGGGAGGCAAAAATGGCTGATATCCAACAGAGTCAGTTATCCGCAGCGCAGCAGTCTGCCGACGTGGAAGTGGCGCGCACCCTGCGCCGCGAGAAGGTCAGCGCCTGGTTCCGCTACACCATCCTGCTGATTGTCGGCCTGCTGATGCTCTACCCGCTGGCGTGGATGTTCTCGGCGTCGTTCAAACCGAACCACGAGATCTTTACCACGCTCGGGCTGTGGCCGACCCACGCCACCTGGGATGGGTTTATCAACGGCTGGAAAACCGGTACCGAGTACAACTTCGGCCACTACATGCTGAACACCTTCCAGTATGTGATCCCCAAAGTGCTGCTGACCATTATCTCCTCGACGGTGGTGGCCTACGGCTTCGCCCGCTTTGAGATCCCGTGGAAGAAGTTCTGGTTCACCACGCTCATCGCCACCATGCTGCTGCCGAGCACCGTCCTGCTGATCCCGCAGTACCTGATGTTCCGCGAAATGGGGATGCTGGACAGCTATCTGCCGCTCTACCTGCCGCTGGCGTTCGCCACTCAGGGGTTCTTCGTCTTCATGCTGATCCAGTTCCTGCGCGGCGTCCCGCGCGATATGGAAGAGGCGGCGCAGATTGACGGCTGCAACTCCTTCCAGGTGCTGTGGTACGTGGTCGTGCCGATCCTGAAACCGGCGATTATCTCGGTAGCGCTGTTCCAGTTCATGTGGTCAATGAACGACTTTATCGGGCCGCTGATTTACGTCTACAGCGTGGACAAATACCCGATCGCACTGGCGCTGAAAATGTCCATCGACGTCACCGAAGGTGCGCCGTGGAATGAGATTCTGGCGATGGCGAGCATCTCCATCCTGCCATCCATCATTGTGTTCTTCCTGGCTCAGCGCTACTTCGTGCAGGGCGTTTCAAGCAGCGGAATTAAAGGTTAACGAGGAAATATCATGGCTGAAGTTATTTTCAACAAACTGGAAAAAGTTTACTCCAACGGCTTCAAAGCGGTACATGGTATCGACCTGACCATCGCAGACGGTGAGTTTATGGTTATCGTCGGGCCGTCCGGCTGCGCGAAATCCACCACGCTGCGTATGCTCGCCGGGCTGGAAACCATCAGCGGCGGCGAAGTGCGCATCGGCGACAAGCTGGTGAACAACCTGGCGCCGAAATCGCGCGGTATTGCGATGGTGTTCCAGAACTACGCGCTTTACCCGCACATGACGGTACGCGAAAACCTGGCCTTTGGTCTGAAGCTCAGCAAGATGCCGAAAGAGCAGATCAACCAGCAGGTGGACGAAGCCGCGAAGATCCTTGAGCTGGACGAGCTGATGGATCGCCTGCCGCGCCAGCTCTCGGGCGGCCAGGCGCAGCGCGTGGCGGTAGGCCGCGCCATCGTGAAAAAGCCGGACGTGTTCCTGTTCGATGAGCCGCTCTCCAACCTGGATGCCAAGCTGCGCGCCTCCATGCGTATCCGCATCTCCGACCTGCACAAGCAGCTGAAAAGATCCGGCAAGCCGGCGACCACGGTCTACGTAACCCACGATCAGACCGAAGCGATGACCATGGGCGACCGCATCTGCGTGATGAAGCTTGGCCATATCATGCAGGTGGATACCCCGGACAACCTCTATCACTACCCGAAAAATATGTTCGTGGCGGGCTTTATCGGCGCGCCGGAGATGAACATCAAATCCAGCAAGCTCATTGAAAAAGAGGGGCGCCTTTATCTCACCCTGGGAGATGAAATCCTGCCGCTGAACGACCGTTTGCAGGCGAAAGCCGCCGGTTATCAGGGCCAGGACATCTTCTTTGGCGTGCGCCCCGAATTTGTGTCGCTGTCAGATGAGCCGACGGCTGGCGACTACGTCACCGGTGAGATGGTGCGCGTTGAGAATATGGGTCACGAATTCTTCGTCTACCTGAAAGTGGCGGACTACGAGCTGACCTGCCGCATTCCTTCCGATGAGGCAAAACCCATGATTGAAAAGGGGCTGAATCGTAAGGTGTATTTCACGTTCGATATGAATAAGTGTCATCTTTTTGACGCAAAAACTGAACAGAACATCTCCCTCTGACAGGAGTCCTACATAATGAAAAAAGTCCTGATTAGCACAGCCATTGCCTCTGCGGTTACGCTCTGTGCATTTCCTTCACATTCGGCTGACGACGTGACCCTGCGTATGTCCTGGTGGGGCGGCAACGGTCGTCACCAGGTCACGCTGAAAGCGCTGGAGGAGTTTCATAAACAGCACCCGAACATCAACGTCAAAGCCGAGTACACCGGCTGGGACGGGCACCTTTCCCGCCTGACCACGCAGATCGCCGGCGGCACCGAGCCGGACGTGATGCAGACCAACTGGAACTGGCTGCCGATCTTCTCGAAAAAAGGCGACGGCTTCTACGATCTGAACCAGGTGAAAGACGTTATCGATCTGAGCCAGTTTGACCCGAAAGAGCTGCAAACCACCACCATCGATGGCCGACTCAACGGCATTCCGATTTCGGTGACCGCGCGCGTGTTCTATTACAACGACGAAACCTGGGGCAAAGCGGGCGTTGACTACCCGAAAACCTGGGACGACCTGATGGCCGCGGGCAAAGCGTTTGAAGCCAAGCTCGGCAAGCAGTACTACCCGGTGGTGCTGGAGCACCAGGACACCCTGGCGCTGCTGAACTCCTACATGGTGCAGAAATACAACATTCCGGCGGTGGATGAGAACACCAAAAAATTCACCTACAGCAAAGAGCAGTGGGTCGAGTTCTTCGGCATGTATAAAAAGCTGGTGGACAGCCACGTGATGCCGGACACCAAGTACTACGCGTCATTCGGCAAGAGCAACATGTACGAGATGAAGCCGTGGATCGCCGGTGAGTGGGGCGGCACTTACATGTGGAACTCCACCATCACCAAGTACTCCGACAACCTGAAGCCGCCGGCGAAGCTGGTGCTGGGCGCCTATCCAATGCTGCCGGGTGCCAAAGACGCGGGCCTGTTCTTCAAACCGGCGCAGATGCTCTCTATCGGCAAATCCACCAAAAACCCGAAAGAGGCCGCCGAGCTGATCAACTTCCTGCTCAACAGCAAAGAGGGCGTACAAACGCTGGGTCTGGAGCGCGGTGTGCCGCTCAGCAAGCAGGCAGTAGCGCAGCTGACCCAGGACGGCGTCATCAAGGATGAAGATCCAGCGGTCGCGGGCCTGAAGCTGGCGCAGTCGCTGCCAACCACGCTGTCGGTATCGCCGTACTTTGACGATCCGCAGATCGTGTCTCAGTTCGGTACCGCGATTCAGTACATCGACTACGGCCAGAAATCCGTGGAAGAGACCGCCGCCGAATTCCAGCGTCAGGTTGAGCGTATCCTGAAACGCGCCATGCGCTAATAGCCCGCGATCGACCTGCTACCCTGCCCCGCAAAGGCAGGGTATTTTTTTACTGCAAGGAGATGGAGCATGAAAGGCAAAATCCTGCCGCTTACCTTCCGCGTTCAGCTCGATCCGGTAACCGGACATCAGGTGATCCGCCTTACGCCGCCGCACATTATCTGCCATCGCAACTACTTCTATCAGAAGTGCTTCACCGCCGACGGCACGAAGCTGATCTTTGGCGGGGCGTTTGAGGGCCACTGGAACTACTACCTGCTGGACTTAACCACCTCCACCGCCAGGCAGCTCACCGAAGGGCCAGGGGACAACACGTTTGGCGGGTTTCTGTCGGCCGACGATCGCTATCTGTGGTACGTGAAGCACAACCGTGAACTGCGCCGGGTCTGTCTGGCAAGCGGAGAAGAGCGCGTGGTGTATGAGGTGGACAACGCGTGGGTGGCCTACGGTACCTGGGTGGCCAACAGCGACGACTCCCGGCTGGTCGGGGTGGAGATTAAAAAAAACGACTGGCAGCCGCTCACCGACTGGCAGAAATTCCGCGCGTTTTACTTTACCAACCCGACGTGTCGGCTGATTAGCATCGATCTCATCACCGGGGAGCGCACCACGCTGCTCGAGGAAAAACGCTGGCTCGGGCACCCTATCTGGCGTCCTTTTGATGACCACACTGTTGCGTTTTGTCACGAAGGCCCGCGCGATGCCATCGATGCGCGCATGTGGCTGATAAACGCCGACGGCACGCAGGTGCGGAAGGTGCGCCAGCATGCGGAAGGCGAGAGCTTTACCCATGAGTTCTGGGTGCCGGACGGCAGCGCGCTGTTTTACGTCGCGCATAAAGAAGGCTCGCCGCACCGCTACCTGTGCGCGGCCGACCCCGTTACGCTTGAGAATCGCGAGCTGATGACCATTCCGCCCTGCTCGCATCTGATGAGCAACCACGACGGGTCACGGGTGGTAGGCGACGGCGCACCGCACAAGACCGGCGCTATCGACCTTAACGATCCCTTTATCTGGGTATTTGACGTGCAGCGCGGCAGCCAGACCGCGGTGTGCCAGCACAACACCTCCTGGAAGGTGCTGGACGGCGACCGCCAGGTTACCCATCCGCATCCGTCGTTTTCACCGGACGGCAAATGGGTGCTCTACACCTCGGATGCCGAGGGGATGCCGGCGCTCTATCTGGCGGCGGTCTGAACGCACGCCTGACAGACAACGCATAAAAAAAGGGTGGGTATGCGCTCGCTTACCCACCCAACCCTCCTGCATAACGTTACGGCAACTACACCCCAATATCGCGCAGCTTTTTGCCCTTCATCAGGTTGCGCTCAATATGCTCCAGGGTGACGTTTTTGGTTTCCGGAATAAGCCAGAACGTCACCCCGACGAAGGCGATATTCAGGGCGGTGTAAAGCCAGAAGGTGCCCGCGGCCCCGATGCTGTCGAGCAGCGTCAGGAAGGTGGCGCCGATGATCATGTTCGACACCCAGTTGGTGGTGGTCGAGCAGGTGATCCCGAAGTCGCGGCATTTCAGCGGCTGGATCTCCGAGCAGAGGATCCACACCACGGGGGCTGCGCTCATGGCGTACCCGGCGATACACATCATGGTCATCCCGACCGACAGCCACGACAGCCCGCTTGACGCGGTACCGTTGTCGAACTGCATCAGGCAGTAGCCCAGCACCAGCGTCCCCAGCGCCATCACGCTAAAGCCGATTTTCAGGGCCGGTTTGCGCCCGGCTTTATCCACCATAAAGATGGCGATAAAGGTGGCGAACATAAAGGTCAGGCCGACCACCAGCGTGGCGATCATCTGCTGTTCGGTGGTGGTAAACCCGGCCATCTTAAAGATGCGCGGGGCGTAATACATGATGATGTTCATGCCGGTGAACTGCTGCATCGCCTGGAGCAGCATGCCGAGAAACACCGCCCGACGCACGTTGCGGTTGGCTTTAAACAGCTTCCAGCCGCCCTGCTTAAGCTTCAGGCTTTCGCGGATCTCGTTGAGTTCCTCGCGCGCTTTTTCCGAGGTGTCGCGCAGCATGCGCAGCACCTCTTCCGCTTCAACGTGCCGCCCCTTCTCCGCCAGCCAGCGCGGGCTGTTTGGCAGGAAGATAACCAGCACGATCAGCACCAGCGCCGGAAGCGCCAGCACGCCCAGCATCGCGCGCCAGTTGCCGCTGTAGCTGAAAGCGGTATCGGAGAGAAACGCCATCACGATGCCCAGCGTCACCATCAGCTGATACATGCTGATCATCTTGCCGCGCACGTTTTCGCTGGCCATTTCCGACAGATAAAGCGGAGCGGTATAGGAGGCGATGCCCACCGCGACCCCAAGCAGAATGCGCGAGATAATCAGGATCTCCACGCTCGCGGCGAACGCCGAGCCAATCGACCCGGCCACGAACAGTATGGCACCCACCATCAGGCTGTATTTACGCCCCAGCCGAAACGACAGCCAGCCGTTGGCAAGCGCCCCGAGCGCGGCACCCAGCATCATGCTGCTGACCACCCACTCCTGAAGCCGGCTGCTCAGGGCAAAATGGTCGGTGATAAACGGCAGTGCGCCGGCGATGACGCCGATATCCAGTCCGAACAGCAGACCGGCCACCGCCGCCGACACGGAGACAAACAGATTCATGCGGCGCGTATCCTGGAGCGCACGCGGCACAGAGGTAGCGTTTTGAGTAAGCGAAGACATTTTTCCTGCCTCAACGGGTATGACGTTATCTGAAGTTAGGGTATCGACGGAAAAAGGTGTCAGGTGGGAATCGCCGTAGATATGGACTTTACGACTGTGGCGTTGCGATCTGTGATGGACATTTCACTTTGCGTTTTTAGATTAATCTCATAAATAGTTCACAACACGCTCATTTTGCTCACTATTAATACAAGACCTGGAAGGCAGAGCAGAAATACTATGGATATTTCAGCATTAGCCATATGGATATAATTACGCTCAGGCAATAAAAAACCCCGCCGGGGCGGGGTTGCAGGTCAGGCAGGCGGATTAACGTGCCAGCCAGCCGCCGTCTACGGCCACAGTGTAGCCGTTGATGTAGTCAGAGGCGCTGGAGGCCAGGAACACGACCGGCCCCATCAGATCGCTCGGCAGACCCCAACGTCCCGCCGGGATACGGTCGAGGATCTCGGCGCTGCGCTGTTCGTCGGCGCGCAGTTGCTGGGTGTTGTTGGTTGCCATGTAACCCGGCGCAATCGCGTTGACGTTGATGTTGTGCTTCGCCCACTCGTTCGCCAGCAGACGGGTCACGCCCATAACGGCGCTTTTTGACGCGGTGTAAGACGGAACGCGGATGCCCCCCTGGAAGGAGAGCATAGAGGCGATGTTAACAATCTTGCCGCCGTTGCCCTGGGCAATAAACTGCTTCGCCACGGCCTGAGACATAAAGAACACGCTCTTGATGTTCAGGTTCATCACGTCATCCCAGTCTTTTTCACTGAAGTTGATCGCGTCTTCGCGGCGGATGAGGCCGGCGTTGTTGACCAGCACATCCACGTGACCATATTCGGCGACCGCACGTTCAATCAGGGACGGGATCGCGTCAATCTGACGCAGGTCAGCGGTCAGGCTCAGGAAGCGACGGCCCAGCGCGGTGACCTGCTCGATGGTATCGGTCGGCTCAACGATGTTAATCCCGACGATATCGCACCCGGCCTGCGCCAGACCAACTGCCATCCCCTGCCCTAAACCGGTGTCACACCCGGTGACGATGGCGACTTTACCTTGAAGAGAAAATGAATCCAGAATCATGTGATTTCCTTAGTGTCAGGCCTGTCCCGGACAGGCACAGGTTCATGCTGTCCGCGATTAGCGCAGATCTTTAACAGCGACGTGGTCCATGTCATCAAAGACCTGGTTTTCACCAACCATGCCCCAGATGAAGGTGTAAGCGCGGGTGCCCACGCCTGAATGAATCGACCAGCTCGGTGAGATCACCGCCTGCTCGTTATGCATAATGATGTGACGCGTTTCCTGCGGCTGCCCCATCATGTGGAACACGCAGGCGTCCTCATCCATGTTGAAGTAGAAGTACACTTCCATGCGGCGTTCGTGCGTGTGGCACGGCATGGTGTTCCACAGGTTGCCCGGCTCCAGCTCGGTCAGCCCCATGCTGAGCTGGCAGGTTTCCAGCACGTCAGGCACGAAGTACTTATTGATGGTACGGCGGTTGCTGGTCAGCGGATCGCCCAGCGTCACCGGCGAGACGTCGGCCGGGGTCACTTTCTTCGTCGGGTAGGTGGTGTGTGCCGGCGCGCAGTTGTAGTAATACTTCGCAGGCTGTGACGCATCGACGCTGGCAAACACCACTTCTTTGGCGCCCTTGCCCACGTACAGCGCATCGCGGTGACCGATCTCGTAGCGCTCCCCGTCAACGGTGATGGTGCCCGCGCCGCCAATGTTGATCACGCCCAGTTCACGACGCTCCAGGAAGTAGGTCACGCCCAGCTGCTTACCGACTTCGCCGCCCACGGAGACGGTGTTGGTTACCGGCATCACGCCGCCGACAATAATGCGATCAATGTGGCTGTACACCATGGTGTACTCATCGGCCACAAAGACCTTCTCAACTAAAAATTCGTCGCGCAGACCCTGGGTATCGAGAGTTTTGGCGTGTGCGCTATGGATACTTTGTCTGACTTCCACAATAACCTCCTGAGGAAATAAGGTGGGTGCGTTTTGACCTGCTGCTTCTTAGCAAAACGCTGTTCCGTTTCTTAACTGCGGCCATCTTATCCCGGTTAAAACAGGTTTTCAATTATATCTAAAACGTTGTTTCAATTTTTAACAAGGGAATTGAAAGATTTGGAATTGCGATCACGGTTAGCGGGCATAGCAGGGAGAGGGGATGATTAAAAATTATTTATAAACAATACATTAGATGTATTTTGCCGCTGACGGAAAATGCGCGAGGAGATCGATCTGTGGTATTACACGCGGTTAACCACTTCCAGGGTGAATGGGTAACCCTCTATTAATAAAGGTGACAAATAAATTGTGCGCCGTCTGGCAAAGTGCGTAAGCAATCACACACATTGAAACGTTGTTTTGATAAATTACCACCTACATTTTAGGCGATATCATAATCAACGCGCCGGGGACGGCAATAAAGGAGTGCATGATGGCTAAAGGTATGAAGGTTAAGCTTAATTACGAGGTCAGCCGGGATCCGGATACCGGCGCGGAAGTCACACGCTTAACCCCACCGGAGGTAACCTGTCACCGTAACTACTTCTACCAGAAGTGTTTCAGCCAGGACGGTAACCGTCTGCTGTTCGCAGGTGATTTCGATGGCAACTGGAACTACTATCTGCTTGATATTGCCAGCGCCAGCGCCACCCAGCTTACCGAGGGGCCGGGCGACAACACCTTTGGCGGCTTTCTCTCCCCGGATGACGCCTCACTTTACTATGTCAAAAACGAACGCTCGCTGTTTCAGGTGGATCTGATCACCCTGGAAGAGCGTGAGGTCTACCGTGTGCCGGACGACTGGGTCGGCTACGGCACCTGGGTGGCAAACAGCGACTGTACCAAACTGGTCGGCATTGAAATTGCGAAAAGCGACTGGGTGCCGCTCAATGACTGGCAAATCTTCCAGGAGTTCTTCCACAAGGGGCCGCACTGCCGCCTGCTGCGCGTCGATTTACAGACCGGCGACAGCGCCGTTATTCACGATGAGCGCATCTGGCTCGGCCACCCTATCTATCGCCCGTTTGATGACAACACCGTTGCGTTCTGTCATGAAGGCCCGCACGACCTGGTCGATGCGCGCATGTGGCTGGTGAACGAGGACGGCAGCAACGTGCGCAAAGTGAAAAATCATGCGCCGGGAGAAAGCTGCACCCACGAATTCTGGGTACCGAACGGCTCGGCGCTGGTGTACGTCTCCTACCTGAAGGGCAAGCAGGGCCGCACCATTTATCGCTTCGATCCTGAAACCGGTATTAATGAAGAGCTCATGCAGATGCCAGCCTGCTCTCACCTGATGAGCAACTTCGACGGCACATTACTGGTAGGTGACGGTTCAGGCACGCCGGTGGACGTGAAAGACACCAGCGGGTACAGCATCGAAAACGATCCTTACCTCTACGCCTTCGACGTGAAACGCAAAGCCTGTTTCCGGGTAGCGCGCCATGACACCTCCTGGGCAACCTTCGCCAACAGCCGTCAGGTGACCCATCCCCATCCGTCATTTACGCCGGATGACAGCGCGGTGTTATTCAGCTCCGATAAAGACGGTAAGCCGGCGCTCTATATTGCAAAACTTCCTGAGAATCCTGAGATGATTACCCTGTAAGGGGATATTTTTCTGTAACTGGCCTTGCCCTCCTTCGGGAGGGCCTTTTTTTATTGCCATAAAGAAAAAAGAAATTTCCCTGGTGGGAGATATAAAAAAGCCCCAGAAATAAACCGGGGCGTAATTGAGGGTAGATTATCAGAAGGAGTAAGCAACACCTAAACGGAAGCGCGTCTGGCGCTCATCGGTTTCTTTTACGCCTACGTTACCGACTTCAACATACGGCGACCAGTTTTTATCGATTTTATACGCCAGCTTGGCGTTATATTCGGTAGAGTAGTCTTTGTTGTTATTTCGGATGGTCCCTTCGGTACTCTTGGCATACACATAGTTAAGCTCGGTACGCCAGTCGCCCAGTGCGAAACCAACCCATGCATCGCCGCGGTTAACCTTGTCATCTTCACGGTCCGGCGTGCTCGGATTGCGTGTATATTCATAACGATAGCGGCCTGCCACATAGAAGCCATTATCGAAGCTGTACTGTACGTGAATATTAGGTTTATAGATGGTACGACTATCGCTGCTTTCAATGGTGAATGCCGGGGTAATAGCAATATTGTCGGTAGCTTTCCAGCGCCAGCTAATTTGGTCTTCGTGACCGTTACCTACCATATCGGAGAAAGGCTGGTCCTGTTTATCTCCGCCAGATTTCCATTTTGCTTCGACGGAAAAACCCAGCCCATTATCAAAACGGTGTGAAACCGCAACGCGATCGGCATTCGATCCGCTATCAATATACTCATGACGCAAATCAACGGTAACCGCATGAGCTGCAAAAGTAGATCCACACAACACTGCCAGCGCTAATGTTTTCTTAAACATACCTTTCCCCTATTGAAATAATGTTTCGTTTTTATGGAATAGGATTTTATTTTTTTAAAAGAATTATTTTGGTGATCGCGATCGTACTTGGCTGTTTCAAAAAAAATGGCATACCGCAGCGTGACAGGCATCAATAATTGTCGGTAACGGGCGTAAAAATATGGAGAGGATCACACTCTTCAAAGTGCGACCAAATAATAACGGATGGGAAAGCGATAAATGTAGCCTATTGATATAAAACGCTTTTCTGTCAATCTATGTTTAATATCGTATATTTCTATTTATTTCTACGTATATAGTTCAGTGCGTTATCATTACGCATGGACGAACAGAGCGCTATTATTATCACCGCATAACGGTTCAGCAAAAGAAGGAATAACCCAATAATGGGAGCGGGCTGCAGCCCGCGATGCGTCAGTCGCACCGCGGTTTACCCGACAGAAAGCCCGTTATGCCAGCCGAATGGCCTGGTTTTCCGAATCCCATGCGCCCTGAAAGCAGAGATCCACAGGCCAGGGTTCCCAGTAAATCAGCGCCCTGATCTCAAACAGGATCACCCCGTACCGGGACGGATTGCTTTTATCCAGCAGCGGCCGCACCACCAGCGATTCCGGCACGATGCGGGGTTCAAACCGGGTTAGCGCGTTGCGCACCGCGGCTTCAATGCGCGCCCAGGAGTGAGCATTGCTCCATCCACCGGTCACCGCGCTCACCCCGTAGTTGAGCACCGACCCCGCCACCGCCTTATGGCGATGCTCATCCAGCCGGTCGTCGATGTTTGTGTTGTTGAGAATCGCCAGCACGTCACGCAGCACGATGGCCCGCATGGTCCGGCTGTCAAAATGAAATTTATCCGGCGCCTCACGTCGACTTTTCGGCTCATCATCCAACAGCCGATCGAGTAGCGTAGGTAAATATTTGATCTTCTGCCCCATTTTACACTCCCTTGTTAACCCGGTACGCGCCCGGGAAGCAGAATTAGATGCAGACGCTACAGCAGCGTATCCAACCCCGCTTTGTAGAATTCCTGTAGCATTAATGAAGGAAGCTGGTGCGCGGACTTACGCTGGAGGTGCGGCGGGGCCAGCAGCAACAGAATGTCATGCTTAGGCTCTTCGGCCAGCACGATATGATTCTGCTTTTCCAGATCCAACTCCTCACACACCCGCTCCATCAGATTGTGGGAAGCGAGGATGCACTCGGTCACGGTTTTTCCTTCCATCTGCTCACGCAGGGCCTGAAAGGGGGCGCTATCCGCCGACCAGCTTTTATTGTCACGCGTTTCCGTTGCCGTACTTTCACGCCGCTGTTCGCCCCACAGCACGACGTTCTTATACTCCCCGGCCAGAGCTTTAAGCGGATTGTCATCCACTGCCTCCCCGATAGTTGGCTCCCGCCAGGCGGAGTAATACCCGATGGTGGACAGTAAGTCGTCCGGCTCCGGCATCTCCGACACCGCACCTTGTACCGCGCTGCTGAACACGCGCTTTGCCAGGGCGTGCGCCGGCGCCTGAACGCTAAACCGCTGCTGGACCTGCAATCGATACTGACCGACCTGCACCTCTACCCCCGACGGTAACGGCCGCGATTGCCCATAGGCCAGCGTGTGCTCTCCGACGCGACACAGATAGTCGTACGATCGGTTAACCACCACCGGCGTTGAAAACAGCCAGTAAAACAGCACCCTGTCGCGCTCATCCGCAGCCGACTCCAGCGAGAACTGCCCCTGTTCAGGGCAGAACCAGGCAGGCTGTTCGGCGTTACGGTGCGCATCCACCGTAAAAAGCGTAAAGGTTTCAGGCCAGGTCAGCATCAGTTCCATTGTGGTTAGCCTATCAGTACGTCCCCGGAGCCGCTGGATATCGCGGCGCCACAGCCGGTTGAATCCCCCATTCGGGCGGCAGGCGCGCCGTTGATGGTGACGCTGCCCGAGCCGCATGCCACTGAACTGCCGCCGTGTATAGAACAGTTCGCGCTGTCGCCCACCCGGGCGGCAGAAATACCGTTAATAAAGACGTCGCCGGAGCCGCTGGTTACCGCTCCGCCGTGGCTGATGGAATCGCTTAAGCGCGCTGCGTTTTGCATAGGTTTTCTCCAGATAGTGTATGTCGATACTCAACCCGGACAGGGCTCTGCCGCTGTCCGGGCATAATGATTGCCGTCGCCGGTTTACGCTTCAGGTGTATCCGTTGGGTTCACGGTCGGCTCTTCGGTCGGCTCTTCGGTTGGCGTCTCGGTCGGCGTCTCGGTCGGCGTCTCGGTTGGCGTCTCGGTTGGCGTCTCGGTCGGCGTCTCAGTCGGCGTCTCGGTTGGCGTCTCGGTTGGCGTCTCGGTCGGCGTCTCGGTCGGCGTCTCGGTCGGCGTCTCGGT
>NZ_AWFZ01000047.1 GCF_000463155.2 Siccibacter turicensis LMG 23730 | reverse complement strand
CCGTAGCTCAGCTGGATAGAGTACTCGGCTACGAACCGAGCGGTCGGAGGTTCGAATCCTCCCGGATGCACCATATTGCACTTAAGTGTCAGCGATGATGATTAAGTTTCCGCAGTAAAGCAGTAAATCCCGATGCATCCGTAGCTCAGCTGGATAGAGTACTCGGCTACGAACCGAGCGGTCGGAGGTTCGAATCCTCCCGGATGCACCAT
>NZ_AWFZ01000046.1 GCF_000463155.2 Siccibacter turicensis LMG 23730 | reverse complement strand
GCACACCTCACCCCCGGGCAGGTGCTGGAGCCGCAGGGCGATGTCATTGCAGCCCTGAAAGAGGGCGTTATCCTCACCCTGGTGACCTACCGGGGAGCGCGCGATTCCCGTCTGCATGTGTCGGTCTGGGGAATGCCCTATACCGAACGGTACTGTTTCCGTTCGGTAGAAGTCCCGCGTCCGGTCATCACGGGCACGCTTCCGGCCCGGGTTGAGAGCCGGGA
>NZ_AWFZ01000045.1:396-790 GCF_000463155.2 Siccibacter turicensis LMG 23730 | reverse complement strand
TGGGGGAAGGATTATTCGGCGCTGTGCGCCTCACCCTTCGGGCCGTTGCCTGCGGCAACGTTTTCTCGCTACGCTCGAATCGAACCTTAGTCGAAGATTCTCATCTTTCCCCGGTGCGGAGAACCATGAAGCATTAATTGATCAAGTTCGGGAATGTGGGATAGGCGAGAGATGGTGGTGGGGGAAGGATTATTCGGCGCTGTGCGCCTCACCCTTCGGGCCGTTGCCTGCGGCAACGTTTTCTCGCTACGCTCGAATCGAACCTTAGTCGAAGATTCTCATCTTTCCCCGGTGCGGAGAACCATGAAGCATTAATTGATCAAGTTCGGGAATGTGCGATATGCGAGAGAGGGTGGTGGGGGAAGGATTATTCGGCGCTTTGCGCCTCACCCTC
>NZ_AWFZ01000045.1:0-386 GCF_000463155.2 Siccibacter turicensis LMG 23730 | reverse complement strand
AAGGATTCGAACCTTCGAAGTCGATGACGGCAGATTTACAGTCTGCTCCCTTTGGCCGCTCGGGAACCCCACCAGGGATATTACATATTGTCGTGGCTTGCGCCGATCACCGCGAAGGGTGATAGATGGTGGTGGGGGAAGGATTATTCGTCGCTTCGCGCCTCACCCTACGGGCCGTTGCCTTCGGCAACGTTCTTTCGCTTTCGCTCAAGTCAAACCTTCAACGAAGGTTCTCACCCTTCCCGACAGTGCAAACCTCAAGTCTGACTTTCGGGGCTACCACATTTCTGTGGTGAATAATGGTGGTGGGGGAAGGATTCGAACCTTCGAAGTCGATGACGGCAGATTTACAGTCTGCTCCCTTTGGCCGCTCGGGAACCCCACCA
>NZ_AWFZ01000044.1 GCF_000463155.2 Siccibacter turicensis LMG 23730 | reverse complement strand
TAAGGGTGAGGTCGGTGGTTCAAGTCCACTCAGGCCTACCAAATTTTTACTCATGCTGCGTTACGGCGCCGCTCAGCATACTGAAGTATGCTTCGCGACACTGCGCCCTGCCTGAGTGAAAATTGCATTCGTCAGAATGCAGGGTAAGAGGTTTAATCACTACGATGGGGCTATAGCTCAGCTGGGAGAGCGCCTGCTTTGCACGCAGGAGGTCTGCGGTTCGATCCCGCATAGCTCCACCATCAACACTGGTTGATACACTACTTCAGAGTGTACTGGGAACAGTATGCTGCGAAGTATTATGCTCTTTAACAATCCGGAACAAGCTGAAAATTGAAACGACACACCGTGTCTGTTCTCCGTAATAAGAACAGAATAAAGGTGTGTTCGAGTCTCTCAAATGCTTACAACACGTCGATGAATCGCAAGAAACATCTTCGGGTTGTGAGGTTAAGCGACTAAGCGTACACGGTGGATGCCCTGGCAGTCA
>NZ_AWFZ01000043.1 GCF_000463155.2 Siccibacter turicensis LMG 23730 | reverse complement strand
CTGACCGCTGCAATCACTACCGTACTGGCTAAAACCTACGGTGGTGCTGCTCGCGCATTCGATCAGATCGATAACGCGCCGGAAGAAAAAGCTCGTGGTATCACCATCAACACCTCTCACGTTGAATATGACACCCCGACTCGCCACTACGCGCACGTAGACTGCCCGGGCCACGCCGACTATGTTAAAAACATGATCACCGGTGCTGCGCAGATGGACGGCGCGATCCTGGTTGTTGCTGCGACTGACGGCCCGATGCCGCAGACTCGTGAGCACATCCTGCTGGGTCGTCAGGTAGGCGTTCCGTACATCATCGTGTTCCTGAACAAATGCGACATGGTTGATGACGAAGAGCTGCTGGAACTGGTAGAGATGGAAGTTCGTGAACTGCTGTCTCAGTACGATTTCCCGGGCGACGACACGCCGATCGTTCGTGGTTCTGCTCTGAAAGCGCTGGAAGGCGAAGCAGAGTGGGAAGCGAAAATCATCGAACTGGCAGGCTTCCTGGATTCTTACATCCCGGAACCAGAGCGTGC
>NZ_AWFZ01000042.1:496143-598127 GCF_000463155.2 Siccibacter turicensis LMG 23730 | reverse complement strand
GGCCCGGCCGGGGAGGAGATTTACTGCGACAAATACGGACGCATCAAGGTGCAGTTCCCGTGGGACCGCTACGGAACGCAGAATGACCAGAGTTCGTGCTGGGTGCGGGTGAGCCAGGGCTGGGCGGGTGGCCAGTACGGCATGGTGGCCATCCCGCGCATCGGGCATGAGGTGGTGGTGAGCTTCCTCGAGGGTGACCCGGACCAGCCGATCGTCACCGGGCGCACCTACCATGCGACCAACCAGACGCCATACGTCCTGCCGGAACACAAGACCCGCACTACGCTGCGTACCGACACCCATAAAGGCGCGGGCTTCAACGAACTGCGCTTTGAGGATGAAGCCACGCGCGAGCAGATCTACCTGCGCGCCCAGAAAGACATGGATACCGAAATCTACAATATCCATCGTCAGAGCGTGGGCTGCGATCAACACCTGAGCGTAAAACAGGATCAGTATCAGCGCGTCGATCGCCACAGTCACCGCACTATCGGGCAGGACGACATCGAGCAGATTGGACAGGATCACCACCAGTCCATCGGGCGCAGCTTCTTCCAGAATATCGGTCAGTCGTTGAAACGCTTTATCGGCGGCGGCGTGGTCACGGCGATCGGCGGTAGCCGCCAGACCACGCTCTCTGGTTCGGAAGAGCTGCTGATCGGCGCGCACCAGCGGGTGCTGGTCAATACCGACAGCTATCTGAAAGCCACCGACATCGTGCTGGAAGCCGGGCAGTCCCTGACGATCAAAGCGCCGGGCGGCTTTATCAAAATTGACGGGGCAGGCATCACCATGGTGGGGGCGGTGGTGAAAATAAACGACGGCGGCGCGGGCGGTTCAGGCACCGCGCCGGTTTCCGTTGAGCCGGACGCGCCAGCGAAACCGACCCTGCCGGATGCGCCGGACAGACGCTAAGGAGAGATCATGCCAGCAGCAGCGCGATTAAATGATATCGGTAAAGGTCATGAGTGTTTTCCGGATACGCCCGTTATTGCGGGCAGTCCGGACGTCATTATCAACGGGCAACCGGCCGCGCGGGTAGGCGACGCGGTGGATCAGCACGGTTGCCCCTGTTCCGGCAGCCCGCATGGCGTCCATGGGCGAGCCATCGCGGCCGGATCCTCAAACGTGTTTTTTAACGGTAAAGCCGCGGCACGGCTCGGCGATGCCATCGACTGCGGCGGTAAAATTATTACCGGCAGCGGCGATGTGATTATCGGCGATACGCCGTGGCAATCCCCCTCCCATGACTGTGGAGAGCAGGCTGTGCTACGCGGCGCGCCGCTGCTGGCACTGACCCCGGCTCTCAATCCGGAAGAGCTGATTGAAAACGTAGCCCTTCTTTCACGCTGACAGGAAACAGAACGGAATCATTATGGAAACGCGCTACCCGATAAGGAAAGCGGACGGCAAGGATTTTGCCGGCCCGGATGAAGTGCTTGCTCTGCTTCGCAATGAAAAGCATGGGCAGTGGCTGGCAGGAAATAATGGTATGTGGCACGGCGGTATACATATCAGCCGCAACGCCGCACCCCAGGCGGTGATTTCAGCGGAAAGTCCGGAAGGGGCGATACCCATTCAGTGCATCGCGCAGGGCGAGATAGTCGCCTGGCGCATTCAGCAGGAGTATCACCAGCAGCCCTATGGCGAGGCGGTGGAGGGTGAAGAGCCTGTTATGCTGCAAAACTCCAGCGCGTTTGTGCTGGTGCGTTCCGTGCATAAGCCGGATGACAACCCGGCAACCTGGCTCACCTTTTACACCCTGTATATGCATCTGGCGCCGTTGAGCTGTTTCCCCAAAATGAAGATGTTCCAGGTCACGCAGCAAGGTAATGGCCTGAGTATGCGCCGGTACAGCGGCTCGGAAGAGCCAGGTCAACTGGCACCCGATTCCAGCGGCAGGCTTCGCGCGGGTGATAAGGTCGTGGTCACGGAAGAGATCACGTTTATGCTGCGTTCAAAAAAACGCGACCTGGCGGGACGCACGCCGCCAGACGTGCCATCCCCGTTTGGCCTGGCGCAGAAAGTCAAAGACGGCGTGCCGCAGGGCGAAAAATTCTGGACGTCGGCCCTGCCGCAGTATGTGGCCCCGCTCGGTGATAAATATGCGTATCTCCCCGACTGGATGGCAAAAGCCGTGGAGAGTGGAAGCCTGGATGCGGTGGTGATCCCACCCGAGCCGGTTGCCATTCGCGCCGGGGAAGCTATCGGTTTTCTGGCCCGCGATGACGCACCGGGCAAAGGCAGTGCCGTACTCAGCGACTGGTTTATGCATATTGAGGTGCTGAGTAACGACACCAACATGCCGGCTTTCCTGAACAATCCGGGACATCTGACTAAGGGCACGATGTACCTGGAGGTACAGGGAAATCAGCCGCTGTACTACTGCGAAGAGAAGGGCGACAAGAAAACCTTTACCGTAATGGATGTCACGACCAGTACGGATGCGGGAAAATTATTACGCCGCGATGATGCCAGCCCCTTTAAAGATGACGCGGGTATCACCTGGTATAAGCTCCGCCCTCATACCTGGATGAAACAGGATGCTGTGAAGGAGATTATCCAGCACGATCTGAAAGCCCTGCGGTTTACCCCGCTTCAGCAGGAGCCGGCAAAAGATTTTCAGCAGAGCCTGGGCGAACAATGGCTTGGCAAAGCGTTCAGTTTCATCGGCGGGGCCATTCATCCCGAAAGAGCGCTGGAAAGTCAGGAGCTTAGCGAATACTATTCGCAGATAGCGAAGGTGCTGGATGCTAATGGCGACGGCAAAATATCTTCAACGGAACTGGACCTGTACCGGTCCGCGGTGCTTCAGGGCTTACGGAACAGAAATGAGGAAGTTGAAATGCTGCTGCGCCGTCTCATCGTTAAGCACGAAAGCGAATGGTACGGTAAAAGCGCGCATCCGCGCTGGCAAGCGTTGCTCGCGTCGTTGCCGAAAGACGGGCAGGACTACGTAAAGAAATGGATTGATAACCATGAATGGATGAGCCAGGTTCCCGCCTTAGCGAAAGATGAAGCGCTGTGGCATTTTCATCCGGTGGAATTTATTGATGCAGTAATGCAAAAGAGAACTAAAGAAATCATCTTTCCATTTAAGGTTAAACCTAACAATGATATCAAAGGTAAATGGAAAAGTTACTATTGGGGAGCATCCTTGACCGATAATAATGCTTCGCAAGCGATATTTGGAAGAAATAGATCCAACGGGGCCAGGAAGCATGCTGCTCGTGATCTCTACTCCGAGCCTAATACTGAGATTGTTGCGATCAGCAATGGCATCGTAAAAAGCATTACTCACTATTATTATAGTACTTGGCAAATCACGATACAACATACAACTGGTGATGGTCGTCATTTCTATATAAGGTATGGAGAGGTTGACCCTAGAAGTATTAAGGTAAGTGTTGGTACATCTGTTTCACAAGGAGATGTCGTTGCAAAGACAGGCTTGATGATTAACCCTGCAACCGGTCACCATCCAAATATCATACCTGGTGAGACAGTATACATGCTTCACTTTGAATACTATCCAGGTCAAGAAAAAACGCCCCCACCAAACAATGTTCAAAATCCACCGTTTCAACGCCGTCAGGATTTATATGATCCACTTGAAATACTTCAAGAGGGCTATAGAAACACATTTGATAACGCAAAAGAGTCGGTTAGTGACCGAATAGCTATCAAAGATCTAATGCTTTCTGTTGAAGGGAAAAGATTCATTAAGGATTGGGAAGATTTTAAATCCGAAGCTTATAATGATTCAGAAGGCTTCTGTACCATTGGATATGGTCACTTAATTGCTAAGCAAAGATGTGAAAATATTCAGCTATCAGATGAATTTAAAGATGGAATAACAAAGGCGAAAGCTGATGAGTTATTTGAGTTGAGGCTTCCCAATTATATCAATGAGTTAAAAAAAGCTATTAGCGTTGATCTTTATCAACATGAATTTGATGCTTTGGTTAGTTTGTTATTCAATATGGGTTCAATGAGAAAAGCTCCGTTAATGAGAGACAAGCTAAACGCTGGAGATTATGAAGGAGCATCAAGTGAATTTCTGGATATCACGAATGGAGGTAGTGCTGGCCTTATAGCTCGGCGTAATAAAGAGCATAGTCTTTTTTTGACTGGTGTTTATGATTCCTCACATTAAAGGTCAGTGAAGTTTATGAAAAAATATTTTGGTCTAATCTGTGCGTTATGTTTCTTGTATTCAGGAATAGTGATAGCGAATAGTCCCACCGACGCCTCGCCATGGTTTTATGATAAGGTATCAAATGCAAATGTTTTAGGCAAAAGCGATCCGGTTTTCATTCATGAAACAGAAGAAAATTATAAAGATATTTCACTTGTTTTTGCCAAGCAAAATCTAACAATCACAAATAAAACATCAAAAAATAGTAATATTTGCTCAGTGGAATATGTGAGTATCAGAAAAACACTTTCTGCATACTTCATGTCAACTAAAACAACAAATCTCTACGAGGCTTTATATAAAAACAATGGTATTGCAATACCCACTGAAATCAATTTGATAACTTCAGTCAATCCTGATGATAGTTGCCCGTCACCATATGATGAAATCATAGCGATTGGTGATTATTTAACAATAATAGATCAAGACTATGTTATCTTCTTTAAGCAACTAAAAAGTGATAATGAGAAGAGTGATAGTTCGCGGAACAGCAATTTTCTCGATTTCTGTAGAAAAGAAAACTCCGACCGCATCTATGATGGGATAGATAGCTATACTTGTTTTTTCCCGAGCATGAGTATAGCGGATTCATATGAGTTATTGAGCAAATCTAGCCCTGACAAACAAGGGTTTTTAAGAGGCATGTTGCCGGAAAATGATGCAGAGTATGAACTGGATGGAAAGAAAATAAAGTATCATTGGGAAAGTGGTACTGTATTAAAATTAACGGTGACTGAAGATGGTGAAGCCGAAATTTATATATTCGACCAGCAAGCTTCAGGTGCGAATGTTGCGATTAAATATGAAGCGCAATATTAAAAATAATTTGACCATGCATTATTTTTAATTTCAGGGTGTTTATCCTGATAAATTTTGAGTCTGGACGGACTGACGAGGAAAACCAGACTTCTACAATGAAATTTTCGCTATGAATGTAATGATATTATAAGCAGAACTCGTCACCCAGCTTCACTTCGCTCGAGTTTATCACTGTGAATTAGATAGACCGCGAGCATAAGGCATTGTAAGTGGTATACAAGCTGTGTCGCGAAGTGGATTTCTATCCATTCATTAAGGGATGAATAATGAATTTTACTTCATACGGAACAATGATTTTAGTGTTATTAACCACTGTGTCATCCTTCGCTGGCGACGGATTGACGATAACAACTCTCAAGGTAGTCGGTGGTCTATCATCCGGAAAAATGATAAATATCAACTGCACTATATCAATATTAATAGTGAAGCCTATCGTAATAGCTCTCTTATTGAGCCGGACATTAATGAAAACAATATTTTCCTAAACCACAGTTCCAATGAAAGCGTCAGTTTAGTCATTGCGTACCCGCGTGATACCTGGATATATGAATTTTCAGGCGGCGCTACGCCATCCTTACGTTCTGCTTGCCGGGAAACGAAAATAACCTCGCCTGATGACATGCAGAGTATAGAAGTGATGACATTATGTGACAAGAGTATTGCTAAGAGTGTTTACCCCCTTACTGAAGTGAAAGGCGATGCTTTACTGCATGCAGACAATCTCCAGTTAAAAGAACCGGTCAAAAGCTTAATTAGTAGCGATAAAGCATTTTTACTTAATGATTCTGGCACCAACAAACCCAGAAGGCCCTACTTGATTAAAGGGGATGAAGTACTAATCGAAGCGTATAGCCATCCTCTAGTAAAGGTCAGTTATCAGTCGAAGGGCAAACGGGCTGTAGCCTGGCTTAACATTGCTGATATTTTATGACTGGATATATTTATTAAAATTTCAGTGATTTCGACCGTACCTTCATCCACAGGGTTATAACAACCCTGGATTAATGAAAGAAAGCATTGTCAGATGCTAACAAAGACGAATTTGCGCATGAAAAAAATTATCAAAGTACGCCTTAAGGCGTTATCACTTGTGATTCTTGCACCCTATCTTTTCATATCTGCTGCCCTTGCTGATGTTCGACTGGTGTCACCCTCTGGATCTGCGTTAATATTTTCGGATAAGAAAACAGAAAAAAATTATGATCGTAATGCATGGGGGCAATTATTTTATGAGGTCAAAGGAAAAAGAGTAAACCTTAGCATTGAGGGACGGTATTTTGTAGAAGACGGTAGCTCTCGTTTATCACCCTCTGGCAGATATTTTGTGGTGAATAGTGTCGCAGGTGGATATGTCGATATGTTTGATGGAAGGGGCGAGCAGTATGTTGATAAAGCTTACTGTAGTGTTATAGATATGCGCACGGGATGCATCATTAGTGACTGGGATGGTGAAGCCTGCGGATATGATTGGAAAAAGGATAGTGATGAACTTGCAAGTTCCGATGAGCCGAATGCTGAAAAGTTCGATTTTCTCACGTTTCGGCCTGATATTAATAAACCATATAAACAACTCTCATGGCTAGCTTTAAAAGAGGTTAATGGTTAGCTCCGCTGCGATCCGATCAGTAAAGATAATATAAGCACATGGCAACGGCTTGCTAAAGAGAACAAAGTCTCACAAAAAAATGTAGATTCAGTGATTGTTGATTTTATTAAAAGCCTGCGTCACTCTGCCACGATCTCAATGACAACATATCTACATTCACTACCGGATAATGCCAGCGCAACCCGTTCTTACTTAATTCCCGGCGACAACGTTAAAGTGATACAGACATCTAAAGATCAGCAGTGGTTACTGATAGGCTACATAACCACTAAAAGTCGGCCCTTGGCTGCATGGATCAAACGTGAATCCCTGCAGCCGTAATTATCTGTTACTTAATCAATTCAGTTTAATTCGGTGGGTGTTAAGAATGCCGTCCTCAACTAAATAAATGCTATCAGGGACAAAAGAAACGATATGCGCTGTTCTCTCTTAATTGCGACGCTATTGTCATACCCGCTGAGCACACTCGCTAGTCCTGAAGTGATACAGGGGCCATTCACAATTGATGCTGCCGACACCGTTTTCATTCAGCGCGAAACTGATAAAGATTATCCGTTAGGGCTTTATTGGCAAAGTGAGCGCGGCGTGGTCAGGGTAGATACATACCCCGTTGAGGGTGATGAACCAACGGTGGAGTCAGTCTTTTTCACGACCATTCAAAACAGAAAAAACGTCATTGTATTACTCTCGTGGCACCAGGTGCATCGTGCAGAGGGAATCAACGGCTATGCCTGGCAGGTTTACGGTTATATATATGAAAACCATACTCTTGTCAGTAATTCTTTAATCAATAACGATCCGCAACTTCGCGGCTTTGATGGTGAGTTGGGCGGTGCCGAGTCAGTTTTCAAATATAAAAACGCCGCCGCTATCAAGTCCCGGCTGCAACAACAATATCGATAGCATTTGCCAGACCAGATTACTTCAAAATAATTCGTCAGGCCTGTAACACAGGGGTTCATGTTCACCCCAGACAACATAATTTCAACCCTGGTTCGATACTACTACTCAAATATACTCAAAGCCGGCGGGATGCCGGAAATTTATTTTACGGAGTTGACCCGTGAATACTTCACACGCATTTCTTTTACACAGCATATCTACCCAGGCGCAGTGGCAGGAAAAACTTGCTCAGGGAGGCTGCTTCGTTATTGCCGAAGCCGCGACAAACAGCGCCGTTCCCGGTGTAGCGGAACGCTGGGGCGGCAGTCTGGAACACACCCGCCTTTACTGGGGGGAAACCGGCCGCGTTCATGCCTCGATCTCACCATACTGCTTCCCGGTCAACCCGGAGAACTGGGACGCGGTGCGCGAGCAACTGCTGACGCAGTACGGCTGGGGCATCGGTATTCAGCTCGACTGGTTTATGCGCGCCATGCCGGCGCAGGAGCAGCTTAAGGCGTTACAGAAGCATCTCCGGGAATGGAACACGGTGGTTACCCCCGCCGGAGAAGAAGCCATCTTACGCATCGGCGACTGGCGGGTCGTGAAGCCGCTGCTGGAGGCGAGCACCGTGCAGGAGGCCAGCGCATTTTATGGTCCGATCGGTACGTTCTGGCAGCTCACTCCGGAAGGCAGCGCGGAGAGCCTGACCTTAACCCGGCGTGAAAAGGTGGCCGTCGCCGCACCGCCGCGCACCCTCAGCGACGCGCAGTGGCTCGCGCTGCTCGGTCCATCTGAGCTGGATGTCTTTCAGCGTTATATCGCCCATCTGCGGGAATACCACGGGCGCTGGCGTGATGCTGACGACGACGCGGTGCTGGCGTTTACCCAGCAGCAGAGCGAGGCGGCGCAGCTGCGTGGATTTAATAGCGAGCGCGACATTGTTCGCTATCTGGCGCTGGCGACTGAACTGGAGCCCGCGTTTATCGATGCTGACTGGGCGCAGGTCATCCTCGGCCAACCGGAGTATATCGGTACGCAAAACCGCATGGATCGGCTGTTTGAGAAAGCGATTCAACACCTGGAAAATGCCTGAACGGAAAGGGATGTCACATGAGCGAGAACAAATCCGCTACGCTGGTCGAAAGTAACAAGGCCATCGAACAAAACTTCAGTACTGATAACAAGATCTCAGGCGGCTGTACCAAATGCGGCTGCGAAGTCCTCATCTATTACCACTACGATTCCGGAAAACCGGTACCCAACGCCCCCTTTGTACTGACCGACAGTAACGAAAAAAAGATTGAAGGTCGAACGGATGCCAACGGGCTCTGCTTTGTTCATGACATGGGCTGCGGCCCGTTCGAACTGCTGATGGAGGAGGGCTCAGACGAATTCACGCCGAAACAGACCGTCGCCAACAACCCGGTGCTGCAGAGCAATCCGGAGTATGCCCGTATCGCTGGCGAGTACTTCACGCTGTTTCTGATCCTGCGCAAGCAAGGGCTGATCGAATATGACGCGGATGACAGCAGCGACAGCGAGGTCGACGTCGATGAAAGCGGTATTTTCGGCAATCTGTTTACCTCCATCCCCGACGAGTACCGCAAAGCCTATACGCGTTTCTGGGAACTTGACCGCAAGATCAACCGCAGCAGCCCGGATCTCAAGCGCGCCGTTAACAAGATCCACCACAGCCTTGCCGCAGAAGTCGCCGATAAAGGCAACGACAACGCGGCGCTGCTGCTGTTCTGCGAAATAGCTCTCGGCTTTATTCCCGTGGTAGGCCAGGCGATGGACGTTTACGCCATCGGTGAGTGGGGCTACCACTCATACGAAACCCCGGCGCTGCTGAGCGACAATCTGCACATTGCCGATGGAGCGCTGTGCGTCATCGGTATCATCCCCGGCCTGGGGGATGCGCTTAAGGTCGCCGGACGCGCCATCATCAAAGCACTGCGCAAGTCAGACGCCAAATCTATTCAGTTCGCCATCAAAACCATCCGTAATCTTTCAGACGGCAACCTGATTAAAGGCTTGACCAGCATGCGCAGCAGCATCCGTGAGTACGGTGCGAAGGCGAAAAAGCTGCTGCAGGATATCCACGCCGCGCTGGTGAAGGTCATCGCCGAGTCGGCGGCGAAAGGCAACTGGATCGTCTCCCTGATGAAAGAGAGCTTCGACGCCATGGTGAAGGCGATGGGCGATCTGATCAAAAAATTCGACCAGGCGCTGGCGGAAATCGACAGCAAATTCAATGAATTCATCGGCAAAGTGATCACCCGGTTTACGGCGTCCTCCAAAACGAAAGGCAGCTACAAGGTCAAGGGGCCGGATGGTAAACCCCAGGCGATGGCTCCGCAAAATGCAGGCCGGAATGCGGACGAGGCGGCGGACAATACCGCAGCGAAACAGCGGGCCGCCGAGCAGGACCAGAAAACGAAACAGTGCACCACCAGATGCGACACAGAGGGTGAGCCGGTCGATATGGCGACCGGGGCGGTGGTTGACTGGCGGACCGATTTTGCGCTCGGTGGCCTGTTCCCGCTGGCGATGAAACGCTATTACCGCTCGGCGGGCGAGCGTCATCCGGGATTGTTGGGGCGGCTTTGGCGTAGCAACTGGGATATCAGCCTGACGCTGGAAAAGGGCCTGGTCAGGATGATGGACGGTGAATTTAACGAGGTCTGGTACGCGCTGCCGAACGAGGGGGAAATCCTCAAGGCCGAGTCGAATCCGGTGTGGCGGCTGACACGCTCCAACGGCGTGTTAACGATGATCCACCTCGATGGCATGCGTTATCAGTTTGAACACGCGCTCGGGAACCAGCTCTGCCTCACGGCAATGGAAGACCGGGCGGGTAATCGCGCCACCTTCCTGTGGGAACGCACGTGGCTGCGCTGGATTGCCTTGCCGGATAGCCGTCTGATCCACGTTGAGACCCGTCACCATCGCGTGACAGCGCTGACGCTTTGCGATGCCGCCCGCCATCCGCTTAAAAAGCTGGTGAGCTATCAGTATAACGACAGTGGCGACCTTACCGGCGTGCGTGCCGACGAAGGGCACAGCTTCGACTATCGATATTCGCCCGAAGGATGGCTGCTGCGCTGGAACGATCTGGCTCATACCTGGGTGGAACATTCCTATGACAAGCAGGGACGGGCGCTGAGCGATAACTGCGCCGGCGGCTACTGGTCGGGGCGGTTCAGTTATGACGACGATAACCTGACCAACCACTACCGCAGCGGATTTGGCGGCGTGATCAGCTACATCCGCGATGAGCGGAATAACATCCTGATTCGCCGCACGCCCGACGGTGGTGAAGAGAAAAGAGAGTGGGTTAATAACCAGCTGGTCGCGCAAATCGATCCTCTCGGTAACCGCACGGAATTCACGCGTAACGACTGGGGCCAGATTGTCGAAGTGAAACGTCCAGACGGGGCGGTATATCGCTACGATTATGATGAGCAGGGGCAGCTGCTGGGCTGGGTCGATCCGCTGGGCAATGTCTGGCGCTACACCCGCAACGCGCTGGGGCAGGTGGAGACCGCCAGCGATCCTGAAGGACGCGCCTGGTACTATGCCTGGAACGAACAGGGGCTTCTGGCCGCGGCCACCGCGCCAGACGGCAGCGTGCAGCGCTACGTCTACGATCGGCGCGGCCTGCTTGAGCGACTGGTACCGGATCGCGCACCACCGGCAAGCTTCTTCTATGACAGTCAGGATCGCCTGACCGAGCGCCATATCGCCCATGAAAGCGGGACGCAGATCCGCCGCTGGGAGTATCACGGTTCGCGCACGACACCGGCCACCGTCATTTATGAAGACGGTACCTCAACCCGCTTTAGCTACGACATCGAAGGCAATCTCACCGCGGTGCAGGATGCGCTCGGGCAGACGCACCTTCTGCGTTATGGCGCGTTCGATAACCTGCTGGAAGCCACCGACCCGCTGGGCGCGACCGTGCGCTATCACTATAACGCCGAAGCGGAGTTTGCCGGGGTTACCAACAGCCAGGGCAAGACGTGGTCTTACCGGTTCGACACCTGCGGGCGACTGTGTGAAGAGAAGCACTATGATGGCCGCGTCTACCGTTATGAGTATGACCTTGCCGGGCAGCTTACCCGGCGTTACGCACCGGATGGCAGTACACAGGTATATCAGTACGATGTGGCAGGGCAGCTGACGCAGATTGCCGCGCTGCGCGCCAACGGTGACAGCGAGGGCATCACGACGTTCGGCTACGATCTTGCCGGCAGGCTGATCAAAGCCGCTGGCCCGGATGCGCTGGTGGAGTACCGCTGGAGCCCGGCCGGGCATATCGTCAGCGAGAGCATCAACGGCGCGGAAGTGCGCTCCGGCTACGATGAAGCCGGGCAACGCGCGGTGGTGGAGGGGCTGCTCGCCTCGCTCGGTCTCAGCTGGCAGCACGGGCGCCTGGCTACGCTGAGTATCGGCGAACATCAGCCGCTGTCGTTCAGCCACAACGCACAGGGATATGAACAGCAGCGCAGTAACGGCCAGGGGTTCGCCCTGC
Organism: Siccibacter turicensis LMG 23730; assembly: GCF_000463155.2. Lineage (GTDB taxonomy): Bacteria > Pseudomonadota > Gammaproteobacteria > Enterobacterales > Enterobacteriaceae > Siccibacter > Siccibacter turicensis. The sequence continues at coordinate 586,085 of NZ_AWFZ01000042.1, read as the reverse complement.
GGCACGAGTGGACGCCGACCGGATTATTGACGCGTCAGAAGCTGGAGACGGACGGCGGGCAGGTCAGCGATACGCTTGAGCGCCGCTATCAGTATGATGCCCTTGACCGGCTGACCGGGATCAGCGACAGCCACTGGGGCGACCAGGCGTTTCGCCTCAACGGTACCGGGCAGATCACCGCCGAACGCCGCGATAAAAACCGGGAACGCCAGGCGCGTCTGTTTGGCTACGACAGCGAGCAGAACCTGTGCGACGTGGCCTCTCTCGCACCGGGCGCCACGCGTCAGGACGCCGTCACCGAAACCGCACAGTATGATGTCGCGGGACGCATCATCCGGCGCGGGGACAGCGTTTATCAGTACGATGACTGCGGCCGTCTGGTGATGAAGCGCCGCACGCCGGCCGGATTTCGTCCGCAGGAGACGCGCTACGAGTGGAACGTTCACGACCGGCTGGTGCGTATTCAGCTCCCCGACGGCGCGCGCTGGCGCTACCGCTACGATCCGTTCGGGCGGCGCGTCAGTAAGGCACGCGAGGGCAATGTGCCTTCGGCGCAGGCCATGGCCCGCATCGACTACCGCTGGGACGGTGACCAGCTGGTCGGGCAGCAACATTACCTCGCCGACGGCAGCGCGGCCCGCCAGCTGCAGTGGGTGTACGAGCCGGGAAGCTTCCGCCCGCTGGCGCAACTGGATGCGCAGGGTGAACGTTCGCAGCTGCACTACATCGTTACCGATCTCACCGGCACCGCGCGCGAACTCTGTAGCGAAGAAGGGGAAGTCCACTGGCGCGGCGAGCAGCAGCTGTGGGGCGCCCACCGCGAAGCCCGCAAACCTATGGCGCTGCGGCGCTATCTGGGCGACGCCGCCAACGAGGAAACGAGCTGCGACCTGCGCTACCCCGGCCAGTTGTACGACGCGGAAAGCGGGTTATACTACAACCGCCATCGCTACTACGATCCGGAGGCCGGGCAGTATATCTCCCCGGACCCGATAGGGCTGGCGGGTGGTATCAGGCCGCAGGGATATGTGCATAACCCGCTGGAGTGGGTAGATCCGCTGGGGTTGAGTACTAATAAATGTTCGCAACCAGATAATGCTAATGTAACCAAGTTAAGCCATAAGGAAAAAGCATCAGAGCTAGGTTACTCAAAAGTTAATGAACGTTCGCATGGGCAGCCTGTTTTTGTAAATAATAAAGCTCCCAGAGAATTACGTTACATTACACCTGATGTAGATAAACATAATGGTGGATTTTGGAAAGCTGCAGACAGTATAAAAAGCCTAGGTAGTAGAAGGACTAGAACAGGCACCTTTGATGAGAATTTAATAAAAATAGGTGATTGATATGAAGCTTTCGTACAGAATAACAAAATATAAAGATAAGCATGATGATGATTGCTATTATAGCCATGCTCAAGAATGGAGTAGTTTTTTTGATGTAGGATCTAAGGTAAGCCTGCAGGAATATATCGCCGTAGAGGATTCATATATTGATTTTTTGATAGCTGCGTGCAGGTATTATCAAGTTACAAGTTTGCAGATTGTAGGGCTGGAGGTTTATGAATCGACGGAATATAAAGATATGTCGATTGTAGACATAGACAGTGTGCCACAAGTTGTTAGGGATATACTCCGCGAGAAGATTTGGGCTAAATTAGTAGCGCCATACCTTGAATTTCACTTTGGCTATGATTTTTATATGTATTTTTTATGTGAGGATAATAAAGAGATGTTCATTTCGACCGTTGATACACCTTTAACAGTAGATGCTTATATCTCACCCTACCTTACAAATTAGTTATTTTTATTAGCTATGCAGTGCTTTTTTAACTCAGACTGGGCGACGTCTCCAATATGTAAGAGCAGCACGACCAGCGCTCCCCTTTCATTTCACATCTCCGGAATGATAGGCGCATTGCTTCAGGCCGCAGGGCGCGTGCATAGCCAGTGGCACGCTCATCAAGCTAAACCGGAAAAAGGAAAACATCCAGCATTAAATCAGGATGGTTCGGCTCATGATGGTCCTCCATCTTTTTCAAAGAAAACACTTAAATGGTTAAAAGGTCATGGATGGGATGTGGATGATTGGTTATGATTGATTTTGATAAAGAAATGCAGAAACTTATAAAGAAAGAAGGGTTAGACGATCCATCTATCTTCTTTGCTGATTACGATACCTTCGAAGAAATACCATTGTTTTCAAGATGGAAAAATATTTCTTTCCTCTCACCTATGTCATTTAATGAGAAAAATAAAGTTTTAATAAAAACAGGGCTTGAGTTAATTCATAATAGTAACAATTGCGAATGCAATGATATTGATGATTACTTTATTTGCCTTAGTTTGACTAATTGGGATGACTACGAAGAGATAAATTGCCTGACACCTAATATATATATATCCCGAAGAAAAGAGTGGCTGCTCTCTAACTTAAAGCTTCGAGAGACACAAACCATTGAGGAAAATATAATTAGAGAGTATTTATTTTCTCTAGGGTTGTCTGATCGTAAAGTGTTTATTTCTGAGGGTTTTAGTGAAAATAAAAGAGTGTATATAGCGCACAATTCTATGTGTTAATGTTGATGCCGGGATAAAATCAAATGCCCCGGCTTTTAATTACCTAAGACTTCTGCTTACCTAGGCCAGCCAGGTTGCTTTTGTAAACATGTTCTATAACTATATCCATAGTTGAGCGGATGTTCGATTTTACTCTTTGATTATAGTGCTTGTGAAATGGGAATGGATAACAAACATGCCTGATATTTTTGAAAATAAAAGAAAGCTTTTGTACCGTAAAGCTCAGAATAACGTTAAGCTACCTCAGCTTCACCTTAAGTTAAAACGTCTTTTAGTCGACGAAGAGGTGTATTTGTTTTTAAGCCTGTCTGAAACCGACGGGTTAATTAATTACCTGTCAAAAAATAACGTTAAATTTCACGAGCGTTGCTGTTTTTCAAATTTAAAAGACGCATGGGGATATATTAACAAAAAAGTTTATGGCAGCAATTGTTATCTTTATGTCGACACAGACTGGAAGTATTGTGGTGCCGTGGCGCTCGAGAAAGGATTTGTTCTTTCTGATGGCTTCGATTTTGACGAGGTCATCTGCGACGAACTGCGTTTCTTCTCAAGGGAGGCAAAGAGAATTACAACGGTTGATTACAGTCACTCCAAAAACGATGACACTTACACCTGTACTTTCACCGAATATCAATGATTAAGGTGGGGTTAGCAAACCAAATAATCAGGATATAATAAATAACATTATTCCCCCTACAACAAACTCCACACTACGTACCCATCACGCTTTCGTTGCACATTAGCTATTTTCATCAACGGAACTACACCAGCAATATAACTATTAATGGATAAGGACATATCATGAAGAGCAATCCCCTTTATTTCGCGCTTACCCTGACGTGCGCAGCAGCTACACAAGCAGCCGTCGCTAACGATGGCGTTACCGCTCCGTGGAAAAATCTCTCTGGCAACGTTGTCTACCAGCCACATGAAAACAGTACTCCACGCATTCTGGAAGGGGCAGATGCGAATGCTTTCTCTGCGATTTATACCGGTGGCGATATCAATATCGCGCAGTCGCAGGGGCATTTTTATTGCAATGAGCAGACGTTGCCAGAGGGCTTTGATCCCAACTCTGCTACCGTGAGCGAAAGTTTCCTGTTTTCGAATGTCGGCTCATTCGTCAGCTGCGAAAAAACTGCCGTCCCCCTTGATGGGGAACACTTCCACGCGCTCGATTTTCCGTACTACAGCGATGGTAAGGTCATCGTAACCATCAGCGGCAGCCTTGTTGAAGGAGCCGATCCCGCCACCTTCACGGTACTGGAACAAAACCAGGGTAAAGATAAAGCGCACTATTTTTTTAACGCTGGCGAAGACGTGGTACTGCCCGTCAAAAAGTCTGCCAAAGCGTTCTCACCGTGCTACGGCTGGGCAAATGTAGATGGAACGCTTTATTACGAAGGGATCAGGCAACCCCAGGCTGATGCCGCGACCTTCCGTTGTTTCTCCTTCACCACAGCGGCAGATAAACATGGATTCTACAGCGGGGGAGGGAAGCATTTAACGCGCATTCCTGAGGATGCATCATTAAACAAGCTTAAGGCGATCGAGGAGAGCGTGTTTACCGACGGAAAATACGTGTGGTTCGTATCGGCCACCGGGATGTTACTCGAAGGGCTGGATGCGAAGCGGATCAAAATAGACGATGTCATGGGCGATAAAGAGATAACTGATGGCACCATAACCTGGCAGTGTCCTTCAATGGGAATAACCGGTGAAGCGCGTTGTGAGAAAGTTATCCCGGATGCCTGATGCGTTTTCCTTAACCTGACACCATCTCCCTTTCACGGCCCGCTTTACACAGCGGGCCTGTGCCATAACGCCAGCCAGCACGTCCTTATTTTCTACCCCCTCAAATCACCCCAAACCCCACACTACACCCCTCTACACGCTCCCGCGCCCCCGAAACGTACGTCGCCATTCGCCGGGGCTGACGCCGAACCGGGTTTTGAAACTTTGCCTGAACGATACCGGCGAGTGAAAGCCTGCCAGTTCGGCGACCGCCTCGACGCTGTTATCGGTGGATTCGAGCAGCTCCTGGCTGCGCTGCAGGCGCTCGGCGTTGAGCCAGTCGCCCACGCTCATGCCGGTGGCTTTCTGAAAATGGCGGGTGAAGGTGCGACGGCTCATGTTGACGGTGCGCGCCAGCGAGTCGAGATCGTGGGTCTGGTGCAGATTGCGGCGCAGGAAGTCGAGCAGGGTGTTGATCTGCGCATCGCGCGTCGTCTCCGGCACCGGACGCTCGATAAACTGCGCCTGCCCGCCGTCGCGGTAGGGCGGCATCACCATCCTGCGCGCCACGCGGTTGGCCAGCGCGCTGCCGCAGTGCTTACGCACCAGGTAGAGGCAGCAGTCGATCCCCGCCGCGGTTCCCGCCGAGGTGATCAGCCGGTCATCGTCGATATAGAGCGCATTGGTGTCGAGCTGCACCTCGGGAAAACGCGTGCTGAAGTCCCGTTCATATTCCCAGTGGGTGGCCGCGCGGCGTTGCGTCAGCAGGCCCGCCCACGCCAGCACATAGGTACCAAGGCACAGGCCAACCACTTCCGCGCCGCGCTGCCAGGCGGCATTCAGCGCGGCGATCAGCGCCCCGGAAGGGGGCTGCGCCGGGTCCGCCCAGAACGGCACAATCACAATGTCCGCGTGGTCGAGAGCCTCTAATCCCTGGTCCACCTCAATCACCATTCCGAGATCCGACTCGACCCGGCCCGGCTGGTCGGCACAAAGCTGCAGCGCAAAGCATCCGGGGTCGGTCATCGTCTCGCCAAAGATGATGCAGGGTACGGAGAAGTGAAACGGGCTGAATCCGGGGGTGGCAACCACCGCTACGTTAAGGACGCTCATCGGGTTTCCTGTCTGAGGGTAAAAAGCCCCGGCGCGAGGCCAGGGCTTACAGTATGGCTAAAAATGGCAGCTTTCGCCGTCCGCCGGGATCGCCACCCGGTCTGCGATGCCGTGGGCGTTAACATACTCCCGCAGCTCTGCCCGGCTAAGCAAGCAGTGGTTTACCGCTTCCATATGCGAGGCGACGATCGTGGCCCGCGGCAGCGCCTGAGCGGTACGCAGCACGTCCTCTTTCCCCATAATGATCGCCCCAATGTCGTCCACCTGGGCAAATCCGGCATTCAGTACCACCACATCCGGCTGCCAGCGGGCCAGACTCTGGGCATACGTATCGACCCAGATAGTGTCTCCGGCAATATAGAGGGTTTTCTCATCCGGATGCTGGAACACGAGGCCACAGGCATCACCCAGCAAGGCCGCCATTTCCGGTATCGCATACGCGGCATCGCTGCCGTGCTGCCCGTCAGTTTTAGACAGCGAAATGCCGGCAATCAGGTTGCTGTCCTGGAGCGGCTCAACGCGGGTAAACCCCTGGCTGCGGATCAGCGCCGCGTCGCTCTCGTTTTGGGTGTAAATCTGCATCGCTTTCGGGATAACCGCGCTGGCAGCCTCGTCCCAGTGATCGCGATGGGTGTGGGTCACGATAATCGCGTCTACATCCAGCAGCGTTTCAACCGGTAAGGGCAGGGCGACGAGCGGATTACGCAGATGGGATCGCGCGGTGCCGGGGAAGCCGTCCCAGGCCTCTTTATCAGTGAGCATAGGGTCAATAAGAAAACGGGTGCCGGCATACTTCAGCAGTAAGGTGGCGTTGCGGATCTGGGTCAGTTTCATCATCACTCCGGGATGCGTTAGTGGAAGTGATGCCAGTGTACGGGGGCTGCGGCTGCTGCGTGAGTAGCCTGATGGTCAATAAACGATGGAATCGGGCCACAATCAAACGTGACATATCAGCGCAAAACCCCTGGGCATCTGCCCAGGGAGTTAAATCAAACTTAATTTACCTGGCCTGGATGGGAGGCAACCGGGGGTTCGTTACCGTTGCGCAGCGTACCGGCAATCACGTAGCCCTGTTCCATGCGGATCAGCTGTTCTGGCTGCACGTAGTGGCCAGATGTCAGCAGGATCTCGGATTCTACGTCGGTCATATGCTCGGCCGGATCGTCGTTTAACGCCTGGCCGAGGGCCGTCACGCTGACCCCTGCGGCGCCTTCGGTTTTAAGCATAAATAAAAGTGAGGTTGCGCCTTCGGGGTTATTTTCCAGCGCGCGTAACGCATCGCGCCGCAGGCACTCATCCTTAATGCTGTTGGTGGTGAGATCGATGGTGTAGAGCGGCTCGCCCATCGAATGCTCCTGCTGCTGGGTGGCAAAGTTCTCGGCAATCTCATAGTCGCCGCTGGTGCTGCAGAAGCCGTTGAAGCGCAGGTTCTCGCCGTTGAGCAGGGCGCTGACGATGCGGTCGCCCTCAAACACGCCGTCGTGACCGATGCCGGACTGGCCACGCATCAGCGGGACGCCGGAGAGGCGCGGCGCGGTATCAATAAACTGCATCAGGGAGGAGACCGGCCCGGCGAGGGTGTCCGGAATGCGGGTGCGCAGCTGGTCAATCACCGCATTGGCATTTCGCTCGTGCTCCTCTTCATCGACCGCATCATACGAGCTGGGATAGAGAAAGAAATCCGACGCGAACTGGTGCAAAAACTCCTGAACCTCTTCCGGGTCGCGGAACTTGTCGTTGCGGCTGGTCAGGTAATGGGTCAGATCCTGATAGCCCATGGCGGCAATGTTCATCATCACAAAATCACCGGCGTGGGCCGCGCGATAGTGTTCCAGCGCAGCCGCCAGGCTCTTTTTTTGCTCCGGCGGGAGATGCGCCGCCATGGCCGCACTGCGCTGGTCGAGCAGGGCATGGGTCGACTCGATGGTGAACTTATCCATGCTGCTGATGCGTTCCAGATCCACCCCGGCATGCCGGGCGAGGGCTTCGCTCTCGGTGCGGATCCGCTCTGCGTGAGCCGGGTTGATGGCGAGGCGGGCACGCTGCTGGATCTGACGCGAGCGCCCGTCGCTGAAGGCCGAGCAAAACCCGCTGCTGTTGAGCGGACGCGTGGTGACGGGCTGGCCGTGGATCCGCACCGTATGGTGGCCTGGCGCCATCGCGCCGGGCGCCCGGGCCTGCGCCGTGTGTGCCGTGGCCTGCGTGTTGTGTGCCAGAGGCGCGACCGCGTGAGCCGCAGGGTTGTAGAGGTGCGGGGCGTAGTGGTTGTTGTTAACGGGCAAGGTACATCTCCTCAGGTAAGTGACGTGCCGGCGTCGCGCGCATAGCGCAGGGCGCCCACGGCAATAAAACCGTCATCGTGACGGATAAGCTGTTGGGGTATGAAAATGTGTCCCGGCGCGAGCAGGATCTCGTTCTCCTGGCCGGTGATGTGGCCCTGCCCGATATGCGGGTTCAGCGCCTGTTCGGTGGCGTTGACGCTGACGCCCGCGGCGTTTTCCGGGCGGATCAGGTAGAGCAGAGAGCGGCGGGCATCGTCGCACTCGCCGTTATCCAGCGCCTGCAACGCGTCCCGGCGCAGCACTTCATTGCGCGCCTCGTTTTGGGTATCGGAGAAATCGATGGTATAGAGCGGGGTGCCGAAGCCGGTGCTGCTGAGCTTGCCGGTAAAGTCCATGGCCGCCTCGTAGCTTGCGGTGGTGCTGAGGAAGCTGTTGAAGTGCAGACTTTCGCCGCGCAGCATGGCGCGCAGGGTATTATCCAGCGAGCGCAGCGGATTATCGCCCCCGCCGGACCCGCGCATTAACGGCACGTTCGACAGCCGCGGCGCCTGATGGAGATAGTCGGTTAAGGTCCGCGCCTGCTCCGGCAGCAACCCTTCCAGACGGCTGCGCACATCGTCTATCGCCTCCTCTTCATCGCTCTCATACCCGCTCAGGCAGTTGTAGCGCGTGGCGAATTCATGGACGAACGCCTGCATATGCTCCTCTTCGTCGCGGTCGGGATCGATGCTGTGCAAATAGCTGCGCAGGTCGGGAAAGCCCATGGCGCTGATGCTCATCAGCACGTGGCCGCCATCGGTGCTGCGGTAGTCGTCGAGCGCGGCGTTGATGTCGCGGTGCTGACGCGGGTCGGTGCGCTGCAGCGCCGCGCGGGCCGCCTGCTGCGTGATGTGATTGAGCGTCGGAAACGCGTCCAGCGCCATGGTCCGGATGCGCGCCACATCGTTGGCGGCGGCGTCGCGCAGCTGAGGGTCGCTCAACACCTGGCGGGCAAACGCCGGGTTGATCCCCAGCTGGCTGAGGTGATGAACGCGGGCGCTGTGGCCGTTCCTGAACGACGAAACAAACCCTGACTGGTTCAGGGGCGTTACCGGCACCGCATGCGGGCCGATGCGTCGGGCGCCACTTCCGGCGGGTGCCGGACGCGAGGTTGCCGCTTCACCGGCCGTCGGGGCGGTACGCTGCTGGGGGTGAAGCAGCGCGGGAGTGTGCCTGGCGGCGGAATGAATGCCAGAGGGCATAGCCTGGATCCTCAGAATATAGGGGAATATCCGTGAGTGGTCAGGAAAGCGGAAGGGTTCCCGCGCGGCGAATAAAACCGGCTGCGCGCGGGAAGAGGGCGTAGCCGCGACGGGTCAGCGCACCAGGTTATGGCTCAGGGAGTATTTGACGATATCGGCGTTGGTGGTGAACTTCATGCGCTTCATCATGCGCGATTTGTAGGTGCTGACGGTCTTATTGCTGATCGCCAGCGTATCGGCGATGGCGTTGATGGTCTCACCGTGCGCCAGCATGATCATGATCTGCCGCTCGCGCATCGTCAGGCTTTCATGGGCCGCGCGGTTGTTGCCGTGATAGTCGGAGAAGACAATCTCCTGGGCGAGATCGTGGTCGATATAGCGCGCCCCGCGGGCCACGGTGCGGATCGCTTTCAGCAGCGCCTCGGGCGGCTTGTCTTTAGTGATATAGCCCAGCGCGCCGCTGCCCAGCACCCGGCGGGCGATCTGTGGCTCGTTGTACATGCTCAGCACCAGAATGCGCAGATCGGGATACTGGGGGGTAATGCGGTGAATCAGGTCCTCGCCGCTGATGCCCGGCATGGAGAGGTCCAGCAGCAGCAGGCTGACCTCATGATGACGCAGCCGCTCCAGCACCTGGCTGCCGTCCGGGGCTTCACACACCACTTCTATTGCCTCATCAAGGGCAAATATTTGCTTCAGGCCTTCACGCATAATGGCGTGATCTTCGGCAATCATCAGGCGTATCCGCTCTTCCATCGTTATTCTCCTTTCTGTTTTTCGCCGCCGCCGCCGCGCGGGGCGGGCAGCGGGAAGGTCAGCCGCACGCGGGTGCCTTTTCCACGCGCGCTGATAATCGCCGCCTCGCCGTTGAGCATGCGCGCGCGCTCCTGAATGCCGGGCAGGCCAAAGGCGTTTTTACGCACCCGGCCCGGCGTGAATCCTTTGCCGTTATCAACAACCTCAATGGAGAGCGTGTCGGGCTCTGGTTTAACGATGATATAGACGGTGCTGGCCCCGGCGTGGCGGGCGACGTTGGTCAGCGACTCCTGCACCACGCGAAACGCGGCGGTGAGCGAGGCGTCATCCAGCACCACGGTGTGCTCGTTGGGGGCCACCAGAATGCAGCGGCAGCCGCCGTCTTTATTGAAGCGATCGCGCAGCCACTCCAGCGCCGGGATCAGCCCCAGATTCAGCACGTTGGGGCGCAGGCGGGTCGACACATCCCGCACCACCTGGATGGTGCTGTCCACCAGCCCCATCAGATTCTCTACCTGGCCGCGCAGCTCAGCGGTCTGCTGCGGGGCGCGCATCGCCAGCAGCGAGAGGCCGGTGCGCAGCGAGGTGAGATGCTGCCCCAGCTCATCGTGAATATCCCGCGCCAGCTGTTTGCGCTCCGCTTCACGATCCTGCTCGAAATTCTGCGCCAGCATGCGCAGCTGCTGGTGGGCAAAGCGTAGCTCCTCCTCGGTTTGCCGGATCGGGGTAATGTCGCGCCCGACCGCCAGCACGCTGGCGAGCTTGCCGGCGAGGTTGTACTCCGGGACGCAGCGCACGTGCAGGGTCCGTTTTTTACCGTGACGCAGCAGTGTCAGCTCCTGTTCGGCACCTTTCTCATCCACCAGGGTTTTGGAAACCAGCTTAAAAAAGCTCAGCCCGACATCGCCCTTCGGCACGCTTTCGGTGAGCGGCTTGTGGTGGATCTCCTGCTCGCTCAGCCCGAACCAGTTGCGTACCGCCGGGTTGGCATACAGACAGCGGGTGTTGAGATCGAAGCGCAGGATGAGATCCGGGGAGTTCTCCACCACCAGGCTCATCTGCTTTTCGCGCAGGCGCTGCTGCTCTTTCTGACGCCGCAGCTCGCGGACATCGTGAACCACGCACAGGATGTGCTGTTCGCCGCGGTGGGTGTAGCCGATGGAGCTGACCTCAACCGGGATCAGCTCGCCACGGCTGTCGCGGTGATGAGAGGTAAAGGTGATGCCTTCCGGACGGACGCTCAGCTTCCACCAGAGCGCCACCACGTCGCTGTCGCGCAGTTCCGGATCGATGGCAGAGAAGGGGAGCTGTGAAAAACCCTCGCGGTTATATCCCAGCAGCGTACAGGCTTTATCGTTGACATATTTGATACGCAGATCACAGTCGATCAGATATATCGCATCATGAACCCGGTTCAGGGCGATGTCTGATAAATTCGCTGCGTCCAGCGCGCTATTTTCCGGGCGGTTTGCAATAGCCTGCAGTAGCATAATTCCCTCTATGTTGTTGCTGGTCTTTTCACCAGTCAATATTGCTCTCGCGTAATATCAGCGTGAATAAAGTTCCCTTCTGGAACTATTTCACGCTGTAGGATAATTAACGTCTTCAACATAGTAGCAGTTAAATCATGTCAGCCGTTTGTCGGCGCAGTATCAGGCATAGATGCGGGTTTTCAACGCCTCTCGCGCCCGTGACAATCGGGAACGGACGGTACCCAGCGGAATATTCAGGTGAAGCGCCACATCCTGATAGCTGCCTTCTTCTTCCACCAGAATCGACAGCATGGCTTTAATATCCGGCCCCAGCGTATCAATCGAGTCCAGCGTATTAAGCAGCAGTTGGCGATTTTCCGTCAGATCGCAGGGGTCGTTTTCCAGCAGCAAATCTGCTGTGATTTCATCGTCCAGGCACTCCAGGAAACCATAACTATGCTGGCTTTTGTAATAATTGCGAATCAGATTAACCGCAATTCCAAACACCCAGGTTTCAGGACGTGACGCACCCATAAATTTATGCCGATTGCGCAGCACTTCCAGACAGGTCATCTGCAAAATATCTTCCCCGTCCTCGTGATTAGCAATTCGCTTTCGAATGAAATTAAGCAGCTTTTTATTATGCGTGAGGAAAACTTCGTCCCAGTTCACATTTTCCGGGAATGCGGTTGCATTATGGGACTGGGCGACATCAGGCATCATGGTGCTAATCATTATTTGCTCTCCGGTAGTTGTCATCGTGACCCTTACCCCATAGCAAGCGCTGTGCCAGCCCACGTTGTGATGCTAATACCCTGTTTTAACGCCGGTTTATATTCCCTCCAGGAGTTATCTGAGACACTTTTTGTTTTTATCTTTCGCCGCACAATGCAATTAATTGCATTCCGCCGCGCCGATATATTTTCCCGCAGCGTTGTGTATGGGTAGCGAAAATTCACCGGGCGTTCCGCCGCGCCATTCGCCGCGTTTTTTTTCATTTTTTCGGGAACCGATGTCCGGGTGTCGACACTGAAAAGGGGTGATAACAACGAGGAGTGCCGGCGATGATTAAAATGCAACATGCGCTACTGGTGCCGCTGGCCCTGAAAGCCCTGCATAAGGGAACGGAGCAGTCCACAGCAAAAAACGCCAGCCACGGCCCGGACAACGTGCGTACCCGCACCGAAACGCTTAACGACTCGCTGGAAGAGATTGGGATGATGTTCAGCGAGAAGATGGAGCGTAAAAACAAGGCGCTCAACCGCCGCAACCTGCAAAGTAACCTGCTGCGCAACAAGCACGCGATCGGGAAAATCGACGAGCTGACCCATCTGTTCGAGCTGCTGGATAACAACGACAACCAGCGCACCGAAGAGCAGCTCAGCCTGCTGCGCGACGCTCTGAACCAGTCTCCGCCGCCGGACAGCGATGCGCTGGTCGAGGCCGCAGGTGGCGATGCGGCGCGCTGCGATGTGCTGCTGCGCATTCTGGAGCAGCAGGCGCATGTTGACGGCAACCCTGAGCTTGCCAGCAAAATCGGCGGCCATCTTGACCGCCTTCAGCACACCCACGGCGAGACGATCCGCGCCGGAACCAACACCGCCAGGGCTATCGCCGAACACACCCGCGACCCGCAGCGCAAGCAGTCACTGCGCAACCTCTATTACGACACCATCGTCCACAAACAATCGGCGGTGATGATGCTCGACATGCTGCTGAAGGAGGTGGAGTCGCGCTATCTGCTGGCGTCGCTGCGCACCCTGCAACGGGCGCTGTCGGACGATATCGCCGCGCTGGCGCCGTCGATCAGCATCGGTGCGCTGTGCTGCATTCAACGCGGATTGCGCGATGCCGCGCAGATCAGCCAGACGCTGGCTAACTGCTCCGCCTTCGTAAAGCGCATGGAGACCAAGCTGCCCGAGGTGGCGATGACCGGGCTGACCCTGACGCGACGCGCCCTGCAAATCAGCTACAACGGCGCCTATGAGAGCGACTTTCACCACCTGGCAGAAGAGGTGGTCGGGCAGCACACCACGCAGCTGCCGCTGTTTTACGCCGGACTGTTTCCGCTGATGCACGGCCTGCCGCCTTCGCTGTGGCAAGAGCCGGAAAGCCGCAAAGACGCGCTGACGCTGCTGCGTAACATGATTGGCGAGGCGTCGAAAGACGAGCAGCAGGCCAACATGCGCAAAGATGTTTAATTTCCGCACTTCGACGAGGCCCTGGCGATGAACGTCCTTTTTCAGATTCTGAACAGAATTGCCATCAGTGCGATGCAGCGCTCCGAAGTGGTCGGCGCCGCCTTTGCGATGGCGCTGGTCTTTATGCTGATCATTCCGCTGCCGCTGGGGCTGATTGACGTACTGATCGCCGTCAATATTTGTCTCTCTTCGCTGCTGGTGGTGCTGGCGATGTACCTGCCGAAACCGCTGGCGTTCTCGACCTTCCCGGCGGTGCTGCTGCTCACCACCATGTTTCGTCTGGCGCTCTCCATCTCGACCACCCGTCAGATCCTGATTCAGCAGGACGCCGGGCACGTGGTGGCGGCGTTCGGTAACTTCGTGGTGGGCGGCAACCTGGCGGTGGGGATGGTGATGTTCCTGATCCTGACGGTGGTTAACTTCCTGGTGATCACCAAAGGGTCGGAAAGGGTGGCAGAGGTGGCGGCGCGCTTCACCCTCGACGCCATGCCGGGCAAGCAGATGTCCATCGACAGCGACCTGCGCGCCGGCATGATTGACGTCTGGCAGGCCAAGGCCCGCCGCGGCGAGCTGGCAAAAGAGAGCCAGCTGTTCGGGGCGATGGACGGGGCGATGAAGTTTGTGAAGGGCGACGCCATCGCCGGGCTGGTGATCCTGTTTATCAACCTGATTGGCGGCTTCAGCATCGGCGTGTTACAGCTCGGGATGCCCGCCGGGGAAGCGATGCACGTCTACTCCATTCTTACCATCGGTGACGGGCTGATTGCCCAGATCCCGGCGCTGCTCATCTCCCTGACCGCCGGGATGATCATCACCCGCGTCTCTTCGGACAACGATCAGGCGGTGGATAACAACATTGGCCGCGAGATTGCCGAACAGCTGACCAGCCAGCCGAAAGCCTGGCTGCTCTCCTCGATTGGCATGGTGGGCTTCGCGCTGCTGCCGGGGATGCCTACCGGGGTGTTCCTGGTGCTTGCGGCGCTGACCATGACCAGCGGCGGGTTCCAGATCTGGCGCGCGCGCCAGGAGTTACAGCTGGCGAAGCCGCAGATGGAGAACGAAGTGGTGCCGCCGGAGCTGAACGGCAAAGAGGATCTGCGCCAGTTCAACCCGACCCGGCCCTACCTGATTAACTTCCCGTCCTCGTGCCGCGGCCAGCCGGAGACGCTGGAGCTGGTGCAGGAGATCCGCCGTCTGCGAAACCGTATCGTCTACCACTTCGGCTTTACGCTTCCGGCGTTCGACATTGAGTTCATCGACAGCCAGCCGGAGAACGAATTCCGCTTCTCGGTGTATGAGATCCCCAAAGTAGTGGGCACCTTCAACGTGGCGCAGCTGGCGGTGAAACGCAGCTGGCTGGAGAGCATTCCTGAGGCGGCGCGCGAGGGCATTGTGGAGGGCGACGAACTGCGTCGCGAAGCGGAGCTTATCTGGCTGCCCGCCGACCATCCGCTGCTGGAGAACGACGAGGTGGAGCGCTGGAGCGCCCGCGAACTGCTGGTTAAACGCATGGAAAACGCCATCCACGCCAGCAGCCCGCACTTTATCGGACTGCAGGAGACGCGGGCGCTGGTTTCGTGGCTGGAAGCGGAGCAGCCGGAGCTGTCTCAGGAGCTGCAGCGCGTGATGCCGGTGGCGCGTTTCTCCGGCGTGCTGCAGAAGCTGGTGGCGGAGCGTATTCCGCTGCGCTCGGTGCGCGCCATTGCCGAAGCGCTGATCGAGCACGGCCAGCACGAGCGCGACATCCATCTGCTGACCGATCTGGTGCGTATCTCGATGAAAAACCATCTCTGCTATCAGTATGCGCGCCCCGATGGGCTGCACGTCTGGCTGATCACCCCGGAGCTGGAAGAGCAGCTGCGCGATGCGCTGCGCCAGACCCAGAACGACATCTTCTTTGCGCTGGCGCAGGAGCAGGTCTCCGCCATTTTGCAGGAGGTGGGCAAAGCGTTCCCGGTGGACAACGACCCGCGCGCCGTTCTGCTGGTGGCCCAGGACCTGCGCAGCCCAATGCGCTCGCTGATTCAGGAAGAGTTCCACTATGTACCGGTGCTCTCGTTTGCGGAGCTGCAACCTAATCTCGCGGTAAACGTGCTGGGGCGTATTGACCTCGATCCCGCCGTTTACTCACTGACCACCTGGGAGAGTTAATGATGTTCGAACTGCGCGTGCTGTCGGGCCTTCATTTAGGCGCAGCGTTGCCACTCTTTGGCGACAGTTGGGTTATCGGGCAGGCCGGGGAAGCCGATCTGCTGCTGAGCGACGAGGGGGTCAGCGCGACCCACTGCACGTTACACCGTCACGAATCGAGCTGGCAGCTGGCGTACGCCGACGGGGAACCCCGCCCGCTGGAAACCAGTGAAACCTTCGCCGTCGGCCCGGTGTGGCTGATGGTGGCCCAGGCCGATACCCCCTGGACGCCGTTTACCCCGCCAGTCGAACAGGCGCAGCCTGTCCAGGCCCCGCAGCCACAGGCCGCCGCGCCAGTCGCGGCACAGCCGGTGCGCCGTAGCCTGTTCACCCGCACCATGCGGGTGGCGATGGTGAGCATGATGCTGCTCCTGACCTTTACCGTGGTGAGCTGGATCCTGCAGCCGACGGTGGCCCAAACCCAGGTCGTGCCGTCTCCCGGCAGCCTGCTGAGCGTGAACGAGATTAAAGGCCCGCTGCTGAAGATGCTGCGCGAACGCGACCTCGGCAAAGCGGTGGCAGTGATCGCCGGCGAAAAATCCATTGAGCTGAAGGGCACCCTGAGCGCCGAGCAGATGCAGATTTTCAACCGCATGATGGGTCGTTTTAAAGAGGAGTTTCACACCGGGGTGCCGGTGGTGAACCGCGTCGAGCCGCGCAAGGTGTCGCTACCGTTTCGCATCGTGCAGATCACGACCGGCTCGCGCGCCAACATCGTGACCGACGACGGCCAGCGGCTGTTCGTCGGTGATGAAGTGGACGATCTGCGTCTGGTGGCCATCACCGGCGACCAGATTGAGTTCAGCGGCCGGGAAAACATCAAGGTGAGCTGGTAATGGCCCTGGCGCTGGAAGCGTGGTACGCCCAACAGCAGCAGCGGTTGACCAGCCTCTCGCCGGTCAAAGCCTGGGGGCGCATCACCGGCATCAGCGGGATTTTGCTGGAGAGCAGCCTGCCGCAGGCGCGCATCGGCGATCTGTGCCAGGTGGAGCGCGACGACGGCAGCAGCGTGCTGGCGGAAGTGGTGGGCTTTAATCCCCGCCATACGCTGCTCTCAGCCCTCGGTCAGTTGGATGGCATCGCCCAAGGCGCGCGGGTGATCCCGCTGCGCCTGCCGCACAGCATTGTGGTCTCCGATGCGCTGCTCGGCAGCGTGCTGGACGGGTTTGGCCGTCCGCTCAGCGACGACGGCCCCGGGGCTTTCGCCATGCCCGGCAGCGGGATGGCGTCAGTGAGCGTGCTGGGCGATGCGCCCGCGCCAACTGACCGCCCGCGTATTGATACGCCGCTGCCGACCGGGCTGCGCGCCATCGACGGCCTGCTGACCATCGGCACCGGCCAGCGGGTCGGGGTGTTTGCCGGGGCGGGCTGCGGGAAAACCACGCTGCTGGCGGAGATGGCGCGCAACACGCCCTGCGACGTCATCGTCTTTGGGCTTATCGGTGAACGCGGACGCGAACTGCGCGAGTTCCTCGATCACGAGCTGGACGCCGAGTTGCGCAGCCGCACGGTGCTGATCTGTGCCACCTCGGATCGCAGCAGCATGGAGCGCGCCCGGGCGGCGTTTACCGCCACTGCCATCGCCGAAGCCTGGCGCGACCAGGGCAAAAGCGTGCTGCTGATCCTCGATTCGCTGACCCGTTTTGCCCGCGCCCAGCGCGAAATCGGTCTGGCGCTCGGCGAACCGCCGGGCCGCGGCGGGCTGCCGCCCTCGGTCTATACGCTGCTGCCCACGCTGCTGGAGCGGGCGGGGCAAACCTCCCGCGGGGCGATTACCGCGCTCTATTCGGTGCTGATCGAGGCCGACTCGATGAACGACCCGGTGGCGGATGAAGTGCGCTCCCTGATTGATGGTCACATCGTGCTGACCCGTAAACTCGCCGAGCGCGGCCACTACCCGGCCATCGACGTGCTGGCGAGCCTCAGCCGCACCATGAGTAACGTCGCCACCCGGGAGCACATCGGCAATGCGGTGCAGGTGCGGCGCATGATGGCCGCGTGGCAGCAGGTGGAGATGCTGATCCGCCTCGGGGAGTATCAGCCGGGCCACGATGCCATGACCGATGCGGCGGTATCGGCCCAGGACGCCATCAACGGCTATCTGCAACAGGGCATGCATGAGCCCTCCGCCTATGAAGAGACCCTGCTACTGCTTTCGGAGGTAAGTCGCCATGCGCCGACACCGTAACCTTGATGACGATATCCCGGTGGAAGATGCCGGGGCCGCGCTGCAACAGGCCTTCGCACTGCTGTTGCCGATTCGCCGTCAGCGCCTGCGCCGCAGTGAACGCGCCCAGCGGGAAGCGGATCGCGCCTTGCGTGACACCGTCACGCGAAGCGACCAGTTGGCCGAGCAGCTCGCCGAACAGCAGACCCGCTATCTGGCGCTGCGCGACGGGTTTGCGGAACGGCATCTGGCGGTGACCCAGAAGCAGGAGCGCCTGATGCAGGGGCTGACGCAGGAGCGCGGGGCGTGCGACGCGGTCGCCGGTCATAAAAACGCGCTGGTGCAGTGTCAGCGGCTGACCGAGGTGCAGACCGCCCAGCTGGAAGAGGCCCAGCGTGAGACCCAGGCCAGACAGCGCGACGTGGAGAAACTCGAATACATGATTCAGGAAAGCGAGGTGCTGCGATGAGCGCATTACCCCAGGCCCGCGAGGCGGGCAAAGAGCCGCTGCCGCAGCGGCCATCCGTCGCCCGCGAGCGACCGACATCCCAGGCCAGCGACGCCGCACCGGCGGATCGCAAAGGCAAAAGCACCCCGGTGAAGCAGGATGCGTCGCTGTTTGACGCCCTGCTGGGGCAGCCGGAAACGGGGCTGTTGCCGGCGGGCGTGCCCTTAACCGCCACCGCCTGGCCCTGGCTTCAGGCGCCGGACACCAGCGCCCCGGAGACGGTCGCCTCACCGGCACGGGTCTGGCAGCAGATTGAGCCGGCGCTGTGTACCGCGGTGGAGAAACAGCCCGCCGGGGCGGTGGCCATGACGCTGCTGCTGCCGAAGCTGGGTGAGGTGGATGCCCGGCTCAGCGCCGCCGGCAACGGCTGGGACATCAATCTGCGCTTCGCTCCGCAGGCGATGCTGATGATGGCCCCGCATCAGGAGCGCTGCCGCGAGTCGCTGCGTCGGCGCATGGCCTGCCAGGTGCGGCTGCGCTTCGAGCAGCGCGGGGGGCAGGCATGAAACCACTGGCGCTGCGTCGTCAGCGGCGCACAGAGGCGCAGCTGCGGCAAAAAACCGGGGCAGGCTGGCGCTTTCTCTTTGACACCGACGAGGCGTCCGGCTGGCTGGAGCTGCACCTGACGGCGCAGGCGAGCGGGGCGGTGCAGGCCCGGGGGCTGGCGTGTCAGGCCGGTACGCTGTGGCTGAGCGAGCCGGAGGCGGTCTGCGGTCTGCTCTCCTCCTGCCCGGCGCTGCCGGACGCCGCGCGGGATCAGGCCTGGTACTGGCCGCTCTATAACCAGGCGATGTGTGCGCCGCTACAGGATCTGCTTGGCGCGATCTCACCGTCCGACGCCGACGTACCGCCGGACGATCTGCTGTGGCTCTCACTGACCGTGGTGCTGGGCGATGCCCGGGCGCACAGCGCGCTTGGCGCCACGCCGGAAACCCTGACTCACCTTCTGGCGCACGTCGGCTGGCAGCCGCTGTACGCCCCGGCCGACGAGGCGCTCTCCCTCAGCCTGCCGCTGAACCTTGGCGCGCTCACTTTACCGCTGGCGCAGCTACGCGCATTACGTCCCGATGACGTAATCCTTCCCACCCGCACCTGGTTTACACCGACCGGCGAGGGGGAACTGCACCTCGCCCGCGTCCGCATTCAGGGTGAATTACAGGGTGAGGAAGGGCGTGCTGGCCGTTTTTATATTACCGATTTGGAGATAACCGACGTGAATGTAACCCCCGATGATTATGCGATGGATGGTATGCCGCAGCCGGATGATGAGCGTCCGGCAGCCCCGGCGACAGAAACGTCGGCCTTCGATCCGCTGCCGCTGGCCCTGACGCTGCGCTGCGGCCACCTGCGGCTGACGCTCGGCGAAATTAACCGCCTGAGCGTCGGAACGACCCTGATGGTGGATCACGTGGTGCCCGGTGAAGCGCTGTTGTGCCACGGCGACTTCCCGCTGGCGAAAGGCGAACTGGTGGACGTGGAGGGGCGGCTCGGGCTGCAAATCACCCATATGCTGCCGGCGGCAGCAAATCCGCTGGACGCCGACAGGTAACCGCTATGGAAATGGGACCGCTGAATCCGATTATGCTGGCGCTGTTTCTCGGCGCCCTGACGCTGCTGCCGATGCTGCTTATCATCTGCACCAGCTTTTTGAAAATCTCCATGGTGCTCCAGCTCACCCGCAACGCCATGGGGGTGCAGCAGGTGCCGCCCACCATGGCCCTGAACGGCATCGCGCTCGCCGCAACGCTGTTCATTATGGCGCCGGTGTTCAGCGATATTACCGACCGGGTGAAAACCCTGCCCATCGACTTCAGCTCCATGGAGCGGCTGGAGTACACCCTGGGCAACGGCATCGAGCCGTTAAAGAAGTTTATGACGCGCAATACCGACCCGGACATCGTGGTGCATCTCCAGGAGAACACCCACCGCATGTGGCCGGAAGAGATGGCGCGTACCGTTCAGCCCGACAACATGCTGCTGGCGATCCCGGCGTTCGTGCTCTCCGAGCTTCAGAACGGTTTCAAGATCGGCTTTCTGATCTTCATTCCGTTTATCGTGGTGGACCTTATCGTCTCTAACGTGCTGCTGGCGCTGGGGATGCAGATGGTGTCGCCGATGACGGTCTCCCTGCCGCTCAAAATCCTGCTGTTCGTGCTGATAAGCGGCTGGACGCGCCTGCTTGACGGGCTGTTTTACAGTTACCTGTGAGGACTAGATGGATATTCTGACGCTGTTTCGCCAGGGCATGCTACTGGTGGTGATCCTCTCGGCGCCGCCGCTTATCGTCGCGGTGCTGGTGGGGATTGTGATCTCGCTTCTGCAGGCGGCGATGCAGCTGCAGGACCAGACGCTGCCGTTCTGCATCAAGCTGGTTGCGGTAGGGGTGACGCTGGCCCTGAGCGGCCGCTGGGTTGGGGTGGAGCTGATGCAGCTTGCCCAGACCGCCTTCGCCATGATGTCCACGGTAAGCGCCTGATGCTGCTCGGTGCGCCGCTGGCCGATATCTTCAACAGCATTCTGGCGCTGGCCCTTGCCATGGCGCGCATCTTTCCCTGTCTGCTGCTCACGCCGGTGTTCAACTTCAGCGTAGTGAAAGGGGTGATGCGTACCGCCATCGTGGTGGCGCTGTCGCTGTTTATTACCCCGGCGATAAAAGTGCAGATCGACGCCCTGGAGCCGGACATGCTGGTGCTGGCCGGACTGATGCTCAAAGAGTTGGTCATCGGCTGCCTGATCGGCCTGCTGCTCGCCATGCCGTTCTGGCTGTTCGAGTCGGTCGGCGGGCTGTTTGATAACCAGCGCGGGGCGCTGATGGGCGGGCAGATCAACCCCCAGCTTGGCCCGGACGTCACCCCGCTGGGTAAGCTGATGCAGCAGTCGATCATTCTGCTGCTGATCATCGGGCTTGGGCTGTCCACCATTACCCAGATCATCTGGGACAGCTACCGCCTGTGGCGCGCCACCGAGTGGATGCCGTTTCCGTCGGAGGCCGGGTTCCAGGTTTATCTCACGCTGCTGGGCAAAACCTTCACCGACATGGTGCTCTACGCCGGGCCGCTGGTGGCGATCATGCTGCTGATGGATTTCGCCATCGGCATCATGAGCATCTACAGCCCGCAGCTCCAGGCCACGGCGCTGACCATTCCGGTGAAATGCCTGCTCGGCATGCTGTTCTTTATTCTCTACCTGCCGCTGCTCAACCATCTGGCCGGTGAGCGGCTCTACGAGCTGCGCGACCTGAGCGACATCCTGCCGCACCTGGTCGAACCAAAAGGGGTGACGCCGTGAGCGAAAAAACCGAAGACGCCACACCCCAAAAACTCCAGGACTCGCGTAAAAAGGGGCAGGTCAGCCAGAGCCAGGATATTCCGAAGCTGCTGATCTGCATCGGCGTGCTGGAGGCGATCTTCGCGCTGGTGGATACCGGCATGCAGCGGATGCAGGCCATGATGCTGCTGCCGCTCTCCCGGCTGCGCGAGCCCTTCGATCACGCTCTGGAGGAGGTGATCAGCAACTCCTTCACCGTGTTTCTGGTGCTGGTGGGGCTGGTGTGCGCCATTGGCCTGGTGCTGCGCATCATCGGCGGCTGGGTGCAGTTCGGCCCGCTGTTCGCCGTGGAGGCCCTGACGCCCAATCTGGACGCCCTCAACCCGGTGAACCAGTTCAAGAACATGTTCTCGGCGCGCCAGTTTACCCAGCTGCTGACCAGCGTTATCAAAGCCATCGTTATCGGGGTTATCGTCTGGCTGGCGATTGAGCCGGAAATCGCGGGTCTGGCCCAGCTGGCGCTCGGTAGCCTGGACGGTTTCTGGCAGGGGGTAATGGCGCTGTTTATCAAGGTGACGCGCCGGGTGCTGATGGTGATGCTGGCGCTGAGCGCGCTGGACTTCGGGGTGCAGAAGTACTTCTTCCTCAAGCAGCAGCGCATGAGCCACGACGATATCAAGAACGAGTACAAGCAGAGCGAAGGCGATCCGCACATGAAGGGCCACCGACGCCAGGTGGCGCACGAAATTCTCAACGAAGAGCCGCAGGCGCCGCGCCAGGTGGCGGTGGAGGAGGCGGACGTGCTGCTGATTAACCCGACGCACTTCGCCGTCGGCCTCTACTATCGCCCGGATGAAACCCCGCTTCCGCGCCTGCTGTTTAAGGCCAGCGACGAGGAGGCGCGCACCCTGATTGAGGAGGCGCAGCGCAAACGCGTGCCGGTGATCCGCTATATCTGGCTGACCCGTACCCTGTATCGCACCACCCGCGAGGGAGCCTTTATTCCACGCGAAACCCTCACCGCGGTGGCGCAGGTCTACCGCCTGCTGCGCGAGCTGGAAGATCAGTACCTCGATGAGGTGATAGAGATCCGCGACGAGTAGCCTCTCAGCACGGTAATTTCCCTCCGTTTACCCCGTTCACACGATTTGCTCACAGGCGCGTCATCAGACAGACTATGGTTTACCTGAGGCCCGGACGCGGCCGATGCGGTACTTCCTCCATCCTGTAGAGGGTCAGCCATGAGCGACATTACTATCTACCACAATCCGGAATGCGGCACGTCACGCAATACCCTGGGGTTAATCCGTAACAGCGGCGCGGAACCGGAGGTGATCCTCTATCTGGAGAATCCGCCGTCGCGCGTTGAGCTGAGCGGACTGATTACCCGCATGGGCATCGGCGTACGCGATCTGCTGCGCACCAACACCGAACCCTATGTGAGGCTCGGGCTGGATAATCCCGACATCAGCGATGACGAACTGCTGGACGCGATGCTGGCGTACCCAATTCTGATTAATCGTCCCATCGTGGTGACGCCGCTTGGTACCGCCTTGTGTCGCCCCTCCGAACGGGTGCTGGATCTCCTGCCCGATCCCCAGCGCGGGGAGTTCATCAAGGAGGATGGGGAGGTGGTGATCGACAAGCAGGGCAAGCGCGTCGGGGAGGCGTAGCCGGAGCCTGCTACAGGCTCCGACAGAGGGTTAGCGGGCGCTGAACATCTCCGTGAGCAGCTCCCGCGCCTCGCGGGCCTGCTGCATGAACGCCTCAACCAGCGGGATAAAGGTCGTATGGTTCAGGGCATCAATGCCCTGCTGGTGGCACAGCCGAATCTGATTGTCTTCATCGAGCGCCAGCCAGCAGCCGCGCATGGCGTCCATTTCAAAGTTAAGCGTCATCATCAGCCGCCACGCGGAGAGCGTCTCCTGCCAGGGGGCGATATCAAACAGCCGGCAGTGAAGCAGCAGGGCATCGCTCTCGGCGGGCGCTTCCAGCACCAGCGCCTCCTGTCCCTGGTCATCCACCAGCGCACACACGCCGTTATCGAGGGTTAACGGGGGCGTGCCGGGGCGGTTAAGGCCGCTGAGCAACTGCTGAATTTGCGTCTGTAGGGGCGTCATGTCACGTGGTCTCCGTTAGGTTGAGGGCGGGCGCGCCTACAGCACGCCGCGTTTATCCTGCACTTCGGCGCGGGTCAGGGCGTTTACCACATCCTGACTGGCGTCGGCGATATCCCCTTCAAGGGTAAAGGCGTTCGGCGTGCGCTGATCCTCGCCGTAGCTGAACGCGATTTTGCCAAGGTTGCGGGTGATGCTGACGTTCGCCTGGCTTGAGGCGCCGGTCAGCAGCAGCGGCAGGTTAAACCCTTCCTGCTTGGTGTCGGTCTCGGTAAAGGCGATCGACTTAACGCGCATGTTGCTGCGGTCCTTGAGCATCGCCTGAATCTCCTCCGGCTGGGTTTCGCCTTTGAGCCACTTCTGCTGCATCCGGTAGCGGGTTTCGTCGGTAAACTCCAGGGTGACCGACGCCTGGGTATTACGGTTCGTTTGCAGCTCGCGGATCACTTCTTTCAGCATCGGCTTCTCGGCCATAAACCGGCTAATGGCTTCGGCGTTGCTCTCCGGCAGTTCGCTGGCGAACAGGCTATGGACCACGTGCATCAGGCTGTTATGGTCGATTTTGCGCAGGTTGTTGTAGGTCGACTGGTACTCGGCGCTGTTCAGGGTGTGGGTGCGCTGCGTCGCCGCTTCCTTCTGGATTTCCAGCTGTCGGGCGGCATTAAGCACCCCGTACTGGGCGTTGTTCGCTGGTGTGATGGCCAGCAGCACCGGAAGCAGCTTCTCAAGCTTCATGGCGACCGCTTCACGCTCGGTTTTCATAAAGGTCGAGAACGTCTCGTCGCTACTCTTCTCTTTCTTCGGCGGCTCGTCGGTCTGCGCTGTCGTGCCTTTGGCGTCACCCTTTGCCTCGGCTTCGTCAGCCTTCTGCAGCTTCTCATAGGCTTTGCGCTCGGCGGCAGAGAGCGGACGCAGGGTGCCGTGGCTGGTGGCGCGCTCCCGCAGGCTCTGCTCTTTAAGGGCTTTCAGCGCCGGGGTCAGGGGTGGCAGTTCGTTCTTCGGCGGCTTTTCGGCATCTTTGATCTCCTGAAGCAGGGCATTCATCTTCGGGTCATCGAAGCTGGACTCAATCTGCTTGATAAGCTTGTCGAGCTGCTGTTTATCCACCGGATCGGCGCGCCCGATGTCGAGACTCATGCTCTGCTTGGTGCGGTTATCAATGCTCGCCTGAATGTTGGTGCTGTTGATACCGAACATCGGGATGCGCGCGCTCTTCGACCCGCCGGTGGTGACCCCAACCCCTGCGGTGACGCCCGCCCCGACGCTGGCGCTGTTGAGCATGCGCAGGCGGTTATCGCTGTCGCTGAGGGTGGTGCCCGCGCCAGTGCGGGAGACGCTGTGCTCGCTCTGGGCCGAAGCCAGGTTCGTGGTGGCCTGCAGGCTGGCGGTGGCGCGCGCCATAGCCCGGTTGCGGGTTGGATCGGCGCTGTTGGTCGGCAGGTTAACGCCGCCGCCGGCCATCGCCATCATGGTGGCATCGACATTGAAGGTCAGGGTGGTGCCGTTTTTCACCTTATGGCTGACGCCGCTCTCCAGCAGAGTGGCCGGGTCGAGCGTGCCGTTGGTCAGCTGATCGAGGAAATCCTTCAGGTTGGCTTCGCTGACGGTAAAGCTGACGCTGTTCTGCATCTGGCGCTGGAGCGCCATGGCCAGGATACCGTTAAGGCGCGCCGAGGGGGTGAGGCTACGCTGGTTGCCCAGATCGACCTTGATGTTTTTGGCATCCGGCGCCTGGCTTATCGGGTTCCAGCCCACCGCGCCAAACACTGTGCCGGTGCCGCCGCCGTTGCGGGTGAAGGAGACGGTGATCCCGCTGTCGCTGCGGGCGAAGCTGGCGTTATAGGCGCGATCGAGGTTGCCGCGCACCCCCGGTACGCCGATCACCTCTCCGCCGGGGATCACCGATAGCGTCAGCATCCCGCCGTAGTTACGGCCAAAGCCCATGTTCTCCCCGGACTCCAGCGAGGCAATGGTGCGCATCATACGCTCGGTCATCTGCTCCTGGGAGCTGGCTTTCACCACGGTGCGGGTGGTCATGTTCAGACCGTGGTGGGGCTTGCTGAAGGCATTGGTCATGGAGCGAATGGCGTCGTAGCAGGCTTCAAGCTGCTTATTGTTCACAAAGCCCATGCTGGTGGCCTTCTGAATCGGATCGTTGCCGTAGCGTTCGTCGCGCAGGACGCGGAACCTCTCTTGCGCCTGGTCGATACGGGCAAACGAGACCGGGTTTCCGGCGGCGACGGTCTCCAGCTCATCCACCAGGGCATGCAGGTCGCGCATCGCCATCCCGTCGAGGATCAGCCGTGATTTGGTCAGGCCCATATCGTCATGGGGATCGCGCTGGCGGCCCATGGGCGGCTGCGCTTTCTGATGGCGAACCACCACGCCCTGATTCTCCAGCGACTGCATCAGGGCATGGCTCGGACGCGCGGTGCGCAAGGGGTAGTGGTGATGTAACGCCGCCAGATCCTGCACCAGATTGTCCTCATCGCTCCACGGGTTCATCGCCTGGGTCAGCGCCCGGTGGCGGGGGGGAGTAAATTCGCTATCGCTGCTGCCGTCACCCTTAAGCGCACCGGCGTGCTGTCCCAGCAGCATCGTCTGGTGATGGGCGCTGTCGGCCACGCTGTCGCTGAAGTCGCGCAGGTGCTCCAGGAAACGCCGGTCAAACGGGCCGTTTTCCAGTGCTTTCAGACGATCCTCCAGAGGAGAGAGTTGCGTCGCGGGCGGGGCGGCCAGCGCGGCTTTCATTGCCTGATGCAGAGTGGCCTGGCGCTGGTAGATCGGACGCAGCTCCTCACGCCCCTCCCAGGCATGCACCGTGCTGCGGTACGCCAGCTTCAGCGGGCGCGGCGGGCGGCTCAGGTTAGGGTCAAACACGTGGGCGCGCAGTCGGTCGCGCAGGCGGCTGTTCACGTGGTTGCCGTCGCGCCCGGTCATGCCCATCACGCCCACCTCAGCCTTGAGGGTCATGCCGTGCACGTTGACGCTTTTCGACGCTTCACCGAGGCGGTCGCGTGCTTTCTCCACCCGCCGACGGTGCGATTTGGCCTCCAGCTTCGTGCCCGGGTCGTATTCCGGCTGGATCAGCCAGCGATCCTTGGGGGCAATCTGCTGCGCGTTCTGGTTGGTGACGGCGGCGCTGGTGTTCTCCTGCGCCGCGGCATCCTGCCGTTCGCCGCTGTCCACGACGTTCGCCCCGAGCCGCATCCCCGCCAGCTGTAAAATGGCGCTGCGCCCGAGTTTATCGGCCACCATCAGCCCGCCGCCCGCCACGTTATGCAGTGTGTCGATGGCATCCATGCCCTCCGGCAAGGGCACCGACTGCCACGCTGCGCCAGGACGTGCGCCCGGCGCGGCTTGCCAGTCCTCTTTCGGCATGGCGTAGAGCTTGCCCTGCTTATCCAGCACGTAGAGCGTCTGCTTCTGGTCGGTGGTGATGTCCACCAGTTCGTTGCCCTCGCCGGTGGCGTTAACCGGGCCCATCTTGTCCGGTATCACGTGGGGGAGATAGTTGTCGATGCCCGCTTTGGTGAGGGTTTTCATCATCTTCGCCGGCTGCCGGCTGTCGGGGCGGTTATGGTGATACTGGATCTCGTTCTTTTCGCTGATGGCGGCCAGCCGCTCGCTGTCCACAGGGGCGATGGCGCGGGCCGGGTTATGGGGGCCGAAACCGGGCAGGGGAATATCCACCGCAATGCTGCTTTTTTGCTGGCGCATCACAAACTGGTTGTTAAGCCCGCCGATCTTGTCGCTTTTCAGGTTCACCTTCACCCGCGCCGGCTGACCGTCGTCGTTGATCACCCAACCCTGACCGTCCTGGCCGCGCTTGAGGCTGCGCACGCTTTCGCTGGTGGCCTCCCAGCGCTGGGAGTTTTTGTTGAGGGCGTAAAGCTTGTCGTTATAGACGATGAGCTGGCCGAGACGACCGAGATCCACCATCTCCTGCGGCAGCGGGCGCGGCTGGATCAGCCCTTCATGATGGTCCATCACCAGGCTTTCATTGAGGTTCCACTGGGGCTCAAAGTGCCCCTGCTGGTTAAGGGCGCAGACGTGGCGCTGGTCGTTACCGTCTTTGACGATCGCCAGCAGGCTACCGGTGCCGTGGTTAAGAAAGCTTTCAAGGGTAAAATGCTTACCCGGCAGCGCGGCCAGTTTGGCCGTGCGCTCGCTGGCGTCGGTCAGCACAAGCTGCTTGTCATCCTCGGCGGGGCTGTCGCCGGTGAACAGCTTACCGTTGCTGTCGATGGCAAACACCTTGCCGTCGTGCATCGTCATGCCGCGGGTATGAAAATCGCCGATCTCGCCATCGGGTTGGCGGGTTTTCAGCGCCAGCGTCACGTGGCGCGACTTATCGTCATTCAGACGCCGCAGAAAGGCGACCGACTGCTTATTGGTTTTTTCGTTCGTCAGAGTGACCAGGGTTTCACCGCGATGGTTGGTGCAGTACCCGGCGATTTTGTCAGAGAACTTCTCTGACTTTTCCCCGGTAGTCAGGTTGCGCAGGGTCTTTTTGTCGTAAATGGCGAACAGGGTGTCGTCGGCCTGTTTGGTCAGCTTGCTGAAGCTTTTCTCTTCGTTTTCATCCACCTGATCCCAGCGCATCGCGCGCTCATCGAGGCGGTAGAGCCTGCCACCGTGCTCGCGCAGGTGCTCGCTGACGGTCTCCCGAACGGCGCCCTTATCACCCTGTTCACGATCGTGGGCGAAAATGCCGGTAAGGGCTGCGTGCACCGCCGCGTCCGGCAGTAATACGGTACGTTGCAGCGAGGCGTCTCCGAGCCGGCGCGCCGGCGCGCGTACCGTGGCGATATCCGTGCCGTGCAGCTTGATCTGCACCTCCGAGCGGGCGGTGAGGGGTTTCACACCCAGCTTATCCTGCACGTTATCCAGACGTGACGGCTCCGGCTGCTTCCAGCCTTCCATCGGCACGCTCTGGGTCAGGCCGATAAAGGCGGTTTTCTCACCCTGCAGGCTGAACAGGCGTCCGTGGGTGTCCATCAGCAGATGCTGACTGCTGTCTTGATTCGCCTGGTGCGCCTGCCAGGTGTGCTGCGGGCGGGCCACGGTTTCATTAAGAATATTGCGCAGGTTGTCGGAGACGGCGTGGGTCACGCTGAGCTTGCCGCGATCGCTGAGGGCAAGTTCCGCAATCTGCGGACGGAGCTGGTTGCGCTGCTCCGCCATGTCATTTTTGGCGGCGTTAAACGCGAGCTGCTGGGTGCGGTTGAGCTGGCTGAGGCTCAATTCGGCGTATTTCTCCTCCTCAACGGTCTCAAGCGACGGTGCCTGGGCCAGCGGGCTGCGGGCGCGGCTGGGCTGGCTGAGGCTTGCTTCGGCGAGCTTCTTCTCCTCGATGGTTTCAAGCGACGGGGCCTGGGCCAGCGGGCTGCGGGTGCGGTTGAACTGGCTGAGGCTTGCTTCGGCGAGCTTCTTCTCCTCAATGGTCTCAAGCGACGGGGCCTGGGCCGCGTTACGCACCGGCTGTTTGCCCCGGGCGTTGTCACTCATCGGCGGCGGCGCGCTCGCGTCGGGATCGGTCGGGGTGCGGGCGCTATAGAGCTGCATCGCCAGATCGGCGGCGGTGGTAAGGGTATCCAGCCGGGAGGCGGAGGAGGAGGCAACGGGAGCAGAAGAGGGTGAAGCGGTGGAAGGACGGGACGCGACGTCGGGCGTTCGATGCGGCGCCCCCGTCCGGGTATAGCCTGTGGTATCCGGCGCGCTGGGTCGCGACGGCAGACCAGAGGCCGGACGCCTCGGCTCGCCCGGTAGTCGGGCGGGCGAGGCAGCGCGCCCACTACCCGACGCCGCCGGCGAGGCGGAACGGGCGCTGCGCTGTAGTTTTTCCCTCAGGCGCGTCAGGCTCTGGCGCATGCTGCCCCCGCTGCGCTGGCGGGCCGACGCCGGGGTTTGCTGAAGCGGCGGAGAGGCGGGCCGCGTGGCGGCACCGCCGGAGAGCGAGCCGCCCGCATTATGGCGCGCCCGGGTCGGGAGCTGTCGCAGGGGAATAGACTGCGACGCCTGGGCGCCAGCCTGGATTTTGCGGCTGGCACTGAGGCCGGCCAGTAAGGGAATTTTAATGACCATGATTGCTCCTCGCTGACATCTCGCGGTTAGTGATCGACCGGAACCTGGGTGTAATCATACGGGCCGTTACGCATCTCCGGCTGCCACCAGATGGTCAGCCGATGCAGATCCGACGACGGGCGGCAGCTCACCTCCAGGCAGCCGGTCGTCGGTTTGGCGCAGGCGCTGAGCAGCAGGGTCACTGCCGTCAGCATCAATACTCGCTTCAACATGTTCATCTCCTTAACGCGTCACTAAGCGGCCGGATGAGGTCGCCGGGGCAGGTGCGCCGCCGGAAGCCGAGAGCAGCGAGACGCGGGACGGACGCGCCGGGCCGTTGGGTTCAAACGCCACAAAGACTTCCGCCGATTCCCCGGGATTGAGGGTCGCGCGCGGCCAGACCGCCACGGCCAGCGTGCGATCGCTGCGGCAGGTGGCTTCGTCGAAGCGCTGTGGTCTGGAACTGTTGTTGGTGATCACGCCCACGGTGAGCTGCACCGCCTTGTTGCCATACCACTGGTGGCGGCGGTAGTCGCTGGTGAACACCGACGGGATACGGCATAGCGCGCTCAGGGTCTGCCCGGTACCGCCTGCGGTCATGCCGACCGGAATGCGGTTGCGAGCCAGATCGCGCATCGCATCCTCAACCACCTGTTTCATGTCGGTGAACTTATGGCGTTCGCTGACTTCGCTCATGGCCGTATTGAGCTGTTCCCGTGACTCCTCCGCGATGTAGCGGGAGGGATCAACCTGATCGCCGATCAGGTGCGGGGTAATAATGAACAGCCGTTCGCGCTGGGAGGTTTCATGCCGGGTCGAGGTGAAGAGCTTGCCGATCAGCGGGATGCTGCCGAGGATCGGAATGCGGCGCTCGCGATCGCCGGACTCTTTGGTGTGGAACCCGCCCATGACCAGCGAACGACGCGCCTGCACCATCGCCTGGGTGCTGATTACCCCGTTACTGGTACCTTCCGCTTCGCCGTCGTCATTTTTGCTGAGCTTGCCGTCTTCCACGTCAACAATCAGCTGGATCGCCGACTGCGGCGTGTTGCTGATGGCGCGCGGCGTGACGCGCAGGCTGGTGCCGGCGGTAACCGCCTGAATATCGGCCACCCGCTCGCCGATGGCGCGGATAAACGCGGTATCGCTGAAGTCGATCACCGCCGGCTGGTTCTCCAGCGTTAGAATGGACGGGTTGGCGATAATCGACGCGGTGCCTTCGCCCTCCATCGCTTCAATATTGGCAAAGAAGCGCTGGAAGTCGGTCACGAACAGGGTGCTGGAGCCAGAGAGCATGTTCGACGCACCGGTGACGTTGCCGAACTGGCCGCCAAGGGCGCTGGAGAGGCGCTGCATCTCGTTGCGATCGATATCGACAATCACGGCGTCAATCTCAATCAGCTTCTGCGGTACGTCGATGATGTTAATCAGCGACTGGTAGGCGGCGCGGAATTTGGGATTGTCGCGCACCAGCAGCATGTTATTACGCACGTCCGCCGACACCTTGCCCGCCAGCGCGCTCGCCGGGGCAGACGCCGGGCGATGGGATTTCGAGGTGCCGCGGGTAATCAGCTGGTTCATGATGTTCTGCGACTGCTCGCGCATTGAGGCGTAGGTATCTTCACTTTCGCCCTGCGAAGCCGCCATGCCGCTGGCGGTGTTGCTGTTTGCCTGGCCCAGCAGCTCGTTGAGCATGGTTGCCACGCCCGGCACCAGCAGCGTCTGGTCGCGGTACTTGATGCTGCGATCCGCCACCGCCGCATACTTGAGCGGGAAGGCCATCATCTCTTTGTCTTCCTCGGCCTTCGGCTTTTCATCCGATTTACGGGCGAAGTCAGAGATAAGACGCACGTACTCCGGCGGCCCGGTGACCAGCACCACGCCGTCATCCGGCAGTTCGCCCCAGCCGAAGCGCGGCTCCAGCAGGCCGACACCGCGCAGCGCTTCTTTGATATCCGGCGCGGCGTCCGGGGAGATCTCGAGGCGCTGCGAGGTCTGTTCCGACTGCGGGCTGACGTAAAGGGTATTGTTGTAGACGAACCACTGGAAGCGGTACTCCAGCGCGAGGCGATTAAGGAACGCCTCCGGGCTGTCGGCGCGCAGCTTGCCGGTGACGTTGCTGTCGCCGAGGGTGCCGAGATTGACCTCGACCCCAAAACTGTTGGCGAAGTCCTCAAGGATAATGGAGATCGGCGTATTGTCCGCCGAATAGGCATAGGCCCCGTTTTTCCACTCGTCCGGTACGCGGGCCGATGCGGTGCTGATGCCGAGCATCAGGACAAAAAGTGCCGCCATCAGGCGGCATAGCACTGGAAACTTCAACACGCCTCACTCCTTGCTGCCAGGGATGGCTGAGACTCAGTTAATGGCATCAATGATGGCCTTGCGGATGCCGAACTTGAACTGGGTGTACTGCGAGCTGGCCCAGCCGGCGTTGGACATATCCAGCAGCTGGTTCTGAAAGGCGTACATATCCGCCACGCTGTAAGACTCGCCCGACATCTCTTTGGCAAACTGATACGCCTCGTGATGGGTGCGGGAATAGTGTGTGGATAGCTGACGCTGAAACAGATCGTTGGAACTCATAAAAAAACCTCCTCGCGTTGAACACCTCCTTATGTGGCGCGTTATGCGAGGCGGTTCCAGAGAAGTGAAATTTTTTTACAGGGCGGGGGCCGGCTGGCGCGTGAACTGCTCGCGCAGGGTTGACCACGCGATATACAGCTCGCCGCGGTCGGTGACCAGCCGCAGGGCGTCCGCCTCCAGCGCCGGGTCGCCGCACAGGGTCCATTCCAGCTGCGGCTGTTCCGTCAGCCAGTCGCTCAGGGCCTGCTCCTGTGACTGCGCGCAGTAGAGGGTGGCCTGCTGCTGGCGCGGATGGTGGCGTAAAAGCTGATGGAGCAGGGCGTGGAACCGCGACTCACGGGGAACGTCCCCCAGCAGCTGATGCAGAGCGTCGTTCAGCAGGCGGTCCGCGAGAGTGACCAGCTGCGCCTCCTCCTGCTGGCGCTGCGCCTGCCAGCCGGCCAGCACTTCATCCGCCTGCTGCCAGAACTGTGCTTCGTCGCTCAGGCGCTGCGTCGCCAGCTCGTGCTCCGCCTGCTCCCTCGCCGCCTCAAGGATGGCCGCGGCCTGCTCATGGGCCGCGGCGAGGATCTGCTGCGCGGCGCGGTGGTCGGCGAGGACTTCCCGGGGCAGCACCGGCCCGTCAGGCACCGCGCCGTCCAGCAGCGCGATGGGTTTAATCTTCCACATGTGACCTCTGTGCGGATTGCTGTTGAAGTTGCCAGAGCGCGGCCTCCCAGAGCGGTCGCAGGCGCTGGGCCGGCATCGTCAGCGGTACGGTATCGCACCCGTCCACCGCCGGCTGCGCAAACAGCAGCCGCAGCCGGGGCCACAGATCCGGGTAGAGCGCCTGCAGCAGCCGCAGGCTCCCGGTGACGCCGTCGGTCTGGTAAAGCCCCTCGGGGAGCCAGCTGCCGGGACGCAGTCCTTTGGACAGCCGCCGCGCCCAGATTTTCAGCCCGGCGGGCAGGTCGGTTTCCGCGCCGCAAATTTCCGCGACCAGCGCCAGCAGATCCTGGCGCTCGGCTGCGGAGAGCGCGGTTATCGCCAGCACCAGCGGCTGGGGCGGGCAGAGCGCGGCGGCGGGAATGGCCAGCGCGCGCTCGATAGTGCGGGCGTGTTGCCGCACCAGCGCTTGCTGCGCCGCGTGGGGCAATTCCACCGGCAGCAGCGGGTGCCAGCTCGCATCCGCCTGCTGCCAGTAGCCGGACTGCCACCAGGCAAGCCACGCCAGGGCTACATCGCGGTCGATCGCCTGCGTCTCCATAGCACCTTATTTACTCTGCTGGGCGGCCTGCCGGTTGCGGGCGGCCAGCGAGCGCAGGAAGGTAAACAGCGCCCCGAGTATCAGCAGCACGCCGAGGATCGCCGCGAGGGTTTTCACCAGCGAATACTGGTCCGGCGTCACCTTAAACGGCCCAAGCTGCACGATTTCAATCCGGTCCTGGTAGGTTTTCGCCGGGACAAAAACAATCGCCAGGTCGCGATCGTCCCGCCCGCCCAGCCCCGGAATACTGGTGGCCACCAGGCGGCGGATGCGCGGCTCGATGCCGTCCGGGTCGAGATTTTCATGATATTTGATAAACACCGAGGCAGAGGCGGGCTGGACCGGCTCCCCCGGCGCGATGCGCTCCGGCAGCACCACGTGGACGCGGGCCACCACCACGCCGTCAATCTGCGCGAGGGTCGATTCCACCTCCTGGGAGAGGGCATAGATGTAGCGCGCGCGCTCCTCCAGCGGGCTGGAGATGACGCCGCTTTTCTGGAATACCTCACCAAGGTTCGTGCGTGCTTTGCGCGGCAGCCCGGCGGCGTTGAGGATGTTAACCGCCCGCTCAATGTCCTTCCCGGCCACGCTGACGCTGAACCCCTCTTTCTCGGCCTGCTTGGCGGCCGGAATGCGGTAGCGATTGAGTTCCGCCACGATATCGTTGGCGTCGTTTTCCGACAGGCCGCTGTGCAGCAGGGCATCGTCGCCGCAGCCGCTAAGCAGCAGCGTGAGTAAAAGCGCACAGAGTAGTTTCAGAGTGGCGGTCATAGCGATCACTGCAGGTTGTTGAGTTTGTCGATGGACTGAACGCCTTTGCCGATGATTTTCGCGTTCATCAGGCTTTCGATGTAGTAGTTAGAGAGCTGGGCGTTAGCCGCCGAAAAGTCCTCTACGTTTGAGGATCGCGAGGCGACGCGCAGATCGCGAAAGGCGTCTTTCTGCGCCCGCTGGCTGCCGCTGATGGACTCAGCAATGCCGCCCAGCACGCCGGGAGAGAGGGCATCCGTCGACGGCGGCGCGGCGCTGGCCGGATTAAGCTGCGCAGCAAACCAGTGAATATCGTCCTGATTGCCCGATTCCGGGTAAATCTCTACCGAGGTTTCCGGTTCGGAGGTGAGCTGCGGTGCGGAGGACTGAGAGACTTTCATAGACGGGACTCCTGCATGAGCGAGGGCGGAAGGCGCGACGCGGACGCCTTCCGCCGGACGCAATTAATACTGGATCTTAACCTGAGCGGCGGCAGAACCGGCCTGCGCGGCGCTGTCGGCGATGCCGTTGATGCGCTGGTTTTCCGCATCAAGCGCCATCTTGTCGAGCTGGTTTTTCTGCATGGTGGCCTGAATTTCCTGCGCACCGGTCATAAAGTCAACGCCGCTTGCCGCACCTGACAGCTTGGTATAGGCGGAGCCAGTATTGGTCATCAAATTAGACAGCTGAGTAATCACGGACATAGCATTTTCCTTACTCTTGAGATGGAGTGTTTTATGGGTATTGCGTTTATTAAGTGGCGAGCCGCGTGAGGGGGTTCCAGAAAAACGAAAAATTTTTTTAACGCAGGGCAGGTGAGGGGGGTCAGGCCCATCCGTTGCAGGAGGATGGGCGTGCGGGAAGCATCAGGCGTGGAGCTTGAGCAGCTTAAGGCGGTGATAGAGCGTGCGGCGGGGGATGCCGAGCTCGTGTATCACGTCATCAATACGGTTGCCGTGGCGGTGCAGGCAGTCGGTAATCAGACTGCGCTCGATGCGCCGCAGTCGATCCTTGAGCAGGCAGCGCCCCTCCTCTTTTTTAACGTCGTTACACAGCGGCGGCAGACCCAGTACGAAGCGCTCGGCAACGGCCTTCAGCTCGCGGATATTGCCCGGCCAGCTGTGCAGCAGCAGCGCCTCCTCCAGCGGCCAGGAGCGGGGCGGCAGCGCCTGGTTCAGACGCATGGCGGCTTCCTGGGTGAAGCGGCGAAACATGGGGATGATCAGTTCCGGGTGATGGCGCAGAGCGGGCGTCGAGAGCTTGATGGTATCGAGGCGGAAGAACAGATCGCGACGAAAACGCCCCTGCGCAACCAGCTCCTCAAGCGGCGCCTGGGAGGCGGCCACCACGCGCAGGTTCAGCCGAATGCTTTTGGTGCTGCCAAGGCGCTCTACGGCGCGGTTCTCCAGCACGCGCAGCAGCTTGGCCTGCACGATAAGCGGCATGCTGTCGATCTCATCGAGGAACAGCAGGCCGTCGTTGGCGGTTTCAATGTAGCCGGCACGCGAGGCGCTGGCGCCGGTAAACGCCCCGGTCATCACCCCAAACAGTTCGCTTTCGGCGAGGGTTTCCGGGATGGCGGCGCAGTTCACCGGTACCATCGGGCCGCGACAGCCCGACAGCTGGTAAAGACGGCGGGCGAGAGTGTCTTTCCCGGTGCCGGTTTCCCCCTGAATCAGCACGTCAACCTGCAAGGGTGCAATGGTGTTGAGGATCTGATGCAGATGGGAGTGAATATCGATGTGTTGCCCAGGGCCGTGCTCCGTTTCAGGGCGTCCGGTATCGGCCAGACGCAACGCGCTATCCCTGGCGTCTTCGGGGGCAGCACTGCTTCGTAGTTGAGTCTCGACAAAGCCAACCATAATGTCTTGTCTCCAGTAGCTTAACGTAAACGCATAATGCGCAAAGCGCGGCGTTCGGAAATCCCGTAGGAAGCAACCGTGTGTAGTTATGTAAATGCTGACGCAATTCATTACAAATCGATACGGGCTGTACTCTCACCCAAGCCGCCCGGAGCGGCTATCAGTCCAGGATGATTGTTGTGTAGGCGCAGGACTTCATCCTGTAGGCAAATCCCTACAACGAAAAAATCGGCCCTTGTGAAACAACGGGTTGCCACGGTTTTTTTCTGGCGTGACGGTAAAATGAAAGATTTATGGCATGACTATTAGCGGACTCAGCGCAAATAAAATGGAACTCATCAGGAACGACCGCCACTTATCAGACGAGCTGGCACCTGAAACACCGCGCCTTGCGGCAGGTGTCGCTACTTCCCTGAAACGGTTACGTTAATTCTGAGGAGCAGTCCATGAAGATTCCAGGCTTTGGTGGTGGTGCAACGAACATGGGTAAAGTCGATATGCCGCCTGCGGGCAATATGGGTAAGATCGACGGTCCTGGCGGCAAGCCGGATGCGCCAGGCGGCGTGAACGGGAAAAACGGCGGTAGTCCGTTCTCGTTTGGTAACGTGCTGAACGTCGCGGGCGGAGCCACCTCGCTGCTGCCGTTAGCCGGTCTCGGCGGCGGTAGCAGTGGCGGTGGCAACGGCTCTGGCGGCGCGCCGGGCATCGGCGGCGGTAACGGCGGTGGTAACGGCGGCGGCGGGATTGGCTCCATGCTCACCGGCGCGCTGGGCGGCGGTGGTATGGCCGGCATCGCCAAACAGCTGTTGATGATGGTCGGTCTGCAGCAGCTGTTTGGCGGCGGTAGCAGCCAGCAGGCGCAGCAGCCAACCCAGCAGAATCACGCCCCGCAGTCCTCCGGGAACAGCAACAGCGCAAATCCGCTGGAGCAGCTGATGAAAATGCTGCAGGAGATGATCCAGAAGATGTTCGGTCTGTCCGGGAAAGAGGGTGCGGGCGATAAACCGGCAGCGGGTCAGGGCGGCAACGGTGGTGGTGGTAACGGCGGCGCTCAGGGTGCAGGTCAGCAGGCAGGTGGACTGGGCGGTATGCTGCAGAACGTGCTGATGATGCTGGGTCTGCAACAGCTGCTGGGTGGTCTGGGTCAGGGCGGTCAGGGTTCCTCCTCTCAGAATCAGAACCAGCTCTAATCCAGTGAGGCTACTGCTATGGCCATAAATGTATCTGGTGGGGGAGGATTCTCCCCCGATTCGCTGACCAGCCTGAGGCCGCCCGCAACCAGCGTGCTGCCTCAGGGGTTAACCACGCCGGGGCCCACCGGCGGTCTGGCGAATCTTATTAACTACGGCGGGGGAAGCGGTACGCCGATGACCGGCGACTGGGGACTGACCGCGCCGACCACCACGCCGGACGCGCAGAGCGGTTTAACCGGCATGCTGATGCTGCTTGGTCTGAACGAGCTGGCGCAGCAGGGACAGGCGGGCGGGCTTGAGCAGCTGCTGACCGTTGACCCGACGCTGGCAGCCGATGCCGGTGGTATCAGTGAGCCGGTGCCGGAGAGCGAAAAAGATCTCAGCAAACCGATTACCGACGAGAGCCTGAAGGGCCGCCCGCCGGGAGATAACCGCAGCGCGGAAGAGATTATCGACGCCAACCCGGTGTTGAAAAATCTCGGCAATCAGAAGGACATCAAGCGTGAAGAGTTGAAGCAGCGCTTTGGTGACTGGACCGATGCCAACCCTGACCCGAAAAGCCGTGCCGACGCCGCCTACAACATGGCCTCGGTGCTCAACCACATCAAAGGGCTGAGCGGCCGGGACGGCAGCGACCGTGGCGATGTTGCCAATAACGGCAAGATCGAGGGGATCACCAAAGATGGCGATGCCCGGCACGGCAGCGAAGCGGGCGTACTGAAGGATATCGCCGAACAGGGTCTGAAGATGCTGCCGGATAACGGCAAGCTGCCGCAGACCAATGATACCCACGTACGGGCTGACGGCACCAATAAGGACAACTTCCAGTGGGGAATGGGGGAGTTCGGTAAGATCCTGTCGAACATCCCGATTCTGAAATCCGTCGCGGCACCGTTCTTCAACAATATCGGTGAAGCGCGGGATCTGGGGGAAGTCTTTACCGGCGGCCTCTCCGGCCTGGCTGAGGGCGCGATGAGCGCGGCCCGTGGCCCGGTTGGCTGGGGCATTACGGCGGTAACCGACACGGTGCAGATCGCCGTCGAGAACGGTGGTAAGGATAAAAAAGACCCGCCTGCGTTCTCCTGAACCGGCGGATGTGCCAGAGAGTCCCTGAACGCGGTCAGGGACTTTTTTTATGCCTGAAAAAGCCCCGCAGGGCTTAGAGAGAGACTCACGCTGGCAGCGTGCCGTTGCCGCTTTTAATGATATCGGCGAAGTTCATTACCTTGCCGACGTAGGTGGAATCCCCGGTGCCGGTTTTCGAAATATCCGTCAGGTCGTTAACGTTCACGTTGCCCGGCCCGGAGTTGTAGGCGCGCAGCGCCGCACCGATATCGCCATTAAAGGCGGTCATCTGCTCCTTCATGTACAGCGCTCCGGCCATGATACTGTCGCGGGCATTGGACGGATTCGCGTTCGGCCCGAGCACGTCCGAGTTGTTGCGCTGCAGCTCCGCGAAGGTGTTCTGATTCACCTGCATCACCCCCGAATCCTGCAGACCGTTGCCGCCGTTCACCGTCACGGCATCCAGCTTGCCGCGTGACTCCTGCCAGATTTGTCCAGCCAGGATCTCAGGAGGGATACCGGTGTGGTTGGCCGCTTCCATGATGGCTTTCTCGTGGGTTTGCAGGGCAGGCGGCAGATGGAGTCCTGACTCACCGGCAGAGAGCGAACCGCCCGTGGCCGATGGCGTCTGGGCACCGTAGTTCACCGGTGCGCCACCGCCCTGCGGCGTTTGCGGGGCCTGTGCTTGCGCCTGCGCCGGGGCGGCCTGCGGCATCGCCGGTGCCTGTGGCGTCTGCGGGGCACCGCCCGACGCCGCCGGGGTTTGCGACGGCATACCGCCCGCCTCGTTGCCGCCGTTCTGCTGGCCTTTCATCATCTGCTGCATCATCGACAGCGCCTGCATGATCTGCGTAATCAGCTCGGACATGAACTGCATCAGGTTGCTGTTCTGGTCCTGCGTCATGCCTGCGGTGCTGCCATTCATCAGCGAGGCGAAGTCGGTCCCGCCCGGCTGGTTATTTCCCCAGCTCACCGCCTGCGGGCCGCCGCCCGCCAGTGGCGCAAAGTTATTCTGATCCGAAGGCTTACCGCTGAGCGCACCGATATCGAACGGAAGCTGCGGCTGAACTGGCCCGGAGAGCGGGCCGGATAAAATCTGCATGACGATCCTCCTGGGTTACGAACGTGGCGCCATGCGAAACGCACGACGCATCACCGGTTTGATTTTCGGGGACGTCTTTGAGTGGTCTGCACGCGCCGGAGAGTTCCCTGCGCGCGTGGGAAAGGGGGAATTCCTCCCGCTGCGGCGGGAGGCGCAGCATCAGAAAACGATGCCGTAGAGCAGGGCGGAGACGGTCAGCACGCCGCCGAGAATCACCGTGATCGCCGTAGGGCCGCGCAGTTCCCGCAGCTGCGGTCGGGTGTAGATAAGCCAGGCGGGGATCAGGAACAGGAAGATGGCGATCAGCGGGCCGCACACCGTTTCAATCAGCGTCACCACGTTGGGGTTGAGGTAGACCACCCCGGCGGTGAGGACGAACATCCCGGCATACGCGATGCGCTTTGCGCGCGCCTCGCCACGCGGGTCGGACGCGCCCAGCGCCCCGGCGACCAGTCCGCTACAGGTTTCCGCCACCGACAGGCAGACGCCTAAGAAGGATTTGGTCATGCCGAGTATCGCAATCAGCGGGGCGATCCAGAACAGCAGATCGGCGCTGTCGCCGGCCTTCATCACCGACAGCACGTTGAGGTTCTGCGCTTTCGCCATCACAAAGGTGTCGCGCGGGATGGCGAGAATACAGCTCAGCACGAAGAAGACGATGCTGAAGAAGATAAGCACATAGGCCAGACGAATAATCAGCACCGCTTTGGTTTCACCGCCGTTGCCGCTTTCACGATACCAGGCCGCCAGCGGGGAGATCATCGGGGTGGAGCAGAACGCAAAGGTGACCAGCGGCAGAGTCAGCCAGAGGTGCTTCAGGGTCTCGCCCGGCGGCGCGGTGTTGGTGTCGCGCAGGGCATGGGTAACGTTGGAAAGCTCCCAGTCGGGGATCTGCACCAGCGCGATAGCCAGGATGGTCAGCGCAAACGGCAGGGCAAGCGCGCTCAGGGTTCGCACCACGCTGTCGCGCCCCTTGCTCAGCACCAGGAACAGCAGGCCGGGCACGATCACCGCCAGCGCGCCGCGAGGAAGCAGCGTCATCTGCAGGCGTTCGGTAAACAGATTGTCCAGGGCGTTAACCAGCGAGATGGCGAACACCAGCGTGACCGGGAAGTGCGCGACGCAGAAGTAGATCTTGATCGCCTCGCGGCCTTTCGGACCAAAAAAGGCGCCAAACATCGGCAGGTTGCGATCGGCGGTATGGCCATCGCGCATAAACAGCCGCCCAACCAGCACGTGCGGCACCATTGACAGCGGAAAGCCCAGCAACAGCAGCATAAGGAAGACCATCGGGCCGCGGGTGCCGATTTCCACCGGCAGAAACAGCGTGCCGGCACCGACCGTGGCGGCATAGACGCTCAGGATCCAGATCGCGTCTTTCAGGGACCAGCGGGGCGAGGCGGACATTACCGCCCCGGAGAGTTTTTGAGTTGTCATAGTCATACTTTTATTAACGGTAAAGATGGTGCGGGTGCTGTGAAAGCAAGGGAAATCATCAGGTCGGCTGCTGCCTGACAAAATCAATAAACGCCCGTAACGGGGCGGGAATAAGACGACGGTCGTGATAATAGAGGTAAGGGCCGCTAAAGCTGAGCCACCAGGGTTCGAGGATCGGTTCGAGCTGGCCGGCATCGAGCGCCGGGCGCAGCCACTCTTCAAACAGATAGACGATGCCGCCATCCTGAATGGCGCACGCCACCGCCAGATCCATGGCGCTGCCGACGCTCACCAGCAGCGAGCCGCCGACCTGAATGCGCAGCGTTTCGCCGTCACGGGCAAACTCCCACTCCGGCACCACGCCGCTGGCGTAGCGTCCACGAATGCAGCGGTGCTGCATCAGATCCCGGGGATGTGAAGGGCGGCCATGACGTGCCAGATAGGCGGGCGACGCGGCGGCGGCGAAACGCTGGATGCGCGGGCCGATGGGCAACGCCACCATATCCTGCTCCAGGCACTCGTCGTAGCGGATCCCCGCATCGCATTTATCGCGAAACACGTCCTGGACGTTGCTTTCAGCGACGATCTCAAGGGTGATTTCCGGATAGCGCGCGAGGAACGCCGGCACGATAGCGGGCAATACCAGCCGCGTGGCGCTGACTGGTACATTGAGCCGCAGCGTGCCGCCGGGGGTGGTGCGAAAGCTGTTCACTTCATCCAGCGCGGCGTCGATCTCGCTCATGGCGGGCACCAGGCGCTCCATCAGGGCGCGCCCGGCATCGGTGAGGGTGACGGTACGGGTGGTGCGGTTAAACAGGCGTACGCCAAGCTGCTGCTCGGCCCGGCGTACCGCATCGCTCAGACGCGACGGATTGCTGCCGGTTACCCGTGCCGCCTCGCGAAAGCCGCCGGCTTTTGCCACGGCAACGACGGCGTGAAGCAACCCAAAATCGAGATTCATTGTCTTGCAGCCCGTACAGTCTGTCTTAATTGGGACGGATAGTTACACAGTGCCGCGGGGATTACAATCAATCGACACTCACGCAGGAGACAGCTTATGAACACGATTGCACAGATGTACCGCCTCGGCGACCGCGACGTTGGACGGCTCGGCTATGGCGCCATGCAACTTGCCGGACCGGGGGTGTTCGGGCCGCCAGCCGATGAAGGGCGCGCCATCCAGGTGCTGCGGGACGCCATTGATGCCGGGGTGCGCCACATCGATACCAGCGATTTCTACGGGCCGCACACCACGAATCAGCTGATCAAAAAAGCCTTATACCCCTATCCCGATGACCTGGTCATCGTCACCAAAGTGGGTGCGCGGCGAGATGCACAGGGCGGCTGGCTCTCCGCTTTTACGCCGCAGGAGCTGACCCGCGCGGTAGAGGATAACCTGCGCCATCTGGGGCTAGAGTCGATGGAAGTGGTCAACCTGCGCAGTATGCTGGACGTGCATCACCCGGTTGAAGGTGCGCTGGAGCCGCAGCTTGAGGCGTTGATTGCGCTTAAGGAACAGGGGCTTATTCGCCACATTGGCCTGAGTAACGTCACGCCAACCCAGGTGAAAGCGGCGCTGAAGATGACGCCGGTGGCCTGCGTGCAGAATCTCTATAATCTGGCGCACCGCCAGGACGATGACCTGATCGCATGGCTTGCCAGCGAGGGCATCGCCTACGTGCCGTTCTTCCCGCTGGGTGGATTTTCACCGCTGCAGTCCGACCGCCTTAACGCGGTGGCCGAAAGCCTGAATGCCACACCAATGCAGGTGGCGCTGGCCTGGCTGCTGCAACGTTCGCCCAACATTCTGCTGATTCCCGGCACCTCATCACCGGAACATCTGCGGGAAAACCTCGCCGCGAAGGATCTGGCGCTGACTCCAGACGTGGTGGCGGAGCTGGATAAAGTCGGGGGATAAACAAGGGGGCTGCCGGTTCCCGTCACCGGCAGTCAGGATCCCCAGCGGCTCCTGAGATAATTGACGGCGTCATGAGCCTGAGGACGATTAAGATAATCTTCCCGGAACAGGATGGTGCCGCTGATGCCGGTAACCGACTCGTTTAAGTCGAGCTGTTTTTTCAGCTCCGGCACGCCGCCCTGAATGGTCCAGTCGGGCTCGATTCTTGACGCTTCACCCACTTTATAAAGCGCAACGCCAATATAGAGGCGGGTGCGGGTCGGTTTCACCACGTCGGCCCACCATTTCGCCAGCACATCATAGCGGGCAGCGGTGCGGGAGAAGGGCCAGTAAACCTGCGGGGCGATGTAATCCAGCAGGCCTTGCTGCACCCAGCGGCGGGTGTCGGCATAGGCTTCGTCATAGGCCGCGGCGCCCGAGGTATCCGACCCGGCCGGATCGTGGGAGCGGTTGCGCCACACGCCAGCCGGACTCACGCCAAATTCCACGTCAGGGTTGATCTGCTTCACGGTGCGTGAAACCTGCTCAATCAGCCGCTGGGTATTGTCCCGACGCCAGTCTGCTTTTGACGCAAACCCGGCGCCATAGCGGCTGAAGGTCTGTCGGTCATCAAGCGTCGAACCGGGCGTTTCGGTATAGAAATAGTCATCGAACTGAACCCCGTCCACCGGATAGCGCGTCACGACTTCGGCGACGATGCTGGCTATCCAGTCGCGCACCTCGGGAATGCCGGGGTCGAGCACTGCACGGTCGCTGGCAGTGCGGATCCAGTCGCGATGCAGCACGTACACGCTGGCGGGATGCTGCGAAACGGTACGGCTGAGTGCCGCAAGGGTGGCCGGTTTGGTGTTGGTGGTGACGCGATAAGGGTTAAACCAGGCGTGGACCCGCAAGCCGCGTTTGTGCGCTTCATCAAGCATAAACTGCAGCGGGTCATATCCCGGATCGTCGCCCACGCGCCCGGTCAACGTATCAGACCAGGGCAGGATTTGTGAGGGCCACAGCGCGGTACCGTCTGGCTTCACCTGAAAAAACACGGTATTAATGCCGAGGCTTTTCAGCTTATCGAGTTTATCGGTCAGGGCTTTTTGCTGCTGGCTGATGCGGTCTGCACGGCTGGCGTTAACCGAAGAAACGGGCGGCCAGTCGAGGCGAGAGACCGTTGCCAGCCAGATGCCGCGCATCGGTTCGGCGTGGCGGGGTTTTTCCGGCAGTGGATGTTTTGCCACCGGCGGCAGCGGCGTGACCAGAGAGCGGGGCGGCGTTGAAGAGCAGCCGACCAGCAACACCG
The DNA here is from genome assembly GCF_000463155.2 of Siccibacter turicensis LMG 23730. Classification (GTDB taxonomy): domain Bacteria; phylum Pseudomonadota; class Gammaproteobacteria; order Enterobacterales; family Enterobacteriaceae; genus Siccibacter; species Siccibacter turicensis. Next base: position 541,939 of record NZ_AWFZ01000042.1, on the reverse strand, counting down.
CGCCGGCAATCAGCGCGCTCACTCTTTTAAGGCGTGGTGTCATCCGCATCATCGACGTCAGCTCTGTTTGTTACGACTGTTGGCCCAGGGATCGGACGTGGCGTTATCCGCGGCTGCGGGAGCGTCATCGTTCAGGGATGCAAGATAGAGCGCTTCAACTTCCGCGCGTGCCCAGGGCGTACGCCGTAAAAACTTCAGGCTCGACTTAACGCTGGGGTCATTTTTGAAACAGTTGATCCTGATACGCTGGCTTAGCTGTTCCCAGCCGTAGCGGGCAACCAGAGCGTTGACTTGCATTTCAAGCGTGACGCCGTGTAGAGGATCTGTTGAGTGGGCCGCCATTGTCATCCGTTATAGTGGCTAAGTGATGAATGCCATGAAGAGTACTCGAAAGCCGGCAAACCGGCAAATTGCAGCTGCGGGAACAGATGCGGCTGAACCCGGCGGGGACAGGATGTCAGCGTGACAGACAGCGTCAAAGGCGTATTGCCGGTATGGTGTCGAATACGAAAAGACGATGGAATGCGGAAATACACCGCGGGCATGGTTGGTCATCCAAAAGCCTTAATATTCCCGCATTATAATGTCGGTGCGCATAATGTATATTATGTTAAATAGAATATCAGGTCCGGACAGCCCACGGCTTGCCTCTACCTGCACCTGTACTCAATTCCCTGCCCTCAATCATCACCGCTTCCACAAGGCTTCTGCGCGGCCCGATATCACCCGGGCCGCGGTTCTTCTCAGTAATACTCAACGCGATGATTCGAAAACATCATCACGGGTGCGTCCTGGTAATGCTCATCGAGCGCGGTCGTCATGGCGCACAGATTTGCGTTGCCATCGGGTTGATAAGTACAGCTCTGCTTCAACCAAACGGTGGATTCGGGATTGTGGAGCACCATCTGCATATCGAGGAACTGCGGATTCCCCGCCGGATACGAGAAAACATTGTCGGTGTGATTCTGGTAATCCCGGATGCGCACCGGGAACTGACCGTGCCGGTACTCAAAGCGCTGGGCAACGTTGCCGGTCTCCCGGTTGGTCATGGTTTCCAGCAAACCGCGCGCGTTGTATGCCAGCGTGTATCTTCCGCTCTCGTTTTCCAGCTCGGTAATCTGACACGCCTGGTTAACCTTGCCGGCAATGCGCTGGCCACTGTGCGAGCGCAGCGTGCCCGCGCTGTTTTCGAGGTGAAATTCGTTGCCGTTCAGCTTGTCCACCATATTCACCTTCGTGAAACAGCCCTGACGGTCGTACCAGACTTCGGTCATGGTCTGTAATTTTCCGGTGCTGTCCCTGATCCACTGCAGGCTGTGCTTTACCGGGCCGACGCTCGGATCGTGGTTAAACAGCAGCGCGGTGTTCAGTACCGCCGGTGTGAACTGCACCGTTGAGACGGCGTGTGCGGGCAGCGCCAGACACAGCGCCGCCGAAAGCAAACAGACTGATTTCATTGTTATCCCTGTAAAAAGCCAAATCGAAAAATTGCCGCGTTATGACGGAAGCATGCTTTCCAGGACCTGCCCGCCGAGCCGCACCGTTTCCTGCAGCCGCGCAAGGCTCTGCCCTGCCCTTGCTCTGGCCGACAGCCCGGCCATCAGCGTTCCCATAAAATCCGTCACCCGCACGGCCTCCTGCGGATAGCGGCGCGCAATAAAGTGCTGAATGGCCTGTTCGGCAGCCTGATGAAAACGACAGGCCGCCTCGCGCGCCTGCGGATCGTTGCAGTGCGTGCCTTCCAGCACCATGCAGCCGGCCGCTGCCGGGTCGGCGGCGTAACGCCGTGCCGCCTCCTGCAGAATCGCGATAAGACAGGCTGCAACCGGCCGATCGTCGCGCAGCAGCTCCGCAAACGGGATGGCGCCATGCTCTGCATAGCGATCCAGTACGCGGGTATACAGGCCCAGTTTGCTGCCGAATGCCGCATAGAAACTGGGCGGATTGATGCCGAGCGCTTTGGTCAGATCGGCCACGCTGACCTCGTCATAGCCGCGGGAATGAAACAGCGGTTGCGCGATGGCAATCGCCTGTTCCGCATCAAACTTGCGCGGACGCCCTGGGGTCCGACTATTTTTTGTAGTGGTCACTACATTACTCCTTGACAGTCATCATGACCGCCACATATTGTAATCACCACTACAATATCACAAAGGGTACCAACATGACGTCATTTAACGGTAAATCAGTTCTGGTCACCGGCGGCAGCCGCGGTATTGGCGCAGCCATCGTTAAGCGCTTTGCCTTTGAAGGCGCCTCGGTCACGTTCAGCTACTCCGGTTCCCGGGAGGCGGCGGAGCAGCTGGCGAAAGAAACCGGCAGTACCGCAGTGCCGTCGGACAGCGCCGACCGTGAGGCGGTCATCAAGCTGGTGCGTGACGCCGGGCCGCTGGATATTCTGGTGGTGAACGCCGGGATTGCTCTGTTTGGCGATGCGCTGGATCAGGATGCCGATGCGGTGGATCGTCTGTTCCGCATCAACATCCATGCCCCCTACCATGCCGCGGTTGAAGCCGCCCGCCAGATGCCGGACGGCGGACGCATCATCGTTATCGGTTCAGTCAACGGCGATCGCATGCCGGTGCCGGGCATGGCGTCGTATGCGGTCAGCAAGTCCGCCCTGCAAGGGCTGGCCCGGGGATTAGCCCGCGACTTTGGGCCACGCGGTATCACGATTAACGTGGTGCAGCCCGGCCCGATCGACACCGATGCCAACCCGGAAAACGGACCGATGAGAGAGCTGATGCACAGCTTTATGGCAATCAAGCGTCACGGTCGGCCGGAAGAAGTGGCTGGCATGGTTGCCTGGCTTGCCGGTCCGGAAGCCTCGTTCGTGACCGGCGCCATGCACACGATTGACGGCGCGTTCGGTGCATAACGCGCTCTTCCCCTCCTCGTCCTGGCGCGCTGCCGGGACGACTTCCCTGCCTGTCCCGTCTCGCTAAGCGTTATGAAATCAATTCATCAATAGTCAGGCTATACTGGCGGCTTCTTGCTCCCTGCCAGAGGCTCCTGATGCTGAAAGAAAACGTTAACGATCTGATCGCGTTTTTGCTGGTCGCCGAAGAGCGCAGCTTTACGCGTGCCGCGGCGCGCCTCGGCGTCTCGCAGTCGGCGCTCAGCCACGCCATGCGCGGGCTTGAGGAGCGAATGGGGATCCGCCTGCTCACCCGAACCACGCGCAGCGTCTCGCCGACCACCGCCGGGGAGCGGCTTATCGAGCGCATCGGGCCGCACTTTGGTGAGATAGAGACTGAACTGAATCTGATGAAAGAGATGCGCGATGTGCCCGCCGGCAACATCCGCATTACCGCCGGGGAGCACGCGGTGGATTACCTGCTGTGGCCAGCGCTGGAACCCTTCCTGCGCGCCTGGCCGGATATCAACGTTGAGGTGACGGTGGATGAGGCGCTGACCGATATCGTCAGCCAGCGCTTTGATGCGGGTATCCGGCTGGGCGAACAGGTGGCAAAAGATATGATTGCCGTACCGGTCAGCCCGCCGATGCGGTTGGTGGTGGTCGGGTCGCCGGAGTACTTCTCGCGCTACCCGGTGCCGCAGGTTCCGGCCGATCTGCAACAGCACGCCTGCATCACGATGCGTCTCCCTACCCTTGGCGGGCTGTACGCCTGGGAGTTTTCACAACAGGGAAACGCGATCCGCGTGCGGGTTGAAGGCCAGCTGACAATTAACCCGCTGCGCCACCGTATCGCGGCGGCGAAAGCGGGTATTGGGCTTGTCTTCGTACCGGAAGACACGGTGGCGGCAGATATTGCGGCGGGAACGCTGGTGCCGGTGCTGGAGAGCTGGTGTGAACCGTTTTCCGGCTACTACCTTTATTATCCCAGCCGTCGCCAGCACACCACCGCGTTCTCGCTGTTTGTCGAGGCGCTCCGTTATCGTGCTCCGTCGCGGCCCTGATACTGCGCGTCGGTGACCTGCTCCATCCACGTAACCGGGCTGCCGTCGAGCGATTCGGCGATGGCGATGTGGGTCATGGCGGTGCCTGGCGTTGCGCCGTGCCAGTGTTTGACGCCGTCCGGGATCCAGACGATATCGCCGGGTCTGATTTCGCGTATCGCTTTCCCCCACTCCTGCACCCGCCCTTTCCCCTGGGTGACAATCAGCGTCTGGCCCAGTGGATGGGTGTGCCAGGCGGTGCGCGCGCCCGGCTCAAAGGTCACCGTCGCCCCGCCGGTGCGTGCCGGTTCGCTGGCCTGAAATGAACTGTCGATCCTCACCTTCCCGGTGAACCACGCTGCCGGTCCGGTCACAGAGTCCTGCGTGCCCGCAGCGATGATTTTTACCTTCTCTTCTTCCGCGCCGAGCGCAGCGGCGGGCGTCAGTACGGAAAGCATGGCGGTCATGGTTGCCAGAAGTTTCATATCTTGTCCTCGTGGTGTATGCGTCAGCAATAAGGCTACCCCTGGGGACCTGCCGCTACCAGACGGCATAATGCGAATGCTGTAATGAGTCAAACTCATTAATCCGGCCACCAGCCGCCCGCCGGGTTCCGCAAACCGCACAGAATCGATATTCATTCCTCGCCAGGCGTTGGGTACACTTTGTGGCTCAACTGCAGCAAGGACAGAATGATGAACGAGCATACTAAACCCGTTGCGCTGGATAAGGCGTACCGTCTGATTAACCACGGTCCGACCGTGCTGGTTTCCGCCCGCCACGCCGGGGTGGATAACGTGATGGCCGCGGCCTGGGCCTGTGGGCTGGATTTCTCCCCGCCCAAAGTGACGGTGGTGATCGATAAAATTGCCGCCACGCGCGGGCTTATCGAGCAGAGCGGCTATTTCGTGTTGCAGATCCCGACCGTCGAACAGGCGACGCTCACCACGCGGCTGGGCACCACGACGCTGGCCAGCGATCCGGAGAAGCTGGCGCACGCCGGGGTTGAGCTGTTTGAGATGGAGGGCGTGAACCTGCCGTTAGTGGCGGGCTGTTCGGCGTGGCTGGTGTGCCGGCTGATCCCGGAGCCGCGCAACCAGCAGGCTTACGATCTGTTTATCGGCGAAGTCACCCATGCCTGGGCGGACAGCCGCGCGTTTCGCGACGGGCACTGGCAGTTTGAAACCGCTGCGCCAGAATTGCGCAGCATTCATCACGTGGCGGGTGGTCACTACTACGCCATTGGCGACGCTATCGCGACCCACCCCTGATCAGGCAAAGCGCCCCAGTTTGTGCAGCGTGGCTGGGGTAAGCCCGTGCTGGGGATGGGTCAGGCCCAGCAAAAACTCCGTCTCCAGCACTTCCGTCAGCCGATCCGGGGTAAGATCTTCTTCGTGAATCGTGACACCGTCACGTCCATAGTGGGTAAAGCGGAAGTTATTCAGCGTCACCTTCCCGCCGTCAGGCAGATGGCGCGACATCAGGATATGCTGGCGAAAATGCGAGTCGGGCCAGTGGGCGATAAAGTGATTTGCCATCAGGAAATCCGCCGCGTACTGATCTTCGGTATCAAAGCGATAGAGCGGCTGCCAGACGTTGTTCTGGAACAGGTTCAGAATAAAATCGTCGTGATCCGCATCGAGGCGGTAGATCCCGGACGGGGTAATCACCTCCTCGCCGGGCAGAAAGCGCATCGGCTGAGGCAGCGTCTGACTGCCGAAGCCCACGTCCACCAGCCACTCCTCCCCATGTACCGCCACACACAGCAGGCGATGGGTGCGGGGCGGCACCTGGTCTGGTCGGGCAATCAGCACCCTCGCCGCCAGGCTACGCACGTTAAAACGCAGCTCGCGCAGCACCCGCTCCAGCAGGCCGTTCTGTTCAAAGCAGTAGCCGCCGCGTCGGGCGGTCACCAGTTTTTCAAATACCGCCCCGTCGTCGAGGTGGATCTCACGATCGAGCAGCACATCGAGATTTTCAAAGGCAATGCTGGCGATATGGTGAGCCTGTAAGGTACCGAGCGTTTCGACATCTGCCTGCGGCGTGCCTTCATAGCCGATACGGGCAAAATAGTCTTCAAGCGAGAAAGCCATTCCCCCTCCTGTTCGGGTTAATGAGTAGCGCATGCGCCGGAAAAAGCGCCAGGCGTATGCGGCCTGGCAGCAGGGTTACATCTCGTAACCGGGTTTTTTGATCAGCGATTCAATCTGGGGCGCGATTTCGGTATCCCAGACGCGGGATTTCCAGGCATCGGGCTCGACTTCATGCAGCGCAACCGACACTGAACTCTCTTTACTGCCGAGATGGCGAACGATCGCCGCGGTAATGTCTTCGGCCAGCGCCTCTTTTTCCGCTTCGCTCAGGCTGCGCGGGAAACACTGAATATCAATATGCGGCATGGTGCTCTCCTTGTTGGGGTGCCCGTTTCTCCGGACAAGCGGTCAGGGCGCTATAGAATCTGGTTGGCGCGCAGCACCGTCTGAAGCTCGGGCAGACCGCACACCGCATCGGCGATAGCGTTCAGCTTTGGGGTGTGTTGCGCAAACCAGGCTTCGCGCGGCGACCAGCGGCGCATTACCGGAAGATAACAGTCCAGCAGCGAGATGTCGTTACCAAACATCCACGGGGTGCCCTCTACCTGCTCCTCCAGCCAGCGATAGAGCGTCTCGCGATAGCGCGCCGTGCTCTCCCGTAGCTGGGCTGGCGCACCGGCTGCCCAGCGCTCCGGATAGTCGGCATAGGTAAAGGTGGGATAGACGTTGGCGACCATCCACACCAGCAGACGCAGAAAGCGATGACGCTGGGGGGAACCGGGTGCCGGGGCGAACTGCGGATGGCTGTCGAGCAGCATTAGTGCGATAGCGGCGGTTTCGGTCATCACCTGGCCGTCATCCAGTACCAGGGTCGGTACCTGACACAGGGGATTCACCTTCTCAAGCAGGTCGTGGCTCGGCCCGGCTTTGTCAAAACCGTCGACGTTAATAAAGTTATACCGGACCCCGGTCAGGGTCAGCATCAGCTCGCTTATCGTTGAGCCATACCCCGGCACACCGTAGACGTGAATCATCCATTTTCTCCCCAGGTTATTGCTTAAGTGTAGAGCACCCTGCCGGAGACGTTAAAGAACGCAGGTAGTTACGCGCTTCCGCGGGGCTGCGCAGATGCACAAAGTGAAGGTGGGAAAACAGCGGATTGGTCATGTCCGCCTGGTAACGGCGTCGGTTGCTGCCCCAGGTTTTGATGGTCCACCAGACAATGGACTCCCGGCTGAAGAAAGACTGCCGGAGGCTCTCCCGGCTGCCGGTACCGGGCCACAGCTCCTGCTGCGACACGGAACGCGCGAACGCCCGCTTTAACGCCTGGTACAGGGTGCGGCCGAAACCGTAGTCGAGCCAGATAATGGTATCCACCTCGCGCCACTTCACCTCGCGGGTGCGGTTATAGTTGCCGTCCAGCACCCAGCCGTCGGGCGCGGCGCGCAGCGTCTCGGCAATGCGCGTCATGAACGCCGCATCCGGGGTGCCCTGCCAGTTGGCGCGCCAGTAAAGCCTGTCCAGCTCGATATAAGGTACGCCGAGGGTATCCGCCAGACGGCGGGCGAAGGTGCTTTTTCCGCTGCCGCTGGTGCCAACCACGTTGATTTTCATCCTTATCTCCTTATCTGGCGGGCTAAGATGCCACCGGGCGGGCATGATGATAAAAAACAGGGCCGTTATCCAGCCCCGCGTCGCCGGTCAGGGTTATTTCTCGTCGATCCCCTGAACGATATCCCACGCTGCTTTTACCCGCGCGTCGTTGGGATACCACTTGTTCGCCAGCAGGATCACCGCGATGTTGCGGGAAGGAATAAACACCGCATAGCTGGAGAACCCGTTGGTGGAGCCGGTTTTATTGTACCAGGCCGCTGCGGGCGCCTGCGGATTTGTCACCGGCTGTGCGGCAACGCCTTTCATGATGCGCGCGCTGTCGTTACCGGCCAGCAGCGTCGCCTCGTCAACCGGCAGCGGGTAGAACTCCCACATCAGCGCCTGGGTAAACTCCCCCGCGCGCACGTAGCCGGTATGGGTCTTCTGCACCGCTTCACGCCAGGGGCCGTTGGTCAGGTGCTGCCCGAGATTGATCTCCAGATAGCGAATCAGATCGCCGCTGGACGATTTCAACCCGTAGGACTCGGCATCCAGCGGGCCAGGCGTGACGCGCACCGGCTTATCCTCTTTGTTGTAGCCCTGAGCGTAATCCGGCATGGCCACGGGCGGCACGGTAATAAAGCTGTGGTGCAATCCGAGCGCCGGCAGCATCTGGTTTTCCATTGCGCTGCTGAACGGCTGATTCAGGGCGTGCGCGGTTATCATCCCCAGCAGGCCAATCCCGAGGTTGGAGTAGACGCGGGTCGTACCCGGCGGTGACGGCGGTTGCCAGGCTTTGTACCACGCCATCAGCTGCGGCGTGGCGGTGACGTCGTCCGGCACAAACAGCGGCGTGCCGGCGGTGTGGGTGGCGAGCTGCAGCAGCGTGACGCGATCGAACGCGCTACCGCTCAGCGCCGGCAGATAGCGGCTTGCCGGATCGGTGAAACTGAGCTTCCCCTCGTCCGCCGCATACTGCGCCAGCGTGGCGGTAAAGGTTTTACTCAGGGAGCCAATCTCAAACAGCGTGCGCTGCGTCACCGGCTGTTTGCTGGTTTTCGAGGCCACGCCGTAGTTATAGAACTGCGCCTTGCCGTTGACCGAGACTGCCACCGCCATGCCGGGTACCTGCCACTGCGTCATCAGGGGTTCGATCACCTTATCCATCGCCGCCTGAGACGGCACCTCCGCCCCGGCATGCAGGGTGTAAAACATCAGGCTGAATGCGGTTAACACGCTCTTTTTCATTAGGATTCCTTTGCGTTTAAGCAGAAAAGACTGCCATACCCTGTCTGCGCTGGCTACATCTGTTGACATAACCGCGAGCAGGCTCACTTCTTCGCCGCTTATGCTTTGCGCCGTCAGATTTTTGCAGGTAGGATGCTGCGCCATGTTGTGCTTCATCGTAAAGCGCAACGCACAAAAAACGTGCACGTTCCGCCCTTTTCCTGACGGCTAAGCAATCGTTTGGGTCGGGCGGTTGAGCCACCGGCTCATTAAGATTAAAGACAGGATTACAGGAAAACAGATGAAAACCACTGAAAAAAATGCGGCGGAGCAGCGTGCTGCGAAACGCCGCTGGTTGAACTCCCATGAGGAGGGATACCACAAGGCGATGGGTAATCGCCAGGTGCAGATGATCGCCATCGGCGGCGCAATCGGAACCGGTCTGTTCCTCGGTGCCGGGGCGCGTCTGCAGATCGCCGGACCTTCCCTGGCGCTGGTCTACCTGGTGTGCGGTGTTTTCTCCTTCTTCATCCTGCGCGCGCTGGGTGAGCTGGTGTTGCACCGCCCCTCAAGCGGCAGCTTTGTCTCCTACGCCCGTGAGTTCCTCGGTGAAAAGGCAGCCTACGTCGCGGGCTGGATGTACTTCGTTAACTGGGCGATGACCGGCATCGTCGATATCACCGCCGTTGCGCTCTATATGCACTACTGGGGCACCTTCGGGGATGTTCCCCAGTGGGTATTTGCCCTTGGCGCGCTGGCTATCGTCGGCACCATGAACATGATCGGCGTGAAATGGTTCGCCGAGATGGAGTTCTGGTTCGCGCTGATTAAGGTGCTGGCGATCGTGACGTTCCTGGTGGTAGGCACCGTGTTTCTTGGCACCGGTAAACCGCTCGACGGCAACGCTACCGGTTTCCATCTGATCACCGACAACGGCGGCTTCTTCCCCCACGGGCTGATGGCCGCGCTGGTGCTGGTTCAGGGGGTGGTGTTCGCCTTCGCCTCTATTGAGCTGGTCGGAACCGCAGCCGGGGAGTGTAAAGATCCGCAGACCATGGTGCCGAAGGCAATCAACAGCGTGATCTGGCGTATCGGCCTGTTCTACGTTGGCTCCGTGGCGCTGCTGGTGCTGCTCCTGCCGTGGAATGCCTATCAGGCGGGCCAGAGCCCGTTCGTTACTTTCTTCTCGAAGCTGGGCGTGCCCTATATCGGCGACATCATGAATATGGTGGTGCTGACCGCGGCGCTCTCCAGCCTGAACTCCGGCCTCTACTCGACCGGGCGTATTCTGCGTTCCATGTCGATGGGCGGTTCGGCGCCGAAGTTCATGTCAAAAATGAGCAAGCAGCAGGTGCCATGGGCCGGGATCGTCGCCACCCTGTGCGTCTACGTGATTGGCGTGTTTCTCAACTATCTGGTGCCCTCCCAGGTGTTTGAGATCGTGCTGAACGTGGCCTCGCTCGGCATCATCGCCTCCTGGGGCTTTATCGTGGTGTGTCAGATGCGTCTGCGCAAAGCGATTAAAGAAGGGAAAGCCGATGACGTGGCGTTCAAACTGCCGGGCGCGCCCTACACTTCCTGGCTGACGCTGCTGTTCCTGGTCAGCGTGCTGGTGCTGATGGCCTTCGACTACCCGAACGGCACCTTCACTATTGCCTCTATTCCGGTGATTGCCGTGCTGCTGGTGCTCGGCTGGTTCGGGGTGCGCAAGCGCGTGAATGAGATCCACAGCCTGGCGCATGACGATCGTCATGGCAACGCGCCGTCGCAGCTGGCGGACGACACCTCGCGTTAATACTTAGCGTAAGCCATAAAAAATGCCGGGCATGCCCGGCATTGTTGTTTCTGGCGTCTGACTTACAGCGCGATGCGTATAACGTCGTCCGGAGACGTGGCCGGGTTCTGACGAGATGATGCCTGTTTAACGCTGACGTACAGCGTCTGCCCATCGGCGGAGAGCGCCAGGCTGTTCGGGTGCACCGGCGTTTTAATGGTTTTGGTCACCTTGTTGGTCTTCGCATCGATAATGCTAACCTCGCCCGCCTGACGATGGGTCACGTAAACTTCATTGCGCACCGGGTTAAACAGCACGGCCAGCGATTCCGGCGCGTCAATCTGGGCGGCAACCTCGCCTTTCTTCAGATCGACCACCAGCACCTTCGGCTGTTTTGAGTCGGTCACGTAGGCGCGCTGGTTAGCGGTGTCGAGACTCAGGTTAATGAAGAAGTGCTCCTTCCCGTCGTCCAGCAGCTTTTTACGGCTCAGGATACGGTTGGTGGTGGTATCCACCACGATCAGCTCTCCGTCAGCATTCGCGGTGTAGAGTCGCTTACCGGCGGCGTCCAGCGCCAGCGCGGTGCTGCGCGCCCCGGTATCGGCGATCGTCGTTTTCAGGGTCATGCTGTTCCCGTCCACCACCCAGATCACGCTCTCTTTCCCGACGCCGGTGACGTAAACGGTGTTGGTGGCCTCATCCACCGCCAGCTGGCGGGGCTGGAACGGCTTGACGGTCTCGCTGCGCGGACGAGGATCCAGCACCACGCGCCCTTTTACGTCGCTGGTTCTGGCATCGAGGGCGGTCACCATGCCGTCCACGCTGTTTCCGAACCACAGGGTATTGGTTTTGGTATTGATGACGGCGCCAAACGGTTTGATATCGTTATGAATGCGCTGGGTGACGTCCAGCGTGGTGGGATCGAGGCGATACACCACGCCGCCTTTATCCAGCGAACGGCTCTGGGAGGTGGCAACGAACAGCGCGTTTTCGCTCTGGCTGTAAGCCATCTCATAGGCCCCCATTCCCACCGGTTTACGCAGCATCTCCTGCGCGGCCTGGGTGGAAAAGGCGGTAGCGAACAGCATGGCGCTCAGCAGCACTGACTGACGAACGCGGGGCATGGACAGATGACGAAACTTCATAACTACTCCCTTTGTAACGAAATAAACTCTTCTGCATCACATTGAACCGGCGGGAGATTTCAGGTCGTGGCCTGTTCCCTTTGTTTGCGGATGAGAATAGTAATCATTATTCAGTTAAAAGGGGAGTGTTTTACCCGCCGGGCGTTAACAATTTTTTCCACTACACTTCTTTGGTTAACCTAATGTGCGCTTAATGTTTTCATAAGTTTACAAAACCTTTAACATGGCGCGTTTTTTCTGGTTCGGTATGAACCCCTTAACCTGGTTGATTTCATGAATATCTCATTCGTCAGAAAGGTTCCTCTTTCTGTATGGCTCTTGCCTGCCATCTTTTCGCCCTGCTTTCTGAGCGCCGCTGCGGCCGCCCAGACCGGCCCCACTAATGAACAAACCATGGTGGTTACCGCCACGCCGGGCGGCATCTCTGAGCTGGATACCCCTGCTGCGGTCAGCGTTGTTAACGGCGACGACATGCGCCACGCCGCCCCGCGCGTAAACCTCTCGGAAAGCCTCGGCGCGGTCCCTGGCCTGCAGGTGCAGAACCGTCAGAACTACGCCCAGGATCTGCAACTCTCGATCCGCGGCTTCGGGTCGCGTTCCACCTTCGGCGTGCGCGGCCTGCGTCTTTACGTCGACGGTATCCCAGCCACCATGCCGGACGGCCAGGGGCAGACCTCCAATATTGATATCAACAGCGTGGAGAACATTGACGTGCTGCGCGGCCCCTTCTCGGCGCTGTACGGTAACGCCTCCGGCGGTGTGTTGAACGTCACCACCGAAACCGGTCGTCAGCCGCCCACCGTTGAAGCAAGCAGCTGGTACGGCAGCTACGGCAGCTGGCGTTACGGCCTGAAGGCTACCGGCGCGGTCGGAGACGGCACCCAGGCGGGCGACGTCGATTACGCGGTCTCTACCACCCGCTTCACCACCCATGGCTATCGCGACCACAGCGGCGCGCGTAAAAATCTGGCGAACGCCAAACTCGGCGTGCGTCTTGATGACGCCAGCAAGCTGACCCTGCTGTTGAACAGCGTGGATATCAAAGCGGACGATCCGGGCGGACTGACTAAAGACGAATGGCGGGCCGACCCGCGCCAGTCCCCGCGTGCTGAACAGTACAACACCCGCAAAACCATCAAGCAGACCCAGGCCGGCCTGCGCTATGAGCGCGCCCTGACGGCGAACGATGATTTGAGCCTGATGGCGTACGCCGGTGAGCGTGAAACCACCCAGTACCAGTCGATCCCCATCGCCCCACAGCTGCGTCCGACCCATGCCGGCGGCGTGATTTCGCTTAGCCGTCACTATCAGGGCGTGGACACCCGCTGGACCCACCGTGACGAGTGGCTTGTGCCGGTGACCTTCACCACCGGGATCAACTACGAGAACATGAGCGAGAACCGCAAAGGCTACGAGAACTTCGTCTACCGGAACGGCGTGCCGCAGTTCGGTGAGAAAGGTAACCTGCGCCGCAACGAGCGCAACCTGATGTGGAACGTGGACCCGTACCTGCAAACCAGCTGGCAGCTGACCGATAAGCTCTCGCTGGATGCCGGGGTGCGCTACAGTTCGATCTGGTTTGACTCCAACGACAAGTACATCACGCCACAGAACGGGAACGACAGCGGCGATGCCAGCTACCACAAGTGGCTGCCGGCAGGCTCGCTGAAGTATGCGGTGACCGATGCCTGGAACGTCTATCTGGCGGCGGGTCGCGGCTTTGAAACCCCGACCATCAACGAGCTCTCCTACCGCTCCGACGGTCAGCGCGGCCTGAACTTCGATCTGAAACCCTCCACCAGCGATACCGTGGAGATCGGCAGCAAAACCCGCATCGGCAACGGCCTGTTCACCGCGGCGCTGTTCCAGACCGATACCGATAACGAGATCGTGGCCGACAGCAGCTCCGGCGGCCGTACCAGCTACAAGAACGCTGGCAAAACCCGTCGTCAGGGCGTCGAGCTGGGTCTCGATCAGCAGTTCGCCGACGCGTGGCGCCTGAAAATGGCGTGGACCTATATCGACGCCACCTACCGCAGCAACGTGTGCGGCGCCACCGACTGCAACGGCAACCGCATGCCGGGCATCGCCCGTAACATGGGCTTCGCCTCGCTGGGCTGGGAACCGGAACAGGGCTGGTACGCCGGCGGCGACGTGCGCTATCTGAGCGACATCATGGCCGACGACGAAAACACCGCCAAAGCCCCGACCTGGACGGTAGTCGGCCTGAACACCGGTTACAAATGGCAGATCGGCCAGGGGTCAGTGGATCTCTTTACCCGCGTTGATAACCTGTTTGACCGGGAATACGCCGGATCGGTTATCGTCAACGAAAGCAACGGGCGCTACTTCGAACCGGCCCCGGGACGCAACTACAGCGTCGGCCTCTCGTTCGGCTACAGCTTCGAGTAATCTTCTCCCTCAGGGGCAACGTCGTTGCCCCTTTTATCTCTCTGCGTCCTTGTTTTTCATTCCGCGTGCTACGCCGTAAATCCAGAATCCTGACACTAATCCTGATTATGTAAATCCGCGTAGTCTCTTCGCTGGATACCACTACCGAACCGGGTCAGGCCAGTCAGGGATGTATTATTCTGCCATTACAAATCAGGAAGAAAATATGGGACAGCAACGATCGCGACTTGCGCGTGGAGTAATGATGGCAACAGGCGCCCTTTTATTTTCCGCAGCTATCAAGGCCGGTGAAATAAACAGTGGGCCGGACTGCTCGGCGATTACGGACTGGCCTGCACAAATCACGCAGGTACGGCTCAACGAGTCAGGGGTCGCGTTTCCTGCCTCCACTAAAATAACGTCGACGCTGGTTGCCTCGATGAAGATGAATGAAAAACAGCGGCGCGACCTGCAGCGTGCGAGGATCCTGGATAAGCAGACGCTTGCCATGGTTGGGGCGCTCTACCGGCAGGTCTACCGCATCACTCTTCTTCCCCCCGACAGTAAAGCGCACATCTTCATTACCACGACCCTGGCAAGCGACGAGGAGTGCTCTGTTGCACTGCTCTCCATCGCTGAAATCGCACAAGAACTGACAAATTAATCCTCTGTTACGGGGCGTCGAGCGCCCCTTCACCTCCCCGCATACCCAACACCCTCCGCCAGCGGCTGGCAATTCGCATAGCGCAGCGAGCGGAAACTGACGGGTTGAATCGACAGCGCTATCCTGCTCAATGCGCATCACGCTCAGCTGGACGGTCTGACACGCGCTGCCCGACGCGGGCAAAAATCGTAGCGCACTACCTTCTTCGGCAGGCAATTCCCTCGCTCCGCCTATACTAAAGGTTATTTGTTGAGCAAAGGAGCGAACGATGGGGCAAGTCTGGCATCAGAATGCAGTGATTTATCAGGTCGATCCGGGGCGTTTTTTCGATACCAATGCTGACGGCAACGGCGACTTACGTGGCGTGGTGGAGAAGCTTGACTACATCGCTTCGCTGGGGGCAACCACCCTGTGGCTCAACCCGTTTTACGTCTCGCCGGGGCGGGACAACGGCTATGACGTGGTGGATCACCTGGCGGTCGATCCGCGCAGCGGCAGCGAGGACGACATCCGCTGGCTGCTGGAGGAGACCAGAAAGCGCGGTATGCGGGTGATCGTGGAACTGGTGGCCCAGCATACCTCCGACCAGGCCTACTGGTTCCAGGAGGCGCGCAAAACCCCGCAGTCGCCGTTCCGCGATTTCTATATCTGGTCCGATACCCCGGAACCCAATGAACCCGCGCCGATGTTCCCCACCATCGAGCCGAGCATCTGGCGCTGGGACGAAGAGGCTGGCCAGTACTACCGCCATCTGTTTTATCACCATGAGCCCGATCTGAATCTCAGCAACCCGCTGGTCGTGGCCGAAGTCGATCGTATTCTGCTGTACTGGGCCGACATGGGCGTGGCGGGCTTTCGCATCGACGCCGCCTCGCACATGGTGGAACAGGCCGGTGCCGGGCAGAAAGAGACCGGCTATGCCCTGTTCGACCGCTTCCACGACCTGCTGATGCCGCGCAACCCCGACACCATTTTGCTGGGCGAGGTGGACGTCAGCGTCGAAGAGATGAAGCACTACTTTGATGAAGGCGAACGCCTGACCACGCTGCTCAACTTCTGGATCAACAAAAACATCTTCCTGGCAATGGCCCGCGAAGACGCCTCGCCGCTGTGTAAAGCCCTTGAAGAGTTGCCGGTGCCGCCGGAGCGCTGCGGTTACTGCTTCTGGCTGCGTAACCATGATGAGCTGGACATGGAGGATCTCGACCCCAAGGACTACGCGTTCGTGATGGACAAATACGCCCCGGATGAAGAGATGCGCATCTACGGGCGCGGTATCCGCCGCCGCCTGGCGCCAATGCTCGACGGCGACGAGCGGCATCTGGCGATGGCGCACGCCCTGCTGTTCTCCCTGCCGGGAACGCCGGTTATCCGCTACGGGGATGAGATTGGTATGGGGGACGACCTGAGGCAGCCCGAGCGCGAGTCGGTGCGCACGCCGATGCAGTGGGATGACACGCCGGGCGCCGGTTTCTCCAGCGCCGACCCGCAGCAGTTTATCTCGCCGATTATCGACAGCGGAAAGTATGGCTATCAGCACATCAACGTCGCTGAACAGCAGGCGCGCAGCGGCTCGCTGCTGCAGCGCATCCGCGAGCTGGTCCACGTCTGGCGCGAGCTGCCGGAAATCCACTACCACTGCTTCACGCATGTGACACTGTCACATAAAAGTGTCTATGCGGTGCGGTATCGGGATGAGAATGCGGCGACGCTGATGTTTATTAACCTCTCGTCGCAGCCGGTGGAGTTTGGCTGCGACGAGGCAGAAGGTCTGGCGGGTGCGCAGGAGGTGCTGGCGGATGACAACTATGACGCCCCCGGCACCCACCTGCGCCTGAACGGCTACGGCTACCGCTGGCTGCGCTTGAGATAGCGCACCAGCCCACCGAGCAACAGGCCGGTTACCGCTACCGCCGCGACGCCGACCACGCCCGAGTCGACGGCCACGGCTTTACGCAGCGCCTGATTATCAAACCGTCCGTGGGCGCGATGCCCGGTGGTTAACGGACGGTAGAGATAGTCTTCACGTTTAGGCGGCTCGCTTTCGTCGGCAAGCTGCCCTTCCCAGGTCTGCCGCGCCAGCCAGCGGTCGAGCACGCCGGGGAAAAACATATTCCCGACAATCGACATCACGGTATTTTTACCGATCCACAGCTCGCGCGGCGGACGGCGTGCAATCGCCACGTCGAAGATCGCCCGCGCCGCCACTTCCGGCTGGTAGATGGGCGCAATGGGCTGCATGCGCTGCGGAAACTTGTTGCGCGCCCAGTTGAACTGAGTGGTGTTGACCGCCGGAAGCTGCACCATCGACACCCGAATGCGGCTTTTTTGATGCAGCAGTTCGCAGCGCAGGGAGTCGGTGAAGCCACGAATCGCCGCTTTCGCGCCGCAGTAGGCAGACTGGAGGGGAATGGAGCGCCAGGCCAGCGCCGAGCCAACCTGCACAATGGTGCCGCTGTCGCGCTTCTGCATCTGCCGCAGCGCGGCGCGGGTGCCGTTGACGGTCCCCAGATAGGTCACGTCGGTGACGCGCTGAAACTCATCGGCGCTCAGCTCATCAACCGGCCCGAGGACGGTGGTCATCGCGCAGTTTACCCAAATGCCGATAGGCCCCAGTTCGCTCTCGATGCGCTGGGCCGCCTCATCCAGCGCCCGGGCATCGGCCACGTCAGCACTGATACCCAGCACCATCCCGCCGTAATCCTGTAGCTCCCGCACCGTCTGGCGCAGGCCCTCGTCGCCCCTGGCAATGACAGCGACATCATATCCTGAGGCGGCGAAGTGAGTTGCCGTAGAACGCCCGACTCCTGAGGTACCGCCGGTAATGACCGCGACAAACGCATTAGTTTCCATATCCTTGCCCCGCTCTTGTTGTGTGATCAAAGCGTAGTACAGGGCGAGAGAGAAAGCGGAGCGCGGCCCCGTTTTAAGCGGGACCGCGTGGGTGGCAGGCAATCAGAATGTGGTCCAGCTCTCCTCATCCACCGCCTGACGACGGGCTGCCGGCGGTGCGGAACGTTCAACCGGTGGCGCAGAAGCCGTGCGCGCGCCGTGCTCCAGGCGGAAGTTCGACACCAGCCGCTCCAGCAGGCTGGCCTGCTCTTCAAGCGAGGTAGCGGACGAGGAGGACGCCATCACCAGCGAGGCATTCTGCTGCGTGGTGGTGTCGAGTTCGCCGACGGCGCGGGCAATCTGCTCGATGCCGCGGCTCTGCTCTTCGGAGGCCGACGAGATCTCATCCATGATGTCGTTAACCCGGGTTACCGAGCTCACCACCTGGTCCATGGTCTCCCCGGCGCGGGCCACCAGATCGCTCCCGGTCTGGATGCGCGATACCGACTCGCTGATCAGCTGCTCGATATCCTTCGCCGCCTGGGAGCTGCGCTGCGACAGGCTGCGTACTTCGCTGGCAACCACCGCAAAGCCGCGGCCCTGCTCACCGGCGCGCGCCGCTTCTACCGCCGCGTTAAGCGCCAGAATGTTGGTCTGGAACGCAATGCTGTTGATCACCGCCGTGATGTCGGCAATTTTCTTCGAGCTGGCGGAGATATCGCCCATGGTTTTCACCACGTCGCGCACCACCACACCGCCCTGCGCTGCCGTACTGGACGCCTCGGCCGAAATTTTGCTGGCGTGACGCGCGTTGTCAGCGTTGTTTTTCACCGTCGCGGTCAGTTGCTCCATGCTGGCGGCGGTCTGCACCACTGCCGCCGCCTGCTGCTCGGTACGCGACGAGAGATCGCTGTTGCCGGTAGCAATGGTGGTGGCCGCGCGCGAAACGCTGGAGACGCTGGTGCGCACATCGCCGATCATGCCGCGCAGCCGGTCGTTCATCCGGCTCATCGCCGCGGTCAGTTTGCCCAGCTCGTCATCCCGGTCGACCTCAATGCGCGAACTGAGATCGCCGCTGGCGATACGCTCGGCCAGCGCCAGGTTGTGCAGGACCGGCCGGGTAATCTGCCGGGTGATATACACCGACACCAGAATGCCGATCAGAATGGCGATGGCACCGATGATCAGGGTGATGTTCGCCGACCCGTAGGCAAGCTCATCGTTGTACGCTTTCACCAGGCCGATGATCTCTTTGAGCGAGGCGCTGCTCTTGTCGCCCGCAACCTTCACCCCGTCCTCCGCCGCTTTCAGCCCGAGAAACGCGGTGTAGTAGTCGTTGCTCAGGGTGCGCACCTTGCCGGTGTCCTGCCACAGGGCTTGCATCGGCGTCTGCAGCTCAGGCGGAAGCTGGCTGTTAAGCGCGGTCCAGGCGGATTCAGTGGTGCGGTAATGCTGCTCAAGCGCCTGCTGCGCCGTCTCGCTGACGCTGTAGCGCAGCGCGTAGGCGTAATCGCGCACGTTGCTGATGGCAAACAGCAGGTCATAAACCTCGTAAGAGAGAGTGGAGTCAGCCAACGGCGTGCGGATAAGCGCGGTATAGCGTGCGGTTTGATCCTGCGCGGCCAGTTCGTCCAGCGAGGCGCGAATAGCGGCCAGCTTGCCGGTGGCAGCCTGCATCCCACTAATGCCGGTCTGGAAAGCCTGTAAATGGCCGGACAGATCGTTGAGGATGGCCGCTTCGCGGTCGGACCAGGTTAACGCGTTGGCTTCGCTGGTCAGCGCCGAGGCGTGGGTCACATAGCGGGCCATGGTGTCGCCGGCTTTGTCATCCCCGTAAAAGTACTTAAGGCGGTTAATTTTCGCCTGGAACACTTCAATGTTGATGTTGTAGATAAGATTGGTTTTTTGATAGATGTCGCGGATCTCTTTGAAACGCGCCACGCTCAGCACGGTGGCGACAGCAACCAGCAGCAGCACTACCCCAAACCCAATTGATAGTTTTCTCGCAATCCTTACGTTCCGTAAGCGGGCCAACAGACCACTCATCCCGTACCCCCAGTATCATTATGATTATTATCGGGTTGAAAAATCACCCAATCTGGTTATCGGATGAGCAGCGGGTTTGTTTAGCGCAGGGTGTCAAAGTGTGGCCGGGATCAAAAAAATGGCCTTTACCCGACGGCCTTGTGAAAAGCCGGCGGGATAAAGGCCACTGCGTAATGTTGCACAGCTCGTTCCAGTACTGCAGACGCGTGTCGCGCCGCCTGCGGTTACCGTGCGCGATACCACGCAGGGTCGATATTGCCATAGTCAATGCCATACAGATATCCGGTGGGAATGAACGCTTCCAGCAGCAGCTGGCTGTCGCTGGGTCTACCGGGCATGACCAGGGCCTGACAACGGCGTAAAATCCTTATCCTTGCTCGCGCTATGCTACGTCGTAGTGTCATCTCGTCGCCTCCCGGTGGTTTACTGTTGCGGTGTGCTCAGTAAACCGCGGAAAAGGCGCGATGGGAAATAAACCTTTCAGCAAACCTTAGCGAAAAAATCGCTTATTCGTCGGCGCTGAAATGCTGGCGGATAAGAATTACCGCACCATCATCAATAGATTTATGAATAGATTTGATACAGGCCGGAATATCCTTTCGTTCAAGCGCTGCCAGCAGATCTTCATAATTATGATGACCGTGAATCATCTGCTGCACGGCTTTGGCACCCCGACCGGCACCATGGCGCGTCCTGCGGACTTTGGCTACCTGAACGTCCCGGCACCGAAGCAGGATATCGCCCAGGCGAAGGCGCTGCTGAAAGAGGCCGGTTACCCGGATGGCTTCACCCTGAAATTCCAGGCGCCGCGTCGCTATATCGCCAGCGCGGAAGTGGCACAGGCCATCGTGCAGGATCTGGCGGCCATCGGCGTGAAAGCCCAGCTGGAAGTGCCGGAGTGGTCGGTTTACACCCAGCAGGTGGCCTCTGGCAAACAGGCTGAGATGTATATGCTGGCCTGGGGTTCCACCCAGACCCTGGATGCTGACGCCGCGCTCTATCCGATCCTGCACTCAGGCGAACCCTACTCGACGGTAAGCAACCCGGCGCTGGACACATTGCTGAACGAGAGCCGCTCCACCGTTGATGCCGCGAAACGTGAGGCGGTCCTGAAAAATATTCAGCAAGTGGTGGAGAAAGAGCAGCCGCTGATCCCGCTGTATCAGGAAGATTCGCTCTACGCTAACAGTGACAACGTCACGTTTTCTGGCCGCGCTGATGCACGTATTCCGCTGTTCGACCTGAGGGTGAAATGATTTTTACTGGCCGTAAACTTACGCGCCCTGCCTGTCGCCGCTTCCACGGCGACGGTGTGGTCGGCGGTTTACTGATTGCACTGGTGGTTATCGGGGCGTTGCTGGCGCCCTGGTTACCGTTACCCGATCCGCTGACCAACAACCTGGTGGCGATGTTTCAGCCGCCCGGCAGCGACGGGCATCTGCTTGGCACCGATCAGCTGGGCCGCGATCTGCTGGCGCGCATCCTGTCCGGCGCGCGGCTGTCACTGATGGTAGTGCTGATTGCCGCCGCCATTGCCGCGGTCATCGGTACCCTGCTCGGCATGCTGGCGGGCTATCTCGGCGGCTGGGTGGACGCGCTGATTATGCGTCTGATGGATATTCAACTCGCGGTGCCGTTTATTCTGTTGATCCTGCTGGTGATGGCGCTGTTTGGCACCACGCTCAGCAACATCATTGTGATTATGGGCGTGACCAGCTGGGCCATTTATGCCCGCGTGGCGCGCGCCAAAACCCTGGAAATTCGTGAGCTGGAGTATATCGAGGCGGTTAAGGCGATGGGCTTCTCCACGCCGCGCATCCTGCTGCGCCACGTGCTGCCGAACCTCGCCACCCCGCTGGTGGTGCTGCTGACCCTCGATATTCCCCGGCTTATCGTGCTGGAGGCCTCCATCGGCTTTCTCGGCATGGGGATTCAGCCCCCGACGCCAACGCTTGGTAATCTTATCGGCGAAGGCCGCTCCTACATGCTGCTGGCGCAGTGGCTGGTGTTCTGGCCGGGGGTGGTGATTGCCATGCTGGTGATCGGCTGTAACCTGCTCGGCGACCATCTGCTGCGTAAAACCCACACGAGGCTCGACTGATATGGCGCGCTATCTACTTTCCCGCCTCGGTCAGTCGGTGCTGGTGCTGTTCGGCGTCTCGCTGCTTATCTTCTTTAGCCTGCACCTGACCGGTGACCCGGCGGCAATCATGATGCCGCCCGGCTCCAGCCAGCAGGAGATCGACACCTTCCGGCACAGCATGGGCTTTGACCAGCCGCTGCTGTGGCAGTACGGCCAGTATCTCGGCAACCTGCTGCAGGGCGATATGGGGCAGTCGCTGCGCTATGACCAGCCCGTGACCCGGCTGATTGGCGAGCGGGTGCCCGCGACCCTGCTGCTGGCGGTTACCGCCCTGGGCTGGAGCACCGCCGCAGGGCTGCTGCTGGGGCTGGTAAGCGCCGTATGGCGCAACAGCGTCTGGGATCTGCTGGCCCGTCTGCTTGCCTTCAGCGGCCAGGCGATACCGGTGTTCTGGCTCGGGCTGCTGATGATCCTGTTCTTCAGCCTCCAGCTGCGCATGCTGCCCTCCAGCGGCTACGGTGACGCCGCGCACCTCATCATGCCGGCGATAAGCCTCGGCGCCTACTACATGAGCGCCATCGCCCGTCTGGTGCGCGCCAGCCTGATTGACGTCTTGCATCAGGACTATATCCGCACCGCCCAGGCCAAGGGGCTGAGCGCCTGGCGGATCCTGATCCGTCACGGCCTGCGCAATGCGCTTATTCCGGTGGTCACCGTGCAGGGGATGTACTTTGCCTCGCTGCTCGGCGGCGCGCTGGTCACCGAAATCATCTTCGCCTGGCCGGGCATCGGGCGCCTGGCGGTGCAGGCGATACAGAATCGTGACTTCCCGCTGGTGCAGGCCATCGTGCTGCTGGCAGCGGTAGTATTTGTGGTGGTGAATCTGGTGATTGATTTGTTGTATGTCGTATTGAACCCGAGGATCAGGTTATGACCGGGCTGCCGCACAGCATCCAGGCTGACACCCTCGATCTGCTTGAGGCGCTGACGCCGTTTCGCAGCGTGGCGGGGAATCCTGATGAGCAGCGGCAGCTGGCCGCCTGGCTGGAAGCCTGGCTGGTGACGGAGCTTGACGCCACCGTCGTGCTGCCGGTGGCTGACCAGCCGGAGGCGCACGGCCCGCCGCTGGTGCACGTGCGCATTGATATTGATGCCCCGGCCACCGTGGTGCTCTACAACATGTATGACGTGATGCCCGCCAGCGATGACGGGTGGGACGTTCCCCCCTTCAGCGGCGGCCTGCGCCACTGGCCCGATAAGGGCGAGGTCTATATCGCCCGCGGGGCCGAGAACAATAAAGGTCCGCTGGCCGGCATGCTGATGGCGGTGCGCGATCTGTGGCTGACCGGGCGGCTGACCACCAACATCGACATTCTGCTGGAAGGCGAAGAGGAGATCGGCAGCGGTAACCTGCGGCGCTATCTGGCGCAGCAGCCTTGCCCCATCGAGCCTGCCGAGGCCGTGCTCTTCCCGTCGCTGTGCGAGTACGGCGGCGGCGCACCGCGCGTTTATCTCGGCTTTACCGGCATGACCACCGGGCGGCTGACGGTGAAGGGCGGCAGCTGGGGCGGCCCTCATGCCGCTATCCATGCCAGCAACGCCGCCTGGATCGCCAACCCCGCCTGGCGTCTGGTGGAGGCGCTGAATGCTATCGCCCCGGCCCACGCCAACGGCGTGCTGCACACCCAGCCGATTGCCGGCGAAGCGGCGGATCTGCTGGATGACCTGGCGCCCCAGTTCAGCATTCGCGATGAGCTGATGATGCGCCGCAGCGAGCGGCTGACCATCGACGCCGCCCCGTGGGACGCCCTCGCGCACCTGCTGGGCAGCGCGGTGCTGACCATCCCGGAAATCTACTCCTCGCCTCAGGGCGGGCGCGGCATTATTCCGCCCGAAGCCTGCGCCGAACTGGCGCTGCGCACCCCGCCGGGTATCGATCACCGTGCGCTGCTGGACACCCTGAGCCAGCGGCTGGCTGACCCGTCGCTGGCCGGGGCGCAGCTCAGCGTGGACGACAGCTATCCCGGCTACCGCTTCAGCATTGACGACAGCGGCGTGCTGGAGCTTCTCAACAGCTATCACCAGCAGGGCGCGCGGCCGCAGATCTGGCCCTGGGCACCGGGCTGCGCCCCGGCCTACGCCTTTGCCCCGGTCGCCCCCGCCTTTTTGATTGGCGGCCTGGGGTATGGCGGCAACGCGCACGGTATCAATGAATTTGTCACCCTGCGCGGGCTGGCACGTTTTCAGCAGTCGCTCAGCGACTGGCTGCTGGGATTTTAGTTATCACAGGCCGCCGGACGGCGCGCCTCATCAGGGATCTGACCAGGAACGGGAAAATGAAATGAAAAATGTGAATGACTTTGAACGCGTATCACTGGGGTTTTTTCCCACGCCGCTGGAATCGTTACCGGGTCTGAGTAATGAGCTGGGGATTGCCCTGCAGATCAAACGGGATGACTACACCGGTTTTGGCGGCGGCGGCAATAAAGTGCGCAAGCTGGAGTACCTGATGGCCGAGGCGTGCCGCAACGGCGTCAACGTGGTGATCACCACCGGCGGGCACCAGTCCAATCACGCCCGCATGGTGGCGGCTGCGGCGCGCAAGTTCAACATGCGCCCGGTGCTGGTGCTGCGCGGTAATCCGCCCGCCAGCTATCAGGGCAACCTGCTGCTCGACCGGCTGTTTGGCGCGGAGCTGGAGTTCCTCGACCCGGATGACTATTTCACCCTGATTGACGGCGCGATGCAGGCCCATGCCGACCGGGCGCAAGCGCGCGGCGAAAAGCCGATGATTATTCCGCTGGGCGGCGCCACCCCGCTGGGGGCGCTCGGGTACGTGCGGGCGGTGGAGGAGATGGACGCCCAGCGTAAAGCGCTCGGCCTGCCGGACCCGGACGTGCTGGTTGCACCAACCGGTTCCGGCGGCACCCTGGCCGGACTCTACGTCGGCGCGCGCCGCTACTGGCCCAACACCCGCATCGTCGGCATCAGCGTCAGCGCGAAAGCGCCGTGGTTCCAGGAGCGTATCTCGCGCATGGCCCAGGAGTGCGCCGACCTGCTGCAGTGGCCGCAGCGCTGGCAGCCGGAGGATATCTGGATTGAAGACGACTACGTTGGCCAGGCCTACGGCATTCCGTCCGAAGGCGGTATCGAGGCGATCTACCGCGCCGCACAGGCGGAAGGCGTCCTGCTCGACCCGGTTTACACCGGCAAGGCGATGCACGGGCTGATTTCGCTGGTCGAGAAGCAGCAAATCGCCCCGGACAGCAGCGTCATCTTTATTCACTGCGGCGGCTCGCCGGCGCTCTATCCCTTTGCCAGTCAGATTCTGGAGCACTGATATGCCGATGCTGCGCTACCTCAATCAGCACCAGGTGGCAACCCTTGGCGGGCTGGATCCCCGCCAGGCGTTGCAGGACGTCACGGACACGGTGCGTCTGCTGCGCGAGGGCGCCGCACAGATGCCCGCCGAAACCCATGTCGATCTCGCCACCCCGCGCGGCAAAGTGTATGCCCTGCCCGCCCGGGTCGGCGGGCGCTTCAATGCCACCGGCGTTAAGTGGACTGCGCACCGTCCCGACATCGACGACGATCTGCCCCAGGCGATGGCCATGACGCTGGTTAACCGCGCCGACAACGGTCTGCCGATCGGCCTGGTGGAGAGCGGCGGTCTGACGGCGGTACGCACCGCGGCGGTCTCGGCGCTGGTGCTGCGCCGCGCCGCACCGCGTCCGGTGAAGCGTGTGCTGCTGGCCGGTGCCGGGGTGCAGGCGCGTGCCCACTGCGAGATGCTGCGCGTGCATTTTCCCGATCTGGCGCAGCTCTGGTGCTGGAACCGCACGCCGGACAATCTGGACGCCATGCTGGCGAGCCTCGACCCGCTGCCGTTCCCGGTCACTCAGGTTGCAACGCTGGAGGAGGCCCAGGCGCTGGAGTATGACGCGCTAATCGCCTGCACCAGCGCCGCCGAACCCTGGATCACCCCGGCATTTTTCCATCCCGGATCGCTGGTGATGCAGATTGGCTATCACGAAGCCGACTTCGCCACCATCGGGCTGGCGGATGAGGTGGTGGTGGATGCCTGGGGCGATTTCTGCCACGTCAGCGCCAAGAGCCTGTTTCAGCTGTTCCGAAGCGGCGGATTTAACGCCGACGCGGTGAGCGCCGACCTGACCCAGCTGGTCACCGACCAGTGGCGCGCCCCGGCCGATGCACGGGTCTATTTCAGCTCGTTTGGCCTGAACGTGTTTGATATTGCGCTGGCCGCCCGAGTGTTGCAGAGCGCTGAGGCGCAGCATTTCGGCACCCTGCTACCGTTTGGCAACGCTGCGGAACCGGGAGGTGCGAATGCTGATTGACGCCGCCGAACTGCGCGCCCGCCTTGCCGCAGGGGAACGCTTTACCCTGCTGGATGCGCGTGACAGCGACGCCTGGCGCACCGCGACCCTGCCGGACGCCCACGCCTTTAACGTCTACGACTATTTCATCCCCGACTCCACCGAGCAGGAGATCGCCGCCATGGCGGGCGTGTTTGAACGCGCCTGGCAGTCGCTGGGCACCGACTCGGCAACGCCGGTGTGGTTTGAAGAGGAAACCGGGATGCGCTCCCCGCGCGGCGCCTGGTTTCACTGGCTCATCGGACGCGACGACGCGCTGATCCTCAACGGCGGCGTGCGCGCCTGGCAGGACGCGGGCGGCGAACTGCGGCCCGGCCGCGGCGAACATACCCTGCTGGCGCCCCAGCCCGGCTCAGAAAACGCGGTGCGTTTTCAACGTGAACGGGTCGCCAGCCGCGAGGAGGTGCTGCGCGCCGACGGGGAACGCACCGTCATTCTCGACGCGAGGCGCGCCTCGGAACATGACGGGAGCTTCGTACACGACTGCTGCGCCCGGGCCGGGCGTATCCCCGGCTCGCGGCTGCTGTTCTGGGAGGAGGTGATCGCTGACGGGAAGTTTCGCCCGGCGGCGGAGATCCGCGCCGCGGCGCACAAGGCAGGGTTTTCGCCGCATCAGCGCATCATCACCTACTGCCACCGCGGCGCGCGCGCCGCAACGGTCTATGCCGCGCTGAAGCATGCCGGATTTCGCGATCTGGCGGTTTACGTGGGTTCGTGGCACGAATGGTCAGAGCACCAAGAACTGCCGGTCGCACCCTGAGCAGATTTGACCCTGTTACCTCGGGTGCGTGGCCTCGACCCACGCACCCCTTCTGTTTAATGCGCTGCCGTCACCCTGCCCGCATCTGCAACGCCTGTTCGATATCCGGCGCGCTCTGCAGCAGTTCCCGGGTATAGCGGTGCGCAGGCTGCTCCAGCACCTGCTGCGTCTCCCCGGCTTCGACAATCTCTCCCCGGTACATCACCACCACCCGGTCGCAAACCTGGCGTACCGCGCTCAGGTCGTGGCTGATAAACAGTACCGTCAGGCCCAGCTTGTCGCGCAGGTCGGCGAGCAGCGCCAGCACCTGGCCACGCACCGAGAGATCCAGGGCGGACACGGCTTCGTCTGCTACCAGCAATTCCGGCTCCAGCGCCAGCGCGCGGGCAATGGCGATGCGCTGACGCTGTCCACCTGAGAACGCCGCCGGACGACGCGCGGCGTGCGTCGGGCTAAGGCCCACCAGCGTTAACAGCTCGCTGACCCGGGCCGGAATCTCCGCGGCCGGGCGCAGTTTGTGCACCCGCAGCGGCTCGGCAATCTGCTCGCCCACGGTCATTTTGGGATCGAGGCTGGCAAAGGGGTCCTGGAAAATAATCTGCGCCCGACGGCGCATCTGCTGCTGCTGTTCCCGGCTGGCCTTCACCAGGTTGATGCCATCAAACAGGATCTCGCCGCTGTCGGCCGGAATCAGCCCGATGGCCGTCCGCCCGAGGGTGGTTTTACCGGAGCCGGATTCGCCAATCAGCCCTACTATTTCTCCGCGCCCGATGGCCAGCGTGGTGGGTTGCAGGACCGGATGACGATGCGGCGGGAAAAACGGTAGCCGGTGCGGCTGCGGGTAGCTTTTGGTCACGCCTGCCAGCGAGATCAGCGGCGCGTCGGGTAGTGCCGCGGTGCGACGATGGTTTTCCGGCCTGGAGGCGGCGATAAGCTTTTGAGTATAGGGATCGGCGGGATGCGAGAGCAGTATGGGCACGGCGCCCTGCTCGACAATGCGGCCGTTGTGCATCACCGCCGCGCGGTCGGCGTAGCGCGCCACCACCCCGAGATCGTGGGTGATGAGCAGTACGCCCATCTGCATTTCGCGCTGCAACGCCTGTAACAGGGCGAGGATCTGCGCCTGAATGGTGACGTCCAGCGCGGTGGTCGGCTCGTCGGCGATCAGCAGCGCCGGTTTACAGCTGATGGCGCTGGCAATCATCACCCGCTGGCGCATGCCGCCGGAGAGCTGGTGAATATACTGCCCCGCCCGCTGGGCCGGGTTAACGATCCCGACCTTGTCCAGCAGCTCAACGGCCTGCTGGTTTGCCGCTTTCCACGACAGCCCCTCATGACGTACCAGCACTTCGGCAATCTGCTCACCCACCGTCAGCACCGGGTTCATGCTGCTCATCGGCTCCTGAAAGATCATCGCAATCTGGCTGCCGCGTACCCCGGCCGGGTAGCGCTGGCCCGGTGCGGCCACAACCTCGCCGTTGAAGCGAATAACGCCGCCCTGGTGCTGTACTCCTTCGGGCAGCAGGCCCAGCACCGAGAGCGAGCTGAGGGTTTTGCCGGAGCCGGATTCGCCGACCAGCGCGACGATCTCCCCGCGTTCAACGTGAAAATCGATGCCCTTCACCAGCGGCGAGCCGCCGACGGTGGCGAGAGTCAGATCGGTTACCTGGAGTAAAGAGGTGTCTGAATTCACTGGCGTTTCCCGTTATGAGCCGATTTTTGAGGATATCGGCTGGTGGGCATGGGGACAAGACGTTATTCAGTCGATTTTATGATGGGTTATGCCATTTTACACGGGCGACGGCGCACCGCCGCCCGTCAGGTTACGCGTCGTCGGCGACGCGAATCACCACTTTACCGAAGTTTTTACCTTCCAGCAGGCCGATCAGGGTATCGGGCGCCTGTTCAAGGCCGTCCACCATCTGCTCGCGATAGTGAATTTTGCCCGCTTTCACCCAGCCCGACATCTCGTTAAAGAACTCATCGAAGCGGTCGCCGTAGTCCTGATTGATGATGAACCCCTGCATGCGCAGGCGCTTTTTCAGCATGGTGCCCATCAGGAGCGGCAGGCGATCCGGCCCGTCCGGCAGGCCGGTGCTGTTATACCCCGCCACCAGACCGCAGATCGGTACGCGCGCGGCGGTGTTAAGCAGCGGCAGCACCGCGTCGAACACCTTGCCACCAACGTTTTCGTAGTAAACGTCGATCCCCTTCGGACAGGCCTGCTTGAGCTGCTCTGCGAAATCCTCGGCGCGGTGATCGATACAGGCATCAAAGCCCAGGGTTTCCACGGCGTGACGGCATTTCTCTGCCCCGCCGGCGATCCCCACTACGCGGCAGCCTTTGATTTTACCAATCTGCCCCACCGTGGCGCCGACCGGGCCGGTCGCGGCGGCCACCACCAGGGTTTCGCCCTCTTTCGGCTGGCCGATGTCGGTCAGCCCCATGTACGCCGTAAAGCCCGGCATCCCCAGCACGCCCAGGGTCCAGGAGGGTTGTTCCGGATTTTTGCCGAGGTTGGTCAGGCCGGTGCCGTCCGACAGCGCATAGTCCTGCCAGCCGCTGTAGCCCAGCACCCAGTCACCCTCTTCATAGCCGTCGAGCTTTGAGGCTTCAACCCGGCTCACGGTGCCACCCACCATCACGTCCCCCAGTTCTACCGGTGCAGAGTAGGACGGTTCATCGCTCATACGTCCGCGCATGTAGGGGTCGAGCGACAGAAACACCGTGCGCAGCAGCACCTGGCCGTCGGAAGGCGTGGGAATCTCCGCGGTATCGAAACGGAAATTGTCCGCGGTCGGCGCGCCGTGCGGTCGGGATTCCAGTAGCCAGCGGCGGTTTTGTTGCTGTTTCATCAGGCGTTCTCCTCTGTTGATGATGTCCTTTAATACTAGACGCCATCACCGCCCCCGGTGTGGGATGCGGCGGGATATGCCATAAATGGTGAAAAATCCTCATTTTCCGCCGGTTAAAAAAATTGACAGAACCTCGAGCTGCGGGCGTACTATCGGGTACCGCTAACTGCAACAATCTCCGAGGCTTACCGATGATCGTTCGTCATGCCAGCGAGCAGGACTGCTCCGCTATCGCCACCATCTATAACCACGCCGTCGTGCATACCGCCGCTATCTGGAATGACAAAACCGTCGATGCCGAAAACCGCGTTGAGTGGCTCGCCCTGCGTCGTAATGCTGGCTACCCGGTGCTGGTGATGGAGGATGACGGTGCCGTGGTGGGCTACGCCTCGTTTGGCGACTGGCGCGCGTTCGACGGCTTTCGTCACACGGTCGAGCACTCGGTCTATGTACACCCCGACCATCAGGGTAAAGGCATTGGCCGCCAACTGATGGTGAAGCTAATCGACGAGGCGCGGGCCATCGGCAAGCATGTGATGGTGGCCGGGATCGAAACCCAGAACGTGGCGTCCATCGCCCTGCACCAGTCGCTGGGCTTTGCCATTACCGCGCAGATGCCTCAGGTGGGCACCAAATTTGGCCGCTGGCTGGATCTCACCTTTATGCAGCGCCAGCTTGACGATCGCAGCGAGCCGGATGCGCTGGGATGAATCAGTCGCTGAGCCTGCTGTTTCTTATCTGCGCCGGAATGGGGCTGGTTATCCAGAATACCCTGATGGTTCGCATCACCCAGACTTCATCCACCATTCTCATCGCCATGCTGCTCAACTCGCTGGTAGGGATCGTGCTGTTTATCGGGATTCTGCTGATTAAAAACGGCATGTCCGGGGTGAACGAACTGGTGTCGACGGTGAAGTGGTGGACGCTGATCCCCGGTCTGCTGGGGTCGTTTTTTGTGTTCGCCAGCATCAACGGCTATCAGCATGTCGGGGCGGCAACCACTATTGCGGTACTGGTGGCAAGCCAGCTGATCGGCGGGCTGGTGTTTGATATGGTGCGCAGCCACGGGGTGCCCTGGCGGGCGCTGGTGGGGCCGCTATGCGGCGCGGTGCTGCTGGTGATTGGCGCCTGGCTGGTCGCAAGACGCCAGTTTTAACGCTACAGAATGACGCCGCCGCTGGTGAGATGCTCGCGGCGCGCCTCGGCCTCTTCGCGATGATGGCGACCGTGCTGGGCAATCGCTACCCGCAGGCGCTGCTGCTGCTGGTAACGCTCCTCGCGACTCAGCGCCGCATCGTCGCTTAACGCAATCAGCAACTCATTCATCGGGGCAATCACACCCCCGGCGATGGTTGCGTCCACCCGTTCAATGATCTCGTCCAGATGTGCCATTTTACCTCCAGAAACGCTGCGCCATCGCCGCGGCAATGGCGCGCTCCGTTAATCAAGCTTCGCTTTTGAGAAATCGCTGCCCATCAGGCTGACGCTGTAGCCGGTGACGTTGCTGCGCGTCGCGTAGAAGGTTTTGCCGTTGGCCAGCGTGACCCACGGCGCCTGCTGGTAGAAAATCTCCTGCGCCTGAGTGTAGAGCGCGGCGCGTTTTGCCGGGTCGCTTATCAGCAGCGCTTTCTTCACCAGATCGTCATAGCCTTTGTCACACCAGCGCGCGACGTTAGACCCGCTCTTCACGCTGTCGCAGCTCAGCAGCACGTCCGCGAAGTTATCCGGGTCGCCGTTGTCCGACATCCAGCCAAACAGCGCGGTGCTGTGCTCGCCCTTGCGCATACCGGAGAGGTATTCGCCCCACTCATAGCTGACGATGTTGGCCTTAACGCCGACCTTCGCCCAGTCGCTCTGGATCATCTCAGCGATGCGCCGTGAGTTCGGATTATACGGGCGCTGCACCGGCATTGACCAGATATCGGTGGTGAAGCCCTTCTCCAGCCCGGCCTGTTTCAGCAGCGCTTTGGCTTTCTCCGGATCGTAGTCATAGTCTTTCAGGTTCGCGTCATAGCCGAGCATTTTTGGCGGCAGCGGCGATTTTGCCACGGTGCCGGACCCCATAAAGACCGCGTTAACGATCGCTTTTTTATCCACCGCGTAGTTCAGCGCCTGACGGACCAGCAGCTGATCAAAGGGTTTTTTCTCGGTATTAAACGCCAGATAGCCGACGTTGAGCGCATCCACGCTGTGCAGCGTCAGGTCTTTGTTGTTTTTGATAACCGGGAACTGCACCGGTGCCGGGGCCGGAATGATCTGGCACTCGTTGGTTTGCAGCTTCGCCAGACGCGTCTGCACGTTCGGCGTGATGGAGAAGATCAGGTGCTTTGTCGGCACCTCACCGTCCCAGTAGTTGGGGTTGGCAACGTAGCGGATCAGCGAGTCGACCTTATACTGCTGCAGCGCATACGGACCGGTCCCGATCGGCCAGTTATCAACGTTTTCCGGCGTGCCTTTTTTCAGCATCGCATCGGCATATTCCGCCGAGAGAATGGAGGCGAAATCCATGCCCCAGTCGGCAAGGAAGGCGGCGTTCGGTTCGTTCAGCACAAACTGCACGTGGCGATCGTCAATCTTCTTCATCTCTTTAATCAGCGAATCCAGACCGACGTCGTGGAAATATTCATACTGGCCGCCGGACACCTTGTGGTACGGGTGATTAGGGTCTTTCTGACGCATCACCGAGAAAATAACGTCATCGGCATTAAAGTCGCGGGTCGGTTTAAAGAATTTATTGCTGGTGAACTTCACCCCTTCACGCAGGGTGAAGGTGTAGGTTTTGCCGTCCGGAGAGATCTCCCATTCGGTCGCCAGGGACGGCACCGGGGTATTTTTCACCGGATCGAAATTGATTAAGCGGTTATACAGCACCTGAGAACTGGCCACGAACGACGGGCCAGAGCTGGCGATCTGGGGGTTAAACGACTCGGGCGATGCCTCGGAGCAGTAAATAAGGGTGTCATTTCCCGCCGCGAGGGCGGCGCTTGCCGGTAACAGCGCGCTTAACAGCACGCCGAGAAGTGTCTTAGACGTAGACATCAGTACATCCTTTTGTCTTAAATTATTTTCGGGGACGATCTCAGCATAGCTGCCTTCCGCGCGCAAATAACCAAATCCTCTCATGTTATTCATTTCCGTCTGAATTTGTACATTTGCTCACCGCGGCGCGCGTTAATGTGCGTCGGATAATTTCGGTTAAGTAATTTTTATAAAGGTCAAGAAAATTCCTGGAGATCTATAGCGGGAGAATTCGGCTTTTTTTGCACGTTCTCCACCGTTTACTTGTCTGGCAGGTCGATACAGTAGATGGGTGAAAGTGGCACAACGGCAGGATCTAAACGTGGCAAAAATACTCTTACGCAGCGGCTCGCTGGATGACTATCAGGCAGTGGGCGAGAACGGCCAGTCGGTGTTCGACTCGGCGCTGCAAATTCGCGAGACGCTGCGTCTTCGCAAGCAACAGGCGCTGGTTGACTGTCTGGCAATCCCGCAGATTAACGATGACGGCGACCGGGTTGACTGGTATGCCCCCTTCCCCGGCAGCGTGCGCGGCTGGGCTGCGGCCGACAGCGATACCCGCGAACGGGCGCTGAAAAGCCTGGAGAAAACCATCGCCGGGGCGCTGACCCTCAGCAAGCGCTGCATGCAGTCCGATAAAGCAGCACAGGTGCGTTTCGGCGCGCTGCTGGCGAAAGCGCTTCAGTTCCCGGGCAGCAACCATGTCTATCTGGTGGATGACCGCGCGGTGATCACCTTCTGGGGCTTCGTCAATCTGAACGAAGGCGTGGCCGACGACGTGCTGGCCTGCCTTGCCATCGAAGAACCTGAAGAGCCGGCGATCCTGGCTGAACCGGAGCCTGTTGCCCCGGAGCCGGTGACGATTACCCTGAGCGAACCGGATGCCCCGCTGCTGGCCCCTGCGCCGCCGCCGATCCCTGTGCCCTCTCCCGTGCCGGCTGCAGCGCCTTCCGTCGGCGAGCCGCTGGTCTACACCCCGTATCCGGTTAACCCGGCCCCTGCCGCCGCACCGCAGCCCGCGGTGACGCCAGCGCCTCAGCCTGCCCCTGCGGCCCGTAAGAAAAGCGTACCGCTGTGGGCGCTGCCGGTGGCCGCCGTTGTGGTCGCTGCCGTGGCGGTGCCTGCCGTGTGGGTGGCGATGAAGCCCGCGCCAACGGCGGTGGCCGCCGTCGAGCCTGCGCCGGTCGCCCCGGTGGCGATTGCGCCAGCCCCGGTAAAAGAAGCACCGGCGCTGACCGCCAGCCTGCCGCTGCATCCGGCGAAGTTTACCCCGGCCGTCGCGCCGGTGGTGGAAGCCCCGCCAGCCCCGGCGGCCCCGGTGGTTATCGAGCCACCGCCGAAAGATGCGCTGGTGATGGATGCCGACCAGGTCCGTAACGGATCCACCAAATTCCTCAACGGCAACTGGCGTGTGGACGTCGATTTCCGCGATCCGGTGAGCGGCAAAGTGCCGGCGCTGCGCTATCAGGTCACCAACAACAAGGGCCAGACCACCGTCACCCTGCGCGGCAAAGTGACCTGTAAAGCCGAGGTGTTCTCCGGCCTGCACAGCGACGGTACCCTGATGATTAAAACCCGCGGCGCGGCACGCTGCAGCGACGGCGCGCGCTATAACGTGCCGGAAATCGCCTGCAAAGCCACCGAGAACAACGCGGCGCAGTGCACCGGTCAGTACGACGAGAAAACCGTGGTTCCTGTGACATTCAAAAAAGTGAGTGCCTGATCCTATGCTGGCAAACCTGTGCGATTACAAACAGAGCGTGACCCTGATTGAAAACAGCGGGGTTCAGTTCCTTGATTTTGGTTTAACGCCGCTGGAGCAGCCCCACGCCGGGCGCTTCGTGCGTAAAACCGCCAACGGCCCGCTGCTGCGCCTTGATTACGATATCAGCGCCGGGAAATACACCCTGCCCGCGGCGCGCGGCGGCGCGGCCGAAGTGGTGAAGCCGGAGAGCAAAGTGGCGCTGGAGCAGTCGCTCGCGCTGCTGAACGGCGTCTGGCTGCCGGTGCCGTTCCTGCGCTTTAACCCACCGCGCACCTTCGTGGAAGGCCCGGACAACTGGGCGCGCGTGCAGATCCGCAAGCTGGCCCGCCCGGATCAGGCGGGCAACACGCACCGCGTGACGCTGGCGCTGGACACCCGTCTGGTAGACGCAGACGGCCCGGCGCTGCTGGCGCCGTCCCAGAACGACGTGCGCAACGGCACCCGGTTTACCCTCGCCTGGCGCGACGATGAAGTCGGCGATTTCCTCGATCAAACCTGGGTGGACGGCTGGCTGCGTGAAGCTTTTACCCAGTATGTGGGCCAGGATGACACCCGCAACGAGCGCGATATCACCCTGGCGCTGAAAGGCTTTGAGTACCAGGCGCACTGGCTCAACCTGCTGGCGCTGCTCGGTGAGCAGATTAACGTGCCGGAGGTGAAAATTGTCACCGCCACGCTGAACACCCCGCCGGTGCCGGTCGACCTGATCCTCGACGTTGGCAACACTCACACCTGTGGCGTCATTATTGAAGATCACGGCGATGCCAACGATGGCCTGCGTCAGACCATGGAACTCCAGGTCCGCTCCCTGAGCGAGCCGCAGTTCCTCAATGAGCCGATGTTTACCAGCCGCCTGGAGTTTGCCGAAGCGCGCTTTGGCAAGCAGCACTTCTCGGTGGAGAGCGGACGCGATGACGCCTTCGTCTGGCCGTCCATCGTGCGCGTGGGCGATGAAGCCCGCAAGCTGGCGATGCAGCGCCCCGGCACCGAGGGCTACAGCGGCCTCTCCAGCCCGCGCCGCTACCTGTGGGATGAAACCCCGGCCACCCAGGGCTGGCGTTTCAGCCAGCTCAACGTCAAAACCGCCCACGAGCCGCTGGCGACCGCGTTTCCGCTGATGAACCTGATGAACGACGACGGCCAGCCGCTCTACAATCTGCCGCTCGACGAGCGCCTGCCGGTGTTCTCCCCGCAGTACAGCCGCAGCTCGCTGATGACCCACATGCTGTGCGAACTGCTCTCCCAGGCGCTGTGCCAGATCAACAGCGTCGGCAACCGCCTGCGCATGGGGTTCCCGGCCTCGCCGCGCCAGCTGCGCACCCTGATCCTTACCCTGCCTTCGGCGATGCCGAAAGAGGAGCGGGAGATTTTCCGCCGCCGTATGCAGGAGGCGATTGCGCTGGTGTGGAAAGCCCACGGCTGGCACCCGCAGGACGATGACTTCTCCGACGACTGGTCACGCGGCCAGAGCAGCGTGCCGGCACCGACGGTGCAGATGGAGTGGGACGAAGCCAGCTGTGGTCAGCTGGTGTGGCTCTACAACGAAGCAATGGTGCACTATCACGGCCAGACCGAGCAGTTCTTCGCGGCCCTCGCCCGACCGGACCGCGCCAGTGACGCACCGGGTAGCGCGAGCCGCGAGCTGCGCATCGCCTCGCTGGATATCGGCGGTGGCACTACCGATATGGCGATTACCCACTATCGGCTGGACGACGGCAGCGGCAGCAACGTCAAAATCACCCCGTCGCTGCTGTTCCGCGAAGGGTTTAAGGTAGCCGGGGACGACATCCTGCTGGACGTGATCCAGCGCTGCGTACTGCCTGCCCTTCAGGAGTCGCTGCAAAAAGCGGGCGTCGGCGATGCGCCAACCCTGATGGCGTCGCTGTTTGGCGACTCCGGGCGCATGGACACCCAGGCGATCCTGCGCCAGCAAACCACGCTCCAGCTGTTGATGCCGATTGGTCATGCAATTCTCGCCGGTTGGGAAGAGAGCGATCCGGCGGATCCGCTGGCGGGCCTGCACGCCCTCACCGGTGACCTGCTTACCCAGTCGCCGACCCGCAATGTGATTCACTACCTGGAGCAGGCGATCCAGCACGCGCTGCCGGCCGACGCCCCGGCGTTCGATATTCTGGCGGTGCCGCTGCAGGTTAACTTCAGCGAACTGACCGCCGCGATGCTTGAGGGGCAGTTCAGCATCAGCGCCCCGCTGCACGCCCTGTGTGAGGTGATCTCCCACTATCGCTGCGACGTGCTGTTGGTGACCGGGCGTCCGGGCTGCCTGCCGGGCATTCAGGGACTGGTGCGCCATCTGCAGCCGGTGCCGGTGAGCCGCATCGTCTGGCTGGACAACTATTCGGTTCATGAATGGTATCCGTTCAGCACTCACGGCCGGGTCGGCAACCCCAAATCCACCGCCGCGGTCGGCGCGATGCTGTGCAGCCTGGCGCTGGATCTGCGTCTGCCGCGCTTCAATTTTAAGGCCGCCGATATCGGCGCCTACTCGACGGTGCGCTACCTTGGCGTGCTGGACGACACCAGCAATACCCTGCGCGATGAGAATATCTGGTACCGCGACATCGACCTCGATAAGCCGGGGGAGAAGCTCGATACCCGCATTCAGTTCCCGCTGCGCGGCAGCGTGACGCTGGGCTTCCGTCAGCTCGACAACGCCCGCTGGCCCGCCACGCCGCTCTACAGCCTGTCGATTAACGCGCCGGAACTGGCGAAAACCATCGCCGGCGACGGCGTACTCAACGTGCGCCTGCAGCTGGCGGGCGGGAGTAAAACCCAGGGGCCGGTGTCGTTCACCCTCGCCGACGCCTGGCTTCAGGACGGCACCCGCGTGCCCGCTGAACACCTGACCTTTAAACTGAACACTCTGGCCGGCCGCCGCAGCAGCCGTAGCCACTACTGGATCGACAGCGGGAGCGTGTACCTGAAATGAGTATTGTCACCCCAGAGCAGACAAAACTGAACGCCTTGATGACGTGGGTCCAGACGGCCCGCACCACCTCCCCGCTGCTGGACGATGAAGCCGACGCCCTGCTGGCAAACCTGAACGCGGCCAGCGCCCATTTTCGCGCCATCGCGCGGGCGCAGCAGCGCCCGCCGGTGCTGGGGCTGTATGGTCATTCCCACGAGGGTAAAGCGCATCTGCTGCGCAGCCTGGTCGGCAGCGCCGACGGGCGCATTGTGGTCAACCTTGGCGATAAGCCGGTGGACTACCTGAACCAGATCAACCCCGGTCACCGCCCGCTGTCGCTGGCGCTGCGCTTTGTGCCGCGCCCTGCCGGGTTTACCGACGGCTATCCGCTCACGCTGCGCCTGTTCAGCGAGGCCGATCTGGTGCAACTGCTGATGCTGCACTATCACGCCCGCTCTGGCGCCCGCGCGCCAGAGCGTCTCGCCGTCGAGCAGCACATTCAGCGCCTGCGTGATATGAGCCAGCCCCAGACCCTGCCGGGCAGCCGTCCCGACGAGATCATGCAGATCGCTCGCCACTGGCAGACGCTGGTGCCTGCCAGCGAGCGTCACCTGGACGACGCCCACTGGCAGCAGCTGGCGGAGATCGTACCGACGCTGGATCTGGCCGGTCGCGCGCTGGCGTGGTCGCTGTTCTGGGGTGAGCAGCGTGAGCTGACCCAGCACTGGCTGGAGCTGGCCGAAGCTCTGCAGCGTCTGGGCCACGCCGGGGAAGTCTTTGCCCCGCAGAGTCTGCTTATCGACAATTTCTCCCTGCCGGTGGACGGTTTCCTGACGGAAAGCGAGCTGCGCGAAGACGACAACGCCGACGTGCTGGTGCGTCCGGTTGAGCAAGGCGAAGCCGGTCCGGCGGTGAACCTGGCGCTGAGCGTGCTCAACCGCCTGTGTGCCGAACTGGTGCTGCCGGTGCCGCAGCAGGCGCTGGATGACGTCGAGGTGGTGGATATCCCCGGCTTCTGCCTGATTGACGGCGTTGACATGGCCCTGACCCGCCGCCGCTTTTTACTGGAGTGGTACCGCAAGCAGCTTCAGCCCGATGTGCTGCTGATCTGCAACGCCGCGCCTTCGCGCGCGGCGATCCCGGCGCTCTCTCGCCAGCTGTGGCACTGGGTGGAGACCACCCAGCCCGCCAAAGAGGACGCGCTGCCCGGCCTGGTGTGGGCCATCACCCCGCACGACGCGCGCTTTAGCGACGGGGAGCACCTTGATGAGGCGATTCAGCGTCTGCTCGGTAAGCCGGGCCAGCGCTGGGGGACGTTACAGGCGCTTGACGGGCGCAATCTGCAACGCCTCACCGAGTGGCTCGGCCAGGCGCTGGACGCCACCCATCACGCCGGCCGCCTGGCGGGCCTGCGTCGCGCGGGAGACAGCCGCCTGGCGCAGCTTTTCAGCCGCTTCAACGTGGAGACCCAGGCTAACAGCGACGCGGCGAAAGCCGAGGCCGAGCAGACCGTGCGCGGTTTACAGCGCATCGCCGCCCGCCACGGAGAGCTGCTCGAAGGGCTGCTGCCCGCCAGACTGGTGCAGCAGCTGCCCCAGCCGGAAGCCCCGGTAATCACCGCCGCGCCGCGCACGCCGTTTGATCTGAACGTCGATCTGTTTGCCGCCCCGCAGATGCAGGAGGAAGGCCAGCAGGCTGCCCCCTCCCACGGTAACGCGCTGCACAAGGCCTGGGTAAACCATGTCCGCCACTGGACGCGTCGCGCCGACGTGGCAACCCACTTTGGCCTGACGGACGAGGCGTTGCAGCATCTGGGGGATATTCTGGTGGTGACCAGCTACCGGCTCGATCTGGCGGCCGCTCTCGATGAGGCGATGCACACCGCCGCACGCGGCCAGGCCCGGCTTGGCGACTTCCTGACCTGGCTTGGGTATGACGCTGTCGCGCCCGCCAGCCGCCCGGCGAGCCGCGTCCAGCCCGGCGCGACCATCTTCGCCCCCGCCCCGGCACAGCATGGACGTCTGACGAAGCTCGGCGAACAGCCCGCCCACGCGGCGACGCAGTTTGTCTATGACTGGCTGGTTGCGCTCTATACCCGCGCGGTGGAGAACATCGGCTATCAGCATCCGCTCGACATCAACGATAAGCAGCGCGATACCCTGCGAAAACTGCTCGGCTGAGCGCCGCTGAGGTGAGCATCCATCCCGGCCCTGGCGTCGGGATTTTTTTTGCGACTAACCCGTGAGAAATCACAATCCAGGAATAAGGGATATAGTCACGCCATGTCATTATGGTGAAATAGCGCTGAGGCAACCCTGTTAAGGAAATAGTATGAAAACGCGTCGGTTAACTCTCACAGCACTCCTGCTGGCAAGCTGCGTTGCCATGGTCGCCACACCGGTACTGGCTAACAACGGCAATGGCAATGGCAATGGCAATGGCAATGGCAACGGACATGGTAATAGCGGTAACCATGGCAACAGCGGCAATAACGGCAACAAATCGGATAAGGGTGATAAAGGAAAGTCGTCCCAGCACACCAACGGCGCTGGCCACGGTAAAAACTACGGGAAACCGGACCACGTCGATCGCGACATCAGCTACGATCGCGCGCGCCAGCTGGCGGTAAACTACGGCATTACCGGGTATAAACCCTTGCCGCCGGGGATCGCCAAAAATCTGGCGCGCGGCAAACCGCTTCCTCCGGGAATCGCGAAGAAGGCCGTGCCCGCATCAATGTTAAGCGAATTGCCCTACTATCCGGGCTATGAGTGGCAGGCGGTGGGGCAAGACCTGGTGCTGATTGCACTCAGTACGGCCCTGGTGACCGCCGTCATCAATAACGTATTTGATTAAGCAGCACCTCCATCAGACGCAAAAAACCGGGCCCTGCCCGGTTTTTTTATCGGTTCTGCCCGCACTTCCTCTACGCCCACGTCACCCAGGTGCCGCCCTGTGCACTGCTCTCGCGCAGCCGCGCGATAAACTGCATGCCGGCGATGCCATCGGCGATACCGGGCAACAGCGGCATCGGCTTACCCTGAATAAGATCCGCCGCCTCGCGATAAATCTGCGCGAAGCCTTCCAGATAACCTTCGGGATGCCCCGCCGGGGTGCGGCACTGCTGAGCGACGGCCGCTGACATTCCGTGGCCGTTGCGGGTCACCGTAAACGCCGGCGCGTCGTGCGGCAGAAGCGTCAGCTGGTTGGGCTGCTGCTGGCAAAACGTCAGGCTTGCCCGGGTTCCGACGATATGCAGCCGCAGATCGTTCTCATGCCCGGTTGCCACCTGGCTTGCCCACAGCCGCCCGCGCGCCCCGCTGGCATAGCGCATCTCGGCGAACACCTCGTCATCAAGCTGTCTGCCCGCGACGCGGGTCAGCAGCTCACCGCGCACGGCCTCCGGCGACATCCCGGTAACAAACGCCGCCAGTTGCCAGGCGTGGGTACCGATATCCCCCGCCGCCCCGGCACCGGCGCGCAGCGGGTCGGCGCGCCACCGGGCCTGTTTGTTATCCCCCAGCTCGGCGCGCTCGTTGAGCCAGCCCTGAAGATAGGTCACCTCAATGCTGCGGATCTCCCCCAGTTCACCTGCGGCGACACGGCGTTGCGCTTCGCGCACCATCGGCAGCGCACTGTAGTTGTGGGTCAGCACAAAATGGCAGCCGCTGCGCGCCACGTCCTCTGCCAGCATCTGGCCTTCCGGCAGGCTCAGACCCAGCGGTTTATCGCAGATGACATGAATCCCCTGGGCAAGAAACACCCGCGCTACCGGCACATGAAGGTGATTGGGGGTGACGATGGCAACCACGTCGATGCCGTCGTCACGCCCGGCTTCACGCTCCGCCATCACCTCCCAGCGCGTATAGCAGCGATCCGCGGCAACGTGCAGCGCGTCGCCGCTGCGGGTCGCCACCTCCGGGTTCGAGGAGAACGCCCCGGCAACCAGGTCATAACGGTCGTCAAGCCGCGCCGCGATACGGTGCACCGCGCCGATGAACGCCCCTTCACCGCCGCCCACCATTCCCAGCCGCAGACGCCGCGTACTCATGGGCGATCCTCCAGCCCGAGCATGGCGCGGATAGCGGCCCGGTCGCTGTCCCGGGCGGCGAAATCGTCAAACGCGTGGTCCGCGACCTGAATAATATGCCGGGCAATAAAGGGCGCGCCCTCCTGCGCCCCGGCCTCGGCGGATTTCAGGCAGCACTCCCATTCAAGCGTGGCCCAGCCGGGGTAATCGTATTGCGCCAGCCGGCTGAAGATGCCGGTGAAGTCGATCTGCCCGTCACCCGGCGAGCGAAAGCGCCCGGGACGATCCTGCCAGGCCTGGTAGCCGCCATACACGCCGCTCTGGGCCGAAAGCTGGAACTCCGCGTCCTTGACGTGAAACGCCCGGATGCGCGGATGCCAGCTGTCGATGAACCCCAGGTAGTCCATGTGCTGGAGCAGCATATGGCTGGGATCGTAGAGGATGCAGGCCCGCGGGTGGTTGCCGGTCAGGGCCAGAAAACGTGCGAAGGTCGCGCCGTCATGCAGATCTTCGCCGGGGTGCAGCTCATAGCAGAGATCGACCCCGGCCTCGTCAAAGGCGTTCAGGACAGGCCGCCAGCGGCGGGCCAGCTCGGCGAACGCCTCCTCAATCAGCAGGGCGTTGCGCGGCGGCCAGGGGTAGAAATAGGGCCACGCCAGCGCGCCGGAAAAGGTCGCGTGGGCGCTCAGACCAAGACGGCGCGACGCCACCGCGGCCTGCCTGAGTGTGTCGGTCGCCCACTGCTGACGCCCGCGTGGGTCCTGAGCAAACTGCGCCGGGCCGAACCCGGCAAACGCCTGTTCGTAGGCCGGGTGCACCGCCACCAGTTGCCCCTGTAAATGGGTGGACAGCTCGCTGATTGCCAGCCCGTGTCCGGCCAGCATGCCGGTGACGTCATCGCAGTAGGTCTGGCTGGCTGCCGCCTTTTCCAGATCGAAGATATGCGGCAGATGGGTCGGGATCTGCACGCCCTTATACCCCAGCCCCGCCGCCCACGCCGCCAGGGCGGGCAGGCTATTAAACGGCGGCTGATCGCCGATGAACTGTGAGAGAAAAATAGACGGGCCGCGTAAGGTTTTCATCCGTTCACCTCATGATGATTATCG
The DNA here is from genome assembly GCF_000463155.2 of Siccibacter turicensis LMG 23730. Taxonomy (GTDB): domain Bacteria; phylum Pseudomonadota; class Gammaproteobacteria; order Enterobacterales; family Enterobacteriaceae; genus Siccibacter; species Siccibacter turicensis. Next base: position 499,394 of record NZ_AWFZ01000042.1, on the reverse strand, counting down.
CCGTTGAGCCAGACGGTACGCTGCTCGCGCACCGCACGATCCGCTGCCAGCACCACCGCCAGGCTGTCGATGGCCTGCTGCTGATGGGTCAGCAGGTTGATATCCTCGAGGATAGCCCGGGCGAAGTACGCTTGCTGGCGAACGCAAAGCGCGTCGTGGTCGGGTTCGTCTTCATTGGTAATCCACTCATCCTGCTGAGCGAAGCAGCCCTGGTCATCCAGCGTCGCCGGGTGGACGCGCAGCGATTCGGTGCGGGTGTGGGCCTCGACGTTAGCCGACTGCCCTTCTCCGCCTGCTTCCCGCGCCACGATGGAGACGCTGCCGCGCGGGCCGATGACATCCTTAATGAAAAACGCGGTCTGGCTCATCATCGGCCCCCAGCCCGCCTCGTACCAGCCAACGGACCCGTCGCTGAACCGCACCTGCAGCTGGCCATAGTTGTACTGCCCGGTGCCGATCTCGTCGCTCAGCCGCGCGCCGATGGCGCTGACGCTCAGCGGCTCTGCCTGCGTCATCTGGCACATGACATCCAGGTAGTGCACGCCGCAGTCGACGATGGGCGACAGAGAGCGCATCAGCTGGCGGTGGGTCTGCCAGGCGCTGCCATCGCTCTGCTGGTTAAGGTTCATGCGCATCACCAGCGGTTTGCCGAGGGTCTGAGCCCGCGCGATAAACTGCTGCCACGCCGGGTGGTGGCGCAGAATGTAGCCCACCATCAGCTTCTTCCCCGCCAGCTGGGCAGTGGCAACCAGCCGTTTTGCCCCGGTGACCGTCGTGGCGAGGGGCTTCTCAATAAACACATGGCAGCCCGCCGCCAGCGCAGTGAGCGCCAGCGTTTCATGGCTGTCCGGCCAGGTGGCGATGCACACCGCGTCCGGCTGCGTCTCGGCAATGGCGGTTTTCAGCTCGTCAAAAAGGGGAACCGGCGTGGCGAGCGCGGCGTTGAGGCGCTGTTTCGACTCGCCGCGCGCCACGAGTCCGCACAGCGCGAAGTCATCGAGCTGCTGATAGGCCAGGGCGTGGGAGCGTCCCATGTTGCCGCAGCCAACCACCAGTACGCGTAACGGTTCAGTCACGTTTTGGCTCCTCGCGGTAGTTGAAGGTAAAGAAGAACAGCGCCGCGATAGCCAGGGCAGCGACAGCCGGCATCCACCAGAAACTCTGCCACTGGGCCAGCGCCTGCGCGCCCTCGGCGGTGACCGAGCGGTTAAACACCGCCCCGCTTATCTGCGAGCCAATCAGCATGCCGAGCCCGTAGGTGAACAGCACCAGCAGGCTTTGCGCCTGGCCTTTCACTTTGTTGCCCGCCACTTTGTCGGTATAAATAAAGCCAATCACGAAGAAGAAGTCGTAGCACACCCCGTGCAGGATGATGCCGATGTAGACCATCCAGCGCGTCTCTTCAGTGATGCCGAGGGCAAACATGGCGTAGCGCAGGAACCAGGCCAGCATCCCGATGAGCAGCATCAGCTTGATGCCGAGGCGGCGGAAGAAGAACGGAATCAGCAGCATAAACAGCAGCTCTGACATCTGGCCCAGCGACATCACCCCGCTGACGTTCTCAAACTCGACCGCTGAGATAAACGGCGCGGCGTAGGCGTAGTAAGCCGCCAGCGGAATAGAGATCAGGGTGGCGCAGATGATGAACACCATAAAGTGGCGCTGTTTCAGCAGCGCGAAGGCATCCGCGCACAGCAGATCGCGCATCGACAGCGGCTTACCGCGATCCGGGGCCGGCGTATGCGGCAGCGTAAAGCTGTAGATGCCCAGCACCAGCGAGGCGATCGCCGCGAGGGTAAAGATGGCGGTGCTGTCCGATAACCCCGTGGCGCCCACGATAAGCCCGGCGACGATCCAGCCGATGGTGCCGAAGGCGCGCACCACCGGGAACCCCTTCTCGCTGTTGGCAAGGCTGTGGAACGCCACGTTATTGCTGAGGGCGATGGTCGGCATGTAGCAGAGCATATAGGCAAAAATCACCCACAGCAGGCCGCTTTGCCCGCTTTCGAACAGCCCTGGCATCCACCAGAGCAGCGCCGCGCCGACCAGATGCAGAATGCCAAGCACTTTCTGCGAGGCGAAGAAGCGGTCAACCAGCATTCCCAGCAAAAACGGCGACAGGATGGAGGCAATCGGACCGGTCGAGTACGCGTCCCCTATTAGCGCGCTCAGGCCGTATTTTCCCATCACGATCCCGAGGGTGACATACCACGCCCCCCAGACGAAAAACTCCAGAAACATCATCAGCGAAAGGCGCGGGATCACCCATTTCGGGCTGGCGATCTGCGCCGGTGATACGGTGTGAGAAGACATGGCATCCTCCGGCTGGGTAGTGGCGTGGCGTGTGTTATTCTTGTAATCGATTACATGCTCTTTCGGATCAAAATGTAATCGATTGCAATGCGCTTCACCAATGCATCTGCTTTTTATTTGCTACTATCGATGCAATTTGCAAGGCGCTTCACAATTCACTTCAGGCGGAACAGATCCCATGTCTATTGAGAAAGTGGCACGGGTCGCGGGGGTCTCCACCGCGACGGTATCGAGAGTGCTCAACGGTAATCCAGGGGTTAAGCCTGATACCCGCGACAAAGTGCTGGCCGCGATCGCCGCTTGCGACTGGCAGCCTAACCTGCTGGCGCGGCAGCTGCGCACCTCGCGCAGTCGGATGCTGCTGGTGCTGGTCTCCAGCATCACCAACCCCTTCTGCGCGGGCGTGGTACGCGGCATCGAGGAAGAGGCGGAAAAACAGGGGTATCACATTCTGCTGTGCAACTCGGAATCGCGCCTGAACCGCGAATCGGCCTACCTGCAACTGCTGAGCGGCAAGGTGGTGGACGGGGTGATCACCATGGATGCCATCAGCTGTTTGCCGGGCCTGACAACGCTTATCGGCAACGCGCCCTGGGTGCAGTGCGGAGAAGGTAACACCGGGTACAACGCCTCATCGGTGACGATTGATAACCATAGCGCGGCGGAAAGCGCCATCAACTACCTTTCCGGTAAGGGCTATCAGCGGATCGCGATGATCAGCGGCGACCTGCGCTATCTCTACTCCCAGCAGCGAGAAGCGGGCTATCGCGCGGCGCGTGAAGGCGCATGGCAGGCGGTGGTTCGCGCCGAGGGGCTGGAGTATCAGGCGGGTTATCTGGCGATGGCGACGCTGTTTGCCGCCGAGGAGAAACCGGATGCGGTGTTCGCCATCTCCGACTCGCTGGCGGGCGGCGCCCTGCACTATGCCCACGAACAGG
>NZ_AWFZ01000042.1:361556-496107 GCF_000463155.2 Siccibacter turicensis LMG 23730 | reverse complement strand
GGGGGGGTGCCCCCCCCGCCGCTCTCCACCGTTCAACAGCCGATGCATCAGCTCGGGGTGCGCAGCGTGCAGCTACTGCTGGCGCGGATTGACAATCCCGACACGCAGCCGGTGGATGAAATCCTGGCGTGGGAGATTGTCAGCCGTGGCTCGGCCTGACGATTAAAACAGGGAAAACATCAGCGCGACCGGGAAACTCATCGGCCAGGTGGCGCCCACCAGCAGCGCGCTCAGCACTTTCATACTCAGCCGATCTTTGGCGAGGAAAAAGGTGATCAGCGTGGCCAGCGTCGCCATTACGCCGTAGAAAACCAGCATGTGTTGGTAAAGCGTCATCGTTAGAGTGTGATCCAGCTTCAAAAAAATTCGCGCGCACTATGCGCGATTTTTTGACACATATCAAGAACCAACCGGGCAAAGCGGAGAAACCTCACCCGTTTTACCCGTTCCCATCAATATTCAGAGGTATGGCGATTACTCAGAATGCGCTACCTTACGGCTTTGTCACCCGCACAGGATGAATCATGTCTACTTTCAGCATCATCGCCATTCCGTTTTTTCTGCTGGGCATGATTATGCTGGCGCTCGCTGCAACGCAGAGACAACAGACCTGGCTGCTGCTCGGCGGCATTTTTATGGCGTCGTCACTGGTGAATGCGGTAATTGGCTTGAGCATGTAACTGAGCGACAGACACGCGCCGGGGTACTGCTGGCACGTTCATCTGGTGTTGCACGATACAGGCATCCGCGACGCCTGTATCACCCCCAACCTACCCTTCCTGGCTGTCATCCCGCTTACGCGGCACTTCACCCTGTTTAGCGGGCGGCTTCTTCGCCGGATTTTTTTCGGTATCGGAATCTTTTACCTGGGTGTTTTGCTTGTCCGTCATAACGCTCTCCTGTGATGGGCGATACGTTAAGCGTAGTAGATTGCCCCGCCATTTGCGAAGCCACGCGCACCTTGCCGCTGCGCTATAAGTGAGTTTTGCTTAAGTCTGATTTCAGATAAAGAAACTGATAAGGCTGGTAATTATTTCGCAGATGAATATTTTAGTAGCGTTCTTGTAACGAGTGACCCCTTGGTCTCCCTTCTGAAATGTTCTGGATTTCACTTCAGAAGGGTTTTTTTTCGGGTTGTGAGGCGATCAGGCGTTCTGCGCCAGCAGCAGCATAAGGGCCGCCAGGGTAAAATTATCTTTAATCTCCCCTGCTTTTACCGCGCGCATCAATGCCGGCAGCGGCATCAGCCGCCAGCTGAGCACGCCTTCACTGTGCTGAAGCGTGATACCGCGGGTCCCGATGACGGTGCATTGTACCGCCGCGATATTATCCTGAATCAGCCCTGAGTCGGTGCGCAGTTCCCCCAGCACCTGAACCGCTACCCCATCAAGATTGAGCTCTTCTTTGAGTTCACGAAGGCCGCCCACGGCGTGTGATTCACCCTGCTCCAGAAACCCGCGTGGGAACTCCAGTAACACCTCATCGCCACGCTGATGTTCAATCAGAATGTAGCTGTCACCCACTGTGGGAATTACCACCGCGCCGCCGGTTTTCTGATAAATGCGCAGGTAACCTTTATCGTTTAACGTAACGTTAAAGTACTGATTTTCATGTACTTTTTTAGCCAAAATTTACTATCCATGTCTGGTATTTACCTGAAGATCGAATCACCATTATAGTGCTTCTCAGGTAGTACAAAACGTAAATCAGGTATGCGGAAATCTCAAAAATAAACGCCAGCTCTTTGTGACTGAATTTGAGCATGAGCAGCACTTCTTTCACCAGCATCGCGGCGGGCAGCCCGGAAATAAGCGTCATGCCGAGAATCACCCGGTTCTCAATGCCCTCGAACAACTTGCGCAGCGGCCTGGCTTGTAGGGTGGCGTCAACGCGGGCGTAAAAGGCCTGCGCCTCAGCCTTAATATCGGCCGGGTCAAACACCTCGCGCATAATAATATTATTGAGGAACAGCACGGAATTGGTGTACTGCATATGCCATGAACGTAGCCCGGCCAGGGTGCGTATTGTCATGCCGCTGACCAGAATCATCACGATGTTGAACATGATCGGCGAATACGGGCTGTTCAGGATCTTCGAAATATTGCCGTACGAACCAAAATAAAATGAGAGCACCACCAGATAAAACGCAATCGCCTGATCGCGTTTGGTGGATTGATCCTTCAGATGCTCATTGCACCGTTCGTATACGGAAAGCAGAAACTCTTTTGAAGATGACATATGCAGGCGCTACCTTATGTTTCCCGAATTATTTTCCAGCTTGCTGCTTCAACTGCTGCAAGCGCGCTTCATCGTTGTCGTTGAAGGCGACCATATTGTAGATCGGCTTTTTGTCTGCCCCATCCGCGCGGAACAGCCATACCGAGAACGCCTCAGGCGTCAGGTGACCGTCATTTGCCCATGCCGTTTTATTTCCCAGCGAAAGCGTGATTTCACCGCGTTCACCGGCGGCAAGCGGTTGAGGAAATACATAGCTGAACGTTCTGGCCGTGTCCGGATAGGGTTTGCCATCAATAAAGCGCTCTATGACCCAGGAGACGCCGTAGACCGGGATTTTTTCGGGGTTGGTTATGGTCATGATAAGGGTAACCGGCGCATCGCCGTTCACCTCTTTACCATATTCAATCCGCGAGGACTTGAGTTCAAAGGCCTGCAGTTTTTCGGTCGCCAGCTCGCGATGGGCTTTATTTGCTTCAAGCGTGGCGATTTCACGGGCTACCGCCTGACGTTTTTCATCCGCCTGTTTGCGGGTAATCTCATCGGCAAGGCTAATAACCTCTTTGCCCGATTTACCGTTCAGCGTCTCTTTGAATTTATTCTGGATAAAAGCGTCATTCTCTTTTTCTTTGGCCTGCAGTAATTCCGGAATGGAAATATTGCTTAAAGCAACCACTTCTACCGCTTTATCAAAGCGCGGTTTATCTGCTTCATCCAGACTATTACGTACTTCCTGAAGAGAGGATTTCAGCGTGTCTTCCGTCGTGGCGTCGATTTTAGGATCGTTACAGCCCGCAAGCAGCAGCACCGCCAGCGCAGAGATAATCATTTTTTTCATTATTACTTCCTGATAAGCGTGCGCGGCGCGTTATTCACGCCGCGCAAAAAGAGGTGCCGTGCGGTATTACCAGGCCAATTGTTCACCGGAGGCTTTAAGGTTTTGCGGTACATCATTGGCCAGCGCAACAGAGGGTATAAGACACGCGAATACAATGACGCACTTCTTCATGAAGCATCCTTTTCTGAAATATAAATAGTTTTTATCAATGTAACGCAGCGGCAGCGAAAAGTTAACTCTTAAACCAGGTGGGTTTATCAAACTGTGAAATAACGTCACCGCCCGAAGGCGGTAACGTCATGCGCTTAGTGTTTTATCATCACGTGACGCACTACGGTGTAATCCTCAAGACCATAGAGCGACATATCTTTGCCGTAACCGGACTGTTTCTGGCCGCCGTGCGGCATTTCGCTGACCAGCATAAAATGGGTGTTGACCCAGGTGCAGCCATACTGAAGCCGGGCGCTGACCCGGTGGGCGCGCCCGACGTCCCGCGTCCATACCGAAGAGGCCAGCCCGTAGGGAGAGTCATTGGCCCAGCCGATCACCTGCTCTTCATCCTCAAACGCCGTAACGCTCACCACCGGGCCGAACACTTCCTGTTGAACGATGTCATCCTCCTGCTTCGCACCAGCCAGCAGCGTGGGCTGGAAGAAGTATCCGCTGCCCTGCACTTTCTCGCCGCCGGTCACTACCCGGATATGCGGAAGCCCTTTGGCACGCTCCACCGCCTGCGTTACGCGCTCCAGATGCGCCAGCGAGCTGAGCGGCCCCAGTTCGGTATCCGTGTCGTCCGGCGCGCCATGCTTGATGCTCGCCACGGCCGTGCCCAACTTTTCAACCAGCGCGTCGTAGATCGCCGCGTGGGCGTAGATGCTGCAGGCAGCGGTGCAGTCCTGCCCGGCATTGTAGTAACCGAAGGTGCGCACGCCCTCCACGACGGCATCAAGGTCGGCGTCATCAAACACCACCACCGGGGCCTTACCGCCAAGCTCCATATGGGTACGCTTAATGGTGGCGGCAGTGTGGCCGATGATGTGCTCCCCGGTGGCGATGGAGCCGGTGAGTGACACCATGCGCACGGCGGGATGCCCGGTCAGCGCATCGCCCACCGTCTGGCCGCGACCAAACAGCACGTTAAGCACGCCGGGCGGCAGGATATCTTTGACCAGCTCCGCCAGCCGGAAGGCGGTCAGCGGCGTGATCTCGGACGGTTTGAGCACCACGCAGTTACCCGCCGCCAGGGCAGGCGCCAGCTTCCAGGCCGCCATCATCAGCGGATAGTTCCAGGGGGCGATGGAGGCCACCACGCCCACCGGGTCGCGGCGGATCATCGAGGTGTGCCCCTCAAGGTACTCACCCGCCGCCAGACCGTTCAGGCAGCGTGCGGCACCGGCAAAAAAGCGGAACACGTCCACCACCGCCGGCAGCTCATCGTTAATCACACAGTGATAGGGTTTACCGCAGTTAAGCGACTCCAGACGCGCCAGCGATTCGGCATGGGCTTCAATCATGTCCGCCACCGCCAGCAGCGCTTCAGCGCGGGCTTTCGGGGTACTGCGCCCCCACTCCACAAACGCGGCGCTGGCCGCACGCACCGCCTCATCCACCTGCGCCGGCGTGGCTTCCGCCATCTCCAGCAGCACCTCACCCGTCGCCGGGTTAAACACCGGCAGCCTGGCGCCTGCGCCCTCTACCAGACATCCATCAATTAACAGCTGGCTTTGCATCATGCTCCCCTCGCGATCGTCACCCTGACCCCTGCGTCAGGTATATGAAAAAACAGTAGCCTTCGGCACGTCGTCGCACCCTCAGACGGGCGGATTTTTAGCCAGGATGTGACGAAGCGCACTGTGTAATGGTGCGCTCGTCAACCGCAGAGCGGGCGCGCTTTTTACAGTGTAGATAGCCAGGGGAGCGGGCAGACAAGGTATTGCAATTTCCTCTGGCCCGAGGAGGGTTACAGCATCTCGCGCACCAGCCGGGCGAGGGTTTCCACCGCCTGGATTTCACGCTCGTTCCACTCCCACGAGGCGTTGAAGCGGAAAAAGGGGCGCCAGGTATCGCTGGTGCTGAACATTTTGCCAGGCGCGATGCTGATATTGTGTTGCAGCGCCCGCTCGCTCAGCACGCTGGCATCCAGATAAGGCGGTAGCTCCAGCCAGAGGAAATAGCCGCTGTCGCTGCGGTGAATTTTGACGTCGGGCGGCAGGACGCGTTGCAGCGTCTGGGTCGCCAGGGCTTTGCGCTGGGCCAGCATTCGGCGCAGGCGTCGCAGGTGAGTGTCGTAGCGCTTGGTCGCCAGGTAATCGACCAGTGCAAGCTGCATCGGCGAGCTGGTCGAGAGCGTGCTCATCAGCTGCAGCTGCTGGATGCGACGGGCATGCTTACCCGCCGCGACCCAGCCGATGCGAAAACCGGCCACCAGACATTTGGAGAATGAGGAGCAGTGCAGCGTCGTGCCGCTGGCGTCGAACGCCCGCGCCGGGAGCGGCTTATCGCGCCCGTAGTAGAGCTCGCTGTAAACGTCGTCCTCAATCAGCGTAACGTTATGCTCGTTAAGCAGCGCTACCAGGCGCTGTTTTTTCTGCGGGCTGAGGGTGAAGCCGAGCGGGTTCTGGCTGTTAGTCATCAGCCAGCAGGCTTTCACGGGATACGTGTTGAGCGCCTCTTCCAGCGCCGTCAGGTCAATCCCCTCCTGCACGTCGGTCGCCACCGACAGCGCCTTAAGCCGCAGCCGCTCCAGCGCCTGAAGCGCACCATAAAAGCAGGGGTTCTCCACGATCACCCAGTCTCCCGGCTCGGTCACCGCCTGCAGGCTCAGGTTGAGGGCTTCCAGCGCCCCGGCGGTAATAACGATCTCATCCGGTGAGATGCTCATGCCCTGAGAGGCATAGCGGCGGGCGATGGCATGGCGCAGCGCCTCATTGCCCGGCGGCAGGTTCTCAATCACGCTCATGGCGGTGGCGGTTTTACTGACGTTGGCCAGCGAGCGGTTAAGCTGTGCCAGGGGGAACAGTCGTGGGTCGGGAAACGCCGAGCCAAAGGGCACCACCGCGGCGTTGGTGCTGGCCTGCAATACGTCGAAAATGTAGGTGTTGATGTCCACGGCTTCATCGCGTACCACCTGCGCCGGCGGCGCGGGTTTCGCGAGCCGCGGACGAGGCGCGACGTAGTAGCCTGACTGGGGCCGCGCCACGATCACGCCCTGCCCCTCCAGCACCTGGTAGGCATGGCTGACGGTCATAAAGCTGATGCCGCTGCTGGCGACCTGTTCGCGCAGCGAGGGTAATCGGTCGCCGGGCTGCCAGACGCCCAGCGCAATTTGCTCGGTGATCTGCTGTGCCAGGCGCTGATATTTTTTCATCCCTACTCCCAGGACGTCCTGCCCTGAATAACAAGATCTTAGCCAGACCGCAGCAATCCCATCATCGTCTGCCGCTTGGCTATAACAGAATGTCAAAACTACACTTTTTTCTCCAACTGTTATAGTCAAATTACACTATTCTGATTCTGCTTCCCGCCACCGGTACTGTTTACCATGGTGCAGGACACGATAATGTCATGAGGATTGTGCATGTTTGGTTTAGACGCGTTTATGCTGGCAAGGATACAGTTCGCTTTTACTGTCTCTTTCCATATTATTTTCCCGGCTATCACTATCGGGCTTGCCAGCTATCTGGCGGTGCTTGAAGGTCTGTGGCTGAAAACAAAAAATCCGGTATGGCGCTCGCTGTACCATTTCTGGTCAAAAATCTTCGCCGTTAACTTCGGGATGGGCGTCGTGTCTGGCCTGGTAATGGCCTATCAGTTCGGTACTAACTGGAGCGGCTTCTCTGAGTTCGCCGGCAGCATTACCGGGCCGTTGCTCACCTATGAAGTGCTTACCGCCTTCTTCCTCGAAGCGGGCTTCCTCGGCGTGATGCTGTTTGGCTGGAACAAAGTCGGCCCCGGCCTGCACTTCTTCGCCACCTGCATGGTGGCGCTCGGCACGCTGATGTCCACCTTCTGGATCCTCGCGTCAAACAGCTGGATGCACACACCGCAGGGATATGAAGTGATGAACGGCCAGGTGGTGCCGGTGGACTGGTTCGCGGTGGTGTTTAACCCGTCGTTCCCCTACCGCCTGTTCCACATGTCGATTGCCGCCTTCCTGAGTAGCGCGCTGTTCGTTGGTGCTTCAGCGGCCTGGCATTTGCTGCGCGGCAACGACTCCCCGGCAATCCGTAAGATGTTCTCCATGGCGCTGTGGATGGCGCTGCTGGTGGCACCGATTCAGGCGATGGTCGGCGATATGCACGGTCTGAACACCCTGAAGCATCAGCCGGCGAAGATTGCCGCCATCGAAGGCCACTGGGAGAACCCGCCGGGTGAAGCCACGCCGCTGCTGCTGTTCGGCCTGCCGGACATGGAAGAGGAGCGCACGAAATACGGGCTGGCCATCCCGAAACTGGGTAGCCTGATCCTTACCCACAGCCTGACCGAACAGGTTCCGGCGTTAAAAGAGTTCCCCAAAGAGGATCGTCCTAACTCGACGGTGGTGTTCTGGTCGTTCCGCATTATGGTCGGCATGGGCTTCCTGATGATTGGCCTTGGCCTTATCGCCCTGTGGCTGCGCTATAAGGGCCGCCTCTACCACTCGCGTCCGTTCCACCACTTTGCGCTCTGGATGGGGCCATCCGGGCTTATCGCCATTCTGGCCGGCTGGGTGACCACCGAAGTGGGACGTCAGCCGTGGGTGGTCTACGGCCTGCTGCGCACCCGCGACGCGGTATCCGCGCATGGGGATCTGCACATGAGCATCAGCCTGCTGACCTTTATCGTGGTTTACACCTCGGTGTTTGGCATCGGCTATCTCTATATGGTGCGGCTCATTAAGAAAGGCCCGGACCCGGTAGACAGCATTCCATCGTCCACCACCGGCACCCCTGCCCGTCCGCTTTCGGCGGCTGGCGACAGGCTGGAACAGGCTGAGGAGAAAAAATAATGGGTATCGATCTCTCCATTATCTGGTTCGTCATCATCGTGTTCGCCACGCTGATGTATATCGTCATGGACGGCTTCGATCTCGGGATCGGTATCCTGTTTCCGTTCATCCGCGATCCCCATGACCGCGATGTGATGGTTAACAGCGTCGCGCCGGTGTGGGATGGCAACGAGACCTGGCTGGTGCTGGGCGGCGCCGGGCTGTTCGGCGCGTTCCCGCTGGCGTATGCGGTTATTATCGATGCGTTGACCATCCCGCTCACCGCCATGCTGATCGGCCTGATTTTCCGCGGCGTGGCGTTTGAGTTTCGCTTCAAGGCGACCGAGTCGCACCGTCCGTTCTGGGATATCTCCTTCCTGTGCGGCTCGATTCTGGCGACCTTCAGCCAGGGCGTGGCGGTCGGGGCGGTGATCAACGGCTTCCCGGTGGAAGGCCGCAGCTTTGCCGGCGGCGCGCTCGACTGGCTAACGCCGTTTAACCTGTTCTGCGGCCTGGGTCTGGTGATCGCCTATGCCCTGCTGGGTGCCAGCTGGCTGGTAATGAAAAGTGAAAATCCGCTTCAGGACAGGATGCGCGTGGTGGCGAAGCCGCTGCTGCTCGCCCTGCTGGTGACCATCGCGGTCATCAGCGCCTGGACGCCGCTGACCCACCCGGATATCGCCGACCGCTGGTTCAGTTTCCCGAACCTGTGGTTCCTGCTGCCGGTACCGGTTCTGGTGGTGCTGTTCAGCTTCTGGCTGTGGCGCTGCCTGAATAACCCGCACAGCCACACGCTGGCATTTGTCCTGACGCTGGGGCTGATTTTCCTCGGCTTTAGCGGGCTTGGGATCAGCATCTGGCCGCACATCATTCCGCCGTCCATCACCATCTGGCAGGCCGCGGCACCGCCAGCCAGCCAGGGCTTTATGCTGGTCGGCGCGCTGCTGATTATCCCGGTTATTCTGGTCTACACCTTCTGGAGCTACTACGTGTTCCGCGGCAAGGTTCAGCATGGGGAGGGCTACCATTGATGGCACAGCAAAACCCGCTCTGGAAACGCCTGCTGTGGATGGTGGTCCTCTGGGGCGGCAGCGTGCTGGCGCTGTCGCTGGTCGGGATGTTCTTCAGGGTACTGATGACCGCGGCAGGATTTAAGTCGCATTAAACAAAAGGAGGCGCAAGCCTCCTTTTTTATTGGGGTTTCCCCGCGCCAACACGCGGCGGAAATAACGGCACATTGTTTACCGGTACCGCGGGCAGCCGTGTCATGGGTAATGCGCACGCGGCGGCGCAAGGCCGCCGTCGTTACCCTGTTAAATCCCTTTGCGCTTCGGCAGGGTTTTCATCAGATCGTCAGCGCTGATGGAGGCTACCACGCTGCCGGGCAGCGGCATTTTGAGGATGTGGTTTTTCATCTTGCCGATGACGTGCATCTCACACGGGCGACAGTCGAATTTCAGGGTCAGCACCTCGTCGCCGTTAATCAGCTGCATCGGCGTGGCCTTCCAGCTTTTGATGTTGCCTTTCGCCTGTTTCGGGCACAGGTTGAAGGCGAAGCGCAGGCAGTGCTTGGTGATCATCACCGGCACATCGCCCTTCTCTTCGTGGGCTTCATAGGCCGCATCGATCAGCTGTACGCCATAGCGGTGATAAAACTCGCGTGCTTTGTGGTTGTAGACGTTCGCCAGGAACGACAGGTGCGTCTCCGGGTAGACCGGAGCCGGGTCGCTCACCGCTTTGCGCAGGCCGCGCGGGTACGCCGCCAGACGGGCCGCATCCAGCGCCTCAACCGCGTCGCGGCGCAGCTGGTTGAGCTGGCTGTTCGGCACGAACAGCGCGCCCGGCAGCGTAATCTGCACGTCCTGAGCGTAGTAGATGGTCTGCCCCAGCTTCGCCAGGCCGTCCTGAAGCGAAGACAGCGCCTTTTCGGCGTTGGTGGCCTCGTCGAACTGCCCGTCCAGCGTCTGGGTTACGCTGACGCCGTCCTCGCTGGTCAGCGTCAGTATCAGCTGTTCCTGCCAGCCGCCAAGCGCAATCTTCACGCCGATGCGGCGCTCGCTGGAGGTTTTCAGCAGCGCCTGCTGCCAGTTATGGTCGAGGTTGCGGTTCAGGGCGTGATGCGGACGCAGGTTCTTCAGCCCCTCAGGCATCTCGTTCGGGAAGACGCGGTAGCGATTTTCCGCGGTTTTCTGCGCGACGTTAACGCGAAAGCCGACCACTTCACGCTTGATCATCACGTTCAGCCCGTCGCCGTTCGCCAGCGGCTCGGTGGTCTCCACATCAAGGTGATCGCGGCCAACCTTAAGCACTTCCCCGACCGGCAGGCCGATGAACTTCGGCGAGTCAAAAGCGCCGATATCGATTTTGCGGGCGTTAACAAAGTAGTCGGTGCTGCCGCGGTGGAAGGTTTTATCGGTGGAAGGCACGAAGAAGTGCTCGGTGCGTCCGGCGGAGGCGCGCGCCAGGTCGCCGCGGTCTTCAATGATCGCATCCAGCATCTGACGATAGTGCGCCGTGATGTTTTTCACGTAGCTCATGTCTTTGTAGCGCCCTTCAATCTTGAAGGAGCGCACGCCTGCATCGACCAGCGCCGCCAGATTGGCGGTCTGATCGTTATCTTTCATCGACAGCAGATGCTTGTCATAGGCCACCACGCGGCCCTGATCGTCTTTCAGGGTATAGGGCAGACGGCAGGCCTGGGAGCAGTCGCCGCGGTTCGCGCTGCGCCCGGTGTGGGCGTGGGAGATGTTGCACTGCCCGGAATAGGCCACGCACAGCGCGCCGTGAATGAAAAACTCGATGGTGGCGTCGGTGTGGTCGTGAATGGCTTTGATCTGCTGAAGGTTCAGCTCGCGGGCCAGAACGATCTGCGAGAAGCCGACATCCGAGAGAAACTTCGCCTTCTCGACGGTGCGGATGTCGCACTGGGTGCTGGCGTGCAGCTCGATGGGCGGAATATCCAGCTCCAGCACGCCCATATCCTGCACGATCAGCGCGTCCACGCCCGCCTGCCACAGATCGGTGATCAGGCGCTGCGCCGGTTCCAGCTCGTCATCGTGCAGAATGGTGTTCAGCGTCACGAAGATTTTTGCCCCAAAGCGGTGGGCAAACGGCACCAGTTCAGCGATATCGCGCAGGCTGTTGCTGGCGTTATGGCGCGCGCCAAAGCCCGGGCCACCGATATACACGGCGTCGGCACCGTGCAGGATCGCCTCACGGGCGATAGAGACGTCGCGAGCTGGGCTGAGCAGTTCGAGATGAGAAGAGTGCAGGCGCATGTAGTCATTATCCGAGATGTGCGAAAGGCGGCTATTGTAGTCAGAAGCCCGTCGCAGGGGAATAGTTTCACGCGCCCCGCGGCTATTTGCTCGCGCCGGGAAAGCATAGCGAAATAACGTGGTTCACCAGCGCGCCGTCACTGGGTAAGGTGAAAGGGTTTTCCGGACTGTTACATCCTGATCACACTGTCGTTGTGATTCGTCGTTGCTTACCGCAGGCTTTGGGCCTGCGGTTTTTTTTACGCCTTTGCCGGGTAGTGAATCAGCGAGTGAAACTGGGTCGGCGTCTGCTGCGCGTTGCGGTAGCTGTGGGGGCAATCCCCGGCGAACCGCACGCCCTCGCCCGCCGCCAGCGTCTGCCAGACGCCGTCGATCTGCATATCCAGCGCCCCGCTGATGACCACCACATGTTCAATCACACCCGCTTCATGGGGCGTAGAGTCGCTTTGCGCACCCGGCCCCAGCGTAATGGCAAAGTGGTCAAAACGCAGCTGCGCGTCGTAGGGAAACAACGGTGTAATGGTCATGCCGTTGCTCTGTGGATCGTAGACCGGGCGTGGCGCAGGCGTTGGGGTGACCAGAAATTCCGACAGCGGGACGTTAAACCCGGTGGCGATTTTCCACAGCGTTGCCACGGTGGGGCTGGACTCATTGCGCTCAATCTGGCCCAGCATCGCCTTTGATACGCCGGTCAGCTCAGCGGCCTGGGTCAGACTTAGCCCGCGTGACTGACGCAGCTGTTTTAGCCTTGCGGCCAGGTGCGTTGCGATATCCATTGTTCTTCTCCTTTTGCGCCGCAAGTATAGCGCCTTGTGCGTTATAGCGCACGGTGATAGAGTCGCTGGACGTTATAACGCACAAAAGAGGCTCTATGCGTTCGTTCTCTCTCCCTCTGCCCACGCTGCTGGCGGGCTTTGTCGCGGTGCTGGTGGGCTATGCCAGTTCGGCGGCAATCGTCTGGCAGGCGGCCGATGCCGCCGGGGCGTCGCCCGCGGTGATTGCCGGCTGGATGACGATGCTCGGTATCGGCATGGGGGTCAGTACCCTGGTGCTGACCCTGTGGTTTCGCGCGCCGGTACTGACCGCATGGTCAACGCCGGGCGCCGCCCTGCTGGCGACCAGCCTGCCGGGGGTGCCGATCCAGGAGGCGGTTGGCGTGTTCGTGTTCTCCTCGGCGCTGATCGTGCTGTGCGGCGTCACCGGCCTGTTTGCCCGGCTGATGACCTTCATTCCCCACGCGCTGGCCGCGGCAATGCTGGCGGGCATTCTGCTGCGCTTTGGTTTGCAGGCGTTCGCCACGCTGCCGGATAACCTGCTGCTGTGCGGCGGCATGCTGTGCGCCTGGCTTATCGCCAAAGCCCTCGCGCCACGCTATGCCATTGTGGTGGCGCTGCTGGTCGGGCTGCTGCTGGCGGGCCTGACCGGGAGGATTGCTGCCTCGGCCATTACGGTCACGCCGGTGCTGCCGGTGTTTACCGTCCCGCACTTCACCCTCGCCTCCCTGCTCGGCATCGGGGTACCGTTCTTTCTGGTGACCATGGCTTCGCAGAATGCGCCGGGGATTGCCACCATGCAGGCGGCGGGCTACCGGCTGCCGGTGTCCACGCTGATGACGGTGACCGGCGGCATCGCCCTGCTGCTGGCGCCGTTTGGCGTGTTCTCCATCTGTATTGCGGCCATCACCGCTGCCATCTGCCAGAGCCCGGAGGCGCATCCCGATGCCGCGAAGCGCTGGCAGGCCGCCGCCGCCGCGGGGGTATTCTATCTGCTGGCCGGGATCGCCGGCGGGTCAATCGCCACCCTGCTGACCGCCTTGCCACAGGCGTGGATCCTGATGCTCGCCGGGCTGGCGCTGCTCGGCACCATCAGCGGCAGCCTGTGGCAGGCGCTGGTTGATGAGACGCACCGGGATGCGGCGGTGGTGACGTTTCTGATTACCGCGTCCGGATTTACGCTGGGCGGAATCGGGTCGGCGTTCTGGGGACTGGTGGGAGGTGGCGTGAGCTACTGGATTCTGGGGCGTGCGCGTCGCGTTCGCTAGATCTGCCGGGGCGCCCTGCGCGCCCCGGAGACGGTTTACTTGTTCCCGGCGGTGGTGCCGAACATCTCGGCGTCTACCGCCAGATCGTCAATCACGCTCTTCAGGGTATCAACGGTCATCGGGGTATTTTCATTGCGCAGGGTTTTGCCCTCGCCCTTACGCACCACTCGCATTACCGGCTGCTGGGTGGCCGCGTCGATAAGCTCCCCCTCAAAGTAGAGATCGGTGTTCATGGTGCGGTGCCCGGTTGCGACCTGGGTACCGGCAACCACCAGCGCGATGGGCAGCACTTCATACACCTGGAAGCCCTTCTTGCTGGTATCCACCCCGGTAATCGCCCCGCGGAAAATCAGGCTGCGTGGGCCTGGCGTGGTGACCAGCGGTTTACGTTTCGCCGCCGCCTCTTTCATGCGGGTGTTGGTGTAGTTCAGCACGCCGTCGAGCATCTGCTGGCTGACCTGCGAGGAAGGTTTTGGCGCCGGGTAAAACACGATGGGGTTATAGACGAGGCTGTCGTAATTGGCCTCGTTAAAGCCCGGTGCGATCCAGCGCAGCACCGGTTTACCCGAGGCGGACGTGGTCTCCTCAAGTCCTGAATAATCCTTTAAAAATCCCGAATACTTATCCGACTGCGTGACGGATGATGAACAGCCCGCCAGCACCAGTGCGGCGGTTAAAAGCGTAGCGTTAACAAGAGTGGTGGTGCGCATTGGAAGTTCCCTGTGAGTGGCCCTCAGGCTCTGTAGTTATAGCCAAAAGCGCCTGCCGCAGCGAGCCTAAAAATGCCTTGATGAGAGAATTATAACGGCGCGCACATTTCTCATTCGCCGCCGTTATGAATGTGACGTTTTATGTGGCGAGTATGGGGTTGAATGATAAAAAATACCCCGCCGGAGCGGGGTAAGTAGTGACTATTTTTTCACATCAACCTGGTAAAAAATGTGTTTGCCGAACGGGTCCACTTCATACCCGGTCACGCCTTTGCGCACCGGCTCGAAAATGGTCGAGTGGGCAATCATCACCGCCGGCATCTGATCGTGCATCATCTGCTGGGCTTCTTTGTACAGCGCCGCGCGCTGCGACTGATCGGTGATCGCCCTGGCTTTGATAATCAGATCGTCAAACGGCTTGTAGCACCACTTCGCGGAGTTAGAGCCGCCCTGCGCCGAGGTGCAGGTGAACAGCGGGCCGAAGAAGTTATCCGGATCGCCGGTGGCGGTGGTCCAGCCCATCAGCGCCGCCTGGTGCTCGCCGCCCTTGACGCGTTTCAGGTACTCGCCCCATTCGTAGGTCACCACGTTGGCCTTCACGCCCACTTTCGCCCAGTCGGACTGAATCATCTCCGCCATGCGCTTGGCGTTCGGGTTGTAGGGACGCTGAACCGGCATCGCCCACAGGTCGATGCTCATCCCGTCAGCGAAGCCCGCCTCTTTCAGCAGCGCTTTGGCACGCGCCGGATCGTACGGGTAATCAGGGCGATCCGCATCGGCGCTCCAGACTCCCGGCGGCAGAATATTTTTCGCCGCCGAGCCGGTGCCGTGGAACACCGCCTCAATGATGGCCGGTTTGTTGATCGCCAGCGCCAGCGCCTGACGCACCTTGACGTTATCCAGCGGCGGTTTCTGGGTGTTGAACGCCAGGAACCCGGTGTTAAGCCCCGCTTTCTGCATCAGGGTGATGTCTTTGTTCTCCTTCATGCGCGGCAGATCCGCCGGGTTCGGGAACGGCATCACCTGACACTCGTTTTTCTCAAGCTTGGCGAAACGCACCGAGGCATCCGGAGTGATGCTGAACACCAGGCGGTCAAGCTTCGCTTTGCCCTCCCAGTAGTCCGGGAACGCGGTGAACAGAATGCGGGAATCCTTCTGATACTGCGCAAGTCGGAACGGCCCGGTGCCGACAGGGTCCATATCGACGCGCTCCGGGGTGCCGGCTTTCATCATCGCATCGGCGTACTCCGCCGACAGGATCGAGGCGAAGTACCAGGCAAGATCGGCGACAAACGGCGCTTCCGGCTGCGTCAGGGTAAAGCGCACCGTGTGGTCGTCCACTTTGTCGATGGCGGTAATCAGCTTGCCGAACTCAAGGCTTTCGAAGTTGGAGTAGTTGCCGTTGGACACGTTGTGGTACGGGTGTTTCGGGTCCTTCTGGCGCATAAACGAGAAGATCACGTCGTCGGCGTTAAAGTCGCGCGTCGGGGTGAAGTACTTGTTGCTCTGGAACTTCACGCCTTTGCGCAGATGGAAGGTGTAGACCTTACCGTCTTCGCTGACGTCCCACTTTTCCGCCAGGCTCGGCACCAGTTCGGTGGTTCCCGGTTTAAAGTCTACCAGGCGGTTGTAGACCGGCACCCCGCTGGCGTCCACGCTGGTCCCGGAGGTGTAAAGCTGAGGATTGAAGTTCTCCGGCGATCCTTCGGAGCAGTAAACCAGGGTGTTGGCCGCGACAGTGGAACTGACCGTCAGGGCGGCGAAAGCCACAGCAAGTGTGGTGAGTTTGCATCTCATAGCGTTTCCTTCTCTATTTTTATGGCGCCGTAATGAATGCTTGTAGTTTGCCTTTGCATAAATAACATTAAAGTAACAACGCAAACACCTGATAATACAAATAAAGAAGGAATCACTATGCCGTCGCCGCTCGCCAGTCAATTAACCCAGCGTTTCTTCCGCTACCTTGCGATTACCAGCCAGAGCGATGCCAAAGCCACCGCCCTGCCCAGCACGGCGGGCCAGTTCGTCATGGCGCAGGCGTTGGCCGACGAGTTGAAAACCCTGGGGCTGGAGCAGATTGTTATCGACGAACACGCCACGGTGACCGCCGTCAAACCGGGCACCGTCCCGGGTGCGCCGCGCGTCGGGTTTATCACCCACATCGACACCGTCGACGTCGGCCTGTCACCGGATATTCATCCGCAGATCCTGCGGTTTGACGGTCAGGATCTCTGCCTTAATCGCGAACAGGACATCTGGCTGAGGGTAGCCGAGCACCCGGAAATCCTCAGCTATCCCGGCGAAGAGATCATCTTCAGCGACGGCACCAGCGTGCTGGGGGCGGACAACAAAGCCGCGGTTACGGTGGTGATGACGCTGCTGGAGAACCTGCGCCCTGAGCACAAGCACGGCGATATCGTGGTGGCCTTTGTGCCGGACGAGGAGATTGGCCTGCGCGGCGCTAAGGCGCTGGATCTGGCGCGCTTTGCCGTCGATTTTGCCTGGACCATCGACTGCTGCGAGACAGGGGAAATAGTGTACGAAAACTTCAACGCCGCCCAGGCGGAGATCCGTTTCCACGGCGTGTCGGCGCACCCGATGTCGGCCAAAGGCGTGCTGGTTAATCCCCTGCTGATGGCGACCGACTACATCAGCCTGTTCGACCGGCAGCAAACCCCCGAGCATACCGAAGGCCGCGAAGGCTACGTCTGGTTTAACGGCATCAACGCCAATCAGAATCAGGCCGTGCTTCAGGCCAGCATTCGCGACTTCGACCGCGACGGTTTTGCGGCGCGCAAGGCGCAGATTGGCGAGGCGGTGCAGACCATTGCCAGCCGCTACCCGACCGCGAAAGTGGAGTTTGAGATAAGCGATGTCTACAGCAACATCAGCAATGCGATTGGAGAAGATCGCCGCGCCATCGACCTGCTGTTTGCCGCGATGGCGGAGCTGGATATTGAACCGAAAGTGACGCCGATGCGCGGCGGTACCGACGGGGCGGCGCTCTCGGCGAAGGGCCTGCTGACGCCGAACTTCTTTACCGGCGCGCACAACTTCCATTCTAAGTTTGAGTTTTTACCGCTTAAGGCTTTTGAGGCCTCTTACAAGGTGGCGCTCCACGCCTGCCTGCTGGCGGCTAAGCCTTACGCATAAGCGCGGTGGCAAAACGCTGCTTGATGCGGTTCCCCTGGGCGTCGGTGCGGTGCAGTTCGCCGACGTCCTCGTTGTACTTCACGCACTCCCAGCCGGCGTAGTAGTCACGCAGCTCGCCGGCCTTAAACCCGAACGGGAACATCTCAAGCTTCGGATAATCCTCGGTATCCATCGCCGCGACGATCAGGTTGTAGCCGCCCGGCACGGTGGCGCGCTGCATATCGCCAATCAGGCGCGGGATTGCCTGCGGCTCGAGAAACATCATCACTACGGTGGAGAGAATAAAGTCGTACTCGCCCTCGAAGGTCAGGTGGTTCAGGTCTTTCTCGGCAATCTCAATGTTCAGCCCTTCCGCCGCGGCAATCTCGCGCAGGCGCGCAATGCTGCCAGGATGTTTATCCCACGCGGTAACCTCAAACCCCTGGCTTGCCAGCCACAGGGTGTTACGCCCGCCACCGCAGCCCAGATCCAGCGCCCGGCCCGGTTTTACGTACTTCAGCGCGTTAAGCACCTCGGAGTGCGTCGGCGTCAGGCCCCAGGTTTCACTGAAGTAGTTTTCATCACGTTGTTTCATCTGTCTGTCCTGTCAGCTATGAGCGAGGCGGAAATTGTATTACCAATGCAACTTCACGCGCAACGCCGACGAACCCCATTCTCTGCTAGCTTTATTGCAGGCCCTCCGGAGCGCATCCATGGATAAATATGAACTGAATCCCGTATCGCAGCGTGTCACCGTCGAGCTGAACGGTGAAAAACAGTGGATAGAGATGCACCAGATTCGCGCCCTGCGCGATTTCAGCGATGTGACTGCCGGAAGCTGCGGCGGCTGGGTGGCGGACGAGTCCTGCCTGAGCCAGCACGGCGACTGCTGGATCTACGCCGAGAACAGCCTGGTGCTGGCCGGGGCGCACATCGACGGCAACGCGCGCGTCACTGGCACCTGCACTGTCGGGGACGGCGTGCGCATCACCGACAATGCCTGGGTGGACAACGCCACGCTCAGCGAAGGGGCGGAGATCGCCGGCAGCGCCACGGTACAGCACTCAACGGTGCGCGGCCGCTGCTCAATTCGCGACGAGGCGCGGGTGATAAATCAGAGCGAAGTCTACGCCGCTCAGGGGATGACCACCGATGCGACGCAGATCCTGCAAATCTATCACCAGGCGACGATAGACCACTCCCGGGTGGTGCATCAGGCGCAGATTTATGGCCGGGCCATCGCCAGGCACGCCTTCGTTGAGCATCGGGCTGAGGTGTTCGACGATGCCCTGCTGCTGGGGAATGACGACAACAACGTCTGGGTGTGCGACTGCGCGGCGGTGTATGGTCAGGCGCGTATCAGCGCCGGTACCGGCGAAGACCAGAGCCCGACGCTGCGCTACAGCTCCAGAGTGCACGGCAGCGCCGTTATTGAGGGCGACTGCCTGCTGCGCCATCAGGTGGAGGTGTACGGTAGCGCGGTGCTCTCCGGCGGGCCGATTATGCTGGATGAAGGCGTCACCCTGTGCGGCAGCGCCCGGGTGATCGGCAACGTGCTGATCGAACACCAGGTGACCCTCAGCGATGAGGCGGTAGTCGAGGGGTGCGACGGGGAAACGCTGCATCTGCGCGGCCCAAAAGCCATCGGTGGCGCGCAGCGTATCACCCGCACGCCGTTCTACGGGGTGTTCTGAGCCGCCTCGATGATGCGACCGTAGATGTTCTGGTCATGGTAGTCGCCGTTGAGGTACTCCGCCTGCTTCAGGCACCCTTCCAGGCTGAAGCCGTTGCGCTGCGCTACCCGATTGCTGGCCTCATTAGTGACGATGCACTTGATGACAAAGCGGCGCACCTCGCCCTTGTCGGCATAGTGGCGCATGATGGCCTGAATCGAGCGGCTGATAATGCCGCGTCCCTGCGCGCCCTCCTCCAGCCAGTAGCCGATATAGGCGGTTTTGTTCAGCGGCTCGACCTGATTGAACGACACCACGCCGCACAGCGTCTCATCGTGGAAGATAAGAAACATTTTGGCGTAGCCGCGATGGTGCAACAGATAGTTGCCATGCAGGGTTTTGCGCGTCTCCTCGGGGCCGATGACGTACTGCGGCCAGTTCATCGCCTGCTGCAGAAACGCCCGGTTGGCCACCACCAGCGCATAGAGCGACGCTTCGTACCGCTCGTGGACCGAGCGCAGCACAATCTCCTCATCCACCACCAGGGTTTCATCCTGCCACTGCGTCATCTCCTGCATCCTGGAATCCTCTGTCGGTTGGGTTGAAACATCATTGTTTACTATAGTTATTTATTCCACAACGCAAAGAGGAAAGCGCATGGCACAGGTTAAAGGCGTCGATCATCTGGTTCTGACGGTCAGCGACATGGCGGTATCCCGCCAGTTTTACTCCGGTCTGCTGACCTTTCTCGGCTTCGAGCTGATGGCGGATGATGAAACCATGGTCGGCTGGAGCAACGGCGTGACCCGACTGTGGATCGCCCAGGCCGATGCTCAGGGCATGAAGCACCCTTACCGCAAGGGCAATCCGGGATTTCACCACTATGCCTGGCAGCTTGACGGGCGCGACGGCGTGGACGAGCTTCAGGCCTGGCTGGAAAATCACAACGTGCCGATTGTCGATCCGGCGGGGGAATACTATGAGGATTACTACGCGGTATTTTTCCTCGACCCGGACGGCATGAAGCTGGAAGGGATGTATTACGGTAAAGAATAAAAAACGCCCCGTAAGGGGCGTTTTGCTTAGCGCATCTGTCTGTCGTCCACGTAGTTTCGCTTGTCCGGCGCCGGTGGGAAATACTGATACAGCCAGGTTTCGCTGATCGCCTCCCCCTGACAGCGCAGGAACATGCGCATCTCCACCGGTTCGACCGAGTCATTGGTCGGATACCAGTCGAACTGAATACGGTAGCCGTCGAACGGCTCGACGTAGAGGATCTCCACCTGCTTCGCTTCACCGTTAGAGAGCGTAATCACCGGCTCGATACCGCGCGGTGCGGCCTCTTTCAGGCCCGGCCCGGTGAAGTCGATGGCAAAACGGCGCGCCCAGGTCGTCGGGTAGTGTTCACCCGGTGCCCAGCCTTCCGGGAAGCCGCCCATCCCGCTGCGGGTGGCGCGTACCCGTGCCAGTGGCGTATGTACCGGCGGCTGCGCGCTCCAGTAAAGGCGGTACTTGAAGTTGAGGGTGTCCCCCGCCTTGATGGGCTTCTCCGGCTGCCAGAAGCAGACGATGTTATCCAGCGTCTCCCCGGTGGTCGGGATCTCCATCAGGTTGACCGACCCTTTGCCCCAGCTGTTGCGCGGCTCGACCCACAGGCTTGGGCGCTTGTTGTACCAGCCCATGATGTCCTGATAGTTATCGAAGTCGCGGTCGAGCTGCAGCAGGCCGAAGCCCTTCGGATTGTTATCCTGGAAGGCGTTGAACTGCAGTTTCTGCGGGTTATTCAGCGGACGGCAGATCCACTCGCCGTTACCGCGCCACATGGCGAGGCGATCCGAGTCGTGGATCTGCGGGTGGATGGTGTCGCACATCCGGCGCTCGTGGTTGCCGCAGCTGAACATGCTGGTCATCGGCGCGATGCCGACCTGCTTGATGTCCTTGCGGGCATAGAGGTGGTTTTCCACCTCCATAATCACCTGCGCCTGCTCGCAGTGAATGGTGAACTTGTACGCGCCGGTGACGCTCGGGCCGTCGAGCAGCGTATAGACCACAAAGGTGGTGTCGTCGGCTTTCGGGGTTTCAAACCAGAACGCGGTGAAGTCCGGGAACTCTTCCGGAGTATCGGTGAAGGTATCCACCGCCAGACCACGGGCGGAGAGCCCGTACTGATAGGTGTCATCCACCGCGCGGAAGTAGCTGGCCCCGAGGAAAGAGACGATGTCGCGGCGCGCCAGCTCCGGCGCTTTGAAGGCGCGGAATCCGGCGAAGCCCAGGTCGCTCTGGCCCTCAAGCTGACGGGTATCGACCCCGGCGTCGTTGTAGTTGAACAGCTCCGGGCGGAAGTGAATCTCCCGCGCCTGACGGGTGGCGGCGTCCAGCGAGAACATGCGCACCCGGCGGCGGAAGCCCATGCCGACGTGGAAGAACTGCACGTCCAGCTCGCGCCCCTCGATGTTGCTCCACAGCGAGTGGGCCGCATCGTACTGAATGCTGTTGTACTGCTGGGGCGTGAGGGTAGCCAGCGTCTGCGGCAGCGGGCGCGGCGCCCCGCCCCACGGCTGGCCGGCGAGATCCCGGGCCATCGACTGAAGGACAGAGAAATCAAAGGCACGGCTCTGACCATCCGCGATACCTGCTTCCTGCGCCCAGGCTTCGCGTGAAAAGAGCGTAGCCAGAGCCGGTGTGCCGCACGCTGCGGCAAGCGCCATTGAGGCTTTAATAAAACGTCTGCGGTTCATGCCTGTAAAATCGTCCTTCTTATTGTCGTGGTAATCATATTCCGCGGGGCGGAACATAACGGCAAGAGAGTGCAACGACTGCAAGCCGTTCACTCTAGACAACATTTACGCCAAATCCAATGACTTGACGTAAAAGCGGGCGACTTTTTTCAGCGCCACCGGAAAGTCCCGAAAACAATGCAAATAAACGTAAAAAAGCCCTGCCGGTTATAAATGCAGGGCGGGAATAATACGATGTTTCGTGCGCGCCGGCACCGCAGCGCGAAAATATTTCCGTCTGCGGGCCGGGTCAGTCGAGGGTGACGAGCCGGGACATCACCCGGCAGAAAAGCGCCATGCGGGCGCGCATAAAGCGGTTTTCTACCCGGAAGCCCGCTTCGCGGTGAATGCCGATGCGCAGCAGGCGGTCGCGGCGGCGGGTGCTGGCCGGCCAGCGAACCGGGCCATCCAGCACGCTGGTCTGCGCGCTCGCCGCCCGGGCGAACTGCACCCAGTAGTCCGCCACCTGCCCGGCAAAGGCCAGATCCTGTTCATCCACATGCTGGCACAGCGGTTCGGCGAGCGTCAGGTTGTCGAACACGTACGGCACCTCGTTGCCGTGCCACGCCCCGTGCGGAAACAGCTTGCGCTCGGCGAGCGGCACATAGTCGAACCAGTAGCGCCAGCACGGCTGATTGAGGCGCTGCTGGGCGCGCATCATCACATAGCCCATGGTGGTGAAAGCCATGTCGCGACACACCTCGCGCCCCAGCGGCCCGTCGCCTTTAAGACCGGGATAGAGCAGCCGGATCAGCCCCATCCCCATCCGGCGCTCGCGGCGCAGCCGGGTCATCTGCGCGGCGAAATCGACGCCAAACAGCCCGAGCACGCTGGCCTCATCGCTGTTGCTGCCGATCATCACCGGCACCGGGTACTGACGGGCGTGCAGCAGCGTGTCGAGCATCGGCTCGGGGAGCACGGCGTCACCGGATATCGGCGTGGGGTGCAGGTTGAACGGTTTCTCCAGCGCCCAGAATGCGTCGCCGGGCAACGCCCGCAGCTGCGCCGCGGTGGCGTTTTCCAGTCCCAGATGGGCGGCAACGGCCTCGCCCTGGTGCAGCGCGCGCTGGCGCGGCACATCCGGCAGCGTGTAGCCGCTTTGCACTATCGCTTTATGAAACAGCCCGGCGGCCAGCGGAGAGCACAGCAACGACAGCACGCTGCGCGCCCCGGCCGACTCGCCGAACAGCGTCACGTTGCTGGCGTCACCGCCAAAGGCTTCGATATGCTGCTGCACCCAGCGCAGCGCGGCAATCTGGTCGAGCAGCGCAAAGTTGTGCACCGGGCCGTCAGGATTTTCCTGATCCAGCGCCGGGTGGGCGAAAAAGCCGAGATGACCGAGGCGGTAGTTCACCGAAACCAGCACCACGCCGCGCGCCGCGAGGCGTGCGCCGTCGTAGGGAGGAAGCCCGGCCGAGCCGAGGGTAAACCCGCCGCCGTGCAGCCAGACCATCACCGGCAGCGGTGCGGTACGCTCTTTGGGTGCCCAGACGTTGAGCCACAGGCAGTCTTCGGAGAACGCACCGGGATCGCCCCCGGCAATCTCCTCGCACAGGGTTGCGTTTTGCCAGCAGGCGGCGCCGTTGCGGGTGGCGTCGCGCACGCCCTCCCACGCCGTTACCGGTTCGGGGGCTCGCCAGCGGCGCTCGCCGACCGGCGGCGCGGCGTAGGGGATGCCGCGCCAGCAGTGAATGTTATTTTCCAGGGCTCCGCGCAGCCGTCCCTGGGGCAGTTGAATGATGAGGGTTTCAGGCGTGTTCATACCGCTTCCTTATTGGACACACCCTCTTATTCTGGCGAATTCAGAGGAAACCGCAACGGCGCTTGCTGCGATCCTCCGCCTGCTGATAGAGCGTAAACTCGTCCAGCACCGGGCAGCCCAGCGCCTGCTCGAACGCTTCGCGGCTGGCGTTGCCGTGCCGCTGGCCCTGTGCCTCGTCCCCGAGGTTTGACTGAAAAATCCCCGCCGCGCTCACCGGAAGAAAGTCTTCGTAGATGATGGGCTGGGCGGTGATCCAGCCGCGTTCGATCAGCATCTGCGGGTCATCCCCCGGTGAGATGGCGTGCCGGTGCACCTCGCCCACCGGCGTCAGGCGGTAGCGGAAGTAGGCCAGCCCCTGACGGCGCAGCAGCATCTCGCTATCCGGAAAGGCGCTGAACACCTGGTGCAGGTGATGCTGATGCGTGAGGTTGTCTTTACCGGTCCCGGCTTCGCTCAGTAGACGGTCATACAGCGCCCGTCCCTTTGGCGTTAACGCCATGCCGCGCTGCTCGATTTCGCCGAAGCGCGCCGTATGGGTGCCCTGATGCTCCCCGGCGAACAGAATCGGCTCCTCCAGCGCTTTAAAGCTGGTCTGGCGCAAAAGGATCGGCAGCTCGCGGCGCGGCGGCCCTTCGATGATGGCTTTCGGCGCGATGCCGTACTCCGGCATCAGGGCCTGCACGCGATCGATATCCAGGGTGCGCGGCGTCAGGTGATTAATGTGGCAGCCTTTGAAGCAGACCACATCTGCGATCAGCCGGTGCTCGTCATGCAGCGCCTGGTAGGTGTCGGCGTCCACGGTGGCGTGGCGATGCCAGCGAAAGGTTTCAAGCGCTTCGGTAACGAAACGCTGCGCCTCATCCGGCGTGAACCCCTGGTTGTCGTCGTAACGATCCAGCAGCCGGTAGAGCTGCGGAGTGAAGATGTCGCGCTTCGCGAGTATCGCCGCCGCCTTTTTACGCAGCGCGGCATCGCTAATCAACTCAAGGCGCAGCAGCGAGGTAAAGACGCGGAACGGGTTGCGGCACAGCGCCTCATCCTCCACCGGCCTGAACGCGGTGGAGTGAACCGGGACGCCCGCCTGAGAGAGATCGTAATAGCCCACCGGGTGCATCCCCATCACTTTGAAGATGCGCCTGAGCGTCGCCAGCTCCGCTGGGCTGCCCACCCTGATGGCGCCGTGGCGTTCCACGTTGAGCCGCGCCAGTTCGTCGGCGTTGAGCAACTGCTCGTGCAGCGCCGGGTTGTTCTCCAGAATCGCCAGATTCACATCAGCCACCAGTTCCAGCAATGTGCCATATTGCGGCACTTCCTGCTGGTACATCCCGGACATGGCCTGAGAAAATAGCTCGCGAATTTCATCTGCCGTGATGGTATTCGTCATCTCTCTCTTCCTCTGCGTAACACTCTCTGGAGTGTAGAAAAGCCGTTGACGCGCCGGGCAAATAATTGCCGTTCTGTGATCCCGGATGAATCGGCGTTATTTTTAACCGCATCGGTGACAACGTCACTCAAAATTCAACGTTGCATCATATCGACAATCACTTTTTGTTATCAATACTGACTACTTGTTAATTTTAATTTGCTAGCAAGTTATCAAAATTAAACAAGTTATCTTGTCACCCGCCCCGCACTGCTTTAAACATCGGTTATGGAAAAAAATGGCCTCTTTAGTCAGCGCATTCGTTTGCGCCACCTGCATACTTTTGTCGCCGTCGCCCAGCAAGGAACCCTTGGGCGTGCGGCGGAGACCCTCAACCTCAGTCAGCCCGCCCTGTCTAAAACGCTTAACGAACTGGAACAGCTGACCGGCGTGCGCCTGTTTGACCGCGGCCGGCTGGGTGCAAAGCTGACCGTGATGGGCGAGCAGTTTCTCACCCACGCGGTGAAGGTGCTTGATGCCCTGAACCACGCCGGCCAGGCGCTCAATCGTAAGGAAGACAAGGAGCTTGACGTGGTGCGCGTCGGGGCGCTGCCCACCGCCGCGCTTGGCGTCCTGCCCACGGTTATCGGTCACTTCCACAAGCAGCACAGCGACATCAAGCTGCAGGTCGCCACCATGAATAACCACATGCTGCTGGCTGGGCTGAAAACCGGGGAGATCGACGTGGGCATCGGACGCATGTCGGACCCGGACCTGATGACCGGCCTCAACTATGAGCTGCTGTTTCTCGAGTCGCTGAAGCTGGTGGTTCGCCCTGACCATCCGCTGTTCAATGACAACATTACCCTGAGCCGGGTGATGGAGTGGCCTGCGGTGGTCTCGCCTCAGGGCACGGTGCCGCGGGAGAACGCCGAAGCGCTGCTGGAGAGCCAGGGGTGCAAGCTGGCGCCAACCTGCGTGGAAACGCTCTCGGCGTCGCTGTCGCGGCAGCTTACGGTGGATTTTGACTACGTGTGGTTTGTGCCATCCGGCGCGGTAAAAGAGGATTTAAAACAGGGTGTGCTGGTGGCCCTGCCGGTGCCGACGCTTGGCGCGGGGGAGCCAATCGGCATTCTGACCCGCTCGGATGTGACGTTGTCACCCAGCGCGCAGGCGCTGCTCAATCAGATCCGAAAATCGGTGCCCGCATAAATGAAAACGCCCGGCAGAGCCGGGCGTCGTTCACGTTCCTGAAACCTGACAATCAGGCCGCGCTGGCCTTTTTGTTCACGCCGGACTCCGCAATGAGCGTCAGTTTACCGTCGGTTTCTTTCTCTTCTGCCAGGGTTTCCGCCAGCAGTTTTTCAGCATCTTTGTAGCCCAGCTGTTTCGCGAGGGTTACCAGGGTACCGTATGCGGCAATCTCATAGTGCTCAACCTTCTGCGCCGCAGCGATCAGTCCTGCATCACGCACCGGACCTTTTTCGACTTCTTCAATAACTTCTGCACCCTCTTCAACCAGCCCTTCCATTGCCACGCACTTAATGCGGCGCAGCTTCAGTTCGGGCACGCTGTCGACCACTTTGTCGATGCGCTCGATCTGGCCCTGGGTTTCTTCGAGGTGCATTTTAAACGCCTCGCTCAGCTTCGGTTCAGACGCGGCGCGTGCCAGTTTTGGCAGCGCTTTGGTCAGCTGTTTTTCGGCGCTGTACGTGTCGGAAAGTAAATGTACGAACAAGTCCTGAATGGTTTTGATCTGCATGTCTTATCTCCGTTATCGCTAAAGTCCCCTTAAGCATGGACGACGATGCGGGAAATAAGCCAGGCGGCAAACGCCAGGCATTGTCCTAAAACGCAGGTTGGAGAGTAGACGGGCACGACGAACGTGCCCGGAAAATAACTCAGAAGGTTTCCCAGTGCTCGCCCTGGGCCAGCGCCGGGCGCGGTGTCGCAGCGCGTGGAGCGGACGGTGGTGGCGTGGTGTCGCGTGCTGACGTAACGCCGCGCAGACGGAACGCGCCCACGGCCTGGGTCAGACGCGCGGCCTGATCTTCAAGCGCAACCGCGGCTGCCGATGCTTCTTCAACCAGCGCGGCGTTTTGCTGGGTGACATTATCCATCTCGGCAATCGCCTGGCCTACCTGCTCAATGCCACGACTCTGCTCATCAGAGGCGGCAGCGATCTCCTGCATGATATCGGTGACGCGGCGTACCGCATCGACGATACCCTTCATGGTTTCGCCCGCTTCCACCACTTCACTGGAGCCTTTGTCGATAAGCGTCACCGAGGCGCCGATCAGTCCTTCGATCTCTTTCGCCGCCTGGGCGCTGCGGCTGGCGAGGGTACGCACTTCGCTGGCAACCACCGCGAAGCCACGGCCCTGTTCGCCGGCGCGTGCGGCTTCTACCGCCGCGTTCAGCGCCAGAATGTTGGTCTGGAACGCGATGCTGTTAATGACCGCGGTGATTTCAGAGATTTTCTTCGAGCTGGCGGAGATGCCGCCCATGGTATTGACCACGCCCGACACCATGCGTCCGCCGTCGCTGGCCTTGTTAGAGGCCTCGGCCGCCAGTTTGCTGGCGTGGTGAGCGTTGTCGGCGTTCTGTTTCACCGTGGCGGTGAGCTGCTCCATGCTGGCCGCGGTTTGCTCCAGCGCGGCGGCCTGCTGCTCGGTACGTGACGACAGATCGGTGTTGCCGGCAGAGATTTCGCTGGTGCCCTGATAGATAGCGTCGGCGCCCTGGCGCACGCTGCCCACGGTGTCCACCAGTGAACGCTGCATGTGCTGAAGATGCTGGCTCAGCTTGCCGATTTCGCTGCGGCCCGTGGCCTCTTCCGGCATCGTCAGATCGCCGGCGGCAATCAGCTCAATGCGCTTCGCGGCGTGCTGCAGCGGGGTAATCACCGTGCGGCGCAGCGCCACAAAGGTCAGCAGGGAGAGAATCAGCGCTACCGCAAAGGCGCCGCCCATCACCATCAGGCTAAACTGGGTGCGGTTGTGGGCATCCACGCTCAGCTGCTGCGCGCGTGCGGTGCGGATCTCAATGGCTTTGAGCAGAATGTCGTTATAGTCGCTGTCGAGCTGACGGGCAACTTCATCTTCATGGTTGATGATCGCCTCAAACATGCCGTTTTTAGCGAACTTCAGCATCGGTTGCAGGCCGTCAATGTAGGCGGTAAAGCGGGTTTTCAGCTCGCCATCCAGCGCCACATCGGCCGGGGTTTTCACCTTGCGGTCCATATACTGATTGAAGCCGTCCTGCGCCTGTTTAAGGCGCTTCTCGGCCTCAGCAACGTTCATCTTCATCAGATCCATCTCTGCCACGCGGCTTGCCGCCCCGGCATGGATCATGTTGATGCGCGCGGTGCGCAGGTGATTGGAACTGTTAGAAAGGCTCGAACGAACCTGAATTTCCTCCGTCACATCGTTGAGGGTCTGTTCGCTCTGCAGCTGGAAGTAACCCGCCAGCCCCACGCACAGCGCAAACAGCAGCAAAATCCCTCCGAGAATGGAAGCAAACAGCGGAACCAGCCTTATGTGATGCAGGAAGCCGACGCTCCCCGAGTGGTGCATCGTTTTTGTTTTGTCCATGGCCCAAGTCTCTTATTGGTAAGGTGCGAAATAACACCAGATAAACATCGGCATTTCGCGACGAACGCTTACCGCTAAAAGCGCTAACTGGCTCACAGTTTGCGCTAAAACCTTGCGAGATCGGGGAAATAGCCAGCGGCAGGCGCCGCTGGCAGAGGGGGATTACTTGTCGCCGAAGTGGATAACGGTACGGATGGATTTGCCCTGATGCATCAGGTCAAAGGCTTCGTTGATCTGCGAAAGCGGCAGGCGGTGGGTAATGAACGGGTCAAGATTGATTTTGCCCTTCATGGAGTCTTCCACCATGCCCGGCAGCTGGGTGCGCCCTTTCACGCCGCCAAACGCCGAACCGCGCCATACGCGTCCGGTCACCAGCTGGAACGGACGGGTTTTGATCTCCTGACCTGCACCCGCCACGCCGATGATGACGCTCTCGCCCCAGCCTTTATGGCAGCACTCGAGCGCAGAGCGCATAACGTCAACGTTGCCGATACATTCGAAGCTGTAGTCCACGCCGCCGTCGGTGAGCTCAACGATCACCTCCTGCACCGGCTTGTCGTAGTCTTTCGGGTTCACGAAATCGGTCGCACCCATCTCACCGGCCAGCTTGAACTTCTCCGGGTTAGTGTCGACGACGATAATCCGGCCTGCTTTCGCCTGGACCGCGCCCTGGATCACCGCCAGACCGATACCGCCGAGGCCGAATACCGCTACGGTGTCGCCCTCTTTCACTTTCGCCGTGTTGTGAACCGCGCCGATGCCGGTGGTTACGCCGCAGCCCAGCAGGCAGACTTTGTCCAGCGGCGCTTCAGGGTTCACCTTGGCCAGCGAAATTTCCGCTACCACGGTGTACTCGGAGAAGGTGCTGGTACCCATGTAGTGATAGATCGGCTCGCCATTGTAGGAGAAGCGGGTGGTGCCGTCCGGCATCAGCCCTTTACCCTGGGTGGCGCGTACCGCCTGGCAGAGGTTGGTTTTGCCGGATTTACAGAACTTACACTCGCCGCATTCAGCGGTGTAGAGCGGAATAACGTGGTCGCCCGGCTTCAGGCTGGTCACGCCCTCACCCACTTCGACCACGATACCGCCGCCTTCATGGCCCAGCACGGCCGGGAACACGCCTTCCGGATCGTCGCCGGACAGGGTAAACGCATCGGTGTGGCACACGCCGGTATGGGTGATGCGCACCAGCACTTCCCCTTTCTTCGGCGGCGCGACGTCGATCTCGACGATTTCAAGCGGTTTGCCCGGTCCAAATGCAACGGCTGCACGTGATTTCATAAGCGTCTCTTCCCTTGTTGTGAATAGTACATATTATTTTAGATAAGCCCGCAGCAGCTGGCCGATGTCGTTCATACGTTGCGCCCGCTCAGCGGGCGTGGTGTCCCCGCTGACCAGTTCGTCTTTCAGGTGAATCTCCACCATCTCACCCATCAACCCGTTAGCCGCGCCGCGTACCGCGGCGATCTGCTGGAGAATAGCCAGACAGGGTTCTCCCGCTTCCAGCGCCCTTTCCAGCGCTTCGGCCTGGCCGCGTATGCGGCGCACGCGGGTGAGAATGCGTTTTTTATCCTGCGGTGAATGCGGCATGGCACGCCCTCCGTATACTATAGGGGGGTATAGTAACCTGGTGAGGTGGCATTGTAAAATCACATCGTTTCTCGCTGTGTTCAGGGAACCGGGAGCGGTATTTACATCCTGTCGACACGCCGGAAAGAGAGTTACCTTTTCATTATTAACATAACAAAATTATTATTTTCCAGGTTATTTAGGGAGGCACTGAATTAACAGAAATAATTACAGCGGAAAGTATAATGGCGTAATGAATGATGCTTTCTAAAGAAACGTAAAAAGGCAAACGTTGAAATTGAGAAAATTCTTAATAAGTGTTATTTTGTTTCTCGCTCTCAGGAAGGGCAAATAAACACGACAGACAGGAGCATAGCATTGCTCACAAAAAAGGAAAAAAAATGCATTGGGATATAACCGAGATGTTGGCATCCCCCACCACCGGCACGGCATTCGCCCTTGCCGTTAGCCCGAAAGGTTTTAAGGTCATTCTCTGGTATAAAGGCAGTTACTTTTTGAGGCCAGATAATAATATCTTCACCAGCAGCATAGGCTTACTTGTTAATAATCAACCACGCGATATCGACGTCATCCACTTATTCCCCTACAGCGCCGCCTTCTGGCAGACCACCAAAGCGGGCGCGCAGTGCCCCGGCAACGAACAGCCCCACCTGGAACAGTGCTCTCGCTCTTCAGCCTGCCAGTTTGATCTTTGCCCTTATGGAATTGAAAAGTAGCAGACAGGTTAATTTCACGAGTAGCAGCAGTTCATCACTCATTATTTTTACAGCCATTTAGCACTGTGTTATAAATCGTTTATAAGTTTGTGGTAAATATATTTACCTC
Organism: Siccibacter turicensis LMG 23730; assembly: GCF_000463155.2. Lineage (GTDB taxonomy): Bacteria > Pseudomonadota > Gammaproteobacteria > Enterobacterales > Enterobacteriaceae > Siccibacter > Siccibacter turicensis. Next base: position 465,324 of record NZ_AWFZ01000042.1, on the reverse strand, counting down.
TTGGATCTCTCAACTCAAATCGTAAAGGAAAAGTGATAGCATTAATTGCACTATAATAATTTCACCCCGGGTAAGATCCACGGCATGATCCTTCCCTTTCAGGATGGAATGAATGCTGAATTACACGCTGTCGGCGCCGAATATGGCGCAATCAAATATCATGGAGGAAGTCATGACAAACCGCACTGGTCATCGGATGGGCGTTAATAACACCGCGTTTGCTCTCATTGGTTTACTGACAGCGTTCAGCAGCCTGGCTGTTGAAAAAATACCGCAGGAGATAACCACGTTCATCACCCAGGCCGATAGCTGTGAATACCTTGCAGGCGAATGGGACAATATGCTGCCGGTTGCTCGCCAACAATCGTTAGAAAAGGAGATAAATCAGGTCTGCTCCGCGGCCAAAACGCAGCAGGCGCAACTGCGCCTGCGCTACCGCACGCATGATGATCTGCTGGAGATGATTAACCGCTACGACTTTTAACGGCAGAGAGGATACGCGTTCCATTCACACGCCCGCTAACGCTTCAGTGGCTGCCCGGCGGTTTCCCTGGCGCGCAGCACCGTCAGGAAGGTGATGACCGCCGCGCCCATCACGTACCAGGCCGGCGAGAACGGGTAGCCGGTGGCGCTGATAAGCCAGGCGGAGAACCACGGCGTGATACCACCGAAAAACGCCACCGCCACGTTGTAGGCGATCGACATGCCCCCGTAGCGAATGCTGGTCGGAAACAGCTCTGCCATCGCTGCGCTACAGGCCCCGTCAAACGCGGCGATAAATGCCCCGAGCATCAGCATGGCCAGCACCGCGGAGAGCATGTCTCCGCGCGCCATCAGCATCAGTGCGGGCCAGGTAAAGAGGATAAATCCGGCACAGCCGGCCAGCATCAGCGGTTTGCGACCGTATTTGTCGGAGAGATAGCCCATAAACGGCACCATCACCGCAATTGCAAACAGCCCAATGGTGGTGATGGCGTAGGCGTCGAGCTTGCTGTAGTGCAACTGGGTGGAAAGGTAGCTCGGCATAAAGGTTTGCAGCACCCAGTGCCCCACCGCTTTGATCACCACGAACCCGACGCAGAACGCCAGCGCGCCCCAGGCGGTGGTCATCGCCACCCGCAGCGGTGCAGCTTCGGTTTTCCCGCTGGCGGCCGCCGCGGTGAATTCCGGTGAATCCTCCAGATGTGTACGCAGATAGAGGCCGATAAGCCCCAGCGGCCCGGCGATCAGAAAGGGAATGCGCCAGCCCCATGCGTTCATGGCACTTTCGCCCAGCCCGGCGGTAAGTAAAAACACCAGCCCGGAGCCGGCGACAAACGCCATAAAGCCAAAGTTATCGATCCAGCAGGTGAAGTAGCCGCGCCGCGCGACCGGGGCGTATTCCGCGAGATAGGTGGTGGCCCCGGAGGTCTCGCCCCCGGCGGCGAAGCCCTGCACCAGACGCGTCAGCACCAGCAGCACCGTGGCGGTGACGCCAATAGAGTGCCAGGTCGGCAGCAGCCCCATCACAAAAGTGGCGCCGGAGGTGAGCAGGATCACCGTGGCCAGCACTTTCTGGCGGCCTATCCGGTCGCCCAGCGAGCCGAAAAACAGCCCGCCGAGCGGGCGCATGATGAACCCGGCGCCGAACACCGCAAACGACGCGAGCAGCGCGGCGGTGGGATCGGCGGAGGGGAAGAAGTTGATGCCGATGATCGCCGCCAGCGTGCCGTAGAGTCCAAAATCGAACCACTCGACAAAATGGCCCACGCCGGTGGCGAGCAGCACCTTACGCAGCTTGCGCGTTACCACGGCCTCTTCACCCTTATTCACGTGCGCTTCCCCAGCGCGGACTGAATCGTTCATCACATCCCCTTTCGCGTTCAATACGCGCCGGTGGTGGGTTGCGGAAGCTGGCAGTGCCAGCCCCTGGACAGGTCATCTGCATAAAGTGTTTCTATAATAGATATAGTTCTATAGGCAACGCCGCGCTTTCGCCCACCCGGCTGGAATAAAAATGTGAAGTGAAACGCTACCGGGGCAGAAAACAGCCAGCGGGATCACGTTTTGCCCCCAAAAAAAACGCCCCGTTGCGGGGCGTCGAGTCAGGTACGTTTGCCAGGCATCATTCTCAGCAGCGTGTTGTCTTTCCAGAGATAGTGATGCAGCAGCGCAGCGGCCGCATGGATGCCGACCACGAAATAGCTGATATTGGCGATCAGCACGTGGTAATCGGACAGGGTTTCGACCAGATCTTCATCCCCGACTGCCGCAGAGGGCATCGGCAGGCCAAACGCCATCCAGTTCCCGCCCCGGTAGTACATCGACAGGAAGCCCAGCACCGGCAGCACAATAAAGATCAGGTACACCGCCAGGTGCCCGAGGTGCGACAGGCCGATCACCATGCCGCGCGGTTTCGGCACGATGGGCGGAGCAGGATACTTCAGACGCACCAGCAGCCGCGCCACCATCAGCACCATAACGCTGATGCCGCAGCTGACGTGAACCATGTTAACCAGCCAGCGCAAATTGCGGGGCGCATAGCCGCGAAGCTCCATCGTGGCATACGCCACAATGACCAGCAGCGCGACCAGCCAGTGAATTGTAATTTGCAGAGTTGTATAACGAGAGCGCATAAATTAACCATATCGAACGCAGCGGAGAAAACACCATAGCGAGAGACGCGGCTGATTTCATTACTTTTTCCGTTCCAGCCGCGAAATATCGTTTCGTTGTCAGATTGATACGGTCAATGTGCCGACGACGTCGAGAACAGATTAATCACCAGCACACCGGCGACGATCAGTCCCATGCCCAGCATCGCGGGCAGATCGAGCTTTTGGCCGCTGAAAATCCAGCCGGCGATAGAGATCAACACAATCCCGACGCCCGACCAGATGGCATAGGCGATGCCGGTAGGAATGTGCTCCAGCGTCCGGGAGAGACACCAGAAGGCAATGCCGTAACACAGCGCCGTGCCCAGCGTCGGCCACAGGCGGGTAAAGCCGTGGGAATATTTAAGCAGCGTGGTGCCAATCACTTCGGCAACGATTGCCACGCCCAGGATAAGCCAGATACCGGGCATTATCTCACCTCATCGTTGTAAATTTCGGCCGCGATAAAGCGAGCCAGATCCTGTTTCATCTCGTCCAGGCTGCCCGGCATCGCGCCGATCTCATGGAGCAGATCCATGCCGGTGGCAAAGCCGATCAGCCGCCAGGCGGTACGCGATGCGCTGTCTCGTAGCCTGACGTGCGGCGCCTGCGCCTCAAGGTAGCCCGCCACCGACTGCGCCCAGCCGCGCAGCGCGTGCTGGTGAATGACCAGCAGCGTCGGGTCGCTGTTTGCCAGCACCGCCACCTCGCGCCACAGCGACATCACGTGCTGGTTCCGGGCATCGGTGGGATCGCCGAGCAGCGTCATGAGGCCGTCCAGCGGCACCTTGCCCACGCTGGCGGCTTCGGTGTCCGCTACCAGCCGGTCGTTGATGCGATAAAGCGCGGCATGCTTAAGGGCGGTAAGCGATCCAAACAGCCGGGTAATGTTTCCTACCGCAACGCCGCCCAGGGCAGCAATATCCCGGGTGGTGGTCGCGCGGTAGCCCTTCTCCGTCAGCAGCTGGACGGTAAGCGCAATCAGCTGCTCTTCGCGTGCGTCTCGTTTCAGATACGTCATGGGTGTTACCTCCTGATGACGACAGCACTATGGCAAAAGATGAACGCATGTTCAACATTTTTGTGAACATGCGTTCATCTTAAAGGGAGGGAGTGGCCTGGTGGGGTGGGCGGGAAAAAAACGCCCCGACGCATGTCGGGGCGGCAGGCACTCAGGATTGCAGATACACCACCTGGGTTTGCAGGTATTCGTTCAGGCCGTGACGCCCGTCGGCGCCGCCGATCCCGGATTTGCGCCAGCCGGCGTGGAAGCCCTGCATCGCTTCGAAGTTTTCCCGGTTGACGTAGGTTTCCCCAAACTTCAGCCCGTTAATCGCCCGCATGGCGGTGGTGAGATCCCGGGTATAGAGGGAGGATGTCAGGCCGTACTCGCTGTCGTTGGCCATCGCCAGCGCCTCATCAAGCGTATCGAAGGCCACCACCGGCAGCACCGGGCCGAAGGTCTCGTCGTGCATGATGCGCATCTCCTGACGCACATCCACCAGCAGCGTGGGCGGATAGAAATAGCCGCTGCCCGACGGAAGCGTACCGCCCGTCAGCACGGTGGCCCCGTCGCGTACCGCGCCGTCTACCGCGGCGGCCACCCGCTCACGCGCCGCGGCGTTGATCAGCGGCCCCATGGCAATATCCTGCCGCTCGGCGGGGTCGCCATACTGCACCGCGCCCATGGCGCTGGCGAGACGGGCAACAAACGCATCATAGATGCCCCTCTGGACGTACACGCGCTCGGCGCAGTTGCACACCTGCCCGGTGTTGATGACGCGCGAATCGACGATGGCTTTCACCGCAAGCTCCAGATCCGCATCGTCCATCACGATGGCCGGCGCCTTGCCGCCCAGCTCCAGACAGACTTTGGTGATGTTTTTCGCCGCGGCGGTCATGATCTTTTCCCCCGCCGCCACGCTACCGGTCATGCTCACCATCGCCACGTCCGGGTTGCCGGCCAGCTCCTGCCCGACGGTCTCCCCGCGGCCCAGCACCAGGTTAAACACTCCGGCCGGCAGGCCGATGCCATGCACAATCTCAGCAAACGCCACGGCGTTACTGGGGGTCAGTTCGCTTGGCTTGATAACGATGGTGTTGCCGGTAATCAGCGCCGGCGCAAGCTTGCGGGCGATGAGGAAGAACGGGAAGTTCCACGGCAAAATGCCGGTGGTCACGCCCAGCGCGCGCTTAAACACCAGAATGTTCTCCCCCGGCCGATCGCTTTGCAGGATCTCGCCTTCGTAGCGGCGCGCCCACTCCGCCATGTAATCGAGGTAGTCGGCGGTAAACGCCACCTCCACCTCGGCAAGCCCCTGCACCTTACCGCCCTCGGCCACGATCAGCGCGGCGATCTCTGCTGCGCGTTCGCGGATACCCTGGGCGATCTGGCGCAGCCAGCCCGCACGCTCAATGGCCGGCAGCGCCTCCCAGCCCGGCTGGGCGCGTTTCGCCGCCGCAATGGCCTGCCGGGCGTGCGCCGCGGTGCCGTCCGGAATGCGCGCGATAACCGCTTCGGTGGCCGGATTGATGACCTCTATCCAGGCATCGCCCTGCCCGCTGACAAACTGCCCGTCGATATACATGGAATGTTGCACCGGTGCCGTCATGACCTACTCCTGAAACGTGGTGGGAAGAAAGTGAATTAGTTGTTAAAAATCTAAATCTCGTTAACAACAAACGGCAGCGGTGGGCAGCAAACTGTGAAGGGGATCGAAAAATTGGGCGGTTCGGCGGTCGGGGACGTTACGGAAATGCAACATAAGCTGCCCGTTTGAGCAGAGCGAGACACAAACGGGCACCCGGGCTACAGCAGCGAACGGTTACGCAGCGCCTGGGTGAGGATGGGATCGTTGAACAGCGAGTGCCAGGCCTGCTCTATCTCAGGCGGAATATCGACGTGTTCGATAAAGTCCTGCCCTTGGGGGCCATATCCGCGGTGGTCATCGCGCAGGCGGGGAATTTCGCCGATGATCAGTGAGATGTAGCGTTCCGCAGGCCACATGCCCGCATCGCCTTCAACAAAGTGCACGCCGCGCGCGCCGTTGCGCAGCACCGGCACGATACCCGGCTGGCTGCTCCACGCGGGCTGCAGCGCGGCACCGCGCCAGGCGTGGGCGAAGGTTGCCAGGGTACGACGCTGCATGGCCGGGTCCTGCGCCACGATAACGTGCGCTGGCGACATGCCCCACTCGTCCAGAAGCTGGCGGGTAAAGGCCGCGTTTTCACCGCAGTTGGTGGAGCGATCCTCGATAATGATCCGCTCTTCGGGCAGGTTCCAGAACTCGCGCGCGATGTCGGCCAGTATGGCCGCTTCGCTACGCCCGGTGGTCTGGATGGTGTTGTAGCGCGGGTGGCGCGCTATCGCCGCGTAGAGGAAGGTGGTGGAGTGCCCCACGCCGCCGGTAATCAGCAGCGGGATCTCCTGGGTCGCGGCGCGCTCGCACGCTGCGTCGATAGTCGGGATCACGGCGTTGCCGGCAAGCACCAGCAGGTCCGCTTTGGCATTTCTGGTGCTGTTGGCGTCGTCACACGCCAGCCATTGCCCGATGGTGTTGACAGCCTGTAGCGTCTGGTCAGGGAGACGCGGGAAAGTCGTTATCATCGTCCACTCCATGTTGAAAGCCTGATGTAAAGATATATCCCACCGTCCTGTTTCGACATCAGATCATCCCTAAAGCCAGCAACACGGCCCGGTTACCGCAGGATGACACCGCGACGCTTACTCATCCTCGTAGAACATCATGCCGCTGTAGGGCTTTTCGCGGCAGGACGCCAGACGTGAGGCCAGCGAGCCGACGTGCAACTCCAGTTGATGGTTATCCGGGTCGAGAAAGTAAAACGATTCCCCTTCGCTGCGGTTGCTTTTCCAGACGCTCACCCCGGCCTGCTCCAGCCTGGCGCACAGCGCCGGGAAGTCCGCTTCCGCCACGCTGAACGCATAGTGGGTGTAGTCCTCCCGCCGCGTGCCGGCCGCCTCGTCGAGGGAGAGACAGACCCAGAGCGGACCGGCGGACAGATAGGCCCCGGTATCCCAGCGGGCGTGCAGCGTCAGGCCCAGTAGTTGATGATAAAACGCCACGCTGGGGTCCAGCGCCCGCACCGCCAGCGTCAGATGATTAAGCCCGGCGATCATCATTCACCTCCAGCGTGCGCCCGAAGCACACGGCGTCCTCCTGTCCGACGTAGCGCCCGTAGTTGTCGATGATGTGATACCCGGCGCGCAGGTAGAACTCCACCGCACGCTGATTGGTGGTACGGGTTTCCAGCCACAGTTCGCGATACCCCTCTTCGCGGGCCCACTGCTCTACCCAGCGCAACAGCGCCGCCCCGGCACCGGGATTACCGGGCAAAGCGAACAGGCGTTTCACCTCCCCGACGCCCGCCTGCAAGGGGCGACAGGCCACGCAGCCGATGGGGTTGTTCTCTTCATCTCGCGCAATGAAAAATCCGGCGCCGTTGACCTGCACATCCTCATAGCGGAACGATGCCCGCCCTGAGCTGCCGGTCAGGCCCTGCAGGGTTTCAGAGAGCGCGGCCTGTAATGCCAGCGCATCGGGGGCAGTAGGATCGCTTTGCGCGACGCAGTAGACTCTTTTCTGTGACACTGTCACCTCCAGCGGGTGTCATGATAGACCCGTAACCGGCTGAGCGTAGCGGCTTTTATCATGCTTTGCTACTTGCAGTCTGCGACGCGCCTACCATAATATGATTAGACCTCTACCTTTCTGATAACGCCTGTGGACTACGACCGCCTGACCTTTTCGCACCTTCTGCATCTGACCGCGCACCACTGGCGGCTGGCGGTTAATCGTCGCCTGAAAACCCGCGGCATGAGCCAGGCGAGCTGGATGGCCGTGTCGGCGATTGCCCGCCACCCGGAGCCGCTCTCCCAGCGCGAGCTGGCGCAGGAGCTGGGCGTGGAGACCGCCACCCTGGTGCCCTTGCTGAACCGCCTGGTTGCCCAGGGGCTGATTGAGCGGGTGAAAACCGAGGACGACAAACGCAAGCGGCTGCTGGTCGCCACCCCCGAGGGGCAAACGCTCTACCGTGAGGTGCTTGAGGTCGCCGATGGTTTTCGCGAAGACGTGCTGACCACCATTACCCCGGACGAGCAACGCCAGGTGCGCAGCGTGCTGACGCGTCTGCTGCAAGAGGTTCAGAAGCGATAATGCGTTTTACCCGTCACGATCCCTATACGCCCCGCGAGTGGCAGCCCCATGAAAAGCCAATGCTGCTCGGCTCGCCCTCAACGCCCTACCACACCACCCCGAAACGCATCGCCTACGGTATCGTTGGCCTGCTGGTGTGCCTTACCGGCGCGCTGGGGAACGCCATGGTGTCAGCGAACCTGCAAAACCTGCAGGGCACTTTCGCGGCCTGGACCACGGAGATCGCCTGGCTGCCCGCCGTGTATGTGATGACCAACGTCTCCATCAACCTGCTGCTGGTCAAATTCCGCCAGCAGTATGGCCTGCGCGCCTTCACCGAGGGTTTCCTGGTGCTCTACGTGCTGGTGACCTTTTTCCACCTGTTCGTGAACGATCTCAGCTCCGCGCTGATGGTGCGTGCCGCACACGGCATGGTTGCCGCGGCGCTCAGTTCGCTTGGGATCTACTACCAGATTCAGGCGTGGCCGGCGAAGCATCGCCTTAAGGCGCTGACCATCGGTATCACCGGGTCGTCGCTCGCCATCCCCATTGCGCGGCTGTTTTCCACCGAGCTGTTGCAGATTGATGAGTGGCGCGGGCTCTACCTGTTTGAGCTGGGGCTGGCACTGGTGTCGCTGGCCTGCGTGATCGCCCTCAAGCTGCCGCCGGGGGATCGCAAAAAGGTGTTCGAGAAGAAAGATTTTTTGACCTTCATCCTGCTGGCACCCGGCATGGCGCTGCTGTGCGCGGTGCTGTCGCTGGGCCGTATCGAGTGGTGGTTTGAAACGCCGTGGCTCGGCTGGGCGCTGGCGGGCGCGGTGGTGCTGATCGTCAGCGCCGTGGTGTTTGAGCACAACCGCAGCAACCCGCTGCTCAACACCCGCTGGCTCTCCAGCGGCAGTATTCTGCGGCTCGGGCTGATCATGCTGCTGATCCGCATCGTGCTCGCCGAGCAGAACACCGGGGTGATCGGCTGGCTGCAGTACGTCGGGCTGCAAAACGAACAGATGACCCACCTGGCCTGGGCTATTTTCGCCGGTATCGTCTGCGGCATCGTCGCCAGCTGTCTGACCATCAAGCCTCAACAGCTGGCGTGGCCGATCATGGCCTCGCTGGCGCTGATGATCGTTGCCTCGCTGATGGACAGCCACTCCACCAGTCTGACGCGCCCCGATCAGCTGATTATCAGCCAGTTCCTGCTTGGGTTCGCCAGCGCCTTCTTCCTCGCCCCGGCGATGCTGGCCGGCATTGGCGGCGTGATTGCCGAGCCGCGTAACCTGGTGAGCTTCTCGGTGCTGTTCGGCATGAGTCAGAACATTGGCGGCCTGCTGGGCTCGGCCATTCTGGGCACCTTCCAGACCTGGCGGGAGAAGTACCACTCCAGCCTGCTGGCCGACCAGCTCACCACCATTAGTCCCTGGGTGAGCGAGCGCATCCAGGCCTATACCCAGCTCTATCAGGACCAGATTGGCGACCCTGCGCTGCGCAGCGTGCAGGCGATTACCCAGCTGCAGAACGTCAGCGCGCTGGAAGCGAATATTCTGGCCTATAACGATACGTACCTGCTGACCGCCAGCATCGCCGCCGCCACGCTGCTGTGGATCAGCTGGCGTCTGCTGCGGCTGCGCATTACCGCCCATCTGGCGCTCAGGCGTGCCACGGGAACCAAATAATAACCACTGTAAAATGACAACTTCGGAGTATCTATGAGTCAGCAGGACGCCGCCAAAGAGCAGGCGAATACCCGCAGCAACCTGCGCGTGGTTTCCATTTTCGCTGCCGCCGCGATCGGCATTGTCGGCGTGCTGGTGATCCTTTACGCCTGGCAGCTACCGCCCTTCACCCGCCATTCGCAGTTTACCGACAACGCCTACGTGCGCGGGATGACCACCTTTATCAGCCCGCAGGTCAACGGCTATATCACCGCCGTCAACGTGCAGGATTTTGCCCAGGTGAAGAAAGGCGATGTGCTGATGACCATTGATGACCGCATCTATCAGCAGCGGGTGCATCAGGCGCAGGCGACCCTCGCCATGCGTGAAGCGACCCTTGCCAATAACCTGCAGCAGCGCCGCAGCGCCGAGGCGGTCATCGCCAGGGATGAAGCCGCGCTGAGCAACGCCCGGGCGCAAAACCAGAAGAACCAGGCCGACCTGAAACGCGTCAAGGAGCTGACATCAGACGGCTCGCTCTCTGTTCGCGAGCGGGATGCCGCGCTGGCCAGCGCCGCGCAGGGCACCGCCAGCATTGACCAGGCGAAAGCGCAGCTGGAGATGTCGCGCCAGGATCTGCAGACCACCATCGTCAACCGCGCCGGGCTGGAAGCAGACGTGGCCAACGCCCGCGCGGCGCTTGAGCTTGCGCGTATCGATCTGCAAAACACCCGTATCGTCGCCCCGCGCGACGGTCAGTTAGGGCAGATTTCGGTGCGCCTCGGCGCTTACGTGGCGGCGGGTACCCATCTCACCACCCTGGTGCCGGCCCAGCACTGGGTGATTGCCAACCTGAAAGAGACGCAGCTGGCGGAAGTGCGCGTCGGCCAGCCGGTGACCTTTACCGTGGATGCCCTGAACGGCGAGACCTTCAGCGGCCGGGTGCAGAGCATCTCCCCGGCGACCGGCGTCGAGTTCAGCGCCATCACCCCGGACAATGCCACCGGTAACTTTGTCAAAATCGCCCAGCGCATTCCGGTGCGCATTGAGGTGAAAGGCGACGCGCGGCACAAAGCGCGCCTGCGCCCCGGTATGTCGGTGCAGGTCACGATTGATACCCGGGAGACGCAGCCATGATCCGCACGCGCATGAGCGCCGTCGCGCTGGCGCTGCTGCTGGCCGGCTGCCACAGCCCGCAGGTCGACAAGGCCCCGGCGTCGCTCACCATTCCCGCCCAGTGGCGCGACGGTATCGGGCCGGACAGCCCGGTGGAAGGTTTCTGGTGGCGTAACTTTCACGACTCGCAGCTCAACCGTTTTGTTGAGCAGGCGCTGCGCTACAACAGCGATGTGCTGACCGCCAGGTCGCGTATTGATGAGTACCAGGCGCGCGTTAACGCCGCCGACAGCGCCCTGTGGCCCACGCTGGATGCCTCGCTCGGCGTGACCCGGGCGCGATCCCAGTCGGCCGCGACCGGGCTGCCCACTCACGGCACCCGCTATCAGGGCGGGCTGAACGCCAGCTACGACGTGGATCTGTGGGGCGCGACGCGCCGTAATATTGATGCCGCCCGTCTGTCGCTGGCGGCGCAAAAATCGGCCGCCGCCGCTGCGGATCTGACCGTGGCCTCCCAGGCTGCCAGCGGATACATCACCCTGCTGGCGCTCGATGCACAGCTGCGCATCACCCAGTCCACCCTTGAGGCACGCGAGCGGGCATACCAGCTGGCAAAGCGGCAGTATGAAACCGGCTATTCTTCCCGGCTGGAGCTGATGCAGTCCGATTCCGAACTGCGCGCCACCCGGGCGCAGATCCCCCAGCTGCAACACCAGCTTGCCCAGCAGGAGAACGCCCTGCAGGTGCTGGCCGGTAGCCTGCCTGCGCCGGTGGCGCGCGGTGGCACGTTCGCCGCCCTTACGCCGCTGCCGATGCCGTCGCAGCTGCCGTCCTCCCTGCTGGCGCGCCGTCCGGATATCGTCCAGGCACAGCAAACCCTGCTGGCGGCGGACAGCACCCTGGCCGCGTCCCGGGCGAAGCTGCTGCCGTCCCTGAGTCTCAGCGCGTCAGGCACTTATCAGGATGATACCCTCGCCGGGCTGCTGGACAACCCGCTGCGGCTGTGGAGCGTGGGGGGGAGCATTCTTGCCCCGCTGCTTAACCGCGATACGCTGAACGCGCAGGTGGATGTCTCGATGTCCCAGCGCAATCAGGCGTTGTATGGCTATGAAAGTACGGTGCGGAGTGCGTTTCGGGAAGTGAATGACAGTCTGGATGCGATTCGCCGCCTGGGCGAACAGCTGACGGAGCTGGAAGCGCAGGAGCAGGTGGCGCAGGAGACGCTGCGCATTGCCCACAACCGCTACCGCAACGGCTACTCCTCGTTCCTGGATGAGCTGGACGCCCAGCGTACCCTGTTCTCAACCCAACTCAACGTGGTACAGACCCGCAACGATCTGCTGCTGGCGCAGGTCGATCTCTATCGGGCATTAGGGGGTGGCTGGCAGGTGAAGTGACAGCGTCATCCCACCTGCTGGCGCTCAGTAATACTTGATCTCTTTGTTCATGACAAAGGTGTAACGGGTGGTCTGTTTCGCGTACTTCTCTTTCTCTTCACGCTTGACCGTGAGACAGCTGTCCTGCTCATCCCATTTCGTGCACTCGTCTACGGTGTAGAGCACGCTGTAGGGATGGCTGGTCTCTGTTTCACTTCTCAGCCAGCGACCATCCTGTCCCCAGCTGACCGTACTGTTCGTCTTACCGCTTGATGTGCGGATCAGCAAGCCACGCGTGTCATAGCTCAGCTCCGTCGTCTCTTCAAAAAACGGCAATGAGCTGCGCGCTACGGTACGAACAATACGATTATTCTTGTCATACTCATACTGCGTCCGCGTCTGCGCCAGCTGGCCGTCAAGGGTAAAGGTCGCGATCGACTCGGTAATGCGCCCGGTACTGTCCGGGCGATAGCGCGTCTCACCCTTCATGTCCGTTAGCGTTTTATCCTTTGCAGTGATCGTCATGGCCTCAGTGGTAATCCAGCCCTCCGCGTCGCGCTTGAGGTGGTAATCCATGGTCATTTTGCTTATGCCGTCATCACGTGAGTACGTAGTGCTGGCGCTTTCCAGCACGTTACACGGCGTAAACGTCGCGCGTGTGTCGGTGGTGAAATCGATGTTTTCACCTTTCGCCACCGCGTGATACGAGGCCATTTCTCCTTTCGGCGCGCTAAGTTCAGCGATAATTTGCAGGTTGTTGGCGTTCATCGCCCGTTGCGTTGGGTCGCACGTCTGCGCCGCCGCGCTCATTGCCAGCGCGCTTAGCGCCACGCTTAACCCGATACTCACCTTTGTCATTACTGTTCCTTTCCGTGATGCGGCTAGCCCGCGATCTGCTCCATGGCCTGCAAAATGCGTTTGTCGGAGATGGGATACGGCGTACCAAGCTGTTGGGCGAAGAAGCTGACGCGCAGCTCCTCGATCATCCAGCGGATCTCGCGCACGTCGTCGTCATCGCGCCGCGCGGGCGGCAGTTTGTTTATCCACTGCTGCCACGCCTGCTGCACCTGCTCCACTTTCAACATCTGGGCGCGGTCGCGGTGCGGATCCACCGCCAGCTTCTCCAGCCGTTTTTCGATGGCGTTCAGGTAACGCAGGGTATCCCCGAGGCGCTTATAGCCGTTGGCCGTCACGAAGCCGCGATACACCAGCCCGCTCATCTGCGCTTTGATGTCCGACAGCCCCAGCGCCATGGTCATATCAACGCGCCCCTTCAGACGCTTGTTGATGCTGAACACCGCCGTCAGGATCTGCTCCACCTGGCTGGCGATTGCCACCACCGTGTCGTTAAGCTCGGCGCGCACTTTCTCCTGCAGCCGGGCAAAGCCCGCCTCGTCCCACACCGGCCCGCCGTTTTCGGCAATCAGCTTATCCACGCCGCAGGCGATGCAGTCGTCAATCAGATCCAGCACTTTGCCGTACGGGTTGAAGTAGAGTCCCAGCTTGGCCTTGTTCGGCAGCTTCTCGTGCAGATACTTAATCGGCGACGGAATATTCAGCAGCAGCAGACGGCGCAGACCGCGCCACATGGCCTGCTGCTGTTCCTGCGGATTGTCAAACAGCCGAATACCCACGCTCTCTTTCTCATCCACCAGCGCAGGCCAGGCCTTCACTTTGTAGCTGCCGCGCTGCTGCTCGTAGCTCTCCGGCAGCGTGCCGAAGCTCCAGATGTGCAGGCCGCTCTGCTCGATGCCGTCGTCCGCCACCGCAGACAGCGTCTCCTGCACCTTCCCCTTCAGCGCCTCTTTCAGCGCCGCAAGGTCTTTACCTTCGTTCAGCCGGCGGTTTTTCTCGTCCACCACCCGGAAGGTCACTTTCAGGTGATCGGGCACCTGATCCCACTGCCAGCTGTCGCGGTCAATGGTGACGCCGGTCATGCGGCGCAGCTCGCGCTCCAGCGCGTCCAGCAGCGGCATCTCCAGCTGCGTGACGCGGCCCAGAAACGCCTCGGCGTAGTTCGGCGCCGGCACAAAGTTGCGCCGTACCGGCTTGGGCAGGGATTTGATCAGGGCAATAATCAGCTCGCGGCGCATACCCGGCACCAGCCACTCAAACCCGGTCTCTTCCACCTGGTTCAGCAGCGGCAGCGGAATGTGTACCGTGACGCCGTCGGCGGCTTCGCCCGGCTCAAACTGGTAGCTGAGCGCCAGCTTGAGATTGCCCTGGTGCCAGAAGTTCGGGTAGTCGAGCTTGCTGACCTGCTCTGCGCCGTCCTTGATGAGCATGCTTTTTTCAAAGTTGAGCAGATCCGGCGTCTCGCGGCTGACCCGCTTCCACCAGCTGTCGAAGTGACGGGCGGAGACCACCTCATGGGCGACCCGCGCATCGTAAAACGCAAACAGCGTGTCGTCGTCCACCAGGATGTCGCGGCGGCGGGATTTATGCTCCAGCTCCTCCACTTCGGCGCGCAGCCGCTGGTTTTCGCGGAAGAAGGCGTGGCGCGTCTGCCAGTCGCCCTCCACCATCGCATGGCGGATAAACAGCTCGCGGGAGAGCGCCGGATCGATGGTGCTGTAGTTAACCTTGCGCGCTGCGACCACCGGCAGGCCATACACCGTCACCTTTTCGGTGGCCATCACCGCGCCCTGCGCCCGCTCCCAGTGCGGCTCGCTGTACGAGCGTTTGAGCAGATGCTGGGCCACCGGCTCGACCCACTCCGGATCGATCCGTGCCGCGATGCGTCCCCACAGACGGCTAGTTTCCACCAGCTCGGCCACCATGGTCCACTTCGGCGGCTTCTTGAACAGCCCGGATCCAGGGAAAATAGCAAACCGGGCGTTGCGCGCGCCGGTGTACTCCTGCTTGTCGGCATCCTTCATGCCGATGTGCGACAGCAGACCGGTGAGCAGCGCGGTGTGGATGGCGCGATAGTCTGCCGGTTCGCTGTTGACCGGGATCCCCAGCTCCTTCACCACCTGGCGCAGCTGGGTGTAAATATCCTGCCACTCGCGCACCCGCAGGTAGTTGAGGTAGTCAGTGCGGCACAGGCGGCGGAACTGGTTAGACGAGAGCGCTTTCTGCTGCTCCCCCAGGTAGTTCCACAGGTTGACGAAGGCCATGAAATCGGACTCTTTGTCGTGGAAGCGGCGGTGCTTCTCATCCGAGGCCTGCTGTTTGTCCGCCGGGCGTTCTCGCGGGTCCTGGATCGACAGCGCCGAGGTGATAATCATCGCTTCACGCACGCAGCCGTGCCGGCTGGCTTCCAGCACCATGCGCGCCAGGCGTGGGTCCACCGGCAGCTGCGACAGCTGACGGCCCTGGGCGGTCAGCTTATAGACGCTCTGCGTCTCATCGGTGGTGATAGCGCCCAGCTCTTCCAGCAGGCGCACGCCGTCCTGAATATTGCGCTTGTCCGGCGCTTCGACAAACGGAAACGCGCCGATATCGCCCAGCCCAAGGGCGGTCATTTGCAGGATCACCGACGCCAGGTTGGTACGCAGGATCTCCGGGTCGGTAAAGGCCGGGCGCGACAGGAAATCATCTTCGGAGTAGAGACGAATGCAGATACCTTCCGATACGCGGCCGCAGCGTCCTTTTCGCTGGTTGGCGGAGGCCTGAGAGACCGGCTCAATCGGCAGACGCTGCACTTTGGTACGGTAGCTGTAGCGGCTGATGCGCGCGGTGCCGGGGTCAATAACGTACTTGATGCCCGGGACGGTGAGCGAGGTTTCCGCCACGTTGGTCGCCAGCACGATGCGCCGCCCGGTATGGGACTGGAACACGCGGTTCTGTTCGGCGTTCGACAGCCGGGCGTAGAGCGGCAGCACTTCGGTATGCGGCAGGTTCAGCTTGTTCAGGGCATCGGCGGTGTCGCGGATTTCGCGCTCGCCGCTCATAAAGATCAGGATATCCCCGGCGCTCTCGCGGCCCAGCTCGTCCACCGCATCAAAAATGGCCTGCAGCTGGTCGCGCTCGGTGTCGTCCGCCTCTTCCACGATCGGGCGATAACGCACTTCAACCGGGTAGGTGCGCCCGGAAACCTCGATAATCGGCGCGTTGTTGAAGTGGCGCGAGAAGCGCTCCGGGTCGATGGTCGCCGAGGTAATGATGACCTTCAGATCCGGACGCTCGGGCAGCAGTTCGCGCAGGTAGCCGAGCAGGAAGTCGATGTTAAGACTGCGCTCGTGCGCTTCATCGATGATGATGGTGTCGTACTGCATCAGCTTGCGATCCTGCTGGATCTCCGCCAGCAGAATACCGTCGGTCATCAGCTTCACCAGGGTGTTATCCCCGACGTGATCGCTGAAGCGCACCTTATAGCCCACCGCCCCGCCCGGCTCGCTTTTCAGCTCCTCGGCAATGCGGTTCGCCACGGTGCGCGCCGCCAGACGACGCGGCTGGGTATGGCCGATCCAGCCTTTTACCCCACGCCCCAGCTCCAGGCAGATCTTCGGCAGCTGGGTGGTTTTACCCGACCCGGTTTCACCGGCGACGATCACCACCTGGTTGTCACGCACCGCGTCGAGAATCGCCTGTTTCTTCTGGCTGACGGGCAGATTGTCCGGATAGACGATGGCCGGGCGCGCCGCTTCACGCAGCGCCACCTTTGCGGCCGCGCTGCTTATCTCCTGGGCAAGCGTCGCCAGCACCGCCTCGCGGGATTCAGGATTTTTAACCTTCTTTGCACCGTGCAGGCGACGGGCAAAGCGCGACTTGTCGCGCAGCATCAGGCCATCAAGCTGCTGTTGCAACGCCGGTAAGGAAATTTTTTCTTGTTCTTTCATCGTATTATTGGGCAGCGTTCTGCCTGAGCCGGTTCGACATATATTGCGTTCAGAATACCATATCCTGCCGGGATTTCCCGGTCTGTCTGGCACAGTGCCCCGGCCGCTTATTCAATAAATTCGAACATAGGCTTCGATATATTGCGCTTTCACTGTACCCGTAATCTGAATAGAGTGTCAGCAAGCGAAGGGCGACGTGCCCCGATAACCAAACGTATAAGGATTCACCCATGAGCAAGGTATTAGTTCTGAAGTCCAGCATTCTGGCAGGTTACTCGCAGTCCGGTCAGCTCAGCGACTACTTCGTCGATCAGTGGCGTGAAAAGCACGGCGCGGATGAGATCACCGTGCGCGATCTGGCCGCTAACCCGGTGCCGGTACTGGATGGTGAACTGGTTGGCGCGCTGCGTCCGTCAGATGCGCCGCTGACCCCGCGTCAGCAGGAAGCCCTCTCCCTTTCCGATGAGCTGATTGCCGAGCTGAAAGCGCATGATGTGATTGTTATCGCGGCGCCGATGTACAACTTCAACATCCCGACCCAGCTGAAGAACTATTTCGACCTGATTGCCCGTGCGGGCGTGACGTTCCGTTACACCGAGAACGGCCCGGAAGGTCTGGTGACCGGCAAGCGTGCGGTAGTGATCTCCAGCCGTGGCGGCATCCATAAAGACGCCCCGAGCGATCTGGTCACCCCTTATATGTCACTGTTCCTGGGCTTTATCGGTATCACCGACGTGAACGTGGTGCTGGCGGAAGGCATCGCCTACGGCCCGGAAGTGGCGGCCAAAGCGAATGCCGATGCGAAAGCCGCTATCGATGCGCTGATTGCTGGCTAACCGCCGTTGAGATAACCAGGCCGTCGGGGAAATCCGGCGGTTTTTTTTTGCGCGTGGTTTACTCAACCACCCAGCGGGTTTCATCGAGGCTGAACGCCAGTTCGCCGTCGCGCACGCTATAGGGCACCTGATACTCATGACGATCGTGCAGGTTCCGGTCAGCGCACGGCTCAAAATAGTGCACGCTGCAGCTAAAGCGAAACTGCGTCTCGTCGATGTCGCTGACGCTGAAGGTTTCCGGCTCCCAGGCGTAGCGCATATCGTCCGGAAACGCCGACATCACAAAGCGTTTGAATAACGGCGCGTTCGCCTCAATCAGCGCTTTCAGCCCCTGACGGTCGCCGGGTTCAACCTCGCCCAGCGCGATCGTGTAGTGTTGGTAAGCCATGTTCTGCTCCTTATTGCGATTGTTTTTGCAGCCATTTGCCGTTGATGCCCCGCACGTACTCCCCCGGCTTCGCCCGCGCGACCAGCTTTTGCCCGGCCATGCGCGCCACTTCATCCACGGCGATATTGTTGCTCTCGGCCAGCTTCTGGTAGCTTTCGGCGCGTGCGGCGTTGATCTGCTTCACCAGCGCAAGGGTTTCCCGGTCCTGTTTCACCGGGGCCAGATAGCCGCTCAGGGTTTCGCCCACCCGGCCCTGTTGGCGGGCCTCGTCCAGGGTCAGCCCAAACGCCAGCGGGCTGACCATCACCAGCGCCAGCAGACAGGATTTCAGCGTCAGTTTCACAGGCACCTCCCTCAGAACAGATCGCTACGGTTTTTAAGCAGCGACTCCACGTCTTTATCAACCTTGACGTGGATCTCATGCTCGATTTTCACATTCATATTGATGGTGATCGGCTCTTTGGGCGCCGCGACTTCAATACGCGGCGTGCAGCCCGCCAGGCTCAGCACCATCAGCGCGGCTACGCCATAAGACATCAGGTTCATTCAGTTTCCTCACACACGGCCCCGGGCACTGCGCACGTTGACGGCGGCAGCGACAGATGTTGTTCAAGCCAGGACTGTAAATTGTCGCCGAAGCGCAGGCTGCGCCACAGCGTAAAAAGGTTCTCTTCGTGGCTGTAGTTCAAGTGTACCGTACTGCTCTTACCCTGCACTTTTCCGGTGCCGGTGATGCTGGCCCGCAGGTGCAGCATCCCGAGATTATCGAGGTCGATACGCGTCCACGACCGGGAGATCTCCATATAGCGCAGCCAGTTGATGGCCGCCCCGGCGGCAATGCTGTCCCGGGCGATGGCGTCGGCGGTGTCATGATCGAGACGCAGCGTCATCGGCCCGGGATTCGCCAGCCAGCCATCTTTGATGATCCACTGCGGATGTTCAAGCCACAGCGGCAGCGCCCCGCTGACCGGGCCGGAGAGCGTAAACTGCTTCGGATTGACCGCGCTTATCAGCTCGCTGGTGGAGATATTATTCACCCGCAGCAGCGCGGCGTCGTGCTGCGGCAGGCGCAGCTGCTGCATGGTAATCGTGCCGCCCAGCGCCTCGACGCTCACATCGCTCAGCGCCAGCGGATGGCTTTCACTCCACGGATACCAGCCCTGTAGCGAGGCGGTCAGGTTGTGTGCCACGATCTGGTTTTCAATGGTGCCAATGTTGAGCTGCACCGGCCCGCGAGTGCCAAGATGCCAGGTTCCGGCGCCGTAGCGGAACGGCAGCACGAAGTCCACGCCGTCGAGGGTGTTGTCCGGCATCCATGCGCTGCCGTCGCGTAATACGCCGTGCCCGCCCGCTTCGAAGCCCTGATCCGCGGCGGCGGAAAACGCCACCTGGGCATACAGCGACCCGTCACGCAGCGCCATTTTCCACTCCGGCGGCACCAGCGGCTGAAACACGGTCAGCGGCTGTTTCGGCCACCAGGCTTCGCCGCGAAGCCGCTCGCCGTCCCAGCGTCCGTGGTGACGCACCGGGCCAATGGCGCCGGCGCGCAGATCGCCTTTGAAGGTAAACCAGGTAGGGTCGCGGCCCTGCAGCGCAAAGGTAAAGGTCGAGGGGGGCAGCACGCTCCCGCCGCTGAAGCGCGTCTCCCCGGCGTTGAGCCGCAGATCGCCGCTGAACGACGGGTGCCGGGCGTCGCGTACCCAGCGCAGCGGTTGCGCCATGGTCAGCCGGGGCGTGCTCATGGTCATGCTGCCGTACTGTAACTGGTCGAAGCCGGTAGAGAGCGCGGTCAGTTCGATGGTGGCGTCCCGCCAGTGCCCGCGCCCGGCCACATCCCAGGCGGCTTTCATTGGCGTAAAGTGGCCCTCGCCCCAGTAGCGCCAGTTCCATACACCGCTGTCAGGTAGAAAATCGCTCGCCTGACCATCAAGGTGCAGGGTGAAATCCCCGGTGCCGCCCTCGTGGGCGCGCAGGATGGCCTGCAAGCGCCCGTCCACGCCGCGCGACGTCAGCCTGACGCCCGCCAGCGGCCAGCGGATCTCATCGATGTTCAGGGCGTCTATAACCCGTCCGCGCGATCGCAGCAGCGCACCGGGGCGAAAACGCAGCGCCGGGTCCAGCAGCGGGCCGGTGAGATCCCCCGGCAGACCCGCATAAAAGATCATCGCCTGCTGCTTGGCATCGCCGGTAATGCGCAGCGGCATGGCGCTCTCGGTGAGGCTGAGCCGACCCGGTCCAAAGTTGAGCACCGCGTTGGCTTTCCCGGCGCTGCCTTCGGTCACCACGTTCAGTCGGCCAGAGATGCGGGCGTTGTCCAGCCCCTGCTGCCAGTGCTCCGCCTTTACCGCCACCCGGCCGCTGAGGGGAAAGCCCTGATACGGCCAGCTCCAGCGCCCGTCGCTCAGCGTCAGCGTTTCGGGGGTGACGGTCCAGGGAAGATCGAGCAGCGGATCGGCGACGTCCGGCGCCATGACAATAAGCTGCCCGCGGTTGTCGTCCCACTCCAGTTCGGCGGTCGCGTCCCGCGGCTCGCGCGGAAGATGCAGCGAGGTGCGGACATTACCCCGCGTCGGCAGTCCGCTCGGCAGCAGGCCAAGAGTCAGCTCACCCGCCAGCGCCAGCGGCGGTTCACCGTCGAACAGCGGCAGCTCCAGCTGGCTGATGGTGAGCGCCTGGCCCTCTACCCGTGCGGTGACCCGCAGCCGTTCGCCCTGAAAACTGAGCTGCTGATTTTCCGGACTCAGCGCCATCGAGAGCGACCCGGCAAACTGCTGCCAGGGGTCGAGAGAGAAACGTTTGATGGTCAGCACGCTACGCGGCAGCATCGCCTGCCACTGGGCCAGGGTGCGCGGCGCGTCGTCGGTTTCTGCCCCAGCGGGCAGCTTACTCAGGCAGGCGCTGTTTACCGTCAGGCTGTCGACGTCAAGCTGCCAGCGGCTGGGATGGCGCAGCGTGGCGTTCTTCACCTGCGCCAACTGGCACTCGCCCGCCAGATAACGCAGATCGGGTATCACAATCGCGTTGCGCGTCAGCCGTGGGCCGGACTCCAGCGCAATGCGCGTGCCTTTCGGCAGCCACAGCCCGGCAAACCCCGGCAGCCAGTACCCCGTGGTGTGCAGCAGCGTAAGCAGCAGAAGGACGATAAGCAGCACAATGGCGATGACGGCTCTGTATTTACCCTTCATGGGCAGTTAATATCCTGAATAAGCGAATAATTTTAGCCAGCGGTATGCCTCATTCTGGCATGTTTGCCCCGGCAGTTGAAGTCAGGGATCCCGGGTAAGCGTAATTGACCTAAAATGAGAGGTAACCGCCTGCTCTATAAATATATTTGATAATTTGTCAGATAATTTTAAATATGCTAACGTGACGAAAAAGTCACAGGAGAAAGCCTTATGAAACTGGCGATATACAGCACAAAACAGTACGACAAAAAGTATCTGGAGCATGTTAACCAGCAATACGGCTTTGAACTCGATTTCTATGACTTTCTACTCACGGAAAAGACCGCTAAAAACGCCCACGGCTGCGAAGGTGTCTGTATCTTCGTCAACGACGACGGCAGCCGCCCGGTGCTGGAGGAGTTGAAAAAGAACGGCGTGAAGTTTATCGCGCTGCGCTGCGCCGGCTTTAACAACGTCGATCTGGACGCCGCAAAAGAGCTTGGCCTGCACGTGGTACGCGTTCCGGCCTACTCCCCTGAAGCGGTGGCCGAGCACGCGGTCGGCATGATGATGTGCCTGAACCGTCGAATTCACCGCGCCTATCAGCGTACCCGCGATGCGAACTTCTCCCTCGAAGGGCTGACCGGTTTCACCATGTACGGCAAAACCGCCGGGGTGATTGGCACCGGCAAAATCGGCGTCGCGACCCTGCGTATTCTGAAAGGCTTCGGGATGCGCCTGCTGGCGTTCGACCCGTACCCGAGCGCGGCGGCGCTGGAACTGGGCGTGGAGTATGTCGATCTGGAAACCCTGTTCTCAGAGTCCAACGTCATTTCGCTGCACTGCCCGCTGACCCCGGAGAACTACCACCTGCTGAACCGCAGCGCCTTTGAGCAGATGAAACCCGGCGTGATGATCATCAACACCAGCCGCGGGGCGCTGATTGACTCCCAGGCGGCGATCGACGCGCTGAAAAGCCAGAAGATTGGGGCGCTGGGCATGGACGTGTATGAGAATGAACGCGATCTGTTCTTTGAAGATAAGTCGAATGATGTGATTCAGGATGACGTGTTCCGTCGGCTGTCCGCCTGCCACAACGTGCTGTTCACCGGTCATCAGGCGTTCCTGACCGAAGAGGCGCTGATCAGCATTTCAGAAACCACGCTGGAAAACCTGCGTCAGCTGGAAAACGGCGAGACCTGCGCCAACGAACTTTAACCTTTCTGTTACCCCGGCCCTCTCCGTGCGGAGAGGGTGCCGTCGGTAATACCTGCCCAGGCGGGGTGCGTTATCCACCCGCCTGTCGTGTCACTTAAAAGCTGCCGCAGCTGCCCGACGCCAGGGCGCTTTCACTGCACCGTTTGCCGTTCGGCATGGCGCACATCCCGGTCGATGTCCCGTCGAGCTGACGCGCCACCAGCGCTACGCCACCCGCCATCGCACAGTTAGCCGCCCCGGTTCCGGACAGCGCCGCACGCATTCCCGGCGGCACGTGTGCGGCCGTCGCCTGCTGTTCTGGCTCGCTGCTGCAAGCCGATAATAAAAGTGCCGCACACCCTACCCAAAACGCTGCGCGCATAGTTCTCCCCTCAAACATGAAATACCAGACCCCGGGCATCTTATGCAGTCGGACGGCGCGCTGTCGAGCCTGCAGAAAAATTTACCTGGGGTTTTGCTGCTTTTTCGCCGTTTTTTTGAGCTATATCGGATTATCCCGGTTTCGCTTGTTTTTAAGGCGCCAGTACGCGCGCCCATTAACCCTGCGGTTTCCAGGTGTAAAGGACACAAAAGCGAAAATGGCCGGACACCCCCTTTGCTAAAATTGCCCCATAATTACAGGGTGCGTTGACGATACGCGCCCCTCTTTTTGCGCAATGTAAGGGTGTCACTATGATCACAACTGACGGCAATGGCGCGGTCGCCTCGGTGGCGTTTCGTACCAGCGAAGTAATTGCCATCTACCCGATCACGCCAAGCTCCACCATGGCGGAGCAGGCAGATGCGTGGGCCGGTAACGGCCTGAAAAACATCTGGGGCGACGTACCGCGCGTAGTGGAGATGCAGTCCGAAGCTGGTGCCATCGCGACCGTGCACGGTGCCCTGCAGACCGGTGCGCTCTCCACCTCGTTCACCTCCTCGCAGGGGTTGCTGCTGATGATCCCGACGCTCTACAAGCTGGCGGGTGAGCTGACGCCGTTTGTGCTGCACGTGGCGGCGCGCACCGTGGCTACCCATGCGCTGTCGATCTTCGGCGACCACTCCGATGTGATGGCGGTGCGCCAGACCGGCTGCGCCCTACTGTGCGCCAGCAGCGTGCAGGAGGCCCAGGACTTTGCGCTGATCGCCCATATTGCCACCCTGAAAAGCCGGGTGCCGTTTATCCACTTCTTCGACGGTTTCCGCACTTCGCACGAGATAAATAAGATTGTACCGCTGGCCGACGACACCCTGCGCAGCCTGATGCCGCAGGCAGAGATCGACGCCCACCGCGCCCGGGCGCTGAACCCCGAGCATCCGTTGATCCGCGGTACCTCCGCGAACCCGGATACGTATTTCCAGTCCAGAGAAGCCACTAACCCCTGGTACAACGCGGTCTACCAGCACGTTGAAGACGCGATGGACGCCTTTGCCGAGGCCACCGGGCGCGCCTATCGTCCGTTCGAGTATTACGGCCACCCCGAGGCAGAACGGGTGATCGTGCTGATGGGATCGGCTATCGGCACCTGTGAAGAGGTGGTGGACGAGCTGCTGATGCGCGGCGAGAGAGTGGGCGTACTCAAGGTGCGGCTCTACCGGCCGTTCAGCGCCCGTCACCTGCTTGAGGTGCTGCCCCAGAGCGCGAAAAGCGTGGCGGTGCTGGATCGCACCAAAGAGCCCGGCGCGCTGGCCGAACCGCTCTATCTCGATGTGATGACCGCGCTGGCCGAGGCCTACAACGCCGGCGAGCGTGAGACGCTGCCGCGCACCCTTGGCGGGCGCTACGGCCTCTCCTCGAAAGAGTTCGGGCCAGCCTGCGTGCTGGCGGTGTTCAACGAGCTGAGCGCCGCGCAGCCGAAACCGCGCTTTACGGTGGGTATCTATGACGACGTCACTAACCTATCCCTGCCGCTGCCGGAAAACACCCTGCCGTCACACGCTAAACTCGAAGCGCTGTTCTACGGTCTTGGCAGCGACGGTAGCGTCTCCGCCACCAAGAACAACATCAAAATCATCGGCAATGCCACGCCGCTGTTCGCCCAGGGCTATTTCGTTTACGACTCGAAAAAGGCCGGGGGGCTTACCGTCTCGCATCTGCGCGTCAGCGAACGCCCGATTAACTCGGCCTACCTGATAGACAAGGCGGATTTTGTGGGCTGTCACCAGCTGCAGTTCGTGGATAAGTACCAGATGGCCGAGCGGCTGAAGCCGGGCGGCATCTTCCTGCTCAATACTCCCTACTCCCCGGATGAGGTGTGGGCGCGGCTGCCGCAGGAGCTGCAAGCGGCGCTGGTGCAGCGCAAGGCGCGGTTCTACGTCATCAACGCCGCGAAGATTGCCCGGGAGTGTCATCTTGGGGCGCGCATCAACACCGTGATGCAGATGGCGTTCTTCCACCTGACTCAGATCCTGCCGGGCGACAGCGCCCTCACGGCGTTGCAGGGCGCGATTGCCAAAAGCTACAGCAGCAAAGGCCAGGAGCTGGTCGAGCGCAACTGGCAAGCGCTGGCCCTGGCCCGGGAATCCCTGTTCGCCGTGCCGCTTGAGGCGGTTAACGCCGACAGCCCGCAGCGCCCGCCGGTGGTGTCCGACGCGGCACCGGACTTTGTGAAAACCGTGACCGCGGCGATGCTGGCCGGGCTGGGGGATGCGCTGCCGGTATCCGCCCTGCCGCCGGACGGCACCTGGCCGGTGGGTACCACCCGCTGGGAGAAGCGCAATATTGCCGAAGCGATCCCCATCTGGAAACCGGAGATCTGCACCCAGTGTAACCACTGCGTGGCGGCCTGCCCGCACTCGGCGATCCGCGCCAAAGTGGTACAGCCGGACGCGCTCGCCGACGCGCCGGAGGCGATGCAGTCTCTGGACGTGAAATCCCGCGACATGCGCGGCCAGAAGTACGTGCTGCAGGTTGCGCCGGAGGACTGCACCGGCTGTAACCTGTGCGTGGAGGTGTGCCCGGCGAAAGATCGTCAGAACCCGGAGATCAAGGCCATCAACATGATGTCGCGTCTCGAGCACGTCGAGGAGGAGAAAGTGAACTACGACTTCTTCCTCAACCTGCCGGAGATCGACCGCACCAGCCTTGAGCGTATCGACATTCGCACCTCGCAGCTTATCTCGCCGCTGTTCGAATACTCCGGGGCGTGCTCCGGCTGCGGTGAGACGCCGTACATCAAGCTGCTCACCCAGCTCTACGGCGACCGGCTGCTGATTGCCAACGCCACCGGCTGCTCGTCAATCTACGGCGGCAACCTGCCCTCGACCCCGTACACCACCGATGCCAACGGACGCGGGCCGGCGTGGGCCAACTCGCTGTTTGAGGATAACGCCGAGTTCGGGCTGGGCTTCCGCCTCACGGTGGACCAGCACAAGCTGCGGGTGCAGCGTCTGCTGGAAGAACAGGCTGACAAACTGCCGGTGGATCTGCTGGCGGCCCTGCGTGCCGATGCCACACCGGAAGTGCGGCGCGAGCAGGTGGCGGCGCTACGGGCGGCGCTGGCCGATGACCCCGGCGCCGCGCAGCTGCTGACCGATGCCGACGCGCTGGTGGAGAAATCGATCTGGCTGATTGGCGGTGACGGCTGGGCCTACGATATTGGCTTCGGCGGGCTGGATCACGTGATGAGCCTCACCGAGAACGTTAATATCCTGGTGCTCGACACCCAGTGCTACTCCAACACCGGCGGTCAGGCGTCGAAAGCGACGCCGCTCGGCGCGGTGACCAAGTTTGGCGAGCACGGCAAGCGCAAGGCGCGTAAGGATCTGGGCGTCAGCATGATGATGTACGGTCACGTCTACGTCGCGCAGATTTCGCTCGGGGCGCAGCTCAACCAGACGGTGAAAGCGATTCAGGAAGCGGAAGCCTATCCGGGGCCGTCGCTTATCATCGCCTACAGCCCGTGCGAGGAGCACGGTTACGACCTGGCCCTGAGTCACGATCAGATGCGTCAGCTGACCGCCACCGGCTTCTGGCCGCTGTACCGCTTCGATCCACGCCGTGCGGATGAAGGGAAACTACCGCTGGCGCTGGACTCGCGTCCGCCGTCGGATGCCCTGGCCGATACGCTGATGAAGGAGCAGCGTTTCCGCCGCCTCAACGCGCAGCAGCCCGAGGTGGCCGAACAGCTGTGGAAGGATGCCGCGGCCGATCTGCAAAAACGCTACGATTTTCTGGCCCAGCTGGCAGGCAAAGCGGAGAAAGCGCCCAGCGAATAAAACGAAAAACGCCCCGTCGGGGCGTTTTTTTTGACGCGGCGTGACGGGCGGGATTATTTGAGCAACCGCACCTTCACCGATTTGCCTTTGATTTTTCCCTGCTGCAGCTGCTTCCAGGCATGGCGCGCCACGCCCTGGCGTACCGCGACATAGGCATGAATCGGATGCATATCGATCTTGCCGATGTCCGCCCCGTCCAGCCCCATATCCCCGGTCATCGCCCCGAGAATATCACCCGGACGCATTTTGGCTTTTTTGCCGCCGTCGATGCATAGCGTGGCCATCTCTGGCTCCAGCGGTTTCACCACTCCGCCAGACGGCGCGGCCTGCCAGTTCAGGGACAGGTTAAGCATCTCTGCCAGCACCGCGGCGCGCTGGGCCTCTTCCGGTGCGCAGAAGCTGATGGCCAGCCCGCTGGCGCCGGCGCGTGCGGTGCGTCCGATGCGGTGGACGTGCACTTCCGGGTCCCAGGAGAGTTCGAAATTGATCACCATCTCCAGCGATTTAATATCCAGCCCGCGCGCCGCCACGTCGGTGGCGACCAGCACACGGCTGCTGCCGTTGGCGAAGCGTACCAGCGTCTGATCGCGGTCGCGCTGCTCCATGTCGCCGTGCAGCGCTAGCGCGCTCTGATCCCGCGCGTTCAGCGCGTCACACACGGCCTGACAATCTTTCTTCGTGTTGCAGAACACCACGCAGGAGGCGGGCTGGTGCTTACTGAGCAGCGCCTGCAGCAGGCCAATTTTGCCGCCGCGTGACACTTCGTAAAACTGCTGCTCAACCGCCGGCAGTTCGTCCACGGTGTCGATTTCAATGCTCTGGGGATCGCGCTGAACCCGTTTGCTGATGGCGGCGATGCCCGCCGGCCAGGTGGCGGAGAACAGCAGCGTCTGGCGGCTGGCAGGCGCGTGACGGATCACATCGTCAATCGCCTCGGCGAAGCCCATGTCCAGCATGCGGTCGGCTTCATCCAGCACCAGGGTCTGCAGCGCATCCAGCTTCACGGTGCCCTTTTCAAGGTGGTCAAGCAGACGCCCTGGGGTGGCGACGATAATGTGCGGCGCGTGCTGCAGGGAGTCGCGCTGCACGCCGAACGGCTGGCCACCGCACAGGGTGAGAATTTTGATGTTTGGCATCGCGCGCGCCAGGCGACGCAGCTCTTTTGCCACCTGATCCGCCAGTTCACGGGTCGGACAGAGCACCAGCGACTGGGTCATAAACTGGCTGGCATCGATATGCTGCAGCACCCCCAGCCCGAACGCAGCGGTTTTGCCGCTGCCGGTTTTTGCCTGCACACGGACATCTTTTCCGGCGAGGATTGCGGGCAGCGCAGCGGCCTGAACCGGGGTCATGGCGAGGTAACCCAGCTCGTTAAGGTTGGCGAGCTGAGCGGCAGGTAAGGCGTTTAAATCGGCAAAAGCGGTCACGTCGGGATTCTCAAGGTATAAAGACTGACGCGTATGCTAGCAGACTCCCGGGTTGCGGTCATGGAACTTGCCCGCCCGACGTTCAGTCAAGCGCGAGCACCGCCTCGATTTCGACGTTCAGATCCGGCGAGAACAGGCCGCTCACCTGCACCAGTGAACTGGCAGGCAGGCTCTCCTCAACGTTAGCGAACAGCACTTCCCGCAGCGCGGGGAGCGCATCGAGGCTGGTCACAAAGATAGTCACTTTAATCAGCGCGCTGAGCGTGGTGTTTTCGGCGGCAGCAATCACCTTCAGCTGGCGGAATATCTCCTGCGCCTGGCTTGCCATATCCTGCCCCTGCGCCGCGCTGCCAAACGCCGTCAGCCCGGAGACATACAGCGTGTCGTTGTGTTTTACAGCGTGAACATAAGGCGCAGTAACCGTACCCAGCTGCGCATAGTTTTTACGTTCCAGATGAATCATAGGAGCCCCGACGGTGTGTAAATCTTATTTTGTAGACCAACAGGTATAGTGTCTCAGCCATGTGACCGTCAAATGAATTGATATTATAAATGGGCAGGTATGTCGTTAATTCTGGGCATGGCCAGTTGCCGTGGGCACCCTTCCTGCGCCGAAAAATAAAATCATATTGCCGGATGTAATAACCTGAATGCGTAATATCTGACAAGTAATTCGCTTTTATTACGGTAAAGCGTAACGGCCTCATCTAATTACAACGTTAAGCCGCGAAATTATAATGGCGTCATCAGTATTCAGTCAGGATGACGAATGTCTTATTACAGCGATGCCCTTAAATTACAGGCCCGGGCCGAAAGCGATCTCGCCAGCCGGCTGGACCGCGCGGTAAGCGCCGTCGGTGAGAGCCTTTATGAGATGGCGAACGATACCCTTGCGGGCATAGAACGCGCCTCCTGGCTGTCATCGTGCTTTATTCCGGGTAAATCCGCGGTGTGCGCTGAGATCAAACACGAAGACGTGCGCTACATTCTCAGTAAAAAAGAGACGCTCACCCGTCCGGACGTGGTTCTCGATATGGTAGAGATCTGGTTTAAGCGAAAAGTCGACCAACTCACTGATAAAGACGAGCGTTCATTACTGGTCAAAATTGCACGGCATCTGGTGGGTATTGCAGTAGATAAGGCGACCGATAACCTCGGCAACTACACCCTCGCCTATTTCCTGGCGCTGCTGGTATTAAGCTCCCGGGATTTCAAAGACGCCACGATGAAATCCATCATCAAAAACTCAGGCTATATCGTCTCTGCCGCCGGGGTTTATGGCAAGGTTCAGAAGGCGGCACTCGCGGCCAGAAAGCTGAAAATCCTTCATCCTGACTACTACTGGGATCTGTATAAAAATAATCTTGAGATGCTCTATTACATTATTGAAGAACCCATGTCGAAAATTATCAATTTACTGGATTCAGGCAGCGATAACGCCGAGGAGATAACGTTTCTGATTAACGATCTGGTCAGTAAACCATGACGGGCTGGTTTATAAAGTGGATAAAACAGGCGCTGGGCATGGCGTTCAATTATCTTGCGCCGTTAACGATTATTGGGGCCTGCGCGTTTATTTTTGCGCACCTTGTTCCGGAGCACACCACGCTGCTCACGATACTGTCAGCCGTGATTGTCTTTTACCTTTTTTCAAAATATTCCAGATGGTATTAGGCCTACCTTAATGAATCAGTCGCCAGGGAGTAATCTGTATGGCAAACATCATCCACCTGAGCGTGACCGGCTACCAGCAAGGGCTGCTCTCCGCAGGATGCGGGACGGAAAAGTCGATTGGCAACAAATGGCAGCGCGGCCATGAAGATGAGATTTTTATCTATGAGATCGCGAATACCGTTACCAGCGAGGACAACCTCAGCTTTCATCCTGTGACCGTACGCAAGCCCATTGATAAAGCCACGCCGCTGCTGCTGCAGGCGCTGAACGATAAAGAGACGCTGGAGTGCTGCTTTCATTTTTACCGCACCAGCGCCCACGGCGGGAATGAACTCTATTTCAAAATGAAGCTGACAAAGGCCCGCATCACTGAAATAAACTACCTTTATCCCAACTCGGTCACCCACAACGATTTGCAGCCCCAGGAGCTGATATCGCTGCGTTTCGCAACCGTCACCATGGAACACACCGTGGCCCATACCTCGGCGTGGGCGAGCTGGAAAGGCGAGTAGTTACCTGACGCGGTGGCGTGCCTGCAAACCCTCTACGCCGCCGCGTCGTCACCCTCTTCCCACCGTGCGCTTCGGCACATGGATCCGCCCGGTTATGGCGCCTCTGCCCCGCCAGGACGCGTTTCACTGTAGATCCTTCTGGTATTCGTCGCCGGAATCCGTACCATACGGCGCATACTTTTACCTGAAGATGAACGGCGGCGAACGCCGACCGTTCGTCCGGCGCGTTACCACGCCCCTTCGTTGTCAGAGACACGCATACATGCAAGATACTCACGATATCAGTAAGAAAGAGCAGTACAACCTTAACAAGCTTCAGAAGCGCCTGCGCCGCAACGTCGGTGAAGCCATTGCCGATTTCAATATGATTGAGGACGGCGATCGCATTATGGTGTGTCTGTCGGGCGGCAAAGACAGCTATACCATGCTGGAAATCCTGCGCAATCTGCAGCAGAGCGCGCCTATCTCTTTCAGTCTGGTGGCGGTCAACCTCGATCAGAAACAGCCGGGCTTCCCGGAGCATATCCTGCCGGAATACCTGGCTAACCTCGACGTGGAGTACAAAATCGTCGAGGAAAATACCTACGGCATCGTTAAAGAGAAAATTCCGGAAGGGAAAACCACCTGTTCGCTCTGCTCGCGCCTGCGCCGCGGTATTCTCTACCGCACCGCCACGGAGCTGGGCGCCACGAAAATCGCGCTGGGCCACCACCGCGACGACATCCTGCAGACCCTGTTCCTGAACATGTTCTACGGCGGGAAAATGAAGGGCATGCCGCCGAAGCTGATGAGCGACGACGGAAAACACATCGTTATCCGCCCGCTCGCCTACTGCCGTGAGAAGGACATTGAGCGCTTCTCCCAGGCCAAAGGCTTCCCGATCATTCCGTGCAACCTGTGCGGCTCCCAGCCGAACCTGCAGCGTCAGGTTATCGCCGATATGCTGCGTGACTGGGATAAACGCTATCCGGGCCGCATCGAAACCATGTTCAGCGCGATGCAGAACGTGGTGCCGTCGCACCTGAGCGACATTAATCTGTTCGACTTCAAGGGCATTCGCCACGGCGCGGATGTGGTCGACGGCGGCGATCTGGCGTTTGACCGGGAAGATATCCCGTTGACGCCGGCAGGCTGGCAGCCGGAAGAGGACGACGAGCGGCCGCTACAGCGCCTCGACGTTCTGGAAATCAAATAGCAAAAAGCCCTCCAGCGGAGGGCTTTTTTTATCGCTATCCCATGTGGGGCGGCGGATCGATTATCGGTTTCGGGTCCGGCTCCAGCGGCGGGTCGGGGATCGGCTGCGGCCTGGGAATCGGGTCGGGCACCGGCACCGGATCGCTCGGTATCGGGTCGCTCATGCGTAGAGTGTGAATCGCCATTGCTGCCTCCTGTAAGGTATACCCGTACTTTAAGGGTAGTGGTTACTGAGCATGAGGCAAAAAAAAAGCCGACATTCAGTCGGCTTCGTACGAATCAAGTGTGCTATGCAGTAATTCAAAAAAAGGAAGTAAGACAATATGGAGCGCAACGCCCATCGCTTGACGTTGCATTCACCTGCGGGAAAGATATTGCCCCAACTATCCGTATGAATTATTGATGTTGCTCAATGTTTCGCAGCTTTGCGAGCGCGATCGCAGATAAAATTCGTTGCATTTACAGCCATTTACTTCGATGTAACCACAGAATAACACCACCGATCAACACCACTAACATGATACAAAAAACGCTAAAGCCCATGTGCCATCCCCCGCCGGGAATACCGCCGAGATTGACGCCGAACAGGCCGGTCAGGAAGGTGCTGGGCAGAAACACCATCGCCATCAGCGACATGGTGTAGGTGCGGCGCGCCAGAGATTCCTGCATCATCTGCGCGATTTCATCGTTCATCACGCTGGTGCGCGCAATGCAGGCGTCGATCTCATCCAGCCCGCGCCCGAGGCGGTCGGTAATGTCCTGCATGCGACGCCGCTGGTCGTCATCCATCCACGGGAAACGCTCGCTGGCAAGCCGGGCGTACACGTCGCGCTGCGGCGCCATATAGCGACGCATGACGATAAGCTGCTTGCGCAGCAGCGCCAGAAAACCGCGCGGCGGGAACTGCTCATCCAACAGGTTGTCCTCCAGATCGATAATGCGGTCGTGAAGCTGCTCGATAAATTCGCTGGCGTGATCGGTCAGGGCATCACACACGTCCACCAGCCAGGCGCCGATGTTTTCCGGCCCGGTGCCCTCGTTGAGGTCGTGAATGACGTCGTCCAGCGCCAGCACCTTGCGCTGCCGGGTGGAGATAATCAGCCGCTCGTCGAGATAGAGGCGCATCGCCACCAGCTGATCCGGGCG
This sequence comes from Siccibacter turicensis LMG 23730, assembly GCF_000463155.2. Lineage (GTDB taxonomy): Bacteria > Pseudomonadota > Gammaproteobacteria > Enterobacterales > Enterobacteriaceae > Siccibacter > Siccibacter turicensis. The sequence goes on along the minus strand of NZ_AWFZ01000042.1, from coordinate 432,854 downwards.
CTCATCGGTGCTGCCGTTGATGCAGCGCAGGGTGATCAGCGTCCCTTCCCCGATGCGCGAGACGCGCGGGCGCGTGCTCTCGCCGGCCAGCGCATCACGCACCGGATTCGGCAGCAGCGGCGTGGTCGCCAGCCACTCCGCGCTTTCCGGATTGGTATAGTTAAGGTGTAACCAGCAGGGGTGCGTTTTATCGATGATATCCGCATTGTCGAGCGGTTTTACCCCGCCCTTGCCGTCCAGTATCCAGGCGTACACCGCATCCGGCACGTTCAGGTCGCAACCTTTAATTGTCTCCACGTTCCCTCTTTTTCCGGGTCAGACATGATGCTGTAGTCTAGCCAGCCCTGCCGCCGACGCAACCCCTTCACGGGAAGTGCTTTTCCACGGCGGCGCAGCAGGTTATGCCAGCCGCAATAAATAATATTTCCTGCCTGAAAACCGTCCCGGCACGTGAGGTTATGTCAGCCCGGAGCGCATCATCCCCACGCTTTCACCAGAATCCGGCGTCGTAACCGCGTTTTCGACGCCCGACCGGATGGCCACGCCTGCCGCGGCATATTGCCCGGCGCGAAAAAACGCGTTAGCGTCTGTTCCGCTGCGCTGCCGGATAATGCCATCTGCCGCGCGGTATATGCCTTTTGTTTTCCTCCTCTGGAGGGTCCGGCACAATAAAAAACAACGCCGGATGACACCTGTTCTGTTGATGATGATAGCCTGAGGTGCCCGGCTCGCGCCGGGTTTCTTTCAGCAGCAGAGATAAAAAAAACCACGCCCTGAGGCGTGGTTTTTTTTCATCGCAACCTAGTGCGCGAGGATATACATGGTGCGGCTGTAGGCCACGTCTTCCGGGTTGTTGATGGGGTACCCTTTGAGCCACGGCTTGATCAGTCGCCCGTTGGTGTACTGGTAAATAGGCGCAATCGGCGCTTTGCTGGCAATGATATTTTCCGCTTCGTTGTAATCGGCGTTGCGCGCGTTGTCGGTGGTTTCGATACTGGCCTGTTCGATCACTTTGTCATAGGCCGGATCCTTAAAGCGCGCGATGTTCCCGCTGTGGGAAGAGGTCAGCAGCGACAGGAAGGTCGATGGCTCGTTGTAATCCCCCACCCAGGAGGCGCGGATAACGTCGAAGTTCCCGGTGTTGCGGCTGTCGATATAGGTTTTCCACTCCTGGTTCTGCAGCTTCACGTCCACGCCGAGGTTTTTCTTCCACATCGACGCCACGGCAATGGCGATCTTCTGGTGGTTCTCAGAGGTGTTATAGAGCAGCGTCAGGTTAAGCGGACGGCCAGGCCCGTATCCTGCAGCCTTAAGCAGAGTCTTCGCTTCGGCGTTCAGCTCCTGCTGGCTCATCTCCTCCATGCGCGCCGGGCGCGGCGTAAAGCCTGCCGTAACGTCCGGCGTGAAGCGCCAGGCCGGCTTTTCGCCGGTACCCAATACTTTTTCCGCCATCAGCCGCCGGTCTATGGTCATGCTCAGCGCCAGACGCACCCGGGGATCCGCCGTCGGCCCTTTCTGGGTGTTAAACGCATAGTAATAGGTGCCAAGCTGCGCCGGGGTATAGACCTGACCGGGGATATCCTTCAGCAGTTTCTGATAGAGGTTCTTCGGGAACGACTCGGTGATGTCGATATCCCCTGCCAGATAACGTTTGGTGGCGGCAGACTCCTGGTTGATGGGCAGGAAGGTGACCTTTTGCAGCACGGTTTTGGCGTTGTCCCAGTAGTGGGTATTCGGCACCACCACCAGCTTCTCGTTCACCACGCGATCCTGTAACACGTAAGCGCCGTTCCCCACCAGGTTTCCAGGCTTCGTCCAGTCGTTGCCGAATTTTTCAACTGTCGCTTTCGGCACCGGGTAGAGCGCAAAGTTTGCCGCCAGGTTCGGGAAGAACGGCACCGGCTTGTCGAGCTGCACCGTCAGGGTCCGCTTATCCGTCGCCCTGACGCCCAGCGTGGCAGGCGCCTGCTTGCCATCAATAATCGCCTGCGCGTTGGCAATGCCCGCCAGCGCGGCAAACCAGGCAAACGGCGAAGTGTTTTTCGGGTCGACCAGGCGCTGCCAGCTGTAGACAAAATCATCCGCGGTGACCGGCGTGCCGTCAGACCAGCGGGCGTCATCGCGCAGGGTAAAAGTCCAGACGCGGTTGTCATTGCTCTGCCAGCGGGTAGCGACGCCCGGGATCAGCGTGCCTTTTTCATCCTGATTGACCAGCCCCTCAAACAGATCGCGAATGACCTGGATCTCCGGCAGGCCCACGGCTTTCACCGGGTCGAGCGACGCAGGTTCATCTTTAATGTGACGCACCAGCTCCTGCTTTTTGGCAAGCGTGGCGCCCGCCGGCACGTCAGCGGCCCAGGCGCTGGAAAACGCCCCGGCCACCAGTACTGCAAAACAAGACCATCCCACAGGCAATTTCATGCGATCCCCTTCTGATTCAGTCTGAATACGCCGCGCCCGACGGGCCGCTGCGAAGATATAAGGCTAATCCCTTGATTTTTACACAGTATAGTCGGCGCGTCGTCATCATTCTGCCATGCGGCTTTCACACGCTCGTCATACTCTATTACAGATCCTTATTCCCGCGCGGCGTTTGCAGCCCGAAAGCGTGAACCAGGCCGGGTAAGTGGCTTGCCGAAACGGCCGTTTTGCTTAACACTGCGAACATAACCGGCTGAGTTAATAAGGAAAGAGATGACGACCCTGCGTCCCCGCCCCGATCGCGGCATGCTGCCCCTGCACTCCCGGCGCTACGGAGAATCCGTACTGGGTGCGCCGCTGCTGTGGTTCCCTGCCCCTGAAGCCCACGAGAAGAGCGGGCTGATTATTGCCGCCACCCACGGCGACGAGGGTGCCGCCCAGGTGACGCTCTCCTGCGCCCTGCGCAGCCTTGAGCCCGCGCTGCGTCGTCACCACGTGGTGCTGGCGGTGAATCCCGACGGCTGTCAGCTCGGGCTGCGCGCCAACGCGCGCGGCGTCGATCTCAACCGCAACTTTCCGGCGGCCAACTGGCGGCCCGGCGAGACGGTGTACCGCTGGAACTCTGAGGCCAGCGAGCGCGACGTACTGCTGTCAACCGGCGAGAGGGCCGGCTCCGAGCCGGAAACCGCGGCGCTGTGCCAGCTGATCCACAGCATTAAACCGGCGTGGGTCGTGTCGTTTCACGATCCGCTGGGCTGTATTGAGGATGCGAGGAAAAGCCCGCTCGGTGAGTGGCTGGCACAGGCGTTTGAACTGCCGCTGGTCAGCAGCGTGGGATACGCGACGCCCGGCTCGTTCGGCAGCTGGTGTGCAGACCAGGATCTGCACTGCATCACCGCCGAATTCCCGCCGGTTTCCGCGGATGAGGCCACGGCGCGCTATCTGGACGCCATGACCCGTCTGCTTCACTGGTAATCGGAAAACCGCAGCGAGCCGGTGCCAAACGGCAGGCCCGGCTCCACGTCCACCGCCAGCCAGGTCGGGCCGTCAAGATCGGCAAACCGCGCCCGGGACACCAGCGGCAGCGCCGCGCTGATGGCTCTCGAAGTACAGAGCATACAGCCCAGCATCACGTCAAACCCCTGCTCCTTCGCCGCGGTCGCCAGCGCCAGCGCCTCGGTCAGCCCGCCGGTTTTATCCAGCTTGACGTTGACCATCTCATAGCGCCCCTGCAACGCCTTCAGGCTGCTCCGGGTATGGCAACTCTCATCCGCGCAGATCGGCAGTGGATGAATGAAGTTTGCCAGCGCGCCGTCGTCGCTGGCAGGCAGCGGCTGCTCCAGCATCGCCACTCCCACATCGGCGAGCAGCTGACAGCGGGCCGCCAGCCCCTCGCTGTGCCAGGACTCGTTGGCATCGACAATCAGCGTGGCGTCCGGCACCGCGGCGCGGATCGCCATCATGCGCTCGGTGATATAGTGGTCGTCGAGCTTAACCTTGAGCAGCCGGGCGCCCTTCTCATACAGCAGCGCCGCGCTGCTGGCCATCTGTTGCGCATCCCCGAGTACCACCGTCTGCGCGGTCACGATCTCGGGTGGGATGGTCGTCCCGAGGTACTGGGCCAGCGTCTGCTGATGCTGACGCGCCTCAAGATCCCACAGCGCGCAGTCTACGGCATTGCGTGCCGCACCCGCCGGCAACGCCTGCTGCAGGGACTCGCGCGACATGCCCGCTTCAAGCTGGGGGATCAGCGCGGCGATTTCGGCCAGCACCGAGGCGGTGCTCTCCCCATAACGGGGATAGGGCGTGCACTCGCCCACGCCCTTAATGCCGTCTTCGCTGATTTCCACCACCACAACCACGGCTTCGCTGCGGCTACCGCGCGCGATAACAAAAGGGGTATGTAACGGCCATGCTTCTTCGTACACCCTGACGGTTCTCATCACCTTCTCTCCTGGGACAGCGGGGTACATAATGCGAGCCAGGACACAGTTTTGGCCGGTCACGCATTCATCTCACTAATTTAACTTTGTATATTCAAACACTTCATCATGGCATACACTAGCCGACGACGTTAACTCTATGTAAACAGGAAGATAACCATGTCACAACTCGTCCATTTTCAGGGTAATCCCGTATCCGTTGCCGGTCAGATCCCGCAGCCTGGCAGCAAAGCGCAGCCGTTCAGCCTGGTCGCCAAAGATCTCTCTGATGTGGCGCTGAGCCAGTATGCTGGCAAGCGTAAAGTGTTGAATATTTTCCCGAGCATCGACACCGGCGTTTGCGCCGCGTCGGTTCGTAAGTTTAATCAGCTGGCGACTGAAATGGACAACACCGTGGTGCTGTGCATCTCCGCCGACCTGCCGTTCGCCCAGTCACGCTTCTGCGGCGCGGAAGGCCTGAGCAACGTGGTCACCCTCTCTACCCTGCGCAACCCGGAGTTTCAGCAGCAGTACGGCGTGGCTATAGCTGAAGGCGCCCTGAAGGGCCTGACCGCGCGCGCCCTGGTCGTGCTTAACGAGAACGACGACGTAGTGTTCAGCCAGTTGGTTAATGAGATCACCCAGGAGCCGGACTACAGCGCGGCCCTGAACGCGCTCAACGCCTGATCGCGTTATCTGCGCCATAAAAAAAGCCTCCTGACGGAGGCTTTTTTGTGCCTACTCTTCGGTCTTGCGCTGGCTTAAGCCATATTCACGCAGCTTATTGGCAATCGCGGTATGGGAGACGCCAAGCCGTCTTGCCAGCTTACGGGTGCTGGGATAGGTGCGGTAAAGCTGGGTCAGTACCGAGCGCTCGAAGCGGCGCGTGATATCGTCCAGCGACCCTTCCATCGCCTCTTCGCCCACCGGCAGCGCCGTGGCGTCAAAGTCCGGCAGCAGAATATCCTGAGGCTTGAGTTCATACCCTTCAAGCTGGGTCAGGGCGCGGTAGATGGCGTTTTTCAGCTGGCGCACGTTACCCGGCCAGGAGTAGCGGGTCAGGATGGTGCTCAGCTCGCTGGAGAGCTTCGGACGCGCAAGCCCCTGCTCGTCGGCAAAACGGGCCACGAACATTTCGGTAAGCGGCATGATGTCCTGCGGGCGGTCGCGCAGCGGCGGCAGATTCAGCGTCAGCACGTTCAGGCGGTAATAGAGATCCTCGCGAAACGCCCCTTTCTGCACCAGCTCGACCAGGTTTTTCTGGGTGGCACAGATGACGCGAACGTCGACATGAACTTCGCTGTCCTCCCCTACGCGGCGGAAGGTGCCGTCGTTCAGGAAACGCAGCAGCTTGGTCTGCATGCCCGGCGACATCTCGCCGATCTCATCGAGCAGCACCGAGCCGCCGTTAGCCTGCTCAAAGAACCCTTTTTTGCCCTCAAGCGCCGTCGGCCAGGCACCCGGTGCATGACCAAACAGCTCGCTCTCTACCGCATCTTCCGGGATCGAAGCACAGTTGAGCGCAAGGTAAGGCTTGTCGGCCCGCGGGCTGGCAAGGTGGCAGGCGTGCGCCAGCATATCTTTCCCGGTGCCGGTATCGCCGACGATAAGCAGCGGCGCATTGAGTTGCGCCAGCTTGCGCGCCTGGTCGAGCACGTGGCGCATCTTAGGGCTTACCGCAACAATTTGGCTGAACGCGCTGAGATCCTGCTGGGTCAGGTTCTGCAACTGACGACCCATCCGCACCGTTGAGCGTAGCATCACCACCGCACCGGTCAGCAGACTGCCCTCCTGCTCGTTCTCCAGGTGAACCGGCGTGATTTCCATCAGGAAGTTCTGGCCGCCGATCACCACGTGTTCGGTGTGTGACTCGACGGGATTGCTCTCCAGCCAGCGCAAGAAGTTAAAACCGGCAACCAGACTTGACGCATTGAGGTTGCGCAGCTTGTCTTCGCTCTGACCAAACAGCGCGCAGCTTGCCGGGTTCGCCAGCTCCACTTTGCTTTTCATGTCCAGCGACAGCACCGCTTCCGGCAGCGCCTCCAGCAGCGCGCTAAGCGCCCGGTGTTCGCGCTCGGAGGGCATCCAGGCAATGGTGCGCACGTCCGTTACGCCGGAGATACGGCGGATTTCCGCCATCAGGCTGCTGAAGGCGTCGAAGTCAAGAGAAGAGAAACTGAGGTAGATGCGCCCGACCGGGTCAATCTCAATCCCGCGCAGGTCAAGGCTGCGCAGCACCAGCAGATCGAGCAGTTCACGGGTCAAACCAATACGGTCTTCACAAAATACTTCCAGACGCATAACAGCAGCCTTTACGGTAGAGGGGCAAGGTGGTCCGATAATACTCTGTCTCTCCGGCACCGGGAAGCTATCTGTCAACAATCATTGACACTTTGGCGCAAAAACGGGCGCCCTGCCGTAAAGTCAGGCGGTCAGGCCTGAAGCGCGTGAAGCGCGTGAAGCGCGTGAAGATAGCCCCCAGGTTTCCCGCGCGCGGTTCAGCGTCGTCCCATGACGACGCCTCTTTTTTTACTGTGGCGTTTTGCCCTTCTGCATTGCCGCTTTGACTTCACCAATCAGCTGGCGGCGGAAATCCCCCAGCTTTGGCTTGTCGTTATCGAACCACGGCAGCGGGCGGCATATTTCCATGGCTTTGATGCCCAGTCGCGCGGTCAGCAGCCCGGCGCCGATACCCTGCGCGGCACGGGCCGACAGCCGGGCGGCCAGATCCTGGGAAATCCAGTCCATGCCAACCTCACGCACCAGTTCGCTGGCGCCGGCGAAGGCGATATTGAGCAATACCAGCCGGAACAGGCGGATGCGGCTGAAGTAGCCCAGCTCGATACCGTAGATAGCGGCAATGCGGTTGATCAACCGCAGGTTACGCCAGGCGATAAAGGCCATATCCACCAGCGCCAGCGGACTGACGGCAATCATCAGGGTCGACTCCGCCGCCGAGCGGCTGATAAGCCGCTGCGCCTGGGCATCCAGCACCGGCTGGACCAGATGCGCATAAAGCGTCACTACTTCGCGGTCGTTCTGGGTTTCGTGAATGGCGGCATGCCAGCGCTGCAGCGCCGGATGGCCCTGATCGAGTCCGGCCTGACGGGCAAGCTGCTCGCAGAACGCCCGCCCTTTACCCATGCTGTGGCTGGCAAGCAGCACCCGGGCCTCGTCACGCGCGTCGGCCCGCTCACGCAGGCGGTACAGGCGGCGCCACTCGGTGGCGAGCGAGCCCACACCGGCCCCGACGATCAGCGCCCCGGCGGCGCAGCCACCCAGAGCGATCCAGTCCTGAGTCTGCCATGCCTGCCAGCCCCACTGTATCCCCTGCGCCACGACGCTGACGCCAAACAGCCCCAGTCCGGCGGTCACCATCCGGCGCCACAGGCTGCGTTTCGGGCGCAGCGCGGCATCCACCGCCGCTTCCGCTGGCCCTTCTTCGATTATTGTTTCGTCCGAGGCGGTAACCGGCATAAAGCGCTCGGCTTCCGGTTCGCTGAAGGCATGCGCCCCGCGGTACTGCTCCTCAACCGTGCTTTCCGGCGGGTCGGCAAAATCGATACGCGGCTTTAACGGATCGCTCATCGTAATTTGTCTCCGATTAAAAATTCCAGGGCGGCATCGAGCCGGATATGCGGCAGCGGCTGGTCAACGTCCATGCTCATGGGCCGGAAAGCCTCAAACTGGAAGCCCTGTTTCTCCCAGAAAGCCGTGGAGGGTAACCGGGCCGGCACTTCGCCAGGGTAGACGGTCAGCGGCGCGCCGTCGCTGAGGCGGTTGCCGCGCAGCGCCGGGATTTTTTCTCCGTTGACGTCCACCAGCCCGCTGCGGGTCGCCTGCACGGAGGCCAGCCCCATGCAGTCCATCGCAATGCCTTCAAACGCGGCGTTCTGCCACGCCTCCTGAATCAGCTGCTGGAGCAGCGACACCATGTTGGCGTGCTGATCCACGGTGACGTGGTCCGCTTTAGTGGCGGCAAACAGCAGGCGGTCGATGACCGGCGAAAACAGGCGGCGAAACAGAGTGCGCTGCCCGTAGTGAAAGCTCTGCATCAGCTGGGTCAGGGCGAGACGCATGTCGTTGAACGCCTGCGGGCCGCTGTTGAGCGGTTGCAGACAGTCGACCAGTACAATCTGGCGATCGAAATGCAAAAAGTGGTCGCGATAAAAGCCCTTCACCACCCGTTCGCAGTAGTAGTTGTAGCGCTCGCGCAGCATCCCGGCGTTGGTGGTTTTATCTGCCTGGGCCAGCCGGGTTTCGCCGATGGCGTCCACGTCCGGCCAGGGGAAAAACTGCAGTACCGGCGCGCCGGCCAGATCGCCCGGCAGCACGAAGCGACCGGGCTGGATAAAGTGCAGCCCTTCGCGCTTGCAGGTGGCGAGGTAGTCGGTCCAGGCCTGGGCGATCTCCGCCAGGCGGTTTTCATCCGCCGGGGCCAGCGGGTCTAGCGTGCTGCACAGTTCGCGCCAGCGTGCGGCCCACACCGCGCGATCGCCGGTGAGCAGTCCGGTCATCTGCCGGGACCAGCTCGGGTAGTCCTGGGCCAGCATCGGCAGGTCAAGCAGCCATTCGCCGGGGTAGTCGACAATCTCCAGCCACAGAGTGGCGGTGTCCTTGAAATGACGCAGCAGTGAATCCGTGGTGCGATAGCGCAGCGCCAGCTGGATTTCACTGACGCCCCGCGTCGGCGTCGGCCAGGCGGGCGGCGTCCCATACAGCTGGGCGATGCCCTCGTCGTAGGTGAAGCGCGGGATGCCGAAGTCACGCTGCGGCACCCGCTTCACGCCGAGCAGGCGCTCTTCGCGGGCGGCGCTCAGCAGCGGAAGCCGCGCCCCGCTGTGCAGGTTAAGCAGCTGATTGACCATCCCGGTAATAAACGCGGTTTTTCCGCTGCGGCTCAATCCGGTTACCGCCAGACGCAGGTGTCGGTCCACGCCACGATTCACCAGCGCATGAATTTCGTTTGTTAATCGCTTCATAACTTTCCCGTGTCGTCGGCTTTTCAGCAGGCAGTGTATCGTAAATTTCCGCGCCCATGCAGGCGCGGCCCTGTCGGTCTCAGCCTGCCGGCCACCGTTATTTATGGGGGTGAAAAGCTGATTATTCAATCGCGGCGCCAGCGGGGAAAATAGTCCGGCTGTGCAATAGACACTGTATGCAGCGGTGAGTAAGATGACCGCCAGTCGCGTTGTGATGGAGCATTGTGCAGATATGTCGCCCACTATTTATGATATTGCGCGTGTGGCAAAGGTGTCTAAATCCACCGTGTCCCGGGTGCTGAATAATCAGACCAATATTTCCGATGACGCGCGCGACCGGGTATTAAAAGCCATTGACGAACTCAATTATCAGCCAAATAAGCTGGCGCGCGCCCTCACCTCCTCGGGCTTTGACGCCATCATGGTTATCTCCACGCGCTCCACCGCCACCACCCACGGCAACCCCTTTTTTTCCGAAGTGCTGCATGCCATTACCGCCAGGGCGGAGCGCGAGGGATTTGACGTTATTCTGCAAACCTCGAAAAACAGCGAGGATGACCTGAAAAAGTGCCTCGCCAAAATTAAGCAGAAAATGGTCAAGGGCATAATTATGCTCAGCTCGCCGGCCGACGAACGCTTTTTTGCCGAGCTGGATAATTACGGCGTGCCGGTGGTGGTCATTGGCCGGGTGGAGGGCGAGTACAACTATATTTGCTCGGTCGATACCGATAATTTTCACGACAGCGTGGCGCTCACCGAAGCGCTGATTAATAAGGGGCATCGGCGTATTGCCTGCCTGCATGCGCCGCTGGAGTATCATGTGTCGCTCGACCGACTCAACGGCTTTAAACAGGCGTTAGCCGCGCATCAGCTTGATGTCGATCGGCGTTATATCGTGGACGGGGGATATACCCAGCAAAGCGCCTGCGACGCCGTGGAAAAACTGTTTACCGGGCAGCCGCTGCCCGAGGCGATATTCGCTACCGACAGCCTGAAGCTGATGAGTATTTATCGTGTCGCGGCGCAGAAGAGTATTGCCATTCCGGATGAGCTGGCGGTGGTGGGCTACAGCAACGAGCTGCTCTCCTTTATGCTCTCCCCGCCGCCGTGCGGGATTAACGTTCCTACCCAGGCGCTGGGCGAGGAGAGCAGCGCCCTGCTGTTCGCCCGGCTGCACGGCAAGCCCGCATCGCGGCGGGTGATTGTCGATACCGAGATTACTCAGGCCGCCTCGCTCGGCTGAGCGCATTCGGGGAGCGCCAGGCTCCCCGATTTACCGAACACCTGTCCTCAGAACGCGTAGTTCACGCCGATACCGGCGTAATGAAACCGGTCATCGCTGGTGTGTTTGTCATCGTGGTCTTCCCACTCATAGGCGTATTCCAGCGACATCGACAGACCGTTAGAAAAATCGTGTCCGTAGAATAAGCCGATGCGGCTGAAATTATGCCCTTCGCGATCGAGATCGGTTTGCCAGTCCCAGTTGCTCCAGCGATCGATCGTCAGGCGGGTATAAGGGGTAAAGGTGTTGGTGCCCAGTTCGATGGGGAGATAAATGCGCATCTCCTGGGTGGAAAACTCGCCGTTATTGCGGTCGCTATCGATGTTAAACCCGCGTTCGATATAGTAGTTCGTTTTAAGCGAGACTGTGTCGTTGAATTTATATTTAATGCCGGTTTCCGCCTCGATGCGGCTGTCAGAATAGCCGGTCTCATCGAGATCGTTGCGGAACTGATAGAGCGACAGCCAGCCGTTAAAACTCCACCGGGGATCGAAGGTGATATTCCAGTCGGGGGTTAAGCCGTAGCGTACGGTATTTGCCGTACCGGCCTGAGAGCCGTCGTCATTTTTAAAGTGATAGCCGTAGTTACGCACATTCCCGGTGACGCCGAAGGTCGCCTGTTCATTATCAATAAACTGATAGCGCACGCTCATCTCCGGGCGGTTAAAATAGCCGCCGCGGGTAAAGTTGCTGTAATCCGCCGGCCCTTCCTGATACATCGCCACGGAGAGCGTCCAGTCGCCGTACGCGGCATTAAAATAGACCGACGGCTCATATAAACCGTCTTTGTCATCTTCCTGCCCCTCGACGTTTTCGATTTCGTACATGGCCCCGATATTATAATGCCACGCCGGAGCAGGCGTATTGTCGGCGTGCGCCGCGGCAGCGGTGAACAGCACAAACAGGGGCGAGAGCGTTACCAACTTTTTCATATGTCTTTCCTTTTACACAGTGCAAATACAACAAAAAAAGGAGCCAGTGCGGCTCCGGTGTTACTGCATCCTTAGCGAATAGCGGCTTCCGTTTCGGAATCGAAAAAGTGGCATTTGCTCATATCAAATTTTATCCCCACCTTCTCATCCGCCTGATGATGCCCGTCGGCGGCGGTGCGCAGCACGATGTCATGCCCGCCTACCGTGACGTACAGCATGAATTCCGCCCCGGTGAGCTCCGCCACCGTAATGCGCGCTTCGGCATTGCCCTCTCCCGCTGGCCGGGTATGAATATCCTCCGGGCGAATACCGAGCGTCACCGCCTTACGCTGAGACTGCCGGGCCTGCAGCGCCGCCAGCTGCGGCGCCGGGATCGGCAGACGCAGGGTTTCGGTGACAAAGTCACTGCCGTCTATCGCCCCGCGAATAAAGTTCATTGCCGGTGAGCCAATAAAGCCCGCGACGAACATGTTGGCCGGTGCGTTGTACACCGCCTTTGGCTCGCCCACCTGCTGGATGATGCCGTCTTTTAGAATCACAATGCGCGTCGCCATGGTCATGGCTTCCGTCTGATCGTGGGTCACGTAGATCATGGTGGTGTTGAGCTTCTTGTGCAGGCGGCTGATTTCGGCCCGCATCTGCACGCGCAGTTTGGCATCCAGGTTGGAGAGCGGCTCATCCATCAGGAAGACGCCGGCTTCACGCACGATCGCCCTCCCCAGCGCCACGCGCTGACGCTGGCCGCCGGAGAGCGCACCGGGTTTACGTTTCAGGTACTCCTTCAGCCCCAGAATTTGCGCCGCCCAGTTCACCCGCTCGGCGATGGTGTCGGGGTCAATTTTCTGCATCTTCAGGCCGAAAGCCATGTTGTCGTACACCGACATGTGCGGGTAAAGCGCGTAGTTCTGGAACACCATCGCAATATTGCGTGACTTGGGCGGAACATCGTTCATGCGCACCCCGTCAATCAGCAGCTCACCGCCGCTGATCGCCTCCAGCCCGGCGATCATGCGCAGCGTGGTGGACTTCCCGCAGCCGGATGGCCCGACGAAGACGATGAACTCCTTGTCCTCAATCTCAAGGTTGAAGTCCTTCACCACGTGAACCTGGTTGTCGTAGATTTTTTGTATGTGTTTTAACGAGAGTTGGGCCATCATCCTTGCCTCAGTTGACCGGCGCGTCGACGCGCGGTGGGGTTGACCAGAAATCCTGTAAACAGCGCCAGCTCAGCGCGCCGGTGTCGGGCAGCAGCAGGCCGGCGCCCTGCAAGTCGTGTCCGATACCGACCGAACGCATCCCGCTGGCGTTAATGGCGTCGATACCCGCCTGGGCATCTTCGATGCCAATCGCCTGCTCCGGTGCGACGCCAAGTCCGGCGCAGGCGGTGAGGAAGATCTCAGGGTCGGGTTTCGAATGACGCAGCAGGCTTGCGTCCACGCAGTAGTCAAAACGCGCCCGCAGCCCAAGCGCATCCAGAATAAACGGCGCGTTCAGCGACACCGACGCCAGGCCGACGGCGATGCCGTGCTGCGCCAGCGCATCGAGCAGCGCCGGAATGCCGGGCAGAATGGCGCGACTGTCCAGCGAGGCGAGCAGCTCCCCGTAGCGTGCGTTTTTGCGCGCCGCCAGCCGGGCGCGCTCCGCCTCGTCGAACGCCCGTTCTTTCCCGCCGTGGCGCAGGATCAGCGCCAGCGATGCCATTCGGCTGATGCCCTTTAACCGGGCGTTAAAGCTCGGGTCGATCGTGATGCCGATTGCCGCCGCCGTCTCCTTCCAGGCCTGATAGTGCAGGTGCGCGGTATCGGTAATGACCCCGTCAAGATCGAAAATCACTGCGCGAAAACTCATGCTGCCCCTCCGTGGTACCGCTCCCGGCTTTGCCGGTAAAAAAATCCCGTCGATAGAAAATGTGCTGCCCGGTGATGACAACCTGCTTACCCCATAGCGTCAGGCTGAGGGTACTGCGGGCGGTGACGGCAACCGCGTCGTGGGTCAGGCGAATACGCAGCGGCTGCCCGTGCCAGACCAGCGGAAACTGCATCTCATGCCAGTGCGACGGCAGGCAGGGATCCAGCGACAGCGCCCCGTCGTGCAGCCGCAGCCCGGCGAAGCCCTGCACGGCCCCGAGCCAGATGGCCCCGGTCGCCGCCGCGTGGATGCCGTCATCGCAGCTGTGCGGGTCGTCGCCGAGATCGATGTGCGTTCCCTCGTGCCAGAACCGGTAGGCGCTTGCCGCATCGTGACAGCGTGCGGCGACAATGCCGTGGATCGCCTTGCTCAGGGAGGAGTCGTGGATGGTGCGCGGCTGGTAAAACGCGAGGTTCGCCGCCATCTGCTGCGGGGTAAAACAGCCCGGCAGCATATAGGTGAGCATCACCACGTCCGCCTGCTTGAGGATCTGCATCTCGTTGACTTCCGCCCGGGAGTAGTCGAGCAGGATCACCTGGCTACCGGCCCGCGCCTGATAGCGGGTCAGATCGATGGAGGGCTTCTGCATAAAGGTATCGTCCTGTGCCAGCACCCCCTGCTCATCCGGCTGCGGCAGCCAGAGCCGGGCGAGAAAATCCTCCGCCCTGGATTCAAATGCCGCGTCGCACAGCTGCCACTCGCGCAGCCAGGCCAGCGTCTGGGCCACGTTGTAGTGCGCCATGTAGTTGGTGAACGCGTTGTTGTTCACGTGCTCGGTGTATTCGTCGGGGCCGATGACGTCGTGCAGCTCCAGGCGGCCATTCACCTCCACCGCGCGGCTCATCCAGAACAGCGCCGTTTCGCGCAGCAGGTCCAGCCCTTCCCGCGCCATAAATTCGCCGTCCTGGGTCGCCTGATAGTAGTTCACCACCGCCCAGGCGATGTCGGCTACCAGATGGTGCTCCGCCAGCGCCGACGCCACGCGCTGCCGTACCCCGGTGCGGATATTGATGGCCGCAAATGCCGGGGTCTCCTCCTCGCCGCTACGGGCGCTCTCCCAGGGGAACAGCGCACCCTGATAGCCGTACTGGGCCGCTTTCTGCCTGGCGCCCGGCAGGTTATACCAGCGGTAGCGCAGCAGCTGGCGCGCCACGCCGGGACGGGTGAAGAGAAAAAACGGCAGCAGAAACACTTCGGTATCCCAGAACACATGGCCTTTGTAGCCCTCGCCGGTCAGCCCTTTCGCGGCGATACTGGCGCGGGCATCGTGGCAGGGCGTCATGGCAAACAGGTGATAGAGGGCAAAATCAAGCGCCTGCTGATCGTCCGGGTTGTCGCTCGCCACCTCTACCCGGCTGCGGGTCCAGAAGGTGGTCCAGCTGGCCGCCGACTCTGCCAGCAGCGCGTCGTAGCCCTGCCCGAGCGCGTCACGCAGATGGCGCAGCCCGTCGGCGCTGATGTCGTTGTTCTGCCCGCTGCCGTCGAGCCAGGCGGCAATCCAGCTGATTTTTTCCAGATTGACGCTCTGGCCCTTCTCGACCGTAGCGCTGCTGCACTGGGTGAGCCGCCGGTTTTTGGCCGTAAAGTGGGTGACCGCGCCGTCGTCCACCCGGCAGTGGCTGGAAATGGTCAGCTGATGTGCGCCATCCTGGGTAGCGTAGATTCCCTGCATATGCGCCCGATCGAATACCCGGACCTGGACTTCGTCCAGATGCTGGCGTCCGACGTTGGTCTGGGTGGCGTCGATCCCGGTAGTGACGGTTATCGTCGCCGGGCCACTGAGCGGCGTGATGGAAAGCTGCTGAGCAAAGCACGACAGGCGCCGGGCGCTTAAAAAGCGGCGGCTTTCAATGGCGAAGCGCTGTCCGTTCGGCGACAGCCACACCAGTTCCCGGCGCAGCTCGCCGCAGTCGTAGCGCAGTTCGCGCCGGCTCGACAGCAGCGTCCCGCTGAGCAGCGAGAACGGCTCGCCGTCCAGCGTGATCTGCATACCCACCACGTCAGGCAGGTTAACCAGTTCGGTTGTCTCCTGCTCGCCGGCACGGTGGTAAAACCCGGCGCAGAACATGCCGCGGGTCTGGTGGGTGTAATCCTCTTCCAGCGTCGCGCGGATCCCTAAATAGCCGTTGCCGGAGGCCATCAGCGTGGCGTCCTTGTTCAGACTGTGCGGGTCAAAATGCGAACGTGTCAGTGAGGTCAGTGTATTCATAGTTCGACGAAGGTCCCTTTCTCCGCGGCCTCGTAGATAGCGCTCACCAGTTGCTGAATGATGAAGCCCTGCTCCGCGTCGGCGATGGTCACCGGTTGGCCCTGCACGTGATCGACAAACGCCTTCATGCTGCGCACGTGGCGGTTGTCATCCGCACTCTGCCGCTCGCACAGGGTAATCAGCTTGCCGTCCCGATCCTGATAAACCTGCGCCGGAAACAGCGTGGCGCCGGCCCGTTCGCCGCAGAACTCGACGTTCATGATCGACTGCTGGGGAATGTTGAGCGCAAACGAAGTGTCGAGGCGCAGGATGCCGCCGTTGTGGAACTCGACGGTCGCGAACACCGCGTCCTCCACGCTGTAGGCGGCGGGGTCCCACTCGCCAAACTGGCCGCTGTGCTTGTGGGTGCCGATGCGCTGAAAGCTGTGGGCGCTGACGCGTCGCACCGCCGGGAAGCCCAGCACGTACATCGCCGCGTCGAGCATGTGAATGCCGATATCAATCAGCGGCCCGCCGCCGGAGAGCGCTTTGTTGGTAAAGACGCCCCAGCCGGGGACGCCGCAGCGGCGCAGCGCTTTAGCGGTGGTCACGTACACTTCACCCAGCACGCCCGCCTGGACCTGCTCTCGCAGCATCCGGGCATCAAGCGCAAAACGGTGATGAAAGTCATAGGCCAGCACCCGGCCGGCCTGACGTGCGGCACGGCGCATTGCGTCGGCCTCGTCCAGCGTCATAGCCGGGGGTTTTTCGCACATCACGTGGCAGCCTGCCGCCAGGGCCTGCATCACGTGCTCATAGTGAAAGCGGTTCGGCGAGCAGACGCTGACGATGTCAGGCCGCGCCTCGTTGAGTAACGTCTGCACGTCGGTGCAGACCAGTGGAATACCGTAGCGCCCGGCGAAGTCCCGTGCCTGAGCCTCACTACTGTCGCACACCGCGACCATCCGAAGATCGTCGCGGGTGCGGTAGTAAGCGGCATGAACCTTGTCGGCCACCTGTCCGGCGCCGATTATCGCCACGCGAAGCGGAGACGATGAGGTTGCATTCATTCGCTCACCGTCCCTCAGCAGTCACGCAGAAATGCCAGCGACTGGCGATACGCCTGCGCCGGGTCCTCGGCGCGGATGCGGCACTCGTACACCACATAGCCGGTGTAACCGTCGCGGCGTAGCTGGTCGAACAGCGCGTGGAAATCCAGCGCGCCGCTGCCCGGCTGGTAGCGATGGTTATCGGCGATATGTACATGGCCGAGCAGATCGCGGTTGGCGTGCAGCGCCCCGGCGATGCTGTCCTCTTCAATATTCATGTGGTAGAAGTCACCGATGATTTTCACCTGCCGTAGCGCGCCCTCTTCGATATAGCGTCGCGCATCCGCCAGGGTGTTAATCATGTGATCCTGGTAGCGGTTCAGCGGTTCAAGGAACACCGTGGTGCCGGTACGGGCAGCCACCTCGTCCAGGTAGCGCAGCGAGGCGCTGACGGCCTGGCGATCCCCGGCCAGGCTGCGCGGTGACACCATCGGCGGCAGACGGAAGGTAAACATTCCCCAGGCCGCCGGGACCACAATGCCCTTGCCGCCCACTTCCGCCAGCGCCTCCAGGATGCGGGCAATCTGCGCCAGACCGTTCAGGCGGCGCTCCTCGATAAAGTCACCGATCCAGCCGTCATAGCCGCCGCAGGCGGTGGTCACCGGCAGACCGGTTTCCCGGATGGCGGCCTTGACCTCATCGAGGTGGTCCACCAGCAGCCTGCCGTCGATCTCATACCCGTCAAAGCCCATTGCTTTGATGTAGCGGAACTTCTCCAGAATATTTTCCGGAAAGAAGCCCTGATTCTGCGTTGCGATTTTCATGGTCATTTCATCCTTGATTAAAATGTCACACCCATTTTGATGCTCAGTTCCGGGTGTTGGTCCACATACTTCATGTAGCTTTCCGGGCTGCTGGCGAAGGTGACCACCGGGTCAATCAGGTCTTCGCACGCGAGATAGCCGTTCATCAGCAGTTCCCAGCAGGTATTCTCAATGCGCTTGCGGCTCCAGCGCGGGTAGTCCGGGTTTGGTTCGCTGCAGGCGCGCGAGAACACGATCTTCGCGTTATTAAAGTGCGCTTCCCGGCCCAGGTTGAGGCGGGTAAAGGGCTTGGCGAACGCCACGTAAGAGATCGTGCCGCCGTAGGCCAGCCCGCGCAGCGCCGACTGCAGCGCATCGCTGTGGCCGCTGGTTTCGATGATCGCATCCGCGCCCTGTTTGCCGGTCAGGGTTTTAATCTCCAGCCCCACGTCGGTTCCCACCGGGTTAAGACAGAAATCCGCCCCGTGGCGACGCGCGATGTCGCAGCGGTGCGCGATAGGATCCACGCCGATCACCACCGAGGCACCGGCTTTTTTCGCCAGCTGAACGGCAATCTGCCCGATGGCTCCCAGCCCGATGACCACCACGTAATCCCCGACGCGCACGTTGGCATCCCGCACGCCGCTCATGGCAAACTGCGCCGGGTCGTAGCACACGGCGTTCTGCCACGCCGCGTCCTGCGGCATGATGCGCAGCTTATAGTTGTCCACGCCGTTGACGATGACCGTCTCCTGCAGCGGCCCGTAGGTGCAGACGCGGTCGCCCAGCTGGTAATCGGTCACCGCGCTACCCTTCTCAACGATCTCCCCCACCACCATATTGCCGAGCTGGAATTTACCGAACTCGATGCCGCGCGCCGCACCTTCCGGGCGCGGGCAGAACAGCTGCCACTCGCTGTTGAACTCTTCATCAATAAACGGGCTGGCCGCCCGGAAATCCACCACTTCGGTGCCGTGCTTCGGCGCGCCAAAACGGACGCGGATCTTCACCTCATGTTCCGCAACGGGACGATCCTGATACTCGACCAGCGCGGCAACGCGCGGCTGTGTGGCAATTAACTTCTTCATCATTTCTCCTTAAACAATGGCCGCCTTAGCCCTTAACGCCGCCGGCGGTCAAACCACTTTTGATAAAACGTTCAGACAGGGCGTACATCAGAATGACCGGCAGCGCGGTAACCAGCGATGCCGCCATCATGCGTCCCCAGACGTAGTCCGGCGTGCTGAACAAGGCGTTCAGTCCGACCGGCAGCGTGAAGTTGCTGGCGCTGGAGAGGAAAATCGAGGCAAACAGATAGTCGTTCCACGCCACCATAAAGCAGTAGACGAACACCGAGACCAGCCCGGAAATCGCCAGCGGCACGGTGATGTAGAAGATGATCTGTAGCCGGTTAAGTCCGTCGACCATCGCGGCTTCTTCGATCTCATCCGGGATGGTGTCGAAGTAGCTTTTCAGCATGAAGACCGCGGTGGGCAGCGTCTGGGTGACCATGGTGACGATCAGCGCCAGTTCGGTGTCGTAGATGCCAAGCGCGGTGATGATTTTGAACAGCGGCACCACCAGCAAAATCCCGGAAAACATGTACACCGTATAAAAGCTGGCATTGATGGTGGTTCGCCCCTTGAAGCGCAGGCGCGACAGCGCATAGGCGCCGAGAATGCCAATGAACACCGCCACCACCGAGGCGCTGACCGCTACCACCAGGCTGTTGCGAAAGTAGGTGACGAACGGAAAGATCAGCGGATTAAAAATGTCGAGATAGTGCTCCAGGGTCCAGTGCTGCGGCAGCAGCGTCGGATGCAGCGAAATCGCCTCTTTCGGGCTTTTGAACGAGGTCATCAGCATCACGAAAAACGGCAGCAGCGTGAAGAACAGAAACGCCACCAGTCCGGCATAGAACCCGACCCGTTTCAGGGTACGTTTATTTATTGCCATAGAGATTCACTCGTTTACGGGTGAGCAGGATCACCGCGAAGATAATGATGAACAGCACCACGGAGATGGCGGCCGCCTTGCCCAGGTCGTTGAAGGCAAACGCGGTTTTGTAGAGATAGACGCCGAGAATATCGACCTTGCTGGTGAGCAGCCAGACGTCGGCAAACATATAGAACATCCAGATGGCGCGCAGGGTCAGGACGGTGGCCAGCACCGGCAGGATCGCCGGGAGCGTAACGATGCGAAACCGCTGCCAGCCGTTGGCGCCGTCCATCTCTGCCGCCTCGTACAGCGACTTATCGATGGTTTGCAGGATCGCCAGGAAGGAGATAAAGGCGTACGGGAAATAGCGCCAGATGGCGAACAGCACCACCAGCACAAAGCTGCTGCCGGGGTTGTCAAACCACAGCGGCGCGCGATCGTAGAGGTGAAGCAGATCCCCCGCCACCCAGTTCACGATGCCGTAGCCGTTGTTGAACATATACTTCCACGCGAACACCAGCGAAATGGAGGGCGTCACGTAGGAGAGCAGCACCAGCGAGCGCGCGGTTTTACGCAGGCGAAACTCGCGGTTGAAGAAGATGGCCACGCCCAGCCCCAGCGCCGTACTGCCGATCACCACCAGCGCGGTGTACCAGAAGGTCAGCCACAGGGCGTGCCAGAATCCGCTGTCGGAGAGGATGCGGATATAGTTATCCAGCCCGACAAAGCGCGGCGTCAGACGCGGGTTAAGCGGCAGACGCAGAACGCTGATCTCGACGTTCGACAGCGCCGGCCAGAGCACCAGGCCCCCCAGCAGCAGCAGGCTGGGGCGAGAAGTAACAGAGCGAACGGCATATCCGAACGCCCGTTGAACCACGTTTTCATTGTGCGTATCCCTGCCGATTACTGCTGAGCGATCAGCGCGTCAAGACGCTTCTGGCTGCCGGCTACGGCGTCGGCCACCGCGTGATGACCGACGGTAACGCCGTTCACCATGCTGCTCAGCACGCCGGTGGCGGTCACGTCTCCCATGCGGGTGAAGTTTTTATCCCCTACCGAGCCGAACACTTTGACGTTGGGATACTGGGCAATCAGCTCAGCCGGCAGCGTGCCGAAGGCTTTGATCACCGCGTTGTCCTTGTACGCCGGAATCTGGCTCACCGCTTTGGTCACCGGCAGTGCGGCGCCCGGCGACATCAGCACCCAGTCGGCGGCGCTCTGCCCCTCTTCGATAAAGGCGACAAACTTCTCGGCGGCCGCGGTCTCCTCCTTGGACTGCCCGGCGGTGATGGTCAGCGAGGTCACCATGCCGTAGACCGCAGACGACGTCTCGGTGGGCACCATAAAGCCGATTTCGTCCGGGCTGCCCTCTTTGTAAACCGCCGGCAGAATATAGGTGGAGTAGATCGCCATCGCGGAGGTGCCGTTCATGAAGGCGTCTTTCACTTCCATGACGTCGTTCGAGCCGGGCATGGTATAGGCGGCAAGCTGGCGGTAGTAGTCCAGGGCCTGGCGCATTTCCGGGGTGTCCACCGTGATGTCGCCATTGGCGTTAAACACGTTGGCATTGTTAGAGAGCGCAAACTGCGAGAAAGCCTGCTCGGTGATCACGCTTTCCGCGGTAGGGAGCGCGATACCAAACTTCTTGTGGGCGGGATCGTTGAGGGTTTTCGCAGCGTCGAGCAGCAGCGACCAGTTGCGCGGCGGTGCCAGATTGGCCTTTTCGAAGGCGGATTTGTGATACCAGACGCCCTGGATCCAGGCGCTGATCGGTACCCCGGTCCAGGCCGTGCCGTCTTCGGTACGCACGATACGCAGCACGCCATCGTAGAACTGCTGTTCGCCCATGCCGTGAATCACATGACCGATCGCCTCTCGGTCGATCATCTGCTCTTTATCCATCACCTTGGCGTAGTCATGGCTTATCTCAATCACCTCCGGCAGCGCGCCGGTCTGAGCCAGAGTGATCACCTTGGTGTTGTAGGCGTCCTCCTCAACCGGCACCTGTTTCACGGTGATGTCCGGGTTGCGTTTTTCGAACTCGGCGATGAGGCGCGTCAGTACCGCCTGGCGCTCCTGCTCCACTGACGAGTGCATAAACTCGATGGTGACCGCGGACTTTTTATCATCCTTACAGCCTGTCATCAGGGCGCAGGCAATCAGTGCTGATAACAGCACGGTGCGTTTTGTTGTCATGGTAATTTCCCTTTACTGTTGGCGAAGCCACATAACCTGCCAGGGTTTCACAATCACTTCGGGCGTGATGAGCGTGGTGGCAGTAATTAATTCCTGATAATCTCCCGGCGGCAACTCAACATAAAACGGCGTCTCCCCGAGATTAAATAATGCTATAACCGTTTCACCGTTATTGGCGGTGCGCGTCAGGCAAATAACCGATTCCCCGACCGCCTCAATCGTAAAGGCGCTGTCCGGATGAAACGCACAGTGCTGACGGCGAAGTCTGATAAGGTGAGAGAGCTGCTGATAAACCTGATAATTAAGCGAACGGGTATCACCGAGCAGCGCATCTATTTCACTTTCGGTATATTTACGCCGGTTAATGGCCCGGTTATAACCGAGGCGCTTCACGCCATCATAATCATTACGCGCCCCGAGAATGCTCTGAATATAAATGGCCGGTACACCCGGGAAGGAGAGCAAAATAGCGTGCGCCATAATAAACCGCGCCAGGCGTTCATTATTACTGCTGTCACGACGGCTCACGGCGTCAATATAGGTGACGTTTATTTCATAGGGGCTGCGGCTGCCGTCAGGGTTATTTTTCCAGTTCACCAGGGCGCCCTCCAGCTGGAGCGCATCGACCAGCGCCAGAATCTCCTCTTCGGGTAGAATACCGCGCAGCGGATTGAGGCCGATGCCATCGTGGGAGGCAAGAAAGTTAAACCAGGTGGTCTCGGTAGAGACCGGTTGCAGCGACTGTGCCCACTCGCACAGCGTCACCACCGAGCCGGTGTGGATGGCATGCAGCACCAGCGGCGGGAGCGTAAACTGGTACACCATATGCGCTTCATCGTGGCCATTGCCCAGATAGGCAATATTATCCTGATGCGGCACGTTGGTTTCGGTAATGATAAGCGTACCCGGCGCTACATGGTCGACGATGGCCCGGAACAGCTTCACCAGCAGGTGGGTTTTGGGCAAATGAATGCAGCGGGTACCCGGCGTTTTCCACATATAGCCCACCGCATCGAGCCGGATATACTCCGCCCCTTCGCGCAGGTAGTGGAGCAGCACGTCCACCATCGCCAGCAGCACCTGCGGATTTTCGTAATTAAGGTCAATCTGATCGTCACTGAAGGTGGTCCACAGATGACGCTCGCGGCCGGCGGCGTCACGAAACGGCGATAACAGCGGCAGCGCCCGCGGACGCGTCACCGCCGATAAATCCGTGGCGGGGTCGACGTTAATAAAGAAATCAGCGTATTGCGGGTCCAGCGCCAGATAGCGAGTAAACCATTCGCTGCGTGCGGAAATATGGTTACAGACAAAATCGAACATTAAACGGGTAGAATTATTGAGGCGTGAAATATCTCGCCAGTCGCCGCTTATCGGGTTGACCTGATGATAATCAATAACTGAAAAGCCATCGTCGGAAGACCAGGGATAAAACGGCAGAAGATGAATATGGGAAAATTGCTTTGCCAGCCAGCGGGCGCGAATGCGATCGAGGGTTTTTAATCGCGCCTTCCCTTCACAGGAGAATTGATCGGCGTAGGTAATAAGCACCACATCATTTTCATCCCACCCCGGTTTGCGCGGACGGTTTATTTCCCTGGCGCAGGCGGAAATATTCTCCGTTAGCTGCTTAAGGTGCGCATCGGTAAATGCTTCGCCGTAAATTTCCGTGAGTAACTCTGTTATTTTCTGCATAGCGTCCTTTTCCATGGTAGCGGTCCCACGGAAAGCGAGACTACTCCCGGCCTATTATTCTGTCAACGAAGCGGAGGCGGGAGAATGCTGAAAAAATAGCGCAATTAATGCAGTAAGATCAGTAAATGTGAACTAACTCAAATTTGACTGTGAACGGCTGCGCCGGAGCGCAGCGTTTATCGGGAAAGCGGCGGGCGTTTTTGCAGATAGCGGGCGCTGAAGCGGGTGGCGACTTTCTTAAGCAGCGGTTCGAGGGCGAACGCCAGCAGCATTTTCGCCGGGCGGCGCGCAAC
The DNA here is from genome assembly GCF_000463155.2 of Siccibacter turicensis LMG 23730. Classification (GTDB taxonomy): domain Bacteria; phylum Pseudomonadota; class Gammaproteobacteria; order Enterobacterales; family Enterobacteriaceae; genus Siccibacter; species Siccibacter turicensis. The sequence goes on along the minus strand of NZ_AWFZ01000042.1, from coordinate 409,245 downwards.
GGATTTCACTGCCCAACCGGCGACGCCTGCGGGGCCGTAGCGTAACGCGGTCAGCAGCACCATTTTACCGGCGAACTTCAGTACCGGGGTGGCGCGGCGGCCGGCGGTGTGCCATTTAGAATCAGAATACATGGAACCTCATTAAGGGGGCGTGGCCCCCCAGATTAAAGCTGACGGAAACGGCTGCGCAGCGAGAAGGTATCCGACGTCACGTAGCGCTCCATGGCACGTAACCGCGTTTCGCCAGCGGCAAGCTGGGCATCAACGCTGTCCAACAGCTGCTGGCTGGTGGGGCTAATCTCGCCCTCCTCTGCCCCGGCGGGCATCGGGTCGAGCACAAACGTCAGGGCGATATAGGCCACAACGACCAGGAAAAACAGGCCAAAGAGCATCGCCAGCACGGTAATCACCCGGACCAGTTTCACGGGGACATCAAGATAGTATGCGATACCGGCGCAGACGCCTTTCACCATTCCCTGTTGCGGCATACGCCACAGTTTACGGCCTGCAAAGGTGCGGGTCATGACGGGTTCCTCCAGTTCGGGTGTTCGGCATCCAGGATCTGCTCCAGCGTCTCAATACGTTCGCGCATCCGGCGCGCCTCGTCGGTCAGCGCGGCAAGGCGCTGCTGCTCGCTCTGGCTCAGCTCCCCGCTGCGTGCGGCGCGGTTGTTGTAGTGCAGCCAGAGCCAAATCGGCGCGACGAACAGCACGAAAATCGTCAGCGGAATGGCAAGAAAAAGGGCGCTCATGTGTACTCCTTACGTCTGCTATCGCGGCGCGCTCGGGCGCCGCCTTTTTCATTATTGACCGTCGCGTACTTTAGCTTTCAGGGCTTCAAGCTGGGCGTTGATTTCATCATCCGCCTGCAGCTCGGCAAACTGCTGATCGAGGTTCTTCTGCTTACCGAAACGGTGGCTTTCCGCTTCCGCTTCCATGTGGTCGATACGGCGCTCAAAGGACTCAAAGCGGGCCATCGCTTCATCAATCTTGCCGCTGTCGAGCTGACGGCGCACGTCGCGAGAAGAGGATGCCGCCTGATGACGCAGCGTCAGCGCCTGCTGGCGTGCGCGGGTTTCAGAAAGCTTGTTCTCCAGCTCGCCGATTTCGGTCTTCATGCGTGCCAGGGTTTCATCCACCTGGGCGGCTTCGTCCTGCAGCAGCGCGATAAGGTCGGTCAGCTTCTGTTTTTCAATCAGCGCGGCGCGCGCCAGATCGTCTTTCTCTTTACGCAGCGCCAGCTCGGCTTTTTCCTGCCATTCGGCCTGCTGCGCGGTCGCCTGCTCAATGCGGCGTGACAGCTGTTTTTTCTCAGCCAGCGCACGGGCCGACGTGGAGCGGACTTCCACCAGCGTATCTTCCATTTCCTGAATCATCAGACGCACCAGCTTCTGCGGATCTTCCGCTTTCTCAAGCAGGGAGTTGATGTTGGCGTTCACGATGTCGGCAAAGCGTGAAAAAATACCCATTGTTAATTCCTCCAGTTATGGGATGGGCAAAGCCCGTCTGAATTTAATAATCCAATTATCGTGCCAACTTTGTAAGTTACTGTTATCTGGTAAAAAGGGTGTGAACGCGCCTGTTCTGTGCCAGGCTATAGCGGTGACATTCACTAACAAGTGGTTAATTTCATCATGTCCGAACAAAAAGAGACGCTGATTGGCGAAGCCAACGCCTTTATAGAAGTGCTGGAGCAGGTCTCCCGCCTCGCGCCGCTCAACAAACCGGTACTGGTGATCGGCGAGCGCGGTACCGGGAAAGAGCTTATCGCTAACCGCCTGCACTACCTCTCCCGCCGCTGGCAGGCGCCGTTTATCTCCCTCAACTGCGCAGCGCTCAACGAAAACCTGCTCGATACCGAGCTGTTCGGGCATGAGGCTGGTGCCTTTACCGGGGCGCAGAAACGCCATCCGGGACGCTTCGAGCGCGCCGACGGCGGGACGCTGTTTCTTGACGAGCTGGCCACCGCCCCGATGCTGGTGCAGGAGAAGTTGCTGCGCGTGATTGAGTACGGCGAGCTGGAGCGCGTCGGCGGCAGCCAGCCGCTGCAGGTCAACGTCCGGCTGGTGTGCGCCACCAATGCCGATCTGCCCGGCCTGGTGCAGGAGGGCAAATTCCGCGCCGATCTGCTCGACAGGCTGGCGTTTGACGTGGTGAACCTTCCCCCGCTGCGCGAGCGCCGCACCGACATCATGCTGCTGGCGGAGCAGTTCGCCATTCAGATGTGCCGCGAACTGGGCCTGCCGCTGTTTCCGGGCTTTACCCCAGATGCGGAAGCGATCCTGCTCAACTACGGCTGGCCGGGCAATATTCGCGAGCTGAAAAACGTGGTTGAACGCTCGGTGTACCGGCACGGCACCAGCGACGCGCCGGTGGACGAGATTATTCTCGACCCCTTCCAGCGCACCGCGTCAGACGTTCCCGCGCCGGGCGTGGCACAGGCCGCAGATAAGCTGCCCGCCCTGCCGCTAGACCTGCGTGAGTGGCAGACGCATCAGGAGGAAGCGCTGCTGCGCCAGAGTCTCGTCCAGGCCCGATATAACCAGAAACAGGCGGCGGAACTGCTGGGTGTGACCTATCACCAGCTGCGTGCGCTTTTGAAAAAGCATGCGATTCGCTGAACCGATGGCAATTCCGGGATAAAAACGCGCGTTTTTACAGCTAAAGGGTAGAGATTTTTACGCGGCGTGCCTAAGTGCGATACACTTTGGCTATTCGTCTTAAAAACTCATACTCTAATGCGCGTATTTCTCTCTTTCCTGTTGATGACGTGTGGTTTTCTCGCGGGCCAGACGCAGGCTGCCACGCCGCCTGGCGACATTCGCCAGAGCGGTTTTGTCTATTGCGTTAACGGTCAGGTCAACACCTTTAGCCCGCAGAAAGCCAGCAGCGGGCTGATCGTCGATACGCTGGCCGCCCAGATTTACGAGCGGCTGCTCGACGTCGACCCCTATACCTACCGGCTGGTGCCGGAACTGGCCGAAAGCTGGGAAGTGCTGGATAACGGCGCCACCTACCGTTTTCATCTACGCAGCGGCGTGCAGTTTCAGACAACCGCGTGGTTTACCCCTACCCGCGCGATGAATGCTGACGACGTGGTGTTCACCTTCCAGCGCATCATTGACCGCACCAATCCCTGGCACACCATCAACGGCGGCAGCTTCCCCTATTTCGACAGCCTGCAGTTCGCCGATACCGTGCGCAGCGTGCGCAAAATCAACAGCCGCACCGTGGAGTTTCGCCTCGTGCGCCCGGACGCCTCTTTCTTATGGCATCTGGCCACGCACTACGCCTCGGTGATGTCGGCAGAGTACGCTGACCGTCTGGCCGCGGTGGATCGTCAGGAGCTGTTCGATCGTGAACCGGTCGGCACCGGCCCGTTCCTGCTGGGGGAATACCGCGCCGGGCAGTACATTCGCCTGCAGCGCCATCCGCACTTCTGGCGCGGCACGCCGCTGATGCCGCAGGTGGTGGTGGATCTCGGCTCCGGCGGTACCGGTCGCCTCTCGAAACTGTTGACCGGCGAGTGCGACGTGCTGGCGTGGCCGGCGGCCAGCCAGCTGACGGTGATGCGCGACGACCCGCGTCTGCGCATGACGCTGCGTCCCGGCATGAACATCGCCTATCTGGCGTTCAACACCAATAAAGCACCGCTCAATAACCCCGAGGTGCGTCACGCCCTGGCGCTGGCGATCAACAACGAGCGCCTGATGCAGTCCATCTACTACGGCACCGCCGAGACCGCGGCGTCTATCCTGCCGCGCGCCTCCTGGGCCTACGACAGCACCTCGACCATCACCGAATACAACCCGGCCAAAGCGCGCGCCCGGCTCAAGGCGCTGGGGATTGAAAACCTGACGCTGCAGCTGTGGGTGCCCACCAGTTCCCAGGCCTGGAATCCCAGCCCGCTGAAAACCGCCGAGCTGATTCAGGCGGATATGGCGCAGATTGGGGTTGAGGTGATCATCGTCCCGGTGGAGGGCCGCTTCCAGGAGGCGCGCCTGATGGACATGGACCACGATTTAACCCTCGCCGGCTGGTCAACCGACAGTAACGATCCGGACAGCTTCTTCCGTCCGCTGCTGAGCTGCGCGGCCATCCGTTCCCAGACCAACTACGCCCGCTGGTGCAACCCGCAGTTTGATGAGGTGCTGCGTAACGCCCTCACCTCGCAGCAGCTGGCCTCGCGCATTGAGGTCTACGACACGGCGCAGAAAATTCTGGCGCGCGAACTGCCGGTGCTGCCGCTGGCCTCGTCGCTGCGCCTGCAGGCCCACCGCTCGGATATTAAAGGGCTGGTGCTCAGTCCGTTTGGCAATGCCTCGTTCGCCGGGGTGACGCGCGACAGCGCCGGGGTGAAAGAACCATGATTATTTTTACGCTACGCCGTCTGCTGCTGTTGCTGATCACGCTGTTCATGCTGTCGATCGTCGGTTTCAGCCTGAGCTATTTCACGCCGCACGCCCCGCTGCAGGGGGCGTCGCTGTGGAACGCCTGGGTGTTCTGGTTCAATGGCCTGCTGCACTGGGATTTTGGCGTGTCGAGCATCAACGGACAGCCCATTACCCAGCAGCTTGCCGAGGTGTTCCCCGCCACCATGGAGCTGTGCGTGCTGGCATTCGGGCTGGCGCTGCTGATTGGCATTCCGGTCGGCATGATGGCCGGAATTATGCGCAACAAGTGGCAGGATCGCTTTATCAGCGCGCTGGCGCTGATGGGATTCTCGATTCCGGTGTTCTGGCTCGCCCTGCTTCTGACCCTGTTTTTCTCGCTCACCCTTGGCTGGCTGCCGGTGTCCGGGCGCTTCGACCTGCTATACGAGGTGAAAACCGTCACCGGGCTGGCGCTGGTGGATGCCTGGCTCTCCGACTCCCCGTGGCGCGATGAGATGATCGTCAGCGCCCTGCGCCACATGGCGCTGCCGGTGGCGACGCTGGCGGTGGCGCCGACCACCGAGGTGATCCGCCTGATGCGTCTGAGCACCATCGATGTTGTAGATCAGAACTACATCAAAGCCGCCGCGACCCGGGGCCTGTCGCGCTTCGCCATTCTGCGTCGGCACATGCTGCATAACGCCCTGCCGCCGGTGATCCCGCGCCTCGGGCTACAGTTCTCCACCATGCTGACGCTGGCGATGATCACCGAAATGGTCTTCAGCTGGCCGGGGCTTGGGCGCTGGCTGATTAATGCCATCCGTCAGCAAGACTATGCTGCCATCTCTGCCGGGGTGATGGTGATTGGCGCGCTGGTTATTATTGTTAACGTGATTTCAGATCTGGTGGGTGCGCTGGCGAACCCGTTGAAGCATAAGGAATGGTATGCCTTACGATAGCGTTTATCGCGAAAAGCGCCCGCCTGGCGCGCTGCGCACCGTGTGGCGTAAATTTTATGGCGATACCACCGCGATGATCGGCCTTTACGGCTGCGGCGCGCTGGCGCTGGTGTGCATCTTCGGGTCGCTGTTTGCGCCCTACGGGCTGGACCAGCAGTTCCTCGGCTATCAGCTGATGCCGCCCTCCTGGTCGCGCTACGGCGACGTGTCGTTCTTCCTCGGTACCGACGACCTCGGGCGCGACGTGTTAAGCCGGCTGCTCAGCGGTGCGGCCCCGACGGTGGGCGGCGCCTTTGTGGTGACGCTGGCGGCGTCGGTCTGCGGGCTGGTCCTTGGCGTGATTGCCGGGGCGACCCACGGCCTGCGCTCGGCGGTGCTCAACCACGTGCTGGATACCCTGCTCTCGATTCCGTCTCTGCTGCTGGCGATTATCGTGGTGGCCTTTGCCGGGCCGCAGCTCTCCCACGCCATGTTTGCGGTGTGGCTGGCGCTGCTGCCGCGCATTGTGCGCTCGGTCTACAGCATGGTGCACGACGAGCTGGAGAAAGAGTACGTGGTGGCCGCGCGGCTTGACGGCGCGACCACGCTTAACATTCTCTGGTTCGCGGTGCTGCCCAATACCGCGTCGATACTGGTTACCGAAATCACCCGCGCGCTGTCGATGGCCATCCTTGATATCGCGGCCCTCGGCTTTCTCGATCTCGGGGCGCAGCTCCCCTCGCCGGAATGGGGCGCGATGCTCGGCGACGCGCTGGAGCTTATCTACGTGGCGCCCTGGACCGTGATGCTGCCGGGTGCGGCAATCATGATAAGCGTGCTGCTGGTCAATCTGCTGGGCGACGGCATGCGTCGCGCCATCAATGCAGGGGTGGAATAATGCCGTTACTTGATATCCGCAACCTGACCATCGAAGTGAAAACCGGCGACGCGTGGGTCAAAGCGGTAGACCGCGTCAGCATGACCCTCAGCGAAGGCGAAATTCGCGGCCTGGTGGGTGAGTCCGGCTCGGGTAAGAGCCTCATCGCAAAAGCGATTTGCGGGGTGACCAAAGACAACTGGCGCATCACCGCCGACCGTATGCGCTTCGACGATATCGACCTGCTGCGCCTGAGCGCACGCGAGCGCCGCAAGCTGGTGGGCCATAACGTGTCGATGATTTTCCAGGAGCCGCAGTCCTGTCTCGATCCGTCGGAGCGCATTGGCCGCCAGCTGATGCAGAACATCCCCGGCTGGACCTACAAGGGCCGCTGGTGGCAGCGTTTTGGCTGGCGCAAGCAGCGCGCCATTGAGCTGCTGCACCGCGTCGGCATCAAGGATCATAAAGATGCGATGCACAGCTTCCCCTATGAGCTGACCGACGGCGAGTGCCAGAAGGTGATGATCGCCATTGCGCTGGCAAACCAGCCGCGACTGCTGATTGCCGATGAGCCGACCAACGCCATGGAGCCCACCACCCAGGCGCAGATTTTCCGCCTGCTGACCCGGCTCAACCAGAACAACAACACCACTATTCTGCTCATCAGTCACGACCTGCAGATGCTGAGCCAGTGGGCGGATCGCATCAACGTGATGTACTGCGGCCAGACGGTGGAAACCGCGCCGAGCGAAGAGCTGATCACCACCCCGCACCACCCGTACACCCAGGCGCTGATCCGCGCTATTCCCGACTTTGGCAGCGCGATGCCGCACAAGAGCCGACTCAACACCCTGCCGGGGTCGATTCCGCTGCTCGAACAGCTGCCGATTGGCTGTCGCCTCGGCCCGCGCTGCCCCTACGCGCAGCGCGAGTGCATCATTACCCCGCGTCTTGACGGGCCGAAAAATCACCTTTTCGCCTGCCACTTCCCGCTAAACATGGAGAGAGAGTGAGATGGTTGAGACGCTGCTTCAGGTTCGTAACTTAAGCAAAACCTTCCGCTACCGCACCGGCTGGTTCCATCGTCAGACCGTGGAGGCGGTAAAACCGCTCAGCTTTACGCTGCGCGAGCGCCAGACGCTGGCGATCATCGGTGAAAACGGGTCGGGTAAATCAACGCTCGCCAAAATGCTGGCGGGCATGGTGGAGCCGACCACCGGCGAGCTGATGATTGATGACTGTCCGATGCACTACGGCGACTATTCGTTTCGCAGCCAGCGCATCCGCATGATTTTCCAGGACCCTTCTACCTCGCTCAACCCGCGTCAGCGCGTGTCGCAGATCCTTGATTTTCCGCTGCGCCTGAATACCGATCTCGACCCCGAGTCGCGGCGCAAGCGGATTAACGAAACGCTGCGCATGGTCGGCCTGCTCCCGGACTACGCCAGCTACTATCCGCACATGATGGCGCCGGGCCAGAAGCAGCGTCTGGGCCTGGCGCGCGCGCTGATCCTGCGCCCGAAGGTGATTATTGCCGACGAAGCGCTGGCCTCGCTCGATATGTCGATGCGCTCCCAGCTGATCAATCTGATGCTGGAACTGCAGGAAAAACAGGGGATTTCGTACATCTACGTTACCCAGCATATCGGAATGATGAAGCACATCAGCGATCAGGTGATGGTGATGCACCACGGCGAAGTGGTAGAGCGCGGCAGCACCGCCGACGTGCTGGCCTCGCCGCTGCATGATTTAACCAAACGGTTAATTGCCGGGCATTTTGGTGAGGCGTTAACCGCCGACGCCTGGCGAAAAGACAGGTAATATTAATAATGACAGTGCCGGTCACCCGCCGCGTGCAGGATAAGTGGAGTGGTCGGATTAACGGATTCTTAGAGACGTGGTAGAATCCCCGCGATTTAACGACGGCAGTGTGGCTTATTCACCTGCCGCCATAACAATATGATAAGGATCAAAGCTATGGGTTTTCTTACCGGTAAGCGCATTCTGGTGACCGGCGTCGCCAGCAAACTTTCCATCGCCTACGGTATCGCGCAGGCGATGCAGCGTGAAGGGGCTGAACTGGCGTTCACCTATCAGAACGACAAACTGAAAGGCCGCGTGGAAGAGTTTGCCGCTCAACTGGGTTCCAGCATCGTGCTGCCGTGCGACGTTGCGGAAGATGCCAGCATCGAAGGCCTGTTTACCGAGCTTGAGAAAGTATGGCCGAAATTCGACGGCTTCGTACACTCCATCGGTTTCGCACCGGGCGACCAGCTGGACGGCGACTACGTTAACGCCGTAACCCGTGATGGCTTCAAAATTGCGCACGACATCAGCTCTTACAGCTTCGTGGCGATGGCGAAAGCCTGCCGCGCGATGCTGAACCCGAACTCTGCGCTGCTGACCCTCTCCTACCTGGGTGCCGAGCGCGCCATCCCGAACTACAACGTGATGGGTCTGGCGAAAGCGTCTCTGGAAGCCAACGTGCGTTACATGGCGAACGCCATGGGGCCGGAAGGTGTGCGCGTGAACGCCATCTCCGCGGGTCCGATTCGTACCCTGGCGGCATCCGGTATCAAAGACTTCCGTAAGATGCTGGCGCACTGCGAAGCGGTCACCCCGATCCGCCGCACCGTCACCATCGAAGACGTGGGTAACTCCGCGGCGTTCCTGTGCTCCGATCTCTCTGCCGGTATCTCCGGTGAAGTGGTTCACGTTGACGGCGGCTTCAGCATCGCCGCGATGAACGAGCTGGAACTGAAATAATCGTCGCCCCTCGCGCAGAGGGGTAACGCAGACAAGGCAGATAGTGCAGACTATCTGCCTTTTTTATTTCCCGCTCCGCAGTTATGCCTTTCCGCTATTTATTATCACCGAACAATCTTTTGTCACCCTTTCCCCTTACGCCAGGATAAAGCCAACACGATCCGTGACAGCGCGGTGTTGCTACGGATTGCTCACCAGACCAAGGAAAGACCATGGAACAACGCCGCTTCTCCGGCAAAAGCCACTGGTACCATGAAACCCAGGCACGAACCTGTCACGCGGATGTGCAGCCGCTGGTTCCGGAAGCCGCCCGCGTTAACGACCGCTTTCTGCTCGACCTCGTGGTACCCGACGACGTTCTTCACGCCCATCACGCCTGGCTCACTGTCGCCCGTGACGCAGGTGACCATCTGCTTCCTGATACGGTAACGCCCTCTCGCCTGGCCACGCTCACGGCCTATGACCGGCTTAGCACCGCGCTTACCGTGGCGCAGGTGTCCGGGGTGCAGCGCCTGTGCAACCACTATGCCGCGCGCCTGGCGCCGCTGCCGGGTCCGGACTCCTCCCGGGAGAGCAATCGCCGTCTGGCGCAGATCACCCAGTACGCCCGCCAGCTCGCCAGCTCCCCAACGCTTATCGATGCCCGGGCGCGCATTCAGCTTGCCGAGGTCGGCCTGACCGACGCTGACCGCGTGACTTTTAACCAGATTGTCGGCTTTATCGGCTTTCAGGCGCGGGTAATTGCCGTACTTCAGGCGCTCAACGGCCAGCCGGCGCGCTGGCTGCCGGGGATTGATATTCAGCAGGATGCGCCGGTGGAGCGCTTCGCCGCCGCCGCCGCGCCCCAGTGGCAGCCGGATATCCCGCTGCCCGCGCCGGGCTATCTGCGCCCGGAACAGACCCAGGCGCTGACCGAGGCGCAGCGCATCGAGGCGATGCAGCCGTTGGCCGAGGGTCTGGTAGGTGATGAAGCGGCCCTCTCGCTGCTGAGCGCGCTGGTGGAGGCGCTCTATCAGGGGCCGGACGCGGCGCTGGTGGCGCTCATCAGCGCGCGCATCAACGGCAGCAGCGACTGTTTTGCCCGCATGACCCGCGCAATTTCCGATGCGGCGCTGTCTGACGCGGTGCGTAACGGCGAGCGGGCGCTGCTGGCGTGGAGCCATAACCACCCGCGGGAGCGCGCGCTGATCCAGGCGGCGCAGGCCCTGACCCGCAGTCCCGATCGCTTCAGCGCCGCCCATCTTCAGCCCGTCAGTGACGTGGACGTGCCGCGCGATGTGCTGCTGCGGCTGCTCGGGCTGACCGCCCTGTGCGGCTGGCTCAATCGGCTGAAAATCGGCCTCGGCAGTGCGCCTTCAGGCCAGACGGCAGCGTCATCCGGCTGAAACAGCGCTTGCTGCAACCGGCGTAATCGCGTAAAACTGTCAGCCGCTCTTTTGGCCACGAAAATAGAACACTATGTTTCAGGACAACCCGCTGCTTGCGCAGCTAAAACAGCAACTGCATTCTCAAACACCGCGCGCTGAAGGCGTGGTGAAAGGCACCGAAAAAGGCTTTGGCTTTCTGGAAGTAGACGGACAAAAAAGCTACTTCATTCCGCCGCCGCAAATGAAAAAAGTGATGCACGGCGACCGTATTACCGCCGTGATCCACACCGATAAAGATCGGGAGTCCGCCGAGCCGGAAGAGCTTATCGAACCTTTCCTGACCCGCTTTGTTGGCCGGGTACAGAAAAAAGACGATCGTCTTTCTATCGTGCCGGACCATCCGCTGCTGCGTGATGCCATCCCCTGCCGCGCTGAACGCGGCGTGGAGCACGACTTCAAAGAAGGCGACTGGGCCGTGGCCGAGATGCGCCGTCATCCGCTGAAAGGCGACCGCGGTTTCTACGCCGAACTGACCCAGTTCATCACCTACAGCGACGACCACTTTGTGCCGTGGTGGGTCACCCTCGCGCGCCATAATCTGGAACGCGAAGCGCCAAACGGCGTTGCCACCGAGATGCAGGATGAAGGCCTGGTGCGTGAAGATCTCACCGCGCTTGAGTTCGTCACCATCGACAGCGCCAGCACCGAAGATATGGACGATGCGCTGTATGTGGAAACCCTGAGCGACGATCGCCTGCAGCTCACCGTGGCCATCGCCGACCCGACAGCCTGGGTTCGCGAAGGCAGCGCGCTGGATAACGCCGCCAAAGTACGCGCGTTCACCAACTACCTGCCGGGCTTCAACATCCCGATGCTGCCGCGTGAACTCTCTGATGACCTGTGCTCCCTACGCCCTGACGAAACCCGTCCGGTGCTGGCCTGCCGCATGATCGTCAATCAGGACGGCAGCATCAGCGACGACATCCATTTCTTTAGCGCCTGGATTAAGTCGCAGGCCAAGCTGGCCTATGACGACGTGTCCGACTGGCTGGAGAACAACGGCAGTTGGCAGCCGCAGAACGATGCGATTGCCAACCAGATCCGTCTGCTGCAAACCATCTGTCTGCGTCGCGGCGAGTGGCGTAAGACCCACGCGCTGGTGTTCAAAGACCGTCCTGACTACCGTTTTGTGCTCGGTGAGAAAGGCGAAGTGCTGGATATCGTTGCCGAGCCGCGTCGTATCGGTAACCGCATCGTGGAAGAAGCGATGATCGCGGCAAACATCTGCGCCGCTATCGTGCTGCGCGAGAAGCTGGGCTTTGGGATCTACAACGTCCACGCCGGGTTCGACCCTGCCGGGACCGAACAGATGGCCGCCCTGCTGAAAACCCACGATCTGCACGTCGATCCGGAAGAGGTGCTGACGCTCGAAGGCTTCTGCAAACTGCGTCGTGAGCTGGATGCCCAGCCGACCGGTTTCCTCGACAGCCGCATTCGCCGCTTCCAGTCGTTCGCTGAAATCAGCACCACGCCTGGCGCGCACTTCGGTCTTGGTCTCGAAGCCTACGCCACCTGGACATCACCGATTCGTAAATACGGCGACATGGTCAACCATCGTCTGCTGAAAGCGATCATCAAAGGTGAAACCATCGACCGTCCGGCCGACGAAACCACGGTGCAGATGGCGGAGCGCCGTCGCCTGAACCGCATGGCGGAACGCGACGTCGGTGACTGGCTCTATGCCCGTTACCTGAACGATAAAGCCGGCACCGATACCCGCTTCAACGCGGAGATTATTGATGTCAGCCGCGGCGGGATGCGCGTTCGCCTGGTGGATAACGGCGCGGTTGCCTTTATCCCTGCGCCATTTATTCACGCGGTGCGCGATGAAATGGTGTGCAGCCAGGAAAACGGCACGGTGCAGATCAAAGGCGAAACCGTTTATAAAGTCACGGACGTGATCCAGGTGACCATCGCCGAAGTGCGTATGGAGACCCGCAGCGTGATCGCCCGTCCGGTCGCCTGAGCTTTTCCCTGATTAATCAGGGAGCTGCTTTGCCCCATCTGATGCGGCAGTTCTTCATTGAGCTGCTGCATTTTTTTTGCCTCGTCTCACAAAATTCAAAAAACCTACCACACTGAAACTATTGGCTACGATAACGTGAGCGGCGGCGATTCATTATTATTCCAGAGGATACGGCGTTTTCTGCCCTGTCGTACCGCTTTTCGCGGTAGCCGGCCCGCGGCGGAACTTCACGCTTTACCCTCCTCAAACCGGTTCGACACGAAGCGTGCGCGTGGTGTTTTTCGGGAGATGGCATGAAAGATTATCTGGAGCAAAACCCGCTTTATCGTTACGTCGGGACGAACAGCCCGTTCTGGCGTCTGCCCGCGGACAGCAACGCGTTGCAGCTTGCGGCCTCGGAAGAGGCTGATGCCTGTCAGGCGGTGGCGCTCTCCCCCGAGCAGGCCGAGCGCATCCGCGACATGACGGTCATTACCTCCAGCGTCTCCATTACCCTCACTCTGTTTGGCGAAGAGACGCCCGTGCATCTGGTGGGTCGAAAAGTCTCGCGCGGCGAGTGGGCCGGTACCGCCTCAGCCTGGCATGACACCCCCGCGGTGGCGCGCGATCTGATGCAGGGACTGTCGTTTGCCGAACAGGTGGTGTCCGAAGCCAATTCGGTGATCGTCATTCTTGATCGGCATGGCAACATTCAGCGTTTCAACCGGCTTAGCGAAGAGTACACCGGGATGAAGGAGCATGAGGTCATCGGTCAGAACGTGTTTCGGCTGTTTATGAGCCGCACGGAAGCCAGCGCCTCGAAGCGTAACATCTCCGGGTTTTTCCGGGACGGCAACTCCTATGAAGTCGAACGCTGGATCAAAACCCGCAAGGGACAGCGCCTGTTCCTGTTTCGCAATAAGTTTGTCCACAGCGGCAGCGGCAAAAACGAAATCTACCTTATCTGCTCCGGCACCGACATCACCGAGGAGCGGCGCGCCCAGGAGCGCTTACGGGTGCTGGCGAACACCGACACCATCACCGGTCTGCCCAACCGCAACGCGATTTACGAGCTTATCAGCGATGCCCTGACCACGCGCAGTGACGAGGAGCAGATCGGCATCGTCTATCTCGATCTCGACAACTTCAAAAAAGTGAACGACGCCTACGGGCATATGTTCGGCGATCAGCTGTTACAGGCGGTATCCATGGCGATTCTCAGCTGCCTTGATGAGGGTCAGGTGCTGGCGCGTCTCGGCGGGGATGAGTTTATCGTGCTGGCCACCCGCTCCTCTCAGGGCTCGCTGGAAGCCATGGCGTCGCGCATCCTGACGCGCCTCAGGCAGCCGTTCCGTATCGGTCTGATTGAGGTGTACACTGGCTGCTCGCTCGGTATTTCCGTGGCCCCCCACCATGGCGTCGATCGCGAGGCGCTGATCCGCAGCGCGGACACCGCGATGTATACCGCCAAAGAGGGCGGCCGCGGCAAGTTCTGCGTCTTCTCGCCGGAAATGAACCAGCGGGTGTTTGAGTATTTGTGGCTGGATACCAACCTGCGCAAGGCGCTGGAGAACGATCAGCTGGTGATTCATTACCAGCCGAAAATCACCTGGCGGGGTGAAGTGCGCAGCCTTGAAGCGCTGGTGCGCTGGCAGTCACCGGAGCGCGGGCTGATTCCGCCGCTCGATTTTATCTCCTACGCGGAAGAGTCCGGGCTGATTGTGCCGCTCGGGCGCTGGGTGATGCTCGACGTGATGCAGCAGGTGGCGAAGTGGCGCAGCAAAGGAATTAACCTGCGCGTGGCGGTGAACGTGTCGGCACGCCAGCTTGCGGACCAGACCATTTTCAGCGATCTCCGGCAGGCGTTGCGCGATCTTAACTTTGAATACTGCCCTATCGACGTCGAGCTGACCGAAAGCTGCCTGATTGAAAACGAGGAGCTGGCGCTGTCCGTGATCCAGCAGTTCAGCGCGCTGGGCGCCCAGGTACACCTGGATGATTTCGGTACCGGCTACTCGTCGTTATCGCAGCTGGCGCGTTTTCCGCTCGATGCTATTAAGCTCGACAAAGCCTTCGTGCGCGATATCCATAAGCAGTCGGTGTCGCAGTCGCTGGTGCGCGCCATCGTCGCCGTGGCGCAGGCCCTGAACTTACAGGTGATTGCCGAAGGGGTGGAGAGCGCAAAAGAAGACGCCTTTCTGACCAAGAACGGCGTCAATGAACGGCAGGGTTATCTGTTTGCTAAGCCCATGCCCGCTGCCGCTTTCGAGCGATGGTATAAACGTTATCAGGCCCGCATGCCGCGTTAGCCAGCCTTACGCAGCGCGCTGGCGGTGTGGCGGTTTTGCAGCTGCACCAGCCGTTCCATATAGGCCACGTCCTTCTCCTGCAGCGTGAAGGCGGCCTCCACCCAGTCTTCGGTGATCTCCATCAGCTCGGCACGCGGCAGGCGCATCACCCGCTGGCGGGCGCGCAGCATCGCCTTCACGCCGTTCAGCTTCGGCTGGAGGGTGTCGATGAAGGTACGCGTCGCCACGTAGCTCTGCCCCGGTTCAAACAGCACATCCACCAGACCATGCTGCTCATGCCACTCCGCGGTATGGGATTCACCCTTGTAGATCAGGGCCTCCGCTAACTTCATCCCCGCCCGTCGTGCGACCAGTGAATAGCCGCCCATGCCGGGGAACAGGTTAAACGCGATTTCCGGGAAGCCCATCCGCGCATCGCGCTGCGCCAGCACAAAATGGTGCGCCAGCGCCGCCTCGAAGCCGCCGCCTAACGCGCTGCCCTCGACCATCGCCAGGCTGATGGCGCCGGTATCAAACCCGCGTGACGCGGCGTGAACGCAGTCGACACAGGCCCGGGCATAGGCGCGCAGCGCCTCACGGCGGCCGCTGCGGATACAGTTAACAAAGAAGCTGAGATCGCCACCGGTGTTGTACAGCCCCGGCACCAGCGAGCCGGTCACCCAGAAATCGACCTCGAACGCCGACTCCTGCACCAGATAGCCGAAGTTCATGATCTCCTCGATCAGCACGTGATCGAAACAGGGGCGCGGTCTGGCGCTGAGCATCATCCAGATGGTGCGGCGCTCCGGCTCATAGAACCCCGACAGCTGGGTAAAACGCGCCGGATCGGTAAAGATTTTGCAGGTTGATTGATTTAAGACGGTCATAGTCGTGTCCTCTGTAGGTGAAAATGCGTGTTGCACGCAGAATCAGCCTACTGCACGGTTGCCATACCGGAGAAGTAGACGCGCAATCGCGCTGCAGAATGCGCGTTTTGCGTTAACCATTTGATGCATAAGCGCACTGGCGAGCGTTAACTGCTTCTCTTTTGACGCCGTTTTTTGCATCATGAAGGTCGTAAACA
Organism: Siccibacter turicensis LMG 23730; assembly: GCF_000463155.2. Lineage (GTDB taxonomy): Bacteria > Pseudomonadota > Gammaproteobacteria > Enterobacterales > Enterobacteriaceae > Siccibacter > Siccibacter turicensis. The sequence continues at coordinate 393,548 of NZ_AWFZ01000042.1, read as the reverse complement.
ACAAGGGGAAAATCATGCCTACTGTGGATACCAAAAATCTGGCACAGCGTATCGATACGGTTCTCGATATTCTTGTTGCGGGCGACTACCACTCCGCCATCAATAATTTAGAGATCCTCAAGGCTGAACTGCTGGCGCTGGAACAGCGCGACAGCAACGAGCAGCCCGGCGCCGTTAAAGCGCCCTGGGAAATCTGACCCGTCCGCCGTATCGCGTAGCAGGTTACGCTGCGCGATCTATACTCAACCCGGCGGCAGCGTGCCGCATAACCCATATCGAACATGAATCCCCGACAACAGACTATTTTACAGATGGTGATCGATAACGGTCGCGTCAGCGTCGCTGAGCTTGCCAGAACCACCGGCGTTTCCGAAGTCACCATCCGCCAGGATCTGAATCTTTTAGAGCGGCAAAGCTATCTGCGCCGCGCCCACGGCTACGCGGTGCCCATCGACAGCGACGACGTGGAAGCGCGCATGATGAATAACTTCCCGCTCAAGCGCCGTCTGGCGATGGCGGCCGCGTCGCTGGTGCAGGATGGCGAAACGGTGTTTATCGAAAACGGCAGCAGCAACGCCCTGCTGGCGCGCGAGCTGGCTGAAAATAAGCGCGTCACCATCATCACCGTGAGCAGCTATATCGCCCATCTGCTGAAGGAAACCGACTGCGAAGTGATTCTGATTGGTGGCATCTATCAGAAGAAGAGCGAAAGCATGGTCGGGCCGCTCACCCGGCAGTTTATCGGCCAGGTGCACTTCAGCAAGGCGTTTATCGGCATTGACGGCTGGCTGCCCGGCACCGGTTTTACTGGCCGCGACATGATGCGCAGCGATGTGGTCAGCGCGGTGCTGGACAAAGGCAGCGAAGCCATCGTCCTGACCGACAGCTCCAAGTTCGGCGTAATGCATCCCTATACCCTGGGGCCGATGGAAAAATTCAGCCGGGTCATCACCGACGACGGTCTGGATCCCGATATTCAGCAGGCGCTGGAGCGCCACGCGTTGCAGATCGAAATGGTACCGCGCGTTACCCCTGCCTGACCCCTGCTCCGCCGCGGGCGGAGCCCTCTCGCTATAAGAGCTTTCTGAACCCTGAATTAAGACAATTTACCTGTCGCAGGTGCGTGAAAAACATAAAAATTATCACTAACGATATCACTGAAAGTAACTATCACTCGCGTTACCAGTCGGTGTTTATTTTCGCGACATCGTTTCACGGATTGACGCTTTAAGCGCTGTGATTGCCACTATACTTAAAGAGTAACTTCCTTCCGTGAATCAATAATTCAGGAGAAAGTATTATGTCATTAAACACTAAAAAAATTGCAACTGCGGTACTGGCGATTACGCTGGCGATGTCGGTGAGCGCCTGCTCGAACTGGTCTAAACGTGACCGCAACACCGCAATTGGTGCGGGTGCCGGTGCAATCGGTGGGTCAGTGCTGACGGATGGTAGCGCGCTGGGTACGCTGGGTGGTGCCGCCGTGGGTGGTATCATCGGTCATCAGGTTGACTGATAACCGCTAACGCGCAGACGCTACGCTTGACGTAATCACTGAACGTTGCGAACAACTGGCATTCGTGCCACACAAAAAAGGCCACGCACGCGTGGCCTTTTTTCACATGTGCCGGTATTAACCGCCCGCCAGCTTCACTTTCATGCCGCGCGCTTCCAGCAGGGTTTTGATCAGGTCGCGTTTATCGCCCTGAATTTCAATTACCCCATCTTTCACCGACCCGCCGCAGCCGCACTTCTTTTTCAGCTCTGCCGCGATGGTGGCGAGCGTGGCGTCATCGGCATCAATGCCGGTGATCAGGCACACGCCCTTCCCTTTGCGCCCGCTGGTCTGGCGCTGAATGCGTACGATGCCGTCGCCCTTAGGACGCACCGGGGCGCTCTTCGGCTCGTCTATGCGACCGGTTTCCGTGGAGTACACCAGACGGCTGTTGTCGTCTTTCATTATGCCTCCTCGCGAAGCGATGCCAGAATAGCGCGCAGCGCCTGCGCAGGATGGGCGGCCTGGGTAATGGGACGCCCGATCACCATATAATCCACCCCGGCGCGTTGGGCATCCTGCGGCGTCATGATGCGGCGCTGATCGCCGGCATCGCTGCCTGCCGGGCGGATACCCGGCGTGACCAGGCGAAACGCGTCGCCCAGTTCCGCTTTAAAGCGCACCGCTTCCTGAGCGGAGCACACCACGCCATCCAGGCCGCACTGCTGTGTCAGGCGCGCCAAACGTTCGGCGTGTTCCGCCGGCGACAGCGTGATGCCGATGTCGGCCAGATCGCTGGCTTCCATGCTGGTCAGCACGGTGACCGCAATCAGCAGCGGCGCATCTTTACCAAATGGCTGCAGAGCCGCGCGAGCGGCTTCCATCATGCGCGCTCCGCCGCTAGCGTGGACGTTGACCATCCAGACGCCCAGCTCCGCCGCCGCGGCAACCGCCCGCGCCGTGGTGTTTGGGATGTCATGGAATTTCAGGTCGAGAAACAGCTCAAAACCGCGCTGTTGCAAATCGCGAACCAACTGAGGGCCAAACAGCGTGAACATCTCTTTGCCCACCTTCAGACGGCAGTCGCGCGGATCGATACCGTCGACAAACGCCAGCGCGCTGTCTCGATTGTCGTAATCCAGTGCCACAACGATCGGTGAGTCGGTGACAGCATGCAACGTGGAGGATTCAGCTAACTTCATGACCGGACCTTCTGAGAGAGCACCTGATGCGGCGCGGATGGATAAACGGCATGCATTCTACCTGCCCCCCTGGCAAATTTACAGGCGCGATTTACCCTGCTAAGCGGCTAACGACGCCGAAGCCGAACGTATTATCGATTTTATCTTTAGTATGTTGTAACTAATGATGATGGTAAAAAAAGGGCAGTCTGTTACTGCCCGTCTAATCCGCGGATGGGTTTGATGGATGACCACGCCCGACAGGATGGGCAGTGCCAGTAGAGCGTGAAGGCGGTAAAGCCGCACTTCTGGCAGCGGTAGCGCGGTTTGGTACGCACCTGTTCGCCAACCATTTCCCGCAGTACCATCAGGCTCTCTTTGGCGCGCCCCTCTTCTGCTTCCTGAAGATGGTAATCCATCAGGCGGTGGAACACGCGCATGGTGGGATGCCGCTGGAGCTGCCGCGTTACGTACACCTGTGCGGTTTCCGGACCTTCGCGCTGCTCCATCACTTCCGCCAGCATCAGCTCGGCGGTGGCACCGGTGTTCTCTTCCACGCAGCGCTTAAGGAATTCTGCCCACTCATCGGGTTTGCCCAGCTGCTGATAGCACACCTGCAGCATCTCGAGGATTTCGCTGACCAACTCGCGATCCTGCTCGATGACGCGCTCCAGGCTCTCAACCGCTTTGTTGTACTCACCTTTAGCGATGAAAATGCGCCCCATCATGATGGAAACGCGGGCGCTGTTGCGATCGGCGGCGGCGCCCTTCTTCAGCAGCGACATGGCTTTATCCATGTCGTCATTACCCATCATCTGCAGCGCCAGCTCGCAGTAGAAATGGGCGATCTCGACCCGTTTCTGATCTTTCCCGAGCTTGACCAGCCGTTCAGCGGTATCAATGGCTTTCTGCCAGTCGCTGGTGGCCTGATAGATCTGCAGCAGCTGTTGCAGCGCGCTGACGCGAAAATCGGTCTCATCCACCAGCTGCGCGAACATCTCTTCGGCGCGGTCGTACATTCCCGCCGCCATGTAATCCCGACCGAGTTGTTGGATGGCCAGCAGCCGCTGATCGTAGGTCAGCGAGGCGCTTTCCATTAGCGACTGGTGAATGCGGATGGCGCGGTCAACCTCGCCGCGCGAGCGGAACAGGTTGCCGAGGGTGAGATGCGCTTCGACGGTGCCGGTGTCCTCTTTGAGCATGTCGAGGAACAGGTCAACGGCTTTGTCCTGTTGATTGCTGAGCAGGAAGTTGACGCCCGTGACGTAGTCACGCGACAGGCGGCTGGCCTCCTGCTGCTTGTCCTGATGTGCACTTCTGCGCCCCATATACCAGCCATAGGCGGCCGCAACGGGCAGCAGCAGAAACAGCAGTTCCAACATTGGGCGCTATTCCCTGACGGCAGGCGCTGACGGCACCGCGGGGGTTTGCGTCGCGGTGGCGAGCTGCTGCTCAAGACGTTTCACCTTGCGCTCTGCACGGGCCAGCTGGACGCGACCGCGCAGCCAGAACATGCCACAGATGAGCCAGCCAATGATAAACCCGGCGGCAAACAGCAGTGCCAGCAGCGTTGAGATGCGGTATTCGCCCTGGGCGAGCAGGAAGTTAAAGGTCACCTGCTGGTCATTTTGCGCGCCAAGCGTGACGGAAATAACGAAGATGGCTAATACCAGTAAAAAGATCAGTAAATATTTCACATGACGTCCCGTATGTGGTCTGAGCGAAGAGATGTAATCCGACCTGAAGCCCACCCCGTAAATTACCATTTTCAGCCGCGGCGCGAAATCGGAAAAGCGCCGCGGCATCGGTATTTAGTGAGGGCAAAAGTAAAAAACTCAACCTTTAGCGCATTTCCTGCTCGCGCTCAGCGATTTCCTGCTGCTCCTGCACCGGCGGCGTCAGCGGGCCGCACACGCGCTGGGCGATCCAGCAGGCCAGCGTCACCAGCAGCCAGGAGATGAGCGTGGCCACCACCAGGTCGCGTGGCCAGTGCATACCGAGCAGCATGCGGCTGCTCATGACCGCCGTGGCCCAGACCAGCAGCACCACGATGGTGACGGTACGACGGCGGGGCCATAGCAGGCCGACGCCCAGCAGCGCCCAGCTTGCCGCGAACATGGTGTGCCCCGACGGGAACGCAAAGCCGGTCTCTTTCTGCCAGTGCTTACGCAGCCAGCCCGGAATATCGGTTTCGTCCTTCAGTTGCTCATGTACCACGTGGCCTCGCGCTTTGCGATCCAGGGTATAAAACTCGCTGGCCGGCACCTGATGCGTTTTCTCAAGCCACATCACGAACGGTCGTGGCTCCTGTACCCGCTCTTTGATAAACGATTTGGCGGTCTGCCCCACCACGATCGCTGCGCCAAGGATGGCAAACAGCAGAATGGCGGCCCGTAGTCGAAAGCGCAGGCACCACAGGAACCAGGCGCAGAGCAGCACGTGAGTGATAATCCCCCACGGACGGGTGACGGTTTCGGTCATCCAGTACATCAGCTTCAGCCAGTTCCCATGCCCGGTGGGGTGCCACTGCCAGCCTGAAAACCAGACGAGGAGAGGAATGATAAGCAGAGCGACTGCCCCGCAGGCGGTCCGTTTCGCGATATCCAGCATGTTTGCTCCTGTTTTCAACACCTTTCAAGCATAACCGAAAACCACAGACTGACACCAAAGCTGACCGATTAGTGCGCTTAAAAACCTGCGTCCCGGCCTTCAGGTAGGCGAACAATGTCCGAATGTGGCAAAATACGTCCAGTTGAAAAGCCTGCGGGCGACAAGGCATCAAGAAATGCCAGCAATTTCGGAGAATCACATGCAGCTTAAACGTGTGGCAGAAGCCAAACTGCCAACCCCCTGGGGCGATTTCCTGATGGTGGGTTTTGAAGAAGTGGCCACCGGCCAGGACCATGTTGCCCTGGTATTTGGCGACACCTCCGGGAGCGCGCCGGTGCTGGCGCGGGTACACTCCGAGTGCCTGACCGGAGACGCGCTGTTCAGCCTGCGCTGCGACTGCGGATTCCAGCTGGAGGCGGCGCTGGCGCACATCGCTGAAGAGGGTCGCGGCATCCTGCTCTATCATCGTCAGGAGGGTCGTAACATTGGCCTGCTGAATAAAATCCGCGCCTACGCGTTGCAGGATCAGGGCTACGACACGGTGGAAGCGAATCATCAGTTAGGCTTTGCCGCCGACGAGCGCGACTTCACCCTGTGTGCCGATATGTTCAAGCTGTTGGGGGTGGACGCCGTGCGCCTGCTTACCAACAATCCGCGCAAGGTCGAAATCCTCAGCGAAGCCGGGATCAACATCGTGGAGCGCGTGCCGCTGATCGTTGGCCGCAACCCGGAAAACGCGCACTACCTGGATACCAAAGCGGCTAAGATGGGGCACCTGCTCTCTAAGTGACGTTGTCACGCTACGCCATTAAAAGAAAGGCCTGCAGTGCAGGCCTTTTTTACGTCTGAGGGTTGTCTGACGATCAGAGCATATTACGAATCACGTAGTGCAGGATGCCATCGTTACGATAGTAGGTCAGCTCGTTGCTGGTATCGATACGGCAGCGGCAATCAATGGTCTCCTGACTGCCATCGGCACGCGTGAGCGTCACCGGAATGGTGCTGCCCGGCGTGATGTTTTGCAGATCCGCCACGTCAATACGCTCCTCCCCGGTGAGCTGCAGGGTTTTACGCGTCACGCCCTGCGGGAACTCCAGCGGCAGAATGCCCATGCCGATCAGGTTCGAGCGGTGAATACGTTCGAACGATTCGGCAATCACCACGCGCACGCCCAGCAGACGCGGGCCTTTCGCCGCCCAGTCGCGGCTGGAACCGGAGCCGTACTCTTTCCCGGCAATCACCGCCAGCGGCAGGCCCTGCTCTTTATAACGCATTGCCGCGTCATAAATCGACATCACCTCTTCACCCGGCAACAGCCGCGTCATCCCACCTTCCACGCCTGGCACCATTTCGTTGCGGATACGGATGTTGGCGAAGGTGCCGCGCATCATCACCTCGTGGTTACCGCGTCGAGAACCGTAGGAGTTGAAGTCGTTGCGCTCGACGCCGTGACTCTGGAGATAGCGTCCCGCCGGACTGTCGGCCTTGATGCTGCCGGCCGGCGAGATGTGGTCGGTGGTCACAGAGTCGCCCAGCATCGCCAGAATGCGCGCACCGTGGATATCTTCCACCGGCTTCGGTTCTTTCAGCATGTCGTCAAAGAACGGCGACAGGCGAATGTAAGTCGAGTCATTCTGCCAGCTGTAGGTATCGGAGCGTTCCACGTCGATGGACTTCCACTCGTCGGTACCTTCGAACACTTCGGCATACTCTTTGCGGAACATGTCCGTTGACACCTCCTCGACCGCAAGGGCGATCTCCTGGCCTGAAGGCCAGATATCCTTGAGGTACACCGGATCGCCGTTGCGATCGTGACCCAGCGGATCGCGTGCGAGGTTGATATTCATATTGCCCGCCAGCGCGTAGGCCACTACCAGCGGCGGTGATGCCAGCCAGTTGGTTTTCACCAGCGGATGAATACGCCCTTCGAAGTTACGGTTGCCGGAGAGCACCGCACCAACGGTCAGGTCGCCCTGACGGATAGCCTGCTCAATCGGGTCAGGCAGCGGGCCTGAGTTACCGATACAGGTGGTACAGCCGTAGCCGACGAGGTTAAAGCCCAGCTCATCCAGATAAGGCGTCAGTTTGGCGTGGGCGAGATAGTCGGAAACCACTTTCGACCCCGGCGCCAGCGAGGCTTTAACCCACGGCTGGCGTTTAAGACCGAGGGAAACCGCTTTTTTCGCCAGCAGGCCCGCGGCCATCAGCACGCTCGGGTTTGAGGTGTTAGTACAGGAAGTGATAGCGGCAATGACCACGGCGCCATCGGGAAGCTGATGGGACTGCCCTTTGAAGCTGTAATCCACCGGGTGACGATCTTTTTGCGCGGTGTTCAGCTCCAGCTCGGTGCTGGCTGCGAACGCTGCCGGGACATCGCCCAGGGCGACGCGATCCTGCGGGCGTTTTGGCCCGGCAAGGCTCGCCTCTACGTCGTCCATCGACAGTTCAAGCGTGCTGGTAAATACCGGCTCGTCGCCTGGGTTGCGCCACATGCCCTGCGCTTTGGCGTAGGCTTCCACCAGCGCGACCTGCTCGTCGCTGCGCCCGCTCAGACGCATGTACTCAAGCGTCACGCTGTCGATCGGGAAGAAGCCACAGGTAGCGCCATATTCCGGGGCCATATTGGCGATGGTGGCGCGGTCCGCCAGCGGCAGCGTGTCGAGGCCGTCGCCGTAGAATTCAACAAATTTACCCACCACGCCGTGCTTACGCAGCATCTGGGTGACGGTCAGCACCAGGTCGGTTGCGGTAATGCCTTCGGGCAGTTTGCCGGTCAGCTTAAAGCCCACCACGTCCGGGATCAGCATGGAGACCGGCTGGCCCAGCATTGCCGCCTCGGCTTCAATGCCCCCTACGCCCCAGCCCAGTACGCCCAGACCGTTGATCATAGTGGTATGTGAATCGGTGCCGACTAAGGTATCCGGATAGGCGACCATCGCGCCATCCTGCATTTCGCTCCACACCGCTTTGCCAAGGTACTCCAGGTTAACCTGGTGGCAGATACCGGTGCCCGGCGGGACCACGCTGAAGCGGCTGAATGCCTGTTGTCCCCAGCGCAGGAACGCATAGCGCTCGTGGTTACGCTCCATCTCAAGGCGAACGTTTTCTTCAAAGGCGTCGTCGTCACCAAAGTGATCGACGGTCACCGAGTGGTCGATAACCAGATCGACCGGCGAAAGCGGGTTAACCTTAGCGACATCACCGCCAAGGCGCTTCACCGCTTCGCGCATGGCGGCCAGGTCCACTACCGCCGGAACGCCGGTGAAGTCCTGCATCAATACGCGCGCCGGGCGATAGGCAATCTCGCGATCGGCGTGGGCGTCTTTCAGCCATCCCGCCAGCGCGTGGATATCCTTGGCGGTGACGGTATTGTCATCCTGCCAGCGCAACAGGTTTTCGAGCAGTACTTTAAGCGACTTGGGTAACCGTGAGATGTCCCCAAGCTCTTTTGCGGCCAGCGGCAGGCTGTAGTAGTGGTAGGTTTTATCGCGTGCCTGCAGTGTGTCCTTACTGGCTTCGCGTAGCGTCAACGACATAGCTCCTCCTTCAGGAAAGGGATTGCGATACCCTGATGACTTTCAGGGTTTGTATTAAAGATAACACAAACATGTCGTAACGTTTTGATAACAACCCAAATTGATAAATGGGCCGCTACTCGTGCGGTAGAAACAAAAACGCCCGGCGCATGGCCAGGCGTTTTTACTGTCCCTGAGTGGACTCGTTAGCGCATCATCACCCACAGGATCTGAGCCCAGACCAGTGAGGAGACGGCGAAGGCCCCAAACCAGGACCAGTATTTGACACTGATAACGTTATTCATAGTTCACACCGCAAATAAGAATCATTCATTTAAACTGAACGGTTATTCAGTTCCGGGTATGCTGTCTGTAATTATTGACTAGTACAACGCGTCAAATTTAATAAGAAAGTGTTATTAATTTTAAGTAAGTATTGTGAAGACGTTGCCGTCGCTATTGTTTTTTGTGATCTGGTTCCGCAAACAAATCTATAAATGCCTGCTGCTGCGCAGAGAGCTTCCAGGAGGCGGGAACGCCCTTCTTTGGCTCACTTTCAGACTTTTCTTGGGTGTCACGTGAGTGACACACTTTACGAACCGATGACAGGCGTTCCTGAACGCTCATCTTCAGCCCCATAAATTCCAGATCAGCAAAGCAACGCCAGCCCAGAACAGGGCTGAAAGCAAAAACACCGCAATCCAGGCTTTACGCTTAAGCGCCTCATCCTTGTGCGGTTCTTCACTTCCTGAAGGCATTACTAACCTCGTGCAATCGGTATCACTTATCATATTCACACCAAACAATTGGTTCAGCTAATCAACTGATGAGATAAATCCTAAAGAAACTGTAGACGAAAATCCAGTGAATTTACGTTTGTTTTTAGACTAAATAGTTAATCTTTTGACGTGAAATAAATAATTGAAGTATCAAATTTGCACGCATGACATTTATTTTCTACCTTGATCGCGAATAAGCGCCACTTAACCATCTATTGTGCATGGCTTTTATTTGCAGAGTATTTTAGTCAGGAAAGCGTGATCTACATCTTATTTGGATTAGGGGCGCGGATTGCACCCCTGAGATGTGATTTCGGGCGGGATTACTTAGCGGGCAGCTTAATATCTTTAAACATCGCTTCGATATCGTCGTTTGAGCGCAGGGCAACAGCGGTATCCACCACATCACGGGTCAGATGCGGTGCGAAACGCTGAATGAAATCATACATATAGCTTCGCAGGAAGGTGCTGCGACGAAAACCGATCTTGGTGGTGCTGTGACTGAAGATGCCGTGAGCATCCAGACGCACCAGATCCGGGTCGGCAATCGGGTCCACCGCCATGCTGGCAATCACCCCTACCCCCAGACCAAGCCGGACGTACGTTTTAATCACATCCGCATCGGTGGCGGTAAACACGATGCGCGGCGTTAAGCCTGCCCGGTTAAAGGCCGTGTCGAGCTCGGAGCGGCCGGTAAAGCCGAAGGTATAGGTTACCAGCGGATACTGCGCCAGTTCATCAATCGTCACCGACTCTTTGGACGCCAGCGGATGCTCGGGCGTCACGACAATCGAGCGGTTCCAGTGATAGCACGGCAGCATCACAAGGTCGTCATAGAGATGCAGCGCTTCGGTGGCAATGGCAAAGTCCGCATTGCCTTTTGAGACCGCCTCGGCGATCTGCGTGGGTGACCCCTGATGCATATGCAGCGAGACGCGTGGATAGCGCTCGATGAAGCCCTTGATCACACCCGGCAATGCATAGCGCGCCTGCGTATGCGTGGTTGCCACGTACAGCGAGCCTTTGTCCGGCCAGGTGTGCTCTCCCGCCACGGACTTGATGGCATCAACCTTAGACAGCACTTCCCGGGCGATACGAATGATCTCCTGCCCGGCCGGGGTCACCTGCGTCAGATGCTTGCCGCTGCGGGCAAAAATCTGCACGCCCAGCTCATCCTCCAGCATGCGAACCTGCTTGCTGATACCGGGTTGCGAGGTATAAAGGCCTTCCGCCGTTGAGGAGACATTGAGGTTATGATTGACCACCTCAACGATGTAGCGTAGCTGCTGTAATTTCATGGTCTGTCCCGGAATTGTGCTGCGCCTTCGCGCGGGCTAAGACGATTTAATAATAAAAAACAAATTTACTATAACCACTATATCATCTATTCCCTGACTGTATAGATGTGTAAAAAAATAATCGGGCATAAAAAAAGGGCCGGAAGACCGGCCCTCAAGGTGTATGAAACGGATACCTTATTTCTTCGCTTCGACCCATTTACCATCGATAAAGAACACTGACCAGCCGGTCGCTTTGCCCTCTTTTTCGGAGGCCACATACTGCTGACGGGTTTTACGGCTGAAGCGAACCAGCGTCTTGTTACCTTCTGGATCCTGCTGCGGCGCATCCGCCAGATAACGCAGTTTCTCAGGCAGACGATCGCGGAAGCGGTACAGCTCCTCCACCAGCGGCGCACGGGTTTCGCGCGATTTCGGGAAGGTGTTGGCGGCAAGGAATACCCCTGCCGCACCGTCACGCAGTACGAAATAGGCGTCCGACTTCTCGCACGGCAGCTCCGGCAGCGGAACCGGATCTTCCTTTGGCGGCGCAACTTCACCGTTACGCAGGATTTTACGGGTGTTCTTACAGTCGTCGTTGGTACAGGCCATGTACTTCCCGAAACGCCCCATTTTCAGGTGCATTTCCGAACCGCACTTCTCGCACTCCACCACCGGGCCGTCGTAGCCCTTGATGCGGAACTCGCCCTCTTCGATTTCGTAGCCGTCGCAGCCCGGGTTGTTACCGCAGACGTGCAGCTTACGTTTTGGATCGATAAGGTAGCTGTCCATCGCCGTGCCGCATTTCTGGCAGCGGCGTTTGGCGCGCAGCGCGTTGGTTTCCGCATCGTCACCTTCCAGGATATTGAGAACTTCGTTCTCCGGCACCAGGTTGATGGTGGTTTTGCAGCGCTCTTTCGGCGGCAGCGCATAACCGGAGCAGCCGAGGAACACGCCAGTGCTGGCAGTACGAATGCCCATCTTGCGCCCGCAGGTCGGGCAGTCGATGGTGGTCAGCACCATCTGGTTCGGGCGCATACCGCCCTCTTCAGGATCTTTCTCGGCCGTCTCAAGCTGCTTGGTAAAGTCGCTGAAGAAGTTATCCAGCACCTTTTTCCACTCCGCCTGATGGTTTGCCACCTGGTCGAGGCTGTTCTCCATCTGAGCGGTAAAGTCGTAGTTCATCAGCTCGCGGAAGTTCTCTTCCAGACGATCGGTGACGATTTCACCCATCTTCTCGGCATAGAAACGACGGTTTTCCACGCGTACATACCCGCGGTCCTGAATGGTTGAGATGATCGAGGCGTAGGTAGACGGACGACCGATGCCGCGTTTTTCCAGCTCTTTCACCAGAGACGCTTCGCTAAAGCGCGCCGGCGGCTTAGTAAAGTGCTGGGCTGGCGTCAGGTCGATAAGCGACAGGCTGTCACCTTTATTAACCGCCGGCAGCGTGCGATCTTCATCGCCCTTACGCAGCGCAGGCATCACCCGCGTCCAGCCGTCAAAGCGCAGGATACGACCGCGCGCTTTCAGGCGGAACGCATCGGCACCTACCGTCAGGGTGGTCGAGTCATACAGCGCCGGCATCATCTGGCAGGCGACAAACTGACGCCAGATCAGCTGATAAAGTTTCTGCGCGTCGTTTTCCATATCCTTCAGGGATTCGGCCACCACGCTGACGTCGGAAGGACGAATCGCTTCGTGCGCTTCCTGCGAGTTGTCTTTGCTGGCGTACTGGTTCGGCGACTCGGGCAGATATTTCTTCCCGAAGCTGCTGTCGATATAGCCGCGCACCATGCTGATAGCGTCCTGGCTCAGGTTCGTTGAGTCAGTACGCATATAGGTAATGTAGCCCGCTTCATACAGACGCTGAGCAAGCATCATGGTTTTCTTCACCCCAAAGCCCAGACGCGTGCTGGCCGCCTGTTGCAGGGTGGAGGTGATGAACGGCGCGCCAGGCTTGCTGCTGGTCGGCTTATCCTCACGATCGAGAACGCTGTAGCGTGCCTTTTCCAGCACGCTGACCGCCGCCATCGTCTGGTCACGATTGACCGGGCGGAACGGCTTGTCGTTCTGGTGGGTGACCTGCACCGGCAGCGAATCACCGCCAGGGGTCGCGAGGGTGGCGTCAACTTCCCAGTACTCTTCGGGAACAAACGCTTTGATTTCACGCTCGCGCTCCACCACCAGGCGTACCGCAACGGACTGAACGCGACCGGCGGAAAGCCCGCGAGCGATCTTTTTCCACAGCAGCGGCGAGACCATGTAACCCACGACGCGGTCCATGAAACGGCGCGCCTGCTGGGCATTCACACGGTCGATATTCAGCTCGCCAGGCTTCTCAAACGCCTGACGAATGGCGTTCTTAGTGATTTCGTTAAACACGACGCGGCTGTAGCGTTTTTCGTCGCCACCGATGATCTCCCGCAGGTGCCAGGCAATGGCTTCCCCTTCGCGGTCAAGGTCGGTTGCGAGATAGATGTGGTCAGCTTTTTCCGCCAGAGATTTCAGTTCAGAAACCACCTTCTCTTTGCCGGGCAGCACTTCATACTGAGCGTCCCACTCATGCCAGGGATCGACTCCCATGCGATTTACCAGCGCGCCGCGTTCATCCTTTTTGGCTTTCTTGGCCGTTTTGGTGGAGGCAGAGTCCGCGCTCTTTTTCGATGCTGAGCCACTGGTCGGCAAATCCCGGACGTGACCGACGCTGGACTTAACCACGTAGTCATTTCCCAGATATTTATTAATCGTTTTGGCTTTTGCCGGGGACTCAACGATAACGAGAGCTTTACCCATGTTCACCTTTACCTAATGTGATTCGTCCAGGAATACGTCGTTCGCCGGGTTGCCCACTACTCACAACGTGCTTTTTTCAATATCGCGACAGCGTGAGGAGATATCAACCCCCGCTCTCCAGCAGATGCGTGTTTACCACACTGCACACCTCGCTGAATTAGCGTGTTTTTTCGTGCAGGCGTTTTAGCACGACGGGATTTCGGTCGAATGTCAAGCAAATCTGTTGCCAGATTTATGAAAGCGTCACACTCTACCTGATAAAAATCGTTACGCAACTTTATTAGCATGCATTCCCCATTCACGCCACCACGCCCCCCGGACCGATAACCCCTCAACGCGCATGGAAAATTTGCAGTTGTCCGAAGGACGGCAGTACACTTACGCCAGTTTGTAAGGAGGTAAAAAATGCACGAGTCTACCCAACCCATCGATCGCGATACGCTGTTGATCGAAGCCAATAATCTCATTCGTGGCCATGAGGATTATCTCTCCGGCATGGTTGCGACCAGCGTCACCCAGAAGAATGGCGTACTGGTGTTTGGCGGCGAGTACTTTCTTGACGAGCAGGGTTTGCCGACCCCGAAAAGTACGGCGGTATTTAACATGTTCAAGTACCTGGCCCATACGCTCTCGGAGAAGTACCACCTGCAGGAGTGATAAAAAAAGCGAGGCGTTTGCCTCGCTTTTCGCATTACAGCAGCGGCTTCTGTCCGCGCTGCCACAGACGGAGCAGCAGACCTTCAGCGCTTTTTGCGGCGCTGCCGGTAAAGCGGTCCATCAGCTTTTTACGCTGCGCATAGCGAATCGACACCACCTCATACTGCTTCATCCGGTCCAGCAGCAGATCGTCGCTGGTGGCAATCTCGTCCACCAGCCCTTTCTCTTTCGCCTGGCTGCCGTACCAGTGTTCGCCGGTCGCGACCGCATCAATATCAAGCGAAGGGCGCATATCGTGGACGAATGATTTGAACACCAGGTGGGTTTCGTTGAGATCTTCCCGGAACTTCTCACGCCCCTCGTCGGTGTTCTCACCCAGCAGCGTCAGGGTGCGCTTGTATTGCCCGGCAGTGTGGAGTTCGATGTCGATATCATTGCGTTTAAGCAGGCGGTTGAAGTTAGGGATCTGCGCAACCACGCCAATTGAGCCGACAATCGCAAACGGCGCGGCCACGATTTTATTTGCCACACAGGCCATCATGTAGCCCCCGCTGGCGGCCACTTTATCGACGGCAACGGTCAGGGGGATGTTGTGCTCACGCAGGCGCTGCAGCTGCGAGGCGGCCAGCCCGTAACCGTGAACCACCCCACCCGGGCTTTCCAGGCGCATCAGCACTTCATCCTGCGGTTTCGCCACGGCCAGCACGGCGGTCACCTCTTCGCGCAGGGAGTTCACTTCATGGGCGTCCATGCTGCCCTTAAAATCGAGCACATAGAGTTTTGCTTTGCCGCTCGGCGTGCGCTCGCCGCGTTTCGCGCGTGCTTTCGCCGCTTTGGCTTCCTGCTTTTGCTTCTTTTTATGATCCTTGTGCCACAGTTTTTGCTCGTGCGGGTCAAGGAAGGCAACCGCCACCTCTTCCTGCATCTCTTTATACTGTTCGCTCAGATTCGTGACCCGCAGTTCGCCGCGCTGCTGTTTTTTGCGCTGCGCAAGATTAACAATCAGGGTCGCAACGATGGCGATAGCCACCACCACGGTAACAATTTTGGCTAAAAACAGCCCATACTCAGTCAGTAATTCCACAGATTCCGCCCTAATTTCAAGGATTCACATTACGTCAGTCTACCCGACGTGAGAGATTACGTCTTGCCTCAACGCTAAACCTGCGAGGCGCCTTCCTCAATTTCCGCATCCCAATGAAAGATTTGCAAAATGTTAACTACCGCCACACTCTCCGCCCGGCTGATTGTATTCGGCAGCATATTGAGGCATAAAGCGTCTACTATTGCGCTACAAAACGGGCCGCACACCGATACGCCGGCCACAGGAGTTCCCCGTGCACTATCAACCTCAACACGATCTGCTGCAAAACCGCATTATCCTCGTCACCGGTGCCACCGACGGCATTGGCAAAGAAGCCGCCGTCACCTATGCGCGTCATGGCGCACACCTTGTGCTGCTTGGCCGGAACGATGAGAAGCTGCACCAGGTCGCACAGCATATTCATCAGCAGGGGTATCCGCTGCCGCACTGCGTGGTGCTGGATATGGCGACCGCCACCCGCGCCGACTGTGACGCCGTAGCGCAGCAGATAGAAACCCTGGTGCCGCGCCTGGATGGCGTCCTGCACAATGCCGGCATCCTGGGAGACGTGGTGCCGATGGCGGAGCAGGAGGAGAGCCGCTGGCTGGAGGTGATGCAGGTTAACGTCAACGCCACGTTTTTCCTCACCCAGGCGCTGCTTCCCCTGCTGCTTAAATCAGATTCCGGCTCGCTGATTTTTACCACCTCCAGCGTAGGCCGTCAGGGCCGGGCCGACTGGGGAGCCTACGCGGTGTCGAAATTCGCCACCGAAGGCATGATGCAGGTGCTGGCCGAAGAGTATAAACAGCACAACCTTCGGGTGAACTGCATCAATCCGGGCGGAACCCGCACCAAAATGCGCGCCAGCGCATTTCCCACCGAAGATGCTGACAAGCTGAAAACGCCAAAGGACATCATGCCGGTCTATCTGTGGCTGATGGGCGACGACAGCCGCCGTAAAACCGGGATGAGCGTGGATGCTCAGCCGGGCCGCAAGCCGGGTATTGCCGAATGAACGACGATCGCCACCAGCAGCGCCAGCAGAAGGTAAAAGAGAAAGTTGACGCCCGTATCGCCGCCGCCCAGGAAGAGCGCGGCATTCTGATGGTCTTTACCGGTAACGGGAAAGGCAAAACCACCGCGGCCTTCGGAACCGTCACCCGCGCCGTGGGCCACGGCAAAAAGGCGGGCGTGATTCAGTTCATCAAGGGCGAGTGGCCGAACGGCGAACGCAACCTGCTGGAAGCCCACGGGGTTGAGTTTCAGGTGATGGCCACCGGGTTTACCTGGGACACACAGAATCGCGAAACCGATACTCTCGCCTGTCAGGGCGTATGGCAGCATGCGGTTCGCATGCTTGCCGATCCGGCGCTCGACCTGGTGGTGCTGGACGAACTCACCTACATGGTGGCTTACGACTACCTGAGCCTGGAGGCGGTATTAACGGCGCTACAGAACCGTCCGGCGCACCAGACGGTGATTATTACCGGGCGAGGCTGTCACCGGGATATCACCACGCTGGCGGACACCGTGACGGAGATGCGTCCGGTGAAGCATGCGTTTGATGCCGGAATTAAAGCGCAGATGGGAATCGACTACTAGTCGGGAAACGATGCCCCTCGTCGCGAGGGGCATAAAGCAATTAGCTGTTTTTATTGCGGGTGCTGCCGGGACGGGTACTGCCCTGACGGGAGCTGCTGCGACGCGAGGTGGTGTTGTTGATCTCGCTGTGACGTTTCACCGCACGACGGATCTGGTTCGCCTTCATACGACGACGATCCTTCTCCACCGCCACTTTGCTGGCGGTTTCCGGGGTCAGCTCAACCAGTTCACGCAGATAGTTGGTCTGGGCCAGGTCCAGCTCGGTATAGCCACCGCGCGGCAGGCCTTTCGGCAGCAGAATGTCGCCGTAGCGCACACGGATCAGGCGGCTTACCTGGACGCCAACCGCTTCCCACAGGCGACGCACTTCACGGTTGCGCCCTTCGGTCAGGGTGACGTTGTACCACTGGTTGATACCTTCCCCGCCGGTGAAACGGATGGTTTTGAATGCCGCCGGGCCGTCTTCCAGCTGCACGCCACGCGCCAGCTCACGGATTTTATTCTCGTCGACTTCGCCGAACACGCGTACCGCGTATTCACGCTCTACTTCACGACTCGGGTGCATCAGGCGGTTCGCCAGCTCACCGTCGGTGGTGAACAGCAGCAGCCCGCAGGTGTTAACGTCCAGACGGCCTACGGCAATCCAGCGTGCGCCGCGCAGTTTCGGCAGGCGATCAAACACCGTCGGACGCCCTTCCGGATCGTTACGGGTACACAGTTCGCCTTCCGGCTTGTAGTACGCCAGCACGCGGCAAATCTGTTCCACCGACTCTTTCACGGCAACCAGATGACCATCAATACGGATTTTCAGTGCCGGGCTAACCTCAACGCGGTCGCCGAGCGTGGCAATTTTGCCATCAACGCTGACGCGGCCTGCTTCGATTTTTGCTTCGATTTCTCGGCGGGAGCCGTGACCTGCACGCGCCAGGACTTTCTGTAACTTTTCGCTCATGGAGCTTCCTCAAGGTGTCGCCTTCCCAGGCGTCGGAGTGGGTATATCAAATAGGGTAGAAAATCAACGGATTACGCAATTTCTGACCGACCATTATATCGCGTTTTATGGCGGCTGTAACGGCATTTATATGGGAGCGGGTATGCGGTGCAACGTGCGTCTGGCGCGTATCAGGATGAGCAATCTAACCGATTGATTTTTGTTAGGTAATCTTAATTAACGATTAAACCTGTGCTGAAGGATGCCGATGAAATACTTAGAACAGTAATAATTATAAGGAAGTAATAATGAACAAGACTCTGTTACTGCTGTTAGCGTTTGCCTGCCCAGCCGCGTTCGCTGCCGATACCGGCACGGATACCATCAAGGCCCAGTCTCAGGCGATGATCCGCCAGGCCGGACACACCTGCGATACCGTTCAGGGTGTCTACCCTGCGGCCTTCGGTGGGTCGGTCACGGTGGTATGCGATGACGATCGTCGGTACGTGATAAAAAACAAAAGCGGGAATTTCGTGGTAGAAAAAGCGGAATAAGCATCGCCGCCGCATCGCGCGGCGGCGTTGTAATTACAGGAACGGGGTCACGTCTCCGACCCCTTCACGCAGCACCACCGGCGCATCGTCGGTCAAATCAATCACCGTCGTGGGCTGCTGGCCCAGATAGCCGCCGTGAATAATCAAATCCACCTGCTTCTCCAGACGATCTTTGATTTCGTCCGGATCCGACTCGGTAAAGTCGCTGCCCGGCAGCATCAGTGAGGTTGAGAGCATCGGCTCATTCAATGCCTCCAGAAGCGCAATCGCAATAGGGTTTGACGGCACGCGCAGACCAATGGTTTTACGCTTCTCCTGCAGCAAGCGCCGCGGCACTTCTTTCGTGCCCTTGAGGATGAAGGTGTAGTTACCCGGCGTGTTGTTTTTTATCAGACGGAACGCGACGTTATCCACGTGGGAGTAGGTCGACAGCTCCGACAGGTCACGGCACATCAGGGTAAAGTTGTGCCCGTCCGGCAGATGACGGATGCGGCAGATGCGCTCCATCGCGCTCTTATCTTCAAGCTTGCAGCCCAGAGCATAGCCGGAATCGGTCGGGTAGATAATGACCCCGCCCTTACGGATGATCTCGACCGCCTGGTTGATCAGGCGCTGCTGCGGGTTATCAGGATGAATATAGAAATACTGGCTCATACTACCTCTCTTTGTATCGCCTCCGGCGACGTCCAGCGCGACCACACCGGCACCACGCCGGTCGGGAGCCACAGCTTGCGGCCAAGCTCGATCCACGCAAACGGCTGGTGGAAATCCGAGCCCTGCGAGCCAAGCAGGCCATACTGCCCCGCGTACGCGGCAAGCTGGCTACGCTCATTGGGCGCCTGCTGACACTGCGCCACTTCCATGGCGTCGCCGCCCTTTTCCGCAAACCACGCCAGCAGCCGTTTCAGCCACTTCGCGGAAAGGCCGTAACGCCCGGGGTGCGCCAGCACCGCCTGACCGCCGGAATGGTGAATGACATCAATAGCTTGTTCTATTGTACACCACTGGGGAGGAACATATCCGGTTTTCCCTTTTGCCAGATAGTACTTAAACACCTCCGCCATATTATTGGCGCGGCCATCTTCGATTAAAAAGCGGGCGAAGTGCCCGCGGGTAACCGCCCCGCCATCTGCCAGGCGCTGCGCCCCTTCCAGCGCGCCGGGAATACGCGCTTTCGCCAGACGCTCGCCGATAAGCACCGCCCGCTGATGGCGTTTTTCGCACTGCTCTGCCAGAAAGGCCACCAGCGCCGGATGCTCAATATCAATATTCAGCCCGACGATGTGGATCTCGTGATTTTCCCACAGGGTCGATATCTCCACGCCGGTCACCAGGGTGAGCGGCAGCCCGGCGCGGGCAATTTCGGCCCGGGCAGGTGCGATGCCCAGGGTGGTGTCGTGATCGGTAATGGCCAGCGTGCCCACCCCCATCTCGACGGCGCGGTGAACCAGCTGTTCCGGCGTGAGGCCCCCGTCAGAGGCGGTGGTGTGGCTGTGCAGGTCATAGGTCACGGCTAAAGTGGGTTCGCTCAAATCGGCTCCAGGGCTATAAAACGGATAATCCACGTCTATGATAACGATTCCCGGCAAATATCTGAAACCGGGGGTTGACTTTATTTCATCGAACTAGTTAACTAGTACGCAAGTTCACTCTGACAAGGTATCTGACCATGACAGCACGTAGCGTACTTCATCGCGGATGGCGCAGCTCCTGAAACCGGGCGGTGTCTCCATGCAGGCGTTTTACGCCATCGGATACCCGGCCCGCATGATGCGGGCTTTTTTTTGAGCAGTATGACGAGAGCAAACAACTATGCAAACACAACAACCGGCACTCGAACTTCTGACCCGCGACGGGCAGTACCGCGAAAACCCGACTGCGCTGTTTAACCAGCTGTGCGGCAGCCGCCCGGCGACGCTACTGCTGGAGTCGGCCGATATCGACAGTAAGGACGACCTCAAGAGCCTGCTGCTGGTCGACAGCGCGCTGCGCATTACCGCAAACGGTGACACTGTCACGATGGAAGCACTGAGCGACAACGGCCGCGCGCTGCTCGAACGCCTGGACGGCGCCCTGCCCGCTGGCGTAGACAATCAGGCTACCGCCACCACGCGCACGCTGCGTTTCCCGCCGGTCAGCGCCCTGCTCGATGAAGACGCGCGCCTGTGTTCGCTGTCGGTGTTTGACGCCTTCCGCCTGCTGCAAAATCTGGTGACGCTGCCTGCTGACGAGCGCGAAGCGATGCTCTTCGGCGGGCTGTTCGCCTATGACCTGGTGGCGGGCTTTGAAGCGCTGCCGCCGCTGCGCGCCGAAAACGCCTGCCCTGACTACTGTTTTTATCTCGCGGAGACGCTACTGGTGATCGACCACCAGAAACGCAACACCCGCATTCAGGCCAGCCTGTTTACCCCTTCCGCCAGCGAGCGCGATCGCCTGACCGCGCGCATGGCTGATATTCAGCAGCAACTGGCCCTGCCCGCCGCGCCGCTGCCGGTGCAGACCGTCGCCCAAATGCAGGCCGGCTGTAGCCAGACCGATGAGGAATACGGCGCCGTGGTGCGCGAGATGCAAAAAGCCATCCGCGCCGGGGAAATTTTCCAGGTGGTGCCATCTCGCCGCTTTACGCTGCCCTGCCCGTCGCCGCTGGCGGCATACGACACGCTGAAGAAGAGCAACCCCAGCCCCTATATGTTCTTTATGCAGGATCAGGACTTCACGCTGTTCGGCGCCTCGCCGGAAAGCTCGCTGAAATATGACCAGACGTCGCGACAGATTGAGATCTACCCGATTGCCGGTACCCGCCCGCGCGGCCGCCGTGCTGATGGTTCGCTGGATCGCGATCTCGACAGCCGTATTGAGCTTGAGATGCGTACCGACCATAAAGAGCTTTCCGAGCACCTGATGCTGGTGGATCTGGCGCGTAACGACCTGGCGCGCATCTGCACCCCAGGTTCACGCTACGTTGCCGATTTAACCAAGGTGGATCGCTACTCCTTCGTAATGCACCTGGTATCGCGCGTGGTAGGTGAACTGCGCCACGACCTGGATGCGCTCCACGCCTATCGCGCCTGTATGAACATGGGCACCCTGAGCGGCGCGCCGAAAGTGCGGGCGATGCAGCTGATCGCCGATGCGGAAGGCACGCGCCGCGGCAGCTACGGTGGTGCGGTCGGCTACTTCACCGCCCACGGCGATCTTGATACCTGCATTGTGATCCGCTCCGCCTGGGTGGAGGACGGCATTGCCACGGTGCAGGCCGGTGCTGGCGTGGTCCTCGACTCCGTTCCGCAATCCGAAGCCGACGAAACTCGCAATAAAGCCCGCGCGGTACTGCGCGCTATCGCCACGGCACACCACGCTCAGGAGATTTTCTGATGGCTGACATTCTGCTGCTCGACAACTTCGACTCCTTTACCTACAACCTGGCGGATCAACTGCGTGCGAGCGGCCATAACGTGGTGATTTACCGCAACCATGTGCCCGCGCAAACCCTTATCGAACGTCTGGCGACCATGGATAACCCGGTGCTGATGCTCTCTCCGGGTCCGGGAACCCCGTCTGAAGCGGGCTGTATGCCTGAACTGCTGGCGCGCGTGCGCGGCAAGCTGCCCATCATCGGCATCTGCCTCGGCCATCAGGCGATTGTGGAAGCCTACGGCGGCTACGTGGGCCAGGCGGGCGAGATCCTGCACGGCAAGGCGTCGAGTATTGAACACGACGGCATCGGGATGTTCAGCGGGCTCACCAACCCGCTGCCGGTGGCGCGCTATCACTCGCTGGTGGGCAGCAACGTGCCGGCTGGACTAACCGTCAATGCCCACTTCAACGGCATGGTGATGGCGGTGCGTCATGACACCGACCGGGTGTGCGGTTTTCAGTTCCATCCGGAGTCGATCCTCACCACCCAGGGCGCGCGTCTGCTGGAGCAGACCCTGGCATGGGCGTTGACCACCCGGCAGCCCCAGAACGCCATTCAGCCTATCCTGGAAAAGCTGTACGGGGCGCAGACCCTCAGCCAGCAGGAGAGCCACCAGCTGTTCTCCGCCGTGATACGCGGCGAGCTGAAACCCGAGCAGCTGGCAGCGGCGCTGGTCAGTATGAAAGTGCGCGGCGAGCAGCCGGTGGAAATTGCCGGTGCCGCCCGCGCGCTGCTGGAGAATGCGGCCCCCTTCCCGCGCCCTGACTACCCGTTCGCGGATATCGTGGGCACCGGCGGGGATGGCAGCAACAGCATCAATATCTCCACCGCCAGCGCCTTCGTGGCGGCAGCGCTGGGGCTGAAGGTGGCCAAACATGGCAACCGCAGCGTATCCAGCCGGTCAGGCTCGTCCGATCTGCTGGCGGCGTTTGGCATCAACCTGGATATGAGCGCCGAGGCGTCGCGCGAGGCGCTGGACGAGCTCGGGGTCTGTTTCCTGTTTGCCCCGAAATACCACACCGGTTTCCGCCACGCTATGCCGGTGCGCCAGCAGCTCAAGACCCGCACCCTGTTTAACGTGCTCGGCCCGCTGATCAACCCGGCCCACCCGCCGCTGGCGCTGATTGGCGTCTACAGCCCGGAACTGGTGCTGCCGATTGCCGAAACCCTGCGCGTGCTCGGATATCAGCGTGCGGCCGTGGTCCACAGCGGCGGGATGGATGAGGTGTCGCTCCATGCGCCGACCGTGGTGGCGGAGCTGTGCGAGGGAGAGATCAGAAACTATCAGCTTACCGCCGACGACTTCGGCCTGACGCCGTATGCGCAGGAGGAGCTGGCGGGCGGTACGCCGGAAGAAAACCGTGACATTCTTACCCGCCTGTTACAAGGTAAAGGTGAGCGCGCGCACGAAGCGGCCGTGGCGGCGAACGTCGCCATGCTGATGCGCCTGCACGGTAAAGAAGATTTAAAAGCCAACGTACAACAGGTGCTGACAGTGCTCCATAACGGCGGCGCCTATGACTGCGTCACCGCGCTGGCAGCGAGAGGGTAAAACATGCAGACCGTTTTAGCGAATATCGTCGCAGACAAAGCGATTTGGGTAACAGCCCGCAAGGCAGCGCAGCCGCTGGCAAGCTTTCAGCAGGCGATTGAACCCAGCACGCGCAGCTTCTATCAGGCCCTGCAGGGCGCGCGTACGGCATTCATTCTTGAGGTAAAAAAAGCCTCGCCCTCAAAAGGTGTGATTCGGGAAGATTTCGATCCGGCCCAGATTGCCGGGGTTTACCGGCACTACGCCTCGGCGGTGTCGGTGCTTACCGATGAGAAGTACTTTCACGGCAGCTTTGACTTTCTGCCGATCGTCAGCGGCATCGTCAGCCAGCCGGTGCTGTGCAAAGATTTTATTATCGACCCATACCAGATTTACCTCGCGCGTCACTATCAGGCCGATGCCTGCCTGCTGATGCTGTCGGTGCTCGACGACGAGCAGTATCGTCAGCTGGCGGCGGTGGCCCACAGTCTGAATATGGGCGTGCTTACCGAAGTCAGTAATGAAGAGGAGCTGGAGCGCGCTATCGCGCTGGAAGCTCAGGTGGTGGGGATCAATAACCGCGATCTGCGCGATCTCTCTATTGACCTCAACCGCACCCGGGAACTGGCCCCGCGCCTCAGCTCCGGCGTGACGGTGATCAGCGAATCGGGCATCAACACCTACGGCCAGGTGCGCGATCTGTGCCACTTCGCTAACGGTTTCCTCATTGGCTCCGCGCTGATGTCCGAACCGGATCTCACCCAGGCAGTGCGTCGCGTGCTGCTCGGTGAGAACAAAGTCTGCGGCCTGACGCGTCCGGAAGACGCTGCCGCGGCGTATGAGGTCGGTGCCATCTATGGCGGGCTGATCTTTGCCGAAACCTCTCCGCGCGTTATCGGCATAGCTGAAGCCCAGGCGGTGATGCAGGCGGCGCCGCTGCGCTACGTGGGCGTCTTCCGGAATCAGCCGGTAAAAGAGATCGCCCGCCTGGCGCAAACCCTCGGCCTGGCCGCCGTCCAGCTGCACGGTGAGGAGACCCAGAGCGATATCACCGCCCTGCGCGCGCTGCTCCCGGCAGAGATCCAGATCTGGAAAGCGCTGAGCGTGGAGAATGCCGTGCCGGTGCGCGATTTTACCGACGTTGACCGCTACCTGTTCGATAACGGCCAGGGCGGAACCGGGCAGCGCTTCGACTGGTCGCTACTTCAGGGGCAAAATCTCGACAACGTCATGCTGGCCGGTGGGCTTAGCGCCGACAACTGCGTGGAAGCCGCGCAGCTTGGCTGTGCCGGTCTCGATTTCAATTCAGGCGTGGAGAGCGCGCCGGGCATCAAAGATGCCGCTAAACTTGCTGCGCTGTTTCAGACGCTACGAGCCTATTAAGGAAAAACAATGACGACTTTACTCAATCCATGGTTTGGCGAATTTGGCGGCATGTACGTGCCGCAGATCCTGATGCCGGCGCTGCGTCAGCTGGAAGAAGCCTTTGTCAGCGCCCAGAGCGACGCTGAGTTTCAGGCGCAGTTCACTGACCTGCTGAAGAACTATGCCGGTCGCCCGACGGCGCTGACCAAATGCCAGAACCTGACCACCGGGACACGTACCACCCTTTACCTCAAGCGTGAGGATCTGCTCCACGGCGGCGCGCACAAAACTAACCAGGTGCTGGGCCAGGCCTTGCTGGCCAAACGCATGGGCAAAACTGAAATTATCGCCGAAACCGGGGCCGGGCAGCACGGGGTGGCCTCGGCGCTGGCCAGCGCCCTGCTCGGCCTGAAATGCCGCATCTATATGGGTGCCAAAGACGTGGAGCGCCAGTCGCCGAACGTGTTCCGTATGCGTCTGATGGGAGCCGAAGTGATTCCGGTTCACAGCGGCTCCGCCACCCTGAAAGACGCCTGTAACGAGGCGCTGCGCGACTGGTCCGGAAGCTACGACCGGGCGCACTACATGCTCGGCACCGCCGCCGGTCCGCACCCGTTCCCGACCATCGTGCGTGAATTCCAGCGCATGATCGGCGAGGAGACCAAAGCGCAGATCCTGGAAAAAGAGGGACGCCTGCCGGATGCGGTTATCGCCTGCGTGGGCGGCGGCTCCAACGCCATCGGCATGTTTGCCGACTTTATCGATGAAACCAACGTCGGCCTGATCGGCGTGGAGCCTGCGGGCCACGGTATCGAAAGCGGTGAGCACGGTGCGCCGCTCAAGCATGGCCGGGTGGGCATCTACTTCGGTATGAAGTCACCGATGATGCAGACCGAAGACGGGCAGATTGAAGAGTCCTACTCTATCTCCGCCGGGCTCGACTTCCCGTCGGTGGGGCCGCAGCACGCCCACCTGAACAGCATTGGTCGCGCCGAGTACGTGTCGATCACCGACGACGAGGCGCTGGATGCCTTCAAAACTCTGTGCCGTCAGGAGGGGATTATCCCGGCGCTGGAGTCCTCCCACGCCCTGGCCCACGCGTTAAAAATGATGCGCGAAGACCCGGAGAAAGAGCAGCTGCTGGTGGTTAACCTCTCCGGTCGCGGCGACAAAGATATTTTCACCGTTCACGATATTTTCAAAGCCCGAGGGGAGATGTAATGGAACGCTACGAGCAACTTTTTTCCGATCTGGCCGCACGCAAGGAAGGCGCGTTCGTTCCCTTCGTCACGCTGGGCGATCCGTCGATTGAACAGTCGCTGAACATTATCGAGACGCTGATTGAGGCCGGTGCCGATGCCCTGGAGCTGGGCATCCCCTTCTCCGATCCGCTGGCTGACGGCCCGACCATCCAGAACGCGGCGCTGCGCGCCTTTGCCGCCGGGGTCACGCCCGGTCAATGCTTCGAGATGCTGGCCACCCTTCGTGCGAAACACCCCACTATCCCTATCGGCCTGCTGATGTACGCGAACCTGGTGTTCAGCGGTGGGGTTGACGAGTTTTATGCCCGCTGCGCCCAGGTGGGCGTCGATTCGGTGCTGATCGCCGATGTGCCGGTGGAGGAGTCCGCCCCGTTCCGCCAGGCGGCGATGCGCCATAACATTGCGCCGATTTTTATCTGTCCGCCGAACGCCGATGACGATCTGCTGCGCCAGATTGCCTCTTACGGGCGCGGGTATACCTATCTGCTGTCACGCGCCGGGGTCACGGGTGCAGAGAATCGCGCCAGCCTGCCGCTCGGTCACCTGGTGGATAAGCTCAAGGAATATCATGCCGCGCCGCCGCTGCAGGGCTTTGGCATCTCTGAGCCGTCACAGGTGCGCGATGCGCTGGGTGCGGGCGCTGCCGGTGCCATCTCGGGTTCAGCGGTAGTGAAAATTATCGAGAAGAATCTGGGGGATCGTAGCGCGATGCTGGCCGAACTGAAGGCGTTTGGCAGCGCCATGAAGGCGGCGACGCGTCAGGCGTAACGTACCTGCCCGCCCCGGTTGTCCGCTAATAAAGGGAGTAACGGGGCGGGCGAGTTGTATCAGAAGCGGTAACCCGCGGAGAACATAAAGACGAACGGATCGATGCGGGTGCTGATGTTCTGCTGCTCGCCGCCGGCTTTGAATTTCACTTCGGTATCAATGTCCATGTACCACAGCGACATGTTGATCAGCCAGTCCGGATTCACCATGTAATCCAGCCCTACCTGCCCCGCCGCACCCCATGAATCCTTCACGCTCAGATCGGTCAGGCCGATATCATCACCGGTTTTATTGAAATCGGCGTCAAAGAAGGTGGTGTAGTTGATGCCCGCGCCAATGTAGGGACGCAGCTTGCTGGTGGCGTCACCAAAATACCACTGCGCCATCAGGGTCGGCGGCAGCTGACGCACGGTCGCCAGATCCCCGGTTGCTCCCAGGCCCACTTTATGGCGGAACGGCGTGGCGGCCAGCAGTTCGATACCCACGTTGTCCGTCGCCATCCAGGTGAACGTCAGGCCCAGCTGGGTATCGTTGCTCACCTTGAAGCCGCCCAGACCTAACACATTGTCAGATCCCTCGGTCGGGCGCACCGTTGCGGTACCCGCACGCATAAAGAAATCACCCGCCTCGTGCGCCGATACGGCACCTGAGAGACATCCCGTTGCAAGTAACAGCGCCACTGTCAGCTTTTTCATGTCCTTTCCTTTTTTGTGGTTTTATTGGCGCGTTGAATATACTCACATTGGGGTAAAAATGGATCGAGCGCAGATCACATTTAACCCTCTGATTTAACATTCATTGATCCAGATTAATTTTTGTCTTTACCGTCAAAACGCATTTCTCGTCCCTGAATCAAATTTTGCGCTTGCTCGCAAAATCTGGCGTAGGTACGGGCATGGACATGCGCCGAGGTGGCGCGTTTTGCCTCGGGTGCGTACAGGAAAGCAGCGGTGGCACGCGGATATACACCGCTTTACACCCCGGCGCTGCCACTGCGCATCCATCCAGGGTACAATCGGCGGCAAATTACTACCTGCATCATTCAAGGAGCGTGCATGACTATCACGGCAAAATCCGTTTACCGTGACACGGGGAATTTCTTTCGTAATCAGTTCCTGACCATCGGGCTGATTGCATTACTTTGCGCCTTTATTACGGTGGTGATCGGGCACGCCTTTGCCCCCAGCGAGGAGCAGATGGCGGTGCTCTCCCAGGGCGACAACCTGACGGGCAGCATGGGGCTGTTTGAACTGGTGCAGAACATGACGCTGGAACAGCAGCAGGTGCTGCTGCGGGCCTCGGCGGCGGCCACGTTTTCCGGGCTGTTTGGTAATGCCATCCTGGCCGGCGGTATTCTGATGCTGGTGCAGATGGTTTCCGCAGGCAAGCGCATCAGCGCGCTGCATGCCATTGGCACCGCGGCGCCCAAACTGCCGTGGCTGTTTATTCAGTTCTTCCTGACCACCCTGCTGGTGCAGATGGGCATTATGCTCTTCCTGGTGCCGGGCGTGCTGCTTGCCATCGTGCTGGCCTTCGCGCCGGTGCTGCTGGTGGTGGAAAACCAGGGGCTGTTTACCGCTATGCGCAACAGCATCCGTCTGGCCTGGGCTAATATGCGCCTGGTGGCGCCAGCGATTATCGCCTGGCTCATCGCCAAAACGGTCCTGCTGCTGCTGGCCTCGCGCTTCGCGGTGCTGACGCCGGAAGTCGGTGCGGTGGTTGCCAACACGCTGAACTACCTGTTCTCCGCGCTGCTGCTGGTCTACCTCTTCCGTCTCTACACGCTCCTTCGCCCCTGATCTCAACCGGCCCGGCATCCACCGGGCCTTTAACGGAACCGATTATGAAGCAGTTTCTCGATTTCTTACCGCTGATTGTCTTTTTTGCTTTCTACAAGCTCTACGACATCTACGCCGCCACCGCCGCGCTTATCGTCGCCACCGCCATCGTGCTGATCTACAGCTGGTTCAAATACCGCAAAGTCGAAAAAATGGCGCTGATCACCTTTATTCTGGTGGCGGTATTTGGCGGCCTGACGCTGTTCTTCCATAACGATGAGTTTATTAAATGGAAAGTGACGGTGATTTACGGCCTGTTCGCCGGTGCGCTGCTGATTAGCCAGTGGGTGATGGGCAAGCCGCTTATCCAGCAGATGCTGGGCAAAGAGCTGCACCTCCCGCAGCACGTGTGGTCGCGTCTGAATATCGCCTGGGCGGTGTTCTTTATTCTGTGCGGCCTGGCCAACATCTATATCGCGTTCTGGCTGCCGCAGAATATCTGGGTCAACTTCAAGGTCTTCGGCCTGACCGGTCTGACGCTCGTGTTCACCCTGCTGAGCGGTGTTTATATCTACCGTCATATTCCGCAGGAAGAGAAGTAACGCTTACTTTATTGTTTTTTTACCGGTAGTTAGCGCTATTTTCACAGGCTATACTCAGCACGCTCCCGCTTGTTAAAGCGAAGCGTGCTTTTTTATGTCGTAACAGGTGGCACGTCACTCAGAGACCCCTCTGGATTGGCTACCGGACACCCTGTCTGACCCTTTTACCGCGTTAGCGATGTCATCGATAACGCCTGAGGAACGCACCTGGCGAACAGCATGCTGAAATTATTTGCAAAATACCTCTCCGTTGGCGTGATCAACACCCTGATACACTGGGTCGTTTTCGCGCTCTGCCTTTACGGGTTCGGCTTCAGGCAGGCCAGCGCCAACCTGGTCGCTTTTTGCGTGGCCGTGAGCTTTTCGTACTTCGCCAACGCCCGTTTCACATTCAAGGCACCAACGACTACAATGCGTTACGTGCTATTCATTGGGTTTATGGGAATGCTGAGTGTTGCCGTAGGATGGATGGCAGACATGACGGCGCTTCCCCCGCTGCTGACGCTGGTGATCTTCTCCGCAATAAGTCTGGTGTGCGGTTTTTTCTATTCAAAATTCGTTGTTTTCAGGGAATCTAAATGAAAATCTCTCTTGTCGTTCCTGTCCTGAATGAGGAAGACTCGATACCGGTTTTCTATAAGACCGTCAGAGAGTTCACGCCGCTTGCTCCTTATATCGTCGAGATTGTTTTCGTAAACGACGGCAGCACGGACGCCTCAGAATCAATTCTCGACGCCCTCGCCGTGGCCGACCCGCTGCTTACCGTTATCTCCTTCACCCGCAATTTTGGCAAAGAAGCGGCGCTGTTTGCCGGCCTGGAATTTGCTACCGGCGATGCGGTGATCCCTATTGATGTCGATCTGCAGGACCCCATCGAGGTTATTCCCCACCTGATTGAAAAATGGCAGGCGGGTGCTGATATGGTGCTGGCGAAGCGGTCGGATCGCTCAAGCGACAGCCGGCTTAAACGCAAAACCGCCGAATGGTTCTATAAGCTGCACAACAGAATCAGCTCACCAAAGATTGAAGAAAACGTCGGCGATTTCCGCCTGATGAGCCGCGAGGTGGTCGACAACATTAAACTGATGCCGGAAAAAAATCTCTTTATGAAGGGCATCCTGTCATGGGTCGGTGGTAAAACCGACGTGGTGGAGTATGTGCGCTCCGAGCGGGTCGCCGGCACCTCGAAATTCAACGGCTGGAAGCTGTGGAATCTGGCACTTGAGGGCATCACGTCGTTCTCAACCTTTCCGCTGCGTATCTGGTCCTATCTCGGCGTGGTGGTGGCACTGCTCTCTTTCTCCTACGGGGCGTGGATGATAATCGACAAGCTGATTTGGGGAAATGAGGTGCGTGGCTACCCTTCCCTGATCGTGTCCATTCTGTTCCTGGGCAGCGTGCAGCTTATTGGGATTGGCGTGCTGGGGGAGTATATCGGCAGGATTTACACGGAAACGAAACAGCGCCCGCGCTATCTGATCAAAAAACAGAATAAGCATTAATTTGAAAAATGGACAAATGATGATGACGTCAAAGATGTTTACCAGAACCCTCTTCCTGATAGCATTTTTGCTGATCTTTCTTATCGAGTGGTACACCCCCATTCACTCCGATGATTATCGCTACTCGCTATTAGGCATCTCTTTTGAGCGGCACTATTTCCACTATATGACCTGGAGCGGCCGTGTGGTGGCGGATTATGTCAGTTCGCTACTGACGGTGATTAACTCCCGTGTGGTGTATTCCACCGTGACGGGCCTGGTGGTGGTGCTGTTCTGCTATCTGATTGTCAAAACCCCCTCCAGCACCTTCAGGCTGCATAAAAACGATGCCATTCTCTTTCCGCTGGTGTTCCTCACCTACTGGGTTTCTAACCCGAACCTCGGGCAAACCACCTTCTGGATCGTAGGCAGCGCCAACTATCTATGGACCAACCTTTTTGCCGCCGCCTGGGTGTGGGGCATGGTGCGCATTTACAACCACAATATCACTCGCGTTCAGTGGCCAATGGTGGTGCTGAGCCTGATGGCAGGCTGCTCGACCGAAAGCATCGGCCCGTTCATCGTGCTGCTGGCGACGCTGGCCGTGGCATGGGATCTATGGTTTAGAAAATCCGTCTCGCTCAGCAAGGTTGTCTACGCGGTAGCGGCGCTGGTGGGTGCACTGATCCTGATACTGTCACCGGGTAACTTTATCCGTGCCGACAATGCGCACCAGGTCTGGTTCGCGAAGCCGTTATTTGAGCGTATTGCTTACCATCTGACCGAGCGCTTCTTTAGTCATCAGGCGCTGATTTGGATTGGCTGGGTCGTGCTGGTGCTGCTGGGCCTGCTGGCGTTCGCCTGCGTGAAGCGCAACATCGCGCTCAGCCGCGTCAAGGTAGTGATGATGTGGCTGGCCATTGCCACCGGCGTGGGTACCTCGCTGATTATGTTTGCGTCGCCGACCTACCCTGACCGGGTGGTGAACGGGAGCTTTATGTTTATCCTGTTCGGTATCGCGTTCCTGGCAAATGCCCTGCTCGACGTCCGCGACCGCCTCGCGACGCGTGGGGTAGCCAGCATTACGCTCCTGCTGGCGGGCGTATTTATCTGGTCTTACGGCCTGATGCTGACGGCGTATAAAGCGGTGTATCAGCAGGATCAGGTGCGCTTAAGCATCATTGCTGACGAGATTGCCAGAAACCAGACGAACTTTATTATTCCCGATTTCCATTTCTCGAAGCTGCAAAATAGCGGCGGTCATTTTTGTTTCTTCCACGATCCACTGGTGTATGGCGAATATTTT
>NZ_AWFZ01000042.1:76280-361546 GCF_000463155.2 Siccibacter turicensis LMG 23730 | reverse complement strand
TTGCCAGAAACCAGACGAACTTTATTATTCCCGATTTCCATTTCTCGAAGCTGCAAAATAGCGGCGGTCATTTTGGTTTCTTCCACGATCCACTGGTGTATGGCGAATATTTCGGGGCGCAGAACATCGATAAAGTGAAGGTTAACTTCGATTATTCGGTGCTGGCAACCGGCGAAAAAATAGGGCTGGATAACACGACCACCGCCCGATTTAATCAGCGCGGTGATGTCATGGTCGTGAGCGACAGGCCCGTTGAAGGCACGCTGGTAATAGAGAGCGGTAATACACGCCGCGAACTGCCCATCGACAGCTTTAAGCAGGCACAGATAAACCAGCAGTACTGGTATTATCACGCCTTCAATGACGGGAAGATCGACAGTATTACGCTGATGCACTAATCGCGTTGACGATAATAGCGTGAGGTAAAGCCAGGCTCCCGGGTCTGGCTTTTTTACGGGCGCCATTTGTTATTATTCCGGGAATCATAGTAGCATTCTGCCTGACGCCCTTTTTTACAGAGATAATAATGACAACAACCAATGCAGCTCCTCAGGGAGAGCTGGTATTACGGACCCTGGCAATGCCTGCGGATACCAACGCTAACGGCGATATTTTCGGCGGCTGGCTTATGTCGCAGATGGATATGGGGGGCGCTATTCTTGCAAAGGAACTGGCGCACGGGCGCGTAGTGACTGTGCGGGTGGACGGCATGACGTTTCTGCGGCCGGTGGCGGTGGGCGACGTGGTGTGCTGCTACGCGCGCTGCGTGAAGCGCGGCAATACCTCGGTGACCATTAACGTCGAAGTCTGGGTGAAGAAAGTGTCGACCGAGCCGCTAGGCCAGCGCTATCGCGCCACGGAAGCCATTTTTGTTTATGTGGCGGTTGACCCGGAAGGCAAACCCCGCCCGCTTCCGGCTCAGGCATAAAAAAATCTCCCTGACGGGAGATTTTTTTTATTCCATTTTCGCGCCGCCGTTCATGCGGAACACGATGTTCACCACCAGCCCTTTCCCCGGTTTACCCGGTTCGTAGCGCCATTTTCGCATCGCGGACTTCACTTCGCGGTCGAACATGTTGGCGGGTTTCGCCGACAGGATCTGCACGTTTTCCACGCTGCCATCGGCAGCGACGTCAAAGCGGACGCGCACGTTGCCTTCCATACGCAGCGCATAGGCGCGACTTGGATACTGCGGCTGGTTACGGCTCAGCGCACGCGGGCCTGACGGGGCGGTTACCGCCGGGGCAGACGGTGCGGGACGCGCGGTCGGTGCCGGGCGAGCCTGCGCATTATTCTCAAACGGCGAGGCCGGGCGCGTTTCGGGCTTCACTTCCCGCTTCGGCTGCTCCACCTTTTTCTCGGGTTTCGGCTTCGGCTTGGGTTTTGGCTTCGGTTTCGACTCAGGCTTAGGGATCACCACCGGGGCTTCTTTCGGCGGCTCGGGTACGGGCTCAGGCTCCGGCTCTACGACGGGCTCCGGCTCGACCACCTGCGGCTGCGGCGGTTCGAGATCGGCTGGCGCGACCAGCGTGACCGTCACCGGCTCGGCAGGCGCGGGCATTTCAACAACCTGATGTACCGAGGTATAAAGCAGGCCTGCCACGACGGCTCCATGGATCCCCACTGACAGCAGCGTGGGCCAGGGAAAGCGGCGAGGTAAATCAAGGGTCATTGAGCTCATAGTCGTTTCAGTGGTCAAAACAGACCTGAATTTTAAATGCAAATAGCAATCATATTCAACAACGCAGTGCTTTTCTGACCGCAATTTTGACCGTGACGGGTATTTCTGCCGTCGGATCGGTACCTCAGGCAAGATTAAGATTATCTTTTCATTGCAGCCTGTTACGCTTTAACTTACCGTATTTTTACGTTTGTTGACTTTGAGGAGCTCTGCCCGTGCTTTATGTTATCTACGCTGAAGATGTTGCTGATTCGCTCGAAAAACGTCAGTCCGTCCGCCCTGCCCACCTGGCGCGTCTGCAACTGCTGCGCGACGAGGGGCGTCTGCTGACGGCGGGGCCGATGCCAGCCGTTGACAGCAACGATCCGGGTGCTGCCGGTTTTACCGGTTCCACCGTGATCGCGGAATTTTTATCGCTGGAAGAGGCGCAGGCATGGGCGGAAGCCGATCCCTACATTGCGGCGGGGGTATATAAAACCGTCTCCGTGAAGCCGTACAAACAGGTTTTCTAAGGCGGGAGAGTCAGGGGAATCAGCATTGTCGGGCACCGAAGCGGTGCCCGTTCTGCGCTTAATGCAGCTGGCTTGCGGCGAATAACAGACAGTTACGCTGCCGGTTTACGATGCATTTCCTGATCGCATGGATTCGCATATTGCGTCGGGACTGTGCTTCCAGCCAGCGCGCTTTTCGTCGCTGTGACTGGCGCAACATCCGCCAGCGCCCAACTTCCGTTCGACTACGCCTCATTTTTACGACTCATAACTGAAACAGAAAGCATATTATACCCCCTTACCCGACACGCCGTAGCGCTTTTTCTGGAAAGATGTCGTTGCCGGGCAGAAATACCGCATACACTCATAACACAGGCAATCAAAAGGATTTCGTAAACTATGACAACCTTCTACACGCTCGTGAGTTGGCTGATCATTCTGGGTTACTGGCTCATGATCGCCGGTGTCACGCTGCGCATATTGATGAAACGCCGCGCCGTCCCTTCCGCCATGGCCTGGCTCCTGATTATCTATATTCTGCCGCTGGTGGGGGTCATTGCCTACCTGTCGCTCGGCGAGCTTCACCTGGGTAAACGACGCGCCGAGCGCGCGCGCGCCATGTGGCCCTCCACCGCCAAATGGCTCAACGATCTCAAAGCCTGTAAACACATCTTCGCCGAAGAGAACAGCGAGGTGGCCAGCAGCCTGTTCCAGCTGTGCGAACGCCGTCAGGGCATTGCGGGGGTAAAAGGGAACCAGCTTCAGCTGCTCACCAGTTCCGATGACGTCATGCAGGCGCTGATCCGTGATATTCAACTGGCGCGCCACAATATCGAGATGGTGTTTTATATCTGGCATCCCGGCGGAATGGCGGACCAGGTGGCCGAGTCGCTGATGGCCGCCGCCCGTCGCGGCCTGCACTGCCGCCTGATGCTCGACTCCGCGGGCAGCGTCGATTTCTTCCGCAGCCCCTGGGCGGCGATGATGCGTAACGCCGGTGTGGAAGTGGTTGAAGCGCTCAAGGTAAACCTGATGCGCGTATTCCTGCGCCGTATGGATTTACGCCAGCACCGCAAAATGGTGATGATTGATAACTACATTGCCTATACCGGCAGCATGAACCTGGTCGATCCGCGCTACTTCAAGCAGGATGCCGGGGTCGGCCAGTGGGTGGATCTGATGGCGCGCATGGAGGGGCCGGTCTCCACCGCAATGGGCATCGTCTATTCGTGCGACTGGGAAATTGAAACCGGGAAACGGCTGCTTCCCCCGGCGCCAGATACCAATATCATGCCGTTTGAGCAGGCGAGCGGCCATACTATACACACCATCGCGTCGGGGCCCGGCTTCCCGGAGGACCTGATCCATCAGGCGCTGCTGACGGCGGTCTATGCGGCGCGTAAATACCTGATCATGACCACGCCCTACTTCGTGCCCAGCGACGACCTGCTGCATGCCATCTGCACGGCGGCGCAGCGCGGCGTTGACGTAAGTATTATTCTGCCCCGCCACAACGATTCCCTGCTGGTCGGCTGGGCCAGCCGGGCGTTCTTCACTGAGCTGCTGGAAGCCGGGGTGAAAATCTATCAGTTTGAAGGCGGCTTGCTGCACACCAAGAGCGTGCTGGTGGACGGTGAACTGAGCCTGGTGGGTACCGTGAACCTCGATATGCGCAGCCTGTGGCTCAACTTCGAGATTACGCTGGTGATTGATGACGCCGGTTTCGGGGCCGATCTCGCCGCGGTACAGGACGACTATATTTCGCGTTCACGACTGCTCGACGCGCAGCTGTGGGTAAAACGTCCGATGTGGCAACGCATCACCGAGCGACTGTTTTACTTCTTCAGCCCGTTGCTGTAAAACGTGCCCAATCTCTCTCTATTACGGGTAGTAACAATGGAAATGGATCTGAACAACCGCCTGACGGAAGATGAAACTCTGGAACAGGCCTACGATATTTTCCTCGAGCTGGCGGCTGACAACCTGGACCCCGCGGATATCATTCTGTTTAATTTGCAGTTTGAAGAACGCGGCGGTGCAGAGCTGTTCGATCCTTCTGAGGAGTGGCTGCAGCATGTCGATTACGACCTCAACCCGGACTTTTTCGCTGAGGTGGTTATCGGTCTGGCGGACGAAGAAGGCGGCGAACTTAACGACGTCTTTGCCCGCGTACTGCTGTGCCGCGATAAAGATCATAAGCTCTGCCATATTCTGTGGCGTGAGTGATCGGGTGCGGCGCAGGCCGCACTATTTCTCTTTCAGGGCTGGCAGCGTGCCGCCGCAATGATGGCAGTAGCGCGCATCCAGCTTGTGATCCCCGGCGTGGCAATGCGGACAGCGGCGCGCCTCCTTACGACGATGCAGGTTTTCCGTCATCTGCGAGGTTAAGATGCCGGTCGGGATAGCAATAACCGAGTAGCCAATCAGGATGAGCAGCGAGGCAATCACTCGCCCGGGCGCCGTATGCGGCGTCAGATCGCCATAGCCTACCGTTGTTACCGTCACCACAGCCCAGTACACCGACGCCCCCAGACTATCAAACCCGTTCGCCCCGCCCTCGACGCCGTACATCAGCGCACCGGCCACCACCATGACAATCGCAATAAAGGAATAAAACAGGATCAGCTGATGCCGGGCATTGTTGACCGCCTGCCACACCAGCTGTAGCGACGGCATAAAGCGCAGCAGTTTCAGAATACGCAATGCTCTTACCGCACGCATGGCGCGCCAGACCACCAGATATTCGATGGTGATATCCGGCCACAGCAGATAGACATAGAGCGGCAGCAGCGTGGCGAGGTCGAGCAGGCCCCAGAAGCTAAAGACGTAGCTCGCCGGGCGTGGCCATAGCGCCAGACGCAGAACATACTCGAGGGTAAAAAACACCGTAAAGGCGACTTCGACCCACAACCAGGTGCGTAGCTGATGGATCTCCAGCATATTTGGGGTGGTAAACGCGGATTCGAAAAAAACCGCCACGACGCTGAACAGCGCCATCAGGCCACAGAAGGCTTCGACCCGCCTGCCGCTGCGGGTGCGCTGGTCGAACATGAGATGATAGAGTTGGCGACGACGCGGTAAGATCCCTGACACGGTTGACCTCGCATAAAAAAGGGCTGGCATCATGCCAGCCCCTGTGATTATAGCGGGTCTACCTTAAGACATGAAACCGCATGTCGGAAGCTGCCCTCCAGCACCGGTCGCGTTTGCGCGCACTCCGGCCCGGCAATCGGGCAGCGGGTGCGGAATACGCAGCCCGACGGTGGGTTAATCGGTGAAGGCAGTTCCCCTTCCAGCAGCTGAATGGTTTTATTCTTTTCCAGATCGGGATCCGGAATCGGCACCGCCGACATCAGCGCGCGGGTATAGGGATGCAGCGGGTTGTGGTATACCTCATCATAGGTGCCAAGCTCAACCGCATGACCCAGGTACATCACCAGCACGCGGTCAGAGATGTGCTTCACCACCGCCAGGTCGTGGGCGATAAAGATCAGCGACAGCCCCA
Organism: Siccibacter turicensis LMG 23730; assembly: GCF_000463155.2. Classification (GTDB taxonomy): domain Bacteria; phylum Pseudomonadota; class Gammaproteobacteria; order Enterobacterales; family Enterobacteriaceae; genus Siccibacter; species Siccibacter turicensis. Next base: position 355,869 of record NZ_AWFZ01000042.1, on the reverse strand, counting down.
TTTCGCGCTGCAGCTTTTGCAGCAGGTTAACCACCTGGGCCTGGATTGACACATCGAGTGCAGAGACCGGCTCATCGCAGATAATCAGCTTCGGCTCGAGGATCAGGGCGCGCGCGATGCCGATACGCTGGCACTGGCCGCCGGAGAACTCGTGCGGATAGCGGTTGATGAGGTTCGGCAGCAGGCCCACCTTCATCATCATCGCCTTCACCCGGTCCTTCACTTCCTGACGCGGCATATTGGGATGATAGGTGCGCAGCGGTTCGGCAATGATATCCCCGATGTTCATACGCGGGTTAAGCGAGGCCAGCGGATCCTGGAAAATCATCTGGATATCGCTGCGCACGTCGCGCCACTCGTCGGGTTTCATGCCGAGCAGATCTTTACCAAGCCAGGCGACTTTGCCGTCGGTGGCCTTCACCAGACCGATGATGGCGCGGGCAAAGGTGGATTTACCGCACCCGGACTCGCCCACCACGCCAAGAGTTTCCCCTTCGTAAAGCCGCAGGGTCACACCGTCCACCGCCTTCAGGGTTTTTGGCGGCTGCCAGAACCACTGCTTTCCATCTTTGATGTCGAAATGCACTTTCAAATCGGCAATTTCGAGCAGAACTTTTTTCTCTTCCGCCAGGTTCGTCATACTAACTCCTCCACCGGCTTAAAGCAGGCGCGCAGGCGGCCCGGAGCAAACTCCTCCAGCGGCGGCGTGCTGTTACAGATTTCCATCGCGTAAGGACAGCGCGGCTGGAACGGGCAGCCTTTCGGCAGACGCAGCAGGTTCGGCGGATTACCCGGAATGGTCATCAGCGATTCGCCTTCCGCATCCAGACGCGGCACCGCGTTCAGCAGGCCGATAGAGTACGGGTGCGCCGGTTTATAGAACACGTCGCGCGCCTGACCGTACTCCATGGTACGCCCGGCGTACATCACCAGCACTTTGTCACAGATGCCGGCGACCACGCCGAGGTCGTGGGTAATCATAATGATGGCGGTGTTGAACTCGCGTTTCAGCTCGTTCAGCAGGGTCATGATCTGGGCCTGCACCGTGACGTCGAGCGCGGTGGTTGGTTCATCGGCAATCAGCAACTTCGGCCGGCACATCAGCGCCATAGCAATCATTACGCGCTGACGCATCCCGCCGGAGAACTCATGCGGATACATGCGCATGCGCTTACGCGCTTCCGGCATTTTCACCGCATCAAGCATGCGCACCGACTCCTCAAAGGCCGCGGCTTTGCCGAGGCCTTTGTGCAGCATCAGCACTTCCATCAGCTGCTCGCCAACCCGCATGTAGGGGTTAAGCGAGGTCATCGGGTCCTGGAAAATCATCGAGATCTGCTCGGCGCGCAGGCGGTTAAGCTGCTGCTCCGGCAGGTTGAGGATTTCACGCCCGTTAAATTTCGCCGAGCCGCCGATGCGGCCATTGCTCGCCAGCAGTCCCATCAGCGCAAAGGCCGTCTGCGACTTACCGGAGCCGGACTCACCCACGATGCCCAGGGTTTCCCCTGCCCGCAGGCTGAAGTTGAGGTCGTTGACCGCGGTCACGTCCCCATCCGGGGTTCCAAAGGTAACGCGCAGGTCTTTAACTTCCAGCAGTGCCTCACGCTGTTCCGGCGCAACGGCGGCCGGAGCGATGTCAATCGTACTCATTGCGGCACTCCTTAACGATCTTTCGGGTCGAGGGCATCACGCAGGCCATCGCCGATAAAGTTGAAACAAAACAGCGTAATTACCAGGAAACCTGCCGGGAACATCAAGAGCCACGGAGAGACTTCCATTGAATTCGCGCCGTCGCTGAGCAACGCGCCCCAGCTGCTTAACGGCTCCTGCGTACCCAGGCCGAGGAAGCTCAGGAAGGATTCGAACAGGATCATACTTGGCACCAGCAGCGAGGCGTACACCACCACCACGCCCAGCACGTTCGGTACGATGTGACGTACCACGATGCTGGCGGTGGAGACACCTCCCACCTGGGCGGCTTCAATAAACTCTTTACGCTTCAGGCTGAGGGTCTGGCCACGCACGATACGCGCCATGTCGAGCCAGGACACCATGCCGATGGCGACGAAGATCAGCAGGATGTTTTGCCCAAAGAAGGTCACCAGCAGGATCACGAAGAACATGAACGGGAAGGAGTTCAGGATCTCCAGCAGACGCATCATCACCGAGTCGACTTTACCGCCCAGGTAGCCGGAGAGCGATCCATATAGCGTTCCAAGGATAACCGCCACGAATGCCGCCGCAACACCTACCATCAGCGAGATACGACCGCCAATCGCCACGCGCACCAGCAGGTCGCGTCCGGAGGAGTCGGTGCCAAAGTAGTGCCCGGATTCCATATCCGGCGCGCTGGACATCATGCCCCAGTCGGTGTCGTCATAGGTAAACTGCGCCAGCATCGGCGCGAAGGTGACGAACAGCGCAATTACCACCAGCACCACGAGGCTCGCCACCGCGGCGCGGTTGTGCATAAAGCGACGGCGGGCATCCTGCCACAGGCTACGCCCTTCAACTTCCAGCTTCTCACTGAAGTTTTCCAGCGCCTCGCTGTTTTTCTTACTCAACATCATGGCGTACTCCAGCCTCAGTAGCGGATTTTCGGGTCGATAACGGCATAGAGCACATCGACAATCGCGTTAAACATAATGGTCAGGGCGCCCACCAGAATGGTCAGGCTCAGCACCAGCGAGTAGTCGCGGTTCAGCGCGCCGTTGACGAACAGCTGACCGATACCCGGCAGACCATAGATGGTTTCAATCACCATCGACCCGGTGATGATGCCCACGAACGCCGGTCCCATATAGGAGAGCACCGGCAGCAGCGCCGGCTTAAGGGCGTGACGCAGGATGATACGGCGCATAGGCAGGCCTTTGGCGCGCGCGGTGCGGATGAAGTTAGAGTGCAGTACTTCAATCATCGATCCGCGGGTAATACGTGCAATACTGGCGATGTACGCCAGGGAGAGCGCCACCATCGGCAGGATCATGAACTTCAGCGCCCCGCCGTTCCAGCCGCCGCCGGGCAGCCACTGGAGCGTAATAGCGAATATCATCACCAGCAGGGGTGCTACTACGAAACTGGGTATCACTACCCCGGTCATGGCTATCCCCATCACGGTGTAGTCCCATTTACTGTTCTGGTTGAGGGCGGCTATTACACCGGCCGTCACGCCAAAAACCACAGCCAGGAAAAACGCGGCAGCACCGAGCTTCGCGGAAACCGGGAAACTGGAGGCAACCAGGTCATTCACCGAATAATCTTTGTATTTGAAAGACGGTCCAAAATCACCGTGCGCCAGCTGCTTCAGGTAGCTGAAGTACTGCGTCATGATGGGATCGTTCAAGTGGTATTTCGCTTCGATATTCGCCATGACTTCGGGCGGCAGCGTGCGCTCGCCGGTAAACGGACTACCCGGGGCCAGACGCATCATAAAGAAGGAGATCGTAATAAGAATAAACAGCGTCGGAATCGCTTCCAGACAGCGGCGTAAAATAAATTTCAACATTGCCCGTACCTTCTGGCGTGTGTCATAAACGCAATATAAAAAGAGCCAGTGCCATAAGGCGAAAGGCTCCGGGACACGGCGGGGTAAACAGCGTTACCCCGCGTATTGCCATTAATGTTTGATAATATACAAGTTTTTAACGTAGATATTATCCATCGGGTCTTTACCGGTATAACCACCAACCCACGGCTTAACCAGACGGGCGTTCACGTAGTAGTAAACCGGAACGATCGCTGAGTCTTTATCCAGCTGCTCTTCCGCCTTCTGATACAGCGCGGTACGCTGCGCTTCATCGGTCACTTTCAGCGTGTCTCCGATAAGCTTATCGTAGGCCTCGCTCTTATAGTGCGCAGTGTTGTTGGAGCTGTCTGACAGCAGCATGTTCAGGAAGGAGGTCGGCTCGTTGTAGTCCGCACACCAGCCCGCACGGGAGACGTCATAGTTGCCCTGATGACGGGTATCCAGGAAGGTTTTCCACTCCTGGTTCTCCAGCTTCACGTTCACGCCGAGGTTTTTCTTCCAGATGGAGGAAACGGCGATCGCCAGCTTCTTGTGCAGATCGGAGGTGTTGTACAGCAGGTTGAAGGTCAGCGGCTTGTCAGCCGTGTAGCCCGCTTCCGCCAGCAGTTTTTTCGCTTCGGCGTTGCGCTGCTCCTGGGTCATTTTGAACCAGGCCGGTTCGGTCAGCTTCGCGCCATCGGTGTACGGCGGGGTGAAGCTGTACGCCGGCAGGTCGCCCTGGTTTTTCACCTTGTTAACGATGATGTCGCGATCGAGGCCGAGCTTCAGCGCAGCGCGGACGCGCGGGTCGTTAAACGGCGGCTTCTGGTTGTTAATCTCGTAGTAATAGGTGCACAGATACGGGTCGACGTGCACTTCAGACGGGATCTCTTTTTTCAGTTTCTGGAACAGCTCAATCGGCATGTTGTTGTAGGTCATGTCGATTTCACCGCTGCGATAACGGTTAACGTCTGTCACTTCAGAGGAGATCGGCAGGTAGGTTACCTGATCGATTACGGTTTTGCCGTTGTCCCAGTAGTTGGTGTTGCGCTCAAGGACGATGCGCTCGTTCACCACCCAGCTTTTCAGCTTGTAGGCGCCGTTGGACACCAGGTTTGCAGGCTGGGTCCACTTCTCACCAAATTTCTCTACAACGGCTTTTGGCACCGGAGACATGGAGGAGTGCACCAGCAGCTTATAGAAGTAAGGTACCGGTTCGCTGAGGGTAACTTCCAGCGTGTGGTCATCGATGGCTTTGACGCCCAGTTCGGTCGCGGGCTTTTTGCCGGCGATGATGTCGTCGATGTTAGCAATGTGGCCGTACTGCAGGTAGCTTTCGTACGGGGAGGCGGTGTTAGGATCCGCCAGACGCTGCCAGCTGTATACGAAATCCTGAGCGGTTACCGGCTCGCCGTTGGACCATTTTGCGTCTTTACGCAGATGGAAGGTCCAGACTTTAAAATCTTTGTTGTCCCACTTCTCCGCCACGCCCGCGCTCGGGTGGCCGTCAACATCCGTTACCAGCAGGCCTTCAAACAGGTCGCGGTTGATGTTGGATTCCGGTACGCCTTCGATTTTATGCGGGTCCAGAGACTGAACCTCAGAGCCGTTATTACGTACCAGCGTTTGCTTTTCTGCCAGCTGGACACCCGCCGGCACGTTTGCAGCCATTGCAACGTTACCCGCCATTAGCGCAGAAAAAACACCTGCTGCAACCAGACTTTTTTTTGTGATGATGGACATTGTGTTGGTACTCCACTCATTATAATTACTGACCTGAGCCAGCCTGTTTTTCCCGTTAGGGCCCTGTACAGCGCAGGAGCTATACGCGTCTGCCAGGATTTATTTACTGCTGCTATCACCGACTTTATTTTTTACTGGCCGCTCATGTGGCGACCTTGACGTCGATTCTTTACCGACCCTCCCCTGTCTGAGGATCGTTTCTGATGAACTCATCGCACGGCGTTAATGATTTCACCAGGAAATCATTTTGCATTTACACACGATTTGTAGCGTTTTTGTCTGGCCGGAAAGTATCAAAAGCCCCTTTCCTGCGCCAATACATTTTGCAAATTTGTTACGCGTTTCTCTTTTGGCGGGATATGAACCGCAACCTTTGCGGGACAGACAAACATGAAGCGCTGGGAAAAGGTATATATTTCAGAAAACTACGGCCTTTGCACCCCAGGCATGACGACATGATGCGTACTGCGCTTGCTATCCACAAAAATTTAACAATTGATCATTTTTTAGCACATTCCTCTGAGGGAACGTTGAAAATACTAATAACATCTCAGTAATGTCGCAGCAAGCCCCAGAGTATGATGTGAAGAAAATAACATGCCGATCGCACTTTTTCTGAACAGCTTCACCATACGCCTGTCGGTATGTTCCTGAAATCAAATTAGAATGCGAAAAATTCGGTTTTGTTATGTTTCAGTCAACTATCAGCATTAATGATATGTTTTGCTGATAATGACGATAAAAAAAGGGTGCCCGGAGGCACCCTGTTTCGAATGAAAGGCTTAATTAACCAGACCGGGGAATATAGATTTGATCCCGGTCACAATAAATTCTATCCCCAGCGCCATCAGCAACAGCCCCATAATACGGGTGATCACGTTGATGCCCGTTTGCCCTAACCAGCGCACAAACCAGGGGGCCATGCGGAATACGCCCCAGCAGCAGAGCGCAAAGAGTGCAATCGCGACCGAAAAGCCCACCAGATGCGCCCAGCTGTGATAGCGGGTGCCCCAGACAATCGTCGAGCTTATCGCCCCCGGCCCGGCCATCAACGGCAGCGCCAGCGGCACGACGCCAATGCTTTCCCGGATCGCGGTTTCTGATTTCTCCTGCTTGTTCTGCTTATCTTCGCCCAGCTTACCGCTGATCATCGACATGGCGATGGTCACCACCAGAATACCGCCGGCAATGCGGAAGGAGTCGATGGATATACCGAAGATTTGCAGGATCGCATCGCCCAGAAACAGCGAGGTCCAGAGAATAATCGCAACGGAAAGGTTGGCCGTCAGATTGGTTTTATTACGCGCAGGCGGCGTCTGATAGCTGGTCATGCTGATAAACACCGGGATTATCCCGACCGGGTTCACTAACGCAAAGAGACCAATAAAGAATTTAAAATAGACGGCAAAATCAAACAGCGATGGGTTCACTGGAAAAGCTCCGCAGATAAACAACGCACAGGCTGGCGTAATGTAGAGTAAAAACCACACTGATGCCACGTCATTTCATAGCACAGATAACCACAAATATCGCATTGTGCGGAATAAACACCAGATGTTAGCTATTTGTTGTAGATATGATAGTTTGGTTTTTATGCTCTGTAACCGTAACTTTACTTACCCGCTAAATATTAACAATTCAATCTGCTGAATGGAGTCAGCATCAATATAAATTGATTCAGATCACAAAATAGCTACTCAGAAGTGAGTAGAGTGGCTTTGCCGCCAGGGAGTAACCTCAAGCTCAGGTTGATGTTCAGGCAAGGCTCTTTTAGTAAATCAGCGGGTTTCACAGAGTAAATCGTCATGTTGTTCGTGCACTGTCTCTCACACGCCTGCTGTTCCATGCTGTCTATACTGACGAATTGAGCAGCTGATTTACTAAAAGAGTTTAACATTATCAGGAGAGCATTATGGCTGTTACTAATGTCGCTGAACTTAACGCACTCGTAGAGCGTGTAAAAAAAGCCCAGCGTGAATATGCCAATTTCACTCAAGAACAAGTCGATAAAATCTTCCGCGCCGCCGCTCTGGCAGCCGCAGACGCCCGTATCCCTCTCGCTAAAATGGCCGTTGCCGAATCCGGCATGGGTATCGTCGAAGACAAAGTGATCAAAAACCACTTCGCCTCTGAATATATCTACAACGCCTATAAAGATGAGAAGACCTGCGGCGTGCTGTCCGAAGATGACACGTTCGGCACTATCACCATCGCTGAGCCTATCGGCATCATCTGCGGTATCGTTCCGACGACTAACCCGACCTCTACCGCCATCTTCAAATCACTGATCAGCCTGAAAACCCGTAACGCAATCATCTTCTCCCCGCACCCGCGTGCAAAAGACGCCACCAACAAAGCGGCGGATATCGTGCTGCAGGCGGCTATCGCTGCCGGTGCGCCGAAAGACCTGATCGGCTGGATTGACCAGCCTTCCGTTGAACTGTCTAACGCGCTGATGCATCACCCGGACATCAACCTGATCCTCGCTACCGGTGGTCCAGGCATGGTGAAAGCGGCCTACAGCTCCGGTAAGCCTGCTATCGGCGTAGGTGCCGGTAATACCCCGGTTGTGATCGACGAAACCGCTGACATTAAACGTGCCGTTGCTTCTATCCTGATGTCCAAAACCTTCGATAACGGCGTTATCTGTGCATCAGAACAGTCAGTCATCGTGGTTGACTCGGTATACGATGCAGTACGCGAGCGTTTCTCCAGCCACGGCGGCTATCTGCTGCAGGGCAAAGAGCTGAAAGCGGTTCAGGACATTATCCTGAAAAATGGCGCGCTCAACGCCGGTATCGTGGGTCAGCCTGCCACCAAAATTGCAGAACTGGCGGGCTTCACCGTACCGTCAACCACCAAGATCCTCATCGGCGAAGTACAGCTGGTGGATGAGAGCGAGCCGTTTGCGCACGAGAAACTCTCCCCTACCCTGGCAATGTACCGCGCGAAAGATTTCGATGATGCGGTCGTTAAAGCTGAGAAGCTGGTTGCAATGGGCGGTATCGGTCATACCTCCTGCCTCTATACCGACCAGGACAACCAGCCGGCTCGCGTACAGACCTTCGGCGCCAAAATGAAAACGGCCCGTATCCTCATCAACACCCCGGCTTCACAGGGTGGTATCGGTGACCTGTACAACTTCAAACTCGCGCCTTCCCTGACTCTGGGTTGTGGTTCATGGGGTGGTAACTCCATCTCTGAGAACGTTGGTCCGAAACACCTGATCAACAAGAAAACCGTCGCTAAACGAGCTGAAAACATGCTGTGGCATAAACTTCCGAAATCCATCTACTTCCGCCGCGGCTCGCTGCCAATCGCGCTGGATGAAGTGATTACCGATGGTCACAAACGCGCCATCGTCGTGACCGACCGCTTCCTGTTCAACAACGGCTACGCTGACCAGATCACCTCAGTGCTGAAAGCTGCCGGTGTGGAAACTGAAGTGTTCTTTGAAGTGGAAGCCGACCCGACCCTGAGCGTGGTACGCAAAGGTGCCGAGCTGATGAACTCCTTTAAACCGGACGTCATCATCGCGCTGGGCGGTGGTTCCCCGATGGACGCCGCGAAAATCATGTGGGTGATGTACGAGCATCCGGAAACCCACTTCGAAGAACTGGCGCTGCGCTTTATGGATATCCGTAAACGTATCTACAAGTTCCCGAAAATGGGCGTGAAAGCGAAAATGATCGCGGTCACTACCACCTCCGGTACCGGTTCTGAAGTTACGCCGTTTGCGGTAGTGACCGACGATGCCACCGGCCAGAAATACCCGCTGGCGGATTACGCCCTGACCCCGGATATGGCGGTAGTTGATGCCAACCTGGTCATGGACATGCCGAAATCCCTGTGCGCCTTTGGTGGCCTGGATGCGGTAACACATGCTCTGGAAGCCTATGTATCAGTGCTGGCCTCGGAGTTCTCTGACGGTCAGGCACTGCAGGCGCTGAAACTGCTGAAGGAAAACCTGCCGGCGTCCTACCATGAAGGGTCGAGAAACCCGGTAGCACGTGAGCGCGTTCACAGTGCGGCTACCATCGCGGGTATCGCGTTTGCTAACGCCTTCCTCGGGGTATGTCACTCGATGGCGCACAAGCTGGGTTCTCAGTTCCACATTCCTCACGGTCTGGCGAACGCCCTGCTTATCTCCAACGTGATTCGCTACAACGCCAACGACAACCCGACCAAGCAGACGGCGTTCAGCCAGTACGACCGCCCGCAGGCACGTCGTCGCTACGCTGAAATCGCTGACCACCTCGGTCTGAGCGCGCCGGGCGACCGTACCGCAGCGAAAATCGAGAAGCTGCTGGCGTGGCTGGAAAGCATCAAAGCAGAGCTGGGCATTCCGAAGTCAATTCGTGAAGCGGGCGTTCAGGAAGCAGACTTCCTGGCCAACGTGGACAAACTGTCTGAAGATGCGTTCGACGACCAGTGTACCGGTGCCAACCCGCGCTATCCGCTGATTGCCGAACTGAAACAGATTCTGCTCGACAGCTTCTACGGTCGTGAATTTACCGAAGGCGACAACGCAGCGAAACAAGCGCTGCCGCTGCCGGTAAAAGCCGATAAAAAAGCGAAGAAAACGGTCTGATTCCTTCGCATAACAAAAAACCCGCCATCAGGCGGGTTTTTTTATGGCGCTAATACCGGGGAGCACCCCGAAAGGCTTAGCGCCCTGCAATGCCCTGCAGAGAGCCTACCGCGAGCGCTTCCTTATAGTGCTTACGACACACCGACACGTAGCGTTCGTTGCCCCCTATCACCACCTGCTCGCCTTCGTTATACGGTTTGCCATTCTGGTCGAGGCGCAGCACCATACTGGCCTTACGGCCGCAGAAGCACACGGTTTTAAGCTCCACCAGCTTATCGGACCAGGCCAGCAGATACTGGCTCCCGCTGAATAACTCCCCCTGAAAGTCGGTACGCAGCCCGTAGCACAGCACCGGAATATCCAGCACGTCCACCACCTCGGAGAGCTCGTGCACCTGCTGACGGGTCAGAAACTGGCTTTCATCCACCAGCACGCAGTTAATCGGCTTACGCTGATGCTCACGCTGGATATCATCAAACAGCGCCGTCTGAGGATTGAAAAGGTTTGCCGGAGAGGAGAGCCCAATACGGGAACTGACTTTACCCGAGCCGAAACGGTTATCAATTTCTGCGGTATAGACAAGGGTGCGCATCCCTCTTTCCTGGTAATTGTAAGAGGACTGCAGCAGCGCCGTGGATTTACCGGCGTTCATTGCGGAATAGTAGAAATATAGTTGCGCCATCGGCAGCGGGACTCCAGGGACGATATTACGATGCGCGCGATTGTAGCATAATTGCCGATTGAAACAGCCGGTAAACCCGCGGAGCGGCCAGGGTTTTACGTTAAGCGAGACCATAAAATATATAGATTTCATCACGCAGGCGTTCTGAGATCCGACCTGTGTTAAAGGATGTGATACTCCGCTAAGCACTGGAGAGATAGGCTTTTTTATAAAAAGTTAACGCACGGAATGCACAAAATATAAATGCTGAGGCCTCTCTGGTTGCCTGATACGGATGACTAATAGCGAAGGCTGATATTTATCCACGACCACAATATTATCAGGCAGATTAGTCAGGGCGCATCCAACCGAATCCGACTGAATTTGCGTTGCGGCACGTCCTGGTGAGGGGTTTGTGACTCTGAGATTTTGGTAAATGCTATTTAACCGACATCGAATAATTACGATATTTTGAATTCCTTACATTATCAGCTATTGCAGATCGCAAATTATGACTCTATTATTAGCAGAACAAACCACCCCCCAAAATAAGTTTGAGATTACTACAATGAGCGAAGCACTTAAAATTCTGAACAACATCCGTACTCTTCGTGCGCAGGCGAGAGAATGTACCCTCGAAACCCTGGAAGAAATGCTGGAAAAATTAGAAGTTGTTGTTAATGAGCGTCGCGAAGAAGAAAGCGCTGCCGCTGCGGAAATCGAAGAGCGTACGCGCAAGCTGCAGCAGTATCGCGAAATGCTGATTGCTGATGGTATTGATCCTAACGAACTGCTGAACAGCATGGGTGCAGCAAAAACCAGCGCTAAATCAAAACGCGCTGCCCGCCCGGCTAAATACAGCTACGTTGATGAAAACGGCGAAACCAAAACCTGGACTGGCCAGGGCCGTACCCCGGCTATCATCAAGAAAGCAATGGATGAGCAGGGTAAACAGCTGGACGATTTCCTGATCAAAGAGTAATTCATACGCCTTACGCGTAATAAAAAATCCCGCTCCGGCGGGATTTTTTGTGCCCGCAATAAATGTTTGATGCAGATAATACGTGTTCTGCGCTAATACATTGATTGTTTTTTGTACGCCCTGTATCACCCTCCCCGGCCTTGCCTGACGCCATAAATTCGACCTCAACCTCCTGCGCCGCTCCGATAATTACACCTGGTAACAATATTGATACCGTTACATGCCAGGATTGGCATAAGCCAAATTGAACCGGTTAATCATCCTGCGGGGCGATTATATCCCCGACAGAAACCGGGTTAAGGTTCTGCGGATTTTGGACACTGGTGAGAAGAGGTATTGAGCAGAAGCAACGTACAGGCCAAAAAAAAGGCAGAGCGCGTTGCCGCGTTCTGCCTTATTTATTACCGCACTCAGGCTATATTGAGCGAGGCTCCACGACCTATACCATAATAGGTAAAGCCGCGTTTGCGTAATCTCTCCGGATCGTAGAGGTTACGACCGTCGAAAATTACTGCCTCATTCAAGGCGTTTTTGATGGTATCAAAATCCGGGGCCTTGAAGCTCTGCCACTCGGTACAAATAACCAGCGCATCCGCACCTTGTAATGCCGCTTCTTTGGTGCCCATCAGTCGCAGGTCTGCGCGGTGACCATAAATACGCTGCGCTTCGTCCATCGCTTCCGGGTCATAGGCCTGTACGATAGCACCGCGTTTCCACAGTTCGTCCATCAGTACGCGGCTTGACGCTTCACGCATGTCATCGGTGTTCGGTTTAAAGGAGAGCCCCCACAGTGCGAAGGTTTTGCCTTTCAAATCGTCGCCGAAATGACGCTGGATGAATTCCGGCAGCTTCATTTTCTGATCGTCGTTCACATCTTCTACCGCTTTCAGCAGGCGCGGCACGTAACCGATATGCTCTGCGGTACGAATCAGTGCCTGAACGTCTTTCGGGAAGCAGGAGCCGCCGTAGCCACAACCGGGATAAATGAAGCTGTAGCCAATGCGGGAGTCCGACCCGATACCCTGACGTACTTTCTCAACGTCGGCGCCCAGACGCTCCGCCAGGTTAGCGATTTCGTTCATAAAGCTGATTTTGGTCGCCAGCATGCAGTTGGCAGCATACTTGGTGAGCTCAGCGCTACGAATATCCATCATGATCATACGATCGTGATTGCGGTTAAACGGCTCGTAAAGCTCGCGCAGCAGGTCAACCACATCATCGTTATCGGTACCAACGATGATGCGCTCAGGGCGCATGCAGTCGGCCACCGCGGCCCCTTCCTTGAGGAATTCAGGGTTGGAGACCACATCAAAGTTCAGATCGACGCCGCGCTCATTCAGCGCTTCGGCCATCACCTTACGTACGCGGTCTGCGGTACCCACCGGCACGGTAGACTTGTCGATAACGACTTTGTGCGAGGTCATATATCTGGCGATGGTCTGCGCAACGGCGACCACGTATTTCAGATCGGCGGAACCATCTTCATCCGGTGGCGTACCCACGGCGATAAACTGCATCACGCCGTGATTTACCCCTTCTTCCGGATTGGTACTGAAGTGTAATCGACCCTCCTCGAAGTTTTTCTTCACTAAGGGAGTCAGACCAGGTTCATAGATGGGAATAAGACCCTGCTTCAGGTTCTCTACTTTAGCCTCGTCCACGTCGATGCACATTACGTCATGCCCGACTTCCGCAAGCACTGCTGCCTGCACCAGACCTACGTAGCCAATACCAAACACGGTTACTTTCATTGCTTTATCCTGCGATAAAATGGATTACTTGTTGTCGCCCACCGTCTCGTTGAGCCACGCCGTAAATTCAGCACCCAACGTGTTGTGACGAACGCCGTATTCTACGAATGCCTGCATGTAGCCCAGCTTGTTACCGCAGTCGTGGCTCTTACCTTTCATGTGGTAGGCCTCAACGGTTTCTTTGTCCATCAGCATGGCGATAGAGTCGGTAAGCTGGATTTCATCACCGGCTCCCGGAGGGGTTTTCGCCAGCAGAGGCCAGATATCAGCGCTGAGCACGTAACGGCCCACGACCGCCAGGTTAGACGGCGCGACGTTAGCTTTTGGCTTCTCAACGATGCCGACCATCGGTACGCTGTCGCCCGGGTTCAGCTCGACGCCTTTGCAGTCAACAACGCCGTAAGCGGTCACGTCTTCTACCGGCTCTACCATGATCTGGCTGTTACCGGTTTCATCGAAGCGCTTAATCATTTCCGCCAGGTTATCCTGGGAGAGATCGGATTCGTATTCGTCCAGAATCACGTCCGGGAGAATCACGGCTACGGGCTCATCGCCAACAACCGGATGCGCGCACATCACCGCGTGGCCAAGGCCTTTCGCCAGACCCTGACGGACCTGCATGATGGTGACGTGCGGTGGGCAGATAGACTGGACTTCTTCCAGCAGCTGGCGCTTAACGCGTTTTTCCAGCATGGCTTCCAGTTCGAAGCTGGTGTCGAAGTGGTTTTCGATGGAGTTTTTCGAGGAGTGGGTAACCAGAACAATTTCGGTAATTCCTGCCGCGATACACTCATTTACTACGTACTGGATTAAAGGCTTATCAACCAGCGGCAGCATCTCTTTAGGGATCGCCTTAGTTGCAGGCAACATTCGGGTTCCTAATCCCGCAACCGGGATTACTGCTTTTCTTACTTTCGAATTAATGGCAGCCATGAAAATTCTCCTGAACCGTTCAAGTTTCACACTTGTTCGTCAATTAAAAACGCGTTCGAGTATATCAGGTTAGAAATTGGATCAGCGTCTGAATACCCGCCGCAGCGGCAATTTAGGACTAATACGAATAAAGCTGAAAGGATATTACCACCGGCTCAGACAGCCCGGAAAAGCTATCTGAGTTAGCCGGTTTAAGTGCTCATTCCGCAGACAACATCAGGCGCAGACGCCCGCCAGAGCCCCAGATCTGGCACTGCCAGGACTCGCTATGCTGACTGATTTGATTTAAGTAGGTATTCCCCAGCGTGCCAAGCGGCACACCGTTACTTAACTGAATCTGATGATCGCCGGTATTGAGGGTGGCATTAAGTCCGGCAGAAACTAATATCAGATTTTTTAACCCACTGTGGTAATAACCCACCAGCAACGGGAATTGCCCAGGTAAATTTGCCTGGCGCAACAGTTGGTTAACCTGTTTAAGTAAATTACCGAGTTCCGGGAGCCGCTGACGCTGGCGCGAAAGCTGCTCCTGCAATAATCCATTAAATAAGGCGCGCAATAATAAAGCAGCCAGTACGCCATTATCACCGGCGCGGGTGACATCGAGACAATAAAAGGCTAAATCCTGATCGGAAAGCGGCGCAATATCGAGCACCAGTCCTGGCTCATCGGCGGCGACCAGTTGACGATAGTTGATACGGCAATGGGACATCACCTGCTGCACCGGCGGCTGAAGCTGCTGGAGGAGTTTGGCGGCGGCGCTCGGGTTGGCGACCAGCGCGTCCCAGTCCTGGAATAGCTGATCTTCTTCTTCAACCCTGGAGTTGAACATCGCCGGATAGAGGCAGGCGAAGACCGTTTCCCGCAGGCGGTTAAAATCTTTCACCGGCTTGAGCAGCACATCCTGCACCCCAAGGCGCAGCGCTTTGGCGATATCAGACATGTTGCCGGTACCGGAGATAACCAGAACCGGGGTCTGGTTGCCTTCATTGCGGATATGCTCTACCAGCTTCAGGCCATTCATACGCGGCATCTCAATGTCGCAAATGAGCAGATCGGGTGTGAGTCCGGCCAGTTTTTCCAGGGCTTCAATACCATCTTGGGCAAGCTGGGTGTCAGCACCCAGCGACGTTAACCAGGAATCCAGCAGTGAGCGGAAAACGGGCTCGTCCTCAACGATCAGAATCTGTTTTCCGGTCAATGGTTGCGTCATTTTCTCTCCCCTGACGTGCGTTATCTCAATAGTGGCATGGTATAGCCGGAAACGCCTGTCAGAATTAGCTGAACAAAGACAAAAAACAGGTGCAATACGGGTCTATCGCACCAAAAGCTCAAAGTTGTGGCCGATAGTAACAAAGAAATGTCACTTTTTCAGGGCCTTAACCTCATCTTTTCGCGCTAAGCGCAGCGCGGGGGCAATCCTCCCCCACGAAAGCAGCATGCGTCAATACCCTGTCATGGCAAGCCGGGACAACGGTCAGTGTGCGAGAGTGCCTTTCGGCGGTGACGTGGCATAGCATCAATACGGACGCTCGGTTACCATACGCCTTTTGTGCGTAAGCGCTTTCACATCCCCGTAAGGAGACCGTTTTGTCGCAACCTTGTCCATGTGGCAGTGCAGTGGAGTATAGCCTATGTTGCGGGCCTTTCCTGGCCTCTGAGGCGCTGCCCGCTACCCCCGCGCAGCTGATGCGCTCGCGCTATTGCGCGTTCGTCACCCATAACGCCCCGTATCTGGTCGCCACCTGGCACCCGTCATGCGAGGCCGCACGCTTTGCAGCCGATATTGAAGCTGGCTTTGCCGGAACCACCTGGCAGGGGCTGACGATTTATGAGCAGGCTGAGGGCCATTCGCCCGAGGAGGGCTTCGTCAGCTTTGTGGCGCGTTTTCAGGAAAATGGCAAAAGTGGTGCTATTATCGAGCGCTCGCGTTTTCTGAAAGAAAACAACAAGTGGTACTATGTCGACGGTACGCGCCCGCAGTTTGGCCGTAACGACCCCTGCCCCTGTGGCTCGGGGAAAAAATTCAAAAAGTGTTGCGGGCAATAACGCGCCGACGACACCCGTAAACGCACACACTGTTCAACAGGATCCGCCCTGAGATGCACTCTCTACAACGTAAAGTACTGCGCACCATCTGTCCCGATCAGAAAGGGCTCATCGCGCGCATCACCAACATCTGTTACAAGCACGAACTGAACATCGTGCAGAACAACGAGTTTGTTGACCACCGCACCGGACGCTTCTTTATGCGTACCGAGCTGGAAGGGATTTTTAACGACGCCACGCTGCTGGCGGATCTCGACAGCGCCCTGCCCGAAGGGTCGGTGCGCGAGCTTAATCCCGCAGGCCGTCGTCGCATCGTTATTCTGGTCACCAAAGAGGCCCACTGCCTGGGCGATCTGCTGATGAAGTGCACCTATGGCGGCCTGGACGTTGAGATCGCTGCGGTTATCGGAAACCACGAGACGCTGCGCACCCTGGTGGAACGCTTTGATATCCCGTTCACCCTTGTCAGCCACGAAGGCTATACCCGCGAAGAGCACGATAATCTGATGGCGCAGGCGATTGAAGCCCACGATCCGGATTACGTGGTGCTGGCGAAGTACATGCGCGTGCTGACGCCCTCATTCGTGGCGCGCTTCCCGAACAAGATTATCAATATCCACCACTCGTTCCTGCCGGCCTTTATCGGCGCGCGCCCTTACCATCAGGCCTACGAGCGCGGCGTGAAGATTATTGGCGCCACCGCGCACTACGTGAATGACAATCTCGATGAAGGTCCGATCATCATGCAGGACGTTATTCATGTGGATCACACCTACACGGCGGAAGATATGATGCGTGCCGGACGTGACGTGGAGAAAAACGTATTAAGCCGTGCGCTCTATCAGGTGCTGGCCCAGCGCGTGTTTGTTTACGGCAACCGCACGATTATTCTTTAATCTTTTGGGGAATCTGTTGCTTAGCTTTGCTGCGTTACGGGCAAAAAGTACGCAAACAACATCAATTCCCCTACGCAATACTTTACAGCGGCGCGTCATTTGATATGATGCGCCCCGCTTCCCCCAAGGAAGCAGGCCAGTACTAAGCATTACCCCGTGGTGGGGTTCCCGAGCGGCCAAAGGGAGCAGACTGTAAATCTGCCGTCATCGACTTCGAAGGTTCGAATCCTTCCCCCACCACCATCTCTCGCCTATCCCACATTCCCGAACTTGATCAATTAATGCTTCATGATTCTCCGCACAGGGGAAGGATGAGAAGCTCCGACTAAGGTTCGATTCGAGCGTAGCGAGAAAACGTTGCCGCAGGCAACGGCCCGAAGGGTGAGGCGCACAGCGCCGAATAATCCTTCCCCCAACACCCTCTCGCCTATCCCACATTCCCGAAGTTAATCAATGATTACGTCATGATTCTCCGTGCCGGAGACGTCGCCTTCCTGTACCACCCTCGCCTTTATTACTACTCAGCGCCTGTCTGTTCTCCGCCCGCCCGGATGCCGGACAATAAAAAACCCGGCCTGAGCCGGGTTTGACGTGTCTGCCAGCGCGTTCAGCGACGCGCGCGAACAATCTGGTATTTACGGGTGAAATACTCCACCGGTGCGCTCCAGACGTGCACCAGACGGGTGAACGGGAACACCAGGAACAGCGTCATGCCGAGCACCAGATGCAGGCGGAAAATAAACGCCACGCCGTCCAGATGCGCTGCGGCACCGCCGCGGAAGGTCACCACCGACTGCGCCCAGCCAACCAGTTTCATCATCTCAGACCCGTCCATATGCTGGGCCGAGAATGGAATGGTGATAAGCCCCAGCGTACACTGCGTCATCAGCAGCACAAGGATCAGAATGTCTGCACCGGTTGAGGTGGCGCGCACCCGCGGGTTAAACAGGCGACGTTTAAGCAGCAGCAGACCGCCCACCAGCGTCATCACACCAAATACCCCGCCAGCGATCATCGCCAGCTTCTGCTTGGTGGCGATGGGCAGGAACGCTTCGTACATCCAGTGTGGGGTCAGCATACCGAACAGGTGGCCGAAGAAAATCCCCAGGATCCCGAAGTGGAACAGGTTTGAGGCCATGTTCATCCCCTTGCGGTCCAGCATCTGGCTCGATGCCGCGCGCCAGGAGTACTGGCCATAGTCATAGCGCAGCCAGCTCCCGACCAGGAACACGGTACCGGCAATATAGGGATAGATCCCGAAGAAAAACGTATTCAGAAAGTCCATCACTGATGCTCCCCGGTTGGAATAGTAAGATATTGCGGTGCGACGGCACCGGCGAAACGACGCTGGTGCGTGCTGATGGCGTTATCACCGCACCCCTGCTCGGCGAAGAATTTCACCTGCTCCTCTTCCCATACGGCGTCAAGCGCCTGAAGCGTATCGTCGCGCGCTTCGTTGGCGATCTTCTCGGTCACCTGATGGGTATCGATAGCGGTTTCACACAGCCCTAACAGCAGTTCAAACAGCACCGCGTAGCTGCTTTCGCGCTGCGTCAGACGCGCCGCGAGCAGCGCCAGGATCGGGGCGATGTCCTGTAGTCCGGCAATCGTCTCCGGCTTCGGCAGCTGTGCCAGATACTCAAGGTAGAGCGGCAGGTGATCGGGCAGCTCGCGGCTATCGAGCGCCAGCCCGGCGCGTTCGTACTGCGAGAGCAGATCGACCATCGCCTGGCCGCGATCCCGGGATTCGCCGTGCACGTGTTCAAACAGCAGCAGCGAGGTCGCACGGCCACGGTCAAACAGCTCACCGTAGCTGGCCTGCGCATCCAGTAGCTCCTGCTGGGTCAGATCGCGCACAAACACGCCGAGCTGATGCGCCTGCTTCAGAGAAAGGTTTTCCGCCTCAGCCAGCGCCTCAAAGAGTTCGTCCTGATGCTGCCACAGGGCAGCATCCGGGTACTCCAGCAGGCGGGAGATAAGCAACAGTTCGATCATGAGCGCGACTCCGTTTTAACAGTCACATCAATGGCATCGATGCGGCGGCTGTTGAACAGGTTGAATTTGCTGTCAGACCCGTGGCAGCCGTCACCGAAGCTGAAACCACACCCGTTACGCTCCGGGAAGGCATCCGCTGCCAGTTCACGATGGGTAGAGGGCACCACGAAACGGTCTTCGTAGTTGGCAATCGCCAGATAGCGGTACATCTCCTGAGCCTGCGCTTCGCTAAGGCCTACTTCTTCCAGCGCGCGCACATCGGTGACGCCGTCGACCGTCTCGGCACGTTTATAGTGACGCATGGCCAGCATACGTTTCAGGGCCAGCAGCACCGGCGCGGTGTCGCCTGCGGTCAGCAGGTTCGCCAGGTATTGCACCGGAATACGCAGGCTGTCCACGTCCGGCAGAATGCCGTTGCGGCCCAGCTCGCCCGCATCAGCGGCGGACTGAATCGGTGACAGCGGCGGCACGTACCAGACCATCGGCAGCGTGCGGTATTCCGGGTGCAGCGGCAGCGCCAGCTTCCAGTCCATCGCCAGTTTCCACACTGGCGACTGCTGCGCGGCGTCAATCACGCTCTGCGGAACGCCATCCTTCAGCGCCTGTTCAATTACCGCCGGGTCGTTCGGATCGAGGAACACATCCAGCTGACGCTGATAGAGGTCTTTCTCGCTTTCGGTACTGGCCGCGTTCTCAATCGCATCCGCGTCATACAGCAGCACGCCGAGGTAGCGAATACGTCCGACGCAGGTTTCCGAGCAGACGGTCGGCATGCCGGCTTCGATACGCGGATAGCAGAAGATGCACTTCTCAGACTTGCCGCTCTTCCAGTTGAAGTAGATTTTTTTGTACGGGCAGCCGGTGATGCACATGCGCCAGCCGCGGCATTTGTCCTGGTCGATCAGCACAATGCCGTCTTCTTCACGTTTGTAGATGGCACCGCTCGGGCAGGTGGCGACGCACGCCGGGTTAAGGCAGTGCTCGCACAGACGCGGCAGATACATCATGAAGGTGTTTTCGAACTGGCCGTACATCGCCTTCTGCATGTTGTCGAAGTTTTTATCCTGACCGCGTTTTTCAAATTCGCCGCCGAGGATCTCTTCCCAGTTCGGGCCCGCTTCGATTTTGTTCATGCGCTGGCCGGTGATCAGCGAGCGCGGACGCGCAATCGGCTGATGCTTGCCTTCCGGCGCGTTGTGTAGATGCTGATAGTCGTAATCGAACGGCTCGTAGTAATCATCGATACCCGGCAGGTGCGGGTTGGCGAAGATTTTACCGAGCAGCATCGCACGGCCACCCATGCGCGGCTGCAGTTTGCCGTTGATTTTACGGATCCAGCCGCCCTTCCATTTCTCCTGGTTTTCCCAGTCATTTGGGAAACCGACGCCCGGTTTACTTTCTACGTTGTTAAACCACGCGTACTCCATCCCTTCGCGGCTGGTCCAGACGTTTTTACAGGTTACCGAGCAGGTGTGGCAGCCGATGCACTTATCCAGATTCAGCACCATGCCGACTTGTGAACGAATTTTCATTTTACGCTCTCCTGTACCTGGTCATTGCCTTCGCCATCTAACCAGTCGATATTTTTCATCTTGCGCACCACGACAAACTCATCGCGGTTCGAGCCGACGGTGCCGTAGTAGTTAAAGCCGTATGCCTGATGGGCGTAGCCGCCGATCATATGGGTCGGTTTCGGGCTGATACGGGTGACCGAGTTGTGGATCCCCCCGCGCTGGCCGGTGATTTCCGAGCCTGGCAGGTTCACGATGCGCTCCTGAGCGTGGTACATCATGGTCATCCCGGCCGGCACACGCTGGCTGACAACCGCACGCGCGGTCAGCGCCCCGTTGGCGTTAAACACTTCAATCCAGTCGTTATCAACGATGCCGAGATCTTTGGCGTCATCTTCGCTCATCCAGACAATCGGGCCGCCGCGTGACAGGGTCAGCATCAGCAGGTTGTCGCTGTAGGTGGAGTGAATGCCCCATTTCTGGTGCGGCGTCAGGAAGTTCAGCGCCTTCTCCGGATTGCCGTTAGATTTCTGCCCCATCAGAGCTTTCACCGAACGAGTATCAATCGGCGGACGGTACACCAGCAGGCTCTCGCCGAAGTCGCGCATCCACGGGTGGTCCTGATAGATCTGCTGACGACCGGTCAGGGTGCGCCACGGGATCAGCTCATGCACGTTGGTGTAGCCCGCATTGTAGGAGACATACTCATCTTCAAGGCCGGACCAGGTCGGGCTGGAGATGATTTTGCGCGGCTGCGCCTGGATATCGCGGAAGCGGATTTTTTCCTCTTCTTTATTCAGCGCCAGATGACGGTGATCGATACCGGTAAACTCGCTCAGTGCCGCCCATGCTTTCACCGCAACGTGACCGTTGGTTTCGGGTGCCAGGGTGAGGATCATCTCGGCAGCGTCAATGGCGGTGTTAAGCATCGGCTGGCCTTTGGCCGGGCCGTCAGCCTTGGTGTAGTTCAGCTTGCGCAACAGATCCATCTCGGTCTGGGTGTTCCAGGCGATGCCCTTACCGCCGTTGCCGATGGTGTCGAGCAGCGGCCCGATAGAGGTGAAACGCTCGTAGGTGGCCGGGTAATCACGCTCCACCACCACGATGTGCGGTGCGGTTTTGCCCGGAATCAGCTCGCATTCGCCCTTCTTCCAGTCCTTCACGTCCAGCGGCTGCGCCAGCTCTGCGGCGGAGTCGTGCTGGATCGGCAGCGTGACCACGTCGGTTTCGGTGCCCAGATGCCCGACGCACACTTCGGAGAATTTCTTCGCAATGCCTTTATAGATTTCCCAGTCGCTTTTGGATTCCCACGCCGGGTCCACCGCTGCGGAAAGCGGATGAATAAACGGATGCATATCCGAGGTATTCATGTCGTCTTTCTCGTACCAGGTTGCGGTCGGCAGCACGATATCGGAGTAGAGACAGGTGCTGGACAGGCGGAAGTCGAGGGTCACCACCAGGTCAAGCTTGCCGTCGAGGCCGTTGTCCTGCCACTCAATCTCTTCCGGCTTCACGCCGCCCTGCTGACCCAGATCCTTGCCCTGAATACCGTTTTCTGTACCGAGCAGGTATTTCAGCATGTACTCATGCCCTTTCCCGGAGGAGCCGAGCAGGTTCGAACGCCAGACGAACAGGTTGCGCGGGTGGTTTTTGCCGTTTTCCGGCTCTTCAGCGGCGAAACGGATCTCACCGGACTTCAGGGCCTGCACCGTGTAGTCCACCGGACTCATGCCGGCGGCATCGGCAGCGGCTTTGATCCGCAGCGGGTTGGTGCCGAGCTGCGGTGCAGACGGCAGCCAGCCCATACGTTCGGCGCGCACGTTGAAGTCGATCAGATGGCCGGTATAGCGCGATTTGTCGGCCAGCGGCGAGAGCAGCTCTTCCGCGGTCAGAGATTCGTAGCGCCACTGGCTGGAGTGGTTATAGAAGAACGAGGTGCTGTTCATGTGGCGCGGCGGACGGTTCCAGTCCAGCGCAAACGCCAGCGGTGTCCAGCCGGTCTGCGGACGCAGCTTCTCCTGACCCACATAGTGCGCCCAGCCGCCGCCGCTCTGGCCGACGCAGCCGCAGAACACCAGCATGTTGATCAGCCCACGATAGTTCATGTCCATGTGGAACCAGTGGTTCAGACCGGCACCAACGATGATCATCGAGCGACCGTGGGTTTTATCGGCGTTGTCGGCGAACTCACGCGCGGTGCGGATAATCTGCGCGCGTGGCACACCGGTAATCTGTTCAGCCCAGGCCGGGGTGTAGGCTTTCACCTCATCGTAGCTGGTTGCCGCGTTAGCATCGCCCAGTCCACGCTCAAGGCCGTAGTTTGCCAGCGTAAGGTCGTAGACCGTGGTCACCAGCGCGGTTTCCCCGTTGGCGAGCTGGAGGCGCTTCGCCGGCAGCTTGTGGACCAGCACGTTGTCGAGCGCCACGTTGGTGAAGTGCTCGGTGCCGTCGCCGCCAAAGTACGGGAAGCCAACCTCGGCAATTTCGTCGTGGCTTCCGAGCAGGCTCAGGCGCAGCTCGGCTTCTTCACCGCTGGTGCCGTTACGCTGTTCGAGGTTCCATTTGCCCTTTTCACCCCAGCGGAAACCGATAGAGCCGTTTGGCGCCACCAGCTCACCGGAGCGGTTATCGCAGGCGATGGTTTTCCATTCCGGGTTGTTTTCCTGACCCAGGGCATCCACCAGATCCGAGGCGCGCAGCATGCGGCCGGCGGCGTACATGCCGTCACGCGGTTCGAGCATGACCAGCATCGGCATGTCGGTGTAGCGACGCACGTAGTCGGTGAAGTACTGGCTCGGGTTATCGAGGTGGAATTCACGCAGCATGACGTGGCCCATCGCCAGCGCCATCGCGCTGTCGGTCCCCTGCTTCGGTGCCAGCCAGAGATCGCACAGCTTGGCGATTTCGGCGTAGTCCGGGGTAACGGCCACGGTTTTGGTGCCTTTGTAGCGTACTTCAGTAAAGAAGTGTGCGTCCGGGGTACGGGTCTGCGGAACGTTGGAGCCCCAGGCGATGATGTAGCTGGAGTTGTACCAGTCGGCGGATTCCGGCACGTCGGTCTGCTCACCCCAGGTCATCGGCGAGGCCGGCGGCAGGTCGCAGTACCAGTCGTAGAAGCTCAGGCAGGTTCCGCCGATCAGCGACAGGTAACGGGCGCCGGAGGCGTAGGAGACCATCGACATCGCCGGGATCGGCGAGAAGCCGGCAATACGGTCCGGACCGTAGGTTTTGGCGGTATAGACGTTGGACGCCGCGATAAGCTCATTCACTTCCTGCCAGGAGGAGCGTACAAAGCCACCGCGCCCGCGCGCCTGCTTGTAGCTTTTGGCTTTGTCGCTGTCTTCGATAATGGAAGCCCAGGCCTCAACCGGATCGCTGTGCAGGGCTTTCGCTTCGCGCCACAGCTTAATCAGACGCTTGCGCATCAGCGGGTATTTCAGGCGGTTGGCGCTGTAGAGATACCAGGAGTAGCTGGCGCCGCGAGGACAGCCGCGCGGTTCGTGGTTCGGCATATCCGGACGGGTACGCGGATAGTCGGTCTGCTGGGTTTCCCAGGTGACCAGACCGTTTTTCACGTAAATCTTCCAGCTGCAGGAGCCGGTACAGTTTACGCCGTGGGTGGATCGCACGATTTTATCGTGCTGCCAGCGCTGGCGGTATCCATCTTCCCAGTCACGGTTTGTTTCTAATACCTGGCCGTGCCCGTCGGCAAAGGTTTCACCCTTCTGTTTGAAGTAGCGAAACCGGTCCAGAAATTTGCTCATCAGCGTTTCTCCTGTTGGAGCCTTAAGGCTCTTCTGGTAAATCGACATTGCTGCTATTGACGGCAAAGTAGCCCGTGCTATGGGTGGGGGAATTGATACCGATCAAGCGGGTAAGGCTTTGAAAAATGGGGTGTAAAGTCAGATACCACCAAAGTGGGATAACCAGTTATTTTATAAATATCTGATTTAGATAGATAAATTCATGAAAAGACCTTTTCAGCGCGCCTGTTTTCACCCTTGCGGGGCATTGGTGGTATACACCAACCTGATGAGAGCGCGGTCACACACAACGCAGCGGCGACTGAAACCGAACGGGTTCCACCTGTAAGTATGTTGTAACTAATTAACATCTAAAAAAAGCGCGGGCAACCCCGCGCTGTAAAATGCCGACTTCTTTTATCGTTATTATTATTTTGCTTTGCGCCCGTACACCACCCAGGTGACGACCACGCAAATCACGTAAAACACCAGGAAGACTTTCATGGCGCCCGCCGGGGAGCCGGTCAGCGCCAGCGACGTACCGAAGGCTTTCGGAATAAAGAAGCCGCCGATCGCCCCGATAGCCGAGATGAAGCCAAGTGCCGCCGCCGTATCGGTCGCGGCTTCACGCATCGCCTGCGCTTCCGTCCCGCCCTGCGCTTTTACGCGGTCCATCGTCAGCTTACGGAAAATCACCGAGATCATCTGGAACGAGGAGCCGCTACCCAGCCCGGCGGTCAGGAACAGCATCAGGAACACCCCAAAGAAAGCGATCAGGTTGCCCTGGCTGTCGCCTGACGGCAGCGTCGTGAACAGCAGCGCGCTGAACAGCGCCATCAGAACGAAGTTCACTAGGGTAACCCGGGTTCCGCCGAGGCGGTCAGAGATCGCCCCACCGGCGGTACGCGCCAGCGCGCCGAACAGCGGGCCAAAGAAGGCGTAGTGCAGAATATCCACCTGCGGGAACTGGGTTTTTGCCAGCATGGCAAACCCGGCGGAGAACCCAATAAACGAGCCGAAGGTCGCGAGGTAGAGGAAACTCATTATCCACAGGTGACCGCGCAGCAGCACCGGAAGCTGATCGCGGATCGAGGCTTTCGAGGTGGCGAGGTCGTTCATGCCAAACCAGGCAGCCAGGGTGAAAAAGGCCAGCAGCGGTACCCAGATCCAGGCGGCGTTTTCCAGGTAGAGACGCGAGCCGTTTTCCTGCACCACTCCGTCACCGCCGAACGCGGCGAAAATCGACATGGAGATCGCCAGCGGAGCCAGCAGCTGCATCACGCTGACGCCAAGGTTACCCATACCGCCGTTGATGCCGAGCGCCCCGCCCTGTTTCTGCTTCGGAAAGAAGAAGCTGATATTCGCCATGCTGGAGGCGAAGTTAGCCCCGGCAAAACCGCACAGCAGGGAGATAATGATAAAGGTGCTGAACGGCGTCGAGCTGTCCTGCACCGCAAAACCCAGCCACAGGCAGGGAATAATCAGGATCCCGGTGCTGAACGCCGTCCAGCGACGCCCGCCGAAAATCGGCACCATAAAGGAATAGGGCACGCGCAGCAGCGCCCCGGAAACCGACGGCAGCGCGGTCAGCATAAACAGCTGATCGGTTGTGAAGTTAAACCCCACTTTGTTCAGGTTGACCGCGACCGCACTGAATAACATCCAGACGCAGAACGCGAGCAGCAGGCTGGGTACCGAAATCCACAGATTGCGGCGGGCAACGCGGTAGCCGGTTTGCTGCCAGAACGCGGGATCTTCCGGACGCCAGTCTGTAATTAACGTGCTGTTTGCACGTTCAGGGGCGGAAGCGTGACTCATAAACACCTCAGATAGATGAAATAACTGCACTCACCATAGGGTTTATGTCGCCGCTTAAGTTGATGTAAATCAAAGGATAAGCTGGCGCTGTTACGCCTGAAAAAATCGCCTTATCCTTAGTGAGTAGTGAATCGGCAGGCAAAAGATGTGGATTTTCACGGCTCTGACCCGGTTTTACCCCTTCTTCGCAGGCGCCCCCTGCTCCGTGGCAA
This sequence comes from Siccibacter turicensis LMG 23730, assembly GCF_000463155.2. Taxonomy (GTDB): domain Bacteria; phylum Pseudomonadota; class Gammaproteobacteria; order Enterobacterales; family Enterobacteriaceae; genus Siccibacter; species Siccibacter turicensis. Next base: position 329,479 of record NZ_AWFZ01000042.1, on the reverse strand, counting down.
ATGAGGGTTAATCCTTTGGGGGTATGTGTATACTCCTGGTGATACCTGACAATAGCGCCATCTTGTTTACTGGTGCCTTGATGACCGGAGCCGCTCGTCGATGTTTACACGCCTGTTCTCACCCCTGACGCTTATCAGCCAGCTGACGCTTATCGTGCTGGTGTCCGCTGCAATCGGCATCTCCGGGATGTCGGTGGCGGGCTGGCTGGGTCAGGGCATTCAGGGCAGCGCGCACGCCATCAACAAGGCCGGGTCGATGCGTATGCAGAGCTACCGCCTGCTCTCCTCGGTGCCGCTCCAGCGCGACAGCGCCGGGCTGATGGAGGAGATGCACCGCACCACCTTCAGTACCGAGCTGGCAGACGCCGCAACGCGTGACGGCGAGAGCGCGCGGCTCGACGCCCTGCAAACCTACTGGCGCGACGTACTCGAGCCGCGGCTGCTTCAGGCGCGCTCCCCGGATGAGGTGCGGGCCAACGTCGAGGCGTTTGTCAGCCAGATTGACGCCCTGGTCACCGCCTTCGATCACACCACCGAACTGCGCATCGAACGCATCGTAATGCTCCAGCATGCGCTGGCCGGGTTGATGGGGCTGCTGCTCATTTTCACCGTTATCTGGCTGCGCCAGCGCCTGCTTCGCCCGTGGCGACAGCTTATGGCGATGGCCACCGCCGTCGGCCACCGCGACTTCTCCCAACGGGTCAACATCAGCGGACGCGATGAGATGGCCACCCTCGGGAAGTCGCTTAACAGCATGTCTTCCGAACTGGCCGCCAGCTACAGCGTGCTTGAGGAGCGGGTGGCGGAGAAAACCGCGGTGCTGGCGCACAAAAACGAGATCCTCGCGTTCCTGTGGCAGGCCAGCCGCCATCTGCACTCCTCTGCCCCGCTGTGCGAGCGCCTCGCCCCGGTACTGCACGATCTCCAGCAGTTGACGCTGCTGCGCGACATTGAGCTGCGGGTGTATGAGTTTGACGACGATGAAAACCCGCAGGAGTTTACCTGGCAGGCCGGCGAAACCTGTGACGCCAAAGGCTGCCGCCTCTGCCCGCGCCACCTCGCCCCGATGGACGGCGCCTCTACCACTCTGAAGTGGCGGCTGACCGACACCCATAACCAGTACGGCCTGATGCTGGCGAAGCTGCCGGTGGGCTGTCACCTGAGTCAGGATCAGCAGCAGATGGTCGACACCCTGGTGGAGCAGATTACCGCCTCGCTGGCCATCGATCGCCAGCAGGATCACCACCAGCAGCTGATCGTGATGGAGGAGCGCGCCGCCATCGCCCGGGAACTGCACGACTCCATCGCCCAGTCCCTCTCCTGTCTGAAAATGCAGGTGAGCTGTTTGCAAATGCAGGGCGAGGCGCTGCCGGAGAGCGCCCGCTCGCTGCTGGCCCAGATGCGCAACGAGCTTAACTCCTCGTGGGCGCAGCTGCGTGAACTGCTCACCACCTTCCGCTTGCAGCTGACCGAACCGGGGCTGCGCGCCGCGCTGGAAGCCAGCTGTCAGGAGTTCAGCGCCCGGCTCGGGTTCCCGGTGGAGCTCAACTACCAGCTGCCGCCGCGCCTGATCCCCTCGCATCAGGCCATTCACCTGCTGCATATCGCCCGGGAAGCGCTGAACAACGCCCTGAAACACGCGGGGGCCACCGCCATTCGGGTCAGCGTCACGCGGCGCGATCGCCAGGTAACGCTGTCCATCGAGGATAACGGCCGCGGCGTGGCGGAGAACGCCGAACGCAGCAACCATTACGGTCTGATTATTATGCGGGATCGCGCGCAAAGCCTGCGCGGTGACTGTCAGGTCCGCCGGCGCGACAGCGGCGGCACCGAGGTTATCGTCACCTTTATTCCCGACGTACCATCACCTTCAAACCAGGGAGATACCTATGAGTAATCCGGATGCAGCAACCATTTTGCTGATTGACGACCACCCGATGCTGCGCACCGGCGTGAAGCAGCTTATCAGCATGGCCCCGGATCTCGCTGTCATTGGCGAGGCCGGCAACGGCGAACAGGGCATCGAGCTTGCCGAGTCGCTGGACCCGGATCTGATCCTGCTCGACCTCAACATGCCGGGCCTTAACGGCCTTGAGACGCTGGATAAACTGCGCGAAAAGTCGCTCTCCGGCCGCATCGTGGTGTTCAGCGTCTCGAATCACGAAGAGGATGTGGTGACGGCGCTGAAACGCGGGGCCGACGGCTATCTGCTGAAGGATATGGAGCCGGAGGATCTGCTCAAGGCGCTGCATCAGGCGGCCGCGGGTGAAATGGTGTTAAGTGAAGCCCTGACCCCGGTGCTGGCGGCAAGCCTGCGCGCCAGCCGCGCGCCGTCCGACCGCGACATCACCCAGCTGACGCCGCGCGAGCGCGACATCCTTAAGCTTATCGCCCAGGGGCTGCCGAACAAAATGATCGCCCGCCGCCTCGACATCACCGAGTCCACGGTGAAGGTCCACGTAAAGCACCTGCTCAAAAAGATGAAGCTCAAATCCCGCGTCGAAGCAGCGGTATGGGTGCATCAGGAACGCGTTTTCTGATCACTCCTCAGGCAGCAGCCGGAAACGCGGATCCTCTTCCGGCGACGCCGTCAACGGTGCGGTGGCGTCAAGCGTAATCACGTTAGACGTCACGCGCTGCCCCCGATTGTCCTCTACCGTGACTGACAGACGCCAACTATTGTTGGCGCCCGGACTGCTGTCCCAGGCCGGCATAATCACCGTCCAGCCGTCAGGCGAGGCGCTGTCTACCGGCGGTGTCAGGCTTAACGCATGGGTATCTCCCTGCCAGGTCAGGCGGCGTATGCCGTTGACGCTGCGCACCTGCAGCTTAAGCGCCACCGTTTCGCCAGGCTGGAGATCCCAGGGCGGCGTGGCCAGAAATACCGACAGGGTTTTTCGCTGGCGGAAATTCACTTCCGGTACCGGGTTACGATCGACGCGGTCATACCGGCTGCCGCGCAGCGAGCTGGTGTTCGCCACCTCGGCGGCAGAGAGCTGTTTGGCAAGCGGCACGCCGAAGCGGTAGTTAAGCGTCAGGCCGAGGTTGTTCTGGCTGGCCCCCGCCTCGCCCTGCTTGTGCTGCGCGGTCAGCGTCACCAGCGGTACCGGCGTGTAGTTCAGCCCCACCTTCACCGCCACCGGATCGTGGTAGCCGGTTCCGCTATCAAACAGGTCGACGTTATCGCCAAAGTACTGCTCAAGGCTCAGGCTGGTATTGATATGGCGGTAGAACGGCAGCCACGCCTGAGCGGTGACGTCATACCCGCGCGCCAGACGCTGCTCAAGGGTGTCGGAGGCGGTCTGCCAGCCGCCGAACGGCGAATAGTAGTTGGCCGAAAAGCGCAGGTACTCGCCCCAGGCTTCGGCGCCAAATCCGGCGCGCTGCAGGTGGTCGTCAAAACGGGTGTCGTAGAAGGTGTTGTAGCCCAGCAGCCATCTTCCGGCCACCCAGCGCTGGCCCACCCCGGCGTTACCCACCAGGCCGTCGGTGTGCTGACTGACGCCAAACTGAGTCCAGGTCAGGTAGCGGTTGTTATCCTGCCAGGGCGTGAACAGCGACCCGCTGCTGCCGGTGAATTTCCCCTCGTCGTCCACCAGCAGATTGAGATTGGTGGTCCCGAGCGGAGAGAGCAGAGACTGCACCTCATCGCTGACCCGCCCGGTCACCGCATCGCGCAGGTGGTTGAAAGCAAATATCCGCGCCTGCTCCCCGGCATCCAGATCGTTATCCACCATGCTCTCTTCACCGAAGGCTTTAGCCATGGTCGCGAGATGCTTTTCGTAATCGTCGTTCTCCGGGGCAATACCGAGATCCGGCAGGCTGTCGCCGTTATTGTCGAAGGGATTGGCGGCCTTTTGTGACCAGCTGGGTTCCGCGCTCGCGCCGCCGGCCGACAGCAGGAGCGTCAGCAGCAAGCAGCGATATCGGGGGGAAAAGAAACTCCACATCAGTTAGTTAGCGTTATCTCTCTGAACGTAACATCCGGATAATCCGGGCGAAAGCACAGTATAACATACCCCTGGCTGGCTATTTTTTAACCAGAGTTGTGCTTTTCCGGATTATCCTCACCCGCGATGGGTCCGGCTGCGCTACGCTTTATGCACCCTCCTCGTTGAGATGACGCTATGAAAAAAAGTTTGCTGGCCGCGCTCTGCAGCCTGCCGATGCTGGTTTCCGACATCGCGGCAGCGCAGGATATTTTCATGTTGCAGTCCCCGGATTTTGCCGACAACGCCATGCTGGAGAAACGCTTCGCCGGTAACGCGGAAAATAATCCGAATTGTACCGGTGAGAACAACTCCCCCACCCTGGTGTGGAGCCATGCCCCCCAGGGCACCAAAAGCTATGCGCTGATCCTCCACGACCCGGAAGGGGCAAAGGGTCTGGGCGTCACGCATCTGGTGGCCTATAACATCGCCCCGACCAGCACCGGTTTTGCCGCTAACGATCTGCGCGACGGCAAAGGCTATACCGGTGGCAAAAACAGTCCGGGCAACCTGCGCTACCACGGCCCGTGCCCGCCGCCGGGCAGCGGCGCGCACCACTATGTCTATACGCTGATTGCCACCGACCTCGACCCGAATTTGCCGGAAGGGTTAACCCGTGAGGCGCTGTTTGAGAAGCTGAAAGGGCACGCCCTCACCGCTACCGGGCTGATTGGTCGCTTCGGTCAGTAACCCGCACGCGCTGCGCCAGCAGGGCCCGCAGCTCCGGGATACAGGAGCCGCAGTGGGTACCGCAGCGCAGCGCCCTCCCCAGCGCCGCCGCAGAGTCGCAGCCCTGCTCGATCGCCTCGCGGATGGCGTTCTCCCCAACCTGCATGCAGCTGCAGACAATGCGCCCCGCCTGCGCTGCGGGCTGTGCGGCACGACCTGCCAGCAGCGCGTGTCGTGCTGCCGGGTCAACGGGCGGTATCGCAAAGGCCGCCAGCACCGCATCGCTATCCACCTCCGGGCAGCGGCTGCCGACGTAAAGCGCCAGCTGTAGCTCGCCCTGCTGCCACGCCAGCAGATGACACATCCCTTCGCCCTGGGCAACCTGCAGCTCCCAGCCGCGCGCCGCGGCCCAGGCCTGCACACTGCCGCAGTCCGGCGTATCGCTCGCCAGCCGCAGCCAGGTAACCCCCGCCTGCGCCAGCCGCCAGCGGCTTATTGACGTTGGCAGCGTGGGCGGTTCGCGGCTGAGCAGCCAGCCCTGCCACGTCGGCGTCCAGCCGCTGAGCGTCACCGCGGTCTGCTTGCTCTCCGGCTGACCGGAGTGCGGATCGCAGTGCCCTGCCACCAGGCTGTTCACTCCCGACTCGCTGGCGAACTGTCGGTTCCAGTGCATGGGCGCAAACAGCGTGCCCGGAGCCTGGTCATCCGTCAGCTGTGCAAAGCCGGTCATCGTCCCGCACGGCGAGGTAAGTTTCACCGGCTGGCCGTCCGTCACCCCGCAGCGGCGCGCGTCTTCCGGGTGGATCGCCACCCGCGGTAACGGGTTGTGCTGCATCAGGCGCGGTACCGTGCCGGTGCGGGTCATGGTATGCCACTGGTCGCGATAGCGGCCGGTGTTAAGCACCAGCCCCGGCGCATTCGCCTCCCGGTAGCGCTGCGGCGTAACCGGCACCATCGTCAGCCGCGTCTCGACTCCCCAGCCGCGTCCCTCGGTCAGCATCCGTTCGCTGCCCTGCGGATGCGCGGCGTTCACCGGCCACTGCACGGGCGACAGCTGGTCATACTGTTCCCGGGTCAGATCCGCCAGGCCGCTGATGTCAAACGCGCGGCGGCCCGCGTTCTCAAAACCCGACAGCACGGCGTGCTCGCAGAAAATCTCATGGGGGTGCTGCCAGCCGAACGCAGCCCCGTAGCCCATGCCGCGCGCGACCTGAGCCAGGATCCACCAGTCGGCGCGCGCCTCGCCGGGGGGTGGCATAAAGGGGCGCTGACGGGAAATACGCCGCTCCGAGTTGGTGACGGTGCCGTTTTTCTCGCCCCAGGCAAGCGCCGGAAAGCGGATGTGCGCGTGGCGGCCGGTGTCGGTTCCGGCGCTGACCTCGGAGACAATCACCAGCGGGCAGGCCGCCAGCGCCCGGTTGACCTTGTCGCTATCCGGGAGCGACACCGCCGGGTTGGTGCCCATGATCCACACCGCTTTCACCTCACCGCGTTCGATGGCATCAAACAGCTCCACCGCCATCAGCCCCGGCGTGGCGGCGATCCGCTCGCTGCCCCAGAAGCGCCCAAGCCGGGCGATATCCTCCGGCACAAACTGCATATGGCAGGCGAGCTGGTTTGCCAGCCCGCCCACTTCCCGCCCGCCCATGGCATTCGGCTGACCGGTCAGAGAAAAGGGTCCGCAGCCGACGCGCCCGATGTGCCCGCTCGCCAGGTGAACGTTGATAATCGCGTTGCACTTGTCGCTCCCGGTACTTGACTGGTTGATGCCCATGGTATAGAGCGTCATGGCGCGCGGGGCGGTAATGAACCGGCGGTAAAATTCGGTGACAACGTCACGATCGAGATCGCAGTAGTGCGCCACGTTATCCACGCTCCAGCCTTGGGCGCTCGCCAGCGCGGCCTCTTGTCCGGCGAACTGCGCCGCCGCAAGCGGTCGCTGCTCGCACACGGCGCGCAGCAGCCCGGCATAGAGTCCGGCGTCGCTTCCCGGTGCCAGCCGCAGGTGAAGATCGGCGATATCGCAGGTGGCAGTGCGCCGCGGGTCCACCACCACCACCTGCAGGGCCGGGTTGTCCTGCTTCGCCTGGGCGATGCGCTGGTAGAGCACCGGGTGCGTCCAGGCGGCGTTTGAGCCAACCAGCACAATCAGATCGGTCTGCTCCAGGTCCCGGTAGCTGCACGGCACCACGTCAGCGCCAAAGGCACGTTTGTAGCCCACCACCGCCGAGGCCATGCACAGCCGGGAGTTGGTATCGATATTGCCCGCGCCGATAAACCCCTTCATCAGCTTGTTGGCGACGTAGTAGTCCTCGGTAAGCAGCTGCCCCGAGGCGTAGAACGCCACCGCCTGCGGGCCGTGTTCCCGCACCGTCTCCTGCAATTTACTGGCGGCCGTCTCCAGTGCCGCGTCCCAGGGGACGCGCCCCCCGTCCACTTCCGGGTAGAGCTGCCTCCCCGCCAGACCCAGGGTGTCGCCGAGCGCCGCACCTTTGACGCAGATGCGCCCGAGGTTCGCCGGATGATCGGCATCGGCGCTGACCCTTACCCCGCCCTCCGGCAGGTGTTCAGCAACCAGCCCGCACCCGACGCCGCAATATGGGCAGGTGGTCCTGACCCGGCTCATGATGCCGCCGCCCGCAGGAGCAGCGCCTGACTCCCCACCCACACCTGGCCGCCCTCCACTTTGACCGGCCAGGCGCGGACCGCCATTTCACCGCTCTCCGGGTCGCAGCCGTCGCGCAGGCGGATGCGCTGCTTGTAAAGGGGCGAAATCACCACCGGCTCGCCCGCCGCATCGCCCAGCAGACCACGCGACAGCACGTTCGCCTGGCTGCCCGGCTCCAGATTATCGAGGGCGTAAACCTGCTCCCCGAAGCGGAACAGCGCAATCTGCATCTCACCGAGGCGGGCACCAATCCCGGCGTCGCGCGGGATGTCATTGAGCTGGCACACCGCCTCCCACGGACGGCGCGGCGGCGCAGCGTCCTGCACCTCGACGCGCGCCACCGGCTGCGGCTGGCCGCGCAGCATCCGGCGCTGGACGCCTTCGTCCGGCCGGTCGCTGTTGACGCTGGTGCGAAACAGCGCCAGCCGATCAGGGCTGGCCAGGGTGGTCTGCCACTCGCACTGGTAAGACGCCACCACCTGGGCCATCTCCTGCTCCAGTTCGGCGTTAATCCCGAGGCTGTCCTCGACCACTACCTCGCGCAGGTAGTCCAGCCCGCCCTCAAGGTTGTCCATCCAGGTACTGGTGCGTTGCAGGCGGTCCGCGGTGCGAATGTAGAACATTAAAAAACGATCGATGTAGCGGATCAGCGTTTCGCTGTCGAGATCGCTGGCGAACAGATCACCGTGACGCGGCTTCATGCCGCCGTTGCCGCACAGGTAGAGGTTCCACCCGTGCTCCGTGGCGATGACGCCCACGTCTTTACTCTGCGCTTCGGCGCACTCGCGGGTGCAGCCGGAGACCGCCATCTTGATCTTGTGCGGGCCGCGCAGCCCCTTGTAGCGGTGCTCCAGCCTGACCGCCAGGCCGGTAGAGTCCTGCACCCCGTAGCGACACCAGGTGGAGCCGACGCAGGATTTAACGGTGCGCAGCGATTTTCCGTAGGCGTGGCCGGTTTCAAACCCGGCCGCGGCCAATTCGGCCCAGATGGCAGGGAGCGCGTCCAGGGGCGCGCCGAACAGGTCGATGCGCTGCCCGCCGGTGACTTTGCTGTAGAGTCCGTACCGTTTGGCGATCTGGCCGATGGCGATAAGCCCGTCGGGGGTGACCTCCCCGGCTGCCATGCGCGGTACCACCGAGTAGGTGCCGTCCTTCTGGATGTTGGCGAAATAGCGGTCGTTGGTGTCCTGCAGCGGCAGGTGCGCCGGTTTAAGCAGATACTCGTTCCAGCACGAGGCGAGGATTGATCCCACCAGCGGCTTACAGATCTCGCACCCGTGGCCGGTACCGTAGCGGCTGATAAGCTGTTCAAAACTGCGGATGTGGTTGACCCGCACCAGGTGGTAGAGCTGCTGGCGCGAATAGGCAAAGTGTTCGCAGACGTCCCGCTTGACCTCAACGCCCTGCACCGCCAGCTGATGCTCCATCACCTGCTTGACCAGCGCGCTGCACCCACCGCAACCGGTGGCGGCTTTGGTGCACTGCTTGACTGCCGCCATCTCCCCCGCACCGCCTGCAACCGCGGCGCAGATATCCCCTTTGGTGACGTTGTGGCACGAGCAGATCGACGCGCTGTCCGGGAGGGCTGCCACACCCAGCCCTTTGGGGGCCGCGCCGCTGAGGGACGGCAGGATCAGGCTCTCGGGCTCTGCGGGAAGCGGCAGGCCGTTGAGCATGGTCTGCAACAGCGTGCTGTAGTCGCTGCTGTCTCCCACCAGTACCCCGCCGAGCAGGGTTTTACCGTCCGCCGCCACCACGATCTTCTTGTAGATCTGCTGCGGGCCGTGGGTCCACTGGTAGCTCTGGCTGCCTGGCGTAGTGCCGTGCGCATCGCCGAACGAGGCCACCTCCACGCCGAGCAGCTTCAGCCGGGTGCTCATATCCGCCCCGGTGAAGCGCAGATCCTGCTGGCTCAGCTGGGCGGCCACCACCCGCGCCATCTGATAGCCCGGCGCCACAAGGCCAAAAATTCTGCCCTGCCACAGGGCGCATTCGCCGATGGCAAAGATGTGCGGGTCCCGGGTCTGGCAGCGATCGTCAATCACCACCCCGCCGCGTTCGCCGATCTCCAGCCGCGCCTCGCGCGCCAGCCGATCCTGCGGGCGGATGCCGGCCGAAAACACCACGAGATCGGTATCCAGCGTGCCGCCGTCGGTGAAGCGCAGCTGCAGCCCCTGTTCCGTGGGCGCAATCTGCGCGGTGGATTTCCCGGTATGCACCCCGACGCCCAGCGCGGTGATTTTGTCGCGCAGCAGCGCCGCACCGGAGGCGTCCAGCTGCACCGCCATCAGCGAGGGGGCGAACTCCACCACGTGGGTTTCCAGCCCCAGCTGTTTCAGGGCGTTTGCCGCCTCAAGCCCTAGCAGGCCGCCGCCGATGACCACGCCGCGTCGGGCCTGCTGCGCCCGGCTGCGGATAGCATCGAGATCGTCCAGGGTGCGGTAGACGAAGCAGCCCGGCAGATCGTGCCCCGGCACCGGCGGCACAAAGGGGTATGACCCGGTAGCCAGCACCAGCGTATCCCAGGGCGTTTCCGCGCCCTGAGCGTCGCGCACTACTCGCCGCTCGCGGTCTATGGTTTCGATGCGGCAGCCGGTGCGCAGTTCGATACCGGTATCGGCAAAGAAGTCACCCTCCACCATGGAGAGCGAGGCCGCGCTGCGCCCGGCGAAGTACTCCGAAAGGTGCACCCGGTCATAGGCGGCATACTGCTCCTCGCCAAAAACAATAATCTGGTAGCGCTGGTGCAGCCCCTGGGCGACGCACTGTTCGAGGAAGTGGTGGCCCACCATGCCGTGACCGACCAGAATAAGCACAGGTTTGTTCATTGAAATCTCTCCAGAGTCAGCGGATGCCGGGGCGTCAAACAGCAGCGCCGGGCCGGTAGCGGGTTGATGCAGGCTGGCAAGCCAGGCGTTGGCCGGGGTGACATCGCCGTACAGCAGCGTGCCGACCACCTTCCCGTCGCGCAGCAGCAGACGGCGATAGTGGTGCGCCAGCGGATCCAGGGTGGTAAGAGTCTGGCAGCCGGGGCCGCCCTGCACCTCCCCGGCGCTGAACAGGTCGATGCCAGTGACCTTCAGGCGCGTCCCGCGATCCGCATAGCGGAACGGCTCTACGTCCTCGCCCATCAGCCGGGCGGCCAGCACGTCGGCCTGTTGCAGACAGGGCGCGACCAGCCCCCAGGTGCGGCCCTCGATTTCGCAGCATTCGCCGAGGGCGCTGACGCCGGGTGCGTTGGTGCGCAGCCAGCCGTCCACCTGGATGCCGCGCTGGCAGGCCAGGCCGCTCGCCTGCGCCAGGGCGATCTGCGGGCGCACGCCGGTGGCGATCACCACCCGCCCGGCAGGAAGCCGACGCCCGTCCGCCAGTGTGACGGTGTCGGGTTCAATGGCCGTCAGGCCGCTGGCAAGCTCGCAGTGAATGCCCCGGGCGCGCAGCGATTCGGCCAGCAGACCGCCTGCCACCTCGTCCAGCTGCTGCTCCATCAGCCACCCATGGCGGTGAACCAGCGTGACGTCACTCCCGCGCAGGCGCAGCGCGGCGGCGGCCTCCACGCCAAGCAGCCCGCCGCCCAGCACCACCGTCGGGCCATCCAGCGCCAGCAGCTTTTCGACATCGCCCATCGTGCGAAACCCGACCACGTGCGGCAGGTCAATGCCCGGCAGCGGCGGAAACGCTGGCAGCGATCCGGTGGCGAAGACCAGCGCATCCCACGCCAGCTGCTGGCGCGTGGTCGTCAGGGTTCGTCCGGCGAGATCCACGCTGTTGACCCGCTCCCCGGGCAGCAGCCGGATGCCGTGCTGCTGATACCAGGCGGCGTCGTGCAGGCGGGTGGCGTCGGAAGACGTCTCCCCGCTCAGCACCGGCGAGAGCAGAATGCGGTTGTAGGCCGGCTGCGGCTCGTCGCCGATCAGCGTGATGGCGTAGCGGTCGGCGTCCCGCGCCAGCAGCGACTCCACCAGCCGCACCGCGGCGATGCCGTTGCCGATAATGACCAGTCGTGGTGCCATGTCCGCTCCTTACGCCGCTTTCGGCTGCTTTTCGTAGAGAAAGCGCAGGATCCGCTGGCGCAGGGCGTGATAGCGGCTGTCGTCGGCCAGCGCCACGCGGTTGCGCGGACGCGGAAGATCCACGGTCAGCACCTCGCCGACGGTGGCCGCCGGGCCGTTGGTCATCATCAGTACCCGGTCGCTGAGCAGCACCGCTTCATCCACGTCATGGGTGATCAGCACTATGGTGGTGTTCAGCGCCTGCTGGATATGCATCACCGCATCCTGCAGATGGGCGCGGGTCAGGGCATCCAGCGCGCCGAAGGGCTCGTCCATCAGCAGCACGCGCGGTTTCATCGCCAGCGCCCTGGCAATCCCGACGCGCTGCTTCATGCCGCCGGAGATCTCCGATGGCCGCTTGTCCAGTGCATGTCCCATCTGTACCCGCTCCAGGTTGTGAATAATCCACTCCCGGCGCTCCGCCTTTGACATGCTGCGCCTGAACACCTGATCCACCGCCAGCGCCACGTTTTCAAAACAGGTCAGCCACGGCAGCAGAGAGTGATTCTGAAACACCACCGCGCGCTCCGGTCCGGGCCCGGCAATCTCCCGGTTATCACACAGCAGCCCGCCTTCGCTTGGGGTGGCGATCCCGGCAATCAGATTGAGCAGGGTCGACTTTCCGCAGCCCGAGTGGCCGATCAGGCTGACCGTTTCGCCGGGGGCGATATCAAACGAGACGTTGCTCAGGGCCAGAAACTCGCCGCCTGCGGTGGCGAAACGTTGACTCACCTGTTGTACCTGAATAATGGGTTTCATCCTCTGCTCCTCAGTTGTCCTGCCAGTTAACGCGACGCGCCAGCAGCATCAGCGCCTGCTCAAGTACCAGCCCCACTACGCCGATGATCACGATGGCGATCAGGATGTTTTCCACGTTGAGGTTGTTCCACTCGTTCCAGATCCAGAAGCCGATCCCCAGCCCGCCGGTCAGCATCTCCGCGGCAACAATCACCAGCCAGGCGATGCCCACCGAGAGCCGCACGCCGGTCAGTACCGCCGGCAGCACCGCCGGGAACAGGATGCGGCGCATCACCGTCCACTCGGAGAGACGCAGCACACGGGCGACGTTGAGATAGTCCTGAGGCACGCGCTTTACGCCCTCGGCGGTATTGATCACCATCGGCCAGATGGAGCAGATAAAAATGGTCCAGCTGGACGCCGGTTCGGCCTTCTGAAACAGCAGCAGGCCGATGGGCAGCCAGGCGAGCGGGCTGACCGGGCGCAGCAGCGCGATCAGCGGATTAAACATGCGGGCGACAAACACGAAGCGGCCAATCAGAAAGCCGAGCGGGATGCCCACCAGCGCCGCTAGTCCAAACCCGACTGCCACACGCCCCAGCGAGGCGAGCACGTTCCAGCCGATACCGCGATCGTTGGGGCCGTCGTTGTAAAACGGGTCGGCAAACAGCGTCAGCGCAGAGTCCAGCGTGCTGAGCGGGCCGGGAAAGCCTTTGCTGTGCAGCGCCGCGAGTTGCCAGGCGACGCCGAGCAGCAGCAGGCCGAGCAGCGCCGGGATCAGACGTTGCAGGGCCTCGTTGAGGCGCGTGCGCCAGCGCGGGGCGCGTCGGCGTACGTTTACCGCCGGGATGGGGATCACCGCGGCGCGGGCGGCGGGCGTGTCGGTCTCTGTCACGATGTGCGGGGCCGGATTCATGGGGAGTCTCCTCAACGGGTAATAGCAAAACGGGCGGCGTACTCGGCGGGACGGGTACCGTCCCAGCGGCTGCCGTCCATCAGAGTGCTGGTGCGCAGCAGCGAGGACGGGGTCGCGATACCGCCCACCGCCGTCGCAGCCTGCTGCCAGATGTCGTTCCGGTTGATGCGGGCGGCAATGCCCTGATAGTCCGGGTCGGCGGTGAGCAGCCCCCAGCGGCGGAACTGGGTGAGAAACCACATGCCGTCCGAGTGCCAGGGAAAGCTCACGTTGCCGTCGTTAAAAAAGCGCATCGGGTGGGCGTCCTGCCAGCGCCGCCCGGCGCCGCTGTCGTACTCCCCGAGCATGCGGCCGGTCAGGTACTGCTCCTTGGTGTTGAGCCAGGCGCGACGCGCCAGCACCCGAGCGGTTTCGCGTCGGTTGTCCGGGCTGGCGTCGATCCAGCGCGCGGCCTCCATCACCGCGGCCACCAGCGCCCGGGCGGTATGCGGATGCTGCGCAACCCATGCAGCCCGGGTGCCGAGAATTTTCTCCGGATGATCCGGGAACACCTCCTGCGAGGTGGCGGCGGTAAAGCCAATACGGTCGTTGATGGCGCGGGCGTTCCACGGCTCACCGACGCAGAAACCCACCATGTTGCCGATACGCATGTTCATCACCATCTGCGGCGGGGGAACCACCACGGTGCGCACATCGTTGAAGGGGTGTATGCCCGCCGCCGCCAGCCAGTAGTAGAGCCACATGGCATGGGTGCCGGTCGGGAAGGTATGGGCGAAGGTGTAGGTGCCCGGCGCGCTGGCCGCCACCCGCTTCGCCAGCCCGTCGGCATCCCGGATACCGCTCTCCAGCAGTTCGCTGGAAAGCGTGATCCCCTGCCCGTTCTGGTTGAGCGTCATCAGGTTAGCCATCGGGTGCGCTTTCCCGGCAAGACCCAGTTCGAGGCCGTAGAGCATGCCGTAGAGCATGTGCGCCGCATCAAGCTCGCCGGAGACCAGCTTGTCACGCACCGCGGCCCAGCTGGCCTCTTTGCTCGGCACAATGCTGATGCCATATTTTTTGTCGAAGCCCTTCAGGGCGGCCATTACCACCGGGGCGCAGTCGGTAAGGGGAATAAACCCCACCCGCACGGTGTTCAGCTCCGGCGCATCCGACCCGGCGGCATACGCCGCGCCCATCACGCCCGGTAACAGCATGGCCCCACCCAGCGCCGCACCTGCCTGCAAAAACCGACGGCGGGTAATCCTCACTGGCACATCGCTCATACAGCCCCCTGAAAACAAAAAAGCGCCCGGCGGTGAAGTTCACCGCAGGACGCCGTTATCCGTTTCTGCCATCGACCGCCGTTGGCCGGGGCAAAAAATAAGTTGTATGAGAATACTGCAAGGGCTGTGCCAGAATCGCACCCCCGCGCACAGGCGGGCTGTGGGGCGTCAACGGCACCGGTTTGCACCGTCAGCGCCCGCTAATTGCCCAATGATTGTGCAACTACTCCTTACGGGGTACCGCTAACAGCGAGCCAACGCTCAGCATCGCGGCGGCAATCTCCACCATGCGCCGGTTCTGGTTCATCGCCAGACTTCGCAACTGCTGCCAGGCCTCCTCCTCGCTGAGATGTCGGTGGGTCATCAGCAGGCTTTTGGCTTTGTCGATGGTTTTGCGCTCGGCAAGCGTCGCCTCCAGGGACGCCAGCTGATGCGAAAGCGTGGCGATCTGCCGGGCCTGATCCCGCACCAGGCCAATCAGGTCTCGCCCCGGCGGGGTTTCCACCTCGTCGTCGGCGTGCGCTTCCAGCCAGCGGCTGAAATCGCGCGGTTGGGCGTGTGCCGCCAGCAGCGCCTCGGTTTCCTGAATCAGCCCGGCAATCAGCGCCTCTTCGCGCTGGCGCAGGCTGTCGAGCCGGGCGGTTTGCAGCGCAAACCAACGCAGCGCCAGGTCGGTGGGGTCCTCCGTGCGGGGCAGACGGGTGCAGGCGAGCCGCCGCAGCCGCTCGGTTTCCCGGGAGGGGGTGCAGTAAGCCTGCCAGGCACCGGCCTGGTCGGGGGTGGTCAGGGAGAGAAAGGTATCGAAGCAGCGCTGCTGGCCGTCAATCCTGTCTACCAGCTGCTGGCGCAACGCGTCGTCCACTTCTCCCCGGGTAAAACCGATGGCGCCCAGGGCGCGCTCCTGCCCCGCCAGCTCTTTGCCCTGCATCAGGCTGTAGAGCGCGGTGAGCTGCCGGGCGATAGCGGGGTCGTCCACGGTGTCGTTAGCCTGAACCACGATGTTCAGCAGGTGGCGGATAACGCGGCTGAAGTGCGTCATGGCATCGGCCGGGGTCGCCTCACGGGTGGCGATGCGTTCGCGTAGCGCGCCAAGCGTATCGAGATACCCCAGCGCGCAGGCCAGCGAGGTGCAGAGCAGGCTGCTCAGGGGAGGCGCATCGGCCTGTAACAGAGCAATAAAGCGCTGGCGCTGGGCGTCGGTTTGCCGGGCGCACAGCCGTCGCTCCTGCTGGTAAAGCGTGCCGTCTGAGCAAAGCCAGACGTTAGAGGCGCCGCGCTCGCGCTGGAGCAGATGCACCAGGTGGCCGATGGCGCTTGCCCACTGTGCGACCTGGTGCAGCTGGCGCAGCGTGGCGCGGCGCTGTTGATGGGCGGCGTGATACCAGGTCAGCGCGTCGGGGGAGGATTCTGGCGTATTGATCATCGCATGCTCGCTCTGCCGGATAAGGGTAAGCGTTATCAAGCAAAAGCCGTGCCGGAACCACGCGGGCGCTTAGCCTAGAGCTGGACGCCTCTGGGGTAGCATCCGTTCAGCCTAGTCGGGCGATGCGTTCAGGAAATGAACATAACGCAAGGGGCAGGCGTCACTCTCCTGCCCCTCTGCGAGTGACAGGCCGGGCGTCAGGCCTGGTGCAGCGCCCGTACGTGGCCGATAAGGTCGTCCAGCGAAGCGTCCTGCATGCCGAGCTGCCTGAGCGCGGTATCAAGGGAGAACAGATACTGGGCGTTGGTGCCGAGCGGGCCGCTCGCCGCGGCAATCAGCGGCGCAATCACCTGCGCACGGGTATCCGCCTCATACTGCGGGTGGCGCGGATCCATGATAAACACCAGCGCGTTCACGGTGCGGCCGTCGTCGAGCGTCAGGCGACACCAGGTCGGCAGGTAGCAGCCGGTAATCATTTCGCGCTTCCACAGCAGGGTCAGCTCATCTTCCAGCGCGCTCTCGGGGATACGGTAGGCGATGCCGGTGGTGCGTCCGCCCTCTTTCAGGGCCAGCATGCGACCTGGCTTGCAGGCGGTGCCGCGCCCGGCGGTAAGCCGCAGGCAGAACGCGCGGTGCCAGCCGGTAAGGGTGGCGGTGCAGGAGTCATCGAACTCCAGCGCCGGGTTCCACATCAGCGAGCCGTAACCAAAGATCCAGACGGGGGAGTGGTCGGGCCGACAGGCCAGCGTAGCGCTCAGGGATGCGGCGCGTTGTTCCGCAGACCACAGCAACGACTCCTCGATAGCACCAAACGCCGTTTTACAGTCGGCTTTCATTAAAAAATCACGTGTTAACACTTTCCACCTCCGCCACTGCGGCGTCCCTGCAATAATCCTGTTTCGCCATCCCGGCTTGCATGCCGCGCACCGCGCGGCATCTGATGACCTTATGAAATTAACGGGGCGCTGGCAATACGACAGCCCCTCTCCGTTAGACCTTTTTATCATCACATTTTGCAATGGCTGCATAACGGGCGATTAGCGCCTGTTCAGGTGGCTATTTCTTTTTATGCCACTTATCGTCATCACCCTTTTCGTATTCATGCTTAACCGCCGCCCAGGCAACTCGATGGGCCGTCTCCTCGCGGCTGGCATCGCCCCGGCGATCGTCTTTGTCCTTGTACTGGTCCCAGGCGCTGTTAAACGCCTCTTTATAAATTTCCTGCGCGTGGGCGGGAAGCACGTTGGTCACATTGTCCGGCAGGTCGCTTTTCGATTTATACGGCATGGTAAGCCTCCTTTTACAGGGTAAAGGATAAGTGTGGTACAGGACGCGCCGCGTCGCCACATCCGGTGATTTATGACCGGAATATGCTTTTAAGATGATGATTTAGCGATGTAATTTTCGGAATGCTGGCATTTATGAGGACTGGAAACCAAATTGAAACCAAACCCGTAAAAATCTGTAAATATTTACGGTTGAAATGTGACTGTTTGCTATTTTAAAAGGGTTTGCAGGAGTGACTATACTGAATCGATACCTGCGCTTATGGAGGAACAGGATGCCAACAACACATGAGGCGGTGAAAACCCGTCATAAGGAGACGACTCTCCTCTTTCCGGTTCTGGCACTGGTCGTGCTGGCGCTTTGGGGGTCAAGCCAGTCACTACCAGTGGTGGTCGGGATTAATATTCTGGCGCTGGTCGCCATTTTAAGCAGTGCTTTTAGCGTAGTACGCCATGCCGATGTGCTGGCACACCGTCTCGGCGAACCCTATGGTTCCCTGATCCTTAGCCTTTCCGTCGTTATTCTCGAAGTCAGCCTGATTTCCGCCCTGATGGCCACGGGTGATGCCGCGCCGACGCTGATGCGCGATACGCTCTACTCGATCATCATGATCGTCACCGGCGGTCTGGTTGGTTTTGCCCTGCTGTTGGGCGGCAACAAGTTCGCAACGCAGTACATGAACCTGTTCGGTATTAAGCAGTACCTGATTGCCCTGTTCCCGCTGGCGGTTATCGTGCTGGTGTTCCCGATGGCGCTGCCCACCGGCAATTTCTCCATCCCTCAGGCGCTGCTGGTGGCGCTGATCTCGGCGGTGATGTATGGCGTGTTCCTGCTCATCCAGACCCGCACCCACCAGAGCCTGTTCGTCTACGAGCACGAGGATGAAGGGGACGATCCCCACCACGGTAAGCCGTCGGCGCACAGCAATATCTGGCACTCGGCGTGGCTGGTGGTGCACCTGATTGCCGTGATTACCGTGACAAAAATGAATGCCAATCCGCTGGAGTCGCTGCTGGGCTGGGCCAATGCCCCGGTCTCGTTCACCGGCTTCCTGGTGGCGCTGCTGATCCTCTCGCCGGAAGGCCTCGGCGCCCTGCGTGCGGTGCTGAATAATCAGGTGCAGCGCGCCATGAACCTGTTCTTCGGATCGGTGCTGGCGACCATCTCGCTGACGGTGCCGGCGGTAACGCTGATTGCCATGATCACCGGCAACGAGCTGATCTTCGCCCTTGGCGCGCCGGAGATGATTGTGATGATGGCCTCACTGCTGCTGTGCCACATCTCGTTTTCTACCGGGCGCACCAACGTGCTTAACGGCGCGGCGCATCTGGCGCTGTTTATCGCCTACCTGATGACGATTTTCGCCTGAGTCGTCACTCACGCCCTGGCCGTTTTCAGCCATAAAAAAACCCCGCCGCGGCGGGGTTTTTGCTGTACGAGGGTCAATCAGTGAGAGGTGTCTAACTCGTCGAAGTTTTTCACCAGGTCGTCGATGGCTTTGATCTGCTTCAGGAACGGCTCAAGCTTCGCCAGCGGCAGCGCGGACGGGCCATCGCACAGAGCGTGTTCCGGATCCGGATGCGCTTCGATAAACAGGCCAGCCAGGCCGGTGGCCATGCCGGCGCGCGCCAGCTCGGTAACCTGAGCGCGACGGCCGCTGGAGGCGGCGCCAAACGGGTCGCGGCACTGCAGGGCGTGGGTCACGTCAAAGATCACCGGTGAGTTACCGGAGACTTTCTTCATTACGCCAAAGCCGAGCATGTCGACCACCAGGTTGTCGTAGCCGAAGTTACTGCCGCGATCGCAGAGGATCACTTTCTCGTTACCGCCCTCTTTGAACTTGTCCACGATGTTGCCCATCTGGCCCGGGCTTACGAACTGCGGTTTCTTCACGTTGATAACCGCGCCGGTTTTCGCCATCGCTTCCACCAGGTCGGTCTGACGCGCCAGGAAGGCCGGGAGCTGAATCACGTCAACCACATCGGCAACCGGCTGAGCCTGCTCGGCGGTGTGCACGTCGGTGATGATTTTCACGCCGAACGTCTGCTTCAGCTCCTGGAAAATCTTCATCCCCTCTTCGAGGCCTGGGCCGCGATAGGAGTGGATAGAGGAACGGTTAGCCTTATCAAACGAGGCTTTGAAGACGTAGGGGATGCCCAGCTTCTGGGTCACGGTGACATAATGCTCGCAGATGCGCATCGCAAGATCGCGGGACTCCAGCACGTTCATGCCGCCAAACAGAACGAACGGCAGGTCGTTTGCTACCTTGATATCGCCAATGCTAACCACTTTCTGTGTCATAAAAAATCGCCTTATCAGATGTAATCGGTAATTAGTGGAGCGTCACGGATTTGTTCGCAATGGTGTTGATCTGCGCCCGAATCATCTCGCTGATCGGGTCTTCCGGGCACTGCTCAATAAAGTAGTTCAGATCGTTGATCGCCACATGCTCGCACTCCAGCTGGGCGTAAATCAGCCCGCGGTCGCGGATTTCATAGGGATCTTCGGGGTTAAACTGCAGCAGCGCTTCACTGGCGCGCAGGGCCAGCTCCATCTGCCGCTCTTCCATCAAGGCCGACTTGAGGGTATCGAGCATTTTGCGGATCACCTCGGCGTTTTCGGCCTCGTCTAAATCTTCGTCATACAGCTGGGCAACCGGGTTGATGTTGCCGCGCAGCCACACTTCCAGCGTATGCTCATCCAGCGTATCGCCGTTGAACGGGTTGATAAGCCACATATCCCCGTCCATCCAGTCGGCACGCAGGATCATCTGGGTGGGGAAAATCACCGGCATCAGCGGAATATCCAGCCGCCCGGCAATCCACAGCAAAATGGCGCCCAGCGACACCGCGCTGCCCTGGCGGTTCTTCAGCACCTGATCGAGCCACAGCGCATCGGATAAACGGTAGACGCCGCGGGCGTCTTTGAAGCCCCAGGCACCGTAAAACAGCGACAGCAGTTTTTCGAGCTGCAGGTCCTGATGCTGACCTTCACAGATCTCTTCCCGCGCGAGCTTCACCAGCTTCTCAAGCTCGTCGAAGACCTCGTGAGACGGAAAATCTTCCCTGACAAGCTGTGAAATCAGGATCATGCCCTCGCAGAGCGGTGCTTGATTGAATTCGAAATCAGCTAACGACTTCATTACTTACCCCAGTAACGGTATTTGCGTGATGGCGAGTTTAAGGATGATGTAAACCATCACCAGCGCCAACAGGAAAGCGAACCAGCGCGTTTGCTGGCGGCGTTTGCCTTTGCCAAGCGCAATAAAACCTAAAACGATGTAGATGATAACGCCAAATAGCTTCTCCGTCAGCCATGCGCCATGTGCGGTGAACGGATAGTAGCGCGTCCAGATCATCAGCACGATGCCGGTCAGCAGCAGCAGCGTGTCGTTGACGTGCGGCACAATGCGCACCCAGCGCTGCAGGCGCAGCGGCGAAGCACGGTACTGCCACCAGTAGCGCAGCACAAACAGACTGACGGAAATCGCCACCGTGGCGATATGCAGATATTTCACGGTTAAAAATGTCGTCATGACACAGACTCCTTGTTGTCGGGCCACTGCCCGACGCTAAGCCGCTCGTTGCCGCCGTAGTCGCGGCAGGTGAGCACCTGCGTATACCCGGCACGCTGCAGCAGCTGCCGTACCGCATCGCCCTGCTGCCACCCGTGCTCCAGCAGCAGCCAGCCGCCGGGAAGCAGATACGCCCGCGCCTCATCGACCAGACGCGCCAGATCCCCAAGGCCGTGCTGGTCAGCGACCAGGGCGCTGAGCGGCTCAAAGCGTACATCGCCCTGCTGCAGATGGGGATCCTGCGCATCGATATAGGGCGGATTGCTGACGATCATATCAAAACGACGGGAAAAAAGTGCGTGAAACCAGTCACTTTGCAGAAACTCGACGTTGGAGATGTGCAAATTCTGCGCATTCCGCTGCGCCAGTGCCACCGCCTCCGGTACGCGGTCCACGCCGGTGACGCTGCAATCCGGGCGCTCGGATGCCAGCGCAAGGGCAATCGCCCCGGTGCCGGTGCCGGCATCCAGGATGCGGCACGGCCCGGCGGGCAGACGCGCCAGCGCCTGTTCAACCAGGCATTCGGTATCAGGACGTGGGATAAGCGTGGCGGGAGAAACGCACAGCGGCAGCGACCAGAACTCACGCATACCGGTCAGGTGCGCCACCGGCTCGCCGGCTACGCGGCGGGCCAGCAGAGCATCGAGCTGCGTCAGTTGGTCGGGCTCGAGTTCGGTTTCCCCGAAAGCGAGAATAAAGGTGCGCGAGGCGCCGGTAACAAAGCCCAGCAGGATTTCCGCATCGCGCTTCGGGCTGTCGCCGCCTTGCAGCGCGGCAACCGCCGAGGTAAGCCAGCCCTGGTAGTCCATTATTCCTGATCGGACAGCGCGGCCAGCAGGTCTGCCTGATGTTCCTGCACAATCGGCTCAATCAGCATATCCAGCTTGCCTTCCATCACCTCATCCAGACGGTAGAGCGTCAGGTTGATGCGGTGATCGGTGACGCGGCCCTGCGGGAAGTTGTAGGTGCGGTTGCGATCGCTGCGATCGCCGCTGCCGAGCAGGTTTCGACGGGTGGAGGCCTCTTCCTGCTGGCGCTTGGCAACTTCCGCGGCGCGAATGCGTGCGCCCAGCACCGCCAGCGCTTTGGCTTTGTTTTTATGCTGGGAACGCTCGTCCTGACACTCCACCACGATGCCGGTCGGCAGGTGGGTAATACGGATTGCGGAGTCGGTGGTGTTAACGTGCTGACCACCCGCACCCGAGGAGCGGAAGGTATCGATCCGCAGATCCGCCGGGTTGATGTCCGGTAGCTCCGCTTCCGGCAGCTCCGGCATCAGCGCAACGGTACAGGCAGAGGTGTGGATACGGCCCTGTGATTCGGTGGCCGGCACGCGCTGCACGCGGTGCCCGCCGGATTCAAACTTCAGACGACCATACACGCCTTCGCCGCTGATTTTGGCGATCACTTCTTTATACCCGCCGTGCTCGCCCTCGTTGGCGCTCATGATCTCAACGCGCCAGCGGCGCGATTCGGCATAGCGGCTGTACATGCGGAACAGATCGCCGGCAAACAGCGCCGCTTCGTCACCGCCGGTACCGGCGCGCACTTCAATAAAGGCGTTACGCTCGTCGTCCGGATCCTTAGGCAGAAGCAGCACCTGCAGCTGCTGCTCCAGGGCTTCGCTTTTCTCTTTCGCGTCGCGCAGTTCTTCCTGCGCCATGTCGCGCATCTCCGGATCGTCGAGCAGCATCTGCGCGGTGTCGATGTCTTCCTGGTTCTGACGCCACTGCAGGAAGCAGGCCGAGACGTCGCTTAGCTGCGCGTATTCACGCGAGAGCGCACGGAAACGGTCCTGATCGGCAATGGTGGCGGCATCGCCCAGCAGAGCCTGAACTTCTTCATGGCGTTCCTGCAAGGCTTCCAGTTTGGCAACGATAGAAGGCTTCATAGGCGGTAAATCACCCTTGTTATTAGTATGAAAGTGGGAACGTGCTAATCCAGCCCGAGGCTGTTGCGCAGAATGTGCAGGCGTTCGTCATCGCCGTCGCGAGCGGCCTGCTGAAGAGCTTTGGTTGGAGCATGGATCAGGCGGTTGGTCAGTTTGCGCGCCAGATCCTGCATAATAGATTCCGCATCGCCGCCCTGTTGCAGGGCCGCCAGCGCTTTGGCCGTTAATTCTTCCTGCACCATACTCGCCTGGCCGCGGTATTCGCGGATGGTGTCGCTGGCGCTCTGGGCGCGAACCCAGGCCATAAACTCGCTCGCTTCCTGCGCAACAATGCTCTCTGCCTGAATGGCAGCGGCTTTACGCTGGGCGAGGTTATGGGAAATGATGGCCTGCAGATCGTCCACGCTGTAGAGATAAGCGCTGGTCAGCTTGCCGACCTCGGGCTCAACATCGCGCGGCACGGCGATGTCCACCAGCAGCATGGGCTGGTTACGGCGCGCTTTCAGGGCGCGCTCCACCATCCCTTTACCAATGATCGGCAGCGGGCTGGCGGTGGAACTGATAATGATATCCGCGTCTTTCAGACGCTCGTCAATCTCCGCCAGGCCGATCACATCGGCCCCCACTTCATCCGCCAGACGCTGAGCGCGCTCGCGGGTGCGGTTGGCGATAATCATTTTCTTGACGTTGTGCTCGCGCAGATGGCGGGCGGCAAGCTCGATGGTTTCACCGGCGCCGACCAGCATCACGGTCACGGTAGAGAGGGATTCGAAGATCTGGCGCGCCAGGGTGCAGGCAGCAAACGCCACCGAGACCGCACTGGCCCCGATGTCGGTTTCGGTACGCACGCGCTTGGCGACGGAGAAGGACTTCTGGAACATGCGTTCCAGCTCGCTGGCCCCGGCATGGCCGCGCTGCGAATCGGCATAGGCTTTTTTGACCTGGCCCAGAATCTGCGGCTCGCCCAGCACCAGTGAATCCAGACCGCTGGCGACGCGCATCAGGTGACTGACAGCGTCATTGTCGTGGTGCCAGTAGAGGCTGTTGCGCACATCTTCTTCATCGAGATTGTGGAAATCGCACAGCCAGCGCACCAGGCGGTCATGGAGGTTGTCCTGCTCTTCAACGCTGAGATAAAGCTCGGTACGGTTGCAGGTCGACAGCACCACCCCGCCCTGCACCATCGGCAGCGCCTGCAGGCTTTCCAGCGCCTGGTCGAGCGTGTCCGGCGAAAACGTAACGCGTTCTCGCAGCGAGACAGGAGCCGTTTTGTGGTTGATGCCGAGCGCTAAAAGGGTCATGTGAGCGGGAATAGTACCAGCGTTGATATGGTTAGACCGGGGCATCATACAGGATGCCAGGAATCAAGAAAAGGGAATCACCCCTTTTGGAGTAATAGTTAATTTTATGATTTAGGACAACGAGAACATAGACGCCCGACCAGGCGGGCGCTAGCATGAAAGGTTACAACCGCAACGTTTTTCAAGGATTTGCCGTCATTATGACCATCGCTGATATTCGACTGCTACGCCTGTTGCCGCTGGCAACGCTTGTGCTGACCGCCTGTACCACCACCGCCCCGAAAGGCCCAGGCACCAGCCCGGACAGCCCGCAGTGGCGTCAGCACCAGGCTGAAGTGGCGCGTATTTCCCAGTACGACACCCGCGGCGCGTTCGCCTTCCTCTCCGATAAGCAAAAAGTCTACGCCCGCTTCTTCTGGCAGCAGACCTCCCCGGAGCGCTACCGCCTGCTGCTGACCAACCCGCTTGGCAGCACCGAACTGCAGCTGGATGCCGCACCGGGCCACGTTCAACTGGTGGACAATAAAGGTCAACGTTACACCGCGATCGATGCCGAAGAGATGATTGGCAAACTGACCGGCATGCCGATCCCGATCAACAGCCTGCGCCAGTGGATGCTGGGCCTGCCCGGCGATGCCACCGACTATAAGCTCGACAGCAACTATCGTCTGAGCGAAGTGAACTACAGCCAGAACGGCAAAGACTGGAAGGTGGTCTACAGCGACTACAACACCGAGATGCGTCCGGCCCTGCCGTCCAATATGGAACTGCGTCAGGATAACTTGCGCATCAAGCTGAAAATGGACAGCTGGAACGTGAAATGATGAGTCGCTGGCCCTCTCCGGCAAAACTGAACCTGTTTCTCTATATCACCGGGCGGCGCGCGGACGGGTACCACAACCTGCAGACGCTGTTTCAGTTTCTTGATTACGGCGACGAGATCGCCATTACCCCACGCAGCGATGGCGAGCTGCGGCTGGTAACCCCGGTGGACGGCGTGGCGCAGGAGGACAATCTGATTATCCGTGCCGCCCGCCTGCTGCTGTCCGAAGGCCGCGTGCGTGGTCTGACAACCGCCAGCTGGGGAGCCGATATCGGCGTCGAGAAGCGTCTGCCGATGGGCGGTGGTCTTGGCGGCGGTTCATCCAATGCCGCTACGGTGCTGGTAGCGCTTAACCAGCTGTGGCAGTGCGGCTTCACCACCAACGAGCTGGCCACGTTTGGGCTGCGGCTGGGTGCCGACGTGCCGGTATTTGTGCGCGGCCACGGGGCGTTTGCCGAGGGCGTTGGCGAGCTTCTGACGCCGGTGGATCCGCCGGAGAAGTGGTATCTGGTGGCGCATCCCGGCGTGAGCATTCCCACCCCGCTTATTTTTAACGACCCGGACCTGCCGCGCGCTACCCCGGTCAGGTCAATCGAAACGTTATTAAATTGTGAATTTGGCAACGATTGTGAGGTTATCGCAAGAAAACGTTTTCGTGAGGTTGATGCCGCGCTTTCCTGGCTGTTAGAATACGCGCCGTCGCGCCTGACCGGCACAGGAGCTTGTGTGTTTGCTGAATTTGACACCGAATCCGCCGCCCGTCGGGTGCTTGAGCAAGCCCCGGAGTGGTTACAGGGTTTTGTAGCGCGCGGAATGAATATTTCTCCACTACAACATGCCATTTCCGGGCACGCTGAGCTCCGGTGACAACGTCACCCTGTTTCAGACGTTGCATCGCGCTCTTTATTACACCGCCTGGATGAAGCGTTACCCCGCTCGCGCATTTTACGGTAACCTTTGTCCACAACTGGACGCATGCCTGAGGTTCTTCTCGTGCCTGATATGAAGCTTTTTGCTGGTAACGCCACCCCGGAACTAGCACAACGTATTGCCAACCGCCTGTACACTTCACTTGGCGACGCTGCTGTCGGCCGTTTTAGCGACGGTGAAGTCAGCGTACAAATCAATGAAAATGTACGCGGTGGTGATATTTTCATCATCCAGTCAACCTGTGCTCCCACTAACGACAACTTAATGGAACTGGTTGTGATGGTTGATGCGCTGCGTCGCGCTTCCGCAGGCCGTATCACCGCTGTTATCCCCTACTTCGGCTATGCCCGTCAGGACCGCCGCGTGCGCTCCGCTCGTGTGCCAATCACCGCGAAAGTTGTCGCTGACTTCCTGTCCAGCGTCGGCGTTGACCGCGTACTGACCGTGGACCTGCACGCTGAGCAGATTCAGGGCTTCTTCGATGTACCGGTTGATAACGTCTTCGGCAGCCCGATCCTGCTGGAAGATATGCTTCAACAGAACCTCGACAACCCGATTGTCGTCTCCCCGGATATCGGCGGCGTGGTTCGCGCCCGTGCGATCGCCAAGCTGCTTAACGATACCGACATGGCTATCATCGACAAACGTCGCCCGCGTGCGAACGTTTCTCAGGTGATGCACATTATCGGTGACGTGGCAGGCCGCGACTGCGTGCTGGTTGACGACATGATCGATACCGGCGGCACCCTGTGCAAAGCCGCAGAGGCGCTGAAAGAACGCGGCGCGAAACGTGTATTTGCCTACGCGACGCACCCGATCTTCTCCGGCAATGCGGTGACCAACCTGCGTAATTCCGTTATCGACGAAGTGGTGGTCTGCGACACCATTCCGCTGGCGGCGGAAATCAAGGCGCTGCCGAACGTCCGCACCCTGACCCTGTCAGGCATGCTGGCCGAAGCAATCCGCCGTATCAGCAACGAAGAATCTATCTCAGCCATGTTCGAACATTAATCGGACTGCGCTTAAAGACCCGCTCCGGCGGGTTTTTTTATGATCCGTTGCTTTTGTATGATCTATGTTACCTTCATCTGTACCAGATGAAACAGATGATGCGCTCACGGATGATTTATAGTGAAACGTTCAACTTTCTCTCAGACACTGCCCTTTCGCGCCCTGATTGACGCCTGCTGGCGTGAAAAATATACCCTTTCCCGCCTGAGCCGCGACGCGGTCGCCGGTATCACGGTCGGCATTATTGCGATCCCCCTGGCAATGGCGCTGGCGATTGCCAGCGGCGTACCGCCCCAGTACGGCCTCTACACCGCCGCGGTAGCGGGCATCGTTATCGCATTAAGCGGCGGCTCGCGCTACAGCGTCTCCGGCCCGACCGCCGCGTTCGTGGTCATTCTCTACCCGGTGTCCCAGCAGTTTGGTCTGGCGGGTCTGCTGGTTGCGACCCTGATGTCCGGGGTATTTCTGGTGCTGTTCGGTCTGGCCCGCTTCGGGCGGCTTATCGAGTACATTCCGCTGCCGGTGACGCTGGGCTTTACCTCCGGGATCGGTATTACCATCGCCACCATGCAGATTAAGGATTTCTTCGGGCTGGAGCTGGCCCAGGTGCCGGAGCACTACCTGCCGAAAGTGGCGGCGCTGGTCGGCGCGCTGCCCACAGCCCACATGGGCGATGCGCTGGTCGGCATCGTGACGCTGGCGGTGCTGATCCTCTGGCCGCGTCTGGGCATTCGCCTGCCGGGACACCTTCCCGCGCTGCTGGCCGGATGCGGCGTGATGGCGCTGGTGATGCTCACCGGCAGCGAAGTCGCCACCATCGGTTCGCGTTTTCACTACCTTCTGGCTGACGGCAGCCAGGGGAACGGTATTCCGCAGCTGCTGCCGCAGTTTGCCCTGCCCTGGCACCTCTCCGGCCCGGCCTTCACCCTGAGCTGGGATAGCCTGACCGCCCTGCTGCCGGCGGCCTTTTCCATGGCGATGCTCGGCGCGATTGAGTCCCTGCTGTGCGCCGTTGTGCTCGACGGCATGACCGGCACGCGCCATAACGCGAACAGCGAACTGCTGGGCCAGGGGATCGGGAATATGGTGGCGCCGTTCTTCGGCGGCATTACCGCTACGGCCGCCATTGCCCGCTCGGCCGCCAACGTGCGCGCCGGGGCCACCTCGCCGGTATCAGCCCTGATCCACGCCCTGCTGGTGCTGCTGGCACTGCTGGCGCTGGCGCCGCTGCTCTCGTGGCTGCCGCTCTCGGCCATGGCAGCGCTGCTGCTGGTGGTGGCCTGGAACATGAGCGAGGCGCATAAAGTGGTGGCGCTGCTGCGTCGCGCGCCGAAGGACGACATCATCGTGATGCTGCTCTGCATGTCCCTGACGGTGCTGTTCGACATGGTGGTCGCCATCAGCGTCGGGATCGTGCTGGCCTCGCTGCTGTTTATGCGGCGCATCGCGCGGATGACCACCCTGGTGGCGCTGCCGGTTAGCGTAGAACCTGACGTTGCCGCGCTGCGCGTTACCGGGCCGCTGTTTTTCGCCGCGGCGGATCGCATCTTCAGTGAGCTGCTGGAGATGGCCCAGCAGAAGCGGGTAATTATCCTGCAGTGGGATGCGGTGCCGGTGCTTGACGCGGGCGGGCTGGATGCCTTTACCCGCGTGATTGAGAAGCTGCCGGCCGGGTGCGAATTGCGCATCTGCAACGTGGAGTTCCAGCCGCTGCGCACCCTGGCCCGGGCCGGTATTCAGCCGATTCCAGGCCGCCTGACGTTTTATCCTGATTTATCCCACGCCCTTGCGGCGTAACGGTTAACGCGATGCAGGCCCGTTCGCCTGCATCAGCGTACCGATGGCCTGCTGCAGCCAGGCCAGCATCGGCGCCGTCATCCAGGTGCCTTTGCTCAGATGAGGCTCCTCGGCCATCGCCTGACGAAACTTCATCTGTGTACGCGGATCGGTTCCCGCAAAGGAGCTGAACAGCGTGAGCCACGCCGCCGCGATGGCTTGCCCCTCTTCCCCCTGCGGCGATGCCTCGCTGCGTACCGCCTCGTTAAGCCTCGCCACCAGCGGCGGCCACTCCATCATGCGATCGAAATAGTGCGCGCGCGTCCAGGCAAACTCCTCCGGCGTAAGATAGCGCTGGTAGATTGCCAGCTTGCTTTCGGCAAAGGCCCGGGTAATGAAATCGAGGATCGCGGGCGTGATGCCGGTCTGGCGCTGCATCTCCGGTTCCGCATGGTGCATGGCATTGAGCCGGGTGAGAAACGCCGGATCGCCGGCGGTATCGCGCTCCAGCGTTTCCATCCAGCACGTCGCCAGCGCCTGGGCTTCCGGCGCCTCCGGGGCCACGTCGCGGGCCAGCAGATCCGTTGCCTCTGCGACAAGATCGCGCCACGCCTGCTGGCGGAGCGGATCCTGACGGGCAAACGGCAGTTGGGTCAGTTCATCGGGGGAAAACCATTTATCAAACATTGTCATCATCTCAAGTGTCGTGAGCCACGTCTGGAGATCGGGCTCATCCCCGGTTTGCAGTCCGCTTCGCAGCGTTGCCAGGCGCGCATGAAGCCGTTGCGCCTGGTCAATCTGCTCGCGCAGCATGGTCATCTGTCTGTCGATGACCTGCCCCAGGGAGAGCATGCCGCTCTCCAGCATCTCGCGCACCTCCGCCAGGCTTAATCCCATGCGCGTGAGCGCCTGAATGGCATACAGGCGCTGAACATCGCGCTGGCTGTATAACCGATAGCCCGCATCGCTGCGCGCAGAAGGCAGGAGCAAACCGATTTTTTCGTAGTGATGCAGGGTCCGCACCGTCACGCCTGCGTGCCTGGCCAGCTCCCCGGTCTGAAGTAACATCGGTCTCTCCTCTTCTGCTGCCCGCCACTCTGAAGCCTGACGTTACGTCAGGGTCAAGCATCTTACTAAAAAAAACGGCCCCCTGTCGGGAGCCGTTGTATCGGGCAGAATCTGAGGCTAGCTGTGATGCTGGTTGCGGCGGCAGCGTTTGTCATAGTGGCGTACCCACCAGTAGCGATCGCAGACCTGTTCATGTCCGCCGACGCGCGCGCCGGCCAGCCACAAAACGGCCCCGACGAAGATGCTAAGCACCGCGCCATGTGCGAAATACTGTGGCAGATCGAGCTGCGGCAGCTGGTTCAGGATGGAGTACCCAACACCCACTACCATTACCACCAGCCCTAACCCCATGAGAAAGTTACCGAGCAACGAAGCGTTTTTGCGTTTCATCTGTTACCTCCGGATCTTTCGTATGATGGAGAATATCCCCATTCGTGATGGGTAAAGTATAGGCAATGCGTATGGATACCCGATGCGGGATCGATCACATTTATTCACCGCCAACGGACAAAAGTTTACAAATAAGTTGATGAATTACATGATATTCGAATGATTCATGGCAGCAATTATTGGTTTATCCGGCCAAAAGTGTCGCGCGCTTTGTCATCCTGCCAGCCGCAAAGTACACTACGCGGCAAAATGCGTGGTTCAGGAAGAGAGTAATGACGATTAAGCTGATTGTTGGCCTTGCCAACCCGGGTGCCGAATACGCAGCCACCCGCCACAACGCCGGCGCCTGGTACGTGGACCTGCTGGCGGAGCGCCACCGCGCGCCGCTCAAAGAGGAGTCGAAATTTTTTGGCTACACCTCGCGCCTGACGCTGGCGGGCAACGACGTGCGCCTGCTGGTGCCAACCACCTTTATGAACCTGAGCGGCAAAGCCGTGGCGGCCATGGCCACGTTCTACCGCATCGCGCCGGATGAGATTCTGGTCGCCCATGACGAGCTCGACCTGCCACCGGGCGTGGCGAAGTTCAAACTCGGCGGCGGGCACGGCGGCCACAATGGCCTGAAAGATATCATCAGCAAGCTCGGCAATAACCCGAACTTTCACCGCCTGCGCATCGGGATTGGTCATCCGGGCGATAAAAACAAAGTCGTGGGCTTTGTGCTGGGTAAACCGCCGACCTCAGAGCAGACGCTTATTGATGACGCGGTAGACGAGGCGGCGCGCTGCACGGAAGTCTGGCTGGCTGACGGGCTCACCAAAGCCACTAACCGCCTGCACGCCTTTAAGGCACAGTAAGCGACTTTTCCCCTGCCGGGCCGGGATTTCCCCCCGTCCGGGCGAAGTTGCGTGTATAATAGCGGGCAAAGTCGTTATTTATATCGATGAGTTAACCCTAACTCTTTGATTAACAAGTTATTAAGGTGATGTAAACCATGGGATTTAAATGCGGTATCGTTGGCTTACCTAACGTGGGTAAATCTACCCTGTTCAACGCGCTCACCAAAGCAGGTATTGAAGCGGCGAACTTCCCGTTCTGTACCATTGAGCCGAACACCGGCGTGGTGCCGATGCCGGACCCGCGTCTGGATAAGCTGGCTGAAATCGTAAAACCGCAGCGTATCCTGCCGACCACGATGGAGTTCGTGGATATCGCGGGCCTGGTAAAAGGCGCCTCCAAAGGCGAAGGCCTGGGCAACCAGTTCCTGACCAATATCCGTGAGACCGAAGCGATCGGCCACGTGGTGCGCTGCTTTGAGAACGACAACATCATCCACGTGAACAACAAAGTCGATCCGGCTGAAGATATTGACGTTATCAATACCGAGCTGGCGCTCTCCGACCTCGACACCTGCGAGCGCGCGATTCATCGCGTGCAGAAGAAAGCCAAAGGCGGCGACAAAGACGCGAAAGCTGAACTGGCCGCGCTGGAAAAATGCCTGCCGCACCTGGAAAACGCCGGCATGCTGCGCGCCCTGCCGCTGACTGACGAAGACAAAGCGGCTATCCGCTACCTGAGCTTCCTGACGCTGAAGCCGACCATGTACATCGCTAACGTCAACGAAGACGGCTTCGAAAACAACCCGTATCTGGATCAGGTGCGTGAAATTGCCGCCAAAGAGGGTTCGGTGGTGGTCGCCGTGTGCGCCGCCGTAGAATCTGACATCGCCGAGCTGGACGATGCCGATCGCGACGAGTTTATGGCTGAGCTGGGCCTCGAAGAGCCAGGTCTGAACCGCGTGATCCGCGCCGGTTACGAGCTGCTGAACCTGCAAACCTACTTCACCGCCGGCGTGAAAGAAGTACGCGCCTGGACCATCCCGGTCGGCGCTACCGCTCCGCAGGCGGCCGGTAAGATCCATACCGACTTCGAAAAAGGCTTTATCCGCGCCCAAACCATCGCCTATGAAGATTTCATCACCTACAAAGGCGAACAGGGTGCCAAAGAAGCGGGCAAGATGCGCGCAGAAGGCAAAGACTACATCGTCAAAGATGGCGACGTGATGAACTTCCTGTTCAACGTCTAAGCACTCGCCTGGCTCACGGAATACCACAACGTCTTATCCCGGCTGACAAAACAAAAATCCACGCTCCGGCGTGGATTTTTTTTTGCTTCTCTACAGCGAGTAACAGACGCGTCAGGCTCGTTCTTTCAGGCCGTCGCCGTTACTCCTCTTTCTCCGGCAGCGCGGCCCACACCAGCAGTTTGCCTTGGACCAGCAGTATCGCCGTGCGCACCAGCAGGAAGGCGATAATCAGGTTGGTGAAGATGAACAGCGGTACCGCGATCGCCTGAAACAGGCCGGACGGGCTGGCGTGACCGAGATGTAAACCGGTGCTGGCCAGCGCCGAGACGCCAAACGAGAAGCTCCAGAACGAGGCGTTAAAGGGCTGGGCGAGATACCAGGGCATCAGACGCAGCATAAACAGCAGCTGGAGCAGGCCGTAGCCGAACAGCATTTTGGTGAACACGTCTGCCTGGCCGCCGTTGACCGCCAGCCAGGCGTTGCAGGCCACCAGCGCCGGGGCGAGCTGGATGCCGAGCGAGGTGCGCAGCGGCATCGCCAGCTCACCCGCGCTGCGCAGGCGGTGCAAAATAGCGGGTTCCAGGCTCAGCCATGAAAAAATCCCGGCGCCCAGAAACAGATACCCGGCATCGTGAAAGCCCAGCGCCCCGCAGGCCATGGCGCTGATAAAATTATTGGCGACGGTGGGAAGATAGAGGCCGGGCGTCGTGGCTTCCACCGGGTGCGTTCCGCGCCACAGGCCCGCCGACTGCCAGGCCGCGTAGCCAAGCTGCACCGTGACGCCAGTGCCAAACAGCACCAGCGCCGCCGGGCGATACCACGGCACCAGCCCCATCGCCACCAGCAGGGTGGTCGCCGGAAACAGGCTGATAAAGCTGCTCTGCACCGGGTGACGCAGCTCGCTCAGTACGGTGTGTGGAAAACGCAGCGTGCGGGTAATGAACGCGACGCTGAGCAGCGCCCAGATCGTCATCGCCAGCAGCACCAGCCCTTCGCCGATGTGTGGGCTGACCGGCCACAGGGTGCTGGCATAGCGCCAGGCAAACCCCATCCCGATAATCCCCAGCACCATGCCGTAATAGCCAGCCGGGAGGCTCAGAAATTTACGCGTCGTTGCTTTCTCATCCATCTCTGTTGTCTGCCTCTGGTTGATCGCGTACGTGCTGGCGCATCATGCCACTAAACCGGGGCGACCACTATGGCTATGCTTGCACTCCTTTACAAATCACGCCTTGCCCGATAGCGAGCCGCTCTCTATTCTCATGCCGATGAATCTCCTTGCCGGCACCGCCCATCAGAAACGACGACAGCTAAGAGCGCTCCTGCTTTTGGTCATCGCCTGCTGCGTGATGGTTATCTGTCTGACCCAGCGCGCATCGGTGCTGCATCAGATGCAGGTCAGAGCGGCGGCCTACACGGCGCAGGTTGCGGCCCCCGGCGGCGAGCAGACGCTGGCGCCGCCTTCGCTCTCGCCGTGCGAGCTGAGCGCCCACTCGGTGCTTGCCGCCCAGCCGTTGCACTTCGATACCGTTCTGCTGCTGCCCACGCTGCTGGTGCTGATGCTGGCCGCCCAGGTGATTATCCCGGTGCCTCAGCGCCCGGACGCCGTTCCCCGTCCTCCACTTCTGCGAATACACCTTACCAACTGCGTCTTCCGTGAATGATATCCCGGGCTTTACCCCGATCGATTAATCATTTACGGAGAAATAAACATGAGAATGCTGTTCAGGAGCCTTGGGTTCCTGTTGTTGAGCCTGTCCACCGCCTGCGCGGCGGCGCCCGGCTGGCTACCGCACGCCGCTGACGCCCATGCTCAGGTCACGGTGCGCAGCGATGCCCCGTCAGACGGCAAGGTGCGCCTGCTGCTCGACGTCACGCTGGATAAAGGCTGGAAAACCTACTGGCGCACCCCCGGCGACGGCGGGTTCCGGCCCACCATTGCCTGGGCTGATAACGCCGCCACCACGTGGCACTGGCCGCGTCCCACCCGCTTTGACGCAGCCGGTTTCACCTCGGTGGGCTACACCGATCGCGTCACCTTCCCGCTGGTGGTGACCACGTCTGCCACCGACCGACTGCAGGGTACGCTGACGCTCTCCACCTGCAGCAACCTGTGCGTGGTGAGCACCCTCCCGCTTGATGTGCCGCTCGGTGAGCAGGCCACCTCGGGCTTCGCCCAGGCCTGGTCAACGGCCATGGCCCTGGTGCCGTCCACCAACGGCAGGATCGCTGTCACCGATGCCGTCGCCGACGGCGGCACCCTCACCCTGACCGCCACCTCGCCGGACGGCTGGCAGCAGGCTGGACTGTTTTTCGACAATCCGCCCGGCGTGACGCTCTCGGAACCGCGGCTCAACGTCGAAGGTAACCAACTCACGGCGCGCCTGAGCGCCGCGGATGCGCACGGCGAGCCGGTTCGTGCCGCCGGATTGCCGCCGCTCTCGTTGGTGGCGTTCGACGGCGTGAACAGCCAGCAGCTCAGCGTGGCGATTGGCTCTCCCCGCGCCTTCTGGCAGACGGTAGCCATCGCGCTGGTTGGGGGGCTTATCCTCAACCTGATGCCGTGCGTACTCCCGGTGATGGGGATGAAGCTTGCCTCGCTGATGACGCTGGCCGGTAGCAGCCGTCGCCAGACCCGGCTGCGTTTTCTCGCTACCGCCGCCGGGATGCTGTTCTCCTTTATGGTGCTGGCGGGGGTGATGAGCGGCCTGCGGCTGTCAGGGGCCTGGATTGGCTGGGGCATTCAGTTCCAGCATCCGTGGTTCCTCGCCGGAATGGCCATCGTGACCTGGCTGTTCTGCTTCAGTCTCGCCGGCATGTTAACCCTGCGCCTGCCGTCGGGCCTGACCACCCGGCTGGCGACCGCCGGAGGCGCCGGGATGGGCGGCAGCTTTCTGGAGGGGGCCTTCGCCACGCTGCTGGCCACGCCCTGCACCGCGCCGTTTCTCGGTACCGCCGTGGCCGTGGCCCTGGCGGCTCCGCTGCCCGAGCTGTGGGCTATCTTTATCGCACTGGGAATGGGCATGAGCCTGCCGTGGCTGCTGGTGAGCCTGTTCCCCGGCGTGGCGCGAGTGATGCCGAAGCCGGGGCCGTGGATGGGCAGGCTGCGCGCCGGGCTGGTGGCGCTGATGCTGGGCTCCAGCATCTGGCTGATGTCGCTGCTGGTGCCGGACTGGGGCGCCCGGCCGGTGCTGATCGTCGGCGGCGCGATGGTGGCGTTTTTCCTTTACCGCTGTGCGGCACGCCTGCCGCGCCATCGGGAGAACCTGCGTAATCTGGCGTTCGCCGTCGTCTTTGGTGCCGGACTCTATGCGTTTCTGGCCCCCGCCCCGGCCGGGCGCACCAGCGCCCCGCTCGCCTGGCAACCCCTGAGCCAGTCCGCGCTTGATGATGCCCTGAAGGCGAATAAGCGAGTGCTGGTGGATGTCACCGCCGACTGGTGCCTGAACTGCCGGGTCAACGAGCTGCTGGTGCTTCACCGGCCTGAGGTGGTCGACGCCCTGACGAAGCCGGACATCGTGTTGTTACAGGGTAACTGGAGCCGGCCTTCGGTGGAGATTGAACGCTTTCTCAGCCGCTACGGCGCCAGCGGCATCCCGTTTAACGCCGTGTTTGGCCCGGCATCGTCCACGCCCGCGGTGATGTCGCCGCTGCTGAATAAAGACCACTTGCTGACTGCCCTGGAGCGCGCCGCGCCGCGTTCCCCCTCACAAATTGATAAGGAAAAATGATGAAAAAGAGGCTTCTGACCGCCGCCCTGCTGATCAGCCTGTCGGCGCACGCTGACACCGCGTCGCTCCCCGACCCCATCAGGCAGATGGAAAAACAGGGCGTTGAGATTGTAAAACCCTTCACCGCGCCGGACGGCAGCCAGGGGTGGCTGGGAAAATATCAGGATACCGGCGTTACCATGTACCTTACCCCGGACAAAAAGCATGTTATTTCAGGGTATATGTATGACGCCCAGGGCAATAACCTGAGTGAGAAGATCATCAATGATGAGATCTATCTCCCGGCGGGCCGCCAGATGTGGCAGCAGCTCGTCAGCGCCCCGGGGATTAAAGAGGGCAGCGACGATGCGGCCTGTAAGGTCGTGGTATTCGCCGATCCGTTCTGCCCGTACTGCAACAAATTCTGGGAGCAGGCGCAGCCGTACATTAAGGAGAAGAAGATCGTCACCACCACCCTGCTGGTTGGCGTGATTCGCCCGGACAGCGGGCAGTATGCCGCCGCCATCCTCGCCGCCGACGACCCGCGTCAGGTGTGGCACGACCTGGAATCCTCAAAAGGCAAGGTGAAACCGGCGCTCAACGATAAAACCCCGCGCGCGGTCTTTACGCAGATCCAGCGCAACCAGCAGCTGATGGAAGCGCTCGGCGCCAACGGCACCCCGGCAATCTATTACCTGAATAAGGATCGCGCCCTACAGCAGATTATCGGGCTGCCAAACCCCGAGCAGATGAAGAATCTGGTCGCCTGCCAGTAAGCCGTAAACGAAAAATCCACGCCGCGGCGTGGATTTTTTTTA
Source organism: Siccibacter turicensis LMG 23730 (assembly GCF_000463155.2). Taxonomy (GTDB): domain Bacteria; phylum Pseudomonadota; class Gammaproteobacteria; order Enterobacterales; family Enterobacteriaceae; genus Siccibacter; species Siccibacter turicensis. Next base: position 293,097 of record NZ_AWFZ01000042.1, on the reverse strand, counting down.
CTCTGCGTCAGCATCGGCGCCAGCGGCGGTTTGCTCAAGTGGTATCAGGGCCTCCAGCCGCTGGTGCAGCGCGTCCCGGATGTGATGCCAGGCGGTGCTGCCAAGCGGCAGCCGCAGCGGCGGATGCGCCATGTCACAGAACGCGATGGCGGTGCTTACCGTGCGGGTGGCGTCACCTTTAATGGTGAATGCCCCGGAGGCCAGCGCCCGCCGCATCTCCCCGGAGGCGGTAGCCTGATAGGCCGCAAGCGGTGGTGCCTGATCCAGCCCGTGGGCAAACTGCGTGCCGGTCGGCCCCGGCTCGGCCAGCATAAAATCAATCCCGAACGCCGACACCTCCTGCGCCACCGCCTCGATAAAGCCCTCGATGCCCCACTTTGAGGCGTGATAGAGGCTGAAGTTGGGATAAGCGATCTGCCCGCCTTCAGAGGAGATCTGCACGATGCGCCCTCCACCCTGACGGCGTAAAAACGGCAGCACGGCGCGGATCAGCTGGATGGAGCCGGTAAGGTTAGTAGCCAGCTGACGGGAAATCTGCGCGTCCGTCAGCTCTTCCGCCGCGCCGAACAGGCCGTACCCGGCATTGCTCACCACCACGTCAATGCGCGCTTCGCCGGCAAACGCCTGCGCTACCGCCGCCCTTACCGCCTCGCTGTCGGTGACGTCCATATAAAGCACCTGCAGCCTGTCGCCATAGCGCTGGTGCAGATCGTCCAGCGGCCCGGCTTTACGCAGCGTGGCCACCACGCTGTCACCACGCTGCAACAGCTGCTGGCAAAACTCACGCCCCAGGCCCGATGATGCGCCGGTAATAAACCATTTTTTCATTATGCTCTCCCGTGGGTTGTTGACATACCCAGCCTGCCACGGGATTACTGTTCAGATAATACCCATCAAATGCGATGTATTACTGGCGAAAAATCACTAATGAAACGACCCTCCTGGAACGATACCCTGATGTTCATTACCGTTGCCGAGCACCGCAGCTTCCGACGCGCCGCCGACCTGCTGGGCATGAAGCCCTCCACGCTGAGCCACGCGATAAAAGGGCTGGAAGCGCAGCTGCAGGTCCGCCTGTTCCAGCGCACCACCCGCAGCGTGTCCCTGACCGACGCGGGGCAGCATCTCTACCAGCGCCTGGTGCCGCTGGTGCGGGACATGGACGATGCGCTGGAAAGCGTGACCGCCATGGGCCAGACGCCCGGCGGCACGCTGCGCATCAACGGCAGCGATGCCGCTATTCGCCTGCTGATGCACCACGTAATACCGGACTTTACCCGTCAGTATCCGCGGATTGCCCTGGATCTGACCCTCGATAATGCCCTGAGCGACGTGGTTAAACAGGGGTTTGATGCGGGCATCCGGCTGTACGAAGACATTCCGCAGGATATGGTGGCCGTCAGGCTCAGCGGCGCGATACGGTTTCTCACTCTCGCCTCGCCGGCCTATCTGGCCGAGTCCGCGCCGCTCACCGTTCCCCAGGATTTGCTCCAGCACCGCTGCATCCGGCAGCGTCTGCCGGGTGGAAAGCGCTATGCCTGGGAGTTCGCCCGGGATGACGCAGCCTTTTCGCTGGATGTTCCCGGGGCGCTGACCCTCAACAGCAGCCAGCTGATGGTGGAAGCAGCCTGCGCCGGGATGGGGATCGTTTATGTGCCGGATATGTATGCCCGTGAAGCGCTGGCGCAGGGGCGGCTGGTCAGCGTGCTGGACGCGTGGCACGTCGCCTCCCGCGGTCTCTATCTCTATTTCCCGCACAACCGCCATCTCTCTCACAGCATGACGTTGTTCATCGAGACCGTGCGTCGTGCCGCCGCGTTTATCCCGCAGGAATAAGCGTAACCGGGCGCGATGTGACCGCCCGTTTTACCGCCGTCGATCCCGCGCCCGGGATCGCTCATCTGTGATTCAGCCCACACTCCGCCATGAAACCGGTTGCACAGAATATATCCGTTGCTAGCATGAAACCGGTTTCACACTCAACGTCACACAACCGATAACTAAAACCAGAGGGTAAACAACATGGCCGTTATCAGGGATTACAATAAGTTAGCGAGTGATATTCTGCGGGAGGTCGGCGGCGAGGCGAATATTACCAGCTTCACGCGCTGCGCCACTCGCCTGCGGCTGGTGCTGAACGAAACGCCCGCCGGAGCCAAAAGCGCGGTGCAGAGTTTGCCGGGCGTTATCGCCGTGGTGGAAAGCGGCGGCCAGTTTCAGGTGGTGATTGGCACCCACGTTGCCGACGTTCACGCCGCCCTCGCCGCGCAGCTTGGCGATGAGCACACCGGTACGCCGGGCAAACAGAAGACCCGCTGGTTCGATGCGGTGATTGCCACCATGTCGGCGGTGTTCGCGCCTATCGTCTATATCCTGGCCGCGGCGGGGATCCTGCAGGGGATCCTGATCGTGGTCGGCCTGATTGATGCGGGGGTAAAAACCTCCGGGGCCTACAGCATCCTGAACTTCATGTCCTGGACGCCATTTGCCTTCCTGCCGGCGTTTATCGCCATCACCGCGGCGCGCCACTTCAAGTGCAACCCCTTTATCGCCCTGCTGTGCTGCTGTGCGCTGATCAACCCCGAGTGGACGGCAATGGCGGGCCGCATCGCTAACGGAGAAAGCATCAACTTCCTGTTCTTCCCGCTCTCGGAAACCGTCTACACCTCATCGGTGCTGCCGCCGCTGTTCCTGGTCTGGGCGCTGTCGTGGCTGGAGAAGCGCGTTGAGCGCTTGCTGCCGGACGTGATCAGCCCGCTGTTCACCCCTCTGGTGTGCTTCGTGATCATCGTTCCGCTGACGCTTATCGTTATCGGCCCGGTGACCAACTGGGTGGCGCTGACCATTGCCGGGGGCTACAACACGCTGTTCGAGACGGCTCCCCCGCTGGCGGCGGCGCTGATCGGCGGCATCTGGCAGATTGTGGTGATTTTCGGGGTTCACTGGGGGATCACGCCGGTCATCATGGCTAACTTCGATACCCAGGGGTACGACTCCTTCCAGGCCTACCAGACCATTGCGGTGATCGGGCAGATGGCGGCGGTGTTTGGCGTGTTCCTGAAAACCCGCAACCGCGAGCTGAAAACCACCTCGCTCTCCGCCGGGGTCACGGCCATCTTCGGCATCACCGAGCCAGCAATCTACGGTGTGACGCTGCGCTTTAAGAAGCCGTTTATCTGCGGCTGCATCGGGGGTGCCATCGGTGCCGTGGTCGCGAGCCTGTTTGGGTCGCTCTACTATGCTTACGCGGCCCTGCCCGGCCTGTTTACCCTGGTTAACGCCATCAGTCCTGACGCGCCGATGTCGTTTATTGGCGAGCTGGTGGGCAGCGCCACCGCCATCGTCCTGACCATTGTGATGGTGCAGTTTATCGGCTTCGAGGATCCGGTTAACGAGGAGACGCTGACCGAGCCAGACACCGCCCCGACCAGCGGCGATACCACCGCAACGCCTGCCCCGGCCGGTGCAGCCCTGAGTCTGCTGAGCCCGCTGAGTGGCGACGTGATTGCCCTGCATAGGGTTAACGACGAGGCTTTTGCCGGAAAAGTGCTGGGGGACGGCATTGCCATTCGCCCCACCGAAGGGCGGGTCGTGGCCCCCTGCGATGCGCGGGTGGAGACGATGATTGATTCCCACCATGCCATCGGCCTGTCGTGCGCCAACGGTGCGGAGCTGCTGATCCACGTCGGCCTCAATACCGTTGCGCTCAAAGGGCAGCACTTCCGCCCGCTGGTCAAAGAGGGTGACTGGGTGCGCGCCGGCACGCCGCTGCTGGAGTTCGACCAGGCGGCTATTGAGCAGGCCGGGTACGATCTCACCACGCCGGTACTGGTGGTCAACAGCGACGAATTCCAGCTCACCACCCATCAGGCCTCCGGGGCGATTCGTCAGCAGATGCCGCTGATGAGCCTCGCCTGATCCCTCACGCATACTGCGACCGGCAGCGCCCGACTCTGCGGCGCTGCCAGCACATTTGCGATCCGCCCCGCCTGCATTATCATGTCCTGCGGCATACTGGCCGCAGGAATAATCAGACCCTGATGCATGCGCCCCGCCGCCTGCCATGATGAGTCACTGTCACCGAGGATGTTATGGTTACGATACTGGATGTCGCCAGAAGGGCTGGCGTGTCGAAAGCAACGGTTTCCCGGGCCCTCAACGGGAAAGTGTTCGTCAGTGACGACGTCAGGGCGCGCATTGATAAAGCCATCGAAGAAACCGGGTATCGCCCTAACCTGCTGGCCCGCAAGCTGGCGACCCGGGAATCCAACTCCGTGGGGCTGGTCATCACCAACCGCCTCTACAACGGTCCGTTTTTTTCGGCCATGATCTACCAGGCCGCCACCCTCAGCGAAGCCCACCAGCGGCAGCTGATCCTCGCCGACGGCAAAAACAGCAGCCAGCACGAGCGTGATGCAATTACCTTCCTGATGCAGCTGCGCTGCGACGCCATCATGATTTACCCCAAGTACCTGAGCGTTGAGGAGCTGGACGCGATCATCGACCAGAGCAGCGTGCCGGTGGTGGCGATTAACCGCGAGCTGAAGCGCCATCGCGCGCGCTCGGTGTTTGTCGATCACCATGCGTGCAGCGTGCAGATGACCCGCTACCTGCTTGAACAGGGGCATCGGCGCATTGCGTTTATTACCGGTGCGCCGGGTTCGCCGACCGGCGAACGTCGTCTTGCCGGGTATCTGGATGCCCAGGCCGGGGCGGGCATCACGCCGGATGCGGCGCTGGTGGTGCCCGGAAGCTGGACCACCGAGAGCGGCTACGAGGCCGGACGCGCCCTGCTGGCTGCCGGTATCCCGTTTACCTGCGTGCTGGCCGCCAATGACGATATGGCCATCGGTGCCGCAAAAGCCTTCAGCGAAGCCGGGCTGCGTCTGCCGGATGAGGTGTCGCTGGCCGGTTTCGATGATTCGATCATTGGCCGCTATGCAACTCCGGCCCTGACCACCATGCACATTCCAATGGATGAGATGATTGGCGATGCGGTGCAGATCCTGCTCTCGCCCGAGGATCGGTCGGCAACGCCTCGCCCGCCCTATGCCGGCACGCTGATAATTCGTGAATCTGTGGCACCGCCGCGTCAAGGGTGAGGTTGCCGGGTATCAGTATCCGTTATTTGAGAAGCCATGCTTAACTGTTGCGCAAGAAACTTATCCCGTTTGCGCAGTTATATATTTAAATAATGAATGTTTAACGGGCCCGCAGCGGGATGACCTCCGGGCCGATTCCCGGCGTTTCATTTGAAGACCCGTGCCCTCCTTATCCCAGCCGTAAATATTTTATTGGCTGACCGCTGGCCCTCTTGCCGATCCGCGTCTAAAATATCGTTTCAATTACAAGACGTTAAGATTGACTGCCGCGCTGCGTTCGCCGGCTTCACGGCACGCCTCCGCCGTCAGGGTAACGCCGCGGCCCTGGCGCCGCATTTTCGGGCGTCACGGTGCGCCGAATTTAATCGCCTGCGGGCGTTATTACGGCATTGAATTGTCAATCAGGCTATGTAAAATCACGGCTAACTTACTTTACTCATGCGATAACGTGTTGGCTCACCGGGTCAGGATGCTCCCTTACTCGCGCCCGCGAACACCGCCTGGGCTTCTCCCGCGACGTGGCTATTATTGCGCTGTCTCTCCGCGCACCGCAGCCGGGTTTACACCATCTATTCAGGGACAGTCACGATGAAATTGCGTAACCTATTAGCACTCCTTATTGTTGCCAGCGTGGTGGGGTGTAAGGCGCCGCCGCCGAAGATGACCGATGATACGCTGGTCACCAGTGAGGTAAACGGCGTGACCCTGACCCACCGCTACGCCGTCAGCGCCCCGACCGAATTTACCCCGGTCGATGCCAGCTACCGTGCGCTCTATCCGGGCTACATCATGAGTAAACCGGATTTTGGCGGGAAGGTAATCTCGCAGCTTGAGAGCGGCGGAACCTACACCGTGCTGGGCCAGGTGGAACACAACTGGCTGGCGGTAGCGGAGCAGGATAAGGATCAGCTGATTGGCTATGTGCCGCTGCGCGCGCTGGTGAAAAGCGAGCTCTACGCCCAGACGCTGAAAAGCGATCGCCCGCGTCCGAAACGTGCGGCGAAGAAATCCACCTGCGTCTCTATCGACAGCGCCAGCAAAGCCTGTCAGAACGCCAACAGCGGAACCTGGATCATCGACTAAGGCGCATTCGCGCCTTTCCTGCCGGGCGCTGCGCTGGCATCAGCACAGATTATGGAGCAAGTCCATAAGAAATAGCCCTGGAAATAAAGCGTGAAAATCGGTAAAACAAGCAGTTATCGCACCGCGCTCCGGCGTCATTCCCGGCGGTGCTCAGGGCTGTAATACCGCGTTTTCGCATCATTTATTCTGGCTAAGAAGGATTTTTATGAAAGTCTGGCTTTCGGGTCTGGCGTTGCTCCTGGCATCCTCCAGCGTCTGGGCAGGGAATTATCGCATCGTGCAATCTCCCTCGCAGAAGCTGGATGTCTGGATAGACAACATCAGCGATAACACTCCGCAAAGCTGGTGCAATGCCGACCTGCCGCTGCGTATCGTTGCTAACGGCGAAAAAGATCCCTCGATCCTCAACACCTTTATGCCCCGCCTGGGCGCCCTGCTGGAGAGCCAGTGCGCAAAACTGCAGCTGGTGAACTGGCGGCTGGACGATCCCCAGGGCAGCGTGCTGGCGAACGGCACCGCCACCAAAGCCAGCGAGTGGCAGATCACCATTGCCCCTGGCCCGGCGCTGAATGCCAACGCCAGCGAGCGCGCGCAGGACCTCTCTCCCCTCGCCGACCGCACCCCGTGGCTGGAGTTTACCCTGAAGGACGGCTGCCACCTGCGCACCTTCTGGCAGGGCGACGCCAACACCTCAGCGCTGTTCATTCCCAACGGCAAGTGTGAAAAAGGCGGCTGGCTGAACGGACGCAGTGAAGTGGTACAGCGTGGCGCGCACGGTGAAAAGCGTATGGAGATGACCTTTGTGCACGGTTTCCCGGTGATTGGTCTGCACCGCGACGCCAACGCCGATACCCTGCTTATCACCACGCTCAACAATGAACGCATGGTGGTCAGCAACGAGCACGCCCCGCAGAGCTGGATGATCCTGCCCTACGACGCCCAGCTGAACGGCTGGAAAACCACCGGCACCATTGCCGTCGAGGTGTCGCGTGAGATGGCGCTGGACGAACCGCGTTTGCAGGCGCGCCTCAACGAGGTGCGGAAGTTCTGGTCTGGCTGGCTTGAGCCGAACATCACCATTACCCTGCTGCTGATTGATTCTCTGCACCCGCAGCTGCGCGATCCCGCGGTGGGTGCCTGGCGCGCGCAGAAATAACCCTGAACCCTGGTACTATCGAGCAGAGATCTTTTCACCATGACAAATAACGATGTAACCCCACGTATTCCTGATGCTCTGCCGCCTGGATATCAGTTCGATGAGTTCGACATTCAGGAAGTGGTGGATTCAAGCAACGAGGGGCTGGTGTATCGGGCCTGGGACCGGCAGCTGGAGCGGCAGATCGCCATCCGGGAATACATGCCGCGGGCGCTGACCGTGCGCAACGATGATATGTCCCTGGTGCTGCGCAGCAAGCAGGATAACGCGGCCTTTACCGCCGGGCTGAACGCCTTTATTCAGGAAGCGCGCCTGGTGGCGCAGTTCAACCACCCGAATCTGATTCAGGTGCTGCGCTTCTGGGTGCGCAACGAAACCGCCTATACCGCGACGCTGTTCTATACCGGCGTGACGCTGGCCGAGCTGCACCAGCAGCAGCCGGAGCTTATCGACGAGGCGTGGATCCGCCGGATGCTGCCGATGGTCTGCGGTGCGCTGGATGCGCTGCACAAAGGCGACTACATCCATCGCGACATCACCCTGAAAAGCATCCAGATTCAGGAAAACGGCATTCCGCTGCTGCTCAACTCCGGGGCGCTGCGCCGCAGCGTTAACGGCATCGGGGATAACAGCAAAAGCCTGCTGCACCCCGGCTTCGCGCCGCTGGAGCAGTACACCGACGATCTGGAGAACCAGATTGGCCCCTGGACCGACATCTATGCCCTCGGGGCGGTGCTTTATACCCTGATCACCGGCACCTGCCCGCCGGCGAGCGTCACCCGCAGCATTCAGGACACCTGCAAGCCGCTGAGCGAGCTGCAGCCGGAGGGGTACTCTCCCGCGCTGCTGAACGCCGTGGATCGCGCGCTGGCGCTGAAGCCGGAAGATCGCCCGCAGTCCATCGAAGCCTTCGCCGCGCTGGCGGATATTTCGCTCAGCGAGACCGGCAGCGTGCCGGGCGCTACCCAGCCGGGCACCATGCTGGTTCCGGTTGAAGAGGAAGAGACCGCACCCGTGACGCAGCCGCTCTGGCTGCGCTACCGCACGCCGTTGCAGATTGCTGCCGGGGTCGTGGTGGGGGTGATTGCCGGGGCGCTGCTGTTCAGCGGCCACAGCGATCCCCAGCCGCCGGTTGCCGCTACCCAGAGCGCCGCGCCTGCGCCCTCTCAGCCTGCGCCCACGCTGGTGATGAGCGATGAAGACCGCAGCGCCCGGGTCTACATCCGCATGTACGAAGGCGAGCAGCTTGATGTGAACGGCAAAACGCAAAAAGTAGTGCCCGCTGCCAACGGTTACGGCTTCCTGGCCCTTGCGCCGGGCGAGTACCGCATCGACCTGCGCAGCCGCAGCGGCGTGCGCAGCACGAAACTCGCGGTGGAAACGCCAGGCACCTGGCTGCTCAATCCTCAGCCATAATCCGCCTCGCCAGCGCTGCCCCTTCGGTCGGCGCTGGATTCCCCTCTCCTTTCCGTCTCCCCCTTTCTGCGCTCCCCGGCGCAAAGAATGCGAACCACCCGGACAAAAACGTGCGGCTTTTCCCCGCCTCGGGAAAATTCAGCTAAGGTTTTCATTGGGTTGATCGCAATCGTAGTGGGTTCGGCTACCCACCCGAAAAGGAGATTTATTAATGACTACACCAGTTCTGCGTCGTTCCACGTCGTTGCTGTTTGCTGTGCAACTGGCATTAGGTGGCGCGTTCTTTATGCTCTCTGCACCGCCAACGTTTGCCGAGGAAGCCCAGGCGCAAACACAGCCGCAGCCCCCGGATGTGCTGCTCGGGCCGCTGTTTACCGACGTGCAGAGCGCAAAGCTCTTCCCGGATCAGAAAACCTTTGCCGACGCGGTACCGAAAAGCGATCCGCTGATGATCCTCGCCGATTACCGGATGCAGCGTAACCAGTCCGGCTTCGACCTGCGCCACTTCGTGGACGTGAATTTCACGCTGCCCGCGAAGGGCGAACAGTATGTCCCACCGAAAGGCCAAAACCTGCGTGAACACATCGAGGGCCTGTGGCCGGTACTGACGCGCACCACCGACAGCGCGGGCAAATGGGATTCGCTGCTGCCGTTGCCGAAGCCCTACGTGGTGCCGGGCGGGCGTTTCCGTGAGGTCTATTACTGGGACAGCTATTTCACCATGCTGGGCCTGGCCGAAAGCGACCGCTGGGACACTGTCGAAGATATGGTAACCAACTTCGGCCACCAGATTGATGCCTGGGGCCATATCCCTAACGGCAACCGCAGCTACTACCTGAGCCGCTCCCAGCCGCCGTTCTTCTCGTTTATGGTGGAGCTGTTGGCAACCCACGATAAAGACGCACTCAAAACCTGGCTGCCGCAGCTTAAAAAAGAGTACGCCTACTGGATGGAGGGCAGCGACGGTCTGGCGCCGGGCGAAGCCCATAAGCGGGTGGTCAAGCTCAAAGACGGCTCGGTGCTTAACCGCTACTGGGACGATCGCGACACCCCGCGCACCGAGTCCTGGCTTGACGATGTGACCACCGCGAAGAACAACCCGGATCGTCCGGCCACGGAGATTTATCGCGATCTGCGCGCCGGGGCTGCGTCTGGCTGGGACTTCAGTTCACGCTGGATGGATAACCCGCAGCAGCTCGGCTCCATTCATACCACCAGCATCGTGCCGGTGGATCTCAACGCCCTGCTCTATCAGCTGGAGAAAACCCTCGCCAGCGCCAGCACCGCCGCAGGCGACGCCGCCGGTGCGGAACGCTACAGCGCCTTAGCCAACGACCGCCAGCGGGCGATGGAAGCGAACCTGTGGAACGATAAGCGCGGCTGGTACGCCGATTACGATCTGCGTAAAAACGCGGTGCGCGACCAGCTGACCGCCGCCGCGCTCTATCCGCTGTACGTGAAAGCCGCGGCCCGGGATCGGGCGGAGAAAGTGGCAGCCGCCACCCGCGCGCAGCTGTTGAAAGCCGGCGGGCTGGCCACCACTACGGTTTCTACCGGCCAGCAGTGGGACGCGCCGAACGGCTGGGCGCCGCTGCAGTGGGTTGCCACCGAAGGGCTGAACAACTACGGGCAGAAAGCGCTGGCCATGGACATCATCTGGCGCTTCCTGACCAACGTTCAGCACACCTACGACCGCGAGCACAAGCTGGTTGAGAAGTACGACATCAGCTCCACCGGTACCGGCGGTGGTGGCGGGGAGTACCCGCTGCAGGATGGCTTCGGCTGGACCAACGGCGTGACGCTGAAAATGCTCGATCTGCTGTGCGGTAAAGAGAAGCCGTGCGACGAGGTGCCTACCACTCGTCCGGGCAGCAGCGAGACGCAGCCGGCCAGCACACCGGCCCCACAGCCTGCACAAACGTCAGCGCAGCCTCAGGCGCCGCAGCCTGCCCGGCAACCGGCGCAGCCTCAGGCCCAACCGGAAACGGCGGCGCCGGCAACCGCAGAGTAAGCCCCACACCTGCTACCATTTTTGGTAGCAGGTTTTTTCCTCCCCGCCTCGCTCCCGCTTACTCGCCCGGCCTCTCCCGCCCATTCACCTGTCTTTTCAAGGGAATTGCCCCGTCGGTATCCTGCGTTTACCACTTGAAACCTACAAACAATAACGATAATAATTCGCATTACTTTTTAGGCCGCGCGCTTCGCTTTTTCACCGGCCTGTTTCACACGTTGATTGATGGACAACACTATGACGATGGCTTTTCGCGTAAAACGCTCTGCGCTGCTGTGCGCGCTGGCGCTCACCTCCTCCACGCTGCTCGCCGCTGAAGATACCGTGGTGGTAACAGCCGCCCCGGCGGAGACCGCCACTTCCACCACGCAGGGCTACCGGGTCACCACCAGCACCGGCGCCACCAAAACCGACCAGCCGCTGATCACCACCGCCCAGTCGGTCTCGGTGGTGACGCGACAGCAGATGGAAGATCAGGGAGCGAGCAACATCAGTGAAGCCCTGAGCTATACCCCTGGCGTGTTCAGCAATATCGGCGGGGGCGCCACGCGCTTTGACGCCATCGGCCTGCGTGGTTTCCACGGCGGCGACGTGGACAATATCTTCCTCGACGGCATGCGCCTGATGAGCGATGGCGGCAGCCATAACATTCTGCAGATCGACCCCTGGTTTATTGAGCGCGTGGACATCATTAAAGGGCCCTCCTCCTCGCTCTACGGCCAGACCATTCCCGGCGGGCTGGTGAACCTCACCTCGAAGCGGCCGCAGTTCCGCTCCGAAGGCCATTTCCGCCTCTCCGCGGGAACGCAGAACACCAAAGTCGGGGCGTTTGACTATACCGATGCGATCAACGACCAGTGGGCGTTTCGCCTGACCGGCATTACCCGCAATACCGATACCCAGTACGACAACACCCGCGAGGAGCGCTACGCCATCTCCCCGTCGCTGCTCTGGCAGCCGGACGATGACACCAGCCTGCTGCTGCGCGCCTATCTGCAAAAGGACCCCTCCGGCGGCTATCACGGTTCGGCACCGATCGAGGGCTCGCTGTATGCCCACAACGGGAAAAAGCTGCACAACGACTACAACGAAGGCGATCGGCTGGATGGCTATCAGCGTCGCGAGCAGCTCTACAGCGTTGAGTTCAACCACCGCTTCGACGACGTGTGGTCGGTACACTCCAGCGGCAGCTACACCCACAGCAATGCCAACCTGAATCAGGTCTACCAGACCGGCTGGGATGGCGACAGCGATCGGCTGAAACGCGGCTACGTGGGTTCTCAGGATTCGCTTGACGCCTGGTCCACCGATAACCGCCTGCAGGCTGATTTCGCCACCGGCGAGCTGAAGCATACCGTAACGCTGGGGGCGGAGTACCACCGCTACCGCAACGATATTTTCAGCACCGCAGGCAGTGCCGCGCCGCTGAATCCGTTTACCGGTGAAACCGCGCAGACCGGGCATGTCATCACCGATGCCTATACCAACGACAACAACCGTCGCTACTACCAGGCCGGGGCGTACCTGCAGGACGATATGGAGTGGAACCGCTGGCACGTGGCGCTCTCGGGCCGCTACGACCGCGTGGTGGCGAAGCAGGTCAGCAATACCTTTAACACCACCTATCGCCGTTCGGACGATAAGGTCAGCGGCCGCGCGTCGGTGCTCTACGCCTTTGAAAACGGGCTGTCGCCTTACCTGAGCTACAGTCAGGCGCTGACGCCGTCGATCCTGCCGAGCGCCACCGGGGAACTGTTGCCGCCGAGCACCGCCGAGCAGTATGAAGCGGGCCTGAAGTATCAGCCGGTCGGCACCTCGGATATGTACAGCATCGCGGTGTTCGATCTCACCCAGAAAGATGTCTCCCAGCGCGACGAGAACGTCGAGCCGGCCACCTACTATGCCGCCGGAGACGTCCACTCCCAGGGCGTGGAGCTGGAGGCGCGTAACCAGCTAACGCCGCGTCTGAGCACCCTTGCGGGCTATACCTGGAATCGGGTGAAGTTTGAGGATTCGCTGGGCGGGAAAGACGGCAATACCCCGCTGCTGTCGCCGGACCAGATCGCCTCGTTCTGGGCGCACTATCAGTTTGATTACGGCATCAGCGCCGGGGCCGGGGTGCGCTACATTGGCAAGCAGTGGGCAGACGATCAGAACACCCACCGCATCGGGTCCGTCACGCTGGTGGATGCGATGGTGAAAGCGGATCTGGGGGCATGGAACAGCGCGATGAAAGGCGCGTTTGTACAGCTGACCGCCAACAACCTTGGCAATCGGGAGTACGTGTCAGGCTGCTACACCACCAACTGCTACTGGGGCGCGGAGCGCTCGGTGGTGGCGACGGTGGGATACGATTTCTGATTGCAGAATGCAAAAACGGCCCCTCAGGGCCGTTTTTTTATTGCCGTTGCGCTTAGTTACGACGCAGCAGCCTGAACACCGCCAGCACCACAATGGCACCCACAACCGCGACCATAAAGCTGCCCAGGTTGAAGCCGGTGACATCGCCACCGATGCCGAAGAACGTAGCGAGCCAGCCGCCAACCACCGCACCGACGATACCAAGAATGATGGTCAGAATGAAGCCACCGCCATCGCGGCCAGGCATGATGAATTTAGCAATGATGCCCGCGATAAGGCCAAAAATAATCCACGCCAGGATACCCATGTGTTACGTCCTCTTTTGTTGTTAATCCAGAGGCGACGTCAGGCCGTTCCCTGAGGTCGCCGTGAAATAAGTATAGGCAAGGAATTGAAAAAGGTGAGGAATATCACGAATTGATATTAAGTGTGGCTACAAAAAAGTTAAGCAGTTTAGTTTATGTTTTGGCGGGCGCTGCCGATAACAGCCCCTGATACTCTTTTTTCATTCCGGCGAGGCTTTCTGGTGTGAGCAATTATAATGAGCAGTTTCTGAAACAACATCCTCTGGCCGTGCTGGGGGTGCTGCGCGATCTGCAAAAACAGCAGGTGCCGGTGCGCATCTCCTGGAGCGGCGGACAGCTTATCAGCCGCATCCTTGATGCCAGCAACGAGCGCCTGGTGCTGGACTTTGGCAGTCAGGGCTGGGAAAACCAGAGCGTGCAGCGCGCGGAACACATCGAGCTGGGAGCCGAAACCGAAGGCGCGAAGGTGGAGTTCGCCCTGCCAGGGCTGACCGCCGATGAGTATCAGGGGCTGCCGGCGTTTGTCACTCCGCTGCCAACCGCGCTGTGGTTTGTTCAGCGCCGGGAGTTTTTCCGCATCAGCGCGCCGGTGCAGCCCGCCTGCCACTGTACGGCGATGATGCCGGACGGCAGTCCGCTGCGCTTTCGCTTATCCGATATCTCGGTAGGCGGCATGGGTGCGCTGGCAGAGGGTCAGCTACCGGAAACCCTCAGCGAGGGCATGATGTTCCCGCACTGCGAGGTGGATCTGATTGAGTGGGGGAAATATCACTTTGATATGCAGCTCGTCACAATCTCGAACCGCACCTTTGTGGACAGCAAGAATCACACCGTCAGCACGCCCCGCCTGAGCTTCCGCTTTCTTAACGTTAACCCGTCGACGGAGCGTGAACTGCAACGCATTATCTTCTCGCTGGAACGGGCCGCCCACGAAAAGGCAAGCCGCGTTCGCTGATCACATCGCCGCCATCGCCTGCTGCACTTTCCACAGATAGCGCGGCGCCTGAGGCGATGGATGCTTGTCCACCACGTGCTGATAAAACTCCTGCGGGCTGAGATCGTTGATCTCCTCAATGGCCGCTTTGCGGTCGGAGGAGAAGGTCCGCAGCAGCGCCCCGGCGCCGTTGACGTAGGAAACGACCAGCGCGTACTGCATGGTCTGCGGATCCTCAATGCCGGCAAGAATGCCGTGCTCAAGAATACTCAGATAGGCCGTACCGATGTCGATATTCCGCTGCGGATCTTTCAGCTCGCTGGTGGAGGGCTGTCCGCGCCACCCGAGATGGCGATAGACCTCTTTCCCGGCGGTGGAGGCTTTAATCTGCATCAGCCCTACCGCGTTCGAAGCGCTGACCAGCTCCGGTTTGCCGCCTGACTCCACGGCGATAATGGCGGTAATCAGACGCGGGCTGACGCCGTACTGCGCGCCGGACTGTTCGCTGAACGGCATCCACTGCAACGCCCGGCTGGTTGGCGCCTGCGCCTGCCAGGGCACGCTGTTGTAGTCAGGCTTGCTGCTGCACCCTGCCAGAAACAACGCCAGAATAATCAATCCTCTTAACTTCACAGCACACTTCCTCATCGCGTTAAACAAACAGGCCCGCACAACATAAAGCGGATGACCGCTTCGCCGCAAGCGCACGCGTTCTCAAAAGTGCGGCTCCCTGCGGCGCGCTGAAGTATAACCGGCGGATGACAAGCCGGGCGCGACACGGCATGATATTTTGCTCACTCGTCTTGCACAGGAAGCTGCTATGTCCGTATTTCAGTTGATCGCCCCCTCAGGCTACTGCCTGCAACAGGAAGCCGCCCGGCGCGGCGTGGCCCGTCTTGAGGCCGGGGGGCATCAGGTGTATGGACAGGCCGCCATCCCGCGGCGTTACCAGCGTTTTGCCGGCACCGATGCGGAACGCCTGGCGGACATCAACGCCCTGGCCACCCTGCCCGCTACGGTGGATATCGTGATGCCGGTGCGCGGCGGGTACGGCATGAGCCGTCTGCTTCAGGACGTGGACTACGCGGCGTTGCGCGCGCGTCAGGCGACCGACCCGCTGTTAATCTGCGGGCACAGCGATTTTACCGCGCTCCAGATGGCGCTGCTGGCGAACGGCAACGTGATGACCTTCAGCGGCCCGATGCTGGCGGGTAACTTCGGGGCCGAGACGCTGGATGCGTTTACCCTGCACCACTTCTGGATGGCGCTGCGCCAGCCGCGGTTTACCCTTGAGTGGGCGGGCAGCGGCCCGGCCTGTGCCGTGGAAGGCCAGGTATGGGGCGGCAATCTGGCGATGATCGCCTCGTTAGTGGGTACCCCGTGGCTGCCGGCCATTGAGGGAGGGATCCTGGTGGTGGAGGACATCAACGAGCACCCGTTCCGCGTGGAGCGCATGCTGCTCCAGCTGCTCTACGCCGGGGTGCTGGAGACGCAGCGGGCGCTGGTGCTCGGCAGCTTTAGCGCCAGCGCCCCCAACGACTACGACGCCGGGTACAGTCTGGACGCGATGTGTGAGACGCTGCGCGCCCGCCTGCCGATCCCGGTTATCAGCGGTCTGGCTTTCGGCCACGAGCCGCAAACCGTAACGCTGCCGCTGGGTGCCAGGGGCGAACTGACTCACGACGGGACGCACACGCGCCTGACCCTGAGCGGGCATCCGGTGCTGCGCGAAGCGGAAAAAAACACATTCACCACTCTTATCGAACAATCACCTCGTTGATAATTGTGGTATACCCATAATACTTATTAGATGTTGCAGGTGTGTTGACGTCACTCACCGCCAACGGCCATAAGCCGGGCGGAAGAGGCGCATCATACACCTGCCGGTCAGATATCAGGCATCACGATTGGCACATTGATTGAAGGAGAAGACGCACTTTGGACGCAGGGGCGGTGGTTAGTTTATTTATTATGGGTTCGGTACTGGTAACCTTCAGTATTCTCTTGAGTTCGTTTTCATCCCGTCTCGGTATTCCTATCCTGGTTATCTTTCTCGCCATCGGCATGCTGGCGGGTGAGGACGGCATCGGCGGCATTCCGTTTGATAACTATCCCTATGCCTATCTGATCAGTAACCTGGCGCTGGCGGTGATCCTGCTTGATGGCGGGATGCGCACCCAGGCCAGCTCGTTTCGCGTTGCGCTCGGTCCCGCGCTCTCGCTGGCCACGGTGGGGGTGCTCATTACCTCCGGCCTGACGGGCATGGCCGCGGCGTGGCTGTTTGACCTCAACATCATTGAAGGGCTGCTGATCGGCGCGATCGTCGGCTCCACCGATGCCGCCGCGGTGTTTTCGCTGCTCGGCGGCAAGGGGCTGAACGAGCGCGTGGGCGCCACCCTGGAGATTGAGTCCGGCAGCAACGACCCGATGGCGGTGTTCCTGACCATCACCCTGATTGAGATGATCAAGCTGCACAATACCGCGCTTGACTGGATGTTCGTGGTGCACATTATCCAGCAGTTTGGACTGGGTATCGCGCTGGGCCTCGGCGGCGGCTACCTGCTGCTGCAAACCATCAACCGCATCGATCTGCCGCCGGGGCTTTACCCTCTGCTGGCTCTGAGCGGCGGGATTCTGGTGTTCGCGGTGACCACCGCGCTCGACGGCAGCGGTATTCTGGCGGTCTACCTGTGCGGCTTTATCCTCGGCAACCGGCCAATCCGCAACCGCTACGGCATCCTGCAAACCTTCGACGGCATGGCCTGGTTGGCGCAGATTGGCATGTTCCTGGTGCTTGGCCTGCTGGTGACGCCCTCGGATCTGCTGCCTATCGCCATCCCGGCGATCCTGCTTTCTGCCTGCATGATTTTCATTGCCCGTCCGATGTCGGTGTTCATCTCCCTGCTGCCGTTCCGCGGGTTTAAGCTGCGCGAGCGTATTTTCATCAGCTGGGTCGGGCTGCGCGGTGCGGTGCCGATCATCCTCGCGGTGTTCCCGATGATGGCCGGGCTTGAGAATGCGCGGCTGTTCTTCAACGTGGCGTTCTTCGTGGTGCTGGTGTCGCTGCTGTTCCAGGGCTCATCCCTGAGCTGGGCGGCGAAGCGCGCCAAAGTGGTAGTGCCGCCGGTGGGCCGTCCTGTGTCGCGGGTCGGGCTGGATATTCACCCTGAAAATCCCTGGGAGCAGTTCGTCTATCAGCTCAGCGCCGATAAGTGGTGCGTGGGCGCTGCGCTGCGCGACCTGCATATGCCGTCTGAAACGCGCATTGCCGCGCTATTCCGCGATAACGTGCTGCTGCACCCTACCGGCAGCACCCGGCTGCAGGAAGGCGATGTGCTGTGCGTGATTGGCCGCGAGCGCGATCTCCCTGCCCTCGGCAAGCTGTTCAGCCAGTCGCCGCCGGTGGCCCTCGACCAGCGCTTCTTCGGTGACTTTATTCTTGAAGCCAGCGCCCGCTTCGCCGATATCGCGGTGATTTACGGTCTGGATCTGGATGACAATTTCGATACCCAGCAGACGCTGGGCGAGATGGTGCAGCGCAAGCTTGGCGCAGCGCCGGTCGTCGGCGACCAGATTGCCTTTGCCGGGATGATCTGGACGGTGGCGGAGAAAGAGAATAACGACGTACGGAAAGTGGGGGTACGCACCCAGCAGGATGAGGCGGAGTAACCCGCCTCGGGTAATACGTTACACTGTCACGACTGGCACCCGTGGGGCAAGGGCTGACATCAGCTCATACCCCACGGTACCGCTGGCGCTCGCCACATCATCGATCTTAATCTCCTCTCCCCACAGCTCTACCGGGCTGCCGATACCGGCTTCCGGACAGGGCGTTAAATCCACCGCCAGCATATCCATCGAGACGGTACCCACCGTGCCGGTTCGCCCCCCCTCCACCAGCACCGGCGTGCCGTCCGGGGCGTGGCGCGGATAGCCGTCGGCATAGCCGCCAGCCACGATACCGATCCGCTGCTCCCCCTGAGCACGGTAGCGGCTGCCGTAGCCGACGCAGGCCCCGCGCTGTAGGGTCTGGATGCCGATAATCTGGCTTTTCAGGCTCATCACCGGGCGCAGGCCGCTGGCGGCAATGTCCTGCCACTGCCCGCTCGGCGAGGCGCCGTAGAGAATGATGCCGGGCCGCACCCAGTCACAGTGCGTCTCCGGATGCCAGAGCGTGGCGGCCGAATTCGCCAGCGAACGGCGGCAGGCCAGCCCTTCCGCGGCCTGCTCGATGCGCCGCATCGGTTCGGTCACCCCATCGGGTTTGTCGGCGTCGGCGAAGTGCGCCATCAGCGTCAGATCGCCGACGTTCGGAATAGCGCGTAGCTGCTGCCAGAGAGTCTGGACGCGCTCCGGGGCAAACCCCAGCCGGTTCATGCCGCTGTTCATCTTCAGATAGACATCAAGCGGGGCCGCCAGCTTCGCGTTCGCCAGGGCTTTCACCTGCCAGTTGCTGTGCAGGCTGGTGGTCAGCCGGTACTGGTCAAACAGCGGCAGCTCATCGGCATGAAAGAAGCCCTCCAGCATCAGAATCGGCCCCTTCCAGCCGCGTTCGCGCAGCAGAATCGCCTCTTCGATATTGAGCAGGGCGAAGCCGTCGGTGGTGCCGAGCGCGTTCCACACGCGATCCAGACCGTGACCGTAGGCGTTCGCCTTCACCACCGACCAGACGCGTGACGCAGGCGCGGCCCGGCGGACGATATGTAAATTGTGGCGCAGCGCGTCAAGATTGAGGCTCGCCGTAACGGGACGGGACATCACCACTCCTTGCTATTGATGGGCGCCATGCCACTGCTGTGCGCCGGAGGGGGTAAAGCGTGCGTCATAGCGGGCAACCGACAGATCCTCAAACGGGATCGCCGGGGTGCGGCCCGATATCACATCGCTCAGCAGCTGACCGGAGCCGCAGGCCATGGTCCAGCCGAGTGTGCCGTGCCCGGTATTGAGCCACAGGTTTTTGTACGGTGTGCGCCCGACAATGGGCGTGCCGTCCGGGGTCATCGGGCGCAGACCGGTCCAGAAGGTGGCCTGCTCGATATGTCCGCCGCGCGGATAGAGGTCGCGCACCACCATCTCCAGGGTTTCACGGCGCGGTTGCAGCAGCGCGGTGTTGAACCCGACGATCTCCGCCATGCCGCCCACGCGGATGCGGTTGTCAAAGCGGGTGATGGCGATCTTGTAGGTTTCATCCAGCACCGTGGAAACCGGTGCGCCATTCTCGTCGGCGATGGGGATGGTCAGCGAGTAGCCTTTCAGCGGGTAAACCGGAATATCAACGATGCCCTTGAGCATCGCCGTGGAGTAAGAGCCAAATGCCATGACGTAGCCGTCGGCCTTAATCACCTCGTTGTTCGCGCACTTCACGCCGTAGATGTTCTGCCCTTCATACAGCAGGCGATCCACCGGCGTGTTGTAGCGGAACACCACCCCCGCCTCTTCGGCCATCTTCGCCAGCCGCTGGGTAAAGAGCTGACAATCGCCGGTTTCATCGTTGGGCAGACGCAGCCCGCCGGTCAGCTTGTTGGCCACCGCCGCCAGCGCCGGTTCGGCCTCGGCCAGACGGTGTGATTCGAGCAGCTGCCAGGGCACGCCCGCCTCCTCCAGCACCGCGATATCCTTGGCGGCGTTTTCGTACTGCTGGGCGGTGCGGAACAGCTGCAGCGTCCCACCCTGGCGCCCTTCATACTCGATGCCGGTCTCGCTGCGCAGCGTCTTCAGGCAGTCGCGGCTGTATTCCGCCAGCCGCACCATGCGTCCTTTGTTTTCCTGGTAGTGGCGCATGTCGCAGTTGCGCAGCATCTGCCACATCCAGCGAAGCTGGAAGGCGCTGCCGTCGAGGCCGATAGCCAGCGGCGCGTGACGCTGAAACATCCACTTGATGGCCTTGAGCGGCACGCCGGGCGCTGCCCAGGGTGCGGCATAGCCCGGTGAGATCTGCCCGGCATTGGCCGCGCTGGTCTCCAGTGCCGAGCCGTCTGCCCGATCAACCACGGTCACGTCATGCCCGGCCTGACGTAAATACCAGGCGGTGGTCACGCCGACCACGCCACTTCCCAGCACCACTACACGCATATCCACTCCGCTTCGAGGTAAAAGAATAATCTTCTGATTACAAATTGATAACTCAGTTGAAAATGTTATTCAACATAGGCCTTTTTTATGGTGACTTGCCTCACACATCACCGTGTTCGCGCGGGACCGCCGCTGGCAGGATCTCGCTCTGCGCTTTGTTTTTCCGCAGCGTAATATTCTGTTGAACAGCGGGAATGCCGCCAATTTCCATCGGGAAATCACAAAGAAAAAAATTTGACCGCCTGCGCTATCTGGACCGCGTGTTCTATGCTTGAGAATGAGGCTCTTACCTGAAAAAGAGTCCCCCACAATGAGGGCGCGCTAATGGCTACAGTAACTGATTACAGTATGAAGGATGCCACCCGACTGAGCGACGGACCCGACTGGACGTTCGAGCTGCTCGATGTCTATCTGGCGGAGATTGACCGCGTGGCGAAGCTCTACCGCCTCGACACCTACCCGCACCAGATTGAAGTTATCACCTCCGAGCAGATGATGGACGCCTACTCAAGCGTAGGGATGCCGATCAACTATCCGCACTGGTCGTTCGGGAAAAAGTTTATCGAGACGGAACGCCTCTACAAACACGGCCAGCAGGGCCTGGCCTATGAGATTGTGATTAATTCCAATCCCTGCATCGCCTATCTGATGGAGGAGAACACCATCACCATGCAGGCGCTGGTGATGGCGCACGCCTGCTACGGCCACAACTCGTTTTTCAAAAATAACTATCTGTTCCGCAGTTGGACCGACGCCAGCTCCATCGTCGACTACCTGATTTTCGCCCGCAACTACATCACCGAGTGCGAGGAGCGGTACGGGGTCGAGGAAGTGGAGAAGCTGCTCGACTCCTGCCATGCCCTGATGAACTACGGGGTGGATCGCTACAAGCGTCCGCAGAAAATCTCGCTGCAGGAGGAGAAAGCGCGCCAGAAAAGCCGCGAGGCCTATCTGCAAAGCCAGGTCAACATGCTGTGGCGCACCCTCCCCAGACGCGACGAGGAAAAAACCGTCGCCGAAGCGCGCCGCTACCCCGCCGAGCCGCAGGAGAACCTGCTGTACTTTATGGAGAAGAACGCGCCGCTGCTGGAGCCGTGGCAGCGTGAGATCCTGCGCATCGTGCGCAAGGTAAGCCAGTATTTCTATCCGCAGAAGCAGACCCAGGTGATGAACGAAGGCTGGGCGACGTTCTGGCACTACACCATCCTCAATCATCTCTATGACGAGGGGAAAGTGACCGACCGCTTTATGCTGGAGTTTCTTCACAGCCACACCAACGTGGTGTTCCAGCCGCCCTACAACAGCCCGTGGTATACCGGTATCAACCCCTACGCGCTGGGCTTTGCGATGTTCCAGGATATCAAGCGCATCTGCCAGTCGCCTACCGAGGAAGACCGCTACTGGTTCCCGGAGATTGCCGGGTCAGACTGGCTGGAGACGCTGCATTTCGCGATGCGCGATTTTAAAGACGAGAGCTTTATCAGCCAGTTCCTGTCGCCGAAAATCATGCGCGACTTCCGCCTGTTCGCCGTGATGGATGACGATCGCCACAACTACCTGGAGATTGCCGCGATCCATAACGAAGACGGTTACCGCGAGATCCGCAACCAGCTCTCCTCCCAGTACAACCTCAGCAACCTGGAGCCGAACATCCAGGTATGGAATGTCGACCTGCGCGGCGACCGCTCGTTAACCCTGCGCTATATTCCGCAGAATCGCGCTCCGCTGGACAAGGGGCGTCGTGAAGTGCTGAAGCACGTGCATCGTCTGTGGGGGTTTGATGTGACGCTTGAGCAGCAGAATGAAGACGGCAGCGTGGAGCTGCTCGAGCGCTGCCCGCCGCGCATGAACATGCTGTAAGCGCGATGCTCGCGCCATAAAAAAGGCCACCTCGCGGTGGCCTTTTTGTTTAGCGACTGTGCATCGCCAGATCGCCCGGCATGGTTTTTTGCATCCGGTGCCAGATCTCGCCGCTGTCATGGCCATAGCGACGGACGGTTTCATACACCTTGTCGTGTTGCCCTTCGCGGCACAGCGTGGCGAGGGTGTGGTAGAAGCCCAGCGCCAGGCTACGCGCCTCCGGATTGGAGAAGTAGTGGCGGCCAATGCGGGTGTACAGCCCCTTCATCCCGTTGATGATAAGCCCGTAAATGGGGTTACCGGACGCGAACGCCAGCCCGCGGAAGATGTTGTAGTCGAGCTGGGCAAAGGCGTCAGCGTGATCTTCCACTTCATCGGCGGTCGCCAGCACCCGCTGCGCATCCTCAGGATGCTGACGGAACGCGGTGCGAATAAAGATGGTTGAAATGTTGGTACGCACCGAGAGCAGATTATCAATCAGCTGCGGTACGCTTTCGTGATCGAGCCGCGCCAGCGTTTCGAGGATGTTGAGGCCGGAGGTTTCCCAGAAGTTGTTCACTTTTGTGGGCTTACCGTGCTGGATGGTTAACCAGCCATCACGGGCGAGGCGCTGCAAGACTTCACGAAGTGTGGTGCGGGTAACGCCAATTAATTCAGAGAGTTCACGTTCAGCAGGGAGGATCGAACCGGCAGGGAAACGATTATTCCAGATGCTTTCGATAATATACTCTTCCGCGAAACCCGCAGGGCTTTGCGCCTTAATCACCATAGAGAGATTTCCATTACATTGCTTTAGCAAATTCACTCATCATACCAGAGGCGCCGGGGCGCAGATAGCAGCATGCAACCGCAAAAAGGGGATCGTTCTTCGATTTTTGTCAATGAGTGTCAGGTTGCGTTAGCATTTGCGCCTTGCCTGCGGCGCGCCTGTCCTCTACCCTGAGTCGTGACCTCTCTTTTTACCGCTCGTACGGGAACAATTTCGTGGAAATTTCATACGGCCGCGCCGTTTTTCGTAACTTTTTAGGTCAGTCCCCTGACTGGTACAAACTGACACTTCTGGCTTTTCTGGTAATCAACCCCATCGTCTATGTCGTTAACCCCTTCGCCGCAGGCTGGCTGCTGGTGGTGGAGTTCATCTTTACCCTCGGTATGGCGCTGAAGTGCTACCCGCTGTTGCCGGGCGGTCTGCTGGCTATTGAAGCCGTGGCCATCGGCATGACCAGCGCCGAACGCGTGCGGGAAGAGATTGCCGCCAACCTCGAAGTGGTACTGCTGTTAATTTTCATGGTGGCCGGCATCTGGTTCATGAAGCAGCTGCTGCTGACCGTGTTCACCCGCCTGCTGCTGTCGCTGCGCTCCAAGACGCTGCTCTCGCTGGCGTTCTGCCTCGCGGCAGCATTCCTGTCGGCCTTCCTTGATGCCCTGACGGTTATCGCCGTGGTGATCAGCGTCGCGGTCGGGTTCTACGGGATTTACCATCGCGTGGCCTCGAAAGGCGACAACGCCGCTGAGCTTCACGATGACTCAGGGCTGGAGAGCGAAACGCAATCCACGCTCGAGCAGTTCCGCGGCTTTTTACGCAGCCTGATGATGCACGCCGGGG
Organism: Siccibacter turicensis LMG 23730; assembly: GCF_000463155.2. Classification (GTDB taxonomy): domain Bacteria; phylum Pseudomonadota; class Gammaproteobacteria; order Enterobacterales; family Enterobacteriaceae; genus Siccibacter; species Siccibacter turicensis. Next base: position 269,191 of record NZ_AWFZ01000042.1, on the reverse strand, counting down.
TCGGTACAGCGCTGGGCGGCGTCATCACCATGGTCGGCGAGCCTCAGAACCTGCTGATCGCCCAGACCGTGAAGTGGGACTTCGTGGAGTTTATGCTGCGCGTGGCGCCGGTGAGCCTGCCGGTGCTGGTGCTCGGCCTGCTGACCTGCGTGCTGCTGGAGAAGACCCGCCGCTTCGGCTACGGCGAGCCGCTCCCGGAGAAAGTGCGTCAGATCCTGCGCGACTATGAAGATAAAGCCAACGCCAGCCGCACCCGCCAGGAGCGCATGCGGCTAATTGTGCAAGGCATTATCGGCGTCTGGGTGATTGTGGCCCTCGCCCTGCATCTGGCTGAGGTGGGACTTATCGGCCTGTCGGTGATTATCCTCGCCACCTCGCTATGCGGCGTCACGGACGAGCACACCATTGGCAAAGCCTTTACCGAGTCCCTGCCCTTCACCGCCCTGCTGACCGTGTTCTTTGCGGTGGTGGCGGTGATTATCGACCAGCGCCTGTTCACGCCTATTATCGGCTACGTGCTGCAGGCGGAGCCGCAGTCCCAGCTTTCGCTGTTCTATCTGTTTAACGGCCTGCTGTCGTCGGTATCGGATAACGTGTTTGTGGGGACGGTGTACATCAACGAAGCGAAGCACGCGTTCGAACAGGGCGTTATCTCGCTGGAGCAGTATCACCTGCTGGCGGTAGCGATCAACACCGGCACCAACCTGCCGTCGGTGGCGACGCCAAACGGCCAGGCCGCGTTCCTGTTCCTGCTGACCTCCTCCCTGGCGCCGCTGATCCGCCTCTCCTATGGCCGCATGGTGTGGATGGCGCTGCCTTACACCGTGGTGCTCACCCTCACCGGCTGGCTGTGCGTGGAGTACACGCTGTTGCCGGTCACCGACTGGCTGCTTGCCAGCGGGCTTATCGCAAAATAATCGTCTTGTCGGGCTGCTTCTGGCCCGACAGACGCCGTTTCGTCAGATATTTTTTGACAGCGTGGTGGCGGGCGGCACGTTTTCGTTTACACTGCCGCTTTACCGCATAATGCAGGGAAACGGGATTATGTTGCGATATTTGAATCAGTGCTCGCGCGGACGGGGTGCCTGGCTGCTTATGGCCTTCACGGCGTTTGCCCTTGAGCTGGTGGCACTCTATTTCCAGCACGTGATGCTGCTCAAGCCGTGCGTACTGTGTATCTATGAACGCTGCGCGCTGTTCGGCATCATGGGCGCGGGACTTGTGGGTGCCATCGCCCCCACCACACCGCTGCGCTACGGGGCGATTGCGCTGTGGATTTACAGCGCCTGGGAAGGATTACGGCTCGCCTATGAGCACACCATGATCCAGCTTCACCCTTCTCCGTTCGCCGTCTGCCCGTTTGCCGCGAAGTTTCCGACCTGGCTGCCCCTCGACAAGTGGCTGCCGCAGGTGTTCGTGGCGTCCGGTGACTGCTCGGTTCGTCAGTGGGAGTTTTTAACCCTGGAGATGCCGCAGTGGCTGATGGGTATTTTTGCCGCCTACCTGCTGGTGGCCGTGCTGGTGCTGATTGCCCAGCCGCTGAAACCCAAACGGCGCGATCTGTTCGGTCGCTAAACAAAACGCTCCCCCGGGAGCGTTTTTTCGTTCTGCCGCCTGGCTTCTTTGCCGCAGGCTTTCCTATACTGAGATCTGTGTCCGGCAACTGAGGAGGAATGATGCGCTATTACATGACGCAAGTAGAAAAAGACAATCCTAATGATGCACCCGAGTCCGGCGACAAACAGCCGACGCCGACAAAGAAATAGATAGATAGCATAAAGGTCGCTTCGGCGACCTTTTTTATGCCCTGATGGCAGGGAGAGCGTGACGTGACAATCAGACGATCGTGTCGTCGAGCACGCGGTGGATCACCGCCGACAGTTCGTTGATTTCAAACTTCGCCACGTAGGCATCGGCCCCTACTTTACGCACGTGCTCTTCGTTGGCGCTACCGGACAGCGAGGAGTGGATCACTACCGGGATGCGCTTGAGCTTCTCGTCCAGCTTGATGTTACGCGTCAGGGTAAAGCCGTCCATCTCCGGCATTTCCAGATCGGTCAGCACCATGGCGATGCGGTCGCCAATCGGTACCCCTTCCGCCTGCGCCTCTTTGGCCATCAGCTTGATTTTGTCCCAGGCTTCGAGACCGGTATTGTGCATCAGTGCCGGGATACCCATGCTTTTCAGGCCCTGCTCCAGCATGGTACGCGCCACTTTGGAATCTTCCGCCACGATAGCCACCGCGCCAGGCTTGATGTTGAAGGTGCGATCCTTCACTTCCTTCACCGGTACATCGCGGGCAGACGGGATGATGTCGTACAGGATCTGCTCCACGTCCAGCACCATGGCCAGCTCATTGCTCTGCTTGTCATCGTCCAGACAAGCGATGCTGGTGATGTTCCGGGTGCTCATGGCCGACTCGGCCGGGTGCACCTGGTTCCAGTTCAGACGCACAATGTTATCGACCGCTTCCACCGCAAACGCCTGGGTGCTGCGCGCATACTCGGTCACCAGCAGCAGATTCAGCCCGGTGGTCGGGGTGCAGCCGGCAACGGCTGGCAGGTCAATGACGGGAATGATCTGGTCGCGAATGCTGACTACGCCCAGCAGCGGAGACTTCATACCCGCCGCGCGGGTGATGGACGGCATCGGGACGATTTCCCGTAGCTTGAATACGTTGATGCCAAACAGCTCGGACTTGTCGGCGTGCGGTGCCATGCCCAGACGAAACAGTAGCAGCTCGAACTTGTTCGACAGCGCCAGGTTCGCGCGTTCATCAATCTCTTTCTGAAAGTTATCCACTTTTCCCTCCACGGTATTCGGATCGTTGTTAGCTCATGAGGGTCAGGAATGGTGGTTAACGTAATATCCACATTGCTGCCAGACACGTGCGTTACAGATTTCGCTCTGAAGGAGTTATCGACAGACTGCGGGAAAAATACAGGTCAGGGGCAAAGAGTTTTTCGTGCCTGGGGGGTAAAGCAGACGGCGGTAAGCGCAGGAGGTGGACAGAACGGGCGGAGGGCGATGCTGCTCGCGCTGTCAGCCAGCGCGAGCAGAGGGGATCAGTAGGAGGCGGCTTCGCCCAAGGGGCGCGTTTTGAAGCGGCGGTGCACCCAGAGGTACTGCTCCGGCGCGCGCAGGATCTCGTCCTCGATCACCTTATTGATATAGCCGGCGGCGGCCTGCTCGTTACCCGACGGATAGTCGGTCAGCATGTTGCCGATATAGAGGCGGTAGCCAGCGTTGTCTTTGCGACGGATCATGGTGATGGTGAGCATCGAGGCGCCAGAAAGACGAGAGATAACGTAGGTCCCGTTGGTGGTCGCGGTATTTTCCATCGCGAAGAACGGCGCAAACACGCTGCCCTTGCGGCCATAGTCCTGATCCGGCGCGAACCACACGGCCTCGCCCTTCTTCAGCGCGCCCACCAGCCCTTTCAGGTTGCGGCGGTCGATCATCGCTTTGTTGGAGCGCAGGCGCCCGCGGGTCTGCACCCACTCAAGTACCGGGTTGTTGTGCGGGCGATAGGTTGCCATCATCGGGCGGCAGAGCCCCATCACGCGTCCGCCCAGCTCAAGCGACATAAAGTGGACGCCAACGACCATCACGCCTTTGCCCTGATCCAGGGCGTGTTGCAGGTTGGCAAAGCCTTCGACGTCGAAATGCTTACGCAGTCGCGCATCGCTCCAGAACCAGGCCATCCCGGTTTCGATCAGCGCCATGCCAAGAGAGGTAAAGTTATCGGTAAGCAGCGTGTTGCGCGACGCCGCTTCCATTTTCGGGAAGCATAATTCCAGATTGCGGTTGGCAACGTATTCACGTTTCTTCAGAAACGGACGCGCCAGACGCCCCAGGGTACTGCCGAGTTTCGCCAGCACCGGATAGGGTAATTGCACCAGCAGCCACAGAATGGAGACGCCGGTCCAGGTTAACCAGTGACGCGGATGTAAAAAATGTGTTTTAAATGTTTGTGACATTCAGAGTTATCTACATGCAAGAAATAGAGTGGTAGCCACGATGAGACGAAATTAACGCCGTTCTCACGATGCGCTACGATATTACGAGGTGTAAGCAGACCATTATTGAATAAGGGTGTTATTACTGCGTCGAGCCGGGTATGAAGAGACCAGGAGTCTGGCAACAGAAGAGTCAGAACTGTTACAGCGACGATTCGCAATTAGTGCTTACGATGCACCGAACCGGCGCAAAATGATACTTTTATTTCGTAAAGTCATTCAAAGAGTATGTCCGGGTGTGAACAGCGGCGCGCGCAGCAGAAGCCACTATTCACACGGGTAACAGACAGCCGCCTACGGATGCGTTTCCCGCCAGCGGTCAATCATCTCCTGGGTCACATCCTCCTTATAGCACAGCGGTGATTCCCCACCGGCGCGGCTCCATGCGCTGCGCTTGCCGCAGGCGCTGCCGTTGCGCGCCCGGTTGAACGGGCAGGCGCAGTTACCTGAGTAGCTGGCAATGGAGTCCTGAATAATCTGCCGGGTAATTTGCTCATCGCTGAGGCGCGCTTCCCGTGCGGCCGCCGTGTTACCTGCCGTCAAACCGATCGCCAGCGCGACCAACATGCCTGCTAACCTGAGGTTCACTATGTCTGTTCCAGAAGGGAGAAGCGCTCACGCTATCACGCTCCGCGCAAGAGACTATTGATTAAAAGCAACCTTAGAAATAATGCATTTAAGAGGGTTCTTACCCATTAGCTCATATTTATTAATAATTAATAAAGCTGAAGTAATATAATTAGCGTGGTATTGAGCGTAAAGCAAGTGAGAGAGAAATCCCCTTTAATGTCTTTTTCGCGCGGAAATAATCGCGCCCTTTACCAAAAATAAAAAGGGAATAAGATTAACCTGAAGCTGGTTCAGGCGCAGAAAATAGCGTTTTCTGCACCACAAGCACATGCCCTCCCTGAAGCGGGAGAGCGGCTGAGGGAATTACTGCGCCCAGTCGGGTTTGTTTAATATGTGGTCCTGCCAGTCGCGCACTTCGGATTCACGCACCGCGATATGGCGCACCGAAATACGCTCGCCGTGTATCGCCGCTTTGGAACCGGTGAGCAGCGGATGCCAGGCCGGGAGCGGCTTTCCTTCCGCCAGCAGGCGATAGGCGCAGGTGTGCGGCAGCCACTCAAAGGTCGGCAGGTTTTCACGGGTCAGTTTGATGCAGTCTGGCTCGTACTCGAAGCGGCGTTCGTAGTTACGGCACTGGCAGGTTTTGATGTTGAGCTGGCTGCAGGCGACGTTGGTGAAATAGATTTCATCAGAGTCTTCGTCCATCAGCTTGTGCAGACAGCACTGGCCGCAGCCGTCGCACAGTGACTCCCACTCTGCGTCACTCATTTCATCCAGGGTTTTGCTCTGCCAGAACGGGGTGTCAGCCATATCGTTTACCACATCTCATCTTGCGGGTGCCGTCGGGTAGGCCGGCACGTAAAAAGTTCCTGAGCGGCCCGCGTATGCCCGGCGGCGGTTGCGGCACGGGCAAGCAGGCCCAAAGGCGGAGGCGGATTCTACCAGCTGCGCGGCCCGCACGCAAAGCGGGCCGGTAAAGGCCGGGCGGGTCAGAGCACCCGGGTGGAGACAGACTGGCCGTTGAGGCTGAGCTGTAGCTCGTCGCCGCTGGCAAGCGGCCCCACCCCTTCCGGCGTGCCGGTCAGGATCACATCCCCGGCGCGCAGGGTGAAGAAGCGGCTCATGTAGGCGATAAGCGGCACCAGGGGGTGAATCATATCCGCGGTCGAGCCGTGCTGGCGCGTTTCGCCGTTAATGCGCAGCTCCAGCGTGGCGCGCTGCGGATCTCCCTCGAAGGCCGCGGCGGGAATAAACCCGGAAATCGGACAGGCGTTGTCGAAGGCTTTTGCTTTCTCCCACGGCCGGCCCGCCTTTTTCAGCTCGCCCTGGAGATCGCGCAGCGTCAGATCGAGCGCAATGCCATACCCGGCAATCGCCTGGCTGACGTGCTCTTCAGATGCATGACGCAGAGTCGAGCCGATCAGCACCGCCATCTCCACTTCGTGATGCACCGACCCCAGCCCCTGGGGCAGAGAGATCGGCTGACGCAGATCGCACAGCGCGGTTTCCGGCTTGATAAACAGCACCGGCTCCTCCGGCGTGGCGCTGCCCATCTCCTGAATATGCTTTGCGTAGTTGCTGCCCACGCACACGACTTTGCTTACCGGATAATCCAGCAGGGCGCCCTGCCAGTTATGATGTTGATACATACCTTCCCCCTGTCCTCAGGTGCGTTGAAGAAATACTATCCGCGTCCGGCGGCGGGCGTGTCAATCGCCGATAATCGCGTCGGCCATCGTGCCGATACTGATGGCAAAGTACCACGAGCGGTTCCAGTGCATCAGGGTGCGAAAATTTGGATAGACCATAAAGGCCCGGTTCTCGCCATCCTCCGGCAGAATGATCCACGCTTCCCGGTCAATATTCGCCAGCGGCGCGCCGTCGGCCTTTGTTACCCCGTCCTCACGCCATTCACGCACGCTTTTACCCTGCCCGCTTTCCGTGCCGGCCCGCGCCCGGTCAAACCCCGTCGGCAGACGCACCTCACGTCCCCAGCCCTCACCTTTCTGCCACCCCTCCTCGGCCAGATAGTTGGCCGTCGAGGCGAAGATGTCATCGCTGTTGTTCCAGATGTCGATTTTGCCGTCGCCGTCGCCATCGACGCCGTAGCGCAGATAGGAGCTGGGCATAAACTGGTTTTGCCCCATCGCGCCGGCCCAGGAGCCCTTCATGCTGCTGGCATCGATATCGCCCCGGTCCACCATCTTCAGTGCGGCCAGCAGCTCATTGGTGAAGAAGGTTTCGCGGCGGCCTTCAAACGCCATGGTCGCCAGCGCCGAGAAGATATCCTCTTTCCCCTGAATCTTGCCGAAACGGCTCTCCATGGCCCAGAGGGCGACAATATAGTGCGGCTGCACGCCATACTGGCGACCAATACGCGCCAGGGCGTGGCGGTGCAGGTGCGCCTGACGACGCGCTTCCTGGACCTTATCCGGCGTGACCACGCGTTTCAGATAGTCATCAAGCAGCACCTTCTGCTCAAGCTGCCCGCGGTCTGACTTCACCACGCGATCGACAAAGTGGATACCGGCGAAAGCGCTGGTCAGGGTTGGCTCGCTGATGCCGCTGTCGCGCGCCTTCACTTTCAGGGTTTCGACCCAGGCGGGAAATTCAGCGGGATCGCGGCCGGTTTCGGAGAGCCGGGTGGCGGCGGGCGGGGTGGCGTCAGGGGTGGCGCCGGGTTGCGCATAGCCTGCGCCTGGGAGAATCAGGGCGCTGACAACCAGGCCCGTGGTAAGACATTTCATGCGTTTTCCTGGGGGTTAACACCATAACATCAGGTTAATTTAGCCAGGAAAACGCCAGCGTGCGCTGGAAATACTATTTATTGCTCTGGGACGCTAAATGTTCTTTCAGCAAATTTTCCGGCGGCGGGGGTAATTGTAAATAATATCCCTGCGCGCTGAGCATTTCTTTCACCTTACTCAGATCGGCATGGGCTAATTGTTTTTTACCGTCCAGCGGCAATAACATCGTCAGAATCGGCTGACCGAAACTTTGCATTAACTCTGCGGGTACCCGAGAGAAATCGTCTCTTTTTTCGACATACAGATAGGTCTGGTCGCGCTTGTTACTTCTGTAGATTGCACAAAACATACTTTTGCTCTGATTTAACCGGTTGGTGACTTGCCTCAATATAATAGTGACTATAACATGCCTGATAGTCTTCGGAATATCACTCCGTTAAGGGTGATTCAAACTGAATTGAGTAAGGCCAGGATGTCAAACACGCCGATTGAGCTTAAAGGAAGTAGTTTCACCTTATCTGTGGTTCATTTGCACGATGCAAACCCTGAGATAATCCGTCAGGCTCTGGAAGACAAGATTGCCCAGGCGCCCGCCTTTTTAAAGAATGCGCCGGTGGTTCTGAACGTTTCCCAGCTCAATGGCAACACAAACTGGGCGCAGCTGCAGCACATCATTGCGCAGAGCGGTCTGCGGGTCGTGGGCATCAGCGGCTGTAAGGACGAGCGTTTAAAGTCGGATATCGCCCGAGCAGGGCTGCCTTTACTGAGTGAAGGTAAAGAGAAAGCGCCCCGGACAACACCCGCTGACCCGTCCGACACCCCGCCTCCCGCTGCGCCTGTTGCTACACCGGTCACAAAATCACGCTTAATTGATACCCCGATCCGTTCCGGGCAGCGTATTTATGCACCACATTGTGATTTGATTGTCACAAGCCATGTCAGCGCAGGCGCGGAGCTTATCGCTGACGGCAATATTCATATTTATGGGCACATGCGCGGACGCGCCCTTGCCGGTGCGAGCGGCGACAAGGACGCCCAGATTTTTTGTACCCACCTTGCGGCGGAGCTGGTCTCCATCGGGGGTGAATACTGGCTGAGCGATCAGATCCCGGCCGAATTCAATGATAAAGCAGCGCGCCTGAAGTTAGTGGACGGCGTGCTGACAGTCGAACCTTTGTATTAAGCCCTTTTTAACAAGGAACACCTTTATGGCACGCATTATTGTTGTTACATCGGGTAAAGGAGGCGTTGGCAAGACCACCTCCAGCGCGGCCATCGCGACGGGCCTGGCCCAGAAAGGGAAGAAAACCGTGGTTATCGATTTCGATATCGGTTTACGTAACCTTGACCTGATTATGGGCTGTGAGCGCCGCGTCGTTTACGATTTCGTTAACGTCATTCAGGGCGACGCCACGCTGAATCAGGCGCTGATCAAAGACAAACGTACCGAAAACCTGTTTATTCTTCCGGCGTCGCAAACCCGTGATAAAGACGCCCTGACCCGCGACGGTGTGGAAAAGGTGCTGGATGAACTGCAGACCATGGAATTCGACTTCATCGTCTGCGACTCCCCGGCAGGGATTGAAACCGGCGCGCTGATGGCGCTCTATTTCGCTGACGAAGCGATCATCACCACCAACCCGGAAGTCTCGTCGGTGCGTGACTCCGACCGTATTCTGGGCATTCTGGCCTCCAAATCGCGCCGCGCTGAACGCGGTCAGGACGCCATCAAAGAGCACCTGCTGCTGACGCGCTACAACCCAGGCCGCGTAAGCAAAGGCGATATGCTGAGCATGGAAGATGTGCTGGAAATCCTGCGTATACCGCTGGTTGGCGTAATCCCTGAAGATCAGTCCGTGCTGCGCGCCTCTAACCAGGGCGAGCCGGTGATTCTGGATTCAGAGGCTGATGCCGGCAAAGCTTACGCCGACACCGTCGATCGTCTTCTGGGAGAAGAACGCCCTTTCCGCTTCATTGAAGAAGAAAAGAAAGGATTCCTCAAACGCCTGTTCGGAGGATAAGTTATGGCTTTACTCGACTTTTTTCTCTCCAGAAAAAAGAACACTGCCAATATCGCTAAAGAGCGATTACAGATTATTGTTGCGGAGCGCCGTCGCAGCGACGCCGAACCGCATTATTTGCCGCAGCTCAAGCGCGATATTCTGGAAGTCATCTGTAAATATGTCCAGATCGATCCCGAAATGGTGACCGTGCAGCTGGAACAGAAAGGCGATGATATCTCGATTCTGGAACTTAACGTTACGCTACCAGAAGCGGAAGAAACGAAATAATCGTGATAAATAACCCAGGCATGCCTGGGTTATTTTTTTGTGCTCGCTGCGCGTCCCCGACCTTATTCTGACTGGGTCGCCTGAAAACCCTGTAATTATATCCAGCGCTCTCAGAGGGTATTAAGCAGTGCGGTTAACGGTTCTGCCAGTAATTCCCCGCGCCAGCCGCTGATTAATTCCGGCAGGCTATTTTGCGGTTTCAACTTCCAGTGCCAGTTCAGCAGCTGATTAATCTGCCGGCGCGACGCCAGTAATTCCGCACTCACGCCCTTCTCTTCGCCAACCTTCTGCACCAGCGCTTTAATGTCTTTGAAGATTTTACGGTAGCCGGGCATGTCCACCAGATTAACCAGCGGTTCCGGGAGTGCATCCTCGGGCAGCGCCTGTGCGGTGGCGACCATATCCACCAGGGTTTTGCCGTGGAAGCGGATTTCGCTGCCGGAGAGTCCGAGGCTGCTCAGTTCACCGAGGCTCGACGGCATGTAGCGCGCCACCTGCCAGAGATTCTCTTCGCGCACCACAAAATTAACCGCCATATCACGCTCGCGGGCATGACGCAGACGCCAGGCGGCCAGCAGCTTCAGGCAGGCCAGCTGACGCGGGCGCAGCTGCCAGGCGTTGCCAATTTCACGCCACGCCTCGTCAGGGCTCAGGACATCGCTGCGGCGCTTAATCATCAGGCGACACTCGTCCAGCGCGGCGGGGAGCCAGCCGGAGGCCTCGGTTTTCGCCACCAGCTGGTGCGCAATCGGCAGCAGATACCAGACGTCCGCCGCGGCGTATTCGCACTGGCGCTCGGTCAGCGGGCGGGCCAGCCAGTCGGTGCGGGATTCGCTCTTGTCGAGCTTCACCCCGGTCCAGGCTTCCACCATGGTGGCAAAGCCGCAGGAGAGCGGCTGCCCGGTAAACGAGGCCAGAATCTGGGTATCGATCATCGGGTCAGGCATCACGCCGAAACGTGACGAGAACACTTCCAGATCCTCACTGCCCGCGTGCAGGAACTTGGTGACCGCGCTGTCGGTAAGCAGCGAGGTGAACGGCGTCCAGTCGGTGATCGGCAGCGGATCGATCAGGGCCAGATGCTCCCCGTCGAAAACCTGAATCAGGCCAAGCTGCGGATAGTAGGTGCGCGTGCGGACGAACTCGGTGTCCAGGGCAATAGCGGGAGAGTGACGTACGGCATCGCACAGGGCGCGCAGCGCGTCATCGGTCGTGATCATCTGATAATTCAAATTGCTTTCTCTCAGGTTTGCGCCCATAAAAAACGCCGGCTTAGCCGGCGTCAGGCGACGGAAACAACGCTCAGGGGGTATTGTTGCCTGGCTTTGTCGCTTCGTCACGTAATTCTCGCCGCAAAATTTTGCCGACGTTGGATTTCGGCAGCTCGTCGCGGAACTCCACCAGCTTCGGCACTTTATAGCCGGTGAGATGGCGGCGGCAGAAGGTGATAAGGGCTTCCTGGGTCAGCCCCTCCTCTTTCTTGACCACGAAAATCTTCACCGTCTCGCCGCTTACGCCCGCCGGGACGCCGACGGCGGCAACTTCATGCACGCCGCTGTGCTGCATCACCACGTCTTCGATTTCGTTCGGATAGACGTTGAAGCCGGAGACCAGAATCATGTCTTTTTTGCGGTCAACGATGCGCAGGAAGCCTTCGTCATCCATCACCGCGATATCGCCGGTTCTCAGCCAGCCGTCGATGAGGATCTCATCCGTGGCATCCGGGCGCTGCCAGTAGCCCAGCATCACCTGCGGCCCTTTAACGCACAGCTCGCCCGGCTCACCGTGGGGAACCTCATTCCCGGCATCATCCACCAGCTTCGCCTCGGTGGACGGCACCGGTAAACCGATGCTGCCGCTGTGGTAGTCGATATCGTGCGGGTTCACGCTCACCAGCGGCGCGCACTCGGTCAGGCCGTAGCCCTCCAGCAGAAACTGCCCGGTGAGCTTCACCCAGCGATCGGCCACCGCCTGGTGAACCGGCATGCCGCCCCCGGCTGAGAGGTGGAGCGTGGAGAAGTCGAGCGCCTGAAACTCTTTGTTATTGAGCAGCGCATTGAACAGCGTGTTGACCCCGGTCATCGCCGTGAAGGGGTGCTTCGCCAGCTCTTTGACCAGGCCCGGTATATCGCGCGGGTTGGTGATAAGCAGGTTGGTGCCGCCAAGCTCGATAAACAGCAGGCAGTTCATGGTCAGCGCAAAGATGTGGTAGAGCGGCAGCGCGGTCACCACCAGCTCCTGCCCGCGAAGCAGCAGCGGGCCGTAGGTGGCGTTGACCTGCTCAAGGTTGGCGAGCATGTTGCGGTGCGTCAGCATCGCGCCCTTGGCAACGCCTGTGGTGCCGCCGGTGTATTGCAGAAATGCCAGGTCTTCACCCAGCAGCTCCGGCTTTACGTACTGCAGGCGATAGCCCGCCTGCAGCGCGCTGCGAAACGAGATGGCGTCGGGCAGGTAGTATTTCGGCACCAGGCGCTTCACGTATTTCACCACGAAGTTGACCAGCGTACCTTTGGCGCTGGAGAGCTGATCCCCCATGCGGGTCAGAATGACGTGCTTCACCTGGGTGTTCTGCACCACTTTTTCGAGGGTATGGGCAAAGTTGGAAACGATGATAATGGCGCTGGCGCCGCTGTCGTTGAGCTGGTGCTCCAGCTCGCGCGGGGTGTAGAGCGGGTTGACGTTGACCACGACCATGCCGGCGCGCAGGATGCCGAACAGCGCAACCGGGTACTGCAGCAGGTTTGGCATCATCAGCGCCACGCGGTCGCCCTTGCTCAGGCCCAGCCCCTGCTGCAAATAGGCGGCGAAGGCGCGGCTGCGCTCTTCGAGTTTGCGGAAGGTCATCATCTCCCCCATATTCATGAACGCAGGCCGGTCGGCGTAACGCGCCGTGGCATGCTCGAACATCTCGACAAGCGACTGGTAACGGTCGGGGTTGATTTCGGCCGGCACATCGGACGGATAGCGGTTAAGCCACACCTTATTCACTACATCACCTCTGAAATTGCTGTTTGTCGTCATCACAACCCCAACCAAATAAACAAGCCGTTAACATAATATTAACTCAGCGTACCAGTTTATTAATTAACCCGATCTCAGGTTGCGAAGCGCGTCACTAATTATTTTTTTGAGCCATAACAAACAAAGAGACAGCGAACCGGCCGCTGTCTCTTTGTTTGATAAATAAAGGAATTATTCAACGACGTTGCGGATTACCCCGGGTCCGGGGTTGTACCACCCTCCGGTCCCAAAGCCGTAACCGCCGCGCCACGGCTGCGGTCCCCAGAACCAGGGATCGATAGGCTGTGGCGGCATGACGACCTGCTGGGTAACGCGCCAGCGTTTGTAGCCCTGCACCTGCATCACGAGAAATTTATAGGGGGTATTGCCGATTTTTCCGTCGGCGGTGCCCGCGATCGGCCCCACTACGGTGACCAGCTGATTACGGAAGTCCACCGGGTCGAGAAAACCGCTGACGTCGGCATAGATGCGACCGCGCGACGGTTCGTTCAGGGTCGGGCGCGCGCCCTCGTCCAGACGCACGGTGGCAATCTCAAGCCGGGTTTTTCCCTGCTGATTATCGACCGACAATACTTTGCCGCCGAAACGCGCCTCCTGGCCGATAAACAGTTCCGGCGCATTCATCACCCGCGCCAGATCCTGCTGCGGCATCGCACTGGTGCCTTTGATGGCATCGGGTACGGTGACACAGCCGGAAAGCAGCGTTGCCGCTGCAAGAAGACAACCTGCCAGTACGTTATGGCTTACCATATGTGCGACTCCTGAACGCCGCCCGCGGGCGATGCGCAATTACTCTCTGCCTGGCAGTTTTTTCCAGGCCACTTCATTTCGCAGGTAAACCGGTTCGGTGTGTTCTACCGTCGTGGTCAGCCCCTGCGCCAGCTTGTGCGCTGCCAGCGGCAGCATATCTTCGGCGCTGGGCAGCAGGACACCGCCATCACGCAGGGTAAGGGGGCAGCCAGCGGCCATATCAGGCCAGGCCTGCCAGCCCGTCCCGGCCGTCGCCCACTCGCCGTCAAACGTCGCCAGACGAGCGGTAACGGCGTCCGGCTTCAGCACCGCTTCGGTCTCTTCGCCCTGCCAGTTGCCCGCGGCATCGCGCTGATACTCGGCCCAGTAGACCTCGCCCATGCGCGCGTCGATTGCCACCAGCACGCGGCTGGCACCGGTTTTACGCCACGTCCCTTCTGCCATGGTGGCAAGGGTCGAGACGCCGATCATCGGCAGGTTTGCCCCAAAGGCCAGCCCCTGCGCAATGCCGATACCGATGCGCACGCCGGTAAAGCTTCCCGGCCCGCGACCAAAGGCCAGGGCGTTAATATCAGACAATAAAACCCCCGCCTGGTTCAGTGTGTCGCGCACCATAGGCAGGATGCGTTGGGTATGTTCCCGGGGGCAGAGTTCAAAACAGGCGTGGGTGGTGCCGTTGTCCAGCAGCGCTACCGAACAGGCTTCGGTAGCGGTATCAATTGCCAGAATTCGCATGGGATAAGCGCTCTCGCATCAGCTAACAATAAAAGTGGCGCGGATAGTATCACACTCTGTGACAAATTACCGGGCCTCGGGATCGGAGAGAAACGCGGCGGCGCGCTCGATGTCACGGGTACGGGGCGCCGGCGGCAGGCTGGCGAGGAACACGGCGCCGTAGGGGCGCATCACCAGGCGATTGTCGCAGATCACCAGCACACCGCGGTCGGCGGTATCGCGGATAAGACGCCCGACGCCCTGCTTCAGGGTGATCACCGCGTCGGGCAGCTGCACGTCGTCAAACGGGTCGCCCCCGCGCAGACGGCAGTCCTCCATGCGCGCCTTGAGCAGCGGATCGTCCGGGGAGGTAAACGGCAGTTTGTCGATGATCACCAGCGACAGCGCGTCGCCGCGCACGTCCACCCCTTCCCAGAAGCTGCTGGTCGCCACCAGCAGGGCATTGCCTGCGGTAACGAACTGCTCAAGCAGCTGGCTCTTGCTGGTTTCGCCCTGCATCAGCACCGGGATGGTCATGCTGGCGCGGAACTGCTCCGCCAGCTCGCGCATCATGGCGTGGGAGGTGCAGAGCATAAAGCAGCGCCCGTTGTTGGCATCAATAAGCGGCTTGAGCATGCGTGCCAGCTGCCGCCCCGCTCCCGGCTGGTTGCTCTGGGGCAGGTTGCGCGGCACGCACAGTAGCGCCTGACTGGCATAATCGAACGGACTGGGCAGCAGCAGCGTTTTCGCCTCGTCCACCCCAAGCCGGGCGGTGAAGTGATGCATCTCTTCGTTTACCGAGAGCGTCGCCGAGGTAAAAATCCAGCTGCCGGGCTGCTGGGCCATCACTTCTTTAAACTTCTCGGCCACCGTCAACGGGGTTAACGCGAGGGTGAAGTGACGGGCGTTGCACTCGTACCAGTAGCTGTAGCCCGGCTGGTTAATCTCTTTTAACCGCTTGAGCCGCGCCCGGTAGAGGGTGGCGCGCTCAAAGGCGCTGTCGAGCATCGCCGAGCGGCCAAGCGACAGCTTCGCCACGTCGTAGCACAGCTCCAGGGCGTCATCGAGCAGCAGCAGCGCCCGGCTGATGGAGGCATCGGCCAGCAGTTCACGCAGGTTGCCGCGAAAGCCCGGCTCGCCGAGCTGCAGTCGAAAATCCTGCGCGCTCTGGGCCAGGCGGTCGGCGCATTTCTGCAGCTGCTGGGTATCTTTGAGTTCGGTGCGATATGCAATGGTGATGTCTTTCGCCAGATCCATCAGCTGGCGGCTGGAGAGCGACTGACCAAAATACTGGCTGGCGATGTCCGGCACCTGGTGGGCTTCATCGAAGATCATCACATCGGCCTGCGGGATCAGCTCACCAAAGCCGCCCTCTTTCACCACCATGTCGGCCAGGAACAGATGGTGGTTGACCACCACCACATCGGCGTCCATCGCTTTCTTACGGGCTTTCACCACGAAGCAGTCTTTATACAGCGGGCAGTCGCTGCCGAGGCAGTTATCGTTGGTGCTGGTAACCAGCGGCCAGGCGTGGGAGTCCTCGGCAACGCTGGCGCAGGTGCTGATGTCGCCGTCCAGCGTCTGGTTTGCCCAGCTGCGCAGGATCACCACATCGCTCAGCACCTGCACCGGCAGATCGCCCCCGGCAATCGCCTGCTGCTCCAGACGCTCAAGGCACAGATAGTTGGAGCGGCCTTTCAGCAGCGCCAGCTTGCCTCTGAATTCGAGGGCGCGTGCCACGGTGGGCAGATCGCGGCTGTAGAGCTGATCCTGCAATGCCTTCGAGCCGGTCGAGATGATGACTTTCTTCCCGGAGCGCAGCGCCGGCGCCAGGTAGGCGTAGGTTTTACCTGTCCCGGTTCCCGCTTCCACCACCAGCGGCTCGGCCCGCTCGATTGCCCCGGCCACCGCGTCGGCCATCTGGCGCTGTGGTTCACGCGGTTTAAAACCGGGTATCGCTTTTGCGAGTTGCCCGTCAGCTGCGAAATCGTCCGTCACACTACCCCCTGTGGAAATTGCCAGTGATTATGTCAGGGCAGCTCGCTTTTAGCCAGCCGAAGAGATGACGCGCGGCACACAATATGGCAGGCTTGCAGGCCACTGAATGGAACAGAAAAAGGAAACAGCGATGACAATCGTACGCATCGATCCCGCAGACCGCTGGTCTGACGCGGTTATCCACAACCAGACGATCTACTACACTGGCGTGCCGGAGAATCTGGAAGGCGACGCCTATGAACAAACCGTGAATACCCTGGCGCAGATCGACACGCTGCTGACCGCGCAGGGAAGCGACAAGTCGCGCATCCTTGACGCCACGATCTTTCTTGCCGACGGTGACGACTTCGCGCTGATGAATAAAGCCTGGGATGAGTGGGTTGTGGCAGGCTCCGCGCCGGTGCGCTGCACCGTGCAGGCCCGCCTGATGAACCCGCGTTACAAGGTGGAAATCAAGATTATCGCCGCCGTGTGATGGCGGGCCGCCACCCGGCTGAGGTGGCGGTTTACGCGCTACTCGTCGTCTTCATCCTCAAAACGCGCCACGATGCGCTCGCCTGTGTGGTTCTCGCGCAGCTCCTGGGCCACCGTCGCAATCGCTTCTCCGCTGCTCATCCCTTTTGACATCAGGTCATGAATTCGCTCGACGGCCTGCTGCTGCTGCTCATGGGTTAGTGAAGGTAAACCTGCAAACATGATCGACTCCTGATACATTGGCGGGCTGGTATTATTTCATGTCGCCACCGGGGTTGCCAGCAATGGTCTTACCTCTGCTCTATGGATGTATAACGGATGTCTGACGTCACACCTCACCCGCTGTCACTGCTCCCACTGCCCTGGGAGGCGGATGCCGCCGAACGCTACTTTGCGCCGCTGGCGCATCAGCCCTGGGCGATGCTGCTCCACTCCGGCCATGCCGATCACCCGCACAGTCGTTTCGATATGCTGGTCGCCGATCCGCTGATCACCCTGCAAACCCAGGGGGAGATTACGCATATCGACAGCGCGCAGGGGGGGCAGACGTCACGCGCCGATCCCCTGACGCTGCTGCATGACAGGCTCGAGAGCCTCGGGTGGCAGAGCGAGCCGGATGAGGCGCTGCCGTTTACCGGCGGTGCGATGGGGCTGTTTGGCTACGACCTCGGGCGGCGGTTTGAAACCCTGCCGCAGCGCGCCGAGGCCGACGTGCAGGCGCCGGATATGGCGGTGGGCATCTATGACTGGGCACTGATTGTCGACAACCAGCTGCAAAAGGTGACGCTGGTGAGCCACGGGGATGCCGGGGCCAGACTGGCCTGGCTCAACGCCCAGCCTCGCGCTGAGCGCCCTACGCTGCGTCTCACCACGCCGTGGGAGGCCAACATGACCCGCGCCGAATACGGGGAGAAGTTCCGTCAGGTGCAGGCCTGGCTTGCCAGCGGCGACTGCTATCAGGTTAACCTGGCC
Organism: Siccibacter turicensis LMG 23730; assembly: GCF_000463155.2. GTDB lineage: Bacteria > Pseudomonadota > Gammaproteobacteria > Enterobacterales > Enterobacteriaceae > Siccibacter > Siccibacter turicensis. Next base: position 251,635 of record NZ_AWFZ01000042.1, on the reverse strand, counting down.
CAGCGCTTTGCCGCGCAGTACACCGGCGACGAGTGGCAGGCGTTTGTGACGCTCAACGCCCAGAACCGCGCGCCGTTCAGCGCTTTCCTGCGGCTGCCGCAGCACGCCATCCTGAGCCTTTCGCCCGAGCGCTTTATTCACCTGGCCCGCGGCCAGATCGCCACGCGTCCGATTAAGGGCACCCTGCCGCGTCTGGCCGATGCCGATGCCGATGCTCGCCAGGCGCAGCGTCTGGCCCAGTCGCCCAAGGATCGCGCGGAGAACCTGATGATTGTCGATCTGATGCGCAACGATATTGGTCGGGTTGCCGCTCCGGGCAGCGTGCGGGTACCGGAGCTGTTCGTGGTTGAGCCGTTCCCGGCGGTGCATCATCTGGTGAGCACCATCACCGGGACGCTGCCAGACAGGCTACACGCCACCGATCTGCTGCGCGCCTGCTTTCCGGGCGGGTCGATTACCGGCGCGCCCAAGGTGCGGGCGATGGAGATCATCGAAACCCTTGAGCCGCAGCGGCGCAACGCGTGGTGCGGCAGCATCGGCTATATCAGCGCCTGCGGCACGATGGACACCAGCATCACCATCCGCACGCTGACCGCCCAGGCGGGTACGCTGTACTGCTCCGCGGGCGGGGGTATCGTAGCCGACAGCGAAGAACAGGCGGAGTACCAGGAAACGTTTGATAAAGTTAACCGTATCTTACGCAATCTGGAGCCGTAGCCGATGGACCTGACGCTCGACACCTTCTTATCCCGTTTTCAGCTGCTGCGGCCCGAGCCGAGCCGTAACGCCCTCAACCAGCGCCAGGCCGCGGTGCTGGTGCCGATTGTCCGCCGCCCGCAGCCCGGCCTGCTGCTGACCCAGCGGTCGGCGCGGCTGCGCAAGCACGCCGGACAGGTGGCGTTCCCCGGCGGGGCCGTGGATGCCACGGATGCCTCGTTGATTGCGGCGGCGCTGCGGGAAGCCGAAGAGGAGGTGGCGATTCCCCCGGCGTCGGTGGAGGTGATCGGCATTCTGCCGCCGGTGGACAGCGTGACCGGGTTTCAGGTCACGCCGGTGGTAGGCATTATTCCGCCGGATCTGCACTATCATGCCAGCGAAGATGAAGTGGCGGCGGTGTTCGAGATGCCGCTGGCCGAGGCGCTTAACCTCGGGCGCTACCACCCGCTGGACATTCACCGCCGCGGCGATGCGCATCGCGTGTGGCTCTCGTGGTATCAGCACTATTTCGTGTGGGGCATGACCGCGGGCATCATTCGTCAGCTTGCGATCCAGTTGGGGGTCAATCCCGATCGACGGCTGGAGTAAGAAGTGTCATCCACAGGCCAGAAGTGTGCGACAGCCCCAGTTGTTTACATCATAACCAGGCTATACTTCAGACATAAATGCTGCAAAACAGCGCCTTAACCAAAATAGTGTATTAGGCATATTTGCTTTACCTATTAGTTTAATTCATGTGAATAGTTACGTTCCGTATGCGATTACCTCTTACACTAGCCGCTGATCTAACATCGTCATCTGCACGCCAGATGCCCCTGGCAGGAGTTAAAAAGTGATTAGTATATTCGACATGTTTAAGGTGGGTATTGGTCCCTCCTCTTCCCACACCGTCGGGCCAATGAAGGCCGGGAAGCAATTCGTCGATGATCTGGTCGAAAAAGGGATACTGCACGACGTCACGCGCATCGCCGTAGACGTGTACGGCTCCCTGTCGCTCACCGGTAAAGGCCACCACACGGATATCGCCATTATTATGGGGCTGGCCGGTAACGAACCCGCAACGGTTGATATCGACGCCATCCCAGCGTTCATTCGCGACGTGGAAACGCGCGAGCGCCTGCTGCTGGCCCAGGGTCAGCACGAAGTCGATTTCCCGAAAGACAACGGTATGCGTTTTAGCAGCGATAACCTGTCGCTGCACGAAAACGGTATGCAGATCCACGCCTTCAAGGGCGATACCCTGCTGTACAGCAAAACCTATTACTCCATCGGCGGTGGTTTCATCGTTGATGAAGAGCACTTCGGCAAAGACGTGGTGGGCGAAGTGGACGTGCCCTACCCGTTCAAATCCGCCCAGGAGATGCTCGGCTACTGCAAAGAGACCGGTCTGTCGCTCTCCGGTATGGTGATGCAGAACGAACTGGCGCTGCACAGCAAAAGCGAAATTGAAGCCTACTTCGCTGACGTCTGGCAGACCATGCGTGCCTGTATCGATCGCGGCATGAACACCGAGGGCGTGCTGCCTGGGCCGCTGCGCGTACCGCGCCGTGCCTCTGCCCTGCGCCGCCTGCTGGTCTCCAGCGATAAGCTCTCGAACGATCCGATGATCGTGGTGGACTGGGTCAACATGTTTGCCCTGGCGGTAAACGAAGAGAACGCCGCCGGTGGCCGCGTGGTAACGGCGCCGACTAACGGTGCCTGCGGTATCGTTCCGGCGGTGCTGGCCTACTACGACCACTTTATCGAGTCGGTCAGCCCGGACATCTACATTCGCTACTTCCTCGCCGCCGGTGCGATTGGTGCGCTGTATAAGATGAACGCCTCTATCTCCGGTGCCGAAGTGGGCTGCCAGGGTGAAGTGGGCGTGGCCTGTTCCATGGCCGCGGCCGGCCTTGCCGAGCTGCTGGGCGCCAGCCCGGAGCAGGTGTGCGTTGCCGCTGAAATCGGTATGGAGCACAACCTCGGTCTGACCTGCGATCCGGTTGCGGGTCAGGTGCAGGTGCCGTGCATCGAGCGTAACGCCATCGCCTCGGTGAAGGCCATCAACGCCGCACGTATGGCGATGCGCCGTACCAGCGAGCCGCGCGTCTCTCTCGACAAGGTTATCGAAACCATGTACGAGACCGGGAAAGACATGAACGCCAAGTACCGCGAAACCTCCCGCGGCGGGCTGGCGATAAAAGTCCAGTGTGACTGACCCCTCAGGCGCCGCATTGCGGCGCCTTTTTATTTCCTGCTTCGTTTCCCGCCGCTCGTCATAATACCCACTACACTCAAACTATCACTTCGGGCACTGCAGGCCTGGGGATTAACGGGTACTTGCGATGCATACAGCGCAGCGGATCATCAGAAACTACCGCCGAAAGCGGCTGAGCGTGTGTATTTCTCTGGCCGTCGCCGCGCTGTTTCTCACGCTTAGCGTACGGTTTATCAGTGAGCGTAACCTCTACGAGCGTCAGATCACCGATTTCAGCCAGCGGGCCATTCTGTCGATTGAAGCGCTGCTCGCACCGCTGGAAAAAGTGGGGGAAGATCTCGCCCCGCTGGTGGGCCACACCTGCACCGAGGCGCACCTTCCGCTGCGGGAACAGGCGGCACGATTGCAGATTGTGCGTGCCATCGCGCTGGTCGATAACGGTGTGCTCTACTGCTCCAGCATTTTTGGCGCGCGCGGCGTGATGCTGAATCAGCTTCAGCCTCGTCTGCCCTCGCCGGTGCAGCAGCTTTTGCTGTCCACCGACCAGGTGCTGCTGAAAGGCACCCCGGTGCTGATCCGCTGGCTTCCCACCTCGCTCAACGGCCAGAGCGGCGTGATGCAGATCATCAATATCGAACTTATCACCAGCCTGGCGATTACCCCCGATCATCCGCTTATCCGCCGGGTGCTGTTTAACGTCGGGCCTAACCATCTGGAGTATGGAAGTGACGTGCGCCCGCCGCCTGAGGGCGAACGCGAAAGCAGGCAGGTGTTCCCCTCCTCCCGCTATCCCTTCTCGGTAACGGTCATCGGCCCTACGCCGGAGTATCTGGCGTGGCGAGACCTGCCGGGCCAGCTGCCGCTGGCGCTGATCCTGAGCCTGTTGATTGGCTATATGGCCTGGCTGGCGACGGCGGGCCGAATGAGCTTCTCATGGGAGATCAATCTCGGCCTGGCGGCCCGGGAGTTTGAAGTGTTCTGCCAGCCGCTGCTCAGCGCCCGCACCCAGCAGTGCGTCGGGGTAGAGATTCTGCTGCGCTGGAACAACCCGCGCCAGGGGTGGATCTCCCCGGATGTGTTTATCCCGCTGGCGGAGCAGCAGAACCTTATCGCCCCGCTCACCCGCTATGTTATGACCGAGACCGTTCACCAGCTGCACTATTTCCCGGCCGACAGCGCGTTTCACATCGGCATCAACGTGGCTGCCAGCCACTTTCACCACGGGGCGATACTGGATGACGTGCGGCGTATCTGGCTCAGCGCCCATCCCCAACAGCAGCTGATTCTGGAGCTGACCGAGCGCGACGCACTGCCGGATGTCGATCACCGGATGGTGCGGGAGCTGCATCGTTACGGGGTGAAGCTGGCCATTGACGATTTCGGCACCGGGCAGAGCGCCCTGTCGTATCTGGAGAAACTCCATCCTGACGTGCTTAAGATCGACAAATCGTTTACCGCCGCGATTGGGACGGATGCGGTTAACTCAACGGTGACGGACATCATTATTGCGCTGGGGCAGCGGCTGAACATTGAACTGGTGGCGGAGGGGGTAGAAACCGAGGCGCAGGCAGCGCATCTGAAGCAGCACGGGGTGACGTTTTTACAGGGCTATCTCTATGCGAAACCGATGCCGCTGCGTGAGTTTCCGCAATGGCTGGCAGGCAGAACGCGCCCACCTGCCAGACATAACGGACAGGCTATCCCGGTATTACCGGTTCAGTAACGTCTTACTCTTCTTCGTCATCATGCTGCGATTTATCGCGGGTGATGCGAACCATGTCCACACGATAGTCGTTCGCTTCGACGATGGTGATATGCAGCGGCGGTACGTGGATCACGTCGCCGGCACACGGAATGCGACCGTTGGCGTTGATCACCAGCCCGGCAACCGTGGCGATATCTTCCTCTTCATCCACCAGATGATCGACGTCCAGCGCCTGCTGGATGGCGTGCAGGTCGGTTGACCCTTTCACTAACCAGCCGTCACCGTCAAAGACGATCTCCGGGGTTTCATCGGCATCCGGGAACTCGCCGGCGATGGCTTCCAGCACGTCAAGCGGCGTGACCAGACCCTGTACCACGCCAAACTCGTTATTGACGATAACGAAGCTGCCGCGGGCGCGACGGAGCACGCCAAGCAGGTTGATCGGGTCAAGGGTTTCAGGCACCACGATGGCCGGCGAGGCCGAGGCGATAGCCGCCACGTCAACACCCTCTTCCAGGGCCACCAGCAGCTCTTTGGCACGCACGATACCAATGATCTCATCCAGCTCGCCACGGCACACCGGGAACAGGCTGTGCGGCGACGACAGCAGCTGCTGACGGATCTCATCAACGCTCAGGTTGGCATCCACCCAGCTGATTTCGCCGCGCGGGGTCATGATGCTGCGCAGCGAACGCTGGGCCAGCGTCAACACGCCGTTGATCATATAGCGCTCTTCTTCCGCAAAGGCTTCATCCGGGATGTGCACCACCGACGAGGTATTGTTGGTGTCCGGCTCGCTCTGGGCAGAGGATTTACGACGACCGCCCATCAGACGCAGGATCGCATCGGCCGTACGGGCGCGCAGCGGCTGCGTTGACTGATGGCGAATGAAGTTACGACGTGCGATCTGGTTGAAGAACTCAATGATCACCGAGAAGCCGATAGCCGCGTAGAGGTAACCTTTCGGGATATGGAACCCGAAGCCTTCCGCCACCAGGCTCAGACCAATCATCAGCAGGAAGCTCAGGCAGAGCACCACGACCGTCGGATGTTCGTTCACAAAACGCGTCAGCGGCTTCGAGGCCAGCAGCATCACGGCCATGGCGATAATCACCGCCGCCATCATTACCGGCAGATGGTTCACCATCCCGACCGCGGTAATCACCGCGTCGAGCGAGAACACCGCATCAAGAATAACGATCTGTACCACCACCACCCAGAAGCTGGCGTACCCCTTACCGTGGGATTCGTCATGCTGCCGGTTTTCAAGCCGCTCGTGTAGCTCAGTGGTGGCTTTAAACAGCAGGAATAGCCCCCCCACCAGCATAATCAGGTCGCGCCCCGAGAAGGTGAAGTCCCAGACGCTGAACAGCGGACGCGTCAGCGTGACCATCCACGATATCAGCGACAACAGGCCGAGACGCATAATCAGCGCCAGCGACAGGCCGATCAGACGCGCTTTATCACGCTGCTTCGGCGGCAGTTTATCGGCGAGGATCGCGATGAAAACCAGGTTATCGATACCGAGGACAATTTCCAGAACGACAAGCGTTAACAGCCCCACCCAAATTTGGGGGTCCATCAAGAATTCCATGACAAGCTCCTGCTTAAGGAAAGACTAAACGGCACTCCGGCATCTGCGGGCGCTGAAGGGAAAAGTATATGTGATGTTGGGCGAGATACGCCGCTTACGCTGGCCGGGAATGGCCTGAAAGTGAAAAGACGTCGGTGACGGTCCATACGGTGGGCTGCTGCCCGCTACTCCTGTTAATTAATCAGGCGGATACCTTAGCAAAGGGACTTATCCTTTTGCAAAGATTTACCAGACTTTGCAATTTTTATGCAACGGTCAGAGGGTAGCGTAACGGGGTTATTTTTCGACGCGAATCTATCGCTAAATAGCGGATGTCCATCACATAAATTATTTTTTCACTCTCTAAAATTAATCGCGGTAGAGGTTCTTATACATACTCAACGTTATCTGAATCGATTCGCGCTGCGTAAAGATTCACAGTTCGCGTCATCTGACGCGTACTCACGATAAGAAAGGAGGTAGCAAGTGACCATTGCTATTGTGATAGGCACACATGGCTGGGCGGCTGAGCAGTTGCTTAAGACCGCTGAGATGTTGTTAGGCGAACAGGAAAACGTAGGCTGGATCGATTTCGTACCAGGCGAAAACGCCGAGACGCTGATCGAAAAATATACTGCACAGCTGGAGAAACTTGATACCCAACAGGGCGTGCTGTTTCTCGTCGATACCTGGGGCGGCAGCCCGTTCAACGCTGCCAGCCGCATTGTCGTCGACAAAGAGCACTATGAAGTTATCGCTGGGGTGAATATACCGATGCTGGTAGAAACCCTGATGGCCCGTGATGACAACCCCCAGTTCGATGAGCTGGTGGCACTGGCGTTAGAAACCGGACGCGAAGGCGTGAAAGCGCTGAAGGCGAAACCGGTGGAAAAAGCTGCCGCCGCAGCCCCTGCCCCCACCGCCGCCGCACCAAAAGCAGCCGCACCCGCGAAACCGATGGGGCCAGACGACTATATGGTTATCGGCCTGGCGCGCATCGATGACCGTCTGATCCACGGTCAGGTGGCGACCCGCTGGACCAAGGAAACCAACGTGACGCGCATTATCGTGGTCAGCGACGAGGTGGCTGCCGATACCGTGCGTAAAACGCTGCTCACTCAGGTGGCTCCGCCGGGCGTGACCGCGCACGTAGTGGACGTGGCGAAAATGATCCGCGTGTACAACAACCCGAAATATGCCCGCGAGCGCGTAATGCTGCTGTTCACCAACCCGACCGACGTCGAACGCGTGGTGGAAGGCGGTGTGAAGATCACCTCGGTCAATATTGGCGGTATGGCGTTCCGTCAGGGGAAAACTCAGGTCAACAATGCGATCTCCGTCGACAGCACGGATATCGAGGCCTTCCGCAAACTCAACGCACGCGGCATCGAACTGGAAGCACGCAAGGTGTCCAGCGATCCAAAACTGAAAATGATGGATTTGATCGCCAAAGTGGCGCCGTAAACGCGCCGCTACGATCTTCACTTACATCTGTTTTGCTATAGGAGAAGTACAATGGAGATAACCACTCTTCAGATTGTGCTGGTGTTTATCGTGGCCTGTATTGCCGGTATGGAGTCGGTGCTCGATGAATTCCAGTTCCACCGCCCGTTGGTGGCCTGTACGCTGGTCGGTGCAGTGCTCGGGGATATGAAAACCGGCATTATCATCGGCGGTACCCTGGAGATGATCGCCCTGGGATGGATGAACATTGGCGCAGCCGTGGCCCCTGATGCCGCGCTGGCGTCCATTATCTCAACCATTCTGGTTATTGCCGGGCACCAGGGCATCGGTGCCGGTATCGCGCTGGCGATCCCGCTGGCGGCGGCCGGTCAGGTGTTAACTATCATCGTTCGTACCATCACCGTGGGCTTCCAGCACGCAGCGGATAAAGCCGCCGAGAATGGAAACCTGACGGCGCTATCCTGGATACACGTCTCATCGCTGTTCCTGCAGGCCATGCGTATCGCCATTCCGGCGGTTATCGTGGCAATTTCTGTCGGCACCAGCGAAGTACAGAACATGCTGAACGCCATCCCTGAAGTCGTGACCAGCGGTCTGAACATCGCCGGCGGCATGATCGTGGTGGTCGGTTACGCGATGGTCATCAACATGATGCGTGCCGGTTACCTGATGCCGTTCTTCTATCTTGGCTTCGTTACCGCCGCCTTCACCGACTTTAACCTGGTGGCGCTGGGCGTAATCGGTGCTGTGATGGCAGTTCTCTACATCCAGCTGAGTCCGAAATATAACCGGGTTGCCGGCACGGCGCCGGTTGCGGGTTCAAACGATCTTGATAACGAACTGGATTAACAGGTGAGCGACATGGTTGATATCACAAAAACTACCACTGAGAAAAAACTCACACAGGGCGATATTCGCGGCGTGTTCCTGCGCTCTAACCTGTTTCAGGGTTCATGGAACTTCGAACGCATGCAGGCGCTGGGCTTCTGCTTCTCGATGGTGCCGGCGATAAAACGCCTCTACCCGGAGAACAACGAAGCGCGCCGTCAGGCTATCAAACGCCACCTCGAGTTCTTCAACACGCATCCCTACGTGGCCGCGCCGGTTCTGGGCGTTACCCTGGCGATGGAAGAGCAGCGCGCTAACGGTGCTGAAATCGACGATGGTGCCATCAACGGTATCAAAGTGGGCCTGATGGGGCCGCTGGCGGGCGTAGGCGACCCAATTTTCTGGGGTACTGTCCGTCCGGTCTTCGCCGCGCTGGGTGCCGGTATTGCGATGAGCGGCAGCCTGCTTGGCCCGCTGCTGTTCTTCATCCTGTTCAACGCGGTGCGACTGGCAACCCGCTATTACGGCGTGGCGTATGGCTACCGTAAGGGCGTGGATATCGTGAAGGACATGGGCGGCGGCTTCCTGCAGAAACTGACCGAGGGGGCGTCAATTCTCGGCCTGTTTGTCATGGGGGCGTTAGTTAACAAATGGACGCACGTTAACATCCCGCTGGTGGTGTCACGCATCACCGACCAGACCGGGGCGGAAAAAGTGACCACCGTCCAGACCATCCTTGACCAGCTGATGCCGGGCCTGGTTCCTCTGCTGCTGACCTTCGCCTGTATGTGGCTGCTGCGCCGCAAGGTAAACCCGCTGTGGATTATCGTTGGCTTCTTTGTTATTGGTATTGCCGGTTACGCGGTCGGCCTGCTCGGCCTGTAATCGTCCGAACGACAACCGGGGGCCTGCCCCCGGTTTTTTTTATCTGGAGAAATGATGACGCTGACGGATACGGTACTGGTTCTGTGTATTGTGGCACTGCTTGGTTGGGCAATTTACGATGAAGTCATCCTTGACCGCCTCAAGGGCAAGACGCAGCTGGCGGTTCCCCTGTTGCGCCGCGGGCGCGCTGACAGCCTGATTTTTGTCGGCCTGCTCGCCATCCTTATCTACAACAACATCACCGCCCAGGGCGCGATGCTGACCACCTGGCTGCTTGGCGGTCTGGCGCTGGTGGCCATTTATCTGTTCTGGTTTCGTATTCCTGTCGTCCGCTTCAAAGCCACTGGTTTGTATTTCGCCGGAAGCTGGACAGAATATAACCAAATTAAGGCTATGAATTTATCAGAAGACGGTGTGCTGGTGATGGAATTAGCACAGCGCAGGCTCCTGATTCGAGTCAAAAATATTGACGACCTGGAGAGGATTTATAAATTTATGGTTAATAATCAATAGTTTATAAATATAGCACTATCTATATTTCATTGATTTTGCGCAGGGTAAAGTTATAGCGTTGGCTATATTAGCAAAGTAATGCCGGGATATTCTGGCCGTGGATAAAACCCTGCGCTTATAAATGAAAAGCATTCCCATGCCAGCAAAAATAATACCTTCAGAAGGTTGTTAAGCGTTTCTGAAATATGGTACTGTTCCGCCCGTCGTTGGGGAGTAGCCGATCTCCTGTCCAGGAGATGTACGTGTCAACATACTCGTTGCAAAACGTGGCGCGTACGGACTGAATACCCGTTCAGTCAGGCGAGACCATAGGCACAACTACTGCTTTTTACTGGGGGCAGTGGCTGTGTATATGGAAATTCCCCGGTCAGGACGCTTCAATGAACTTATCCGCTACGTTACTGCTCGCCTTTGGCATGTCGATGGACGCGTTTGCCGCCTCGATTGGCAAAGGTGCGACGCAACGTCAGCCCCGCTTTTCCGACGCCCTGCGTACCGGCCTGATTTTCGGCACTATCGAAGCGCTCACCCCGCTGGTGGGATGGGGACTCGGAACCTTAGCCAATCAAGTCGTGCTCGACTGGAACCACTGGATCGCCTTTGTGCTGCTGGTTTTCCTCGGCGCCCGTATGATAATGGAAGGCGTGCGCGGCGGCGCTGACGATGAAGAGCCCTGCCGTCGTCACAGCTTCTGGCTGTTGGTCACCACCGCGTTTGCCACCAGCCTGGATGCCATGGCAGTGGGCGTCGGACTGGCGTTCCTGCAGGTCAATATCCTCTGGACCGCGCTGGCTATCGGCTGCGCCACCCTGATTATGTCGACGTTGGGCATTATGGTCGGGCGCTTTATTGGCCCGCTGCTCGGCAAACGCGCCGAGATCCTCGGCGGCGTGGTGCTGATCGGAATTGGCTGTCAGATACTCTGGAGCGCACTCGGCGCCTGATCCCGTTGCCAGATGCTGATGTAGAAATCGGTTTCGCAGGCAAAGTTTGCCCTGGCGGCCAGCACCTCGCGGACTTCCGGGCGAGCACGCCAGGCAAACGGCGTCATCTGTAGCAGGGCAACCGCCTCCTCTCCCGTCAGCGTCATCTCATAGGCCAGCGGGATCGTCTCGCGTAAAGTGAACCCCTCAAGCTGCTCGTGGCCTGTCTCATGCAGCTTCACGCTGTCGTAAATCATCTCTTTCAGCTGCACCAGATGCCGTGGTCCCGGTGCGGCGGTTACCACCCAGCCGCCAGGCTTCACAACCCGCGCCAGCTCCTGCGGGTTGCAGGGAGCATAAATACGCACCACCGCATCAAACATTGCATCAGCAAACGGCAAACGCTGGCTCGATGCCACGCAGAACATCGCTTCAGGGTAGCGCTTCGCCGCGGATCGCACCGCGACTTTTGAGACGTCAAGCCCAAACGTTTCGCCGCCACGCTGTGCAACCGGTACCGCAAACGCAGCGGTGTAGTACCCTTCCCCACAGCCAATATCCAGCAGCGCGGTGACCGCGTCTGGCAGTTTCGCCTCCAGCAGCCCGACCAGACGATCGCGCAGCGGCTGATAGTGCCCGGCATCGAGAAACGCGCGGCGGGCCTGCATCATTTCGCTACTGTCACCCGGATCGCGCGAGCGCTTGTGCTGCACCGGCAGCAGGTTCACGTAGCCCTCTTTCGCCCGATCGAACTGATGCCCGTTGGCGCAGCGGTAGCTTTTATCCTGCGTCAGTAACGGGGTGTGGCATAGTGGGCAGATGAACGACATGGGGAACTCCGGGGGATGCAAAAGGCAGAAGTGTACCGTTAATCACCGCGGCAGGGAAAGCCTGTTGCAGGACAGACAATAAAAAGCCCCGCACGGTGGCGGGGCTTGACTTACACAGGCTACGCGCCGAAGCGCCAGTCTGCGTTAGTGAAATCAGATAGCGGTAACGTTAACTGCCGCAGGGCCTTTCTGGCCGTCCTGAATTTCGAACTCAACGTTCTGGCCTTCAGCCAGGGTTTTGAAGCCGTTACCCTGGATTGCAGAGAAGTGTACGAATACATCTTTGCTGCCGTCAGCCGGAGTGATGAAGCCAAAACCTTTAGATTCGTTGAACCACTTAACTTGACCTTTAATCTTTGCCATTTTGCAATTTCCTTAGAGTGTTTTCTTTGCCCGCGGGCATAACTGAGATAAAACAGAGACATTACTGCTTGAGGCACTAATATAAGGTTCGGCAGAGAAGCGGTATTCAACGACGTGTTTACTCAGGACTTCTTTACTGAAAATGCCACACATAAACAGAACTGTACCTCGTTTGACCCAAAAAATGTTATCACATACATCGTAAATAATGGCAAGCCATTTTTAAACGTGTCACGATCTGCCGCACAGATCCCTAAGCTTTAGATAATAGCATGAACATTTATGCGATTAATCCTAAGCACAAGAGCCACAAAACCGGCTAGCCAGTTTGCAGTCTGTGTCGCATTTTCAGGCGCTTTTTTAAGATAGCTCAAACACTTTGCTTCGTCCAGGCACCCGTGCAAAATGTTAGATGGATTACTTATATGCTTAGCACAGGAGACGAATAGTTATGCGCAGCGCACGCGGGCAGCGCTATGCATTACGTTAACCTTTAACCAGAAACCGGCAAGATTTGTACAAATGAATAAAGTCTGTACAAATTAAAGCGACGCTGCACCAAAATAATGACGTCCGAATGACATTGCATCAAAAAGAGGCAATTATTTTGTTTCAGGCAAAGCAAAAGGCGTAATAAATAATAATGCCGTTATTTTTATCTTCAAATGAAACCGTCATAATTAAAAACGATTAATTAAAAGGGTAAAAATTCGCCAATCCGGCGCGGAATAAAGGTATCAGCCTGTTCACCCTGGGCGCTAAGCGCCTCCGCCAGCTCTTGCGGCGGCATATCCAGTGATTCATCCGCCAGTTCAAACACGCCCCAGTGGATGGGAATGGCTCTCGGCCGGCCAAGCTGTTGCCACAGGAAGACGGCATGCTGCGGGTCCATATGGTGCGTGCCCATAAACCAGCGCGGCGCATAGGCACCTACCGGCAGCGCGGCCACGTCAACAGGGCCCAGACGGCGGGGAATATCAAGAAGATCGAGCGTAAAGCCGCTGTCGCCGCTAAACCAGAAACGGGTGCCCGGCTGTTCGAGAACCCAGCCGCACCACAGCGAGCGGTTGCGGTCCCAGGGGGTGCGCATGCTCCAGTGCTGGGCTGGCACGCAGTGCAGTGCAATACCCGGCAGCCCAGCCTGCTGCCACCAGTCCAGCTCGGTCACTTCGCGAAAACCGCGGCGCGTGAACCAGCTTTTCAGCCCGAGCGGCACAAACACCTTGACGTCAGGAAACCGGCGCCGCAGCCGACGCAGGGTCTGGCTGTCGAGGTGGTCGTAATGATTATGGGAGATAAGGATGGCATCAAGCTGCGGCAGCGCGGCAAGGTCAAGCGCCACCGGGGTTTTGCGCTTTGGCCCGGCAAAGGGAACCGGGGAGGCGCGGGACGAGAGAACCGGGTCGATCAGCAGATACTGGCCCGACATCCGCAGCAGCATTGAGGCATGCCCCAGCCACCAGACGCCGTCCCCGGTCTTTTCCAGATCCACCGCCTGCCACCACTGCTGTATAAAAGCCGGGTAACCGGCTTGAGGCGCATGAGGATAGCCCTGGGCTTTGCGCTCTTCGCGCCAGCGTTTGAGATCGCCCGGCTTATGCGCCGCGCCGCCTGGATTACGGAATCCCTCAGGATGGTGATGAGAAAGCGCAGCGTCGTACCAGGGATTCTTCCAGGCCATTATTGAGCTCGTGACGAGAGATTAACGTTCGGCGACCAGACGGACAAAATCGTCGTCGTCCTGCACCACGGTCGGTGCGGCGGGTTTTTCCACTTCCGGCTCATTGGCCTCGCACAGGCGCCGAAGCAGCGCATTTTGCCGCTTCTGCTGTTCGAGCAGCGCTTCGAGCAGTTCAATCTGCTCGCTGGTGCGCGAGCTGGCGCGGTTAACGAAGAACCACAGCACCAGGCCAACCAGCAGGACCACCAGAGAAACGAGAAGTGAGGATACGCTCAACATCCCGGCATTTATCATGTCATTCATATTACCACCTCACTAAAGCGCGCTATCTTACCACCTGCGGCCGGCAAGGGGAGCAACTTGTTACCAGGGAATGAATTTATTGATTGCACAAATACCGGTGAAAAATTGCACATCCTGATCGCAGATTACGTTCAGCATTTGCGTCCACAGCAACAGCGCGACCGCGATAATCACCGGGAGAATGATCCATCTGATCTTCTTCACTACTTACTCCGTACGTAAACCTTTTTGTGCATCCTGGCATACTAACCTTAAACCGCAGGTCACTATAAGGGCATGTCGCCCTTTAAGACAAATCACGTGGCGCACATACCCGGGTGATGAGTATAAATGCCGAAAATGATTTTAAAAGAGGCAGATATGAAAGTGATGATACGCGGTGCCATCGTGCTGGGTTTGGTGTGGCTGGCGATGCTGTTCAGCGGCTATGGCGTGCTGGTTGGCAGCAGTGAAAACGTGGCGGGGCTGGGCTTGCAGTGTAAATATCTCACCGCGCGTCAGGTGGTGACCGCGCAGTATATCCACAGCGACAGTGGCGTGATTGGCATCAGCGACTGCCCGATACTGCGCCAGAGCGAAAAGGTCATTGACCACGGGTAAAAAAAACCGCAGCTGAGGCTGCGGTTTTCTTATCAGAACGGGTAGGCGTTGTAGCCCATCTGCTCGGAGATTTTGCGTGCCGCCTGGTGCAGCATCTCCACGTACTCGTGCAGACGCTCCTCGGAGAAACGCAGCGTCGGGAAGGATATGCTCAGCCCGGCGATCACCACGCCGAAACGGTCAAACACCGGTACGCCGATGCAGCGCAGCCCTTCTTCCTGCTCTTCGTTATCTTCCCCGTAGCCCTGCTGACGGACCTGATCCAGCACCGGCAGCAGCTCTTCCATGCTAGCCAGCGTGCGCGGTGTGCTGCGCTTGTATTCGATGCTGGAGAGGATCTCTTTGACCTCTTCCGGGTCGCGCCAGGCCAGCAGCACTTTACCAATTGCGGTGCTGTAGAGCGGGTTGCGACGACCAATGCGCGAATACATGCGCAGGTTGTACATCGAATCAATTTTGTGGATGTAGACAATGCTGTCTTCATCCAGCGCACCCAGATGGATAGTCTCTTTCGTTAAACGAGAAAGCTCACGCATCTGGATGTCTGCGCTACGAATCAGGTCGACGTTTTGCAGGGCACGCGCGCCCAGCTCAAACAGTTTGAGCGTCAGCGAATACTTCTCTGATTCCCCTTCCTGAGCAACATAGCCCAGAGACTTCATGGTCTGCAAAAAACGGTAGACCGTGCTTTTTGACATCATGACACGCTGTGACAGCTCGGTGATGCCAATTTCGCGCTCTTCCCCGAGCGCCTGCAAAATGCCGAAAACTTTCAGCACCGAAGAGACAGAATCAGGCTGTTTATCCAGATCCGCGATTGCCATTGATCACCTCGATCGCATTTGTTTTATAAAAATCAGAACTGTTTTTTATTATAAATTCCTCGCCCCGTCGCCGCAATGACTCTCTCCTTAATCGTTACAAATCTGCGACATATCCCTGAATTATTAGTGCTAATATAGTTTCCTGCTGAATTCATAGCCCGGAATCCCCTTTGTGAAAGACACCACACCCGCAGACGGTCTCCCCCTTCCGCAGCGTTACGGGGCTATCGCGACCCTTATTCTGGGCCTGATGATGGCGGTAATCGATGGCACCATTGCCAATGTGGCGCTGCCCACCATTGCCAGCGACCTCAATGCCACCGCGGCCCGCTCAATCTGGATTGTTAACGCCTATCAGATTGCAATCGTCATCTCCCTGCTCCCGCTCTCGTTTTTGGGCGAGATGGTCGGCTACCGACGCATTTATAAATGGGGCCTTGGCCTCTTCACCTGCACCTCGCTGCTGTGTGCCCTCTCCCCGAGTCTGGAACTGCTAACCCTCGCGCGGGTAGTGCAGGGCTTTGGTGGCGCAGCGCTGATGAGCGTTAACGTTGCACTGATCCGGCTGATCTACCCCCAGCGCCAGCTCGGACGCGGGATGGCGCTCAATGCCTTTATTGTCGCCGTCTCGTCCGCCGCCGGGCCGACCATCGCCGCCGGTATTCTGGCGGTGGCATCCTGGCAGTGGCTGTTCCTGATCAACATGCCGCTCGGTATTGTCGCCCTGCTGCTGGCCCTGCGCTTTCTGCCGGGTAATCAGTATGCGTCCAACGCCAGGCGCTTCGACGTGCGCAGCGCGGTGATGAATGCCCTCACCTTCGGGCTGTTGATCACCGCGCTGAGCGGGTTCGCCCAGGGGGACTCGTGGGAACTGGTCGCCGCGGAGTTTGTCGCTTTTCTGGTGGTGGGGTTCTTTTTCGTGCGTCGTCAGCTGCAGCTTGCGGTGCCGATGCTGCCGCTCGATCTGCTGCGCATTCCGATCTTTTCCCTGTCGGTTGCGACCTCCGTCTGCTCATTCTGCGCCCAGATGCTGGCCCTGGTGTCGCTCCCCTTCTTTCTGCAAGGCGTGCTGGGTCGTAGCGAAGTGGAAACCGGGCTGCTGCTGACGCCCTGGCCGGTGGCAACCATGCTCCTGTCACCGCTGGCCGGGGTGCTGATTGGCCGGGTCCATGCCGGGCTGCTGGGGTCGCTCGGGATGGTGATGATGGCGGCCGGCCTGCTGACACTCGCCATGCTGCCAGCGATGCCGGGGGATATGGATATCGTCTGGCGCATGGCGCTGTGCGGCGCCGGTTTCGGTCTGTTCCAGTCGCCAAATAACCACACCATGATTTCGGCGGCTCCGCCCCAGCGCAGCGGCGGGGCCAGCGGCATGCTGGGCACCGCGCGCCTGCTGGGTCAGAGCAGCGGCGCGGCGCTGGTGGCGCTGATGTTCACCCGCTTCGGCGATGGCGGCACCCACGCCTCGCTGCTGCTCGCCGCCGCGCTGGCTATCGTTGCTGCGGTGGTGAGCGGCCTGCGCGTGCAGCGCCGACCCGTTTCGCAGCCATAAAAAAAGCGTGCCGCTGGCACGCTTTTTCGTTTCTGACTACGGGTTACTTCAGGTATTCCCCGCTGCGCAGCGCTTCAATACGCTTATCCAGCGGCGGGTGCGTCATGAACATTTCGCTCAACGATTTAGACTTACCGTTGATGCAGAACGCCATCATGCTGCTGGCTTCCTGCGGCTCGTAGCTGGTTTTGAGACGCTGCAACGCGGCAATCATCTTCTCACGACCGACCAGCTTCGCCGACCCGGCGTCAGCGTGGAACTCGCGGTGACGGGAGAACCACATGGTGATGATGCTGGCGAGAATACCAAACACCAGTTCCAGCACGGTAGCCACGGCGAAGTAGATCAGCGGGTTGCCGTTGCTGCCTTCACCTTCGTCGCGGTTGCCGCCGAGGAAGCCGGCCGCCACCTGGGCGATGATGCGCGAGATGAAGATAACAAAGGTGTTCACCACGCCCTGAATCAGGGTCATGGTCACCATATCGCCGTTGGCAATGTGACTGATCTCGTGGGCGATAACCGCTTCGGCTTCGTCACGGCTCATGTTTTGCAGCAGACCGGTACTTACCGCCACCAGCGACGCGTCGCGACGCGCCCCGGTCGCGAAGGCGTTAATGTCCGGCGCGTGATAGATAGCCACCTGCGGCATGGCGATCCCGGCCTGGCGCGACTGCTGCGCCACGGTATCCATCAGCCAGCGTTCCGTTTCGTTGCGCGGCTGCTCGATCACTTCCCCACCTACCGAGCGCAGCGCCATCCATTTTGACATCAGAAGTGATACAAAGGAGCCGCCAAAGCCAAACAGCAACGCCATAATCAACAGGCCCTGGACACTGCTCCCCTGAATCCCCGTCAGGCTGAGTACCAGCCCGAAAACGACCATCACCGCAATGTTGGTCAGCAGGAAAAGCCCGATTCGCATCATAATATTTTTTTACCTCGGTTTAACAAACGCATGTCGCGATACCCACATCGTATGGGCCTGGCGGCTATTTTCAAGTACCAGACTACGCTAAGTCACCAGAAAGACAGAACTTTACACTTTGACGCACTTCGCTGACGCGGTGCAGGCGGGATAAAAAAACAGGCACAATTCCTTGTGCCTGTCGGGGGTTACTTCGCAGCGGGTTGCGCGGCGGACTGGGACTTGTCGAGGTGCGCCAGGTCGAGTGCGATATGCACCGTCTCATCCAGATACGGATCCGGCTCCTGATAGTCCTTCGGCAGATCGTCGAGTTTCTTCAGCGGCGGCTTCCCTTCGCGTTTGAAGCGGTCGTTAATCCGCGCCAGGCGAATCGCGTCATCTTCGTTATTCTCTTTCTCGCGCTGGGCAAGGTTGAGGGAGATGATGTTGCGCTTCTCTTTCATGGCATTAAAGCGCGCGATGTCCTTGATGATGTACTGGAACTCGGCGTCTTTGGCGATGCGATCCTCATGCTGTTTGAGCAGCTGCGGACCAACGGGTTTCAGATCCCCTGCCTTGACGAAGGTCGCGGCGTTGATGCTGTCCCACGGCAGCGCGTTGTCTTCAAACTTCTCGCCGGTTTCCGTCTCTTCGCTGCCGGTCGGCATCAGCACGTCAGGCGTGACGCCTTTACGCTGGGTACTGCCACCGTTCACACGATAGAACTTCTGAATGGTGTACTGTACCGAACCGAGGGCCGGCCACTCAGGACGCAGCATCTGATCGTAGATGCGGTTGAGCGAGCGGTACTGCTGCACGGTGCCTTTCCCGAAGGTCGGCTCACCAACAATCAGCGCGCGACCGTAATCCTGCATCGCCGCGGCGAAAATTTCCGACGCCGAGGCGCTGAAGCGGTCAACCAGCACCACCAGCGGGCCTTTATAATAGACAATGCCGTCGTTATCGCTGTCTTCGCGCACTTTGCCATTGTTATCACGCACCTGCACGATCGGGCCGCCCGGAATAAACAGACCGGAGAGCGAGACCGCTTCGGTCAGCGCACCGCCGCCGTTTGAGCGCAGATCGATGATCACGCTGCTGACGTTCTGCTTCTCAAGCTTCTGGAGCTGCACTTTGACATCGTCGGTCAGACCCACATAGAAGCCCGGAATGTCCAGCACCCCAACCTTCTCTTTGCCGACGTTTTTCACCGTCATCTTCACGGCGCGGTCTTCAAGACGGATGCGCTCGCGGGTCAGCGTGACCACGCGGGTTTTGGTTCCCTTACCGGCCGGTAAGATCTCCAGACGCACCTTGCTGCCTTTCGGGCCTTTAATCAGCGCGACCACGTCATCCAGACGCCAGCCGATAACATCGACGGTCGGTTGGCCGGTCTGGCCAACGCCGACGATGCGATCGCCCACCGCAATCGCTTTACTCTTGGCGGCCGGGCCACCGGCGACCATGGAGTTGATGACGGTGTAGTCGTCGTCCATCTGCAGCACCGCACCGATACCTTCCAGGGAGAGGCTCATTTCGGTGTTGAACTGCTCGGTGTTGCGCGGCGAGAGGTAGTTAGTGTGCGGATCGATTTCGTGCGCAAACGCGGTCATCGCCAGCGAGAATACGTCTTCGCTGTTGCTCTGGGCCAGACGGCGAATGGCAAATTTGTAGCGACGGGTCAGGGTGTCACGAATTTCCTGATCCGTTTTACCGGTCAGCTTCAGGCTCAGCTGATCGAACTTCACCTTTTCGTCCCACAGCTTATTCAGCTCGGCTTCATCTTTCGGCCACGGCGCTTTGCTGCGGTCGGCGTTGAAGGTGTCGTTACCGGTGAAATCCATCGGTCGCGCCAGCACGTTTAACGCGTACTGAAAACGCTCGAAGCGGCGCTGCTGCGCCAGGTTATACAGATCGTAAAAAACGGTGAGCTTGCCGGTGCGCAGTTCGTCGCCCAGCTCGTTTTTCTTGCTGGCGAACTTCTGCACGTCGCTGGCCAGCAGCACGTTATGACTGTAATCCAGCAGGTTCAGGTAGCGGTCGAAGATCTTCGCAGAAAACGACGCGTCCAGATCGAACTGGCGATAGTGTGAACGGGTAAAGCGCGAGGTCACTCGCTCACTGACTGTCGCATGCTGGGGCTCTTCACTCAGCACCGGGATTTGCGATGCCTTGGTGATCTCGTCCTTTGCAAGCGCATGGCCTGCAAGTGCAAGCAGGCCAGCGACAGCGGTGAGCTTAAAAAAGGTGTTCATGCCCAGGTTGACCTCCGTTTCAGAACAACAGGTGTTCTGCTCGTACAATCATCGACATACCAGAAGTCAGCTGTACCCGGACGCCATCTTTGGTGATTTCCAGCACAGTGGCATCCATCGCATTATTACCTGCTTTCACCTTGATGGGCTGGCCCACGTTGAGTGCGGTAATGTCGGAAACGGGCGTATGACGCTCTTCACGTGCCGGGCGGGCTGCTTTCGCGGCTGGCTTGTCGCTGCGTGCCGGACGCTCTGCGCCCTCTTTACGACGCGGGGCGGCAGCCGGACGCGGTTTGCGTTCGCGGCGCGGCGCATTTTCAGCGCTGCCTTCACCCGCGGCAGCGGCGGCTTCACGTTTTTTCGCCTGCTGCTGCGCACGCTGTGCAGAGACGCGGGCTTTTGCTTCCTCAAGCTGCTGACGGGCATGCTCTACGTGCTGCTCTTCCAGCTCACCGCACGGGTTGCCGTCAAGATCGACACGGGTCGCACCGGCTTTGATACCGTAAAGGTAGCGCCAGCTTGAAGTATAAAGACGAAGTGCGGAGCGAAGCTGAGTTTTGCTGAGATTCAATTCTCCCTCAACACGCGTCACTAAGTCCTGAAAGATTCCAATTTTCAGCGGGCGTGCTTCGCCTTCAGCGCTAAAACAGCGTGGAAAACGCTCGGCCAGAAAGGCGATAACTTCTTTACTGCTATTCAACTTAGGTTGATTTTCCATGAAATTTCCTGATTACAACGGATATAGCCAACAAGCCGCAGGCATGAACAGGCGTCATTATAATGACGCTACCGGTAAATGCCACGTTATCCGTTGCTTATCATGCGCTATGCGCAAAGAATTTTTTGTAATCGGTGGCGCTCAGGAGCGTTTCCAGATGCCCGACCAGTTCACGTAAGCCCTGCTCGTCCGCCTCATCGAAGCGGCCAAACACGGTGCTGTCGATATCCAGTACGCCAATAATCTGATTATTGACGCGCAGCGGCAGCACGATTTCTGCATTGCTGGCGGCGTCGCAGGCGATGTGGCCGTCAAAGGCGTGCACATCTTCCACGCGCTGCACCTCGCCGGACGCAACGGCGGTGCCGCACACACCCTTGCCCACCGGAATGCGCACGCAGGCGATACGACCCTGGAACGGGCCCAGCACCAGCGTGTCGTTTTCCAGCAGATAGAAGCCCGCCCAGTTGACCCCATCCAGACGCTCAAACAGCAGCGCGCTGGTGTTGGCAAGCGTGGCGAGGCAGCTGGTCTCACCCGCCATCAGTGCCTGAAAGTCGCGGTTAAGGTCCCTGTAGAATTCTGTTTTGTTCATTTTCTAATCGCTTTGTTGTCTTACTCAAAAATCGTCAGCCGTTAAAATAAGCATTAAATGCGTTTATCCTCAAGGCGAATCATTTCATGAGTTAATATACTTTTATTCGATAATTAATTTTTAACATCTATGGCACTGAAATCGCGAACCTTAAAACTCGATAAAAAACTCACCGTTCGCGCTATCGGTGACGCCCTGCCGGGGGCACATTATCAGCGTTGCCCGCAATGCGATATGCTTTTTACGCTGCCGGTCCTCAAACCCCATCAGAACGCCTGGTGTCCGCGCTGCGACGCCAAAATTCGCGACGGCCGCGACTGGTCGTTAACGCGGCTGGCGGCGATGGCGTTTGCCATGCTGCTGCTGATGCCGTTCGCCTACAGCGAACCGCTGCTGCGCCTCTACCTGCTCGGCACGCGTATCGACGCCAACGTGCTGCAGGGTATCTGGCAGATGACGCGCCAGGGCGACACGCTGACCGCGGCCATGGTGCTGTTCTGCGCCGTCGGCGCGCCGGTAACGCTGGTGGGCTCCATCGCTTATCTTTGGTTCGGGAATATTCTCGGCATGAACCTGCGTCCGGTGCTGCTGATGCTTGAGCGCCTGCGCGAGTGGGTGATGCTGGATATCTATCTGGTGGGCATCGGCGTTGCCTCCATCAAGGTGAAAGAGTACGCCTTTATGCAGCCCGGCCCCGGACTGTTCGCCTTTGTGATTCTGGTGATCCTGAGCGTGCTGACCCTGATTCACCTGAACGTGGAGCAGCTCTGGGAGCGCTACTACCCGCAGCGGCCGGCGCGGCGCGCGCAGGAGGGGCTGGAGGTGTGCCTCGGCTGCCACTATACCGGCCTGCCGGACGTGCGCGGGCGCTGTCGCCGCTGCCATATTCCGCTGCGCCACCGGCGTCGTCACAGCCTGCAAAAGAGCTGGGCGGCACTTATCGCCTCGCTGATCTTCCTCATTCCCGCCAACCTGCTGCCGATTTCAGTTATCTACATCAACGGCGCGCGGCAGGAGGACACGATTATGTCAGGCATCATCTCGCTGGCCGGGAGCAACATCGCGGTGGCGGCGGTGGTGTTTATCGCCAGTATCCTGGTGCCGTTCACCAAGGTGCTGGTGCTGCTGACGCTGCTCATCAGCATCCATTTCAAATGTCAGCAGGGGCTGCGTACCCGCATCCTGCTGCTGCGTTTTGTCACCTGGATCGGCCGCTGGTCGATGCTGGACTTGTTTGTCATTGCGCTTACCATGTCGCTGGTCAATCGTGACCAGCTTCTGGCTTTTACCATGGGTCCCGCTGCGTTTTATTTCGGCGCAGCGGTAATATTGACTATTCTTGCAGTGGAATGGCTGGACAGCCGCTTACTTTGGGACGCACATGAGTCAGGAAACGCCCGCTTCGACGACTGAAGCGAAAATAAAAACAAAACGCCGTATCTCCCCGTTCTGGCTGCTGCCGGTCATCGCCCTGCTTATCGCCGGGTGGTTAATCTGGTCGAGCTATGAGGATCGCGGGGCCACCATCACCATCGACTTCGTCAGCGCTGACGGCATCGTCGCTGGCCGCACCCCGGTTCGCTATCAGGGTGTGGAGGTTGGCATGGTGCAGGACATCAGCCTGAGCGACGATCTGGGCAAAATCGCCGTGACCGCCAGCATCAAGTCGGACATGAAAGAGGCGCTGCGCAGCGAAACCCAGTTCTGGCTGGTGACGCCGAAAGCCTCGCTGGCAGGCGTGTCAGGCCTCGACGCGCTGGTCGGCGGGAACTACATCGGCATGATGCCCGGCAAAGGTGAACCCAAAGATCGCTTTACCGCTCTCGATACCCAGCCGAAGTACCGCCTGAACAACGGCGACCTGATGATCCACCTGCACGCGAAGGATCTCGGTTCGCTCAACAGCGGTTCGCTGGTCTATTTCCGTAAAATTCCGGTGGGCCGCGTCTACGACTACGCAATCAACAAAGACAAAGAGGGCGTCACCATCGATGTCCTGATCGAGCGCCGCTTTACCAACCTGGTGAAAAAAGGCAGCCGCTTCTGGAACGTGTCGGGGGTGAAAGCCAACGTCGGGCTGAGCGGCGCCCAGGTCGAGCTGGAGAGCCTGGCCGCGCTGGTTAACGGCGCTATCGCGTTTGACTCACCGGACGCCTCCGAGCAGGCCCAGGCCGAAGACGAGTTCGGTTTGTATGAGGACCTGGCCCATAGCCAGCGCGGGGTGATCGTGAAGCTCGATCTGCCCGGCGGTGACGGCCTGAAAGAGGGGTCTACGGCACTGATGTACCAGGGGCTGGAAGTGGGTCAGCTGACCAAACTGACGCTCAACCCCGGCGGCGCGGTGACCGGCGAAATGACCGTCGATCCCGGCGTGGTCAATCTGCTGCGCGACAAAACCCGCATCGAGATGCGCAGCCCGAAACTGTCGCTCAACAACCCTAACGTCAGCTCCCTGCTCACCGGCAGCACCTTTGAGCTGGTGCCGGGCGAAGGCGAACCGCGTAACCACTTTGTGGTGCTGCCGGCCGATAAAACCCCGCTTCAGCAGCCGGGCGTGCTTACCGTGACGCTCACTGCCCCGGAGAGCTACGGGATCGACACCGGGCAGCCGGTCATCCTGCACGGCATCCAGATTGGTCAGGTGCTGGAGCGTAATCTCTCCGCCAAAGGCGTCAGCTTCTCGGTCGCCATCGACCCGCAGTATCGGGATTTGGTGACCGGGGACAGTAAATTCGTGGTCAACAGCCGCATCGACGTCAAAGTCGGGATGGACGGCGTTGAGTTCCTTGGCGCCAGCGCCAGCGAGTGGGTGAGCGGCGGAATACGCGTGCTGCCGGGCAGCAAAGGCCAGCTGAAAGCCAGCTATCCGCTGTTCGCCAATATGGAAAAAGCGATTGAGAACAGCCTCGGCGATCTGCCGACCACCACCCTGACCCTGACCGCGGACAGCCTGCCTGACGTACAGGCCGGATCGGTGGTGCTATACCGTAAGTTTCAGGTGGGTGAGATCATCACGGTGCGCCCGCGGGCCAACGCCTTTGATATCGAAGTCCATATCAAGCCCGAGTACCGCAACCTGCTCACCCCAGGCAGCGTGTTCTGGGCCGAGGGCGGCGCGAAGGTGCAGCTTAACGGCGCTGGCCTGACGGTGCAGGCTTCGCCGCTCTCCCGCGCCCTGCGCGGCGCGATAAGCTTCGATAACCTCTCCGGTGCCGGAGCGAACCAGACGAAGAACGGCAAGCGCATTCTCTACGCCTCGGAAACCGCGGCCCGGGCGGTGGGGAGCCACATCACCCTGCGCTCGTTCGATGGCGGCAAGCTCGCGGCAGGCATGCCGATCCGCTATCTGGGGATCGATATCGGCCAGGTGGACGATCTGAAACTGATCACCGAGCGTAACGAAGTGCAGGCCACTGCGGTGCTCTATCCGGAGTACGTGAAAACCTTCGCCCGCGCCGGGACGCGTTTCTCGGTGGTGACGCCGAAAATCTCCGCGGCGGGTGTCGATCACCTCGACACCATCCTGCAGCCCTACATTAACGTGGAGCCGGGACGTGGCGAGGCGCGCCGCAGCTTTGAGCTGCAGGAAGCCACCATCACCGACTCGCGCTATCTCGACGGTCTGAGCCTGATTGTGGAAGTCCCGGAAGCAGGCTCCCTTGCCATCGGCACGCCGGTGCTGTTCCGCGGGATGGAAGTAGGCACCGTGACCGGCATGACCCTCGGCAACCTGTCAGACCGGGTGATGGTGGCGCTGCGCATCAGCAAGCGCTATCAGCATCTGGTGCGCAACAACTCGGTGTTCTGGCTGGCATCCGGCTACAGCCTCGACTTCGGACTGACCGGCGGCGTGGTGAAAACCGGCACCTTCAACCAGTTCATCCGCGGCGGCATTGCGTTTGCAACGCCCCCCAGCACGCCGCTTGCGCCGAAAGCGCAGGAAGGAAAACACTTCCTGCTCCAGGAGAGCGAGCCGAAAGAGTGGCGTGAATGGGGCACCGCCCTGCCGCGCTAAGCCTCTGCGGCTAAGGGCGTACCTCCGGGTGCGCCCTTTTTTTATCCGCCGCGGGCGGGCGGGCCACGCAAGCTGTGGTACACTGCGCGCCCTTTTTTATCGTTGCCGGGGCCAGCCGTGGAATCTTCCCGTACCGCTTATCTTCCAGACACCTTTCTCTCAATGATGCGCGACATCATGCCGCCTGCGCTGTCGATGGAGGCGTTTATCGCCGCCTGCCAGCGCCCGTTGCGCCGCAGCCTGCGCGTCAACACGCTTAAAATTTCCGTCGCGGATTTTCTGACGCTGGTCGCGCCGTACGGCTGGCAGCTGACGCCGGTGCCCTGGTGCCCGGAGGGGTTCTGGATCGAGCGTGACGACGAGCTGCTTCCACTGGGCAGCACCGCCGAGCACCTCAGCGGCCTGTTTTATATTCAGGAAGCCAGCTCGATGCTGCCGGTGGCCGCGCTGTTTGACGGCTGCCCGACCCCGGAGCGGGTGATGGACGTGGCGGCGGCACCGGGGTCAAAGACCACCCAGATGGCGGCGAGAATGCACAACCGCGGCGCGATCCTCGCCAACGAGTACTCCGCCAGCCGGGTGAAGGTGCTGCACGCCAACATCAGCCGCTGCGGCATCAGCAACGTGGCGCTGACCCACTTTGACGGACGAGTGTTCGGCACCGCCCTGCCGGAGACCTTCGACGCCATTCTGCTGGATGCGCCCTGCTCCGGCGAAGGGGTGGTGCGTAAAGATCCCGACGCGCTGCGTAACTGGTCCCCGGAAAGCAACCAGGAGATAGCCGCCACTCAGCGCGATCTAATTGAGAGCGCCTTCCACGCCCTGAAACCGGGCGGAACGCTGGTCTACTCCACTTGCACCCTTAACCGCGAAGAGAACGAAGCCGTCTGCCACTGGCTGCTGGCCCGCTTCCCCGGTGCGGTAGAGATTGCGTCCCTGGCCGGACTGTTCCCCGGTGCGGACGGCGCGCTGACCGAGGAGGGTTTTCTGCACGTCTTCCCGCAGATTTACGATTGTGAAGGGTTCTTTGTGGCGCGGCTGCGCAAGACCGATGCGGTCGCCCCGCCGGCACCACCGCATTGGAAGGTGGGGAATTTTCCCTTCAAGCCCTTGCACGGGCGCGCCGCGGATGACGTGATGCGTGCCGCCGCGGCGGTAGGCCTGACGTGGGACGCCTCGCTGACGCTCTGGCAGCGCGACAAAGAGATCTGGCTGTTCCCGGCGGCGATTGTGCCGCTCATCGGGAAGGTGCGCTTCTCGCGCCTCGGGATGCGGCTGGCGCAGGCGCACAACAAGGGGTATCGCATGGAGCACGAAGCGGTGATTGCCCTGGCGGGGCACGACAATCCGCTGGCGTTCCCGTTGACGCAGCAGGAGGCCGAAGAGTGGTATCGCGGCCGGGATATCTATCCCGAGGCAACGCCGGCGCACGATGACGTCATCGTCACCTTCCAGGGGCAGCCGCTGGGGCTGGCGCGCAAGATCGGCTCCCGGCTGAAAAACAGCTATCCGCGCGAGCTGGTGCGCGACGGCAAGCTGTTCGCCAGCGGCGCGGGCTGACAATTAATTACCGCTCTCCATTTGACACATTCGCCAGCCTTTACCAGGCTAAAAGATGGGCGGCCTCACTGGTCATACCACGAGCGAACCGACAAATGGAGAGCGTTATGACGAAAACCAGCGTAAAAATTGGCACCTTCGAGATCGACGATGCTGAATTACAGGGCACTGACCCTGGCGAACGAACGTTAATTATTCCCTGCAAGTCCGATCCGGATCTCTGCATGCAGCTTGATGCCTGGGACGCCGACACCAGCATACCCGCCGTGCTAAATGGAGAACACTCGGTCCTCTACCGCAAACACTACGATAACGATGCCGATGCCTGGGTCATGCGTCTTGCCTGATCCCGAAAACCCGTCGCCTGAGACGGGTTATTTATTCTGAACTTTCCCCCATCCCGCTTCCCTTCCCCTACACTTACCCTCAAGGCGCGTAAATGTTGAGGATAGGATGTTCGCACTGGTTCTGTTTGTTTGTTATCTGGATGGCGGGTGTGATGACATCGTGGTCGATGTTTTCAATACCGAGCAGCAGTGCGTGAAAGCGATGGACGTCCAGCGTATGCGCCACGGTGGCTGTTACCCGGTTGAGGATTTTATTGATGGCTTCTGGCGTCCGGCGCAGGAGTACAGCGATTTCTGATGGTGGTTTGCCACTCTCCCGTCACTCCACTTCTGTGCCGCACGTCATACTGAACTACTGATAGGTAAAACTCACGTTAACCGCCGCGGCAAACTTGCCGGCCCCCGGCTGTCCTTTCGGCGTGAACATGCGCGCCGAGAGGGGAAACGTCGCGGTATGGGTGCTGGTGTCTATGGTCTGCATCAGCGTGCTGTTGTTCTGATAGGTCGTGGCATGGTCACGACTGGCAAGACGCAGCGCGATGCCTTTCGCATCGGCGGTATTTTTAAACGCGCTGGCGTCGTCGTCATCTGCGGTGCCGCTGAAAGTTGCCGTCGCACTGATCGTCGCAGCCGGGCAGGTAGTCAACCGCAGATCAAAATCCACCCACTCGGTACCTGCCCCTGCCGCCTGCATCTCGCTGGCTCTGCCCTGCCCCAGCAGCACCGTTCTGTTAACGGTGTTGGTATCGACGGTGCAGGGGCTTGCCACTACGGTAGCATTGAAATTCATGGTGATATCTGCAGCTTTGATCAGGCTTGCGTAAAAAGCACAACCCATTAACAATATGCTGGCATAATATTTTGCGTTATTCATCTCTTAATACTCGCGTACCATTACTGGTAGGTCATATTTGCGGTAACCACCGCGCTAATTGTGCCCGGCGTTACGCCGCCATTTTGCGTATAAACGCGGGACTGCAAATGAAACGAAACGGCATTATTATCTATAGGCGAATACGTGAATGATTTTCCATTCCCAAATTTATGCCCGCCCGTTCCCTGTAACTCAACGGCGGCATTTTTTGCAGTGCCCGCGTTAGCGTACATATCCTCGGGGTTATTTTCATCCGGCGTACCGGTAAACGAAATGGTGGCGCCTGTGGTGCCCGCAGGACAATTTTTCAGGTTGATATCGAATTTTACCCATTCGGTTGTTGACCCGGCTGCCGCCAGGTCTGTCACCTGAATACCTTTTCCGCCATCCAGCGCAATAGCTTTGGTTACGCTATCGCTTGATACTTCACAAGGTGAGGCAATTATATTTCCCGCAATATTAATTGCAGTAGACTCAGCCATAGCCGGAAGCGGTAGTGCGGTGGCATTAAAAGTTAAGCACAGTATAAATACTGGAGCGTTTGTTTTTTTAAACAATATTCAACCCTCCTGAGGCCAAATTTTCATTACTCCTGACACAGCACATACTTCTGATAGTTTCAGGGGTTTTTCTGGACCACGTTATTTATAGGTTACTTCGGCAGTGATAGCTGCTTGCACGGTGCCAGGCATTGTTCCCCCATTGACAGAATAAGCCTGCGCCTGTAACTCAAATGTCACCGTTTTGTCCGCTGCGACATTACGCGTCATATTTTCTCCGTTGCCCTTAAAGTAACCGGTGCTTTTTTCAATCAGAGCAACGGCAACATTTTTTGCCGTACCATTGTTTTGATAATAATTTTTCCCGGCATCAGGGTCCTGGCTGCCGTTAAACACGATTCCGATGCTGGTGGTGCCCGCCGGGCAGTCATTAAAACTAAGAATAAAATCTTTTTTTGGTGAGGCCGCACCTGCTGTTTGCAAGGTCGATGCCTGAATATCTCCAAGCGACACGGTGAGAGAATTGCTTCCACCGCTCACAGTGCAGGGTGATGCGACAATATTTCCGGTAACATTGATAGTAACAGGATCGGCATATGCTATCGCAGATGACAGCATTAAGAAAACAGTACCAATAGTTACACAGTATTTTTTTATAAACATAAAACTGATCCTTTTTGCTTTATATAATTTATTGATAAGTCAAATTTAAAGTCGCGCTTGTATTTGCTGTGCCAGGCATAACGGTAGTTTTAGTCTGGTAGTAGCGCGCCACGATCGGGAAAGTTTCCTGCCCACCGGTCGATTTCTTTAATACGATATTTTTATTCAGCTCAAGCGGTGTACCGTTATAGAGCAGCTGAACGCCGACGCCCTGCGCCACCCCGGCGTCGCCCTGGCCGGTGAGTCCCAGCACGCTGGCATCAGTAATATCCGGATTCTGTATGCCGTTAAGTGACACGTTTATATTGGCATCTGCATCACAATTGAGTCCAAGGTTTTGCGTATTCTCAGCAAGGTCTGGAACCGGGCCAATATTTGCGGCGAAATTACTGGCAGGCACATTCCCTAATGCAAAATTCAGTGTAGGTGTAGTAATGTTGCATGCCAGAGCTGTCACACTGAATGGTGACGCAACTGCATTAAGATTCCCACCCGGGTCATCGCCTGTAGTCATAGCAGGATAAAATGTCCCATAAAGGGATGTGGTAACCTCACCTGAAGAAACAGGCCCAATCTTATAGAAAATCACAGTTACACTGGTTATTACTGTGCCTCCATTCAATAACCCAGGTGTATAAAATCCATAAACACGATCACCCCCATTCATTGCATATGAAAAGGACAGGCTGTCTAATTTCCCTCCAAGTGCATAACCAATTCCATTGAGATTAGTTGCAAAAATTGTTTTCCCATCAATAACCGTTGGACGCGCGTTAGCACCGTAAAAATTGACTGAATGGTAAGTTGTTTCCCCTGTACATAACCACATTGTTTTTTCACTGCCTTCTATACGTGATAGCTCTGTTCCTACAGGCACATCGCGCTGAATAATGATATTTTGCGGGGTGAGACTATAATCACCCTGAGGCACACATGTTGCTGTTGAAAATCCTGGTACAGAATATAAACAGGATAAAACCAACGTTATGTAATAGAAAAAATCAATTCTTTTTTTCATCTTAACATCCTGGATTAAAGGATAATATTAATAACGAAACCATAACGATCTCATTATAATTAAAAAATGCACCGTGAGTTCTACAGTCAGTAATCATGAAATTACTCAGGAAATATTTCCTGAACGATGTCTTTAGCGACATACGGCATTAGCTATCTCCATACCTGGAACTTCGCCTTGCTTCGATAATTCATAATCGGAAACGCATTTCTGACTGTTGCTCTCTCCCCAGGCTACGTTGATTTTTCCTGAAGCATCCATACCCGTTAAATACACCTGCCCCACATCGCCAACAATAAACCCCTGGCCGGTCTGGCCCTCTACGTTCACCACTGCACCAAAGGGTACGGGTTTGCCGTTTGCCTGGGTCAGGGTCATAAGGATCCGCATCCCGACGTTGGCGTTATATTCCGCCCGTACCACCGCCCCACGGGTCGGCACTACGGTGCGGGAGGTTAACTCCAGCTCTACGTCATCCGGCAGCGTCGCTGGATCGAGCGTGACATCATTGTTGCGATACGGGGAAACGTTGCTCACCACCGTGTATCCGCGGAAATCGGTTTTCGCACCCTGCTGATTCTGAATGCTGACGCCTTTCGCGCCCGGCGCTTTGATCAGTACGTTGGTTTCCGACAGCGGCTGGGAGAGCGTAATGCCATCCGCGTGCGCCAGAATGCCACCCTGCACGCCGTAGTTCATGCGCTCGCTCGACTTGTCGTAGCTGTAGCCCGCAGTCAGTTCGCCATAGGTGCCTTTATAGTCGCCATTGAGGCTGCCGGTGTTGCCCACGCCGTCGCTGCCGTAGCCTTCCTGCAGGTTCCAGCTCAGGGCATTGTTTTCCAGTGCTGTCCCGCTCAGCCCGACCGAGTGGGTAGTGCCATTGTTTTTACTGCTGTTGACACTGTAGTTGGCATAGGTGCTCGGCAGGAATTTATCCAGCGGAACACTGACGTTGAATGCCAGGATCTGGTCTTTATCATAGGCAACGCTATTCCCGTAGTTGCCCGCACTGCCGTTTTTACTCAGGGTATAGGTCAGGCCATAGCTGAAGCCGTTCCACGAGTTGTTATACCCCGCAGAATACGACTCCATACTGCGCGGCGAATTCCAGTAGTCCTCCCGGACTGCACTCAGCGAGAGCGCCCCGAAGCTGCTACCCAGCGACTGGCTCACCGTCAGCTCTGCGCGGTTACGGCGGCGGTTGTCGAGGCTACTGCTGCTCCCCCAGGAGTCGAGCACTTCCTGCAGGCTGTAGTATCCATTGGTTGAATAGCGATAGCCGGCAATGGCGAAGTTGGTCCCGGTATCGGCAAAGTTTTTGCTATAACGCATCCGCCAGGATTGGCCTGTGCTGTGCGTGTCGTTACCCAGGGAGGAGTCTGCCTGGGTGACGTCAACCGAGAACGCCCCGATGGCCCCCATGTTTTTGCCCACGCCCGCCGCGTAGGAGTGATAGACACTGGCATTCTGGAGACCGCCGTAGAGCGTGAAGCCGTGGGAGAGACCATAGATGGCCGTGGCCTGCCCGAACGGGGTGTCGTCTACGCTGCTGTCGTAAGAGCGGTATCTTCCACCCGTTATCGAAAACTTCAGGTGGCCTTCGCGCTGCAATACCGGGAGCGAGGCAAAGGGAACGGTAAAGTTCTGCTCGCTGCCGTCCGCTTCTTTGATGGTCACATTGAGATCGCCTGCCCCTCCGGTCGGGTACATATCGGTTATCTCGAACGCACCTGGCGCCACGTAGCTTTCATAGATGATGTAGCCATTCTGACGCACCACCACCTGGGCGTTGGTGCGGGCGATACCACGCACCACCGGGGCATAGCCCTTGAGCGAATCTGGCAGCATATCGTCATCCGAGGCGAGCTGTGCCCCGCGATACGGCACACTGTCAAACACGTCCGACGGCGACGAGCTATCACCGACCGTAAGCTGTGCTTTCAGCGGGACGATATTACGCTGGGCATAGGTGTAAACCGTGTCCCACTTCTCCACCCCCTCGCTATCCCGGTTCCAGGTGGTGTAGTTCCGCACCCGCCACGGACCAATGTTGATCCCCGGACGCAGGTTGGCGTACTGGCTGTTTGAATTACGCCCACCGTTGTTCCCGCGTGGCGTGTTATTTGACCCGCTCAGGCTGTAGTTGAGCATCAGCGCATTAATGCCGTTATCCCACAGCGCAGGATCCACATAGCCGCGCGCCTTCGGGGACATTGCGGCCTGGGGAATGCTGATAAGAAGCTTCAGCGAGTTAAAGCGGAAGTCATAGCTTGCTTTTGGGATAGCGCTCAGGTTAGCGCACTGCTCCGCTGCGCCAAGCTTCGGGAACAGATCGGTTTTTACCCCATAGCTCTGCAGCAGGGCCACCGTCAGGCAGGGCGTCAGTACGCTCTCCCCGGCGGCATTTTTTTCACTTTTAAAATCGACGTTGCGGCTGTCTACCAGCTGGTCATTAATAACGATATCGACCTGATAGGTTCCCGGCGCCTGCGATCCGTCCTCAAAGGTGGAGAGATCGATATTGCCCGCTTGTTGTGCTCCCGCTTCCAGTAAACCGGGGTTAAAGTAGTCGCGCGCGAAGGCAGCGTGGCTCCCGGATAAAGCCAGTGCAACAAACAAGGCGATGCGTGATGGCTTACCCGTAAATTGCGTTATTGTTTTTTTCATGCTGGAAACACTCCCGAATCATAAAGCACGCTCATTCCTTGAGCAGAAGTTGTGATTAAATCGCAGTTTTGTGTTCGGCACCTGGCGCACCGTAATCGTTGATAATTTTGAAAGTGAGGTTACCGCCGCTGACGCCTGCCGGCAGTGCAAAGCTGGCGCTGGCACCGGGTGCCACATAGGTCACGTCGTCCAGCGCTTTGCCGTTGACGCTGATACTGTTGAAATTCATGTAAAATGCGGTGGGGTTGGTGACGCGTACGCTGTTGCCGCTGCGGCTCCAGGCCAGACGCTGCGCCTGATCCTCAGGATTGCCGCCTTTAAGGGAAGCCGGGCGATAAATAAGCTTAATGCGCGTTTTAACAGCCACCTGAAGCGTATTGGCGTTTTCGTTATGCGGCGCGGAAGGGATGGCTTTAATATTTAGCCAGTACATGGATTCTTTGTCGTCGGCAAGATTACCGGCGCGGACAATACGCATCACGTTCTGCTGATGATTATCCAGACGATACAGTGGGGGCGTAATAATAAAAGGAGCTTTCTCAGCACCACCGTCTGGCGTCTCTACCCACGACTGGATCAGATAAGGGACAGAGTCCGGATTATTGACGCTCAGAGAAGCTTCTTTCTTATTACCATCATAAATCACGCGCGTGCCGCCAATAACTACACCTGCGTTAGCGGCGGATATACCAGAGGCCAGTATTACACCTGCAATGATTGAGTGAGTGAGCAATTTCATATTATACCTCGTTTAAAAAAGGGGCCGTATAACGACCCCGGTGATTTCAGGATCGGAAATCAGTTGTAGTTAATTGAGAATGTCGCGGTTGAATTCGCTTTCCCGGCTACCACAGTGGCTGCGGTTGAACGGTACGCGGCGTAAAAATCAAGCGTATTTTCTTCTGTCGCCTTCAGCGCATAGCTGTAATCGCTGACGCTGTTCAGACCGAGGTCGGTTTTATCCGCGGTCATCAGGGCAATAGCCACACCTTTCGCTACGCCCGTCTCAGAGGTCAGGGCCAGCAGGGAAGAGTCAGTGGCGTCATTCGGGCCATCGAATTTCACTTTCGCTGAGGTAATGCTTTCCGGACAGGCTTTCAGTTTCATGCTGAATTTCGTGATCGACGCATCGTCGCCTACTGCCGCGAAAGAGGACTTCGCTACTTTACCCAGGTCAACAGTCAGGGTGTTGCTGGTGCCGATTTCGACCGTACAGGCCTGATCGATAATTTCGCCTGTGAAGTTAACAGTACCGTCGGCAGCAAATACGGAAGAGGCAGACAGCACGGCTACGGTTGCGAAAGCAACGGCAAATACATTTTTTTTCATTACGTTTTCCTTGAGCAAGAGATGCCCTGGCCTGCCCAAATTAGTGGGTAACTGCCAGAGAGTTTCATATTCCTTTTTGGGTACACCGCTCCACTTAATAACCCGGGCATTGGCTCCGTGTTTAATTAGTGACTGTGGATTAAGGATAATCACATTGCTAAATTAAACACGAAGGGCAATTAACCGCTAAGATATTCAATGGCGACGTTGTGGGACACATTTTGATATAAACTGCGCGCCACCGACAACTGGTTTTTAGTCCACAAATAGACCAATAGATACTTTATTGACGTGAATCCTGACATCATAATTCTGCCAATTATTCACCACGGTAATAGCAAGCTATTTTATGGAGTCACTTCGATAATGAGTGAGTTAAAAACCTCGCGCCCCACCTCCGATTTTTTTCATGATCCAAATAAACCGCTTTCAGATATACATTTGCTTATTCAGCACCTTTCGCTTGAAAGCAATAAAGTATTAACACAAAAGAGAAAGTCTTTTAACTTTATGAAAGGGCATGAAAATCAATGCTTTCTACTCATGAAGGGCAGCATTTCGCTTTACCGCATCAGCGATGGGATAATCCTTAACTCAGAGCGCGCGCCATTTATCTTCGGGTTAAGCAGCCATACGACAGTGTCGAAACATCTGTATCTACGCACCGAAGAGGACTCTCTGATCGGCACGCTGCCTTTCACCAGTGCAAAACGCATTATTAAAGCGAATAGTTTATGGGAGAGTTATGCAAACCTGCTGCTTTACAACACCAGCCGCATCTACTGCCATTGCGTCTCTATCTCGCAACTTTCTTCTTACGAGATAATCAAAAACCAACTCCTGCAGTTGAATAACGAACCGGTGGGTATCAGACAAAACATCACCGCGGCGAATTATATACTTGCACGCACCTTTCTTTCGCGTAGCGGAGTAATGCGTATTCTCTCGCGTCTGAAAGCGGATGGCTACATCACTGCAGAGCGTGGGATTTTACTAAGTATAAATAATTTACCTGATAGTTATTAATAAGTTATGTAAAAAAAACCTTACCAGCAGTATCGCAGGTAAGCAATGTTGCCGCAATACGATATAGTGATTTCACAATAACTCTGTTTTGAAGCTGAAGATATGAGTACGCAAATCCCAACGTTAATGGCGATCAAGAAAGCGCAAAACATTCACGCCAGTGAACTTATTGGAAGGCTGGATGAATTTCTCACGTTTAAGCGCTTCCCGGCGCGCAGCAGATTTACCTTTTCAGGGCGTAATAAAGGGCGCTGCTACCTGTTCCGTAGCGGGCAAATCTCCGGGTACTACAAAGAAAGTCGTACCCAGCTCGATCGCATTAACACGCCGTGGATTGCCGGTATCGCGTTTCCCGATCAGGAGCTGCTGGAGCTGATCTTTGTTGCGGAAACCGAATGTGAAGTTGCGACGCTGACGCAGGACGAGGTGATGGCACTCATCCAGCAGACTGACAGCTGGCAGCTATACGCCAATTTTCTGCAGGTGCTCTCTGCTAAGCTACTGATTCATATGAGCCAGCTGACGACGCCGAGTACCTGGACGATGGTGTGTAATCAGTTAAGGGAGTTGATTAACGAACCGGAAGAGATACGTACCACGGTAAAGGTAGAGGAGTACATCCGTAACCGCACCCAGCTTTCACGCAGCGGCGTGTTTAAGGTGCTGTCGCAGCTTAAGCAAATGAACGCCATTACTATCAGCAAAGGCATTTTGATGGCGGTACATGCGCTACCGGAAAAGCAGCCGTAGCGGAAAAGAGACCATTACCGTTAAGTTGATTCTTAACGGCAAGGCGATAAATACGGTTTTATACCCGACGGAACAGGCGGGCTGACACAGGTCGGGTTTCAGCACGTGCGGCAAAAGGTGCGTGCGCAACGGACGATTAATTAATTAATATCGTCCTGGACAGCGTACCGTTGAGGTTTTTACGCAGCTCGGCGTTTTCCTCCAGCAAATATTCAATGCTTTTGGTCATCGCTTCGATAAGCTCCTGGGCGACTTTACTTTCAAACTTCGCCACCGCTGGGGCCGCATTAATCAGTTGGCCGATCGTCAATTGGTTCATGTGCAACCTCCCTATCTGCTTATTGGGTTAACTGCTGTTGATAAACAGAGTAGCGTTAATCGCACACAGTTTATCCGCACAGAAACCGCCATAAATGGCCGTTATTCAAATCCGACCTTTAAGACGATTCCCGATTGCGTCAGGCCAGCTACTATTTCCCGCATTCGGGTGATAATATTTTACACATTAAAATCAATGGCATAGATCCATCACCTTTCCTGCCGCCACGTATTCACGATTAAGGACGTTGGCCCCGTTATGTCCCAGCGCTTTTATCGCTGCATAAAACGCACCACTACCAGAATAATCTTAAGTACGGTTATTATAGGCGCCTTCTGCGCCGACTCGCGGCGCGTGTAGATCCTTCTGAGTTCAGAGGCTAACAGCATGTCCTGGCATTATTTCAAACAAACCTACCTCGTTAAATTTTGGGCACCTATGCCGGCGGTGATCGCGGCCGGCGTGCTCTCGACCTACTATTTCGGGCTGACCGGCACCTTCTGGGCCGTCACCGGCGAGTTCACCCGCTGGGGCGGTCAGTTGCTCCAGCTTCTGGGGGTACACACCGAGGAGTGGGGCTATTTCAAACTGATTCATCTGGAAGGCACCCCGCTTACCCGCATCGACGGCATGATGATTATCGGCATGTTCGGCGGCTGTTTCGCCGCCGCGCTGTGGGCCAATAACGTGAAGCTGCGTATGCCGCGCAGCCGCGTGCGCATCCTGCAGGCGGTGGCGGGCGGTATCATCGCCGGTTTCGGCGCACGTCTGGCGATGGGCTGCAACCTGGCCGCGTTCTTCACCGGTATTCCGCAGTTCTCCTTGCACGCCTGGTTCTTTGCGGTCGCCACCGCTATCGGCACCTGGTTTGGCGCGCGCTTTACGCTGCTGCCGATATTCCGCCTGCCGGTGAAGCTGGAGAAAGTCTCGGCGGCCTCCTCCGCAACCCAGGATGCCGACCGCGCCCGTCGCCGTTTCCGGCTCGGCATCGCGGTATTCGTGGCCATTATTGGCTGGGCGCTGCTCACCGCGCTGAAACAGCCGAAGCTGGGGCTGGCGATGCTGTGCGGCGTCGGTTTCGGGCTGCTGATTGAGCGCGCCCAGATCTGCTTCACCTCCGCGTTCCGCGATATGTGGATCACCGGCCGTACCCACATGGCGAAAGCCATCGTGTTTGGTATGGCGGTGAGCGCCATCGGCATTTACAGCTATGTGCAGCTCGGGGTGGACGCCAAAATTATGTGGGCCGGTCCAAACGCCGTTATCGGCGGCCTGCTGTTCGGGTTTGGCATTGTGCTGGCCGGCGGGTGTGAAACCGGCTGGATGTACCGTGCGGTCGAGGGGCAGGTCCACTTCTGGTGGGTGGGGCTTGGCAACGTGATTGGCTCGACCCTGCTTGCCTGGTACTGGGATGATCTTGCACCGGCGCTGGCCACCAACTGGGACAAGGTCAACCTGCTGGAGAGCTTTGGTCCGCTCGGCGGGCTGCTGGTGACCTACCTCCTGCTGTTCGCCGCACTGATGATGATTATTGGCTGGGAGAAATACTTTTTCCTCCACCGTTCTACCGTTCAGGTTATTAAGGAGACCGCATGACAACGCACGTACCTGACTACCGTCTGGATATGCAGGGTGAGTCCTGCCCTTACCCCGCTGTAGCTATGCTGGAGCAGATGCCTCAGCTGGCGCGCGGGGAGATCCTCGAAGTGATTAGCGACTGCGCGCAGTCGATCAACAACATCCCGCAGGATGCCCGCAACCACGGCTACACCGTGCTGGAGATCCAGCAGGATGGCCCGATTCTGCGCTTTTTGATTCAGAAGTAGCGCTCCGCTCCTCCCGCCGCGCCGGGAGGAGATGTCCCCTCCTCGCTCTCGCTTTTCTGCGCCGTTTTTTTGCAAAAGTAAAACGATCGGTTTACTTTTAAGGTATGAGAAAACGCGAAGACATTATCGACGCCGCCGAGCGGCTGTTCTATTCCAACGGCTTTCACGCCACCAGCACCGACCGCATCTGCAGCGAGGCTGGCGTATCCACGCGCACCTTCTATCGCTATTTCCCCTCCCGGGAAGCGCTGACCGAAGCGGTGATGGACGCGCGCAAACGCCGTTTCTTTGCGGCGCTCTACCCTGCCGCACAGCCCGACGCCATTCAACAGCTGTTCGCGGCGCTGGCGTCCTGGATGCAGGACTACGGCACCGGCGGCTGCTTTTTCCTCAAGGTGTGGGGAGAGTATGCCGAGCAGGATCCGCGCCTCTGCGCGCTGGCGCTGGACTTCCGCTATCAGCTGCGGGAGTACATTACCGTTGCCACCGCCCAGGCCTGTCCGCAGGATGACGGCGCAACGGCAGACGCGGTGTGGATGCTGTTCGAGGGGGCCATCACCTCGGCGCTGATCGTCGGCCCGGTCGCGGCGCGTCAGGCTGCTGCCGCCGCCGCCGTGCTGATGTCAGCATCGCAGGCCCGCCCATGAAGCCCACCGTGGCGCTCGCCATCAGCGGATTCGCGCTTATCGCGGTCACCTACGGCCTGGCGCGATTCGCCTGGGGGCTGATGCTGCCGGATATCACCCGCGACATCCCCTTTACGCCGCGCGTGGCGGGCATCATCGCCGCCTGCAGCTTCGTGGCTTACTGCCTCGCGTCGCTGGGCGCGGCGCCGCTGACCCAGCGTATCGGCCCGCGCTATACCGCATGCGTTGCCTCGCTCTGCGCCACCCTGGGGCTGGTGCTGCTCGCCCTCGCCACCGCGCCCTGGCTGCTGGCTGCCGGGCTGTTTATCGCCGGACTCAGCGCGGGCCTGGCCTCCCCGGCGCTCGCCGCCGCGGTGAGTCGGGTGATCAGCCCGGGTAAGCAGCCACAGATCAACACCATCATCAACGCCGGTACCGGCGCAGGCATTATTCTGTCGGTGCCGATCCTGATGCTGCTTCCCGGCGGATGGCGCGCGGCCTGCGTAGCCTTTGCCGTCTGTGCGCTGGCATGCCTCTACCCCGCCCTGCGCTATCTGCCGGGCCGCGGCGAGCATGACAGTCGCGCCCCCGCGCCGGGGGGCGTGCAGCTGCGGAAGATGGGGCGCCTGCTGACGGTGGCGTTTATCAGCGGCGTGGCCAGCGCGGCGTGGTGGAGCTTTGGCCCGGACGTGCTGCGCCAGCACGTGAGGGTGGACGCCCAGGCCGCCAGCATGCTGTGGCTGGTCAG
The DNA here is from genome assembly GCF_000463155.2 of Siccibacter turicensis LMG 23730. Classification (GTDB taxonomy): domain Bacteria; phylum Pseudomonadota; class Gammaproteobacteria; order Enterobacterales; family Enterobacteriaceae; genus Siccibacter; species Siccibacter turicensis. Next base: position 211,937 of record NZ_AWFZ01000042.1, on the reverse strand, counting down.
CGGCGGAGCGGGCATTGTTGGGGCATTCACCGGTCCGCTGGCCAATCGCATCGGCCTGAACCGGGTGTATCGCATCTCGCAGCTGTGCATGGGGGTGCCGCTGCTGGCGCTGGCCTTCGGGGAGGGCTTCAGCCCGTGGCTGATCCCGGCGGTCGCGCTGTGCGGTGCGGGTTACATTACGCTCTCCGGCGTGCTGCTGGTGTACGGCGCCGCCGCCTCGGAGGTGCCGGCCGCCGGAGTCGCCGCGGTGTTTTTACTGCTTGCCGCGGGCCAGGTCGCCGGCGCGATGCTGTTCGGCGCGGCCTACGCTGGTCTGGGTGCGACCACCGGCCTGACGCTGTTCTGCGCCCTGTCGCTGCTGATGGCGCTGTTGGTGCCGGGCAGAATGACGACAAAAAGTTAGCCGCGCGGCGAAAAACCCCTGGACGCGGGCCGTGCGGTGTATGGTATGGTTTATCGCAGCCGGTTACCGCTCGCGAATGACGATGGATAGCGCGCTCGCCGGGTTGGTTGCCACGCTCTGGATAAAAAAAGACCGAAAACGATTCCTGTTTTCGGTCCAGGGAAATGGCTCCTGGGATGGAGCCGTGCGCTAAAAGTTGGCATTAATGCAGGCTTAGTCGCCTTGCACTATAAGAATAGATGACGACGTCAGGTTTGCCAGTCCGTGACTATTGCAATGCTAAAAAATCCGCTGGCCGGGTCGTCAACATAAAAAAAACCGCACTGCGTTGTTATTCAGCAGCGCGGTTTTTTTATGCCTGAAGGCCGTCAGGATTTGCACAGGGCCTGGGCACGCTCGATAAACGGCTCCAGGCTCATCTTGTGCCCCGGGCGCGCCGGGTCGTCCACCACAATGACCGATACCGGCTGGCCGGTGGTCTTGCCGCTTGCCACCTGCTGCTGCGCTTTTTCATTGAGCGGATACTGCATCAGGGTTGACGGGTTAATCACAAACAGCGCGCCGTCAGGGCGGCACGACAGCATCACCTCTTCCCGATTAAACGCCCACTTATCCTTACCCACCTCGAAGCGGCTCACGGTAGCAATCTGCGGCGCGGCCAGTGCCATACCGGAGAGGGAGGTTAACAGCAGTGCCAGTAAAGTCTTTTTCATAGCCTTCTCTTGTCATACACATCAATCAGAATGGTGCCCAGGTCGCCAACAGCGTGACCGTCGCAATCACCAGCACACCGAGCAACATTTCAGCCTGGGTCAGGCGGATAAAGCGCGCTATCGCGTCAGGACCGGCATGAAATCGCGGCACCAGAACATAGCGATTATACAGGGCGATCGCCACCATGCCTGCCACCAGCCCAACTTTTACCATCAACAGTTGCAGCCACGGCGTAAACCCGTGCCAGCGAAACCCGGTGATGATCAGCCCGTTAAGCACCCCGGTCAGCACGACGCCGGCGACCGCGATGTGGCCGCTGAGGGAAAAACGCCGCATCGCGCGAATGGCATCCTCGCGCAGCGCCGGCTCACCCCCGAGCCGCATGCAGATAAGCAGCGGTAGCAGACCGCCGATCCACCATGCCGCGCTGAGCAGATGCAGGCTGTGGTTCAGACGCTGTAGCGCACCGAGGGGGCCGTCGTTCATCGCCGCGTGGCCGGTCCAGGCGAGCAGCGCCAGCTGAGCACCGGCCAGAATGAGCAGCAGCACGCGGCCTGAGACACACAGCGCCGCCAGGGTTGCCGCGGCAAAACCGCCCTGCACCAGCCAGACGTTACCAAAGCGCGTCCCGGCCACAGCCCGCAGCACTTCCGGGTTCAGCATATCCGCCGGACCGTCGCCCATCAGCCCCGCCTGGGTAAGATAGAGGCTTACGGTAGTCACCATCAGCAGCAAGGCGCAGGCCACCAGACCGCGTCTCAGGCGATGGGCCATCGCCGCGCGCAGCGCACCCCGGGTAAAGCAAGTCAGGCTTACCGCACCGCCAGACAGCGTGCACAGCGCCAGGATATGCAGCCCGCGCAGCGCAGGATAAAGCAGCTCCATGATTATTTCACGCTAAAGGCCCATGACCCTTTGGTTTTATGGCCGTCCACGGAAACCACCTGCCACTGCACCTGATAGTGACCGGCTTTGAGGGGTGCCTCGATCGGCACCTCCAGCTGCTTGTCGTCGCTGCCGCTGCGGGTCGGTTTACCGGTAGCGACCAGCTGGTTATTCGGCCCGGTGAGCATCACCTTACTGAAGTTCTGCTCCACTCCTTCCGAGAAGCTGAGCGTCAGCGCCTTCGGCGATTCGCTCACGGCGGCATCGGCGGCCGGAAACTGGTGTTTGAGATGCGCATGGGCCAGCGCCGCAGAAGAAAATGCCAGCGTGGTGGTCAGGGCTAACAGGGTGGGGAGTACCCGGCGGGAAATCAGCATATTTCCATTCCTTTTCAATCAGTCTCGCGAAAGAATATCAGCTTTGGGTATGAAGTCGAGGCGATAAAGGCTTGTCATCTGCCGTGCTGCACAGTACCTTTGCCACCAGCCAGAAGGAGAACCCTATGCAACGCAATCTCGCAAAACTTCCCCAGGATGAGATGGACAAAATCAACGTCGATCTGGCCGCGGCGGGGGTGGCGTTTAAAGAGCGCTACAATATGCCGGTGGTCGCTGAAATGGTCGAGCGCGAACAGCCGGATGCGCTGCGCAGCTACTTCCGCGAGCGCCTGATCGCCCATCGTCTGGCCTCGGTGAACCTCTCCCGTCTGCCTTACGAACCAAAATCCAAATAGCCTTAACCGTCGACGCCGTCTGCGCGTCGGCGCCCTTTCCTTTTTTTTGATCCCGGGAGCACAGCATGCTACGCGTCATCGATACTGAAACCTGCGGCTTACAGGGCGGCGTGGTCGAAGTGGCATCGGTAGATATCATTGACGGACAGATCGTCAACCCGATGAGCGATCTGGTGCGTCCCGATCGCCCGATTGGCGCCCAGGCCATGGCGATACATAGGATCACCGAAGCGATGGTGGCGGATAAACCCTGGATTGAAGACGTCATTCCACGCTATCACGGCAGCCGCTACTACGTGGCGCACAACGCCAGCTTTGACCAGCGGATGCTGCCGCCCATGAGCGGGGAGTGGATCTGTACCGTCAAGCTGGCGCGTCGCCTGTGGCCCGGCATCAAGTACAGCAACATGGCGCTGTACAAATCCCGCAAGCTGCACGTCGAGACGCCGCCAGGCCTGCACCAGCACCGGGCGCTGTTCGACTGCTATATCACCGCGGCGCTGCTTATCGATATCATGAATACGTCAGGCTGGACGCCGGAGGAGATGGTAGAAGTGACGGGCCGACCGGGGCTTATCCAGACCTTTCAGTTCGGGAAGTACCGCGGCCGACCGGTGGCCGAAATCGCCGACCGCGATCCCGGCTACCTGCGCTGGATGATGAACAACTTCAAAGCCATGACGCCCGAGTGGCGGCTCACGCTGCGCCACTACCTGGGCGACGAGTAGCTAGCGCGGCGCCTGACCCGGCAGCGTGCCCTGGGCCAGCGCGATCAGGAAAGCGTACTCCATCGCCACCCCTTCATAGGATTTAAAGCGCCCGGACTTACCGCCGTGCCCCGAATCCATATCGGTACAGAGCAGCAGCAGGTTATCGTCGGTTTTGTACTCCCGCAGCTTCGCGACCCATTTTGCCGGCTCCCAGTACTGCACCTGGGAATCGTGCAGGCCGGTGGTGACCAGCAAGTGCGGATACTCCTGGGCCTGCACCTGGTCGTAGGGGCTGTAGTCCTTCATATAGCGATAGTACGCTTCGTCTTTGGGATTGCCCCACTCCTCAAACTCCCCGGTGGTCAGGGGGATGGATTCATCGAGCATCGTCGTCACCACGTCAACGAACGGCACCTGGGCCACTACGCCATGAAACAGCTCCGGACGCTGGTTAATGACGGTGCCCATCAGCATGCCGCCCGCGCTCCCCCCCATACCGTACAGGTAGTGCGGATCGCCGTAGCCCTCTTTCAGAAGGGCGTCGCACACGTCGATATAGTCGTTAAAGGTGTTTTTCTTCTTCAGGAACTTACCGTCTTCATACCACCCCTGCCCCAGCTCACCGCCGCCGCGGATATGGGCGATGGCGTAGACAAATCCCCGGTCGAGCAGGCTCAGCCGGCTGGTACTGAAGTCCGCATCCATACAGGTGCCGTACGAGCCGTAACCGTACACCAGCAGCGGATTTTTGCCGCGTCGGAAGCAGGAGGTGCGATAAACCAGTGACACCGGGACCTCCACGCCGTCCCGCGCCTTCACCCACAGGTGTTCGCTGCGGTAGTTCGCCGCGTCAAACCCGGCGACCTCGGTCTGCTTCAGCACGCGCCGCTCGCCGGTGTCCATATCCAGCTCGAACAGGGTATCCGGCGTGGTCATCGAAGAGTAACCGTAGCGCAGGCGCGACGTCTCCGGCTCGGGGTTATAGGCAAGCCAGGTGACATAGGCCGGATCGTCAAAGGCGATGCCGGTTACCTCCCGGGTTTTGCGGTTGATTTGCCGCAGGCTGGTCAGGCCGCGCTGACGCTCCTCCACCACCAGCCAGTCGGTAAACAGCGTAAAGCCTTCCAGCATGATGTTATCCCGCGCCGGGATCAGCACTTCCCAGCGAGATTCATCCCGCACTTTGGTGCGGTACAGCCCGAAGTTTTTTCCGTCGCGGTTGGAGCGCAGGTAAAAGGTGTGCTGATAGTGGTCGAGGCTGTATTCGTGATCCTTGCGCCGCGCCAGAAACTGCTGAGGCAGCGCATCGGGCAGTTCTGCGTCAAGCAGCAGCACTTCACTGGTGGTGGCGCTGTTGAGATAGATCAGGACAAAGTGCTGGGAGGTGGTTTTATGCAGGCTGACGTAGAAGGTCTCGTCTGTCTCTTCATACACCAGCTCATCACGGCTGGAGGGCGTCCCCACGGTATGGCGCCACACCTGATACGGCAACAGCGTGGTGGCGTGCTTGCGCACGTAGTAGAGCGTCGAGGAGTCGTTCGCCCAGACAAAGCTCGGCGAGACGTTCTCCAGCGTCTCAGGGTACCAGTTGCCGGTCTCCAGATTGCGAAAGCGCAGCCCGTACTGCCGCCGGGAGAGAAAATCCTCCGCCAGCGCCATGATGCTGTTGTCCGGGGCAACCGACAGCCCGCCCAGGGTGTAAAACTCGCTGTGGGCGGCGCGCTTGTTGGAGTCGAGCAGCAGCTCCCAGTCATCCCATTCCGAGCTCATCACCGACTGGCGCTGATAGATAGCGTACTCGCAGCCGGTTTCATAGACGTGACGATAGCGATAGCCGTTTTTTACATAGGGCGCAGAGACGTCGCGCTGCGGGATACGATCTACCATCTCTTTTAAGAGACGGTCCTGCAACGCCTGCTGCGTGGCCATGATGGCGCGCCCGTAGTCGTTCTCCTGGTGCAGATAGTCCAGCACCTCCGGTTGAGAACGGGAGTCGTCGCGCAACCAGTAATAGTTGTCGATTCGGGTATCGCCATGCTCGGTCAGAGGATGGGGAATTTTTCTCGCTTTAGGTGGCATGTCATTGTTCTTTTGCATTCAACACTCTGTAAGGGTGGCAAAACCCACGCGCGTTGCAAGCGAAACATGACATTTATCCTGCGCTTATTCCCCTGGCAGGGCCTGTTTTTGCTGCTTCAGATCCTGCTCGATGCTGCTGCGCACGTCCTGCGGGATCTTCAGTTCGTCGCCCAGCGCGTTCAGATAGCTGCGCTCCATAAAGTGATCGATGTCGATGGCCGCGCAGCTCAGGAAGTAGACTTCCAGCGCCTCTTCCTCGTTCTGAATGCCCTGGGCAATGCGTTTGGGATCGAGCGGCTGCTCGATAGCCTGCTGGATCAGCGCCCTTCCCTGCTGCTCAACGCCCGCTTCACGCAGCTGCTGTTCAATGGCCTGACGCTCGCGGTCGTCGATATGCCCGTCGCTCTTGGCGGCAAACACCAGCGCCAGAATCAGACGTTCGGTACGCACGTCCAGCGGCGAGTGCTGCTGACCGTAGTTCGGTTCATCCTGATGCGCCGCGCGCACTTTATCTTTGTATTTGTTCCACAGCACGGTACCGGCCACCGCGCCACCGCCCATCAGCAGCGCGCTGCCTGCATATTTGGTCAGCAGTTTGCGCGATGAGGAGCTGGCGACCAGCAAGCCGGCCAGACCACCCAGCGCGCCGGGCATGTATTTGCTGTAACCCTGCTCTTTATCCCCACCCTGCTGGGTGGCGGATTTCGCCTGCCCCAGAACGGACTGAAGCTGTTTTAACCACTGAGACATAATCTTTCTCCGGTAATGTCAGATGTTTACTGAGGGTAAGCGAGTCAGCGTCAAGATATGTCGGGTTTGAGCAAGGAAGGGAAAATTATCGCTGCCGGCCCGTACGGTATGGCTAGCCGAGAACGGCGCAGCCGAGCAGACGCGAAATGGAGGCAGTAAATCAGGAACAGGCGTAGACGGGGTGGCCGGGCAGCACATCAGCAATGCGCGCTAACGTGAGCAGCACATCAGCAATGCGAGCCAACGCGCTAACGGGAACAGCACATCAGCAACATGAGCAAACGCGGTGACGGGAGCAGCACATCAGTAGCATGAGCAGCAACGGGAACGCGGAGAGAAACAGAAACAGGCGGGACAAACATCAGCGCGGTCAACGCAGTCAGACAGGGGCAGCACAGGGCTGCCCGCGGACGCCTCAGTGCTTATAGCTGGCGGTGCCCTTTTTACAGTCGATGGTCACCTGGTAGTGAATATCGGTATTCTTGCCGCGCACCATGAGCGGCACCTGCCAGTTGTCCCCTTCACCGTGCACCGCTTTCGGGTCCGTCCAGGCTACCGGGTCGGCCATGCCGAGGGTTTCCTGATCGTCTGCCCAGCGTGGGATACGATTTTGCAGATAGTCGCGTTTCACGCTGGAGGCGATGGTTTCCGCGTTGGTGCCTTCGCAACGCGGGAAGCTCACATCATGGGCGTCAGCCGCCAGAGCCGGGGCGCTGCCAAGCGCAAGCAGGCTCGCAATAAGCATTCCGGATTTGTACATGTTGTTCTCCTGTCGGTATGTTCAGGAAAAGCATGGTTCAAAACCCTGGTAACGCCAATGTCTTTGCGTCTGATTATGCCGCTTTGATGGGCTTAACCTCGGCGGTCTCTTCATCCGCAGCAGCCTTCTTACGCGCCGCCGGGACTTTTTCTGCCGGTGCGCTTTCCGGCAGCTTGCCGGTTTTGATGATGGTGCTCAGGGCATCACGCTGTTCGGCCAGCCACATCGCCAGCGCGTCGTTCTGTTCGTCTTCCAGCTTCAGCGGGCTCTCCTGCAACCAGTCGCCAAGCACTTCAGCCAGATCGAGCATTTTATCGTAAGCGTCAGCATCCTTTTTATTGGCAAAAGACATCTTTTCCTCACCTTCGCGGACAACCACGTATTTAATTTCAACGGTCATTTTGCAGCCTCGCATCACTGTATTTATATACAGTATAAACCCAGTATCACCTTGCGTGCAACTGCAAAATCACTGTGGCACGCAAACGTTTTCGTTTATACTGCGCCGGTCCATTTTTTCAATCAGGTACAGGGTTATGGCTATGTTGGGTACGGCGCTGCGCCCCGCAGCAACGCGGGTAATGCTTTTGGGTTCGGGTGAATTGGGTAAGGAAGTGGCCATTGAGTGCCAGCGTCTGGGCATCGAAGTGATTGCCGTAGACCGCTATCCGGACGCCCCCGCTATGCACGTCGCCCACCGCAGCCACGTGATCAACATGCTCGACGCTGCCGCCCTGAAAACGCTGGTGGAGCAGGAAAAGCCGCACTACATCGTGCCGGAAATCGAAGCCATCGCCACCGATATGCTGGTTGAGCTGGAGCAGGCCGGGCAGCACGTGGTGCCGACCGCGCGGGCGACAAAACTTACCATGAATCGGGAGGGCATCCGCCGTCTCGCCGCCGAGGAGCTGGCGATCCCGACCTCCCGCTATCGGTTTGCCGACAGCGAAGCGGCGTTCCGTGCAGCTGTCGACACCATCGGCCTGCCCTGCATTGTCAAGCCGGTGATGAGCTCCTCCGGCAAGGGGCAAAGCTTTATCCGTGACGAAGCACAGCTCACCCAGGCGTGGGAATATGCCCAACAGGGCGGCCGCGCCGGGGCCGGGCGCGTGATTGTCGAAGGCGTGGTGGATTTTGATTTCGAAATCACCCTGCTGACCGTCAGCGCGGTCGACGGGGTTCACTTTTGCGCCCCCGTCGGTCACCGTCAGGAGGATGGCGACTACCGCGAGTCCTGGCAGCCGCAGCAGATGAGCGACCTGGCCCTGAGCCGCGCCCAGGAGATGGCGCGCAAGGTGGTGCTGGCGCTGGGCGGCTATGGCCTGTTTGGCGTCGAGCTGTTTATCTGCGGGGACGAGGTGATCTTCAGCGAAGTCTCGCCCCGCCCACATGATACCGGGATGGTGACGCTGATTTCACAGGATCTCTCTGAGTTCGCCCTGCACGTGCGGGCGTTTACCGGCCTGCCCATCGGCGGCATCCGCCAGTATGGCCCGTGCGCCTCGGCGGTGATCCTGCCTGATCTGGTGAGCGACAACCTGAGCTACGGCAATCTGGAGAACGCGCTGGGCGCCGGTCTTCAGCTGCGCCTGTTCGGCAAGCCGGACATCCAGGGAACGCGTCGACTTGGGGTGGCGCTGAGCATGGCAGAGAGCGTCGAGCAGGCGGTTGAACGCGCAAAAGCAGCCGCCGCCGCGGTGGTGGTGAAGGGATAAAAAAAGCCCGGCGTGCTGGCCGGGCGTCGTCATTATGCAGGCGAGCGCGTGATGCCCTCGCCTTTTTTATTACTGCTGCGCGCCAGCCACCGCTTCACGTGCCAGGGTGGTGATGCGATCGTAGTCGCCGCTCTCCAGCGCGTCGGCCGGAACCAGCCAGGAGCCGCCGATGCACAGCACGCTTTTCAGCGCCAGGTAGTCGCGGTAGTTGGCCGGGGAGATGCCGCCGGTCGGGCAGAAACGAACCTGCGAGAACGGGCCTGCGATCGCCTGCAGCGCTTTGGTGCCGCCGTTGGCTTCTGCCGGGAAGAACTTAAACTCTTTCAGGCCGTAGTCCATGCCCAGCATCAGTTCAGAGACGGTGCTGATGCCCGGAATCAACGGAATGGTGCCTTCGGTCGCGGCTTTCAGCAGCGGCTCGGTCAGGCCTGGGCTAATTGCGAACTGCGCGCCAGCCTCGGTCACCTCTGCCAGCTGTCTGGCATTCAGTACGGTACCCGCACCGACGATCGCGTCCGGTACTTCTTTCGCAATCAGGCGAATCGCTTCCAGCGCGCATGGGGTACGCAGGGTCACTTCCAGCACGCGCACGCCGCCTGCCACCAGAGCTTTCGCCATCGGCACCGCGTGTTCGAGCTTATTAATGACGATTACAGGGACAACCGGGCCTGAGGTCAGAATCGCTTCGGCACTTGTTTTCCAGTTTTTCATTCAGATTTACTCCCGCCAACTTTAATTAATTCATCTGTTTTCAGCGCACCGGGTGCGCCGGGAATCATTCAAAAGTAATACAGGTTGCGCCCTGCTCCGCGCCGGACAGTTTCTCGCGCAGCGCGCCAAACAGCTCGCGTCCGGTGCCTACGCGCAGGGCGCTCAGGTCCGGGACAAAGGCGTCACGTGCCGCCAGTTCGGCGTCGTCCACCAGCAGGGTCAGTTCGCCGGTCTGGCCGTTAACACGGATAAGGTCCCCTTCACGCACCTTCGCCAGCATCCCGCCATCGTAGGCTTCCGGGGTGACGTGGATAGCAGAAGGCACCTTACCGGACGCGCCAGAGAGTCGTCCATCGGTAACTAACGCAATTTTGAAACGGCGGTCCAATAATACACCAAGTGGCGGCATGAGTTTATGTAATTCTGGCATCCCGTTCGCTTTTGGTCCCTGATGGCGCACCACCACCACGCAGTCGCGGTCCAGCAGGCCCGCTTCAAACGCCGGCAATACGTCGTGCTGGCTCTCAAAAATTACCGCCGGAGCTTCGATAACCTGGTTCTCAACGGGCACCGCCGAGGTTTTCATCACCGCGCGTCCCAGATTGCCGCTCAGCACCTTGGTGCCGCCGTGGCGGGAGAAGGGGTTGTCGATGGTGGCGATGATGTCGGTGTCCAGCGAGGCCGCTGCCCCTTCACGCCAGTCGAGCTGACCGTTATTGAGCCACGGCTCAAGGGTGTAGCGGCTCAGGCCGAAACCGGCCACGGTATTGACGTCCTCGTGCAGCAGGCCGCCCTTCAGCAGCTCGCGGATCAGCACCGGCACGCCGCCCGCAGCCTGGAAGTGGTTGATGTCCGCCGGGCCGTTCGGGTAGAGGCGCGCCATCAGCGGCACCACATCCGACAGCTCGGAGAAGTCGTCCCAGTTAATGATGATGCCTGCCGCGCGGGCCATCGCCACCAGGTGCATGGTGTGGTTGGTGGAGCCGCCGGTCGCCAGCAGCGCCACGATGCCGTTAACCACCACCTTTTCGTCGATCATCTTACCGATCGGCATCCACGCGTTGCCGTTGCCGGTCAGGCGCGTCACCTGGCGGGCGGCGGCGGCGGTGAGTTCGGTGCGCAGTTCGGCGTCCGGGTGAACAAAGGAGGAGCCGGGCAGCTGCATGCCCATAAACTCAATCACCATCTGGTTGGTGTTGGCGGTGCCGTAGAAGGTGCAGGTGCCCGGCGCATGGTAGGAGGCCGCTTCGGACTCCAGCAGCGCCATGCGATCCACCTTCCCTTCCGCATAGAGCTGGCGAATGCGCACCTTCTCTTTGTTCGGCAAGCCGCTGGCCATCGGCCCGGAGGGGATAAACACCGAGGGCAGGTGCCCGAAGGAGAGCGCCGCCATCGCCAGGCCCGGCACGATTTTGTCGCACACGCCGAGGTAGAGCGCGCCGTCGAACATGTTATGCGACAGCCCCACCGCGGCCGACATGGCGATCACTTCCCGGCTGAGCAGCGACAGCTCCATGCCGTCCTGCCCCTGGGTCACTCCGTCGCACATGGCCGGGACGCCGCCTGCCACCTGGGCGACGGCGCCGATCTCATGCAGCGCGCGGCGAATGATATCGGGATAGCGCTCGTAGGGCTGGTGGGCCGAGAGCATATCGTTATAGGAGGTAATGATGCCAATGTTATGGCGCAGCATGCTTTTCAGGGAGGCTTTATCGTCCGGCTGGCAGGCGGCGAAACCGTGCGCCAGATTGCCGCAGGCTAGCGAGGCGCGGTGTACCGTCTCGCTTTTCGCTTTTTCAATGCGGGCCAGATACGCGCTGCGGGTCTTTTGCGAGCGCTCAATGATTCGATTTGTTACGCGTAACATTACTGGGTTCATAAAAGCTCCTGATAAAAGTGCTGCCACAGGACGCAGAACGGAGGGCGTAACGAAGGGAGTCATTACACTGAAGCACCGCACTCGCGCCTGACAAGGGCAAAATCGCTTCAGCCAGTGTAATGAAAAAAGCCCTGCTGGTGAATCCAGTCAGGGCCTTAAATTTGTAAATCGGAAAGCAACCTGCGTCAGATCATGTTACCGGTAAAATAACATCCCTGACGCAGCTGGCGATCACTCGAACTCGTTCCAGGAACGACCGTCGCGGGTAATCATCGCCACAGAGGCCACAGGCCCCCAGGTGCCGGCCTGATACGGCTTCGGCGCATCGTTATCCGCCGCCCAGGCCTCGGTGATGGAGTCCACCCACGTCCAGGCCTCTTCCACTTCGTCGCGACGCACAAACAGGGCCTGAATACCGCGCATGGTTTCCAGCAGCAGGCGCTCATAGGCGTCGGCAAGGTGCGTTTCGTTGAAGGTTTCGGAGTAGCTCAGGTCGAGCTTGGTGATCTGCAGGTTGTGCTTGTGATCGAGTCCGGGCACTTTATTCAGCACCTGGATGTCCACCCCTTCGTCCGGCTGCAGGCGAATGGTCAGCTTGTTCTGCGGCAGGTCCTGCCAGGACTCTTTGAACAGGTTCAGCTCAGGCGTTTTGAAATAGACCACCACTTCCGAGCATTTGGTCGGCAAACGCTTGCCGGTGCGCAGGTAGAACGGCACGCCCGCCCAGCGCCAGTTATCGATATCCACGCGGATAGCCACGAAGGTTTCGGTGCTGCTGCTCTTATTCGCGCCCTCTTCTTCCAGGTAGCCCGGCACTTTTTTGCCCTGAGCGAAGCCGGCGGTGTACTGGCCGCGCACGGTTTTCTCACGCACGTTGGTGCGATCGATGCGGCGCAGGGATTTCAGGACTTTCACCTTCTCATCGCGAATGCTGTCGGCGGTCAAATCTGACGGCGGCGACATGGCGATCATGCAGAGGATTTGCAGCAGGTGGTTCTGGATCATGTCGCGCATCTGGCCGGCCTGGTCGAAGTAACCCCAGCGACCCTCAATGCCTACCTCTTCGGCCACGGTAATTTCAACGTGGTCGATGGTGCGGTTATCCCAGTTGTTGACAAACAGCGCGTTCGCAAAGCGCAGCGCCAGCAGGTTGAGCACCGTCTCTTTGCCGAGATAGTGGTCGATACGGTAGACCTGGCACTCTTCAAAGAACTCGCCCACCTGATCGTTAATCTCACGCGAGGTATCCAGCGAGGTGCCGAGCGGTTTTTCCATTACCACGCGCGCCGGTTTGGCGTTGAGCTTCGCTTCGCCAAGCCCCTTGCAGATGGCGCCAAAGGTGCTTGGCGGCATGGCGAAATAGTTAATGGTGACGCGATTTTTCTGATCGAGCATTTTCCCGAGGCGGGTAAACGCGGCGACGTCGTTAACGTCGAGATTGCAGAAGTCGAGACGGCCGCTCAGGGTGTCCCACAGCGCTTCGTCGATCTTCTCTTTCATGAAGGTTTCGAGCGCTTCACGCACCACTTTGGTATAGGCTTCTTTATCCCAGTCCGCGCGGCCTACGCCCAGAATGCGGGTGTCGGGGTGGATCTGACCGGCTTTCTCAAGCTGATACAGGGATGGCAACAGTTTCCGGCGCGCCAGGTCGCCTTTCGCCCCGAAAATGACCAGGTCACATGCCTGGGCTGTCTGCGTTACCGCCATGTCATTCTCCTCGTTTCGGATGTCCTGGTCTTTCGCCAGGCCTTACTTGTAATTTTATTACGCTGCACTCTACTGGTTTTACCGTCGCCACGAAACCTTTAGCGTTTCGCCGAAGATGCCTTATTTGCCGGGCCGCTCAGAAAACGGCCTGCCGCGCCGGGCGGCGCATCACCGTCGCCACGTTGCGCCCGGCAGAGGCGAAAAGTCGACGCCGATCATGTAATGAAAAAAAACAACAACATTTATGTGGCTCACTTTCCCCGGCGTCAGCGTAGCGCGGTATATTCTCGCTCAACCGATCGCGTTTCACGTCGCTGTGAAAACGTTTACCTCGCTGAGCTATACTCACACTATGAATATGCTGGAAAAGATCCAGATCCATCTGGAATACCTTAGCAAATCAGAACGCAAAGTCGCAGAAGCCATCCTGGCTTCGCCGTCCAACGCCATCCACTCCAGTATCGCCACGCTTGCCAGTGAAGCTGGCGTCAGCGAACCGACGGTGAACCGCTTCTGTCGCAGCCTCGAAACCCGCGGCTTTCCCGATTTTAAACTACATCTGGCGCAAAGTCTGGCAAACGGTACGCCCTATGTGAATCGCAACGTCGACCAGGACGACAGCGTTGAGGCCTACACCGGCAAAATTTTTGAATCGGCGATGGCTACCCTCGACCAGGTGCGCCACGCGCTGGATATGTCGGCGGTCAACCGCGCCGTGGATATGCTGACCCAGGCCAAGAAGATCGCCTTTTTCGGTCTCGGCTCGTCGGCGGCGGTAGCCCACGATGCGATGAATAAATTTTTTCGCTTCAACGTGCCGGTTATCTATTCCGACGACATCGTGGTGCAGCGCATGAGCTGCATGAACTGTAGCGATGATGACGTGGTGGTGCTGATTTCCCACACCGGCCGTACCAAAAGCTTGGTGGAACTGGCGCGGCTGGCGCGTGAAAGCGATGCCATGGTGCTGGCAATCACCAGCGAAGGCTCGCCGCTGGCGCGCGAGGCGACGCTGGCCCTGCTGCTGGATGTGCCCGAGGACACCGATATCTATATGCCGATGGTGTCGCGCCTGGCGCAGCTGACGCTGATTGACGTGCTGGCAACCGGATTTACCCTGCGTCGCGGGGCGAAATTCAGGGATAACTTGAAGCGAGTCAAGGAAGCCCTTAAGGAATCGCGCTTTGATAAGGCGCTGCATCTCCCCGGTGAACGGGACTAAATTTTTTATAACAAAGTTGTAACTTATCCACGCATTCGGTTATGGTCATTTGCTTTGCCCTGAAGGGCAGTTGGAATTACCGAATTTATATTCACGCAACACCTAAGTGTTTCAGTCAACGGAGTAATACATGTCCAGACGGCTTCGCAGAACCAAAATCGTCACCACATTAGGCCCGGCCACTGACCGCGATAACAACCTCGAAAAAATCATCGCTGCGGGTGCTAACGTTGTACGTATGAACTTCTCCCACGGCAGCCCGGAAGATCACCAGCTTCGCGCCGATAAAGTGCGTGAGATCGCGGCGAAGCTTGGCCGCCACGTGGCTATCCTCGGCGACCTTCAGGGTCCAAAAATTCGCGTATCGACCTTTAAAGAAGGCAAAGTCTTCCTCAATATCGGCGACAAATTCCTGCTCGACGCCAACCTCGGTAAAGGCGAAGGCGACAAAGAAAAGGTCGGCATCGACTATAAAGGCCTGCCGGCTGACGTCGTACCGGGCGATATCCTGCTGCTGGACGACGGCCGCGTGCAGTTGAAAGTGCTGGAAGTCAGCGGCATGCGCGTCTACACCGAAGTGACCGTTGGCGGCCCGCTGTCGAACAACAAAGGGATCAACAAACTGGGTGGCGGTCTCTCTGCCGAAGCCCTGACCGAGAAAGACAAAGCTGACATCATCACCGCCGCGAAAATCGGCGTGGATTATCTGGCGGTCTCCTTCCCGCGCTGCGGCGAAGATCTTAACTACGCCCGCCGTCTGGCGCGCGACGCCGGCTGCGATGCCAAAATCTGCGCAAAAGTCGAACGCGCCGAAGCGGTATGCAGCGACGAAGCGATGGATGACATCATCCTGGCGTCGGACGTGGTGATGGTGGCGCGCGGCGATCTCGGTGTGGAGATTGGCGACCCGGAACTGGTCGGTATCCAGAAAACCCTGATTCGTCGTGCCCGCAAGCTCAACCGTGCGGTGATCACCGCGACCCAGATGATGGAGTCGATGATCACCAACCCGATGCCGACCCGCGCCGAAGTCATGGACGTAGCGAACGCCGTGCTGGACGGTACCGATGCGGTGATGCTCTCCGCGGAAACCGCAGCCGGTCAGTATCCGGCAGAGACCGTGGCGGCGATGGCGCGCGTCTGCCTCGGGGCGGAAAAAATCCCGAGCATCAACGTCTCGAAGCACCGTCTCGACGTGCAGTTCGACAACGTGGAAGAAGCCATTGCCATGTCGGCCATGTATGCTGCCAACCACCTGAAAGGCGTCAGCGCGATCATCACCATGACGGAATCGGGCCGTACCGCGCTGATGACCTCACGTATCAGCTCGGGTCTGCCGATCTTCGCGATGTCCCGCCATGAGCGCACCCTGAGCCTCACGGCGCTCTACCGCGGCGTTACCCCGGTCTACTTCGATAACGCCAACGATGGCGTGGTTGCCGCGCAGGATGCGGTAAACCTGCTGCGTGATAAAGGCTATCTGGTTTCCGGCGATCTGGTTATCGTTACCCAGGGCGACGTGATGGGCACCATCGGCACCACCAACACGACCCGCATTCTCACCGTCGAATAAGCCGACCGCGAGACACAAAAAAGCCCTCATTCGAGGGCTTTTTTTATTTGGCGCTTTTGCCCCACAGGTCTTTTCGCTTATAGGGCTGGATCTCGCCGTCGCGACGGGTTTTCAGCAGCTTCAGGATCCAGGTGTACTGCTCCGGGTTCGGACGCACGAAGATCTCCACTTCCTCATTCATACGACGCGCAATGGTGCGGTCATCGGCATCCGCCAGATCGTCCATCGGCGGGCGCACGTAGATTTCCAGGCAGTGGGTGCGGCTGTTATACACCGGGAACAGCGGCAGCACTCTGGCGCGGCACACTTTCATCAGGCGGCCAATCGCCGGCAGCGTGGCTTTATAGGTGCCGAAAAACTCAACGAACTCGCTCTGCTCCGGGCCGTGATCCTGGTCCGGGAGGTAGTAGCCCCAGTAGCCGGCGCGCACCGAGCTGATAAACGGCTTAATGCCGTCGTTGCGGGCATGGAGCCTGCCGCCGAAGCGCAGGCGTACCTTGTTCCACACGTAGTCCAGAGCCTGGTTGCCCTGGTTGTGAAACATTCCGGCAACCGGATAGCCGCTGGCGGCCATCAGCATGGCGGGCATGTCGATGCCCCAGGCGTGCGGCACAAGGAAAATCACCCGCTCGTTATTGCGCTGCATCTCATCGATGTATTCCCGGCCATGCCACTGAATGCGCGGCAGCACTTTTTCCGTTCCGCGGATAGCCAGTTCGGCGGTTAACGCCATCGCCTGCGGGGCGGTGGCAAACATCTCGTCGATGATGGCTTCTCGCTCGCTTTCCGGCATCTCCGGGAAACAGTACAGCAGGTTAATCTGCGCGCGGCGGCGCGCGCTTTTACCAAGCCGGCCTCCCAGCCGCCCTAACTTCGCCAGCAGCGGATCGCGCACCGACGGCGGCACCATTGCGATCGCGGAAAACGCCGCAACGCCGAGCCAGGTTCCCCAGAAGCGAGGATGGAGGAATGAACGTTCAAAGGTGGGAATAAATTCGTTAGTGCTTTTTTTTGTTTCCATACGCCTTCTCGGGCCAGAGTCAAACCATTAATACCGCCAATAAATTACACACATTGTAGCGGCGCAGGGCGGGTCAGACAAAAAGAAAAGCCGGCATCACAGGATACCGGCTTTTGTTTGCGCGTATGTTAGTCAAATCGCAGCTGCGGGGTGACTTCTCTGATTTTAGCCAGATATTCGCGACGATCGGCGCCCACCAGCCCTTCGGTACGCGGCAGCTTCGCCGTGAGGGGGTTAACTGCCTGCTGGTTGATCCAGATTTCATAGTGCAGGTGCGGGCCGGTCGAGCGGCCGGTGTTCCCGGAGAGCGCAATGCGATCGCCGCGCTTCACTTTCTGACCCGGTTTCACCAGCAGCTTTCTCAGGTGCATATAGCGCGTGGTGTAGGTGCGACCGTGACGCACTGCGACGTAGTAACCCGCCGCACCGCTGCGTTTTGCCACCAGCACTTCGCCATCACCCACCGCCAGTACCGGGGTACCCTGCGGCATGGCAAAGTCGACGCCTTTATGCGGCGCGACGCGACCGGTCACCGGGTTGACGCGGCGCGGGTTGAAGTTGGAGGAGACGCGGAACTGTTTTGAAGTCGGGAAACGCAGGAAGCCTTTTGCCAGCCCTGAACCGTTACGGTCGTAGAACTTGCCGTCTTCGGCGCGTACCGCATAGTAGTCTTTGCCATCGGAGCGCAGGCGCACGCCCACCAGCTGGCTCTGCTCGCGCTTGCCGTCGAACATCTCGCGCGACATCAGTACCGCGAACTGATCGCCTTTCTTCAGCTTGCGGAAGTCCATCTGCCACTGCATGGATTTGATCACGGCGCTGATTTCGGTGCTGGTCAGGCCGGCATCCCGGGCGCTGCTGACGAAGCTTGAGCCAACGGTGCCTTTGAACACGGTGTTAACCCAGTCGCCCTGCTGCATCTCGCTGCTCATTTTAAAGCCGGTTGCGGTGCGGTCGTAGGTGCGGGTTTCGCGGCGGGAAAGCTCCCAGGTGAGGCGCTGCAGTTCGCCGCTGTCGGTCAGCGTCCAGGAGAGCTGCTGGCCGATTTTCAGGTTACGCAGGTCTTTATCGACGCTGGCGAGCTGGCTGATGTCGCCCATGTCGATACCGTACTGGTTGAGCACGCTGCTCAGGGTATCGCCGGTGGAGACCACATACTCATGGACTCCTGCTTCGCCTGCGGTTTTATCGTCCAGCTCATCCTGCGGGATCGCGTCGTCTTCTGGCGGCGCCTGGTCGATAGGTTCACTGGCTTCGGGAAGCAGAGAGCGAATGTCGTTTTGCTCAAGCTCGATGGCTTTCACAATCGGTGCAGATTCGGGGTGGTAAACATAGGGTCGCCATACGGCGACCGCGAGTGTAAGAACAGTCAGTGACCCCAGCATGACGCGGTGGGGTCGAGGCAGATTGTTAAATGCCAGGGCGACAGAGCGGGCTATCTGTTGCACGTATTCACTTCCTCGTTAATCTCCTTTCAGGCAGCTCGCATACTGGTTCGATAACTGAGTCAAAAACTGCGCGTAGCTGGTTTTGCTCACACCGATGGCAGTACCCAGCGGATCCAGCGTACCCATTCGTACCTGCGTTCCACGGGCAACAGCTTCAACGACCGCTGGCCTGAATTGCGGTTCAGCAAAAACGCATTCGGCTTTGTGCTGAACCAGCTGTGTTCGGATTTCATGTAAACGCTGCGCACCAGGTTGGATTTCGGGATTTACGGTGAAATGCCCGAGGGAAGACAGCCCAAAATGTTTTTCGTAATAGCCGTAGGCGTCATGAAAAACGAAGTACCCTTTCCCTTTCAACGGTGCCAGCACGCTACCAACCTGCTTATCGGTTTGGGCCAGTTGTGCCTCGAAATCTTTCAGGTTGGCGTCCAGTTTGGCTCGACGTTGCGGCATAAGTTCCACTAATTTATCGTGGATTGCAACCGCCGAGGCTTTCGCGATTTCAGGCGAAAGCCAGATATGCATGTTATATTCACCATGATGATGATGCTCTTCTTCAGCTTCACCGTCGTGATGGTCGTGCTCATCTTCATGCGCACCTTTCATGAGTAGCGGTTTGACACTGGAGAGTTCCGCCAGCGCCACCTGTTTTTGCTGCGGTACGTTGGTCAGCGCCTTTTCCATGAACGCTTCCATCTCCGGGCCAATCCAGACAACTAAGTCCGCGCCCTGCAAGCGTTTTACATCTGACGGCCGAAGCGCATAATCATGCTCTGAGGCACCGTCCGGAAGCAGCACTTCGGTGTCCGTGACACCGTCTGCAATCGCCGCGGCGATAAAGCCTACGGGCTTAAGCGAGGCGACGACCGCCGCGCTTGCACTGAGGGAAAAACCACCGGTAAACGCCACGCTGAGCGCAGCGCAAAGAAGCGTATTTTTATGTAACATAATGCGTCTTTTCTTCATCATCATTGCGGGAAGTGTGATATTATAACATCCGCTAACTTGTGCAACGTTTAAATTCTCATGACAAAATTGATTGAACTGGAAAAGGTCTCGGTCGTCTTCGGTCAACGCCGCGTCCTGTCTGACGTGTCGCTCAGCCTGACACCGGGAAAAATTTTGACCTTGCTGGGGCCAAACGGCGCCGGCAAGTCAACGCTGGTGCGGGTGGTACTGGGCCTGGTAGCACCCCACTCCGGGGTTATCAAGCGCGACCGGGATCTGCACATCGGCTACGTCCCGCAAAAGCTCCACCTTGATGCCACCCTCCCGCTGACCGTCAGCCGCTTTATGCGCCTGCGTCCGCATACCCGCAAAGCCGATATTCTGCCGGCGCTGACCCGCGTTCAGGCAGGACACCTGATCGATGCCCCGATGCAAAAGCTCTCCGGCGGTGAAACCCAGCGCGTGCTGCTGGCGCGTGCGCTTCTCAATAAGCCGCAGCTGCTGGTGCTCGATGAACCGACCCAGGGCGTGGACGTTAACGGCCAGGTGGCGCTGTACGATCTTATCGATAAGCTGCGTAAAGAGCTTAACTGTGCGGTGCTGATGGTCTCTCACGACTTGCACCTGGTGATGGCCAAAACCGATGAAGTGCTGTGCCTGAATCAGCATATCTGCTGCTCCGGCACGCCGGAAGTGGTCTCGATGCATCCGGAGTTCATCTCCATGTTCGGCCCACGCGGCGCGGAACAGCTCGGCATCTACCGCCACCACCACAATCACCGCCACGACCTGGAAGGTCGGATTATTTTGCGCAGAGGAAATGGCCATTCATGATTGAACTTCTTTTACCCGGCTGGCTGGCTGGGATGTTGCTTGCCTGCGCCGCCGGGCCGCTTGGCTCGTTTGTCGTCTGGCGTCGCATGTCCTACTTTGGCGATACCCTTGCCCATGCCTCGCTGCTGGGCGTGGCGTTCGGCCTGCTGCTCAATGTTAATCCGTTCTACGCGGTGATTGCCGTTACGCTGATGCTGGCGGGCGGGCTGGTGTGGCTTGAAAAGCGCCCGCATCTGGCGATTGATACCCTGCTCGGCATTATGGCGCACAGCGCGCTGTCGCTCGGTCTGGTGGTGGTGAGTCTGATGTCGAACATCCGTGTCGATCTGATGGCCTACCTGTTCGGGGATCTGCTGTCGGTGACGCCGGACGATCTGCTGGCGATTGGCTGCGGCGTGGTGGTGGTGCTGGGCGTGCTGTTCTGGCAGTGGCGCAACCTGCTGGCGATGACCATCAGCCCCGATCTGGCGTTTGTTGACGGCGTGAAGCTCCAGCGCGTGAAGCTGCTGCTGATGCTGGTGACTGCCCTGACGATCGGGGTGGCGATGAAGTTTGTCGGGGCGCTGATCATCACCTCACTGCTGATCATCCCTGCCGCCACGGCGCGTCGCTTTGCCCGTACCCCGGAGCAGATGGCGGGCATTGCGGTGGGCATCGGTATGGTGGCGGTCACCGGTGGGCTGACCTTCTCGGCGTTCTACGACACGCCAGCCGGGCCGTCGGTGGTGCTGTGCGCCGCGCTGCTGTTTATTTTCAGCATGATGAAAAAAAGCCCGGTGTAATCTCTGCGCCCTAAAAAAAAGCCCCGGTTAACGGGGCTTTTTTGTGGGCGCTATTATGGCAGCGCCGGGGGGGTAATCCCGAAGTGATTCCAGGCCCGCACCGTCGCCATACGCCCGCGGGGCGTGCGCTGCAGGAAGCCCTGCTGAATCAGATACGGCTCCAGCACGTCCTCGATGGTTTCCCGCTCTTCCCCGATGGCAGCGGCCAGGTTATCCAACCCGACCGGCCCGCCGAAGAACTTGTCGATGACCGCCAGCAGCAGCTTGCGGTCCATATAATCAAAGCCTTCCGCGTCGACGTTGAGCATGTCGAGCGCCGCAGCGGCCACCGAATGCGAGATGTCGCCGTTGTGGCGCACTTCGGCAAAGTCACGTACCCGGCGCAGCAGGCGGTTGGCGATACGCGGCGTACCGCGCGCGCGACGTGCCACTTCCAGCGCCCCCTCCTCGCTCAGCTCCAGCCCCAGATAACGGGCGCTGCGGCTGACGATGTGGCGCAGGTCGTCGACCTGATAAAACTCCAGCCGTTGCACGATGCCAAAACGGTCGCGCAGCGGCGAGGTCAGTGACCCGGCGCGGGTGGTGGCGCCAATCAGGGTAAACGGCGGCAGGTCGATTTTGATCGAGCGCGCCGCCGGGCCTTCGCCAATCATAATGTCGAGCTGATAATCCTCCATCGCCGGGTAGAGCACTTCCTCTACCACCGGCGACAGACGGTGAATTTCATCGATGAACAGCACGTCGTGCGGCTCAAGGTTGGTGAGCATCGCCGCCAGATCGCCGGCTTTCTCCAGCACCGGGCCGGAGGTGGTGCGCAGGTTCACGCCCATCTCATTGGCGACAATGTTCGCCAGCGTGGTTTTACCCAGCCCCGGCGGACCAAAAATCAGCAGGTGATCCAGCGCGTCGCCGCGCAGCTTTGCCGCCTGGATGAAGATTTCCATCTGCGAGCGCACCTGCGGCTGCCCGATATACTCATCCAGCAGCTTAGGGCGGATCGCCCGGTCTGCGACCTCTTCGGCGGTGACGCTGCCCGGGGCGACCAGGCGGTCTG
Organism: Siccibacter turicensis LMG 23730; assembly: GCF_000463155.2. Lineage (GTDB taxonomy): Bacteria > Pseudomonadota > Gammaproteobacteria > Enterobacterales > Enterobacteriaceae > Siccibacter > Siccibacter turicensis. The sequence goes on along the minus strand of NZ_AWFZ01000042.1, from coordinate 190,009 downwards.
CTTCAATCATCCTTCATCTACCTCACAACGCAGCGCGCAGCGCTTCGCGAATCAGTGTCTCGCTGTCCGCATCTGGGCGGGCAAGTTTGCTCACCATACGGCTGGCTTCCTGAGGTTTATAACCCAGCGACACCAGCGCAGCAACCGCTTCCGCCTCGGCATCATCCACCGCCGGGCTGGCTGGTGAAGTGAGCACCAGATCCGCGGCCGGGGTGAAGAGATCGCCGTGCAGACCCTTGAAGCGATCTTTCATTTCGACCACCAGACGTTCGGCGGTTTTCTTGCCGATACCGGGCAGCTTCACCAGTGCGGCAGGTTCTTCACGCTCAACGGCGTTAACAAACTGCTGGGCTGACATGCCGGAAAGGATCGCCAGCGCCAGCTTCGGGCCGACGCCGTTGACTTTGATAAGCTCGCGAAACAGCGTGCGCTCCTGCTTGTTGTTGAAACCGAACAGCAGCTGCGCGTCTTCCCGCACCACGAAATGGGTAAAGATGATCGCTTCCTGGCCCAGCTCCGGCAGCTCATAGAAGCAGGTCATCGGCATATGTACTTCATACCCTACCCCGGACGCTTCCAGCAGCACCAGCGGCGGCTGCTTCTCAATAATAATGCCTCGTAGTCTGCCTATCACAATGCGCTCCTGCGTTTCGCGGCAAAAATTGTGCTCGTATCATATAAAAAAGGCTGGATAAACATCCAGCCTTAATTTAGTTATCTCAGTCGGCCCCGCGCCAGCGTCAGCCGCGACTCGCTCATTTGCATGGCGTTCTGACTGACGTGACAGTGGGTAATGGCGATGGCCAGCGCATCCGCGGCATCCGCCTGCGGGTTGGCAGGCAGCTTAAGCAGCGTGCGCACCATGTGCTGAACCTGCGCCTTATCGGCACCGCCGGTGCCCACCACCGTCTGCTTCACCTGTCGGGCGGCATACTCAAACACCGGCAGATCCTGGTTTACCGCGGCCACGATAGCCACGCCGCGCGCCTGGCCCAGCTTTAGCGCTGAGTCGGCGTTTTTCGCCATAAAGACCTGCTCGATGGCGAAAAAGTCCGGCTGGAACTGGGTGATGATCTCCGTCACACCCGCGTAGATAAGCTTCAGACGGGACGGCAGATCGTCCACTTTGGTGCGTATACAGCCGCTGCCGAGGTAGCTCAGCTGCCTGCCGACCTGCCGGATAACGCCATAACCGGTGATGCGTGAACCGGGGTCAATCCCCAGAATAATGGCCATCACGCCTCACCCGTTACGTTAATGGTTAACGTCACCATTACAGGGTTGCTGCGACCTCGTCAGAGATCTCACCGTTGTGGTATACCTCCTGCACGTCATCGCAGTCTTCCAGCATATCGATGAGGCGCAGCAGTTTCGGTGCGGTTTCCGCATCCATGTCCGCTTTGGTGGACGGGATCATGGAGACTTCCGCGTTGTCCGCTTTCAGACCGGCCGCTTCCAGCGCATCGCGCACGGCGCCCATCTCTTCCCACGCGGTGTAGACGTCAATGGCGCCGTCGTCGTAGGTCACCACATCTTCTGCGCCCGCTTCCAGCGCCGCTTCCATGATGACGTCTTCATCGCCCGCTTCGAAGGAGATCACGCCCTTCTTGCTGAACAGGTAGGCCACGGAACCGTCGGTACCCAGGTTGCCACCACATTTGGTGAAAGCGTGACGCACTTCCGCTACGGTACGGTTGCGGTTGTCGCTCAGGCACTCGACCATCACGGCGGTGCCGCCCGGGCCGTAACCTTCATAAATGATGGTTTCCATGTTCGCGTCTTCATCACCGCCCACGCCGCGCGCGATAGCACGGTTGAGGGTGTCACGCGTCATGTTGTTGGACAGCGCTTTGTCGATAGCCGCACGCAGACGCGGGTTGGAGCCGGCATCGCCGCCGCCCAGACGCGCCGCGGTCACCAGCTCGCGGATAATCTTGGTAAAGATTTTACCGCGTTTGGCATCCTGTGCCGCTTTGCGGTGCTTGGTGTTGGCCCATTTACTATGACCTGCCATAAAAAATATCTCCGAAAATCTCGCCGTTCAGGCGTCGTTAATCACAAATTCTTCTATCGCCTGCCGGTTGCTCCACGACTTGGTGAGCGCGGCCGCGTCCGCGGCATCCACCCAGCGGTAGGTCAGATGCTCGGTAAAGACGATCTGCCGTTCGTGGGGGAGCGCAAGACGGAACCAGTACTCCGTGTTGCGCGTAATGCCCGGCGCGTAGCGATGACGCAAATGAGTAAAAATTTCAAACTCCACCGTGCGCTGGCAGTCGACTAATCGCAGTTGCTCATCGGCAACGTCAATGGCGACCTCTTCCTTTACTTCACGCGCGGCGGCCTGCGTCGCGGTTTCACCTGCTTCCAGGCTGCCGGTAACCGACTGCCAGAACGCGGGATCGTCGCGACGCTGTAACATCAGCACCCGTTTCGTGTCCTCGGCGTAGATAACCACCAGCACCGAAACGGGTTGCTTATACTGCATATTACTTATTCTCCAGCGGCTCTTTTTTGAGCACCTGAATGCCCAGCTCGGTCAGCGATGCCGGGTTGGCGAAGCTTGGCGCTTCGGTCATCAGGCAGGCTGCCGCGGTGGTTTTCGGGAACGCGATAACGTCACGGATGTTGTCGGTGCCGGTCAGCAGCATGGTCAGGCGATCCAGACCAAACGCCAGGCCCGCGTGCGGCGGCGTGCCGAACTTCAGGGCGTCTAACAGGAAGCCGAACTTCTCGCGCTGCTCCTGTTCATTGATGCCGAGGATGCCGAACACCGTCTGCTGCATGTCGCTGCGGTGAATACGCACCGAACCGCCACCCACTTCATAGCCGTTGATGACCATGTCGTACGCGTTAGCCACAGCCTCTTCCGGCGCGGCTTTCAGCTCGTCAGCGCTCATGTCTTTCGGTGCGGTGAACGGATGGTGCATCGCGCTCAGGCCGCCTTCGCCGTCCTCTTCGAACATCGGGAAGTCGACCACCCACAGCGGCGCCCACTTGGTTTCGTCGGTGAGGCTGAGGTCTTTGCCCAGCTTCAGGCGCAGCGCGCCCAGCGCGTCGGCCACGACTTTCTTGCTGTCGGCACCGAAGAAGATCATGTCGCCGTCCTGGGCGCCGGTGCGCTCAAGGATGGCGTTAACGATGTCGGCGTTAAGGAATTTGGCTACCGGGCTGGTAATGCCTTCCAGACCCGCGGCGCGCTCGTTCACTTTGATGTAGGCCAGCCCTTTCGCGCCGTAGATCTCAATGAACTTGCCGTAGTCGTCAATCTGCTTACGGCTGAGGGTGGCCCCACCCGGCACGCGCAGTGCGGCAACACGGCCTTTGGCATCGTTTGCCGGGCCGGAGAACACCTTGAACTCAACGTCTTTAAGCAGGTCAGCCACGTCCACCAGCTCCAGCGGGTTACGCAGGTCCGGCTTATCGGAGCCGTAACGGCGCTCGGCTTCGGCAAAGGTCATGATCGGGAACTGGCCCAGGTCCACGCCTTTGATCTCCAGCCACAGCTTGCGGATCAGATCTTCCATCACTTCACGCACCTGCGGTGCGGTCATGAAGGAGGTTTCCACGTCGATCTGGGTGAATTCCGGCTGGCGGTCGGCACGCAGGTCTTCGTCACGGAAGCATTTCACGATCTGGTAGTAGCGATCGAAGCCGGACATCATCAGCAGCTGTTTGAACAGCTGCGGGGACTGCGGCAGCGCGTAGAATTTGCCTTTATGAACGCGGGACGGCACCAGGTAGTCGCGCGCGCCTTCCGGCGTCGCCTTGGTCAGCATCGGGGTTTCGATGTCGAGGAAGCCGTGGTCGTCCATAAAGCGGCGGACAAAGCTGGTGATTTTCGCGCGGGCTTTCAGGCGCTGCGCCATCTCAGGGCGACGCAGATCCAGGTAGCGGTACTTGAGACGCGCTTCTTCAGAGTTAACCTGGTTAGAGTCCAGCGGCAGCGGCTCGGCGCGGTTGATGATGGTCAGGTCGGTGGCGAACACTTCCACTTCGCCGGTCGCCATCTCGCGGTTGGCATTTTTTTCATCTCGCGCACGCACGGTGCCGGTGACCTGAATGCAAAACTCATTGCGCAGCTCAGAGGCCAGTTTGAACGCTTCCGCACGATCCGGATCGAAAAATACCTGCACGATGCCTTCGCGGTCGCGCATGTCGATAAAAATAAGGCTACCGAGATCGCGACGACGGTTGACCCAACCAGACAGAGTCACCTGCTGCCCCACGTGGGACAGTCGTAGCTGCCCGCAATATTCTGTACGCATGAGATATCCCTTAACTTAGCCACAGGCCGTTTGCCGCCTGGCTTACAGGCGTTACTGTCGCAGCTTTAGCTGAATGTCACTACTGATGAAAAAAGGCGGCTATTATACTGGAAATTCCAGTCGGCGATAAGCCCGCAGCCATACGGTAGCGCGTTTGCTGCGCGTCTTATTGCGCATTCTCACAAAAATTAACAAATTTAGTAAACAGCAATAGCACATTAAACGCGTAAGGTACTCTGCCTTCAACAAAAAGACGGGAGTTACAATGTCAGATTTCAATCCTTCCACCAGCGCGCTGGTGGTTATCGATCTTCAGGAAGGCATTTTGCCTTTCGCCGGCGGGCCTTACAGCGCCGGGGATGTGGTATCCCGTGCCGCCGCGCTGGCTGAACATTTTCGCGCCCACGCGGCACCGGTAGTACTGGTGCGCGTCGGCTGGTCGGCGGATTTTGGCGATGCGCTACGCCAGCCGGTAGATGCCCCGATGGGCGCCCATACCCTGCCGGAAAACTGGTGGACCTGGCCGGCGGCGCTGGGCAAACGCGACACCGATATTGAGATCACCAAACGCCAGTGGGGCGCGTTCTACGGCACCGACCTTGAGCTGCAGCTGCGCCGCCGCGGCGTCGACACCATCGTCCTGTGCGGTATCTCCACCAATATCGGGGTTGAGTCCACCGCGCGTAACGCGTGGGAGCTGGGCTTCAATCTGATTGTGGTCGAAGATGCCTGCAGCGCGGCAGATGCCGAGCAGCACCAGGGCAGCATGACCCACATCTTCCCGCGTATCGGCAAAGTGCGCTCCACCCAGGACGTGCTGTCAGGGCTATGAGTCGCGCGCCGTCCGGGGTCTACATCGGTCTGCCGCAGTGGTCGCACCCGAAATGGGTGCGGCTCGGCATCACCGGGCTTGAAGAGTATGCCCGCCACTTCAACTGCGTGGAGGGCAATACCACCCTGTATGCCCTGCCGAAGGCGGAGATCGTGGCGCGCTGGCACGCCCAGACCCATGACCATTTCCGCTTCTGCTTTAAGTTTCCTGCCACCATCTCCCACCAGGCGGCGCTGCGTCACTGCGAGGCGCTGACCGCCGAGTTCTTCGACCGGCTGGAGCCGCTCGCCGGACGCATTGGCCAGTACTGGCTTCAACTGCCCGCCACTTTTGGCCCCCGGGATCTGCCCGCCCTGTGGGCGTTTCTCGATGCGCTCCCGGCGGACTTCACCTACGGCGTGGAGGTGCGGCACCCTACCTTCTTTGCTAAAGGCGAAGAGGAGCAGGCGCTCAACCGCGGGCTGCACCAGCGCGGCGTCAACCGGGTGATCCTCGACAGCCGACCGGTGCATGCGGCAACGCCACACAGCGAAGCCATCCGCGAGGCGCAGCGTAAAAAACCGGTGCTGCCGGTGCATGCCCTGGTCACCGCGCAGCATCCGATGGTGCGGTTTATCGGCAGCGACAACATGGCGCAGAACACCGATCTCTTTACCGTCTGGCTGCCGAAGCTCGCCCAGTGGTCGCAGACCTCCACCCCGTATCTGTTCTTACATACCCCGGATATCGCCCAGGCACCGGAGCTGGTACATACCCTGTGGCCCGCGCTGCGCCAGCATCTGCCCACGCTTGGCCCCGAACCCGCCATTCCGGCGCAGGACTCTCTTTTCTGACGACTAGCGACAGGGCGTAATACGCACGCTATCATAGTCCCCGCATCCCACCCTGGCGGTTAAACGGAGTTTCTATGGTAAGCGCGCTGTATGCCGTGCTTGGCGCTCTGCTGTTAGTGAAGTTTTCTATTGATGTTCTGCGTCTGCGCAGCCAGTACCGCGTCAGCTACGGCGACGGCGGGTTCAGCGAGCTGCAAAGCGCGCTGCGTATTCAGAGCAATGCGATGGAGTTTCTCCCGCTGGCTCTGGTGCTGCTGCTGTTTATGGAGATGAACGGGGCGCTCACCTGGATGGTGCACGTCTGCGGGCTGCTGCTGATCGCCGGTCGGGTGATGCAGTACTACGGCTATCAGCATCACCTTATCGGCTGGCGCCGGTCGGGTTTCAGCGCCACCCTGTGCGCGCTGTTGCTGATGGTGCTGACTAACCTGTGGTATATGCCGTGGGAGTTGGTTTTCTCCGTACGTTAGCGCACAATACGCCCCTTTTGAATTTCGCAGGATTACGCTATGTCCAATCGCGACACGCTATTTTCCGCGCCCATCGCCCGACTTGGCGACTGGACCTTTGATGAACGGGTAGCGGAAGTCTTCCCCGATATGATTCAGCGCTCGGTGCCGGGCTACTCCAATATCATTTCGATGATTGGAATGCTGGCCGAGCGCTTTGTGACGCCCGCAAGCCAGGTGTACGACCTCGGCTGTTCGCTGGGCGCGGCGACGCTGTCGATCAGGCGCAACATCCACCATGACGACTGCAAGATTATTGCGGTGGATAACTCGCCGGCGATGGTGGAGCGCTGTCGCCGTCATCTGGACGCGTTCAAGGCCCAGACCCCGGTTGAGGTGATCGAAGCGGACATCCGCGATGTGCCCATCGAAAACGCCTCGCTGGTGGTGCTCAACTTTACGCTGCAGTTCCTGGCCCCGGACGACCGTCTGACGCTGCTGACCCGCATCTGTGAAGGGCTGAAGCCGGGCGGCGCGCTGGTGCTGTCGGAGAAGTTCAGCTTTGAAGACGCCACCGTGGGCGAGCTGCTGTTCGATATGCATCACGACTTCAAACGCGCCAACGGCTACAGCGAGCTTGAGATCAGCCAGAAGCGCAGCATGCTGGAAAACGTGATGCTGACCGACTCGGTGGAAGCGCACAAAGCGCGGCTGCATCAGGCCGGTTTCGCCCACAGCGAGCTGTGGTTCCAGTGCTTTAACTTCGGCTCGCTGGTGGCGCTGAAAGACGGAGCGCGCGCATGATCGACTTCGGTAAGTTTTATCAGCAGATCGCCGTCGGCCCGCTGGCAGGCTGGCTGGAAACCCTGCCCGCCCAGCTTGGCGAGTGGCAGCGCGAGGCGCTGCACGGCCAGTTTCGCCTGTGGATGAAGTCGGTAGAGCATCTGCCAGCGCTGACGCCCCACCATCTCGATCTGCTTCACAGCGTCACCGCCGAGGCGGCGCAGCCGTTGAGCGACGGCCAGGTGCAGCGCATCGACACCCTGCTGCGCAACCTGATGCCGTGGCGCAAAGGCCCCTATTCCCTCTACGGCGTGAATATCGACACCGAATGGCGCTCAGACCTGAAGTGGGACCGCGTTCTGCCGCACATTGAACCGCTGGCGGGCCGGACAATCCTCGACGTCGGCTGCGGGAGTGGCTATCACCTGTGGCGGATGATCGGCGCAGGCGCGAAACTGGCGGTGGGTATCGACCCGATGCAGCTGTTCCTGTGCCAGTTCGAAGCGGTGCGGAAACTGCTCGGCGACGACCAGCGTGCGCACATGCTGCCGCTGGGCATCGAACAGCTGCCGGCCCTGGCCGCGTTCGATACCGTCTTTTCGATGGGGGTGCTCTATCATCGCCGCTCGCCGCTCGACCATCTCTGGCAGCTGAAAAATCAGCTGGTGAGCGAAGGGGAACTGGTGCTGGAAACGCTGGTGGTGGAAGGTGACGAGCACACCGTTCTGGTGCCGGGTGACCGCTACGCCCAGATGCGCAACGTCTATTTTATTCCGTCAGCGGCCGCGCTGAAGAACTGGCTGGAGAAGTGCGGGTTTGTCGATGTGAAAATCGCCGACCATAACTACACCACCAGCGAAGAGCAGCGTCGCACCGGCTGGATGAAGACCGAATCGCTGGCCGACTTCCTCGACCCGCAAGATGCCAGCAAAACCCTTGAAGGCTACCCTGCCCCGCTGCGCGCAGTGCTTACCGCCCGCAAACCCTGATCGGCCCATAAAAAAAGCCCCGGCAAAAGACCGGGGCCTGGTACGAGCAAGCATCACATGGGCGACATGATGCGCGGTCAAAATCGTCTGGCGTTCAGGAAACGGCCCGTGTCAGGGCGGCTTTCATCGCGGTAACGGCCTGCGGGTCAACCTCATAGCGGGAATACTCATCCGCATCGGTATCGGCTGACATGGACACTCCGGCGTGGCGATAGCGCATCGGCGAGGGAGTGTACCGTCCTGCGGAGCTGTGAAGCTCATCTACCCCCGCAGCGATAAAGGTTTCCATATTGTTCAGCCGGACGCCAGCACCGGCCATAATGATTGGAGCACGGGATCGCTGTTTTAGTTCCGTAATTAATGAAATACCTTTCTCGGCGCTGGCCTGCTGGCCCGAGGTGAGAATGCGCGCTACGCCCAAATCCGTGAGTTCTTCCAGCGCAATCAGCGGGTTAGCGCACATATCGAAGGCGCGATGAAAGGTGATCGCCATACCCGGCGCCGCACGCATCACCTGCTGCATTTTGTCGCGATCCACGCCACCCTCCTCATTCAGCATGCCGATCACCAGGCCGGGAAAGCCGAGGTCGCGCAAAAATGCGATGTCGTCGAGCATGGTGCTGAACTCCGCCTGGCTGTAACAGAAGTCGCCGCCGCGTGGACGCACGATGGGGTGCACCGGCAGAGTGACCTCTTTTCTGACGGCTTTCAGCACACCCGCCGACGGAGTCAACCCGCCCTCTTTTGGCGCGCTGCACAGTTCAATACGATCCGCACCTGCCTGCTGCGCCGCCTTCGCGCACGTCAGGCCGTAACAGCAAATTTCGAGCAAAGCCATTGTTTTCTCCTGCAAAAGCTTTTCGGTTGTCGCCCTCATCAGTCGTGCTAGTCTGAGTTATCGCAACGAAAAGGACAACGCATCATGGCATTCAACTTCGATGAAGATATCAATCGCCGTCACAGCGACAGTTCAAAATGGAATAAATTTGACCCGCAGGTGCTGCCGATGTGGGTGGCGGACACCGATTTTCGCTCCCCGCCCTGCGTGACCGAGGCGCTGAGCCAGCGTATCGCCCACGGCGTGTTTGGCTATGGCCGCGCCCCGGATGAGCTGGCCCACGCGTTTATTGCCTGGTGCGAGCGCCACTACGGCTGGCAGGTGAAGGCCGAGTGGCTGGTGTTTTTGCCGGGTATTGTGTCGGCGCTGAATCTCAGCGTGCGCGCCTTCTGCGATGCGCAACAGGGCACCCTGGCCCCGACGCCAATCTATCCGCCGTTTCGTAAAGCGGCGAAGCTCGCCGGGCGCAGTCAGATTAGCGTCCCGCTGCGCCCGCAGGCGGGTCGCGACGTGCTTGACCTCAACGCGGTTGAGGCCCAGATGACCGGACGCGAACGTCTGCTGATGCTCTGTAACCCGCACAACCCCGGCGGGACCGTCTATCGCCGCGAGGAACTTGAGGCCCAGCTGGCCTTTGCGCGCCGTCACGACCTGATTGTCTGCTCGGACGAGATTCACTGCGATCTGGTGCTGGAGCCGGGCTGCCAGCACATTCCGTTTGCCACCCTGAGCGAGGACGCCGCCCAGCGCTCGATTACCCTGATGTCGCCATCCAAGACCTTCAATATCGCCGGGCTGGGCGCCTCAGTGGCGGTGATCCCCAACCCCGAGCTGCGCCAGCGCTTTATGGCGGCGCGGGAGGGCATCGTGCCTTCGGCGGACGTGCTGGCCATCGTGGCCGCGGAAGCCGCCTGGCGGGATGGGGATGCGTGGCTGCAGGCACAGCTGGCCTATCTGCGCACCAACCGCGACCGTCTGGTCGAGGCGGTTAACGCCCTGCCGGGCCTGCATATGAACAGCCCCGAGGCGACCTACCTTGCATGGGTAGACGCCTCGGGGCTGGAGGTGGAGAATCCGACCACCTTCTTCCGTCGCGCCGGGCTGGGATTCTCTCCCGGCGAGGACTTCGGCGATGCGCAGTACGTGCGCATCAACTTTGGCTGCACCGCCGCCACGCTGGAGGAGGCCATCGGCCGGCTGGCGCGGGCGGTCAGACGCTAAGGCCTGAACACCGCGCGCACGCAGCCGTCCTCCTTGCGTTTGAACATCTCATAGCCGCGCGGTGCCTCCTCCAGCGAGAAGTGATGCGTCGCCAGAAAATCGGTGCGCAGCTCGCCGTGGGAGGCATGATGCAGCAACCGCTCCATGTAGAACTGGCCGTGCTGCTGGGCGGTGCGTATGGTCAGACCCTTGTTCATCGCCACGCCGAGCGGGAATTTATCCATCATCCCGTAAACGCCGAGGATCGCCAGCGTGCCGCCCTTGCGGCAGGCATGGATCGCCTGACGCAGCGCGGTGCCGATGTCGGTGTGCATCTTCAGCGCCTGTTTGGTGCGGTCATAGGCATACTCGATTCCCTCGCCGTGCGCCTCCATCCCTACCGCGTCGATGCAGCTGTCCGGCCCGCGCCCGCTGGTGAGGTGCAGCAGCGCTTCATAGACATCCACCTCGGTGTAATCCAGCGTGATGGCCCCGATTTTCTCCCGCGCCATCGCCAGCCGCTCCGGGAAACGGTCGATAACAATTACCCGCTCGGCCCCCATCAGATACGCGCTCTGCGCCGCCATCAGCCCGACGCCGCCTGCCCCCCACACCGCAACCGTGTCGCCAGGGTGAATGTTGCAGAAGTCGGCCCCCATATAGCCGGTGGGCGCGGCGTCAGAGAGAAACAGCGCCTGTTCATCTGAGACCGATTCCGGGACCACGAAGCAGTCGGTATCGGCAAACGGCACCCGCACATACTCGGCGTGCGACCCGGCGTAACCGCCGAACGCGTGGCTGTAGGCATAGATGCCCGCGGTGGGATAACCGAGCACCGGCTCCTGAAGATGGGCGTTGGGGTTGGTGTTATCGCAGCAGGAGTAGAGGCCGTGGTTACAGTACCAGCACGATCCGCAGGCGATGAACGAGGGAACGACTACCCGGTCGCCGCGTTTGATGTGCCGCACCTCAGGCCCGACGTCCACCACCTCCCCCATAAACTCATGGCCGAGGATATCGCCCTCCTGCATGCTTGGGATCAGGCCATCAATCACGTGCAGGTCGGAGCCGCAGGTGGTGGTCAGGCCCACTTTAATGATGGCGTCGTGAGGGTTTACAAGGGACGGATCGCTTACGGTTTCAACGCGCAGATCGTTCACGCCATTCCAGCAAAGTGCTCGCATAGTTTACTCCTCCGCCTGATCCATGCCGCCGTGCCGTCCGGCAGGCTGGGGTTTATTGGTGGCAAACTCCCCGGTTTCCGCCATGCTCTTGAAGCGCCGCAGCGCCTGGCTGAGCATTGCCTCCGGTACCAGATCGATTTTTTTGGTCAGCCATTCACCGAAGATGCCGCCCGGCGGCGAGAAGTGCAGCGTCATGGTCACCTCGGTGCCCCGCTCTTCGGAGACCGGGCGGAACGCCAGCCGACCGGCGTTGGGCACGGTGGCTTTTTTCGACGAGGCCCAGGCGATGTATTCGCCCCGGGATTCATCGACGATCCAGGCGTCCCACGCCACGTTTTTACCAAGCGGCATCGGCACTTCCCAGTGGGAAGCGGTGTTGCTCAGCACGGTAATGCGCGCGAAGTGGGCCATCAGGCGGGGAAAAATGGCGGGATCACGCCAGAGATCGAACAGCTCCTCGGGGGAGCGGTGAATGAGAATGGAGCGACGTAGTCCAGGCTCATCGGGGTGTATCCAGAGATCTTCTCGCTTTTCAGTGATGTGCATTGGTCTCTCCCATCGGGTCGAAAGCAGGCTTAACTCGACTTACTGTGCGCGAACGAACGGTATTCCCCTATGACTATAGACAATAAAAAGGGCCGACCGGCTAACCGGACGGCCCGCGATGCGACCTGCGCAGCTACGCCTGCTCGCTTGCCACGATGGCTTCTATCGACCAGGGGTGGAATTTGATCGTCACCACACCATCGGAGACCGCCAGCGTCGGGTTAGGCAGCCGCTCTTTTTCGCCGCGCGGCGAGCTGGTTTTCACTGAAATACCCGGCTGGCTGAGACCCTCATCGGAGAGCAGCGCCACGGCGCGGGCGTTGAGGGTGTCAGGCTCGCCCGGCAGCACGATTTCGATATGCTCCCAGCCTTCGTGCGGATAGCGCTTCTCGCCGGGCCACGGCAGCTCAACCACATTGAAGCGCCAGTGGGCCACGGCGACAGGCTCGCGCAGGCGAAACAGGCAGATGGGACGCCCGTTGATGATATTTTCCGACAGCAGCTCCCCGCACTGCTCAAGCCCCCGGCGCCAGCGCTCGGCGGTGGTGTTCTGATGGCAGCGCAGCGAGATGTGGTCCGCGTCCAGCGGCGCGATGTCGAGCCCCAGTCGCGCGGCGAGTCCGGTCAGGGCGTGCTCAAAGCGTGGGAGATCGGCGTGGAGGTCGTGCAGGTCGTCAACGGTGTGCCAGTGGGTCATGGCGTTCCTCGGCAAGTTCGCAAAACCGCTACTCTACCCTGTTGCGGCAGGGTTAAAAACCCCAAAACGGGCCGGCAGCTTGCGCTGCGCAATGCTGACGCCACTCATCAAATGCAGTATAATCCCGCCCCTGGTTTTTCAAATGCATCATGCGGCACCCCTGTTGTGCTGCCTTTTTACGGTAAGGTATCCCGGTGAATATTCAGGCACTTCTCTCAGATAAAGTCAGTCAGGCACTGATTGCCGCAGGCGCGCCTGCGGATTGCGAGCCGCAGGTTCGTCAGTCAGCAAAAGCGCAGTTTGGTGACTACCAGGCCAATGGTGTAATGGCGGTGGCGAAAAAACTGGGCATGCCGCCGCGACAGTTAGCTGAGCAGGTCATTGCCAGCCTCGATCTCACCGGCATCGCCGCAAAAGTGGAAATCGCCGGTCCGGGCTTCATCAACATCTTCCTCGATCCGGTGTTCCTCGCCCAGCGCGTGGATGAAGCGGCTGCCTCCGAGCGCGCTGGCGTGGCGAAAGTCGCGCAGCCGCAGACCGTGGTAGTGGACTACTCGGCGCCAAACGTGGCGAAAGAGATGCACGTTGGCCACGTGCGCTCCACCATTATCGGCGACGCCGCGGTGCGTACCCTGGAGTTCCTGGGGCATAACGTGATCCGCGCGAACCACGTTGGCGACTGGGGCACCCAGTTCGGGATGCTGATCGCGTTCCTTGAGAAGCAGCAGAACGAAAACGCCGGCGACATGGCGCTGGCCGACCTCGAAAACTTCTATCGTGAAGCCAAGAAGCACTACGACGAAGACGCAGCGTTCGCCGAGCGCGCCCGCGCCTACGTGGTGAAACTGCAGGGCGGCGATGAGTACTGCCGTCAGATGTGGCGCAAGCTGGTCGATATCACCATGACCCAGAACCAGCTTACCTACGAGCGCATGAACGTCACCCTGACCCGCGACGACGTGATGGGCGAGAGCCTCTATAACCCGATGCTGCCGGGCATCGTGGCCGATCTCAAAGCCAAAGGGCTGGCGACCGAGAGCGAAGGCGCCACCGTGGTGTTCCTCGACGAGTACAAAAATAAAGAAGGTGAGCCGATGGGCGTCATCATCCAGAAGAAGGATGGCGGCTACCTCTACACCACCACCGATATCGCCTGTGCGAAATATCGTTACGAAACCCTGCATGCCGACCGCGTGATCTACTACATCGACTCCCGTCAGCATCAGCACCTGATGCAGGCCTGGACCATCGTGCGTAAAGCAGGCTACGTGCCGGAATCCGTGCCGCTGGAGCACCACATGTTCGGCATGATGCTGGGCAAAGACGGCAAGCCGTTCAAAACCCGCGCGGGCGGCACCATCAAGCTGACCGAACTGCTGGACGAGGCGATGGAACGCGCGCGTCGTCTGGTGGGCGAGAAGAACCCGGACATGCCGGCGGACGAGCTGGAGAAGCTGGCCGACGCGGTGGGCATTGGCGCGGTGAAATATGCCGACCTGTCGAAGAGCCGTACCACCGATTACGTGTTTGACTGGGACAACATGCTGGCGTTCGAGGGTAACACCGCGCCGTACATGCAGTATGCGTACACCCGCGTGCTCTCCGTGTTCCGCAAAGCCGGTATCGACGAAAACAGCGCCCTCACCGCGCCGGTGACCATCACCGACGATCGTGAAGCCGCGCTGGCTGCGCGCCTGCTGCAGTTCGAAGAGACGCTGACCACGGTAGCGCGCGAAGGTACACCGCACGTGATGTGTGCCTACCTCTACGACGTGGCAGGCCTGTTCTCCGGCTTCTACGAGCACTGCCCTATCCTCTCCGCGGAGAGCGATGCGGTACGTCAGAGCCGCCTGAAGCTGGCCCAACTGACCGCCAAAACCCTGAAGCTGGGTCTGGATACCCTGGGGATCAAAACCGTCGAGCGCATGTAATTCGCGCGCCTGCGGCACAAAAAAGCCTGAACATACCGTTCAGGCTTTTTTTATGGCCGCGCGCCGGGGTCAGAGATAGGTGCGCAGATACTCCGCCAGACACAGGATAGCCATCGCCTGACCGTACGGCATCGAGGTGAGCGGTATCTGGCGGTAGAACGCCAGATCGTGGCCCATGCCAGTGCCGAAGGAGGTCTGCAGCAGTTCGCCGTCATCAGAGATGTTGGCGACAATGCCCCGCACCGCCTTTTCCGCTACCGCGGCATAGCGCTTATCGATATAGCGCTTGCGCACCGCTTTCAGGATGCCGGTGGCAAACCCGGCGGTGGCCGATGCTTCAAGGTAGGAGGTGGGGTCGTCGAGCAGCGTGTGCCACAGCCCGCTCTCATCCTGACATTTCTCCAGCGCGGCCACCTGATTTTCGAGCACCTGAATCAGGTAGCGCCGCACCGGATCGCGCTCCGGCAGGTCCACCACCTCCAGGAAGTCAGGAATTACAATGGTCAGCCAGCTGTTGCCCCGCGCCCAGCGGGCGTTGGCGAAATTGTGGTTGCCCTCGTAGCTCCAGCCGTGGAACCACAGCCCGGTTTGCCGATCCATCAGGTTCTGGACGTGCAGCAGGAACTGGTACACCGCTTCATCGACGTACTCCTGCCGCCCCAGAAGCCTGCCGATTTTCGCCAGCGGCAGCACCGTCATCATCAGCGTGTCGTCCCACATCTGTTGATGGTTCTCTTCCGCCAGGGTGATGTGCTGCATGCCGCCCCACTCGGTGCGCGGCATCTCATACATCGCCCACTCTGCCCAGCTCTCCAGCCACGGCAGCCAGGCGGGGTTGCGGGTCTCTTCGTAGCGCCAGGCCAGGGTCAGGAACGGCGCCATGGTATTGACGTTTTTGGTGGTGGCCCCCTCGGCAAAGCGATCGGCAAACCAGCCGTCGATGATGTCACGCATCTGGGTGTCGCCGGTCTGCCGCCAGTACTGGTACATGCCGTACAGGCCCACGCCGTGGGTCCACTCCCAGCCCGCCCAGCCTTTGGTATCAATCACCCGGCCATCGTCCAGGCGCAGCAGGAAGGCGCCGGTTTCATCCTTAATGTTGACCAGATTGTCGGTGAGCTTGTGGATCAGGTTCTTCAGCTCATCGCGGGCGATAAAACGCTCAGGCTGGCGCAGTAACGGGCTGTGTTTGACAGGGTAAACAATCATTAACTTAACCTCTGTGTCGTGTCGAATTCGGGTGTCGTCCCTTTCAGGGCGGGCGCGGCCGGTTTGTTGCGGTTCAGATAGCCGATGTTGTTGTTGCCCCACAGGTTCTCGAACGGGATCCCGGCCAGCATCTCAACCGTGGCGCGGTTTTCCGCACTCGCCGACTCCGGTACCACCCGGTCGGTGGCGCGCATTTTCAGCGTCTCTTCGCGCAGCACGCTGTGGGTTTTCAGGTTGAGCTTAAAGCGCAGCGAGACCAGGAAGCCGCAGGCCAGCACAATCAGGGTGCCCACGCTCAGGATCATCAGAATGGTGTGGCTGACCGCCGGCGGCTGGGTAGCCTGCCCGGAGACAAAGCCGGACATCTGCATCACGATGCCAACCAGCATCACCGCCCCGGCCTGGGAGGCTTTGCGGGTCAGGGTCATGATGCCGGCGAAAATGCCTTCCCGGCGCTGCCCGGTGATCACTTCATCCACATCGGCGATGTAGGTGTAGGTATTCCACGGCACGTAGTTGATGCCGCCGCGACCCAGACCGGCGATGGCGGATACCAGCAACAGCAGAGAGTAAACGTCGCTCAGCCCGGCGTAATAGAGCATGGCGTAGGAGAGCGAGCTGAGGCCGAACAGCACCACCACCATGCGGTAGGAGGGCGCAGGCCCAAAGCGGATGCACAGCGGGATCATGGCGATAACGGCGATAAACTGGAAAATCGCCATGGTGCCCAGCAGGTTGGAGGCCATCGCCGCTTCCTGCATCAGCACAAACACCACGTAGTAGGTGAACACCGCGTTAAACACGTCCTGGGCGATATAGCCCCCGAGGTACATGCCGAGATGCTGACGGAAAATTTTAATCCGCAGCGTCGAGCTCAGCTCTATGAACAGCCGGTTCATGCTCTGGCCGAACGTCAGGCTCTTTTTCTCCTCTTCCGCGCGCAGGGCCGCTTCCGACCACTCGGCACGCGGGCGCTCCCAGGTAAAGAACCAGACGAAGGTCAGCATCAGGGCGCACAGCACCGAGAAGACCAGGCTTGCATAGAAGAAGGAGACGGCGTTGTCCTTCCCGAAGTGGGTGAGCAGCACGCCTGGCAGGAACGAGGCGAGGATGGCTGACATCTGCGCCATGGAAATGCGCGCGCCCGAGAACTTGGTTTTCTGCTTGAAGTCATCGGTCATTTCCGGGACCAGCGTTTCGTAAGGCACCAGAATCATGGTGTAGACGATATCGAACAGCAGATAGGTCAGCAGGTAGTACCAGAAGCCCATGTCCCCGACCCACATCAGCGAGTAGCTGAAGACGCAGGGAATGCCGAGCAGGATAAAGAATTTACGCCGCCCGAAACGACGGCCAAACCAGGTTGTGCCGAAGTTGTCGGTCAGAAAGCCCATCAGCGGGCTGACCACGGCATCCAGCACGCGCGCGGCGGCAAAGATGAAGGTCGCCTGAATGGGCGAGAGTCCGCAGAAGGTCGTATAAAAATAGAGCAGCCAGGCCGCGGTCAGGGCGGTAGTCCCTGCCCCGAGAAAATCCCCGGAGCCGTAGGCGAGGTAGTTCGCAAGTCCAATTTTACGTGTTTTCATTGCCGTTAACCCTGTTTGTTCTTATGGGAGATCCCCGGCAAGGCCGCCCGGTGGGCGTCAGGGAACCTGTTACGGCTAAAGTAAAAGCATGGGGGTTGGGAAACCTTTCTGTTTTTGCCACCCTACAGACGAAGCTGGCAAAAATGCAAAGAGCGTCGCCATCCGTGTCACCGATTTATAAAACAGTGTTTCGGGATGTTCAAAAGAACGTATTGTTTTTGCGAAGCGGCGCGTAAAGCGGAGTGAAAATCGAGGCAAAAAAAGGGGCTGCGCGTGGCAGCCCTCGGGGTTACTTGTAGTTCACAATCACCTGGCTGGACTGGACCCGCATCATCGGGAACAGCTTACCGCCGCCGGGCACTTCCCAGACGAAGCGCAGCGGCTCGTTGGCCGGAACGCCGGTCAGCCCGCGCGTGGTGCCCTGCCCGCCCTCGATGGGTACGCAGCGGCTCAGGGAGCAGAGCCGCACCAGCAGCCCGGCGGGCGTCGGGCCGTTCAGCTCATAGCGCCACACCACCAGGTTTATCACTCCCACCGGATTGTCGGTGGGCGCCAGCGGCGAGGAAGACGCTACCACGCCGCGCCAGGTCAGGGTGGTGCCGCCAGTGCTGGCTTCCCATGCCCCTTCGCCAGCGGCGAGCGCGGCAAACGGCAGCCAGAGCAGCATCAGCCAGGCGCGCATCACTGACCTCCGATGGTCGCAGTCATGCGGATGCTGCGGTTGTCGGACAGCTCCAGATTGGAGAGCACCACCAGCTGCGGCAGGCTGCGGCGCAGGAAGCGGGCCAGCAGCGGACGCAGCGCGTGGTTGACCAGCAGCACCGGCGGCGCGCCCAGCATCTCCTGACGGCTCAGCGCCTGCTGGGCCTGCTCAAGCAGGCGATCCGCAAGGCCCGGCTCCAGACCACCACCGCCCTGCAGGGCCTGCAGCAGCAGACGTTCCAGCGCGGTATCGAGACCGATCACCTGCACTTCGCCATTGCCCGGGAACCACTGCTGGGTGATGGCGCGGCCCAGCGCCACGCGCACCACGGTGGTCAGCTCGTACGGGTCGCTCTGCAGCGGAGCGTGCTCGGCCAGGGTTTCCAGAATGGTACGCATGTCGCGGATTGGCACTTTCTCCGACAGCAGGTTTTGCAGCACCTTGTGCAGCGTGGTGAGGGTCAGCACGCCCGGCACCAGATCTTCGGTCAGCTTCGGCATCTCCTGGGTGACGCGGTCCAGCAGCTGCTGGGCCTCCTGACGGCCAAACAGCTCCGGCGCAAACTGGCCAATGAGGTGGTTCAGGTGGGTTGCCACCACGGTGCTGGCTTCCACCACGGTAAAGCCCTGGATCTGCGCCTGCTCTTTGAGCGCGCTCTCAATCCATACCGCCGCCAGCCCAAAGGCCGGATCGACCGTTGCTTCGCCCGGCAGCGTACCCGCCGCGGTGCCAGGGTTTATCGCCAGCCAGCGGCCCGGATAGGCCTCTCCGCTGCCGATCTCCACCCCTTTCATCAGAATACGGTAGCGCGCAGGCGGCAGATCCATGTTGTCACGGATGTGCACCACCGGCGGCAGGAACCCCATCTCCTGAGCAAATTTCTTACGGATACTGCGGATACGGCCCAGCAGCTCGCCGTCCTGCTGGTTATCTACCATCGGGATCAGGCGATAGCCCACTTCCATACCCAGCGAATCTTCAAGCTGGACATCGTTCCAGGTGGCTTCCACCGCCTGGCTGGTTTCCGGGGCTTTGTTGATCTGCGCCACCGGCTCCGGGGCTTTCATTTCGCGGCCGCGCATCCACCAGGCAAGGCCCAGCAGCGCACCGGTAAATAGCAGGAACACAAAGTTAGGCATACCGGGGACCAGGCCCAGCAGGCCCAGTACCGCCGCCGCGAGCAGCATTACGCGCGGGTTGCTGAACAGCTGGGTTACCATCTGCTCGCCCACGTCCTGATCGGTAGCAACACGGGTCACGATCACGCCCGCCGCGGTGGAGATCACCAGCGCCGGGATCTGGGCAACCAGGCCGTCACCGATTGTCAGCAGCGTATAGCTTTCCGCCGCGTTGCCCACGGCCATGTCGTGTTGCAGTACGCCAACCAGCAGGCCGCCGATGACGTTGATCACCATAATCAGGATACCGGCGACGGCGTCTCCGCGAACGAACTTACTCGCACCGTCCATCGAGCCGTAGAAGTCCGCTTCCTGGGTCACTTCGGAACGGCGCTTTTTGGCCTCCTCTTCGCCGATAAGCCCGGCGTTAAGGTCGGCATCGATCGCCATCTGTTTGCCTGGCATCCCGTCGAGCACGAAGCGCGCGCCCACTTCCGCGATACGCCCGGCACCCTTGGTGATAACCATGAAGTTGATGATAACGAGGATGACGAACACCACGATACCGATGGCGAAATTGCCGCCGACCAGGAAGTGGCCGAAGGCTTCCACCACTTTCCCCGCCGCCGCGCCGCCGGTATGCCCTTCCATCAGGATGATACGGGTCGAGGCGACGTTCAGCGCCAGGCGCAACAGCGTGGTGAACAGCAGAATGGTCGGGAAGGCGGCGAACTCCAGCGTACGCTGGGTAAACATCGCCACCAGCAGAACCATGATGGAGAGCGCAATGTTGAAGGTGAAGAGCAGATCGAGGATGAACGCCGGCAGCGGCAGTACCATCATCGACAGAATCAACAGGATGAGGATCGGCCCGGCAAGGATCTGCCATTGGGTCGATTTCATGTTGCCAGGCAAGCGCAGCATTGCAGCCAGATTAGCCATCAGTGTCCTTCTCGTTCATAAAGTCCAGTGCCGGCGGCACAGGAAGATTTGCAGGTTTTTTCGGTTGCGTTCCACCGGCGACGCGCCAGCGCTTAAGCTGCCAGACCCAGGCCAGCACTTCGGCTACCGCGGAGTACAGCGTGCCCGGAATCTGCTGGCCGATCTCGGCGTGGCGATAGAGCGCACGGGCCAGCGGTGGCGCCTCAAGCATCGGAATGCGGTGCTCGGTGCCGATTTCGCGAATGCGCAGGGCCACCAGCCCCGCCCCTTTCGCCACCACTTTCGGGGCGCTCATTTTGTTCTCTTCGTAACGCAGGGCGACGGCGTAGTGCGTCGGGTTAGTTACGATAACGTCGGCTTTGGGCACATCGGCCATCATGCGGCGACGCGCGGCGGCGCGCTGCTGCTGGCGAATGCGGCCTTTAACGTGCGGGTCGCCTTCGTTCTGTTTGTGCTCGTCGCGGATATCCTGCCGCGTCATGCGTAATTTTTTGATATGGCTGAAAATCTGGAAGAAGACGTCGAAGCCTACCATCGGGATCAGGCCGAGCACGATCAATACCCCGCACAGCGCCACGATATTCAGGGCGTTACGCAGGGCGGCGACCGGGGATTCACTCACCAGGCGCAGCATGTCGGGCCAGTTGTGCAGGATGTAGAATCCGGTCACCGACCCGACCAGCACCGATTTCAGTATCGCTTTCAACAGTTCGGCCCCGGTCTGGGCCGAGAACATGCGCGCGATACCGGGCAGCGGGTTGAGCTTGCTGAACTTGAACGCCACCGCTTTGCCGCTGAACAACAGGCCGCCCAGCAGCATCGGGGCGGCAAGCGCCATCAGCACCAGCCCGCCGATAAGCGGCAGCAGCGCTATCAGCGACTGCTTAAGCAGCGCACCAATCTGGCCGACAATCAGGCTTGGGTCATTGATGATGCTGTGATCAAAGTGCAACCCGGCGGCCAGCATCGCGGCCAGCTTGCGGCCCAGCGGCTCACCGCCCATCCAGAGAATCGACACGCCCACCAGCAGCATCAGCAGCGAGGTCAATTCGCGGGATCGGGGGATCTGCCCATCCTCACGCGCTTTGTCTAGTCGGTGGGGTGTGGGGGCCTCTGTCTTTTCCTGGTCGCTATCTTCAGCCACTGCGTAATGTCCGACACGTTTTTCCGGCAGTTATCATGCCAGACCCCTGCCCTGTCAATGCCGGGAATAGCCTCCCTAAACGGGGCTTTTTACCTCGTTTAACCGGGGCTGACAGCGTGCCTCTGGTCTCATTCCGAAGCCGATTTTCCAGAAAAGCGACGCAGAATATCGTCGCTATTAACAGAAAATAACGCCTCAATATTGATCAGATATAATGATGATTTCTTTTACATTATTCTCCACACCAATACTAAACACCTCAAATTAATACACAGTTACAAATCAGACATTGATATTTGAGAATCTAAAAAACTATTTCCTTTTTTATCCTTGCGCGAAGCATATAATGCAGAAAAAATAACAGTGGCGTTTGTAACACCATCGCAATGCTTTATTTTGCACCAGGGATTACTGATAAGGAGATATTACCGTGCATTTCAATAAAAAAAGGGTGTTTGCGCTGTTACTGGCGCTCAGTTCAACCCCGACGCTGGCCGCGGAAATGAATGCGGGCGTGGTGCATTTCACCGGGGAAATTATTGAGCCAAGCTGTGAAATTAAAGGCGATGACGGGCACGACAGCACCGTTCCGCTCGGCACCTACCCCACCTCACTATTTAAAAAAACCGGCGATGAGTCCACGCTGGTGCCGTTCGCCATCGCGCTGGAAAATTGCCCGGTAACCAGTGAGGGTCTGGCCGCGGTACAGCTGACTTTTAATGCGCCGACGGTGCTGACTAACTCGGTGACGCTGATGGACGTGAGCAAAATCACTACCGCCGGCGAAACCGCCGCCACCGGCGTGGGGATTGCCATTAGCCAGGATGGTAAAGACACCACACTGCTCAAGCTCGACGGCAGTGAAGGGCAGGTCTACGTGCCGCTATCAAGTATGGCAGATGATATTCTGACCACCAATTTTAACGCCCGCTACAAATCGTTTGCCGATACAGTGACCGCCGGTCCTGCTGATGGCGATTTAACGGTAAACATTCTCTATCGCTGATTATTTTCCTGTATCGCAGGCGATACGCCAAAAATAAACCACATATAACCCGGTGAAAGCTGGGTTATATGCATTCACCCGCAGTCATAATTATAATTACGGGTTCCACTTATGCGACTGACACTATTTTTGATTTTCTGCCTTTGTGGCACCATTATTACACCGGTCTGGGCCGGGGGCGTACAAATTGGACGTACCCGCATTATTTATCCAGGTGATAAAAAAGAAGTTGAGCTGGCGTTGATTAACCGGGATAACGATCTGCCGTGGCTGGTGCAGTCCTGGGTGGACACCGGCGACGGAAAAACCCGCGGGCCGTTTATTATTACCCCCCCGCTGTTTCGTCTCGATGCGCAAAAGGAACAGGGCCTGCGCATCGCCTGGACCGGCGCCCCGCTGGCAACCGATCGCGAATCGCTGCTGTTTTTAAACGTGCGCACTATCCCTGCCTCTGAGAAAGGCAGCGAAGACAAAAACGTGCTGCGCCTGATCTTTAAAACCCGGCTCAAGCTCTTCTTTCGCCCGGCGGGCCTGGACGGTACCCCCGCACAAAGCTGCGCCGGCCTGACGTTCCGCCGCACCGGAGATAGGCTCACCGTGACCAACGCCGGGGCGTTTTATAGCGTATTTGACTCGCTGCAACTGGGCGGGCATCGGCTCGATAGCCTTGAACTTGTCGCCCCCAAAAGCGCGTCGCAGGTGGTGCTCCCTGCAGGCGTGGTGGGACAGAACATAAGCTGGCGCTGCATTACCGACTACGGTAATGCCTCCGCATCCCACAGCGCTACGTTGCAACCGGGCTGAGGGTCACAATGCGTGGAAAATCAGCTATGCCTGACTGGACGCTCAATGCCCTGCTGCGCTGTCTGAGCGGCGTCCTGCTGCTGCCGGCCTGGGATGCCGCAGCACGGGAGTTCTACTTTTCACCCTCTTCGCTGGAAGGCGACACGCTGACGCAGCAGGATGTCGATCTGTCGCTGTTTTCTCGCGATAACGCCCAGCTTCCTGGTACCTATCCCTCGCGGGTGATGGTCAACACGCGTGCGCAGCCGGAAGAGAACATTCGCTACCTCAGCGGGCCTGACGGGGTCTTGCAGCCTCAGCTTACGCCGGCCATGCTGCGCAGGTGGGGCGTGCAGGTGGATAACTATCCTGTGTTTTCCGGGCTGGCGGATCAGGATCCGCTGCCTGAGCCGCTCGGGCATTATCTCCCCTTCGCCAGCGCCACCTTCGATTTCGCCAGCACCACGCTGCGCCTGAGCATACCCCAGGCCGCGCTGAGCCAGGCCCGCGCTGGCGACATTGACCCCGCCAGCTGGCAGGACGGTGTGCCGGTGCTGTTCGCCGACTATGCCCTGTCCGGCTCGCAAAATGAGGACAGCGACCATCGCCACGACAGCAGCCAATACCTTAACCTGCGCAGCGGACTGAATCTTGGCGGCTGGCGGGTACGCAACTATTCGACCTGGAGCCGAACCGACGACAGTCACGCCTGGGACGATGTCGGATCGTGGATCCAGCACGATGTCGATGCCCTGCGCGCCCAGTTTACCGCCGGGGACAACAGCACCCGCGGCGACGTGTTCGACAGCGTCCAGTACCGTGGGGTCAACCTCGCCTCCGACGATGAGATGCTGCCCTACAGCCAGCGCGGCTACGCCCCGGTGATACAGGGGGTGGCCAGCTCCAACGCCGAAGTGTCGGTGCGCCAGAACGGCTACCTGATCTATCAGCAGAACGTCGCGCCGGGGGCATTCGAGATACGTGACCTCAACTCCACCACCAACAGCGGCGATCTCGAGGTCTCGGTCAAAGAGGCCGACGGTACGGTACACAGCTGGACTCAGCCCTACTCCAGCGTCGCGGTGATGCAGCGTCCGGGGCAGATCAAATATGAACTCACCGCGGCGCGCTGCCGCGCGGATAACGACAGCCATCAAAACGAGCCGCTGTTTGCCCAGGGCAGCGCCATCTCTGGGCTGAACAACGCCCTGACGCTGTTCGGCGGCGTTACCGCCTCGCAGGATTACCAGGCCGTCGACGCCGGGATCGGCATGGTGCCGGGTGAACTCGGATCGATCTCCTTTGACGTCACCTGGGCGGGAACCACGCTGGATAATGACGAACACCGCACCGGACAATCCTATCGCGTGCTCTATTCCGGGAAAATCGACGCCACCGACACCAACTTCACTCTGGCCAGCTACCGCTACTCCACTGCGGGCTACTACAGCTTCGCGGACGCTAACCAGAAATATGATGAAGACGACTGGACGCAGCGCTACAACAAACGCAGCCGCATTCAGGCGAGCATCAGCCAGACGCTGTTCGCCAGCAGCCTGTACCTTAACGGCTATCAGCAGGATTACTGGGGCACCTCTCAGCGCGAGCGCAGCGTCACCGCGGGCCTCAACCATGTGTTCGGCTCGGTCAGCGCCCATCTGGCCTGCACCTACAGCCAGGCCGGGGATGAGCCGAGTGACCGGATGGTCAGCCTGGGGTTCAGCGTGCCGCTCAGCGCCTGGCTGCCGGGAAGCTGGGCCAGCTACAGCCTGAATAACAGCCGCCACGGCGATACCAGCCAGAGCGTCGGGATTAACGGTACGCTGCTTGACGATCAGCGCCTGAGCTACTCCTTTCAGCAGAGCCACACCAACCACGATGGCACCGACAACAGCAGCGTCTACTCCAGCTACCGCTCGCAGTATGCCAACGTCAACGCCGGATACTACGCCGCCTCGGACGACACCCGCCGGTTTAACTACGGCGCCAGCGGGGCCATCGTGGCGCATCCTCACGGGGTGACGCTCGCCCAGCCGCTCGGCGAGCAGTTCGCCATCGTCAGCACCAACGGCGCCTCCGGGGTGCGGTTCAGAAACCAGCGCGGGGTGCAGACCGACGCGTTCGGCAACGCGGTTATCCCGTCGCTGACCCCGTATCAGCAGAACACCCTGCGCGTGGATACCACCACCCTGCCGGAGGACGTGGACACCGACGCCACCGCGCTGACGCTGATCCCCAGCCGACGCGCGGCGGTGGCCGCCCGCTTCGAGGCGCGCATCGGTTACCGGGTACTGGTCACCCTGACCCAGGAGAACGGCCATCCGGTGCCGTTCGGCGCGCTCGCCAGCGTCACCGGAGCGGTACAAAGCGGCATTGTCGATGAGGGCGGCGTGCTTTACCTCGCCGGTATTGCCGATCGCACCGACCTCAGCGTTCAGTGGGGTGCGGCGCAGGCGCAGCGCTGTCGCGCGCAGCTCATCATTCCGGCCGGGGCGAGCGCTAGTCCGGCGGGGATCCGCACCGCCCGCGCTATTTGTTATCAGGAGACCCATCGTGCACCCTAATTGGATAGCGGGCGTGCTGCCCGCCCTCGCCCTGCTTACCGGCCTTGCCAGCGCAACGTCCTGCGCGGCCACCGTGTTACTCGACTGCTTTACCGGGCCGAGCACCTACAACGGAAGCTATACCCGCGAGCTCAGTACCGATGAGAACGCAGCCGGCCACCCGATCCCCATGTCACACTATCTGGTGACCAGTGGCCTGGAGATGGAAGCCAACTGTAGCTGTCCGGGCAATCTGTTTTCGAACACCACGATCAACACCACCAACTACGCCGGCAGCCCTTTGCCGCCGGGCGTGGCGGGCTACGGCTATCTGACCGAACGGGTCGATGTGGATATTCAGGCGTACAGCAACGCCATCAACTCCCCGGACGGCACTGGCCTGACGCCGATGCCGATCAACAGCTATCCCACGCCGGTCGGCAGCATGAACAAAGCGCTGGACCCCCTCAAATTTACCGAGCAGACCGGCAGCGTATGCAGCGACGCGACGCGCCCGTCCGGGGCAAGCAGCACCAAACGCCCGTTTAAGTGGAACGTTATCGCCGTCTCGCTGTATATCAAAAAGCCGATCCTCGGCGAGGAGCAGATCCCGCCCACGCTGGTGGCGCAGAACTACGCCTGCCTGTCATTTGGGTCCGGCTCCTGTGCGGTAACGGACGCGCAGCAGGTTTCCAATATCTGGCTGAGCGGTACGCTTACCGCGCCACTCAGCTGCATTATCAACGCCGGCAGCACCATTGAGGTGGATCTCGGCCAGACCATGACCAGCCAGTACGTCGCCGCCGGTCAGCCGCCGCAGGGCTATACGCTCAAAGAGGTGAACATCGCGTACCGCTGTGACAATCCGGCGGTGAGCAATCAGCAAAAAATCAAGCTGACCCTGACGGCGGACGGCGGCGTGATGGATAGCGGCAAGCTGATTGCGAAGATGATCAATCGCGATGATATGGGGGTCAGAATGTATGACAGTCAGAATGCGCCGGTGGCGCTCGACGGCACGGTGGAGTTTCCGGTGGTGCTGGATGAACAGGGCAACGGGGCTATCGTGATGAAAGCGACGCCGGTCAGCACGACGGACAAACGGCCCGCGGCCGGGAAATACGAAGGGAACGTGACGGTTAAGCTGGATCTGCGCTAGGCAGCGGGCAGGCTCCCGGACGGCACAGGCTGTCCGGGAGCACCACGCGCTTAGAAGCCGAGGCTGTCGAGCAGATCGTCAACCTGGTCCTGGCTTGCCACCACGCCTGCGGCGGTAGCATCAAGCTGCGGCCCGTTGAGCAGGCTGTCATTCGGACGCTTCGCACGGCTGGGCTGATCCGGGATATTTTCCAGCAGCACCATCAGCAGCTGACGTTCAATCTCCTGCACCACGTCCATCATGCGCTTGATAACCTGACCGGTCAGGTCCTGGAAATCCTGCGCCATCATGATCTCCAGCAGCTGGGCGTTGGTTGCACCGGTGTGACCCGGCACTTCCGCCAGATACTTACGGGTATCGGTCACCAGCTCGCGCGCATCGCTCAGCTCAATCGGATTTTCAAACCACTCGTCCCAGCGGCCGCTCAGCGCTTTCGCACCGGATTCCATCTGGTTCTGGTGCGGCTGTGACGCCTCGACGCAGTTAAGCGCACGTTCCGCAGCCTGAGCGGTCATCTGCACCACGTAATCCAGACGGTCACGGGCGTCAGGAATGGCTTCTGCGGCTTCGGCAATTGCCTGATCGAGACCCAACTCCTTCATGGTGTCGCGCAGCATACGCGTCAGACTACCAATTCGGGCGATAATATCGCCCGGGGTATGCTCGTCAGTCGGCTTGATTATTGGTTGCATCATCGTCCTGTCCTCACATGCCGAGTTTTTCGAAGATTTTGCCCATCTTTTCTTCCAGGGTCGCGGCGGTGAACGGTTTAACGACGTAACCGCTGGCACCGGCCTGCGCGGCGGCGATGATGTTCTCTTTCTTCGCTTCCGCGGTCACCATCAGCACCGGCAAACTGGCCATGTTGCTGTCGGCGCGGATGGTTTTGAGCAGCTCAAGGCCGTCCATGTTCGGCATGTTCCAGTCGGAGATAACAAAGCCGAAACCACCCGTCTGGAGCTTAGCCAGCGCGTCCACGCCGTCTTCCGCTTCTTCTACGTTATTGAAACCCAGCTCTTTGAGCAGGTTACGTACGATGCGACGCATGGTGGAGAAGTCATCCACTACCAGGAATTTAAGTTCTTTATCTGCCATAACCACTACTCTCCTCTTAAATACGTATTGCCTGTCCGGCACTGATTTTCGCCAGCATCTGCTGGCTGACCTGGCTTAGATCGACCACTTCGCTGACGCCACCAGAATTGATGGCCTCTCGCGGCATGCCGAACACCACACAACTTGCTTCGTTTTGCGCGATGGTCCAGGCGCCAGCCTGGTGCATCGCTAACATCCCGGCCGCGCCGTCGTTGCCCATCCCGGTAAGGATGACCCCTACCGCGTTGCGCCCCGCGAACTTCGCGACCGAATGGAACAGTACATCGACGGCCGGGCGGTGGCGGTTTACCGGCGGGCCGTCATGCAATTTGATTTGATAGTTTGCGCCGCTGCGCGACAGCTCCATGTGCCGATCACCGGGCGCAATATAGGCGTGTCCTGGCAATACGCGCTCGCCGTCTTCTGCTTCCTTCACGCTAATCTGGCACAGTTTGTTCAGACGTTCGGCGAAAGAGCGGGTGAAGCCCGGCGGCATGTGCTGGGTAATCAGCACCGCCGGGCTTGAGAGCGGCAGCGGCTGCAGCACGTGACGGATAGCTTCGGTTCCGCCGGTGGAGGCGCCGATGGCAATCAGTTTTTCCGAGCTGAGCAGCGGGCCGGCTTTCAGGGTCGCCGGGGCCGCCTCCGGCGCGCGCGCCGAAAGTTTGGCGCGGGACGCGGTGCGCACTTTGTCGGCGATCATCTCGCTGTAGGCCAGCATCCCTTCGCGGATGCCGAGCTGCGGTTTGGTGACGAAATCAATCGCCCCCAGCTCCAGCGCCCGCAGGGTGATCTCCGAGCCTTTACCGGTCAGGGATGAAACCATCACCACCGGCATAGGACGCAGGCGCATCAGTTTTTCCAGAAAATCCAGCCCGTCCATGCGCGGCATTTCCACGTCGAGCGTGAGCACGTCCGGGTTAAATTTTTTAATCAGGTCGCGGGCGACCAGCGGGTCCGGTGCGGTAGCAACCATCTCCATATCGCTGTGGCTGTTGATGATCTCCGTCATTATCTGGCGCATCAACGCGGAGTCATCCACTGACAACACTCTGATTTTACTCATGCTCTTTCCTTACTCAGCGAGTAGACGGTCTGGCCACGTAACCAGAAGTCGCGACTGAGGTTGCTAAAGTTCTCTGAATGCCCGGCAAACAGCAGTCCGTCGGGTTTAAGCAGCGGAACAAAGCGCCGCAGGATCTCTTGCTGCGTGTCTTTATCGAAATAAATCATCACGTTACGGCAAAAAATCGCGTCAAACGGACCGCCAATGTCATACTGCTTTTGCAGCAGGTTAAGGGTGGCGAACTCAACCTGGTTCGCCAGCTCCTGCCGCACGCGCACCAGGCCGTCATGCGGGCCGGTGCCGCGCATGAAATAGCGCTGAAGCTGCTGCGGTGACAGGGTTTTCAGCTCCTCAAGCCGGTAAATCCCGCTACGCGCCTTCTCCAGCACTTCGGTATCGATATCGCTGGCAAACACCTTCCAGCGTCCCGGCGCGGTGCCGAGGGTATCCGCCAGCGTGATGGCCAGTGAATACGGCTCCTCGCCGGTCGATGCCGCCGCGCTCCAGACGCGATACTCGCCGCTGTGCTTGCGGGCGTGCTCCGCCAGCACCGGGAAGTGGTGCGCCTCGCGGAAGAAGGCCGTCAGGTTAGTGGTCAGGGAGTTGATAAACGCCTGCCACTCTGCGCTATTCGGGTTTGCTTCCAGCATGCCGAGATAGCGCCCAAAATCATCCAGACCGAGGGTACGTAGCCGACGAACCAGGCGGTTGTAAACCATGTCCCGCTTATGGTCGGCCAGCACGATGCCCGCGCGCTGGTAGATTAATTGACATATCCGACGGAAATGAGCGTCGGACAGCGCAAGGCGCTGTGTCATCTGCAACAATAATGACGATTGCCCGTTAGGCAGTGGTGATGTCATAGCGCCTTCTTAATTACCGTCAGGGTGTAACCGGCACCGCATCTAGCGGTACCTGCCTGTCCTCGCGCACCTGCGCAAGGTCAAGCTGAAATGCTGCCACCAGCGTAGTAAGGTGGTCAGCCTGATTTGCCAGCGCATCCGTTGCCGTCGCCGCCTCTTCCACCAGTGCGGCGTTTTGCTGCGTAACCTGATCCATCTGGCTCACCGCCTGAGCAACCTGCTCAATACCGCGGCGTTGTTCATCCGACGCGGAGGCAATCTCCCCCATAATGTCGTTGACCTGGGTCACCGAGCGGACAATGTCCGCCATTGTGGTCGACGCGGTGTCCACCAGCACACTGCCCTGCTGGACGCGCGCCACCGATTCATCGATCAGCACTTTGATCTCTTTGGCCGCATCGGCGCTGCGGCTGGCAAGGTTACGCACCTCACCCGCCACCACCGCGAAGCCGCGGCCCTGTTCACCGGCGCGGGCGGCTTCTACCGCGGCGTTCAGCGCCAGGATATTGGTCTGAAACGCGATACCGTCGATCACGCTGGTGATGTCGCCAATCTTCTGCGAGCTGGCTTCAATATCGTGCATGGTGCGCGCCATGCGCGTAGTCTGCTCGCCGCCCTGCTGGGCCGTCTGCGCCGCATTCTTCGAGAGCTGCGCCGCCTGACGGGCGTTATCGGCGTTCTGGCCGACGGTGGCAGTCAGCTGCTCCATGCTGGCCGCGGTCTGCGCCAGCGAGGCCGCCTGCTGCTCGGTACGCGACGACAGATCGTTGTTACCGGCGGCGATCTCTCCAATGCCGGTGTGCATCGCGTGGCTGCCGTTGCGCACCTGCGTCACGGTGTCGCGCAGCGAGGCCTGCATATGCTTCAGCCCTTCAAAAATCCCGGAGATCTCGTTGCGCCCATAGACCTCAATCGGTCGCGCCAGGTTGCCCGCCGCGATGCTGTCAAAATGGCTGCGAATAATCGCCAGCGGCTGAACCAGCATGATCTTCGACCAGTAGAGCGCCCCGGCCATCAGCAGCAGCGCGATGACGGTCACGGCGCCAAAAATCACCGCCGAGATGTGGTAATTCTTTTTGCTGTCTTCCCCGGCGTTCACCACAAACTGGTTGATGTACTGCTGCCAGGCGTTAAAGCTCGCCTCAAAGGCGTCCTGGGACTGCTGCACCGGCGCGGTCAGAAAATCCGACAGCTGGTTGCTCTCAAGCCAGGTGGCCTGATGCTCCAGGTCATCGCGCCAGGCGGTATAGCTCTTTTTCGTCGCCTCGGTCAGCTTCGCCGCGGTGTCCGATGCCGGCTCGCTGGCGACAAACTGTTTAAACACACCGTCGGCCTGGGTCATGCTGGCGCGCGCGGTGCTCATCAGCGCCTTAATATCATCCGGCGGATAGCTCAGGGCGGTGAGCGTACCGGCCCGGCTCAGGGCGGTACTCGCCTGCAGCAGCGCCGCACGGCTTTGCGCCAGGGTATCGCGTTGAAGGTTGCTCGTCTCGACCGTTTTCAGGTTCTGAAAGTCGTCACGAAAAGCCCAGAAGGACAAACCATTACTGCCAATTTGTAAAACGCCACACACAATCAGAATCAAAAAAAGACTGGTCGAGATACGAATACGGTTCAACATCAACGTTCCCTTAAGCGGCATCGCGCCGGCGTGTCGTGATCAGAAGGTTTCCCAGTTATCGTCCTGCCCGGCCCCTGCCGGTTTTCGTGGTGTGAGTGCCGGTGCGGACGCTGGCTCGTAGTCAGCACTGCTGCGTGTCGCCCGATCCCTGGCGTGACCCTGCGCATTCAGACGGAACGCTGCCACGGCCTGGCTCAGGCGGCTGGCCTGATCTTCCAGGGCGGCGGCGGCGGTGGCGGACTCCTCCACCAGCGAGGCGTTCTGCTGTGTTACGCGATCCATTTCCGTTACCGCCAGCGCGACCTGGTCTATGCCACGACTTTGCTCATCCGACGCCGAGGCGATCTCGCCCATGATGTCGGTGACGCGCGTGACGGCGCTGACGATATCGTCCATTGTCTCTCCGGCCGTTTCGACCAGCACTGAACCGGTATCGACCCGGGAGACAGAATCTTCAATCAAAGCTTTAATCTCTTTTGCCGCGTTGGCGCTGCGGCTCGCCAGATTACGTACCTCCCCCGCAACCACCGCGAAGCCGCGGCCCTGCTCGCCGGCACGCGCGGCTTCCACCGCGGCGTTGAGCGCCAGAATGTTGGTCTGGAAGGCAATGCCGTCGATAACACCGGTAATGTCGGCAATCTTTTTAGAACTGGCGGCGATCTCGTGCATGGTCTTGACGACGCCATCCACCACTTTGCCGCCGCGCGCCGCGGTTTCCGAGGCGCTGCTTGCCAGCTGCGACGCCTGGCGGGCGTTATCGGCGTTCTGTTTCACGGTGGCGGTCAGCTGCTCCATGCTGGCAGCGGTCTGCTCAAGCGACGCGGCCTGCTGCTCGGTGCGCGAGGAGAGATCGTTATTCCCTGCGGCAATTTCGCTGGTGCCGCTGTAAATGGCATCGGTGCCCTGACGCACGCTGGTGACGGTGGTGATGAGCTCCTGCTGCATGTGCTGGACGCTCACCGCCAGTTCAGTGATTTCGTTGCGGCCGCTGGCGTGCAGCGTGCCGGTCAGATTGCCGTTAGCGATCTCACGAATGTGGGCGATGACGCCCGCCAGTGGGTTAAGCAGGATATGACGAATGCCGTACCACACCAGGGCGAGCAC
Source organism: Siccibacter turicensis LMG 23730 (assembly GCF_000463155.2). Classification (GTDB taxonomy): domain Bacteria; phylum Pseudomonadota; class Gammaproteobacteria; order Enterobacterales; family Enterobacteriaceae; genus Siccibacter; species Siccibacter turicensis. The sequence continues at coordinate 157,520 of NZ_AWFZ01000042.1, read as the reverse complement.
CAGCACCAGCGCGATGACCAGTACGCCGGTCTGCCATTTGGCGAAGCGATAGTCGGCCTGGCTGTCACTGAAGGCGGTCTGGTAAATCGCGTCGCCCTGCTGGCTGTAGGCGGTGATGGCTTTACCCAGCGCGTTCTGCATGCCCTGGGTCGGCTGGGCGAAAAACGCGTCCATGTTGCCGGTTTCCAGGTACTGCACCAGTTCGCCCAGGGCGCGGGCATAGTTCTGGTAGTCGCTGTCCACGGCGGCGCTCACCGCTTCCATGCCGGCGATGGGGGTGACGTTACGAAACGCGGTGTAGTGCTGCTGCGCCTCGGCAAGGGTGGCTTTGGCATTGTTCAGCAGATCGGTTTTGGCGCTGCTCTGCTGGTTGTTCGGATCCATCATCATGCGCGCCGAGGAGCGGCTGAGGTTGATGCGCGTCTGCAGCATCAGTTCCCAGGTCTGCGTCAGCTCGGCCTGCTGCATTCTCAGGCTGTTCGAGGCGGCAAAACTGTCCTGGTTTCCCTTGAGGGACGAGAAGAAAAGCCCGCCGGAGAGGAGCTGTAGTAAGGCGAACACTACCAGCACCAACATCAGCAGCGTGACAACGCGGATACGATTCAACATACAACACCTTTCGAATAAGTTCGTATCGGTGTTATCGGCATGTGGGTGGGGAACTTTACCTCAAACTCTGGGGAATTTGGCGCCCTGCGGGCGCCGGATAACGCGCGTTAAAAGGCCACGTCCACCACCAGAGTATCGCTGTAGGACCCCCCCGGCGGAGTGGTTTGTGTGGTTAACACCCGGGCGGTGTAGCTGTAGGTGCGGCTGAGTTGATCGGTGCTGATGGAAGAAGAGGCGCTGCTGGCCCAGCGTTCGCTGCCGCTGATGCCCCAGCGGCTGGTGGTGCTGCCCTTATAAATCTCGTAGCTCAACAGGTTGGCCGGCGTGGTGGAGGAGATCATATTGCGCACGCTGCCGCTGGCGTTAAGCCCGTTGTTCAGCCCCACCGTATAGGCGCTGCCTTTGGTGCAGGTGATGACGATATTTTGGGTGACCGGGTTGAAGTTTTGCACCAGCGGCGCGCTGCCGAAGTTGACCGCCGGGGCGTTAATGGTCGAACAGTCGTTGGTGACGATCGCGGTCAGCGTCATGGAAAAGGTTGGGCTGCCGGTCTGAGCGGATAAGCAGGCCGCTATCCCGGTTTCGCAGATGCTGTAGTCGAGGCGGAAGTTGAGCGTCGCCTGGTAGGTGCCGGCGCTGACGTTCTGCCCGGCCACGGTGCGGAAGTAGAACGGCAGCGCGTAACGCTTGCCGGACAGCAGCCCGAGCAGCTGGTTCCCGCTCCAGGTGTAGCTGGCCGCGGTGGCAATCTCCCCGGGCGCGGCGCAGTTTGCCTGGCTGCAGACGATAAACGGAATGCTGTCGGTGTTGGCGGTATTGCGCAGCGTGCCGCGGGTGCCCACCGGGTTGGTGGAACTGACGTAGGTGAGGCGGATAAAGTCGTTGGTAAGCAGCGTCAGCACCGCGGTGCAGTCCAGCGCAAAGGTGGCGCTGGTGTCCAGCACGGTGCTGTTGATGACAAACGAGGTGCGGGTGCCGAACGAGGCGCTGGCGGGCGGCGTAAGCGTGCACACCGCCTGCGCCGTCTGGCACAGCCCCACCAACAGCAGTACGGCCCAAAGTAAACGGCGCATTAGCGTGACTCCTTCTTACAGATAACCGGCCCGTAGGTTTTCAGCATATGGCTGGTATCGCTGATGGCATTAAAGGTAACGGCGCAGCGTTCACCGTCGGGGGTCGTTACCTGCAGATGGTTGACGTCGCTGATGTTCTCCAGCCAGGCGATACCCTCGTAGCCGACAATGGCTGACGGCAGCATCGGGCGGGAGACCTGGCTTGATACCGGCAGCGGCTCGCCGTGCTCATCATGCAGAATGACGCTGGCGACACGCTCGCGATCCATCGGGAAGGCAATCACGTAACCGCTGCCGCGCTTGATGGCGATCCGCCGCTCGGTGTCCTTGATGCGGGTATCCGCCGGCAGGTCGAGGGTGTTGATGCTGTAGGTCGCCGGGTAATAGGCGGTCACCCCGCTGACCAGCAAATAGCCGTCGTCATCGGTTTGCCCGGCGGGCTGGTTTTCGAAGTTAACCGTGACGTTCGGCTGGCCGTTGGTGCTGATCACCGCAAAGGCGTCGTTGATCTGGTTGGCGGCGAATACGGCGTTGTCCATCACCACCAGCGAGCCGCTGGCCTGACCCCAGCGGGTGTAGCCCCCGCTTTCGCCGTAGATACCGCCCCGCAGCTCCACCGCGTTGTTGCGCCAGCCCAGCGAGGCCTGCTGGTAGTCGTCGTCGCGGCTGCGGTTAGCGTAGGCCATATCCCAGTTGAAGCCGCCGTCGCTCGGCATGGCGTGGTTGTAGGTTACCCGGGTGCTGGTACCGGTATCGCGTGCGTTGTCCACGCTCAGGGCGACGCTGTCCAGCGTGCCAAACGGGATCTGCAATGACATCGCCACCGTCCAGCCCTCTTTATCCGGGTCGTGGCTGGCGGCAACGTAGAAGCTGCTGTCCCAGAAATTTTTGCTCCAGGAGAGGTTAAGCAGGCGCGTTTTCTCATCGTCAAAGCTGCGCACGTCGATATAGGCCGCGCCGAGGTTGCCGTAGCGACCCAGGTTGAGGCTGAAGGTGTACTGATCCGAGGTACGGCTCAGAGTGGACGTGGGTTGACGATTGATGTCGTAGACCGGCTGCAGATCGTAGAGCGCCAGATTGCCAAAGGTGCGATCGCGCTCGGTATGCTGGGTGCCGATGTTGAACCAGGCGCCGTTGTACTGGTAACCCCAGTTAATCTGCTGGCCCCGATCGCCGCGCATCCGGCTCTGGGTGAACGCACCGTTGATGACCCCAAACTGGCCGATGCGGAACATCGACCCTACGCCGCCAAGCGCCAGCGACTCGGCCCCTTCGGTATGGGCTTCGGCGGTCCACCAGTCGGTCACGCCGTAGCGCAACGAGCCGCTGCCCGCCGCCGGGCCGTAGTCAAAATCCTTCAGTCCGTAGTTGCGACGCAGCGCGCCGAGGGTGAATGCCCCGTCAGACAACCCCTGCTTGAGCAGATCGCTGGCGACGTAGAACGGCAACGTGGTGGAGACCTGGCGCCCCTGGGCGTCGGTGGTGACCAGCACCGCGTCCCCCGACCCGTTCACATAAGGCAGGTTGGTCAGGGTAAACGGACCGGGCTGTAGCGTGGTGGAGCCGGAACGGTAGCCGTTGATGAACACGTCCACTGTGCTCGGTACCGCGGCCTCGCCGGAAAAGGCCGGCAGCGGGTACGTGATCAGATCCGGGCGCAGGGAAAAGTCGCGCCCCCAGGAGATGCCCCCCATGCGCACGCTGCTGCTCCAGGTCAGGGAGTCGCTGATGACATCCCCTACCGACCAGCTGACGGTGTCTTTCTCGTCATTGCCGGTGAAGGTGGTGTCGTAGCGGCGGTAGCCGTTGTGCTGGCTGGTGTAGCCCTGAAAAGTCTGTCGGGCGATGCCGGTGCTGGAGAGCGTGCCGATATCGCTAAAAAAGCGCAGCTCGTGCCACAGCGACGCCTGGCTGCCGCTTTTCTGGGTGTCGTTGGTATAAAAGTCGTAGTTGAGCAGCGCCCCGGTACTGTTGCGCGGCGCCACCGCATCGGGATCCTGGCCAAGGGTAATATCTCTGCCCGGCAGCCAGTGGTTCGGCACCGTGAGCAGCAGGCGCTGGCGCGTACTGTCGTAGTCGGTCTGCACTTCCGGCAGGCGCGTGACGTTAACCTCCGCGCCAGCCGGAAGATGGTCAGCCGGGATCCCCGCCTGCTTAAGGTCATCGGCCTTGACGTAAAAATCCCCCTCGCGCCGGGTCGCCTGAACCAGCTGTCCGGTGTCGTAGTGGTTCACCACCAGGCCCAGGTGATAGGTCGCCCGGGCGTTGATGGCGCGCACATCCGGCGGCGGCGGCAGCGCGTCATCCCCGTTTGCTGCGTGAGCGGCAGAGGGCGTGGTGGCGATAAACGTCGCAACCGACAGCGTGGTTAAGGCGCTGGCGCGGTTTGCCATTGTGCATTACGCGCATTGATAGAGGCCGTGAGCTGGTTTGGACTCGGCGTGCCGGCCGGCAGTGGAAACGCGCGCGTGCTGTGGGGCAGCACATACCCCAGCAGCCCCTGCGCCATCTCGCGACGCTGACCGCCCTGCGTGACGCTGACGTTGCTCAGCCGGACGTGAATATCCCCCCGGTTGGTGACCTGCACAGCACGCTGGCCGCCCTCGTTAACCACGCGCCAGCTGAGATCGGCGGGGTTAACAAACGCGTGGTGCGTCCCGCTACGCTGAGTAGCGATCCCCTGGCCGTAGACAAACAGGGGAATGGAGTAGCGCATCTGGAGCTTGAGACCAATCTGCGGGTTGTTGCTGCCGTCCGGCTGGGGAATTTCATCGACCACAATCCGGTAGGCCTGTTCGATGCCCGCCGGGACAGTGGTTTGCTTGATTAAACGGATAAGCTGCTTGGTGCCCCCTTCCACCCGCACGATCGGCGGGCTGGCCACCACCTCCTGCTGCTGCTCGTAGCGCTCGTTGCCGTTCTCCTGGCGCCAGCGCACGATGCGTACCTGCATGGTGGTGGCCTGATCGCCCTGGTTCTGTAGCCAGAGTTCGGCGGCGTTATCTTCGGGGGCGAAAAAAGGGTCGATGGGCCAGATAAGCAGATTGCTGGCGGCGGCGGCCTGCCCGGCACTGAGTAAGCCGCTCAGTAGGACGCATGCGGTTAACCCACGTGGTGTCATGTCACTTCTCCCTGATTACCATGTCAACGTCACGGTAAGTTGATCGGTATAATTGCCGGCCGGGCTAAACCCGGTAAGCTGCGCTGCGCCAAAGATGGGCAGCGTAATGTTATTGCTGTTGGTGTAACTCAGTGAGACCGCCTGATTGACGCCGATCTCGGTATTGGCGGCCAGCGTGCCGCTGGTATAGAGGCGATACGGGACGGCATCCGCCCCCCCGCTGCGCACCATCCGCCTGACGGTGGTGTAGTTCTGTCCGCCGTTGATGCTCATCGTCACACTGACCCCCGGCGTGCAGGCCAGCGACAGCGAGGTGTTCGGCACGAAGCTGGTCGACACGCGGCTGCCATCCACGCCGCTGCGCGTACCAAAATTCAGCGCGCCGTACACCCCGCCGCTGCCGCTGGTCACCGAGCAGCCGGGCGTGATGGTGGCACTCACCTGAAAGTTCTGGGTGGTGACGCCGAACGCGGCTGCGCTGCACAGCAGCAGCGTTCCGGACATCGCGTAGCGGCAGATTCCGGGCAAAACGATCCCCTCGACAGCCCCGAAGGGCTGCCTGTCGATTAACTAGCGCATCAGTGTTTTAACGTTTAATAGATCACGCTTACGTTGATGGTGTCGTTATAGACGCCCGGTACCACGGTCACACTGTTACCGCCGCCGGTGATACGTCCATAGATGGTGTAACTGTCGACGCCCGCAGCAGTCGATGCCACTGGAATCGGCGTATTGTTGGCAATCACATTGTTGAAGGCGCTGTCGCTGAACAGGCTGTACGCTACACCCTGAGCAGCATTGGTGCTGTTAACCATATAACGGGCGGGGGTGCCAGGACTGCCGACAACGGTGCCAGGCGCGGTGTTCGTACTGCCAGTGAGCTGCACGGTGTAATCGGCCGTCGTACACTGGATGGTAAAGCTGTTGCCGCCGTTAGCGCCCGCGAGCTGGGTGGTCAGGGTGCTGAAGGTCGCCGCCTGGGTACCGAAGTTCAGTGAACCGAAGTTGATGCCGTTCTGGCTGGGGGAGCCGTTAATCAGGCAGCCGTTGGTTAACGTCAGCGTCGCCGTAATGGTGCCGCTACTGGTCACCGCATTACCCGCCGAGGTGACGAGCAGCAGACTGCTGGCGCTGAGCGCAAGTAAAAGGCGTTTGTTCATGATGCTTACCTCGTGTGGACGATGCCGCCGGCATCCCTGTTTTTAAAAACCATCAATGTGTAACTGGATATGCCAGATATGTAAGGTTGTTAAAAATTTAGTGTAGGCGCAGGGAAATGACCATCCTGATGAGGGGGTAATGATGTGTGGTGATAACCACTAAAAAATTATAAATATCAACGAATTAGATAAGTTTTTGGACGTGCGCGGGGCAATAAAGCGAAGATATATCCTTTATTCCGTGACGAACATCACAAATTAACAAAGAGGTTGCTGCAACGAAACGCGTGGAGAGTTTAGCGGGGGTTAAATAGACGGTGCGATACCTTAAATATCGCACCGTTTTTTATCAGGCGACGTGCGCCGCAGCGGTGTCGATCAGGGCCATCTCTTCACTGTTGAGCAGTTTCTCGATGTGCACCAGGATCAGCATACGCTCACCGACCGCACCGAGACCGGTGAGGTATTCGGTGGAGAGGGTCACGGCAAATTCCGGCGCCGGGCGAATTTGATCGGCATTCAGCGACAGCACGTCAGAGACGCCGTCCACCACGATGCCCACGACGCGCTGGCCGAGGTTCAACACGATCACTACGGTGTTGTCGTTATATTCCACGTCCTGCTGGTTAAACTTCACGCGCAGGTCGACGATAGGCACGATTACGCCGCGCAGGTTGGTCACCCCTTTAATGAACTCCGGGGTGTTAGCGATACGGGTTACCTGATCGTAACCGCGGATCTCCTGCACTTTTAAAATATCGATACCGTACTCTTCATCACCCAGGGTGAAGACCAGGAATTCCTGACCTGACGGCTCGCCGGCCAGTTTTGTCACGTTGCTCATACCGGTCATTTTTTACCTTCTTAATCTCAAAATCAGGCGGCAGCGCCCGCCACACGTTGTTCACGGTTTAAACCCTGCAGGGCAGAAATATCCACGATCAGTGCCACGCTGCCATCACCAAGAATGGTGGCGGCGGAGATGCCCGGCACTTTGCGATAGTTGCTTTCAAGGTTTTTCACCACCACCTGGTGCTGACCAATCAGCTGGTCCACCAGCAGCGCGTAACGACGTCCCGCGCTCTGCAGAATCACCACAATGCCCTGAGTCGCTTCGGTTTTCGCGCCCTGAACATTAAATACTTTCCACAGCTCAACCAGCGGCAGGTATTCGCCGCGCACTTCCAGTACGCGCTCGCCACCGGCCAGCGGATGCAGATCGTCTTCCAGCGGCTGGAGCGATTCCATCACCGCGTTGAGCGGCAGAATGAAGACTTCGTTGTTCACCTTCACCGACATGCCGTCGAGGATGGCAAGGGTCAGCGGCAGGAGGATACGGATCGTGGTGCCCGCGCCCTGCTTCGACTGGATCTCAACGTGGCCGCCCATCTCCTGGATGTTACGTTTTACCACGTCCATGCCCACGCCGCGGCCGGACACATCCGTGACCTGCTCGGCGGTGGAGAAGCCCGGGGCGAAGATCAGCATCCCGACCTCTTCATCGGTCATGCTCTCGCTGACCGCCATCCCCTGCGACATGGCTTTCGCCAGAATACGCTCGCGGTTAAGGCCCGCACCGTCGTCGGTCACTTCGATGCAGATGTTGCCGCCCTGGTGTTCCGCGGCGAGGATAAGGTTACCCACCGGCGATTTACCGGCTGCTTCGCGTTTTTCCGGCGACTCAATACCGTGGTCGAGACTGTTACGCACCAGGTGCGTTAACGGGTCGATAATGCGTTCGATCAGGCTCTTGTCCAGTTCGGTAGAGCTGCCCTGCAGGGTGAGTTCCACCTGCTTGCCGAGTTTGCCGGCCAGGTCGCGTACCAGACGCGGGAAGCGGCTGAACACGTACTCCATCGGCATCATACGGATGGACATCACTGATTCCTGCAGATCGCGGGCGTTACGTTGTAACTGACCCATGCTGGTGATCAGGTCGCCGTGGGTGACCGGATCCAGTTCGTTGGAGCGCTGGGCCAGCATTGACTGGGTAATCACCAGCTCGCCCACCAGGTTAATCAGCTGATCCACTTTCTCAACCGCAACGCGGATGCTGGTGGATTCGCTGGCACGGGCGGCCGGCTTGTTTTCACGCTCGGCGCGCGGCGCGGCGGTCTCGTTAGGCACGGCCTTGAGGGCCGGTGCAGCGGCTGGCGCCTGTACTGGTGCTGGCGCAGGTGCCGGAGCGGCCTCCTGGGCTGCCGAGAACGCAATCTGGTCTGGCTCAATCACGAAGCACAGCACGGCGGTAATATCATCTTCGCTGATGCCGCCGATGGTGGCGCTCAGGGTATCGCTGCCCTTCTCTACCTGAGACAGCGTGCCGAGATTGCCCAGCTCTTCAAGCAGGACATCCACTTCACCCGCCTTCAGCTTGCTCAGAGTCACGCGCAGCGCGCCGTCGCTGCCTGCCGGGGCCGCGTCGTCGACCACCGTAAGCTGTGCCGCGTTGGCCGCCGCAGCGGGTGCTTCACCTTTCGCTTCCAGCGCAAGTTGACGCAGCGCCTGGCAGATATACTCGAAGCTGGCCTGATCCGGCTGCTCTGAGCTTTTATAGGCGTCGAGCTGTTCTTGCATAATATCTTTGGTTTCCAAAAACAGGTTGATAATGTCGGTGTTCAGCTGCATTTCGCCGCGGCGCGCTTCATCGAGCAGGTTCTCCATCAGGTGCGTGGTTTCCTGCAACACGGTGAACCCGAAGGTACCGGCACCGCCTTTTATAGAGTGCGCGGCGCGAAAAATTGCGTTGAGCTGTTCGGAATCGGGTGCTTCGGGCACAAGATCCAGCAGGTGCTGCTCCATATCCGCCAACAGTTCGTCAGCTTCGTCAAAAAATGTCTGATAAAAATCGCTGATATCCATGCTCACGGTATCACCTCGTACCTGGTTGTTGCTGTGTTGAATCTGTAGCCGGGGGCACAGCACCCGGTTGTGCAATGGCGCTCAGTGACTGGTTTTCGCTTTCCGCGTTCTCGTGCACGATTGCCTCTTCCGATCGTTTGTTCAGCACCAGCAAACTGATGCGGCGGTTCAGCGCCGCATCTGCACCCTGGTCCGCCAGACGCATGGTTGCCGCCATCCCGACGACGCGCAGTACTTTGCCGTCGTCAAGGCCGCCGGCGACCAGCTCGCGACGCGAGGCGTTGGCGCGGTCTGCTGAAAGTTCCCAGCTGCTGTAGCCGCGCTCACCGCCTGCGTAAGGCAGGTCATCGGTGTGCCCGGACAGGCTGACTTTGTTCTGAATCCCGTTCAATACCGGCGCAATGGCGCGCAGGATGTCGCGCATATACGGCTCCACCTCGGCGCTACCGGTCTTGAACATCGGGCGATTCTGGCTATCGATAATCTGAATACGCAGCCCCTCCTGCACCAGGTCAATCTTCAGGTGCGGACGCAGCGCGCGCAGTTTCGGATCGGCCTCAATCAGCTGATCCAGATCGCCGCGCAGCTTACGCAGACGGGTGTCATCCATGCGCTTTTTCAGTTCGTCGATGCTCGGTTCTTTCTTCACTTCACCCTGCTGCTGCGTCACATCGTCACCGCCGCCGGGAATCGGACTTTCACTGTCGGCAATGCGCTGGCCGCCGGTGATAGCCTGAGCAAGCGGGGTACGGAAGTAGTCCGCAATCTGCGTCAGCTCTTTGGGGCTGGCGATGGAGATAAGCCACATCACCAGGAAGAACGCCATCATGGCGGTCATAAAGTCCGCGTACGCAATCTTCCACGAACCATGTCCCCCGCCGCCGTGCCCCTTATGTTTGCGCCGTTTTACGACGACAATGGGTCTGCTTTGATGCTTCATGCGTCCTCTGGCACCTGTTGTTGGTTAGGCGATTTCACTGCACGAACGTGCTCTTCCAGTTCAATGAAGGAAGGACGCTCACTGGAGTAGAGGGTTTTACGACCAAACTCCACCGCGATCGGCGGGGCGTAGCCGTTAAGGCTTGAAAGCAGCGTGATTTTCACGCACTGCATCATTTTGGTGGTTTCGGCGCTCTTCAGGCGCAGCACGCTGGCCAGCGGAGAGATAAACCCGTATGCCAGCAGAATACCGAGGAAGGTTCCCACCATGGCGTGCGCGATAAGCGCGCCCAGCTCCGCCGCCGGACGGTCCGCAGACGCGAGGGCGTGTACTACCCCCATCACCGCCGCCACGATACCGAACGCGGGCAGGGAGTCGCCCACCATCGCCAGGCTGTTGGCTGGCACTTCGCATTCGCTTTCGTGGGTTTCAATCTCTTCGTCCATTAATGCTTCAATTTCAAAGGTATTCATATTTCCGCTAATAATCAGGCGGAGATAATCAACAATAAATTCAAGCATTACGGTATCAGCGAGAATGCGCGGATAGCTGGCGAATATTTCACTTTCTTTTGGATTTTCGATATCACGCTCAAGGGAAAACATCCCCTGCTGACGTGATTTCGCCATCAGGCGATAAAGCAGCGCCATCAGATCCATATACATGCTTTTGGTATACTTTGAACGACGAAATAACAGCGGCAGCGCTTTAAGCGTGGCTTTAATAGCCTTACCATTGTTACCCACAATAAAAGCACCAATACCCGCACCGCCGATAATGATCAGTTCAGCAGGTTGATAAAGTGCCCCAAGGTGGCCGCCGGTCATCATATAACCGCCGAAAACTGTCCCGATAACGACCAGATAACCTATTAAAATCAGCACGACATCATCCTTACGCTGTTGAATACGTTGAGGACTCGCAGGTGACACCCGTAAAAAGGGTTCGTGAGGGTAAAAAAAAGCAGCGGTAATTGCTTACCGCTGCTGGAGTGTTTACCACACCGAACCGGTTAAACGGCCTGTACGACCTGTTCATCCAGCAGTTGTGGATTAATATCGGCACCTTCCCGGGAAAGTTTACGTCTTTTTACCGCGCGGGAAGGAGGCTGGCACAAACTGCAGGCAAAGCTGCCGGCAGGCTGATGGGCATGGGTAATGAAATTACCGTTGCAGCTGTTGCAGCGCGACAGTTCAAGCATGCCGCTCTCAACAAACCGGACCAGCGTCCAGGCGCGAGTCAGCGCCAGCAACGGGCCGTTGTCCTGCTCAGGACACTGCTCAAGGTACAAACGATAGGCTTTGATAACGGCGTCAACGCCGGTGCACAACCCGGTACGCAGCAGATACTGCCAGGCGTTGCAGAACATGGAGGCGTGGATGTTTTGCTCCCATGTCATAAACCAGTCCGTGGAAAACGGAAGCATCCCTTTCGGGGGCGGACTGCCGCGCAGTTCTTTGTAAAGCTTAATTAAGCGGCCACGGCTCAATTGCGTTTCACTTTCGAGCATTTGTAAACGCGCACCCAGGGTGATTAATTCCATCGCCAACTGAATGTCGCGGGCTTCCTGAACAATACTCTTCTCGCCCATACTTAAGCCCTTTTCTTCCGGGCCACATCTTCTGTGGGGGCCGACTCGTTAAGCAAACGCGTAGATAATAAAATCCCGGTGTGAATCTGCTGTAAATCGTCCACACGTGATTCTTGCGTTAAGCGTGTGATCGTCTTGTTATCGTTAAAACGAAACTGGCAAATAAGCTGATTGGTTTCCGCCAATTTAACCATCTGAGGTAACGTTAATTCACCGAGCGTGGCTGCCATATCGTCGGTAATACCTAAACGAAACATGGCTGACGCTTTGTCCTGACTGATCAGACGCTGAGCGAGTAATAAATATGACAGGTTGATATCATAAATATGCTTCAGCAACTCGGAGGTGTGCATTTTTCCCATCCCGAATACCAACTATTATTTAATGCGGCGTCAACCGCACCCCGTGATGTCGCCGGGCAATACCCGGTAAAAAAGAAAAAACAATCAATAAGGCCAAATGCATCGGTGAACTTTGCGCCGTATACGAGAAACTCCCTTGCAAAGCGATGTCCATTCCCTGTCACTCTGTTCACTCGTCGTTCATCATTTTCTTACAAAAAACTAAGACTTTTCCTAATTCGAGCAAACTGTACTCGTCAGCCCTGGCACATACAACGTGATTATGAATGAATTTTAGAAATTATGTGATCTATATCACACTTTTTCACCAAATAAGGCAAGCAAACCATCAGCAAGACTGTTCAATTGCTCATTTATTGTACAAAACAGCCACCTGGGTATTCCAGTTTGACGAATAGCGATTCAGTGAAACACTTTTTAACCAGTTGCCCGACAGCGGATCGGGCTGCAACCCGCGCCAGCACTGGGTTTGTTACAAATGCATGATATTTTCATTACGTTAAAACTACTAAAATCAGTAGGTTAACTTACACCCGTCGGCTAGCAATCACGGACCGTTATCATGATCAGGATGGTAATTCATTATCTGAAGTAGTTAACATTTTCGCGCAAAGTTGTGTAAATCGACGTGAATAAATTTGCGCCTCGTTTGTTAACCGCTGATGGACTATTTCTTTCCATAAGAATAATTAATGATTATTTATGAAATGACTCACACTTTCGTCGTAGCGCCCTCTTGCACTGGTCCGATTTCAGGTGTATGACCACTCTGTTGCCCTGATCCACGGAGGGTTTATAAGGAGGTAATATGAGCTATCGCCATGTGCTCGTCGCCGTTGCCGTAACCCCGGAAAGCCACCGCCTGATTGAGAAAGCCGTCTCCATCGCCAGACCCACCGGCGGGCGTATCACGCTGCTGACGCTGGCCGCCGACCCGGAGCTCTATAACCAGCTGGCGGCCCCGATGCTGGAGAACCTGCGCGATCTGATGCGCGAAGAGACGCAGCTGTTCCTCGACGAGCTGGCGGCCCGGGCGGGCTATCCGATTGAGCGCACGCTCATCGCCAGCGGCGAGGTCAGTGAACATATTCTGGCGGCGTGTGAGGAGTACGGCGTGGATCTGGTCATCTGTGGGAATCATAACCACACGTTATTGAGCAAGGTGACTTGCTCGGCGCGGCGGGTAGTGGCGTCCAGCCGGGTGGATGTCCTGCTGGTGCCCCTCTGAACACAAAACAGGCTCACCGAGGTGAGCCTGTTTTTTTTCGCCTGCTATCAGGCTAGTTTCGGGAAGGTCGCCACCGTCCGCTGGAGATGGCTCTCCGCGCTACGGGGCGTTACCCCCTTTAAATCGTGAATGAACGTCCTCTGCCAGTGGTCGATGTCGTTGGTACGCACGATCTCCAGCATCTCGCTGTGACGGGCAATACGCTCGGCCAGCGGCATCGTCAGCGCGCGGTGCAGCGCGTTGGCGACGTCGTCACGGTCGTACGGGTTCACCAGCAGCGCGGCGGTGAGTTCGTTCGCGGCACCCGCAAACTGCGACAGCACCAGCACCCCCGGGTTCGTCGGGTCCTGTGCCGCAACATACTCTTTCGCCACCAGGTTCATCCCGTCGCGCAGCGGCGTTACCAGTCCGACGTCCGAGTGACGGAACACTTTCATCAGCAGCTTACGGTCGAAGTGCTGGTTTAAGTAGTAGAGCGGCGTCCAGCCCAGCTGACCATATTTCCCGTTGATGCGCCCCGCTTCCGTCTCCAGCTGGTGACGAATGTCCTGATAGGCCTGCACGTCGCCGCGCGAGGTCGGTGCGATCTGGGTATAGCGGATGCTGCCATGGTGCTCAGGATAGTTCTCCAGCAGCGCTTCAAACGCCAGGAATCGCTCCGGCAGCCCTTTGGAGTAATCCAGGCGCTCCACCGAGAAGATGTTTTTCACGCTGCCCAGCTCGTTTTTCAGCTGTGCCAGCTTGGGCGGCAGCGGGCCAGCGGCCTGCTCGGCGATCTCGTTCGGCTCAATCCCGATAGGATAGACTTCGGTCTGGAAATCTTTGCCCCACGCGGTGTGGTTTTTGCTGCCGCGGGTGAAGACGCGCGTCTGCATGGCAAGGCTTTCGAGGAACGCCACGCGGTCGTTTTCCGTCTGGAAGCCCAGCAGGTCGTAGTCGCACAGGGCTTCGAGCAGCTCGCTGTGCGGCGGCAACGCATTAAAGATTTCCGGGGTCGGGAACGGGATGTGCAGGAAGAAGCCGATGCGGTTGTTGATACCGCGTTTGCGCAGCTCGCTGGCAAACGGCAGCAGATGGTAGTCGTGGATCCACAGCACGTCGTCATCTTCAATCAGCGGCTGCAGCTTGTCGGCCAACAGGGCGTTAACCCGCTGGTACCCATCCCATGCGTCACGCTGGTAGTTCACCAGGTCGAGGCGATAGTGGAATGCCGGCCACAGTACCGCGTTGGAGAACTGGTTGTAATACTGTTCGTGGTTCTCTTCGCTGAGGTTAAACGAGGCCCAGGTGATGTTGTCTTTGGTGACCTTTTTTAGCGGGGCGTCCTCATTGCCAATCTCTCCGCTCCAGCCAAACCAGAGCCCGCCTGCGGCTTTCAGCGCCCCCAGTATTCCGACCGCCAGCCCACCGGCGCTGCTTTTCTTATCGTCTGGTGGGGCGATACGATTAGATACTACGACTAAGCGACTCATAGCCTTCTCTCCTTTCGGTGATGTGCTTTTTTTCTTGTAATTGATGCGATGTAAGTTCTTCCAGCCAGAGATGGACATCCCTGACGGTATCAAGACGCCACTGCGCAAGGGTCTCCCCTTTACCGACTTTGATCGTGGTCCCGCCCATGCGGTTAACCCGTTCAAAGCCAGCTTCATCGGTCAAATCATCGCCGATAAACACAGGCTGACGTCCGGCAAAGGGAGCTTCATCCATAAACGCCGCAATGGCTGCCCCTTTGCTGATATCTTTGGGTTTAATTTCCACCACGCATTTACCCGGCTGAAGGCCGAGAAGCGGATGGTGACGCACGTAGGTGCGTGCCAGCTCCAGGATCCGGGTTTCGAATTCCGGTGCCTGACGGTAGTGCAGCGCAAAGGCCATGCCTTTGGCTTCCAGTTCGGTGCCCGGCATCAGGGCCATTTCCCGGGTCAAATCGCTGCGCAGGGTCTCTACCAGCTCAGGGGGAAGGGTCACAAGATGCACGTTTTCACTGCTATCGCGGCGCTCCGCACCATGTACCCCGGCGAGCGGGAAGCGGCACGGCGCAGATAAGCTATCCAGTTCGGTCATGGAACGCCCTGATACCAGCGCCAGCGCACCGTCGTTCAGATCGGCAAGCTGCTGGAGTCGGGAAAGCACCTCAGGTGGAATAGCGACTTGATCGGGATGCGGTTTGATTTCTGCCAGGGTGCCATCGAGATCAAAAAAGAAGGCGAGATTGCCGTTTAGCAGGGGCGGTACAGGTAGATCATCAGCCACCAGGGTCTCCTCCTTTCAGGTTTCTGGGTTAACCAGGCGGTTAACTCTGTTTATCATTAGCCATGTAAGTATAGACAGTGTCCGGCAGTTCGCCACGGGAATGCCTCTCACTCAACGCTGCTACCGTACCGATATTGATATAAAAAAGGCATAAAAAAAGGGCCAGACCCGACGGTCCAGCCCCTGACAAACGTGAGGTAAAAAACGTCCCTGAAAATCAGACGGTACGGCGGGATTTCTGCTTGTAGCGGTCGAAAATCACGGCCGCAAGCAGGATCATGCCGCGCACCACATACTGGGAAAATGGCGAAATATTCAACAGGTTCATGGCGTTCTCAACGGTACCCAGAATCAGTATCCCGGCCACCACATACGAGATTTTTCCTATGCCGCCTTTCAGAGAAACCCCACCCAGCACACAGGCGGAAATGACAATCAGCTCATAACCGATGGAGGTCATCGGCTGGCCGCTGGTCATGCGCGATGCCAGAATAATCCCCGCCGCCGCCGACACCAGACCAGAGAGCACGAAGATGATGATTTTGGTGCGCACCACCGGCACACCCGCCAGTCGCGCCGCCTCTTCATTCCCGCCAATCGCCAGGGTATTGCGTCCGAAGGTGGTTTTATTGAGCAGGAAGCCAAAGATGATAAGGCAGCCCACGGTCAGCCAGATGGGTGCCGGCAGTCCGAGCCAGTTGGCATAGCCGAGGGTGAAGAAGCGCTCATCCTCAATGCCTACCGCTTTGCCGTCGGAGATGATGTAGGCCAGACCGCGCACGATCTGCATGGTGGCGAGCGTGGTGATCAGGGCGTTGATCTTAAGCCTGGCGATCACAAAGCCGTTCACCAGGCCGCTCAACACCCCCAGCATCAGCCCGGCGAATACGCCAAGCCACAGGCTTTCGGTCAGGTTGATGGCGACCGCCGCGGTCACCCCGGCGCAGGCGATGACCGATGCCACCGACAGGTCGAAGTCGCCGGAGGCGAGGCAGAACAGCATCCCACAGGCCACCATCCCGGACATCGAGATGGCAAGCCCCAGGCCTTTCATATTGACGAAGGTGGCGAAGTTCGGCACGAAAATCGCGCAGGCGAGAAACAGCACCGCGAACACCACCAGCATGCCGTACTGATCCCAGATACGGCCAAAGGTAAACGGCGACGATGATTTCGGTGCGCCGGATGTAGTGAGTGAAGACATAACCTCTCCTGATTAAGCGACAGCCTGGCTGACTTTGGGCATGGCAAGAGCAAGCGCCTGCTGTTCGCTGGCCTGCTCGTGCAGTAACTCTCCGGCGATCTCCCCTTCCCGCATCACCACAATGCGGTCCGCGACGCCGAGCACCTCCGGCAGATCGCTTGAAGCGAATAAGACCGCCACCCCCTGCGCCGCCAGCGCATAGATAACGTTGTAGATTTCATGCTTAGCGCCCACGTCAATGCCGCGGGTTGGCTCATCGAGCAGGATCACGTTCATCTCCTCGGACAACCAGCGACCGAGAATGGCCTTCTGCTGGTTACCGCCCGAGAGATTCATGATCAGCTGCTCGGCGCCGGGGGTTTTGATGTTCAGCGAACGTATATGGTGATCCGCGTTCATCGCCTCCCAGGCGCGGTTAATCAGGCAGCCGAGGCTGATGTGCTTCCGCCGGGCGCTGATGTTGATGTTGTCTCTGACCGAGTGAACCGGAATGATGCCGTCTGCTTTGCGATCTTCCGGGCAGAGCATCATCCCGGCGCGAATGGCGTCCGCTGGCTCACGGATGGTGACCGCTTCGCCGTCGATAAACACCTGCCCGCCGGTGATGCGCGTCCCGCCAAACAGCCCTTTCATCAGTTCACTGCGCCCGGCGCCCACCAGCCCGAACAGGCCGACAATCTCGCCGCGTCGCACCGACAGGGAGACCGGACAGCGCACCCCTTTGGCTTTAACCTCCTCCAGCCTTAAGCGCTCCGGGCCATACTCCCGGGGCTGCCAGCCGTAGACGTCCCCGAGCTCGCGCCCGACCATGGCCTGCACCAGCGCATCGTGGTTCACCTCGGCCATATCGGTAAAGGTGCGCACGTAGCGCCCATCCTTGAACACGGTGATGGCATCGCTCAGGGCAAAAATCTCCTCCATGCGGTGGGAAACATAGAGAATGACGCGCCCCTCTTTACGCAGTTCGCGGATAACGCGGAACAGGTTCTCGATCTCGCGCGCCGACAGGGAGCTGGTTGGTTCATCGAAGGCGATTACCCGCGCGTTGCGCGCCAGCGCCTTAGCAATCTCCACCATCTGCCACTGGCCAATGGAGAGATACTTGAGCGGGGTTTGCGGATCGATATCCAGCCCGAGGTGCTGAAGCTGCAGACCGGCTTCGTAGTTGAGCAGCGAACGGTTAACCAGCCCGCCCTTGTGCGGCAGCTGGCCGAGATAGATGTTCTCGGCGACGCTCATCTCCGGCACCAGGTGCAGCTCCTGATAGATGATGGCAACCCCGGCATCCAGCGCCGCGGTAGTATCTTTGAAACGTCTCTCCTGCCCCTGAATCGCAATAGTGCCCGCGCTGGGTGCGTAGTTGCCGCTGAGGATTTTCAGCAGCGTCGACTTACCGGCGCCGTTTTCGCCCATCAGCGCATGCACCTGGCCTGCGTAACAGTCAAAGCTGATATCTGACAGCGCTTTAACGCCCGGAAAGGTTTTTCCGATGCCACGAAAGGAGAGATACGGTGTGGGTTGTTGCATGTTGGCTCCCGCATCCAGTAATGGAATGGTGTTGACTGAACTTCGCCACGGCGCAAGCGGCGCCGCGATAAGCCCCTCCGCAGAGGGGCCGGTTACCACGGGTGGGGATTACTTACCGCCCAGCCCTTTTTTCGCCAGTTCCTCTTTGAAGTTGTCGCGGGTAATCAGTACCACATCGGTCACTTCGGTGAATTTCGGAGGCTCAACGCCTTTGGTCACCCAGTTGAACAGCATCTCGCTGGACTTGTAGCCGTGGACGTCCGGGCTTGGGAGCAGAGAGCCGTAGAAGCCGGTCGCCTGGCCTTTAGAGAGTTCGCTGACCGCATCGACACCGTTAATACCGATACCAATCACGTCGGCGGCCTTGAAGCCCTGCCCTTCGGTGGCGCGCACGCCGCCCAGCACGGTGTTGTCGTTCATGCCGACCACCAGCCAGTGTTTCACTTCCGGATGCTGAACCAGCATTGAGTTCGCGGCGTCAAAGGCGCCGGGGATGTCGTTAGATTTGGTGGGTACTTTATAGATCTGCTTTTCCGGGAAGCCGGCCGCTTTCAGGGCGTCCATTGAGCCACCGGTACGGCGACGGGCGGTGTCCAGTTCGTCGGCGGTAATCGCCATTACCGCGGTCTCTTTTACATCCCAGCCGCGTTTCTGCATCTCTTTATACAGCTCCTGGCCCTGACGCTCGCCAATTTTGGTGGCGGCCATCATCACCAGTGGTACGGTCTCCATCGGTTTGCCTTTCGCCGTGACAAACTGGTCATCCACGGCAATCACTTTCATATCGTAGCCGCGCGCTTTGGCCACGATGGCCGAACCCAGTTTGGGATCGGGGGTACAGATGACAAAGCCCTTCACGCCGCTGGCGGCGAGGCTGTCGATGGCATTCAGGGTTTTCTCGCCGTCCGGAACGGCAATTTTCACTACCTCAAAGCCCAGGTCCTTACCGGCTTTATCGGCGAATTTCCATTCAGTCTGGAACCAGGGCTCTTCCGGCTGCTTAACCAGAAACCCGAGTTTCATCGTCTCCGCGATAGCGGATTGTGACATAACCGCAGCCAGACCAATGGCTGCCAGCGCTTTAGTGAATTTGTGCATGGTATGCTCCAGCTTGTGCTTGCTTTTGTGCAGGGTAAAAACGCACTGCGAATATTTAATCGGACGGAAAACAAGGCATTAGCGCCGCACGGTGATTCGGCGCCGCTGCTGGAGATAGTTGTAGCGGGAAATTAATAATCCATAGGAGAGCAACATCACATCGCAGAATTACAGTGATTGCGTACATAAATTCAGCGGATTAAGGCATAAATTCGACCCAATATGTATGATGATTCAAAAAGAACTTAGCAGAAAGCTCCATATTATCAGTCACCGCGTCCCTGATGCCGCCAGTGGGTATTTATGCCGTCGCGTTCACCGAGTAGCGGATCGCTGTCGGGCAACGGAACGCGCTCCACATTACGCTGCATGGCGTCGCGCTGTTCGGGCTTATCCAGACACTTATCGGGCGAGAACCCGCGGGGATAGGCGCCTACCGCCATAAAGTCCTGACTGGCGGCAATTTGCTTATGCCCTACCCCCGCGGGGATAAGCACGGCATCGCCCTGCTTCAGGGTCAGCACCGGCCCCGCTTCACCGCCAAACTGCACCTGCGCCGACCCCTGATAGACACCCAGCACCTCATGGGTGTTGGAGTGAAAATGGGTGTAGGTAAATATCGGATAGCGCCAGCGCGGCGGCCAGTCGTTACGCTCGAAGCACTGCTCGAACCAGTCCGCGAGATCGCCCGTGGCCTGCGCGGCCGCGCCCGAATAGATCAGCAGCGGCAGCGAATTGTTAGGTATGCCGCCGCAGGGCTGCTTGATAGCATAGATTTCGACGGAATCTTTCACGCTGCCTCCTGTTAAAAAAAGTAAGTATAGTCACTTAAGCGATACGGATATATTTTGGCAGCCGGCAGAACCCTAAGCGAAGCGGCATAAGAATAAGGTTTCTAATTATTAAGTCACGCAACGGAGAATATATTATCTTTACCAGCAGAGAATTTTGTATAACAAAATAAATTGTCAAAAAACCTTATTTAACAAACAGATAAATTGATAATAATTGAAAAATCCTTACATTTCCGCGCACATGGCAGGCAAAACAGGCTACCATTAGGACTATTCTTAAGGTAAATTTACCAACATGTGATTAATTGTGGATGCGGAAAATATTTCGTGCATCATCTGCGAGTTTTCACGGAATGAATCTACACTGAATATTACCGAATCCTTTTTGGCGCGTTTTCTGCATTTAGCCGTTTACTGGCAAATGCAGCCCACTGACGTGTCGCACTTCTGGCAAATTAACTAAATAAGGAAATTATGATGAGAGTCGCTGGTGTAGCACATAAGCTTAACGCTCAAATTAGTCGTGAATTTTATTCTTCCAATCTCTACCTCCAGCTTAGCGACTGGTGCGCTGCACACCGCCTGAACGGCAGCGCGCTGTTCCTTCGCCACCAGGCCCAGGAAAACGTGACGCAAATGATGCGGGTGTTTGACTTTATGAAGCACGCGGGCGCAATGCCAGTGGTGCGCATGGGTGAAACGCCAAGCAGCAAGTGCTCTTCGCTGGAAGAGATCTACGTGCAGATGCTGGAAGACTGCCAGCTGCGCCTGAAAACGCTGGCGCGTCTGGCGAACGACGCAGAAGGCGCAGATGACCAGGAGACGCTGACCTTCCTGCGCGAACTTGTAGAGATGCAGCAGGAAGAAGGACTGCTGGTGCATACCCTGCTTGAAGAGGTGCGTCGCGCCAACAAAGCGGGCCTCGGCATGGAACAGACCGATAAGTCGTTGATGACCCTCTTCTCACCTGAACTGCATTAATTTTCACGCTCGTCGGGATACCAGAGTAACCACTCCCGACGAGCCTGCATCTCCTCCGGCATCCCCAGTAACGCTTCGCGCAGCACCGCCCCCGACGTGGCATATCCTCGCAACGCCTGAAACAGCACCCGCTGCACCCGCGTCTGTTCGTCGCTGACCCTGTCCCGCCAGGGCCACAGATCCGGTTCGCACATAAACGGCAGCAGATACTCCAGCCCGGCTCGCACGCGCCGTCCGCAGCAGACCCTGTTCCAGCGATCGATATCCACCTGTTCCGCATAGCGATTAAGCAGCAGATGCGCTTCCAGGTTGCGCAGGGAGGCACTGAAGGGGCGATCGCTGTCCAGCGCGGCGGCCTGCCTGCCTTCGCGATCGAACTGCGCCGCCAGGCGGAGCGTCAGGCCGTGGCGAATAACGTTCGCCGCCCCCGCGCTGTCGCCGCAGAACAGCCGGTACAGGGTGCGCTGCGCATCGTGTGAGGTGCCGCGCCAGTCGTGCCAGACATACCCCTCAAACCCCGACGGGCTGTTAAACATCCAGTCGCTGAATGTCCCGAACCACAGGCGCAGCGCCGCCAGGTCTTCCGCATCCATCATGCCCGAGGTGGAGATCAATCCCAGGCTGTCGATCACCTTCCACAGCGAGGCGGTCTCATACAGCCCGCTCCCCTGCCCTGCCAGGTCGCCCGGTACGCTGTGGGCATAGTTGAGGTGCGGCCGCATACGGGTTTCGGGGTCGATAAACCAGCAGCGGATCTGCTCCGCCGCGGCCTGGGCATAGACCCGCTGCCCGGTAAAGTACCAGGCGGCGCCCAGCGTCAGGCAGCGGTCGGTCATGCGGGCAAGGCGCGCGGCGTCGTAATCGTCACGCTGTGCGGCGGGATTGAGATTGCCGTCGCGCTGCTGCCACCCGCTGCCACCGGTGCGGCGCAGGGTCGGCCAGGCGTCCGGGGCGAGGCTCAGGTAGTCATGCGCATCGCCGCCCGGCGCGGGCGTAGGTTTGCTCACTACGCTTTCCGGCGGGGTGCGGCAGAGCCTGTCCGCTTCGCTCAGCAGCAGCTCACGGGCGCTCCCCAGCCGGTATCCGGGACGGGCCAGCGCCCGGCGCGCGCGTTCCAGACAGGCGATATCCAGCGTATACAACTTCATCATGTCGCCTCCCGGCATCGCATCATTCACGCGGTCAATGATAAGAAGCGCTTATTGTTACCAGATGTAACCGCAGGGGAAAGGAAGCGGGGTCAAAAACCGGGAGGCGGTCACGGAAATGCGCAGCGGGATCGCGCTTCCGCGCGGGCGCGAGGGTGGAGTCCGGCAGCGCGGGTAATAGCAATGTTAATAATACGTTACTAACTCATTGCTTTTAAACGCGTTTGTAAATCGGATCCCGCTCGCAATGCGCAGCGCCTGATTTTGTCATCATGACCGGAATAACCATTACCTTGATAAGGACTTGTCATGATAGCCATTGAGTTTGTCGTTATTATCCTCTGCCTGCTGGTTGGCACCCGCTATGGAGGAATGGGGCTGGGGTTAATCAGCGGCATCGGGCTGTTTATTCTCGCCTTCGTCTTCGGGCTGGCACCGGGGAAACCGCCGGTTGACGTGATGCTCACCATTCTGGCCGTCATAGGCTGCGCCGCCACGCTGCAGAGCGCCGGCGGGCTGAACGTGATGATGCAGTTTGCCGAACGCCTGCTGCGCAAGCATCCCCAGCACATCACGCTGCTCGCTCCCTTCACCACCTGGATGCTCACGTTCCTGTGCGGTACCGGGCATGTGGTGTACACCATGTTTCCCATCATCGCCGACATTGCCCTGAAAAAAGGCATTCGCCCGGAGCGGCCCATGGCGGTGGCCTCGGTGGCGTCGCAGATGGCGATAACCGCCTCACCGGTTTCGGTCGCGGTGGTGTCGCTGGTGTCAATTCTCGCCGCCGGGCACGGTGTGGGTCAGGCATGGGGCATTTTGCAGATCCTCGCGGTGTCGGTGCCGGCATCGCTGGCTGGCGTTCTGATTGCCGCGCTCTGGAGCCTGCGACGCGGGAAAGATCTGGCGGACGACGCGGCGTTTCAGGCGAAAATCGCCGATCCCAAACAGCGGGAATACATTTACGGCGGTACGGAAACCCTGCTGAGCCAGCGCTTTCCGCCCCAGGCCTGGTGGTCAACCTGGATCTTCTTCGCCGCACTTCTGGTGGTGGTGGTGCTGGGGTCGATTCCGGTGCTGCGCCCGGCCTTTGAGGTGAAGGGTACGCTGCAGCCGCTGTCGATGAACCTGGTGATTCAGATGCTGATGCTGATTGCCGGGGCGGTGATCCTCATTACCTGCAAGGTGAATCCCGCGGCGATCTCCAGCAGCGCGGTATTTAAAGCCGGCATGGTGGCGATATTTTCGGTGTTTGGCGTCGCCTGGATGAGCGACACCTTTTTTCAGGCGCATCTTGCCGAGCTGAAAATGGCGCTGGAAGGCGTGGTGAAAACGCACCCATGGACCTATGCCCTGGTGCTTTTTTTAGTGTCCAAGCTGGTGAACAGCCAGGCGGCCGCGTTGACCGCCGTGGCGCCGATGGGCCTGATGCTGGGGGTGGAACCCAAAATGCTGCTGGCGTTTTTTCCCGCCTCGTATGGTTACTTCGTGCTGCCCACCTATCCAAGCGATCTGGCGTGCATCGGCTTTGACCGCTCCGGCACCACCCGCATCGGCCGGTACATCCTCAACCACAGCTTCATTGTGCCCGGGCTTATCGGCGTCAGTTCTGCGTGCGTGGTGAGCTACCTGCTGGTGCAGACCTTCCTGTGAGGCTGCGCTCCCTCGCGCCTGCGGTGGGCGCGAGGGGGCATGCTTACGGCGCGCGGCGGGACTTAGTGCGTTTCGTTCTGCGGGGTAAATTTCAGTTCAATCAGCGCAATGGCTTTCTGAACGGCGCGCACGGTCACCGGGTCGGCTGCCGGGCTGGCAGAAAAATCGATGGTTTTCAGCTGGCTGGCCATTTTCTCGCGCACTTCAACCGGGGCGATTACGTCAATCACATCGAGGATTTGCTTAATGACTAACTGACAGGCAACAACGTCAGAGATAACTTCTTCATCGGCGCTTAACACCTGGGACATGCTGTTCTCCTTTTATAGCGAGCGCCAATAGTACCCGAGGGCGCTGGCGTCACCAAACAGCAGCCATAAAAAAACCTGCCGGAGCAGGTTTTTTATCAGAACATGGCGCCAGGCGGCACGTCTTTGAAGGTGTTGCAGTAGTTTTCAAACATGCTTTTCAGGATTTTGCGCAGTTTCATGATAACTCCAGTGTCAGTGTTCGGTAATGTGTTGCGATGGACATATAATATGACGCCCATCACAAAAATCAACCGTTATGTGATGCGAGTCACATAAATTGGTTAAAAAATAACGGCAATTTGTTAAATAAATGTCTTATTATTCCGTCACTTAGCGCGCTATACTTTTCATAAATATTTTTAAAATGGCGTTTCTTTTATGTCTGAACAGGGTACCGAAACGGCGCGTAGTGGCTTATCTCCTGCCGCACTGCTGGTGGCCGGCGCGTTTTTTATGGAGTTTCTCGACGGGACCGTGATTGCCACCGCCCTGCCGGATATGGCGGCAAGCTTTCAGGTGAACGCCGTCGATCTCAACATCGGCATCAGCGCCTATCTGCTGACCCTTGCCGTGCTCATCCCGGCCAGCGGCTGGATCGCCGATCGGTTCGGCGCCCGGCAGGTGTTTACCCTGGCGCTGGCCATTTTTACCCTCGCCTCGGTGCTGTGCGGCCTGGCACCTAATCTGGAAACCTTTGTTGCGATGCGCGTGCTTCAGGGCGCAGGCGGCGCGCTGATGGTGCCCGTCGGACGCCTGGCGGTGCTGCGTACCACCCCCAAAGAGCATCTCATTACCGCCATCGCGACCCTGACCTGGCCGGCGCTGATTGCCCCGATTATTGGCCCGCCGCTTGGCGGGTTCATCACCAGCTATGCCGACTGGCGCTGGATCTTCTTCATTAACCTGCCGTTCGGGGTCATTGCCATGCTGCTGGCGTGGCGCGTAATCCCCAACGTGCGCGAGGAAACGCGGCGGCCTTTCGATCTGCCGGGCTTTCTCGCCACCGCGCTGGCGATGGTCTGCTTTGTCTATGCCATGGAGATGCCGGGGGCGCCAGGCTTCAGTCTGCCGGTGTTCTGTATCCTGCTGGCGGTCAGCGTGGCGGCCTTCCTGTTTGCGCTGCGCCATTTCCGGCGCGCCGCCGCGCCGATGATACGGCTCGACGCGCTGCGCATCCCGACCTTCGGGGTGACGATGTACGGCGGGTCGCTGTTTCGCTGCTCGATAAGCGCCGTGCCCTTTCTGCTGCCGCTGCTGTTTCAGGTGGGTTTCGGGATGGATGCGTTTCATTCCGGCCTGCTGGTGCTGGCGGTGTTTGTTGGCAATCTGGTTATCAAACCCGCCACGACGCCGTTGATTCGACGGCTGGGGTTTAAACGCCTGCTGGTGGGGAACGGCATTCTGAACGTGATCGCGCTGGCGGCCTGCGCCTGGCTGACGCCCGGCACCCCGGTATGGATGGTGTTCCTGGTACTGGCGCTCGGCGGCGTGTTCCGCTCGGTGCAGTTTACCGGCATCAGCACCCTGGCCTTCGCCGACGTACCGGCCGCGCAGATGAGCTATGCCAATACGCTGTTCAGCACTGCGACACAGCTGGCCATCGGGCTGGGGATTACGCTCGGTACCCTCGGCATTCGGCTCGGCGAGGTGCTCAGCGGCTGGCTGGCGCTGGGGGAGATTCCCGGCATCAGCTTTCGCATCGCGTTTCTGTTTATCGCCGCGATAAGCCTGGTAGGCCTGATTGATACCCTGCGGCTGAGCCAGACGGCGGGCCAGAGCGTATCGCGCCGGCCTGGCGTCTGAAATGCAAAAGGCCCGCACGAGGCGGGCCTTTCAGGAACAGCACTTACTCAGGCAAGAATTTCGCGTACGAACGCTTCGATCTCTTTGTCCTGGTTATTTTCAAAGAAGCACTGCTGGAAACGCTCGCCCGATACCGCGGTTTTCACCAGTTCCGGATCGATGGCGCGCAGGGTATCCAGATAGTTGTCTTTCACCACCGCGGCTTTCACCTGGTTCAGGATGCCGGCGTTGCGGACCTGCGGCTCTTTACGCTCCGGCGGGTAGCCTTCGCCTTTGCGGCCGGTGAAGGCTTTTTCGAAGATGAAGCGCACGTTCAGCTCGGCACCCCAACCAAAACCTTTCGCGAACGGCAGTGCCAATGCGTTGCCGTTGTTAATCTGGGCGAACAGGAAGGCATCCGCCGGGTCGATGCAGTAGCCACAGTTTACGCCGGGGTGGATGTTCAGCGACATCAGCGCACCCTGCCCGGTACCGCACCCGGCAACCACGAAATCTACCGCGCGGGAGTTGAGCAGAATGCTGGCCATGATGCCCAGGTGAATGTAAGTCAGGTGGTGATCCTGCTCGTCTTTCATCCCCACGTTGAACACCGGGAACTCTTTTTCATCGGCGACGGCTTTCAGTTCGTTGAAAATGATGGCGTTTTTAGCGGCCTGGCTGTTTTCCATCATCAGTGCAATTTTCATCTGTCTCTCTCCGACATAGCGTGCGGGTTTCCCCGAGGTGGATAACGTACTGTGGATCAACCTTACTACTTAGCAAACGTTCTTTCAAATTTAGTAAAAAGCAGTTTTAAAAAGTTGAGATGGGCTCACAGTTTTCACCCGGTCGGCCAACGGGCAAAAAAAATCCCGCCGCTGAGCAGGCCAGCGGCAGGATTGGGTATTACGCGGTCAGTACCGCTGTATGTCAGGCGTCAACCGCATACGCCGGGGTCAGGGCCACCGCCGCTTCAAACGCCGGCACCAGCACATCGGCGGCGCGGAATACCGAGACAATCTCCGTCAGGCGGGTGGCCTGACGCGCCAGATCTTCGGCTGAACTTACTGATTTTTGCACCAGCGCTACGTTCGCCTGCGTTACCGTATCGAGTTCTCTCACAGCCACCCCCACCTGATTAATTCCGTCACTTTGTTCACCTGTCGCATTGGCAATCTCTTGCATAATGTCGTTTACCTGGCCTATTGCATGAAGGATGTTGTCCATTGCTTCCCCCGCTTTTTTAACCTGATCCGAACCGGTGGCCACATTGTTCACCGACTCATCAAGCAGGACTTCAATCTCTTTGGCGGCCTGAGCGCTACGGCTCGCCAGGCTGCGAACTTCGCTTGCCACGACTGCGAATCCACGTCCCTGCTCACCGGCACGCGCCGCTTCAACCGCCGCATTCAGCGCCAGAATATTGGTCTGGAACGCGATACTGTTGATGGTGGTCGTGATGTCGACGATCCGACGCGAGCTGTTGGAGATGAGATCCATGGTATTCATCACCCGGCGTACCGACTCGCCGCCCGTTTCAGCAATGCGCGTGGCGTTGTGCGCCAGGGTGCTGGCATGGCTGGTGCTTTCCGCATTGCGCTGCACCGCGCTGCCAAGCTGCTCCATACTGGCGCTGGTCTCTTCCAGCGCGGCGGCCTGCTGCCCGGCGCGGCTGGAGAGGTCATTGTTCACCCCGGCCAGTTCGCCAGCGTTTTGATGCAGGGCACGTGCGCTGGAACGGATCCCGACCACGGCGCGCGCCCAGTTCTCCTGCATCTGCTGTATGTGTGGCACAATCAGGCCCACACAGTTACGCCCCAAATCGGGCAGTGAGGTTTGCAGATTGCCCTTCGCCAGCACCTGCATATGTTCGCGTATTACGTTTACCGGTTTTACCAGACAGAAATAGAGGTAGCGTTCGGTAAGGACGGTAATTGCAACGCTGGCGAAGACCGAGCCGATGAGCATCGTTTGTAGCGAATCCACCCACGCTTGCTGGTCCGCATTTAGCGCGCCAGACTGTTCGAGATGGTGCAAAAATCCTAACGTCAACCCTGATACGCCAAGCCAGGCAAGCGTAGACAGAGCCAGTATCACTACCACCATGACGCGGATTTTGATATTGCGAATAAAGTTCATATGGTTTCCTGGTGTTTACTTTGCGTCCCTGCATGCGTTTTTTTGCACCGCCTCCGTTCTTTCCGCGTCAGGTTGAGTGACGCTAAGAAATTGTGCCTTAAGTCTGTTTTCGGCCTCATTAAGTAAAACTTAATACAAGGCGCACTAATTTTAGCTGCACTTAACATTTGTTCCATCCCGGAGGCATAAAAGATAAAAATTCGTTGTTATTCCGCGGATTGATTGTCAAACGCTCTGGCATGATGCTAAGACCTGAGAAAGCTGCGAGTCATATCATGTTGAAATTTCTGGCCCCTGCTCTGCTACTTCTGCTGAGCGGTTGCACTATTACCAAAACGCCAACCATCGTTGATGCCAATCAGACGACCGGGACGGTGCGCCTTGGCTATAACCTGGCGCCGCTGCAAAAAGGTAAAGTCGACAGCTATTCGGCTAACTCAACCGCAACGCGCCAGTGTCAGCAGTGGGGTTTCGCCACCGCGCTGGCCTATGGCAATCCGATTACCACTTGCAGCGTGGTCAGCGGTACGCAGTGCCTGGCGAAGAGCGTGGTGCTGGAGTATCAGTGCCGCGGTATCGCCATTAACACCACCACGGCTGCCGCGCCCTGGTATTGATTGCGGGTTCGCGGCCTGTGGCGGACGCGAGTCATCCGCCAGCCAGCGGCTGACCGGCAGGGTTAACTCCCCTGCGGACCTGAGGGAACGTATTCAGCCTTTCATGGCGTAAACGCGGTGTAACTGTGAAATCTATGAGCGAGAAACGCGAGCGACAGCAGCTTTACCGAAGCGAGAGCATTAAGCTTCTGTATAACAATGCCATTCCCGGCATCATTATTACGTTTATTGCCGCCACCACGCTGACGTTCACCTTTATTGATAACGGTCATCGTACCTGGAAGCTGATGTGGTGGGGTGTCCTCTGCGCCGTGCTGGCGCTCCGTCTGGTGGACTCCTGGTCATGGCGACGCTGCCGTGAAAAGCACCGACGCGTGCAGGCATTTCACCTGCGCTTCTCGTGCGGTTGTTTGATCACAGCCGCCTTGTGGAGCAGCTATTTCTGCCTGTTTGAACGCTTTTTTACCCTCGAAGAGTTCACCTCCACCGTGGTGATCCTCTCGGCCATGGTAGGCGGTGCGGCCAACGTGCTCTCAGGAAGCGTGATGCTGGCGTCGTACTATACGCTTATCGTGCTGATGCCGTGGTCGCTGATGCTGCTCGACTCACCGCTCGACTATAAGCGCAGCATCGGTTTTCTCGGGCTGTTCTTCACCGCCACCATGATTTTCTCCGCGATTCGCTCGGCAAAATACATCCGGCAGGCCATCGCGCTTAAGTACAAAAATCAGCGGCTGGTGGATCGGATGGAGGACACCATCCGCGAGCGCACGCAAAAAATCTATGAAATCTCCTATAAAGATGCGCTTACCGGCCTGTCGAACCGCGTGGCGTTTCAGAACGAAGCCGATGACATGGTCTATCGCTACAAGCGCGGCGAGATCCCGGGTTTCAGCCTGTTTTTTATCGATCTTGACGGTTTTAAATCGATCAACGATGCGCTCGGCCACGACGTTGGCGATCGGGTGCTGCTCTCCTTCAGCAACCGGCTGGCGGCCTTCCAGGACAGCGGGACGCTGATCTGCCGCTGGGGCGGGGATGAGTTTATCTACTGCACGCCGCAAACCGATCACGCCGCGCTGCGTAACCTCGCGGCCCAGATGGTGAAGAGCTTCAACCAGCCGTTCTATCTGCGTGAGCAGGAGATTACCCTCAGCGCCACCATCGGCATCGCCATCTGCCCGGAACACAGCACCAACCTGACCAGGCTGATTCAGATCGCTGATATTGCGATGTACGCCCAGAAGGGCAAGCAGCCGGAGCGCGTGCTGTTTTATAACCACCAGCTTGAAGAGAACCTGCGCAGCAAAGTGCTGCTTCAAGAGGCGTTGAATAACGCCCTTGCCCGCCACGAGCTGCGGCTGGTGTTCCAGCCTATTGTCGATTCCCGAACCCGTGAGATCCGCAGCTTCGAGGCGTTGCTGCGCTGGAAGCGCGGCACCCAGATTATCGACCCCTCGGTGTTTATTCCTATCGCCGAACGCAGCGGGCAGATTGTCAACATCGGCTATTGGGTGCTGGAAGAGGCGTGCAAAACGCTGGCGCACCTGCCGGCCGAGGAGACGGCGATTTCGGTGAACGTCTCGGTTATTCAGTTTCAGGATCAGCAGTTCCTGGCGAAGGTAAACCGCCTGCTTGAGACCTACCATATTAATCCTGCCCGGCTGCATATTGAGGTGACGGAATCGCTGTTCCACTCCGGGCAGAGCGATCTCACCGACAAAATACTCTGGCTCCAGCGTCAGGGAATTAAAATATCCATTGACGACTTCGGCACCGGCTACTCCAGTCTGTCGGTTATCCAGAATTTAAATATCGACTTTGTGAAAATTGACCGCAGCTTTATTCATAAAATCGAGGATAAAGGACTGGCCATCGTCGAAGCGGTAATGAACATGTCGCACTCGCTTAATTTCCGCATCATTGCCGAAGGCGTAGAGAGCGAGGAGCAGGCCCAGCTGCTGCGCCGCTGCGGCATCCACTACATGCAGGGCTTTCTGTTCAGCCAGCCGGTGGAGATGGTTGACGTCTTCCGGCTGTCGGGCAGTCGCCTTCTTCATCCTGCACCCGAAAGCGTTCTGTGACGGTCTGCGCGGCTAATTAAATACGAATCACTGTTATTCAACTCGTTTATTTAATTAGCCGCAATACGAGTTATTTCCATTCGCATTATTAATAATAAATTATTTTATTTAACCTTTTGCAAATATAAATTCGACAACTTATAGTGGCGCGAAACATCGACACGACTTCGGAGTAATAATGCTTAAAGCAGACATGATCGAAAAATTAAATGCGCAGATGAATCTGGAATTATTCTCATCTCTGCTTTATCAGCAAATGAGCGCCTGGTGCAGCTACCACAGCTTTGAAGGCGCCGCGGCCTTTTTACGCCGCCACGCTCAGGAAGAGATGACGCACATGCAGCGCCTGTTCGATTACCTGACCGACACCGGCAGCCTGCCGCGTATCAATGCGATTCCGTCTCCCTTTGCGGAATATGCCTCGCTGGACGCGCTGTTCACCGCAACCTATGAACACGAGCAGCTGATCACCGGTAAGATTAACGAGCTGGCCCACGCCGCGATGGTCTCTCAGGACTACCCGACCTTTAACTTCCTGCAGTGGTATGTGGCCGAGCAGCACGAAGAAGAGAAGCTGTTCAAGTCCGTGCTCGATAAGCTGAGCCTGGTCGGTAAAAGCGGCGAAGCGCTGTACTTTATCGACAAAGAGCTGGCGACCCTCGACGCCCAGCCGTAAGCGCCTCTATGCCACCCCGCACTGCCCCGGCGGTGCGGGTGTGAACTGCTCGCTATCACCCCTGCTTCCCACGTTACCCCGGCTGAGCACGACGCCGTGAATCACTTCTGTAAATACTGCCGCCAGTCCACACAGATTCGCGCTGGTTGAGCCTTCTTTATCTTCCCGGCGTTCGTCTGCACACCGTTATCGCTCTCTACTTTTCCTTATGAAGCCGGTGCCAGCAGCCGTCCGGTGGCATCGCGTTTTTACGGCTTCGTAGCGATCGCCCTGAAAGCGCATCGTCATTGTAAACAATAATGTACACCTCTGTACCTGATGTTTGACGGAATGCGTTTTTTGCCTTACCCTGCGCCGCAGAAATGTTTACTGACCGGCTCGAATCCAGAGGAAAGCGTGAAGAACAGAACGTTGGGGAGTATTTTTATCGTCGCAGGGACCACGATTGGGGCGGGCATGCTGGCAATGCCGCTTGCCGCGGCGGGGGTAGGCTTTGGGGTGATGCTTCTGCTGCTCATCGGGCTGTGGGCGGTAATGTGCTACACCGCGCTGCTGCTGGTGGAGGTCTACCAGCACGAACCGGCGGATATGGGGCTTGCCACGCTGTCGCGCCGTTATCTGGGGCGACCGGGTCAGTGGCTCGCGGGAATGAGTATGCTGTTTCTGATGTACGCCCTCACGGCGGCCTATATCAGCGGCGCCGGTGAGCTGCTCTCGGCCAGCCTGCGCAGCGGGCTGGGGCTGGAGCTGCCCTCCTCCGCCGGCGTACTGCTGTTCACCCTGGTGGGCGGCGGCATCGTCTGCGTCGGCACCCACAGCGTCGATTTCTTCAACCGCATTCTGTTCAGCGCCAAAATCATCCTGCTGATCGTTATGCTGGCGCTGATGATGCCGCACATTCACAGCGCCAACCTGCTGACGATGCCGGTGGAAAAAGGCCTGGCGCTCTCTGCTATTCCGGTTATCTTCACCTCGTTTGGTTTTCACGGCAGCGTGCCGAGCATCGTCAGCTACATGAATGGCGATGTGAAAAAACTGCGCGCTATCTTCATTACCGGCAGCGCCATTCCGCTGCTGGCTTATATCTTCTGGCAGCTTGCCACGCTGGGGGCGATCCCCGCCGACACCTTCGTCGGGCTGATTGCCAGCCACAGCGGCCTGAACGGCCTGCTGCAGGCGGTACGGGACGTGGTGGCCACGCCGCACGTGGAACTGGCGGTGCATCTGTTTGCCGATGTCGCGCTGGCCACCTCGTTTCTCGGGGTGACACTGGGGCTTTTCGATTACCTGAGCGATCTGGCTGGACGCAAGGACAATCTCAGCGGCCGCTTGCAAACCGGTATCCTCACCTTCCTGCCGCCGCTGGTGTTCGCTCTGTTCTATACGCAGGGGTTTGTGATGGCGCTGGGCTATGCGGGCGTCGCGCTGGCCGTCCTGGCCCTGATGCTGCCGTCCATGCTGGTGTGGCAGAGCCGTAAACGTCACCCAAGCGCTGCCTGGCAGGTGGCGGGTGGCCGACCGATGCTGATAGTCATCTTTGCCTGCGGAGTGGGGATTGTGCTGATCCAGGGGCTGATTAGCAGCGGGGTGCTTGGCCAGCCCGGATAACACGCCGGCCTGCGGGCCGGTTTTTTTATACTCACACCGCCCTGCCTCTACGCCTTCTCATGGCCTGTGATTTTTTTACCTGCCGCTGACAAAACTCTAAATTTCGCCCGGTATGGTTTAGCTCCCGTTTTAACTGGTCAGACAAGGCCATGAACAGAAAGTACAAGGAAATTGACGCGCTGTTGGAGGACCTCAACCGCGCTAATGACGCCCACTTCAGCTGGCTGATAAAAATCGTTCGTCTCGCTGCAAACCCCCGCCTCAACACCGATGACCTCACCCGCCCCGATGCGTACACGCACTGCCGAGTAAACCACTGGCTTACCCCAATGCTCGCCCGGAATCGCACCGACCAGCGCTATCTGCTGGATATTCAGGCGAGCCACCGGGAGATGCATGTCCGCTGCGGAGAGCTCGTCGCCGCACTTCATACCGCGTCCGACGCGACGCAGGAGTTTGAGGCGTTCGAGGGTGCCGTGCTGGGCTTTACACACTCCATGAGGAACTATCGAAATTACCTGCTCGCCCGGCGCTCCAGCTATGACCTGCTCACCGGCCTGCCGATGCGGCGCACGCTCTACGAGGCCTTTGAGCATGTCCGTTCGGATAGCCGCCACGCAAAGCGTTATCTGATGCTGATGGATATCGTTCGGTTTAAGCAGGTCAATGACACTTTTGGCCATCTGTTCGGCGATGCCGTGCTGAGCACCTTCGCACAGCGGCTCGAACGCGCGATACGGTCATGCGATTTTGTCTGTCGCTACGGTGGGGAGGAGTTTATCGTGCTGTATTGCGCCGATTCGGATACCGCCGCGACGCAGGCCGCAGAGCGTATCAGGAACACGTTTGCCGACAGCTGTTTTCAGATTGACGGGAAATCTCTGCCGGTGACCGCCACGCTGGGCGTCACCCAGATCTATCAGCAGGACACGCTACGCAGCGCCCTGGCCCGGGCGGACGCCGCGCTTTATTACGGTAAAAATGTCAACCGGAACTGCACGGTGTTCAGTAATCAACAGGGTGAACTGAGAAAAATAGAAGGTGATACGGCGATGAAGTCGGAGTGAGTTTTTCAGGGCGTCAGGGTGTCGCAGCGTGACGCGACGTTCTGGCGTCCTGCGTTTCATTTCCTGGCCGTGACGATGTTAGAACGGCGTGATTTGAGGAAAATTGAGAAATAGTGGGATGTAAAAACCCTAAAAATTTTCACGGGGTGGAAGGGTAAAACAGGATCATGTCAGGAAAGATGTTAGGAAAACGGGGTTTTTGCATTAAAAAACCACCCGAAGGTGGTTTGCACGACACTGCTTATTGCTTTGATTATTCTGTACTTTTCCCATGGTGCCCGGAGTGGGACTTGAACCCACACAGCGCGAACGCCGAGGGATTTTAAATCCCTTGTGTCTACCGATTCCACCATCCGGGCTCGGGAAGAAAAGTGGAGGCGCGTTCCGGAGTCGAACCGGACTAGGCGGATTTGCAATCCGCTACATAACCGCTTTGTTAACGCGCCGAATACTTTTGCCTTTCGAGGCGATACCAGCCTGAGCTGATATCTGAATTTGGAGCGGGAAACGAGACTCGAACTCGCGACCCCGACCTTGGCAAGGTCGTGCTCTACCAACTGAGCTATTCCCGCATTATCAAACTGTTTGTTAATTGTTTGATTTTGCTATCTTACCGCAAACTGTGCTGCCGTTCGATGCGTTGCATTCTACTTACCTGCCGCAGTGAGTCAACGATATTTTTCACCGCCCTCGCTCGTTTGCTGAATTTTACGGCGATGTGATCATTGATCGAGCAAGTCCCCACGCGCCGCATTGAGATACTGCAGCATAGACCAGAGCGTCAGCACGGCGGCGACGAAGAACAGCGCGATACCGGCGTACTCGATGATGTCGTTAGGACGCCACAGCATACCAATCAGCGCCAGCATCTGCGCAGTCGTCTTCACTTTACCAATCCACGAGACCGCCACGCTACTGCGCTTGCCGAGTTCGGCCATCCACTCGCGCAGCGCGGAAATGATAATCTCACGGGCAATCATGGTGGCGGCAGGCAGCGTCACCCACCAGCTGTGGTAGTGCTCGGCCACCAGCACCATGGCAATCGCAACCATCACTTTATCGGCCACCGGGTCGAGAAACGCGCCAAAGCGCGTGCTCTGGTTCCAGCGGCGGGCGAGATAACCATCAAACCAGTCGGTAATGGCCGCGAGACAGAAAATAAAGGCACACACGAACGGTGCCCAGACGAACGGCAGGTAAAATGCCAGCACAAAAAACGGAATCATAACTACACGAAAGATCGTAAGCAGCGTTGGGATATTAAATTGCATAGTGCTGGTAACTGTCTGTGATCGATAAAATTTGCCCAGTATGTTGCTACATAGGCCCTAATGTTTCAACGAATAGAAGATCTTTTCTGCAAGGGCATGTGAGATGCCCGGAACTTTCGCAATCTCTTCCACCGTGGCGTTCTTAAGCGGTTGTAATCCGCCCATATATTTTAACAGCATCTGGCGTCGTTTCGGCCCCACACCCTCGATGGTTTCCAGCGAGCTGGTGTTTTTCACTTTGGCACGTTTCTTACGGTGCCCGGCAATGGCGTGGTCGTGCGATTCGTCGCGAATGTGCTGGATCACGTGCAGCGCCGGGGAGTCCGGCGGCAGGTGAAAGCCCTCACCTTGCGGCTCGAAGAACAGCGTCTCCAGCCCGGCCTTACGGTCGCTGCCTTTGGCTACGCCCAGCAGCAGCGGATGCTGTTTATCCCAGGCGACGTCGAGTTCAGCGAACACCGTTTTCGCCTGCGCCAGCTGCCCTTTACCGCCATCAATCAGGATGACATCGGGGATTTTGCTCTCCTCAATCTCTTTCCCGTAACGACGGCGCAGTACCTGGTTCATGGCGGCGTAGTCATCGCCTGGGGTAATGCCGGTAATATTATAGCGCCGATATTCGGCTCTTACCGGTCCGTTTGCATCAAACACCACGCAGGAGGCTACGGTTTGTTCACCCATGGTGTGACTGATATCGAAACACTCCATGCGCTTCACGGCCGGCAGCTCAAGCTCCTGCGCCAGCGCCGCGAGACGCTGGTGTACGGTAGACTGCTGGGAGAGCCGCGTCACCAGCGCCGTCGCCGCGTTCGTGCGCGCCAGCTTCAGGTAACGCGCCCTGTCGCCGCGCGGACGGGTCTGGACGTGAATCCGCCGCCCCGCCAGCTCCGAGAGGGAATCGGCAAGGATGGTCTGGTCGGAGAGCGTAAAGTCGAGCAGGATCTCGCCGGGGAGCGTGCGCATCTGGCTGCCCTGAAGATAGAACTGACCGACGAAAGTCTCCACCACTTCGGTAAGATCGGTACCGCCCGGCACTTTCGGGAAGTAGCTGCGGCTGCCGAGCACTTTCCCCTGGCGGATAAACAGCACGTGCACGCACGCCATCCCGGCATCGAACGCAACGCCGATAACGTCCAGATCGTCGCCGGTGTTGGAGACGAACTGTTTCTCGGTAACGCGTCGCACCGCCTGGATCTGATCCCGGATGCGTCCGGCCTCTTCAAACTCAAGCTGCTGGCTCGCCTTCTCCATGCGCGTCACGAGCTGGGTCAGCACCTGGTCATCTTTGCCCGCGAGGAACAGCCGCACGTATTCAACCTGCTGGGCATAGTCCTCTTCGCTCACCAGCCCTTCCACGCAGGGCCCGAGGCAGCGGCCAATCTGGTATTGCAGACAGGGCCGCGAGCGGTTGCGATAGACGCTGTTTTCGCACTGGCGTATGGGGAAGATTTTTTGCAGCAGCGCCAGGGTTTCACGGACCGCGTAGCCGTTGGGGAACGGCCCGAAGTATTCGCCTTTGGCGTGCTTGGCACCACGGTGCGTCGCCAGACGCGGATGCGCATCGGCGCTCAGGAAAATGTAGGGGTAGGACTTATCATCGCGCAGCAACACGTTATAGCGTGGCTGATAGAGCTTAATGTAGTTGTGCTCAAGCAGCAGGGCTTCGGTTTCGGTGTGCGTAACGGTGACGTCGATCTGTGCAATCTGCGCCACCAGCGCTTCGGTTTTGCGGCTGGCGAGGTTAGACCGAAAATAGCTGGTCAGGCGCTTCTTAAGATCCTTGGCCTTACCGACATAGATGACCGTGCCAGCGGCGTCATACATTCTGTAGACGCCTGGCTGGCTGGTGACGGTTTGTAAAAACCCTTTGGAATTGAAAACTTCACTCACTGACTTGTTAACGTCTCCGCACTACACAGGCCATGTCGAATTGCGAGGTGCGTCAGTTCCACATCGCCGTGTATGTTTAGTTTGCTGAACATCCGGTAGCGATAGCTGTTTACCGTTTTCGGACTCAGATTAAGCTGCTCAGAGATCTCGTTGACCTTCTGGCCCTTGGTTATCATGAGCATAATCTGCAATTCGCGTTCAGACAAACTGGCAAACGGCGATTGTGTCTTTTCCGGCTCAATTTGACTGAGCGCCATCTGCTGAGCGATGTCGGAAGCGATGTAGCGCTGCCCGGAATGCACGCAGCGGATGGCGTTAACCACATCCTGCGGTGCGGCACCTTTGCTGAGGTAGCCAGCGGCCCCTGCCTGCATCACCTTCGCAGGAAGCGGGTTTTCCGTATGGATGGTTAACATAATGACTTTGATGTCCGAAGATGAGCGGGCGATTTTACGCGTGGCCTCAAGACCACCGATGCCGGGCATGTTCATGTCCATGAGTACAACGTCAACCGGATTGGCTCTGCACCATTTTACGGCGTCTTCACCGCAGCAGGCTTCTCCGATCACTTTTATGCCTTTTATATCTTCAAGAATGCGTC
The DNA here is from genome assembly GCF_000463155.2 of Siccibacter turicensis LMG 23730. Lineage (GTDB taxonomy): Bacteria > Pseudomonadota > Gammaproteobacteria > Enterobacterales > Enterobacteriaceae > Siccibacter > Siccibacter turicensis. The sequence goes on along the minus strand of NZ_AWFZ01000042.1, from coordinate 119,870 downwards.
GTATCCCTGCGCGCACCAGTTCGTGGTCATCAACAAGAAGAACGTTGATCAAAGGAACAATCTCCTCAAAAAAGGGATAACGCGGCTGATATTTAATTCGCCACATATTAGCGGGTTTCAGGCTAATTTTAAAATCTACAGCGCTGGTTTTTGTCTCTATTTTTGGAAATCGGATTTTACATCGAATAGAAACAATCGCTTAGCGCTACAGGAGGTCCGGCGTAACCCGCTCGTTTATTGTTCTGGCTTAACAACCGGCCACGCTGTGACGCACAACTGCCGCCACCGTTCCGTAAGTCAAACCATTATTTAACGCCTTTTAAACTTTTTAGATACAGATATTTTGAGCCGTCACCGAAAAAGCGTGCCGGGTATCTTTTTGCGGCGTTGAGCCATCGCGTTGCGCGCTTGATGTAAAACCAGCGGCCCGTTAATTGATTTACCCTGGGCTGTGTTATACTCCGCCGCCATAGATTTCACCCTGCGCGCAAGCAACGCGCAGCACACCTGACTGAGAGGAATTATAAATGAGCACTCCCGACTTTTTCACTGCGGAAAATAACCAGAACCTGGCCGTTGAAGTCGCCTGTCTCAAAACCCTGCTGACCCTGATGCTGCAGGCCATGGGCCAGGCGGACGCCGGACGCGTGATCGTTAAGCTTGAGCGCCAGATTGCCGAGATGGAAGATGCCTCTCAGGCGGCGGTATTTGCCAATACCGTTCAGCAGATTAAACAGGCCTACCGCCAGTAATCTTTTCCCGGCCAGAAAAAATACCGCCTGGCCGGGATTATTTCCCACGTTATTGTTTCTCAGATAATCCCCGTCGCCGCCGCGTAGCAGGCAATCTGCGTTTTATTCGGCGCGTTGAATTTCTTCTGCATATTCTTCTGATGGAAATTAACCGTATTTTCCGAAATGGACAGGATCATGGCTATTTCCGCCGAGGTCTTCCCTTCCGCCGTCCACTGCAATATTTCAAGCTCGCGCTTGCTTAATTTCATTTCCAGCGGCAGTACCGACGGATCCCCCAGTCGCAGCAGGGTAAACATACTTAATTCGCCCAACAGTTGAAGCCGCATTGACAGCTCGTCGGCGTCGGGAATACGTCCTCGCGTACTGGTACGAGAGACCGACAGAAATGATGTGACGCGCTCCGGGCTTATTACGCACTGGGTAAAGCCCTGACGCAGCCCGTGATCCCGCGCGGCATCCCAGAATGTCAGGGTCTCCGGCGTAAACAGCTGGGCGTCCCATACCACATGCCCCCGCTCGTAATTACGCGGTTTTAATACCGGGTCGAGGCGGAAATAGTTCTCAGAGAGATAGTGCTGCCACCACACAGTTGGGTAGGTCGTTTCGACGCTTATTTTGGGGCGCGTAAAAGGAACAGGATGGCGAATACAGAACGAGTAGAAGTCAAATTCCAGCTGCTGCGTTTGCTGGAGTAATACCGCGTATATTTCACTGCTATCCTGAATATGTTGAAACCTGGTCAGCATCTCCCGCCGCCAGCTAAAGAAATCACTATCCCTCATTGTTTGTGGTAATTCTCCGGGTTGGTTTTTATTTGTATTGTTGATATATCAAAATACCACATTCATGCGGCTAATTAATTAATAACTATCGGCGCTCTGCCTGAATTCTTGAGAACAATATGCGCGTTGCCCGTATTCCGCGGCCTGAAAGGGAATTCAACCAACATGAAAATTTTTCCGCTGCCGGCGTGGCAGCGGAAGTTGCCATTACTGCATCAGGAATTTCTCGAGGAACTGCCGGGTGCGTGGATGCTGCGGATTGGCAAACAGCGCCTTCGCCGGCCCCTGCTCAACGATGCGCCCCTCGTCCATGAAGATGGCGCGGTCGGCAACGTCTCGGGCAAAGCTCATCTCATGGGTGACAATCACCATGGTGCGCCGCTCCTGGGCGAGCTGACGAATGGCGTTGAGCACTTCTCCTACCAGTTCCGGGTCAAGGGCGGAGGTCGGCTCATCAAACAGGATCACATCCGGCCGCATCGCCAGCGCGCGGGCGATGGCCACACGCTGCTGCTGACCGCCAGACAGGCGCTTCGGGTAGCTGGTTTCTCTGCCGCTCAGCCCCACCTTCGCCAGCAGCTCCCGCGCCAGCGCGCTGGCCTCTTCCTTGCTCTCGCCCTTCACGATAACCGGCCCTTCGATAATATTTTCCAGCACGGTGCGGTGTGGGAACAGGTTAAAGCTCTGGAACACAAAGCCCACGTGCTGGCGCAGCTCGCGGATCTGCGCTTTTTGCTGGCTGAACGAGCGGGCGGCATCGATGGTGATATCGCCGACGCGCACCGTGCCGCCGTCGGGCTGCTCAAGCAGGTTGATGCTGCGCAGCAGCGTGGTTTTCCCGGAGCCGCTGGGGCCAATGATCGCCACCACTTCGCCCTGCTCTACCTCCAGGTCGATACCGTGCAGCACCGGCTGGCCGTGGAATTTTTTTAGCAGCTGTTTAACTTCAATCGCACTCATTTGGGATCGCGCTCCTGCCGGTTAAGCTGGTTTTCGAAATAGTTTTGCAGCGCGGAGAGCACCGTCGCCATCACCCAGTAAATCAGCGACGCCGCCAGATACATGGTGAACACCTCCAGGGTACGGGAGGTGATTAGCTGCGCCTGACGGAACAGCTCCGGTACCTGAATGGTGGCGGCAAGCGAGGTGTCCTTCACCAGGCTGATAAAGCTGTTGCTGAGCGGCGGCAGCGCCACGCGGGCTGCCTGGGGCAGAATGGCGCGTCGCAGGGTCTGCCAGGGCGTCATACCGATACTGGCTGCGGCTTCCCACTGCCCTTTGTCGATGGAGGAGATTGCCGCACGCAGGGTTTCGGCCGCGTAGGCTGCCGTGTTGAGCGACAGGCCAATCATCGCCGAGGGGATGGGGTCCAGCTCTATGCCAAACTGCGGTAGCCCGTAGTAGATCATGAACAGCTGGGCGATAAGCGGCGTGCCGCGGAAAATCGAGATATAGAAACGCGCCAGCCAGCGCACCGGCAGCAGCGGCGACATGCGCATCAGGGCCAGCAGGAACCCCAGTATCAGCCCGAAGAACATCCCGCCGATACTGAGTTGCAGGGTGAAGACTGCCCCTTTGAGTAAGTAAGGTGCCGAATCGAGCACCAGTTGGATACTTTCTTGCATTATCGGATTTTCACTCAGCTAGCGTCAGACATGGGGATGATAGGCGAACAGCGCAGGCGCCCCGCCGGTATGAACAAACAGAATTGGGCCCTCATCCCTGAAGCGCTTCTGGCTGATGCCGTCGATAAGCCCGGCCATGGCCTTGCCGGTGTAAACCGGGTCGAGCAGAATGCCTTCCAGCCGCGCCAGCAGCTTCACCGCCTCCATGCCTTCGTCATTCGGCACGCCGTAGCCCGGCGTGTAGTACTCATCCCACAGCACAATGTCCGCATGGGCCGTCACCTCCAGCTCGCGGGCTACCGCCTGCTGAAGCGCCACCACTTTCGGCTGCTGGGCGGCAACGCTGCGCGATACCGTGACGCCAATTAGCTCCACGTCAGGCATCAGCTGCTCAAGACCAACCGCCAGCCCGGCGTGGGTTCCGGCGCTGCCGGAGGCCACCACCACCGACGAGAGCGCCACAGCGCCCTCGCACTGCTGGGCAATCTCCAGCGCGCTCTCCACGTAGCCCATCGCCCCCAGCGCGTTTGAGCCCCCTACCGGGATCACATACGGACGAAAGCCCTGGGCTTCGACGCGGGTTGCCAGTGCCTGAAGCTGCGAGTCCGGATTGTCGAGGGCGTCGCACATCTCAATGCGGGCATCAAACAGGTCAAGCAGCAGACGGTTGCCGTTGGTGAGATAGTTTTCCGCGCGGGTACCGATAGGGTTTTCCAGCAGCGCAATACACTGCAAGCCCAGCTTCGCGGCCACCGCCGCGGTCTGGCGTACGTGGTTGGACTGAATGGCGCCGGCGGTAATCAGGGTGTCCGCCCCTTCCTGCAACGCCTGGGCGGCGAGGAACTCCAGCTTGCGCAGCTTGTTGCCGCCCATCGCCAGCGGCGTCACATCGTCGCGTTTGATGAAGATGTCGCGACCCAGATGATCGGAGAGGCGCGGCAGGTATTCCAGCGGCGTCGGCGCGCCAATGAGTTCGAGACGCGCGAAGCGGGTCAGATTGTGCAGGGACATGCAGCCTCCGGGTTTACGTTACGCAATGATGTCATTATGCACGACGCGTGCAGGGTTTCCGCGCCGGGAAATAAAAAAAGGCGCTGATATCAGCACCTTTTTTTGTCAGGGCGTCGCTTACTTCGTGACGTCGGCCCCGAACCACTTCTCAGAAATTTTGCTCAGCGTACCGTCTTTCTGCATCTCGGCAATGGCAGCATCAATCGCTTTCAGCAGGTCTTCGTTGTCTTTGCGTACCGCAACACCGGCTTCCTGACGGGAGAACGGCTTGCCCGCTGCGGCCAGGGTGTCTTTGGTTTTGTTCACCAGATCCAGCGCCGCCAGACGGTCAACGAGGATGGCGTCGATACGGCCTACGCGCAGATCCTGGTATTTGGTCGGATCATCGTCATAGGTACGGATGTCCACGCCCTGCACGTTGGCGCGCAGCCACTCTTCATAGTTGGTGCCGAGGCCGACACCGACTTTCTTGCCTTTCAGGTCGGCAGCGGTCTTGATGGTGTTAGCGTTCTCTTTCTTCACCAGCGCCTGAATACCGGACACGGTATACGGGGTGGAGAAGTCATACTTTTTCTTACGCTCGTCGGAGATGGTGACCTGGTTTATCACCACGTCGATACGCTTAGAGTCAAGCGACGCCAGCATGCCGTCCCACTTGGTCGGCTTCAGCGCGGCTTTTACGCCAAGATGCTGGGCCAGCGCCTCGGCAAACTCCACTTCGAAGCCGGTCAGCTTGCCATCATCACCCTGAAAACTAAACGGCGGATAGGTGCCTTCCAGCCCCACCAACAGCGTTCCGCGCTCTTTCACTTTATTGAGCAGGTTCTCTTGCGCCATGGCATTAACACTAACTCCGGCGACCAGCGCCACCGCCATCACGCCCATCAGCGCCTGGCGACCCAGTTTTGCTAGCTTCATAATTACCCCGAATAGTAAAATTTTGATTGTAGTGTAATGAGTTAATGCCAGATGGCAAAAACCGCTGCGCTACAACTTATGCTTTTTTAATATATATCAGAAGTCGCTTTGTGCTCGTCTTTGTGCACTACGGCCAGGGTTTGCTGCTGAATAAACTGCGCGTATTTGCGCAGGGCAATACGGTAGTTGTTGGTGCTGGTCAGCGGAAGCCAGGGTTCCAGCCGCTCATCAAGCAGGCCGCCCTTCAGCTGCGACAGGGGAATATTGTGTTCGCCAAGGTGATTACCGAGGCGGCGCAGGCGCACCACGTATTCGCGGATGGTGCCGTGGCTCATCTCGGTTTGTTCGAAGAGATACTGTTTGAAGCCGATAATATCAAAGTAGTCGCTCTGCTCTTTGCAGTGCAGATCGCCACAGAAACGGCACAGCGCGACCCACTCCTTCTGTTCGAGTTGCCAGGTGGCTTCGTCGATCAGGGTGTCGAGCTGGGCAATCGCCAGTTTGTTGACGATCGCCCCGCGGTGTACCAGCGTAATGCGATCGAGCAGCTTATGGCAGTGTGCGCAATGGGTTTGCGTGTGCTTAAAGTCCTTCAGGTAGCGGCTTAGCGGCCGTCTTTTTTGTTGCAGCACAGTCATGATAACTCCTGGTTGTCAATGCGATGTGCGGCATTCTTCAGGCGGCGAGAAAAGCTCGCCTCCCTATAACTTACCCAGCTTGGTACGAAGCCGTTTAATGGCCTGGCTGTGCAACTGACTGACCCTCGACTCCCCTACTTCCAGAACAGCCCCAATCTCTTTGAGATTGAGCTCTTCCTGATAGTAGAGCGTCAACACCAGCTGTTCGCGCTCCGGCAGTGCCTCAATGGCATCCATCACGCGCTGGCGTAAATTGCTTTCCAGCAATTGTTGCAGCGGGTTTTCTTGTTGATGCTCGTCCGTTACCAGTTCGATGCTATCGCCGTGCTCTTCGCGCCACTCGTCATACGAGAAAAGCTGACTGTTGTTCGTGTCGAGCAACATCTGGCGATACTCTTCGATAGCGATCCCTAAGCGCTGCGCCACTTCGGTTTCCGAGGCGTTGCGACCCAGTTCCTGCTCCAGTTGGCTTAGCGCCATGGCCACTTCGCGGGCGTTACGTCGGACGCTGCGCGGCACCCAATCGCGGCTGCGCAACTCGTCCAGCATCGCTCCACGAATACGCTGTACTGCGTAAGTCGTAAATGCCGTTCCTTGCAGAGCATCGTAGCGTTCAACTGCATTCAATAACCCGATGCCGCCCGCCTGTAGCAGATCGTCCAGTTCCACGCTCGCCGGCAATCGCACCTGTAGGCGCAATGCTTCGTGACGCACCAGTGGTACATAACGCTGCCACAGCGAGTGTTTATCCATTACACCTTCAGCGGTATACAGTGAATTCACGATAAACAGCCCTGCGTTAGTTGAGTTATCGGCTTGATTATCCGTTTCTGGAGGGCTTTTAATTGGATGAATAGTGGGTAAAAGAGGGGGTTATTTTGGATGTTAAGCTAAATTTCGTTAAAAAAGCGTCAGATAGCGAAACGGGCACGCAGTAATCACTGCCTTACCGCGCGCGGAAACGAACCGGGTCGCTGCCGCGCGCTATTTTAACCGGCGGGTCTGATGACCCGCAGGCAATATCAGACCGCGACGTACTTATATTTTTCGAGCACTTTATCGAGCAGCGCCGGATTAATATTGGCCTTCAACCGGAACAGCCCCGCGCTTTCGGCGACGTGTTCGGTATCCAGAAACTCCAGCACAACATGATAATCGGCACGATCCCAGAAATCATGAATATAAATAAGCGTGTCGGCGATATTTTCCTGTCGGGCAAGGGTGTGCTTAATGGCATTCAGCGTACAGGCCACGCGGAAACGGCCATCGACCAGAATAAAGTCAAAGGCGGTGTCATAGCGCATGATGGCTTCGCTGTAGTCGGTGAACTTCTCCTGGTGGGTATTATCCACCGGGTAGCCCCAGGCTTTGGTCGGCCCGATATCCACATACTCCACTTTACACAGCGGGCCTGCCTCTTTGTGCAGCGTGTCGACCCAGAACTTATCGCTCTCCACGCCGTACACTTCGACGTTATTGCGCGTGGCAAGCTTGGTCGAGCCGCCGCTGCCGAACTCGAAGTACTTCACCGCTTTTTTCAGATGGCGCTCAAACAGCTCGGTTTCACGCAGCGACATGCGCGGCATCTCCGGGATGATCGCTTTGTTCGCCGGCTCTGCGGAAGTGGTGCTCGCCTGCCCCTGCATGCTGCCCAGGTAGTCGTCGGCGCGTTCCACGGAACCCGCTTTAAACACGCTGTAGGCCACGTCTTTCAGGCCGTAAGCGGCATGCATGATAAACGCCAGTCGCTCGCGCTGCTGATCGTCGAGCTCAGGGAGACGCTGCGCCGCGGGAATAAACAGCGCGGTTGCCGCCACCGCTTTTGACGACGCCAGCTCACCGTACTGCGCGCTGGTCAGCGGTTCACCCTGCTCGGTATGGGTGAACGCATGGAACGCCAGCCCGAACCCGCTGAGCGCCCGCTTAATCTCCTCGAAGGACATCTGGTTTTCGTGGGTGTCGTCAAAGCTCACGCGCACTTCCAGGGCCAGGCAGCCAGAGAGAATGCGCTGACCGTGGGCCAGCACTGCGCGCAGATCGAACCGGTTGTCCAGCACGAACCACTCCAGCGTATCGAGGCCATGGATCTCATCGAGGCGCGAGCTCTGGGCCTGCACTTCGGTGATGATCTGCGCCCCGGTACCGTTCAGCGGCTTCAGGTTTGAGCTCTGGGCATTATCAAGACAGATGTAGACCGGCTGCATCTCGCCGTCGCCGAGGGCGTGCAGCTTGATATGCTGGATAGCTTTCTTACGCAGCGGCAGATGGTCATCCTGCACGGCGCCTACGGTATCCATGAGGATGAACCAGAACGCCTCCAGCCCGGACAGAGTGATGAACTTGTCACCGGTCGCGAAGTTGCCACCGTAGTCCATCATGAAAATCTTGCCGCCGGTTTTGAACTCGAAATCGCTGCTTTCCGCTTTGGTGGCCTGCACCGCACTGCCCGCCGGCATCGCCAGGGTCATCGGCGCTGCTTCACCGTCAAACTGTGGCGCGTGGTCGTTGCTGAGCGTCAGCGCGGCGGGTGCTTTGCCCTCGCAGTAGCGCTGCCACACGGCGCGCATCGCCTCGGAGAAGTGTTTCGCGAAGCGCTGGCCGTCACAGACCGGGGAGGACAGCAGAATATCGCGCAGGTTGCTGCGGATAATCGCCAGGCTCTCCAGGTCGTGCGTCAGCCCGACGGTGATGTCGATATAGTTCTGCCAGTCGCTGGCCACCAGCTCCTGCAGGCCGGCGTTCACCAGGTGCGACGCAGAGTGACGCCCGGCAAAGGTCGGGCCAGGCAGGGTCACTACCGGCACGCCCATCGCCATTGCTTCGCAGGTGGTCAACCCGCCGGAGTACGGCCAGGGGTCGAGGGCGATATCAACATCGTGGTAGCTGGCCAGCAGCGCCTGGTGCGGCGACGCGCCTTCAATACGCACGCGCTCGCGGGCAATACCCAGGCTTTCCAGGGTGCTCAGCACGTGCTCTGTCAGCGAGTCGTTATCGAAGTTGAAGCTTTTCAGGAACAGACGCGAATCCGGCACGCTGTGCAGCAGCGTCGCCCACTGAGCCAGCAGTGGATCGTTGATTTTTGAGGCGTTGTTGAAGCAGCCAAAGGTGATATAGCCGTTGGTTTTGACCGGATTCTCATTCACCGCCGGCAGATAGAACGGCGGATCGTAGCAGATGTAGTCGTCCGGCATGCGGATCAGCTTTTCGGTATAGAGTGCATCGCTCCCTTCCGGGGTTTCCACCCGATCGCTGAGAAGATAGTCCATGGTCTCAAGGCCGGTACTGCTGATGAGCCCGCCCACCCACTTAATCTGCACCGGTGCCGGCGCCAGCTGCAGGGTCTGCATGCGGCTGTTGGCGTTATAGCCGCTGAGATCGAAAAGGATATCAATCTCGTCGTCGCGGATAATTTTATCCAGTTCGAACGGCGAAATATGCTCAATGACCATCCACTTGGCGCACATGCGCTTGATGCGGTGGGTCAGGTGATCTTCTTTATAGTTGGTGCTGTAGGCGTAGAACTCGATCTGCGACTCGGGAATATTGCCGAGGCCCATGGTGATCATCTGCCCTACCGGGTGCGAGCGCAGCCCGTCGGAAATCAGCCCGATGCGCAGGCGTTTATCGGCGGTCTTGTTCTTCGCCACCGCGCGCGCCACGCGTTTCGGCTTAAACGCCTGCTGCCACTCTTTGCACATCGCCAGAATGTCTTCCGCGCTGCGCGCCGGATCGTAGTGCGCACCGACGATGCGGTTGAAGTACGGCGTGGGGTTATCTTTGCTTACTGCGCAGCTTTTTACGTAGGCGGCATCCATTGCCGCGAACTGGCTGAGATCCTGTCCGACCATGCCAAGGTTGTTCCAGAACAGCCAGTTGTCCGGCGCCTCGTCGGTCAGCTCTTTGTAGATAGCCTGGGCCTGCTCATATTTTTTCTGTTTTTGCAGCACCGTGGCATACAGCGAACGCAGCGGGCGAGAATCGTTTTTACCGATACGGGTTACCGCCTCGGTAAGGTACACCTCTGCTTCTGGCAGGCGATCGCTGCGATAAAGCAGGTCGGATTTCGCGTAAATGGCTTCGATATAGTCCGGGGCGATTTTCAGCGCTTTATCCACGCATTCGTCAGCCTGGAAAAACTGCCCGAGCCGCTGATTAGCTTTGGTGGCAATCACCCACAGCAGCGGGTTACCGGCGTCTTTTGCCAGCAGCTCGTCAACCAGCGCGAGGGTATTTTCGGGTTGGGTAGAAAGCCAGTCGAGTGCGAGATGAATCTTTTTATTAACGGCGGGATCGGCCGCTTTCTGTGCGTGTGGGGCAGATTTAGCGAGTGACTTTTTCATGTGCGCGCTTTATTCCAGGTTAAAGACCAGACTCCTCAGAAACGATCTTCTGAAACGCCAGGCAGATATCGACCCAGTATAAAAAACGCAAAAAAAAATAACGGGTATAATACCCGCTATTTTTTATGCTAATTACTGTGATTGCTGATGCGATATTAACGCAGCAGGGACAGTACGGTCTGCGGAACCTGGTTAGCCTGGGACAGTACAGAAGTACCAGCCTGCTGCAGGATCTGCGCGCGGCTCATGTTGGACACTTCGGTCGCGTAGTCGGCGTCTTCGATACGGCTCTTCGCAGCGGTCAGGTTGTTAACGGTGCTGTTCAGGTTGTTAACAGTAGACTCGAAACGGTTCTGGCTGGCACCCAGGCTTGAACGCAGGGAGTCAACGTCAGAGATTGCTTTGTCGATTTCGCCCAGCAGCTTGGTGTTAACAGTTGCAACGGTAGCAGTAGTACCGGTAGCAGCAGTGTAGGTAGCCAGGATGCCGTTAGCAGAAGCACCGGTAGAAGCTTCAGAAATACCAGTCAGGCCAGCGGTGCTGAACAGAGTGGTAGAATCGATTTTCTTCAGGGAGATGCCGATGGTTTCGTCGTCGTTCGCGCCAACCTGGATGTTCAGGGTCTGAGCGGTAGCCAGTACTTTCACGCCGTTGAAGCTGGTCTGAGCAGCAACACGGTTGATTTCTTTGATACGGTCAACAACTTCGTTGTTGATGGAAACCAGGTCGTCACCGGAGTTGGTGCCGTTGTTCGCCTGAACAGTCAGCTCACGGATACGCTGTAAGTTGGTGTTGATTTCGTTCAGTGCGCCTTCAGTAGTCTGAGCAACAGAGATACCGTCGTTAGCGTTACGTGCAGCCTGAGTCAGGCCTTTAACCTGGGCAGTCATACGGTTGGCGATAGCCTGGCCAGCAGCGTCATCTTTCGCGCTGTTGATGCGCAGACCAGAGGACAGACGCTCGATTGCAGTACCCAGTGCAGACTGAGATTTGTTCAGGTTGTTCTGAGTAGTCAGGGACAACAGGTTAGTATTGATAACTGCCATGATTTTATTTCCTTCAAATAATGGGTTTTAGATTCGGTGCCTAACACTCACGGCGTCTCTCACCGTCAACAAGGTTATCGACGGGCCTTAAAAAGACTTTAGAATCAATTTTAAAAAATTAGTAACACCATGTATTTAAAGATAATTTAATTACTACAGTGCGTTTGCGATTATTATTTAATTCAAATCCTGCCGCCCTTTTACATTACGCGTGCACGTGGGTCTGAGGGTGACATTTTTTCCTTATTATTAGATCGTACTCGCCGCCAGGCGGCATCTCAGCATTTTTGCTTCTGCCCGCGTTTCATTTCTATGGCGCTAATTGCCCGTCAATCTCCTGGCTGTTCCTGGGATTATTTTTTTCGTCTGGCCGTAAACTTTCGTCATCCGTCGCCGATATAGAGTCCTGAACTACCATCGTATTTAAGGAAAACATGCATGGCTACTATCAGTAATCTCGGGATAGGCTCTGCCGGGCTCGGGGATCTTTACGATCAGTTAGAAACGGCTGAAAGGACTAAGCTGACGACCATCACGACCCAGCAGTCGACGTATAACGCACAGCTTAGCGCCTACGGCAAGCTGCAGAGCGCCATGACAAGTCTGCAGACTGCCACGGCTACGTTAGGTAAAACCGCGACCTGGAACTCGACCGCAGTCAGCAGCACCAACACCGCTTTCAGCGCCACGACAACCTCTGATGCATCCGTTGGCAGCTTTACCGTTAACGTAAGCCAGGTTGCTAAAGCACAGGTGCTGACCACCGGCTCCATTGCCAGCAACACCGAAAAACTCGGCGATATTACCGGGGCGAAGCGCACTATCTCCATCAGCCAGCCGGGCACCGAAAAGCCGCTGGAAGTGGATCTGACCGATGCGGATACCTCGCTGTCCGGTATCGCCAGCGCGATCAACAAAGCCAACGGCAACGTGACCGCCAGCATCATTAAAGCAAACGATGGCGATTACCGCCTGATGCTGACCTCGAAGACCACCGGCACCGAGAGCGCGATGACGGTCACCGTAACCGGTGATGCCAAACTGCAGAGCGCCATTGGTTACGACTCTGCGACCGGCACCGGCGCCCTGTCCGAGCAGACCGCGGCGAAGAACGCCATCGTAGTGGTGAACGACGTCGAGATCGAACGCCAGAGCAACACCATCTCTGATGCGCTGCCGGGTGTCACCTTCACCGTTAAAGCGCAGAGTAAAGCCGACGAATCGCTGGACATCACCCGCGCTACCGACGCCAACAAGAAAGCGATCACCGACTGGGTGAGCGCCTATAACTCCCTGCAGGCCACCATCAGTTCCCTGACCAAGTACGTGGCGGTAGATAAAGGCACCGACGCCCAGTCCAGCAGCAACGGCGCGCTGGTCGGCGACGGCAACGTGCGCGGTATTCAATCGCAGCTGCGTGGCATGCTGACGGATATCCAGGCCGGTTCGGTACAGATCATGGCGCAGTTGGGTATTTCCCAGGACCCTAACAAGGGTAGCGAAGGGACGCTGGGCACGCTGAAGATCGACTCCGACAAACTGAACAAGCAGCTGTCAGAAAACCCGGCGGCGGTGCAGGCCTACTTTATCGGCGACGGCAAGACCACCGGTCTGGCAACCAAAATGAATAACACCCTTACCGATATGCTGAGCACCAGCGCGGGTAAAACCGGTGTCATTCAGAACGCCAAAGACGGTATCAACAAGACGCTGAAAACCTTGAGCCAACGCTACGACGCCATGGAAGCCTCTATTGATGCAACTATGGCGCGCTACAAAACGCAGTTCACCAATCTGGATGTGATGATGACCAAGATGACCAACACAGCCAATTACCTGACGCAGCAGTTCACCAAAAGCAGTAGTTAAGGACTAGATATGTACAACAACTCTGGTGTTCAGTCCTATCAGAAGATAGGGGTGGAAAGTGCGGTAATGAGTGCGAGCCCACACCAGTTAATCGTGATGTTGTTCGACGGGGCACACAGTGCCCTTGTTCGCGCGCGCCTGTTTCTGGAAGCAGGACAAATGGCGGAGAAAGGCGAAGCCCTGTCAAAAGCCATCAACATTATTGATAACGGGTTAAAAGCCGGGCTCGATATGGAAGCCGGTGGGGAGCTGTCGCAGAATCTTGCCTCGCTGTATGAATACATGGTGCGACGGTTGTTACAGGCCAATTTGCGCAATGATGTGGATGCCATCAGCGAAGTGGAAGGCCTGCTTGTTAATATTGCTGATGCGTGGAAACAGATCGGCGCAGGTTCACCCACTTTCCAGGATTCGCTCTGATGAATGACCTCCTCTCATCCCTGAACAACTGGCAGGCACTCTACGCACTCAGTAACAGCATGCTCAACCTGGCTCACTCCGGGGAATGGGATGAGCTTATTGAACAGGAAGTCAAATACGTCACCCTTGTGGAAACCATTGCCAGACACCCCGTGTCCCCCGGCAATATTGTTCATCAGGAACAGGCGCGTCAGCTGCTGACGAAGGTATTGGCCAACGAAGCCGAGCTGCGTACGCTGTTGCAACAGCGTATGGATGAGCTGCGTGAGCTTATCGATCAGACCGGCCGACAGAAATCGGTCTCTACCACCTATGGCAAGCTGTCGGGCAATATTCTCTATCCCCACGATTTCAACTAATACACTCCCACTGATGATGTTTTACGCCATACTCCAGAAGTCACACTGACTGACTTCTGGAGCAAGGACGATGCAAAACCCCACCCTGTTGCAATGCTTTCACTGGTACTACCCCGACGGCGGAAAGCTATGGCCGGAAGTCGCGGCGCGCGCTGATACCTTCAGCGAATACGGCATCAACATGGTCTGGCTCCCGCCCGCCTGCAAAGGCGCCTCAGGCGGTTACTCGGTCGGCTACGACACCTACGATCTGTTTGATCTGGGCGAGTTCGATCAAAAAGGCTCGGTCGCCACCAAATACGGGGATAAAGCCCAGCTGCTCCACGCGATCGCCCGTCTGCAGGAAAACGGCATCGCCGTGCTGCTCGACGTGGTGGTCAACCATAAGATGGGCGCCGATGAGAAAGAGCCGCTGCGGGTCAATCGCGTCAACCCCGACGACCGCAACCACATCGACCCGGAGGTCATCGAGTGCGAGGCCTGGACGCGCTACACCTTCCCCGGCCGCGCCGGTAAATACTCTCGCTTCGTCTGGGACTATCACTGCTTTAGCGGCGTCGACCATATCGAGAACCCTGACGAAGAAGGGATCTTCAAAATCGTCAACGACTACACGCGCGACGGCTGGAACGACGAGGTGGATGGCGAGAACGGCAACTACGATTTCCTGATGGGCAGCAACATCGACTTTCGCAACCATGCCGTGACCGAGGAGATCAAATACTGGGCGCGCTGGGTGATGGAACAAACGGGCTGCGACGGCTTTCGTCTCGATGCGGTGAAGCACATTCCCACCTGGTTCTACCGGCAGTGGATCGACCATGTGCAGGACGTGGCGACGAAGCCGCTGTTTATCGTGGCGGAGTACTGGTCCTACGAAGTGGATAAGCTGATGCAGTACATCGAGGACGTCGACGGGAAAACCATGCTGTTCGACGCCCCGCTGCTGAAAAACTTCCATACCGCGTCGCTGCAGGGCCGGGACTACGACATGCGCGACATCTTTACCGGCACGCTGGTGGAGGCCGACCCGTTTCATGCCGTGACCCTGGTGGCGAATCACGACACCCAGCCGCTGCAGGCGCTGGAAGCCCCGGTGGAAACCTGGTTCAAACCGCTGGCCTATGCGCTTATCCTGCTGCGCGAGAACGGCGTGCCGTCGGTGTTCTACCCGGATATGTACGGCGCGAGCTATGAGGATACCGGCAGCGACGGGGAAACCTACCCCATTGAGATGGCGGTGATTCATCAGCTGGACCAGATGCTGATCGCCCGCCAGCGTTACGCCCACGGTGTGCAGACGCTGTGGTTCGATCACCCGAACTGCATCGCCTTCAGCCGCAGCGGCACGGAAGAGAGTCCCGGCTGCGTGGTGGTGTTGTCCAACGGCGAGGACGGCGAGAAGACAATGACGCTGGGGGAAAACTACGCGGCGAAAACCTGGCGCGACTTTCTCGGCAACCGCCCGGAGGTCATTACTACCGATGAGACCGGCGCCGCCACCTTCACCTGCAACGGCGGCAGCGTCAGCGTGTGGACGATCGCGGAAGACGACTAGCTCTGGTCGAGCCGGCGTGCGGTTTAGCGGCTCACTGCTTCGGGCTAACCCGCGCGCCTGTATCGATGGCGCTTATCCCCCGATCCGCGCGCAGAACGCGAGTCGGGGCAAGCACTACGGCGCTACGCCGTTAAGCGGATGTGTAGCCAGGTAATCGGCGCACTCCTGGGTGGGGCGATCGACCTTCTCAAGCGTCATACCGTCATACTCAAGCGTGCTGCCGGCGCGCTCCACCTCGTAGATCTCCCGCTTCGCGGTGACGTTATAGAGCGTCCCGGAACGCAGCATCAGTTTGCCCGGTACGGCAATCACCCGCTGCCACTGGCGACAATCCAGGGTATCCCCCTCCGGGGTAATCACCAGCGAACCGATCGCCTCCGGGCTGACCAGCGAACTTTGAGGGCCTTTTGACTGCCAGTTGCCTGCCAGATCCGCCGGGGCCGGGGCTTTCACCACCGCAGAATAGTCATCCACCTGCACGCAGCCGCTCAGGGCGACCAGCGCCGCTACCATTGCCAACGTTTTCATCTTTAATCCTGTCAGGAAGCGAAAAAACCTATTCTGGCATCAAAGCCGCGGCCGTGCCAGCCGGGATAAGGGCGAAGGATTAACGACTTACCGCTGTACCCTCCTCCGGCCCCCTGCTATCGTCATGCTTTTCCCATGGCCGTTACAGGAGGCCTTATGATCGACTTTACCCCGATGACCGACGCGGCGTTTCCCGCATGGCAGCGCTATTTCGTCGCCGAATACGCTCAGGAAATTGTAGAGAACTATCGCCTGAGTGAAGAGAAGGCCCTGCGCCAGGCCGCGCTGGACGTCGAACACAGCTTTCCCGACGGGGCACACACCCGCACGCAGGTGCTGGTGAACCTCATGCACCGTGCAGACGGCGGCGAGCAGCACATTGGCTACCTCTGGTACACGCCCAACGAGGCGATGCGCTCGGTCTATATCTGTGATTTTTACCTGTTTCCCGACTGTCGCGGTCAGGGTTTTGGCAAGGCGGCCATGCGCGCGCTGGAGCAGCGTCTGGCGCAGCAGGGTTTCAGTGAGATCAAACTGCGGGTGGCGGCGCACAACGATCGGGCACGGCGCGTCTATGACGCCTGCGGCTTCGAAGTGACGGGGATCAATATGAATAAAGTGCTGGATGCGACGCACAGCGATGGACTGGAAAACAACGCTTAACCGCCGTGGACGCTGAATGCCAGCTTCCTGAGAAGCTGCCCTTCAGTTGCCTGCCGGACGCCCTGAGCATACGGAACCACCCCCTGCTCTGCACATCCCGCCTGCGGCCCACGCCGTGCTAAACCCTGACGTAGTGACGTCGGTACTGCGTTTTTATGACTAGACCTGCATGCTCATGATGTCCTGGTACGCCGTAATCAGCTTATTACGTACCTGGATACCCATCTGCAGCGAGACGGACGATTTTTGCAGATCGACCATCACATCATTCAGCGCCACACCCGGTTTACCCATCGCGAAGTTTTCCGCCTGAGTACGCGCCGTGGTGGAGGCTTCACTGATTCGGCCCAGTGCGGCCTGTAACTCACCGGCAAAGCTGACGGCGGGCTGTGCTTCCGGCGCCACATTACGGGCTACGCCTGCGGTTGCCTGTAACTGCTGAAGTACGCCTTCAATACCCTGTATTGCCATGGTCATCCCCTGGATATTTTTTTACCGCGATGAGAATAACAGCTTGTCAATGAGATAATGGCGGTAATTAGCTGCAAAAAATCAGGCTATTTGAGCCATAGAAAATCCTGAATCATCAAATAATGGCACGGCCATCATTATGGAACTTTTGTCGTGTTTTCCGACCCGGGAGTCCGTTTTGCTTCAACACACGAAACATTCAGTTAACGCCGAGCCGCGAGGTACGCAATGAACGCCGCTGCTACAGCTCAACCCTCACAAAATAAATCTGTCGAGTGGCTGAACCGCTTACGCGCTAACCCTAAAATCCCGTTAATGGTGGCGGGTGCTGCTGCCGTCGCGATTGTCGTGGCGCTGGTGTTATGGGCAAAGACCCCGGACTACCGCACCCTCTATAGCAACCTGACGGATCAGGACGGGGGCGCTATCGTCACCCAGCTTACCCAGATGAACATCCCCTACCGCTTCTCTGACAACGGCAGCGCCCTGATGGTGCCTGCCGATAAAGTGCATGAGCTGCGTCTGCGCCTTGCCGGCCAGGGACTGCCGAAAGGCGGTGCGGTAGGCTTTGAGCTGCTCGATCAGGAGAAGTTCGGCATTAGCCAGTTCAGCGAGCAGGTTAACTACCAGCGCGCGCTGGAAGGCGAACTGGCCCGCACCATCGAGACCCTCGGCCCGGTGAAAAGCGCGCGTGTGCATCTCGCGATGCCGAAACCGTCGCTGTTCGTGCGCGAGCAGAAAGCGCCGTCCGCTTCCGTGACCCTGAACCTCGAACCTGGCCGCGCGCTGGACGAAGGGCAAATCAGCGCCGTGGTGCACATGGTTTCCAGCGCGGTGGCCGGTCTGCCGCCGGGCAACGTCACCCTGGTCGATCAGGGCGGTCATCTGCTCACTAAATCCGAAACCAACGGGCGTGACCTGAACGACGCGCAGCTGAAATACGCCAGCGATGTGGAAAGCCGCATTCAGCGCCGTATCGAATCTATCCTCGGTCCGATTGTCGGCAACGGCAACGTGCATGCGCAGGTTACCGCGCAGATCGACTTCGCCAGCAAAGAGCAGACCGAAGAGCAGTATCGTCCGAACGGCGACCCGTCGCAGGCGGCCGTACGCTCACGTCAGCTTAATACCAGCGAACAGGTTGGCGGCCCGTACCCGGGCGGCGTGCCAGGCGCCCTCTCCAACCAGCCGGCACCGGCAAATAACGCACCGATCGACGCACCGGCGGCGAATCAGAACAACCAGAACGGACAAAACGGCCAGAACAACCAGAATGGTCAGCAGACCACGACGGCTGCTAACAGCGCGCCGCGTAACTCCTCTAACGATTCGACCACCAACTACGAGCTGGACCGCACCATCCGTCACACCAAACAGAACGTGGGCGATATTCAGCGCCTGTCGGTCGCCGTGGTGGTGAACTACCGTGCGCTGCAGGACGGCAAACCGCTGCCGCTGACCGCCGAACAGCTCAAGCAGATTGAAGACCTGACCCGCGAAGCGATGGGCTATACCGAGAAGCGCGGCGATACCCTGAACGTGGTCAACTCACCGTTCACCGCAACGGATGACAACGGTGGCGAACTGCCGTTCTGGCAGCAGCAGGCCTTCATCGATCAGCTGATGTCTGCCGGTCGCTGGCTGATTGTTCTGCTGGTTGCGTGGCTGATGTGGCGTAAGGGCATCCGTCCGATGATCAAGCGCCGCGAAGAGCAGACGCGTATGGCCATCGAAGCGGAGCGCGAGCGTAAAGAAGTGGAAGAGTCCGTCGAGGTCAGCCTCAGCAAAGACGAACAGACCCAGCAGCGCCGCAATAACCAGCGCCTGAGCGCCGAAGTGATGAGTCAACGTATTCGTGACATGTCTGATAACGATCCGCGCGTCGTCGCGCTGGTCATTCGCCAGTGGATGAGTAACGAACTATGAGTAGCACCAGCACCCTGACAGGAACCGATAAAAGCGCCATCCTGCTGATGACCATCGGTGAAGACCGCGCGGCGGAGGTGTTCAAGCACCTCGCCCCGCGCGAAGTGCAGCACCTGAGTGCTGCCATGGCCAACGTACGCCAGATCTCTAACAAACAGCTGACCGAGGTTCTGGCCGAGTTTGAACAGGAAGCAGAACAGTTCGCGGCGCTGAGCATCAACGCCAACGACTACCTGCGTTCGGTGCTGGTAAAAGCGCTGGGCGAAGAGCGTGCCTCCAGCCTGCTGGAAGATATCCTCGAATCGAAAGAGACGACGACCGGCATGGAAACGCTCAACTTTATGGAGCCGCAGAGCGCTGCCGACCTTATCCGCGACGAACACCCGCAGATTATCGCGACCATCCTGGTCCACCTCAAACGTGGTCAGGCCGCCGATATCCTGGCGCTGTTCGACGAGCGTCTGCGTAACGACGTGATGCTGCGTATCGCCACCTTCGGCGGGGTACAGCCGGCCGCACTGGCAGAGCTGACCGAAGTGCTGAACAACCTGCTCGACGGTCAGAACCTCAAGCGCAGCAAAATGGGCGGCGTAAGAACCGCAGCGGAAATCATCAACCTGATGAAGACCCAGCAGGAAGAAGCGGTTATTACCGCGGTGCGCGAATTCGACGGCGAGCTGGCGCAGAAAATTATCGACGAGATGTTCCTGTTCGAAAACCTGGTGGAAGTCGACGACCGCAGCATCCAGCGCCTGCTCCAGGAAGTGGAGTCCGAATCGCTGCTGGTGGCACTGAAAGGCGCCGAAGCGCCGCTGCGCGAGAAGTTCCTGCGCAACATGTCCCAGCGTGCGGCGGATATCCTGCGCGACGACCTGGCCAACCGTGGTCCGGTGCGTCTGTCTCAGGTGGAAAACGAACAGAAAGCCATCCTGCTTATCGTCCGTCGTCTGGCGGAGACCGGCGAGATGGTGATCGGCAGCGGCGAGGATACCTATGTCTAATCAACTGCCGTGGCAGCCGTGGTCACCGGAAGATCTCTCCCCTGCTCCCAGTTTTGAACTGCCGGAGCCGGTGGAAGTCAGCGGTCTGGACGACGGCGAGATCCCCGAGCCGGATCTGCAGCAGACCCTGGCCCTGATGCAGGCCCAGGCCCGTGAACAGGGTTTTGCCGCCGGTCATGAAGATGGCCGGGTGCAGGGCGTTGAGCAGGGCCGCAAAGAGGGCTTTGCCCAGGGGCTGGAGCAGGGTCTGAACGAAGCGCGCCAGCAGCAGGCGCCGGTTCATGCCCGCATGCAGCAGCTGGTCAGCGAGTTTCAGTACACCCTCGATGCGCTGGACAGCGTTATCGCCTCGCGCCTGATGCAGATGGCGCTGGAAGCCGCGCGTCAGGTAATTGGTCATACCCCGAGCGTGGACAACAACGCGCTCATCAAACAGATTCAGCTGCTGCTTCAGCAGGAGCCGCTGTTCAGCGGCAAACCGATTCTGCGCGTCCATCCGGACGATCTGCAGCGCGTGGAAGAGATGCTGGGCGCGACCCTCAGCCTGCACGGCTGGCGTCTGCGCGGTGACCCGACGCTGCATCAGGGCGGCTGCAAAGTCTCCGCCGATGAAGGCGATCTGGATGCGAGCGTGGCGACGCGCTGGCAGGAACTGTGCCGCCTCGCCGCACCGGGAGTGGTGTAATGACCGCCCGTCTGACCCGCTGGCTCAACACGCTCGACAGCTTTGAGTCACGCATGTCGCAGCTCCCTGCCCTGCGCCGCTACGGCAGACTGACGCGTGCCACCGGCCTGGTGCTGGAAGCCACCGGCCTGCAGCTCCCTCTCGGCGCGACCTGCATTATTGAGCGCCAGGACGGCGGCCAGCTTAAAGAAGTGGAAACCGAAGTGGTCGGCTTTAACGGCCACAAGCTGTTTTTGATGCCGCTGGAAGAAGTGGAAGGCATTCTGCCCGGCGCGCGCGTCTATGCCCGCGGCGGTAACGGCGACGGGATGCAGAGCGGTAAACAGCTGCCGCTTGGCCCGGCCCTGCTCGGTCGCGTGCTGGACGGTGCCGGAAAGCCGCTCGATGGCCTGCCTGCCCCGGATACCAAAGATACCGGCGCGCTGGTCAGCGTCCCGGTTAACCCGCTGCAGCGTACCGAAATCACCGACGTGCTCGATGTCGGCGTGCGCCCGATCAACGCCCTGCTGACGGTAGGTCGCGGCCAGCGTATGGGCCTGTTCGCAGGTTCCGGCGTCGGTAAATCGGTGCTGCTCGGCATGATGGCGCGCTACACCAAAGCCGACGTGATTGTAGTCGGGCTTATCGGCGAGCGTGGCCGCGAAGTAAAAGACTTTATTGAGAATATCCTCGGTGCCGACGGGCGCGCCCGCTCGGTGGTGATCGCCGCCCCGGCCGACGTCTCGCCGCTGCTGCGTATGCAGGGTGCGGCCTACGCCACCCGCATCGCCGAAGATTTCCGCGATCGCGGCCAGCACGTGCTGCTGATCATGGACTCCCTGACCCGTTACGCGATGGCGCAGCGTGAGATTGCGTTGGCCATCGGCGAACCGCCGGCCACCAAAGGCTATCCGCCTTCCGTATTCGCCAAGCTGCCTGCGCTGGTGGAACGTGCCGGTAACGGCGTGCATGGCGGCGGTTCGGTGACCGCGTTCTATACCGTATTGACCGAAGGCGACGACCAGCAGGACCCGATTGCCGACTCGGCGCGCGCCATTCTGGATGGTCACATCGTGCTGTCGCGCAGCCTGGCGGAAGCCGGTCACTATCCGGCTATCGATATCGAAGCCTCTATCAGCCGCGTGATGACGGCCATTATTCCGGAGCAGCAGTATGCCCGGGTACGCAACTTTAAACAGCTGCTCTCCAGCTTCCAGCGCAACCGCGATCTGGTCAGCGTGGGAGCCTATGCCAAAGGCAGCGACCCGATGCTCGACCGCGCCATCGCCCTGTGGCCGGAACTGGAAGCGTTTTTACAGCAGGGCATTTTCGAACGTTCAGGCTGGGAAGACTCGGTGCAGGCACTGGATCGCATCTTCCCGTCGGTGTGATGAAGTGGAGGTAACAGGCCATGGCGAAAAATAGCGCACTCAACACGCTGAAGGATATGGCAGAGAAAGAGGTAGACGATGCCGCGCAGCGTCTCGGCGATATGCGCCGCTGCTGCCAGCAGGCTGAAGAGCAGCTCAATATGCTGATCAACTATCAGTCGGAATATCGCGATAACCTGAACAACGACATGAGTCAGGGGATCGGCAGCCAGCGCTGGCAGAACTACCAACAGTTTATTACCACGCTGGAGAAGGCTATCGAACAGCACCGTCTCCAGCTGGCACAGTGGTCGGTCAAAGTGGATCAGGCGCTCGACTTCTGGAAAGAGAAAAAAATACGTCTTCAGGCCTGGCAAACCCTGCAGGATCGGCGCTCATCCGCCGCGCTGCTTGCAGAGAACCGGCTCGATCAGAAAAAAATGGATGAATTTGCCCAGCGGGCATCACTGAGGAAAAGCGAATGATTACGTTGCCCAACATTGTGCTGACAGACGCCGACGCGGCCACCCCAGGCGTGGGCGGCAAAGCAGCAGCCAGCAGCGGCGATTTTCTGGCGCTGTTAAGTCAGGCTCTGCCCGGTGGGATCAAAGGCGCGGACGGTAAAGCGCTGAACCTGGCCGCCCTCACTGCCGATGCGGCGACGGGCAAAACCGCACCGCAGCAAGACCTGGCCGCGCTGGTTGCCGCCGGCGACGACGCAACCGCAGAAAATCCGCTTGCTGCCCTGCTGGCTACGGTAGGTCAGGATGATGATGCCCTCGCCTCGCTGGGTAAGCTTATCGGTACCGTCAAACCGGGTGATGCAAAAGACGACGCCCCGGCACTGGAGAGCGATAAGAAGCTCTCCAGCGAAGATATGGCCGCCCTGAGCGCCCTGTTCGCCATGCTGCCGCAGCAGACGCCGCTGGCGCAGGCCACCACCCTGAGCACCACCGCGGGTGGGCAGAATATTGCCGCCGTGAGCGCCTCTGCGCAGCGCCCCTCTTTGGGCGAGACGCTGAGCAGCCGTACCGCCCCGACCGCGCAGCCCGCTGACGGCAAAGGCAATGCCGCCGCCGCCGTGACGCCGGCCACCACTGCCCAGCAGCTGGCCGACACTCAGGTTGTGCAGCCCGCTGGTCTGAGCGAGAAAGTGCAGGCCGATGCCAGCCCGACTGCCGGCCAGAGCCCCCATAACCTGACGCCGCTGGCGGCCAGCATTGCCAGCGTCAACACCACCACAGCGCAGGTCGCCACCCCGGTGGTGCCGCACATCAACGCCCAGCTCGGTACGCCGGAGTGGCAGAGCTCCGTCAGCCAGCACATCACGCTGTTTACCCGTCAGGGCCAGCAGACGGCCGAGCTGCGTCTTAACCCGGAAAATCTGGGCAGCGTGCACATCAGCCTTAAAATTGATGATAACCAGGCACAGCTCCAGATGGTCTCCCCGCACAGCCACGTGCGTTCCGCGCTGGAAGCCGCACTTCCGGTTCTGCGCACGCAGCTGGCGGAGAACGGCATTCAGCTGGGACAGAGCAGTATCAGCAGTGAAAGCTCGGCTGGCGGCCAGCAGACTGACCAGCAACAGCAGCAGGCAAACCGCGGTGGCGGCTTTACTTTTGCCGGAGCAGATGACGAGGTGCTGAGTGTGCCAGCCTCGCTTCAGTCCGCGGCGCGCGGTAACAATGCGGTAGACATCTTTGCCTAAACGCCAGAGGTAGCGCGAATATACGCGTCTTTTCCGCGCTTTGACCGCTCGCAGACACGGGATAATCAGCCCATGTGCAGTACCGATACAGGAAGCCCGCTCTAGATGACTGACACCGCTATCAACAAAGGCCGCAAACGCTCCATCTGGATGCCACTGCTGGTGCTTATCACTCTCGCAGCCTGCGCTACCGCAGGCTACAGCTACTGGCGGATGCAGCAGCACCCGGCCGGGGCCGCTGCATCCGCCGCCGCCGCGGAGCCGACCCCGCCGCCAGCGCCGGTCTTTTTCGCACTCGATACCTTTACCGTTAACCTCGGTGATGCGGATCGCGTGCTCTATATCGGCATCACGCTGCGCCTGAAAGATGACGCCACGCGTATGCGCATCAGCGAATACCTGCCGGAAGTGCGCAGCCGTCTGCTGCTGCTCTTCTCCCGTCAGGACGCGAGCGCGCTGGCGACCGATGAAGGAAAACAGAAGCTGGTCGAGGCCATTAAATCGACGCTTGAGGCGCCGCTGGTTTCCGGGCAACCGAAACAGGTGGTGACCGACGTGCTGTACACTGCCTTCATTTTGCGGTAATCCCATGGGCGACAGTATTCTTTCTCAGGCCGAAATCGACGCGCTGTTAAACGGCGACAGCGAGCAGAGCGACGCCGCCAAAACCGGTGGCGCAGGCGACAGCGACATTCGTCCCTATGATCCCAATACCCAGCGTCGCGTGGTGCGCGAGCGCCTGCAGGCGCTGGAGATCATCAACGAACGTTTCGCCCGTCAGTTCCGTATGGGGCTGTTCAACCTGCTGCGTAGAAGCCCCGATATTACGGTAGGCGCGATCCGTATCCAGCCTTACCACGAATATGCACGCAACCTGCCGGTGCCGACCAACCTGAACCTTATCCATCTGAAGCCGCTGCGCGGAACCGGTCTGTTCGTGTTCTCGCCAAGCCTGGTGTTTATCGCCGTGGATAACCTGTTTGGTGGCGACGGTCGTTTTCCGACCAAAGTGGAAGGACGCGAGTTCACCCATACCGAGCAGCGCGTTATCAACCGTATGCTGAAGCTGGCGCTCGAAGCGTACAGCGATGCCTGGAAGGCCATTCATCCGCTTGACGTGGAGTATGTGCGTTCCGAGATGCAGGTGAAGTTTACCAACATCACCACCTCGCCTAACGACATCGTGGTTAACACTCCGTTCCACGTTGAAATTGGCAACCTGACCGGCGAGTTCACTATCTGCCTGCCGTTCAGCATGATTGAACCGCTGCGTGAAGTCCTGGTTAACCCGCCGCTGGAGAACTCCCGCCACGAAGACCAGAACTGGCGCGATAACCTGGTTCGCCAGGTGCAGCACTCCGAACTGGAGCTGATCGCCCACTTTGCGGATATACCGCTGCGCCTGTCGCAGATCCTGAAGCTCCAGCCCGGTGACGTACTGCCGGTTGAGAAGCCGGACCGCATCATCGCGCACGTCGATGGCGTCCCGGTACTGACCAGCCAGTATGGCACGGTGAATGGTCAATACGCCCTGCGCGTCGAACACTTGATCAACCCGATTTTGAATTCGCTGAATGAGGAACAGCCCAAATGAGTGACATTAACAATCCGTCCGACGACAACGCAGGCTCAGTGGACGATCTGTGGGCTGACGCGTTAGGTGAACAGAAAGCGGCCGGTAAAAGCAGCGCCGACAATATTTTCCGTCAGATGGACGGTGGCGACGTTGCGGGTTCACTCCAGGATATCGATCTGATTATGGATATCCCGGTCAAGCTGACCGTTGAACTGGGCCGTACCCGTATGACCATCAAAGAGCTGCTGCGTCTGACCCAGGGGTCAGTGGTGGCGCTGGACGGTCTGGCCGGTGAACCGCTGGATATTCTGATCAACGGCTACCTCATCGCCCAGGGCGAAGTGGTGGTAGTGGCAGATAAATACGGCGTGCGCATTACCGATATCATCACCCCTTCTGAGCGCATGCGTCGCCTGAGCCGTTAATTGATGAAAACCCAGGCAAGCGTGACACAGCCGGACAGCACCGCCTCGTCCGGATCGCCACTGATTCAGGTGAGCGGTGCGCTGACCGTCATTATTCTGTTTATTCTTCTCGCGGCCTGGGTCGCTAAACGCGTCGGCTTTGCCCCTAAACGGGGCAGCAGTCGCGATCTGAACATCAGCGCCAGCATCAGCGTCGGTCCCCGGGAACGTATTGTTATCGTTGACGTTCAGGATGCGCGGCTGGTGCTGGGCGTGACCCCAACACAGATCACCGCCCTGCATACGCTGCCCCCGCTGGCCGTCGATGAGACGCAGCCCGCCGAGCCTGCCGGCCCGGAATTCCAGACCCTGTTAAAAAATCTGCTTAAGCGTAACGGGAGATCCTGATGCGTCGCTTGCTTTCCCTCTCGTTGCTCGCGCTGCTGGGCATCGCGCCTGCGGCTTTCGCTCAGCTGCCGGGGCTTATCAGCCAACCGCTGGCGGGCGGCGGTCAGAGCTGGTCGCTGCCGGTGCAGACGCTGGTGTTTATCACCTCGCTGACCTTTATCCCGGCGATTCTGCTGATGATGACCAGCTTTACGCGCATCATTATCGTCTTTGGCCTGCTGCGAAACGCGCTCGGTACGCCTTCTGCGCCGCCGAACCAGGTGATGGTTGGGCTGTCGCTGTTTCTGACCTTCTTCATCATGGCCCCGGTGTTCGACAAAATTTATACCGATGCCTACCAGCCGTTTGCCGAAGACAAAATCTCCATGGACGTGGCGCTGGAGCGCGGCGCACAGCCGCTGCGTGAGTTTATGATGCGTCAGACCCGCGAAGCCGATCTGGCGCTGTTTGCCCGTCTGGCCAATACCGGCCCGCTGGCCGGCCCGGAAGCGGTGCCGATGCGCATTCTGCTCCCGGCCTACGTCACCAGCGAGCTGAAAACCGCGTTCCAGATTGGTTTTACCGTGTTTATCCCGTTCCTCATCATCGACCTGGTCATCGCCAGCGTACTGATGGCGCTGGGTATGATGATGGTACCTCCGGCCACCATCGCCCTGCCCTTTAAGCTCATGCTATTTGTACTGGTGGACGGCTGGCAGCTGCTGGTCGGGTCGCTTGCGCAAAGTTTCTACAGTTAATCGAGGTGCGCAATGACGCCTGAATCGGTAATGATGATGGGAACCGAGGCGATGAAAGTCGCCCTGTCGCTGGCCGCACCGCTGCTGCTGGTGTCGCTGATAACCGGTCTTATCATCAGCATTTTGCAGGCCGCCACCCAGATAAACGAAATGACGCTCTCGTTCATTCCGAAAATTCTGGCTGTGGTCTGCGCGATTATCGTCGCCGGCCCGTGGATGCTCAACCTGCTGCTCGACTACGTGCGCACGCTGTTTACCCGTCTGCCGTACATCATCGGATAACCCCTCAGGCATGTTTCAGGTTACCAGCGATCAATGGCTCCACTGGCTGAGCCTCTACTTCTGGCCGCTGCTGCGCGTGCTGGCGCTGATCTCCACCGCGCCTATCCTGAGTGAACGTATGATCCCCAAGCGCGTCAAGATTGGGCTTGGGATCATGATTACCGTGATTATCGCCCCTAACCTTCCTGCCACCGGCGTCACCATTTTCTCGCCTCAGGGCTTCTGGCTTGCGATTCAGCAGATTTTAATCGGCATTGCGCTGGGCTTTACCATGCAGTTTGCGTTTGCGGCGGTCAGGATGGCAGGCGAAGTGATCGGCCTGCAAATGGGGCTGTCGTTCGCCACCTTCGTGGACCCGGCGTCCAAGCTGAACATGCCGGTGCTGGCGCGCTTCATGGATATGCTGGCGATGCTGCTGTTTTTGACCTTCAACGGGCATTTATGGCTGATTTCGCTGCTGGTCGACACCTTTCACACCCTGCCGATTGGCGGTGAGCCGATGAACAGCAATGCGTTTCTGGCGCTGACGCGCGCTGGCGGGATGATCTTCATTAATGGTCTGATGCTGGCGCTGCCGCTGATTACCCTGCTGCTAACGCTCAACCTGGCCCTCGGAATGCTAAACCGTATGGCGCCCCAGCTCTCCGTATTTGTGATCGGCTTCCCGATTACGTTAACGGTCGGCATTCTGGTAATGGCGGCGATGATGCCGTTAATTGCCCCCTTCTGCGAACATCTTTTCAGCGAAATCTTTGATTTACTGGCCAGTCTGGTGAGTGAAATTCCCTCTACGCCAATTCCACAATAATCGTATTGTCATCGTGAGGATAATCCTAAAATTTTTATTAAGGACATCCCACCAGCTTATACAGACCGGGGCTGAATACTTTTTAGCGAACTCACATAACTAAACATTTACTTTACTTTGAGAACATTCCTGGCAAATTATACGTAACTTTACGGGATAGTGAGTTCGCCTGATTGTCTTCACCCTGTTTTTAACATGCCTTGCAATGGTCGAGGTTTGTATTGTCTTCTGCATAAGAAACAGCTTATGTACTGATGGCGCGTGTTTAATGATTACCGAAGCGCTTCCCGTTAATCGGTAATAATTAATAGCGAAGCGGTATATATGTCGATCGCGTGCAGAGAATTCGTGGTTGTCCCGTACTGCCGTTCAGGTGAAAAGCCAGACTAACTCAGGTGAGCGCTCAGGGTAGATATCGTTGTGCTTTAATGGATAACGCGTTTAGTGAGGGTTTGCTATGTCAACGATTATTATGGATTTATGCAGCTATACCAGACTTGGACTGACCGGTTACTTAGCCAGTCGGGGGGTTAAGAAGCGGCAAATATGTGACGTAGAAAGTGTGGACGGACTGGCTGAGGAGTGCCGGGTACGACAACCCCATGTAGTGTTTATTAATGAGGACTGTTTCATTCATTGTCCGGAAAGCAGCGAGCGGATTAAGCAGGTGATCACCCGCCATCCCGATACGCTGTTTATCGTCTTTATGGCGATTGCCAATATCCATTTCGACGAATATTTGTTAGTTCGTAAGAACTTACTTATTAGCTCGAAATCGATAAAACCGGAATCGCTGGATAATATATTGGGCGATTATCTCGCCAAAGATATGCAATGTACCGGAAACATTAATCTCCCTACACTCTCGTTAAGCCGTACTGAATCCAGTATGTTAAAAATGTGGATGTCGGGGCAGGATACGATTCAGATTTCCGATCAGATGAATATTAAGGCCAAAACGGTATCGTCACACAAAGGTAATATTAAAAGAAAAATTAAAACGCATAATAAGCAAGTCATATATCACGTGGTAAGGCTTACGGATAATGTGACCAACGGAATTTTTGTGAATATGCGGTAATTTACGCCTGTACCCTACACGCTCTACGCTATGCCGATCTCTGACGTGCCGTCAGAGATTCATACTGAATACCTATTATTATGACGCTTATATCGGCGTTGGCCTGCCTTTCCCCCCGGCATGCGCGAGGGGGCGGCGGTTACGCTTTCTCGACAAAGATGCCGTCAGGGTGGCCATACTCGTTGAAGAACCAGATACCCAGCGGATAATCCTCCAGCGAGACCAGATACATCGTCCCTTCACTGAACTCCTCTACCGCCAGAACAACGCCCGGACGACGCGGTCCGCCATCCGTTTTGACTGTTACCCGATCGTTAACCTTCATGTTCCACTCCTTTTCATGCATTTGTGCCAGTGTAGAACAAAAGCGCTGCCGTGGCATCGCCCTGGCCCGCTGTAGCGCGGTATTAACGGTCTATACTTACAGGCAGGCTTATTACGCGAGGTGTCGCAGATGAAAACAGCCAATGATCAGGGCGGTGTGAACGTTGACGTTGACGCGCTGCTTGCCGCCATCAATGAAATTAGCGAAAGCGAAGTACGTCGGGCCGACAGCCCGGACGAGCCGGCGCGCGTCAGCATCGACGGCAGGGACTATCACACCTGGACCGAGCTGGCGGATGCATTCGAGCTGGATATTCGCGATTTCAGCGCCTCAGAAGTGAATCGCTAATGGCGGCGCAGGCGAATTTCAGGCAAAAAAAACCCGGCCGGGGAGGCCGGGAATGAAACTTGCTTTTGCAAGAAGCACTTGAAAATTCGTTACACCAGGAAATCCGATGTGGGCATCAACATATCCGGAATTTTTTTTAATAACAAGGATATATTGTTTTGGGAAATATGACTTATGGAAGCATATATTTTATCAATAGAACTACAGCCCGCGTCCTCTGCCGCCTGAGCGGTAACGATCCCAATTTTTCACCTTTCCGTAACGCCATTTTTTGAGATTTATCCTAAGTCACCGCCGCCCTGCCCTTTTACACCCGTATGATTAAGGAGCTTACGTCATGCCTGTGTCAGTTGCTTCCCTTGTTGTTATTACCGATGTCGACGGTACGCTTATCGATCACAATACCCATGAGTGGGACGCAGCGCGCGCGTGGCTGACCCGCCTGGAGGCACACCAGGTGCCGGTGGTGCTGTGCAGCAGTAAAACCGCCGCCGAGCTTACCGGCCTGCAAAAAGTGCTGGGGCTCGACGGCCAGCCGTTTATCGCCGAAAACGGGGCCGTCATCTCGCTGGACGCCAGCTGGAGCGATCATCCGGATTATCCGCGCCTGCTTACCGGGGCGCGTCATGAGGAGATCCGCACCCTGCTTGAGCAGCTGCGTGACACTCACGGCTACAAATTCACGACCGTCAGCGATGTGGATGAGCAAACGCTCAGCGAATGGAGTGGCCTGACACCGAAAATGGCGGCGCTGGCAAAGCTTCAGGAGGCTTCCGAAACCCTGATCTGGCGAGACTCCGACCCGCAGCTTGCCGCCTTCACGGCCGCGCTCAGCGAGAATGGCCTGATGATGATTGAGGGCGGGCGCTTCTGGCACGTGTTGGATCAGCAGGGTGGCAAAGATCAGGCGATCGCCTGGCTAATGAAGCAGTACCGGCAGCGACGCGGAAACGACCTGGTCACCCTCGGTCTGGGGGATGCGCCAGGGGATGCGCCGCTGCTTGACGCGACGGATTATGCCGTGGTGGTAAAAGGCTACAGCCGCAATGCGGTGACGCTCAAGCAGGATACGCCCGAACGCGTCTACCGCACCGCGGAGTATGGCCCGGCCGGCTGGAGCGAAGGCCTGACGCATTTCCTGGGTGAGCAGTAGATCTCAGTCGGCGCGCACCTGATTGCGTCCACCCTGTTTCGCTTTATAGAGGCGGTCGTCGGCGATGGCCTGAAGTTTCTCAAAGGCATAGATGCCCGCCTCGGCGCTGCTGCTCACGCCAAACGAGGCGCTAAAGCGCAGAGAGGTCGTCGGGCTAAGCAAAATTTCACGGGCGTTAAGACGGGCGCGGACGCGCTCGGCAAACTGCGTCGCCTCGCTGAGTTCGGTATTTGGCAGCAGTACGCAAAACTCCTCCCCGCCGACGCGCCCGGCAATATCCCCCTCACGCAGCAGTGCCGCCAGCAGCGTGCCCGCATGGCGCAGCACCCTGTCCCCCGCCTGATGCCCGTAACGATCGTTAATGCTCTTGAAGTGGTCCAGGTCAAACTGGATCAGCGAATAGGGGGCGTGGTGCTTTTCCGCCGTCTCGACCAGCACCTGCGCGCGCTCGAAAAACGCACCGCGGTTGTACAGCCGGGTTAAGGGATCGTACCAGGCCTGCCAGGTCAGCTTGTTCTGAAGCTGGGTCATTTTGTCGACCATACGCCGGATCATCAGCCACGAGACCAGCAGCATGGCAAGAAACAGCGTCCAGAACGCCATCAGAACCACGGTAATGGTGCCGAATTCGGCCTGCATACTCTGCTCGATGGAGTGGACGCTAATCAGCACGCCGCTGAAGTTGTTGAGTTTTTGCCAGCTGACGTAGCGCGTATCAAACCGCATTCCGCCCTGGCTGGACTTCTCTACTTCCCCGGCCAGACGCGCCATATCGACCGAGTCAAACAGCGTGTCCGCCGCCGGGGCGTCCTGCGAGGACGCGATCGCCCTGAAGCGGCTGTCGAACAGGTAGACTTCGCCCTTGTCCGCGTCGTCAACGATCTGCTGCAGATAGCGGTTAATGGTGGCGACCGGGAAATCCATCGCCACCACGCCGTACCAGTAGTGCTGATAATCGAGCGGTACGCTGGCGGTAAGGGTCTGCACGTTGCGAACCGGATCGTACAGATAGAACCAGACCACGTCGCGCGTCCGATTGTTTTCCGGTGACTGCTCAAAGAACCACGGGCGGGTGACCTGATGATAATAGGCGGGAAGCAGCGCTGGTGCGCCGGGTGCGATATCGCTGGCGATGAAGAACCCGGCGCGAGAGGTATACCAGCTGCTCTGCTGCAGCTCGCCGTTTCCGCCGCCGCCGCCGCCGGAGAGGTGCATCAGATAGCCAAACTCCAGCGCAGCGCTCAGCTCGCCGGCCAGGCGCGACTCATCGCGGTGCAGCAGTTTGCTCTGGTTAACAAAGGCATCCGATACACCGTTCATCGGCATCGAGCGGTGGTTATTGCCCAGCAGCTGCCAGGTATGTTCATCACGCTGTGCCTCAAAGTCGGCGAGCATTTGACGCGAAATATCGGTATTGAGCGGCTGGGCCAGCGCGAGCTGCATCGCGTTGCGGTAGAACAGCAGCTTATCGAGGCTGAACTGCAGATGGCGATCGAGGCCAATCGCCACGTTCTCCAGACCATTGCGCTGGGAAGTGGCGTAGGCGTGCTGCAGCACTATCAGTTCGCGCCAGGTAAAGAGCGCAGAGCAAATCAGCACCACCAGAAAGCAGAGATTGACAACCCTTTTCGGGCTCTGCCCCCAGAACATTCTCCGGGTGAGCGTAGCAGCATGCATGAAAGACTCCCTGAACAGGCTCGGTTACATCCCTTAATCTGCCAGGCGGCAGACGGCGGAAGTCACAGTATATCCGTGAGCGTAACGCGGCGGGAGCGGGTACACCGCGTATGTTATGGGTAAACTGTAGACATGGCGGCTTGCCTTTACCACCGTTCAATGGCCGTGGCAGGCCTGCAAGGGTAAAGTAATTTGCGCCGGACGGCGAGCGGGCCGGAAAGCGTAATGCGGGGAATGGCGGAAGGGGCGGAAAAAAACTCCCCTCGCCATGCGGGAGGGGAGTGTCGGGCGTCAGGCAGTCTGAGGTTGACGGTGCTGCTGGGCAACCAGTTCATCCTCGCGAAACGCTTCGCGCTGGACGCCGTAGCCGTCGTACCAGCGACATTCAACCATGCCGCTGGCGTAGCCCGTCACTACCATGCGCTGCCCGCCGCTTTTATGCTTAACTTCATCGCTGACCACAAAGCTCATTGTGTTGCCTCCTGAATCATCGGTGAAAACCTCTTCAGAATAGTCATAAGGAATGATTTTTGCCTGGTCAGCGGTGGTCACTATTAGATTAATCCTGGTGTGCCGGCTTGCCACGCAGCCGTCCAATCAGGTTTACGGCCAGCAGCACCACGCCACCGATGATGAACCCCAGCACCAGATTAAGCAGGGTCGGTACCACTGCCGCGCCGATGCCGCCCAGCGACTGGGCCATGTGCTCAATCGCATGGTGCAGCGGGGTGATCCCGTGAACCACTATGCCGCCGCCAACCAGGAACATCGCCAGGGTGCCGAGCACCGACAGCGCTTTCATCAACCACGGCGCGGTAAACAGCAGCCCCCTGCCGATCCCCCTGGCGATCGCCGAGCCGCGCTCCACCAGCCAGTAACCGATATCGTCCAGCTTGACGATAAGCCCCACCAGTCCGTACACCCCTATGGTGACCAGAATGGCAATCCCCGACAGCACCAGCACCTGATTCAGCAGCGGCGCCTCGGCCACGATGCCGAGCGTAATGGCGACGATCTCCGCGGACAGAATAAAATCGGTGCGAATAGCGCCTTTGATTTTGTCGCGCTCCATCACCTTCGGGTCCTGCTTCGCCAGCTCGTCCAGCCGCGCTTTGCGCTGCTCCGGCGTCTCTTTATGCTTGCGGGCGTGCAGGGTATGCACCACCTTTTCTACCCCTTCGTAGCACAGGAACGCCCCGCCGAGCATCAGCAGCGGCGTAATTGCCCAGGGCGCAAAGGCGCTAATCACCAGCGCCAGCGGCACCAGGATCAGCTTATTTAAAAACGACCCCATCGCCACCCGCCAGACCACCGGTAGCTCACGGTTGGCACGTACCCCGCTCACCTGCTGCGCGTTGAGTGACAGGTCGTCCCCCAGCACCCCGGCGGTTTTCTTCGCCGCCAGTTTCCCCATCATTGAAATATCATCCAGCAGCGTGGCGATATCATCCAGCAAGGTTAATAAGCTACTTCCAGCCACAGTTTCTTCCTTTGTTTTGGTGACAGAGATCATAGTATGGAGTAAAAGCGGACTTCGGGAAATGTAAACGCTTTGTCAACAAATATTTAACAAGGAACAGCAGGTAAAGCGCTCGCCGCGAGATAGTTTTGATGATTACTATAAGGTCACTTTGTTTTGTGTCGTGAGGGAGTATGCGTTTCGCAAAATTTTTACCGCTCTTTGGATCGCTCTTTGCGCTCTATATTATCTGGGGTTCCACCTATTTCGTTATTCGCATCGGCGTCGAGAGCTGGCCGCCGTTTATGATGGCCGGGGTGCGCTTCTTATCCGCCGGCGTGCTGCTGATGGCCTTCCTGCTGCTGACCGGCCACCGGCTTCCGCCCCTGCGTCCTTTGCTGAACGCGGCGCTGATCGGCGTGCTGCTGCTGGCGGTGGGCAACGGCTTTGTTACCGTGGCGGAACACCAGAACGTTCCCTCAGGCATTGCCGCGGTGATCGTGGCCACCGTGCCGCTGTTCACGCTCTGCTTCAGCTACTTCTTCGGTATCAACACGCGCAAAATTGAGTGGGTGGGCATCGCCATTGGTCTGGCGGGCATTGTGCTGCTCAACAGCGGGGGCAACCTCAGCGGGAATCCGTGGGGCGCGCTGCTGATCATGGTCGGCTCGCTGAGCTGGGCGTTTGGTTCGGTCTACGGTTCGCGCATCACGCTGCCGCAAGGCATGATGGCCGGCGCCATCGAGATGCTGACCGCCGGTATTGTGCTGCTGATCGCCTCGCTCATCTCCGGTGAAAAGCTGACCGCGATGCCGCCGCTCTCGGGCTTTCTCGCGGTGGGCTATCTGGCGATTTTCGGCTCGATCATTGCCATCAACGCCTATATGTACCTGATCCGCAACGTCTCACCGGCTATCGCTACCAGCTACGCCTACGTTAACCCGGTGGTGGCGGTGCTGCTAGGCACCGGATTTGCCGGCGAAGTGCTTTCTACGGTGGAATGGGTGGCGCTCGGGGTGATTATTTTTGCCGTGGTGCTGGTGACGGTGGGGAAATACTTCTGGCCGGCCAAACCGGTGATTGTTCCCTGCGACGTAGAAAAATCCTGAACCTAATCAGTCGCTGCGATGAATGCCGCGGATATCAATGTCCGCGCGTCCCTCGCCGCTACAGATCCACTCTTCAAGGCGCTCGCTGAGCGCCTCATCACTGAGCTTCGCCCGCCCACGCAGCGCACACTCCCACACCACCAGCACCCGCCAGCCCTGCTCGCGTAACAGCGCAATGTCCCGCCGGTCGCGCGCGACGTTTTTACCGATCTTCTCCAGCCAGAACTCGGTGCGGGTTGCCGGAACCTTAAACAGGTAGCAGTCGTGATGATGCCAGAAACAGCCGTGGGTAAAGATGACGCAGCGGTAGTCGTCGACCACAAAGTCGGGCCGACCGGCCAGCGCCGCGTCCTGTGTGCGAAAGGCGATGCCGAGCGTCTCAAGCAGCCCGGCGAGCCGTTTTTCGATAGCGGTATCGCGCGTGGCGATAGCGCGCATGTTTTTACTGCGGGTCGCTTTGTCGTGTACGTCGGCCATCAGCATGCTCTCCCCGCGTCAGGGCCACCGCCTGCCGGATACGATCCGACAGCAGACGCGCCACCGCCGCGAACGCCGGCACCACCACCGAGTTACCAAACTGGCGGTAGGCCTGGGTATCCGACACCGGAATGCGGAACCGGCTCTGACCCGGCGCTTCAAACCCCATCAGCCGGGCGCACTCGCGCGGCGTCAGGCG
Source organism: Siccibacter turicensis LMG 23730 (assembly GCF_000463155.2). Taxonomy (GTDB): domain Bacteria; phylum Pseudomonadota; class Gammaproteobacteria; order Enterobacterales; family Enterobacteriaceae; genus Siccibacter; species Siccibacter turicensis. The sequence continues at coordinate 84,175 of NZ_AWFZ01000042.1, read as the reverse complement.
TCGTGGACGACGGCTCTGGTTGGCTTCATCGTTGAAATCCTGCTCGCCGAGGGCTTTATCCCAGCCGCGATCTACCAGGATTTCCGCCCCGTCTTTGTAGTAACGCGCCGACAGCGTGCGGGCGATGCTGGCCGGGTTGCGCGGATCCACCAGCCCGTAGCCAAAGCCGTTGCCCTTCGCCTGATGCTTCAGGGCATAGCGATAGAGGTAGTCCCACAGGGTGGGGCTGAGGATATACCGGGCGTCCACCGTCGGGTCGAGCAGCTCGCCAAACGCCGGGCGCTGCGCCGGGTAACAGGTGGGGAGATCCCGCAGGGTGAAGCCCTGATGCAGATTGAGATCGCGCCGGAACCCCACCAGCACGATGCGCTCCCGGTGCTGCGGCAGGAAGTGTTTTCCGTCGATAACCTTGGGGTCGTCGCGGCCGGTCTCGGCCGCATCAGCCACTTCATACCCCAGCTCGTCCAGGGTCTGCATGATGATGCGGAAGGTGTTGCCTTTGTCGTGGCTCTTGAGGTTTTTGACGTTCTCCAGCACAAACATCGCCGGGCGATGGGCGTCAATCACCCGCACCACGTCGAAGAACAGCGTCCCTTGGGTTTCGCAGGCGAAGCCGTGGGCGCGCCCCAGCGCATTTTTCTTCGAGACGCCGGCCAGGGAAAACGGCTGACAGGGGAAGCCCGCCAGCAGCACATCGTGTTGCGGCACCACGGCGCGGATATGCTCCGCCGCCGCCTGGTCGGACACCTCTTTCCGGTGGCTCAGGGTCACATCGCGGATGTCTTCATTAAACTGATGTACCGCCGGATCGCAGTACCAGTTCGCTTTATAGGTGCGCACCGCGTGCTTGTTCCACTCACTGGTGAACACGCACTGGCCGCCGATGGCCTCGAACCCGCTGCGGATGCCGCCGATACCGGCAAACAGATCGATAAAGCGAAAGGCGTAATCGGGATGGTGGGCCGGGGGCGACGGCAGCAGCGGTGCCAGCGCGGCGCACTCGGCGTCGCGCAGCGGCAGCGCTTCGGGGGTGAGCAGCGCTTTTTTCAGACGGGCGACGCTCCAGCTGCGCTCGCCTGCGGCATTGAGCGTCGCCAGCACGTGACGGGTGGAGTAAATCGCGGCCACCTGCGCCAGCAGGCCAGCGGCATGTCCGGCTGCGGCGTCGTTAGCCGGCAGCGCAAGCGTATCGTCCAGTATGGCGTGTTTGTCGTGCATCAATCACTCTGATCGGAAAAAGCAAAATATCAGACAGCGTAACACAAAACCGCGGTCGGTATGGGCGCGCCGTTAACCCGCGAGCCGTGCCGCAACGGTTGGGTCGCTGGCGGCAAACTCACCGTTAAGCTCGGCGCACAGCTTCGCCAGATAGCCAATCAGGAAGTCGGCGTTATGGCGCGCCAGTTCGCGGCCGGTGCAGGTTTGCATGGTGGCAGGCAGCTTCAGCAGCTTGCTGCGAAAGTGATCCACGGCGTAGCGGCTGTCGTCCAGCGGACGGCGCTCCGCCAGCGGATCCTCGCTGTCGAACAGCCCGCGTCCCAGCTGGCCTGAGACGTAAAACACCCGCGCCAGTCCGATGGCACCCAGCGACTCCAGCCGGTCGGCATCCTGGACGACTTTCGCCTCCAGGGTCAGCGGGGTTACCGCGGCGCTGAAGCTGTGGGCGTGTATGGCATGGGCCACGTCGTCGTGCAGCGCAGCGGGAAAGTCAGGGAAGTCTTCAGTCAGAATGGCACGGGCGCGTTCGGCGGCCTGCGCTGAGGCGAGATGGCGTTGGGGGTGGTTTTTCGGCAGATTGACAATGTCGTGGAAGTAACAGGCAGCCAGCACCACTCCCGCACTGGCCGGCTCCTGTTGCATAATATGCTGCGCGGTCGCCCAGACGCGTCTGAAATGTGACAGATCGTGCGCGGCGTCATCTGAGGCGGGCTGGCGGGCAAACCAGCTCTCGAAGCGCTGCTGCCAGTGTGGTATATCCATGTTTCTCCTCATTGCCCGCCCCGACGCACCGCTTTCAGCGTCGTGTTCGCGCCAGGATGAAGCCGAAAAGGCACGGGGCGGCCTGTGGTCTGGTCGATGTTAACGTAGACTGAAGTACAGATTATGGCCGGGATGCAGGTTAGCGCGAGTCGCTCAACGGGATGTTTGTCACTGAAAAGTAACGAAATAACTGTTTGAATAAGTGGCGGAGAGAGGGGGATTTGAACCCCCGGTAGGGTTGCCCCTACTCCGGTTTTCGAGACCGGTCCGTTCAGCCGCTCCGGCATCTCTCCACGCGTGTAGCCAGTATGATGCCAGGGAATGCGGCGTTTTAACAGACCTGGCATGACCCATTTTGTTTGAGTGACGACGTTGTGAGCAAATACGATGATTAAGTGGCCCTGGAAAATAACCGAATCTTCACCGCGCCTTGAGTTGCCCTGGGAGCAGGCGATTGCTATCCCTGTTCTGGCAAGCCTGACCCCGGAAGAGCAGGAGAAACTGATCCGGCTGGCTACCCGCTTCGTGGAGCAAAAACGTCTCGTTCCGCTGCAAAACTTCGAGCTGGACGAGTTAAAAACCGCACGCATCGCGTTGCTGTTCTGTCTGCCGGTGATGGAGCTGGGGCTGGAGTGGCTTGACGGCTTCCATGAGGTGCTGATCTACCCTGCCCCGTTTATGGTGGACGATGAGTGGGAAGACGACATTGGGCTGGTGCACAGCCAGCGCGTGGTGCACTCCGGGCAGAGCTGGCAGCAGGGCCCCATCGTGCTGAACTGGCTCGACATCCAGGACTCCTTCGACGCCTCCGGCTTCAACCTGATTTTCCATGAGGTCGCCCATAAGCTGGACGCACGCAACGGCGATCGCGCCAGCGGCATCCCCTTTATTCCCCTGCGCGAAGTGGCCGCCTGGGAGCACGATCTGCATGCTGCGATGGACAACATTCAGGATGAGATCGATCTGGTGGGCGAAAACGCGGCCAGCATCGATGCCTATGCGGCCTCCGATCCCGCCGAGTGCTTTGCCGTCCTGTCAGAGTATTTCTTTAGCGCGCCGGAGCTGTTCGCGCCGCGCTTCCCTGCCCTCTGGCAGCGTTTTTGCCAGTTCTACCGTCAGGATCCACTCAAACGGCTGCGTGACAGCACGCAAAACGATGAAAATGCCGCCGGACAGCTGCATTAACTGGTCAGGCTGATTTTAAAATCGCCAGTTGAATCAAAAACCTGATTCACCAATTGACAGAGAATAACGGGGCCAGTACTATGCGCCCCGTTCACACGATTCCTCTGTAGTTCAGTCGGTAGAACGGCGGACTGTTAATCCGTATGTCACTGGTTCGAGTCCAGTCAGAGGAGCCATATTTTAGAAGCCCGCTTACCACAAGGTAAGCGGGCTTTTTCATGCCTGTATTCCCGCGTTGCGCCAGACCTGCTCCTACAGACATACGTCGAGCTTATTACGGCACAACGGCCGGTCCAGCCAGCAGCGTATAGCGGTTTAACAGCGCGTTAAGGGCGGTTTCTGCCTCACGCTTCTGCGCCGCGCCCGCTGGGTCCAGCGTGAGCTGACGCAGCTGCTCCTCTGCCGGAACCGCACTGTTAAACGACTGCATAATGGAAAACACCATGGTTTTCAGCTCGCTGCCGGTGATATAGCGCCCCCGACGTTCATCCAGCGCGTTCAGGCGATCGGTCAGATGCTGTAGCTGCGTCATGCCCTGATGCCAGCCGTTTAGCTTTTCCTGAGTCAGCGCAGTGGCGTTGAGCTGGTTCTGCCACTGCTGAGCGAGCGGTTTCGCCTGTATCGGCCATAGCGTTTGCGCCTGTTGGACCAGATCGCTACCGTAGCGCAAAGGCCAGTCCGGCGGCAGGCTGCTCAGCCGGACGAGCTGCTGCCGCGTGCGGTGCAGACCCGCCTCCGCCAGGTGCGCATCCGCTGGTAATGCCCGGCGCTGCGCGGCGGTAAGCGGTTCCGGCAGGGTCAGCGAGGCCGTAAGGGCGCCCAATGGGTCAGGCTGATGCAGAGAGCGCCAGCCACACAGTGCGGCGCTACTCAGCACCAGCATGATCAGCATCCCTGCGGCAAACGGCTTGCAGAGCAGCCGCGTCGGTTGGCGGGCGCTAATGACCGTCACCTTCGGCTTCGGCTCGGGCTGTGCCACGAAGATCCACGGAGTTGTCGTCATCTCCGGCTCGTCTGACGCACGCTCAGGTCCCGATATCGTGTGAACAGGCAGCGTAATGTCCGTTGTCTCCCCGTCCACGCCGCGACCCGCCTCAAGCCGCACCGCCGCGTTATGCAGCTGCGTGCGCAGGCCATCAAGCTGGCTGGCATGCCTCAGCTCCAGCCGTTGCAGGGCATCGCCGATGGCCGTGAGGTAGTGCTCTGCCTGATAGAGGGCTTTCAGGTCGGCATAATGCAGCGTAAGGGTACGCATCCGCTGCTGCAGGCGCGGGCTCAGACCAGCGAGGATCTCTATGCGCGCATGTACCGGCTGCGGCCACATCGCCCCCCACTGATGGATAATCAACGCTTCCAGCACCGCCAGCCCTTCGTTCAGACCGGGCAACCCGGCCGTGTGAGTACGCGCCAGGGTATACCAGGCCGCGGTGCGTAGCTCCACGCCGTTATGCTCAAACAGCGACATGCAGAGCCTTTCGGCATATGCCCAATCCACATCCGGACGGGCCGGATGGGATAGTTTAGCGAGCTCATCGCGTAATGCTGAATAATCGGACAATGTGCGGGGATCGCCCCCGGTCTTGAGGTGGCGTGCGGTTGTGTGGAGCATCGTGAATTCCGTATCGAAAAGAGAATGGGTGGATTAGATAGAGTGACGGTTTTCGAGGTACTGCTGTTGTTTCAGGTGTCTGATCAACACTTTCCCCTCTGGCATAAACTCAGTGCCATACCGTACAAGTCCGATACCTCTCAGTTCCGCATCGATGGCGTAACGCAGCTCACCTGGCACCTGTTGTTCGAGTAAAGTGACATTGAGTGACTGCAATCGAGGTTCATATTTGAGCAGGACACCGGCCAATGTATCTATCAGCTCGTGGGCTGTCCCGGGCATGCCTTGCAGAATTTTGGTCATATCCGGCAAACCATAATCTGGTAGATGGGATATAGCCCCGGCCCGGGCGTTCAAAATACTTTGGATGTTATCCAGCACGGATAAAATAACCTGGTCTTCTTCGTTTACAACTTCAAGGGGAAGTTCCCCTGTAAAGTTGCCAGTAAGAATTTCGTATAGAGATGGGGATTTTCTATCTGGCATTTTGACCTCACCAATCAGCTTGAGAGTTTTTAAAAAGCGGGAGGCCTTGGGTCTTTCTCCAGTTCAAAACTGTCTCAAGCAATCCTTCCGGAGTACATTTTGAATTATCCTCTGGGTAAAATATTAAATCGCTCTTTTCAGCATACTCCGTTATTTTGTCAAAGTGATTCGATAATTTTGTCAAATAATCACTAAGTGCACCCCCCTTTAAATTCACTTTTCGAGATCCCTTAAAAAATTCATTCAAAAAAAAATAGAAATTCTTGCTGTGTATATTCTGAAAATGAGTCTTTAAGTTCCATAAAACGCCTTCTTAAATAGAATTTGAATTTTCTTGTTTAACTATCTTTGAAAAGTGGAAGCCCTTGAGATTTTCTCCATGCTTTCACGACCTTAGTTATCCCCTCCGGATTGCAGTCTTCCTTATCAACGGTGTGGTATATCAAATCTGAACCATCTGGATGACTAGTGATTTTTTCAAAATGCTCAAGCAACTCGTCTAGCTTATCATCATCAGGCGCAGTGTTTTCTCTGAAAATATCCTCCATGAAACTTTCAAACTCATTTTCCGTATAATCTTCAAAGCGCGGTTTTAATTCCATCATTTACTTCCCCTTGTGAATGTCTATGTGTCTTTTAGGTGTTGTCGCTCTAACATTATCGCAATCCATCACAGCGCCGCCATCTGAAATATTATCCACATGATGTAACTCGAAACTTTTACGTTTACCAACATGTTCAACCCGGACACTGCGAGGAGCTTTACCAACACGCATCCTGTATAAGTTTGAAGGTTTAAATTGTAATGATCACTCTGGATCAGCCGCAACGGCCTTCCAGAAAGCTGCTCTGAATACATCAAAATTACTGAACTCTTGTCCTCTTAGCTTATCAGCGATTTGAGATGGCACTGGAGCACCCAGACCAGTACTTGCGGCCCCAAGCCATTTTTCAGTGCCTGATAGCGTCTCACCCTTCCCTGTTACCACACCTGGCTCATCCCTGGCGGTTTTGAGATAAACATAGATCGGCTTAATCCCGGAGTCCGCAGGGAAGACCAGTATGTAATCGTTAAGATCGCGTTCTTCCGGCACCGGGAAAGGTGGTGTCGTGTATTCATCTTTGCCGTCAGGAATTGGCGTGACGAGTATTGTAGCCTGGTCTATTGGCTTGATGTCGCTGCCGGTATGTGAGGGAAGATCACTGCCTGCTGGTCTCTCAGGCGTCCAGGTAATCAGCGGACCATCGGCACCGTGAGCTGGAGTGAACTCATATTGATTATGTTCACTATTCCACACCATGTTTGCCGTACGGACACCTTCATACGGAGTACCTTCACCCGTATGGACACCATAGACCCGCATGTTGCCCTGCTCATCCTGGCGCCAGAAGAACCTCACCCAAGTTGTCGCTTTTGCCCCGGCGATGGCTTTCTGCCGTAGCTCTTCCTCGTACCAGAATTCGTCCCGGCCAGGAACCCTGTCACTCCCCTCGCCCGCAGATGGAACGTAGAGCGCGGACATCATCGCTCCTACATACGGAATCCCCCGGGCCGCACCCAATACGCCGGTCAGGGACCATTCCCCCCAGACCTGGGTCATCTCGCCCGTAGCAGCACCCAGAGCAAGCGGTGCAGCCGTTGCCTGAGCAGGTGCATTTGCGCCCCCGGCGTCAGGCTTACGTTTTTTGGCTGACTGGGCATGCTGAACGACTTCATCATCTGCATGCTCATGCTCATGCTCATGCTGATGACCATAGCCGCAGCAGTCGTCCTCGACAGGCTGGGCAAAAATTGTCATCTGTCCAAAGTTATCAACGGGCTCTTCGGCAGTACCGGCATCCGTGCAACCTTTCTCCTTCAGGCAGGATTTTGCATACACCGGCGTCACCCACGGGGTGAGCGTTTCGGGATTGAATTCTCGCATGGTCGCCGGAGGCGGCAAGGATACGGCCTCCGGAGGTTCCGTCCCCTCCCGGTCGAAGTCCGGCTTCACCCGGTAGCGCCCCTGCTCGTCCAGGTGAGCGTAGATATCATTCTTCTCCCGGCTCTCAACCCGGGCCGGAAGCGTGCCCGTGATGACCGGACGCGGGACTTCTACCGAACGGAAACAGTACCGTTCGGTATAGGGCATTCCCCAGACCGACACATGCAGACGGGAATCGCGCGCTCCCCGGTAGGTCACCAGGGTGAGGATAACGCCCTCTTTCAGGGCTGCAATGACATCGCCCTGCGGCTCCAGCACCTGCCCGGGGGTGAGGTGTGCCGCATTGCTGAACAGGTGGATGCGGGCTGATTTATTCAGTTCCCGCTCATGATGAAGCCGGGCATAAAACGCGCCAGATTCGGTTTCCGGCTCCGGGCTGGCGTCGTCACCCGCTGCACGATAAGGCGCGGCGTAGCGGTAATGCTCCCCGGTGGTAACCACATCGTTACGCACGCTGACCGTCGCATCCATCGGCGTGGAGGCTGTCCGGTAGTTGTAATCACGCGTGGTGACGGCGCCGGGGGGCAATGTTGAACCAGGTCCGCACATCCCACACCGATTCTGCCGCGCCGGCGAACAGACCCGATGGCTCGCTGTAGGGCAGGCGCACATCAAACTGGTAGTTAAGCTGGCTGTCGGCAAGGATGTAG
>NZ_AWFZ01000042.1:66220-76270 GCF_000463155.2 Siccibacter turicensis LMG 23730 | reverse complement strand
CACGGGTGTCATCCATCTCCGTGCGCCAGTAAATCCCCCCCTCGGACAGAATGCGCCGGATGAACTGCAAATCCTTTTCCCGCCACTGGGTGATAATTTCACGCGGCGGGATATTCATCCCTCGAACGTTTTCCATCTATGCGCTTAAATCGGTGACATAATTAATTTACCTTTGCATCAGTAAATACACTTTCACTATCATCCCGATTCAGGAGATTCCATGTCGCAGGAATTCGTATTTCAGGTGCATACATATTACTCTGGTATTTTGTCGCTTCCGGCATAACGGCTCCAGCCTGAATATTAATAAATTCCTGATGCCCTCCGGCCAAGGTTACCCAACGCCCGGAATGGGGGCAAATATCTCCACTTTTAGCACTAATTCGCTCATGGCTCAGAGCCATGGCTATTGGTTGTACGTCAGGTGACTCCACATCAAAACGTTTCTGCCATTCTGCCGTTAGCGCTTCATTTAACCTGACTTCACCGGCATTTGAACCCAGATGGAATGAACCAAATGATGGGGTGCGGATAGATTTTAAAACCTGGTTAACCCTGACATACAGTTCAGGTTTTGCCTCCTTTTCTACCCAGCCAAGCGCGGGCCACCCTCCTGCCCGGATTACCACACCACCACTATAAGGCAGTACTTTGATATCGCTATCCGCAAACTGCTGTTCCAGATATGCCAGCCCCCCGGCTTTTTCCATCCATTCGTTCGAAAGAATTGTGTACCAGTTGACTGACCGAATCCCCTGACGAAGGCCCTTGTCTGACAAAGAGGAAGTAATATCTACGCCACTAAAATTCTGGGCTATCTCACATTCCAGATACTGATAGGGATTATCATTATAAAGCTGTTGTGTACCCAGTCCCGCCAAACCATGCATCGGTTGTAATAATTGACTAAAATCCAAAATCAGTTTTTCAAAACGCTCCCGCCCATTATTTTTCAACTCTGAAACGGGCAAAAAAAATCGCATATATGATATGCGCCCATGGATATATTCATACCAACCAGCCGGTGAGTACAATTTAATTTGATAATCACTGACATACTCTATTCCCGGGCCTGAATTCCACTGAGTCTCAACAGTGTCGTCTTCCAGCGACATAAGTCGCTTCTTTCTCAATTCATTATCCAGAAAACGAAAATATTCTCGACTATTAACATCTCCCAAAAAACCCCATTCTAGTTTATCGCCAAATTCATCAATATAACGCTCAATAGCATTTGCCATTGCCACTCGTTTTTCAGAATACCACCCCTCGCTGATGTAAAAAACTGCCGTCAACCCCACCTGAAGAACATTATAATTCATATTATCCAGATGGCCATATGTAAACTCCCAGCTGGCTTCGTCGAACTTGTCGAAAAACTGTTTTTCTGTATCCATCGTCAGTCATCCCAGTAAATATATTCTTGTCTTTGCCTCGTCGGGTCACTCAGAAAACTTTTAGTCACCATTTTACTGTTCAGATAACCCGGTGTATCTTTTGCCGCCAGCTCAAAAGCAATTGCTGAACTTGCTGCAGCCGTAGACTGTGCCGCTGTTTTGCCTATTGTAGAAAACTCAATAACATTAGCTCCCACACTTAATGAGCCAGATGTAGACACTTCAATTGCGCCCCCACTAGCTGCAATTGGCACTGAGGGGAACACCATTCCACCAACTGTAAGTGTAACCCCAACAGCACCGATACCCCACATCGGTCCGGCAAGTGACATTTCCACCAGAGCCCGTGCCCGCTCCATTCGCCGCTTTGCCTCATAAGATATCGGGGCTTCCAGTTTATAGGGTGTATCATATTTGGGGTCAACACGTTCGCATAACTCCCCGACCAATATCGGACGGAGTTGAGCATTAACTTTTTCAAGCTCACGATCAATTTCCCCTATCAGATGCTGATATTCTTCCACTTCAAGACGAACCCGCTGCTGACGTTTTTCCATTCCGAGAGACAGCGGCACATAGAGCGGCTCCTTTTTCGCTTCCCGTAACCAGCGTCGTTTACGACGGTCGTCAATCTGGCAGGTATGGCTTTCTAATAAGTGCAATTTCCCAGGAGTTCCCGCAATCTCAATATAGGCACTCTGCTGAGCCTCACTCATATAGTCATTAGTTTCATTAAATTTAATCTCAATTATGTCATCAATATTACCCTGCTGGAATGCGCTAATACCTGTGCGGGTAATGTCTCTCAATTTTACGACATCTGGAACTCTGAACAGTCCCCGTTTTATCTTGAACATATCCTCCCATCCGCCTGTTTCTTTTAACGGGCTGGTTGTTTGCCGCATGTCAGGCGTCAGTAACCGCTCAAGTTCTTTCAGTGACAATAAATAACGGAGCACTTCAAATCGTATGTCAGCAGTGCTTAAGCCATACATTTTATTAATGTAGCTTTCTTTAATGGCTTCATATTTTGACAAGGGGCATAAACTGGGCCACGTCGGATTACTCATGCTCATTATCGGCTGGGGAGGACTAACGGTCATATCGTATCCACATTCACCAATATAAGGATGGTGAAAATCAAAAAACTCATTTTCTTTTCTGATAATTCTCGTAACCACACGTTGATATTGTCGTGAGCCATCTTTATCAATTACCGGATTACCAAGTGCATAATTTGTTTTTTCACATAAATACCATAAATCCAGAGGATTAGTTACGGGCTGTACGGTTCCTGTTGCAGAAGGCTTTGTTATTGTTTTACCTGTACCTGTATCGTGGGGAATACCACCTTTTTTTCCTTTTCTCATATTATTGCCCAGAATTGTCCATATTTAACTCCTCTGCAAAATCAAGTTGCAGAGGCTCATTGTCATCCCAGTATCTTGCATCAAGAATCATTCGGTTAAATTGTTCAGGGTGTGGCGTCAGCTCTATTTGCTCGCTTTGTCGCGTCCAGGCATATTGCGTATGACCACGCTCATTTGTTTTACCGCTTACATCAATTCCATTCGCGTTGAGTGTATAGGGGAAATTTTTCAACGGTTGCCCGGTATCCTGATCCTGGAGAACAAAGTATTCACTATATCCTTCAACCAGCGGCATCACAGGCAGATTTAACGGCATAGTTGCCGCTCTCACCACCATCGTCCTCTTCACTTTGCGTATATACGTCGCCGTCGTACCATACTCGACCTTCCCGGCCTCAAGCCTCAGGTAACTGCCACCACCAATTAGGATGATACGTTTTTTCCCGGCAAAGGAGATGTCACTCGCTGAGCTCAGCGTCAGCTTCTTCTGCGCAAACAACCGCATGCAGGCGTTTTGCGCCTGAACATCCACTGGACCTTCGCCGGATTTCAGGCTCAGTTGCCCGGTGCGGGCAAAGAGCCCCAGCTTTTCGCCTGCCAGCGCGGTCATATTGCCCATCACGCCAGCACTGATATCGCCTCCGGCGTTAACCGCCAGGTTCCGGCCAGCGGCCAGCTGCATATCTTCCCCGCTGGTCAGGGCCATGCCTTCCGGCGCCGAGAAAAGCACTGCTTCATTGAGCGGTTTCAGCCGCTGCGCAAACATCTGTATCTGGCTGTCGATATCCCCCTTCAGCGCCTGCGCCTTTTCAGCGGCCATTTCCAGCTGCTGCAGTTGCTGGTTGAGCCTGTCGATTTCCTTCAGCGCCGCATCCATGTCCAGAACATCACCCTGTGCTTTCACCTGCGCATCCGCAGCGACAAAGAGTCCCTTCCCGGCTCTCAGGGCTCCCCACTCATCGGTGCGCAGCTCTGTGCCTTTACCGCGAAGTTGACCCTTGCTGTCCACCATGTGCCCGCTGTTGAGCTGGGTTTTGCCGTATTCCGTGGCAAGCTTGATGTGCTCCTCACCACGCTTGTCTTCCATGCGCAATTTTGAGTTGGCAGGCGTCCGGAGGATGTTCCGGGTGTGATTGTCCCGGTTCACGAGGTCGGGATGTTCGGAGTCGTGCAGCGCATAGGCGATGTACGGCAGGTCAATATCGCCATTGCTGTACGCAATCGCCACTTCGGTCCCGTCGGTGAGCGGCGTATGCCAGCCCAGCGTGTCACCGGCATACGGTTTCGCCATCCGCAGCCACAGGTACCCGTAACCGGATTCCGTCCCCTCCCGGTCGAAGTCCGGCTTCACCCGATAGCGCCCCTGCTCGTCCAGGTGAGCGTAGATATCATTCTTTTCCCGGCTCTCAACCCGGGCCGGAAGCGTGCCCGTGATGACCGGACGCGGGACTTCTACCGAACGGAAACAGTACCGTTCGGTATAGGGCATTCCCCAGACCGACACATGCAGACGGGAATCGCGCGCTCCCCGGTAGGTCACCAGGGTGAGGATAACGCCCTCTTTCAGGGCTGCAATGACATCGCCCTGCGGCTCCAGCACCTGCCCGGGGGTGAGGTGTGCTGCATTGCTGAACAGGTGAATACGGGCCGACCTGTTGAGTTCCCGCTCGTGGTGAAGTCGGGCGTAGAACGCGCCAGATTCGGTTTCCGGCTCCGGGCTGGCGTCATCACCTGCGACACGATACGGTGCCGCGTAGCGGTAATGCGCCCCGGTGGTAACCACATCGTTACGCACGCTGACCGTCGCATCCATCGGCGTGGAGGCAGTGCGGTAGTTGTAATCCCGCGTGGTGACGGCGCCGGGGGCAATGTTGAACCAGGTCCGCACATCCCAGACCGATTCTGCCGCACCGTCGAACAGACCCGATGGCTCACTGTAGGGCAACTTCACATCAAACTGGTAGTTAAGCTGGCTGTCGGCAAAAATGTACGTATCCATTTCACGGGTGTCATCCATCTCCGTGCGCCAGTAAATCCCCACCTCGGACAGAATGCGCCGGATGAACTGCAAATCCGTTTCCCGCCACTGGGTGATAATTTCACGCGGTGGGTAGGTGCGCTCCAGTCTGAATTCAAAATCAGGACCTTCCAGACCGTGTTTACGCAGCACCTGCTCAACCACCTCAGGAACGGACTGGTTCTGATAGACCGCGCACTGCCGGGTGTAGCCCATCAGCGCCAGGCGGGAACTGAGTGTAATGCGGTAGTGGGACTGATCCTTTGAAGTGGAAAGCCATTCCAGGCGGGTCACCATGCCGTAAACACTTTTACCGCTCTGCATCCGGAAGGTGGCATATTTCATCAGCACCTGTTCCGGGGGAATGTTCGCCTGAAGCGTGGTGAACTCGATGTCCCAGCTGAATGGTTCGCTCAGGGCTTCCCTGCCGCGAAAGCGCAGAACATCCGCCTTCACTGCACTGTCATTAATCTCCAGAAAGTATCGGGTCTGCCCGTCAAAAAGCGCTGACCAGTTATCCATCACGTCACTCCTTCACCGGCACAAGGCTGAGCCAGCCCTCACCCAGTTCAATGGTGCGGGGTTTGTCCGGATCCAGGTCGTCACGGGTCAGCACAAGGCGCCAGCGGTTGTCCTTCTGATCCGGGCGGTTAAACAATCCCACCACCGCCACGAACTGAGCGTCTTCATCCATAGGCATATTGAGCGTCACGCTGCCGTTGGGCATCACCAGCAGCGATTTTGATGCGAGTACATCGTCTTTAAGTACCGTATCGGCATTGCGCAGCAGCGTCTGGTAATCGGCGGCATCAACCGCTTTACGATCCCTGAGCTGATAGACTCGCATCATTGTCGCCAGCGGTGTCTGTGCGCCATCGGCGTTAATGGCCGTACGCGGGGTAAAATCCAGATGCAGCGTTTTAATTTTTTTGTAGAAGATGGATTTCGTGATGCTGACCGTACCGTCCGTGACGCTCTGCGTCAGACCGCAGCCTGCGAGCAGACCACAGGCAATAAGCGTCAGCGCCCACCAGCGGGTTACTGTTGCCATTCAAAAGTTCCTTTATTGAGAGTGGGAGTACGTGATTATTCGAAGCGGTAGTGTCCGTATTCAGCGGACGGTAACGCAGAACAGTGCAGCCCTTCATAGCAGCCCAGACTGACGGTGAGACTCTCCCGGTTATTGCTGAGTTTGCCCGCTTTCAGGCCAAGCAAACCGGTACGGCCCAGCTGGATGCGTCTGCCTTTGCCAAGGCGAGGCTCAGGCAGCAATCGTACGGGTACGGTGAGACGCAGTCGGGCGTCACTGCGGTAGCCGAGATAAACGCGTAACAGAACCAGCAAATCGGTATGGAGCAAACCACCAGGTAACCAGCCTTCCGCCTCGTCCGGATCCTCAGTCTCCAGTGTCACCAGTACCCGGCTGCATGCTTCTTTTGCCGTTTTACCCAGCGTGGCTCGCTGAGAAAGACGGATCCGATTTTGGGCACCCAGTCCGCTACGGTTATCGATATGGACCTTAACCGGATCGGGTTCGGTGATAATTGCCCGGGTATTCGGTGCCAGCAGACTCACCAGGGCCCGAATGCCTTCTGCATTGCGGGTGGGTAATCGCATGGTACCCAGCAGGGCAAGAAAGCGGGAAACCGGCGTTGCCACCTGCTCAGCCGTGCCCGGTATACCAAGGCCGACCAGCCCCAGCAGACACTGAGATGTGGCATCGCGGCCTCCCGCCTCGAAAGTCGCCGGCCAGGCGTATTTTCGCCAGATCCGGTAATACTGGGTGGTGATGCGGTGGCTGAAAATATCCAGAAACGAGGTGACCGCCTCGTGTCCTTCTCGGCGCTGCGCAATGTCGTCCAGGTAGGACGTCGGCAGAGGGGAGTCCACGCCATACATCCCCAGAAATGTTGTACGGACGGTTGGCGGCAATTCCGGATGGTCTTCATCAGTTTCAACCGCTTTCAGGGTACTGACCGGAAAACCCATACCAGGCCAGGGCCTGAAACGAACCGGATCGTTGCCCGGATGGCTTGTGGTACCTATTTTCGGGGCGTCCGGGTTCTCCTGCTCCAGCAGCTGGCAGAAACGGTAGAAGTTGGCCCGCCAGATATCTTTGTTAAGGGCCTGCGTCAGCCCGGTACGTGCTGGCTGTGATTCTCGCGCCATCTCAGTCGTTTCCCTGTCGGTTGCAGCACCAGCGTGAGCTGGTTAAAGAGGTGAATATCCGCGTAGAGCGCGAAGAACCGGTGCAGCATCTCGCCGAAGAGATTCACATCGCTCTCGCCTGCAAAATTGTCCATATTCATCGTGATATTAATAGTCATTTTAGGTTGGAACTTGGCACCTCCTATTAGAAGGTGCTCATAGTACTAATTAGTCTGTATCATATACTTCACCGTTCCAGCGAAGTATATACTTGGGTCCGCATAATATGTCTTTCATTCCATTGTGAAGTGCCTTTGACACATCTAGAGAGGTACACATGTATGAACCATCGATAGATTTACCATCATGCATTTTTATCTGGAATGTTAATATTGGAGAGTTGTCCAGACTAGACATGCAATCTGACTGGTCACATGTACCAGGTGGCGTTGTACTTGAAAAAGTATATTCAATGGTATCTTCGTATCCATCACCGTTCAGGTCAACATCTACAGAACCCGTCTGTCCATCCAAAAAACCTGTGCTTTTTAGCCTATTGGCATTGACTAATACATCCTTGCTATGGGCGCAGCATGCCGATGTTGATATAACTAACAAGCATAATGCTGTTGTAAATTTTTTTAATTGTGTTGCCATATTACCCTGCCTCAGGAATGCCTAATTTGTAATTTACTCTAATATTTTCTGCTATTTCATTTTTAGTGATCTTTCCGTCGCTATTTCTATCATGATATAGATTCTTACTATAATAGTCCCCGTCACTTCTTTGATAAACAATATCATTTGGCCCGAGCATTATTGTTTTAGGTCTGAATATCGAGTAATATACATCCTCAAGAGTCCACTGTTCTGTTGGAACCCCGACATTGTTCGCCTGCATTTTGAAGTATTTCTTAACGTACTCCATTTGTTCTACGTGATCCATTGCCCGGAGTTGACGAGTTGAAGTTCCTAGATCTTTGGCCGTATCATCCATAAACTGAATTAGACCCGTTGCAGATGAGCCTGGGTTTTTGATGTCTGTTCTAAATGTTTTTCCCGTTTCGAGTGCGATACAAGCCATAATGTAGTTCGGATCAATACTTAATTCATTGGAAACTTCCAATAACTTGGACCTAAATGCATCTGCTTTAATTACTCCAAATTTTTCTGCGAATTTTTTCATCCATATAATTTTGTCTCTTTTAATAAATGAACCCAAAAAGACTATTGGGTGCATATGCCAGAGCTCAGGCCCCAGATTTTCAGTCGTCACATCCTGCATCCACGCCATTTTATCGAGAAAATCTTCGCTATATTTCTTCCATTCAGGGGCTTCTTTCTTCAGAGCATTCAGGAACGGTTGCCAGATAGCATCGCTTTTTTTGAAGTACCAGTCGCTGGGATGTTTTACGATTGTTTTCTGAACGACGTCATGATAGTCGGGATTATGAAGCGCTCTCCAGTATTCCATTGGCGAGTAACGGTCGCTTCCACTGTCAATTTTATCCAGCAGGCGCTGATAATTATGCTTCACCAGGGCATGGCTGGTTCGGGTATCTCCTGCCGCAGCCTGGTAAAGCGCGTCGATAAGGCTGCGGAAGAATCCAACAGGCTGATTTTTTCCATCCAGGTAATCGAAGCTGGTCGGTTCTGCGGTTTCAGTTCTGAAGCCCAGCTTTGCCAGATCATATTGTGACAAAAGCTGAGGCTCAGCCTGTCCTTTGATGGCATAAGCACTTTCCGGTCGCAGTTGCCAGTATTCCTGCTTCGTCAATTTATCGGTATCCGTTTGCACCTGACTCAGTGGCAGGATCCCGGTCCTGGTGGTCACCCCGGTATCCTTCGTGAATGTCCCGGTTGCGACATCCTTTCTGTACAGCGCAAGGCCCGGCGCGTATTTCAGCCAGAGTGGGGTCTTTTCTCCCACCTGTTCAGGATTGCTCAGGAATTTTTCCAGGTTATCATCCATGCTGGTACATTCAATATGCACCTGATATCGCGCTTCATAACCCCCGTCTTTCGGGGCCTGATAGTAGCCCATGTGTCCAACCGGGTCACCGGCCTTTATGGCAAACGGTGTACTGAGGCTGACCGTTTTATCAAATACCATGACCTCTTTCGCCGGAGGGAGCAGATGTTCCCACCAGCCCGGGCCACTTCCCGGTGCGGGTTTAATATTGTTATTGTCAACCAGCATCCAGACTCTTTGACCGGATTTCAGCTTGCCGCTGTCAGCATTCAGCGTTGCCAGTCCATAAGTACGTCCCCCCTGGCTGGCGGTGAGGGTAGTATCGGAGGCATCCCAGGTAACAGGAGTCCCTTTGTTGACATTGCCTGCACTCGCTGGCCTCTGGTCGCTGCGGCTCAAATCCATAATCAGCCAGTCGGCTTCTGAATAACCAGAGAGCATATCCTGAGTTATCCAGTGGATTTTTTTCGCACTTTCATAGGCTGAATATGGTGCAAGGTGCATATACAGGGTGTAGAAATGCAGTCCGCTGGACTCTTTCTCACCGGGTTGAATATAGTGTTTTACCAGGACAAATGACCCCGAAAAACTTAGCGGACCGGATTCCCAGCCTAGCGTCAGATAATCCTTGCAGACACGATAAGCAACCACTTCGCCGTCAGCCATGCAACGTATAGCCTGCTCGCCTTTAAAAGCAACCGGGAAATCAAATGCCTCCAGAGGTGCTTTGCCACTGAGAGCACACCACGGGGTTGTTGCATGTGTGATATGAATACCGCCATGCCACATCCCGCTACGGCCAATCGCGTACTGTCCGGTTGACTCCCCACCCAGATGAGAGAGGATTTCTTCCTGATTTTTAAATTCACTTCCCCGATTGTTGGAGGGGACAGGCCAGACAATTTTGGGTAATACAGACACGATTCACACTCCCAGTCAGTCGCTGAACGATTTACCAACGGCCTGATTTACTATAGTAATGTCAGCTATGTCGAAAACTGACGATAAAACTTCCGCAGTTAACGAATCAGGTTCAATTTTAGCTGGATCGGCGCTCTCGTTAGCTTCACAAACTCTGTCTACACCTGTACAGGCATCCAAATTCTTCAACATAAGCTAACTCCATTTTTATATTGAGGACTAATA
>NZ_AWFZ01000042.1:0-66210 GCF_000463155.2 Siccibacter turicensis LMG 23730 | reverse complement strand
TGATTCTCGCGCCATCTCAGTCGTTTCCCTGTCGGTTGCAGCACCAGCGTGAGCTGGTTAAAGAGGTGAATATCGGCATAGAGCGCGAAGAACCGGTGCAGCATCTCCCCGAAGAGATTCACATCCCCCTCGCCTGCAAAATTGTCCATGTTCAGCATGATCTCAATATCCACGCCGCGGAGCATAAAGCCCTTCTCAAAACGTTGGATCAGGGTGTGCTTCACCGCGACGATAGCTTCGAGCCGACGTCGGTTCATCTCATCGTCGGTCCAGTCGTACAGCGCCAGCGTTCCTCGCAGGACCTCCGGATTGTCCATCATGCTGAGGAAGTTTGAGCCGAGGTGACTCATCACCCGCCAGTGGAAACGGTCGTTTGCCGGAGGATACAACGGCATCGTCGGGGCTGTGACGT
Organism: Siccibacter turicensis LMG 23730; assembly: GCF_000463155.2. GTDB lineage: Bacteria > Pseudomonadota > Gammaproteobacteria > Enterobacterales > Enterobacteriaceae > Siccibacter > Siccibacter turicensis. The sequence continues at coordinate 65,798 of NZ_AWFZ01000042.1, read as the reverse complement.
TGAGGACCCTGACGGGCACTTTGCCGGTTTTGACCACCCTGTCCAGGAGGGTACTTTCCAGTGCCTTACGCGGAAGCTGGCCGTTGGTACCGGTTATTCGCATCGAGAGGGATTCCGGTTTATCGGACAGCTGCTCCAGCTCGAACGATCGCCCCCCGAGAATTAACCAGGTGTCATACAGGCCAGAGGGGCCGCGTTTCACGCGGGTGTGGTAATAACGTTCAGGGGCATCATGGCGCATCATACCGCCCCGGTGCCGGAAACTGGTAAATGGTACCCAGGGGTGTTTGCCATTCTTCACTGCGCCATGGATGTTATCGACGCTGTAAATCTCAGTATGACCATCCTGAAGGCGCAACGGTCTGAGCAGGTATTCATTATCCAGCGGGTTAAGCGTCAGCGGGTCGGCTTCCAGGGTAAAGAGGTTGATAACCGGCGCACAGTGCAGCCGGAAGTTTTCCGTCTCAAAAGGCAGGTCGGATGACCAGGCTTCACTGAGCACGATATCGATTTCAAACCAGGTGCTGGCCTCAGTGAGTCCGATGGTGTCGAGACCGCGCAGCTCGACAAACATAAATTTCGGACGGAAGCTGAAATATTCCAGCAGCAGCTGGTAACCACTGAAGGCAGTATCGGCTTTCTTCCACAGGCCGTCATTGTCGTCAAAGCCCATGGGTTTGCACCAGCCATCAAACTGATGACGTTCAGTATGCGTGCCGGCATGACGCGAATACATGGCATGTACACGCCGGGTCATTGCCAGATGCAGCGCAGAACTAACCGGACTCTCTGCGTTAAGGAATATGGCGACTTTGTCTATCCCTGCTTTACTCCAGTCCACTTTTTCAGGACATTCGAAGCGCAGACGGATAGCAGAGCGGCCATCGGTTTCCGTATGGAGGCGGGCGTCCGCAAGATGTAGTGGTTGCAGAGGAACATCGCGAGTCGTGCGGTACTGGCAGGCGGTTTTATGCGGCCCGACAGGACGTGAAAGCACGGAGAAACCTTCAGCCAGGAGTTCAGCCTGACGTAGGCTACGCCAGTCAGGTGAGAATTCGACAATGGCCAGCGACGGGATGGTCCGCATATAGTGCGGCCACAGCAGACTCACCAGCCCTTCAGTCAGTTCGGGCAGGTCATCATCCAGCTTTTCACGCAGACGGCCCATCAGAAAGGCAAAACCTTCAAACAGGCGTTCCACATAGGGATCGCGAGCACCGGTTTTATCCAGATTAAGCATTGCTGCCCGGTCCGGATGGGCACGGGCAAACTCTTTACCCGCCTCACGCAGGTAGCGCATCTCTGCTTCGTAATAGCGAAGGGTCAAATCATCCATGCACGGCATTCCTGAAAATTATTAAAGCGAACATTAGCCACAGAGCACCATGGCACGGGCCGGATCGATGGCGATCAGACCCGCCAATAACGTATCCATCTCAGGCATCAGACGGGCTTTGTCGGATTCGCTGCGACCGGCTTTCAGGCGCAGCAGTTTCAGACGGCGAGCCTGGACTTCAAACAACAGAGCGGGTTCCCAGTCTTCCAGCGTCAACTGTGGTGCGGTGGTGGTCAGTTCGCCAAGCAGATGAAGCGCCATATCGTTTCGTCCATACTGTTCTGCCACCCGGGCCATCAGCAGGCGTATCAGCCAGCGATGGCGTGGTGTGTCCATCCCCGGTCGGGACTGGAGCCAGCCAAGCGCCGCCTCGGGTCCTTCCGCGTCACCTTTTTCCATAGCTTCGGATTCAAGAAGCAGCACATCGTCAGACTGGCTATTAACAACGGTGGCCGGTTCATCATCGTACAGCAGGCCTTCCTCATTCACTTTTTCAGCGATCCAGGCGGTGGTGACTTCATCAGCGAAGGGAGTTCCGTCATTCCATGCCAGCCCTTCAAGGCCCGGAAGGCGCTGAAGGAGCAGCCGCAGATCGAGAAGAACGGAGTCTGTCCAGGCATCCCACGGGTGACCGGCATGACTGAGCCCCTGCCAGAGATACCACTGGAGATCGAGCCAGAAATGATTCACTCCCTCACAAAACATCTGGCTGGCCTGCTCAACCAGTTCAGTCCAGTTTTTCTGAAGGTAGAGCCGCTTGAGTTGAGCCCGGTATTCAGCCTTCGGCGGTACCAGGCGGGTACGTCCGCTACTGTCGAGTGGGGGGATTTGATCGACCGTATCCCACCGCACGGTCTTAATCAGCCGGTGAGAAGCCAGCCAGCCCTGCGGCTGTTCACTCAGCCAGCGGGAAAGTAGCTTTGCCTGGTCGAGCAAATCGCGGCCAGATTTCACCGCTGACAGCTGCGGTGAGTCTGAGTGGGCCGGTTCACGTCCATGCTCCTGGGTACTGCTGTTCTGGGGGACCAGTGCCTCCATACCGCCTGAGCGAGCCAGGCGGTTTTCCAGTGCAGTACACAGGCCAGCAAAAGAAGGCTTTTCAGCTTCCGGCCAGTTGGCAACGGCAGACTCAAGCAGGTTTATGGCGCCGACCGTCAGACTGGCATCATTACTGTCGACTTCCGGCCATAAAGAGAGTGTGTCGATAATTTTTGTACTGTTCAGCCATTCCAGGGCCGCTTTACGGGCAACCGGGCGCTGTGGATGACAGGCCTGCCCGAAGCGGGTCAACATCGCGACAAGAAGCAGTAAGCCCTCAGACAAGCCTTTTTCGCCGTCGCGGCTGAGGCGGGCCTGAACGTACCAGGTGACAACACGAATATCTTTGGCGCTTTCGCAAAGACACTTCTGGGCCAGTTCGCACAACCGTGCTGAATCGGTACCCGAAAGCTTATTAATCTCTTCACGCATCAGCTGAAAATTATCATCGTATGCGGGATCGTCGCCGGTTTCAGGGCCGGAGGTGAAAGGATGCAGCCAGTTATCCCAGAGTGACAGGGCGTCATTTGCCCGGGAGATGAGACGCTGCCTTTCTTGTTCGCTGGTGGCACAGGCGGTTAACAGATCTTCCGGTGAACTCATTCTTTTTCCCGTTTGTTAGTCTCTTTCATAAATCTCACGACCGCTTCCAGAGAATCGTCGTCCTTGCCATTGACGATTTGCGGTGGCTTCCATTTCAGCAACATACTTTTCTCTTCACCCTGAGTGGGTTTGCCCTTCCAGTAGCTTTGCCAGTGGGCTTTTCTGACATGGGGGCGCAGGCGCCGATGGGGTGTGGTTCCTGCGATGCCAGTCACTGATCCAGGCCCGACACTGCCGAAAAGTCATAAACTGCCAGGGGGCCGGTGATTCAGTCTCCCGCCACTTATCCACTTTGCTGAAAATACCTGGCGACCTGGCTTCCACCAGCCTTTCGAAAGCCAATGCCGGGTGAATTTTCCCGCCCATGGTTACTGAAGATCTTCTACGCCAGAGGAAACATTAAAGATCGTTCCCGGCAGTGTGAAGTTCTGAAGTTTCAGTAAGGCAAGCGGACCGTCGCCCAGCTCGCTGCGCATGACGAACTTCAGAGGATTGCCATCGGCGGTGATCCACACCAGCTGTGTACGGCTGGCATCGAGTGGAGTGATCAGGGCCTTGTCCAGCAGGCGGATGAAACCCCAGTTGCCCTGGTTGTTAGCATAGAGCTGCATACCGCTGTTCACACTCCGCCAGCTGAGCGACACGCCTGGATAGTACGTATTCCCCGGCCAGGTGAAGCTCTGCCAGCTTTCCATCTGATTGAAGTAGTCCAGATGTTGTTCATCAAGGTTAAGCTGCACTCTGGCAACATCCCGCGAAGGACGCGCCATCAGTTCGAAGTGAACACCCGCATCGCTCTGTGAGAACACGATATCTGACAGTTCTGCCAGCTGGTTAAGCGCGCGAAGGAAGTCCGGGCTGACTACCATTCCCTGGCTTGCGGAAGGATCAACGACCCAGCGATTTCCCTCCTGGTGAAGGATCCCGCCAAGGTTAGTTTTCAGGAAGGTCGTGATTCGACCCGAGTCGCTACGCAGGAACTGAGCCAGTAATGGCAGGGAGGCATCGCTGCCTGTGGCTTTAAACGGATACCGTCCCGCAAAGGCCTTATTCCACTGATCGACAATGGTTGTCTGCCAGCGGGCATTGAGGCTACCCGCAGCAGGGGCAAGTACCTGCCGCCAGGCCAGATCCAGCGGTTGTACAAACAACGACTGGCCAAATCCATTCCACTCCTGCCCAAGGCTTGCTGCAACCAGACTGCCGTAATCGCGGGTGTCCGTCAGGTCGACGGCTTTCCCCTGAAACACGGTCTGGGCCAGCATCTGCGACATAGCCTGCGGATCCGGGGCACTGGTGACCTGCTGAAGCTTCAGTCGCACCTGGGTAACACGGGCCAGCCAGGACTGGAAACTGAGATTGCCGTTGCTACCGGTGCCCTCTTTACCTTCCATCAGACCCATCAGCGGCCCAAATACCCCATCGAGCGGGCCTTTAGGGCCCTGTGCCTGTTCAATAAACTGTCTGGCATTTTTTTTCTGACCGATCAGCTTTTTCGCTGAGTCCACTATCGAATCAGCCAGTGCCTCGCCCTTCTGCCCTGTTTTACCCTGCCAGGCCAGCGTGTTCATCAGTGCCACCAGCGGTGACTGGCGGACATCGCCGATCAGATTGAGCTGGGCAATCGCTTCTGAAAGTGACGTGGCTTCCTGCCACTGAATGCTGTTGACCATGTTCAGCCAGGCATTACCGAAATCGGTAAAATAGCGTTCTGTCAGACGGGCCTTCAGCGCTTCCGGGGAGATATCACTCCCCGTCTGTTGGGCTTTATCCGTCAGTACCCAGTCGATTTCATCACGGCGGGTTTTGACGACCTCGTTAATCGCATCCTGTACCTGCTCTTCCCAGGCCTGGCGCGTAAACATTCCCGGGACGACTTCGTCAGTGTTGAATACCGTTGAGGCATCGGTGTCGCCGGTCATGTCGGCAAGCGTTAAATCAGGCCAGTTGCTGGCAACGCGCTTAAGCATGTCCTGGTAGAGCCCGGCCTCAGCGTTACGCTGGCCTATCTGCTTGAGCAGGATCTGACGGACCGTGCCGATTAATTCAGCGTCGGGCTTAATTTTCCATTCCGGATGAGCCGGGAGGTTCTGCGCATAAAAGCCCAGCAGTTTGGGTGCCAGGTCCTGCCATGTGCCATCCAGCACATTCTGGCGTTTCGGCCAGGCTGCCAGCACGTTTTTTGCCAGCCAGCCTGCGTCCGCTTTGTCCGGACGGGCCAGCATCAGATAACTTTTGAGCACATCGTAGGTATGCTGTGTGCCTTGTGTACGGGCATCACTGGCAGGAGGCAGTTGTACAAAGGCATTCAGTTGCTGTCTGAGACTTTCTGCTGTGCCATCCCTCATCAATCGTGCGTTATTTTTCGCATACAGCGGCCAGAGTGCGGCCAGCGTGTCGCCGTCCTGATTAAGACCAAATCGGGTGTACCATGGAGCGCCGGTCGCCTCGCGATGTTGCAAACGGGCAATGGATTGCTGGAGTATGAGCTGGTTGTGCAGGCGTTCGGCGAGTGGTTTTGCAGTATCCGCTGCCTGCCTTGCCGTCTCCTGTGCCTGATAAATCTGAGCCCGGTTAACGACGAGCGACAGCAGCGTACCTGCCCCCCATAAGACAATCAGGGAAAGCAGGATTAAGCGCAGCACCTTCAGCCCGTTGAAGCCCAGTTTTCTTCCGCTGACGGAATCACAGTCATCAATGACCGCCTTCCATGTCGGGGTGTCGAGACGTGTGTTCGGCACCGTTCCGGCAACAGCCAGTTCTGGACTGAACATGACCCCGCGTAAACGCCAGGCCGCCGAACCCTGCATCAGCCCACTGAGTAATACGTTCAGACTGGCTTTCAGTTCGTGTTGCAGACAGGACGAGAGCTGAAGCAGGCCGTCATGTACCGGATTATTCAGTACCTGTGCCATACCGGCTTTTTGCAGGCGTTGCGCCAGTGTAGATAACGCTCCACGCGCCCCTTTTACGGTGCCTTCCGGGCCAAAAATAACCCCTGCTGGCGTCGTTTCCGCGTCCGGCTGAGCGCCTGTCGCTTTGTCTGTCAACCACAGCCAGACAGGGGCCTGCCAGCCAAGCAGATGGTCTGCTTTCTGGCGGCAACGCAAGAAGGCATCCCGTTCGCTATCCGTCGGGAGGGTTGAAGTATTCATCACCTGAATGATGCCATCAAGCGGGTGATCGGGCCGCAAGCGTTTCAGTTTTGACAGGAAGATCTCATCCGGGAGTGATTGTGCGTCACCGCCATAAATCAGTACGTTGCCGTCGCCTTCCTGCCAGAGGTCATGACACAGGCCCGGAGCAGCTTTGTGAACGTCGTCCTGGTTGCCCATAACCAAAAGGAGACGCACTTTACGCTTCCAGCGGCGTCCATAGCGAAAGCGCAGGTGCTCAGACACGGCCTCTTCACTGAAAACCGGTTCTTCGTCGTCTTCTTCACTGGCGATGGTGTTCGTCACCGGAACGGCACTCTCAGACTTTTTCTGCCCCCAGTGGAAGTACAACCCGGATTTACCCGCGTGGTCGAAAGCCTTCTCTATCAGCCAGCCGAGTAAAAATATCGCGGCAACCAGTATGGCGCAGAATGTGAGTATGCGCTGGCCGTCATACGGACCGAAGCCGGTGGCTGAGGCCACGCTTTCCGGAAAGGCATAAAACAGAAATGCCACGATGACTGTCAGGAAAAAAGCGACAGTCACAACCGAGCCGATGAGAGTTTTTACTTTTACCTTAGACATTCTTAGGCGATTCCTTGCGAACTTCTTCTTTGGTGATGACGGCGACCCAGATGTCGTCCTTGTCAGCGGCGGGTTGTGCGGCGATAACCTGTGGGCCTCGGTGTCCAGCGTCAGCATTGGCAAGCGTGATAGCCAGCCATGGAGCCGCATGGCCTGTGTATCCCAGCACTGGATCGATACTGAAGTTGTCCTCTGAAAGGCTAAATGCCACCCCGCTCTGCTCGCAGGCATTATTCCAGCCGCTTCCAGAGGTCAATGTAGGACCGGAGATCCAGCTTCCTTTGAGTTCATCGGGGCTGGTCTTCGCCCAGAGCAACGCCCGGGTGAGTGTCTTTGTGAGCGTTGTTTCTGCTCCCCTTTCGGGGCGACTAAGGCGGAGTGCATCCGGCCAGGCGTGGGCTTTACGGTTGCTCAATACCACCATCGAGACGGCATCTGCGTCATCTTCCCGGGGAGACGCCGGTAACGACAGCGTGATGGCAACCAGAATGCCCGGGTTGTCCCATCGCTTGTCCAGCCAGGCATCAAACGCCCCCAGCCCTTTTCCGGACATCAGGCGAAAAATCCTGCCGGTCTTTAGTGATAGATCGGCCTTAAGCTGCTCTTCAATCAAGGGGTACAGGTCGTTATCACAATCCAGCACCAGCCAGCACGGCAGCTCCGGCGGAAGCGGCTGAACGATCCCTTCAACACGCGTGGTTAGTTTTGTCACCGCAGCCGTCAGGGCCTTTGTTAAATCAGACTGGTATTCTGTTAATGCCGCGTATCTGACCGGTTTGTCACATCCTCTCGGGTGGGAGAAGTCGATAGCGGGGGCTGCGACTTTCATTGCCTCAAGCAGGTCATCGGTTTTGTTTCCGGCCGGGGCCTGAATGTAAGTACCGAGGATCCAGGCGCAGCGCTGACCGCGTAGAATTTCACTGTCAATAAGCGCTTCTCGCTCGACATTACGGGACTCGGCCCCCACCTGTTCGGCTTTGTAGGCAAACCGGCGTAAGCCGAAAATAAGCCCCCAGGTGCAAAACGGGAGACCCAGAGCGGTGAACCAGAAGACAAAGCCGGTTCGCTCTGACGTCCAGCCCCATAGCGTGAGCGCTATGCCCCCCAGCATGACAAACGCGAGGAAGAGCAGCCAACGGCCGGTGCCGGGACGCGCTACCTTAGGAGCCTTTTCAGGGATGGCATCCAGCCAGACGGGCATAATCAGGCAACCTTTGCTGCGGCAAATGAACTGATCAATGTGCAACCACAGGCACATTTGTGACCGTGAAAGGCTACCGGGATACCATGATCAAGGTAATCAGGGTTTCCTTCTACGATGGTTGTAGGGCCATGTCCCAGAATCGGGCATGACACTTTGTCGCCTTTACGGGCAACGCCAATACCGCCGAATTTCATCGTTTCAGAAGCGGTCAGCACCGAGCCGCCATGAGTGGTTTTATCGCCTTTGCGGATAATCTGGAGCATTACGTTTAACCTTTCATGAATATTCAAATGATAGCGTCAGTATAAAAATATAAGGATATTTTATTAGTTTTTAATTTATTGCAAAAGTCGTTTAACCCATTGAATACTGAAGTGTTTATGTTATAAACTCACGCTCCATCAACTGATAAAGATAATTAATCATACAATTGTGAAAAAACATATCAAGTCGACCAGTAGTTATAAGAAGTGTGGCTATTTTAGCTTCGCGAGTTTGTTGTCTTTAAATATCCACACCTCAGAATTTTTAGAATCATTACCATCTTGAATATTAATTTTGACTTTATCACCGTCATTGTTAACCACAACAGCCCCCATGCAGTAATCTATTGGCTTATGCACCTGAATTTTATTTTCAGAATCCATGGAGATAATTCTTATTGCTCCAGCCTCACAAGCATTTCCCATTGGGGAATCCTGGAATATCCAAACTCCAGTCCAAGAGTCAGCAAGGAGAGAGTAAGATGTCAAATAGGAAGGAGATTCATACACACACTCATGCCTCGAAACAACTTTATCATTAAAAGATATTTCACATTGGGTTCCATTTTTTATTGAGTGAACTGTGGGCAAGTCGAAACTGTTGGCCATGCCATACATAGGCAAAAGTGTAACTATCAAAAACAGTTTTTTTCTCATGTTAACCTCTACATCCTTCTTTCATTCCTAATTTTAATTTCTCTCTTACTTTAAAACCTGCTTCATATTTTGTTATTGCATTATCTTTATTCAGGTCTAAGCATTTATTATCATTATAGCTTCTCCCTTCATCATACAGAATGTAACTATCTGGTTTCCCTACAGCCCTGGGACAGAATATAACCATACAAACATCTTCAATTGTTTTAATCTTTCCAGTGTACGGTTTAAAATATTTTTCCACATAATCCATTTGTTCAACCGAGGTCATGCCAGCCAATTCATTAGTTGTCGTGCCTAAAGACCGCGCAGTATTCGACATAAATTGTATCAGGCCAGTAGCACTTCCATTTGGATTTTTAACGCTTGGGGAAAAGGTTTCTCCTGTTTCAAATGCCATACATGACATCAAATAATCTGGATTTATTTCCAGTCGTTCACAAACTTCAATAACCTTAAGCTTAAATTCTTTTGAAACTTTAGCACCCCATGCGATCTTATTTTGTAAGCTCCAGGTTGCCCGTTTGCCTAAATGATCTATCGTAAATTCCATTATATCTAAGGCTCATGCAGGCATATTATTTTTTCTTCATTAAAATCAGCAAGTTATTCAATTGGGTGAAATTTATCGATTTCATCCCCTTGGTTTGTGTAAATTTCTTGAGTCCCTTTTTTAACCAAGATGCTAAAAGGAGTAAGCTGCACGTCTTTACATTCTTCAAGTGCTTTTTTAGTTATAGCGAATTTGTAGTATTTATTGTCAGTGTCATCTCCACTGATGTTGATACATTCTTCAGGTGCTGTAGCCAGTGCGTTCTTCTTAATGACATCTGGAATAATATTAAAAGCCGTTTGTTCGTCACTTGAAGGACCACTTGTATATCCAGTATTTTTTAAATCTGATAATTTAAGCCACCCATCAACTGAATCGCCATTTTTCTTGAAGTATGAAGCAAACAAATATCCATTAAGTGTGGTGTATCCTGAAACAACATCACCATTAACTAAAAATAAATTGCTAATCTTGCATCGTTTACTTGGTGCGCTATTGAAGTAAAGTCTGGTTTTCGATACAACCTTAAATAAATTCATAGAATGATCTACATATGCTTGCTCCTTCTCGGCTGTTCTGGACAGATCGGAACAAAAATCGTTAGCATAGGAATAGCAACAAAAACCATATAATAAGATGGATAGCATTATTTTAATCATTTCAATCCTCTGCTTTTCATGTAACTACCTTTCATTATAGAAATCAACTTTGAAGCATAATTAGGGTCTGTGGCATATCCTTTATTCTGAAGGCCATGAGCCCATTTTTCAGGATCATCGCTCTCAAATAGTGAGGCGTATCTCTTGTTCTCAGTTAAAAATCTTGTTCTGTCGGCTATGCTTTCATCAAAAGAGTCATATGCCGCAAATTTATCCTTAATTTTAATGTTACTCCCATTGATATGTTCAGTGGTCCATATTTCAACAAATTTCTGACCACTTTTAGCTTTTATTCCAAAGAGATTGAAACTATATGTCTTATTGTTTAAATCAACTGGAACCTTACGCCCATACCCCGATTCATCAATGGCCTGAGCAGTTGTTATTGCCGCTGGAATTCCTGATTTTTCTTGTTCTTTTAGAGCGGCTTCGTAAACTGCATCAGTAAACTGTTGTTTGGTCAGTTTGCTCCAGTCTATATCATGTCGTAGTTTTAGAGCGCCAAGGAACATTACTGGATGCATATGCCATAATGAAGGCCCTAATTTCTCCGTGGTGACATCCTGCATCCATGCCATTTTATCAAGAAAATCTTCACTGTAGTTCTTCCATTCAGGAGCATCTTTCTTCAGTGCATTAAGGAATGGTTGCCAGATAGCATCGCCTTTTTTGAAGTACCAGTCGCTGGGATGTTTGACGATTGTTTTCTGAATGACGTCACGATAGTCGGGATTGTGGAGCGCTCGCCAGTATTCCATTGGAGAATAACGATCACTTCCACTGTCGATTTTATCCAGCAGGCGCTGATAATTATGTTTAACCAGCGCATGGCTGGTTCGCGTATCACCTGTCGCAGCCTCGTAGAGCGAGTTGATAAGACTGCGGAAGAATCCAACAGGCTGGTTTTTTCCATCCAGGTAATCAAAGCTTGCCGGCTCTGCGGTTTCAGTCCTGAATCCCAGCTTTGCCAGGTCATACTGTGACAGAAGTTCAGGTTCTTCCTGGCCTTTGGGGACATAGGCATTTTCTGGCCGCAGCTGCCAGTATTCCTGTTTGGTCGACTTATCGACTTCCGTTTGCACCTGACTCAGTGGAAGGGTCCCCGCTCTGGTTGTTACCCTTGTATCCTTTGTGAATGTTCCTGTTGCAACATCTTTTTTGTACACCGCAAGGCCCGGAGAGTACTTCAGCCAGAGTGGGTTTTGCTCCCCCACTTTTTCTGGGTTGGTCAGGAATTTCTCCAGATTATCATCCATGCTCGTGCATTCGATATGTACCTGGTATCGTGCCTCATAACCCCCATCCTTTGGTGCCTGGTAATAGCCCATGTGCCCAATTGAGTCACCGGCCTTGACAGGGAGAGGTGAACTGAGACTGACTGTTTTATCGAATACCATGACTTCTTTTGCTGGTGGAACCAAATGATCCCACCAACCAGGGCCACTTCCCGGCGCCGGTTTAATGTTGTTATTGTCGACCAGCATCCAGACTCTTTGGCCCGATTTCAGCTTTCCGCTGTCAGCATTCAGCGTTGCCAGTCCATAAGTACGTCCACCCTGGGTGGCGGTGAGAGAAGTATCTGAGGCATCCCAGGTAACAGGGGTCCCTTTGTTGACATTGCCTGCACTCGCTGGCCTCTGGTCGCTGCGGCTCAAATCCATAATCAACCAGTCGGCTTCTGAATATCCAGAGAGCGTATCCTGAGTTATCCAGTGGGTTTTTTTGGCACTTTCATAGGCAGAATACGGCGCAAGATGCATATACAGGGTGTAGAAATGCAGTCCGCTGGACTCTTTCTCACTGGGTTGAATATAGTGTTTTACCAGGACAAATGACCCCGAAAAACTCAGCGGACCAGATTCCCAGCCTAGCGTCAGATAATCCCTGCAGACACGATAAGCAACGACTTCCCCATCAGCCATGCATCGAATCGCCTGCTCACCTTTAAAGGGAACCGGGAAATCGAATGCCTCCAGAAGTGCTTTGCCACTGAGAGCACACCACGGCGTTGTGGTATGGGTAATATGAATACCGCCGTGCCACATCCCGCTACGGCCTATCGCGTACTGTCCGGTTGACTCCCCACCCAGATGTGAAAGGATATCCTCCTGACTACCAAATTCATTTCCTCGGTTGTCAGAAGGGATCGGCCAGACTATTTTGATTTTTCCTTTTTGGGAAGCCGATGCCTCCGGAGCCGGGCTACTGTTGTGAGAGTAACGGTAAAGCTTATAAGCAATGTTGTTGGTTCGATAGGCTTGTGCCGGGTAAAAGCCTTTGTCCTGGACAAAGTCGGAGACCCATTTTGTCCCATTAAACATAGCCATGTGACCATGTACATGGCCTGGTGCGGCCTGAATAACAACAACATCCCCAGCCTGCTGCCCTGAGATGGAAAATACATTTCCTGCATGGACGGTTGTTGCGCTGTCCACGACCTTGAAATTATTTTCCTCAAGCCACGGACCGTAATCTTTAGCCGAGTTAATTCCTGAATGGCTGGAGGACGCGCCGCCCTGAATTAATGCAATTTTGACATAATGAGCGCACTGCGACTGTCCATATTTCAGGTGGTCATCCAGACCACGCTTGAAGCGATTTTCATTATTTCTGGCGATGACCGCTGCATTCGAATTCAGCGTAGTAATGGCACTTGCTTTGTTGAACATGTGGTCACCGTTAATTATCGTTACAATGGCCAGTCGCGTTGGATACAAATAAGACTGAGTCTATGAGCCATTTACCCTTGGCCCGGACAAGGTTGATTTTATATTTTGACTCACTTTCGCTGTGACCCAGCATCAGTTCTATAACGGCTTTGTCTTTATCCAGAGATGAAACATTCGTAGAAATTTCATTCACCCACTCAGGGCAAATATCCTGAACATTTGTGAAGAAGTCAGCTCCTGAGTCATCCTCACTTTTGAGTTTCTGAAGATGTTTTGTTGTAAAGCTGTCTATAGCGCTCTGGCTTTTTTCGAGACCATGCCCAACGTCCGGGTCATTCCAGGCTGCCAGGTAGTCAGCATAAAAATGCTGAACAACAGATTCTGGAGAACTTTCAATTTTCGTCGCCCCGGACCCATTTCCGAAACTAAAACATGAAAAAATGGATAAAAGTAAGGCACAGAATATCGACGTTAATTTTAAACTGGTTTTCATGGTATTCGTCTTTCCTTGTTATGAACGGCTTCACTTCAGAGTGCTTAAGAAATCGACAACTAAATGATTTTCTGCTCAATCATTAAATGACTTGCTGCTGATTTTGCTTTCCTGAGTGATATCCGTCAGGCTGAAATTGGGTGTTTCGTTGGGAAGATTTGCGCCCGAGCCGGGTACCAGATAGTCAGACGTTTTCATAATGAACTCACCTGATGAACCATGCTCAATCCCGTTCTTACTTAGCCTCAGGTAAGACCCACCACCGTTCAGCGTCAGGGTTTTCGGGGTGCTGATAATTATTTCGTCTTCACTGCTGGTCACCGTCAGCTGCTTTTCAGAAAACAGGGCCATCGTGTTGTGCTGAGCCTGGATATCGATGTCTCCCTGGTTGGCAACCAGCTTAGCCCCGTCTTTATGCACAAACAGGCCCAGGGCTTTTTCTACCGTCATGGACAGATTCTTCATCGCACCGATATCAAGATGCTGACCGGCATTGATCATGGTATTGCGGGTGCTGCTGAGCTGAAGATGTTCACCTGAGGTAAATGCCACCCCCTGCGGAGCACTACCCAGCAGGACCGAAGACTGGAGGTCTTTGATTTTGTCGGTCACGAGACTAATCTGGGTATTGATGTCGCAGACCAGCGCTCCGGCGGCTTCGGCGGCGCTGTTCAGCGCCTGCATCTGGCTGTTGGCCTGGTTAATCTGGTTGATGGCTGGGGCCATTTCCAGCACCGACCCCTGGGCTTTGGCCTGGGCATCCGCTGTCAGGAACAGCCCTTTTGCCGCACGTACTGCGCCGTGCTCATCCGTACGCAGCTCAAAGCCGGCGCCGCGCTTTTCACGCTGGCCATTAACCAGGTGCCCCATGTTCAGCTGCGTTTTGCCGTATTCTGTCGCGAGCTTGATATGCTCTTCCTGGCGCTTATCCTCCATCCGCAGCTTATTGTTCGCCGGGGTGCGCCACACGTTCCGCGTATGATTGTCACTGGTGACGTGGTCCGGGTGTTCAGAATCATGCAGGGCATAAGCGATGTAGGGCCGATCCGGGTCTCCGCCGTCAAATACGACGGCCACTTCAGTTCCGTCGATAAGCGGGGAGTGGAAGCCGTAGGTATCCCCGGCGTAGGGTTTCGCCAGCCGCAGCCACAAATAGGCATAGCCCTGTTCAGCACTGTTGCGGTCAAAGTCCAGTTTCACCCGGTAGCGCCCGTCCGGGTCGAGCCAGGAATAGGTGTCGCCTTTCTGAGTGCTTTCCACCCGGGCAGGGAGCGATCCGGATATCACCGGGCGGTTGAGTAGCGCCGGACGGTAGCAGACCGATTCGCTGTAGGGGATACCCTCAAACGTCAGCGTAAAGCGACTTTTGCGTGAGCCGCTGGTGCGCACCTTAGTGATGACGATGCCTTCTTTCACGGCATCGGGAAGCGTTCCGTCCGTTTCCAGCACCTGGCCCGGAGCCAGATGGGGGCTGGAGGAATGCCCGCTGACGTGATACTGCGCGTTCAGAATGCGTTCGTGACGCAGACGGGCAAAGTACGCCCCGGTCTCTGGGCTGTCAGTATCACCTTCTGTCAGGAAGGGCTCCGCATAATGGTACGTTTCCCCGGTGGTGATCCCTTCCTTACTGAAAATGCTTTCGCAACTATCCTGCGGCTTCAGTGCTTCACGGTAGTTGTAGTCCCGGGTGGCCACACTCCCGCTCACGACATTGCAGGCGATCTGAATATCCCAGATGCTCTCCTGCCCGCTGTCACTCATCCCGGCCTGATTGCGCAATGGCAGCGTGACACCGAATTCATACTGCTGCTGGCTGTCCTGGAAAATCACCACATCCTGTTCAAGACGGCTGTCCATTTCATAGCGCCAGTAAATGCCCACTTCTGCCAGCAGGCGCTGGATAAACTCAAGGTCCGTTTCCCGCCACTGGGTGATAAGTTCCCGGGCCGGATATTCACGGGAGAGACGGAACTCAAAATCAGGGCCTTCCAGACCGTGTTTACGCAATACCTGTTCAACTACTTCAGTGACCGACTGATTGAGGTAGATCTCACTCCCTTTCGTATAGTCGAGAAGGGCGATACGGGGAACGATCGTCAGCGCGTAATGGGTCTCATCATTCGAGGTGGACACGCGGCGAAACGACTCCACCAGGCCAAAAACCGTCCGGACCGGCAGCGCCGGTGTCCCGTCAAATATCGGGGTCTGGAAGGTAAATGATGCCGGTTTCAGCAGTAGCGTGTCGCAGGCGATATCCCTGGAGGAGCAGGTGACCGCCACGTCATACCGCCATGGCTGGCTGAGGGACTCCACCGCGCTGTAACGCAACACATCCAGAAATTCAGTGCAGCCATGCACGTCAACACGATAGCGTGACTGGCCCGACAACTGTTGCACCACGTCGGTGGCCTTCGTGATAAGTGTTCCGCTCATCACGCCTCTCCTTCTGCCTGTTCATCAAAGGCCAGCACAATGCCCTGTTCGTCATCCCAGGTCAGTTGCAGTGACGACGGCTTTTGTTTTGCCGCCATATGGCTTAACAACTGCTGGCTCAGAACCGGCAGGATCTGCTGGTTAAGCAGACTGTCCACGTTGCGGGCTCCGGTATCCGGCAGCAGACATGCTGCCGTCAGGGTGTCGATGAGACTTTCGCCAATGTGAGTTGAGATGCCGTAGTGACGTTGCAGACGCGTGCTCACCTGTGCCAGCTTCATGCCGACGATGGTGCGCATGGCATCCATTGCCAGCGGGCGGTATATCACCGTCTGGAAGCGAGCCAGCAGCGCTGGCTGGAAATGATCGCGCAGGATCGGACGTAGCAACTCATGCAGGCAGTTCTCCGTGGCTTCTGGTTGCTCCTCCAGCAACTGCATCAGCGGGTCACTGCCCAGGTTGGACGTCATCAGGATCACAGTATTGCGGAAATCAATTTCACGCCCTTCCCCGTCCCGCATAAAGCCCCGGTCAAAGACCTGATAAAACAGGTTCATCACATCCCGGTGGGCCTTCTCCACTTCATCGAGCAGCACCACGCTGTACGGCCGCTTACGGACTGCTTCGGTGAGAATGCCGCCCTGACCATATCCCACATAGCCCGGAGGGGAGCCCTTTAGCTGCGAGACCGTGTGCGGCTCCTGGTATTCAGACAGGTTGATGGTAATAAGCGATTTTTCGCCGCCATATATCACATCCGCCAGCGCCAGTGCAGTTTCGGTTTTACCGACCCCGCTTGGCCCCACCAGTAAAAACACACCCTGTGGCCCGTTCTCCGGCGTCAGGCCGGTTTTTGAGGCTCTCAGTCGTTGCGCTATAGCATTCAGGGCGGGACTCTGGCCGACTACACGGGTTGCCAGTTGCTCTTCCAGCGTCAGTAATTCGGTTTGCTCATCCTTCATCAGCGACGAGAGGGGAACCCCTGTCCAGTCGGCGATAACGGTCGCAACGGTGCGGACATCAACATCCAGACCCAGTAATGGGCTGTGATTCTGAACCTGGGCCAGCTCCCGCTGGAAGGCGGAGATCTCTTTCTGGCGGCTGATGTCTTCCCGGCAGGCTTTCAGCGAGTCGGTGAGCTGCTTTTCGGTTTCATACTGTGACTGAAGGGCCGCTTTCTGCTGGTTGAGATCTAGAGTGAGCTGTTCGATCTGCGGCAGACGGCTGGCATCAACGGCGTTACCCAGAGAAATATCTTCCAGCAACTCCTGTTGCTCCATGGCAAGCGCAGTCAACCGGGCCTGCAACCGGGTAAGCTGTTCTGGTAGCGTGTCCAGGCTCATCCGCACCCGGGCCGCAGCGGTATCCAGTAAGTCCACCGCTTTATCAGGCAACTGGCGCCCTGTCAGGTAGCGGCGGGATAGCGTCACCGCTGCACGGACGGCCTCGCCGGTAATATGCACGCCATGATGTTCGGCATAGCGGGATTTAAGACCGCGCAGCATCAGGCAGGCCGTGTCATCATCAGGCTCATCAACTTTGACCATCTGGAAGCGGCGTTCAAGGGCAGCATCACGTTCGAAATACTGCTTGTATTCACTCCAGGTGGTGGCCGCAATGGTGCGCAGTTCGCCGCGCGCCAGCGCCGGTTTCAGCAGGTTTGCTGCATCTGCCCCGCCTGCCTGATTACCCGCCCCGATAATGGTGTGCGCCTCATCAATAAACAGCAACACCGGCACCGGGGATTGCTGGACGGCGTCGATGATATTTTTCAGACGCTGTTCGAACTCGCCCTTTACACCGGCGCCCGCCTGAAGCAAGCCCAGGTCCAGAGTCCTGACGATGACAGGCTTAAGACTTTCGGGCACATTGCCCTCAGTAATACGTAGCGCCAGGCCTTCAACCAGGGCCGTTTTGCCGATGCCGGGTTCACCCACCAGAATGGGGTTGTTCTTACGACGCCTGGAGAGAATGTCCACCATCTGCCGTATCTCATTATCGCGTCCAAAGACCGGGTCAATCTTTCCTTCCCGGGCACGGGCGGTCACATCGACCGTAAAGCGATTGAGAACGGACTCTTCCTGTGAAACGGCAGGCTGTGCACTTCTGCCTTCTGCCTGGTTTTGTGCTTTCTGGTTCAATGGCGCCGCCCGGCCAATAATGGTGGCATTGCCAGCCTGTTCGCTGAGCGCAACACCATGCCGCTCATCTGACTGAGCTTCCAGTAAGGGACGTAACCTCTCCAGCTGGCTGGCGGTCAGGGTCATTAAGGGCCAGAGGCCATCACAGCGCGTCAGCCCTGAGGTTTCAATCATGGCCGTGAGCAAATGAATGCTGCGGATCTGCTCATCTCCGGCGAGTGTGGCGGCAAGCCAGGCTTGCTTCAGCAGGGTCTGGAGGGAAGCAGAAAGCTCTGGTCGTGTACGCACTGAACGAGGCTGTGCATCCAGCCAGCTCAGGAGGGACTGCCAGACGGTATCCATATCCCATTCATAGCGGCGGGCGAGAACGGTCAGATCACCCTCACCCTGCTCCAGCAACTTTAGCAACCAGTGCTCAGGCGTGATTTCTGCATGCGCACGGGTCTGACATAAAGAAGCCGCACCCTCCAGTGCTCTGGCGCAATACGGGTTAAGTCGTCGTAGCAGGACTGCTGAATGATGTTCCATGTCGTTCCCTCTTGTTCAGGCACGCTACCGCCCCTGGCCGTCAACCGATGCCCATAAGGTTCATGCCGATAAATTGTGAGACTGCTCTGCAAAGCGTCCGTCTGACAGGCGCTGTGCGGAGCAAAACAAAAGGCGGACAGAGGGGATCTGTCCGCCAGGGTCTTACGCCGTGGTGCGTTCGTTCCAGGAATCGGAATGAATGATGTTGCCGTCTTTGTAGGTCCAGGTGATTTTTTCGTAGCGCAGCTCGATCTGCTCAAGGTGATTGTGCTTCTCGAAAGAAGGATCCTTGATATCGTGCATTTTCGGTGCGACTTTCACCAGTTTGACGTTTTCCAGTTTGGTGTTGAAATACTCAACTTCCTGACCTGCGTCGTTGATTTTGTACCACCTGAACTCAGCAGATTTCAGGGTCTGACCGGTGGTCACCGCTTTGTACAGATACGGGCTGGAAGAGTCGATTTCTTTGGTAAACAGGAACGGCGTGTGGATACGGGTGCCGGTCAGCTTGCCGGTGTTGTTATCAGTCGGGATGTACAGGTTGTGTTCCTGAGCAACAACTTCGATGCTGCCTTCGCGATCTTTCACATCTACGGAACCTTTGATGTCAGCGCCGCCATCGTCTTTCAGCCACAGATAAACTGGGATTGCCATGTTTACTTCTCCATTTCTTGAGTTGAAACGTCACGTACATCCTGTGACGCGTGTTTTGCGCCTGGCAGACGACAGGCATCAGCCTGCGGTACCAGACTGATCTCGACACGCCGGTTATGCGCACGGCCATCAGGCGTGTCATTTGATGCAATCGGTCGGCTGTCACCGTACCCCTGCACAGCAAAGCAACTTTCCGGCACGTCCCCGGTATCACGCATCCAGTTACGGACGGCCTCCGCTCTTTGCAAAGACAGAGTCTGATTTAGCTGAACGCTGCCGGTATTGTCTGTGTGACCGCTGACCACGATAAGCCAGCCTGGTCTGGCTTTGATTCCCACCAGTGCGTTGACGAGTATTTTGGTTGACCCGTCTTTGAGTGCCGATTTGCCGGAATCAAACAGCGACATGCTGTCGAGCCGAACAATTTTCGGTACTGGTTTTGGTTTAGGTGCTGGTGGAGGTGTCCAGGTATCGATAGCCTGCCGCAAGGCCAGCCACAGGCGTTGTCCCGGGTAATAGCCCAGGCTGTAACGCAAAGGCTCTCCCTGACGCTGCCAGCGTTCAAGCAGGAGCGCATCCTGTTTCAGAGCGGCGAGTGATTCCGCCTTAGGACGGTAGTGGTTCATCGGGATTGCATTCCAGCGCTGTAAGTTGGCACTGACATGACGGATAAGATCACGATTATTGAGCGCAGAAATACCCAGCGCACTCAGGGCACACAGCCACATCAGCAGGATCAGGCGACGGGTTCGCTGCCCCCCCTGCACAGTCGATGCAAAAGGTGCCAGCAGCGGCAAAACCGAATCCGGGAACAGACTTGCCGGAGCTGGCTGCCCTGACTTTCGGGGAAACTGCAAACAGGTGCGGGAATAGAGCCAGCAGGACCAGACAGACTGTGTCTCAGGCAGGACGGTACCGAGGCGCATTGCTACAGAAAATGCTTGCACGGGGGGCGTTAACCGGTCAGGTTTTTCCAGCTCATCAGCCAGGGTATGACGGATAAAGGAAAATGCCTGACCGATCGCTGGCAGCGCCACGATATTGTCATCCGCCTGCTGCCAGTCAATGAAAGCCTGAGGTGAATCATTAACCGGACAGACAATCGGCTTCTCACCCCGAACGAGTATCCACGGTGTTTCAGGCCCGGAAAATTCGGCACTCACCACAACCGGCAGTGTGAAACCCGTCAGGGATTTTATCTGTTTACTCTGCTGGCGGAGCGTTTTCAGTGCGGAACGAAGAACGGCCTCATCCTGATGATGATCTGGCAGGCAGCGGTACATTACCGAAAGCTGACCGACCTGGCGTGGGAACTGCGTCTGTATGCTGCGGACTACATCGGTTAACCGGTTGACGTCATCGGCCCGAAGCCACCACCCCTGGGCTGTTTTACGCAGAGAACTCCCCTGAAACAGCGCCTCCAGTCTGTCACCGCATACCAGTACAACGGGCCCCTGGGTGTCGGGTAATGGCAGGTCAGCAGCTGAAACGGTGGTGTCGGATACTGGCTGCTCCGGGCGACAGTTTTTAAAAACAGTCCAGCCTGCCAGAAGGAGGATCAGCACCGTGATCAGGCCTTTAAACACGTTTCCTGTCGGGATGAAATACCAGAGCAACCACAGCAACGTGGCAACGGCTGCTAAGGTGTGTAGCACTACCGGAATAATGACTGATCTACGCATTAGCCATGCAGCTCCGGTATTTGTGCTGACAACAGTGCCTGGAGCCACAGATGCCCTCCCCACCAGATAACGCCGGTAAGAATGACGGCGAGAGCTATCCAGAACCAGACTGAGCGCATCAGGCTCCAGCGATGTTTCCCCATCCGGTAAACAACCAGAGACAGGCCTGCATCAGGTTGAGAAACTCGCTCAGAAAGAGCTTTCTTTACCTCATCCCGCTGCGACTGGCTGACCGCTTTCAGGCTGTATAACCCCTGAAAGCCCAGCGCTATCACACGGTGATAGCAGGTTAAAACGGCCGGGTTCGGTGAGGGCTGACGCAGAACCTCGGCAATGCGATCCCATAGCGCCTCGCCTGCCCGAAGTGAGCCAAAAAAACGGGCCTGAAGCGGAGCTTTACGCCAGGCCACCTGACCTTCATCAATTTTCGGCTCCTCTCCTTCCTCGTTTTTTTCAGGCTTACGGCTCATCACCGTCTCGTCCAGTAAGGCACATTGTGCGTAGGAAATATGCTCCACACTGGCGTCATCATAACCAGCACGCTCCAGCGCTTCCCGCACACTTTCAACCTGTTTAACGCATTTGTTGTAAAGCGCAGTGCCATTAAGCGTGACGGCGCCTTTCTTAAGCATGGTGACGGTGAGCCAGGTCTCCGTCATCAACTGGTCGATATCGATATCATGTCTCATGAGCGCAATACCGCAAACAGTTCAAGTTCCAGAGCGCCGAGTAACTCAGGCACATAGAACATACACACCCCCTGCTCCTGCATTTCATGCGCAGCGGGGCTTTCCATATCAAGTGCGAAGTACTGGTTTTCCATGCGTACAGGCAACGCTGCCGGGACTCTGCTCACTGGTATCAAAGGGATCCCCTTGAGTGCAGCACCATAGATCACATTGACGTCATCAGGTGAACCTGCCTGACAAAGTACAGGGAATTTCTCGGCAACCTGCCACGCCGGAATATCTGAGCGCACAGAGAGCCAGAGGTCAGCCTCTTCACGCAGGCGAATATCGTGAAGATTGGCTTTCCAGGTTTGCCCGTCCGGACGAGACATTTCCAGAGCGATGACCCGGGATGGCAGACTTGCCTCCAGCAACTCCGTTATCAGGTCAAACAGCGGAGGAAAGGCATTGGCCGGTTCCTCGTGGTCATAACCCGGTATGGCGTCAAGATCATGGTCCAGGGAAAAGGTCAGCATGCTTCCTGCCAGACGTGCGAGTTCAGCCCACACCTGTTCAGCCGGACGGGAAGGGAATCGTTCGTATTCCGTCAGCACTCTGGCGTGAGAGTTCAGTGCATTCAGCAACCAGAAGAGGGAAACATCGGCAACAGCAAAATCAGCAAGTCTTTCATTGCTTTCACGGCGCATTGTCATCAGACGCTGGCGTCGGGAACGTAGCTGGCGGTTGAGCAGCACCAGACGTTCGCGAAGAACCGGGCTTGCCGCAAATGACGCAACGGGGGGAATGAAAGACGGATCCAGTCGCCACGCATTATGTCCATCCCGGACCAGTCTTGCTACCGGGCAGACTTTCCAGGAATCATTACTTTCATGGGCAAACCGGATGGTGAAATTAAACCGGGCGACTGCCATGGATTCTTCTTCGGAGCCAAAGGCATCCTGCAACGTCACCCATTCTTCACGATATCGGAGCGGCCGGTCTGGACTGACGTCGTCCTGTTCAACGTTGATAATACCTGGCTGCATGTGAGGCAGTGCGATAACGACGATTACCGCATCACGACCTGCCAGTTGGCTGGCGTCTAATTCACGGGGAGCCGGAGGCAGATCGCTCCTTTGCGCATCAATAAGCGTTCCATCATCCAGCCAGAGGCGTAACTGTGTAATCTGGATCAGACCGGATGAAAGAAGACTGTCATTAAATTCAATCATTTCCACACCCCAGGGGAACGCTGATGCCAGCGCTGTTGCACCGGCACTGCGAAAAGACTCCCATTCTGCCTGCTGCTGGAATTGCTGAGGGGACAGCAAAGCCCCCTCGTTCCACAGTGGACGATAAATTTTCATCCCTGCCCTGCCTTATGCTTTTGCTTTAGGCATCTGGGAAACCAACGACAGGTTCACATCCATGCCTTCTACCTGGAAGTGCGGCACCGCATAGAGCTTCACGCGGAAAAAGCCCGGATTGTCCTCGATGTCTTCTACCACCACTTTTGCATCACGCAGCGGGTGAGACGCCTGCAGCTCATCGCCGGGATCGGTCATTTCCGTGACCAGCCCGCGCACCCAGGTGTTCAGCTCCAGCTCCAGCAGTCGGCGATCTTTGGTGGTGCCGATGTTTTCGCGCTGCAGGATCTTCAGATAGTGCGCGATACGCGACAGCAGGAAGATGTACGGCAGACGCGCATTGATGCGGCTGTTGGCCGTAGCGTCTGGCGTGTCGTACAGGGCCGGTTTTTGGGTGGAGTTCGCCGAGAAGAAGCAGGCGTAGTCGCGGTTTTTGTAGTACGACAGCGGGATAAAACCGAGATTAGCGAACTCAAATTCGCGGGTTTCCGGGATCATCACTTCGGATGGGATTTTTACCTGGTTGCCGGTGCCGAGATCGTAGAGGTGAATCGGCAGGTTCTGCACCGCGCCGCCCGCCTGCGGGCCGCGGATCTGCACGCACCAGCCGTTATTGATAAAGCTCTTAACCATATTGGCCGCGAAGGCAAACGAGGCGTTGGTCCAGAGGTATTTCTCATGGTCAGGGCCTTTAACCTCTTCCACATAGTTGAAGCTGCGCACCGGTACGGTGTCCGGGCCATAAGGCAGGCGGCCCAGCACGCGCGGCATCGTCAGGCCGATATAGCGTGCGTCGTCGGTATCACGGAAGGACTTCCACTTAATGTATTCGGCGCGATCGAAGTAGTTACCGATATCCTTTATAGCCGCCACCTCTTCCATGGAGTCCTTGAGGAAAAATTTCGGGCCGGCAGAGCCGATAAACGGCATGTGTGCGGCGGCAGATACCTTAGAGATATTGCGCAGCAGGGCGACGTCCTGTGCGGAGGCGTCAAATTCATAGGCCGAAATCACCGCCGCGATGGGCTCACCGCCGGGGGTGTCGTATTCGCTGGTGTAGGAGTGCCAGTAGAGCCCGCTCTGGATAATCTCCGGGGCGTCTTCAAAATCCTGACGCAGATCGTCTTTGGCAATGTCGAGGATCTCGGTTTTCACGTTCTGGCGGTAGTCGGTGTTGTCCACCAGATGCTTGAGGCCACGCCACAGGCTTTCAACTTTCTGAAACGCGTCACTGTGCATTACGGCATCCAGCTGGCGGCTAATCTGCCAGTCCAGCTCCGCGATGTGATGGTCGATAAGCGTTTTATCGAGCTTCTCCACCTTCTGCCCCGACTGGCGCAGGCGCTCCAGAAACACCTGCACGCCTGCGGTAATGCGCTCATTGGTGTCCGCCTCGGCCATCGCGGCCTCGTCCTGCCAGACGTTAAGGTCGCTCAGCCCTGACGCAGGCTTGAGATTGATTTTTTCGAACAGCGAGGCGTAGACCCCTTCTGGCGCGGCAGCGTCGTGCACCCGTGTTTCACCCGTGGATACGGCGGTTTCATTCTGTACAGACATCAGCATTTTCCTTAATGTTTTCCGTCAGGCTTTCGGGGCCAGGGCAGCAATTTCCGCCCGGAGTTCGTTACTCAATGCGGGATCGCGCAAGATGGCTTCCAGCTCTTTGCGGAATGTGGCGTTGTCCAGCAGATTGGATTTCAGATCGCGCAGCAGGCTACGCATGGCGAGCATCGCTTTAAGCTGAGGAATTTGACGCGCGACCTGCTCCGGCTCAAAGTCTTTCATCTCTTTAAAGCTGAGCGTCACGTTCTCTTCGCTGCCGTCGCCGGCAAGGATATTTTCGACGGCAATATTCACCGAGGGAGAAAACTCCGACAGCACGCTGTTGAAGTTATTTTTATTGACGTTAATTTTTTCACGTTCGGACAGCGGACGCTGCTCTTTACCGTTGCTGAAGTCGCCTGCCACCAGCAATTTAAGCGGCAGCTCAACTTTTTTCTGGGCGTTACCGGTGTGCAGATTTAATTTCAGATTAATGCGGGCTTTGGGTATTTCTTCCTGGAATGAACCGGACATGCAATGTTCCTTCATATAGCGTGCTACAGGCGGCAGATGACCGGATACCGCTGATACATCTTCCAGCCAGGGCCTCGCCGCACCAGCAGCGATGAATAAAATGAGTAAAACAGTGAGTTACGGCCAAAATGTTACGCCGGATAGAGACGTAAACAAGGAATGGAGACCAGGTAAATGTAAATTTTAATGACTGGTTTCGCCCCTGCTTTACCCCTTTTTTATGAAACCCGGTTTTCAGTAAATATCCGTTTCCGCGTGAGACGTGCGAAGTAGCCATATTGCGTTGCCAGAAGCCGTCTTTATTTTTGAAAATAAATATTTCTGACGTGTAACAATTTAATCAAAAATTAAGACTGCAGCCCTTAACCAATTACGCGCCAATTTACATGAATATCCATATTAAAAATAATTAATGGCTACCACATTGATACCGGGAATATAAAAACCGCATAGCGCCGTTTATTCACACGAGACGTTACAGATTAAATAGCCATTTTACGGGGAGATGAAAAACAACCGCTATTCCATTCGTTACCAAACTTATTAGTTTGAAAACAATACATCCGTGATTCATTTAATAAATAAATGCTCATACCGTGCAGGGGCGACGCCCGGACTGGCGTCTGGGGCGTGTAACAGCCATGGTACAAATAAGCAGACGTAAAAAACCCGCAGTGCGCGGGCTGATGTTAGATCTGGTAGTCAATCGCCGGTTCGCCGGGCTCCAGCGCCTGACGCTTGATCTCCTCTACCGACAGCGAGGGGTTGCAGAGTTCGATGAAGCGCCACACGTAGTTACGCTGCAGCTGACCGCGCTTCAGGCCCAGCCAGACGGTATTGGCATCAAACAGGTGCCGCGTATCCAGCCGCACCAGATGCCCCGCCTCGTCGCCGCTGGCCTGATCCGCAACCAGCCCGATGCCCAGCCCCAGCTCCACATAGGTGCGAATGACGTCAGAGTCCTGGGCGCTGAGCACCACGTCCGGGCTCAGGCCTTTACGCTGGAACGCTTCGTCGATACGTGAACGCCCGGTAATTCCCTGCCGGTAGGTAATCAGCGGCCAGCGGCTGATATCTTCCAGCGTCAACGCTGTTGCCTGGGCCAGATCATGATCGTGCGGTACCAGCAGGCTGTGATACCAGCGGAACCACGGGTAGGCCACCAGCGTCGGGTCGTTGCTCAGACGCTCGCTGGCGATCCCGATATCCGCGGTACCGCTCTGCAGCAGCGCTTCTATCTCCTGCGGCGTGCCCTGGATCAGCTCCAGCCGGACGTCCGGGAACAGCACGCGAAACTCCTTGATCACCGAGGGCAGACTGTACCGCGCCTGGGTGTGGGTGGTGGCAATGGTTAACACGCCCGACGCGTCATTGGTGAACAGATCCGCCAGCCGCCGCACGTTGCTGGCTTCGTTCAGAATACGCTCGGCAATCACCAGCAACGCCTTTCCCGGTTCGGTCATCCCTAATAACCGTTTGCCGCGGCGGATAAAAATCTCAATCCCCAGCTCCTCCTCCAGCTCGCGGATATGACGGCTGACGCCGGACTGGGAGGTATAGAGCATGTTAGCGACCTCGGTCAGGTTGTAGTCCCGCCGTGCCGCCTCGCGGATTATTTTTAGCTGCTGGAAGTTCACATCGCCCCCGGGGCCTGTCTGACATGGCCCTATTGTTAAAGTGTGGCGTTGTGGTTAACAAATAATAAAAACCTGCATTTTATTACTTATAGGAATAACGCGGCGACTAACGATGTGAGAGGGGCAGCAAAGCAACAGGCGTGGAGCCAGGGTGCGTCATGGCTAACGGGCGTTTCATCGCGCCTTTGGCGGTTAAGCCGCAAAATTGTAAAGCGCGTTTTATCAGCGTGTCGTTGTTGTTTAAATGTAGTTTGACGTTTTTTGTCCATACTGGGTATATCCTCGCCATTCACTCAAGGTATCTTATGAGTCAAACTGCTCCTGAAAATAATGTTAAACGCAGCCAGATTAATGCCCCTGTCTTTTATACGTCCGCCACGCTGATTTTTGTATTAGTCCTGTTCGCCGCGCTGTTTCCCGACCAGGCCGATCGTCAACTGAGCGCCCTGCAGACCGGGCTGTTTGCCAATGCGAGCTGGTTTTATATTCTGGCCGTCGCGTTAATCTTATTGTCAGTGACGTACCTTGGTCTCTCCCGCTACGGCGATATCAAGCTGGGCCCGGATCATGCGGAGCCGGACTTCAGCTACGTCTCCTGGTTCGCCATGCTGTTCTCTGCTGGAATGGGAATCGGGCTGATGTTTTTCGGCGTCGCGGAGCCGGTGATGCATTACATGTCGCCGCCAACCGGAACCCCCGAAACGGTGCAGGCAGCCAAAGAGGCGTTGCGCATCACGTTCTTCCACTGGGGCCTTCATGCCTGGGGCATTTACGCCATCGTCGCCCTGATACTGGCCTTTTTCAGTTACCGCCACGGGTTGCCGTTGACGCTGCGTTCCGCCCTGTATCCCATTATTGGCGACAGGATTTATGGCCCGATTGGGCACGCCGTGGACGTGTTTGCGGTTATCGGCACCGTGCTTGGGGTGGCCACGTCACTGGGGTACGGTGTGCTCCAGGTCAACGCGGGCCTCAATCACCTGTTTGGTCTGCCGGTAAACGAAACCATGCAGGTAATTCTTATCGTCGCGATCACGGCGCTGGCTACGCTCTCCGTTGTGTCGGGTCTCGATAAAGGGATTCGTATCCTGTCGGAGCTTAACCTTGGGCTGGCGGTGCTGCTGCTGATATTAGTGGGCGCACTGGGGCCAACCGTCTTGCTTCTGAAATCCTTTGTGGAAAACACCGGCGGCTATCTCTCCGAGATCGTCACGAAAACCTTCAATCTTTACGCGTATGAACCAAAATCAAGCAGCTGGTTAGGCGGCTGGACGCTCTTCTATTGGGGCTGGTGGCTTGCCTGGTCTCCGTTCGTGGGGATGTTTATCGCCCGCGTCTCCCGCGGTCGAACCATCCGGGAGTTCGTGACCGGGGTGCTGTTTGTCCCGACCGGCTTTACGCTGCTGTGGATGACCTTTTTTGGTAACAGCGCAATCTGGCTCATTATGCAAAAGGGGGCGCAGGACCTGGCGCAAACCGTGCAGAGCGATCAGACGCTGGCGCTGTTCAACTTCCTTGAGCATTTCCCGTTCAGCAGCGTCCTGTCGTGTATCGCGATGGCGATGGTGGTGGTGTTCTTTGTCACCTCAGCCGATTCCGGCGCGCTGGTGGTGGATACGCTGGCCTCTGGCGGTTCAGACCGCACGCCCATCTGGCAACGTGTTTTCTGGGCCTCTATGATGGGCTTCGTTGCCATCACGCTGCTGTTGGCGGGTGGAATGAAAGCCCTGCAAACTGTCACCATAGCCAGTGCATTGCCGTTCTCGGTGATCCTGCTTATTTCGATTTACGGCCTGTTAAAAGCGCTGAAAATCGATGCCTATAAACGCGACAGTAAGCAGATCACCACCATTGCCCCGACTGCGGCGCGCAATCCCATCTCCTGGCAGCGTCGGTTGCGTAATATTGCCTACTTCCCGAAACGCTCTCAGGTAAGGCGTTTTATGAGCGAGGTGATTTTACCGGCCATGAAAATGGTGGAAGCGGAGCTGACGAAGCAAAATACCGCGTCCTCCACGGATGACTCTGCCGAAGATCGTATTCGTTTCGAAGTGAATCTCGGCGAGGAGTTGAATTTTGTCTATGAGGTTCGGCTTCGTCCCTATCTGCAACCGACCTTTGCGCTGGTAGGCATGGCCGACGAGGAGCGTAGCGAGGAGCAGAAGTATTATCGTGCGGAGGTCTACCTTAAAGAGGGCGGTCAGGACTATGACGTGATGAGCTGGACTCAGGAGCAGATCATTCACGATATTCTCGATCAGTACGAAAAGCACCTGCACTTCTTACATCTGGTTCGTTGATGACGGCAGGTTTGCCCGCAGCGGGCAGGCCTGCGTTACCTCGTGTTTGTCTCAGGCGCTGTAACGACTCGCGCGTATGCCAACGACAGCACGTCCTCTCTTCCCTGCCAGGTACCGGGCGAGCCACTCTCGCCCTGCACCTGTCAGCACGTCTTAGCTGACCAGCATCAATTCACGATTTTCAAGCGACGGCCGCGTCACCAGTGACATAAGAATTTCTTTTACCGCCTGCGCCTGCGGCGAGAGCGGCATGCGCGCCGATACGTTCAGCGACAGCGGGAGATTCATCGACGGCGTGGTGATACGCGCCATCCAGCCGTTAGCGGTCCCGGCCAGCGAACGCGCCGCGGACTCCGGCAGCACCGTCACGCCCATCCCGCTGGCGATTGCCGCCGTCAGGGTGGAAACCGACTCAATCTCACCGACGATTTTCGCCGTCAGTCGGCGCAGCGCCAGCGCCTCGTCCACGCGCTTACGTACCGCGCTGTAATCACGCGGCAGGAACAGATCCATCTCCGCGACCGCCGACAGCTCCACCACCTGACCCGGACAATCCCGCGTGCCAACGAGGTAGAGATCCTCTTTTAACAGCGGCTGGCTGTTGATGCCGGCGGTGGGCGAGCGCTCGTAGAGCACCGCCATATCGAGCTGGCCGTTAAGCACGCTGTCATTGAGGGACGATCCGCTATGCTCGTGCAGATAAACCAGCACGTCTGGCAGCTCGGCGCGCACCGCCTGCAGCAGCGGCATGGTAATAGAGGAGGCCGCGGTGCCGGGCGCAAGGCCAATGGCAACTTTGCCGCTCAGGGTTTGCCCCACGTTGCTCACCGCCATGTGCGCCTGCTCGCACTGGCGTAAAATGGTCCTCGCGTGGGTATAGAGAATTTTGCCCGCATCAGTTGGGGTAACACCGCGTTTGGTGCGGATCAGCAGTTGCTGATCCAGCTCCCCTTCCAGGGTGGCAACCTGCTGGCTCAGGGCGGGTTGCGCAATATGCAACACTTCAGCGGCCTGGGTCAGGCTACCGATATCGACGATTTTTACGAAGTATTTCAGCCGTCTTAAGTTCATGTATTGCCTCCTGTTCGGAATGCCGATGCCAACGCCGGCAGTCATGTCACAGGAAGAATTGCAAGATGCTTGCCAGTTTTCAGGAGGCTGGCTAAACCCCGCTAACAGGCTGGATAATAAGAGATTCTAATAAGAAGGTCCGATTTATGAGGGAAATATCAGGTCGGGATATGCCCCATTAGGGGTAGGCCTGCACCAGAACGGTGCGCAGCGATAAGAAAAGGGCATGGTTGTTGAAATTGTCGGCAAACAGTTTCGCGAAGATGAATCGGGCTTTGACAAGCTCCTGGGCCCCCGCTACTATTCGCTCCGTTCACACGATTCCTCTGTAGTTCAGTCGGTAGAACGGCGGACTGTTAATCCGTATGTCACTGGTTCGAGTCCAGTCAGAGGAGCCACATTTAAGAAGCCCGCTTATGGCAACATAAGCGGGCTTTTTGCTGTGTTGCGACTGGCTAGTCGCGCCACCCCATCGCCGGGGCAACGTGCCGGAGCACGGACTCAATCACGTGCACGTTGTACTCCACGCCGAGCTGGTTTGGCACCGTCAGCAGCAGGGTATCGGCTTCGGCAATGGCTTCGTCCTGCTTAAGCTGCTCGATAAGCTGGTCCGGCTCGGCGGCATAGCTGCGCCCAAAGATGGCGCGGGTTTTCTCGTCCAGGAATCCGACCTTGTCGCTGTCGTCCCGGCTGCCGCCAAACCATGCGCGGTCCCGGCTGTCCACCAGCGGGAAGATGCTGCGGCTCACCGACACGCGTGGCGTACGGGTATGCCCTGCCTCTGCCCAGGCGGCGCGGTAGGCGCGGATCTGCTGCGCCTGCTGAATATGGAACGGCTCGCCGGTTTCATCATCCTTCAGGGTCGAACTCTGCAGATTCATCCCCAGCTTCGCCGCCCACACCGCCGTGGCGTTGGAGCCTGCTCCCCACCAGATGCGCTCGCGTAGCCCTTCAGACCAGGGTTCCAGCCTTAACAGACCGGGCGGGTTGGCGAACATCGGCTGCGGGTTGGGTTTGGCAAAGCCTTCCCCGCGTAGCACCTCAAGCAGCCTTTCCGTATGGCGGCGCGCCATGTCAGATTCATTTTCCCCGGCGGCAGGCTCATAACCAAAGTAGCGCCAGCCATCAATCACCTGCTCCGGCGACCCCCGGCTGATGCCGAGCTGCAAACGCCCCCCGGCGATAAGGTCCGCCGCGCCCGCACTCTCTGCCATATAGAGCGGGTTCTCATAGCGCATGTCGATAACGCCGGTGCCAATCTCAATATGGCGCGTTTTTGCACCGATGGCGGCCAGCAGCGGGAACGGCGAGGCGAGCTGACGCGCGAAGTGGTGCACCCTGAAATAGGCGCCGTCGGCCCCCAGCTCTTCTGCGGCGACCGCCAGATCGATGGATTGCAGCAGCGCGTCAGCCGCGGTACGGGTGGCGGACTGCGGGGACGGCGTCCAGTGGCCAAATGACAAAAAGCCTATCTTTTTCATGATGCGTATCCTGCTTTCAGGGCGGGCGTTGCAGGCGCGTCAGGGGAAACGGCGCCGTGCCCGCGCGTTGTCTGTTTCAGATACCCTACTCTCCCCCGATCGCTGCGAAGAATAAATGCCATTTGTTTAACATAATGGTTCAAATTAATTGACGGAGAGGCGCAGAGCGAGCGGGGCTGAGCCGCCTGATGCTCAGAGCGTGACGCCGTAGTGGGAGCCGTCCGGCAGTTCGACGTCCAGCCGCAGCTTGCCCCCTGCCGCTTCAACATAGCGCTTGAGGGTGGAAAGTTTGATATCACGCCCTGGCTTCTCCATCCCGGCCACGGTGGGCTGCTTTACGCCGAGCCGCTCCGCCATCTCAACCTGGGTTTTCGCGACCTGCTCACGCAGCTCCGCGAGATGAATATTCAGCAGCATATCCTGCGCCTGTGCCTGCGCGGCCGCTACCACCTCCGGCTTTTCATCTGCCAGCAGCTGTTCCAGCATTCTGCCCATGGGTTACTCCTTCTTTTTCAGTGATGTCAGGTGGAGCCGATACTCCCTGTCGGCAATGGGGATCATGACGTCAGAGAACCGCTTGTCGTGACTGCTTTTACAGCCGGCGCACAACAGGATGCCGCAGCGCTGCGGGTCGAAGGCAAAGAACAGGCGAAACGCGTCGCCTTTGCTCTGCACCCGCAGCGCTTTCATATTCGCGTACCGCGAACCATACACCGTGTCGGCCCAGGGTCGCGGCAGGTGCGGCCCTCTGGCATGCAGCACCAGCAGCGCTGCCAGGATGGTGGCGCGGTGCGCCTCATGCTGTTCGCTAAGCCATGCGTCCAGGCTGTCAGTGGTGACAATCTTCCATGTCATTCTTGCCTCCTTGAATATAGGTTATTGGCTATATAACATCAAGCCTATAATGCAAGTGTGCAGCAAAAAAATGGCCGTTACATCCGGCTGATGGAAAGAGTGGAAAACGCGTTCCGCACGAGGCGCACAGGTTGCAGCGGGGTACATCGACATTGCGATGCAGTAAGCAAAAACCGCATCCATCAAGGGTAAAGAGCGGGAAGCCGGGCGGCTTCCCGTAAACGAGATTACGCGTCGCGTTCGACGTCGGTATTGCCGTCAGCCTTCGCGATGCGCTTGCTCCAGATAACCGCCAGCTTCTGCGCCCGGTTAATCTCCTCCGGCTCCATGCCGGCTTCCAGATCGTTGAGCGCGGCCAGCGCCTCCTTCATGCCATCGGTAGAGGCCAACGAGAACCAGGCGTAGGCATGAATGCGGTTGCGCGGCGCGCCAAGCCCCTCCTGACGCAGCAGCCCCATCCGGTATTGCGCCATGCGGTTCCCGGCATTAGCCGCCAGCCGATACTGCTTAAAAGCCGCGGCGAAATCCTCTTTGCCGCCCTGGCCCAGGCGCAGCATCTCGCCGTAGGCCAGCCGCGCCTGCGGGTCGCCTTTTGCCGCCAGCGCCGCCCAGATATCCCGGGCCTCCTTGTCTTCGCCGCGTGCCGCATAGCGCCCGGCCAGCGCGTACTGGGCATCGGCGTACCCGCCTGCGGCGGAGCGCTTGAGCCACAGCTCCTGCGCCTCATCGCCGCTCTGGCGCTGGCTGTAAAGGTACTGCGCCTGCGGGTCATTGTTGTTTACCGCTTTTTGCAGCCACACCGCGCCGGTCTGGTCGTTGCGGGCGACTCCGCGGCCGGTGAACCACGTCTCGGCCATCCAGCGCTGCGCAACCGCGTCATTACCGTTGGCCGCTTTTTCATACCAGCCATAGGCCTCTTTGCCGCTGGTGTGCTCGCCCATCCAGCGCTGCGCCGGCGCATAGCCTTTGTCGGCGGCAGCGAAGTAGAGCCGCTGCGCCGCATCGCCGCGTTTTTCGACGCCCTGGCCCGTTTCGTAGCGCTGGGCCAGCTGATACAGCGCCTGCGGGTTTTGCCGATCCGCCGACTTCTGCAGCCAGCTTAGCCCCTCCTGCTCTGCGCCGTCGTGATCGGCCAGCCACTGGGCCAGCTCGTACTGCGCCGCGGCCTGATCCTGTCCGGCCGCGGTTTCCAGCATGTCGATACAGTCGGTTTCCAGCTTGCCGCCGTGACGTGCCCGGCACGCCTGCGCCAGGCGATAGCTGGCGTCACCGTTACCCAGCGACGACCCTTTTTCCCACCAGACCCGCGCCAGCTTCTCATTGCGCGGTTCACCCAGCCCGGCGCTGTACCAGTCTCCCACCTGACGCGCCGCATCACCCCGCTGCTCGCGGGAAAGCGACGATATGATGCTCTTGTCTCCCACCTGCTTCATCAGCGCCATGGCATCGGGATACGCCTTGCGCGCCGCCAGTTTGCGGGCGTAGAGGTACTGCGCCTGCGGGTCGCCCTGTTTCGCCGCCAGCGCCAGATCGTGCTCGGACAGCGACTCGACGTTAGCCGCGCAGCCCGCCAGCAGCGCGGCGCTCAGCAGCAGAGTAACGCGTGATAGGTTCACTTTGCCTCCTCTCATGGCGCGGTGCGGGTCTGCTCAAGCAGGTACATGCGGGTGTTAAGCCCTTTCAGTTCGTCAAGCATGGCATTCAGCTCGGTCGGACTGATGCGTTCCTGCGCCGACTGGCGCTTCTCAAGCTGCGCCAGCCGCACGCTAAACGGGATGTCGCGGTTGAGGTTTTTCTGGATGTCGTACACCGCCGACTTCAGGTAGGAGATGGTGACGGTTTTGCGCTTACGCTCCAGGTCCATCAGCTCGGCGATAAGCCCGTCAACGCTGCGGTTGGCCTGTCGCCAGCCGGCCTCATCGCGACGGTCGCCCGTTTGCGCACGCAGCATCTGCTGCCACTGGGTGTCCATGGCGTTGACCGCCAGTGAATCGGGATAGAGCACGCGCACCGAGTTACGCAGGTCGTCGCCAAACTGGTACAGCCAGAGCGGCGAGGCCTGCTGGACGCGGGTGAGCTGGGCCTGATAGTTGCTGGTCACCTCTGGCTCCATCTCGCGCAGGGTCTTCTCGCCAAGCGCCATGCGGATGTTGCGCAGCTCACTGAAGTTCAGCGCCCCCGGCAGCGCCAGCGCGGGCTTCCCGAGCAGCGTGACGGCATCGTTCTCGCGTGCCGCTTCCGCCGTCTGCCAGTGGGACCAGCCGCTGAACAGCGCCACTGGCAGCGCGCATGCCAGCAGGCCGCTGGTGAACCAGAACCACGCCGGCTTCGCTTTTTTATGGGCCTCGATTTTAAGCACCGTCGGCTTCAGGGCGCCCTTTTCACGTCCGACGATAATGCTGCCTTTAGGCATTGCCTGCTCCATGCCCGGTTGGGCGCTGTCGTTGTCCGGACGGAAATAGACCATCGGCGGGATCTGCATATCCTGCTTATGCAGGTTCTGCTCGTCCGACACGATGACGATCTCCGTCTCATCAAACAGGTGGGTATAGCCTTCGATAAAGTGGATCAGGTTCTCCACGCGCGGCACGCGACTTAAGCCAACGTTGTGCAGCTTTTCGCTCATCAGCTGCAGGGCGCGCTCGCAGCGGTAGATAAAACGCTTGTCGTCGTGGCTGATGCTGTACTGGCGGATCACCTCGCTGACCCGGGCGATAAACCAGTCCAGCATCTCAATGCGGGCGCGCTCCTGATGCACCGGCGGCCAGAAGTTATCCCACTGGGTAACGATAAGATTCGCCAGGAACTCGCAGCCTTCGGTAAACCCGTTCAGGCCGTGCAGGCGCGAGCGCGCCAGCGTGAAGTAGATCGCCGTCTGCAGATCGACGCCCTGCTTTTCAAAGACGATCATCGCCATCTGGTGAACCAGCTGCCAGTCAATCTCCGGGCGCGAAGCGTGGCTGAGCTTGTTGATCTCGCCGCGCAGGCGCTCGTACTCCGGCAACATGCGCGGGTCGCGGCCTACATTCATTGCTTGCTGTGCATCGTGCATAACCAAATTCCATCAAAGAACCGGGGCGCGGCGGCCCCGGTGAATTAGTAAAGGGTTTCCGGCAGGCGGAACTGGCTGAACAGGCCGCTGGCGAACGGGTTATGGCTCTCGTCGCTGTAGACGCGGTAGGTCATGGTGCCGTTGTCCACCCCGAACCGGGCATCGAACGAGCCGCGGTTCATGCGGGTGCGCGCGCTGGCGTCCATCATGCGGAACATCGCCCACGGACCGGCGTAGCTCAGGCTGCGCGGTGAACGTTCGGCGTTTTCCGGCACCAGAATCAGCTTGCTCTGCGCCCCGTCACGCATGGCGTTTGGCCACACCAGCGGGATCTTCTGACGGCGGCCGTGGGTGTACTCCAGCAGCTGTCCGTCGAGGTTGAGCACGCTGCGACGCTTGTTGGCGGTCAGCTCAATCGGCTCCATTACGAAGTGGAACTCCAGCCCGCCCTGGGCGTTGAACAGCGCGTTGCGGATGTTCTGCGCGCGCTCAAGCTGGCGCAGCAGCTCCATCTGTACCTCGCTGCCGGACTCGCTCTCCAGCATGCCCGCGTCTACCAGCGGCTTCAGGTTGCTGGTGTAGAAGCCGTCCAGCGTGCCGCCTGGGGCGAAGAAGCGCTCCACCTCTGACAGCGGGGCATCCTCGTCGGACTGCGGATCGAACGGATAGCGGCTTGCCAGCTGGTCGTTAAACGGCGTCACCACCTTGCTGATCCACTCCTCGTTGAGCGAGGACATCGCCAGGTTCACCGTCAGGCCCGAGACCTGCTCTGCAATCTGGCTTACCCAGCGGTCCAGCGGGGCCGGCAGGCTGCGGGCATACTGTTGCAGGGTGAACGCCGGGTCGGAGTACTGGTTGGCCTGGCGCTGCTGGAGCGCCTTCAGCGCCGCCGCACCCGGATCCACCGCGTTCACGATCTGCTCCAGCCAGTGATAGAGGTCGGTCAGCTTCTGGTTCACTTCCTGAATCAGCGCCACGCTGTCACCACGGCCGCTCAGGGTGTCGTTAAGAGGAATAAACGGCCTGGCGATGCGGGTATTGATATTCTGCGCCGACTCGGTGCTCTCCTCCGCCAGCTTGCGGACGCGGGTGTTGTCGCTCAGGGTGGCGATCACGCGCTGGAACGGCTGTTCGTTGCCGGTAATGGTGGTCAGCACGTCCAGCGCCTGCTCTGGGGTATCGAAGGTTTTGACATCGATATTCGCCAGGGTTTTCTGCCAGTGGTTGACGTAGTCGGTGATGTAACGGTCGTTTACCTGACGCTGGATCTCGTTGCGATCGGCATCGCTCAGGTGTACCCGCTCGCGCAGGCCCAGCACCCAGGCATCAAGCGCGGTGAGGTCGAACAGGGTCTTATCCTGGCGCACGAAGTAATCGTTGAAGCCCGGCCAGGTGAAGAAGCGCGGCACCGCGCCGGCGGTGTCGTTGCGCAGGGCAAAGACGTTGTCGAAGGTCTGGCCGACCTCGTCGCTCATCTGCAGATCCGGCGGCAGCGCATCACTGGCACGCAGCACCAGGCTCTGGTAAACGCGCTGGAACAGCGGGAGTTTACTCAGCTCGCGCTGGGCCTCGGCGACCGGGGTCACGAACGGCTGCCAGGCAGTGATGGCCTCGGCATCGCGATCGGCGCGGGCCTTATGCCAGTCGGTGTGGTCGAGGGCGTACTCCAGGTGCTGCATCAGCTGCTCCTGAATCGCGCCCTGGTTCGGGAAGGCCTTCTGCCAGCGCTGGGCCATGTACTGCTGCACCAGCGGCTTGTTGCGCCCCGAGGCATCCTCGATCATGCGCATCACGCGCAGCACGCTGAGCTTCGCCTCGCTCGACGGCGGCGCATCGCGCAGATCCTGCTCCAGGCCCGCCATCAGGGCTGGCAGGAAGCGCACCTGCAACAGCTGGAGGTAAGAGCCCTCCACGTAAGGCCCGATGCGGTCGCCCTGGTATAGGCCCATATCCGCCAGCCGGGAGTCCTTCTCGCGGTAGTTGCCGAACGACAGGGTCGCTTCGCGGATCAGATTCAGGCGCGGCAGCTGGCTGACGCCAAACCCGCCCCGCTCCTCCACATCCCGGGCGTTAATAAACTGCTGCGCACGCGCCAGCACGTTGCGTCCCGCCTCTTCGTTGGTACGGTAGTAATGATGCCAGCCGGCGGTCAGCGCCACCGCCCCCAGCGCCATCAGCCCCACGCCGGTAGACATGCGACGACGACGGTAGAGGTGATGCAGACGGCTTTCCCCCGCCAGATGCGCTTCGGGGAAGACCACGCTTTTGAACAGTTCGCGCACAAAGAAGGTGTTGGATTCACCGCGCTGGGAAGGGTAGATGGTTTCCGGCAGCTGATAGCGCTGAATCGCCGCGTGGGCAAAGGCGTCAAACGGCACGCCCTGCTGATAGACGGAGCTGAGATACACCCCGCGCACGCGCAGCAGATTGCGGTCGTCCTGCACCAGGGCATCGCTCAGGATCTCGTTTACGTAGTCTTTCAGCCCCGCCAGCTGGCGCACGAATGAAAACAGCTGCGCGGCGGCGGCCTGCCCGGTATGGGGCAGCATTTTGTCCGCCAGGTTATCGTTCAGGCCGTCCACCCAGCGATCCCAGAAGGTGTTCAGCTCGCTCAGCCACTCCTGGGGCTGCTGGCTCTCAGAGCTGAAGGTCACGCCGAGCAGCGACTGGCGCGTCTCTTTGTCCAGCTGCTGATAGAAGGCGCCAAACCCGTCGAGCATATCGAGACGGGTAAGCGCGAAATAGACCGGCAGGCGGGTGTTAAGGGTGGAGGTGATCTCCAGCAGGCGCGCGCGCAGAAGCTGGGCGCACACCTTGCGCTCGGCAACGCTTGCCTGAGAGAGCCACGCCAGATCGAGAGTCAGCACCAGGCCGTTCAGCGGCTGGCGCTTGCGGTTCTCATTGAGCCAGTTGAGCAGATGCTGCCAAAGGCGCTCGTTGCGCAGGCCGTCCGGCTCAAGATCCGAAGAGGACTGCAGCAGCAGTTCGCCTTTGGGATCGAGGATCACCGCCTCTTCTCCCAGCCAGCAGTCTACCTTCTGCTCCACGGCAAGGCCGCGCAGTTCGGCGGTCAGACGGGCGTTCAGCTTGTTGGCGGTGTTCGCCCGGTGCATCAGGCTGCTCTTGCCGCTGCCCGGCAGGCCCACCATCAGATACCAGGGCATCTGGTAGAGCGAACCGGCGCCAAGATTGGTGCGTAGCGCCGCCAGCCAGCCGTCGAGAAAACGCTGCTGCTTGTCGATCCAGACCTGATTCGGATCGCTGGTGGTCGCCGCCAGCGCCTGGCGTTCCGCCTTCAGCTGCTGCATGCGGCGCCAGATGCGCCAGACGCTGATCCCGCAGGCCAGCCACAGCCAGACCACGGTAAAGACCACCCGTCCCCAGATGCTTTCCAGCGGGCGGGTACCGGCGAGGGAGAGCCGTGGGCCCAGCCACCAGGCGAGCACCAGCACGACGCACCACAGCACGACGGCAAGCAGAAGCCACGACGGTTTCAGCTTCGGAAGCTGCTGGCGCAGTAAGGTAATAAGTTTATTTAACATAGGTTACCGTTCAAAAAAGTCCTGTTAACGGGCTTTGGCAAAACGCTCCAGGCGTTTGACCAGACCCGGTTCCCACTGCGCCAGCCCAAGGCGGTGCGCTTCCTGCAAAAGATGGTAATAGTGCTGCCCGGCCAGGGTTTTCATGCCCTCTGCGGCCAGCAGCTCCGCCAGCATTACGGCGGCATAAAACTGCTCACGCGGCTCCGACTGCTGACGGGTTTTGTCCTCCAGCAGCGCCAGGGCGGCGTTCAGCCCCTGGGCTTTACGGCAGGCTGCGACTTCAGCCGCCAGGTCCTGGCCCTGCCCGCTTTGCCCACCGCTGCTCTGAGCGCTGCGCAGCCACTCGGCGGCGCTCTCAGGTAAGAAGGCGCTTTTGTCGCTGAAGGCCAGCTCGCGCAGCGCCGGCAGCCGCTGTAAAAACGCCTCCAGCTCGGCGGCAATGGCGGCGGCCACGTCCGGGAAGCCCAGCTGCGCCGCGACCCGCGCCGACAGCCGATGGCCGTCAAACCAGTACGGCGAGAGCACCAGGCTCTCCTCTATCTGCTTCCACAGCGCGCTGTCGGCCTGGGGCAGCGCGGCCTCATACTCGCTGACCCGATCCGCCGCCACCGGGGCGAGCTGGGTCTGGTTGCCGCGTGACGCCACCGGTGCTGCGGTGATGGAGCTCCAGATAGCGTGCCGGCGCAGGCGGTAGCCCACCGCCGCATCGGGCTGCTGCTCAATAATGAGGTCGGCCACCTTTAGCTGGGTCTGACGCCAGGCGCGTTCGTTGCCGGTGTCGATCTCCGGGGTGGCGCTGCTGCTGCGGGTGCTGACCACCGCGCTGGCGGTGGTCGGTGCCGGGGCGCTGTCGGCCTTCGCCTGCTCCTGCTGACGCGACTGGGCGCGACGCAGGGCCGGGATCAGCGTCTCCAGCGGGTCGGTTTTCTCCGGCGCCACGCGCAACAGGCTCTGCTCCAGCCGCTCGGCATGGCCCAGCAGCTGCGCCAGTTCGGCGGCGGAGGCCTGTTCGCTGACCCGGCCCAGCGCGCCGTCGAAGCGCCGCACCATCTGCACCAGCAGGCGCTGTTTCTGCATCGCGCTGGCGGGCCAGGCGAGGCTCCAGTACGCGTCCACCCAGCTCTCAAGCAGGATCAGCGCGGTGGCGAACGGCGTGGCCTTTGCCGGGTGTTGCAGGCAGCGCACCAGCTGCACCAGCACGCGCATATCTTTGGTTTTGCTCTCGAGCAGCGTCAGGCACATGCCCGCAACTTCGGTAAGGTTCACCTGGCTGTGGGCCAGCGAGCCGAGCTTCACCAGTTCGGTTTCAATGTTTTCCCACAGCGGATCGTCGGCGGCGATGGCGCTGCGCTGCGCCTCGTCGGGCAGCGTCGCCAGCAGGCGCTGGCACCAGGGATGACGATGTTCCATCTCGCCTCCTACCAGCGACACTGCTGGCGCAGAGGCTTCAGCGCCTCGCCCATGCCGGTAAGCGGGATACGCACTTCGCGCCCGGAGGCGCTCGCCAGCACCAGCTCATGCTGCCCCGACCAGCGCTTCAGTTCGTCGATGGCCGGCAGGCCGCGCCCGAACTCCAGCAAACGCCCCTTGTCGCGCACAAACCAGTTGCCCGAGGCGGGGACGCCGTCGGTGGTCGCGGTAACGCTCTCCCCTTCCCAGGGCAGCGTCATGCGCACCCGGATATGGGTGATGGTGTTCAGGCAGGCGACGCTGAACGCCGCGCCCGGCACCGCCTGACGCGTCAGGGTCATGTCGCCGCTCATGGCGTCTTTATCCAGCCGCCAGCCGGTCTCGTTCGGTGTCGGCGCGGCGGCGGTCGCGGTAACGCGCCCCAGCGCGTCGTAGCAGGCCAGCCTCAGTTCGGCGCTCTGCTCCTTCTGGCATTGCTGCACGCTCTTTTCCAGCGGCGCAGGGCCAAAGGGGGTAAAGAGCAGCGGCAGCAGGGTGAACAGGCTCATTACTGCACCTCCAGCTTCAGGCATTTATGGTCCAGCGTGCGCCGGGCAATGTTCAGGCTCTCCGCGACCCGCAGGCGGTTGCCCTGGTAGTAGCGCATGCGCGCGGCGATAACGGCGGCTTCGTAGTCGCTGATGGCCTGGCGCAGATCGTGGATATGGTTGTAGTCGTCGTCATGCACGCGGGCGTCATTTTCCAGACGGGAGAGCAGCTCCAGCGGCAGCGCTTCGATACCCAGGTCGTCACCGTCGGCGGTATGGGCGCAGGCCACTTCCAGCAGGTTGCGCAACTCGCGCACGTTGCCGGGAAACGCGTAGCCCAGCAGCAGGGTCAGCAGCGAACGACGCAGGGTGCCGAAGCGCTTGCCCTCACGCTCGCCGAACACGGTGATGAAGTGGTTGCTTAACAGCGAGATATCCTCGGCGCGGTCGCGCAGCGCCGGGACCAGAATCTGGCTCTGGCACAGGCGATGGAACAGGTCCTGACGGAAGCAGCCCTCGGCCACCTGGGCATCCAGCGGCTGATGGGTGGCGGCCAGCACCCGGAAATCGGAGTGGCACTCTTTGTCGCTGCCGAGCGGGCGGTAGCTGCGCGTCTCAAGCACCCGCAGCAGCTTGGCCTGCATCGGCAGCGGCATATCCCCCACTTCGTCGAGGAACAGCGTGCCGCCGTTGGCCTGGGCCACCAGCCCCTCTTTATTGCCCTGCGCGCCGGAGAAGGCCCCTTTGAGATAGCCAAACAGCTCGCTCTCAATCAGGTTTTCCGGAATGGCGGCGCAGTTGATGGCGACAAACGGGCGATCGGCGCGGGCCGAGCACTGGTGCAGCAGACGGGCCACCACTTCTTTTCCGGCCCCGGTTTCCCCCTGGATCAGCACCGACAGGGAGTGCCCTGCCAGCTGATCGATCTGCTCGCGCAGCTGGCGCGCCGGTACCGACTGCCCCACCAGCTGGCTCTCCAGCAGCGTGGTTTTGAGCCGACGCTGCTCGCTCTCACCGGCGATCTGGCGCAGGGAGGCGCGCAGCTGGGTGCTTTCCCGCTGGTTGTGACGCAGGCTCTGCACCCGGGCAAGCTGGCGCACGTAGACCTGGAGCAGCAGCTCCAGATCGCCGCTGTTGCGCCACGCCCACAGGCGCGAGGCCTCGTCAAACACCCCCAGCACGCCGACGATTTTTCCGGCGGCGTCGGGGATGGGCAGAGCAAACAGGCCGTGCTTCGCCCCCACATCCATCAGCAGCTGGCGAAAGGCAGCGTTGTCGATGCGCGCTCCGCCGTAGAGCGTGTCCCAGATGCGCACCTGATTTTTCAGCATCACGTAGGAGAGCGGATGCCCAAAGTCGTCGGCCTCCAGCGACAGCGCAACCGGCGTACTGCCGATAAGCCCGCGGCACTCCAGCTGGCGTCCGCTGAACTCCGGCAGCCCCACCAGCGCCCCCTGCGGCTGCCAGTGCTTGTGCAGCACCGCCAGCAGCCAGTCGGTCAGCGCGGCTTCGTCATCCGGCAGGGTCAGCGAGAGCGCGAACTCCAGGGCGCGTTGCATACTCACCCCTCCAGACCGCAGGCGAATTCACCCTCGCTCAGGGTGAAGGTAATGCGCGATACCGGCTCGCCTGCCGCCATGCGTTGCAGCAGCTGGAGAGAAACCGGCGGGAGCAGCGCCCCGTCGATGATCGACTCCAGCATGCGCGCACCGTTTTCGCTGCGGTTGGCGCGGCGCAGGATCTCCTCCGGCACCGCATCGTCAATCTCCACCGTCGCGCCGAAGCGCGTTTGCAGGAGCGTCACCAGCCGCGCCAGTTTGCCCTGCACAATGGCTTTCAGGGTGTCGTGGCCCAGCGGCAGATAAGGGATGACCTCCATGCGCGCCAGCAGCGCCGGTTTAAAGAAGGTGGTCAGCTCAGGATAGAGCGCATCCAGCAGGCCGT
Source organism: Siccibacter turicensis LMG 23730 (assembly GCF_000463155.2). Classification (GTDB taxonomy): domain Bacteria; phylum Pseudomonadota; class Gammaproteobacteria; order Enterobacterales; family Enterobacteriaceae; genus Siccibacter; species Siccibacter turicensis. The sequence continues at coordinate 23,215 of NZ_AWFZ01000042.1, read as the reverse complement.
CCTGACGGTCGGCGTACTCAACGATGGTCTGGAAGCCGAGGTTGGAGGTCAGGAAGAACACCACGTTTTTGCAGTCAATGATGCGCCCTTCCCCGTCGGCGAGTTCACCCTTGTCGAACGCCTGGTAGAACAGGTTCAGCACGTCCGGGTGGGCTTTCTCCACTTCATCCAGCAGCACCACCGAATAAGGTTTCTGACGAATGGCTTCCGTCAGGATGCCGCCTTCACCAAAACCGACGTAGCCCGGCGGGGAGCCGATGAGACGCGATACGGTGTGCTTCTCCTGATACTCGGACATGTTGATGGTGGTGAGGTAGTTGCGCCCGCCAAACAGCAGGTCGGCAATCTGCACCACGGTTTCGGTTTTCCCGACGCCGCTTGGCCCCACCAGCAGGAACGCCCCGAGCGGGCGACCGGCGCGACGCAGGTCGGCGCGGGCGGTCAGCATGTGCTTGTGCAGATGGGCAATCGCCAGATCCTGGCCCTTGATGCTGTCGCCGAGGTAGTGCGGCAGCCGCGTTACTACGTCCAGCTCGCTCTGGGAAATCCGGTTGACCGGCACCCCGGTCCACTCGGCGATCACCGCCGCAATCTGCGCCGCATCGACATGGGCGGAGAGGCGCACCGCGCTCTTCTCAAAGCCAGTCAGCTCCGCTTCCAGCGCTTTCAGCTCGGCGGCGGCCTGCGCCGGTTCCGCCGGGGGTTCATCGCTCAGCAGATCGGCGCGCAGGGCGACAATCTTCCCGACCAGGCTCTGCTGCGTCTGCCAGGCGGACTGGTACTCGCCAAGCTGGGTGCGGTCGCGCGCCTGCTCATCGGCCAGCGTGACCAGACGCTCCTCGTGATCCCCAAGGCCAATGCGACGCTGGCGCTCAAGCTGAGCGATCTCCAGCTCGCGCTGCTGGATCTGCGTTTGCAGATGGGTGACGGCGCGCGGCGGCGTGGTCAGGTTGATGGCCACGCGCGCGCAGGCGGTGTCCAGCACGTCGATGGCTTTATCCGGCAGCTGACGCCCGGAGATGTAGCGGGCCGACAGCGTGGAGGCCGCCTGCAGCGCCGCTTCATCGATCAGCACGCCGTGGGCTTTTTCATAGATGGTGCGCAGGCCACGCAGGATCACCGTCGCCTGATCGACGCTCGGTTCGCCCACTTTTACCTGCTGGAAACGGCGTGACAGGGCGGCGTCCTTCTCGACGTACTTTTTGTACTCGCTCCAGGTGGTGGCCGCGATGGTGCGCAGTTCGCCACGCGCCAGCGCGGGTTTGATCAGGTTGGAGACGTCAAGCCCGCCCGCCTGGTTCCCGGCGCCAATCAGGGTGTGCGCCTCGTCGATAAACAGGATCACCGGGCGCGGCGCGTCTTTGACTTCCTGCATCACGCCCTTGAAGCGCTTCTCAAATTCACCTTTCACCGCCGCCCCGGCCTGCATCGCGCCAAGATCCAGCGACAGCAGCTCCACACCCTGTAACTTTTCCGGGACCTGGCCGTTAACGATGCGCAGCGCCAGGCCTTCGATCAGCGCGCTTTTCCCGACCCCGGCCTCGCCGACGATGATCGGGTTGTTTTTACGGCGGCGGGACAGGATGTCGATGGTCAGGTCGATCTCGTCGTCGCGGCACAGCACCGGATCGAGCGCGTTCTGACGCGCCTGCTCGGTGATGTTCTGGGTAAAGCGGCCCAGCAGCGAGGAGTCGGTCGCCACCGGCGCGCTCTCGCCGCTGTCGCCTTTCACGACCTCGGTTTCGGCAGAGGTTTTCACCCACTCATCAAACTGCTGGGTGAGCAGATCGCGGTTAACCTTCGCCAGCAGGCGCGTGACCGGTGTGGCCAGATAGCGGTGCGGCGTCATCAGCAGCACCAGCAGCATCACGCCGCTGCGCAGCTGAGCGTGGCGCATCTGGGCGGAGGCCAGCAGCCAGCTGTCCTGCAGCCACTCCACCAGCAGCGGCGAAAAGGACGGATAACCCGGATTGAGGGTTTTGTCATGCTCGTTGGGTTGAAGCAGCGTCCTTGCTTCATCCAGATCCACCCCGGCGCGATTGAGGATCAGCCGCACATCGCTCAGCGGCGTGTCGATGGCTTTCAGCAGCAGGTGTTCAATGCGGATCTCAGCGCCCTGATGGTTGACGCACAGCGCCGCCGCCTCTTCAAGCATGTGGCGGCAGACGGGGTTCAGGCGTTCAACAAGTACCGGCAGGTCAATACGGATCACGGTGTCTTCCTTATTTTAATAATTCTCCCAACTGACGAAGCACGTCCTGGGTTTGATGGCTGAGTTGATAGTGATAGAGGCCGAAAATCCCGGCCAGCGTGAGGCAGATACCGATAAATACCGTGCGCAGCGTGACCTGGCGTTTCAGGCGGTAGCGCGAGGCCTGCTTACCGAGATCGAGATGCAGCACCGTCGGGGCGTTCACCGGCTCCGGACGCAGGGTGTGGTGCAGGCGTCGGATAACGCTCAGGAACTCGCCCTGGCCCTGGGGGATAACCCGATAGCGGCCCTGGAAGCCGAGGGTCAGGCACAGCCAGATAAACTCCAGGATATCGCGGTAGCGCTGCGGCTCCTCCAGCAGCTTATCGAGCAGGGCAAACACCTTCTCGCCGCCCCAGGTTTCATTATGAAACCGTGCCAGCAGTGAGTTTTCCGACCACACGCTCTGGCTGCCCCACTCCTTGCTCATCACCGCTTCATCGATGAAGGTGCACAGGATGTAGCGAAACGACAGGATGACGCCGGTTTCGTAGCCCTGGGTGGTCAGCTCCTGTTCGATGGCCTGAATCTCTGCCACCACTTTCTGATAAAGCGCCGGCACGCCGGTGAAGGTGTTCATCTGCCGCACGCGCCCTACCATGCCAAGCAGCGGCGTGACGGCATCGATCATCGGATTGATGCTCTGGCCGCGCATGCGGAACCAGTAGTCGGAGTCCATATCCATCTGGGTGGCGTTGTCGAACAGCAGCTCGCCCAGGTGGTCGTTTTTCAGTACGTCGATGCTCATCGTTCCCTCTCCCGATTACTGACCGCGAATGGCCCAGAGCTGAAGATCCAGCTCCGGGAACTCGCCGGCGATGTGGAATGCCAGCGTGTTGCCGATAACCAGCATCTGCCAGGCGGGACTCTGACGGTCGAGCTGGAAGTAGCTGTAGCCGGCGTGATACGGCAGCTGGCGCGGTGCCACCGGCAGCGGCAGCAGCGGGACGCCCGGCAGCTGCAGGCTGATAAGCTCGCGGATCTTCTCGCTGGAGGCGACCTTGGTCTGCTGCAGCAGCTGTTTGCGCAGCTGCTCCTGCGGCATGCGGGCGCGCACCGCCAGGATGAATTCCGCGCTGTTCATCAGCTCGCTGTCGCCAACGATCGCCATCACGATGCCGTACGGATGCTTGCGCAGCTGGAGCGATACGGCGCGCGGCGAGAGCACGGTGCTGAGCGCCTGGCGCAGGGCCTGCATCACCGGCTCGAAGCTGACGCGCTGATCGTCGTGACGATAGGCCGGGAACTCCGGCGGCAGGCGCGACTCGTCGGTAAAGGTCATCAGCTCGCCGCAGAAGGCCACCAGCGCTTCGTGCAGACGCTCTGGATGCAGCGTGCCGAGGCGCGCCAGATGCGAAAGCTGCGGCTGCACGCGGTTGAGCAGCTGCAGCATCATGAACTCCGCGACGTCGGCAACGCCCTGCTGCCCCGGCGCGGCGATGCGCTGGGAGAGGCTGCGGGCGCGCTCTGCCACCAGCCCGGCGGATTCACCAAGAAAGCGCTTCAGCACCGGGATTGCCGCAACGCTGGCGCTGCACGGCATAAAGGTCGGGTCGAGGATCAGACCGCCGTCCGGGCGCTTATCCTGGATGCAGGCAATCGCCATCGAGGCGTAGGCGCTGCGGTCGTCGCGCTCCAGCATCAGGCGCAGGCTGACGCGGCCCACGTCGAGCGCCACCACGTCCCCGCCCTCGCTGTGCAGATCGCGCACGTCGTAGCGGTGGGACGCCAGGCGAGTGGAAACCTGCTGGCCCTCCTCGCTCACCTCGTTCACGCCGCTGACCGCCAGCGGGATCGCCAGATAGACTTTCTGATTGGTCACCGAGGCGTCGGTTATCTCCAGCGGCTGCGGCAGCGCGTCGTCACCGGGAATATTGAAGACCGTGCCGTCCGGCATTACGCCGGTGGCGCTCACCAGGGCGATACGCCCGAAGTTGAGATACTCCTCGTTGATGGTGAGGGTCTGCAGCCCATAGTAGTAGTCGCTGACCGCGCTCAGACGGGCGTGGAGCGTGTAATCCACGTGGCGCTGCTGCTGCTGAAAATGCTGCGGCTTGATGAACAGCCCTTCACGCCAGATGACGCGGTTTCGGATAGACATAGTTATTCTTCTTCCAGCTGTAGTTCGACTTCATCCAGGCGCAGATGCACCAGAATCTGCCAGGCATGGCCGGTGTTTTTCACCTTGATGACCTTGCGCCACTCGGCGCTGTCCGGGTCGGCGTAGCGGGCGATAACCCCGATGTAGCGCACCTTTTCATCCAGCTTCACCGGCGGCAGGTATTTGAACTGGCCGGGCAGCAGGGTGTAGTCCTGGTGGTCGATGTAGTTTTTTGCCAGCGCCGCTTCGATATCGGCGGTCACCTGGTCAAAGTCGGTGGCGAGCAGGCGCGAGTCTTCAGAGAGCATCACAATCTGAAACTCCAGCGGCGAGGCCTCGCCGCTCTCATTGGGGTTCATATCCGGCTCCGCCACCATGCTGAAGGCCACGGTGGAGGGCTGATCGTTATTGCTCCCCACCTGGATATCCGGATTCATGGCGACATCCGCCATTTTGCCGAGCGTGGTACAGCCGCTCAGGGTCAACGCCACCAGAAAAACCAGTGCCGGTTTCAGCATTATGCTTGCTCCTGCTGCTCACGCACCGCACGGTCATACGCCTGGGCGTAGACCTGCTGGAACAGTCGCTGGAAGCCCTGCTGACGGCTGGAGGTCAGCTCCTGGAAGTAGTGTTCGTACATCTCCCATGCCCATCCGTCGTGCATCGGTGCCGCTTCTCCGCCGCGACGGTAGTGGCTAAAGCGTTTGAGCAGCACGTCAGGGGAGAACGCCTGCACCATGCTGTTCAGCGCCGCGCCGATAGCCTGCTGGTTGGCGACGTGGTGAACCCGAATGTTGCGCAGCACTTCGGCCACCGCCGCCGGGGCGGAGAGGTGAACCGGGCTTTTAGTCTCGGCGAACAGCAGCGCCAGGGTATCGTCGTAGCTCAGCCCCAGACGCAGCGGGTTGTCTTCGATCGGGCGCAGCAGTTTATCCGCCAGCGCCGCCTGCTCAGCCTGAAGGGTCAACAGCCCTTCCAGCGTGGCGCGCAGGGTTTTGCCCATCTCATGCAGCATCTCCTGCGCTTTCATGTCGTCGTGAAAAGCCAGCGTCTGCCCCAGCCCCTGCATCAGCGGCGAGAGCGACACGCTCGCGGTGCCATCGTGACTGCTGAATCCCTGCACGTCAGGGAGTTCGATAAATTCCTGATCCATCGTGTCCTCAATGCCCGAAAGCGCGTTAAGTTGCGGCACCATTCCCGGTACGCTCGCCGTGCCGTTGAGCATGGCGGCAGCGCTGTTGCGCTCCTGCTGTAGTACCCACATCGGGTCGTTATGCTTCACCTGGCCCGGGCGGTCTTCCGCCGGCGCGGTAAAGCCCCGGTAGTCGTCTCCCAGCCAGTCGTCGATGTCGTTTTCACGACGGTTACCAATGATCTGGTCCAGCTGCGGCTCAACCTGCACCGACCCCATAAAGACCCGGATACGGAACGGGCCGACCTGCAGTTCGTCCCCCGGCTCCAGGGCTACGCGGCGGTTGCGGCCTATCGGCGAGGTCGCGCCATTGATGTAGGTCTGACCGCTGAGGTCGCACAGGCAGTAGCGGCCATCCACCGTTTCGATGCGCGCATGCTCGGGCATCACCGCGCCGAGGCGCTCCTTGAGCTGCCAGTCGTCGCGATCGGAACCGCCCAGCGTGCCGCCCGCCGGTCCAAACTGATGCTGAACCTGTGAATTCCCTTCCAGTTGCTCGCTGTTGAGCACCAACAGCGCAAGTTGCTGATTACCGTCGCTCACCGTTACTCCTGTACGCATATCGTTACCCACGGCTCGGCCGGTGGGTTACCTAAAAAGCTGCTCCATCCCAGACTGGCGTAGCGCGCATCGCCGAGGCGCATGCCGCTTGCCTGATCCAGACCAAACCCCAGACGTAAATCCCACGCCAGCTGGTCGCGCAGGATGAATGACACAAAGCGCACCAGCGGCTCGAACTGGTCGCCGTTGGGCAGAAACCTGAGGAAGTCGCTAAAGCTCAGGTTGTTGATCTTCAGTAAAAACTTACCGGCGCAGTCGTTGACCCGTTCGCCGATAACAAAATCGTCGCCCAGACGGCTGTTGGCGCGCCCCAGGCGGTTCTGCTGCTCCTCGCACACCGGCACCTTTCGCGCCTGCCACACCTCGACCTCCACGCTCTCCAGGTCGAAGCAGTGCATCACCAGGCCGGCCACCACTTCCGGCGAGCGGCTGGGGCTGGCGAGCATCCCGGCGTAGGAGAGCATCTTGGCGCGGTTCACCGGCAGGCTTTCGCGCACCGCGTCGTTGCCAAGCCCCACCAGGGCAAACATCAGGCGCGAAAAGCCGTCCTCGCCGTTGTCCTGAAAGCGCACGTGGTAGCGATATTTACGCCATACCCGGTGCAGCAGCGTCAGCAGGCGGTGATGAAAGAAGTCGAGAAACAGCCCGAGCTTCGGCTCCTGCTGGGCGTACTCCCAGGCCAGGTCGTCGAGGTAGTAGCCCGGCATCGGCGACTGGCTGCCGTGCAGCCCCATAAACGCCACCTCCAGGTGGTGCATGCCGCTGTCGTCCTGAGACATCCCGACGATGTCGCTTGGGTGAAACCCGAGTGAGGCGGTGGCGCTAAAGCGCAGCCGCTCGTGGGCCGGATCGAAATCCTGGCCGCGCTCCGGATCCACCGCCTCCATGCGGTTGAGCAGCTCAACCAGTTGGTAGAAGGAGTAGCGCGCGAGCGCATCGCGGTCCATCACATCATCGAGTGTTGACCCGCCTGCACCGGCCATCGGTAACGCTCCTTGTTATCGAGGTTGTAGACCTCCAGCAGATGAAACGCGTTTACGCTGGCGTAAAGCGACAGGAAGTGCGCCAGTACGGTGCTGAACAGATACAGCTCCCCTTCACTGGCAAACGCCGACTGGCGGATCGACAGCACCGACTTCAGCCCGCGCACCGGCATGCCGCGCACCAGGCGGTCCACCGGTTCGGTGACGATCGCTTCAATTCCGGCCAGACGCTTACGCGAGGCCTGCTCCGCCTGCTTGTCGTAGAGGGTCGGGAAGTCGTAGGTGCGCAGCACCTGCACCAGCGCATCCCGGCGCAGCAGCGACACGTAGTTCAGCGACAGGTTGGAGATCAGCGTCCAGTGCAGGCTGCCATCCAGCGCCGGGCGCAGCGGGCGCGTCGGACGGATGATGTTGCGAAACGTGGCGAAGGTCGGCGACTCGCCGGTCGGGACGCAGAGATCCCCCACCAGCAGCTGTGCGGCCCGCGCCCGGTTGGTGCAGGTCAGGGTCACGGACACGGATTCATCCAGCCCCACCACTTCGGTTTCGTCGCCGCGCACAAAGGAGAGCGAGTGATCAAACCCGGCGCCGTTCACCGCTTCGCGGACGCGGATACGGTAGTAGAGCGCTTTACGCCCTTTGGCCCGCTCAATCTGGTGCTGGAAGCTCTCGAACGGATGGTAGAGGCGCTGATTGCCGCGCGCGCGGCCCGGCTGCCCTTCTACCCAGCCCTCCACGCTGTCCACGGAGAAGATTTCGAAGCTGTCGGCCTGGCGGTAGCTGGCCTTCAGCGGGTACTCCACCTGGCGGCCATTAAGATCGATAGGCTCGCTTTCGTGCTGGAACAGGTTGATCGCCGGGACGCAGTTCAACATGAACGAGTCCTTACGGATCTTCAGCTCCGGCGGAAGCGGGCTTTCAAAACAAAAATGGAGCTTAAAGCGCTCGACCGGCATCGGCTGATTCGGCCAGTCGCTGCTTTTAATCTGGAAAAACAAGAAGCTTTCCGGGAAGCAGAAATATTCCTGCAGTATGCGGTAGCCGGAATAGACGTTACCCGGATAGGGCAACAGTGCATCTTCCCGGTCAAAGCCAATGGTTTTCAGGGCGCTGGCAGGCAGCGGGAAACGCTTGCCGTCCACTTCCACTTCAATGTGGGAGAGTTTGCTGGCCAGCCAGAAATAGAGTTCATACGCGGTCCAGCCGTCGCCGCCGAGGTAAAAGCGCAGCTTATCCAGCTCCAGCTCGCCAAGGGTCAGGGTGCTGTGCAGGGCAATATCCAGCGTGATGGCGGAGGCGTCGTTGCCGCTGCGGGCGCTGATGTCGGCGATGTCCGCTGGGTAGACCCACATGTCGTGGCAGGTCTGGAAATGGCACACCACCTCGTCGCGCGGCACGCTGTCGAGCGGGCAGCCGCGGGCCACGAAGGCCGGCTGAGCCAGCGCGCCGGGGATGGCCGAAAACTGCACGATGGTCATGCTCGGCACCGGGCGCAGGTAGTTCGGCCACAGCATGTTGAGCAGCCCGTGCGTCAGCTCCGGGAACTCGTCTTCGATTTTTGCGCGCAGGCTGCCGGTGAGAAACGCAAAGCCTTCCAGCAGACGTTCGACGTCCGGGTCGGTGGTTTGCTCGGACAAAAAGCGCGTCAGTTCGGGATGGGCCTGCGCAAACTGGCGGCCCTGAAGGCGAAGCCAGGCGAGTTCATCCCTGAAGTAGTGTTCCAGCTGCATAGTCAGATCATTCTGTAGTGGCGGTGGCTGTCCATATGGACGTTGAACGAGGTAACCTGCTCCAGCTCGTCGAGGCGTACGTGCGCGGTCACCCGAAAGGCCATTTCGAGTGGGGTGGAGATGTTGTCCGAGAACGACACCTCCACCTGCACGATGCGCGGTTCGTAGTCGCAGATGCACTGCCGGATGGCTTCGCGAATACGGCTGCGAATATCGGCACTGCCCTGCGTCGCGTCATTTAAATCGATGACGCCAAGATCCGGTGCGCTGCGGCAGTTGCCGGGACGCGTATTGAGCACTCTGTCGAGCTGGCGTTTCACCGAGCTAATCAGAGAGGTCAACTGCGCGTCCGGCGAGCTGCTGCGCTCTTCGCCCCGGATCCTGTCGAACAGGCTGGCGGCGCTCCCTCTGTCCCATGACGAGAGAGACGACATGCCGGTTACTCCTTGTCCAGACGACCAACGAGCGACAGCTCGAAGTTGGCGCCCATGTATTTAAAGTGCGGACGCACGGCGATCGCGACCTGATACCAGCCCGGCTCACCCTCAACGTCCAGCACCTTGATCTGCGCGGCACGCAGCGGACGACGGCTACGCACGTCTGCCGGCGGGTTCTCCTGGTCAGCAACGTACTGCTTGATCCAACCGTTCAGTTCACGCTCCAGATCCTGGCGCTCTTTCCAGGAGCCGATCTGCTCGCGCTGCAGCACTTTGATGTAGTGCGCCAGGCGGTTGATGATGAACATGTACGGCAGCTGAGTACCCAGCTTGTAGTTGGTCTCCGCCTCTTTGCCTTCGCGGGTGTTCGGGAACACCTTCGGCTTCTGCACCGAGTTCGCCGAGAAGAACGCCGCGTTGTCGCTGTCTTTACGCATGGTGAGCGTAATGAAGCCCTCTTCCGCCATTTCGTACTCGCGACGGTCGGTGATCAGCACTTCGGTCGGGATCTTGGCCTGCAGCTGACCCATCGCCTCATAGACGTGAACCGGCAGATCGGAGATGGTGCCGCCGCTCTGCGGACCGATGATGTTCGGACACCAGCGGTATTTCGCGAAGCTGTCGGTCAGCGCGGTGCCCATCAGGTAGGCGGTGTTGCCCCACAGGTAGTGCTCGTGGCTGGCGCTGATGTTCTCTTTGTAGTTGAAGCCCTTGATCGGGTTCTCAACCGGGTCATACGGCAGACGTGCCAGGAAGCGCGGTGCGGTAAGGCCCAGATAGCGGGAGTCTTCGGACTCACGCAGCGAACGCCACTTGGTGTAGGTCGGGCCTTCGAAGACCGACTTGAGGTCTTTGATGGTCGGCAGATCGGCAAAGCTGTCCACCCCGAAGAAGGTCGGCGCAACGGAGGAGATAAACGGCGCATGCGCCATCGCCCCAACCGCACTGACGTACTGCATCAGCTTGATGTCCGGTGAGCTCTGGGTCATGGCGTAGTCGCCAATCACCGCGCCGATCGGCTGGCCGCCGAACTGACCGTAACCGGTGGAGTAAACGTGCTTGTAGAAGCCGGACTGGGTAATTTCCGGCGCGAACTCGAAGTCCTCCAGCAGCTCCTGCTTGGTCGCGTGCAGCATGAGGATCTTGATGTTTTCGCGAAAATCGGTGCGATCGATAAGCAGCTTCAGCGAACGCCAGGAGGACTCCAGCTCCTGCAGCTCGGCCGCGTGAAGGATCACGTCAACCTGCTTGCTGAGCTTCTTGTCCAGCTCAACGATCATGCTGTCCACCAGCGCTTTGTTCACCGGCTCTGCCGCATTGCCGCTGTCGAGAATGTTGGCAACCAGCGCCGCGATGCCCTGCTTCGCTACGCTATAGCCCTCATCGACCGGCGTAATGCGCGCCTGCGCCATGATGTCATCAAGCAGTGAGGAGGACGCGCCCGCTGCGGCAACCTGAGGTTGTTCTTCAACCGTAGACATGTGTTATTCCCTTTCGGTTTGCCGCGTGGTTATTCGGCGGGTTTCACTAAATCCAGCTCTTTGAGCAGCTGCTCGCGCGCTTCGGAACTGGCCAGCAGATCCTGCAGGCGATTACGGAACGCCGGAATATTTCCCAGCGGCCCTTTCAGGGCGACCAGCGCTTCGCGCAGCTCCAGTAATTTACGCAGCTCAGGCACCTGTTCAGCGATGCGATCCGGAGAGAAATCCTCCAGCGAGGCAATATTCAGCTTCACCGGCATTTCATCTTCGCTGTTTTCTTCAAGGCGGTTTGGAACGAGGAAATTCAGTTCCAGATTGGCCTCTTTCATTACCGAGGTGAAATTATTTTTGTCTACGGAGACCGTCTGGCGCTCCTCGATCGGCGTTTCTTCGGTGCGGCCTTTCATATTGCCGATCACCATCATGGTCAGCGGCAGCTCTATTTCAGCCTGTTGCCCGCCGGTAGCCGGAACGTATTTAATATTAATACGTTCCTTCGGCGCCACGGAGGCTCCGTCAATTCCTTTTCCCATATTCTCACACCAGATTCATGTTATGAGTGACTCATTAAGGTTCAAAAGATGGGCCTGCGGTATATTACAGGCATGACGAACAGGCGATGGTTAATCGATATTTTCGTCGTGCGCATTTTTTGAACCCACAATAGCATTGCTTTGTAAGGCATTTACTGATTTGCGATAAATACCTTAAAAAACAGCCAGATGACCATCTTTCATTTACCGTCAAAAACAATATTGCTATAGGAATATTATTGGGTCAGAGCCTACTAATATTGGTAGTCCGATCATAGATATCTACTGTCTCCTTGTAACGATTTCCCTTAGTACAGCGAATGGGGTCTGCCAGAATGCCGCCCGAAAAGCCTGTTGCTCAGCGGTATTATCCAATTGTTGTGCATTCTTTAAGAATTAACCTATTTTTTACCCGATCTGCATCTGTTAATCCAGTAAAAAAGGCAATTTTTTGTGCCTTATTGCATCCATTAAATACTTCTACTAACGCGATTGATTAATAATTAAATTACCTAAGGCAAATTAATTGACTTATCACAAAGATATATCATGTATGAGACGGTGATTAATATCGCCTTCTGCGTTAGTGGTTTCGTTAATAAGCGGCACTGATTTCCGTTAGGGACAATAATATCATACCAAAGAAGGCATGGAATATATTTTGTGCGGCTGCAATACAAACACAATGCATTGATCAATTATTGATCGATATATTACCCCAGGGTAATTACTTTATTATTAAGCAATCGTAAATTGTATTTTAGCAGTATTGAATTATTAGCAATGACAGAGAAAGGAGTATGGGTTTCTGAAAGAGGCAGGTATTGAGGAGGGAGCAGTCAGAAGTCAGGAGGCCACAGGCAGGAGGCAGGCGTCAGGCAGGGTGGCGTCACGGCGGTGCGCCACTCGGGGTTGGGCAGGAGGGAATCGTCAGTTCACATCAGCAGGTGCCGGCAACGTCACCGACCATCACAATCACTCCGGCCTCGTCCATGCCCTGAGCATTCTGAATGGTGGAACTGTAGAACACCTTCTTATCCTGAATGGCGAAGGTTTCCATCTCGGTGACACCGTCGATGCTGCGGTAGCTGGTCAGCGCGGTCGGGTTGAGCACCGTCAGGGTACGCGGGTCGCCCGCCTGGGTACCTGGGCCTGGCATAATCGAGGCTTTTTTGCCGTTGATGGTGATATGCAGGGTGTAATTGGGTTTATAGAGGTTCTGGAATTTCCACTCGCTGCGCCCGCTGGTGAACTCCCCTTTGAAGTTGTTCACCACCCAGCAGTCGGCGCTGGCACCAAAAGAGGCGCAGGCCAGCAGGAGTAACAGCATTTTGTTCATAAACGTCCTTATTGAAGTTGACGGCGGGCGCGCTCGCGCCCTGCCGCCGGACGGGGCCGGATATCGGCAGCATCGGTTATCTCTATATCGCCCGATGCGCGGTCAACTTTAATGCTTGTGGATCAGAAGGCGAGAGAAGCGAGGAAGGTGGTCAACGGCCAGCGGCGCGTTTCAACCAATATTAACGGTACCGCCGCCGATCACGACGCCGCCACAGCCCACCGCATCGCCGGTGCGGGCGGCGGGTTTACCGTCGACGAACACCGTACCGGAGCCGGCGGCAATGGCGCGCGGATGACCGTGGTCGGCCAGCGGATCGCCAACCCGCGCCAGCGGAATGCCGTCAACCTTGACGGTGGGTGAACCGGCCGTGACCGGCGTGGGCGGATGGCTGCCGTGGGCGGTGCCGGTATCACCGACTTTTACTGCGTTTCCCATACTGTGATGTCCTTATTGGGTAGGTGATGAAGACCGGGGCAGGCTGGCCGCCCCGGCGTAACAGCGCGGTTAGCGAACCAGCACAACCTTGCCGTTGATAAGCGAGAAGTACGGGTTATAGACGTACACCACTTCACCGCTGGCATTCTGGAACTGCAGCGGCGAGTTCTGAAAGAAGCCGGCGGCAAGGCGGAACAGACGGCCGCCGCGATAGGTTTTCAGCTCATAGTCGCCCCAGACGATCGGCACCGGGGTGTACTGCTTATCCACCACGTGCTCCGGGAAATCCGTGGAGAGCAGCACAACGCCGGGCGAGGTACCCTCTGCATAGGCCATCTCTTCGCTGGAGATACGAGTAATCTTTTTCAGCGCCTCCATATCACGCGCCTGAATCAGCTTCCAGATGTCGGCATAGGCTTTCTGGATCAGCGGCAGATCTTTTTCGCTCACCGGAGTGGCATCGGCCCAGGCCCAGCGCGGAAGCCCTTTGGCCGTCACGGTGCTCTCAAGCTTATAGAGGCCAAAGTCGTTGGGATTTTTGGTGGTGCCTTCCAGCACCCGGGAGTGAAACGCCCCGCCCTGATAGTCCGCCGACTCTTTCGCGGTGATATGCCCGTTGGCATCCACCGTCAGGGCAAACTCGGCCAGGGTTTCGCTGTTGTCTTTTGTGTCTTTGCTGACGGTAAGCTTGCAGGAGGAGTCCGGGTAAAGGGTATCCGGGTCTGCATGATCCTGCGGGCCCATCAGCAGTTCAATCGTGTTCGGCCCGTTTTCAAGAAACGCCGTCAGGTTGAAGCCGGCTGACAGGGTACCGAAATCGGCGGTGGTGCTGTCGGCGGCGGGAAAATCATTCACCCGTAGCAGGCAGGTGCTTTTATAGGTTTTAAACGAAAACAGGTATTTTTCAGTAATCATCTCATCGGCCCTGGCAGAAAACGTCGTGAACAGTAACGAACCCAGTAATGCGCTAAGCGAGATTAAAGCGCGCGGTTGAGTTTTTCTTTTCCAGCTTGTCATGGATCACCCACTCCTTTTCAATATTGTCGCCCTTCCCTGATTTCCCGGTCGATGTGGTACTGGCCGGAAGCCCCTGGGGTCGTGAGACGCGTTCGGATTTCGACGCCAGGCCAACGTTGTAATTGACGTATACTTTTGCAACGATGCCGTTATGGTAAAATACCAAATCAAGCTTATCTTTCACAGAGTTATCTAAACCGAGGCAGCCTTCGGCCACCGCTTTTCCGCCCACGGTTAACGCCCCGTTGGCGATATAAATACGTATGCCCGCACGCACATTTGCCTCAATGGTCAGCTTCAGTTTGGCTTCGGCGCTGTCGACTTTTTGCCACTCCCACTTACTTTTCGCGTCAGATTTGAAGGCCAGCGTCAGCGCAACCTCCCCTTCCGCCACCAAATCGAACTTCATGCCGACAAACGCCGCATTGCCGCCATCCTGATAATTTTGCTCACCCGACGCCAGGCCTTCACGAACCGCGGCGAGCACCACATCCGCGCGATACCACGCGGCAAACGCCTGCAGCAGATCGAGGGTGATTTTCATCCCTACCAGCGGCGCCAGCCCGAGCGATACCTGCCTTTCGATGTAGAGCGACTTGGAGTCGGCGTCCTCTTTCAGCTCCCCGCTGCCCTTGATTTCCAGCTTGGGGAAGAGGATTTCGGTGTTAAGCAGCTTAATTTTCCCGCCGCCGTCGTTTGTCGACAGCGCTTTGGTGACGGTATCGATGGTCTGCATCGATTTGTTGATAAGCGAAATGCGCTGGGCCTTGCGTTCAAAGTCCTTTTTCAGCGAGCCGGAGTAGTCCTGACTCAGGCCCCCCATTTTGGCGGTCAGCTTGCCTTCGATCTCCAGCGAACTGGTGATGGAGTAGCGGGGACGCCGCGTCCAGCCGCGATGCCCGCGCTGCGGCATACCCTCGCTGGCGTTCTGCGCCCGCTGCTGCCGGCGAAGCTGCTGGTCGCTGTACTCATCCACCGTCTGCCCGGCCCCGATCGAGACGCTGGTTTCCCATTTGAAGTCCGGGAAGATATTGATATTGGCCCACACCGTGCCGCTCGGGGCGAGATTGATAATCTGGGATACCCCGTCGGCAAACGTCAGCGGCTTCTGGACAAACGACTCCCCGCGGCACTGGCCGACGTGCAGCATGTACGCCGTTTTGGGCATCACGGTCTTTACGTCTTTCGCCAGTACGTAATCCACCAGGAAATCGATGGAGTCGAACCGATCGAAGAAGCGCACTTTGCTGCTGTCGAAACGCGCCGGGTAACTGGTGACGCCGTTATTAAACGTTTTAAGGGTTTTACTCTCGTCGATGCTGTAGATCTCGCCCTGCGGACACTTGGGGTTGTGTGACACGCAGGCCTTACCGGTTAAGGTCAGGGATAACGGCACGCCCTTGCCGCCCTCGTCGATAGCATCAACCGAATCGATAAAGCCGTTTTGTTTGTACGTGAACGTCCTGTCTTTTACCTTCAGGGTAAAGGCATGAATACAGGTATCAGGATTTTTGCAGTTACACGATGGCGAACCCGCCGTCAGACTTGTCATTTTTCATCCTTAAATATGCAAAGAACGTCAGCCCAAACTGACAGGGATGCTTTCAGATAACACAGCGTGTGGATTTGCGCAGAAAGCGTGCGAAGGGAGTAATGCAATGCGGCTTATAAAGGAACGTCACCCAGTTCCTGTATCAGCAGCGACTCAGCTTTATAGACGCCCTCCTCACCTTCATCACTCAGCACGGCTTTGTAGTGGGGAGGAAAGGAATCGACCGTGAGACACTGCTTCTCATAAAACAGGCGAAACAGGCCACGAATGCTGCGGTCATCGGTAATGCCCTGCGCTTTAAGCCAGCGGAAGGTAGTGCTGATACCATCTGCGTTCAGCGTACCGGGGTTGCCTTGCCATTCAGCCATTTTCTCAATGAGCTGATCGATGTAGCGCTGTTCGAAAATGTCCCCCAGCTGTTCCATTTGTAGCGGGGTAATTTTCATAATCTTGCGTCGGGAACTGCTGCCGCGAGGATACTGCTCTCGCAGGGCTGCAAAATCTTCGCTACGTTCGCTGCCTTTATAATGCGTCGAAATCGCCTCAACAGGACCTAAAAACGAATGCTGATCCCAGGGGGTCAGTATCTCAAGCATTGGCCAGATATTCCGCGGGTCGTAGAAGCGGAATATTACCGGCTTCTCTTCGTCCGGGATTTGGACATGAAGGAATTTCCGCAGATGCTGGCGCAGAGCTGGCATCTCAGCGGCGCTTTTAATGAAGATCCCCCACGGGGTTTCACGCGTCAGTAACCAGTCCTGCACCTCTGGGGTGACCTGCACCAGCCAGGGCGCCAGACGACCAATCTCGTCCGGTACGGGATCGGCATAGAGGCTTGCATGGGGAGGATCGAGATCCTCAAGCATAGCGAATAGCGCAGGCTCGGCAGCCGCGTCAATTATTGCCCAGTTAACAGGAGTACGCATTTTTCACCTTTTTTCAGAGTGGATATGCAAGCGTGTAATGAAGCTGATTCAAATGACTATTGTGAGTCCCGCAGGGTTGCGGGTTTTGGTCAATATGCTGTGATCAGATGACGGGGATAAATTTCTCATCGACCATGGAAAAAATGGGCGAATAAGTACCGATAACTTCACCATTTTCGTCATCCTGAACCAGATAGGAAATGGGTGAGAAGCTTGGTGTTGATTTATTAACAAATTTCACCATCCTCCCTTTATTCATCACTTCGACCTTATAGTCTTCCCACTTAATGGGAATCATTTTAAAGCCAGGATTTTTTAAATCAGCCACAAATTCTAAATCATCGTAGATGCTATTGGGATCAGAGTCTGTAGAGAAACTCCACGCCTTTAAACTTTCTTGCACCTCAGCTTTTATAACGCTATCTTTTTGGGAAGCAAAAGCTTCCCATAGATTTTCATATGCCTGCTTAAGTTTTAATAGCTGTTGTGGAGTTCCAGTGTATGGCGTTGCTTTAGTCCATTTCCATTCAGGCAGTCCGCTGACTTCCACTGACCTGGTAAATCTATAAACATACATCCCCTGCGGGTAATCATACTCATTGTAATAATCGTCAGGAAAATGCCCTTTCTCAGTATCGTTTGCCAGGACTTTCTCTACTTTAGCTGTGCTTTGCTGATGACCTTTGACGCTGCCATTTTTATCATAGGGTTCGCCGTCACTGTTTATTGCCACATCCAAACTTTGTAACGTTGTAGATTTACCATTTTCATAGGCAATCAGGGAAACATGACAAGAAGCTTGAGGATTAAAATCCTCTTTCTTCTGACGATTGTCATTAACGAACCAGTTCACTGAACCTAACTCCAGTGAGATATCATTAATACCGTTCTCAAGTAATAGCATGGAATTAGTACTTGCTGTTCCAAACCCCCTGCCAGCTAAAGCTGAATTACGATTATCGAGGCCTAACACATCATTAGTCTTTATCGCGCAAAACGCAGATTTGATATCAAAAACGGATCGTATGGATAGCTTATTTTGCACGGCCCATATATCAGATGTGAAAGCGAGCAATGTCAGTAACCATGCCCTGGTGAGGCTTGCATTGAACATAAGCTATCCTGAATTATAATTTATGCGTGAATAGCAGCGATTTGCAATCGCTACACATAGTTATACAAATACATAATAAGAGAATGCGATATTTATATTACAGGGATAAACCTTCCATCAACCAAAGAAAATATCGGCGAGTAAGTTCTAAGTCTCTCATTGCCATTCTCATCAAGAATATAATAAGTCAAGAGTGAATAAGTTGGTATGCTTTTATTAATAAAACGAACCAATCTCCCTTTATTCATCACCTCAATTTCATAATCGTTCCAGTTAATGGGGATCATCTTGAAGTTTTTATTTTTAAATCCATCCACAAAATTGAAGTCATTGTAGACATCATCCGGTTCACTTTTTGTAGTTATCGCCCAGGCATGTAATGATTCATGCAGTTTTGCTTTTATAGCTCCATCATTTCTGCTGGCAAAGTCATTCCAAAGATCCTGGTATTGCTGTTTTAATGCTTGTATCTGTGCAGGATTTGCTACGAAGCGAGTTGCATTCACCCACTTCCACTCAGGCAGACCTTGTAATACGATTTTTTTTGTGAACCTGTATAATTCCATATTCACTGGAAAATAGTCTTTATTAAAGTAATCTTCCGGGAAGTGACCCTCTACTACTTGATATGCCTTTATCTTTTCAGCATTGATACTGATACGCCCTTGATCATTACCACTTTCAGAAACGTAGGGCGTCATATCCTTATTAATTGTGACTTTGATATTATCTAATTGCGTAGCTTTACCATCTTTAATCTGCACTAACGATAGCGTACAGGATGAGTCAGGATGAAATCGTCCTTTGTCTGTGCCATCGGAAAACCAATCTAGCGCTCCGAACTCTAAGGTAATGTCATTTTCACCATTTTCTAAAGCCAGCATCGAATTCGTGCTTGATGTCCCATGCCCGCTACCTGCTAATGCTGCACTTCTGTTACTGCTATTGAGCACGCCGTTAGTTTTTATAGCGCAGAATGCCGAGTTAACATCAAAAATAGTCCGAATTGATATAGTGCTATTTTGAGACCATGTCAGAGGTGAAATAAACATCAAGAATGTAAGGAATAACGCATTTAGTCTGGTATTCTGCATTAGTGATTTCCAGGCGCTTTATAGAAATGCATAGCGACAGGATACTGTCGCTATTTGCTATTCTTTGCAGCAAGGTTAAAATCGTCGATACTATATTACCGGAATAAACTTCCCATCAACAAGCGAAAAGATAGGGGTAAACCATTGCATATCATTACCTCCATCTTCATTTTTAACGTAATATGACAAAGGATATACAGTGGGATCTGATTTATTTACAAACCGGACAAGCCTTCCTTTATTCATTACTTCAACTTTATAATCATCCCAATTTATCGGGATCATTCTAAAGCTTTTATCCTTAAAGTTAGTAACAAACTGATGACTATTATATAATTCATCTACATCAGAATCAGTAGCGATAGCCCAAGCGTTTAATAGTTCTTTCATGTTATTTTTTATGGCGTAATTGTCTTTCGCTGAAAATAACCGCCATAACTCTGCATACGCATTTTTTAACGCCTGAACCTGTTCGGGTTTGCCGGTAAAAGGAGTCGCTTTAACCCAGCGCCATTCCGGAATACCTTTAAGAGAAACCTTTTGCGTGAATTGATAAATTGTCATATCTTTAGGAAAATAATTTTTGATGAAATATTTATCATCAAGGTGTCCTTCCTCAACTTGCCAGGCTACTATTTTTTTTGACTCGATTTTCTGCTTACCCTCGTCATACCCTATCGCTTGAGGCACACCTTTGTCATTGACTGCAACCTTTATCTGGGCAACTGTTTTTCTTTCTTCTCCAGAAAAAATCGTCAAAGCAACATTACAATATGAATCTGGGCTAAATTCATCACGCACTTGATGTTTGCTATGTTCATCAGAGAACCATCCTAATGCACCAATTTCGATCGTAATGTCATTTATTCCATTTTCGAGGGCAAGCATAGCATTAGTGCTTGATGTGCCCATGCCCACTCCCTCAAGTGCAGAATATCGATTATCCATGCCTAATACACCATTGGTTTTAATAGCGCAAAAGGCTTTATTTATATTGAATAAGGAACGTATCTTTATTTTATTGTCAGAAGCATATGTATAGGATGTCATAATATAACCTAGTAATAAGACCCCTGCCGCTACAGCAGTTTTAATAGACATTACCATTCCTTATGAAGATTAATTATCATGAAATAAAAGCCGACAAAGCTAATCTCCATAATGCCATTATAGAAAAACGATATCAAGCAATTAGCCGTGATTTTCCAAACAAGTTAACTCTCACAGGCGAATTTTCTATTTCATGAGGTTTCCCTAGCACTATTTTTTCCTCATATTGCTTCGATTTTTTAGTATTGAAATACTCTCCTCTTCTATCTTCGGCCTTAAATTCAGTTTCAAATTTCAAATCAATCACAATGCCATCGTGATAACAAACTAAATCCAGTCCGTCACTGTGATTATCAAGCGCTACTCCAAGAGACGTTTGAATTTTAGTTGAGCCGCCAATATGAAATTTGAATGAAACATTTGCCCACAGGGCCTCTTTGTCATATGCAGCGGATATCTCACCAGTCAACCCACCCTGTAGCTTGGTTCCTTCACCCGTATCAAGCGTTCCGGTAAACGCCTTTCCATCGGGTTCAAAGAATTCCCAGCTTTGATTTTGTAAGGTGGCCGCAATTGAAATATGAAGGTCCAAACTAACCATAATATAAACATCTAATGCTTTTGATGCGATTAGTTTATTGCAAAACTCAACAACTTTGGCATTGCGGGATAACATTGCCAGCAGTGGTAAAATGTTCAATTTCAAATCAGTTTTCAATAATGGCGCTGCTACAAAACCGATATAATGACTTGAATTAACAATGTCATCTAAACGCTGATAGGCATACGCCACGCCCATTTGCACAGGAGCAAAGTTAATATTTAAAGGTATCATCTTGCGAGATTTAACCTTCGAATCCTTATCTTCGAGAAGATTATCTGCTAAGTTGGATATAAATTTTTTAATTTTATTAATCTGTTGTATTGTTTTATATCTCTCGATTTTCTTAGTTGCATACGAGAAATCTTTCGAACGTTCAAAACCGCCTACGTTAAGCTGATATTCAGCACTAACTTTATATTCTTTAGCAATCTCAAACTGATCTGTGTGTAAGGTCCACCCACTACGAAGCTTGTTCTTATTTTTTGGCTTCGCATTTTTCATGTTTTTTTGTGCGGCAATTCTTTCTGACGTGCGCTCTTTCCACGTTCTTTCTCTTCCCTTTTGCTCATAGCTAAAACCAATGCCAACCTGAAACTCTACTGTCGGGTATACATCTATTTTAGCGTAATTACTGCACTGATAGCAGCCCTGTGTAATCAAGTTATATTCATTAGGCTCGCTAAACATATCTGTAGGTAGCGCTATATTGTCTAAGTAATCCCAGAGAGAAGACACTTTTACAGGTCGAGAAAATGCGTCGCCAGGCTTTTTGAAATATAGCTTCACCGGCGTTGCTGCGCCGGCTTGAAGTGGTATTTTCTCATCATCATTCTCAAGGGTAGCGACAGGACAATCTGGTTTCCCACATTTACTTTCTAATTGGATCGTCCCATCACAACCCTTCCCATCATCAAGCAGGCTTAGATAAATTTTTTGTTCTTCAGGCCAAATGTGCTTTTTCTTATCAAACTGATCGATGGTAATAGTATGCAAACACGGATCCGGGTTATTACAGGTAGCGCAAACAGTACCGGCTTTTAAAGATAAGTTATTACCTGCCATATGCTATTCCTTTAACGTGGAATGTGACCTAATTCCTGCTTCAGTAGCGTTTCGGCGCGATAGTGGCCGGGTACATCGCTGTTATTGAGAATGGTCAGCCAGCCCTCGGGCATCGCATCAACCGTATAAACCTTTTTATCCATCATCAGCGTCAACATCCCGCGGATGGAGCGGTCATCCTCAATGCCTTTTGATTTACAGAATGCAAAACACTGGGACACGGTTATGCCAATCGAAGCGTCCAGCTGTTCACGTAGTGCGGTGAGTCTCCGCCGCTCTTCATCAAGCAACCCGTAAGCGGCGCTGGATGACACCGACGCGATGCCCGGCATATAACGCACTTTGGTTGCACCGGTCAGGGCTGCAATGTAACGCGCTTCTGCCTGTTTATTCAGTGCATCCAGCTGGGTTTGATCGAGCGCGAACACTTTTCGGATGCTTTGTGCCGCAAAAGGGAACTGCTTACGCACATCCTCAAACCCTGCTTCACGTTCTGTCCCCTCGTACACCGTTTCAATCTTATCGATTGGGCCCATTACGCTGTGGATTTGCCAGTCGGTCAGCACCGAGAAAAAATCCCAAACGGTACGCGGGTCGTAGAAGCGGAAAAAGACGGGTTTTTCCTCACCGGGTATCTGGACCTGAAGAAATTTTCGCAGATGCTGACGCAGATCTTTCATCATCACCGCGGCGTAGAGATAGATCCCCCACGGTGTGGTTTTGGTCGCAAGCCAGGCGTCAACCTCCTCGGTAACTTCAAGCAGGTAGGGTGCAAGCGCAATCAGCTCGGGCTGCAACGGTTCGGCATACAGGCAGCTGTGCGGCGGATTATATTCTGCCAGGAAATTAAGCAGCCCCTCCTCATTCGCGCCATCTATCACTGCATACTTCACCTGCTGGCTCATGCCTTCTCTTCCTTATCTTCCTTCGGGCAGTGCGCGACAAACATCGTGCCCTGCGCCGCGGCGGCTTTCAGAATCGCCGGGTCCGCCGGGATCAGCAGATCGCCAGGGCTGCCCCCTGAGTTAAGGTTGATGGCAGGGCCTTTGACGTCCACACCACCGGCATGGACCACCACGAAGCTCCCCCCCACCCGAAGCGTGAGCTTGCTGCCGCTCTGAATGGTCAGGTCGCCGGCGCTGTCGATGCTGAACACACCGGCAATTTTCTGCGCGAGGTCGCCTTTTACCTGGATGCCCACATCCCCTTCCGTAAGCGATACGCGGTTGCCGGTGGTTTTATGATCCTGGTTGCCCTCAACCGTGATCTTACGGTCATTGGCGATCACCAGTTCGTCGTCATGCCCAATACTGGTGGTGCGGTTGTACTCCACGCGTTCATCTTTGGAGTTGAGCACCCGCACCGCCATATTTTTCTGGGCGCGCAGAAACACTTCCTCTTTTCCGGCTTCGTCTTCGAACGAGAGTTCGTTGTAGCCATCGCCCTTGTGGGTGTCCGAACGCAGGACCATGCGTGTTTTATGCTGCGGCAGCGGATAAGGCGAGAGGTTGGTCGCATGGTAGGTGCGCCCGGTGACGATCGGCTGGTCCGGGTCGCCCTCAAGGAAGCTCACCACCACCTCATGCCCGATGCGCGGGATGGCCACCATGCCGTACTGCCCGCCGGCCCAGCCCTGGCTCACCCGCACCCAGCAGGAACTCTGGTCATTCTGCGTCCCGTAGCGGTCCCACGGGAACTGCACCTTGATGCGTCCGTATTTGTCGCAGTAAATCTCCTCCCCGGCCGGGCC
>NZ_AWFZ01000041.1 GCF_000463155.2 Siccibacter turicensis LMG 23730 | reverse complement strand
GATATGAACTCTTGGGCGGTATCAGCCTGTTATCCCCGGAGTACCTTTTATCCGTTGAGCGATGGCCCTTCCATTCAGAACCACCGGATCACTAAGACCTGCTTTCGCACCTGCTCGAGCCGTCACTCTCGCAGTCAAGCTAGCTTATGCCTTTGCACTAACCTCCTGATGTCCGACCAGGATTAGCTAACCTTCGTGCTCCTCCGTTACGCTTTAGGAGGAGACCGCCCCAGTCAAACTACCCACCAGACACTGTCCCCACGCCAGATTATGGCGCCAGGTTAGAACATCAAACATTAAAGGGTGGTATTTCAAGGTTGGCTCCACGCAGACTGGCGTCCACGCTTCAAAGCCTCCCACCTATCCTACACATCAAGGCTCAATGTTCAGTGTCAAGCT
>NZ_AWFZ01000040.1 GCF_000463155.2 Siccibacter turicensis LMG 23730 | reverse complement strand
AGTCCTGTCGGGTTTCGCCACCACTGATTTGAGCGTCAGATTTCGTGATGCTTGTCAGGGGGGCGGAGCCTATGGAAAAACGGCTTTGCCGCGGCCTTATCGTTTCCCTGTTAAACTTCTTCCTGGCATCCTCCAGGAAATTTCCGCCCCCTTCGTAAGCCCACACCGCTCGCCGCAGCCGAACGACCGAGCGCAGCGAGTCAGTGAGCGAGGAAGCGGAACATCACCTGCATTGCATATTCTGCTTACGCTCCGCTGCTGCATTTTTCTCCTGCCACATGAAGCACTTTCCCGACAACCGCACTCATGCCAACATAATAAGCCAGTATACACTCCGCTAGCGCTACGTGACTGGTTCAGGGCTGCGCCCCGAAACCCGCCAAAAGCCTGACGTGCCTGCGGCTTGTCCAACCCCGCGCCGACCGGGAAAGGCTTTCCCGCCCGTCCCGGCGTTATCAGGAGGCCGGT
>NZ_AWFZ01000039.1 GCF_000463155.2 Siccibacter turicensis LMG 23730 | reverse complement strand
AAGGCTGGACGAATGGGAGAGCGCCTTCGCGGAATGGCGGAGCATGTGTGGGCTTATGCAACGGGAGAACGCGGCGCTGAACGAGCGCGTGTCGGACTTGAGCACGCAGGTGCTGAGTTTAAGCGAGCAGCTGCGCCGCTTGTCCGGGAGCTGAGTACGGTAGAGCAGCGGCAGCGGGAGCATGAGTATCAGAAAAGCCTGGAGTTGCAGCGCCAGCCGCAGAAAACCTACAAAGGACCGACGCTGGGCTGACGGGTGCCGTCCCGTGACAAACCCCAAGAAGAAGGGCTGCGAAATTCCCCGCTAAATACGTCGTGATGCAAAGATCACTGCCTATACCAGGGTGAATTATGAAACTGCTTAAGGTTATTGAAGCTGTACTTAACTGCCTGCATCTGGCGGCAGAACTGTGGGAGTGGCTGGAGAAGCATTTGCCGGTTTTCGGGGCCTTCACGCTGTTTTTGGGCTGAATCCTGCCGTCATTCACCTGGCTGCATGGCTATGCAGTTGGGTAAAATTTATCTGTCGCGATCGGGGTGGTTTACCGGATGGGTTGTTGTTGGTTTTGGCTGACTGCCGCCCCGTTCGTGGCGAAGCTGTCCGGGGCGGTGCGGGCAAGAGATGTTATGTTCAATGTTGATAACAGGAGTAAGAGTGATGCTTACATTTATTGGTGTAGTGGTAGTCGCCGTTATTACATTTAAATTATTTATGCTTTTTTTTAGTTCATCTGAATCTGCCGTCGAACGTGCTACCCGTAAATATATGGAGAACCCGACGAGAGCTAACTATAAAATAATGTTGGCTACACGCATGAGAAATGAGAAGAAAAGAGGGTGATATATGTTCGAGTTTATTGGTTTTTTATTTTTACTTTTGGTGTGTTATGTCTTTATACAATGGTTGCTGTCAGGGTGTTTCCTGAATATGGAGTACGGAAAGCGGAGGAACGATACCGTCGAAATCCATCAGCAGAAAATGAGGATCTGTTATGGAGAGCTAGAAGTCGTATAACTAAACGCAAGTAATGTTTCCTAAGTGTGTTGATAGGCAAACATGGTGGGAGTTACTACTCTCGGAGTAAATGATCTTCTTGTGATTCTGTCGTTTCAGTCGTAATCTTTTGCTCTGAAAACGAAAAAACCACCCGGCAAGGTGGTTTTTCGAAGGTTCAGTAAACCGGCAAGTTTCTGAACCGTGGTAACAGTCTTGTGCGAGACATGTCACCAAATCTGTCCTTCCAGTGTAGCCGTAGTCAGGCCACCACTTCAAGAACTCCAGATAAATCTCTCGCACATCTCAGTTACCAATGGCTGCTGCCAGTGGCGTTTTTTCGTGTCTTTCCGGGTTGGACTCAAGACGATAGTTACCGGATAAGGCGCAGCGGTCGGACTGAACGGGGGGTTCGTGCATACAGTCCAGCTTGGAGCGAACTGCCTTCCCGGAACTGAGTGTCAGGCGTGGAATGAGACAAACGCGGCCATAACAGCGGAATGACGCCGGTAAACCGAAAGGCAGGAACAGGAGAGCGCACGAGGGAGCCACCAGGGGGAAACGCCTGGTATCTTTATAGTCCTGTCGGGTTTCGCCACCACTGATTTGAGCGTCAGATTTCGTGATGCTTGTCAGGGGGGCGGAGCCTATGGAAAAACGGCTTCGCCGCGACCTCATCGTTTCCCTGTTAAGTTTCTTCCTGGTATCTTCCAGGAAATTTCCGCCCCGCCCGTAAGCCGGTACCGCTCGCCGCAGCCGAACGACCGAGCGCAGCGAGTCAGTGAGCGAGGAAGCGGAATATATCCTGTATCGCATGTTCTGCTTACGCTCCGCTGCTGCATTTTTCTCCTGCCACATGAAGCACTTCACTGACACTCGCATCCGTGCCAACATAGTAAGCCAGTATACACTCCGCTAGCGCTGCGTGACTGGTTCAGGGCTGCGCCCCGAAACCCGCCAAAAGCCTGACGCGCCTGCGGCTTGTCCAACCCCGCGCCGACCGGGAAAGGCTTTCCCGCCCGTCCCGGCGTTATCAGGAGGCCGGT
>NZ_AWFZ01000038.1 GCF_000463155.2 Siccibacter turicensis LMG 23730 | reverse complement strand
TATCCGGTGAAGTTCTTTCACTCATACACAAGCAAGGAGCATTACTATGCCAACCCCATGTTATATCAGCATCGAAGGCAAGACCCAGGGCAACATCACCGCGGGCGCGTTCACCTCTGACTCCGTCGGCAACATCTACGTGCAGGGTCACGAGGACGAGATGCTGGTTCAGGAATTCAACCACGTGGTGACCGTGCCGACCGACCCGCAGTCCGGTCAGCCATCCGGCCAGCGCGTGCACAAGCCGTTCAAATTCACCGTCGCGCTCAACAAAGCCGTGCCGCTGATGTACAACGCCCTGGCCTCCGGGGAAATGCTGCCGACCGTGACCCTGAAGTGGTACCGCACCTCGGTGGAAGGCAAGCAGGAGCACTTCTTCTCCACCACCCTGACTGACGCCACCATCGTGGACATCGACTGCCAGATGCCGCACTGCCAGGACCCGGCGAAGTCTGACTTCACCCAGCTGATTGAAGTCTCCCTGGCCTACCGCAAAATCGACTGGGAACACACCGTGGCCGGCACCTCCGGCTCCGACGACTGGCGCGCGCCGGTCGAAGCGTAACACTCCCGACCCGGCTCCGGCCGGGTTTTTGCGTTTGTGCTGAGGTGTGGCGACCCCAGACCTGAGCACAATCCGGAACAGGCATCCCCGCACGGTGAACACCGGGCGTGCGGTAGCTATGGGCGTACACAGGAGAAGGGAAGATGGCAGACAATACGGGACTTCAGTTCACGGTCAGCATCGGGTCGCTGGCGGCGGGCACGTTTGCAGTGGTGGATTTTGAGCTGACGGAGGCGCTGAACCGGCCCTTCAGCCTGACGCTCAACCTGGCAAGCCCGCAGCCGGGGATTGATTTCGGCGCGGTGCTCGACCAGCCCTGCGAGCTGAAGGTGTGGTACAACGGCGCGCTGCAGCGCAGCGTGAGCGGGATTGTCAGCCGCTTCGCCCAGGGCGAGACCGGGTTTCGCCGCACCCGCTACCAGGCGCAGGTGCGTCCGGCCCTGTGGCGCACCGGGCTGCGCACCAACGCCCGCATCTTCCAGGCGAAGAAGCCGGACGCCATCATCACCGCCCTGCTCGGGGAGGCGGGTATCACCGACTTCGCCTTCGCCCTGCGCCACGACCACCCGGCACGCGAGTACTGCGTCCAGTACCGGGAGAGCGACCTGGAGTTCATCACCCGTCTGGCGGCGGAGGAAGGGATGTACTTCTTCCACGAGTTTGAGGACGGCACCCACCGGGTGGTGTTTGCCGACGATGCCGGGGCGGTGGCGAAGGGCGAGCCGCTGTTCTTTAACCTGGCAAACCAGGGCCTGGCGGAGGGCGCCTATGTCCGCCGCTTCAGCTACGCCGAGGCGGTGAGCACCGCCGGGGTCGAACTGAAGGACTACAGCTTTAAAACCCCGGCCTACGGCCTGTCGCATAAAAAGATGAGCGGCGAGCTGGCGCACCAGGGCGAGCAGTACGAGCACTACGACTACCCGGGGCGCTACAAGGCCGACCCGAACGGGAAGGCGTTCGCCGGCTACCGGCTGGACGCCCTGCGCGCCGGGGCAGTGACCGGGGCCGGGGAGTCGAACTGCGCCGGACTGCGTCCGGGCCGCAGCTTCGTGCTCAGCGAGCACCCGAACCCGCAGCTGAACATCGCCTGGCAGACGGTGAGCGTGACGCACACCGGGAGCCAGCCCCAGGCGCTGGAAGAGGAGGGCGGCGGCGCCCCGACCACCTTCAGCAACCGCTTTGAAGTGGTGAAAGCCGGGACCACCTGGCGGGCGGCGATGCCGACAAAACCGATGGTGGACGGCCCGCAGATAGCCACCGTCACCGGCCCGGCCGGGGAGGAGATTTACTGCGACAAATACGGACGCATCAAGGTGCAGTTCCCGTGGGACCGCTACGG
>NZ_AWFZ01000037.1 GCF_000463155.2 Siccibacter turicensis LMG 23730 | reverse complement strand
AGCAGCCGCGGTAATACGGAGGGTGCAAGCGTTAATCGGAATTACTGGGCGTAAAGCGCACGCAGGCGGTCTGTTAAGTCAGATGTGAAATCCCCGGGCTCAACCTGGGAACTGCATTTGAAACTGGCAGGCTTGAGTCTCGTAGAGGGGGGTAGAATTCCAGGTGTAGCGGTGAAATGCGTAGAGATCTGGAGGAATACCGGTGGCGAAGGCGG
>NZ_AWFZ01000036.1 GCF_000463155.2 Siccibacter turicensis LMG 23730 | reverse complement strand
TACTGAAAAACCCGCCCTTTACCGCTCGCGGGGCGCTGGCGTGGTGGCAGGAAAATCAGACCTACCTGAAATCGCACTATGGTATTCCTCAGGAAGACAGCGACGGCGTTTTTTATATCAGCGTCTGGGATGTTGCCGACGGGTATAAAGAGGAGGGCCGTAAAGACCGGCTCTGCTTTGAGGATATGCCTGAACCGCGCAACTGCATCGATAAAAACGGGGTAATGACTATCTCGCGCGCCAGAAATACCAAA
>NZ_AWFZ01000035.1 GCF_000463155.2 Siccibacter turicensis LMG 23730 | reverse complement strand
TGTATCTTTCAGGTAAGGAGGTGATCCAACCGCAGGTTCCCCTACGGTTACCTTGTTACGACTTCACCCCAGTCATGAATCACAAAGTGGTAAGCGCCCTCCCGAAGGTTAAGCTACCTACTTCTTTTGCAACCCACTCCCATGGTGTGACGGGCGGTGTGTACAAGGCCCGGGAACGTATTCACCGTGGCATTCTGATCCACGATTACTAGCGATTCCGACTTCA
>NZ_AWFZ01000034.1 GCF_000463155.2 Siccibacter turicensis LMG 23730 | reverse complement strand
CGTCTTGCGACGTTAAAGATATCAGTGCCCCGAAGTGCCCACACAGATTGTCTGATAAATTGTTAAAGAGCAGTGCCGCTTCGCTTAATTCTCAGCGGCGCGGGCTGCGTATACTACGCTATCCCGCTGTGGAGTCAAGGAATTATTTCACTTAACTTCACCTGACCGGCTGGCCTGTAAGCCGTTGTTCCGTGTCAGTGGAGGCGCATTATAGGGAGTT
>NZ_AWFZ01000033.1 GCF_000463155.2 Siccibacter turicensis LMG 23730 | reverse complement strand
GAAACATCTTCGGGTTGTGAGGTTAAGCGACTAAGCGTACACGGTGGATGCCCTGGCAGTCAGAGGCGATGAAGGACGTGCTAATCTGCGAAAAGCGTCGGTAAGGTGATATGAACCGTTATAGCCGACGATGTCCGAATGGGGAAACCCAGTGCAATTCGTTGCACTATCGTTTGATGAATACATAGTCAAACGAGGCGAACCGGGGGAACTGAAACATCTAAGTACCCCGAGGAAAAGAAATCAACCGAGATTCCCCCAGTAGCGGCGAGCGAACGGGGA
>NZ_AWFZ01000032.1 GCF_000463155.2 Siccibacter turicensis LMG 23730 | reverse complement strand
TTCAATTTTCAGCTTGTTCCGGATTGTTAAAGAGCAAATATCTCAAACGTGACTTGAAAGTCAGTTTTGAGATATCGGTTGGTTGTGTCTTTCACCCACACCCAGCAAGTGGCGTCCCCTAGGGGATTCGAACCCCTGTTGCCGCCGTGAAAGGGCGGAGTCCTAACCGCTAGACGAAGGGGACACGGTGTGTCACGACTTCGTAGCCGTCTTGCTCATTACTTTTCATCAGACAATCTGTGTGAGCACTGCAGGGTTGTATCTTTCAGGTAAGGAGGTGATCCAACCGCAGGTTCCCCTA
>NZ_AWFZ01000031.1 GCF_000463155.2 Siccibacter turicensis LMG 23730 | reverse complement strand
GTGATTCTGTTTGTGTTCTCGATATTAAAGCTGAGAACTATATATTTACGGCGGGGTATCGTAAAAAAATGGGGCAGGAAGTTTTTGTTTTTGCCCCTGATGGGTATCGTTTTTCCGAAGAAGAATTTGAGGAATTTAAATTTAGTGATTACTACCTGAATCTGTCACCAGAAGAACAGCAAGCTTTTAATGAAAAGTTCCGCAATACTGAGCATGTTTTATCACACCGCTGGAACCCGCTGGACTACATAAGCCGTTCAAAATCGCGTCGTGTTGGAGAAATAAAAGATTTGGCAACAATTCTTTTTCCAGATGATGGGGGTGATAATGCTATCTGGAACAGTATGGCAGAAGCAGTATTTGAATCTTATATTCTGTACATGCTGGATATGGAAGACACGATAAACAAGATCAATGCAGAGATTGAAGAAAACAGGAAAAACGGTACTGATGATGACAGGGAACTTATGAAGCCCTATCCGGTTTCTATGGCGCAACTGTATTCCCTTACTGGCGTACCAGATATGGCTGAGTGGATGAATGATGAAATCCTTTACTGGAAAGATAAAGGGTATCCACTTAGTAAAGGTTGTGTTGAAGGTTTCAACCGATTTATATCCGTAGATCCAAAAACGCGCGGTAATATCATGCAGAACTTCAATAAACCGCTTAAGGTATTTGAGGCTGAGTCTTGCCGACTCGCTACTTCTGCTTCTGACTTTGACTTTAATGATTTACGTCGTAAAAGAATGTCTGTATATATTGTGCTTTCTCCAACAGGCATGGAAAAGTATAAGCAGTTAATTAATTTGTTCTTTAGTCAGTTGGTGAGAGTTAACACGCAAACTCTGCCAGAGCATGATAAAACATTAAAATATCAATGCCTCCTAGTGCTGGATGAATTTACGTCTATGGGGCGTGTGGGTATTATAGAGAAATCTATAGCATTCACGGCAGGTTATAATATTCGTTATATGATTATCTATCAGAATGATGAACAGTTAGAATCTGATGATGCTTACGGCAAATCAGGGGCTTTCACGCTGAGAAAGAACCTTGCTGTAGAAGTTGTTTATCCTCCTAAAGATGTTGATTCTACCGCTGAGCGTATTAGTAAAACATTCGGCAAGAAAACCGTTAAAGTTAAAACTAACTCCAGAACAAGTAACGGCGGTAAAATCAGTAACGGCACGAACGAGCAATACGTAGGCCGTGACCTTTATATGCCGCAAGAGATTGTAGAGCTAGGGTCACAAAAATATGTGATGCAAAAGATTAATAAGGGGAAAAGAACGAAAGTCGCCGTTAATGAAGTCATAATCATGGAGCAGGTTAAGCCGTTTGTTGCTCATAAGATTGTGTACTTTGATGAACCGGTATTCATGGAAAGGCGTAAGGTTGCTACTGACAACGTGCCGGATGTACCTATCCTGAATGATATTGAACATTATGAAATTCCACGCGATAAGCGGCGTGATATTCCGTCTATCGCCAGTGCTTAAAAAGAAGGGGGGTTTTATGAAAACAATTTTCACTGCTTTGATTCTTTCAGCAACGCTTGTTACTTCATCTGGTGCGCTCGCTGCTAACGCGCTTGCACCATTTGAAGGGGTTTCCTCTGATCCTAGCGAGGAAAGCCCCGACAGCGGTGATCCGTGCGTTGCTGTGACGTGCTTATACGGTCAAATGACAGGGAACAGCCAGAACGAGTGTAATGCTGCTGTTAAGGCTTTCAAATCGATTAAGGCCACTAAAAAGCACGGTATTTTTGATCCTGTAAAAACGCTTAAAAAGCGTACAAAATTTATAAACGGTTGTCCTTCGGCAGATCCTGATATTGTAAAGCAGATTTTGAAGAAGTTTGGAAAGCTGAAAAGTTTTTGATCGCTAAGCCCCGTTAAGGGGCTTTTTTATATTGCCCTATGTGCCATATGGCACTATACTAAATGAGTCTTTTCATGAGGTGATTATATGGACAATTTTGCATCGACTTTACCCTGGTTCTTTTTACTCTTTGTTGTCGTTTGTATCATTCTCTTTGCTAAGAATTCTTCTAAAGCAAAAAGAAAGCCAACCACGCGCAACAAGGTAAATGGGAACTCATTTAGTACAGAGGCGGGCATTATTCTTAAGTATGAATTAAATCCTTCCAACCTAACGGCTTTAATGCTTCCTGACAGCGCGCAGGTTTTGACTGTGAAAGGCGGTCAGGATCATGTTTATCTGTGGGCGGTTGTACCAGAAGGAAAAGAGAACGTGAAGCGTTCTTTTATGGTTGTACCAACAGGAGAAGGAGTTATTGATAATAGTATATACATTGGCACGGCGTATGTAGAAAAAATGGTGTTTCATGTTTTTGAAGTAATCAAATAAAATCCAATATTATATCTAATATAAATGGCGAAGGGGGCTATATGATTTTAACTATTGCAGAGAAACCTGAGTTAGCTGAAATTATTGCTAAAGCGTTCGGCGGTGAAGTTAAGAAAAGTGGTTATTGGGAATGCGCAAATAACAACGTTGTTACTTGGTGTTATGGTCATATGCTGGTACTTACACCTCCTGATAAAGTTAACCCTTCTTATAAAACATGGGTTATGTCAGATTTGCCGATGGATCTAACCGAAGTTTCCCATGAAGTTAAAACTACTGAAAACGGTTATGTAGAGCGGCAATACAAAATCATTACTGATTTGCTACGAAAATCATCATCGGTTATTAATGCTGGCGATCCCGATGATGAAGGTGAGTTGTTGGTTAGGGAAATTCTTTGGAAAGAGAATTATAACAAGCCTGTTCAGCGGTTATTGCTGAATGACCTGAACGTTAATGCAGCCAAAAAAGCTCTTTCAAAATTGCAGGACGGTAATTCTGAAAAATTTATTCGCCTTGCATTAAAGGCTTTAGCCAGGGCTAAAGGCGATCAGATTTATGGTCTTAACATGACGCGCTATTATACGCTTCTAAATCGTCAGCATGGCGGCAATGGTAAGCTTACGTGTGGTAGGGTACAAACGCCTATGCTCGGCTTGATAGTTAAGCGCTATGAAGATTTTAAAAACCATGTTAAATCTAATTACTATGATGTTTATTCCAGCCATGACATTTTGAAATCTGTTTATTTAAAACTTATTGCTGATGATAAGTTTGCTACAGATGGAAAAATATTATCTCCAGAAGTGGCGGAAAACATTAAATCAGCATGTGTTATGAAGCCCTCAACTGTGGTTGTTGCGAAAGTGGAGGATAAGCATACGCCACCACCGCTACCTTTTGACCTGTTAGGGCTTCAAGCCTATATGTTAAAAGATAACATTGATCCAACGGAAACAATGGAAATTACTCAAAAGCTACGCTCTAAAGAGATAGCTGCTATTTCCTATAACCGCTCGGATTGTCGTTATCTTACAAGCGATCAATATGATGAAGCACCCGCAACCTTAGAGGCTTTAAAGAAATATATTAGCGGCGGGATACTTGAATCCGTTATTAATAACAACGGATTCAATATTAAACGTAAAGGTATTGCGTTTAACGATGATAATGTAAGCGCACATACTGGTATCATTCCTTCGGCAGAACCGCGAAATCTTGATAAGCTTACTTCAAAAGAGAAAAAGGTTTATGAAGCTATAGTATTACGCTATCTGCTTCAATTCCTCGATGATAAGAAATACCAATCAGCAAAAGTTATTATCGAGTGTGAGGGTTATCGCTTTGGTGGGAGCGCAACAAAACTCGTTAGCCCTGGCTGGACTGCCCTTGAAGCTGAGGATTCCGATGATGAAAGTGCAGAGGAAAACACCGATTCGGCTTTTGATGCTATCAGTGCTATGAAAGTAGATGATGTAGGGGTTTGTAATGATGTCCGTGTAGATAAGAAAGAAACCAAACCGCTACCTGTCTACACTATGAAAACCTTCCTTGAAGATTTGAAACGTGTTAGTCGTTACGTTACCGATCCTCACATTAAACAGCTTTTGTTAAGCAAAGACAAAGGTAAGAAAGGGGAACGTGGCGGTATCGGTACGCCAGCTACGCGAGCAACGATTATCAGCAATCTCGAAACTACGGGCTATTTCACCGTACAGAACGGGAAACTTATTCCGACTGAGAAAGGTATAGGCTTTATTAAAAACCTCCCTGTAGCGGTTTCAGCGCCTGATATGACAGCATTATGGCATGAGCAACAAATGATGATAATGGAAGGTGATCTTGAGTTAGGCGATTTCATTATTAATATTAACAATACCGTTAAAGAGCTTATGAATCCTGAGCTTTCACAAGGTATCGTTTCTGCTGCTCAAAATTTCGCTGATAATAAACCTGTCGGTAAATGTTTCTGTTGTTCTTCTGAAATGAAGCTAACACCTAAAGTCTATGCTTGTCAGAATGAAGGTTGTGCTTTCAAAATCTGGCGTAAAATTGCTGAAAAAGAACTGACAGACAATCAAATGCAATTACTCATGAACGCTGGCAGGACGAAAGTAATTAAAGGCTTTAAATCCAAAGCTGGAAAATCATTTGAGGCAGCGCTTGTAATTGACAAAGAACAAAAACGGGTAACTTTTGAGTTTGCCGCCCGTAAAGCATAAAAGGCGCGGGGAGGAATCCCCGCTTTTCCTTGTATTTATATTAAATATAATTTATAGCTAGTGTCGTACTTAACTAATCACACTAAGAGGAACCGCCATGAGTGAATCTGATAACGTCCGTAAAGTTCTTTCTAACATTCGTTCATTGAGAGCGTTTGCGCGTGAAGTTGACTTTGAGTTACTTAAGGATATGGCTCAAAAGTTCAACGCTGTAGTTGAAGAACTCCGTGAAGATGCGGAACGTGAAGCTAAAGAACGTGAACAGCGTGATGCACGTAAACGTGAACTGCTTGAGATGATCGCCAGTGAGGGATTTTCAGTTGAGGAACTAACAGGCGCTTCTGATACTGGTAGCACCCGAAAAAAACGGGTAGTACAGCAGGTTCCCGCTAAATATCAGTTTGAAGTTAACGGTGAAATGCAATACTGGACGGGCAGAGGGCGTAAACCTAAAGCAATTGAGGAAGCTATAGCAGCAGGAAAGAAACTGGACGATTTTTTGATTCCTGATGATGAAAAATAAGGGGGCGGCGTAGTGAGTCAGAGAAAAGATAAATTTGTTACTGACTGGTTTTATGTGCCTTGCGCATCACAAAAAAAACTACAGCGAACAGGGTTTTTAGGCCTGGGTGATCCCAAAATCGTTAAAGACTATGTTAACAATGTTCCTGATTTAGATGATTATGCCGCAAAGCTTGCTGAGAGCTATAACAAGCTTGATAGCGCAGGGTATGACGTTATCAACATCGTGCCTATTAATATTGGCTCAAGTGATCAGTGCTTTCAGGATAATAAAAATTATGTTGGTGATGTTGGTTACAGCATTACGCGCGGGGCGGTTGTTGTGGGTAAACTTAAACCGGAAGGAAATGATTAATGAACAAAATTTTGAAGGTTGCTGTTCTGCTGAGTAGTATGTTTGCGGCATCCAGCTTTGCTGCTAGTACGCCAGTTGTTGATACAAATGCTGCTGTAGTTCTTGAGCAGATCAAAACACAAAACGCCGAAACTAACGCGCTGCTAAAAGAGTTGGTAAAGCAGAACGCAGGGCGGGTATCTGAACAAGCACAAACATCCTGCTACTTCGACGGCAAGCTATATACACAAGGCGCTGTTGTTGATGCAGGAAAACAGTTCTGTGGCGAGGAAAACGGCTCACCAAAAATCCGGCCAATCGAAAAAAAATAACACTATCTTTAAGCCCGCCTGAGCGGGCTTTTTTTTGTTCAAATTATCAGTCTGATTTTTGTTACTTGCCATTCACCATAAGCTCATGATTTGAAAGA
The DNA here is from genome assembly GCF_000463155.2 of Siccibacter turicensis LMG 23730. Classification (GTDB taxonomy): domain Bacteria; phylum Pseudomonadota; class Gammaproteobacteria; order Enterobacterales; family Enterobacteriaceae; genus Siccibacter; species Siccibacter turicensis. The sequence continues at coordinate 31,095 of NZ_AWFZ01000031.1, read as the reverse complement.
AATCTCATTAAACGCCGGCGAGCTGGCCAGCTGCGGCAGCGTGAGCCTCACGCGCCTGATTCCGTCAATTATTTTGGTGTATTAATCGCTTGCAATAGTGCCGTATGGCACTATAATTGTATTGTACAATACAAAATGAGAAGAAAGAGATGAAGCCAGCAATCAAAGCCTATAGCGAACTCCAGCAAGCATACGATTTTTTCAATACAACGCTTTTTAATGGTGATCTGCCGGATATGCTTTTGACTCTACAGCGGGGGCGTAACACCTTCGGCTATTTTGCTCCGTCACGTTTTGCGGGGGAGTCGGTGCTGTCCGAACTGGCGATGAATCCAGATTATTTTGGTGGTCGCTCCCTCGCTGATACGCTCTCTACGCTTTGTCATGAAATGGTTCACGTATGGCAGCATTACACGCCAGGCGTAAAGCAGTGCAGGGGCGGGTATCATGATCGGGTTTGGGGCAAGAAGATGGAAGAAGTAGGTTTGATGCCGTCTAATACGGGAATGCCTGGCGGGAAAAAGACGGGTCAGCAAATGACTCATTACATTATTCGCGGTGGGCGCTTTCAGACCGCAGTTTATGACCTGCTTAAAAATGGCTTTTCGATCTCCTGGTATGATAAGTGGTCTGAGGGTGCTGTAATCCCTTCAAAGGCCAATCTCGATATTCTTGATGATTGGCTTAAGGTAACAGACAAAAACGATAAGGAGCTTATCAGCAAACTTACTGAGACAGTAAGCAAAGGCAAGGCTGCAATTATTGATGGCAATGATGATGCTAATGCAGGGATAATGATTAAACCCCCTATAAAGGGCGCTACAGGCCGTGCGACGTTCTGCTGCCCTGAGTGCGGTTTGAAAGCGTGGGCGAAACCTAGCGCTAACCTGATGTGCGGTGATTGTGAAGTTGATTTGATTGTTGAGGGGAATTGATATGAGAAATAAATTAAAATATAAATTGCTGCATATTAAATTATTAGAAGTTTTATTAAGTTGGGCTGTGATACTCGCAAGCTGCTATTACTCAATTGCTTCTTTGTTTGGTGTTTTTAATCCTATCATGTGGCTTTCGGCCTCTATTCTTGATTCGTTGACAGGAAAGAAAGGCTCTTTCCCTCAATCAATTCATGAGTATAGTTCGTGGTGGGATAGGTTAGAGTTGTCGTTTCCTGAAATAATGCAGTTTTTTATGGCTGGTTTGTTCTTATGTGTAATTGTATTCGCTACATTTCATGCAACGGTTAATATAGCTGCTTATATCTCTGAACTCTTAGAGCGGAATTATATTAAATATATTTTTGGCGCTCGTTTTTTACGCTTGTATGAGAAAATGCAAAAGCGCAAAGGTAAAGTTATTGCTCGGCAGAATAAAAAAATATGCGAAAAGGATGATCTAAATGATGCAACTTTTGAGCATTATAAAAAGTGGAAAACCTTCTATAAAAGTGACCTGAGCTTTGATGAGTGGAAAAACAAAGTCCTGAATATCAATTCAAAGAGTTGAAGAAGTAGATAAGGCGCTGCGGCTGATTGGTGCAGCGCCAGCCAGATAGATAATACTTACATATCAACAACTTAGGGCGCATAATCATTGTTATGTTAAATCAGTGCCAAACGGCACTGATTTAACCCTACCCTCTGAACAGATCTGAGTATGTGCCTGTTGCGTTTGTGTGCCTAATGGCACTTTTTTTTGTTCGTTGCTATTGCATATTAGGCGCTTTGAGCCTAATATGCAATTAACGGGTAGCGTGTACCAGCGCCCTTCCTTTTAAATTAGCGGAGCGATTATTACCATGAAGCTTAATAAAACCAGCCTGGTATCTTTAATGCTTTTCACTTTTGCGACTCATGCCGCCCCGCTGCCGCTAACCTATTACTTCAAAGATAGCGATTCAGCTAACATTTCGCTGGATGAACCAGCTACAGGTTGCGTTATGACGGGGATTCTTGTCCATCCTGTAAATAAACCAGAAACAAAGGTTATTTGGTTTAATCAAAAAACATGCCGTAATAAACAGTATGAGGTTAGCTTTATCAGTAATGAAATTAAAGCCCCTGATAACATCATTCATAAAGGTGAAACAGTAAAAGTTACCCCTGCGAACGTACAAATAGTAAATCTACACTCACTTTAATGGTGTAAGGGTTGGTTAATAATGGCGGCTAATACAGGTATGCTTACAATTGATTTTAAGAGCTTTGCAGAATCCATTAAAATAACTGAAGGTGAGTTAGCTTATCTTCTTGAACATGAGCAGGTCTATAAAGGCATTCCCTTACCTAAACCAATCTCTGTAGGCTGGAACAAGAAACGAAAATTTCATTTCAAAGATGTTTCTGCATTTCTTGACCAACTTAATAAGGTGAAATAATGAAACGGAAGTTAGCTTATTGGATCATTGTTGTATGTTTCCTCCCTTCCCTCTCGCTGGCTGCAACTGTGACACGCATCCTCGATGGCGATACGTTAGAGGTTACAGAGGATAATAAAACTCTACGTGTTCGTCTGATCGATATTGATGCCCCTGAGAAAAAGCAGCCATACGGCCAGAAAGCAAAACAGTTCCTAACCGACTTTGTGAGAGGTGCAGACGCGGTAGCGGTCAGAGGCATGGGAACAGATCGCTATGGTAGAACGCTGGCGCAAGTGTACGTTAAGAAGTGTGATAGTGAATGCTCGTCGTACCTGGTCAATGCGGAAATGGTTAAAAATGGCTATGCGTGGGCGTATCGTTACCATAACGTACCATCCAGTAAAGCGATGGAGCGCGAGGAAAATGAAGCGCGTAAGAACCGGCTTGGCCTGTGGCGCGAGAATGAAGCAATCGAACCGTGGAAATGGCGACATTTGCATAATCAACATAAGGAGTAATGACTATGGCAAACCTTAGCGTTAATCAGGAGCGATTTAGAGAGCTTGTAAGCAAATACCCTACCCTGTACAGCCTTTGGGATTGGGAAGGTCGAGAGATTCGGCTAGAGGCGTTTAAACGCGCCCTGACAGTGTTAAGTAGCGGAGAGTACATAATGGCTGTTTTCTTTGCGCGTGTATGGTTGGGGAAAGATGAAGAAAATAGTTACAACATACTTAATGCTTCTTTTGATTTCGTACATGCGGCTAAGGTGCTTGATAATAAAAGTTTGCTGCTTATTTCCAACTTTTTTAAAGATCCGTTTTGGCCTTAAAAGGTTAGTAGGTACAAAAAATAATAAATACCCTTGCATATTAGGCGCAAAACGCCTAATATAGTTCCTGCGGGGGCGACAGAAAGCCACTCGTTCCGAGAAGGCTAAGCCCTCTAAGGAAACGAATGAAACTTTCTGATGTTGCAACCATTAAGACGAATTTTCCTGATGCTGATTTTTGGATAATTCGTCGAGGCTCTTTAAAAACCGTTGGCGAACCCTCCTACACTTTCAACCCTGAAAGTATAGGAGTTAAGGTAACAAGGCAGGATCTGGTTCTTTCACGTTACCTTTATTACTGCTTCCTTCACTTGCATCAATCAAAGGTATGGGAACCAGTAGCAACGGGATCACTTAGCCTGGTTAACATCAAGGTTTCTGACGTTAAAAACATCGTCCTGGAACCGCGCTAAACAAAGGAGGGGGTTAGCCCCCTACCTTTATAAAAGAGATTAATTTTATGCCGCTTGTTGAAAGTAAACGATTGTTGACAAAAAACCTTATTGTCTTTGCCGTTTTGCTAACTAAGTTAGTTGAGGACTAATCGACACTATAAAGAATTTATATTAGTTATAATTCTTTTATTTTATTTTCACTGAAAGACGGGTTTTAAGAGGTCAAGCATGAAAACCGGAATAAAAATAGATCTCCCTTCTATTAAATTGCAGCGTATGGAGATCTTTAAACAGGGGATTGAGCAATCAATTTTAGCTTTGCAATCAAATGCTGCGGCTGCGCCCTACCCTAAAGCAAAAGCCGTTGATTATTCTACCCTGGATGAACGGTATTTTTTGACGGTAGAACAAGGCTGGATTGCACCGCCACATTCTCTCGTTAATGCGTGGTTTGAACAGTTTAAATCTACCTTCCCTGAATATGGTTCGGATAGCAGCCTTGCCGTTTTATTAGGAATTCATTCAAACGGTGCAAGCCGACGCATCAGAGAGTACAGGAACGGAGAAAAACACATTCCTTACGGAATCTGGCGTAAGTTCCTTGTCATCACTGGCCGAGCACCACAAGAAATCATTCCGGTTTTTGGTGTGTTTGATACAGAAGGAAATGATATATGTTCGGAGTGATTTTTAACGTAACCTGCGGCGTGATATTCATGGTTATAAGCCTGATTGCTGGGGCTGGACTCGTTTTTTATAGTGATGAGTATACACAACCGCAGTTATGGAATATGGCGGGTTTAAGCATCGCTTTCGCCTTTGCGTGGATGTGGGCTTTTAAACAGGCAAACGAAGCATGGTACATCTATAAATCTGGAAAAAATAACTAAATGGATAAGTTAGATTTCTTATTTAAATTTCGGCGCGCAAACACTGATGAAACGCTTGAAAAAATGGTTGAGCATATGGAATTAAAAGTCAGTCAAATTGATTATACAGCATTTCAATCAGCGGCAGATCATAGACGTGCAGAATTGGCCTGTAAAAAGAATTTTGATAAAGTGCCAAAATCAGCTTGGAAATTTGTTAAATAATTACCGGAGAGTCGTATGTCTGATAATATGGATAAACCAAAAAAAACTGTTGAACTAGAAGATATTAAAAGGGATGCTTTTTATTTTTTGGTATTTGTTTGTGTTTTTTTTATGTCCATAACTAGTTTTACCTCATCAAGTGACACTTTTTTAATTCAGGTTTTGAGGGGTATATGTTACTTTATTCTCATATTTCTAATTGCGAGTTATGGATCAAGATTGATTGAAAGTGTATTAATTTATTTTAAAGATAATTATTGCATAGGGGTAAAAGATGAAAAATAAGATTACAATTGATAACTTAAGATGGGATTTTGCTAAATTCATTTTTGGATTTTGCACTTTCCTTTTTATATTGCCTAGCTTGTGCAACAATACTCCTGTAAGTGAAGTTTGGTACTTTGGGAGAGGGATAGGCATGATATTATTAATTTTCGCAAATACGGTTAACGGTTCTATTTTCTTGGGTAAATTACTTAGCTATCTTGAACAAAAAAAACAATAAAAGCCCCCGAAGGGGCTTTTACTTTATTTCTTTTTGCTTTTAAGCACCTTCACAAGTGGAGTTATGGCTGTAATAAGAGTGGCGATAGCGAGGATGATTTGAGGAAGGTTTTTAATTAGTTCGATGATCATTTTCCTGACCTTTCAATTTAAGGAGGGTTGCCGTTTCCGACATAGAAATTATCCTATTTTTAACCCTCCCTTACCAATTGAAATTTTAGATCTCCAGCTCCTATACGATTGAAATTATTTATAAGCTCTCGGTATGCCCTGCCCCTAACGGATGAAGGTATTGCTAAGGGCAAACTATTTGCAAACACTTAAAAAACGAACCACAAACACAAAGCAAACAAAAAGCAAACAAAAAAGCTTGCAAATGTGCCATATGGCACTATACTAATCATTAGTTCCATACGGCACTTTTGAGGTGATCACATGCAAGCTAAATCTCAACGTAAGATTATTCAGGAAACCAGTCAGCGATTTAATACTTTAGTACAGGCAGGTGCTAAAAACGAAATTGCTTATAACTTCTACCTTGCTTCCCTGCGTCTTGATTTAAAAGCCGCTAATCGTCAACAAAATCAAAAGGTGTGAAATATGAAAACTAAATCATTTTTTGATCGTGATGCAATAGCTATTAAATCAGAAGATAAAAAACGCCGTCGTCAGAACGTAAAGAAAGCGAGAATGGTTAGAACCGTTAACAAGCGAGGGGGCTGGTTATCGGAATACTAATTATAATAAATATAAAGGGCTTTATATGAAGCCCTTTTTGTTGTATTTTGTAGCATGTTGTATATACGTTAGAAATGATGTAGAAAAAGATATTCCCTCTTTTTTTTAAATCGAACCGCACCGCAAGCCGTGCTGAGGCGTACCGCAGCGAAGCGAGGAACGAACAGCGCGGCTGAGGAGCGGATAATACGCCAAAATAATTGACGGAATCAGGCGCGTGAGGCTCACGCGGTCGCAGCTGGCCAGCTCGCCGGCGTTCAGTGCCTTTTCTTTAAAAGCAGTCACTTAGCATTCCCGCCCCGCGATAACACACGTTCAGTTATTTTGATCATAAATTACCTCCCTGCCCTGCGACACAAAAAACCCGCCTCTAAGGGCGGGTTATCATGGTTAACGATCAAAGGATATTTTGGGCTGTTGTGATGGTTTGGCTTGGTCTTGCGTATGCTTTTCCCGTTGCGGGGTTGATGCCTGGAAAGGTTTAGGCGTAAACGCATCGTTATACGCTTTACCATCCCCGCCTAAAAGGAAGTCTTTAGGCAGCTTGGAAGCCACGATAACCATTTCTTTAGCTTTTGCCTGTTCACTACTGCTGCCGTTCTTAGCGAACGCCTCAAGCACATTTTCACGCGCTTCTTTAGCCGTTGCGATTTTATCCTTAAGATAGTCCAGCACTTCGGCCTTATGCTCTCTGGCTGTCTCTGAGTTACCTGATTTCACGTACTGATCATGGCGTATCAATTCCTTAGAAAGTTCCATTTCAGCTTTACGAATATCGCGGTCAACCTGTGCAGTTGGCGAGTTGTGAGCATCGCTGAAATAGCTCATGGTAGATATGCCTTTTTCCTCCAGTGCTTTTTTTATACTGGATACAACCGCCATTTCTTTTTCATACTGCTCGATGTTGCCGCCCTGCTCCGGTTTGTGGATCTCTTTCATTGGTTGTCCATTGACTATTACGCGATAGGAGGTTGAGTCATTTTCCATCGCTTCAAACTCAACACGAATATCCTTGTTGACGCTACGCCCATTTTCGTTAATGGTTACAGCCGGAATACTAACCTCTCCTTCCGCATAACCTTGTTCAAGCTGCTGCGGTGTGAACTGGCTAAGTTCCTCATTAGCAAGCAATGGCATTCTGATAACGTCAGGATCGGTCTGGGCGATTTCTGAGGCCGTTTGAATGTAAATATCCATAGGAAGGTCATTAACAAGAATTTTAGTCCTGTTGCTTTCCTGGTCATACATGGTTGTTACATGAAGCTCAAGACCAGTAGCCGAACGCGACAATTCAGGTTTAGTTGCGATCTGCTCGATAAGCTCACCAACACTCTTATCGGGGGATGTTTTGGCATTCTCCGCAAGCTCCTTAAAAGAGATATTTCTTTCTGAAAGCGTAACAGCAAGCTCTCTTACGCTATCTCTTGAAAGCTCATTGTAAGGTAGATCCCTTGCCTTAAAGCCGGTTAACGTAAGCTCTGACTGCGCCTCTCGTTCCTGCTGCGGCTTGCTCGAACTTGCGCCGCTGCTGTTGGCCTGTTCCTGAGTTGCGCCGCTACGTTCTGCTCGTTCCTGGGCGAACTGCTGTTTGAGTTCTTCAAAACGCTCCTGATATTTTTTAGGTCTGAACTCAACCTCAAGCCCGCGCTCGGCTGCTATTTCAATAGCCTTTTCCTTAAAGCCTGGCATACCTGTAAGCTGAATTTTCCCTTTATACTTTTCTGCGGCAAGTTCAAGACCTAACGCAATTTTATCTTTATCGCTAATCAGCGTTGGAAACTCAATTTTATCTCCCTTATCTATAAACGCAGTGCCTAACAGTGAAGTTTTATATTTAACATCACCATTATCCTGTTTAGATGGTGTTAAATCATTTAATGCGAGGCGTTTTTTCTGCCGCTCATTAAATTCTTCATTTTGATTGATCTCGTTATAATGGCGTTTAAGATTGATACCATATTCAGGTTCAAACGGGCTGAAAGCATTTTTTTCAGCAGCACCGCCAATAACGTCTGATAAACGTCCCATATAATTACCCCCTTCTCTATTCTGAATGTAATTTGAGATTAAAAACTCGGTTTCTACTTTTTCGAAACGAGAAAGTAGATTTCTTTGTACATACTGATACTGCCTAACCTCCTTATCATGCTTCAATTTGTTAAAGATAGCGACTGAAAGAGCCGCTTTTCTTTCTGCATAACTCATTTTTCTACTGAATATTTCAGCACGTTCCTTAAAGTATGATTGCTTGGTTTCATAACGCATAACCTTACAATTATAGTTTAGTTCCTTTCTTAACTCTTTAATTTTTCCGAAATATTCAGGACGATAATTCTGATTAAACTCTTGCCATGCTTCTTTAGGAAGTTTTATCTTGGCCTTAGCCATTTCATTATTAAGTTGCTCGTCATACGACTGACGAAGATAAGATTTCGCCTCATTCCATGTAAATTTCATTTCCTTAGTAAGAAAATCTGAAACATTCAGATTTAATTTACCTGCGCTAATCCTGTCCGAACCATCTTTTGCTTTTTTAACGGTATACTGATTTATATCAATACCGTGAGTATTTGACAGGCGATTAAGCAAGTGCTGACCAGAAAGTAACTGGCGAATGTTTTTGAACTCTGCCAGTTCGCTTTCAGTAGCAACTGTTTTCTTTTCAATATGCGCTGTAGCAATTGAACCTGTTACGCTTTCTACTCTACGGGGATCTCGTGCGCTCCATCGCAATCCGTTATGTTCATATTCTTGCTGCCGCCCGTCTGCCACACTACTGATCTGAACTTCTCGCAAAAGCACACGGCTTTGTTTGGCTTGGCTGCTGTTATACTCCCGCTCTCGTCCTGAGTGTTCATATCCGTCGAGGTCAGAAACCAGTTCGCGTGGTAACACTTCTGGCAAGCCAAAGGTAGTGTTGGCAATATGCTTATGTCCACGGTTTTGATTACCTGGCTCTTTATTGCTTTTTTCTCTATTGGCTCGTCGTCCAGAACTTTCAGTATGCTCATACAACCCCCTTTCTCTATTTAATATAATTTCACGCTTTTCTTCGGCACTGGCGGCGCGGTAAGCATGTTGGACTTTCTTTGATGCTTTATTGATATACTTAATTTCTTTACTGACACGGTTTTGCCATTCATCAACCAGTGTATCAACCTGTTTTAATGAAAGCTTAGGTTTCTCTAACCGTCGTTCCTCAATATACTGCCGCTGAAAGAGCGGAGATTTTAAGTTAATATAATTTAATTCTGTACTGGTCTTGATAGCCAAATACTCATTAGCCGTTCCTTTATTGCGAATCCTCACTTCGCTATATTTATTTTGCAACTCCTTAATGAAGGCATCATAATTCTTGATTTCTTTATCATTAATTATTGCAAAAACCTCTTTTTTAACGTCAGTCCTGAATCCTTTAAAGGTATCAGCTTTTACCCTAGATAAAATCTGCGCCTGATTATCATCAGTTACACGTACAAAATCTTTTGGGCTTTCAAGGTTAAATTTCTGGTTCAATTTTTCCTGTATGGCATCATGATACCGTTCATGATGTTTATAAAGCCCAACCGGATCTAACGCGCCGCCAGTAAGAAGGTTTTGTTTAGGAATAACAATATGTACGTGAGGCTTACGCTCTTTTTCCTCGCCTGTAGCCCTGTCGGTAATACTCTTGATTTTAGGTAGATGGGCTTCGGCATAAAAGTTTACTTCATCATCTTTATACGCCGCGAGGAACATTGATTTATACTCTTTCACAACCTGCTCAAGAGTTTCTACAGCTACTTCATTTTCACGAAAGCTAATAGTGATATGTAAATATCTGTCCTGGTTCTTATCAGGAATGGCGTTGATAATATTCTCTGTAAGTGCCAAATTCCCCTCAAGACATACTCTCATATCCAGTTCGTCACGATTAAAGGCACGGCCTTGCTTCTGCCCTTCACGCAGATATTCAGCTATTCCAGCATTACCACCCCTAACCCTTACGATTGCCATTTTCAAGCCCCATTTCTAATAACTTTTCAATACCTTGTAAAACTTTAATCCCCGATAACATAGCTTCTTCACTGATTATCTTAGCCGCAAAAGCGGAATTAATTTTTTTAGCTATCTGGTTAATATTATTGCTGGCTTTGTTATAATAAAAAATGAGTTTACTGTAATCAGGATTTTTTACTTTCTTTTGCGGGGCGTTAATAACAACGCCGCCGCCATTTGTTTTTGTTTTGATAATGGCGCGAAGAAGTTCAGAGCGGCTTAGGTTCGCATCTTTACACATTGCATCATACATAGCAGCTTCAGATTCAGGAACTCTGAGGCTCAATACTACGGTACTTTTGTTTCTTTTGGTTTCGTTCTCTTGCATGACTCGTAGAGGCTCCTGTTCTGGCGCTGTTAGCCTTGTTCGTAGAACTAGGCGGCATCAGGGGATTCAAAGGGGATTTCCCCCTTTGGCACGGCGATTATATACTAGGTGAAACCTAGTGTATACATCGCTAACGTGCCTCGATGTTTCTTTTGAACTATGTAGGTAAACAATAGACGGACACCTAAAAAACATCAAGCAAACACTATGCAAACATTCAGCAAACAAAAAAGCAGTGGTGGTGAACTAATAGCAAACAATGTGCAAACATAAGACAAACAGAAAGCAAACAAAAAAGGCTTGCGTATAGTTTATGATTGTGTATATTAGGTACTGGTTAGCTCAAGGGTGAAAACATGACAACAAGTAAAGGTTTATTGACATTTAAATCATTCAGCGATACGCCCTTTGCTAGAAGTAACAGCGTTATCATAAGTCAGTTGATAGATGAAATTGATGAGCTGATACATAAAGGATGTTCGCGTGAATTGATTTATAAAAGTCTGACATCTGAACCCTATAATCTGGTAGTTACATACCAATCTTTCGTTACTCTGCTATCCAGAGCCAGGGCGAAGAAAAGAAAAAACCCGCTTAGCAGTGATGGGGGTGAATATCAGAATCCGCGTGCAGTAGTTACTACTCCGCAAAATTCAGGTGGGGCAGAGCTACCTAAAGGCGCAAAAATTTTCAAAAAGATGAATAGTGATGCTCCGAAGTTTGAGCAGAATCCAAATCCTAGTTTAGATGAATTATTGAAGGGGAATAACAATGGCTAAAGAAGTTGCAAAAGAAAATGATGCTCAACTGCATCCAGTAGCAGCATTTATCACAAACAGCATTAACGTAGTTATGACGGGTAAGGGTGGTGTTGGTAAATCTTACGTTGCTCAAACGCTGAGTCAGTATTTCCTTCACTATAAGCGCATCGCTACAAGTACAAGCGATTCAGATCCGGTTAATGCCTCGACTTTCCGTATTAAAGCGCTCAATCCTGAGTTCATCAAAATCATGGAAAATAATACTATTCTCCAATCTAATTTTGACCAGGTAATTGAGAGCTTCGTAGCAAATGAGGAAATAACTTTCGTCCTCGATACGGGAGCCTCTACCTACGTTCCTTTGATGCAATATTTTTATGATAACGATCTGGTTGATTTCTTCTCGTCGCTTGGTCGTCCTGTATTCCTTCATACAATTATTATGGCTGGTCAAGAACTGCCTGATACGCTCAATGGTTTTAAATCCCTTTGTGAAATGGTTAAGGGTACAAACGTTAAAGTTGTCGCATGGATTAATGAGTTAAAAGGCACTCCGATTGTTGATGTTAAAGGTGTTAGCACACCATTAATCGAAACGCCGTTCTTTGAAAACTTCACTGATAGTCTCGGTGGTATTGTTGTCATTGAAGATCGCAAGAGCGATGCTTTTACCGCAGATATTAAAGCGCTTACATCTAAAAACTTGACACTTGAAGAAGCAAAACAAAGCAGCGAATTTAATATTATGCAAAAAACGCGCCTCAACAAAGTATATAAGGCCGTTTATGATCAGTTAGATGAAATCTATACTGCTTAAATTTTTAAATAAGCCTGATTTTATCAGGCTTTATTTATAGGGGGCGTTATGAGTGAAGATGGAAAAAGGTTAACAAGTGTTGAGATTCCTGATGGACTTCTCAAACAAGCAAATCGCACTGAAAAAGATCAGGAGTTGATAACTAAGCTCAAGCATATGTACATTGAAAAAGGGATAAAAATTACTGATGATGATCCCCTTATCGCTATATTACTCGGTCAGGATGTTTTACTAAACATCTATGACACTCAGTTATCAGAACGTATTAACAATCGTTTTAACACTCTTGAAACGGCTTTAAACTCGTTTCCTGTTCGTGTAAGTGATCAGCTTAATGAACGTGCGGAAAATTTTCTTAACCTGGTCGATAAGGTAGATAATCAGGTTGAGCAACATCTCAAAAGCGAACTTAAAGGTTTTCAGGAAAATGTCCGTGATTATGCTCAATCGACTGAAAACCGCTTAAAATCAATCAAGGTTGATGGAAGCGCCAGTAAAAGTGAAAGTATCAGTTACACCAAAGTTTTTGGTGTAAGCTTTATCGCCTCTGCGTTCGCTGTAGCGGTCGTACTGGCAGCCTTTTACTATGGATTCCTTGTTAGGTAAACTGGTTCCTTTACAGGCTTAAGAGGTGCTTCATGAGCAAACTGACTGATAATTTAGACCTGGCTGATTTCGGGAATACTCCGCAACGTGCCGCTAAAACGCTGCAAGCAGCTACTGAGATCGGCGCTAAGAACGAGTTAACTGCACAAGAAATGGATATTCTTATTGAAGCCGACTATTACAAAAAAAATGGTAAATTTAAATCATCTAGTGAAATCATCAAAATCAGATTGGATGAAATATTTTCTGTAATGGGATTCGTTGCTGAATCTTCTTTGCGCTGGAAATCAATCATGGAAGATGAAACCGCAAAACAGGATTTTATTAACACTTACAGAAAGGGCGTTGCAGGGTTAATACAGCGAGAGTGGTTTGGGAAGAAGTGAGTTATACTAGATATAATGCCCCTTACGGGGCTTTTTTATATTCATTACTTGCCTGTTTCATCTTTGAACATAAAGCATCACTTAGGGCAATGCGATATATCACATCCATTTCTGTAGAACGAATACCATTAGCTCTATTATCATAGTTTCTAACTATGCTAAGGAATTCTTCACCTACACCTTCTTTTACTGCCTTTTTGTATATTTTCCTGCACTGCCTTTTACTTAAGACATGATTTATGAGTTTCAATGCTATCGCCGTTAATATTGTTAATAATAAAACCGTTGCATACTTCATTTTATGTTTCCCGTTTTAATTTATATCTCTAATACCATAAATTGTATTGTACAATGCAATTTTAGTAACGCTTAGTTATTAATAGCCGCACAAAGTACAAAGCGCCGATAGTGATCCCCCTGGGTATAGCTATCTGCGTCACTATTTCTCTGACACTCAAATTTAAAGAAAGCTTTGGTAATGGTTGGCCTGTAAAAACTTCATGCAGTGTCGGCAAAATGCCAGCCGCAACACCCAACTGAGCCAGTATGATAGCGAATACCAGTATATTTAATGATATGTGTTTTAGCGGCCTAGCAGCGATTCTAAGCCATTTACCATTATTAGCAGTGTCAACCCTTAGCTTTTTGTTTACGCCCGTTATGGCATACTCTGAGGCCGCAGAAAGGCGTTCGTATCCTACCAGTATTTGATTTAGGTCTGCGTAGGTAAAATTGCCCGTTTCTCTGGTGCGCATGATTACATCTTGAGCAATCGGGTGATCGGCATCAATAATAAGGCTGAGATCGCGGCTATCCAGGTGCATCCGGCTTAACCGTGATTTGCTGTATCTCTTTACGGCTGCTGCGCCAACGGCAAAAAGCCCTAAGTAAGAAAGCAACGGATAAGTTACATAGTCACTTTTTACAAACCAAAAGATAGCGCCAGGCATCAACACCGCCATGATACCAACAAGAACGAGAGCGCCGGTGATTGTGTTCTTCCTGTTCTGAACGTCAATCATGCCCCTGAACCTTTTAAGATAATCATTGTTATTCATACCCGCCTCCAGACGAAAGAGGGGGCTTAAGCCCCCTTTATCCTTACTTACCTTTAATTTCCGCTTCTATCTCTTTTTGCAGGGCAATGATTGCCTCGTACTGATCTTTGGTGAGGTTAAGCTGATAACCACTATCAGTTTCAACGGCCTCGAACCCAAAAATGAGATTTACAAGGCTGTCAGAGATTGATTTTGTGATGCTTTTCTTTGACTTGGTAGCCCCTTTATCAGTGCCGCCTTTTGGTAAATCTGTACCTGATTCACCACCACTGCTAGCCGCTGGAGCAGCATTCGTAACGTCCTGAACGTTGTTATCGGGTGAATTTTGGTCGTTTTCCTTTGGTAAAACTGTACCTGATTCACCATTATCATCATTTGGTAAATCTGTACCTGATACATTTTCTGGCGCATCGGGTTTCTTGCGGCGCGTTTCTTCATAAAGGGTTTGTGCTGCCGTGAAAGACAACTCACCACTTTGTACTTTAGCAAGCAGATCCGAAGGCCATTTTCTTACTGCTGTGAGGTACTTATAAACATGTGGTACAGATTTACCAGCACGTTCCGCGATCTCCTGAACGGACAGCCCTTTATCGGTGTTATAGCGTTCGTACAGCACGGCCATTTCAATCGGGGTATGGTTACGCGCGGAGTTAGAGGTAAGCTGATCATCATCTTCAACAACATCAACATACTCAATATCCACACCAAAAAGCTCTTTAGCCAGGGCGATAGCACGGTAACGGTGTTCACCGTTATTTACCCAAATTTTTCCGTCCTCCACGATTACTGAGAGAGCTGGTACTTTGATGTTGTGCGCATAGCTGTAAGCAAGCCCCTTGATGTAATCCTTAACTTCCTCGCTGTTCCAGTATTCATCCTGTGAAAGATAAATGCCGCGCACGTTATGACCAGGCTTAATGTTAAGTTCGGAATAAAGCACTTTGTAACTATCTGCTCGCTTGATAACGCCTTTTTCGGCAACGCTGCGTAATTTGCTCAAGCTATCAATATTGGTAGTAGCCATTTTCAACCCCTTCATTAAGTAACCGTGTGATTGTCTAACTGCTTTCTATACATACTATTATAGTGCCATATGGCACTTTTGCAACTACTATTTATATTAAATATAAAAAAACCTGCCGAAGCAGGTCAGGGGGCGGGTTAGCTGAAACATTCAGCTACCTGCGGTTTCATGTCCTGAGCCACGAACGCCAGAACTGAGCGAAGATGTTTTTCATCACGGATAAAGGCGGGGATTTCCTCACGGGTTGCATCACTGAGCCAGATGTTGCCTCTATAAGAAAAAGATCCATCGTCATTAGCAAACAGGCTAAACATTGGTTCGCTACTGTCATCATCAACGCATACCCAAATAAATGGTTGTTTATTTTCATCGCAAAAATCAGAGTCTAAAAATAACTGGCGAGCTTTAGCGTAATTCTGAGTTGTTTTAGTAACGATATTCATAAAATCACCTTTGCTATTCATGTTTACCTGAGAACAAAATAATTATAGTGCCATATGGCACTTTTAGCAATGGTATTTTATATTAAATATAAAAAATCCCTGCCAAGCAGGGATATAATTTACTTAATGTTGTTTTTAATACTTCTTTGCACATCCTCTGCTGTTAGATTATCTTTCCTTGCTGCTACCTCTACTGTTTCTTTTAATTGCGCTGGCGTTAATGGCTTATTGCTGTAAGAAAAAATACGATTCAAATACTGCTCTAAGTGATTCATTAGTTTATCCTCGCTCCAGTTAACTAACTAAATATAGTATAGTGCCAAACGGCACTAATGACAAGATAATTATAGTAAATATAAAGTTTGTTTTTATATGCTGATATATTAAATGCGATGGGGGAGGGGAGGGGGAGAAAAATCTAAAAGCAACTCCTTCACTGCTAAGCCTGTTTTGACTTTAAAAAAAACCCGCCATGTCTGACGGGCTTATAAATAATTTAGGATCAATGATCAAAGCTGAATTCTTTTTTGAAGTTCTCTTTTTTATCAGCAGCCTTATCTTTTTCCTTCATACCCTGAACCTCATAGATTGCGTCACAATCTTTTGCTTCGCTGGAACCCGTTTTACAAAGCGCTAAGCCTTTATGATAAGCACCTGCATTTTCAGCTTTCATATAGAAATCAATTTTTTCTTGTTTATCATCACAACCAGAAAGCATAAACGCTGATACCAGTAGAGTAACTAAAGTAACCTTATTCATAATACCCCCTAAAATTTTCTTATCGTCCCGCCAGTGACGCTATATGTTATGTGGCTTACTGTCAATCAGAGCGCCGCCACTATCGCCCTGATCTAGCTACTTTCGCGGGATAACAGCCCCTATATGCCGTGGCTGTACTTCCTCACCTCTCGCTATGGCTGTTCGAACATGGTTTAAGTCACGCGCCCGTTCTATATCATCAAGAGAATTATAAATTGCAGACGAGTAAAGCTTTACATCATCCATTACGAACGCCATTAAAGGCTTTTCTTTTTCAAGTGATGGATGGGTGATTATCGTCATACCCTCAAGAGTTTTCACTTGTTTCTCTAAATCATTCGTAACTTTTTTATAATAGTCGATAATCTCATTGGTACTCATGCTGTTGAATCTGTCCATTTTTGGATCATGAGCATACAGTGATTCATTTTCTAAATGTTGGCAAAGGTAATTACATAAACCATCAACCTTTGTTAGAGCTTTGGTATTTGACGTGACAGTATCTAATACCTTTACTTGATCTTCTTCTGAATACCAGTCTAAGGCGCGGTCAAATAATGCCGCTCCTGTATCTCTAACATCCTGAACAACTCTAACAACTTTTGCTAACTGAATCTTTATATCAAAATGATTATAAGTGTAGGCTTCTTTATCTGCATCATATGTTGAATCAGCCATACCCCCCCCTTATATTTTTCCCGCAAAGGCACTTAACTTAATTTTATATCATTTTGTCATTTAATACAGCCAACCAGTTTTATTCTGGTTGGCTGCCTTAATCAGCCAGCTTTCACACCGCCACGCAATTTACCCATTCCTGCCTGTGCGAGTTTGCCAACGCCTTTACCTAAAGACCTTCCAGCCATACCCCCAACACCTGACGCTGTATTAAACATCATGCCCCCTGCGGCGTTAGTAGCGCCAGTAATCCCACTGATACCATTACCGCCAGTGATGGTACTCACGAACGACGGTATCTGACCAATGATAAAAACGCCCATTAAAAATGCGATTAAGGCATAAAGAGCGCCGCCTAAACCTATTTCAGCACCTACAGGGAACTGGTTACTCATAAATTCAATAAGAATATGAATAGTCAGCGTTACAAAAACATTGAGCAGGATATAGTTAAACGCTTGGCCTATCCATTGTTTCGTGAAAGTAACAGTTTGTTCATACATAGCCATCATTAAATAAAGTGGCCCGACAATAAGAAGTAGACCTACCATGAATTTAGCAATAAGCATTGTTGCGGCGGCATAGATAACAAATGCTGTACCCCCTGCGTAAAAGAGAATTAATGCCATAGTCGCAGCGAGGATTGTTGAAATATCAGAATCCCATAGACTTAATTCATTTGTTGCTTCAAGAATACGCTTACCGTTCGCGTTAATTTGTTGAATGACAGTTTCAAGCGCTGAGAAAGTACCCGTTGAGCCGATCAGCCTGGATGCTATTTCATCACCTGCATCCATAACGAACGGAACAACCTTACCTATATACCATGCACTACCGACAAGGCCAGACATGATAACGATTAACTTTAAACCGTTGATAAGCATATCCTGAATCGCATTAGGATCACCCTTATAATGAACTAATCCCCATTTCCAGACAAAATAAAGGCCAAAAACAGCCCCCATTAGTGGAAGGAATATTTCATTAATATCACCGATATATGAGCTTAGATTACTTGATATAAATTGCGTTAACTCCTTATACATATCAGTGAGCATATTAACAGGCAATTCAAAATCAGCGGCTGCATTGGCAACGCTGGGTATCAGCAATCCTAAAGGAAAAATATATCTAATATAATTTTTTAATTCCATACTACCCCCTTCACAACATTTATTTATCTGTAATTTTTAGATTTGGATGCGTTCCTGCGATAAGCAGAAGCATTTCAAATTCCATAGGCTTAAGTAGCCTTGTATTTTTACTTCCCTGTTTTTGGATTTCTTTTTTCCTCCATGCGCTACCGTCTGAAAGGCCAAAGAGATTAGCGATTTCATCCGTTGAAAGGCCGGTACTCTCACGAGCAGCCTTCACCTCAGCCGCCGTAGGATAGGTTTGTAAAAGCTTCGACTTTTCAATCATGTGTGTTAAAAGACTCCTGCAACTAAGTTAAGTTTCTGAAAAAACGTATAATTTTGATTCCACTCTGACCGGGAATCGATCTATACTTTTGATCGCCATAATACCCCCTTCGTATTTGGCATTTATCTAGCCGCCTGGGGAAATTGCCAGGCGGCTTTTTTTTATACCTTCCCTGACTCCCTAAACGGCCTCCTGTAACGCTCTGTATCGCGTTATCTTAACTCCGTTAACCCAATGCCATGACCGACTATTAAAAACAGCGTAGCGGCTTATCTATGAGCTTTCATAGCCACCGTAGCTTTACGATCATGTGCTGGCAGAACTGGTTTTAAATCATAGTGCCATATGGCACGAAAAGCAATCAGTAAGGTTACGTTGAATGTATCGTTGGATGTGATTAAAAAGAAAACAGATTATGTGAACATCAACGAACGCGATTAGCGATCGTTGTATTATTTCCATATTTCAAATATTTCTTTTTTCAAGATCAAACACTCGATCTATGTAGGATCTTTCTTCTTCCTTTCCTTTTACGCTATTAAAAGCTCTATTGGTCAATAGGTTACGCGATTAATCAGGTACATCTTTACCAACTACGCGGTACGTTTTAACCAACTGCGCGGTACATTTTTACCAATATCGCGGTACATCTTTACCAATCTGAAAGAATCTAATCAGGTACAGTTTTACCAAAAATGCGGTACAGATTTTACGTTATCGCGGTACATCTTTACCAAAGATGAGGTACAGATTTTCTGTGGATAAGTGCAGTCGTAACGCTTTGTTTTATATCCTGTTGATAACTTTTCTGGAGGCTAAAAAATAGTCCAGAATATTTGACGGAATCAGGCGCGAGAGGCTCAGACGGTCGCAGCTGGCCAGCTCACCGGCGTTCAGTGCGTTTTCTTTAAAAGCAGTCACTTAGCATTCCAGCCCTGCGATAACGCACGTTCAGTAATTTTGATGGTTGTATCTTAGCTTTGCAAAATGGCGGTTGAGATCTGGCAAACATAATCAGGTACAGTAATTGTAATTTGTACCTGATTGTGTTTTACTCTCAAAATCTTGAGGCCAGTAGGGAGGGGGGAAGCGTGAAACAAAAACAAGATATTCATGCTGGGCTTGTCAGCGGTGGCGCTACAGTAGCCGACAATAAAGTGATAACACAAGGCAATCAGCTTATTGAAGGTAGTTACGATATTAACCTGGCTGAAATCAGGTTGCTCTGGCTGGCCTTGTCCAAAATCGATAGTAAGAACCCGCAGCCGGAGGGCGCGGAAATTGTGTTAACTGCGCCTGAATACAGCGCTATGTATGATCTAGAACTAGCAAATAGTGCGCATCAACTACAATCTGTATCATTAACATTAGGCTCAAAACCTATTTATACTTATGAATGGAACGAGCGTAAAAAAAGAGTCGATGCAGTTGCTAGATATTGGTTTTCCGCTATTACTTATGGAGCGAATAAAGGCGCGGATATAACGCTTTCTTTCTCTCCAAAGATTGCACCTTTTTTGTACGATCTTAAAAATGAATTTACGCAAATGAATGTTTTCGCAATGGCAAAACTTGATACTCCATTTGCATTTAGACTTTACTCCTGGCTAAGCCGATATAGAAAACTTGATAAATATAAAAATCCAAAAACGGGCGTTATCAGCACTGAAAAAATTAGCATTGATTGGATGAAGGATCGTTCTGGTCTTACGGGGAAATATGCAGACTTTAAAAATTTCAGGGTTAGAGTTCTCAATCCTGCTGTTGACGCTATCAACCGAACGACTGACCTGACAGTTCGCTATGAAACTGTTACTACAGGGAGAAAGGTTACGCACCTGATTTTCAACTACATCGTGGAAGGTGATAAAGCTTATATCAGGGTTAAGCCAGAGCCACCTAAGCTACCGCGTAGGCCGAGAGTTAAAAAGGGCAGCCACGGTGAGGGAGAATGGGCTAAAGCGTGCATTGAATTGGTACGTGAGTATGAAAGAAAGCTAAAAGAATACGATAAAAACGAAGCGTTGCCAGTTGCTTATCTGCGTAAAGAAATTCTTTATTATGGGATCATCGGCAATACTGAGGCGGTTAGTTATATAGAACGGCTTATTTCAGAACGCAAATCAAAACGAGCCGAAAAAAAAGAGGAAAAGTGATTGTATACGATTAACCCGCTTTCTAAGAAAAATTTATTGCTGCATATCCATAAAATCAGCAATATTTTTCCTGAGCTAACCAGCACTGAACTGGTAACGCTTATGTTGCATTCATCAGGGTTAAAACCTCCTAGAATGGGGGAGTTAATGTCAATATCAAAAAAAACGATAAACTCTCACATTGAAAACATACGTGTTAAGTTCCAGTTAGACAACTATGAAGAAGTTAAACAGGTATTTGAACTTCGAATTACGCTCAATTCGAACCCTGAACGTTATAAATCTCTTTTCCCTGAGATAAGCGATGAACTTTACCAGTGCATGATCTTGGTATGTATGGGCTTTACAATAGAAGAAATTGTTAACAGGGAAAAAGAAAAAACCGCTGAACTGGTACGTAGGCAGATAGAGGATTTGAAAAGTACATATGCGGTTGATTTTTTGTCAGATCTAAGGGTATTCTTCATGATTCGATTAAAGCTTGACCAGGCTAAGCATGGCTGAACTAAAAGTGTAGTAATGCTTAACTTAATTAATACCGTGTAAAGGATTGATTAGCATATGGATTTTGCTTTTTATATCATATTAGCTTGTTACGAAGGTGTTAATAGAAGTATTAGTTATAGGAATAGTTAAAATAACTATTTCCTGCATACGTTTGAAGCGCTATAATCCTTCTTGTGATTGGGGAATCCCAATCTCTAAGGGGTGTTAATGTTGCATTTTTATGATGACACTAAAGGGGGGAAGTCTTACAAGTCTGTAGCAGTACGCCTCGATCTGGATGGTAAGTTGAACCGAATCCTAAGCGCTTTAAGTGAAGGGGTGAATGTTGGAAAGAAGAACATAATCGAAGCGATATTTAATATATCCATCGGTAATGATGAATTTTTTTCCACGTTTGATCCTCACAAAGACTGGAAACCTCAAGTAGTTTATGAGGGGTATTGTTCGGTTGGTGTATCAATTCAGTTAGATGCTTACCTCAACTTTAAGATAACAACCTTAAGCCGCAAGGCGGGGATAAATAAAAAGAAACTTTTGATTCTGGTCTTAGATCAGTTCATTGAGAGCTTACCAGTGATAGCGCTGGTAAAGAAAAAACTAGCTCTCAAAGTTAAGTGAAGTTACTTAACAGGCTCTTTAACAATATGGATATAGTAGTTTTTTGCGAAATACACGCTTTATATTTAATATAAAAGTGGAAAAGGGGGTATTATGGTTCTTGCTGCTCCTGTATTGGCAAGTCTGCTAATGCAATGCGGTGGGAATGTTGATCCGACTACACTACAAACAATTATTTCAGTGGAGTCAGACGGCAATCCTTACGTTGTGGCTAATGTCACTAAAAACACTTCGCACTACTTTAAATCCAAAAATGAAGCAGTCCATTTTGTTAATGAGCTTGCTAAAGTAGGTGATAAATACTCTGTCGGTCTTGGACAGATTTATGTAGGTAACTTTAAAAGTTATGGGTTGACTAATGAAACGGCCTTTGACTTTTGCAAGAACGTTACGGTGGCCTCAAAGATATTTGAGGAATGTTATTACCGTGCGATTGATAGCGGGGAATATCCTGATGAACAGCAAGCATTGAGGGCTGCGGCATCGTGCTACTATTCAAATAATTTTACGAGGGGGTTCAAAAAGGAGAAGAACGGGAAAAGCTATATTGATCTGGCTAATAACGCTGTGAATAAAATCTATTCTGTTCCGGCTATGAAACCAGTGGGGGCAGGGGATAGCCTAACGCCAGTTAACAATAATCTACGGCGCGGCATTGTTTACCAGCAACCCGAAGGGGATCAGCCTGAAATGGTTGAAAGTGCAGTTAATGTAGAAGGGAACAAACCAGCGCGGGCTGCTTGGGATGTTTTCAATGATTTCGCTAAATAAAAGGGGTATTTAAAATGCAAAAAACTAAAAACTTTCTGTTAAAGGTAAAGGTTCTGGCTTTTTCTTTCTTCGCTAGTGTCATGGCATCTACGCCTATGAGCGCGTTTGCTGCGGGTGGTATTAGTGGTGCGGAAGGTGGGATCTCAACCGCGCAGACCGCAATTTACTCTCTGCTTGGTGCAGGTGCGGCGGTATATCTTTTGATTAAAGGTTTTATGCTTAAAATCAATAAAATTGGCTGGAACGATTTGTTTATGGCAATGGTTACTTGTGCTGTCGTTGCGGGTCTGCCAGCGCTTGCTGTTTGGTTCTGGGATCTCGGCGGCAACTAATAAAAAAACATGCTGACGAAGGCCGCGCAAGCGGCCTAATCAAATAACTAGGGGGTTATTATGGCCGAAGATGATGATGTTGAACTTGAAGAAGAAGAAACGATTAATACCCAACATCTAACGCTTAATGTATTGAATATGATTCCTAATATGGGGGGCGTTCCTCTTGTATGGGGTGTTTCTTTACTTGGTTCATCAATGCTGCTTGCTGTAATAGGTTTTATTGCAACAAACAGTCTTTTGGGCGTGTTGTTTGCGCTTCCAACGATTTTAGCTTTCTTCATCATTAAGTTTATTTGTATCAATAGCCTCGATGCTTTAAGAGTTTTTCAGCTTAAAGTAGCTGGGAAGTTCCGTAGGATTCTTAATGGCGGTGGACTTTATAAGTTATCCCCGTCACTAGGTGATGAAAATGGGGGGAATGATGTCTACGAACAAATCAAACGCGCGAAGCATTAACAAGAAAGCTCTTGAAGGAAAAATTCCCCACTATCGTTATCCTGTGACTGACTCAATCTCAATGATTGGGGATAACAAGCTAATGGCTACGGTTAAAATAGCGGGTTATCCATATGAGCTGGCTGATGATTCTGAACTTTATAGTAACTATAATTTGTTTAGAACATACCTGGTCAGTATTGGTAAAGATATGGCTGGTCAGCTTGGTTTATGGACTTACATAGACAAGCGTGAAATCCTTGTTAATGATGTTTATAAATCGAACAATGTTTTTATTCAGAAGTTTGTTGATAAATACATGGAGCGGTTTAATACAGGTGGCAGGTACTATGAATCTGTATACTACATCACGCTGATTTATAATTACGGTCAGTCTTCAATTGAAGATGGGATAAAAAAACTTGATTCCGTCATTAAAATGTCGGAAAAAATTTGTGGCCCATTTGGGTTATCGGTACTGCAAAACGATGGGTATATGAATGAGTCTGCGAATTTCCTTTCATGGCTCATTAATCATCATGATTTTAAAGTGCCGCTTGTAGAAGATCCTATCTACAAAGTAGTTGGGAATAGTGAGCGCATTTTTGGTTACGATATAAGCCTTATCCGTAATGCAAATGATGCTCAAGATAAATATTGTGTTTCTTATACCCTTCGTTCATTCCCTGCAAAGATTAAGCCTGGTGCGCTTGATTTTATTCTATCAATTCCTTGCGAATTAACATTTGCCCAATCTTATATTTATACTCGTCAGTTAACAGCTATATCGATCATTGACGGGCAAGCGAATAAAATCAATTCCACAAATGCCGCAATTGATGAAGAAGGTACAGCGCTCAACTCAATTAAAAACCTTGTTCAAAACGGTGAAGTGTTTCTTGGTGATTATCATGGTGTTGTTTCGGTTTATGGTAAAACCGCTAAAGAGGCTTATGATAATGCAATTCTTGTTGAATCCGGCTTTAGCGCTGCGGGATATGTGCTGCTTCGTGCCACGGATGAACAAGAGGATGTTTTTATAAGTTCACTTCCTGATGCTAAGAAAAGACCGCTCAATACCGTTCGTTCTACTTCTACCCTGGCTGACCAGTTCTCTCTACATAATTTCTCGGTAGGTAAGCGTACTGGCAACCCTATGGGGGATGGAACGGCAATGATGCCTGTAGAAACGTTACAGGGCGGGATTCATTACCTTTCAACGACTGATAGTGATCCTGCTAAAGATGTAGTAGGTGAGCCAGAATCAGGGCACGGTATCTTTTTAGGTCAAACAGGTACAGGTAAAACAACATTGCAGGCGTCTTTAACATCCTTCGTTGAGCGCTTTAATCCGATGTTATTCGGCATTGACTTTAAGCAGTCGATGCGATTACCCATGATGATGTTGGGTGCGCAATACTTCGTTCTGAGGGAAGGTGAGTTTACTGGCCTGAACCCTTTCCAGTTAGATGAAATAAAAATGGCAACGGATGATAACGGTATAGTTGATCAAGCCTTTGCCGAACAAATTAAGGAGCGTATACGCCAGTTCTGCTACTCCTGGGTAGAACGTATAGGCGCAAATAGTGAGGGAGGGCTTGATGATGGTGACAGCGCTAAAATCGTCAGGGCTGTAGATGCGGTAATGGAGTTGCCACGAGAAGGACGGCGCTTTAGTAACGTGCTTGAAATGATTGCTGCATCGCCTTTACGTAATCGCCTTATGGAGTTTTCCGCCTACGCGAACGGCGGAAGGATGGGACGTTATGCCTGGGCGGTTGATAGTCCTGAAAATAAGTTTGATCCATTGCTGTTTGATAGGGTGGCGTTCGACAGTACAGTAATCCTGAAAAAACAGCCTAATGGTAAACCTCACCCTGCGGCTGAAATTCTTTTAGCGGTTTTATTCTTTTATAAAGATTTAATGAAGATAAACCCGCGCAAGAAAGGCCGCTGGACAATATTTTCTTGTGAAGAATTCTGGATGCCAGCCAACTTCCCGCTTACTCAAGAGCAGTTAAAACAATCGCTCAAAGCGGGGCGTATGGATTATGAAATGTGCTGGCTTATCTCTCAACAGCCAGTAGATGCTATCAACTGCGCTATATTCAATGAGATCAATGAGCAAACGACAATTCGCGTACTGTTACCTAACCCTAATGCGAAATGGCAGCATTATAAGGAAATCGGGATAACACGAAAGGAATTCAGAAAGCTTAAATCTCTTGCGAAGACAAGCCGTACCTTCCTAATTAAGAAATCCAATACGAGCGTTTTTGGTACTATGGATTTACATGGATTTGATGAATTCCTGCCTGTTTTATCTGGCGATAAATATGGCGTACAAGCTGCTGAGGAAATCATCAAGCGGATTGGTTCCAGCGATCCTAATGACTGGATACCAATCTTTATTCAAGAAAATGCACGTAACCATAAGTTACGTAAGGCTGAGCATGATGATGAAGAAGAAGGTATTGAATATGAGGATACTGAGTATGAGGATGCTGAATAAAAAATCCTTTATGCTGTTAAGTGCCTTAACAGTGAATAGCATACTGGTTTCACCGCCAACATTTGCTACGGGTATTCCTGTATTTGATGCGGCAAGTGCAACTAATATGCTTCAACAGTTACAGGCAGCGAAACAGCAGTATGATCAGCTTGTCGAGCAGTATAAGCAAGCTAAAAGCTTGCATGACCAGACGATAGCGGAAGGTAAGCGCCTATATGAAGGGGTAACTAACTTTGATGTAAACGACTTACTGGACGACCCAACATTAAGTAGCTATCTTCCAAATAAAAGAACGGCTGATTCTTTATTAGATGCTGCGGATAATATTGGTGAGTTGAGGGAGAAGTACAAACTCACTTCTTCTGATTCCGAAGTTCAGAAAGCATATGATAGTATGTTGACTGAATTAAATAATATGCAAACTGCTTATAATACGGCTGTTAAACGCAGTGATCATATTTCCAATCTTTCCAAAAAGCTTGAGCAAGCCGCTACGCCGCAAGAAAAAGCGGATTATCAAAACGCAATTAACACTGAGTCAAATAATCTTCTCAATGAGAAAACTAAGCTTGACTTAGCAAAAGCTAACTTTGATGCAAACTTTAAAATTGCTCAAGCATCACGCCGCGCTGAGTTTAAAGAAGAATTTAGCGTTGATAAATAATTATACTAAATATAACAAGCCCGAAAGGGCTTGTTACTAAGGGGGTATTATGCCATTGAAGCTAGTTTTGATAGTTGTGGGTTTTATGACTCTATCAGCGTGTTCAGTTAATCCACCTCAACCAACAAAACCAAAGGGTAAGTGGGTGCAAATGAATACCCACGTTCCAGCCGCACAAGCGCAGTTAAAAAAAATAAAAGCTGAGCAAGAGAGGGGGAAATAAAATGTTTAAACGCAATCCAAAAAAGCTCAACGAACAAGAACGCGCCGAAATTTACGATAAAAATAAAAAAATGGCCGAACTAACCGCTCCAGAAAGAAAGCAACTTGACGCTGATAAAAGCGTACATTTAAGCGCTATTGCAGGGTTTCAGCGCGATAGAGTTTCAGAACAGCGACGTATGATGTGGATTGGTTTTGGTTTTGGTGGAATCGGTGTCGTTGCGGCGGGTGCAATGGCTGTTGCTCTTGCTTTTCTGACACCTTTGAAAGAGGTGAAACCATATATCGCAGAAGTAGATCAGGTTACAGGTCAGGTAAATATCGTTTCAGCAGTAGGTGACGATAAAATCAAACTTACTTATCAAAGCCTGATTGATGCTTCAAACCTCGCTAACTTTGTTGTAGAGCGTGAGTCTTATGACTGGAACTCAATTCAAAACAGTCTTGACCAGGTTAAACTACGTTCTACACCTAGCGTTTATGAGTCAATGAGGCGCTTCATAGTTGAAAGCCCTAACTCACCGCTTGTTTTGTTGGCTAAAGATAAAGTAATGAAAGTTGGTATTACTTCTAAGCCGATTGTAGACAGCAACAAAGGTGTTGGAACCGTGCGATTTTATAAAGCGGTTACTGATGGGGCTGGTAAGCCGATTCCTGGCTATCCGATTACGCACTGGCAAGCCACGATTACTTTTGACTATGAGCATAAATTAAGAACCGATGATGATTATATTAATAATCCACTTGGTTTTAATGTGACTAGTTATCGTGTCGATCAAGAATCACAAAAATAAAGAAAGGCGAGGGGGGGGTTAATGAAAAAGATTCTTTTAGCTGGGTGCATAGCGGCAACTTTACCAGGCGTTGCGAACGCCTTGAATGTGCCGCAGCCGACGAGCTATGACGCTCGCATTCAGGAAGCTACTTATAATCCTGATGATGCTGTTCTCGTTAGGGTTAAAGCCGGAACATCAACACTCATTAAGTTACAGGATGGTGAATTTATAACTGATGATCAGGCAGGGATGGGGTTTGGTGATCCTGATGCTTGGGATGTTTCTGTACGAGGGAATAATATTTTTATCAGACCAATCGCTGAACAACCTGATACGAATGTTACGTTAGTATCAAATAAGCGAACTTATGTTTTCTTTTTACAGTCTGTAAAGGGTAATCCTTCATGGATGGTTAGATTTAAATATCCTAAAAAATACAGTGCAGCAAACGCGACAGTATTTAAAAGGCCGCCTTGTCAATCTAATGGCGCTTACAATGCGAACTGGAATTATCAGTTGCAGGGTAAAGAGTCTTTTGCACCGTATGAAGTATGGGATGATGGGCGCTTTACATGCTTTAAATTTAATCCTTCAAGCGATCTTCCAATGATTTACCGTGTTGCTGGCGATGGTGAAGAAATGCTAGTGAATGGGAATCCTGATAGCGAGAATAATAATATTATTGTTGTACAGGAAACTAACCCTGAGTTTGTAATTCGTCTCGGTAAGAAAGTTGTAGCGGTTCGGTCAGATACGATTAAGGCAATGCCGTCTAATCGTAGTGGTACTACCAATGGCATGACTAGGGAGATTAAATCTGATGAATGATAATCAGAAAGATGAAATCGGTGCTATCCCTTCTATTGATGATGATCGCGCAACGGTAGACTTACAAGGCCAGCGCGGTAAGAAAGCCTCAAAGGGTTATCTGAAAGACATTCTCATATTTGGGGGGGCTATTGTTCTAATCCTCGCGGTGGCAGGTGCCTTTGTCTGGCGAGCTTTCCATAAAGTTGATACAGAAGAAGCGGGTAAGCCGGTTGATCCGACACTTGAAAAAAGTGTAGGTAGCGATACTGGGAACAGGGGCGTGGATAAGCTGATGAATACCATTGCTGAGCGTAAATCGGCAGAAGAAAAAGCCGCAGAAGAAGAACGTAAAGCAGCAGAAGCAAAACGCCTAGCAGAAGAAAAAGCTAAACAAGATGCGCTAATGGCTCAATTACAAGCCCAGGGTAAATTAGGTAACGGCAGCGCAAACAACAACACTTCACGAGCTGGCGGGAACGGTGGTAATAACGATGCCCCGCCAACGCCGCAGGAACGAAAGCTACAGGGTAAAGGCTTGGTGTACGCAGGTAGCGAGGACAAAGGTACTGCTAATGGTGGTACGGCCTCACAAAGCGCGGGAGGGGGCTTAAATAAGGCGCTGGAAGGTGGTACTTACGCCAATGGACAGGCTTCCATTCTGAAAGACCGTAGTTTGCTGTTAGGCATGGGTACAGTCTTACCTTGTGTGCTTAAAACAAAGATCGTTACCACTTATCAGGGGTTGCCAATTGCCAGTTAACCAAAAATATCTACTCAAACGATGGAAATACATTATTGCTTGAGGCGGGGACTAAATTCTTTGGTGAACAGCAGAACGCCCTTGTTCAAGGTCAGGCGCGAGTATTCGTAAACTGGACAACAGCCGAAACACCTAAAGGTATTCGCGTTCGTATTGATGCTCTTGGTGTTGATGGTCTTGGGGCGGCGGGTATTCCGGCATGGGTTGATTTGCACTTCTGGCAGCGTTTTGGTAATGCAATTATGCTTAGCTTCATTGATGATGCGCTGGCAACGGCAGCAAACAAAATCAGTGATAATAACAATAATAACAGCATTAAAGTTGATAATACCGAAGATGCCGCCAGTAACATGGCAAGTATCGCGCTTGAAAACTCTATTAATATTCCACCTACGGCATATATTAATCAAGGTGAATTGATTTCAATCATCGTACCGCGTGATACTTATTTCAATAATGTTTACGAACTCCATTGATAACGGGTGACGCATAAATAAATGATAAGTGAAGGGGGTTCCCTTCACTTATATTTAATATAATTCAGAGGTTTTAATGAATGAATCCTATGGAAATTTCAATGTAATCCGTAATCAGTTATCCAAAACAGGAATAACGGAGATTTTGGGTTATGACGGTTTAACAGAAGTTGCTATAAACCAGCCTGGAAGAATCTGGTTTGAACGTGGTAACGGTTGGGAGTCGCAAGTTAATGAAGATTGTAATTATTCTAATCTTGAAATGCTTGCTCAATCATTATCCGTCAAAAGTCATACTGGCGGTATTGATCAGGATTACAATGCTTCGAAACCTATTCACTCTGTAACCTTACCTGACGGGGAGAGGGGGCAAATAATCTTACCTCCTGCGGCTGAGGACGGTACAATTTCCTTTACTATTCGCAAACCGTCAAAAAGCAGGTTTGATTTAAACAGCTATATTAACAGTGGTCGCCTTTCTGATTTTGAAATTTGTGGTAGAGCTTACGTAAAAGAAAAGGCTTTGACAGGCGAACAACTCGAACTTCTTGGCTTTCTCAAAGATAAAGATATGGATCGCTTCTTTAAAAAAAGCGTCCAGATGCGTTTAAATCACGTTATGGTTGGTGCTACGGGGTCAGGTAAAACTACCTTCATGAAAGCTATAGCAGACCTTTTTCCAGCAAACAGGCGCTATATAACGATTGAAGATACACATGAACTTGATTTGCCTAACCATCCTAATCATGTTCATTTATTTTTTAAGCGTGAGGGGATCGGCGCTACTGCAAAAGATTTAATTGAAGCTGGTATGCGTATGAAGCCAGATCACATCTTCCTTACTGAATTAAGGGGCGATGAAGCCTGGAACTATTTAGGCATGTTGAATACTGGTCATAATGGTAGCCTGACTTCTACTCACGCTGACGATAACCCTGCTGCTGTATATAGCCGACTTTCATCACTTATCAAAGAATCTAAGGTAGGTACAACGCTTGATTATGGTTTGATTACAAATACTGTAGCCAGCACAATAGATATAATCTCCTTCTGGAAAGGTTCTTATATGACGAAAATCTATTACAATCCAGAAGAAAAAAATGAAGCTGTTATGCGTCTTTTAGGCATGGTGGCTTAACAGGATAACTAAGGGGGGGGTATGCAATTAAGGCAGAATCTTAAAAAGTCCGATATTATATCTACTATAATATTCGCTATCTTAATGTTAGGCATTGGCGGCGCGATCGGGGCGTATGGAGGCGGTTATGTTTTTCTGCTTATATCGAAAGTAGATACTAATCTTCTATCATACGATACCTTAATGAAGGCGTGGCCTTTATGGGAGTATAAAAAGTTACATGCCGCAATATCATTAGGTACAATTGTATTTGCAGCGGCAATTATCGTTCCTCTGGCTGCTATCATTATTGGTGCTTTCTTTGAGTTTCCTGAACCGGATGTACATGGAAATGCAAAATTAATAACTGATGAAGAAATCAAAGAAAGTGGTTTGCTTGATGCTGATGAAGAATATCCTGAGATCCTGATTGGTAAAGTTGCAAAAGGTAGACACAAGGGTAAATACCTTAAGTTTGCAGGACAACAGTTTTTAGGGTTAGGCGCTCCAACCCGAAGCGGTAAAGGGGTGGGTTTTGTTATCCCTAATCTGCTCAATTATCGTGATTCTGTTTGTGTTCTCGATATTAAAGCTGAGAACTATATATTTACGGCGGGGTATCGTAAAAAAATGGGGCAGGAAGTTTTTGTTTTTGCCCCTGATGGGTATCGTTTTTCCGAAGAAGAATTTGAG
>NZ_AWFZ01000030.1:466635-467693 GCF_000463155.2 Siccibacter turicensis LMG 23730 | reverse complement strand
ACTGCCAGGCATCAAATTGAAGAACCCTCAGCGAAAGCTGAGGGTTTTTTGCATTCCGGTGCCGGGAAAACCCGCCGGCAGCGCCTGCCTCCAGCGTCCCGTCCCCAGATGCTGACATATATTCATACCCTCCGGCCATACACAAAAACTAACGTTACGGGCACCTCGCTCGATCAATGCTTTCATGCTTCCCGGACGCCAGCACCACCATTGCCTACCCAGTCAGACATTTTCTGATATTGATTCCCATGCTTTATCTGTCACCTATTCTTATGGAGCATATCTCATCAGGGAGACAGAACTCTGGCTATCAGACCGTTTGATTATGAACAAGATTTCGACAATATCGACTTTCGCAAGCACCCGGAAAAGTATCAGGTCGGACGCGGCGAACAGGGTGTTCTGCTGGTAGAGCCCTATAAATCAGAAATCCTGCCGTGGTGGCGATACAAAGATGCCGAGGCGGCAGAGAAATCCGCGGCAAAAATCTACGACATGTTCGAAGCCTGGCGGAGAGAGGATGACTTTGTCGGGATGGACATGGCACGCAAATTCATTCAGATGGGCTACACCCGCGCCCGCCGCTACGCAAACTACAAAGGCGGGAAAAAGTATGCGCAGGACGGTACCACACACCCGCGCGGGAATGATCCGGTGAAAGCTGCCGCCGCGGCGGTGTTTAAAACCTGGTGGGATCGCATCCGTGCCGATGAGGATTACCTGCGTCGTAAACGTGCGCACCAGGCGAAATGGGGTTAGCCATGGAGCAGGTAAAAATCGTCCCGCTTCACAAAACCGTAGCCGACAAATAATTAACACTTTATTTACTATTGCGGCGCGTGCACCCTGACAATTTGAGATAAGAAGACCAGCCGGTCTGATAACAAGGAGAACATCATGGCCGACGTGAGCGATCGCGCTGAGGCACAAGCTGCCAGACAAGAGGATACCCGCAAACGCGTATGGGCCATTGTCGGGGCCTCATCAGGGAATCTGGTCGAGTGGTTCGACTTCTACGTATACTCGTTCTGCTCGCTCTATTTTGCCCACATCTTTTT
>NZ_AWFZ01000030.1:327315-466625 GCF_000463155.2 Siccibacter turicensis LMG 23730 | reverse complement strand
AGTGGT
This sequence comes from Siccibacter turicensis LMG 23730, assembly GCF_000463155.2. Lineage (GTDB taxonomy): Bacteria > Pseudomonadota > Gammaproteobacteria > Enterobacterales > Enterobacteriaceae > Siccibacter > Siccibacter turicensis. Next base: position 466,619 of record NZ_AWFZ01000030.1, on the reverse strand, counting down.
TCGACTTCTACGTATACTCGTTCTGCTCGCTCTATTTTGCCCACATCTTTTTCCCTTCCGGTAATCCCACCACCCAGCTGCTGCAAACCGCCGGTATCTTTGCCGCGGGCTTTCTGATGCGTCCGGTGGGCGGCTGGCTGTTTGGCTGGATCGCCGATAAGCACGGGCGTAAGACCTCGATGCTCATTTCAGTCTGCATGATGTGCTTTGGCTCACTGGTCATCGCCTGCTTGCCGGGGTATGCGCAAATCGGCACGCTGGCGCCGGTTCTGCTGCTGCTGGCCCGCCTGTTTCAGGGGCTGTCGGTGGGTGGGGAGTACGGTACCAGCGCCACCTATATGAGTGAAGTGGCCATCGAAGGACGTAAGGGATTTTTCGCGTCCTTCCAGTACGTCACGCTGATTGGCGGACAGCTGCTGGCTCTGATGACGGTGGTCATCCTTCAGCAGGTACTGGATGAGCAGGATCTCTATGCATGGGGATGGCGTATTCCGTTCGCCATCGGCGCGGTATTGGCGGTAGTTGCGCTGTGGCTTCGTCGTTCGCTGGAAGAGACCTCGCAAAAAGAGACGCGTGCGCTAAAAGAGGCGGGTTCGCTGAAGGGTCTGTGGCGTAACCGCAAAGCCTTTATCATGGTGCTGGGATTTACCGCCGGCGGCTCGCTGAGCTTCTACACCTTTACCACCTATATGCAGAAATACCTGGTCAATACCGCGGGTATGCATGCTAACACCGCCAGCGCCATCATGACCGGCGCGCTGTTTATCTTTATGCTGCTGCAGCCTTTTGTCGGCGCGCTCTCTGACCGCATTGGACGCCGAAGCTCAATGCTGTGCTTTGGCGCGCTGGCGGCGCTCTGTACCGTACCCATTCTCACCGCGCTGCAAAACGTCTCCTCGCCGTGGGCCGCGTTCGGGCTGGTGATGCTGGCGCTGGTGATTGTTAGCTTCTACACCTCTATCAGCGGGATCCTCAAAGCCGAAATGTTTCCGGCACAGGTTCGCGCGCTGGGCGTGGGGCTCTCCTACGCGGTGGCTAACGCCCTGTTCGGCGGCTCGGCAGAGTATGTGGCGCTGTGGCTGAAATCAACGGGATCGGAAACGGCTTTCTTCTGGTACGTCTCGGCGATGGGTGCGCTGGCGTTTGTGGTGTCGCTGATGCTGCACCGGCGTGGAAAAGGGATCGCGCTCTAATGGTGTGACAGCTGCCAGAGGGCGTAGCCGGTGGTTGCGCCCGCCACATCCCACGCCAGATCTTTCCAGCTCCAGCCGCTCCCCGCCGGGCGGCTGTCCCATAACTCTTTCGATACGCCCAGGCTGACAGCAAACATAAAGCCGAACGCCGCGCTGCGATCGCGGCTGATGCCCTGATGCTGCGCGACGTCGTTACCGGCGGCGGCCAGCATCGCAGAGCCAATAAAGTGCTGGGCTTTATCCTGACCGGACCAGGCGTCCTGCGCCTGATGGCTACAGCCGGTGAGCAATACTGCGAAAAGCAACCAGAGCGAGCGCATAGCTGTCTCCATAAAAAAGCCCTGCGAACAGGGCTGAGGAATATCAGAGGATGCGGCTTATCAGCCGGTCGATGCGGATACGACGCAGACGGCGAATCAGCTTGCGCACTTTCACCGGATATTCAGAGATGCTCTGCAGATCGCGGTAGTGCTTCACCACGGTGGTGTAGGTGCGGATAAGCTCAAGCTCACGGTCGCGCTTCTCGGTAAGCTCATGCTGCGGGTCGTGGATCAGCACCGCGTTTTCCAGATCGAGACGCCAGGCGCGCGGGTTGAGGTTATTCCCGGTCAGCAGCATCCACTCATCGTCCACCCACATGCCTTTCAGATGATAGGTGTTGTCATCGTCCTTCCACAGGCGCACCACAAGCTGCCCGCTGCTGACGTAATACTGCAGACGGCTCAGGAAGCGGCGTAGGTTGATCTCGTAGAGATACGGCAGCGCACCGATGATCTTGAACGGCTGATCTTCCGGGATGTAGAAATCGTTAGCGGTTTTGTCGCCGACGATAATCTCGACCTGCTTCCCGCTGCGCAGCAGATGAATAATGTTACGCACCAGCACGGCAGGGAGGTTGAAGTAGGGTGTACAGATCGTCAGCTTCTGCTCAGCGCAGGGCATCAGATGGAAAATGGCTTTATTGAGCGGGCTGGATTTGCCGAGACCGACCAGCGGTGTCACCGACAGCTCCGTATTGTCCGCATCGCCCTGATAGTTGAAAACGGCGCTGCGCAGTTCATGACGGAACATGCGGATATCGTTTTTAATTTCTGGGCTTTTCGGGCGATGGGCATCATCAAGGCGGTTGACCGCACGCCCCTGAATCAGGTTCTGCTGAACCCAGGTGTACATTACGTCTGCCAGGCGCGGGTTGCGGATCAGCTGGTAGCGATCGTAGCGGTATTTATCATGCTGGTGCAGATAGACATCGTTGAGGCTGGCGCCGCTGTAAAAGACGCTGTCATCGATGATAAAGCCCTTAAAGTGCAGCACGCCCAGCGCTTCACGGGTGTTCACCGGTACGCCATACACCGGGATGCTGACATCCGGGTTCTCCTGCGCTACACGGGTATACCAGTCGGCATTGGTATTGGCGGCCTCAGCACCGATACGCCCACGCTGCGCGCGGTGCCAGTCGACCAGCACGCAGACATCCAGTTCAGGACGCTGACGCTTAGCGTCATACAGTGCGGTAAGTACGCCCTTACCACCATCATCCTGCTCCAGATAGAGCGCCACCACGCAAATGCGCTGGGTGGCACCGGCGATTTTCTCAAGCAGCGTTTCCCGGAACGTCGCCGGTGAGTAGTAGAACGCTACATCGTCAGCAGACTGAGAAAGCTTCGGTAGTTGGGCAAGGTGTTGTTGATGTTTATTGCGTTTAAATTTTGACAACATCACAGTGCATATCTTCTCTATACGATAGACGGTCTTCTGTTCGGTACAGATGACAGAAGCGGAGGATAATACCACTACTGCCAGGGAATGTGGTCAACATTTCCAGTACCTTACTTACAGAACCGCGGGTGGTAAAAGCGGTAAAGTCAGGCCGACGATTCCATCTTCAAGCTGAACATCTACCTGAAAACCGAGTTTTCGCGCCAGAGCGACCATTCCCTGGTTACCCGGCATGGTAATACCGTTGAGGCGCGCAATGCCGTGCTCGCGGGTATAAGCAATCAGCTTTTCCAGCAGGCGCCTGCCCAGACCCAGTCCTTTGAGATCGGAGCGCACCAGCACGGCAAATTCAGCGTCGCTGTTATCGGGATCCGAAATCGCGCGGGTCACGCCGACGATCTCCTCTTCCGGTCCGGGGTTACGTACCGCAACGAACGCCATCTCCCGATCGTAGTCGATCTGGGTCATATTGGCTAAATCCTCATGGGTAAATTCATTGATCTCGCTAAAATAACGGTAATAAAGATCTTCTTTTGTCACCCGATCGATAAAGCGGCGCAGCTGCGGTTCGTCCTCCGGCAAAATGGGGCGGAACAGGCAGCGCGCGCCGTTTTTCATCTCTATCCACTCCTCAAACTGATGAGGATAGGGGCGAATGGCCAGCCGGGTTTCCGGGTCGCCCTGCCAGGGGCTTATCTGCAGCGTGACATCCAGGGCGATAAACTCGCTGCCGGTCGCCAGCAGAGGGTGAATGTCGAGCCGGTTGATCTCCGGGCAGTCCACCACCAGGTTGGATACCTGCACCAGAACCTGACTCAGGCCGGCGATATCCAGCGGGCGCAGTGCGCTTCGGGCGCGGATTTTGCCGCGTTTGATGGCCTGGATTATCAGGTAGCGGGCAAGGTTCATGTTGAGCGGCGGCAGCGCAACAGCGGCGGCATTCTGGGTATCCCATTCGGTCCCCCCTTCGCCGAGCAGAATAAGCGGCCCGAACAGCGGATCGTGTTCGACGGCAATACGCAGCTCCTGCGCCCCGGCACGATTGGCCATACTCTGGACCAGCAGGCCATGGATTCGGGCCTGGGGCAGGGTCATTCTGACGCGATCGAAAATGGCGGTTGCCGCCTGGTGTACCTCTGCCGCGGTGCGCAGGTAGAGCATTACCCCCTGCACGTCTGACTTATGCGGAATATCCGGCGAGCGCAGCTTCAGCGCCACCGGATAACCAATTTGTTCGGCGATATGCACCGCCTCGCTGCTGTCGCTGGCAATCCAGGTGGGCAGCGTCTGCAGGCCATAGGCTGCAAGCACAGGGCGCACCTCATGGGTGTCGAGCGCCACCGCGCCTTCGCGCAGCGCCTGCTGCAACAGCCGGTGCGCATCCCCGGTGTTGGCCGTCAGATTCGGCGGCAGGGCGGGCGTCTCACGCAGCTGCTTCTGGTTGCGGCGATACTCCACCATATGCATAAACGCGGTGATGGTGCCTTCGGGGGTGCGGTAGGTGGGAATGCCGGCATCGCTGAACAGACGGCGCGCCTCCTGAGAAGAGTGCTCCCCGCACCAGTTGGTCAGCAGCGTGACGTACTTTCCGCGCGGATGGCGCGCGACCGCGTCAATCAGCGCTCTGGCGCTGTCGCTGCCTGGCGCGGCGGCGCTGGGGGAGTGGATAACCATTAACGCATCCACATCCTGGCTGTTGAGCAGCACGCTCACCGCCTGCTGATAGCGCTGGGCCGTGGCGTCGTCCAGCAGATCCAGCGGATTGCCCGGCGTGACGCTGCCGGGCAGCTGCGCCTGCAGTTCCGCGAGCGTCTCTTCGCTGAGCGTAGCCAGCTTGCCGTTGCGCCGCCACAGCTGGTCGAGCGCCAGGGCCGCAGGCGCCGCGCCGTTGCTGACGATCATCACCCGCTCGCCGCGCAGCGGGCGCATATGGCTCAGGGTTTCCACCGCCGAGAAGAGTTCATGGGTGTCCTCCACGCGCAGCAGACCGGCGCGCTGAATAGCCGCATCCCAGGCCTGATCGGACCCGGGATCGGCTTTTAACAGGCGTTGCGCTCCGGGGCTTCGGCCGCTTTTAATCACCAGGATCGGTTTGTTGCGCGATGCGCTGCGCGCGGCGGAAACAAAGCGGCGCGCATCACGCAGATGTTCGAGGTAAAGGAGGATGGCAGTGGTTTTGCTGTCCCGGGCCAGATAATCCAGCAGCTCGTCGACGCCGATATCCAGGCTGTCGCCCAGCGCGATAAAGTAGGAGAAACCCATCTCACGCTGCTGCGCCCAGTCGAGAATGGTGTTGGACACCGCTGCTGACTGCGAGATAAACGCCAGCTTGCCTTTGCGGATCGGGACCGGCGAAAAGCTGGCATTCAGCCCCTGCCACGGCGCCAGCAGTCCGAGACTGTTCGGCCCCAGCAGGCGCATGTTCCAGCGACTGGCGCACTCCAGCAGGGCGGCGTGCTGATCAGGGGAGGCGGAGAGGATAATGCAGGTTTTGCAGCCCTTTTCACCCAGCGCATCCAGCAGCGCCAGGTTGCGCGTGGCGTGAGTGCAGAGCACCGCCAGGTCAGGCGTAAAGGGCAGGCTGGCAATATCCGGCCAGGCCAGCACCCCGCACACGGCTTTCCAGGCGGGGGTGACCGGCAGTACCGGGCCGCTGAACCCCCCGGCCAGCAGGTTGCGCATCATCAGATAGCCCGCGCGGTCTGGCTTCATGGATGCACCGATGACGGCGATAGACCGCGGACGTAGCAGCGCTTCCAGCCCTCGTTGGCTCATGGGTATTCTCCGTTACGCGAAGTGACCCAATGATTTTAAACGTTTTCCGTCGCGCCTGCTGTGACACTGCCCGAATGCTGGGTTTTACCCGCCAGATAGCGCTGACGAAACCGCGTGAAGTGATCGCTTAAGCCCTGCGCCGCGGCGGTATCGCCCGCCAGATCGAGCAGGGCGATGGCCACTTCGGCGGTGCAATATTGCCCCTCAACCTGGGCTTCACGCAGCTGATAAGCGGAGACCCGCGACAGATCCACCGACATCACCGGCAGCCTGTCGAGCCACGGGCTTTTGCGGAACATCTTGCGCGCTTCGGTCCAGGTGCCATCCAGCATAATAAACAGCACCGGCTTACCGCTCAGGGGCGGCGCGGTGAGCACCGTGCGCCCGGCATCCGCATAGGAAGCAGGGAAAACCACTACCGGCTGGTAATCCTCACTGGCGACCAGCTCCAGCAGCGCCTGCGGCGGTGCGGTGCGTGACCACTGGAAAGCGGTGGTGGTGGGAAGAATATCGGCAATTAACCGCCCGGTGTTGCTCGGCTTCATGGGCTCGGTGTCGAACATCACCAGACAGAAGTGACTGCGCGCGCTAACGGGCGTCAGCGTGGCGCACAGGCACTGTTTTAACGGGAGCAGGCAGCGCTGGCAGCGGCGAATGCGGTTGCCGCGGGCAAGAAACGGGCGGGTGGCACGGGCCAGACGCTCAGCCCGCAGGCGGAGAACGGCGTTTTCAGTCATGGGGAGAGGCCTGGAAAAACCGCCATTTTCGCAGAGGTACGGGCAGGGTACAAGCCTGCCCGGCAGGTTACAGCGACTCGTTCAGCCAGCTGTCGAAGGGGGCTTTTGGCATCGCGCCATTCAGCATGTCCACCACCTCACCGTTTTTGAAAATCATGATGGTGGGGATACTGCGGATGCGGAAACGGGCGCTCAGTTCGCGCTCAGCTTCGGTGTTCACTTTGACGAAGCGAACCTTACCGCTACGCTCTTCCGCCACGTCTTCAAAGATCGGCGCAAAGTTACGGCACGGACCACACCACGGGGCCCAGAAGTCGACCACGACCGGCAGGTCGTCTTTCAGTAACGCATCCAGCGTGGCGCCGGTCGCGTTGATGACATCGCCATCAAACAGTTCGTGACCGCAGCGCCCACATTTAGCGCCATCGTTGATGCGATCTTCCGGAATGCGGTTAAGGGACTGGCAGGCGGTACAGACGGTATTCATAGATAACCTCAGGACAGGTTCGTCGGTTTTACCGGGAATGTTTCATAGATGTTAAGCATTATCATTCCCTCAAATAATTACGACAACCCGATTTATCCAATGAGTACAATAGATGTTAGCTTTTAAGAGAAGATCATGGCTAAGCGCCAGGACATCGGGTAATCTTCGCGCTTCGCGCAGCGCTGGTGGAGAAAAGCATGAACGATGATTTAAAAGGTAAGAGCGGTAAGGTCCGCGTAATGTATGTCCGCGGAGACGATAACGCCGATAAACGGTCTGAAAATCCCCGCACCGGGAAAGGTGGCAGCCGCGCAAAAGGCTCCTCCCGCGCTGAAGGTGGCCGCCGCGGCCCCCGCGATGAAAACCGCAGCCGTGACGCCGGTCGCGGTCAACGCGAAGAGGGTTCGTCACCGTGGCGCACCGTGTCCCGACCGCCGCGTGAGGACGTCGCGCAGGATGCCGGAACCGACGCTCCTTTACCCAAAGGCTATGTCGATCCGGAAGTTATCCGCAAACAGCGTGCTGAAGAAGCGCGCGTCTACGGTGAGAACGCCTGTCAGGCGCTGTTCATGAGCCGTCCGGACGCCATTGTCCGTGCCTGGTTCGTTCAGAGCGTGACCCCACGTTTTAAAGAAGCGCTGCGCTGGATGGCCGCCAACCGCAAAGCCTATCACGTGGTTGAGGACGCCGACCTGGTGAAAGCCTCCGGCACCGAACATCACGGCGGCGTGTGCTTCATCATTAAAAAACGCAACGGCATCAGCGTGTCCCAGTGGCTCAGCAAAGCCAGTGACACCGACTGCGTGCTGGCGCTGGAAGACGTTGGCAACCCGCACAACCTGGGCGCCATCGTGCGCAGCTGCGCGCATTTCGGCGTGAAGGGCGTTGTGGTGCAGGATGCCGGTCTGCTGGAGTCCGGTGCGGCGATCCGTACCGCTGAAGGCGGCGCTGAGCACGTCGAAGCCATTACCGGCGACAGCTTCCAGGCCTCGCTCGACGCGTTCCGCGACGCGGGCTATGCGATTGTCACCACCTCCAGCCATAAAGGCACGCCGCTGTTTTCAGCCACGCTGCCGAAGAAAATGGTGCTGGTGCTTGGTCAGGAAAAAGAGGGCGTGTCAGACGCGACCTTCGCCGGGGCGGATCTCAATATCGCCATTGACGGCACCGGTAAGGTAGAGAGCCTTAACGTGTCGGTCGCGACCGGGATTCTGCTTGCCGAGTGGTGGCGACAGCGCCTCAGCTAAGCAAAAAAAGCCAGCGCAACGCTGGCTTTTTTTATGGTCGCTACGCCTCGGGCAGCACCGGCTGCCAGTCGATGGGCTTCTCGCCGTGTTCAGTCAGCCAGGCATTGGCCTTAACGAAGTGGTCGCAGCCGAAGAAGCCGCGATGGGCGGAAAGCGGAGAGGGGTGTGGCGCGCGCAGCACGCAGTGCTTATCGGTATCGATAATCGCCCCTTTCTTCTGCGCATGAGAGCCCCACAGCAGGAAAACCACCCCTTCACGATGCTCGTTAATCAAGGCGATCACCTTATCGGTAAAGGTTTCCCAGCCGAGGCTGGCATGGGAGTGGGCCTGTCCCGCCCGCACCGTCAGCACGGTGTTCAGCAGCAGCACACCCTGACGCGCCCAGCTCTCCAGATAGCCATGTGACGGGCGCTCGAACCCCTCGACGGAGTTTTGCAGCTCCTTGTACATATTTACCAGCGACGGTGGCGGGGCAATGCCCGGACGCACCGAAAACGCCAGCCCGTGCGCCTGGCCCGGCCCGTGATAGGGGTCCTGGCCCAGGATCACTACCTTCACGTCCCCTAGTTCGGTAAAGCGAAACGCGTTGAACACGTCCTTCTGAGGCGGATAGATGGTGGTGCCGGCATCGCGCTCGGCGGCGACGGTTTGCAGCGTCTGCTGAAAATAGGGTTTCTGTTTTTCCTCGGCCAGCACATCATGCCAGGTCAGGTGGCTTGTCATCTCGCTCTCCTGCGATGGTTATCTCCCGCTAGCTTAACGCCTTATCCATGAAGAACAACCGTCGGCAACCGCTAACGGCATATTTCTCAAAAACGGTTGAAAAGTAACACTTTTATTTACGCAGCGGCAAAGCGAAAAATTTGATGCTAAACAATAATTTGACCCTATAGCCCTTCGCGGCATGTGGATTTTATTGATTTTGGTCAAAGAATTGACCGTCGCTGGCTGGTATATAAACAGGATAGCAACAATGGTTTTACCAATTAGCCAGAGAAGGCTAGTCAATCACCGACTCATCGCCCGGGAGGCATACAATGATTACAGGTATCCAGATCACTAAAGCAGCAAACGACGCGTTACTGAACTCCTTCTGGCTGCTGGACAACGAAAAAGGCGAAGCGCGCTGCCTGTGTGCAAAAGGCGGTTTTGCTGAAGATGACGTTGTACCGGTTGCTGAACTGGGACAGATTGAATATCGCGAAATCCCGATGGAAGTGAAACCGGAAGTGCGTGTGGAAGGCGGGCAGCACCTGAACGTCAACGTGCTGCGTCGTGAAACGCTGGAAGACGCGGTGAAACACCCGGAAAAATACCCGCAGCTGACCATTCGCGTTTCAGGCTACGCGGTGCGCTTTAACTCGCTGACGCCGGAACAGCAGCGCGACGTTATCGCTCGTACCTTTACCGAAAGCCTGTAATCACAGGCGAAAAAAAACGGCGGGATATCCCGCCGTTTTTTATTGGTTTACTCGCCCTTTTCCGGCGAGCTCGCCGCGGCGGCAGAAGGCTTGCGGCGTTTGCCGATGTTCTTCTTATCGCGATGACGCACTTTGACGCGCGGCTTCTCTTTATCTTTCTCTTTCTTCTTCTCTTCGCGTTTCGCCAGCACTTTCTTGGACGGCTTGCCGGTGAGCTTTTCACTCGGCGCACGGCTGGTGGGACGCAGCTCGTCAATCACGCGTGCTTTAAGCGGTTCGCTCAGGTAGCGGCCCACTTTCAGCAGCAGCAGGTGATCGTGCGCTTCCACCAGTGAAATCGCCGTACCTTTACGTCCCGCACGGCCGGTACGCCCGATACGGTGCAGGTAGGTATCGCTGGTGCGAGGCATGTCGAAGTTGAAGACGTGGCTGACATCGGGAATATCAATCCCGCGCGCGGCGACGTCGGTGGCGACCAGCACGTTAACCCGGCCATCGGTCAGACGTTTGATGGCTTCGTTACGCTTGTTCTGCACCATCTCACCTTCGAGATAGCAGTTGTTGATGCCCGCTTCACGCAGCCAGGTTGCCAGCTCGTGCACTCGCTCGCGCTTACGGACAAACACGATAGAGCGCGTGGCGTCCGGCTGCTGCAGCAAATGGATAAGCAGCGCTTTTTTATGCTCGATATCATCGGCACGGTAGTACCACTGGTTAATCTTTTTGCGCTCGCGCACGGACGGCGAGGCGGAGACCTCAACCGGATCCTCCAGCAGCCGTTTGGCGAAGTCGGTGACGACTTCACTCTCAAGCGTGGCGGAGAACAGCATGGTCTGCTTGCGCCAGCGGGTTTCACCGGCGATGGTTTCGATATCCTGAGCAAAGCCCATGTCGAGCATACGGTCGGCTTCGTCGAGGATCAGCGTCTCAACGGCGCGGCAGTCGAAGTTCTCTTCTTTGATGTACTGCAGCAGGCGACCGGTGGTAGCCACCACGATATCCTGGTTTTCGCTAAATACTTCCGCATGGTTCATGTATGCGACACCGCCGGTAATGGTGGCGATATCGAGGTGCGTATGGGCTGACAGCTCGCGAGCGTGTTCGGCAACCTGCATCGCCAGTTCACGGGTCGGGGTCAGGATCAGGATACGCGGCGGTCCTGATTTCTTACGCGGAAAATCGATCAAATGCTGCAACGCGGGCAGCAGGTACGCTGCCGTTTTACCGGTGCCTGTCGGTGCAGAGCCCAGAACGTCACGGCCTTCCAGCGCGGGCGGGATAGCCTCGGCCTGAATGGCGGTGGGGCGGGTGAAACCCTTATCCTGGAGCGCATCCAGCAGGCTATCGTCGAGATCGAGTTCGGAAAAAGTCGTTACAGTCATGTTCTACCTCAGTGTGGGCCGCCGATTATAGACCTTCAGGCTGTAATGTTCATCTGTTTGTATGGTTATGGCTTTTAAGCCGTCTCGCTTTGGCCTATGCTAAACCGGATTTCTGATAAGGTCGTAGACGATGTCCCAGCCAAAATCCCCGTTACGCCGCGATGGTTTTACCTTCAAACAGTTCTTTGTCGCTCACGATCGCTGCGCCATGAAAGTGGGGACCGACGGCATCCTGCTTGGCGCCTGGGCGCCGGTCGCCCGGGTGAAGCGTATTCTTGATATCGGCACCGGCAGCGGACTGCTGGCACTGATGCTGGCGCAACGCACCGCTGATGACGTGTACATTGATGCGGTTGAGCTTGATCCGCAGGCCGCACAGCAGGCGATGGAAAACTTTCAGGCATCGCCCTGGCGGCAGCGCATCACCCTGCACACGGCGGATATTCAGAGCTGGGCGCAGCAGCAAACCCAGCGCTACGAGCTTATCGTCAGCAACCCGCCTTACTATCCTCAGGGCGTGGAGTGCGCCACGCCGGAACGGCAACAGGCGCGCTATACCACTACGCTCGATCATAGCGCATTACTGCACGCTGCCGCACAGTGCATTACCGAAGAGGGATTTTTTTGCGTGGTGCTGCCCGAGTCTGAAGGCACGGCCTTTACGCAAAAGGCGCTGGATATGGGCTGGCATCAACGGCTGCGCACTGACATTGCCGAAACCGACGCCCGGCTGCCGCACCGGGTGTTGCTGGCCTTTTCGCCGCGTGCCGGAGAGATGTTTAGCGACCGGCTGGCGATCCGCGGGCCAGACCAGCGTTATTCAGACGCCTACTGCGGCCTGACCCAGGCATTCTACCTCTTTATGTAGTGCGGCGGTGCCAGCACTGACGGGCCGGCGTCTTCGGCCATCTCCGGGTAGTCGAGCGTAAAGTGCAGCCCGCGGCTCTCTTTACGCATCATGGCGCAACGGACGATCAGCTCCGCCACCTGAACCAGGTTTCGCAACTCCAGCAGGTTATTCGAGACACGGAAATGGGCGTAGTACTCGTCGATCTCCTGTTGCAGCATGGTGATGCGCCGCAGGGCGCGCTCAAGTCGCCGTGTAGTACGGACAATGCCCACGTAGTCCCACATAAACAGCCGCAGCTCGTGCCAGTTATGCTGAATCACCACGCGCTCATCGGGATCGTCGACCCGGCTTTCATCCCAGGCCGGCAAGGCGTGGTACATCGGGGTCTCGGGCAGGCGAGCGCGAATATCTTCCGCCGCGGACCAGCCGTACACCAGACACTCCAGCAGCGAGTTAGACGCCATGCGGTTCGCGCCGTGTAAACCGGTGCACGACACCTCCCCGATGGCATACAGCCCCTCGACGTCGGTACGCCCGTGATCGTCCACCATGACGCCACCGCAGGTGTAGTGCGCCGCCGGTACAATCGGCACCGGGTCGGTGGTGAGATCGATCCCAAGCGTCAGCAGCTTCTCGTAGATGGTCGGGAAGTGGTGGCGAATGAAGTCGGGCGACTTATGCGCAATGGTAAGGTACATGCAGTCGGCACCGAGGCGTTTCATCTCGTGATCGATAGCGCGGGCCACGATATCGCGGGGCGCCAGCTCGGCACGGGGATCGACCTCAGGCATAAAGCGGCTGCCGTCAGGCCGAATAAGCCAGGCCCCTTCGCCGCGCAAGGCTTCCGTCAGCAGGAAATTACGCGCCTGCGGATGGTAAAGCGCGGTAGGGTGGAACTGGTTAAACTCCAGATTCGCCACGCGGCAGCCCGCGCGCCAGGCCATCGCAACGCCATCGCCCGACGCAACGTCCGGGTTAGTGGTGTACTGATACACCTTCGATGCGCCACCGGTCGCCAGCACCACCGCCTTCGCCCCGCAGGTTTCCACCTGTTCTTTATTACGGTTCCAGATCCAGGCACCGACCACATGGCGTGGCCCGTCAATGCCGATGCGATCGGAAAGGATCAGATCCACAGCGTTAAAGCGTTCGAGAATGCGGATGTTGGGGTGGCTGAGCGCCTGGCTGACCAGCGTGGTTTCCACCGCTTTTCCGGTCGCGTCAGCCGAATGCAGAATGCGGCGATGGCTGTGCCCGCCTTCGCGGGTCAGGTGGTAGCCCGCCTCGCCATTGGCCTGAATTTCGGTATCAAACATCACCCCCTGATCGATAAGCCACTGTACACAGTGACGCGCATTGGCGGCGACGAACTCAACTGCGTGGCGATCGCACAGGCCAGCCCCGGCGATTAAGGTGTCTTCCACGTGCGAGGCGATGCTGTCCGTCTCATCAAACACGGCGGCGATGCCGCCCTGGGCGTAAAAGGTTGCGCCTTCGCTGACCGGGCCTTTACTCAGCACAATAACGCGGGCAGATTCCGCGAGGCGCAGCGCCAGCGACAGTCCAGCAGCGCCGCTGCCAACGATGAGAACATCACAGCTAAAATCAGGTGCGGTAGTCATAGGTGTGTTTAATTTACTAAACAAGGTTCGGGCAGCATAGCACTGCATTTCGGAAACAGGGAGCGGTTTTTGCACACCAGGTTATAGTCACTAAACGCGTCGGCGCTAAATAAGCAGGGTAATTTTAAGAGATGAAATAATGCCGCGCTTGCGTTAACCTGCACGCGGTCGGCCTGTATCCTCTTTGCGAAACGCCGCCCTTTCACTGCAGCGGCACGTATAATGAATAGCGAGCGTCTGTTCAGGCTGAACAGTGTATAAAAACAATGGCGTAACGGAATTACCTGGACGATTCGTGGTCATAATCCTGCTCGCAACAGTAGCAGGGACGCGGAATCGGTCCGATTACGCGTGGAGATGAGTTTTGGGGAGACATTACCTCGGATGAGCGAGCAGTTAACGGATCAGGTTCTTGTAGAGCGGGTCCAGAAAGGCGATCAGAAATCGTTTAACTTACTGGTGATACGTTACCAGCATAAAGTGGCGAGCCTGGTTTCCCGCTATGTGCCCTCCGGGGATGTTCCTGATGTGGTACAAGAATCCTTCATTAAAGCCTATCGCGCGCTGGACTCTTTCCGGGGCGATAGCGCCTTTTACACCTGGCTTTATCGTATAGCGGTCAACACCGCAAAGAACTATCTGGTTGCTCAGGGACGCCGTCCCCCATCAAGCGATGTTGATGCTATTGATGCGGAAAATTTCGAAAGTGGCGGTGCATTGAAAGAAATTTCGAACCCTGAGAACTTAATGTTGTCTGAAGAACTGAAACAAATTGTTTTCCGCACCATCGAATCGCTTCCTGAAGATTTACGTATGGCGATTACGCTGCGTGAACTGGATGGCCTAAGCTATGAAGAGATAGCGGTCATCATGGACTGCCCGGTTGGTACGGTTCGTTCGCGTATTTTCCGTGCGCGTGAAGCAATTGACAATAAAGTTCAACCGCTTATCAGGCGTTGACGATAGCGGGATACTGGAAAAGGTATTAGGCATGCAGAAAGAACAACTTTCCGCTTTGATGGATGGTGAAACGGTTGACAGCACGCTGCTGGCGGAGCTGTCAAAAGACGCGTCGCTGCAGCAAACCTGGGAGCACTATCACCTGATTCGCGACACCATGCGCGGCGATACCAGCGACGTACTGCATTTCGATATCTCAGCGCGCGTGATGGCCGCTCTGGAAAACGAACCTGCGCACGGCGTGGCACCGTTAATTCCTGAAGCACAGCCGGAACCGGAGCGCTGGCAGAAAATGCCGTTCTGGCATAAAGTCCGTCCGTGGGCCAGCCAGCTGACCCAGATGGGTGTTGCTGCCTGCGTGTCGCTTGCCGTTATCGTAGGCGTACAGCAGTACAACACCCCAGGCGATGCCAGCGCGCAGCCCGAGACGCCGGTATTTAATACCTTACCGGTAATGGGTAAAGCCAGCCCGGTGAGCCTCGGCGTGCCGGCTGACAATCTCTCCGGTACCGCCCCGCAGCAGATGCAGGAGCAGCGTCGTCGCATTAATGCGATGCTGCAGGATTATGAACTGCAGCGCCGTCTGCATGCCGATCAAATCCAGTCGGATGAGACGCAGCAGGCCGCCGTTCAGGTCCCAGGAACCCAGACTTTAGGAACTCAATCGCAGTAATGAAGCAGCTTTGGTGCGCCATGTCCCTTATGGCTGGTACCCTGTTCCTCTCAACAAACGCCCTGGCTGATACTGCATCCGGGGCGTTGTTGCAGCAGATGAACGCGGCGAGCCAGTCCCTGAATTACGAGTTGGCTTTTATCAGCATCAACAAGCAGGGCGTTGAGTCGCTGCGCTATCGTCATGCGGTGCTGAACAACACGCCGCTTGCCCAGCTGTTGCAGATGGACGGGCCGCGCCGGGAAGTGGTGCAACGCGGCAGCGAAATCAGCTACTTCGAGCCTGGTCTTGAACCTTTCACGCTTACCGGCGAATACATCGTCGACTCGCTGCCGTCACTCGCCTATACCGACTTCAAACGCCTCGCGTCGTACTACGACTTTATTCCCGTGGGTCGCAACCGCATCGCCGATCGGCTGTGTGAGGTGATTCGCGTGGTGGCACGCGACGGTACGCGCTACAGCTATATCGCCTGGCTCGACAGCGAAACCCATCTCCCGCTCCGCGTCGACCTGCTCGATCGCGACGGTGAGACGCTGGAGCAGTTCCGGGTGATCGACTTTACCGTCAATCAGCAGGTGGAAAGCACCATGCAGAACCTCGCCAAAGCGAGTCTGCCGCCGCTGCTGTCGGTTCCGGCCTCGGAGCAGGTGAACTTCAACTGGGCGCCGACGTGGCTGCCGCAGGGCTTCAGCGAAGTGTCTAAAAGTCGTCGTCCGCTGCCGGGCGTAGAGCTGCCGATTGAATCCCGCCTCTACTCTGATGGACTGTTCAGCTTCTCGGTCAACATCAACCGCGCGACCAGCGGCAGTGCCGATCAGACGCTGCGCACCGGCCGGCGAACGGTGAACACCTCGGTGCGCAATAATGCCGAAATCACGGTGGTCGGCGAACTGCCGCCGCCAACCGCCAAGCGCATCGCTGACAGCATCAAATTTAAGGCAAGCCAATGATCAAAGAGTGGGCCACGGTCGTGTCGTGGGAAAATGGCGAAGCGCTCCTGAGCTGCGACGTAAAAGCTTCCTGCAACAGCTGTGCCTCACGGGCGGGCTGCGGTAGCCGCGTGCTGAACAAGCTCGGGCCGCAGAATGTCCATACTATCGCGGTCTCCAGTGCCCAGCCGCTGGTGCCGGGGCAGAAAGTCGAACTGGGCATTGCCGAACGCAGCCTGCTCAGCTCGGCGCTGCTGGTGTATATGGCACCGCTGGTTGGCCTGTTCATCATGGCCGGCCTGTTCCAGGCCCTGTTTGGCAGCGATCTGGCCGCCATGAGCGGGGCGCTGCTCGGTGGTACCGGCGGCTTTTTGCTGGCGCGTGGTCTCGGCGAAAAGCTGACGCGCCGTAACGAGTGGCAGCCGGTGATCATCAGCGTCGGTTTACCGCCCGATGCCGTACGCGTCGACACCTTTTCCGCGCAGGACGGCCGCTGATTTCGCCGTCTGCACCGCGTTACCGTCGACCTTCCGAATCTCACACTCCCTTCCGCGACCACGCGCGCTGGATGAGCATTTCCCCGCTTTCTGGTTGTAGTGTAGAATGCGGCGTTTCAGACCACAGACAGCCACAGACAGAAGGCTCGAACTGCGCGTTGCGCGAAGCCCTGAAGGCACACGTAAGGCATAAAAATCCAAAATATGAAGAACATACGTAACTTTTCCATTATTGCCCACATCGACCACGGTAAATCGACGCTGTCTGACCGCATTATTCAGATTTGCGGTGGCCTGACCGATCGCGAAATGGCGGCGCAGGTTCTCGACTCGATGGATCTGGAGCGCGAGCGTGGCATTACTATCAAAGCGCAGAGCGTAACGCTCGACTATAAAGCGGCTGACGGCGAAACCTACCAGCTTAACTTTATCGACACCCCTGGCCACGTTGACTTTTCCTATGAAGTTTCCCGCTCGCTTGCCGCCTGTGAAGGTGCGCTGCTGGTGGTGGATGCCGGGCAGGGCGTAGAAGCCCAGACCCTGGCGAACTGCTACACCGCGATGGAAATGGATCTGGAAGTGGTGCCGGTACTGAACAAAATTGACCTGCCTGCTGCCGATCCGGAGCGCGTGGCAGAAGAGATTGAAGACATCGTCGGCATTGACGCCACCGATGCGGTGCGCTGCTCGGCGAAAACCGGCGTGGGCGTACAGGACGTGCTGGAGCGCCTGGTGCGCGATATCCCTGCTCCGCAGGGCGATCCCGATGGCCCGCTGCAGGCGCTGATTATCGACTCCTGGTTCGATAACTACCTCGGCGTGGTGTCACTGATCCGCGTGAAGAACGGCACCCTGCGTAAAGGCGACAAAGTTAAAGTGATGAGCACCGGGCAGACGTACAACGCTGACCGTCTGGGCATCTTTACGCCGAAGCAGGTTGACCGCACCGAGCTGAAGTGCGGGGAAGTAGGCTGGCTGGTGTGTGCCATCAAAGATATCCTTGGCGCACCGGTGGGGGATACCCTGACGCTGGCGCGTAACCCGGCGGAAAAAGCGCTGCCGGGCTTCAAAAAGGTGAAACCGCAGGTTTATGCCGGTCTGTTCCCGATTAGCTCCGACGACTACGAAAACTTCCGCGATGCGCTTGGCAAGCTGAGCCTCAACGACGCCTCGCTGTTCTACGAGCCAGAAAGCTCCACCGCGCTGGGCTTCGGCTTCCGCTGTGGCTTCCTCGGCCTGCTGCACATGGAGATCATCCAGGAGCGTCTGGAGCGTGAATACGATCTCGACCTCATCACCACCGCACCGACGGTAGTGTATGAAGTGCAGACCACCAGTAAAGAGGTGGTGTACGTCGACAGCCCGTCGAAGCTGCCGCCGCTGAACAATATCGAAGAGTTGCGCGAGCCTATCGCTGAGTGTCATATGCTGCTGCCGCAGGAGTACCTGGGCAACGTGATGACGCTGTGCGTTGAGAAACGCGGCGTGCAGACCAACATGGTCTACCACGGCAACCAGGTGGCGCTGACCTATGAAATTCCGATGGCGGAAGTGGTGCTCGACTTCTTCGACCGCCTGAAGTCCACCTCCCGCGGCTATGCGTCGCTGGACTACAACTTCAAACGCTTCCAGGCCTCTAACATGGTGCGTGTGGACGTGCTGATCAACGGCGAGCGTGTGGATGCGCTGGCGCTGATCACCCATAACGACAACGCGCCGTATCGCGGTCGTGAGCTGGTGGAGAAGATGAAAGATCTGATCCCACGCCAGCAGTTCGATATCGCGATTCAGGCGGCCATCGGCAACCATATTATTGCCCGCTCTACCGTGAAACAGCTGCGTAAAAACGTACTGGCGAAGTGCTACGGTGGTGACGTAAGCCGTAAGAAGAAACTGTTGCAGAAACAGAAAGAAGGTAAGAAACGTATGAAGCAGGTCGGCAACGTCGAGCTGCCGCAGGAAGCGTTCCTCGCCATCTTACACGTCGGTAAAGACGGTAAATAATTAAGGAGTAGTCATGGCGAATCTGTTCGCGCTGATCCTGGTAATCGCGACGCTGGTGACGGGCATCCTGTGGTGCCTGGACAAATTTGTTTTCGCACCCAAACGTCGTGAGCGTCAGGCTGCGGCGCAGGCTGCCGCAGGCGGGGCGCTTGATGCGAATACCGTGAAGAAAGTCGGGCAGAAGCCCGGCTGGCTGGAAACCGGTGCCTCGGTCTTCCCGGTGCTGGCGCTGGTGCTGGTGGTGCGCTCGTTCATCTATGAGCCGTTCCAGATCCCGTCCGGCTCCATGATGCCGACGCTGCTGATCGGTGACTTCATCCTGGTGGAGAAGTTTGCCTACGGCATTAAGGATCCGCTGTACCAGAAAACGCTGATCGAAACCGGTCACCCGAAACGCGGCGACATTGCGGTATTCAAATACCCGAACGATCCGCGCGTGAACTACATCAAGCGCGTGGTGGGTCTGCCGGGGGATCGCGTCAGCTACGATCCGTTCAGCAAGCAGGTCACCATTGAGCCGAACTGTGCCTCAGGCCAGGCGTGTGAAAGCGCGTTGGCGGTGACTTACTCCGATGCGAAGCCGAGCGATTTCGTCCAGACCTTCAGCTTTGCCGGCGGCGTGGAGTCCAGCAAAGGCTTCTTTACCGTTCCGCAGGGCGAGAGCATGGAGCAGGGCGTACGTCTGGCACAGCGTGAAGAGACGCTGGGCGACGTTACGCACCGCATTCTGCTTAACCCGGAAGCGCAGGACAACGTGGGCGGCTATTTCCGCCAGAACCGTGGGCAGATTGCCAGCTGGATTGTACCGCCGGGCTATTACTTCATGATGGGTGATAATCGCGACAACAGCGCCGACAGCCGCTACTGGGGCTTCGTGCCGGAGCAAAACCTGGTGGGTAAAGCGACCGCTATCTGGATGAGTTTCGAGAAGCAGGAAGGCGAGTGGCCGACCGGTGTACGTCTGAACCGTATCGGTGGTATTCACTGATCGCCTGCCGCGTGACGTAACCCGCTACGCGTTACCTCCTCATTCCCGGCCACAGCCAGACGGCGTGGCCGGGAATTCCATAATATGCCTTTGCGCTTTTTAAAATTATTTAGAATATAAATATCGTCTGGCTAACGACATCCCCGGTAGTTCTGTATAGAATAATTTCCCGAAGTTTGGTTGGCCCCGAACAGGGTGCCACGGCACACGAAACAGCGTTGATCGTCATCAGGTCTGTTCCGTGTGCTGAATAGTTGACGCATTCATTAATTGGTATCGCATGAACCCCATCGTAATAAATCGGCTGCAGCGCAAGCTGGGCTACACTTTTCAACATCAGGAGTTGTTACAGCAGGCCTTGACCCATCGTAGCGCCAGCAGTAAACACAACGAACGACTTGAATTCCTGGGCGACTCCATTCTTAGCTACGTTATCGCAAACGCGCTTTATCATCGCTTTCCCCGCGTTGATGAAGGCGACATGAGCCGTATGCGCGCCACGCTGGTGCGCGGCAATACGCTGGCTGAGATTGCGCGTGAGTTTGAGTTAGGCGAATGCCTGCGCCTGGGGCCGGGTGAGCTGAAGAGCGGCGGTTTCCGTCGCGAGTCGATTCTCGCGGACACCGTGGAAGCCTTAATCGGCGGCGTGTTCCTCGACAGCGATATCAACACCGTTGAGCGCATGATCCTGAACTGGTATCAGACCCGTCTTGACGAGATCAGTCCTGGCGACAAGCAGAAAGATCCCAAGACCCGTCTGCAGGAATATTTACAGGGACGCCACTTGCCGTTGCCGTCCTATCTGGTGGTTCAGGTGCGTGGTGAAGCCCACGATCAGGAATTTACCATTCACTGCCAGGTGAGTGGCCTGGGTGAACCGGTGGTCGGCACGGGTTCCAGCCGCCGTAAAGCGGAGCAGGCAGCCGCTGAGCAGGCACTTAAAGAACTGGAGCTGGAATGAGCGACGAAAACGAAAAAAGCTATAGCGGGTTTATCGCCATTGTTGGCCGCCCGAACGTAGGGAAATCCACCCTGCTGAACAAACTGCTGGGGCAGAAAATCTCTATCACCTCCCGCAAAGCGCAGACCACCCGTCACCGCATTGTTGGTATCCATACTGAAGGCGCGTATCAGGCGATCTACGTCGATACGCCGGGCCTGCATATGGAAGAGAAGCGCGCCATTAACCGCCTGATGAACAAAGCCGCGAGCAGCTCAATCGCCGACGTTCAGCTGGTAATTTTTGTCGTGGAAGGCACGCGCTGGACCGCGGATGATGAAATGGTGCTGAACAAGCTGCGCGACAGCAAAGCGCCGGTGATTCTGGCGGTTAACAAAGTCGATAACGTGCAGGAGAAAGCGGACCTGCTGCCGCACCTGCAGTTCCTCGGCGCGCAGATGAACTTCCTGGATATCGTGCCGCTTTCGGCTGAGACCGGCGTGAACGTCGATACCATCGCGTCTATCGTGCGCAAGCACCTTCCGGAGTCCGAGCACCACTTCCCGGAAGACTACATTACCGATCGCTCCCAGCGCTTCATGGCCTCGGAAATCATCCGTGAGAAGCTGATGCGCTTCCTGGGTGCCGAACTGCCTTACTCCGTGACCGTGGAAATCGAGCGTTTCCAGACTAACGAGCGCGGCGGGTACGACATCAACGGGCTGATTCTGGTTGAGCGCGAAGGCCAGAAGAAGATGGTGATCGGCAATAAAGGCGACAAAATCAAAACCATCGGTATTGAAGCCCGCAGGGACATGGAAGAGCTGTTCGACACCAAAGTCTATCTTGAGCTGTGGGTGAAGGTGAAATCCGGCTGGGCTGACGACGAGCGCGCCCTGCGCAGTCTCGGCTACGGCGAAGAACGCTAGGATCGAGCCTGATGGAAGGGTGGCAACGCGCCTTCGTGCTGCACAGTCGCCCCTGGAGCGAAACCAGCCTGATGCTCGATCTCTTCACCGAAGAGTCGGGCCGGGTTCGTCTGATAGCCAAAGGCGCCCGCGCTAAGCGCTCCAGCCTTAAAGGCACCTTACAGCCCTTCACACCGTTGCTGGTGCGTTTCGGCGGGCGCGGGGAGATAAAAACCCTGCGCAGCGCCGAAGCGGTTTCCCTCGCCTTACCCCTGACCGGCACCGCGCTCTACAGCGGCCTGTACGTCAACGAACTCATCGCCCGGGTGCTGGAACCCGAAACCCGCTTCTCCGAACTCTTCTTCGATTACCTGCACTGTATCCAGGCGCTGGCGGGCGCAACCGGCTCGCCGGAACCTGCGCTGCGCCGTTTCGAACTGGCGCTGCTGGGGCATCTGGGATACGGGGTCGATTTCCTGCACTGCGCCGGCAGCGGAGACGAGGTCGCCGATGACATGACCTACCGCTATCGGGAAGAGAAGGGCTTTATCGCCAGTCTGGTTATCGACAATGCCACCTTTACCGGCAGCCAGCTCCGGGCGCTCGCCAGCCGAGAGTTTCCCGATGCAGACCGGCTGCGCGCTGCCAAGCGCTTTACCCGCATCGCGCTGAAACCCTATCTGGGCGGCAGGCCGCTTAAGAGCCGGGAGCTGTTCCGTCAGTTTGTGCCAAAAAAGGCGTCGCCGTAGTCAGCGTTTAAGGCAAACGTGTACACTACGGGCGGCGGTAGCCCACCGATAAGCCTCTCAGAAGGCAACGTTTACTTACGAGGATAGTCATGGCTGAATTGCTGTTAGGCGTTAATATCGACCACATTGCCACGCTGCGTAACGCCCGTGGAACCGCGTATCCCGACCCGGTTCAGGCCGCGTTTATCGCCGAGCAGGCCGGGGCGGACGGCATCACCGTTCACCTGCGCGAAGACCGTCGCCACATCACCGATCGCGACGTGCGCGTGCTGCGCCAGACCCTCGATACCCGCATGAACCTTGAAATGGCCGTGACCGACGAGATGCTGGCCATCGCCTGTGAAGTCAAACCCCATTTTTGCTGCCTGGTGCCAGAGAAACGTCAGGAAGTGACCACCGAAGGCGGCCTCGATGTGGCAGGGCAGCGCGATAAAATGCGCGCCGCCTGTCAGCGTCTGGCCGATGCCGGCATTCTGGTGTCGCTGTTTATCGATGCTGACCATGGCCAGATTGACGCCGCGGTTGAGGTGGGGGCGCCCTATATCGAAATTCACACCGGCTGTTACGCCGACGCCGTTGACGAAGCCTCCCGCGCCCGCGAGCTGGCGCGTATCGCCGAGGCGGCGACCTATGCCGCCAGCAAAGGGCTGAAGGTGAACGCCGGGCATGGCCTGACCTACCATAACGTGCAGGCCATCGCCGCGCTGCCGGAGATGCACGAGCTGAATATTGGCCACGCCATCATCGGCCGTGCGGTGATGAGCGGCCTGAAGGAAGCCGTGTCGGAAATGAAGCGTCTGATGCAGGAAGCCCGCCGCTAATGGCTATTCTCGGCTTAGGCACCGATATCGTGGAGATCGCCCGCATTGAAGGGGTGATCTCCCGCTCCGGCGACCGCCTGGCGCAGCGCGTGCTCAGCGAAAGCGAATGGGCGCAGTATCAGGCGCATCAGCAGCCGGTGCGTTTCCTTGCCAAGCGTTTTGCAGTGAAAGAGGCCGCGGCCAAAGCCTTCGGCACCGGGATCCGCAACGGCCTGGCGTTCAATCAGTTTGAAGTGTACAACGATGCCCTCGGCAAACCGCGCCTGCGGTTGCGCGATGAGGCTGAGCGACTGGCCGCCAGAATGGGCGTTACCTCGGTGCACGTGACGCTGGCCGACGAGCGGCACTACGCCTGCGCGACGGTGATTATCGAAGGTTAGATCTTATCGGCGTGGTGCAGCAGGACGAACTTGTCCCACAGCTGCTCGTCACTTTCGACGCGCGCCGGATCCTTCAGAATGGTATTAGGGATAGGGCAGACTTTCTGGCAGGTGGGGGTCTCATAATGCCCCACGCACTCGGTGCAGCGATCCGCATTGATCTCGTAGATGTTCTCTCCCATGGAGATCGCCTCGTTAGGGCACTCCGGCTCGCACATATCGCAGTTAATGCATTTTTTTGTGATAAGTAACGCCATCGGGACAGTCTCAGAAACAACACAAACAGGGCGGGCATTATACGCCCATTCCCCCATCAGACCAGTTTTTTTACCAGCGCCTCGCTCTGACGGATCCGCTCCGGCGCGTGCTCCAGATCCTGCTGCACCAACGCCATAAACAGCAGATCGGCCAGCATCATCTGGGCGCTGGAGGAGGAGATTGCCGCGCTGCGCGTTGCCTGCTCCTCGGCGATGGTATAAAGGCAGTGCGTTGCGCGCTGCTGCAGGGCGTTCGGCGTAAAGCCGGTGATCGCCAGCACCTTCGCACCGGCCCGCAGCGCTTCGTCGGCGGCGAGATTGATCTCCCGGCGCTCGCCGGAGTAGGAGATCGCCAGCAGCACATCCTGCGACTCCATCGCCTGCACGGTGGCCAGCAGGGCGTGCATATCCAGCTCCGCCACGGCGCTCAGGCCAATCTTCATCAGCTTCCACGAAAAGTTTTTCGCCACCAGCCCCGAGGCGCCAATGCCGGTAATCACGATACGACGGGCGTTACGCAGCATCATCACGCTGGTCAGCAGCTTCTCTTCGCTGTTGATATCCAGCGACGCCAGCATCGCGGCGTAGTTATCCTGAATCAGCTTCTCGCCCACCAGCCGCAGAGGATCGTCACCGAGGATCTGGTTATGTACCGGCACCGAGTGCGGCGTGGGCGAGCTGGCCAGCGCTTCGCTGATTGCCAGCTTCAGCGCCGGAAATCCTTTGAAGCCAAGCTTCTGCGAAAATTTCACCACGCTCGACTGGCTCACGCCCGCCTCAACCGCCAGCTGCTGGGAGCTGAGATGGCGTGCGGCATCCGGGTTATCCAGGATGTAGTCCGCCAGTTTTCTGTCACTCTGCGCCAGCACCGGATAGCGCTGACGAATACGGATAAGGCAATTCACGGATCGCTCCCCGGCAAGTGTGATCGTTGACATAAAGGCGTGAAATAAACTCGCCCGAATGAATTTTATATTCCATTATAGCGTGGTTATTATGAATTAAATATTCAGGGGTGCAATATGAATCTTGGCGCGCTGGTTTCGGAATCCCGTAACCCGGAAACCATGGATCTCGACTCACTTTCGACCACAGAACTGGTGGAATGTTTCAACCGGCAGGACGCGCAGGTGGCGGATGCGGTACGCGCTACGCTGCCCGACGTCGCGAAAGCGGTGGATGCCGCCGCCGGGGCGCTGCGTGCCGGCGGGCGCATTATCTATATGGGCGCCGGCACCAGCGGGCGTCTGGGCGTGCTGGATGCCTCCGAGTGCCCGCCCACCTTCGGCGTGCCGCACGGAAAGGTGATCGGCCTGATCGCCGGTGGCCCTGGGGCGCTGCTGAAAGCGGTGGAGGGAGCCGAAGACGATCCGGCGCTCGGCAAGGCAGATCTGCAGAATCTCAGCCTGACAGCGCAGGATCTGGTGGTTGGGCTGGCCGCCTCCGGCCGCACGCCTTACGTCATCGGCGGCCTGGAGTATGCCGCGCGGGTGGGCTGCACCACCGTCGCCGTCTCCTGCAATCCCGCCTCGCCCATTGCGGCTCTTGCCGATATTGCTATCTCGCCGGTGGTCGGCCCGGAAGCGCTGACCGGTTCCACGCGCCTGAAGTCCGGCACCGCACAGAAGATGGTGCTGAACATGATCTCTACCGGGGCGATGGTGAAGTGGGGCAAGGTGTGGCAGAACCTGATGGTGGATATGCAGGCAACCAACGTGAAGCTGGTGGACCGCGCCTGCCGCATGGTGATGGAGGCCACCGGCGCGCCGCGCGATGAGGCGCAGGCGGTGCTGGCGCAGACCGGCAATGACGTGAAACCCGCGATTCTGATGATCCTGAGCGGGGTGGATGCGGCCACGGCGCGGTCGCGTCTTGAGCAGCACAACGGCTTTTTACGTGCGGCCTTAGCGCACCACTAACTCTACGGGGACGGGTCATGGACAAAACCTCAGCGCTGGCCAGCGGAATTTTGCGCGGCGTCGGCGGGCAGAGCAATATTCACCGGCTGGAGAACTGCATGACGCGCGTGCGCCTTGAGGTGCATGACGACGCGCAGCTGGACATCCCCGCGCTAAAAGCGTTGCCGGGGGTGAGCGGCTACGTCAAACAGGGCGTGCAGCATCAGGTGATTGTTGGTCCGGGGCGCGCGGCACAGGTGGTGGACGCCATGAACGCCCTGATGACCGGCGGCGCGCCTGAGGTGGTTGGCGATGCGGCGCACAACAAGGCGCAGGCCACGGCGCGCTACAAAGCCCCGATGAGCGACGCGCTGCGCAAGCTTGCCAACGTCTTTATCCCCCTGATACCGGCGTTTATCGCCTCCGGGCTTATCACCGGCATCGTGAATATCCTTAAGCGGCCCGATATCGTCGGCGACCTGGCGACCCAGTATCCCAACCTGATTGGGTTGCTGGGGATTTTCGGCAGCGCCGTGTTCGCGATCATGAATATCCTGGTGGGGGTCAACGCCGCGCGGGTGTTCGGCGGCTCCGTGGCGATGGGCGGTGTAATGGCGGGGATCCTCTCCAGCCCGCAGCTGGCGCAGATTACCCTGTTCGGTGAGGCGCTCCAGCCTGGCCGCGGCGGGGTGATCGCGGTGCTGCTGGTGGTGGCGCTGATGTGCTGGATAGAGAAGCGCCTGCGTGTGCTGCTGCCCGGCTCTGTGGAGCTGATCCTTAACCCGCTGCTGACCACGCTTATCACCGCGTCGGTGGCGATCGTGGCGCTACAGCCGGTGGGGGGGATGATCTCCGATGCCATCGCGCACGGCGCCACGCTGGCTATCGACAAAGGCGGGCTGCTGGTGGGCGCGTTGCTGGCCGGCACCTTTTTGCCGCTGGTGCTCACCGGCCTGCATCAGGGGCTGGTGCCTATCCACGTTGAGCTGGTGCAGGCGCACGGGGCGAATGCCCTCCTGCCGGTGCTGGCGATGGCCGGCGTGGGCCAGATTGGTGCCGCCATCGCGGTGCTGCTGAAAACCCGCAACGCGCGGCTTAAAAAGTTGATTAAAGGCGCGCTGCCCGTCGGGCTGCTGGGGGTAGGGGAGCCGCTGATTTTCGGCGTTACGCTGCCGCTTGGCAGACCGTTCCTCGGGGCCTGTCTCGGCGGCGCCGTCGGCGGGGCGGCCATCAGCTACTTCAAAGTGGCTACGGTCGTGACCTTTGGTATTTCCGGCCTGCCGCTGGCGTTAACCATCGTAACCGGAAAAGTTGTCCTCTATCTGTTAGGCTATTTACTGGCAGTTGCCGCAGGATTTCTTTTCACATGGTGCCTTGGCTTTAACGATCCAGAGGAGTGAGGTTTGGCAGATAACGAGCGTCGGGTAGTCTTTTTTGATTTGGATGGCACACTGCATCAGCAGGATATGTTTGGCACCTTTATGCGCTATCTCCTGCGCCAGCAGCCGCTGAATGCCTTGCTGGTGCTGCCGCTGCTGCCGGTTATCGGCCTCGGGTTGCTGATTAAAGGCCGTGCGGCGCGCTGGCCGATGAGCCTGCTGCTGTGGGGATGCACCTTCGGGCACAGCGAAGCGCGGCTGAAAGCGCTGGAGAAAAGCTTCGTTGCCTGGTTCCGGACGCACGTTACCGCCTTTCCGGTGGTGCAGGCGCGCTTAACCGAGTACCTCGCCAGTACCGATGCCGACGTCTGGCTGATTACCGGCTCCCCGATGCCGCTGGTAGAGCAGGTCTATGTCGATACCCCTTGGCTGCCGCGCGTCAACCTCATCGCCAGCCAGATCACCCGCCGCTACGGCGGCTGGGTGTTGACCCTGCGCTGTCTCGGCCACGAAAAGGTGGCCCAGCTTGAGCAGCAGATCGGCACGCCGCTGCGGCTCTACAGCGGCTACAGCGACAGCAAGCAGGACAACCCTTTGCTCTATTTCTGCCAGCACCGCTGGCGGGTCACGCCCCAGGGCGAACTCCAGCAGCTTGAGTGACCAGGCCTGTTCACCGGGCGGCAGCACGTGACGCCGCCCGTTCTCCTTCCGGATTTCGCTAAACATCATCGCTGTGTATAATGCGGCGCCTTTAACCGGTCAGGAGTTATCTGTGTCAGACAGCGAATTTACCCATGAATACTGGATGCGCCACGCGCTGACTCTCGCACAACGTGCGTGGGATGAGGGTGAGGTGCCCGTCGGGGCTGTGCTGGTGCATAACAACCAGGTGATTGGCGAAGGCTGGAACCGGCCAATTGGCCGCCACGATCCTACCGCCCACGCGGAGATCATGGCCCTGCGTCAGGGCGGGCTGGTGCTGCAAAACTACCGCCTGCTGGATACCACCCTGTATGTGACCCTTGAACCCTGCGTGATGTGCGCCGGGGCGATGGTGCATAGCCGCATCGGGCATCTGGTGTTCGGGGCGCGGGATGCCAAAACCGGCGCGGTGGGGTCGCTGATGGACGTTCCCGGACATCCTGGGATGAACCACGCGATGCAGGTTACGAGTGGGGTACTGGCACCAGCGTGTTCGGCCTTACTAAGTGCGTTCTTTCAAATGCGTCGTCTTGAGAAAAAGGCCCTAAAGGAAGCGGCCCGAAAGGCGGTTTGATCAGCTCCTGCGGACGGACGATCGGATAGTCCTGGGCGATCTTCGCCAGCCGCGCTGCCTTTTTCTCTTTCTCCAGCAAATAGCCGACCAGGCTAATCTGATACTTACGGATATTTTCCACGTAGGCGTAAGCCTCATGCCCGCGGGCGTAGCCGTAGGTGGTCTGGGTATAGTAGGGCTTGAGGCTCAGCAGCGACAGGCGCTGTTTGACGTCCGCCCAGCTGTCCGGATTGCCTTTTTGCTTCGCCGTCAGCGCCCTGGCGTCCAGCATGTGGGCGTACCCCATGTTATAGGCCGCCAGTGCAAACCAGATGCGCTCCTCTTCCGGCACCGTCTCCGGCACCTTTTTCATCATGTCGCTCAGGTAGCGCGCGCCACCGCTGATGCTCTGCTCGGGATCGAGCCTGTCGGTCAGCCCGACGCTCTGTGCGGTGTTGCGCGTCAGCATCATCAGCCCGCGCACGCCGGTGGGCGAGGTGGCCTGCGGGTCCCAATGCGATTCCTGATATGAAATCGCGGCCAGCAGCTTCCAGTCGATGTCGGTGGCGTATTTTTCAAACAGCGGCTGCAGCTCGGGCAGCAGGTTGTCCACGGCGCGCAGGAAGCTGCGGGTATCCACATAGTCAAAGTCGTTGCCGTGACCGAGATATTTCTCCTCCAGCCGCGCCAGGGTACCGTCTTCGTTGATCTGGTTGAAGAAACCGAGCATCGCTGCGGCCAGGGTATGGTCGCCGTCGCGGCGCGTATACCAGCTGACCGGCTGCTCGTCGGTCACGTCGAGGGCCACCGCCAGCTGCGGATGCACGCGCTGGAAGAGGTTCACCGCCACCGAGTCGGCGATGGTGTAGTCGATTTTTCCTTCCAGTACCTGGCTTAACAGCGCGTTGCTGTTCTTGTTGGCGTCCACGGTCCAGCTCAACGACGGGTACTTTTTCGCTTTCAGCGCTTCGAGATCGTTTAACACCGTCTGGCCCGGCGCAATCACCAGCTGATTCTCGTCAATCGCGCCGAGGGTGCGCGGGCGCAGAGAGCCAACGCGGTACACCAGCTGTTGGGAAACCGAGTAATAGGTCGGGCCCGGCTCGTAGTGCGTGCTGCGCGTGGCGTTGTACACCAGCCCGGCGGCCAGCAGGTCGGCATCGTCGTTGTCGAGGTCGTCGAACAGCTCGTTGATATTTTGACGCGGAGTCATCTCAAGCCGCACGCCGAGGTAGCGGGCGAACAGCTCGGCCAGCTCGTAATCGAGGCCGTAGGCTTTGCCGTTGACGGTGGTGTAGATCAGCGGTGAGGAGACGGTGCTGACGCGCAGTACCCCGCGGGCTTTGATCTCTGCGACGCGGTTTTCACCGCCGCTGAACCACGGGATGGCGGGCCACAAGGCTAACGCCAGCAGCACAGACACGATGCAGATAAACAGATAATTAAGCTTAAATTTTTTCAATCAGTTAATTCTCTGTAGTACGTCGAGCCTCAGCTGTTATTGTCGTTTAAATGGCAGGGTTACTGACGAATTGAGCGGCATTTTGCTTAACAATGAGCCAGTTGGCAACTAATTAGAGCGATTGGCGGCATCAAACAGGCGAAACGGCAACAAATTTTATTTCTACGCAAACGGTTTCGTCGGCGCGCTGGATTCACTATAATGGCGCCCGTTTTCCCCCTGCGCCCACTGACAGCGCTGCGCTGGCGCTGCAAAGACGAGAGACTTATGATGGAAATTCTGCGTGGTTCGCCCGCCCTGTCTGCATTCCGTATTAACAAACTGCTGGACCGTTTCAAGGCGCTTAACCTGCCGGTAACGGCGGTATACGCCGAATACGTTCACTTTGCCGACCTTGATGCGCCACTCAGTGCGGATGAACACACCCGCTTAGCCCGCCTGCTGCAGTATGGTCCAAGCCTCAGCAGCCACAATCCGGGCGGCACCCTGCTGCTGGTCACGCCGCGTCCGGGCACCATCTCTCCCTGGTCATCGAAAGCGACCGACATCGCGCACAACTGCGGTCTGGCGCAGATTGCCCGCCTTGAGCGCGGTGTGGCCTGGTATGTGGAAGCCGAGACCCTGACCGAAGCGCAGTGGCAGGCGGTCGCCGGCGAACTGCACGATCGCATGATGGAGAGCGTCTATCGCGATCTGAACGACGCAGAGCAGCTCTTCGCCCACCATACCCCAGCGCCGGTGCAGAGCGTCGATCTGCTCGGCCAGGGGCGCGATGCGCTGATGCAGGCCAACGTGCGTCTCGGCCTCGCGCTGGCAGACGATGAAATTGACTACCTGCAGGACGCGTTCACCCGTCTGGGGCGCAACCCGAACGACATCGAACTCTATATGTTTGCCCAGGCGAACTCCGAGCACTGCCGCCATAAGATTTTCAACGCCGACTGGGTGATTGACGGCGAGCAGCAGCCGAAGTCGCTGTTCAAAATGATCAAAAACACCTTCGAGAAAACCCCGGATCACGTGCTGTCTGCCTACAAAGACAACGCCGCGGTGATGGAAGGGTCGTCGGTTGGCCGCTTCTTCGCCGACCACAGCGCCGGACGCTATGACTACCATCAGGAAGAGGCGCACATCCTGATGAAAGTTGAAACCCATAACCACCCGACCGCCATCTCCCCGTGGCCGGGCGCGGCCACCGGTTCAGGCGGCGAAATTCGTGACGAAGGCGCCACCGGTCGCGGCGCGAAGCCGAAAGCAGGCCTGGTGGGCTTCTCGGTATCCAACCTGCGTATTCCGGGCTTCGAACAGCCCTGGGAAGAGGACTTCGGCAAGCCGGATCGGATTGTGACCGCGCTGGATATTATGACCGACGGCCCGCTGGGCGGCGCAGCGTTTAACAACGAGTTCGGACGCCCGGCCCTGACCGGTTATTTCCGTACCTATGAAGAGAAAGTGACCAGCCACAACGGCGAAGAGCTGCGCGGCTACCACAAGCCGATCATGCTGGCGGGCGGCATCGGTAACATCCGCGCCGATCACGTCCAGAAAGGCGAGATCGCCGTGGGCGCGAAGCTGATTGTGCTCGGTGGACCGGCAATGAATATCGGGCTGGGCGGCGGGGCGGCTTCGTCCATGGCCTCCGGCCAGTCCGATGCCGATCTCGATTTTGCCTCGGTGCAGCGCGATAACCCGGAAATGGAGCGCCGCTGTCAGGAGGTGATCGACCGCTGCTGGCAGCTCGGCGACGCCAACCCGATTCTGTTTATTCACGACGTCGGCGCGGGCGGGCTGTCGAACGCCATGCCGGAGCTGGTGAGCGACGGCGGACGCGGCGGGCGCTTTGAGCTGCGCGACATCCTCAACGACGAGCCGGGCATGAGCCCGCTGGAAGTGTGGTGTAACGAATCCCAGGAGCGTTACGTGCTGGCGGTCGCCCCGGATCAGCTGCCGCTGTTTGACGAGCTGTGCCGTCGCGAGCGCGCGCCGTATGCGGTAATCGGCGAAGCCACCGAAGCGCGTCACCTGTCGCTCCACGATAGCCACTTCAATAACCAGCCGATCGACATGCCGCTGGATGTGCTGCTGGGTAAAACCCCGAAAATGACCCGCAACGTCGCGCGCCTGCGCGCCGAGGGCCAGCCGCTGGATCGCAGCGGGATGACCCTCGCCGAGGCGGTGAAGCGCGTGCTGCGCCTGCCGACGGTGGCGGAAAAAACCTTCCTGGTGACCATCGGCGACCGTACCGTCACCGGTATGGTGGCGCGCGACCAGATGGTGGGTCCGTGGCAGATCCCGGTGGCCGACTGCGCGGTGACCACCGCCAGCCTCGACAGCTATCACGGGGAAGCGATGTCGCTGGGCGAGCGCGCGCCGGTGGCGCTGCTTGATTTCGCCGCCTCTGCCCGTCTGGCGGTGGGCGAAGCGCTGACGAACATTGCCGCCACGCAGATTGGCGATATCAAACGCATCAAGCTGTCGGCAAACTGGATGGCCGCCGCAGGCCATCCGGGCGAGGATGCCGGCCTGTATGAGGCGGTGAAAGCGGTAGGCGAAGAGCTTTGCCCGGCGCTGGGTCTGACCATTCCGGTGGGCAAAGACTCCATGTCGATGAAAACCCGTTGGCAGCAGGACGATGAACAGCGCGAGATGACGGCCCCGCTGTCGCTGGTGATCACCGCGTTTGGTCGTGTGGAGGACGTGCGCGGCACCGTGACGCCGCAGCTTGTCACCGAGGATAACGCCCTGCTGCTGATCGACCTTGGGAAAGGCCACAACGCGCTGGGCGCCACCGCGCTCTCGCAGGTGTGGCGTCAGCTCGGCGATAAGCCGGCGGACGTGCGCGACGTCGCGCAGCTCAAAGGCTTCTACGACGCGATGCAGGCGCTGGTGGCAGATCGCAAACTGCTGGCCTGGCACGACCGCTCAGACGGCGGCCTGCTGGTTACGCTTGCAGAGATGGCGTTTGCCGGTCACTGCGGCATTGAAGCCGACATCAGCAGCCTTGGCAGCGATGCGCTGGCCGCGCTGTTCAACGAAGAGCTGGGCGGGGTGATTCAGGTTCGCGCCGCCGATCGTCAGGCGGTGGAAGCCGTGCTGAACGCTCACGGTCTGGCGGACTGCGTGCACTATCTGGGTCAGGCGGTCGAGGGCGATCGCTTTACGCTGACCGCGCAGGGCGAAACCCTCTTCAGCGAAAGCCGCACCGCGATGCGCATCTGGTGGGCGGAAACCACCTGGCAGATGCAGCGCCTGCGCGACAACCCGGCGTGTGCCGATCAGGAGCATGCCGCGAAAGCCGACGACAGCGATCCGGGCCTCAACGTGACGCTGACGTTCGACATCAACGATGACGTGGCGGCGCCGTATATCGCTAAAGGTGCGCGTCCGAAAGTGGCGGTGCTGCGCGAGCAGGGCGTTAACTCCCACGTTGAGATGGCGGCGGCGTTCCACCGGGCGGGCTTCGACGCCATCGACGTTCACATGAGCGATCTGCTGGCCGGTCGTCTCGACCTGGAGGCGTTCCAGGCGCTGGTGGCGTGCGGCGGCTTCTCGTACGGCGACGTGCTGGGGGCGGGCGAAGGCTGGGCGAAATCCATTCTCTTTAACGAACGGGTGCGCGAGACCTTCCAGGAATTCTTCCATCGTCCGCAGACCCTGGCGCTCGGGGTGTGCAACGGCTGTCAGATGATGTCCAATCTGCGCGAACTGATCCCGGGCAGCGACCTGTGGCCGCGCTTTGTGCGTAACCAGTCTGACCGCTTCGAAGCCCGCTTCAGCCTGGTGGAAGTGACTACCAGCCCGTCGCTGCTGCTGCAGGGTATGGTTGGCTCGCACATGCCGATCGCGGTATCCCACGGGGAAGGGCGCGTGGAAGTGCGTGACGCCGCCCATCTGGCGCAGATCGAGAGCAAAGGCCTGGTGGCGCTGCGCTACATCGACAACGTCGGCAACGTGACCGAAACCTATCCGGCCAACCCGAACGGTTCACCGAACGGGATTACCGCGGTGACCAGCGAAAGCGGGCGCGTCACCATCATGATGCCGCACCCGGAGCGCGTGTTCCGCACCGTGGCGAACTCCTGGCACCCGGCAGAGTGGGGCGAGGACAGCCCGTGGATGCGCATCTTCCGCAACGCCCGTAAGCAGCTGGGCTAATGAGAAGGGGAGCGACTCGTTCCCCTTTTTTATTACCGCCTTCGCTTTCCGGCAAAGCGTTTGCAGTGAGATTACATAATATCTGTGATGCTCCCCGCAAAGGTGTCGGGAAACTGCGACACCCGGCGCCTGTCGCTGTCGCCAAAAGGTGACATTTAATTCATTGATTTATATGGACTTAATTTTATGGCGTGCGGGGTGTTGGTTTAAGGCGACACTCTGGCGCACAACTGAGCAAAAGCGCTTTGAGATGAAAAGCGATTAAATGGTTTATTTATCATAGTTTTGCGAATTATTTTCGAGTGTTGGCACGCATCCTGCAAGTATATTACCAGTGGCTCATTCACCTTCTTATGTCAGACCCTTCGGGAGCGCTACATAAACCTCAGAATGACGCACAACAAGGTGCCTGCCGTCCAACTCCTGATTATCGCTTCGCGTTATCAGACTCCAGGGCGACACGTTGAGTAAGGCACCGCCTATTTCGCGACAAAGGCAGGGTAATTACCCTGCCTTTGTTGTTTCTGACAGCCAGCGCTTCCCACCGCTGCCGCTCTCCGTTAGCATCCTGTTATTCCCGTAAACGTGAGACAACCCGTTGAAACGCTGGTCCCTGTTCCCCCGTTCGCTTCGCCAGCTGGTGATGATGGCCTTCCTGCTGATTCTGGTGCCTTTGCTGGTGCTGGCCTGGCAGGCGTGGCAGAGCCTCAACGCCCTGAGCGATCAGGCTGCGCTGACCAACCGCACCACGCTGGTGGATGCCCGCCGCAGCGAAGCGATGACCAATGCCGCGCTGGAGATGGAGCGCAGCTATCGCCAGTACTGCGTGCTGGACGACCCGACCCTGGCGCGCGTTTACCAGAGCCAGCGCAAGCGCTACGCCCAGATGCTGGATGCCCATGCCGGCGTGCTGCCGGATGAAAAGCTTTATCAGGCGCTGCGCGAGAACCTCAACGATCTGACGCTGCTCCAGTGCAAGAACAGCGGCCCGGACAGCGCCGCCGCCGCCAGGCTTGAAGCCTTCGCCAGCAACAACACCGAAATGGTGCAGGCCACCCGGGCGGTGGTGTTTTCACGCGGCCAGCAGCTTCAGCAGGAAATCGCCGAACGCGGCCAGTTCTTCGGCTGGCAGGCGCTGATCCTGTTCCTGGTAAGCCTCGCGCTGGTGATGCTCTTCACGCGCATGATTATCGGTCCGGTAAAAGGCATTGAGCGGATGATCAACCGCCTTGGCGAGGGGCGCTCGCTGGGCCACACCGTGGCGTTCAAAGGCCCGCGGGAGCTGCGCTCC
Organism: Siccibacter turicensis LMG 23730; assembly: GCF_000463155.2. GTDB lineage: Bacteria > Pseudomonadota > Gammaproteobacteria > Enterobacterales > Enterobacteriaceae > Siccibacter > Siccibacter turicensis. Next base: position 431,636 of record NZ_AWFZ01000030.1, on the reverse strand, counting down.
GTCGGGCAGCGCATCATCTGGCTGAGCGAACGTCTCGCCTGGCTGGAGTCCCAGCGCCACCAGTTCCTGCGGCATCTTTCCCACGAGCTGAAAACCCCGCTGGCCAGTATGCGCGAAGGCACCGAACTGCTCGCTGATAAAGTGGTCGGCCCGCTGACCACGGAGCAGAAAGAGGTGGTCGATATTCTCGACACCAGCAGCCGTAATCTGCAAAAGCTTATCGAACAGCTGCTGGACTACAACCGCAAGCTGGCGGACACCCAGGTCGAGCTGGAGGAGGTCGAGATCGAACCGCTGGTAGATATGGTTATCTCCGCTCACAGTCTGCCTGCACGGGCTAAAATGATGCATACCGAGGTGGAGCTGGAAGAGCCGGTGTGCCTGGCCGAACCGATGCTGCTGATGAGCGTACTTGATAATCTCTATTCCAATGCGGTGCACTATGGGAGTGAATCCGGTACCATTTATATCCGCAGCCGCAACGTTGGATCGCGCCTGCGCATTGAGGTGGCAAATACCGGAACACCGATCCCCGAGGCGGAGCGGGAGATGATCTTCGAACCTTTCTTTCAGGGAAGCCTGCAGCGTAAGGGCGCGGTCAAAGGCAGCGGCCTGGGCCTGAGCATTGCCCAGGATTGTATTCGTCGTATGCACGGCGAGCTTCGTCTGGTGGATGAAAACGACGCAGACGTCTGTTTTCGTATTGAACTACCTGCCCTTGAGCCGGAAACATCACAACAATGAGTCTACGAGTTATGAATTTACTGCGGCCCGTTTTGTCGCGTCTGTTGCGCCCACGCGCGCTTCGTACCGTTCTTTGCGCAAGCCTTGCCGGCGCGCTGCTGAGCGGATGCGTTGCCCATCCGGTGAAAAGCTCGATTAAAAATAAAAATGAACCGCAGCTTCCGGATCATCAGCTCGCTGATTTTCTCTCAACCGACTGCCTGGATATCTGGCAGCTCGGTGGACACAGCACCGAGACCAACCCGCTTTACTGGCTGCGCGGCATGGACTGCGCGCTGCGCCTGACCCCGGCGGAGGCACGCGCCCAGGCGCGCCGCTGGTCGAACACCACCTGGCAGGACACCTTCAAACGCGGCATTCTGCTGGCCAATGCGAAAATTACCCCCGGCGAGCGTCGCCGCTACGTTACGGCGCTGGACGATCTGAGCATTGGCATCCCGGCGCAGGTGCGCCCGCTGTTTCAGGTGTGGCGCGACGGGCAGGCCTCGCTGCTGCAGCTCTCCGACGAGCGAACGCGCTATAGCAAGCTGCAGCAGAGCACCGACGGCGAACTGGATACCCTGCGCCAGCAGCAACAACACCTGCGCAGCCAGCTTGACCTGACCACCCGCAAGCTGGAAAACCTCACCGATATCGAGCGTCAGCTCTCCTCGCGTAAACCGGCCAGCAGCTACATGCAGGACAACGCGCACCCGGCACCGGACGGCAGTAAAGCGACGCCGCCCACTGATGAAGTTGAGAAACCGGACAATAGCAGCGCCACCCCGGCGCAGGAGGAACCTGCCCAATGACGCAGCATAAACCTGCCCGCCTGCTGCTGGTGGATGACGATCCGGGGCTGCTTAAGCTGCTCGGTATGCGCCTGACCAGCGAAGGCTACAGCGTCGAAACCGCCGAAAGCGGAGCCGAAGGGCTGCGCGTGCTGGCGCGCGAAAAAATTGACCTGGTGATAAGCGATCTGCGCATGGACGAGATGGACGGTCTGCAGCTGTTCGCCGAGATCCAGAAAATGCAGCCCGGCATGCCGGTGATCATTCTCACCGCCCACGGTTCGATCCCGGAGGCGGTCGCCGCCACGCAGCAAGGCGTGTTCAGCTTTCTGACCAAACCGGTGGATCGCGACGCGCTGTACAAAGCCATTGATGACGCGCTGTTGCACACCGTCTCGACCAGCGACGATCTGTGGCGGGAATCCATCGTAACCCGCAGCCCGATCATGCTGCGTCTGCTGGAGCAGGCGCGCATGGTGGCGCAGTCCGACGTCAGCGTGCTGATCAACGGCCAGAGCGGCACCGGGAAAGAGATCCTCGCCCAGGCGATTCATAACGCCAGCCCGCGCAGTAAGAAAGCCTTTATCGCGATCAACTGCGGCGCGCTGCCGGAGCAGCTGCTGGAGTCCGAGCTGTTCGGTCATGCCCGCGGTGCCTTTACCGGGGCGGTGAGCAGCCGCGAAGGGCTGTTCCAGGCCGCGGAGGGCGGCACGCTGTTTCTGGACGAGATTGGCGACATGCCGATCCCGCTGCAGGTGAAGCTGCTGCGCGTGCTGCAGGAGCGCAAAGTGCGTCCCCTCGGCAGCAATCGCGACCTGGATATTGACGTGCGCATCCTCTCCGCCACCCACCGCGACCTGCCTAAAGCGATGGAGCGCGGTGAGTTCCGCGAGGATCTGTTCTATCGCCTCAACGTGGTGAACCTGAAGATCCCGGCGCTGCACGAGCGCGCCGAGGACATTCCGCTGCTGGCGGCGCACCTGCTGCGCCAGTCAGCGGATCGGCATAAGCCCTTTGTGCGCAGCTTCTCGACCGACGCCATGAAGCGCCTGATGACCGCCAGCTGGCCGGGCAACGTGCGCCAGCTGGTGAACGTGATTGAGCAGTGCGTAGCGCTCACTTCAGCGCCGGTGATCAGCGATGCGCTGGTGGAGCAGGCGCTTGAGGGCGAGAACACGGTGCTGCCGACCTTTGTCGAAGCACGAAACCTGTTCGAGCTGAACTACCTGAGGAAAATCCTCCAGATCACCAAAGGCAACGTCACCCATGCGGCGCGCATGGCGGGGCGCAACCGGACCGAATTTTACAAGCTGCTGTCGCGCCATGAGCTGGATGCCAACGACTTTAAAGAGTAGTTTTCGGCATCCATTGGCACGCAGAATATGATACGGTGAGCAACCGATTACGCACACTGCAGAACACCTGACCGGCGAGCAGAGTTTAAGGACCCACGATGAAAAAAATTGATGCGATTATTAAACCATTCAAACTGGATGATGTGCGCGAAGCGCTGGCGGAAGTTGGCATCACCGGCATGACCGTGACCGAAGTAAAAGGCTTTGGTCGTCAGAAAGGGCATACCGAACTCTATCGCGGCGCCGAGTATATGGTGGATTTCCTGCCGAAGGTAAAGATTGAAATCGTGGTCACCGATGACATCGTCGAAACCTGCGTTGATACCATCATCCGCACGGCGCAGACCGGGAAAATCGGCGACGGCAAAATCTTCGTCTTCGACGTGGCGCGCGTGGTGCGTATCCGTACCGGCGAAGAGGACGACGCGGCGATTTGATTCTCCGCGCACGCTAAAAAAGGCAGGTCATGTGACCTGCCTTTTTTGTTTTTGCCGTTGGAGAGGGATTACAGGACTTTGTGCGGGCCGAAGCACTCGTAGTGGATGCGGTCCTGGTCAACGCCCAGCGCCACAAGCTGCTGTGCCGCGAACTGCATAAACCCGACCGGCCCGCACAGGTAGCACTGCATGGTGGGATCGCTGAAGGCCGCCTCGTGCTGCGCTAATTCCATCAGCCCTTCGCTGTCGAAGCGCACCGCGTCGCGATCCGCTTCCGCCGGGGTCTGGTACCAGACGTGGGAGGCGAAATGCGGCAGCATGGCACCGCGCTGGGCCACTTCGTCGGCAAAGGCATGCACCTCGCCGCTCTGCGCGGCATGGAACCAGTTAACCTGCGCCGGATGCCCGGCGTTAGCCAGGGTGTCCAGCATGGCCAGCATCGGGGTCTGACCGACGCCAGCGGAGATGAGCGTCACCGGCGTGTGCGGCGCGACGTCCATAAAGAAATCCCCTGCCGGGGCGGCAAGGTGAATCACGTCACCCGGCTGCGCATGCTGATGGAGCCAGTTCGACACCTGGCCTTCGCCTTCACGTTTCACCGCGATGCGGTAGCTTTTGCCGTTCGGCTTGCGGGTGAGCGAATACTGGCGAATCTCCTGATGGGCAAACTCCTGCGGCTTGATCCAGACCGCGGTGTACTGGCCGGGCAGGTAGTCAGCGACCGGGCCGCCGTCCACCGGCTCCAGCTCAAAGCTGGTGACAACCGCGCTCTGCGGCGTTTTGCTGACGATACGAAACGCGCGGGTGCCTTCCCAGCCGCCGGTTTTCTGGACATTGCTCTGATAGATCTCCGCTTCGCGGTTGATAAACACCCCGGCCAGCACGCCATAGGCTTTACCCCACGCATCCAGCACCTCCTGACCCGGACTCAGCAGCTCATCAATGGTCGCCAGCAGATGCTCGCCCACGATGTTGTACTGCTCCGGTTTGATATGGAAGCTGGTGTGCTTCTGCGCGATTTTTTCCACCGCCGGCAGCAGCACCGCCAGGTTTTCAATGTTAGTCGCATAGGCGCAGATGGCATTGAACAGCGCTTCACGCTGATCGCCATTGCGCTGGTTGCTCATATTGAAAATCTCTTTCAGCTCGGGGTTGTGCTGGAACATGCGGTCATAAAAGTGCGCCGTCAGCCTGGGACCGGTGGCGGCGATAGCGGGGATGGTGGATTTCACAACGGCGATGGTTTGAGCGTCTAACATAGCAGGTCCTTTTTTAATGTTGTATTTGAAATGCATGTTATAGCTAATACCCCTGTGTTGTAAAGGGGGAAATGGGCTCCCTGCCGCTGCGCCAGATGAAAAATCCACATCTCAAAAATGAAAAGAATTCGTGAAAACCAGGGTTGTGCTTTCATCGTCAAAGCCTTGCGTGACGCCATGCCAATCGTTTGCGTAAAAACCTTTGTCAAGACCTGTTATCGCACTTTTAATCAGTTATACTGGGGGCCGTTGCCGGGCAGGGTGCGACCCGCAGGCGAAAAATATACTGTTAGCTGAGTCAGGAGATGCGGATGTTAAAGCGTGAAATGAACATTGCCGATTATGATGCCGAACTGTGGCAGGCTATGGAGCAGGAAAAAGTACGTCAGGAAGAGCACATTGAACTTATCGCCTCCGAGAACTACACCAGCCCGCGCGTGATGCAGGCGCAGGGCTCTCAGCTGACCAACAAATATGCGGAAGGCTACCCGGGCAAGCGCTACTACGGCGGCTGCGAATATGTCGATATCGTTGAGCAGCTGGCTATCGATCGCGCCAAAGCGCTGTTCGGCGCCGACTACGCTAACGTCCAACCGCACTCCGGCTCGCAGGCTAACTTCGCCGTCTACACCGCGCTGCTGCAGCCGGGCGATACCGTTTTGGGTATGAACCTGGCGCAGGGCGGCCACCTGACCCACGGCTCCCCGGTTAACTTCTCCGGTAAGCTCTACAACATCATCCCTTACGGCATCGATGAGTCAGGCAAAATTGACTATGAAGACATGGCGAAGCAGGCGCAGACGCACAAACCGAAAATGATCATCGGTGGCTTCTCTGCTTACTCCGGCATCGTTGACTGGGCAAAAATGCGTGAAATCGCCGACAGCATCGGCGCGTACCTGTTCGTTGACATGGCGCACGTGGCAGGCCTGATCGCCGCAGACGTTTACCCGAACCCGGTTCCGCACGCGCACGTGGTCACTACCACCACCCATAAAACCCTGGCGGGTCCACGCGGTGGCCTGATCCTGGCGAAAGGCGGTGACGAAGAGCTGTACAAGAAACTGAACTCTGCGGTATTCCCAAGCGCGCAGGGCGGCCCGCTGATGCACGTTATCGCGGCGAAAGCGGTGGCGCTGAAAGAAGCGATGGAGCCAGAGTTTAAAGTTTATCAGCAGCAGGTGGCTAAGAACGCTAAAGCGATGGTGGACGTGTTCCTGAACCGCGGCTACAAAGTGGTGTCCGGCGGCACGGAAAACCACCTGTTCCTGCTGGACCTGGTTGATAAAAACCTGACCGGTAAAGAAGCTGACGCAGCCCTGGGCCGCGCCAACATCACCGTCAACAAAAACAGCGTGCCGAACGATCCGAAGAGCCCGTTCGTGACCTCCGGTATCCGTATCGGTTCTCCGGCGGTGACCCGTCGCGGCTTCAAGGAAGCAGAAGTCAAAGAGCTGGCTGGCTGGATGTGTGACATTCTGGACAACATCAATGACGAAGCGGTCATTGAGCGCGTGAAAGGCAAGGTGCTCGACATCTGCGCACGCTTCCCGGTTTACGCATAAGCGTCAGCCCTGTTGAAAAAGCCGCCGCGGGCGGCTTTTTTTTTGCCTGATAGCGGAGGGAATATGCGCATTCAGACCTTTGCGGCGCTGACCCGTCTGTCGGTCCACACGCTGCGCTACTATGAAAAAATCGGCCTGCTGCATCCGGGGCGTAACGCCAGCGGTCACCGGGACTACCGGGAAAACGAGGTGGAGTGGATAAGCTTCATCAAGCGCCTGAAAGAGACCGGGATGCCGCTTGAGGCAATCCAGCGCTATGCCCGGTTGCGCAGCCAGGGCAACAGCACGCTGGCCGAACGCCGTACGCTGCTGGCACATCACGCCGATCGCCTGGCGCAGCGGCTTGCCGAACAGCAGGCGCATCTGATTCAGCTTGAGGCCAAGATGGCCTGGTATGACGGCGAACTGCTAAAAAACGGCGCTTGACCTGGAGTTAACTCGAAGGTTTACCGTTGTCTTCACATTCACACAGGAGACAACATCATGACCCCATCCCGCTATGACACCGGCCTTGCGCGCCTTGCTGAAATTGACGGCGCCGCCGGCGAGAACGTGATTGCCGCGCTGGCCGACGTGGCCCCCGATCTCGGCAGATACGTAATTGAATTCGGCTTCGGCGATATCTACAGCCGGCCGGGGTTGGACCTGAAAAGCCGCGAGCTGGCGACCATCGCCGCGCTCACCGCCCTGGGCCACGCCCAGCCGCAGCTTGCCGTCCACCTGCACGCGGCGCTCAACGTCGGCTGCACCCGGAATGAAATTATCGAAGTGATTATTCAGATGGCGCTTTATGCCGGTTTTCCGGCAGCGCTTAATGCGATGTTTACTGCCAAAGCGGTGTTCAACGAGGTGGCGGATGCCTGAAGAATCCCTGCCGCCAGGGCAGGGAGGTGATAGCCGTTAATCCTGATGCTTATCGGCGGTGCGGGTGTCGAAGTCCGACGCGTCGTGACGCTCGTGAAGCTGTGAGGCTGGCTCACCGGTGAGCCGGTTCACCATACGTCCGCGCTTCACCGCCGGACGGCTCGCCACCAGTTCTGCCCAGCGCACCACGTTCTTATACGATTTCACGTCGAGGAACTCGGCGGCCTCATAGATACCGTCCAGCACCAGCGCGCCATACCACGGGAAAATCGCGATATCGGCGATGCTGTACTCGTCCCCGGCGATGTAGCGGCGGGTGGCGAGCTGCTTATCCAGCACGTCGAGCTGACGTTTGGCTTCCATCGAGAAGCGCTCAATGGCGTACTCGATTTTCAGCGGCGCATAGTGGTAGAAGTGCCCGAAGCCGCCGCCCAGGTAAGGGGCAGAGCCCTGCAACCAGAACAGCCAGTTCAGCGCCTCAGTGCGCCCGGCGTGATCCTTGGGCAGGAAATAGCCGAACTTGTCCGCCAGATAGAGCAAAATGGCGCCCGACTCGAACACGCGCAGCGGCGGGGTGACAGACCGATCTTCCAGCGCCGGAATTTTAGAGTTCGGGTTAACGCCAACAAAGCCGCTGCCGAACTGATCCCCCTCGCCGATACGAATCAGCCAGGCGTCGTACTCTGCCGCCGTCACGCCCAGTGCCAGCAGCTCCTCCAGCAGAATCGTTACCTTCTGACCGTTCGGTGTTGCCAGTGAATAGAGCTGTAGCGGATGTGTGCCGACCGGCAGCGCTTTTTCATGCGTTGCACCGGAGACTGGACGGTTGATGGATGCCCATGTGCCTGCGCCGCCCTGTTTCCAGGTCCAGACTTTTGGCGGTTGATATTGATTTTCCGACATATTATTGCCCCGTTTGCCTGAGTTGACTCTTCGAGTGTAGCAGGAAGCGCAGACCGGGTTTAGCAGGATGGGGCGTTAAGCTCGCCGCGGGATGGCCGCGGGCCGACGCCGAAAATGCGGGTATCAAAGGCGGCTTTCGCCGCCTGAGGGACGTTATTTCAGATGGGTTTTCAGTTCTGACGCGGCCTGGGAGATGGCCGTGCGCACGGCAGGCTCCTGGCTCAGAGCATTCAGCAGACCGTAGTCGTGGATCATGCCGTTATAGCGGGTGACGGTCACCGGCACGCCAGCGGCGTCGAGTTTGCGGCCAAAGGCTTCACCCTCGTCACGCAGGACATCAAGCTCCGCGGTCTGGATAAGCGTCGGCGGCAGGCCTTTCAGCTCTTCCGTGGTGGCGCGCAGCGGGGAGGCCAGAATGTTGTTACGGTCGGCGTCGCGGGTGGTGTAGTTATCCCAGAACCACTTCATCATATTGCGGCTCAGGAAATAGCCGTTCTGGTACTGCTCATAGGAGGCGGTATCGAAGCGCGCATCGGTCACCGGCCAGAGCATCACGTCATAGCGGATAGCTGGGGTGTGGTTACGCTTCGCCTGCAGCGCTACGGCGGCGACCATGTTTCCGCCCACGCTGTTGCCCGCCAGCGCCAGACGGCTGCCGTCAACGCCAATCTCGTCGCCGTGCTCAGCCACCCATTTTGTCGCCTCGTAGGCCTGGGTAATGGCAACCGGGAAGTGCGCTTCCGGGGACGGGGTGTAGTTCACAAACACCGCCGCGGCACCGGATTCGTTCACCAGATCGCGCACCAGACGCTCGTGGGTCGGGAAGTCGCCCAGCACCCAGCCGCCGCCGTGGAAGAACATAAATACCGGCAGTTTACCCGTTGCGCCAACCGGCTTGACGATGGTCAGGGTCAGCGGCTTGCCGAGCGCAGTAATGGTCTTCTCACTGACCTCAGCGGCGGGCAGCGCCGCGCCTTTTTGCGCGCCGATCAGCACGTCACGCGCCTGCTGTGGGGAGAGCTGTTCAATCGGCTTTCCGCCGCCGGCGTTAAGCACTTTCAGGAAGGCGGCCACGCCCACGGTCGGGGCAGGGGTATTATCGGCCTGCGCAAAAGGAGCAGCGGTGGAGGCCAGAATGGCAGCGGCGAGAACGGCGTGCTTGATGGTCATTTTTATCTCCTGCTATTATATCGCGTGCTATTTAAATGGCGGCGTAAGTGCCGGTTGATGAGCTGAACTATAGCGCCTGGTTTTTTAGTTGCAAGCAGTAATTTATCGAGCAATTAGATTGTGCGCTATTTTAATGGGGAATGCTAAGGGGAAGACTGGATTAAGGTGACGTAATAGTCTGATGATTTCGTTTAATTCGGTTTTATTTGTCTTTGCGGGGAATTCAGGCGGTACATCAACAGCGCTTTACTCTGATTATCGGTGTGGCGGTGTTCAGCGCCACACCGGATGCCTGCCTCAGCGGCGCAGACGCGCTATCTGGCGCGAGTGCCACCTGCCGAGCACCACTACCGTAAACAGCGCGCCGAGCAGGGCGCAGAACATGTCCGACTGGGTATCCCACGGGTCGCCCTGGGTCCCGAGGAAATCATCCGCGCCCTGGCCCAGCGCCAGCGCCGCCCACCACTCAATCAGCTCATACAGGGCGCTTATCGCCAGCGCAATACAGCAGACAATAAAGGCGAGCATCCGTCTGCCGCGCACGATAGCGCCGCGCAGCAGGATCTCCCGCGCCGCCAGGGCCGGCACCAGCCCCTGGAAAAAGTGGCCGAGCTTATCGTAAGGATTGCGATCCAGTCCCAGCCAGCTCTGCACCTCAAACCCCACGGGCACCTTCGCGTAGGTGTACATGCCGCCAACGATGAGGATCACCGCATGGAAAAAAATCAGCACGTAAAGCAGGGGCGTTAGCGGGTAGCGCTGAACCGTGGCCCACAGCAGCGGCACCACGATGATGACCGGGGTAACTTCCATCAGCCAGGTCGCCCTGTCGGCGGTGGCGATGCCGGTGAGGATAATCAGCGCCAGCAGGAGTGCCGCACCGCACGCCAGCAGCCGGGGAGAGAGGGTGGATTGCATGATCGTTCCTTTACGCAGGGAAAGCGCTACTATCCGACTGCAGGCCAGAAAAAACAATATCCGTCATGCGGTTAACCGCCCCAACCAAAGAAGCGTGAGCGACTGCAACAGGCGATGTGGCATGCGCACCGATATTGTTAAATCAATGTTACATCTTGCAAGGTCGGTAAGAACCCGCGAGACTATCGCCGTCGAAAACAGGAGGGATTCATGGTGTTGCATTCCAGGAACTGGCTGGCGCTCAGCTACTTTACCTACTTTTTCAGCTACGGCATTTTCCTGCCGTTCTGGAGCGTCTGGCTTCAGGGTATCGGCCTGCCGGCGGAAACCATCGGTTTGCTGCTGGGCGCGGGGCTTATTGCCCGTTTTCTGGGTAGCCTGCTGCTGGCCCCGCGGGTGCAGGACCCTTCCCGCCTGGTGTTTGCCCTGCGGCTGCTGGCGCTGTTGACGCTGGTCTTCGCGCTGGCCTTCTGGCTGGGCACGACCGCCGCGTGGCTGTTGGTGGTGATGGTCGGCTTTAACCTGTTCTTCTCGCCGCTGGTGCCGCTTACCGATGCCCTCGCCGGCACCTGGCAGAAGCAAATCACCATGGACTATGGCCGGGTGCGCCTCTGGGGATCGCTTGCCTTTGTGGTCGGTTCGGCGCTGACCGGCAAGCTGGTCAGCCTGTTTGATTTCCAGGCGATTCTGGTGCTGCTGTCACTCGGCATCGCCTCCATGCTGCTGGGGATGCTGCTGCGGCCTTCGGTCATGCCGCAGGGCGAGGCGCGAACCCGCGAGGGTGCCGGCTGGCCGGCGTGGCGCTCGCTCATTGGTGAGAGCTGGCGCTTTCTCGCCTGCGTGTCGTTACTTCAGGGGGCGCACGCCGCCTACTACGGCTTTAGCGCTATTTACTGGCAGAAGGCTGGCTATTCGGCGTCGGTGGTGGGCTATCTCTGGTCGCTGGGCGTGGTAGCGGAAATTGTGGTCTTCGCGCTGAGCAACACGCTGTTCCGTCGCGCCACGGTGCGCGGTCTGCTGCTGCTGTCGTGCGTGTCAGGGATGGTGCGCTGGGGGCTGATGGGCTGGACCACGGCGCTGCCGTGGCTGATTGTGATGCAGCTGCTGCACTGCGGAAGCTTCACCGTCTGCCATCTGGCCGCCATGCGCTATATCTCGGCGCGCCAGGGGGCGCAGGTGATTCGCCTGCAGGCGATGTACTCCGCGGTTGCCATGGGCGGCGGCATTGCCATCATGACCATGTTTGCCGGCTACCTGTATCAGCATCTTGATAACGGCGTGTTCTGGGTGATGGCGCTGGTGGCCCTGCCGGCGCTGCTGCTCCGGCCAGGGGTGACCGCCCCGCGTTAGGCTTCGAGAATGTCGCGGATCCGCGCCTGCTGCTGCTCCCCTAACGGCATCGTGGCGTGGATCAGCGGCGGCGAGAACAGCGGCAGGGTGGTGGCGTAGGGCGTAACGATAAGCGTCGCCTCTTTGGGCGCCCCCTCCTTCTGAAACGCATGTACAGTCAGGTGGCGGATGTTAAGCGGTAACAGCGTTAACTCGCGCAGCTGCCGCTCGATCTCCTGTTCCAGCGCCGCGTCGTTACCGGTTAACAGCAGCACCTGTTTCTCATGCAGATCGCTCTCCTGCATCAGCCAGGCACCAAAAATCACCGCCACCAGCCCGACTTCTTCATCGGAAAACGCAATGCCGTACTCGGTTTCGAAGCCCTGAAACGCCTCGCGGGTGGTGCGCATCAGGCGCGGGTAGAGGCGGTACACCTCTTCGGGCAGGCTGTTATCAATGCCGATGCCGAACAGCGATCGCTCCAGCGCCTGGGCCAGATGAATGTAGAGCTGGTCCGCCAGCCCCTGCTCGTCGCTGAAGGTCATCCCCGAAAGCTCACGAAAACGCGCCGTCATCTGGCCGATGGCCAGCCGCAGTCGGATATCCTGCTGGTGGCTGTCGTTGATCGGGTCCGGGGTGCGCAGCATCATAAACAGCAGCGCCAGAAACAGGTGTTCGTTTTCGTGGGGCAACTGCATGACGCGCCGCTGCCAGTGACGCACGATCTCTTGCGCGGCAAGGTATTCGGCGCGCGCCTGGGTCCACTGCTGCTGCAGCTCAGTAAACTCCGGCGTCAGGCCGTCCTGATGCTGCAGCAGGCAGTACTGCAAGTACAGACGCAGGAACTGCACATCGCGGCTCTCAAAGTTGCGGTTCAGACGCCGGGAGCAGAGGTTGACCAGCGCATGCAGGTTGGTGTCATCGTAGAGCGCCGTGGCGATCCCCTGCTGGCGAAGGCAAACCTTCAGGGCCGGGGTAAACTGCTGCTGGATAAAGTGCGGGCACAGCCGCAGGCCGCGGCGCAGCCAGTGCAGCAGGCAGAGTCGTCTGTCTAAAGCGGAGCCTTCAATCCGGTAGCTGCCATCCTGCTCGGTGATAATCGTCAGGCGATGGTAACGCGCGATCTCTTCCCGGGTCAGGTTAATATCTTCCCGGGCGACGAGGCCATCAACACCGTTAATGCGCCCCAGTATCTCCGGGGTGACGGTCTGGCCCGGGAGATACAGCATCAGAAGCACCTGGCAGCGGCGCTGCGGACTGGAGAGCTCAGATGGCGGCGGGCATAATAGTGTCATCATCTGATTTTCCAGGTATGGTGAATAAGGTTAAGAGTAGCTAACGTAAACCCGGCTGAAAGCGAGACAGGGTGCTTTTCGTCACGGAATTCTGGCTGGCTCACAGAATTTTTTATTTGAGGGAAAAATGCGCACATTGATGCACAGGATAACGGGCGCGGCGGCATTGTGGTTGCTGACCAGTCAGCAGGGGGCGTTAGCGCATCCGCACAGCTTCATTTCGCTGCAAAGCGAGGTGATGGTGGCTGACGAACACTTTTATGCCCTGAAAATGCGCTGGACCATGGATGAAATCACTTCAGCGGATCTTCTCTATGACACGGGTGATGCCCCGGCCGGATCGGAGGTGTGGAAAAAGCTTGCCGCTGAGGTGATGGCGAACGTGCTGGGCCAGCACTACTTTACCGAGGTGTGGCACAACGGGAAAAAGGTGACGTTTCGCGATCGCCCCACCTCCTACAGTCTGGCGCGTGAAAACCATCAGGCGGTGCTCAGCTTCGTCCTGCCGCTGGCGACGCCGCAGCCGCTGGCGGGCCAGACGTACACCTTCTCGACCTTCGATCCCAGCTACTATGTCGATATGCATTACGATGATGATAAGGATGCGCGTCTGCCGGCGGATCTCGCCTCGCGCTGCACCCTGAAGGTGACGACCCCGACGCCGGGCGACGAGGTGCTGGATTTTGCCAATTCCCTGGATAAAGCCGATGCGCCGCCCGAGGACATGAACCTCGGTAAACAGTTTGCTCAACAGGTAACGCTTCAATGTCAGTGATGATCCCGATTTCTCCTTCACGCCGCTGGCTGCCGTTCTGGCCGCTGGCGCTGTTTGTGCTGCTCGCCGGGCTGGGGTGCCTCGCGCTCTGGCACTACTGGCCGCAGGTGATGCTCAACAGCATCCGCTGGCAGCGGACGGTCAATATTGAGATGAGCCAGCTGCTCAAGGGCGTGGCGGACAATCCCCTTCGCGTCGGCGTGTCGCTGCTGGTGTTCAGCTTTACCTATGGCGTGCTGCACGCCTTAGGCCCAGGCCATGGCAAAGTGGTGATCGCCACCTGGCTTGCCACCCACCCGTCGAAGCTGAAAACCAGCCTGCGTCTGACTTTTGCCGCCTCGCTGTTGCAGGGCGTGGTGGCGATTGCGCTGGTCAGCGTGGTGCTGGCGCTGCTGAAGCTGCCGGCGCGCTCGCTGCACCTCAGCAGCTTCTGGCTGGAGAAGGGGAGCTACCTGCTGGTGGGCGTGCTGGGTCTGCTACTCTGCTATCGGGCAATCAAGGCTCTGCGCCGTCTGGCACCGCGGCCGCGCCGCTTTACCGCGTTTACGTCGCATCACCACCACCACGCCGGCTGCGGCTGCGGCTGCGGGCACCAGCATCTGCCGGACAGCGAGCAGCTGGCGCGCAGCGATGACTGGCGCGCCCGTCTGGCGATTATTTTCTCGATGGGCATGCGCCCCTGTTCCGGAGCCATCATGGTGCTGCTGTTCAGCAAAGTGGCGGGCGTGTTCGGCTGGGGTGTGGTGTCTGCGCTGGCGATGGCGGCGGGAACCGCGCTGACCATCTCGGCGCTGGCGCTGCTGGTGCACGCGTTCCGGCATCTGGCGATGCGGCTTAGCGTAGACCGCACGCCGGCACTGTGGCGGCGGGTCGGGAACGCGACCCTGGCGTTAACCGGCGGGGCGATTCTGGTGGGCGCTGCGGTCGTAATGTGGCTCAGCGCGCAGCCGCCGGGGGGTGGGCTGCGCCCGTTCTGAATCGCGGGCAATAAAAAAGGCAGATGCGTGAGCACCTGCCTTTTTTTACGCGCTGAAGATTAGCGCTTCATTGCTTCGCTGAGCTCATCACGCATTGAGGCGAGGATCGCTTTCACCACGCGCGGATTACCGGCGACAACGTTACCGCTGGTCAGGTGGTTGTGGTTACCGGTGAAGTCACACACCAGGCCGCCTGCTTCACGCACCAGCAGTTCACCCGCGGCGAAATCCCACGGCTTCAGGCCCAGTTCGAAGTAACCGTCAACACGACCGGCGGCAACGTAGGCCAGATCCAGCGCGGCGGAGCCGGTGCGGCGGAAGTCGGCACACTGGGTGAACAGTTTGCCAACGATATTGATAAACGGGGTGGCGTGCTGCTTCGCCTTAAACGGGAAGCCGGTTGCCAGAATGGTGCCATCCAGATCGCGCGCGGAGCTGCCGCGCAGACGGTAACCGTTGAGCTGTGCGCCCTGGCCGCGAACGGCAGAGAACAGTTCATTACGCATCGGATCGTAAACTACCGCGACTTCAGTACGGCCTTTAATGCGTACGGCGATAGAAACAGAGAAGTGGGGCAGACGTTTGATGAAGTTGGTCGTGCCATCCAGCGGATCGATAACCCATTGCACATCCGGATCGGTACCTTCATGTTCACCGCTTTCTTCGGTGATGATGGTGTGCTGCGGATAGGATTTGCGAATCACCTCGATAATCATGGCTTCTGCCGCTTTATCGACGTTGGTGACGAAATCGTTGGTGCCTTTCTGGCTCGCTTCTACAGCGTCGGGCGTTTCATAGTTCTTGGCAATTACGTTACCTGCTTTACGCGCGGCACGCACGGCGATGTTCAGCATCGGATGCATCGGTTACTCTCACTGGATGTTAAAGAACGGAAAAAACGGGCGGAGTATATACCCCCAGGCTTTGCGCTTGCAACCTCGATGGCGAAAATGTCATATCATGGCGGTCTGTCAGGTTCAGAGTGTGCTGCGCGCATCCCCTTGTAGTTTGTGTGAGCTGTGGCATCCACACTGCAGGAGCGGATTATCAGCGTTCTTTATGGTAGGATGCCGCCATATTTTTCCCTCGTACCGAATCGCTATGCTGCAAAACATCCGTATTGTGCTGGTTGAAACCTCTCACACCGGCAACATGGGCTCCGTCGCCCGCGCTATGAAAACCATGGGCCTGACTAACCTCTGGCTGGTCAATCCGCTGGTCAAACCGGACTCGCAGGCTATCGCGCTTGCCGCCGGGGCCAGCGATGTCATCGGCAATGCGCAGATCGTCGATACGCTCGACGAAGCGATCAGCGGCTGTAGCCTGGTGGTGGGCACCAGCGCGCGCTCCCGCACGCTGCCGTGGCCGATGCTCGACCCGCGCGAGTGCGGCATCAAAAGCGTGGCCGAAGGCCAGCAGACCCCGGTGGCGCTGGTGTTTGGCCGCGAGCGCGTTGGCCTGACCAATGACGAACTGCAAAAGTGCCACTACCACGTCGCCATCGCCGCGAACCCGGAGTACAGCTCGCTGAACCTGGCGATGGCGGTGCAGGTTATCGCCTACGAAGTCCGCATGGCGTGGCTCGCCACCCAGGAAAATCCTGCTGCGGATACCGCGCCGGAAGAGACGCCGTACCCGCTGGTGGACGATCTGGAGCGCTTCTACGGGCATCTGGAGCAGGTGCTGCTGGAAACCGGCTTTATCCGCGCCAGCCATCCGGGCCAGGTGATGAACAAGCTGCGTCGCCTGTTTACGCGCGCCCGCCCCGAGAGCCAGGAGCTGAATATTTTACGCGGCATGCTGGCGTCAATTTCTCAGAAAGATAAGCCTCAGCAGTGACCTCAGCGCGCCGGAAATACGACCCGGCGCAGGGGGTAATAAATGGATGCGGCAGGGCAATATGTCCCGACTAAATGAAGGGGTAAATACTTGAGTAAAATACTCAGGTAAATAGTTGACCATTTTAGTCGGGAATGTCAGACTTGCGCCTGCTATGTGACATACAATCCATTCGAAACCCCCGCCACGAGGGGCATTTTTGAGGTAAGACATGAGACTGACATCTAAAGGGCGCTATGCCGTGACCGCAATGCTGGACGTTGCGCTGAACTCTGAAGCGGGCCCGGTGCCGTTGGCTGATATCTCCGAACGTCAGGGAATTTCGCTCTCCTATCTGGAACAGCTTTTTTCCCGCCTGCGCAAAAATGGCCTCGTAGCGAGCGTTCGCGGTCCGGGCGGTGGTTACCTGCTCGGTAAAGAAGCAGGCAGCATTGCCGTAGGCGAAGTAATCAGCGCGGTGGACGAGTCGGTCGATGCGACCCGTTGTCAGGGTAAAGGCGGCTGCCAGGGCGGCGACAAGTGCCTGACCCACGCGCTGTGGCGCGATCTCAGCGACCGTCTGACCGGCTTTTTGAACAACATTACGCTGGGCGAACTGGTGAACAACCAGGAAGTGCTGGACGTCTCCGATCGTCAGCACAGCCATGAAGCGCAGCACCAGGGCCGCGGCCAGGGCGATATCGACGTTAAGCTGCGCGCGTAAACCTGAGCATATCTACCGTCTTAATTGAATCAGGCCGGGGCAATACGTTGCCCTGCGAAACTGGCGCGAAAGACGCCGGTGGCCTGATTTAACATATTGAAGTGATGTACGGAGCTTAAGAGCAATGAAATTACCGATTTATCTCGACTACTCCGCGACCACGCCTGTCGACCCGCGTGTTGCTGAGAAGATGATGCAGTTTCTGACAATGGACGGCACGTTCGGTAACCCGGCGTCCCGTTCCCACCGTTTCGGCTGGCAGGCGGAAGAAGCAGTGGATATCGCCCGTAACCAGGTGGCGGAGCTGATTGGCGCGGACCCGCGTGAAATCGTCTTCACCTCCGGGGCGACCGAGTCTGACAACCTGGCGATCAAAGGTGCGGCCAATTTCTATCAGAAAAAGGGCAAGCACATCATCACCAGCAAGACCGAACACAAAGCCGTGCTGGATACCTGCCGTCAGCTGGAGCGTGAAGGCTTCGAGGTGACCTATCTGGCACCGCAGCCTAACGGCATTATCGATCTGAAAGAACTTGAAGCGGCTATGCGTGACGACACCATTCTCGTCAGCATCATGCACGTGAACAACGAAATCGGCGTGGTGCAGGATATCGCGACCATCGGCGATCTGTGCCGCGCGCGCGGGATTATCTTCCACGTTGATGCGACCCAAAGCGTGGGCAAACTGCCTATCGACCTGACCCAGCTGAAAGTGGACCTGATGTCCTTCTCCGGCCACAAAATCTATGGCCCGAAAGGTATCGGTGGTCTGTACGTGCGTCGTAAACCGCGTATCCGCATCGAAGCACAGATGCACGGCGGCGGTCACGAGCGCGGTATGCGTTCCGGTACCCTGCCGGTACACCAGATCGTCGGTATGGGCGAAGCCTACCGCATCGCGAAAGAAGAGATGGCGAGCGAAATGGACCGTCTGCGCGGCCTGCGCAATCGTCTGTGGGACGGCCTGAAAGATATCGAAGAAGTGTACCTGAACGGTTCACTGGAGCAGGGCGTACCGACCATCCTCAACGTCAGCTTTAACTACGTTGAAGGCGAGTCGCTGATCATGGCGCTCAAAGATCTCGCGGTCTCTTCCGGTTCTGCCTGTACGTCTGCAAGCCTCGAACCTTCCTACGTGCTGCGCGCGCTGGGAATGAACGACGAGCTGGCGCACAGTTCAATCCGTTTCTCTTTAGGTCGTTTTACTACCGTTGAAGAGATTGATTACACCATCGAACTGGTACGCAAATCGATTGGTCGTCTGCGCGATCTCTCTCCGCTGTGGGAGATGTTCAAGCAGGGCGTCGATCTGAACACCATCGAATGGTCACATCACTAATCGGTTTACGACGTAAGGAAAAATTATCATGGCATACAGCGAAAAAGTAATCGATCACTACGAAAACCCGCGCAACGTGGGTTCTTTCGACAACAACGATGACAGCGTAGGCAGCGGCATGGTCGGTGCGCCGGCCTGTGGCGACGTAATGAAGCTACAGATCAAGGTCAGCAATGAAGGTATCATTGAGGACGCGCGCTTCAAAACCTACGGTTGCGGCTCCGCGATTGCCTCCAGCTCGCTGATTACCGAGTGGGTAAAAGGCAAGTCTCTGGACGAAGCGCAGGCTATCAAGAACACCGACATTGCCGATGAACTTGAACTGCCGCCGGTGAAAATTCACTGCTCAATCCTCGCGGAAGACGCTATTAAAGCGGCCATTGCGGATTATAAAAGCAAACGCGACGCGGGCACTAAGTAAGTCGCCCTGCTGACCCGGCGGGCTGAGGAAAGCCTGGCCTGCCGGCGTCGCCGCGCAATGTGAAGCATGACGAATTAATTATTGAGGTTGTTGTATGTCGATTACCCTTAGCGACAGTGCTGCCGCACGTGTAAACGCCTTTCTCGCCAACCGCGGTAAAGGCTTTGGTTTGCGTCTTGGTGTGCGCACTTCCGGCTGCTCCGGCATGGCCTACGTGCTGGAATTTGTGGACGAACCCCAGTCGGAAGATACGGTGTTTGAAGACAAAGGCGTCAAGGTAGTTGTCGATGGCAAAAGCCTGCAGTTCCTCAACGGCACTCAGCTCGACTTCGTCAAAGAAGGGCTCAACGAAGGGTTCAAATTTACCAACCCGAACGTGAAGGATGAGTGCGGCTGCGGCGAAAGCTTCAACGTCTGATACCGCAATACGTCTACCCCACCGCGTCACAGCGCGTGGGGTTTTGTTTTACCAGGCGACCCCTTTTCCGGCGGCGCGGCGCGACACACGGCGTCGACAAACGCACACGCAGAACTCCGAGAACGCTATGGATTACTTCACCCTCTTTGGGTTACCGGTTAGCTATCCACTCGATGCTGAACAGCTGACGCTTCGCTATCAGGATTTACAGCGCCGGTTCCATCCCGACAAATTCGCAAGCCACCCGCAGGCGGAACAGCTGGCCGCGGTGCAGCAGTCCGCCACCATCAACCAGGCCTGGCAAACGCTGCGTCATCCGCTGGCCCGGGCAGAGTATCTGCTCTCGCTGCACGGCTTCGACTTAGCGTCCGAGCAGCACACCGTGCGCGACACCGCCTTTTTGATGGAGCAGCTGGCGCTGCGCGAGGAGCTTGACGAGATCGAGCAGGCCTGCGATGACGCCCGGCTGACCACCTTTATGGCACGCGTTGACGGCATGGTGAAGGTGCGCCATCAGCAGATGGTGGACGACCTGGCGAGCGAGTCGTGGGAGCGGGCGGCAGATACCGTGCGTAAACTGCGCTTTCTCGATAAACTGCGCAGCGCAGCAGAACAACTCGAAGAAAAACTGCTCGATTTTTAAAGCCTGACTGTCAGGCCCTATTTTTCTGGAAGCTCAACATGGCCTTACTCCAAATCAGTGAGCCCGGCATGAGTGCCGCGCCTCATCAGCGCCGTCTTGCGGCTGGTATTGACTTAGGTACCACCAATTCGCTGGTGGCGACCGTGCGCAGCGGCCAGGCGGAAACCCTGGCCGACAGCCAGGGGCGTCATCTGCTGCCGTCGGTGGTGCACTACACTGCGACCGGTCAGACGGTCGGCTACGAAGCACGTGCTCAGGCCGCGCAGGATCCGGTCAATACCATCAGCTCGGTAAAACGCCTGATGGGCCGCTCCCTGGCCGATATCCAGACGCGCTATCCGTACCTGCCGTATCAGCTTCAGGCCAGCGAAAACGGCCTGCCGATGATCGCCACCCCGGCGGGGCTGCTGAACCCTGTCCGCGTCTCGGCCGATATCCTTAAAGCCCTTGCGGCCCGCGCCAGCGACGCGCTGGCCGGTGAGCTGGACGGCGTGGTGATTACCGTCCCGGCCTATTTTGACGATGCACAGCGACAGGGCACCAAAGACGCGGCGCGTCTGGCGGGCCTGCACGTGCTGCGCCTGCTCAACGAACCCACCGCCGCGGCCATCGCCTACGGGCTGGACTCCGGTCAGGAAGGGGTGATTGCCGTGTACGATCTCGGCGGCGGCACCTTTGATATCTCCATTCTGCGCTTAAGCCGCGGCGTGTTCGAAGTCATGGCAACCGGCGGCCATTCCGCGCTCGGCGGCGACGACTTTGACCATCTGCTGGCGGATTACATCCGCGAGCAGATGGGCCTGCACGACCGCAGCGATAACCGCGTGCAGCGTCAGCTGCTCGACGCGGCCATCGCCGCCAAAATTGCCCTGAGCGATGCCGACAGCGCGGCGATTGACGTCGCCGGCTGGCAGGGGACCATTACCCGCCAGCAGTTTGAAACGCTTATCGCACCGCTGGTGAAACGCACGCTGCTGGCCTGCCGTCGCGCCCTGAAGGACGCCGGCGTGGAGGCAAGCGAGGTGCTGGAAGTGGTGATGGTCGGCGGCTCCACCCGCGTGCCGCTGGTGCGCGAGCAGGTTGGGGCCTTCTTTGGCCGCACGCCGCTCACCGCGATTGACCCGGATAAAGTGGTCGCCATCGGCGCCGGTATTCAGGCCGATATTCTGGTGGGCAACAAGCCGGACAGCGAAATGCTGCTGCTGGATGTGATCCCGCTGTCGCTCGGGCTGGAAACCATGGGGGGGCTGGTCGAGAAGGTCATCCCGCGTAACACCACCATTCCGGTGGCCCGCGCCCAGGAGTTCACCACCTTCAAGGACGGCCAGACCGCGATGTCCATCCACGTGATGCAGGGCGAGCGCGAGCTGGTGCAGGACTGCCGTTCACTGGCGCGCTTTGCGCTGCGCGGTATCCCGGCGCTGCCGGCGGGCGGGGCGCATATCCGCGTCACCTTCCAGGTTGATGCCGACGGTCTGCTGAGCGTCACGGCGATGGAGAAATCCACCGGCGTGGAAGCGTCGATTCAGGTGAAGCCCTCCTATGGGCTGACCGACGGCGAAATCGCCACCATGATTCAGGATTCAATGAGCTTTGCCGAACAGGATGTGAAGGCGCGTATGCTGGCGGAACAGAAAGTGGAAGCCGCACGCGTGCTGGAGAGCCTGGACGGTGCGCTCGTTGCCGATGCCGCGCTGTTAAGCGCCGCTGAGCGTCAGATCATCGACGAGGCTGCCGACGCCCTGCGCGCCGCTGCCGCCGGCGATGAGGCTGACGCAATAGAACACGCCATTAAAAACGTAGACAAACAAACCCAGGAATTCGCCGCACGCCGTATGGACCAGTCGGTTCGTCGCGCGCTGAAGGGCCATTCCGTGGACGAGGTTTAATATGCCAAAGATTGTTTTTTTGCCTCATGCGGATCTCTGTCCGGATGGTGCAGTTCTGGAAGCGAAAAGCGGTGAAACCATCCTTGACGTTGCGCTGCGCAACGGCATTGACATTGAACACGCCTGCGAAAAATCGTGCGCCTGCACCACCTGCCACTGCATCGTGCGTGAGGGCTTTGACTCACTGCCCGAGAGCAGCGAAGACGAAGACGACATGCTCGACAAAGCCTGGGGTCTGGAGCCGGAAAGCCGTCTCAGCTGTCAGGCGCGCGTCACCGATGAAGATCTGGTGATTGAAATGCCGCGCTACACCGTCAACCACGCGCGGGAGCACTGATATGGGCCTGAAATGGACCGACAGCCGTGAAATCGGCGAGGCGCTGTACGACAGCCGCCCGGATATTGACCCGAAAACGGTACGCTTTACCGATCTGCACCAGTGGATTTGCGATCTTGAGGATTTTGAAGACGATCCTCAGGCATCAAACGAGAAAATACTCGAAGCAATTCTGCTAGTCTGGTTAGATGAAGCAGAATAATCATACCCCTCATATGACGGGATGCAGAAAGCCTGACCGCGCTCGCCGCTGCCATCTTTCTGCAACGCACATCATTCAGGGTATAGCGGGCTGCCTCCGGGCGGCCCGTTTTCATGTTTACTCATGAGCCAACAAGGACACAACAATGACAACAGAAGCCATGAAAATCACCCTTACCACTCAACCCGCCGATGCGCGCTGGGGTGACAACGCGACGTACAGCATCAACCAGGACGGCGTGACGCTGCACCTCAATGGCAAAGACGACCTCGCGCTGATTCAGCGCGCGGCGCGTAAGATTGACGGCATGGGTATCAAACACGTGCAGCTGGCCGGCGAAGGCTGGGATACGGAAACCAGCTGGGCGTTCTGGCAGGGCTACAAGGGGCCGAAAGGCACCCGTAAGGTGGAGTGGGCTGCGCTCGACGACGCGCAGCAGCGCGAGCTGACCAGCCGCCTGAAAATCATCGACTGGGTGCGCGATACCATCAACGCCCCGGCAGAAGAGCTTGGCCCGGAGCAGCTGGCGCAGCGCGCGGTGGATCTACTGAGCGCAGCCGGCGGCGACCACGTCAGCTACCGCATCACCAAAGGTGAAGATCTGCGCGAGCAGAACTACATGGGTCTGCACACCGTAGGCCGTGGTTCTGAGCGTCAGCCGGTGCTGCTGGCCCTCGACTACAACCCAACCGGGGATGAGAGCGCGCCGGTGTACGCCTGCCTGGTCGGGAAAGGCATTACCTTCGATTCCGGCGGCTACAGCATCAAGCAGAGCGCTTTCATGGATTCGATGAAATCCGACATGGGCGGCGCGGCGACCGTAGCAGGCGCGCTGGCGTTTGCTATCACCCGCGGCCTGAATAAGCGCGTGAAGCTCTACCTGTGCTGTGCCGACAACATGATCAGCGGCAACGCCTTTAAGCTCGGGGATATCATTCGCTACCGCAACGGCAAAAACGTTGAGGTGATGAACACCGACGCCGAAGGCCGCCTGGTGCTGGCCGATGGCCTGATCGACGCCTGTGCCCAGAAGCCGACGCTGCTGATCGACGCGGCAACCCTGACCGGGGCGGCGAAAACCGCGCTCGGCAACGACTACCACGCGCTGTTCAGCTTTGACGATGCGCTGGCGAACAAGCTGATGGCAAGCGCGGCGGCGGAAAACGAGCCGTTCTGGCGTCTGCCGCTGGCCGAGTTCCACCGCCACCAGCTGCCGTCTAACTTTGCCGAACTGAACAACACCGGCAGCGCCGCCTACCCGGCGGGTGCAAGCACCGCCGCAGGCTTCCTGTCGCACTTCGTGGAAAACTACCGTCAGGGCTGGCTGCACATTGACTGCTCTGCAACCTATCGCAAAGCAGCGGTAGAGCAGTGGTCTGCGGGCGCGACCGGGCTAGGCGTGCGGACTATCGCGAACCTGTTAACCGCAGAGTAAAAGGTTGCCCTCGCGTACCCGCTTCTTCGGAAGGGGGCACCGCGAGGGCGTCAGACGATCCACAGAGTAAAACCATGACATACGAAAAAAACAGACTGGAGACCCTGCTTGAGCAGGCGGCGACGGAACCTGCGTATCGCCCGGCGTTCTTTCGCGAACTGCTGGACGCCACGGTCTGGGTACCGGGCAGCGCAGCGCAAGGCGAGGCGGTTGATGCCGACACCGAGCTTGACCTGCAGCACTGGGAGAAGGACGACGGGGCGAGCGTGATCCCGTTCTTCAGCTCGCTGGATGCCCTCAAGCAGGTGGTGGAGACCGAGCAGGCGTTTGTCGTGATGCCGGTGCGCACCCTGTTTGAGATGACGCTCGGCGAAACGCTGTTCCTTAACCCGAAACTGCCCGCCGGCAAAGAGTTTACCCCTAACGAAGTGCAGCACCTCATCGGCCAGGACGGCGGCAACCCGCTCAGCACCCAGCACGTGCTGGAGGGCGGGACATCGCTGCTGCTCTCGGAGGTGGCCGAACCGCCAGCCCAGATGATTGACTCGCTCACCACCCTGTTTAAGGATCTGAAAACCGTTAAGCGGGCGTTTATCTGCTCCATTAAGGAACAGGCGGACGAACAGCCGAACCTGCTGATCGGCATCGAGGCGGACGGGGATATTGAGTCGGTGATCCAGACGGTCGGCAGTGTCGCCACCGACACGCTGCCGGGGGATGAGCCCATCGATATCTGTCAGGTCGTGGAAGGGGAGAAGGGCATCAGCCACTTTATGATGGCCCACATCACGCCGTTCTACGAACGCCGCTGGGGCAGCTTCCTGCGCGACTTCAAAAACAACCGTATCATCTGATGGCAACCCTGCCTGACACGGGCAGGGTTACTCCGTGGCGTTAAGCAGCAGCAGATCCATCAGCAGTACCAGGTTCGATTCAAATGAGGTGATGCCCGCGGCTTCGGCAGCAAAGTGCACCGCCTCGTCATAAAGTGGAAAATGCAGATCCGCGATCCCAGCCAGCGTGTTGGGCGACGCGCGGGTAAACGCCACGACGCACATCCCCACGTTCTGCGCGATGCGCGCCTTATCCAGCACCTGTTCCGTCTCCCCGCTGCGCGACACCGCGACAAACACCTCATAGCGCGACGCGTTGCTGAGAAAAATATTGCGGCTGTCGCCCGGCCCCGAGATAAACGCCGTTTTACCCAGCACCTGCAGCTTTTTGGTCAGGTACTCGGCGAACAGATAAGAGAAGCCCGCCCCGTAAAGAAAGAAGTGCTCTTTCTCCCGCACCAGCTGCGAAAAGGCCGCCATCTTATCCGCCGTGACCCAGCGAAAGGTCTGGCGGTAGTTGGCCAGAAAAGGTTCGAACAGCGCGGGCAGCTCGTCCCCCGCGGCGGCGGGAAACGCAGCGATATGCGGCGAGTCGGCCAGCAGCTGCTTGCAGTGCCAGATAAGCTCGCTGTAGCCGCTGAAGCCCAGCTTCTGGCACAGCCGCATAATAGTTGCCGTTGACACAAAGGTCGCCTGGGCCAGCTGGCGCACCGTGATATTGCCCACCAGCAGCGGGTGTTCCGTCAGGTGCGACAGCACGCGGTACTCGGCGCGGGTCAGGGATTCACCGCGCTGCAGGAGTGACGCCAGGCGATTGTCCATGGTTACGCCGGTTCGACAGGCGTATCGCTGCGGCTGCCCCATTCACACCAGGAACCGTCGTACAGCGAGACGTTTTTCACCTCCAGAGTTTCCAGCGCCAGCATCAGCACCGCAGCGGTAACGCCGGAGCCGCAGCTGGCGATAATCGGCTTATCGAACGCCACGCCGGCGCGGTCGAAAATCGCCTGTAGCTCATCGGTGGTTTTTAACTGCCCGTTGATCACCAGTTCGGTCCAGGGCACGTTGAAGGCGCCGGGAATATGGCCGCGCTTCAGGCCAGGGCGCGGCTCGTCGGCTTCGGCGTTGAAACGGGCAGCCGAGCGGGCATCGACAATCTGCGCCGTGCCTTCAAAGCTGGCGACCATCACGTCCGGCAGCCGTTTGATCAGCGCCGGATCGAAGGTGGCGGTGAAATCGCCTTCCGGGGCAGAGACCTCGCCCTGCTCAAGCGGCAGGCCGTCGCGCTGCCACTCTGCCAGCCCGCCCGCCAGTATCGAGACGTTCACCACGCCAAACTTACGCAGCATCCACCAGGCCCGCGGGGCGGAGAACAGATTGCCGCCGTCGTAGACCACCAGATGCTTATCGCTGCTGACGCCAAGCTCGCGCATGGCCACGGCGAAGGTTTCCGGGCGCGGCAACATATGCGGCAGGGTGCTGGTGTGGTCAGACAGCGCGTCAATATCGAAAAACAGCGCGCCGGGAATATGCCCGGCGCGGTAGTCCCCGGCGATATCCAGATCCTCCTGGCCGGCCGGAGCCATGCGCGCGTCAAGGATTTGAATTTCCGGGTCGTTGATGTGTTCAGCCAGCCAGTCGGCAGCGACAAAGAAAGGGGTCGACATAGGTGCCTCCGTTTCATACAGGGTTAACGGATTGTCGGTGTTTTTTAGCATACCGACAAGCGTACCCCCGCTAAGTCGCGACCCGGGTTGGATTTATTTCACCGCCTCGCCATCCTGCCAGGCCTTTTTCAGCTCAGGCCAGTAGTCGGCATTGGCCTCAATCATCTCATCCAGAATCGCCTTCGCGTGCTGCATGCTCGGCACGGTACGGTTGAGGGTAAAGGCCTGGAGCGCCTTCTCATAGCTGCCTTCGATGGTGGCTTCCACCAGCAGCTGTTCGGAGGCGAGCTGCTGCATCAGCAGGGTCTGGTGGAACAGCGGCACCGCCCCCATACGCACCGGCTCCGGGCCGTTGGCGGTGATATAGGCTGGCACTTCCACCATCGCATCGTAGGGCAGGTTGGCTATCGCCCCTTTATTCTCGACGATCACCAGATGGCGCTGGCGCAGATCGAAGGCCAGCGAGCAGGCAACGTCGACGATAAACGCGCCGTGAACGCCCACGTGGAACGCGTCCGGTAGAATGCCGGTGCGCTTATACTCCTCCGCGGCGGCGAACAGCTTCTTCTCCCGGCCGTCCATCACTTCGTTGGCGCGGGTGTAGTCCGGCCGCTGGTGCGCCACGATGTCGTTGGGCATCAGGTAGTACTGCAGGTACGGGTTCGGCAGATAGTCCGGGAAGTGGTCCATGATCGGCTTGATGTTGCGCCAGGTTTTCACCCACGACGGATCCGAGTGCTGCGGGTCGGTTTGCGCTGCGTCCTCGGTCAACAGGCCAAAACGGGCAATATGGCGACGCAGCTCCAGCAGGCGATCCTCGCCGTCGACCAGCACGCGGGTAAACCAGCCGAAGTGGTTGAGACCGAAGTAATCCACCTCCAGCTTGTGGCGATCCACCCCGAGGATTGCGCCCATATTGCGCATCGCCGCAACCGGCATGTCGCAGATGTTCAGTACCCGCGCGTGGGGACGCAGCCGGCGCACCCCTTCGGCAACGATCGCCGCCGGGTTGGAGTAGTTGACGATCCACGCTTTGGGATCGGCATAGCGTTCGACGCTATCGATAAGTTCCACCATCGGCAGGATGGTGCGCAGCCCGTAGGCCAGCCCGCCCGGGCCGCAGGTTTCCTGACCCGGCACGCCGTGGCGCAGCGGGATCTTCTCATCCTGCTCGCGCATCCGGTACTGGCCGACGCGCATCTGGGCGAACACGAAATGGGCGCCGCGGAACGCGGTTTCCGGGTCGCTGGTGGTGGTGAAGGTGATGGTCTGGCTGTGGTCGCGAATCACCTTCTCGACCACCGGTGCGATGGTATCCTGGCGCGCGCTGTCGATATCGTAGAGGCGGATCTCCGCCAGCGGGAAGTCCTCAAGCCGTACCATCAGGCTCTTTACGATGCCCGGCGTATAGGTGCTACCACCGCCGGCGATGGCTAAGATAAAAGGGGATTTCAGCATAATTTGTCTCCGTCAGAGCAGCGGCTCGACCGCCTCTCGCATTTTCTTCACATGCAGCCCGTAGACCACCTGAACGTTATTACCCTGTTTGATGACGCCCTTCGCGCCGGTAGCCTTCAGCCGTGGCTCATCAATCGCCCCGACGTCGCGCACCGTGACGCGCAGGCGGGTGTAGCAGTTGTCCACCACGTCAATGTTGTCGCGCCCGCCAAGCCCGGCGACGATGGCCGCGCCCAGCCCGTTGTTATCGCCTTTCGCCTGGTACTCCTGCTTGCTGTAGAGGCGTGTCTCTTCGTCATCCTCCTCACGCCCCGGCGTTTTCATGTTGAAATAGCCAATCAGGAAGCGGAACACCACGAAGTAGAGGGCGGCCATAATCAGCCCGACCAGGATGTACATCGGCCAGTTTGATTTGGTGGTGCCGAGCGGCAGGTTATAGAGAATGAAATCGATAAAGCCGTTGGCGCCGATGGCGTGTACCCCGAACAGGTAGAACAGCATCATGCCGATGCCGGTCAGCACCGCATGCACCACGAACAGCAGCGGGGCGACGAACAGGAAGGAGAACTCGATAGGTTCGGTGACGCCCACCAGCATTGAGGTGAGGGCGGCGGGAATCAGAATGGCTTTGGCGGCAGCCTTACGCTCCGGTTTCGCCATCATGTACATCGCCAGCGCGGCGGCGGGCAGGCCGAACATCTTGCTGATGCCGCGTGCATCCCACACCGTGGTGGCACTGAGCTGCTGCACGCCGGGGCAGGCCATCTCGGCAAAGTAGATGTTACGCGCACCCTGATACACCGAGCCACAGACTTCCTGAGTGCCGCCCAGCTCGGTATAGAGGAACGGGGTATAGACCAGGTGATGCAGGCCGGTCGGTACCAGAATGCGCTCCAGGAAGCCGTAGATCGCCACGCCAAACGCGCCCGCGCCTTTAATCCCCACGGCCATTGCGCTGATACCCTGCTGGGCGAATGGCCACAGCTCGCTCATGACCACTCCGAGCACCATTGATACCGGCAGCATAATGATGGCCACGAAGCAGTGGCCGGAGTAAATCGCCATCGCCCCGGAGAACTGCACCCCGGAGTAGCGGTTGTAGATATAGCCGGACAGCGCCCCGGTGAGGATCCCGGCGAACACGCCCATCTCCAGCACCTGTACGCCCAGTACCATGCTCTGTCCGGCGGAGCGCATCTGGTCTGCCGGGGCGATATCGCCCTGAAGTTGCAGGGTGACGTTCATGGCGTTGATGAAAACGATAAAGGTCACCAGCCCGATCAACGCCGCATAGCCTTTGTCCCGGCTGGCAAGGCCGATGGGAATACCCACGGCAAACACCATCGCCAGGTTCGCCAGCACCGATACCGCCGACTTCGCGATAAACTGCCCGGTGTTCTGCACCGCCGGATGACCAAGAAACGGCAGGTACTCGGCCAGGTTGCCGTTTCCGAGAATATTGCCGAAGGCAATAAACAGCCCGACGATGGGCAGGATCAGTACCGGACCGTAGAGGGATTTACCGAAGTTTTGCAGGGCATTAACGGCTCGTCTCATTTAGCGCTCTCTTGTTATCATCTGGCTAAAATGCGCACCGGGGTGCGAGATGCAATAAAGGTAGCAACGTGGCAGGAAAGAAAGCTAACTATCTGATTGTTTTAAAAACAAATAACCCCGAAAGTAACATGTAACGTTTCAGGATGTGATCCCGACAGCATTTCCAGGCGCGGAGGGCTGGCGCAGAGGTGAGGGGGAGCGCTGGTGAAGAGAGTGGCTGGCGAAAGTCCGGAAATGCGCCGCCGCTGCGCTGCCCTGAGCGGCACAAGATGAAAACGTCAGTGCGGAAAGCCCCGCCGGACGGCGGTTTACGTCGCGAAACGCCGTGAATTGCGTCTTAAGTGCGCAGTGTTGCTGATAGTCGTCTTATTTTAAAAAAATGTTACCTTCATCCATAGGCAAGGGCGCATCGGGCCTTTATAATCCGCGCCACGTCAAAACCGGCAGCGGTTGCTGGTGCTAACAGAACAACTCACAGAGGTAATCATGGCTATTGAACGTACGTTTTCCATCATCAAACCGAACGCCGTCGCTAAAAACGTAATCGGTGCAATTTTCGCGCGTTTTGAAGCCGCGGGTTTCAAAATCGTCGGCACCAAAATGCTGCACCTGAGCGTTGAGCAGGCGCGCGGCTTTTACGCTGAGCACGACGGCAAACCGTTCTTTGACGGTCTGGTGGAATTCATGACCTCTGGCCCGATCGTGGTATCTGTGCTGGAAGGCGAAAATGCGGTTCAGCGTCATCGCGACATCCTGGGCGCAACCAACCCGGCGAACGCCCTGGCAGGCACCCTGCGTGCAGACTACGCTGACAGCTTCACCGAGAACGGCACCCACGGTTCCGACTCTGTGGAATCTGCGGCCCGCGAAATCGCCTACTTCTTCGCAGAAGGCGAAGTGTGCCCGCGCACCCGTTAATCGCGTTGCAGGGGACTGTTACATTTTATTTACCCCCCGTTCGCGTTCAGTGATGGCATCGCCATCATAAAATTTGTATAATTCTGCGCCCCGGACAAGCTCGCTTGCCGGGGCCTTTTTATTCACCCTCCTGGGGCCATAACGTGTAACAACGAGGCCGGAAGAACATTATGTCTGAATGCACCACCACGCCTGAGGCGACCTCCTCAGCGCTTTCCCCGAAAGCTGAAAAAATTAACCTGCTGGATCTCAACCGTCAGCAGATGCGTGAATTCCTCAAAACGTTAGGCGAAAAACCGTTTCGTGCCGATCAGGTAATGAAGTGGATGTATCACTATTGCTGCGACGATTTTGATGAGATGACCGACATCAACAAAGTGCTGCGCGGCAAACTGAAGGAAGTGGCGGAAATCCGCGCGCCGGAAGTGGTCGAAGAGCAGCGCTCCTCTGACGGCACCATCAAGTGGGCCATCGCCGTAGGCGATCAGCGCGTCGAAACCGTGTACATCCCGGAAGACGATCGCGCCACGCTGTGCGTCTCCTCGCAGGTCGGCTGTGCGCTTGAGTGCAAATTCTGCTCCACCGCGCAGCAGGGCTTTAACCGTAACCTGCGGGTATCGGAGATTATCGGCCAGGTGTGGCGCGCCGCGAAAATTATCGGCGCCCAGAAGGTGACCGGTACGCGTCCGATTACCAACGTGGTGATGATGGGCATGGGTGAACCGCTGCTCAACCTGACCAACGTGGTGCCGGCCATGGAAATCATGCTGGACGACTTCGGTTTCGGCCTCTCCAAACGCCGCGTCACGCTCTCCACCTCCGGCGTTGTGCCGGCGCTGGACAAGCTGGGCGACATGATTGACGTCGCGCTGGCCATTTCACTGCATGCGCCAAACGATGCGATCCGCGATGAAATCGTGCCAATCAACAAAAAGTACAACATCGAGACCTTCCTGGCCGCAGTGCGCCGTTATCTGGAAAAATCGAATGCCAACCAGGGCCGTGTAACCATCGAATACGTGATGCTCGATCACGTGAACGACGGCACCGAACACGCGCACCAGCTGGCTGAAGTCCTGAAAGATACGCCGTGCAAGATCAACCTGATCCCGTGGAACCCGTTCCCGGGCGCGCCCTACGATCGCAGCTCAAACAGCCGCATCGACCGCTTCTCCAAGGTGCTGATGAGCTACGGCTTTACCACTATCGTGCGTAAAACCCGTGGCGATGATATTGACGCCGCGTGCGGGCAGCTTGCGGGTGAGGTTATCGACCGTACTAAACGGACGATGAAAAAGCGCCAGCAGGGTGAACCAATCGCCGTGAAAGCCGTCTGAGACTGAGTAAAAGGCCGTTCAGCACCCGTACGAACGGCCTTTTTTATACCGGTATCGACGTATCAATACGGTTAACGGAAGCGGTGTGCCGCCCGGGGTAATAATTACGGTGCGTTTTTTCCCGGTTTAAGGCAGTATGTAGCGGCACAACAACAGGTTAGCAGAATGGCACCCTCGGAAGCAGGCTGGCATGCGCAGACAGTGGCGAAAAAGCTGTCTATGGTTAACAGAGCTGACGATACCGATATCGCGCCGACGGTTAATCTGCAGGGAATGCATCGCTTATTCCGGGTGGGCAGCGGGAATCACCGCTTTTCGCATAGCGTTTACGCGGTGCGGGCTGGAACCAACGGGTTCATGCTCTGCACCAGGTTCTTTACATCACCGTATCAGCAGTCCTAGCTAATGAATACTGAAGCCACTCACGAACAAAATACAGCACTCTCCACGGGCCAGCGCCTGCGCACCGCTCGTGAACAACTCGGACTGAGCCAGCAGGCAGTCGCTGAACGCTTGTGCCTGAAGGTCTCCACCGTCCGTGACATAGAAGAGGACAACCTGCCTGCCGATCTGGCGGCCACGTTCCTGCGCGGTTATATCCGCTCCTATGCCCGCGTCGTTCATATCCCTGAAGAAGAGCTGTTGCCTGCCGCTAAGAAGGAAGAGCCTTTCCGTCCTAAAGTGAACACGGTGCAGGGGATGACGCTCGGTAAGCGCCGTAAAAAACGTGATGGATGGCTGTGGAGCTTTACGCTGCTCGTTCTGTTTATCGTGATTGGTCTGACCGGTGCGTGGTGGTGGCAAAACCACAAAGCGCAGCAGGAAGAGATCACCACGATGGCCGATCGCTCCTCCGCGCAGTTAAATGACGACAGTCAGACCAGCCAGCCTATCGAACTGAACACCACGCCTTCCACGGACGCCGCCACGACTCCCGAAACCACGCCCGCCCCGGTAGAGCAGAGCACCGCTCAGCCAGCGCCTGACGCTGCTGCATCCTCAGCACAGGCCACTGCGGGCGCGACCGACGCGCCGTCCACCAACGCGCCTGCCGCGGCGGTGGTTGCGCCGACCCAGACCGACACCGACACCGGCACCACGGCCCAGACGCCGGCCATGGCACCTGCAACCGTCTCTGAGGGAATGCCGGCGGGCGATCCGAATGCCCTGGTCATGACCTTCAACGCCGATTGCTGGCTGGAAGTGACCGATGCCACCGGCAAAAAACTGTTCAGCGGCATGCAGCGCAGCGGTGGCAACCTCAGCCTCGCTGGTCAGACGCCGTACCGCCTTAAAATTGGCGCACCTTCCGCCGTTCAGATTCAGTTCCAGGGAAAACCTGTCGATCTGAGCCGCTTTATCAGAACAAACCAGGTTGCTCGTCTTACCCTCAATGCCGAACAATCAACAGCACAGTAACAGACGGGCGATTGGGGAGAATGTATGCATAACGAAGCGCCCATTCAGCGCAGAAAATCGAAACGGATTTATGTAGGTAACGTCCCGATTGGGGACGGCGCGCCGATTGCCGTTCAGTCCATGACCAACACCCGCACCACGGATGTGGAAGCGACGGTGAACCAGATCAGGGCGCTTGAGCGCGTCGGTGCGGATATCGTACGTGTTTCCGTTCCTACCATGGATGCCGCCGAGGCGTTCAGACTCATCAAGCAGCAGGTTAATCTGCCGCTGGTGGCCGATATTCACTTTGACTACCGTATCGCCCTGAAAGTGGCGGAGTACGGCGTTGACTGCCTGCGCATCAACCCAGGCAATATCGGTAACGAAGAGCGTATCCGCCAGGTGGTGGACTGCGCGCGCGACAAAAATATTCCTATCCGCATCGGCGTTAACGCTGGATCGCTGGAAAAAGATCTGCAGGAAAAATACGGCGAGCCGACGCCTCAGGCGCTGCTGGAATCCGCCATGCGTCACGTCGATCATCTCGATCGTCTCAACTTCGATCAGTTCAAGGTCAGCGTGAAGGCCTCCGACGTCTTCCTGGCGGTGGAGTCCTATCGCCTGCTGGCAAAACAGATCGATCAGCCGCTGCATCTCGGTATTACCGAAGCCGGTGGTGCGCGCAGCGGTGCGGTGAAGTCAGCGATTGGCCTTGGGCTGCTGCTCTCGGAAGGCATCGGCGATACGCTGCGCGTGTCGCTGGCGGCGGATCCGGTTGAAGAGATCAAGGTCGGCTTCGACATCCTCAAATCCCTGCGTATCCGCTCACGCGGTATTAATTTCATTGCCTGCCCGACCTGCTCCCGTCAGGAGTTTGACGTCATCGGCACGGTCAACGCGCTGGAGCAGCGCCTGGAAGACATCATCACGCCGATGGACGTGTCCATTATCGGCTGCGTGGTGAACGGACCGGGCGAAGCGCTGGTATCAACCCTTGGCGTGACCGGCGGCAACCGTAAGAGCGGCTTCTATGAAGACGGCCTGCGTAAGGACCGTCTCGACAACGATGACATGATCGCGCAGCTTGAAGCCCGCATCCGTGCCAAGGCCTCGATGCTGGATGAAAATCAGCGCATCCACGTCCATCAACTTGAAAAATAATCTCAACAATGGGAAGCCGATGGCTTCCCGTGTATGATTGAACCCGCGAGGCGCCCGGCATGCCGGTGTCGCCGGGAACGGGTTCATTTTTTGTATCAGACAGCAGAGAACTAACGTGGCAAAAAATATTCAAGCCATCCGCGGCATGAACGACTACCTGCCTGCCGAGACCGCCCTCTGGCAGCGCATTGAAGGTACCCTCAAGCAGGTACTCGGCAGCTACGGTTACAGCGAAATCCGTTTGCCGATTGTAGAGCAGACCCCGTTATTCAAGCGCGCTATCGGTGAAGTCACCGACGTGGTTGAAAAAGAGATGTACACCTTCGAAGACCGCAACGGCGACAGCCTGACGCTGCGTCCGGAAGGGACCGCGGGCTGCGTGCGCGCCGGCATCGAACATGGTCTGCTGTACAATCAGGAACAGCGCTTGTGGTATATCGGGCCAATGTTCCGTCACGAGCGTCCTCAGAAAGGGCGTTACCGCCAGTTCCATCAGCTCGGTCTGGAAGCCTTTGGTTTGCAGGGCCCGGATATCGACGCCGAGCTGCTCATGCTGACCGCCCGCTGGTGGCGTGCGCTTGGCATCGCCGATCACGTGGCGCTGGAGATTAACTCCATCGGCTCCCTTGAGGCGCGTGCTCGCTACCGCGACGCGCTGGTGGCGTTCCTGGAACAGCATAAAGAAAAGCTCGACGAAGACTGCCTGCGCCGGATGTACACCAACCCGCTGCGCGTGCTGGATTCGAAAAACCCGGACGTACAGGCGCTGCTGGGCGATGCCCCGACGCTTGGCGACTATCTCGACGACGAATCGCGCGAACACTTTGCTGGTCTGTGCGCGTTTCTCGACGCGGCGGGCATTAGCTACACCGTGAATCAGCGCCTGGTGCGCGGTCTCGACTACTACAACCGCACCGTGTTTGAGTGGGTCACCAACAGCCTCGGTTCCCAGGGAACCGTATGCGCCGGTGGCCGCTATGACGGTCTGGTTGAGCAGCTGGGCGGGCGTGCAACGCCAGCGGTGGGCTTTGCCATGGGGCTGGAGCGTCTGGTTTTACTGGTTCAGGCCGTGAACCCGGAATTTAAAGCCGATTCGGTTGTCGATATTTACCTGGTGGCTTCCGGTGCGGGTACGCAGACGGCGGCGATGGGGCTGGCGGAGCAGATTCGTGACGCCGTCCCAGGCATCAAACTGATGACCAACCACGGCGGTGGCAACTTCAAGAAGCAGTTCGCTCGTGCAGACAAGTGGGGCGCACGCGTGGCCCTGGTGCTGGGCGAGTCCGAAGTGGCCAACGGCGACGTGGTGGTGAAGGATTTGCGCACCGGTGAGCAGCAAACCGTCGCCCAGCGCGATGTAGCGGCTCATCTTCAGGCGCTGCTGGGGTAATCCCGGTAATTTATCGTTAAGGAGAAGGACTGCGTGGAAATCTACGAAAACGAAAACGACCAGATGGAAGCGGTAAAACGCTTCTTTGCCGAGAACGGCAAAGCGCTCGCGGTCGGTGTGGTTCTGGGCGTGGCTGCACTGATTGGCTGGCGCTTCTGGAACAATCACCAGGCCGAGTCCGCGCGCGAGCTTTCTCTGGCTTACGACAATGCCATGTCGTCGGTAAAAGCTGATGATGCAAAATCGCTGGCGCCGGTTGAGAAGTTTGCTGCGGATAACAAAAATATCTACGGCGTGTTCGCCTCGCTTGAGCTTGCTCAACAGCACGTGGACAAAAACCAGCTCGATAAAGCAGCGCAGCTGCTGAGTCAGGCCCAGGCCGGCACCAAAGATGAGAACATGAAGGCCATCGTGAGCCTGCGTCTTGCCCGCGTTCAGGTACAGCAGAAGCAGGCGGATGCCGCACTTGCCACGCTCGATACTATCAAGGGTGAAGGCTGGGCGATGATCGTTGCCGATCTGCGCGGTGAAGCACTGCTCAGCAAAGGCGACAAGCAGGGTGCGCTTGATGCCTGGCGTAAAGGGGCGGCGTTGAATACCTCCCCGGCGCTGAGCGAAATGTTGCAGATGAAAATCAATAATTTGTCCGTCTGAGAGGGACCCGATGCAATTGCGTAAATTACTCCTGCCAGGCCTGCTTTCCGTAACGCTGTTAAGTGGCTGTTCCCTGTTTAGCGGGGAAGAAGACGTGGTGAAGATGTCACCGCTGCCGACCGTTGAAAACCAGTTCGAACCGCAAACCAACTGGAGCACCTCCGTTGGCGATGGTATCGGCGATTTCTACTCTAACCTCCACCCCGCGGTGCAGGACGGTATCGCCTACGCGGCTGACCGTCACGGTAAAGTTAAAGCAGTTAACCTGAGCGACGGCACCGAAGTCTGGTCTGTGGATCTGGCAGAAAAAACCGGTTTCTTCTCGGCGAATCGTCCGGCTCTGCTCTCTGGCGGCCTGTCGGTTTCCGGTGGTCACGTCTATATCGGCAGTGAAAAAGCGCAGGTCTACGCGCTGAACATTGCTGACGGCGGCATTGCCTGGCAGACCAAAGTCGCCGGTGAAGCGATCTCCCGTCCGGTGATTGCCGACGGTACCGTGCTGATTCACACCAGCAACGGCATCCTGCAGGCGCTGAATGAAAATGACGGTGCGGTAAAATGGACCGTGAACCTGGACATTCCTGCGCTGTCGCTGCGCGGTGAATCCGCGCCGGCAACCGCATTCGGTGCAGCGATCGTGGGCGGTGATAATGGCCGCGTCAGCGCGGTGCTGATGGAACAGGGCCAGATGATCTGGCAGCAGCGTATCTCCCAGGCGACCGGCGCAACTGAAATCGACCGTCTGAGCGACGTTGATACCACGCCGGTTGTGGCGGGCAACGTGGTTTACGCCCTGGCCTATAACGGCAACCTGACCGCGCTGGATCTGCGCTCCGGCCAGGTGATGTGGAAACGTGAGATTGGCTCCGTTCACGACTTCATCGTCGACGGCAACCGTATCTATCTGGTGGATCAGAACGACCGCGTGGTTGCCCTGAACACCGAAGGCGGCGTTACCCTCTGGACCCAAAGCGATCTGCTGCACCGTAACCTGACCGCGCCGGTACTGTATAATGGTAATCTGGTGGTCGGCGATGGTGAAGGCTACCTGCACTGGCTGAACACTGCCGATGGTCGTTTTGTCGCGCAGCAGAAACTGGATAGCTCCGGTCTGCGCACCGAACCGGTCGTCGCGGAAGGCAAACTGCTTATTCAGGCGAAAGACGGTACGCTGTACGCCATTACGCGTTAATTACGACGTGTAAGACGATAAAAACGGTCCCTGTAATGAGCAGGGGCCGTTTGCTGTTTTTAAAAATGACGCATTTCCGCGTCATCGAAATAATGATTTATTGAGTTAAGAGGCTTTCAAAATGGTACCTGTGGTCGCGCTGGTCGGGCGCCCTAATGTTGGAAAATCCACATTATTTAATCGCTTAACGCGTACTCGTGATGCGCTGGTAGCGGATTTCCCGGGGCTGACTCGCGACCGTAAGTACGGTCGTGCTGAAGTAGAAGGGCGCGAATTCATCTGTATCGATACCGGTGGTATTGACGGTACGGAAGAAGGCGTTGAAACCCGTATGGCTGAGCAGTCGCTGCTGGCGATTGAAGAGGCCGATGTTGTGCTGTTTATGGTGGATGCGCGCGCTGGCCTGATGCCTGCCGATGAAGCCATTGCCCAGCATCTGCGTTCCCGTCAAAAGCCGACCTTCCTGGTGGCGAACAAAACTGACGGTCTGGATCCGGATCAGGCCGTGGCCGATTTCTACTCCCTGGGCCTCGGTGAAATTCACCCTATCGCCGCCTCTCACGGGCGCGGCGTTACCAGCCTGCTGGAGCAGGTGCTGGTGCCGTGGATGGACGACGTCGATCCGCAGGAAGAGGTGGATGAAGACGCCGAATACTGGGCGCAGTTCGAGCAGGAAAACGGCGAAGGCGTTGAGGAAGAGGAAGACGACTTCAACCCGCAGGATCTGCCGATCAAGCTGGCTATCGTCGGTCGTCCGAACGTTGGTAAGTCTACGCTTACTAACCGTATTCTCGGCGAGGATCGCGTGGTGGTCTTCGATATGCCGGGCACCACCCGTGACAGCATCTACATTCCGATGGAGCGTGACGAGCGCGAGTACGTGCTTATCGACACCGCCGGGGTGCGCAAGCGCGGAAAAATCACCGACACGGTTGAGAAATTCTCAGTCATCAAAACCCTGCAGGCGATTGAAGACGCTAACGTAGTGATGCTGGTGATTGACGCCCGCGCCGGGATTTCCGATCAGGATCTCTCCCTGCTGGGCTTCATTCTCAACAGCGGGCGTTCGCTGGTGATCGTGGTGAACAAGTGGGACGGCCTGAGCCAGGAAGTGCGTGATCAGGTTAAAGAGACCCTCGACTACCGTCTGGGCTTTATCGACTTTGCCCGCGTTCACTTTATCTCCGCCCTGCACGGCAGCGGCGTCGGTAACCTGTTCGAATCGGTCCGCGAGGCCTACGACAGCTCCACGCGCCGCGTCAGCACCGCGCTGCTGACCCGCATCATGAACATGGCGGCAGAAGACCATCAGCCGCCGCTGGTACGCGGTCGTCGCGTGAAGATGAAGTATGCGCACGCCGGTGGTTACAACCCGCCGATTGTAGTGATCCACGGTAACCAGGTGAAAGACCTGCCGGACTCCTACAAGCGCTACCTGATGAACTACTTCCGCAAGTCGCTGGACGTGATGGGTACGCCAATCCGCATCCAGTTCAAAGACGGCGACAACCCGTTTGCCAACAAGCGCAATACCCTGACGCCAAACCAGCTGCGTAAGCGTAAGCGCCTGATTAAGCACCTCAAGAAAGGCAAGTAAGCCCTCACGTTTCCCTTCTCCCGGCGGGAGAGGGGAAATGCCTGTGATGGCAGAACGCTGCGCTGCTCTGTCTCCCGATGGGGCAGTACGTTACCAGCCGTACCTCACCCTGAGCATCACCCCTGTAAAACCAGGATGAGGGAAACCGACCTCGGAGGCCCTATGCAACCTGTCTGTCCTGAATGCGGTAATGAACTGGTGCAAACCGGGAACGGCGCGCACTGCGAACACTGCCAGCGTGATTTCACGGCGCAAGCGCGCTGCCCCGACTGCCATCAGTCGCTTGAGGTACTGAAGGCCTGCGGAGCGGTGGATTACTTCTGTCAGCACGGCCACGGGCTGATTTCCAAAAAACGCGTTGAGTGGGCCGTGTCGGCCCGTTAATCGCAGATGCAGTCCTCGCCGCGCTTCCACAGGTTTTGCAGCGCCGGCGGGGCGCTGTTTTCCGGCACCAGCAGCACGATATCGGCATAGCCCGAACTGTCGTGATGGGTCCAGGCAATCTGAATACGGTAATAGCGCTGGTCACCGCGACCGGGCGAATCAGGCTGTCCGGGCGGATGCGCCTGGGGTAGCGCCTGGCGCAGGATTTCCGCCAGCCGCTCCCGCTGTTCCGGGCTCAGCTCGGCAAGCACGATACGCCGCGGGGCGGAGAGTCGCGGAATAAACGCGACGCCGCCTTCACGCGCCAGCTCAATCACCGCATCATCGGTGAGATCGGGCAGATTCATTACAGCACTCCCACCGCCTTCCACGCCTCTTCGATGGCGTGTGCAACGGCCGTATCAAAGCGTTTTTCGCCGTGATGGACAGTAAGCTGCGCGAAGCTGGCGAAATCGGCATTCTGCGCAAGTGAGCGGTCACAAACTGTGTCATACCAGGCGCGACCGGCCTTTTCCCAGGCATAACCCCCAAGCGTTGTTGCTGCAAGGTAGAACGCCCGGTTAGGGATGCCCGAATTCAGGTGGACGCCGCCGTTATCCTCCCGGGTTTTGATAAAGTCTTTCATATGGGCAGGCTGCGGATCTTTGCCTAACAGCGGGTCATCGTAGGCGCTGCCCGGCTCGGACATTGAGCGCAGCCCTTTTCCCTGAATCCCTTCCGCCAGCAGCCCTTCGCCGATAATCCAGTCGGCCCGATCGGCGGTCTGGTTATGGTGGTACTGCTTCACCAGCGCGCCAAACACGTCAGAGAGCGATTCGTTCAGCGCTCCCGCCTGTTCGAAATAGATAAGCCCGGCTTCGGTTTCCGTGATGCCGTGGCTCAGCTCATGGGCCACCACGTCAATGGCGATGGTGAAGCGGTTAAAAATCTCGCCGTCGCCGTCGCCAAACACCATTTGCTGCCCGTTCCAGAAGGCGTTCTGGTATTCCTGGCCGTAATGCACGGTGCCGGAGAGCACCAGCCCCTGATTATCCAGCGAGTCGCGCTGCCAGTTTTTCCAGAAGAAGTCGTGGGTCACCCCAAGGTAGTCATAGGCTTCATCCACTGCCACATCGCCGTTGGAGGGCTGGCCTTCGGCGCGCACCTGCTCGCCCGGCAGTTGTTCTTTGTGCTGTGCGTCATAGATATCGCGCCTCAGCTCGCCCGCTTTCGAAACGTGCGGCGCGACGGGCTTTGGAATGCCGTGGGCCATCAGGGTCTGGACGTGGGTGAGGGTCTGCCGCGCGCAGCGCTGCTGCAGCTCAGACCCGTGGTCGATGATTTTACGCAGAATGTAGGGCGGGATTACTGAAGCAAAGCGGGATGCTGTCATGCCGATCTCCTTGTTATGGCGCGTGCCGTAAAAAAAGGAATATCAGCAGTATAGTTAATGACCGACCGGCATGCCCTTACGGATTATCCGGTTTACGCTTGCGTGTTTTCTTCACCGGCGTGACCGCTTTTACTTCGCTCTCAACCCAGCCGTCCTGCAACCGGGTGGTGAGCACCTCCCCCACCTTCGTCTGACGCGTCTGTTTCAGGACGGCGCCATCGGGGGCGGTTGTGACGCTGTAGCCGCGTGCCAGAGTCGCCAGCGGGCTGACGGCTTCCAGATGGGTCAGGGCGCTGCCAAAACGCTCACGGGTGCCGCTCAGGCGCGTCGTGATGGTCTGCGTGAGGCGGTACTCCAGCTGCTGGAAGCGGTTCTGCGCCCGGTGCAGACGGCCCTGCGGATGCTGCTGGTTAAGACGCTGCACCGCACGCTGCTCGCGCTGGCTGGCGCGGCGCAGCTGGTTGTCGATGGCCGCCCCCATGCGCTGGCGCAGACGGATGAGTGTATTCTGCTGGCGCGCCAGACGCAGCTGGGGGTGCTGCTGCTGTAAGCGATGCTGCAACCGGGTATGACGCTGGGTGCGATTTGCCAGCAGGTAATCCATCGCCATCTCCAGCCGCTGGCGTGCGGCCTGAACCTGACGCAGCAGCTCCTGCTGGTTACGGCTCACCACTTCCGCAGCGGCGGAGGGCGTTGGCGCACGCAGGTCGGCCACGAAATCGGCGATGGTGACATCGGTCTCGTGCCCGACGGCGCTGACCACCGGAATGCGACTGGCGAAGATCGCCCGCGCCACGCGCTCATCGTTGAAGCTCCAGAGATCTTCCAGCGAACCGCCGCCGCGCCCGACGATCAGCACGTCGCACTCGTTGCGGCGGTTGGCCCGTTCGATAGCGCGCACGATCTGCGCCGGGGCGTCGTCGCCCTGTACCGCCGTGGGGTAGATCACCACCGGCAGCGAGGGATCGCGACGCTGTAACACGTGCAGGATATCGTGCAGCGCCGCGCCGGTTTTGGAGGTAATGACCCCCACCTGATGGGCTGGAGAGGGCAGGGGCTGCTTCAGATGCTGGGCGAACAGCCCTTCATCGGCAAGTCGCTGTTTGAGCTGCTCGTATTTCTGCTGTAGCAGCCCTTCGCCCGCGGGCTGCATGCTCTCGACAATGATTTGATAATCGCCGCGCGGCTCGTAAAGGGTGATATTGGCGCGCACCAGCACCTGTTGTCCGTGCTGGGGACGGAAGGTCACCCGACGGTTGCTGTTGCGGAACATCGCGCAGCGTACCTGGGCGGTATCGTCCTTCAGGGTGAAGTACCAGTGCCCGGATGCAGGCTGGGTAAAATTCGAGATTTCGCCGCTGATCCACACCTGGCCCATCTCCTGCTCAAGCAGCAGACGAACGGTCTGATTGAGGCGGCTAACGGTAAAAATATTGGCGCTGGTAGATGCTGGCATGTGAGCGGGATCAAATTTTAAATCAGGGAGTTAATCAATCGATAGTAACGCGGAACTGCGCATTAGCAAGGTTTTTTGGTAAATAAGTGTGGAAGCAATCGGTTACGCTCTGTATAATGCCGCGGCAATATTTTATCTGTTCTCATTCACCCCCAGGTTGAGATATTGCCATGCTACGAATCGCTAAAGAAGCACTGACGTTTGACGACGTTCTCCTTGTTCCAGCACACTCTACCGTTCTGCCTAACACCGCAGATCTCAGCACCCATCTGACCAAAACCATTCGCCTGAACATTCCTATGCTCTCCGCAGCCATGGATACCGTGACCGAAGCGCGTCTGGCGATTGCTCTGGCTCAGGAAGGTGGCATCGGCTTTATTCACAAAAACATGTCCATCGAGCGCCAGGCTGAAGAAGTCCGTCGCGTGAAGAAACACGAAAGCGGCGTCGTCACCGACCCGCAGACCGTGCTGCCTACCACCACGCTTCAGGAAGTGAAAGCCCTGACCGAGCGTAACGGTTTCGCCGGCTACCCGGTGGTGACCGAAGACATGGAGCTGGTCGGCATCATCACCGGTCGCGACGTGCGTTTCGTGACCGATCTGAGCCAGCCGGTCAGCGTCTACATGACGCCGAAAGAGCGCCTGGTCACCGTGCGCGAAGGCGAGTCCCGCGACGTGGTGCTGACCAAAATGCACGAAAAGCGCGTTGAAAAAGCGCTGGTGGTGGATGACAGCTTCCATCTGCGCGGCATGATCACCGTAAAAGACTTCCAGAAAGCAGAGCGTAAGCCTAACGCCTGTAAAGATGAGCAGGGTCGTCTGCGCGTTGGCGCCGCGGTTGGCGCGGGCGCGGGTAACGAAGAGCGCGTGGATGCGCTGGTTGCCGCCGGCGTTGACGTACTGCTGATCGACTCCTCTCACGGTCACTCCGAAGGCGTTCTGCAACGTATTCGTGAAACCCGAGCTAAGTACCCGGACCTGCAAATCATCGGCGGTAACGTGGCAACCGGCGCTGGCGCCCGTGCGCTGGCGGAAGCGGGCGTGAGCGCCGTGAAAGTCGGTATCGGCCCAGGCTCCATCTGCACCACCCGTATCGTCACCGGCGTGGGCGTGCCGCAGATCACCGCCGTGTCTGACGCGGTTGAAGCCCTGGAAGGCACCGGCATTCCGGTTATCGCCGACGGCGGTATCCGCTTCTCCGGTGATATCGCCAAAGCCATCGCGGCAGGCGCCAGCGCGGTTATGGTTGGCTCCATGCTGGCGGGTACCGAAGAGT
This sequence comes from Siccibacter turicensis LMG 23730, assembly GCF_000463155.2. Classification (GTDB taxonomy): domain Bacteria; phylum Pseudomonadota; class Gammaproteobacteria; order Enterobacterales; family Enterobacteriaceae; genus Siccibacter; species Siccibacter turicensis. The sequence continues at coordinate 388,394 of NZ_AWFZ01000030.1, read as the reverse complement.
CTCCGGGCGAAATCGAACTCTATCAGGGCCGCTCGTACAAATCCTACCGCGGCATGGGCTCGCTCGGCGCGATGTCCAAAGGCTCGTCCGATCGCTACTTCCAGACCGACAACGCCGCCGACAAACTGGTCCCGGAAGGCATCGAAGGCCGCGTGGCATACAAAGGCCGTCTGAAAGAGATCATTCACCAGCAGATGGGCGGCCTGCGCTCCTGCATGGGCCTTACCGGCTGCGGCACCATCGACGAGCTGCGTACCAAAGCCGAGTTCGTGCGCATCAGCGGGGCCGGTATCCAGGAGAGCCACGTCCACGACGTGACCATCACCAAAGAGTCGCCGAACTACCGTATGGGTTCTTGATTTTTCTCGCCCGGCACCTGCGCCGGGCGTTACTTTTATTGTCAGCTACTTTCTGGAAAACGCGTCAATGACGGAAAATATCCATAAGCATCGCATTCTTATCCTCGATTTCGGCTCGCAGTACACTCAGCTGGTCGCGCGCCGCGTGCGTGAACTGGGCGTTTACTGCGAACTCTGGGCGTGGGACGTCACCGAAGCCCAGATCCGCGAGTTCAACCCGAACGGCATCATCCTCTCCGGCGGCCCGGAAAGCACCACCGAAGAGAACAGCCCGCGCGCCCCGCAGTACGTGTTTGAAGCTGGTGTGCCGGTGCTGGGCGTCTGCTACGGTATGCAGACCATGGCAATGCAGCTCGGTGGCCACGTGCAGGGTTCCGACGAGCGTGAGTTCGGCTATGCGCAGGTGGAAGTGAAAACCGACAGCGCGCTGGTGCGTGGGATTGAAGACGCCCTGAGCGCCGACGGCAAACCGCTGCTCGACGTCTGGATGAGCCACGGCGACAAAGTTACCGCCATCCCGTCCGACTTCGTTACCGTCGCCAGCACCGAAACCTGTCCGTTTGCCATCATGGCTAACGAAGAGAAGCGTTTCTACGGCGTGCAGTTCCACCCGGAAGTGACCCATACCCGTCAGGGTCTGCGTATGCTTGAGCGCTTCGTTATCGATATCTGCGAAAGCGAAGCCCTGTGGACGCCGGCGAAAATCATCGACGATGCGGTAGAACGCATTCGTCAGCAGGTCGGTAACGATAAAGTGATCCTCGGCCTCTCTGGTGGCGTGGACTCTTCCGTCACCGCGATGCTGCTGCACCGCGCCATCGGCGATCGCCTGACCTGCGTGTTCGTGGACAACGGCCTGCTGCGCCTGAATGAAGCCGAGCAGGTGATGGATATGTTCGGCGACCACTTCGGTCTGAACATCGTTCACGTGCCGGCAGAAGCGCGCTTCCTTGACGCGCTGGCGGGGGAAAATGACCCGGAAGCCAAGCGTAAGATTATCGGTCGCGTGTTCGTGGAAGTGTTCGACGAAGAAGCCCTTAAGTTGCAGGACGTGAAGTGGCTGGCGCAGGGCACCATCTATCCTGACGTGATTGAATCCGCGGCATCGGCCACCGGCAAAGCGCACGTTATCAAGTCGCACCACAACGTGGGCGGTCTGCCAAAAGAGATGAAGATGGGCCTCGTCGAACCGCTCAAAGAGCTGTTCAAAGACGAAGTGCGTAAGATTGGTCTGGAGCTGGGCCTGCCGTACGACATGCTCTACCGCCATCCGTTCCCGGGTCCGGGTCTGGGCGTGCGCGTGCTGGGCGAAGTGAAAAAAGAGTACTGCGACCTGCTGCGCCGCGCCGATGCTATCTTCATCGACGAACTGCGCCGCGCCGATCTCTACAACAAGGTAAGCCAGGCGTTCACCGTGTTCCTGCCGGTACGCTCTGTGGGCGTGATGGGCGATGGACGTAAGTACGACTGGGTGGTATCCCTGCGTGCGGTGGAAACCATCGACTTCATGACCGCGCACTGGGCGCACCTGCCGTATGACTTCCTGGGCCGCGTCTCGAACCGCATCATCAACGAAGTCAACGGCATCTCCCGCGTGGTGTATGACATCAGCGGTAAGCCGCCGGCTACGATTGAGTGGGAATAAACCCCGTCCTCGTCAGCTAAAACATCAGGCCCGCGTAATGCGGGCTTTTTTGTGGCCGGCGGGCGGAAAGCCGATATCGCGATCGCAAAAGCAAAGGCATGGTCTGCGCAGGCATTGTGCTTTACACTGCGCCCTGCAAAAATTACGTAGCTAAACGATCAATCAGGCGGTAAGGGCGATGAACGGAACAATCACAACGTGGTTTAAAGATAAAGGCTTTGGATTTATCAAAGATGAGAACGGCGACAACCGCTATTTTCATGTGATTAAGGTCGCCAATCCCGAGCTGATTAAGAAAGATGCGGCGGTCACGTTCGAACCGACCACCAACAACAAAGGTCTGTCGGCCTATGCGGTGAAGGTGGTGCCGGACAGCAAATACATCTTTATCGCAGGCGAGCGCCTCAAGCTTGCGTCAATCAAATCCTTCGTGGTGTACAGCGAAGAAGTACCGGCCGATACTCGCATCGATAAAGAGAATGCGGTGCTCTCCGTGGGCAGCCTGATGAGTAATATCAGACCAAAATCCGCCGCGAAGCCGGATGAAATGCGCACGCTGAAAAAACTGGCGATCGTAACCTTCCAGGGGAATACGTTGATTTTCACGGAAGATGAGATAGACATTGATGCCACGGTGAAAATGCTCAAGGTGTAAAACCTCCCTGAGCCGACCAGACGCGGATAACAGACTTTAACCTTCGGGGACGACCTATGAACCAGGAAATACCGCTGAAATTTTATGACATCGCGGATGAGTATTCGACGGAAACGGCAAAGCCGGTGAGCGAATCGGAACGCGACGCGCTGGCACGCTATTTCCAGCTGCTGATCGAGCGGCTGATGAATAACGAAGAGATCGACGAAGCGGCACAGCAGACGATGGCTGACGAAGCCGGTATTGATGCCGGACGCATCGATGAGATTGCCAACTTCCTGAACCAGTGGGGCAACGAGTAACGCCGGTCACCCTGCGATGCGGATACCGCCAGTGCGGTGGTATCCGTTGCTACCCGTCGCGCGGGCCCGCACCTTACCCCAGCTGATAAACGCCCGCGCTCCAGTAGGCGTTTCCATGGCGTGAGCGTGTCGTCCAGCCCTGCGCCATCAACTCCCTGCCAATAAGCCGATTCATCATCCCGTGTCCCATCGCAATACGGGGCCGTCATCTTCGTTTGCCATGTTTATCAGCGTCCCGGCAGCCTGACGGGCGCGCCGTTTTGCCATGGTGAGGGATTCGACGTTGCGCGACAGACCGCACAGCCACATGACGCGAAACAGTACGGCCCAGCTCGCAGGCGAAAGGCGGAGGCCGGGCAGGGAGTAGACCGGCAGCGCTGCCTCGCTGAAAACCTCATCAACAAGACGCGGTTCGCGTCCCAGCGCCTTCAGGGAGGCAAGTGCCCTGGGAAGCGGGCTGCTGACCGTTATCCGCGCCCGGCGGGCCAGTTCGCCGCCTGCGTCAGGCGGTATGTCGTGGACGATACCGACAAGATCGTAGTGCGCAATCCAGTCCGCCATGTCGCTTGCGGAGAGGGTCGCCGCGCCGTTAAACGCGGGTTTGCCGTGGCGCATCAATATAATTTCCATTGCTCTCGCTCCCCGAGGATTAACTCTCTGAATGTCAGACGCGAGGTAAGCGTGAGCCGCTGCGCGTTGCAGCACGCGTTATAACGCAGAGGCTTTTTGAGATTCAATCCCTGAAATCTGGGGGGATGGCGTGCGCCCACAAGGCACGTTGCGGGATGGTGACGTTCATCCTGTGGCATCCACAGGGTAAGGACACAGGCGTTTTGCAGAATGAAAGGCGTAAGCGATCCCACCCGGTGGGGGCGTCGGAAAATGATCGGAAAAAACTAGCGTTCGGTTGGCGTCGTTTCGATAGTCTGGCTGATTTGCTGAGTTTGCAGCTTGTCCTGGTGGTGGTGCCAGGCGCCTACTGCGGAGTACACGAAGCGGCAGAAGAAGAGGAGGAAGCTGATGAGAAGCACGATGCGCGTCATTCGACCGTTGAATCTGTGTCGTCTTCGCATGGCGGTAGCCTGTGTCACGAAATTACCCTTATGGTTTACCCGGCTTTCGGGCGATGCCCTTATTAAGTCACAGGGAAGCGGGGAGGTCAATTATTAAACATGTAAAAAAGCGTCATCGCGGCTTAACGTCGTTTTATGGAGCAAAAAGGGGGAATGAATATGCCGCTTCGCTGGGCGTGCGATGCAGTTTGCAAAGCCCTAATTGCCTTTTGAGTTCGATTGCATTGAGCTGTATCATCGTACGCCGTAGCGACATAATAATTCGATCTCTCTACTATACCACGGTGGCGCGTGCTGCTTCCCAGCACTCAGAGTCAAGGTCAGACACCAGCGTGATCTCTCGTCTGGCATATGGGTTTTGTGTTGAGCGTCTATGCACTTAGTTAACTGGTACAAGCTTCATAAAGACAACTGGTGGTGCCTGCCGCTGGTGCTGCCGCTGGTCCTGCTGCCGCTGGTAAGGATGGGCAACACCTATACCGCCGTGGATGGCAGCGTGGCCGTGCTTTACTATTTACCCATTGCGCTGTTTATTGCCCTGATGCTTTTTTTCGGCTGGGCCGCGCTGCCGGGTATTATTCTCACGCTGCTTATTCATTATTTTCACAGCATTGGGCCGAAAGAAACATTCATAGCAATTATTCATTTCCTCACCACGATAATAATTAGCTGGGGAGGTTATCGTATATTTGTCCCGCACCGTTTCGCGACCCTCTACGGTAATCAACGGGTTGGCGTGCAGCGCCTTTTCTGGCTGGTACTCTGTAGCGCATCGGTATTCCTGATGCTGTTTCAGATGGCGAGCTTTGCGGGCTTCTATGATTACCGCACCAGCATGGCCACGCAGGACCCCCTCTCTATCCGCACGCTGATTAACTATCAGGGGCTGCTGGTGGGCGGGCTGACCGGTATTCCGCTGTGCTATTTCATCATCCGCGTGATCCGCCATCCGCGCTATCTACGCAGCTTCTTCTCCCAGATGCGCAAGCAGTTCGACAAGCGCGTCAGCCTGTTTGAAGTCGTGCTCTGGTGTAGCGTTGTTGCCTCGCTTATCGCGCTGCTGCTGATCCCGATGAGCAGCCGTTCTATTTTTAACAGCAACTACACGCTGTCGCTGCTGCTGCCGGTGATGCTGTGGGGCGCGATGCGTTTCGGGGTGATATTCACCACCGCGGTCTGGACGCCGGTCATCATCTTATTAACCCACTATTTCTCACGCTATATTTCCGACTATCAGGGCTTCGACGTCCAGCTTGCCATCGCCTCATCAAGCTTTGCGGTGTTCTCCTGCATCATTATTTTTATGGCAATGGTCAGCACGCGCCAGCGTGAACTGCATACCCGGGCGCGTCGCGTCGCCTATATCGATCCCATCATTCAGCTGCCGAATCTGCGGGCGTTGAATCAGGATCTCTCCCGCACGCCCTGGTCGGTGCTGTTTCTGATGCGTATGCCCGAGCTGGATCTGCTGGGGCGCAACTACGGCGTGATGCTGGGGATCCACTATAAGCAGCAGCTCGCGACCTGGGTGCGCGATGTGCTCTATCCCGATGAGCTGGTGTATCAGCTGTCCGGGGACGACATGGTGCTGCGCCTGAATACCGAGTTTCATAAAGAGCGTATTGAGGCGCTGGATAAGCGCATCAAGGCGTTTCGCTTTGTCTGGGACGGCATGCCGCTGCAGCCGCAGGTTGGCATGAGCTACTGCTATGTCCGCACGCCGGTGAGCCATCTGCCGCTGCTGCTGGGCGAGATGAGCACCATGGCGGATCTGTCGCTGGCGACGCTTCTTCCCGAAAGCCTGCAGCGCACCGGGGTGAACCACGTGCAGCGCGCCGTGAAGATGAAAGTGGAGATGATGAACCGCCTGCAGCAGGCGCTGGATAACGACGAGTTTCGTCTGGTGGCGCAGCGCATCGAGGGCGCGCGCGGGGATCACTACTATGAAATTCTGCTGCGCATGCTGGACGATAACGGCGAGCTGATTACCCCGGATAAGTTTTTACCGGTGGCCCACGAGTTTGGGTTCTCGTCGCGCATCGACAGCATGGTGCTTGAGAAAACGCTGCGCTTTATGCACGACCATCGCCAGACGCTGCCCGCCAGCCGGTTCTCCATCAACCTGACGCCGGCCTCGGTGTGCCGCGCCATGTTCCCCGGCGAAGTGCGGCAGATGCTGGAGCGTTATCAGGTTGAGCCGTGGCAGATCATATTTGAAGTGACCGAAAGCAATTCGCTCTCCAACGTGGAACAGGCCAACCTGACGCTGTCGCGCCTGCAAAGCATGGGATGCCGGGTGGCCATCGACGATTTCGGCACCGGTTACGCCAGCTATGCACGCCTGAAGAACGTGAATGCCGATATCCTGAAAATCGACGGCAGCTTCATTCGTAATCTGCTGTCGAGCAGCCTGGACTATCAGATCGTGGCGTCCATCTGTCATCTGGCGCGCATGAAGAAAATGCAGGTGGTGGCGGAGTACGTTGAGACCGAAGCGATTCGCGACGAGGTGCGCAAGCTCGGCATCGACTATCTGCAGGGGTTCCTGATTGGCTACCCGATTCCGCTGGAAACTCTGCTGGCGCTGGAGATTGCCGAAGGGCGCGCGGTGGAAAACGCGGTCCTGCTTCCGAGGGACTAAATAGCGATAAAAAAAGCGGCACCCGGTGCCGCTTTATTATTTATGCCGCCGCATCGTCAGGGCGGGCATCCTCTTCTTCGATTTTCAGCTTCCAGCCGGTCACCGCATCCCAGTACTGCTGCTCGCGCTCAAGGTCGAGCAGCGCCAGCGCGTTCTGGCTGAACCAGTTGTGCGGGAAGCGCAGCGTCCAGTGGTTGTCATCGGTCGTAAGCGTCAGGGTCGGCGGCGTGCTGGTGGCCTGGCGCTGATTGTTAAGCAGCACGCCGAGACGCAGCAGCTGGATCAGCGGCAGGAACTGTTTCTTTTTAAACAGCGTAAAGCGCGGCAGATCGTCGAGCTTCACCGCTTTGCGGTGGCAGCGCACCAGCGTGGCGATCAGCATCTGCTGCTCCTGATTGAAGCCGGGCAGATCGCTGTGTTGCAGAATATAGGCAGAGTGGCGGTGCAGCCCGCTGTGGTTGATGCCTAAGCCCACTTCATGCAGCATCGCCGCCCACTTCAGCAGCGCCGCCAGCTGCGGATGCGCCAGCTTCGGATTCTGCTCTTCCCACTGGGTATAGATCTGTGCGGTGGTCTCCAGCACCCGGTGCGCCTGGTCACGATCGATATGATACTGGTCAGCAAGGCTTTGCGCGGTGCGGATACGGATATCCTGATGGCGGAAACGGCCTTCCATCTCGTACAGCACGCCTTCACGCAGCGCCCCGTCCGACAGGCGCAGCTCGCGGATGGCCAGCGCGTCAAACACCCCGCAGAGGATCGCCAGCCCCGGCACAAATACCGCTTTACGCTCCTCGGAGAGACCTGGCAGACTCAGGGCGGAGAAGTTGTTAAAGCCCAGTACGCTCTCCACCAGCCTGTCGAGGCGCTCCGGGGTGATGCGTCCGTCTTTTTCCCCCATCTCCAGCAGCACTTCATGGGCCGCTTTGATGGTGCCCGAGGCGCCCAGCGCCACGGTCCAGCCCTGAATACGGTACTGCCAGGCGAGGCTCTCCAGCTTCTGGACCGCCGCCAGACGCGCACGCTTGAAGCGCTCAGGGCTGATGACCCCGCCGGTAAAGAAGTGCTGACCGAAGCTCACGCAGCCCATGCGGCGGCTCTCCACCAGCTGCGGTTCAAAATCTTCGCCAATCACCAGCTCGGTAGACCCGCCGCCGATGTCGATCACCAGCTTGCGGCCGCGCTCCGGCTGGGTATGTTCAACGCCCATAAAGATCAGGCGCGCTTCTTCGTTGCCGGAGATAATCTCAATCGGGTAGGGGATGACCTGCTCGGCGCGCTGCAAAAACTCGCTGGCGTTTTGCGCCTGGCGCAGCGTGTGCGTTCCGACGATGCAGACGTTAGCCGCGGCGAAGCCCTGCAGGCGTTCGGCAAACAGCGACAGACAGTTCAGGCCGCGCTCCATGGCCTCCTCGCTCAGGATGTTGTTCTCATCCAGCCCGTCAGCCAGATGGACGCGCTGTTTCAGACGGCCAATGATTTGCATCGCGCCGTCTACCACGCGGGCAATCACCATATGAAAACTGTTTGAGCCAAGGTCAACCGCAGCAAATTCCTGCGGGCGTGGGGCCTGATTCTTTATCGGCATACTTATTCTGGTTGCTCTAGTGATTTGATGTAATCGTAAATCGCCAGCTGTGCCCGCACTTTGCGGCGGTTGCCGCGCGGTACATAGCGATTGCTCAGCTCTTTATCGACGTAGCGCGCTTTAACGGTATCGCTGAACAGCAGTTCGATAATGTCCAGCACCCGCTGTTTCAGGCGCGGGTCCAGCAGCGCCACGGCGACTTCAATGCGGTAGTCGATATTGCGCGTCATCCAGTCGGCGGAGGAGAGGTATACCTTATCGTCGCCGCCATTTTTGAAAATATAGACCCGATCGTGCTCAAGATAGCGGTCAACGATGCTGATGACGCGGATGTTTTCGCTGATGCCTTCGAGATCGGGGATCAGGGAGCACATGCCGCGGATAAGCAGGTTCACCGGTACGCCGGAGCTTGATGCCGCATAGAGCCGGTCCACCAGCCCTTTGTCCACCAGGTTATTCAGCTTCAGCGTGATCCCTGACGGCAGGCCATTTTGCGCATTTGCGATCTCTTTATCCACCATTTCATACAACAGGCGGCGGCTATTTTGCGGCGACACCAGCAGGTAGTCGAAGTGGACCGGGCGGTAAGGGTTTTCGATAAAGTTGAACACCCGACGCACTTCGTTCGTGATGCGCGCATCGGCGGTGAGCAGCGAATAGTCGGTGTAAAGCCGGGCGGTTTTCTCGTTGAAGTTGCCGGTACCGATATGCGCGTAGCGCACCACTTCATCCCCCTCTTTACGGGAGATCAGGAAAAGCTTGGCGTGAATTTTCAGGCCCGGCGCCGAGAAAATAACGTGGACGCCCGCTTCGGTCAGACGTTTCGCCCAGTGAATGTTGGCCTCTTCATCAAAGCGCGCCTGAAGCTCTACCACCACCGTGACTTTCTTGCCGTTGTGGGCGGCGTGGATCATCGAGTCGATGATGCGCGAGTCTTTCGCCACGCGGTAGATGTTGATTTTGATCGCCAGCACGCTCGGGTCGAACGAGGCCTGACGCAGCAGCTCCAGCACGTGCTCGAAGGTGTGATACGGGTAGTAGAGCAGCACATCGCGTTCGCGGATGGCGTCAAAGCCGTTGCGGAAGTTATCAAACCAGATGTGGCGCAGGCGCGGCAGCGGCTTGTTGACCAGATTGGCTTTGCCGACGTTCGGGAAGCCGATGAAGTCTTTAAAATTGTGGTAGCGACCGCCCGGGATGATCGAGTCATAGTTGGTGATGGTCAGCTTCTCGCGCAGCATCTCCACCATGGCATCCGGCATATCGCGCTGGTAGACAAAGCGTACCGGCTCTGCGGTCAGGCGCTGTTTCAGGCTGGAGGACATCAGCTCCAGCAGGCTCGACTCCATCTCGTGCACCAGATCGTATTCCGCGTCGCGGGTCATCTTCATGGAGTAGGCGTTCAGGGTGTCGTAATCAAAGAAGCCTTTGAAGATCTCGTCGAGGCAGTAGCGCAGGATATTATCCAGCAGGATCATCGGCTTGCGGCGGCGCGGGGTTTCCGGCGGCAGGTTGACGAAGCGCGGCATCTTATCGGACGGGATCTCCAGCAGCGCGTAGCGAATCTCTTCGCCGCGAATGATCTCGACCGCCAGATAGGTGTAATCGTCCTTCAGGAACTGCACCAGATCCGTATCGCGGTTAATCAGCGTCGGCGTGATGTGCTGGCGCAGATAGTGTTTGAAGTAGTGGCGCAGCCAGGTTTGCTGGTTGGGTGAGAGCTGACGTTCGTTGATCAGGAAGATTTGATTGCGTGCCATCTCCAGCAGCAGATCGTTATACAGCGTATCGAACTCCTGATCCGCTTTCAGCACTCTGGCCTGAATCTTACTGAGCAGGTGACGCGAATGGGAGGTTAACCCTTGCTCTTCGCTGATCAGGATCCGGCGCTTCAGCTCGGCGAAGCGAACCTTGTAAAACTCATCAAGGTTGTTGGAGTAGATCCCGAGAAACCGCATCCGCTCAATCAGTGGGTTGCTTTTATCCGCCGCTTCTTGCAGAACGCGCTCGTTAAACGACAGCCAGCTCAATTCTTTTTCGGTATATAGCTTTTCCTGACCCATTACTACTCACACTCCGGTTGGTAAACGCGGGACGTGAAAACTCCGTCTCGTGGCTATTATGGCGAGCTAAGCCCGCATATGTCCAACTATGCCCGATAAGTATGACAGTTATCCGAAAAGGAGAGGGCGGATCCGGGCGTATAGTGAAAAATTGCCCTCATTATCAGGCAGGTGAGCGCGCAGGCAGGGCGCAGGAAAAAAAACGCTCTGCCGAAGCAGAGCGTGAGGTTACTCGTCGCTGGCGTGGCCCAGCGGGGCCAGCTTCTGGCCGTCGAGCCAGGCCGCGTTGTCCTGCATCTTCAGCCGTCCGTCGGCAAACCAGCTCACCACCAGTGGGTAAATTGCATGCTCCTGCGCCTGCACGCGGGCGGTGATGTCCGCTTCGTCATCGCCGTCAAACACCGGCACTTTGGCCTGGAGGATAACCGGCCCGCCGTCGAGTTCATCGGTGACGAAATGGACTGAGGTACCGTGTTCGGCATCGCCGTTCTCCAGCACCTGACGGTGGGTATGCAGCCCCGGGTATTTCGGCAGCAGGGAGGGGTGAATGTTAATCAGCCGCCCCGTATAGTGCGCCACAAATGCCGGACTGAGGATGCGCATGTAACCTGCCAGCACCACCAGATCCGGTGCGTAGGCATCAATTTCCTGCATCAGCTCGCGGTCAAACGCCTCACGGGTAGCAAACTGCCCGGCGCTGAGCGCGTGCGCCGGAATGCCCGCGTCACGCGCGCGCTGCAGGCCGAAGGCATCGGCCTTGTTGCTGAACACCGCCCGCAGCGTGCCGGCGATTTTCCCGCTTTCGCAGGCATCAATAATCGCCTGCAGGTTGCTTCCGTTACCGGAAATCAGCACCACGATATTCATTTACTGGATGACCACGCGCTCGTCGGCATCAGAGGCCTTAATCACGCCGATTTTCCACGCCGTTTCGCCCGCCTCGGTCAGAAGCGCGATTGCCGCATCGGCGGCGTCCGCCGGCAGTGCGATAAGCATGCCCACGCCGCAGTTGAAGGTGCGGTACATCTCGTGCTGGCTGACGTTGCCCGCCTGCTGCAGCCAGTTGAAGACCGCTGGCCACTGCCAGGATGACGCATCGATAACTGCCTGGGTGTTGTCCGGCAGTACGCGCGGGATGTTTTCCCAGAAGCCGCCGCCGGTCAGATGGGCGATAGCGTGGACGTCAGACTGCGCAATCAGTTGCAGAATCGATTTGACGTAGATGCGGGTCGGCGCCAGCAGGTGATCGGCGAGCGGTTTGCCGTCAAGCTCGGTGGCTTGCGGGTCCGCGCCGCTCACTTCAAGAATTTTACGCACCAGCGAGTAGCCGTTGGAGTGCGGGCCGCTGGAAGCCAGGGCAACCAGCACGTCGCCGTCGGCCACTTTGCTGCCGTCGATAATCTCTGACTTTTCCACCACGCCTACGCAGAAGCCCGCCACGTCGTAATCTTCACCGTGGTACATGCCCGGCATTTCCGCCGTTTCGCCGCCTACCAGCGCACAGCCGGACTGCAAACAGCCTTCCGCGATACCGCCGATCACGCTGGCCGCCGTATCAACATCCAGCTTGCCGGTGGCGTAGTAGTCGAGGAAGAACAGCGGCTCGGCGCCCTGTACCACGAGGTCGTTAACGCACATCGCAACCAGGTCGATGCCGATAGTGTCGTGACGCTTAAGATCCATCGCCAGACGCAGCTTGGTGCCGACGCCGTCGGTCCCGGACACCAGAACCGGTTCGCGATATTTTTGCGGGAGCGCGCACAGTGCGCCGAATCCGCCGAGGCCACCCATCACTTCCGGACGGCGGGTCTTTTTCACGACGCCTTTGATTCGGTCGACCAGAGCGTTGCCTGCATCAATATCAACACCGGCATCTTTATAGCTGAGAGAGGTTTTATCGGTCACTGCAAAGTCCCCACGCGGTTGCGGTTGGTGGTAAATCAGGTGGCATATCAGGCCAAAGAAGGGGCGCCACCTGGAAAACGCGGCAATTCTAACAGCGCAGGCAAACGTTTGCGAGCCTCTTATCCGTGCGGCCAGAATTATTGTTCCGTATACTCATTTTCAATCCGGTTGATCGGGATCAACGGCGCTGCATATGGCGCAGCGGCAAAAAAGCGGTATAATCCCGCGATTTTTTTTGTGGTTGCCACCTTTAGGGGAGTATGAGTATGAAGATCGTGGAAGTGAAACACCCACTCGTCAAACACAAGCTGGGACTGATGCGCGAGCACGACGTCAGCACTAAGCGTTTTCGTGAACTCGCCTCTGAAGTAGGAAGCCTGCTGACCTATGAAGCGACGGCCGATCTGGCTACCGAGAAAGTCACCATTGAAGGATGGAATGGCCCGGTGCAGGTTGAGCAGATTAAGGGCAAGAAAATTACCGTAGTACCGATTCTGCGTGCCGGTCTCGGCATGATGGAAGGCGTGCTGGAGCACGTGCCGAGCGCGCGTATCAGCGTAGTGGGCGTCTACCGTGACGAAGAAACCCTCGAGCCGGTGCCGTACTTCCAGAAGCTGGTCTCCAACATCGACGAGCGCATGGCGCTGGTGGTTGACCCGATGCTGGCAACCGGTGGCTCAATGATCGCGACCATCGACCTGCTGAAAAAAGCCGGCTGCACCAGCATTAAAGTGCTGGTACTGGTTGCCGCGCCGGAAGGTATCGCCGCGCTGGAAAAAGCGCACCCGGACGTCGAGCTCTATACCGCGTCGGTCGATCAGGGATTGAACGAGCAGGGGTACATCATCCCTGGCCTCGGCGATGCCGGCGACAAGATCTTTGGTACTAAGTAAGCGTTATTCACAATAAGAGCCGACTTGATAGTCGGCTTTTTTTTGGGCCGTAACCCCGTCCCCTGTTCAGGGCCGGGGATAACTAAAAACACAACATCTGAGGAACACACTATGACGCGCCGTGCAATCGGGGTCAGCGAGCGTCCGCCGCTACTGCAAACTATCCCGCTCAGCTTGCAGCATCTGTTCGCCATGTTTGGCGCCACCGTTCTGGTGCCGATCCTGTTTCACATTAATCCTGCCACCGTGCTGCTGTTCAACGGTGTCGGGACGCTGCTCTATCTGTTTATCTGTAAAGGTAAAATCCCGGCCTATCTCGGGTCGAGCTTTGCGTTTATCTCTCCGGTTCTGCTGCTGCTGCCGCTGGGCTATGAAGTGGCGCTGGGCGGATTCATCATGTGCGGCTTCCTGTTCTGCCTGGTGTCGCTGATTGTGAAAAAAGCGGGCACCGGCTGGCTGGACGTGATGTTCCCGCCTGCGGCAATGGGCGCGATCGTGGCGGTCATTGGTCTTGAGCTGGCGGGCGTCGCCGCGGGCATGGCGGGTCTGCTGCCTGCTGAAGGCACCCCGGCGGATACCAAAACCATCATCATCTCGCTGGTCACCCTGGGCGTCACAATCTTCGGTTCGGTGCTGTTCCGCGGCTTCCTGGCGATTATCCCGATCCTGATCGGCGTGCTGGCCGGCTACGCGCTGTCGTTTGCCATGGGCGTGGTTGATTTTACGCCGGTCGCGGAAGCCCACTGGTTCGCGCTGCCCACCTTCTACACCCCGCGCTTCGAGTGGTTCGCCATCTTTACCATCCTGCCTGCTGCGCTGGTGGTAATTGCCGAGCACGTCGGTCATCTGGTGGTGACGGCAAACATCGTCAAAAAAGATCTGATTCGCGATCCGGGCCTGCACCGCTCGATGTTCGCCAACGGGCTCTCCACCATGTTCTCCGGTTTCTTCGGCTCTACCCCGAACACCACCTACGGCGAGAACATTGGCGTCATGGCGATCACCCGCGTCTACAGCACCTGGGTCATCGGCGGGGCAGCCATTCTGGCGATCCTGCTCTCCTGCGTGGGCAAACTGGCGGCGGCGATCCAGATTATCCCGGTGCCGGTGATGGGCGGCGTTTCGCTGCTGCTGTACGGCGTGATCGGCGCATCCGGTATTCGCGTGCTGATTGAATCCAAAGTGGACTACAGCAAAGCTCAGAACCTGATCCTCACGTCGGTCATCTTGATCATTGGCGTCAGCGGCGCGAAGGTACATATCGGCGCGGCTGAGCTGAAAGGCATGGCGCTGGCGACCATCGTCGGCGTGGGCCTGAGCCTGATCTTCAAGCTCATCAGCGTATTACGTCCGGAAGAGGTGGTGCTGGACGCGCCGGATGAGGAGCAAAAATCCGCGTGATCCACGGAGCCGGGTAAGGATCCTTACCCGGTTCAACTGCGCAGCGAAACTGTGTTACACTCGCTGCGTATTTTTGTAAGCCCCGTTTGAGGTACGTCTGAACACACCGGCTCAGCTCTCGTTGCCACTTTTCTTACCCGATGATGAAACCTTCGACAGTTTCTGGCCGGGTGATAATCCCTCTTTACTTGCTGCCCTGCAGAACGTACTGCGTCAGGATCACAGCGGTTATATCTACTTCTGGTCGCGGGAAGGCGGCGGACGCAGCCATCTGCTGCATGCGGCCTGCGCGGAGCTCTCTCAGCGCGGCGAAGCGGTGGGCTATGTGCCGCTGGATAAGCGCACCTGGTTCGTGCCTGAAGTGCTGGAGGGGATGGAGCACCTGTCGCTGGTGTGTATCGACAACATCGAATGCATCGCCGGGGATGCGCCGTGGGAGATGGCGATTTTCGATCTCTACAACCGCATTCTGGAATCGGGGCAGACGCGCCTGCTTATTACCGGCGATCGCCCGCCGCGCCAGCTCAACCTTCAGCTACCCGACCTCGCCTCGCGCCTCGACTGGGGGCAAATCTACAAGCTACAGCCGCTGAATGACGATGAGAAAGTGCAGGCATTGCAGCTGCGCTCGCGCCTGCGTGGCTTTGAGCTGCCGGAAGACGTGGGTCGCTTTCTGCTTAAGCGCCTCGACCGCGAGATGCGCACGCTGTTTATGACACTGGATCGTCTGGATCGCGCGTCTATTACCGCCAAACGCAAGCTCACCATTCCTTTCGTCAAAGAGATCCTCGGGCTGTAGATAAGCAAACGCCCTCACGAAGAGGGCGCTGGTGTCAGAGGATATCAAGCACCTGTTCAGGCGGACGCCCAAGTCGCGCCTTATCGCCCACCACCACAATCGGGCGCTCAATCAGCTTCGGATTTTCTACCATCGCGTTGATCAACACCGCTTCGCTCAGCGAGGCATCCGCCAGATTGAGGGATTTATAGAGATCTTCTTTTGTGCGCATCAGATCCCTGGCGCTGGCAAAACCGAGCTTTTTCAGCAGCGCCTTCAGCGTTGCCGCGTCCGGCGGCGTCTCCAGATAGAGCACCACCTGCGGTTCGATGCCCTTGTCTTGTAACAGGGCAAGCGTTTCACGGCTCTTTGAGCAGCGCGGGTTGTGGTAGAACGTTACGGCGTCAGACATGGTGATTCCTTACATCTTTTCATAGGGCTTGAAGCGCTGCTGGAGCTGGCGCAGCTGATCGATACGCGCATCGTAGCGCGCCTGCTGCAGGCTGCCGGTTTTGACCTGGGTACTGGCGCTGCTCAAAAGCGAGATGGCCTGGTCCAGACGCCCCGTCAGGGCCAGCACTTCAGCGCGGGCGGCCAGCTCCTGATCGCGATTATTAAGCGCGGCCTGCGCCTGGGCCAGCAGATCCCAGCCGTTGCTGTCATCTTTGTTATCGAAGGTATAGCGATTGAGGATCTTCACCGCTTCCGCCGGCTGGCCGTTCTCCAGCCAGGCGTTGGCAAGGTTAAGCTGCAGCACCGGGTTGTTGCGCAGATCCGGCGCGTTCTTCAGGCGATTGACCGCCTCCGTGGATTTATTGAGCCCGAGATCGATATCGGTGGCGAGGTCAAGATACCAGGCGTTGTTCGGGCTGGCGCTCAGCAGCGGCTGCAGCAGGGTTTTGGCTTCGGCAAAGTTCTTCGCTTCCATTGCCTGCAGCGCGCGTCCGTAGCGCGCGGCGTTCTGCTCGCGCACGTTGCCTTTGGCCAGCGCATCCAGCAGATCGCTGGTCAGCTGGTTACGGCCTGACTTATACATGCCAAGAGTACGCACCTTCGCCATATAGAAGTCCTCTGAGGACTGGGACACCACCGAGCGCATCTGGTTGGCGCGGTTGCGGGCGTCGGAGAGACGGCTTTCCGGAAGCGGGTGGGTCAGCAAAATTTCCGGTGGGCGGCTGGAGTAGCGCGCCTGATCGAGCAGCTTTTCAAGGAAGCTCGGCATCGCCTGCGGGTCGAACCCCGAACGCTGGAGCACCTGAATGCCGATGCGGTCCGCTTCCTGCTCGTTCTGCTGGGTGAAGCTGATGAGCCCCTGCTGGGTGCCGGCGAGGGTACCGGTCAGGGCCGCCATCCCGGCCTGCGGGCTGGCCATTGCCAGCAGAATGGAGCCGAGCGCGCCGACCCAGGTCAGGGGCGCGTTGCGTTTTTGATCTTCCATGGCGCGCGCCAGATGGCGCTGGGTCACGTGTGAGATTTCATGCGCCATAACCGATGCCAGCTGGCTTTCGTTATCGGCATAGCGAAACAGCGCCGAGTGCAGCACTACGTTACCGCCGAAGAAGGCGAAGGCGTTAATCTCGTCGTTATTGATCAGATAAAAGTGAAACGGCGTGCGCACCGAGTTGGCGTGGCCGACCAGCCGCATGCCGAGCTTGTTAACGTACTGCACCAGCAGCGGATCGTTAATCAGCGGCGCGCTGCCGCGCAGCTGGCGCACGTAGTAGTCGCCCATCTGCAGCTCCTGGGCGATGGAGAGCGTGCTACCCGCCGAGGTGCCCATATCAGGCAGGTCGTCAGTGGTATCTGCCCAGGCGGGCGCCACAGAGGCGGCCATCAGGGTTGTTATGAGGGTCGCTACCAGCGTTTTTCTCAACTGCCTGAACATAACCTCTATCCTGTATGAATCAAATCACCGTTTTGACCGGACGCAGGCGGTTTCGTTCCGCATGGCCCTTGCGCTTTGGGAGTGTAGCGGTTCACCGGCGATTAATAAAAATGATATTTGCTGGCCGCGCTCATTTCTGAAGACGCCTCGAAAAAGCGAAGTCTTTTAGGTGACATTTCGCTACAATTCCAGCCCTTAGTCAGCCATCCATCACCATATCAGGGACGGGTTATGCTTGAAATGTTAACGCAGTGGTATCGTCGCAGGTTCAGTGATCCTGAAGCGATAGCGCTGCTGGTTATTCTCGTTGCCGGATTTTGTATTCTCTTCTTCCTGCATGGCCTGCTTGCGCCGCTGCTGGTGGCGATTGTGCTCGCCTACCTGCTTGAGTGGCCCACCGCGCGGCTGGAGCGCCTCGGCTGCTCGCGAACCGTTGCCGCGTCGCTGGTGCTGATTCTGTTTGTTGGCGTGGTGCTGATGCTGCTGCTGGTGGTGGCACCGGTGGCCTGGCAGCAGGGCATTAATCTTATCCGCGATATGCCTGGGATGCTTAACAAGCTCTCTGATTTTGCCGCCACGCTGCCGAAACGTTATCCGGCGCTAATGGATGCCGGCATTATCGATGCGATGGCCGACAACATGCGTACCCGGATGATGGGCATGGGTGACTCGGTGGTGAAATACTCGCTGGCGTCGCTGGTCGGGCTGCTGACGCTTGCAATCTACCTGATCCTTGTGCCGCTGATGGTGTTTTTCCTGGTGAAGGATAAAGAGCAGATGCTCAACGCCGTGCGCCGCGTGCTGCCGCGCAATCGTGGGCTGGCGGGCCAGGTATGGGTCGAAATGAACCAGCAGATCACCAACTACATTCGCGGCAAAGTGCTGGAGATGATCGTGGTCGGGATCGCCACCTGGATTGGCTTTGTGCTGTTCGGGCTGAACTACTCGCTGCTGCTGGCCGTGCTGGTGGGGCTGTCGGTACTGATCCCCTATATCGGCGCGTTTGCGGTGACGATACCGGTTGTCTGCGTCGCGCTGTTCCAGTTTGGCCTTGGGCCTGAGTTCTGGAGCTGCATGGCGGTCTACCTGATTATCCAGGCGCTCGACGGCAACCTGCTGGTGCCGGTGCTGTTCTCCGAGGCGGTTAACCTGCATCCGCTGGTGATTATTCTTTCGGTGGTGATCTTCGGTGGGCTATGGGGATTCTGGGGCGTCTTCTTCGCGATTCCGCTCGCCACGCTGGTAAAAGCGGTGGTGCACGCCTGGCCCGATGGGCTCTCGGTTGAGGAGCAGTAAATAAAAAAGCCGACGCAATGTCGGCTTTTTTGTCTGCGCGCAGGCGCGTTAAATCAGGCGTGCTCTTTCACCCAGGCCAGCACGATATCGTGGTGGTTGCTGGTTTTGAAGTCATCAAACACTTTCTCAATGACCCCGTCGGTACCGATCAGGAAGCTAATGCGGTGAATGCCGTCATAGGTTTTGCCCATGAAGGATTTTTCACCCCAGACGCCAAACTGCTCGCAGACCTTGTGGTCTTCATCGGAGAGCAGGGTAAAGTTGAGCAGCTCTTTTTCCGCGAAGCGGGAGAGCTTTTCCGGTTTATCGGTGCTGATGCCCAATACTTCCACGCCGGCTTTTTTCAGATCGTCCATGTTATCTCGCAGACCGCACGCCTGAACGGTGCAGCCCGGCGTCATGGCTTTGGGATAGAAATAAACCAGAACGCGCTGTCCCTGGAAGTCGGTCAAATTTACTTGTTCGCCATCCTGATCGGGCAAGCTAAATTTCGGTGCGGTATCACCGGCTTTCAGTGAATTCATCACTACACTCCATCCTGTTCATCATGCTACGGGTAGTTCACCACGCTAATAGTGCCTTGCGCGTGGAGTTCTGTACATAGTGCTTTAAACGCCTGCTCGATGATTGAGGCATCGGAGGAGGCCGGGCTGTGAGCGGTTATCTGAATAAAAAGCTGCGGCGGTGCGTCATCCTGAGCCGGCTTGGTGCGTGACACCAGCTCGGCAATATTCATGCTATGTGCATCAAACAGCGCGGTAAAGCGCTCGATAAGATGCGGGGAGTCCGGCACCTCGACCTGTACCCAGACGGTTTCCGGCGTCACGGGGCGCGCCTGCCCGGTGGTGCGCTTCATGACGATCAGCAATTCCAGTTCGGCGCCCTTCAGCGGCAGCGTCGATTCAATCATGGTGATCGCATTCCAGCTTCCTGACAGCAACATAATGAAGGTGAACTCTTCGCCGAGCATCGCCAGCCGACTGTCTTCAATATTGCAACCGCAACTGCTCACGTGACGCGTAATGGTATTAACGATTCCTGGACGGTCAGCGCCCAGTGCGGTAATGACAAGAAAATGCTGAGCTGATGCAGTCAAACCTGAACTTCCTGTGATGCGGTGAGGTAATCCTAAGGAAAGCATAAAAAAATCATCGGTACAACCGCCCCGGCAACGCCTCGTCGCTTGCTTTTACCGGGGCACCAAACGTACCATTGGGATTATTGTCTGCACAATTGTCTGCACAGAGGATGGCCCATGTTCACGGGAAGTATTGTCGCGCTTATCACGCCGATGGATGACAAAGGTAATGTCTGCCGGTCAAGCCTGAAAAAACTGGTTGAGTATCATATTGCCAACGGGACGTCGGCGATTGTTTCGGTAGGAACCACGGGTGAATCGGCGACGCTGAGCCACGATGAGCATGGCGACGTTGTGATGATGACGCTGGAGCTGGCAGACGGGCGCATCCCGGTGATTGCCGGTACCGGCGCTAACGCCACCTCTGAAGCCATCAGCCTGACGCAGCGCTTCAACGACAGCGGCATTGCCGGCTGTCTGACCGTGACGCCGTACTACAACCGTCCGACCCAGGAAGGCCTGTTCCAGCACTTCAAAGCGATTGCCGAGCATACTGACCTGCCGCAAATCCTGTATAATGTGCCGTCCCGTACCGGTTGCGACCTGCTACCTGAAACCGTAGGCCGCCTCGCGCGCGTGAAAAATATTGTCGGTATTAAAGAAGCAACCGGGAACTTAACCCGCGTTCACCAGATCAAAGAGCTGGTCGAAGATGACTTCATCCTGCTGAGCGGCGATGATGCCAGCGCGCTGGACTTCATGCAGCTCGGCGGACACGGGGTGATTTCCGTCACCACTAACGTTGCGGCGCGTGACATGGCCGAAATGTGCAAGCTGGCTGCCGCAGGGCAGTTCAACGAGGCCCGCATCATTAATCACCGCCTGATGCCGCTTCACCATAAATTGTTTGTCGAACCCAATCCGATCCCGGCCAAATGGGCCTGTAAGGAACTGGGACTTGTGGCGACCGATACGCTGCGCCTGCCGATGACCCCCATCACTGACGCAGGTCGTGAGGCGGTTGCCAGTGCGCTTAAGCACGCCGGTTTGCTGTAAAGTTTAGGGAGATTTGATGGCTTATTCAGTTCAGACGTCGCGTGTAGCAAAGGTCGCGAGCGTATCACTCATTATGCTGCTCGCCGCCTGTAGTTCCGATTCACGCTACAAGCGTCAGGTCAGCGGGGATGAATCCTATCTGGATGCGCAACCGCTGGCGGAGCTTCATGCACCCGCCGGGATGATCCTGCCGGTACAAAACGGTAACTATAATATTCCCGTTGCCAACGGCAGCGGCGCGGTAGGCAAGGCGCTTGATATCCGTCCGCCGGCACAGCCGCTGGCGCTGGTCACCGGCGCACGTACCCAGTTCACCGGCGATACCGCCACGCTGCTGGTTGAAAGCGGCCGTGCGGGCTCACTCTGGCCGCAGGTGGTATCGGTAGTGCAGGCACAGAATTACGCCATTGATAAGCGTGACGATGCCAGCCAGACCCTGACCACCGACTGGATCCAGTGGAACCGCGCCGATGAAGACGAACAGTATCGTGGCCGTTATCAGGTCTCTGTGAAGCCGCAGGGCTACCAGCAGGCGGTCGTGGTTAAGCTGCTGAACCTGGAGCAGTCCGGCAAGCCGGTCGCCGATCCGGCGTCCTTACAGCGCTACAGCGCGCAGCTGCTGAACGTCATCGCTGCGGGGCTGGACAAAGACCAGGCCGCTGCGCAGGCCGCCCAGGAAAACCGTTCCTCTACCGAGCTTGACGTGCAGAGCGGCGCTGACGATGTCGGCCTGCCGGTGCTGATTGTTCGCGGCCCGTTCAACGTGGTCTGGAACCGTCTGCCTGACGCGCTGGGTAAAGTGGGCATGAAAGTGACCGACACCACGCGTTCGCAGGGCAATATTGCCGTGACCTATAAGCCGCTGTCTGAGGGCGACTGGGAAGCGCTGGGCGCCCGCGATCCGGAACTGCCGTCCGGCGACTACAAGCTTCAGGTCGGCGACCTCGATAACCGCAGCAGCCTGCAGTTTATCGACCCGAAAGGTCACACCTTGACGCAGTCGCAGAATGATGCCCTGGTAGCCGTATTCCAGGCCGCATTCAGCAAGTAACACAGAAGGGCCGGATGCATCCGGCCTTTTTTTATTATCCATACGCAAACGTGTGCGTAGCGATAATCAGCCGAGTTCCGCCTTAACGTTCAGGCCGCACAGCGGTCACCACACCTGGAGTAATTGAAGATGCAAAAGCAAGCTGAGTTGTATCGTGGCAAAGCGAAAACCGTATACAGCACGGAAAACCCGGATCTGTTGGTGCTCGAATTCCGCAATGATACGTCAGCAGGAGACGGCGCGCGCATAGAGCAGTTCGACCGTAAGGGAATGGTGAACAACAAGTTCAACCACTTCATCATGACCAAACTGGAAGAAGCGGGCATCCCGACCCAGCTGGAAGCGCTGCTGTCCGACACCGAATCGCTGGTGAAAAAGCTGGAGATGGTGCCGGTGGAGTGCGTGATCCGCAACCGCGCCGCCGGGTCGCTGGTGAAGCGTCTGGGTACCGAAGAGGGCATTGAGCTGAGCCCGCCGCTGTTCGATATGTTCCTGAAAAACGATGCGCTGCACGATCCGATGGTCAACGAATCCTACTGCGAAACCTTCGGCTGGGTAAGCAAAGAGAATCTGGCGCGCATGAAGGAGCTGACCTACCGCGCCAACGACGTGCTGTTCAAGCTTTTCGACGACGCCGGTCTGATTCTGGTCGATTTCAAGCTCGAGTTCGGCCTGTTCAACGGCGAAGTGGTGCTGGGCGATGAGTTCTCCCCGGACGGTGCGCGCCTGTGGGACAAACAGACCATGGATAAAATGGATAAAGACCGCTTCCGTCAGAGCCTCGGCGGCCTGATCGAGGCCTACGAAGAAGTGGCGCGTCGCCTGGGCGTTAATCTCGACTGATAATCCCCTTTGCCATATCTGAGCCGGGGCGGACTTTCCGCACCCGGCTTTTTGTTTTTTATCGTCAGCCCTTGGGCCGGTGATGATTTTTGATGCGCATCCGTTCGCCCGTTCGGGCATGCTGCCTGCGGTCAGCCTAAATCAGGATGGTAATCCGGGCGTTAACCACCTACGATCTATACATAAAAACAAATAGGAAGAGGTTAATTATGCGTTGGCAAGGTCGTCGCGAAAGCGACAACGTAGAGGACAGACGGAATGCACGCGGGCCATCCCTGGGGGGCGGACGCGGCGTGCGGCTTCCCCGCGGTAAGGGCGGCATCATACTGCTGGTGGTCGTGGTCGTCGCAGGCTATTACGGCGTGGATCTGACCTCGCTACTCACCGGTGAGCAGCCCGCCACCCAGCAGAGCGTGACGCAGTCTGTGAGTCCCAATGAGGACGAGGCGGCAAAATTCACTTCGGTCATTCTCGCCACTACCGAAGAGAGCTGGGGACAGCAGTTTGAGAAGATGGGGCGCAACTACCAGCAGCCGAAGCTGGTGATGTACCGCGGCAGCACGCGCACCGGCTGCGGCAACGGGCAGTCCATCATGGGGCCGTTCTACTGCCCGGCGGACAGCACCGTGTATATCGATCTCTCCTTCTATGACGAGATGAAACGCCAGCTCGGCGCGGGCGGCGACTTCGCGCAAGGCTACGTGATTGCGCACGAAGTGGGGCACCACGTGCAGAAGCTGCTCGGCATCGAGCCGAAAGTGCGTCAGCTGCAGCAGAACGCCTCGGAAGTGGAGGCCAATAAGCTGTCGGTCAGCATGGAGCTGCAGGCGGACTGCTTCGCCGGGGTATGGGGAAAAAGCATGCAGCAGCAGGGCGTGCTGGAAGCCGGCGATCTGGAAGAGGCGCTTAACGCCGCCCAGGCCATCGGCGATGACCGCTTACAGAAGCAGAGCCAGGGACGCGTGATGCCGGAGAAGTTCACTCACGGCACCTCGGAACAGCGCTACACCTGGTTTAAACGCGGCTTTGACAGCGGCAACCCGTCGGAATGTAACACCTTCGGAAACGGCATCCGTCTCTGACAGCGATGGACGATGCCCTGATAAACATGACGCGCGCGCTGGCCCATACCGGTCAGCGCCGTCTGCTGGTGCTTGAGGGCGATGACGCCTGGGGCGATGCGCAGCTGGCCTGGCTCACGGCGCGGCTGCCCGGCGACTGGCTTTGGGTAAGTGAGCGCCCACAAGGGGAGTTGCACTGTACCCCCGGCGCGGTGCGCACGCTGCTGGGCCGGGAGTTCACCCACGCGGTGTTTGACGCCCGCAACGGCTTTGCCGCGGACGCGCTGGCCGCCCTGAGCGGTACGCTGCGAGCCGGAAGCTGGCTGGTGCTGCTCACCCCACTGTGGCCGGCATGGCCTGCGCGCCCTGACGGCGACAGCCGTCGCTGGAGCGACCGCGAGCAGGCCATCCCCACGCCGCACTTTGTTCACCATGTCATGACCTGCATTCAGCAGGATAACGATGTCCTGCACTGGCGGCAGGGAGAGCCTTTTCCTGCTTTGCGCCCGCCCGAAGCGCCAGCCTGGTCGATGGCCAACGGCCAGCCCGACCGCCAGCAACAGGCGGTGCTGAACGCCCTGCTGAAGCTGGAGCACGGCGTGGCGGTAGTCACTGCCCCACGCGGACGCGGCAAGTCGGCGCTGGCCGGTATGCTGGCACGCCAGTGGCCGGGCGAGGTCTGGGTCACCGCCCCGGCTAAGGTCGCCACCGACGTGCTGGCGCAGCATGCCGGTGGGCGTTTTCAGTTTATCGCCCCGGATGCGCTGGCCGCCGCGCTGACGCAGGGTACGCAACCTACCGGCGACTGGCTGATCGTTGACGAGGCCGCCGCCATTCCCGGCCCGCTGCTGCGCAAACTGCTGTGCGGTTTTACTCGCGTGCTGATGGTGACCACGGTTCAGGGCTACGAAGGCACCGGGCGCGGCTTCATGCTGAAGTTTTGCGCCAGCCTGCCGGATATCCACACCTATCGCCTCGACTGCCCGATACGCTGGGCGCCCGGCGATCCGCTGGAGCGGATTATCGCCGCGCTGCTGCTGTTCGATGACGATGATTTTAGCGTCCGGCCAGTGGGCGACTGTCAGATAGCGGCCCTGACCCAAGAGGCGTGGCGGACGCATCCGGCGCAGATCGGCGCGCTCTACCGCCTGCTCTCCGGGGCGCACTACCGTACCTCACCCCTCGACCTGCGACGCATGATGGATGCGCCGGGGCAGCACGTTGCCCAGGCGCTGGCGGGAGCGCGTCCGGCTGGGGCGCTGTGGCTGGTGGAGGAGGGCGGCCTGCCGCCGGCGCTCAGTCAGGCGGTGTGGGCGGGCTTTCGTCGTCCGCGCGGCAATCTGGTGGCGCAGTCGCTAGCCGCGCACGGCGGTAGCCCGGAGGCCGCCACGCTTCGCGGGCTGCGCATCAGCCGCATTGCGGTGCATCCGGCCCGCCAGCGCGAGCGCATCGGCGCCCGGCTGGTGGCCTGGGCGCAGCGCGAGGCCGCGCGGCACCTCGACTATCTGTCGGTCAGCTTCGGGTACACCCCCGAGCTGTGGCGATTCTGGGAGCGGTGCGGCTTCACTCTGGTGCGTATCGGCAGCCACCGGGAAGCCAGCAGCGGCTGCTACACCGCCATGGCGCTGCTACCGCTGAGCGCCGCCGGGGAGCGGCTGACTGAACAGGAACATCAGCGGCTGCGCCGCGACGCCGTCTGGCTCCAGCCGTGGATTGCTATCCCGCTGCCGGTCATTCCCCTCGACCAGGCTACCCTTAATGAGGCGGACTGGCGCGAGCTGGCCGGTTTCGCCTTCGCCCATCGCCCGGTGGAGGCCTGTACCGGTAGCCTGAACCGTCTGCTGCAGGCGTGTACGCTTCCGCTCCCGACGCTGCGGGCCTGGTTCGACGGGCAGCAGCACGCCACCGGGGGCCGTAAAGCGCTGCTGAAAGGCCTGCGTCAGGAGACGGCCACCGCCCTGTGCACGCTCGATGCGGCGCGTAGTGACGCGCTACAAAATCAGGTGGCGGAATTACAATTTATTTAACTAACTCATTCAGTTAAATGGCATGGTCATTCAGATTACCCGGCGTAGACTGTTATTCAGCACCTGAGGAGGCCGCAATGAAACATGACCACGTTGTAGTACATAGCCCGGACGTTCCCCCTAAACAGCTGCTGCTGCTGTTTCATGGGGTAGGGGATAACCCGGTATCCATGGGCGAAATCGGCCGCTGGTTTGCGCCGCACTTCCCGGATGCGCTGGTGGTCAGCATCGGCGGCCCGTTTCCGAGCGGCAACGAGCCGGGGCGCGAATGGTTTTCGGTGCAGGGTGTGACCGATGACAACCGCCCGGCGCGCGTGGCAGAGGTGATGCCGCGCTTTGTGGAAACGGTGCGCTACTGGCAACAGCAAAGCGGCTTAAACGCTGCGGCGACGGCGCTGATTGGTTTCTCCCAGGGGGCCATTATGGCGCTGGATAGCATCCACACCACGCCACGTCTGGCGTCGCGCATTATCGCCTTCAACGGGCGCTTCGCCACTCTGCCGGCGCAGATCGCCAGTACCGTGACGATTCACCTGATTCACGGTGGGGAAGATCGCGTCATTGAGCTGGCCCACGCGGCAGCGGCCGCTGAAGCGCTGGAGCAAGCCGGTGGCGATGTCACCCTGGACGTGATTGAAGAACTGGGGCATGCGATAGACGAGCGCAGCATGAAGTGTGCCATTGAGCATCTGAGCTTTACGGTGCCGAAGCACTACTTTGATGAGGCGCTCAGCGGCGGTACGCCGAAGGACGATGATATTATCGAGCTGCTATAACGGCGCGCCGTCAGACATGAAAAAGCCCTCGCAGGAGGGCTTTTTTTTACGGCTTTTTCTTCGGCCAGTCGTCTTCGTCATCCCACTTATCGTTGAAATCGCGATGCGGGGGCAGGTCAGGTTTATTAGCCAGAAACTTTTTATGATCGACGCGTTTGAGATCTTTGATCACGTTGATCAGCACGCCGACCATAAATACGATCACCAGTATCCACCAGTATTTTGCCAGCAGTTCCATGCGCTTATCCTCTTTGTCCGGGCAGCCGTCAGGCGACGAGCTGCTCCATGATACGTTGATACATCCGGGCCAGCAGCTGTAAATCGGCGGCGTTCACGCACTCGTTGATCTTATGAATCGTCGCGTTGACCGGCCCGAGCTCCACCACCTGCGCCCCCATACGCGCGATAAAGCGGCCATCCGAGGTGCCGCCGGTGGTCAACAGCTGCGGTTTAATTTCATTATAGTGCGCAACCGCGTTCACCACCGCATCGACCAGCTTACCGCGCGCGGTCAGGAAGGGCTGGCCCGACAGCCACCAGTCAAGGGTATAGCGCAGCTGATGCTTCTGCAGCAGGGCTTCGACGCGTGCTTTGATAGCGGCGTCGGTCAGCTCGGTGCTGAAACGGAAATTGAACTGCACGTGCAAGTCGCCGGGGATGACGTTGTTACTGCCGGTCCCGGCCTGGATGTTGGCAATCTGCATGCTGGTGGCCGGGAAGAACGCATTCCCCTCGTCCCACTCAATGTTCACCAGCTCATCCAGCATCGGCGCGGCGCGGTGCACCGGGTTATCCGCAAGGTGCGGATAGGCCACGTGACCCTGTACGCCGTGAATGGTGAGGTTGCAGGTGAGCGAGCCGCGGCGGCCGTTCTTGACCACGTCGCCGACCACTTCACTGCTCGAGGGTTCGCCCACCAGGCAGTAATCGAGGCGCTCATTGCGCGCCATCAGCGCCTCCACCACCTTAACGGTGCCGTTTTGCGCGCTGGCTTCTTCATCAGAGGTGATCAGAAACGCGAGGCGGCCTTTATGGTTGGGATGCTGGGCGACGAAGCGCTCGGCGGCAACCACCATCGCGGCAAGCGACCCTTTCATATCCGCTGCACCACGCCCAAACAGCATGCCGTCACGGATGGTGGGTTCGAACGGTGGATTGATCCAGCGGTTGGCATCCCCCGGCGGGACCACATCGGTATGGCCGGCAAACGCCAGCGTTTCGCCCTGGCCGCGCCATGCCCAGAAGTTCTGCGTATCGCCAAAGTCCATGGGTTCCACGGTAAAGCCAATGGCTCGCAGTCGCTCAATCAGTAGCGCCTGGCAGCCTGCATCATCGGGGCTCAGGGAAGGGCGACGAATAAGCTGTTGCGTCAGCTCAATGACCGGGCAAGACATAGCACTACACCTCGTTGAAATACTGCTGATAGTTGTTTTCACTGAAACCAAGCAGCATAGGCTTCCCGGGCGCGCAGAGCAATGGTCGTTTGATGATTGCCGGCATCGACAGCATCAGGGCGGCGGCAGACGCGGCATTGTTAATGCCGTTGCGCGTTGACTCATCCAGCTTGCGCCAGGTGGTGCCGCGGGTGTTGAGCAGCGCCTCATAGCCCAGCGCATCAATGAATCCGTTGAGCTGCTCCAGGGTCAGGCCGTCCACACGGTAGTCATGAAACCGGTAGGCGATCCCGGCGTTATCCAGCCAGCGGCGCGCTTTCTTGATGGTGTCGCAGTTTTTGATGCCGTACATCACGATCATAAATGAATCCTTTTGAATCAATATCGCATTCTTGTTCAGTTTTTTAGAATGTTAATCAGGGTAACTAAAAGGGTGCTTAATATAACGTATTGGCGAAATAAAGGTTAAGCAATATAACCCTGCTGACGCATCGCGCTTATTCTTTCGTCACTTGCCGCGACCATACCGGTGGTCAGCAGATGAAAATTATAGCGCTTATAAAATTCGACCTTATCGCAAACTGAATAGATAAATATTTTGCCAAAGGGTAATAAGGTTTGAGCAATTTCATCCATAAGTTGCGCGCCATATCCGCGCCCCTGATAATCAGGGTCAACCACCACGTCTGCAAGGTAGCTTGCCCAGGTTAAATCACTGATTGCGCGGGCCGTGGCGATGAGTTTTCCGTCATGAAACCCATACCAGCAGAAGGTGCTGTTCGTGAACGCCTGAGCCACAAGCTGCGGATCGCGGGCGTTCAATCCGCCTCGCTCGATCAGGTTGGCAAGGATTTTCCAGTCCGGTTCTGGACAGGTTTTTTTCGTTAACAGTTGTAATGTCACACTTTACCTCACCCGCGAAAAATTAATATAAATGCTTGTTGCCTGTCACATTCATAGCATAAAAAATGACGGAAAATAGCCCCGGTAACACAAGATGGCTCTGTAGTGAGCTGGTTAAATTATCTTCACATCCACAATATATTCTCGTATAATTCTAATAAGAATAGACAGAGGTTGTTATGATTGAACACGAAATGGGGAACTGGAAAGATTTTATCGAAGCCATGCTTCGTAAATAATTTCCAGTAAGAAAAGCAAGAGCACGATGTTCTTAAAATAATACAAGTGCGATTTATCGCATGAACAAAAGGCGGCTAATCAATAGCCGCCTTTTTTGTTGTTCAACTTTGCTGACGCTCTTTTAGCGGGAAGCGACGGCGCACCAGCACAAAGAACAGCGGTACGAAAAAGATAGCCAGCACGGTCGCCGAGATCATGCCGCCCATTACGCCGGTACCTACCGCATGCTGACTGCCGGAGCCGGCGCCGCTGCTGGTCGCCATCGGCAATACGCCAAACACAAACGCCAGCGACGTCATCAGGATAGGGCGCAGACGCTGACGGCAGGCGTCCAGCGTGGCGGACACCAGCTCCTGCCCCCGGGCGTTGGCATCATTTGCAAACTCGACGATCAGAATGGCGTTTTTCGCCGACAAGCCAATCACCGTCAGCAGCCCCACCTGGAAGTAGACGTCGTTTTCCAGGCCGCGCATCCAGGTCGCCAGCAAGGCACCGATTACGCCAAGGGGCACCACCAGCATCACCGAGAACGGTACCGACCAGCTCTCGTACAGCGCCGCCAGGCAGAGGAACACCACCAGCAGCGACAGGGCGTAGAGCGCCGGGGCCTGCGAGCCGGAGAGCCGCTCCTGATACGACATCGCGGTCCACTCGAGGCCGAAGTTACCCGGCAACTGCCTGACCAGTTGCTCCATCACGTCCATCGCGGTGCCGGTACTCACTCCCGGTGCCGCTTCGCCGACAATCTCCAGCGCGGCGTAGCCATTGTAGCGCTCCAGGCGCGGCGAGCCGGTCTCCCAGCGCGAGGTGGCGAACGCCGAAAACGGCACCATCCCGCCCTGGTTGTTACGCACGTACCAGCGGGTGATATCGTCCGGCAGCATGCGGAATTTCGCCGCGGCCTGTACGTAGACTTTCTTCACGCGGCCGCGATCCATAAAGTCATTCACGTAGCTGGAACCCCAGGCGGTTTGCAGCGTGTCGTTGATATCGTCGATGGAGACGCCCAGGGCACGCGCCTTGCGCTGATCGATATCGATCTGCAGCTGTGGGCTGTCATCGAGGCCGTTATGGCGCACCCGGGTCAGGGAGGGATTTTCACCGGCCAGGGCCAGCAGCCGATCACGCGCCGCCATCAGCGCATCGTGCCCCGCCCCCGCGTGGTCCTGCAGCTCCATGTCGAACCCGGCCGAACTGCCGAGGCCGCTTATCGCCGGCGGGCTGCTGGCGAACACCCGGGCTTCGTTAATCTTGCTGAACGCTTTCGTGGCGCGCTCGATAATGGCAAACGACGTGCCGGTGTGGGGATCGCGGTCATCCCAGTCTTTCAGGCGCACAAACATGCGCGCCACGTTCTGTCCGTTACCGCCGGGGCCGGAGCCGATGGTGGCAAACAGCGACGCGACGTTCTCTTTTTCATGGGTGAAGTAATACGCTTCGAGCTGCTGCACCACTTTCAGCGTCTGCTGCTGGGTCGATCCGCTGGGGAGCTGTACCGAGGTGGTAAACATGCCGCGATCCTCCTGCGGCAGAAACGAGGTCGGCAGACGCAGGAACAGAAACACCATGCCGCCGAGCAGCAGCACGTAGATCACGACCCAGCGCAGGCTGCGGTGCAGGATGTTCGCCACCCCGCGCTCGTAGCGGGCGGCGCTGCGGTTAAACACGCGGTTGAAGGCGCCAAAAAAGCCTTTCTGCCCGTGCTGTTCGCCTTTGTGCAGCGGTTTAAGCAGGGTGGCGCACAGCGCCGGCGTCAGGATCATCGCCACCAGCACCGACAGCACCATCGCCGCAACGATGGTGATTGAGAACTGGCGGTAGATGGCCCCGGTGGTGCCGCCAAAGAAGGCCATCGGCACGAAGACCGCCGACAGCACCATGGCAATCCCGACCAGCGCCCCCTGAATCTGACCCATCGATTTTCGCGTCGCCTCGCGCGGCGAGAGCCCTTCCTCGCTCATGATGCGCTCCACGTTCTCCACCACCACAATGGCATCGTCCACCAGCAGCCCGATCGCCAGCACCATGGCGAACATGGTCAGGGTGTTAATGCTGTAGCCGAAGGCGTAGAGGGTAGCGAAAGTGCCTAACAAGACGACCGGTACCGCAATGGTGGGAATGAGCGTGGCGCGGAAATTCTGCAAAAACAGGTACATCACCAGGAACACCAGCAGCACCGCTTCAAGCAGGGTTTTCACCACGTCCGTGATGGACGCTTTTACAAACGAGGTGGTTTCATAAGCCACCTTGTACTCCAGCCCGTGCGGGAAATAGGCCGACAGCTCATCAAGCCGTTTGAGCACCGCATCGGCGGTCGCCATTTCGTTTGCGCCCGAGGCCAGTTTTACCCCCAGCCCGGATGCGGCCTTGCCGTTGTAGCGGCTGAGGTAGTCATATTTTTCTGCTCCCATCTCCACCTGGGCGACGTCGCCCAGCGTCACCACCGACCCATCCTGATTGACGCGTAGCGTGATATCGCGGAACTGCGCCGGGGTTTGCAGCAGCGACTGGGCGTTGATGGTGGCGTTCAGCGCCTGGGTATCAACCGAGGGCGTTCCGCCAAGCTGGCCGACGGCAATCTGGGCGTTTTGCGAGGAGATGGCATCGGTCACGTCCTGGGTCGTGAGCTGATAGCTGTTGAGCTTGTTGGGATCGAGCCAGATACGCATCGAATACTGGGAGCCGTAGGCGTCGATATCCCCCACGCCGCTGACGCGACTGAGCGGGTCCTGAATATTGCTGGCAACGTAGTCGGCGATATCCTGCTTATCCATCCGCCCGTCGGTTGACACAAACGCGATGGTCAGGATGTTGGTGTCACCGGTTTTACGCACCGTGACCCCCTGGTTCTGCACCGCCTGAGGCAGCTTACGCATCGCCGACTGAAGCTGGTTTTGCACCTGCTGCACCGCTTCGTCCGGGTCAGTGCCGGCTTCAAAGCTCAGCGTGACCGTCATCTGGCCGGTGCTGCTGCTCTGGGAGGACATGTACATCAGGTTGTCCAGCCCGGTCATGTTCTGCTCAATCACCTGAGTGACGGTGTTCTCCAGCGTCTGCGCCGACGCGCCGGGATAGTTGGCCGAGATGCGCACGTTTGGTGGGGCTAAATCCGGGTATTGCTCAACCGGCAGGGAAAATATCGCCATGCTGCCGCCGAGGCAGAGCAGAATTGCCAGTACCCAGGCAAAGATGGGGCGATCGATAAAAAAATTCGCCATCGACGAAAGACCTCTGGATGCAACGTTTCATTATTATGGGTAGCGGCCACCACTGTAGCCGCTAACGGATGACCAATCGTGGAGAAAATAAGGAGATAGTGTAAATTATCATGCCGTTGTTCGCGGGCTGCCCCCAGTGATTGTTCAGCTAAAACAGTGCGTTAGTTCGGCCCCGCTGCGCGCGTGCCAGACCATGCTGAGCGCAGGCGGGCGCAAAAAGCGGGACGCCATTAGCCTGGCGCATATCGGGCCGATCGCGCGCCCCTCTTTACGATTATTTAATCAGCACCCTGAGTCGGGACAACGCGCCGGGAACGGCGTACTATACGCGCCGGAGTTTTTCATCCCTGGAGCCGGTATGCCGCGTAACATCACCCTGATCAAAGACAAAATCCTGTCCGACAACTATTTCATCCTGCACAACATCACCTACGACCTGACCCGCAGCGATGGTGAAGTGGTACGCCACAAGCGTGAAGTGTATGACCGCGGGAACGGGGCGACCATCCTGCTGTACAACCGCGAACGCCAGACGGTGGTGCTGACGCGCCAGTTCCGGGTGGCGACCTGGGTGAACGGCAACCCTGACGGAATGCTGATTGAGAGCTGTGCCGGGCTGCTGGACGCCGACGAACCCGAGGCCTGCGCCCGCAAAGAAGCTATCGAAGAAACCGGCTATAAAGTCGGCGCGGTGGAAAAACTGTTTGAGCTCTATATGTCCCCCGGCGGCGTAACCGAGCTGATTCACTTTTTCATTGCCGAATATGATGATTCTCATCTCGCCTGGCAGGGCGGCGGGGTGGAAGACGAAGATATTGATGTGCTGGAGATGCCGTTTACCGACGCGCTGGCGAAAGTGGCCAGCGGAGAAATTCGCGACGGTAAGACCGTGATTTTGCTGCAACAGCTGCAGTTACGCGGCATTATGGACCAGGCGCGTTCTTAAGTTGTATTCGAAATAAATCTATCCGATAAATCCGATTGAGCGCTACGGGGCGGCAACCGAAGATAGGCGCCAGGCTGTTTCTTCTTCCGGGGTTTATCCGTCCATGCACTATCGCATCTTTATGCTTCTCCTGACGGGGCTGTTTCTGGTATCCGCGGCGCAGGCCGCTCCCTCGCAGAAGCGTTTCGATGACTGGCAGGTGACCTGTAACAACCAGAATTTCTGCGTAGCGCGCAACGTCGGCGATCATAAAGGTCTGGTGATGACCCTGAGCCGCAGCGCGGGCGCGCACGTTGATGTCAATCTGCGTATCGATCTCGGCACGCTGGACAACGCGGCCGACAGCGCGCCGCCGGTGGCCGACCGGATGCTGCTCGACGGCGAACCGCTGGCGCTGGGCGCGGGCAAATGGCAGATCACGCCGCACCACCTGCGCACCGACGATCCTGACACTATCAATGCTTTCCTGGCCCGTATTCAGGAGTCGCAGGCGATCTCGCTCAACGGCGGGGAAAACACCATCTCTCTGCTCGGCCTGAAAGCGGCCCTGCTGTTTGTCGACGCGCAGCAAAAGCGCGTCGGGAATGAGACGGCGTGGATCAAAAAGGGTAACGAGCCCTCGCTCAGCGTGCCCCCTGCGCCTGCGCTGAAGGCTGTCACCATCACCAACCCGACGCCGACGCCGCTCAGCAACGACGAGCGCAGCGCGCTGCTGGACTACGGCAACTGGCGCATGAATAACAGTCAGTGTTCGCTTGACCCTGAGCGCCGCGAAGTGCGGGTGTCAGCGCTCAGCGATGACAAAGCGCTGATGCTGATTAGCTGCGAAGCGGGCGCCTATAATACCGTCGATCTGGCCTGGCTGGTGTCGCGCCATAAACCCTTTGCCTCACGTCAGATCCGCCTGCGCTTGCCGTTTACGCCCGCCAACGGCAGCGAGGAGATGGAGCTGATGAACGCCAGCTACGATGAGAAAAACAAAGAGCTGATTACGCTCTCCAAAGGACGCGGCATCGGCGACTGTGGTTTTGCCACGCGCTGGCGCTTCGACGGCCAGCGCTTCCGTCTGGTGCGCTACGCCGAGGAGCCGACCTGTGATAGCTGGCTCAGCCCCGATGCCTGGCCTACCTTATGGGTGACGAAATAAAAAAACCGGTCTCAATGACCGGTTTTTTATGCGCGTTATAAAGCGAAAATGCCATGACGATGGAAATGTTTTTTCCAGAGAAAAATATAATAGGTGTCAGTCTGATCTCTTGCGTATTTAACGAACATTGCCCGGCAAAATCTTAAAGCCTTCCGTTTTCTGAATTACTGCTGAACAGATGGTAATTTGACAATTTTCGAGAGTAATATGGCGCTCTGTTGAACGGCGAGGCGGGAATATTATGGCGTTACAAGGTAAGTTTATCATTAATAATGCTGACTACTCACCTTTGACTTTTTATGGTGTTGGAACGTTTTTAGCCTTTTCTGGTAACGGCATTTATCGTAATCGCGGTGGTTGCAAAGCGCTGCCTGATGAAGGGCCCATCCCACCCGGAAAATACTGGATTCTTGAACGTAAAAAAAATGATTTCTGGCATAGTATTATACCCGGTGTAAAAGACTGGTATAGCGACGCGTTTAAGGATGCTCAGTTTACCCATGATGACTGGTTTTCGCTTTACCGGGATGACGGAGGCATTGATGACAGCACCTGGATTGATGGCGTGCCTCGTAGTAGCTTCAGACTACATCCTGGAACCATTTCGAAAGGGTGTATCACAGTTGTTCATAATTCAGACTACGCAATAATCAGAAATGCATTGTTAAGAACGCAGCGGGTGCCGGTGCCCTGCATGCGCAATTTGAGTGCTTACGGTTATATTGAGGTAATTGCTGATGGTAAAACGTGTCCGTAATCTTTGCCTGATTCTTTTTAAAATCGTCCTCTTCGTCATCTTATTTTGTTTTTTTGCAAGCGTCATTGATACCTCTAGCGTTATTAGCTATGAAATGTCTTCAGCTTTTGCTGCATGGCTTTATGGTATTTCAACCCAGGAGAACGTCGATGACTTATGGTTCTTTTCGGATGTTTTATTATCGCTGGTATGCGCATTGATCGCCTGCATGATAATTTTGACGGTTTTGAGAAAGAAGATTAATTAAAGGTGACGCCTGTTAATTTATGACTGAATGATAATACTACATCGGACGCAATAAAAAGGGCACATGCCGGAGCATGAACCCTTTATCGTTAACGCAGCGTTTTTTAACCCAGCAGCTTGCGGGTTTTTTCCACCACATTCTCGACGGTAAAGCCGAAGTACGGGAACAGCTTCTCGGCAGGCGCTGACTCACCGTAACTGGTCATACCGACGATGGCGCCTTTCAGACCCACATACTTGTACCAGTAGTCGGCAATGCCGGCTTCCACCGCTACGCGCGCCGAGACGTCTGAAGGCAGCACCGCTTCGCGGTAAGCCTCATCCTGGGCATCAAACACATCGGTTGAGGGCAGGGAGACCACGCGGATATTGTGCCCCTGCTCGCTGAGCTGTGCGGCGGCCAGCATGGCAATTTCCACTTCGGAGCCGGTGGCGATCAGGATGGCATCCGGTTTGCCGTTGCTGTCCTTAAGGATGTAACCGCCGCGCGCGATGGCCTCCAGCTGCTCCGGCGTACGCTCCATCTGGGCCAGGTTCTGGCGCGAAAGGATAAGCGCGGTCGGGCCGTTGTGGCGCTCAATCGCGGCTTTCCACGCCACCGCCGTTTCAACCTGGTCACACGGACGCCAGGTGCTGAAGTTTGGCGTCAGGCGCAGGCTGGCAAGCTGTTCAACCGCCTGGTGAGTCGGGCCGTCTTCACCCAGACCGATGGAGTCATGGGTATAGACCATGATCTGCCGCGCCTTCATCAGTGCCGCCATACGCGCCGCGTTACGGGCATACTCGACGAACATCAGGAAGGTGGCGGTATAGGGCACAAAGCCGCCGTGGTGGGCGATACCGTTGGCGATAGCCGTCATGCCGAACTCGCGCACCCCGTAGTGAATGTAGTTCCCGGCGGGATCTTCTTTCAGCGAGACGGAGCCAGACCAGATGGTCAGGTTGCTGGGTGCCAGGTCCGCAGAGCCGCCAAGGAACTCTGGCAGTACCGGGCCGTATTCGTTGAGCGCGTTGTGCGAGGCTTTACGCGAGGCAATTTTTGCCGGCTCGGCCTGCAGTTTCTTGATGTAGTCGCGAGTGAGCTGCTCCCAGTTCTCCGGCAGACCGCCACTCATACGACGGGTAAACTCGCGCGCCAGTTCCGGATGCGCCTTCTCGTAGGCGGCAAACTTCTCGTTCCACGCGCTCTCCTGCTGCTGGCCGCGCTCGCGGGCGTCCCACGCCTGATAGATCTCTTTCGGGATCTCAAACGGCGGGTAGTTCCAGCCAAGCTGTTTACGGGTCAGGGCCACTTCTTCGTCGCCCAGCGCCGCGCCGTGCGCTTCCTCTTTACCGGCTTTGTTTGGCGAGCCAAAACCAATCACCGTGCGGCAGATAATCAGTGACGGTTTATCGGTCACGCGCTGCGCCTCTTCGATCGCCTGCTTCAGGGCTTGCGGATCGTGGCCGTCAATTTCGTGCACCACGTGCCAGTTATAGGCTTCAAAACGCTTCGCGGTGTCGTCGGTGAACCAGCCCTCGGTTTCGCCGTCGATGGAGATGCCGTTGTGGTCATAGAAGCCGATGAGCTTACCCAGGCCCAGCGTACCGGCCAGGGAGCACACTTCATGGGAGATGCCTTCCATCAGACAGCCGTCGCCCATAAACACGTAAGTGTGGTGGTCGACGATATCGTGGCCCGGACGGTTGAACTGCGCCGCGAGGGTTTTCTCGGCAATGGCCAGACCCACGGCGTTGGCCAGACCCTGGCCCAGCGGGCCGGTAGTGGTTTCCACCCCTGGCGTGTAGCCGATTTCCGGGTGGCCCGGGGTTTTCGAGTGCAGCTGACGGAAGTTTTTCAGCTCTTCAATCGGCAGATCGTAGCCGCTCAGGTGCAGCAGGCTGTAGAGCAGCATTGACGCGTGACCGTTGGAAAGAATAAAGCGGTCGCGGTCATACCACGTCGGATTGGTCGGGTTGTGCTTGAGGAAGTCGTTCCACAGCACCTCGGCGATATCGGCCATGCCCATCGGGGCGCCGGGGTGACCGGATTTGGCTTTTTGTACCGCGTCCATACTCAGGGCGCGGATCGCGTTAGCTAGCGCTTGTCGGGACATGTTTCTCTCCGTGGCAAAAGTTAAAGTTTAGCGGCAAGCAGATCTTCGAGTTTGCGCTGGTCAACGGCGAACTGGCGGATACCATCGGCCAGTTTTTCAACCGCCATCGGATCCTGGTTGTGCTCCCAGCGGAACTCCGCCTCGGTAAGCTTTTCAGGACGCTGGAAGGTCTGTGACGGCGGTACCAGTTTACGCACCACTTCACCCTCTTTTGCCTGCAGCTCTTTCAGCAGGTCAGGGGAGATCGTCAGGCGGTCACAGCCGGTGAGGGCGAGGATCTGCTCGGTACGGCGGAAGCTGGCACCCATGACGATGGTGTCGTAGCGGTGCTGCTTGAAGTAGTCATAGATGTTCCGCACTGATTTCACACCGGGATCTTCGTCCACGACATAGGGGTCCATCGGCTTGCGGGCCTGATACCAGTCGTAGATGCGGCCCACGAACGGTGAAATCAGGTAGACGCCGGCTTCGGCGCAGGCGCGGGCCTGGGCGAAGGAGAACAGCAGCGTCAGGTTACATTTGATGCCTTCTTTCTCCAGCTCCTCGGCGGCGCGAATGCCTTCCCAGGTGGAGGCGAGCTTAATCAGGATGCGCGACTTGTCGATGCCCAGATCCTGATAGAGCTCAACGATGTGTCGCGCCTTAGCGATGCTTTTCTCTTTATCGAACGACAGGCGGGCGTCCACTTCGGTGGAGACGCGGCCCGGGATACTTTTCAGAATTTCCGCACCAACCAGCACCGCCAGTTTGTCGCTGGCATGCGCGACCTGTTTCTCCTGCGTGCTGCCCTTGCTCTTGCCATAGCTGATGGCATCGTCGATCAGGTGAGAGAAGTGGGGCAGCCCGGCGGCTTTCAGCAGCAGGGAGGGGTTGGTGGTGGCATCTTCCGGCTGGTAGCTACGGATTGACTCAATATCGCCGCTGTCGGCAACGACCGTGGTGAACTGTTTAACGCCTTCTAGCTGATTCATCATCAATACTCCTTGAAAAGCAAATGCTTATGGGACCGTATCCTGTCACGCTCCCGGGAAATTTATGACGTGCATAACAAAAAAGCATAGCAGACAGGCATGGTATTGCTTTAAAGACCTGGTAACATAGAGCATCTGAATTACTAACATTACCCTGCGGTAATGGT
Source organism: Siccibacter turicensis LMG 23730 (assembly GCF_000463155.2). Taxonomy (GTDB): domain Bacteria; phylum Pseudomonadota; class Gammaproteobacteria; order Enterobacterales; family Enterobacteriaceae; genus Siccibacter; species Siccibacter turicensis. Next base: position 349,933 of record NZ_AWFZ01000030.1, on the reverse strand, counting down.
GAGAGTTTGGCTGCCTTCACAGTTTGCAGACGGCGCAGACGGTATACCAGACGGCACTTCATCAACGCCATACGCTTCACCATGATGTTTCACTGACCAGAACGATACGTAAAAGGATCCAAATAATGGACGATCAGTTAAAGCAAAGTGCCCTCGACTTTCACGAATTCCCCACTCCCGGCAAAATCCAGGTCTCCCCGACGAAACCGCTGGCTACCCAGCGCGATCTGGCGCTCGCCTACTCGCCGGGCGTCGCGGCACCCTGTTTAGAGATCGCCGCCGATCCGCTGGCAGCCCATAAGTACACGGCGCGCGGTAACCTGGTGGCGGTGGTTTCCAACGGCACCGCGGTACTGGGTCTCGGCAACATCGGAGCGCTGGCCGGTAAGCCGGTAATGGAAGGGAAAGGGGTCCTGTTTAAGAAATTTGCCGGTGTTGACGTGTTCGACATCGAAGTAGACGAACTCAATCCGGATAAGTTTATCGACGTGGTCGCCGCGCTGGAGCCGACGTTCGGCGGGATCAACCTCGAAGACATCAAGGCGCCGGAGTGCTTCTACATTGAGAAGAAGCTGCGTGAGCGCATGAACATTCCGGTGTTCCATGACGATCAGCACGGAACCGCCATCATCAGCACCGCGGCGATCCTCAACGGTCTGCGCGTGGTGGAGAAAAATATTACCGACGTGCGTCTGGTGGTGTCCGGTGCGGGTGCCGCGGCGATTGCCTGTATGAACCTGCTGGTGGCGCTGGGCATGCAGAAGCACAACATCGTGGTCTGCGACTCCAAAGGGGTGATTTTCAAAGGCCGCGACGAGAAGATGGACGAGACCAAAGCGGCCTACGCCATTGACGACAACGGCAAGCGCACGCTGGACGACGTCATCGAAGGCGCTGACATCTTCCTCGGCTGCTCCGGCCCGAAAGTGCTGACGCCGGAGATGGTGAAAAAGATGGGTACCGCGCCGCTTATCCTCGCGCTGGCTAACCCGGAGCCGGAAATTCTGCCGCCGCTGGCCAAAGAGGTGCGTCCGGACGCCATTATCTGCACCGGCCGTTCTGACTACCCGAACCAGGTGAACAACGTGCTCTGCTTCCCGTTCATCTTCCGCGGCGCGCTGGACGTTGGCGCCACGGCGATTAACGAAGAGATGAAGCTGGCCGCGGTTCATGCGATTGCCGAGCTGGCGCTTGCCGAGCAGAGCGAAGTGGTGGCCTCGGCCTATGACGATCAGGAGCTGAGCTTCGGTCCTGACTACCTGATCCCGAAACCGTTCGACCCGCGCCTTATCGTGAAGATTGCACCGGCGGTGGCAAAAGCGGCGATGGACTCCGGCGTGGCGACCCGCCCCATTCAGGACTTCGAAGCCTACAAAGATAAGCTGACCGAGTTCGTCTATAAAACCAACCTGTTCATGAAGCCGATCTTCTCCCAGGCGCGCAAAGATCCGAAACGCGTGGTGCTGGCGGAAGGGGAAGACACCCGTGTGCTGCATGCCACCCAGGAGCTGGTGTCGCTGGGGCTGGCGAAACCGATTCTGATTGGTCGTCCGAGCGTCATCGAAATGCGTATCCAGAAGCTCGGCCTGCAAATCAAGGCGGGTGTCGATTTCGAAATCGTGAATAACGAATCCGATCCGCGCTTCAAAGAGTACTGGACCGAGTACTTCAGCATCATGAAACGCCGCGGCGTGACCCAGGAGCAGGCCCAGCGCGCGGTTATCGGCAACACCACGGTGATTGGCGCCATCATGGTGCACCGCGGCGAAGCCGATGCGCTGATCTGCGGGACAATCGGTGACTATCACGAGCACTTCGGCGTGCTGGAGCCGCTGTTTGGCTATCGCGACGGCGTGAAAACGGCCGGGGCGATGAATGCCCTGCTGCTGCCGGGCGGTAACACCTTCATTGCCGATACCTACGTCAATGAAGACCCGACGCCGGAACAGCTGGCGGAGATCGCGCTGATGGCGTCAGAAACGGTGCGTCGTTTCGGGATTGAACCGCGTGTGGCGCTGCTGTCGCACTCTCACTACGGCTCATCCAGCTCGCCGTCTGCCCTCAAGATGCGTGAAACCCTGCGTCTGGTGCGCGAACTGGCGCCGGATCTGATGATCGACGGGGAGATGCACGGTGACGCGGCGCTGATGGAGAGCATCCGCAACGAGCGTATGCCGGACAGCCCGCTGAAAGGCTCGGCCAACATTCTCATCATGCCGAACATGGAAGCGGCGCGTATCAGCTACAACCTGCTGCGCGTTTCCAGCTCTGAAGGGGTAACCGTCGGGCCGGTACTGATGGGTGTGGCGAAGCCGGTTCATATCCTGACGCCGATCGCCTCCGTGCGTCGTATCGTCAATATGGTGGCGCTGGCGGTAGTGGAGTCACAAACTAACCCACTGTAAGCGATATCCGCTGCGGCGGAAGCAAAACCAGCCGGGAGTGCGCACTGCGCTCCCGGCTTTTTTATTGGCTGTTAAATTCCATTCAGACAAACGACGCGTTTATTTTTAAAATATATATTTCTACTTTAATGATTATGTTCACAAATAATTAAACCGCCGCCCCGTTGTAAGCCATTCTGTATCGCGTCTATTAACCGAAGCCGTCATTCGGGCACCGCGCGGCAGCAGAAAATATTACATGGCTTATTACCGGGCGACGGGCCTTTCAACATCTGGTAATGATTATTTACCGCACGGCATCTCGACCCGAATCAAATAACGCGCTATCTTCGTGAATGCTGCAGTATTACCAGCTCGCTGCACTGCACCTCGCCAGGATATATCCGTCGTCATGACGGGGCGAATTATCGGGTTCGTATTAATTATCTGAATAATACCGTGCGTAATGCTACCCGGCTATTCAATGCCTGCGCCAAAGGTCGTGCGCGGATGCGCATAAAGCATTTATATCAGTGATTAATAACTACGGAAGGTCGGCATTATGATGAATGTTACCATTCAGGAAGTGGATAACTTTTTTAAGCGTGGTCTGGCGGAGGCGCTCTTTCTCGCCTTTGAAGCGAAGTATGACCGCACGCTACGGTTTTACGATGAGATGGATATCGACACCATTGGCTTTATGGACATCATCATTCTGGAAGTGTGGCCGGGGGACAACGTGCAGTGCCACTCGCTGTTGCAGTACCGTAAAAAGCGCAGCCTGATCGTCGGCTTTTACGAAGGCGATGCGCCGCTGCTTCAGCCACGTGCGCCGCTGTGCCTGAAAAATATGCTTTACCTGAATAAACGCAGTCCGATGAATAAAATACGCAACGAGATTCTGTTTGCGTGGAATGAGAACGTCACCGGCAACTGCGAATGGGTGGTGCCCAACTGCAAAACCTGCAGCCACGTTATGCTCTCAAAGCAGCAGCAGAAAATTGCGTTATTCACCATCAAAGGCTTTAACAACCGGCAGATTGCCGGGCTGATGAATATCAACGCGAAAACGGTCAGCGCCCATAAGCACTGCATTATGGAGAAGTTTAATATTGATAATAATGCGGACCTGGTGCATTTTCTGCGTCGCAATATTATTGATACTACCAATGTCAGCCACGACGCGGTGGGGCATCATTCAGGTGAATAACAGGGCTCAGTGAGCCCTGCTTTTTTATATCCACGCTTTAACGGTTAAAAATTCCTGTAACGCCGCTTCGGGGCTATCGGCCTCCGGCTGATAGTTATATTCCCAGCGTACCAGCGGCGGCATCGACATTAAAATCGACTCGGTGCGCCCGCCAGTCTGTAAGCCAAACAGCGTTCCGCGATCCCACACCAGATTAAACTCGACGTAGCGTCCACGGCGATAGAGCTGGAAGGCGCGCTCGCGCTCGCCCCAGGCAAGCGCTTTACGGCGTTCGACTATCGGGAGATACGCCTCGGTAAAGCCGTTGCCTACCGCCTGCATAAAGGCGAAGCAGTGTTCAAAATCCGGGGTGTTAAGATCGTCAAAGAACAGCCCACCGATACCGCGCTGCTCGTTACGGTGGCGCAGGTAGAAGTAGTCATCGCACCACTTTTTGTAGCGCGGATAGACGTCCTCGCCAAACGGCAGGCACAGATCCCGCGCGGTACGGTGCCAGTGCACCGCATCCTCTTCGAACCCGTAAAACGGCGTCATATCGAACCCGCCACCAAACCACCACACCGGATCCGCGCCGGGTTTTTCAGCGATAAAAAACCGCACGTTGGCATGGCTGGTAGGAACATAAGGATTGAGCGGATGAATGACCAGCGACACGCCCATCGCTTCAAAGCTGCGCCCGGCAAGCTCGGGGCGGTGCGCGGTGGCGGAGGCCGGCATGGCATCGCCATAGACGTGGGAGAAATTCACCCCGGCCTGTTCAAACACCGCGCCGTCGCGTAACACCCGGCTACGCCCGCCGCCGCCGGCGTCGCGCTGCCAGCTGTCTTCAATAAACGCCGTACCGTCTACCGCACTGAGCTGTCGGCAGATGTCGTCCTGTAACGCGAGCAGGAAGGATTTAACGCGTTGGCTGTCAGGCTTCATAAGTTAGCTACGTTTTGCATGGGCTTTCTGGTTATCGAACCAGTTGAAATAACTCACGACCCCATCGGCAATGGCGCGGGCAATCTTCTGCCGAAATGCCGGGGTGCCGAGCAGGCGCTCCTCATCCGGATTGGTGATGAAGGAGGTTTCAACCAGCACCGACGGAATGGACGGGGATTTTAACACCACAAACGCCGCCTGTTCGGTGGCTTTACTGTGCAGGCGGTGTACCGGCTTAATCTGGCGCAGAATGTGCGAGCCGAGCGTCAGGCTGTTTTTGATGGTATCGGTCTGCACCAGATCGAACAGCACCTGCTGGAGCAGATGGTCTTTGTCCTTTGCCGCCTTGCCCGCCAGCTCATCGGCGGCGTTCTCACGTTCCGAGAGGTATTTCGCCATGGCGCTACTCGCCCCGCGGTTGGAGAGCGCAAACACCGATGCGCCCGCGGCGGACGGGTTGGTAAACCCATCGGCGTGAATCGACATAAACAGGTCAGCGCCGTGCTGGTGGGCGATCTCAACCCGATCGTAGAGCGGAATAAAGTGGTCACCGGTGCGGGTCAGCTTCGCTTCAATGCCGTGATTGCGCAGCAGGGCGCGCACGTTTTTGGCAATGGCCAATACCACATGCTTCTCTTTTGACCCGTTGTGACCAATTGCGCCGGTGTCGATGCCGCCGTGACCGGGGTCGAGCATTACCACGCGCTTAGCGCCGGGCTTTTTCGCTTTGGGTTTGCTGTGTGTGGTCGTGGTGTTGAGCGCGCTGCTCTGTTCGCGGGCAAGCGCTTTGCTCATACCGGTTAGCGTCAGGGCCGCCAGGCCAGTTAACAGCAGCTGGCGGCGTGAAGTCGTTATTTTCAGGGATTTAATCGTGCTCATGCGGCCTGGGTTGCAAAATCGGTGTTCGATAAAAGGTGTCAGGTATCTTAGTAGCAATACGAGACGCTTGAAGCAGAAAAGTTTTAGTTTTCATTTCAGTGCAAACATCGGCACGATTATGACATTCTTCAGGCTTCAATTGGCAGAATATTGGATATTGGCGCGCTTCGGTCCATAATCGCAGTTTAACGAGCAAAAAAGTGGGGTTTACCATGGAGATACGCATTTTCCGGCAGGAAGATTCAGAGGAAGTCATCACCCTGTGGGAGCGGTGCGATCTGTTGCGTCCATGGAACGATCCGGAGCTGGATATTGAGCGCAAACTCAATCACGACGTCAGCCTGTTTCTGGTGGCGGAAGTCGGGGGCGAGATCGTCGGCACCGTGATGGGCGGCTACGACGGGCATCGCGGCTCGGCGTACTACCTGGGCGTGCACCCTGAGTTTCGCGGGCGCGGCATCGCCAATGCGCTGTTAAGCCGGCTGGAGAAAAAGCTGATTGCCCGCGGCTGCCCCAAAATTAACATCCAGGTGCGGGAAGATAACGACATTGTGATTGGTCTGTACGAGCGGCTGGGCTACGAGCAGCAGGATGTGCTGGTGTTGGGCAAGCGCGTGATTGAAGATGATGAGTATTAGCGGGTGCGGCCCGTGTGGATAAGGCCCGCCGGGTAGCGGGCCAGGCACATATCAGGCTTTGGTGACTTTTTTCACGTCGATTTCAACGGAATTCCAGTCTTTATCCACTTCCCCTTCAATGCGGACTTTGTCGTTCGGGCCGACGGACAGACCCTTCCAGACATGATCGTCGATTTCAACGTTAACGTTGCCGCTGGCGTCGCGGAATTCATACAGCTCTTTACCCATCTTGCGCACGATATTCCCTTCGAGAACCACCCATGCATCGTCGCGCATGCTTTTGGCTTCTTCTACCGTCGTGCTGGCAACGTCAGGCCCTACAAATCCCCCCTGCTTTTGCGCAGTGGTGCTGTCAGGACCATTAAATCCACCTTTCTGGGCCATTGCCGGGGCAGCGACCAGACCGCTTGCGGCGATCAAGAGTGCGATTGTTGCTTTTTTCATTTCCATCTCCTTGGTTGAGGGGCGAAAGACTATCTTCGCGCCGGGACTACAGCGATAATTCTGGCCCCAATTCGGCATAAGTCCAGGAGTTTGACGTGTATTTACCATCCGATTACGACGACGCCGGTCGGTTAAAAGTGCCGATGCTGTTCTGGGCCGTGCTGGTCCTCCAGGCGCGGACCTGGGTGCTGTTTATCATTGCCGGAGCGTCACGCGAGCAGGGGAGTGCGCTGCTCGCGCTGTTCTATCCGGATCGCGACGCCTTCTGGCCGGGGCTGTGCGTGGGTCTGCCCGCGGCGCTGGCGTTTTTACTCAGCGGCAGGCGGCACCTGTGGCCGCGTCTGTGGAAAGCGTGGCGCGGCGTGCTGGTGGCGACCCAGCTTTGGCTGATACTCTGGCAGGCGCTGCTGTGGTGGCAGGGGGAGGCGGTTACCGGTATGACGCTGGCGCTGCTGATAGCCGATCTCTACGCCCTGTGGTGGCTCCTCACCAGCTCGCGGCTGCGGGCGTGTTTTCACGGTGAGACGCTGTAACGGCACTTTTTGGCCGGATTGCACTCCAACCCCGGTATCTGCAAACGTTTAAGAAGGAAAGAGAATGAAATCGCTGCGTGTAATGGTATGCGGAACGGCACTGCTGCTGTCAGGGTGCTCCACGCTCTCAAACGTGCCCTGGTCGGCGGCAAACCCGTGGAACTGGTTCGGCTCATCCCTTGAGGTGACGGAGCAGGGCGTAGGCGATCTGTCAGGCACGACCCCGCTTGAAGAGAGCGCCATCACCGATGCGCTGGGCAGCGATTATCGGGTACGCAGCGGGATGAAAACCGATAACGGCAACATCGTGCGCTATTTCGAGGCGCTGAAGGATGACCAGCTGGCACTGGTGGTGAACGGCGATACCACCGTGAGCCGCGTTGAGGTGCTTGATAAAGACGTGCCGACCGAAAGCGGCGTCAGCATCGGTACGCCGTTTACCGATCTCTATGACAAAGCCTACGGCAACTGTCAGAGCGCCAGCGATACGCAGAGCAAGAGCGTAAGCTGTAAAGCGCCGGGCAGTGAGCACATCCACTATCTGTTCAGCGGCCCGTGGAGCGGCCCGGAAGGCCTGATGCCGCCGGACGACGTGCTGAAACGCTGGAGCGTGGAGCGCATCATCTGGCAGCGCTGAGGCTTTGCGCCAGCGCAACGGCAGGCATGTGAACCAGGGTATAATGGCGCGATGATTGCCACGCTGTGTGGCATGTGTTCTTCAGGAGAAAAACGTGTCTCAGGTTCAGAGTGGCATTTTGCCAGAACATTGTCGCGCCGCTATCTGGCTGGAAGCGAACGTTAAGGGCGATATTGACGCCGTGCGCGCCGGTTGCCGGGCGTTTGCCGATAAACTTGCCACCTTTCAGGTGCAGTATCCCGATGCCCATCTCGGGGCAGTTATCGCCTTTGGTCATGACCTGTGGCGCACCCTGAGCCACGGCGAAGGGGCGCAGGAGCTGAAAAACTTCACGCCGCTGGGTAAGGGGCTGGCGCCGGCCACCCAGCGCGATGTGATGATCCACGTGATGTCCCTGCGTCACGACGTCAATTTCTCGGTGGCGCAGGCGGCGCTGGCGGCGTTTGGCGACGCGCTAAACGTCGAGGAGGAGACCCACGGTTTTCGCTGGGTGGAAGATCGTGACCTGAGCGGTTTTGTCGACGGCACCGAAAATCCGCAGGGCGACGAGCTGCGCCGTCAGGTGGCGGTGATCCAGGACGGCATTGATGCAGGCGGCAGCTACGTGCTGGTTCAGCGCTGGGAGCACAACCTGCGCCAGCTCAATCGCATGAGCGTGACGGATCAGGAGATGATGATTGGCCGTACTAAAGTAGCTAATGAAGAGATCGACGGCGATGTTCGTCCGGTGACCTCGCATCTCACCCGGGTCGATCTCAAAGAGAACGGCAAGGGGCTGAAGATTGTGCGCCAGAGCCTGCCGTGGGGCACGGTGAGCGGTAAAAACGGGCTCTACTTTTGCGCCTACAGCGCGCGGCTCTACAACATCGAACAGCAGTTGCTCAGCATGTTCGGTGACACCGACGGCAAGCGCGACGCCATGCTGCGCTTCACCAAACCGGTCACCGGCGGCTACTACTTCGCGCCGGCGCTCGACCGCCTGTTCGCCCTCTGATCCCTGCCGCCCTCCCTGTCCAGGGGAGGGCGCTTCCCGCCTGACGTCTTATTCCCTTTTACGCTTGCAAATCACTAAACGGTATATAAAAGCGTTATAGCTTTGCCACTTGTTATAAATACACTGGTCATCCTGTCGTCATTACACGTGTAAGGGTGAAACATGGCCGTTAAGTCAGTGAAAAAAAAGTGCTTTGCCGTAGCGGTGTCGCTGCTTCTGGCTGGCCATGCTCAGGCAACGGAGCTGCTCAACAGCTCCTATGACGTTTCGCGTGAGCTGTTTGCCGCGCTCAACCCGCCGTTTGAAAAACAGTGGGCCGCGGAGAACGGCGGCGACAAACTGACGATAAAACAATCCCATGCCGGTTCCTCAAAGCAGGCGCTGGCGATTCTGCAGGGCTTAAAAGCAGACGTTGTAACTTATAACCAGGTGACCGACGTCCAGATCCTGCACGATCGCGGCAAGCTGGTGGCCGCCGACTGGCAGACCCGTCTGCCGAATCACAGCTCACCGTTCTACTCCACCATGGCGTTTCTGGTGCGCAAGGGCAATCCAAAGAACATCCATGACTGGAACGATCTGGTTCGCGATGACGTAAAACTGATTTTCCCGAACCCAAAAACCTCCGGCAATGCGCGCTACACCTGGCTTGCAGCCTGGGGCGCGGCAGATAAAGCCGACGGCGGCGATGCGGCGAAAACCCGCGAGTACATGACAAAATTCGTGAAAAACGTTGAGGTGTTCGACACCGGCGGACGCGGGGCGACCACCACCTTCGTGGAGCGCGGCCTGGGCGATGTGCTGATCACCTTTGAATCCGAAGTGAACAACATTCGCAAACAGTATGAAGACCAGGGTTTTGAAGTGGTGGTGCCGAAGGTAAACATCCTTGCTGAATTCCCGGTGGCCTGGGTGGATAAGAACGTGAAGGCGAACGGGACTGAAAAAGCGGCCAAAGCCTATCTCAACTACCTGTACAGCCCGCAGGCGCAAACCATCATCACCGACTACTACTACCGGGTGAATAACCCGCAGGTAATGGAAAAACTGAAGGACAAATTCCCGCAGACAGCGCTGTTCCGCGTAGAAGACCAGTTCGGAAGCTGGCCTGAGGTGATGAAAACGCACTTTGCCAGCGGCGGAGAGTTCGACACGCTGCAGAGTCAGGGGCGTAAGTAATGTTTGCAGTTGCTTCCAGACGCGTGCTGCCGGGCTTTACCCTGAGCCTCGGCACCAGCCTGCTGTTCGTCTGTCTGATCCTGCTGCTGCCCCTCAGTGCGCTGGTTATGCAGCTGGCGCAGATGAGCTGGGCGCAATACTGGGAGGTGATCACCAATCCTCAGGTGGTCGCGGCCTACAAGGTCACGCTGCTCTCGGCGGGCGTGGCCTCGATTTTTAACGGCGTCTTTGGGCTGCTGATGGCGTGGATCCTGACGCGCTACCGTTTTCCCGGCCGCACGCTGCTGGATGCGCTGATGGATCTTCCCTTCGCGCTGCCCACCGCTGTCGCCGGTCTGACGCTGGCGTCGCTGTTCTCGGTTAACGGCTTCTACGGCGAGTGGCTGGCGCAGTTTGGTATCAAGGTGACCTACACCTGGCTTGGCATCGCGGTGGCGATGGCGTTCACCAGTATCCCGTTCGTGGTGCGTACGGTGCAGCCGGTGCTTGAAGAGCTGGGGCCGGAATACGAAGAGGCGGCGGAAACCCTCGGCGCCACGCGCTGGCAGAGCTTTCGTAAAGTGGTGATGCCGGAGCTATCCCCGGCGCTGATGGCCGGCGTGGCGCTCTCTTTTACCCGCAGCCTGGGCGAGTTCGGGGCGGTGATTTTTATCGCCGGGAATATCGCCTGGAAAACGGAGGTCACCTCGCTGATGATTTTCGTGCGTCTGCAGGAGTTTGATTATCCCGCCGCCAGCGCCATCGCCTCGGTGATCCTCGCCGCGTCGCTGCTGCTGCTGTTCGGCATTAACACCTTGCAAAGCCGGTTTGGCCGTCGGGTAGTGGGGCACTGATGAGTACAATTTCACATTCCGCCTCCCGCGGCGGGCGCATCAACTGGGGTAAATGGTTTTTAATCGGCACCGGCGTGCTGCTGTCGATGTTTATTCTCGTGGTGCCGATGGTGTACATCTTCGCTCAGGCCTTTTCCAAAGGACTGATGCCCGCGCTCACGAACCTGGCCAATCCCGATATGCTGCACGCCATCTGGCTGACGGTGCTTATCGCGCTGATTACCGTGCCGGTTAACCTGGTGTTCGGTACGCTGCTCGCCTGGCTGGTGACGCGCTTTACCTTCCCGGGGCGCCAGTTGCTGCTGACCCTGCTCGACATTCCATTTGCCGTATCGCCAGTGGTGGCGGGGCTGGTCTATCTGCTGTTCTACGGCTCCAATGGCCCGCTGGGCGGCTGGCTCGATGAACACGATCTGCAGATCATGTTTGCCTGGCCGGGCATGGTGCTGGTGACGATTTTTGTCACCTGTCCGTTCGTGGTGCGCGAGCTGGTACCGGTGATGCTGAGCCAGGGCAGCAACGAAGATGAAGCCGCCATTCTGCTGGGCGCATCGGGCTGGCAGATGTTTCGTCGCGTTACGCTGCCGAATATCCGCTGGGCGCTGCTGTACGGCGTGGTGCTTACCAACGCCCGCGCCATCGGCGAATTTGGCGCGGTGTCGGTGGTATCCGGGTCTATCCGCGGTGAGACCCTCTCGCTGCCGCTGCAAATTGAACTGCTGGAGCAGGATTACAACACCGTTGGCTCCTTTACCGCTGCGGCGCTGCTGACGCTGATGGCAATCCTGACCCTGTTTTTAAAGAGTGTGGTGCAGTGGCGGCTGAACAATCAGGAAAGACGCCTGCATCAGGAGGAACATCATGAGCATTGAGATTGACGCCATTAACAAATCCTTCGGGCGCACGAAAGTGCTGAACGATATCTCGCTGGATATTCCTTCTGGTCAGATGGTGGCGCTGCTCGGGCCTTCCGGCTCCGGTAAAACCACGCTGCTGCGCATCATCGCCGGGCTGGAGCACCAGACCAGCGGCAGCATTCGCTTTCATGGCACCGACGTGGGGCGCCTGCACGCCCGCGAGCGTAAGGTTGGCTTTGTGTTCCAGCACTACGCCCTGTTCCGCCATATGACGGTGTTTGAGAACATCGCCTTTGGGTTATCGGTGCTGCCACGCCGGGAACGCCCCAACGTGGCTACCATCAGGCAGAAAGTCACGAAGCTGCTGGAGATGGTGCAGCTGGCCCATCTGGCAGAGCGCTACCCGGCCCAGCTCTCCGGTGGCCAGAAGCAGCGTGTCGCGCTGGCACGTGCCCTGGCGGTGGAGCCGCAGATCCTGCTGCTTGATGAGCCGTTTGGTGCCCTGGATGCTCAGGTGCGTAAAGAGCTGCGCCGCTGGCTACGTGAGCTGCACGCCGAGCTGAAGTTTACCAGCGTGTTCGTCACGCACGATCAGGAAGAGGCGATGGAAGTGGCCGACCGGGTGGTGGTGATGAGCCAGGGGAATATTGAGCAGGCTGACGCCCCGCAGCAGGTGTGGCGTGAACCCTCCACCCGCTTCGTGCTGGAGTTCCTGGGCGAAGTGAATCGCCTGAAGGGCACCGTGCGCGGCGGCCAGTTCCACGTCGGGGCGCACCGTTGGTCGCTGGGCTACACCCCGGCGTATCAGGGGCCGGTGGATCTGTTCCTGCGCCCGTGGGAAGTGACCGTCAGCCGACACACCAGCCTGGATTCGCCGCTGCCGGTGCAGGTGCTGGAAGTGAGCCCGAAAGGGCACTATCTCCAGCTGGTGGTGCAGCCCCAGGGCTGGTACGACGAACCGCTGTCAGTGGTGTTCCAGCAGGATTATGTGCCGCAGCGCGGCGAGCGCCTGTTCGTCGGCCTCGAGCAGGCGCGACTCTACCACGGCGATGAGCGTATCGAAAAAGGTGAACGTCTTGCCCTCGCGCAGTCCGCCTGATAGCTTAACGCCAACGATGTGAAAGCGGCCTCGTGGCCGCTTTTTTTATGCTTCTGGACAGACAACCGTGAACACATTAGAACACACCATCGGCAATACCCCTCTGGTCAAACTGCAGCGTATGGGGCCGGATAACGGCAGTGAAATTTGGGTCAAGCTGGAAGGGAATAACCCGGCCGGCTCGGTGAAGGATCGTGCCGCGCTGTCGATGATCCAGCGCGCGGAAGCGCGCGGTGACATCGCGCCGGGGGACGTGCTGATCGAAGCCACCAGCGGCAACACCGGCATTGCGCTGGCGATGATTGCGGCGATGAAAGGCTATCGCATGAAGCTGCTGATGCCCGATAACATGAGCCAGGAGCGACGCGCCGCGATGCGTGCCTATGGCGCGGAGCTGATTCTGGTGTCGAAAGAGCAGGGAATGGAGGGCGCGCGCGACCTCGCTCAGGCGATGGAGGCCCGTGGCGACGGCAAAGTCCTGGATCAGTTTAACAACCCGGATAACCCCTGGGCGCACTACGCCACCACCGGGCCAGAAATCTGGCAGCAGACCGACGGACGTATTACCCACTTCGTCTCCAGCATGGGCACTACCGGCACCATCACCGGCGTGGCGCGCTTTATGCGCGAGCAGGCAAGCCCGGTAACCATCGTGGGTTTACAGCCCGAGGAGGGCAGCAGCATACCGGGGATCCGCCGCTGGCCCGCCGCGTATATGCCGGGCATCTTCAATGCCGAGCTGGTGGATGTGGTACTGGATGTTCATCAGCGCGACGCGGAGGTCACGATGCGGGAGCTGGCGATGCGCGAAGGCATTTTTTGCGGCGTCAGTTCCGGCGGGGCGGTAGCAGGGGCGCTGCGCGTGGCGCAGGACAACCCGGGTGCGGTGGTGGTGGCGATTATCTGCGATCGCGGGGATCGCTATCTGTCCACCGGCGTCTTTGGCGAAGAGAGCTACAATCAGGGCGCCGGGATTTAAGCCCGTCGTCGGCAAAAAAAATGGCGCCTCAGGGCGCCATTTTTATGTCATCAACAGAACTTACTTCTTGATGCGGATAACCGGAGTTTCACCTACGGTCACGCTACCGGTCAGCTTAATCAGCTCTTTGATTTCGTCCATGTTGGAGATAACCACCGGCGTCAGCGTAGACTTGGCTTTCTCTTCCAGCAGCGGCAGGTCGAACTCGATAACCGGATCGCCTTTCTTCACGCGCTGACCTTCTTCAGCGATGCGCTTGAAGCCTTCGCCTTTCAGTTCAACGGTGTCGATACCGAAGTGGACGAACAGCTCGATGCCGCTGTCAGATTCGATCGAGAACGCGTGGTTGGTTTCAAAAATCTTACCGATGGTGCCGTCAACCGGTGCAACCATTTTGTTACCGGTCGGTTTGATAGCGATGCCATCACCAACGATTTTTTCAGCGAACACGACATCCGGTACGTCTTCGATATTAACGATTTCACCAGACAGTGGAGCAACGATCTCAATGGTTCCGGTGTCGCTATTGCCTTTGTCACCGAACAGTTTACTAAATAACCCCATTAGCCTTCTCTCCTAAGCAGTAATTTGGGCCGCGCATCTCGTGGATTAGCAGATTGTTTTTTCTTCAATGAACTTGTTAACCAGCGTCATTAACTCGTCCGTTGTCGGTTGAGCAAGAGCCTGCTCTGCTAAAACCTTCGCATCTTCGAAGTTCGTGTTACGAATAATCTTCTTGATGCGCGGGATAGAAATGGCGCTCATACTGAACTCATCCAGACCCATCCCCAGCAACAGAAGTGTAGCACGTTCATCGCCTGCAAGCTCACCGCACATTCCGGTCCACTTACCTTCTGCATGAGATGCATCAATCACTTGCTTAATAAGATTCAGTACAGACGGTGACATCGGCTGGTAAAGATGGGAAATCATATCATTACCACGGTCAACTGCCAGCGTATACTGCGTCAGGTCGTTAGTACCAATACTGAAGAAATCGACTTCTTTGGCGAGGTGACGGGCGATAGTCGCGGCCGCCGGGGTTTCTACCATCACGCCAATTTCGATGCTTTCATCGAAGGCTTTACCTTCGTCACGCAGCTGCTGTTTGAAAACCTCGATCTCTTTTTTCAGCGCGCGAACTTCTTCAACCGAGATGATCATCGGGAACATGATGCGCAGCTTGCCGAATGCGGAGGCACGCAGGATCGCACGCAGCTGATCGCGCAGGATTTCTTTACGATCCATCGAGATGCGAATCGCACGCCAGCCAAGGAACGGGTTCTCTTCTTTCGGGAAGTTCATGTACGGCAGCTCTTTATCGCCGCCGATGTCCATGGTGCGGACGATAACCGCCTGAGCGCCGCACGCTTCGGCCACGGCTTTGTAAGCCTGGAACTGCTCTTCTTCAGTCGGCAGCGCGTCGCGGTCCATGAACAGGAATTCGGTACGATACAGGCCGACACCTTCAGCGCCGTTGCGCTCTGCACCGGCGACGTCACGCACGGTACCGATGTTGGCACACACTTCAACCTGATGGCCGTCGAGGGTGATGGCCGGCAGATCTTTGAGCTTCGCCAGCTCTGCTTTTTCTTCCGCCACCTGCGCCTGGGTAGCGCGCAGCGCGTCGATAACCTCGTTGGCTGGGTTAACGTAAACCTTGTTATTCACCGCATCGAGGATCAGGAAGTCGTCGTTTTTCACCTGCGAGGTCACGCTGCCGGTGCCGACAATTGCCGGCAGCTCAAGGGAGCGCGCCATGATGGAGGTGTGGGAGGTGCGACCGCCCAGGTCGGTGATAAAGCCCAGCACCTTGTTCAGGTTCAGCTGTGCGGTTTCCGACGGGGTCAGGTCAACGGCCACCAGGATGACTTCATCCTGAATAGCGCTAAGATCGATAATGGCAAGGCCAAGAATGTTGCGCAGCAGACGCTTACCGATGTCACGCACGTCAGCGGCGCGTTCTTTCAGGTATTCGTCGTCCAGCTCTTCGAGCGCGTGCGCCTGGCCTTCGATAACCTCATGGGCTGCCGCGTCGGCAGTCATCAGCTTATCTTTAATCAGGGCTATGATTTCCTGCTCAAGCTCTTCATCTTCAAGCAGCATGATGTGCCCTTCGAAGATAGCTTCTTTTTCCTCACCGAACGTTTCACCGGCTTTAGTTTTGATCGCTTCCAGCTGAGCGGATGCCTTGGCACGACCGCTCAGGAAACGTTCAACTTCCTGAGAAACCTTGTCGGCGGAAATTTTTTTCCGGTCGATGACAATTTCATCTTCTTTAAGCAGAAGCGCTTTGCCAAATGCGATACCCGGAGATGCTAAAATGCCTGAAATCATAACCCTACCTTACTTGTGACTGATCGTTAAAAGAACGCGAACTTACTCGAGTTCAGCCATCAGTTTGACCAGATGCTCAACCGCTTTCTGCTCGTCTTCACCTTCTGCAGAAATGGTAACAACGGTGCCCTGAGTCAGACCCAGAGTTTGCAGCTTGAACAGGCTCTTGGCGCTGGCGCTTTTGCCGTTGGAGGTCACAGTGATCTCGGAAGTAAAGCCTTTGGCTTCTTTAACAAACTGGGCAGCAGGGCGGGTATGAAGACCGTTCGGAGCGGTAATAGTAACTTCTTGCTGGAACATTGTATTTCCCCAACTTATTGGTTTAGTGTTGTGGAACTAAAGTCTAGCCTGGCGGTTCAACTTTAGCCTGTATTGTTAGCGCCGACGTAACAGAACGCGACACAGGATGCATGAAGAAACAACCAAAACACACAAAACAAGGCGTCTTGCGGTACGCGTTTCGCTCGTCCCCAATATTATGCCGCGAAGCAGAAGAGGGACCAAACCCTTAAATCGATTCAGCCACCGCTTTTACGGTAACGATTAATTTCACGCATCAAAATAATTGCTGGTTAAATACCAGACCCGACGAGGCCAGGCAATGCCAGGGGATACAAAAGTTTGATGTATGCCACAAAAAAGCACCCTTCCGGGTGCTTTTTTCGCCATATTTAACAATCTGGCATCACTGTTGCAGTTCTTTCTCAGTGAACAGATCGGCAAACAGGGCGGTGCTGAGATAGCGCTCGCCGGAAGAGGGTAGAATAACCACAATATTCTTGTTTGCGAAAGCTTCATCTTCCTGGAGCTTGAGCGCCGCCGCGACGGCCGCACCGGACGAGATGCCCGCCAGAATACCTTCTTCTTCCATCAGACGACGCGCGGTAGAGATCGCCTCTTCATTAGTGATGGCGACCACTTTATCAATCAGTTTCAGATCCAGGTTGCCAGGAATAAAGCCTGCGCCGATGCCCTGAATTTTGTGCGGGCCGGGTTTGATCTCTTCCCCTGCCAGCGCCTGAGCGATAACCGGCGAGTCGGTAGGCTCTACCGCCACGGTAATCAGCTCGGTCTTACCCTTGGTGTTTTTGATGTAGCGGCTGACGCCGGTCAGCGTACCGCCGGTACCCACGCCCGAGATAAACACGTCTACCTGACCATCGGTGTCTTCCCAGATTTCCGGACCGGTGGTTTTTTCATGAATTTCCGGGTTGGCCGGGTTGCTGAACTGCTGCAGCAGCAGATATTTAGCCGGGTCGCTGGCCACGATCTCTTCAGCTTTCTGAATAGCGCCCTTCATGCCTTTTGCGCCTTCGGTCAGCACCAGGTTCGCACCCAGCGCTTTGAGTAGTTTGCGACGTTCGATGCTCATGGTTTCCGGCATGGTCAGCGTCAGCTTGTAGCCGCGCGCCGCGGCAACGTAGGCCAGCGCAATGCCGGTATTACCGCTGGTCGGTTCAACCAGTTCGACGCCCGGCTTCAGCACGCCGCGTTTCTCAGCGTCCCAGATCATGTTCGCGCCGATACGGCACTTCACGCTAAAGCTCGGGTTACGGGATTCAACTTTCGCCAGAATGCGTCCGTTGCCAATACGGTTCAGTCGTACCAACGGCGTATGACCAATAGTCAACGAGTTGTCTTCATAAATCTTGCTCATGGCCCGTCCTTAACTGGTTGAAATTTGAGAGCTGCCCCAGCATACCTGCTCACGCTGTGTGCGGAAGTAAGTAATTCGCATATCTATATGCTCCAGGGAAATAATGGTGATCAGTATGGAATAAGAAGCGGCATATGCCACTTCTTCTTCAACGCTATTTCCACTGGGCGTGCCGCGCGCGCCAGGTATCGACCCACATTGCCGTGGCGCCGCACACCGCGACGGGCATGATAAACAGGTTCAGGAAGGGGATCATCGTGAACAGGCTCACCACGGTACCGAACTGCATGTTCAGCGTCTTACGGGTGCGCAGCGCCTGGCGCATCTCGCGAAACGGCACTTTGTGGTTATCGAAGGGATAATCGCAATACTGGATCGCCAGCATCCAGGCGCTGAACAGGAACCACAGCACCGGGGCCAGAGTCTGCCCAATACCGGGAATGAAATAGAGCAGCAGCAGCACGGCAGCACGTGGCAGGTACCACGCCAGCTTCTGCCATTCGCGTTTCATAATGCGCGGCACATCTTTCATGATGCCCAGAATACCGGTGTCCGGCGGCGTCGCCCCGGTCAGCCTCGCTTCCAGCTGTTCGGCCAGCAGACCGTTGAACGGGGCGGCTATCCAGTTGGCAATAGTAGAAAAGAAGTAGCCAAACACCAGTACGATGCTGATCACTGCCACCGGCCAGAGCAGATAGCTCAGCCACTGAAGCCATGATGGCACATAGCTCATCACCGCCGGTATCCAGGCATCAAGCCGGGTAAAGAGCCACCAGAAGGCGCCGCCCATCAGCAGCACGTTGAGAATAAGCGGTAAAATAACGAAGCGGCGGATACCTGGTAGCGTCACCAGTTTCCAGCCCTGAGCAAAATAGTGAAAGCCGCTACGGGGTGCATTGGCAGTGTGTAAAACCATATTCTGGCGCTGCTCCTTTCTGAGTGCCGGATTGTTGCGCGGCTATCTTAACCAACCTGCGTCAGATAGCTACTTCGGAAATGGTCGAAAAAACAGCGAAAAGGGCCTTTAAAGGCATCTTTCTTGGCTGAAAATCAAGCCTGCACTTGCACTTAAGCAGATGCGCAAATACTCTTAGTGATGAAATGTTTGCCGCGGTGGCAGGGGGTTATCCTCCCCGGTTTTTTAAGGTGCAGCTCAGTTGGCTGCGTTCGTTTCCCAGGCACTCACCTGAGGCGATGGCTTTGCCGCCCGGCGCAACGTAAGTCTAATGGGTATAGAACAACAGAGAATATAATGATGCAGGATTTGCGTCTGATATTAATCATTGTTGGCGCGATCGCCATAATAGCCCTACTGGTGCATGGTCTGTGGACCAGCCGTAAGGAGCGTTCCTCCATGTTCCGCGATCGGCCATTGAAGCGCATGAAAGCGCGCCGCAATGACGATGCTGAAGATGACGATATCGACGACGAGGACGAAGGCGTTGGTGAGGTCCGCGTTCGTCGGGTTAACCCGGCGCACGAACCGGCCGGAGAAGATGCGCAGCGTCCTGGCACGCAGCATCAGTACCAGCCGCCTTACGCGTCCGCACAGCCTCGCCCGGCAGCCCCAGCGGCGGAGCCGCCGCGTGAACCCGCTGCGCCTGAGCAGCCTGTTCATCAGCCTCAGCCGGTCCAGCACGCTCAGCCTGCACCCGCCGCCGCACCGCAGCAGCACGTTCAGCCTGCACCGGCTGCGCACCAACACGCTGCTGAGCCTGCGCGCCCTGAGCCGATGTTTGCCCCGGAGCCGCAGTGGAGCAAACCTGCTCACCACGCACCAGACGAAGCGCCAGCCCCGGTTGCTGAACCTGCGCCGGAACGACCGCGCCTCACGGAAACCGTGATTATCATGAACGTGGCGGCCCATGCCGGCACGGAGCTTAACGGTGAAGTGCTGCTCAACAGCATTCAGCAGGCCGGCTTCAAGTTTGGTGAAATGAATATCTTCCATCGCCATCTGAGCCCGGACGGCAGCGGCCCGGTACTGTTCAGCCTGGCCAACATGGTGAAGCCCGGTTCGTTCGATCCGGAAACTATGGGTGACTTTACCACCCCGGGTATCACCATCTTTATGCAGGTGCCGTGCTACGGCGATGAGAAGCAGAATTTCAAACTGATGCTGCAGTCGGCTCAGCACATTGCGGATGAAGTGGGTGGCGTGGTCCTCGACGATCAGCGCCGCATGATGACACCGCAAAAACTGCGCGAGTATCAGGACCGCATCCGCGAAGTCTGTGAAGCGACTGGCTAAACGCAACATGCTGTTTACGCTGCTAACAAGCCCCCGCTCGTCGGGGGTTTTTTATCATTGATGGTGTGATATGAAATCAATCGAAGAACAACTAACCCAGCTGCGAACCACGCTTCGCCATCATGAATACCTCTATCACGTTATGGACGCGCCGGAAGTGCCCGATGCGGAGTACGATCGCTTGCTGCGTGAGCTGCGAGCCCTGGAAGAGCAGCATCCTGAGCTTATCACCCCGGATTCACCTACCCAGCGCGTAGGGGCTGCTCCGTTAACCGCCTTCAGCCAGGTGCGCCACGAAGTGCCGATGCTGTCCCTCGATAACGTGTTTGACGAGGCCAGCTTTCTGGCTTTCAACAAGCGCGTGCGGGATCGCCTGAAAAATAGCGATGAGCTGGTGTGGTGCTGCGAGCTGAAGCTCGACGGCCTGGCGGTCAGCCTGCTGTATGAAAATGGTGTGCTGGTACGCGCCGCCACCCGCGGGGACGGCACCACCGGGGAAGATATCACGGTCAACGTGCGCACCATCCGCGCGGTGCCGCTGAAGCTGCACGGCGACAATATCCCGGCGCGCCTCGAAGTGCGCGGCGAAGTGTTCCTGCCGCAGGCGGGCTTTGAGAAAATCAATGAAGCCGCGCGTCGCAGCGGGGCAAAAGTGTTCGCCAACCCGCGTAACGCGGCGGCGGGGTCGCTGCGGCAGCTCGATCCGCGCATCACCGCTAAACGTCCGCTGACGTTCTTCTGCTACGGCGTGGGCCTGCTTGAGGGCGGCGAGCTGCCGCGCAGCCACATGGGACGTCTGCAGCAGTTTAAAGCCTGGGGCTTGCCGGTCAGCGATCGGGTGCGCCTGTGCAACACCCCGGAAGAGGTGCTCGAATTCTATCATCAGGTCGAAAATGACCGGCCCCATCTCGGGTTTGATATCGACGGCGTGGTGATCAAAGTCGACTCGCTGGCGCTCCAGGAGCAGCTTGGCTTTGTGGCGCGCGCGCCGCGCTGGGCGGTGGCGTTTAAATTCCCGGCGGTTGAGCAGATGACCACCGTGCGGGACGTGGAGTTTCAGGTTGGGCGTACCGGGGCGATCACGCCGGTAGCGCGCCTTGAGCCGGTGCAGGTCGCCGGCGTGCTGGTGAGCAACGCCACGCTGCATAACGCCGATGAAATTGCGCGCCTGGGGCTGCGCATCGGCGACAAAGTGGTGATTCGCCGCGCCGGGGATGTCATTCCGCAGGTGGTTAACGTGGTGCTGACCGAACGCCCGGAGGATACCCGTCCCGTTGAGTTTCCGGCACATTGCCCGGTGTGCGGCTCCGACGTCGAGCGCGTTGAAGGCGAAGCGGTGACCCGCTGTACCGGTGGGCTTATTTGCGGTGCGCAGCGTAAAGAGTCGCTCAAGCACTTCGTTTCGCGCCGGGCGATGGACGTCGACGGCATGGGCGACAAAATCATCGATCAGCTGGTGGAAAAAGAGTATGTCGAAACCCCGGCTGACCTGTTCCGCCTGACCGCCGGGAAGCTGACCGGGCTGGATCGGATGGGGCCAAAGTCGGCGCAAAACGTGGTTAACGCCCTGGAAAATGCCAAAGAAACCACCTTTGCGCGCTTCCTGTATGCGCTGGGGATCCGTGAAGTAGGGGAGGCGACCGCAGCCGGTCTGGCGGCGCATTTCGGCACCCTTGAGGCGCTGACCCACGCCAGCATTGACGAGCTGCAGAAGGTGCCGGATGTCGGCATCGTAGTGGCAACCCACGTGTTTAACTTCTTCGAAGAAGAGAGCAACCGCGAGGTTATCCGCGAGCTGGTGGAAGAAGTGGGCATTCACTGGCCGGCCCCGGCGGTGATCAAAGCGGAAGAGATCGACAGCCCGTTTGCCGGGAAGACGGTGGTGCTGACCGGCTCGCTGAGCCTGATGTCGCGGGACGACGCCAAAGCGCGTCTGACGGCGTTGGGCGCCAAAGTCAGCGGCAGCGTGTCGAAGAAGACCGATCTGGTGATTGCCGGCGAAGCGGCGGGGTCGAAGCTTGCGAAGGCGCAGGAGCTGGGCATCGAGGTTATCGACGAGGCGGAAATGCTGCGTCTGCTGGATGCCTCTCATGGATAAGGAACAGCTGATTGCTATCGCCAATACCAACATGCCGTTCGGTAAGTATCAGGGGCGACGGCTGATTGATCTGCCCGAAGAATATCTGCTGTGGTTCGCGCGTAAGGATCAGTTCCCGGTCGGTCAGCTGGGCGAGCTGATGGCGATTACGCTGCTTATCAAAACAGAGGGGCTGAGCCATCTGGTTCATCCCCTCAGACGGCCCTGATCAGATATAAATATCGACCTGGTGCGCGGCGGACGGTGAGTTAACGCCTTCCGCTTTCACTGTGTTTTGCGCCTGTTTCTGCTGCGCTTCTTCGGCCTGCTTGCGCTGAAGCTGCGCCAGCTGTGCCTGCAACATCTTAATCTGCGCCTGAATCATCTCCTGCTGCTTAAGCTTCTCTTCCGCTTCTCCACTGCCGTTGGCGATATCTTTCGCTTTCTGCGTCAGGGTTTTAATCTGCTGCGTAACGCGAGCGATCTGCGAGGCGGTGTCGCTGCCGGACGAGGCGCTGGAACTGCCCTGAGCCGACTGCGCGGTGGCGGCGATACTGTTGGTGATTGTCGTCATTTACTGCTCCTTGCTTGCCATAACTCGTTCTTTTATCGGCAAACCTGAGCAGAAGATTAGTAAAGAGAGTCACGCAGAGGATGTGGCGAATCGCAGACAGCAAAAAGGCGCCTTTAGGGCGCCTTTTTACAT
>NZ_AWFZ01000030.1:197595-327305 GCF_000463155.2 Siccibacter turicensis LMG 23730 | reverse complement strand
TGATGACGGGATCGAACCGCCGACCCCCTCCTTGTAAGGGAGGTGCTCTCCCAGCTGAGCTAATCACCCACTTCTCAATTTTCTGTCTACACTGCGGAAGCCACATAAAATGTGGTGGGTGATGACGGGATCGAACCGCCGACCCCCTCCTTGTAAGGGAGGTGCTCTCCCAGCTGAGCTAATCACCCACTTCGGTACTGCTGTAACAGAAAATTTCGCTGGCGAGAAAGTGGTGGGTGATGACGGGATCGAACCGCCGACCCCCTCCTTGTAAGGGAGGTGCTCTCCCAGCTGAGCTAATCACCCCCGCTGTGTGGAGTCGCATTATAGGGAGAGCTGAAAAGGAGTCAACGCCTTTTCCAAAGAATTTGTTTGTTCGTTGAAAAATCAGGCAGTGCGATGAGTTATTGCGCTGGCGCGTATGATTAGTAAACAAAAACGGCAGGAAAACCCCAATGGCAGGGATGTCGATTGAGGAATCAGCGCAGGGTGGTAGAATATTGCCCACGCAAAATCCCTGGCATTTGCCGGTGACCGGCACCTCAGGAACTATAAGGTCATTTAATGAAAATCAAAACCCGCTTCGCGCCGAGCCCGACCGGCTATCTGCATGTTGGTGGCGCCCGTACCGCGCTGTACTCCTGGCTGTTTGCCCGCCACCACGGCGGCCAGTTTGTGCTGCGCATTGAAGATACCGATCTTGAGCGTTCTACCCCGGAGGCTATCGAAGCCATTATGGACGGGATGAACTGGCTGAGCCTGGAGTGGGATGAAGGCCCGTATTTCCAGACCAAGCGTTTCGATCGCTACAACGCGGTTATCGACGAGATGCTGGACGCCGGCACAGCCTACAAATGCTACTGCTCGAAAGAGCGTCTGGAGCAGCTGCGTGAAGAGCAGATGGCGAAAGGCGAGAAGCCGCGCTATGACGGACGCTGCCGCCACGGGCATGAACAGCATGCTGACGACGAACCCTGCGTAGTGCGCTTTGCCAACCCGCAGGAAGGCTCGGTGATCTTCAACGATCAGATCCGTGGCCCGATTGAGTTCAGCAATCAGGAGCTGGACGACCTGATCATTCGCCGTACCGATGGGTCGCCGACCTACAACTTCTGCGTGGTGGTGGACGACTGGGATATGGAGATCACCCACGTGATCCGCGGTGAAGACCATATCAACAACACCCCGCGCCAGATTAACATTCTGAAAGCCCTGAACGCGCCGGTGCCGCTCTATGCCCACGTGTCGATGATCAACGGCGACGACGGTAAAAAGCTCTCCAAGCGTCATGGCGCGGTCAGCGTGATGCAGTACCGCGATGATGGCTACCTGCCGGAAGCGCTGCTGAACTACCTGGTGCGTCTGGGCTGGTCCCACGGCGATCAGGAGATCTTTACCCGCGAGGAGATGACCTCTCTGTTCAGCCTCGACGCGGTCAGCAAATCCGCCAGCGCCTTCAACACCGAAAAGCTGCAGTGGCTCAACCACCACTACATCAACCATCTGCCGGCAGAGTATGTCGCTACCCAGCTGCAGTGGCACATTGAGCAGGCGAATATTGATACCCGCAACGGCCCGCAGCTCGCCGAGCTGGTGAAGCTGTTGGGCGAGCGCTGCAAGACGCTGAAAGAGATGGCGGAAAGCTGCCGCTACTTCTATGAAGAGTTCGATGCGTTTGATGCTGACGCGGCGAAAAAACACCTGCGTCCGGTGGCCCGCCAGCCACTGGAAGTGGTGCGCGATAAGCTTGCCGCGCTCACCGACTGGACCGCGGAAAACGTCCATCACGCGATTCAGGCGACCGCCGATGAACTGGAAGTGGGCATGGGTAAAGTCGGGATGCCGCTGCGTGTAGCGGTAACCGGCGCCGGCCAGTCACCGGGCCTTGACGTGACCGTTCACGCCATCGGGAAAACCCGCTCCATTGAGCGTATCAATAAAGCGTTAGCCTTTATTGCCGAGCGTGAAGCGCAGCAGTAAGCGCCTCACGCAGCATAACGGCGGGCTCAGGCCCGCCGTTTTTTTATTCCGCCAGCGCCGCCGCCAGGTCGGCAATCAAATCCTCCGCATCCTCTATCCCGACTGACAGCCGTATCAGCTGCGGCGTAATGCCGTTGGCCAGACGCTGCGCCAGCGGAATCGACGCGTGGGTCATGCTGAACGGCTGGCTGACCAGGCTTTCCACCCCGCCCAGGCTCTCCGCCAGGGTAAACAGTTTGAGCTTCGCGATGACGGCGGCCGCACGCTGCTCGTCCCCGTTTACTACAAAGGAGATCATCCCGCCCGGCTGGGACATCTGTTCGCGCGCCAGCTGGTAGTGGGGATGCGACGCCAGCCACGGGAACCAGACTTTACTGACCTGCGGATGGCCTTCCAGCCACTGGGCTACCGCCAGGGCGTTCTTGCTGTGACGCTCGATGCGCAGATCCAGGGTACGGATGCCGCGCAGGGTCAGGAAACTGCTGAACGGATCGAGCACGCCGCCCACCGCGTTTTGCAGATAGCCCAGCTTCTCGGCGAGGTCGGCATTATCGCCCACCACCGCAAGGCCCGCGACCACGTCAGAGTGGCCGTTTAGGTATTTGGTGGCGGAGTGCACCACGATATCAAACCCCAGCGTCAGAGGTCGCTGGATGGCCGGTGAGGCGAAGGTATTGTCTGCCACGCTGATGACGTTGTGCCGACGGGCAATGGCGGCAATGGCCCGGAGATCCGCCAGCTTCAGTAGCGGATTGGTCGGGGTTTCCACCCAAATCATGCGCGTGTCCGGGCGAATAGCCGCCTCGACCGCGCACGGATCGTCCGGTTTCACCCAGCTCACCTGAAGCCCGGCGGTGCGGCGGCGCACGTTTTCCAGAAGCCTGTAGGTGCCGCCGTACACATCATCCACCGCCACGATGTGGCTCTCTTTATCGAGCAGCTCCAGCACGGTCGCAATCGCCGCCAGTCCGGAGGCGAACGCATAGCCGCGCGTACCGCCCTCCAGTTCCGCGATGGCGCTCTCCAGCGCACTGCGGGTCGGGTTACCGCTGCGCGAATATTCATATCCGGTATGCTGACCCGGTGCCGGTTGGGCAAAGGTTGAGGTGGCATAGATCGGCGGCATCACAGCCCCGTGCTGGTCCTG
Source organism: Siccibacter turicensis LMG 23730 (assembly GCF_000463155.2). Lineage (GTDB taxonomy): Bacteria > Pseudomonadota > Gammaproteobacteria > Enterobacterales > Enterobacteriaceae > Siccibacter > Siccibacter turicensis. Next base: position 324,178 of record NZ_AWFZ01000030.1, on the reverse strand, counting down.
AAACGCGCCGCTGTGGACGCTCAGCGTGGCAAATTTACGCATAACACACTCCTTAATTTTCCAGGCGATTTCGCCAGAGGTTCAGCACATCGCTGCGGGTGATAAGCCCGGCGAAAGCGCCGTCCACGGTCACTACCGCGACGTGACCGCGCTCAAAAATGGGGGTAAGCGCCGCTTCCGGGCGGGCGGCATCGATGGTTTCCACATGGCGCGTCATGGCCTCGGCCACCGGCGTCAGAAAGCGCGCGCTGTCGCCGCGTACGTGGGCCAGCAGGTCCCACTCGTCGACGATGCCGACCACCTCACCCTGATCCAGCACCGGAAGCTGGGAGATGTCGTACAACCGCATCCGCGCCAGCACCGTCGCCAGGGTATCGTCCGGGGAAGCGATAACCGTCGCGCCGTCGTCGTGACGAAACGCGATGAAATCGCGCAGGTCGCCGGTTGACGGGGAGGTCAGCAGCCCCTGCTGGCGCATCCAATCATCGTTATACATTTTCGACAGATACTTATTGCCGCTGTCGCAGGCGAAGGTGACCACTCGCTTCGGGGCGGTCTGCGCCCGGCAGTAGCGCAGCGCCGCCGCCAGCAGCGTGCCGGTGGACGACCCCGCCAGAATGCCTTCGGTTTTCAGGAGATCGCGGGCAGTGGCGAAGGCCTCCGCATCGCTGATGCGCAGGGCGGTGCTGACGCCCTCCAGCTGCGCCAGCGGCGGGATAAAGTCCTCCCCGATGCCTTCCACGCGCCAGGCGCCGGCCTCACCGGTTTTGCCGAACTCCACCTGGTCGGCGAGGACCGACCCCTGCGGATCGGCGAGGATAAACTCGGTATGCGGCGACACCTCGTTAAACCACGCCTGTAGCCCGCCCAGGGTGCCGCCGGAGCCGACGCCCACCACCACGGCGTCAATTGGGCCATCGCTTTGGGCGGTCAACTCCGGGCCGGTGGTGGTCCGGTGCGCCAGCGCGTTGGCCGGGTTCGAGAACTGGTCGATATAAAACGCGCCGGGCATCTCGTCGGCCAGACGACGCGCGTAGTCCTGGTAATAGGCGGGATGGCCCTTATTGACGTCCGAGCGCGTAAGCAGCACCTGAGTGCCGAGCGCCCGCAGGTGGAAGATTTTCTCGCGGCTCATTTTGTCCGGTACCACGAGGATCAGCCGGTAGCCCTTCTGGGCAGCAATCAGCGCCAGGCCCAGACCGGTGTTACCGGCGGTGGCCTCAATAATGGTGCCGCCGGGTTGCAGCACCCCGCGCTGCTCGGCGTCGCTTATCATCGCCAGGGCAACGCGGTCTTTGATCGAGCCGCCTGGGTTCTGGTTTTCCAGCTTCAGCAACAGCTCGCAGGGGCCGGTATCCAGCTTGCTTAAACGCAGCAGGGGCGTGGCGCCGATAAGCTCCATCACACCGTTAACAATGGCCATCGATTTTCTCCAGACAGGAACGTTGCGGCGATCCTGGACGTAAAAGATGGCGCGGTTAAAGAACCTTTCGGCGGGTTTTATAAGTGAAAAGAATATGATGTGCGCAAACAGACATCGGGATGGCAGGCCGTGCAGTCGTCTGGCTGTGTCGATGGCTAAATAAGCTTGAATCGCCGCTTTTTTAACCTGAAATCAGCGGGCTGGCACCGTCGTTATGCGCTTTCCGGCAATGGATAGCGAAAAGATTTCATTCGTTTTGTGAATAATAAATGTACAAAATGAATCGGGTTTCTGACATTTTTCGGCTGGTTATTCACTAATGTTATAAGTGCCGCTGTTTTTGGTATTTCAAATTATCGGGCCGTTGTTTATTATCATCCAGACGTCTATACCGCTATTTATTAAAAGCAGACGTTATCAAGACACTTTTGCTTTGCGCTACGCCGGATAACTAAACCTATGATCGTTCTCAGGAACATTTCGAAGATTTTTAACCACGGCTCCGCCCCGATTACCGCCGTGGGCGATGTGAATCTTTCCATCGAGCAGGGGCAGATTTACGGCATCATCGGTTACAGCGGCGCGGGGAAAAGCACCCTGATCCGCCTGCTTAACGGTCTGGAAAAACCGACCTCGGGCAGCGTGCTGGTGAACGGCCAGGATATTTCCGCAGCCCGCGGCGAGGCGCTGCGTCAGGCGCGCCTGAAAATCAGTATGGTGTTTCAGCACTTCAACCTGCTGTGGTCGCGCACGGTAAGTGAAAACATCGCCTTCTCGATGCAGATTGCCGGTACGCCGAAAGCGCAGATAAAAGCGCGCGTGGCGGAGCTGGTGGACCTGGTCGGCCTGACCGGGCGCGAAAATGCCTACCCGGCGCAGCTGAGCGGCGGTCAGAAACAGCGTGTCGGCATCGCCCGTGCGCTGGCGAACAGCCCGGATGTGCTGCTGTGCGATGAAGCCACCTCGGCGCTCGACCCGCAGACCACCGACCAGATCCTCGATCTGCTGCTCGACATCAACCGTAAGTTCAAACTGACCATCGTGCTGATCACCCACGAAATGCACGTGGTGCGTAAGATCTGCGATCGCGTGGCGGTGATGGAGAACGGGCGCGTGGTCGAGGAGGGCGAGGTGCTGAACGTCTTTACCCATCCTCAGCAGCCGATTACCCGTCAGTTCGTGCGCCAGGTGAGCCAGTATGCCGAAGAGGAGGCGTTCAACCCCGATCTGGCAGCGGGCCTCGACGGCAATATTATCAAGCTCACTTTTGTCGGGCTGAGCACGCACCAGCCGGTGGTGGGCGAGCTGACCCTGCGCTACGGCCTGCCGTTTAATATTCTGCACGGCAAAATGACCCAGACTGCCCACGGGGTATTCGGGCAACTCTGGCTGCACGTGGTGGCAACGCCGGAGCAGCTCACCAGCATCGTTAACGATTTACAGCTGCATGACATTGATACCGAGGTAGTGAAGTATGCCTGAGAACCTGTTTCCCCACCTGAAGTGGGACCAACTCTGGGCAGCCACCCAGGAGACGCTGTACATGACCGCGCTCTCCGGGGTCGCAACCTTCGCCCTCGGGCTGCTGCTGGGCCTGGCGCTGTTTTTGACCGCCCGCGGCGGCCTGTTCCAGAATCGCGCCGTTTACAGCGTGATTTCGCTGGTGGTGAACATTTTCCGCTCCATCCCGTTCATCATCCTGATCGTGCTGCTGATTCCGTTTACCAAAAGCATTGTCGGCACCATTCTTGGGGCGGATGCGGCGCTGCCGGCGCTGATTGTCGGTGCGGCACCGTTCTACGCGCGGCTGGTGGAAATCGCGCTGCGTGAAGTGGATAAAGGCGTGATTGAAGCGACCCGCTCAATGGGTGCGCGTCTCGGCACGCTGGTATTCCGGGTTTTACTGCCTGAATCATCGCCCGCGTTGGTGTCAGGCATCACCGTCACTCTTATTGCGCTGGTGAGCTACAGCGCGATGGCCGGTGTGATTGGTGCTGGCGGGTTAGGAAATCTTGCTTATCTGGAAGGATTCCAGCGCAACCATAACGACGTCACGCTGGTGGCGACGGTGACCATTCTGATCATCGTCTTCATCATTCAGTTCTTCGGCGACGTTATTACCTCTCTGTTAGACAAACGCTAATAATATTGAGACACGACATCATGAAAAAAGTACTGACACTGATTGCCGCCGCCACCCTGAGCTTCTCCGCCTGGGCCGACACCCTGACCGTGGGCGCCTCTAACGTGCCGCACGCAGAAATCCTCGAGCAGGCGAAGCCGATTCTGGCGAAGCAGGGCATTGATCTTGAGATCCGCCCGTTCCAGGACTACATCCTGCCTAACACGGCGCTGGCCAGCGGGGATATCGACGCCAACTATTTCCAGCATATTCCTTACCTGAACAGCGTGCTGAAGGATCATGAAGGGGATAAAACCTATGATTTCGTCAGCGCCGGCGCGATCCACATCGAGCCAATCGGGATCTACTCGAAAAAGTACAAATCACTGAAGGATCTGCCGGAAGGCGGGAAAGTGATCATGCGTGACGCGGTGGCGGAAGAGGGGCGTATTCTCTCTATCTTCGAGCGCGAAGGCGTGATCAAACTGAAGCCGGGCGTGGATAAAGTGGCGGCGCGCATCAGCGACATCGTGGAAAACCCGAAAAAGCTGAAGTTCCTGCCGAACGTGGAAGGCTCCCTGCTGCCGCAGATGTATAACAACGACGAAGGCGACGCGGTAGTGATCAACGCGAACTACGCCATCGATGCGGGCCTCGACCCGGTGAAAGATCCGATCGCGGTTGAGAGCGGCGAGAACAACCCGTACGCCAACATCATTACCGTGCACCGCGGCGACGAGAAGAAGAAAGATATCGTGGCGCTGGTAGACGTGCTGCACTCGAAAGAAATTCAGGACTGGATCCGCACCAAATACAAAGGCGCGGTTATCCCGGTTAATAACTGAGTGATACCCCGCTACAAAAAAGCCTCCGTCCGGAGGCTTTTTTTATTCGCTTTCATCATTGATTCCCAGCCGTCGCAGCAGGCCCGTCACGCCTTCGCGCACCAGCAGGGCCGCGAGACGCTGTTGTTCAGCGTCAGACATGGTGCGAACCGCATCGGTCATCTGCCGCTCGATGCTCTCCTGCCCGCTGGTATAAATCGCCATCGGCTCTTCGGCACGGTTCAGCTCCGGGTAGCGTTTACGCATCAGGCTGGTGTTGAGTACGTAATGCCGCACCCGCTCGTCAATGACAACGGTGTGCGCTTTGCCACCTTTCACGCCTTTAATTTTCCGGGTTTTCCAGCCCTGGGCGTGGATCCACTTATTGATGGTCTGCACGCTGTAGCCGGTTAAATCGGCGAGCTCACGCGGGGTCATCTGCGGTTTTAACATTATCATAGGCTAATCGCTGTTGCGGATCCCAAGACGGCGCAGCACGCCATCTATCCCTTCCCTGAGCAGTAGCGAGACAAAGTGCTTCTGCTCGTGTTCCGTCATCTCTTTAAGCGAGCTGAAAATCAGGCGCTCGGCAGGTGTTTCGGCCAGCACCGCCCGGGTGAGCGTGAGCATGGCGTCATCACTCTGGCGTCCGGCGCTCGCCAGAAACGCACGCACCTGCTGGTCAACGTGGATCAGGCGCGCTTTACCGCCCTGAACACCCGGCTTTGGTGAGGTATCCCAACCCTGTTTACGAACCCATTTATTAATGGTCTGGCGGCTGAACCCCGTTTCCTGCGCCAGCTCTTCCGGCGTCATCCTGTCCTTGAGCATATAATTTCCTGAAATAGCGTAAGGGTATTACGGGTTCATTTTATAACATCATTTTACGTGAAAATGTTACAGCGGTGGGTTTTCCACACGGTGGCGGGGCTAAGGATGCGAAAACGCTGGCTTTTTCAGCATTTGATTCGCGATGATGAATTTGGCGTTGACACTCAGAGGCGGAATTCTTATTATGCCGCCCGTTAACACGTTACGGTGTGTACGCGACGGGGCTATAGCTCAGCTGGGAGAGCGCCTGCATGGCATGCAGGAGGTCAGCGGTTCGATCCCGCTTAGCTCCACCAAATCTTCATCCCACAAGATTTGGTGCGTAATAAAACGTTTCGTGGGGCTATAGCTCAGCTGGGAGAGCGCCTGCATGGCATGCAGGAGGTCAGCGGTTCGATCCCGCTTAGCTCCACCACCATTCGAAACCCTCGCTGAAAAGCGGGGGTTTTTTGATTTCTTTCATGCCTCTTTTTTTATCAACAATGTGTAAACATTTAACCGATTCTTATTTCTTTGCCGCCTTTAGCTCAACGTTTATCGTAAACTTGCTTCGTACATAAAATAAACATACTATGCCCGCCGTTATTTCCGGCGGTATAGATCGAACTATTAACGATAATGATAAGCAAATATTACACCTCCCTGAAAGCCAATCTGATTGCTTTCATGTTATGTGCGATCTTTTTACCGTTCGCCCGCCTGATTGCCCCGCGTGCGATTATCGAAGGGCAGGCGCTTTATCTCGCGTGGCTGCCGTTAAGCGTCATGATGGCGCTAATGCTTCTTTTTGGACGCCGGGCGATAATCGGAATAGTTATCACTCTTGCGCTGGTGAATTATAATGCGTGGCAGCTCTCACTGGTGCAAAACGCAGTACTGGTTGCCTGCCAGGCGCTGCCGGTATTCCTCTGCTGCGCTGTGGTGCGTCTGGTTCTGGGAACACGCTGGCGCGTTGGGTTACCGAATAAATGGATGGGCGTGCGGATCTTCTGGCTGGGCTTCATGGCGCCGGGCATTATGAAGCTGACGATGGTGCTGGCGGGGCGCTGGGTAACGTTTCCGCAGGAAATCGCCTCCTATTTCGTATCGGACTCGGTACTGTTTCGTATTGTCGATACCCTGAGTCTTATCGTCGCATCGATGATATTTTCCATGACGTTTTATTTTACGCTGCGCATGATATTAACGCCGCGTTATGCCAGAACATTATGGCGAGCCTGTATTGTTCCTTGTTTTTCCCGTAAAAAAAGAGCATTTGTAATAGGGTGGTTAATTACCCTCAGCGCATTGTTAATTTTGCTCTGCTCACCCCACCATGCCAAGTTATTCAGCGGTTATCTGGTTCCGAGTATTTTTGTCGTGTTTACCCTCGGCATCCGCCGATTGGGGCACCGGTTAATCATTGTTTGCTGGGCTATTTCAGCCTGGCTGCTGTTAAACTGGAACCATAATTTTTTGCACGGCATGAAGAGTGAATACTCGCTGTCGTTTGTGCTCTCGGTATTTATCTCCTTTACTATCTGCATGCTTTATATGGCCACCATTTTTCGGCGCAGCGAATGGGTGAAACGCCTGTGGCAGGAGCAGGCGCTGACCGATCCGCTCACCCAGTTGCCCAATCTGCGTGCTCTGGAGCGCAGCCTGATCCAGAGCCAGACGCCGTGGTTGTGCTGCCTGCGCATGAACAATCTGGAATTTCTGAGCCGCCATTACGGGATGATGATGCGCGTGCACTGCAAGGTCACCATTAACCAACTGCTCCAGCCGTGGCTACAGGAAGGAGAATGCGTGTTTCAGTTGCCGGGTAACGAGCTGCTGATCAGCCTGACCGGCCCGGCGCCCGAAGCGCGGCTGTCGCACATCGTTGACCTGCTCAACAGTCAGAAGATTTGCTGGAACAACAACTGGCTGGAGATTGAATTCAGCGCCGCCTGGGCGGTAGCCGATACCGATGTTGCCAGCCTTCAGCCGATGCTGGGCCAGCTGAGCTATCTGGCGGAACAGGCCTCTGCCGGCGACCGGGTGCTGTCGCTTAATGCCCGCCAGGCGGTGGTGACCGGCCAGACCAGCGGGCAGGTGCTGATGCTGCAGAAGGTGAAGCGCGCGCTGGATGAAGGGAGTGTGATGCTCTACGCCCAGCCCATTGTCGATGCGGGCGGCCAGGGCTATCACGAAATACTGTCCCGGCTGGTCTGCGATGGGGAAATGCTGACGCCGGATCGCTTTATTCCGATCATTGCCCAGTTCAACCTCAGCGACCGCTTCGATCTGCTGGTGGTCGAAACCATGCTGGCCTGGCTACAGGCGCATCCCCATACCGGCAGCGGGGCGCGTTTTTCGGTAAACCTGATGCCGTTTACCCTGATGCGTAAAGACACCGCCCAGCACATCATCACGCTGTTCCGGCGTTACGCCGTGCCGATTGCCCATGTCATCGTGGAGATTACCGAAGAGCAGGCGTTCTCCCACTCTGAAACGAGCATCCAGAACATCACGGTGCTGCGCGAGGCGGGATTCAAAATCGCGATTGATGATTTCGGCACCGGGTATGCCAACTACGAACGGCTGAAGCGTTTGCAGGCCAATATCATCAAGATTGATGGCTGCTTTGTGAAGGATATTCTGACCGATTCGATGGACGCCATGATTGTGAAATCCATCTGCGAGATGGCGCGGGTGAAATCCCTGTGCGTGGTGGCGGAGTATGTCGAAACCGCAGCGCAGCGCGACCTGCTGCTAAGCCTCGGGGTGAATTATCTTCAGGGCTGGTATACCGGGAAACCACAGCCGCTGATGGAATTGCGCCCATAAAAAAACCGGAGCCGAGGCTCCGGTTTTTTATCTGGCGAAACTTAGAGTACCAGCGCGGCAATTGACGCGGAGAGCACGCTCACCAGCGTAGAGCCGTAAACCAGCTTCAGACCAAAGCGTGATACCACGTTGCCCTGTTCTTCGTTCAGGCCTTTAATCGCGCCTGCAATAATCCCGATGGACGAGAAGTTAGCGAAGGAAACCAGGAACACGGAGAGAATGCCTTCCGCACGCGGCGTCAGCGTACCGGCAATCTTCTGCAGATCCATCATCGCAACGAATTCGTTAGAGACCAGTTTGGTTGCCATGATGCTGCCAACCTGCAGCGCTTCGTGCGCCGGCACACCCATCACCCAGGCAACCGGATAGAAGATATACCCGAGGATACCCTGGAAGGAGATACCCAGCACCGCGGCGAACAGCGCGTTCAGGCCGGAGATGAGGGCGATAAAACCAATCAGCATCGCGGCAACGATAATGGCCACTTTAAAACCGGCCAGAATGTATTCGCCGAGCATTTCAAAGAAGCTCTGACCTTCATGCAGGTTAGCCATCTGCAGGTCTTCTTCATTTTCAACGCGGTACGGGTTGATAATGGAGAGCACGATGAAGGTGCTGAACATGTTCAGGATCAGCGCCGCCACCACATATTGCGGCTTCAGCATGGTCATGTATGCGCCGACGATGGACATCGACACGGTAGACATCGCGGTAGCCGCCATGGTGTACATGCGGTTGCGCGACATTTTGCCGAGAATGTCTTTATAGGCGATGAAGTTTTCTGACTGTCCCAGAATCAGTGAGCTTACCGCGTTGAAGGATTCCAGTTTACCCATACCGTTCACTTTAGAGAGAACCGTACCGATAGCCCGGATAACAATTGGCAGCACGCGAATATGCTGCAAAATACCAATCAACGCTGAAATGAACACGATGGGGCAGAGTACTTTCAGGAAGAAGAATGCCAGTCCCTGGTCGTTCATATTGCCAAACACAAAGTTCGTCCCTTCGTTCGCGAAACCTAACAGTTTCTCGAACATATCGGCGAAGCCTTTTACAAAGCCCAGACCGACGTTAGAGTTAAGGAAGAACCACGCGAGCAGAACTTCAATGACTAACAGCAGGCCAATATAAGGTATACGAATTTTCTTGCGGTCAGTGCTGACCAGCAAGGCAAGCAGCGCAACAACGGCGAGCGCCAGAATAAAATGCAGAACGCGGGACATGTGTGCTCCGAATATGAGGCAGGTTAAGTTTCGGTGCACATTCTATGCAACAAGGATGAATAAAACGAGATCAAATGCACACTATAGTAATGACGTGTGACGTGACTCAAAAATAGTGATCTGTCATACATTTCGCCGATGTTAAGTAAAGAAGTGAAAAGTTAAATCGCTGTGCTACACTTTTCATTACGTACCGTGGGTAACGGGCGTCTTTTCATACTCCTGCCTTCCATGTTTCCGGCTATCAGAACCATTCGTAAAATCGCGATTAATGATCTTGATAATCATTCGCATTTTGATAGCATGAAACATAGCAAAGGCTATATCTCTGAGGCAGAGCATGACGAACAGTCGCGTTGATTCAAGCAGTGGGCGTGCAGCGCGCAAAATGCGGCTTGCCCTGATGGGACCGGCATTTATCGCCGCGATTGGCTATATCGATCCGGGTAATTTCGCCACCAACATCCAGGCCGGGGCGGCCTTTGGCTACCAGCTCCTGTGGGTAGTGGTCTGGGCAAACCTGATGGCGATGCTGATTCAGGTGCTCTCCGCCAAGCTGGGCATTGCCACCGGCACCAACCTCGCCGAACAGATCCGCGATCGCTATCCGCGCCCGGTGGTGTGGTTTTACTGGATACAGGCGGAGATCATCGCCATGGCGACCGATCTGGCTGAATTTATCGGTGCGGCTATCGGCTTCAAGCTGATCCTTGGCGTTTCCCTGTTGCAGGGCGCGATCCTGACCGGTATCGCCACCTTCCTGATCCTGATGCTGCAAAGCCGCGGTCAGAAACCGCTGGAGCGGGTGATTGGCGGCCTGCTGCTGTTTGTCGCCGCCGCCTATATCGTTGAACTGATCTTTTCTCAGCCGGCGCTGGCGCCGTTGGGTAAAGGGATGCTGATCCCAAGCCTGCCGAACACCGAAGCGGTTTACCTTGCCGCCGGGGTGCTGGGTGCGACCATTATGCCGCACGTTATTTACCTGCACTCCTCCCTGACCCAGAACCAGCACGACGGCAACCGCAAGGAGCGCTACAGCGCCACCAAATGGGACGTGGCGATTGCCATGACCATTGCCGGCTTCGTTAACCTGGCGATGATGGCGACCGCCGCCGCCGCGTTCCACTTTAGCGGTCATACCGGCGTGGCGGATCTGGATGAAGCCTACCTGACGCTGGAGCCGCTGCTGAGCCATGCCGCCGCCACCATCTTCGGGTTAAGTCTGGTCGCCGCGGGTCTCTCCTCTACCGTGGTGGGAACCCTGGCAGGGCAGGTGGTGATGCAGGGGTTTGTGCGTTTCTACATTCCGCTGTGGGTGCGTCGGTCAATCACCATGGCGCCGTCGTTTATCGTTATTCTGATGGGCCTCGATCCAACCCGAATTCTGGTGATGAGCCAGGTGCTGTTGAGCTTCGGTATCGCATTGGCCCTGATCCCGCTGCTGATTTTTACCAGCGACAAAACGCTGATGGGCGATCTGGTGAACACTACGCTGGTGCGCCGCACCGGCTGGCTGATTGTGGTGCTGGTGGTGGCGCTGAATCTCTGGCTGCTGGTGGGTACCGTGATGGGGCTGTAGCCGTAGCCAATAAAAAAGGGAGCCGCGGCTCCCTTTTTTGTTATCAGTGGTGATGGCCATGCCCGTGACCGCGTCGTCCCGGTCCGCGATGGTCATCGCGGTCGCGCCAGCCTTCACGGTAGCCGCGCTCGTAGGCGTTACGTTTGTCCCAGCCGCGATGCAGGCCATTGTCGTGGCGATGCCAGCGGTTTTTGCGCCATTCATAGTTATGATGCCAGTAATCCCGGTCGCGCCAGCGGCCACCGTCCCAGTAGTTACCGTAGTTGTCGCGATCGCCAATTTGTAATTTTATCGATGGCAACAGGGTGATTTCGCCCGCGTTGGCAACCATTGGTGTGGCGACCAGAAGCGCTGCTGCAAGAATCAGTGACCTGAACATACTTTTTCTCCTCACGATCGTGGCCCCAGAGGCCTTATGAGAAGAATGGTACGTAGCTGTAAAGCCCCTGAGCATTGCTTTTACTCTGAATCAGGGGCGATAACGGCAAATTTAAGGTTAATCCTAAATGAGCCGCCTACCCGAGAATAGCGTCTATCGCCTGGCACTCCTCAGGCGTGAACTGGCGATGTTGCAGCATTGCCACCGCATCATCGATTTGCGCGGTTTTGCTGGCGCCAATCAGCACCGAGGTCACCTTGTCGTCGCGCAGTACCCAGGCCAGCGCCATCTGCGACAGCTTCTGCCCGCGCTGCGCCGCGATAGCGTTCAGCTTGCGCACCTTCTCGAGCTTCTCGTCGGTAATCTGCTCCGGGTTGAGAAAACGGCTGTCGCTCGCCGCACGGGAGTCGGGCGGAATACCGTTGAGATAGCGGTCGGTAAGCTGCCCGCCCGCCAGCGGCGAAAAGGCGATGCTGCCCACGCCTTTCTCCTGCAACACGTCGAGCAGGCTCTCTTCCACCCAACGCTCAAACATAGAGTATTTCGGCTGATGGATAAGGCAGGGCGTACCCAGCTGGTTCAGGATGTCGATGGCCTCGGCGGCGCGCGCGGTGGGGTAGTTGGACAGGCCCACGTACAGCGCTTTCCCCTGGCGTACCACATGGTCCAGCGCCCGCATGGTTTCTTCAAGCGGCGTGTCCGGATCCGGGCGGTGGTGGTAGAAAATATCCACGTACTCCACGCCCATGCGCTTCAGGCTCTGGTCGAGGCTGGAAATCAGATACTTGCGTGAACCCCAGTCGCCGTAGGGGCCGTCCCACATGGTGTAGCCCGCTTTGGTGGAGAGGATCAGCTCGTCGCGCCAGCCGCTGAAATCCTCTTTCAGAATGCGACCGAAGTTGCTTTCGGCGGAGCCGGGCGGTGGCCCGTAGTTATTGGCGAGATCGAAATGGGTGATGCCAAGATCAAACGCCCGGCGCAGCAGCTGGCGGCTGTTCTCGACCAGCGTCGCATCGCCAAAGTTGTGCCACAGCCCCAGAGAAATCGCGGGCAGCTTCAGGCCGCTGCGCCCGCAGCGGCGGTATTCCATGTTCTGATAACGTGATGCATCTGGCTGATAGCCCATCGGACGGCCCCTCATCAATCAACAATAAGTGTATGCGGTTACATTGCCTCTTACCCAGCGACACCCTACGCGTTCCTGGCCTTCAGTGGCGTTTCAGCGCTGATTTCTTTGAATCGGATCACATCCCGGCGCAGGCAGAAACGGCGCAAGCGTGGTAGCGCTTTCAAAGCATGGCATATCCCGATGGTGTGGATAAGCAGAAGATTCCGCTTGCCGGCGCGTGATGCCTCTGACCTGATGGTCAGGTGGGGTAAAAGGACTGAAAAGCCGGGGCTTTCTGTGATTTGCTTCAATAATACCGGCGGCCTTATGCTATGGTCATTGTTGTTCGCGCCCCTTGAAATTACAGTGTGGCGGGGACTTATTCTGAATTTAGCGGAGCAGTTGAATAATGACAAAATATGCTTTGGTGGGTGATGTGGGTGGGACCAACGCCCGTCTGGCGCTTTGTGATGTCGCGACCGGGGAAATTTCACACGAGAAGACCTGGTCCGGGCTGGATTACCCGTCTCTGGAAGCGGTGGTACGCGTTTACCTCGCCGAGCAAAACGTGGTGGTGACCGATGGCTGTATCGCCATTGCCTGCCCCATCACCGGTGACTGGGTAGCGATGACCAATCACACCTGGGCATTCTCCATTGCCGAAATGAAAGCCAACCTTGGCTTTGACCATCTCGAAATCATCAACGACTTCACCGCCGTCTCAATGGCCATCCCGATGCTGAACCGCGATCACCTGATCCAGTTTGGCGGGACGGAGCCTGTCGAAGGCAAACCGATTGCCGTTTACGGCGCCGGCACTGGGCTGGGCGTCGCGCATCTGGTGCATGTTGCTCAGCGCTGGGTGAGCCTGCCGGGCGAGGGCGGCCACGTGGATTTCGCCCCGAACAGCGAAGAAGAGGGCATTATCCTCGAAGAGCTGCGCGCCGAGCTGGGCCACGTTTCTGCCGAGCGCGTGCTGTCAGGCCCTGGGCTGGTGAACCTCTACCGCGCGATCGTTAAGTCTGACGGACGCCTGCCGGAAAACCTGCAGCCGAAAGAGATCACCACCCGCGCCCTGGCGGATAGCTGCATCGACTGCCGCCGCGCGCTGTCGCTGTTCTGCGTCATCATGGGACGCTTCGGCGGTAACCTGGCGCTGAACCTTGGCACCTTTGGCGGCGTCTACATCGCGGGTGGCATTGTGCCGCGCTTCCTCGACTTCTTTACCTCGTCGGGTTTCCGCGGCGGGTTCGAAGACAAAGGGCGCTTCCGCAGCTACGTGCAGGACATCCCGGTCTATCTGATTGTGCATGAGAACCCGGGGCTGCTGGGCGCCGGCGCGCATCTGCGTCAGACGCTGGGGCAGATTCTGTAAGCACCAGGCCGTAAACAAAAAGGGCGCCGACGGGCGCCTTTTTTATTGCGCGCTACAGGCGCATCAGCTGGCGAAACTCTTTCACTTTGCTGCGGCTGACCGGCACCTGAAACTCCAGGTCGCGCAGGCGGAGAATATAGGTGTTGTTGAACCAGGGTTCGATCTCGCGGATTTTACTCAGGTTCACACAGTACGAGCGGTGGCAGCGGAAGAAGTGCGCCTCGGGCAGCCGGCTGCAAAACTCGGTGATGTTCATCGGCATCACATAGGCTTCTTTACGCGTATACACGAAGGTCATCTTCTCATGCGCTTCGGCGTAGTAGATGTCGTTGATATCGGTAACGATAATGCGCTCATCTTTGATCAAATTGATGGTGGCGCTTTCACGGTTTACCGGCGCGGCGCTCTGGGGCTGATGCTGCTGTTGCGCCGCGGCCTCCAGCTTTTGCAGCATCGTGATGATGCGCGACTCCTGGTAGGGTTTGAGGATGTAGTCGAACGCCTCCAGCTCGAAGGCTTCCACCGCATGTTCCTTCCAGGCGGTGATAAACACGATGAAGGGTTTATGCGCGAACTGGCTGATGTTTTGCGCCAGCAGCACCCCGTCGAGAGAGGGAATATTGATATCCAGGAAGATGGCGTCCACCTTGTTGTGCTGCAAAAATTTCAGCACGTCCAGCCCGTCTTCAAAAACCCCGACGATCTCCATCTGGCTGTGGGTCTTAATCAGCCAGCTCAGCTCCTGCTGAGCCAGCACTTCATCTTCGACGATGATGACTTTCATGCTCTCTCCTCGGGCCATGGGGCGGGCGTCTGCTGCGGTGGGGCGGTATTCGGAACGTAAAACGCTATCTCGGTGCCCGGCTCCAGGCGACGGATATGCAGCCCTTCGCCATACAGCAGCTTGACGCGGTGATGCACGTTGAGCAGGCCAATTTTATTGCCCGGCATCTCGTTGGCCTCCACGCGCTCAATCACCTGCGGGTCGATGCCGTGTCCGGTATCGCGCACCGCAATCCGAACCCGGTTACCCACCTCGGCCACGCTTATCGTGACCACGCCTTTACCCTTGCGCGGCTGTATACCGTGCACGATGGCGTTCTCCACCAGCGGCTGAATCAGCAGGCTCGGCACCAGGCAACTTACCTCTTCATCGATGTCATAGATCACCGTCAGCTTATCGCCGAAGCGCGCCTGCTCGATAGCGATGTAGTCTTTGATCTGGTACAGCTCGCGCTTGATGTCGATCTGCTCGTCATCTTTTAGCTCGATGTTGTAGCGCAGGTAGCGCGACAGGTTGTAAATCAGCTGGCGCGCGGTGTCCGGATTCAGGCGTATTGAAGAGGAGATTGCGTTCAGGGCGTTAAACAGGAAATGCGGATTGATTTTGCTCTGCAGCGCCCGCAGTTCCGCCTTGTTTGCCATCTCGCGCAGCTGCTCGGCGCGCGACACCTCCAGCTGGGTGGAGATAATCTGCGACAGCCCCACCGCCATCTCCTGTAGCGAGGAGGTGATCTGGTGCGCATGGCAGTAGTAAATCTTCAGCGTGCCGGTGACTTCCCCTTTTTCCCACAGCGGGATCACAATCATCGAGTGGATCTCCGGCGTGCGGTGCGCCTCGTCGTTATTCTTGATGATGATTTTCCCGTAGCGGATCGCCTGCACGGTGGTGGGACTCAGGGAGTCGTTGCCCTGCCGGTAGTTCGCTTCGCCAACGCCCACGTAGGCCAGCACCCGCTCGTTATTGGTGATGGCAACGGCGTCGGCGTTAATATCGCGGCGGATGATGTCGCACACCTGGCGCAGCGACGCGGTATTCACTTTGCGGAACAGCGGCAGGGTTTTGTTGGCGATGTCGAGAGCCAGTTTCGCCTGCCGCGCGGCGATTGCCTCTTTTTCGCCCTCGACGCTCTGCACCAGCAGCACGATAAAACCGATCGACACGGTGCCGAGGATCATCGGAATGCCGATTTTCGACACGATATCCAGCCCCAGCGACACGGACGGTGCCCAGGCCACCACCAGGATCATGGTCAGGGTTTCGCACAGCATCCCGCCGAGGATCCCGGCGCGCCAGCGCTGCGCTTTAGGCACTTTGACGTGGATCCACCCGGCGATGAAACCGGCGGTGATGCTGGTAATCAGGCAGGGAATCGAGGTAATGCCGCCGATATCAATCAGGTAGCGATGCACCCCGGCAATAACCCCGGTAATCGCCCCGACCCAGGGGCCAAACAGAATGCCGCCCGCCATCACCGCGATGATACGCACGTTCACCAGCGAGCCTTCGACGTGGACCCCGGACCAGGTGCTGAACAGTGCGAACATCGAGAAGATGGCGGTGACGGCCAACAGCTCCTTCGGCGTATGCGCATTTTTATGCAGCAGCTCGCGGAACAGGCGAATACGGATCAGGAAAAACAGGCAGATAAGCATCAGCGCGGCGCGGTCGAACACGGCCAGCAGCATGTCAAAAATTTCGTGCACGGGGTATCCAGAGCAGACGGCGAAAGAGGCATGATAGAAAACCTGGCCGGGAATGACCAGCGCTGCGCATGTTGGTTCCCGGCATCGGGCGTGCAGGCCTAACCCGGAAAACCTTTTTTTAAAAAGGGGTTTTGCAGGCTGTAACATCTCCCGGCGACGACGCCAGGTCTTCAGCGGCCTGTGTCATGACCTCGGGTAGCGGGAATGTTAGCCCGCGGTTGCAGGCAAACAGCGCAAATTTCCGCTTATTATTTTCCCGGAAAAAGCGTTCCCCTTTTAACCTCAGTGAAAAATATTTCTGTTTTCCTCTCGACAGCAGAAAATTTTTCAGGCTATTTTCTCTACAGGCCACGTCAGTGGTCACGTCGCTCGGACGGTCCGGGCGCTTACGTAATCTGAGAGGAAATCATGGCTGACTCCAGTCACATCCGTCGTTTTTCGCGTATCGATCGTCTTCCCCCCTATGTTTTTAATATCACCTCTGAACTGAAAATGGCGGCGCGTCGGCGCGGCGAAGATATTATCGATTTCAGCATGGGTAACCCTGACGGCGCGACGCCGCCGCACATCGTCGAAAAGCTCTGCACCGTAGCGCAGCGCCCCGATACCCACGGCTACTCCACCTCGCGCGGCATTCCCCGCCTGCGCCGCGCCATTTCGCGCTGGTACAAAGACCGCTATCAGGTGGATATCGACCCGGAAAGCGAAGCGATTGTTACCATCGGCTCGAAAGAGGGGCTGGCGCACCTGATGCTCGCCACGCTCGACCACGGCGACACCGTGCTGGTGCCGAACCCAAGCTACCCGATCCACATTTACGGTGCCGTGATTGCCGGCGCCCAGGTCCGTTCCGTACCGCTGGTGGAAGGGGTCGATTTCTTTAACGAGCTGGAGCGGGCAATCCGCGAGAGCTACCCGAAGCCGAAAATGATGATCCTCGGTTTCCCGTCTAATCCGACCTCGCAGTGCGTGGAGCTGGAGTTCTTCGAAAAAGTGGTGGCCCTCGCCAAACGCTACGACGTGCTGGTGGTGCATGACCTGGCCTACGCCGATATCGTCTACGACGGCTGGAAAGCGCCGTCGATCATGGAAGTCCCCGGCGCGCGTGACGTGGCGGTAGAGTTCTTTACCCTGTCGAAAAGCTACAACATGGCGGGTTGGCGCATCGGCTTTATGGTGGGCAACCAGCAGCTGGTCAGCGCCCTGGCGCGAATCAAGAGCTATCACGATTACGGCACCTTCACGCCGTTACAGGTTGCGGCCATCGCCGCGCTGGAAGGCGACCAGCAGTGCGTGCGCGATATCGCCGAGCAGTACAAACGCCGCCGCGACGTGCTGGTGAAAGGGCTGCATGAAGCGGGCTGGATGGTGGAGTGCCCGAAAGCCTCCATGTACGTGTGGGCGAAAATCCCCGAGGCCTATGCCGCTATGGGTTCGCTGGAGTTTGCCAAGAAGCTGCTTCAGGATGCAAAGGTGTGCGTGTCGCCGGGCATCGGTTTTGGCGACTACGGAGATACCCACGTGCGCTTTGCGCTGATTGAGAACCGGGACCGTATACGCCAGGCGATAAGAGGCATCAAAGCGATGTTTCGCGCGGATGGATTACTGACGAAAGAGAGCGGCGGGCAGCCGGAAGGTACAGCGTAATAATGAAGAAAGGAGCCGACAGGCTCCTTTTTTAATGGGGTGCTCAGATCATCAGGGCGAAAGTACCGGCCCAAAGCAGAACGATCACCGATACGCCCATAAAGAAATATTTCACGTTACATCGCTCCGCATGCATAAGCATGCATAAATTAGTCACGCAAGGAACCAGTATAGAGAGGCAAAACCGCCGTCGAGAAAATTTGGGATAAATCCCCCATCACGACCGGCCGCTTCGCCGACATTCTGCGGCGAACGAACCCGCCTGCGGACGCTAATGTAATCCTTTATTTTGGGGTTAACAAGCGGCGGCGGGGCGGGACAATCAAAAATATTTTTTCACCCGATGTGGTAACGCACCGGGCGTAAATAGCGCCAGAAATAAGGGACTTAGCGTGGCTATATCGTGATGGTTAAGTGCATGAAAACGCGCGCAAAGTGATTACAGCCAGCCCGAGCGTTTGAGCTTCCAGTACAGCAGCCAGCACACCGCGAACGTCCCGCCGATTGCCAATGGATAGCCATATGCGGAGTTCAGCTCCGGCATATTCTCGAAGTTCATGCCGTACATGCTGAACACCACCGTCGGCACGACCAGGATCGCCCCCCAGCCCGCCAGCTTTTTCACCACTTCGTTTTGCTGCACCGTCACCAGCGCCAGGTTGACGTGCATCGCGCTGGTCAGCATCTCGCGCATGTCTTCGGTGTCCATCACCACATGGTGGGCGTGGTCCTGCACGTCGCGCAGGTAAGGGCGCAGCGCTTTCGGGATAATGTCCTCGTGCAGCCGGATCAGCTGATTACAGATCTCATCCACCGGCAGGGCGGCATTGCGCAGCGACAGTAGATGGCGCCGTAGGGTATAGACGTTCTGCACTTCATTCCGATCGAACTCGCTGCAGAACATATTGCCCTCCAGTTCGTTGATGCGGATAGACAGCGAGGCGGTGATCTCCAGATAGTTATCGACGATGAAGTCGAGCAGGCAGTAGAGCGCGTACCCCGCGCCGTGCTCCAGCATCTCCGGGCGCTCTTCGGCGCGGGTACGAATAGGGGCGTAGCTCTCCGACGCACCGTGCCGGACGCTGATCAGGAAGTTTTTCCCGACAAACAGGTGGGTTTCGCCGAATTCGATATTGTTGTTGTCATCCATCCACGCGGTTTTCACCACGATAAAGGTTGATTCGCCGTACTGCTCGATTTTTGGACGCTGGTGGGCGGTGAGGGCATCCTCAATCGCCAGCTCATGCAGGCCGAACTCCTGCTGAATCTTCTGCATAAAGGGCTCATCGGGCTGCCATAGCCCCAGCCAGATAAAGGCATCCGGCTCCTGTACCGCGTCGCTGATGTCATCGATATCAATGGTCCGCGCCGCCTGTCCAGGCCGATAAACCCGACTGTTTACAATCATTTCTCGCTTCCTGCCGCTGTCTCGTTTAACGGTAACTATAACGCGCTTTGGCGGCGTTTCAGTATTGAGCGGGCGAATTCGGGGGATTCCGGACGAGGCTGGGCTGCGTGTCGGAGAGATGAGGAAGAGAGGGAAAAGATAACTATAGGGAAGGGTGCTGATATGTGTCCCCTGCAGGAATCGAACCTGCAACTAGCCCTTAGGAGGGGCTCGTTATATCCATTTAACTAAGGGGACAACGCGGCCGCTAGTATACCTTTTTTTCACTACGCGTTAAGCGCAACGCGGCCCGTTTGCTCAAAGCATCGCCAGAATGGGCAATTATTTATTCGCCGCTCCCGGCCTGCTCGCGGCGTTTGCGCGCCTCTTTCTCCTTCGCTTTTGCCTCGGCCTTACGCGCGTTGATCATGTCGTTGCGGATCTGCGCATGGCTCAGCAGAGCGAAAATAAAGGTACCGCCGCAGATGTTACCAGCCAGCGTCGGCAGGGCGAACGGCCAGATAAACTCGCTCCAGTGCAGATTGCCGTTAAACACCAGATAGAAGATCTCCACCGCACCCACTACGATGTGGGTGGTGTCGGCCAGGGCAATAAGCCAGGTCATCAGAATGATTACCCAGATTTTCGCCGCACCGGCGGAAGGGAACATCCACACCATGGTGGCGATAATCCACCCGGAGATGATGGCGTTGGCGAACATCTCCAGCGGTGTGTTTTCCATCACGTCCATACCGATCTTCACAAACGCGTCACGGGTGGGTTCGTCGAAGATGGGCATGTACTCGAATGCCCAGGCGGCGATAGCGGTACCAATCAGGTTACCCAGCAGCACCACGCCCCATAGCCGTCCCAGCAGCAGCATGTTGGCCCCGGTCGGGTTCTGCATTACCGGCAGTACCGCGGTCACGGTGTTTTCGGTAAACAGCTGCTGACGTGCCATGATGACGATGATAAACCCGAAGGTGTAACCGAGGTTCTCAATCAGAAAGCTGCCCGGCACCCCTTCGAGGTTGACGTGAAACAGCCCCTTTGCCAGCAGCGATGCGCCCATCGACAGCCCGGCGGCAATGGCAGACCAGAGCAGCGCCATGGCGTCGCGCTCCATCTCTTTTTCGCCGTCCTGACGAATATGCTCGTGGATGGCCATCGCCCGCGAGGGGAGACGCTCCTCATCCACTTCAATCTCTTCCCCGCTCTCTTTTTCCTGACTCTCTACTTCCAGTTCGTCGCTGGAATTATCGATTTTATCTTCTGTGAGTTTGTCCATGCTGTTCCCCGGTTTGCGAATTGCTCCGAAATAAGCGTAGCGCGTCGCGGCCATAAGGCGCGGATTTGCGGGGCAATTCAGACAATTTTCTTGTTGTCGTGCGCCGGGTGGTGCGGCATTGCAACAAACTGCGGCTATGCTCAATAGAGTTCGCAACAGGGCCGATAATCGCCCTCAGGCAAAGCGAACGCCGCGGACGTGCTGTTTTCCCCAGGCCCGAGAGCCGAAACCGGGATAGACAATCGTGAACTGGCTGTTAAAATCACGTCACGCCAGCGGCGGAAAAACCTTGCTCATGAATCAGATAGCCGGGGTTATACGCCGCGGACGGCACGCAGTGTCAATGGTGCTAATAACAACGCCTCCGGGTTATATCCGCTATCGCTTACGCGCATTCATCTCTTTCGCGCCCACGCGCCCGCCTGGTCTGTCAGGCAAGAGCCGACGCTCTCTGGCCTGAAGCGATAGTTATCATTTACAGGGAGACCGCTATGAAATTTCGCCTGACCGGGCTTGCGCTTGCCAGCACGCTGCTTATCGGCTGTGCCAGCTCGCCGGATAACCAGGGACGTTCAGACCCCCTCGAAGGGTTCAACCGCACGATGTACAGCTTCAACTACGATGTGCTTGATCCATACGTGGTGCGTCCTGTCGCCGTCGCCTGGCGCGACTACGTGCCGCAGCCGGCGCGCAACGGCCTGAGCAACTTCACCAGCAACCTCGAAGAGCCGGCCTCCATGGTCAACTACTTCCTGCGCGGCGACCCGTATCAGGGGATGGTGCACTTCACCCGTTTCTTCCTGAACACCTTGTTGGGGATGGGCGGCTTCATTGATGTCGCAGGCATGGCGAACCCGAAACTGCAGCGCGTTGAGCCGCACCGCTTCGGCAGCACCCTCGGCCACTACGGCGTCGGTTACGGCCCTTACGTGCAGCTTCCGTTCTACGGCAGCTTTACCCTGCGTGAAGATGGCGGCGATATGGCGGATACGCTCTATCCGGTGCTCTCCTGGTTGACCTGGCCACTGTCGGTGGGCAAATGGACGGTAGAGGGGCTGGAAACCCGCGCCCAGCTGCTGGACTCCGACGGTCTGCTGCGTCAGTCCTCCGACCCGTATATTCTGGTGCGTGAAGCCTATTTCCAGCGCCACGACTTTATCGCCAGCGGCGGTAAGCTCCAGCCGAACGAGAACCCGAACGCGCAGGCGATCGAAGGCGACTTAAAAGATATCGATTCAGAGTAACCGCGGGCGGCGCCCCGGATAGTCAGCCAATAAAAAAGGTGAGCCGAAGCTCACCTTTTTTTATGCTGCGCGCTTATCAGAACGCGTAGTTAAAGTTTGCACCGTACAGCCAGGCTTTACCTTCAGATTTGAAGGTGTAAGGGCCTTCTTCGATGGTCACTTTCTGGCCGTGCATGTAGGAGACGCCCACGTCCACCGACGCATTGTCGTTAAACGCATAGGTGGTACCGGCGCTCAGCCACAGACGGTCCTGATCCGGAATAGAGATGGAACGTTTATCTGCCGGAACCGGGCTGTCATCAAACGCGATGCCGCCGCGGAAGGTCCAGTTCTTATCCATATAGTAGGTGGTACCCAGCGCGATACGGTACGCGTCGCGGAAACCTTCTTCTTTATAGAACAGGGTCTGGTTGCCGCTGCCTTTGGCCTTCAGCTCCTGGAACTGGCTCCAGCTGGTGTAGGTCAGGCTGTAGTGCACCGCCCACTGCGGGTCTACGCGGTTATAACCGGAGATTTCCCACATTTCAGGCAGGTTGAGCGTCAGGGAGCCATCGACGGTGTTGCCGTTGGTGCCGTATGGCAGGCCTAAACCAGCGGCAGCGTTGATAGGGTTGATCGCGGCAGGCAGCGAGCTTCTATAGTCGCCGTCGAAGTCTACTTTCACTTCTGAGCGATAGGTAAAGCCGTAGCGGTTATCTTTGTCGATTTCATACAGGATACCCGCGTTCCAGCCGAAGCCCCACTCGTCGCCCTTGAGGCGCGCAATCTGGGTGTCGCCACCGATGCCACCTGCGGCCTGACCCACGCCAGCCGCCTGCGCAGGCGTTAACTGGCCGGACTGCACCAGGGCCGGAACGCCACCGGCGATAATCTGCGGCAGATCGCCTGCGTAACGCTCGATCTTCGCCCGGGCGTATACCGCATCGAAACCGAGGCCGAAGCTCCAGCTGTTGTTCAGACGGTAGGCACCGCTCAGGTTAAGATTAAGGGTTTCGAGGTCGGTTTTACCCGCCATCGACCCGCCGGCGTAGTTGTTGTTGAACTCGGTCGCCAGACCGTAGTTGGAGGTCACGGAGGCGCCCCAACCAAACTGTTCGTTGATAGGCGCCACGAAATGGAGATTCGGCACCCAGGCGGTTGGCGCAATGTTATCGGCACCCAGGCTGGCGCCGGTTGGCGAGGTACCGGAAATATCAACGTCCGGATCAACGAAGATCGCGCCGCCGGAGAACGTCGGGCGGTCGAACATCGTAATTAGCGCGGGGTTGCGGCTTACGTTGCCGGCGTCATCTGCAATGGCGCCTTCCCCGGAATAGGCACGGCCAAGGCCCGAGGAAGAAAATTCGTTCAGCTGGAAACCTGCTGACCAGACGTTAGTCGAAACGATTGCCACTGCGACTGCGAGTACAGATTTCACAAACCGGGTTTTCTGGCTCATGACCATGACCTCATACATTATTTTTATGTAAGTATGTTACGTGACGTAACAGGAGCGCGAGAGTGTAGGGTCTGAGGTACTGCTGAGAAATCAGACCAGTGGCGAGAGTATAGGTCTGACCAGATAGGATGTTGCAAGTATGTTTATAAGTTTTTGCAAGTATGATCTTATAAACGGGATCTGTCTGGCAAAATTGCCGCCGCTTTGTTTCATACCCCAACGCGATTTTTGCGTTAGATCATTTTTAATTGTGATATCTGTCACTTGAAAGCGATACGGGCATTCTCGACTGGAGCCTGTTTCGGGCCGGGCGTAAAATAGATCGCAGTTTGTTTATGCACTCCGGTGCCCACTTCAGAGGAAATCACGATGAGCAAAAACAGTGCTGATGAAACTCCGGTCTGCTGCTGTATCGATGTCGGTACCATCATGGATAACACCGATTGCACCGCCTCTTACAGCCGCGTATTTGCTACCCGCGCTGAAGCCGACGAGACGCTGGCCGCGCTGACCGCGAAGGCGCGTGACGTTGAGTCCGAGCCGTGCCAGATCGTTCCGCGCTACACCGACGAAAACGGCGGCGTGCGCCTGGACATCGATTTCATCTTCGCCTGCCAGGCGGAGACCATGATCTTCCAGCTCGGCCTGCGTTAATCCCTCCGCGCCCCGTTTACCGGGGCGCAACTGTGTCATCCCTCTCACTTTTCTGCTTCCCCGGTTGGCTGGATGTAAACTTCTGGTTAAAACTGTTATCAGGTCAGACCACTTTTTTACATTAAAAAAATTTCACAGGGGAGCGTTATGAGTCAGGCATTACCGCTGGTTGCCCGCGAGGGTGGTCGCATTGCCATCGTCAGTGGTTTACGCACGCCTTTCGCCCGTCAGGCGACGGCATTTCACGGCGTTCCCGCCGTCGATCTCGGCAAAATGGTGGTCGGCGAGCTGCTGGCCCGCAGCGAAATCCCGCCGGAGGTCATTGAGCAACTGGTGTTCGGCCAGGTGGTGCAGATGCCTGAAGCGCCCAATATTGCGCGGGAAATCGTGCTCGGCACCGGCATGAACGTGCATACCGACGCCTACAGCGTGAGCCGCGCCTGCGCCACCAGTTTCCAGGCGGTAGCTAACGTGGCGGAAAGCCTGATGGCCGGAACCATTCGCGCCGGGATTGCCGGCGGGGCGGACTCCTCCTCGGTACTGCCTATTGGCGTCAGCAAAACCCTGGCGCGCACCCTGGTGGACGCCAACAAAGCACGTTCGATGGGGCAGCGCCTGAAGCTGTTCTCGCGCCTGCGTCTGAAAGATCTGCTTCCGGTCCCGCCGGCGGTCGCGGAGTACTCCACCGGCCTGCGCATGGGCGATACCGCCGAGCAGATGGCGAAAAGCCACGGCATCAGCCGGGAAGCCCAGGATGCGCTGGCGCATCGCTCGCACCAGCTGGCGGCTCAGGCATGGCGCGAGGGGAAACTGGCCCAGGAAGTGATGACCACTTACGTTCCGCCGTACCGCGACCCCCTTAGTCAGGACAACAACATTCGTGAATCTGCGAGCCTCGCGGATTATGCAAAGCTGCGCCCGGCGTTTGACCGCAAGCACGGCACGGTGACAGCGGCCAACAGCACGCCTCTCACCGACGGTGCCGCCGCGGTGATACTGATGACCGAATCCCGCGCCCGCGAGCTGGGTCTGGTTCCGCTTGGCTATCTGCGCAGCTACGCCTTTACCGCCGTTGACGTCTGGCAGGACATGCTGCTCGGGCCGGCCTGGGCGACGCCGCTGGCGCTGGATCGCGCCGGATTGACGCTCGCCGATCTTACGCTGTTCGATATGCACGAAGCCTTTGCGGCACAAACGCTATCGAACCTGAAGATGCTCGCCAGCGATCGCTTCGCCCGCGAGGTGTTGGGCCGCGCGCAGGCGACGGGCGAGGTGGATGACAGCATCTTTAACGTCTCCGGCGGCTCTATCGCCTATGGACACCCGTTTGCCGCGACCGGCGCGCGCATGATTACCCAGACGCTGCACGAGCTAAAACGCCGCGGCGGCGGCTTCGGGCTGGTTACCGCCTGTGCGGCGGGTGGGCTGGGTGCGGCGATGGTTCTGGAGGCTGAATAATGGAACAGTTAACCGCATTCTCTCTGACGATTCGTTCGGACAACATCGCCGTGGTGACCATTGATGTGCCGGGGGAGAAGATGAACACCCTCAAGGCGGCGTTTGCCACCGAGGTGCGCGCCATTCTGAAACAGATACTGGCGCATAAGCAGCTGGAGGGCGTGGTGTTTATCTCCGGCAAGCCCGACAACTTTATCGCCGGGGCCGACATCAATATGATCGCCGGATGCCGCAGCGCGCAGGAAGCCGAAGCGCTGGCGCGTCAGGGGCAGCAGATCATGGGTGATATCCGCGCTCTTACAATTCCGGTGGTTGCCGCGATTCACGGCCCCTGCCTTGGCGGCGGGCTGGAGCTGGCGCTGGCCTGTCACCGCCGGGTCTGCACAGACGACCGGCGTACCCAGCTCGGCCTGCCTGAAGTGCAGCTCGGGCTGCTGCCCGGTTCGGGGGGCACGCAGCGCCTGCCACGACTTGTCGGGGTCAGCACCGCGCTGGAGATGATGCTCACCGCGAAAAGCCTGCGTCCGCGTCAGGCGCTGAAAGCGGGGCTGGTGGATGATGTGGTGCCGCAGTCGATTTTGCTCGACACCGCCGTGGCGCTGGCGAAGAAGGGGCGCAGCACCGCGCGCCGTTTGCCGATGCGCGAGCGCGTGCTGGCCGGGCCGCTGGGGCGCACCCTGCTGTTTAACACCGTCGAAAAACGCACCCTGGCGAAAACCCAGGGCAACTATCCGGCGGCCACCCGCATTCTGGATGTGGTACGCATTGGGCTGACCCAGGGCATGCAGAGCGGCCTGGCGGCCGAGGCGCAGGCGTTCGGCGAGCTGGCGATGACGCCGCAGTCGGCTGCGCTGCGCGGTATTTTCTTCGCCACCACCGAGCTTAAGAAAGAGCACGGCAGTAGCGCGTCCCCCGGTGCGCTGCGCGAGATCGGTATCCTCGGCGGTGGGTTGATGGGTGGCGGCATCGCCTACGTTACCGCGGTGAAAGGCGGCCTACCGGTGCGCATCAAGGACATCAACACAAAAGGCATCAATCACGCCCTGAAATACAGCTGGGATCTGCTGGATAAAAAAGTGCGCCGCCGCCATATCACGGCGCAGGAGCGGGCCCGCGATATGGCGCGCATCTCCGGCACTACCGACTACAGCGGATTCCGGCAGCGCGACGTGGTGATCGAAGCGGTGTTTGAGGATCTGGCCCTCAAGCAGCAGATGGTTGCCGAGGTGGAGCAGCACGCCGGAGCGCACACGATTTTCGCCTCAAATACCTCGTCATTGCCTATCGCAGATATCGCCGCCGGGGCACTACGCCCTGGGCAGGTAGTGGGATTACACTACTTCAGCCCGGTGGACAAAATGCCGCTGGTGGAGGTGATTCCACATGCGGGCACCACCCCGGAAACCGTGGCGACCACCGTCGCGCTGGCGAAGAAGCAGGGCAAAACACCGATTGTGGTGAGCGACGTGCCGGGCTTCTACGTCAACCGTATTCTCGCGCCCTATATTAACGAAGCCATGCGCTGCCTGATGGAAGGCGAGCGTATTGAGGCCATCGACCAGGCGCTGCTGCGGTTTGGTTTCCCGGTGGGGCCGATTCAGCTGCTGGATGAAGTGGGTATCGACGTCGGCACAAAGATTATTCCGGTGCTGGAACAGGCGTACGGGAACCGATTCAGCGCGCCGGAAGGGGCGGTGGCGGCCATCCTTAAGGACGATCGCAAAGGTCGAAAAAATGGCCGTGGCTTCTATCTTTACCCGGCGAAAGGGCGTACAAGCAAGAAGCAGGTCGACCCTGCGATATATCCTTTAATCGGCGTCACGCCGGGGCAGCACCTTGCGCCTGAAGCGATTGCGCAGCGCTGCGTGATGATGATGCTTAATGAAGCGGCACGCTGCTATGACGAGGGCGTTATCCGCTCAGCGCGCGATGGCGATATCGGCGCGGTATTTGGTATTGGTTTTCCGCCGTTCCTGGGCGGCCCGTTCCGCTATATGGATAGTCTCGGCGCGGGTGAAGTTGTCGCCATTCTGCAACGTCTGGCAACCACGCACGGTGAGCGATTTACACCCTGCGAGGCATTGTTGCGCATGGCCCTGGAGCAGCAGACATTCTGGCCGCAGGCGGGTTCGAACGAACCGCAGACGGTCTGACAAAGGGTGTTCCGGTATTGAGAAGGGTTCGGCTGGGTGGTCAATTAATAAACGGCAATTGACTATACTTACAGCATTAAGGTAAAAAACAGCGTTCCATTTGATGTACGGATAAGGCACAATGCCCGACCGCCGAATTTCCCGCACAAAAAATGTCCCTTTGTGCGCGAACGCGCGGCGATTCTGGTCAACAAAAGCGGTGCAATATGCAAGTTTTTATTATGCGTCATGGCGACGCGGCACTCGATGCTGCAAGCGATGCGGTTCGTCCTCTCACTCACTGTGGCTGCGACGAGTCCCGACAGATGGCGACCTGGTTAAAAGGTCAGAAAGTGGATATCGACCGTGTTCTGGTGAGCCCTTTCCTGCGTGCTGAACAGACGCTGGGCGTGGTAAGCGAGGTGATGAACCTGCCGACGAAAGTCGACGTTCTGCCTGAGCTGACCCCCTGCGGCGATGTAAGCCAGGTAGGCGCTTACCTGCACATGCTGGCAGATGAAGGCGTGAAGTCCGCGCTGGTGATCTCCCACCTGCCGCTGGTCGGCTATCTGGTTTCTGAACTCTGCCCTGGCGAAACGCCGCCGATGTTTACCACGTCGGCCATCGCCAATGTGACGCTGGACGCGCACAGCCAGGCCGGGGTCTTTAACTGGCAGATGAGTCCCTGCAATTTGAAAATGGCGAAAGCGATCTAACCGCGTAGCCCAACCCTGCTAACAAGAGCCGCTGATGCGGCTCTTTTCGTTTCTGGCGAGGCGTGTTCAGCTGGTGCGGACCCTCGCGTAACGCCGCGTTACCGTCATCACGGCAATTCAGGCGGCTGCCACTCCTCGACTTCAATCAGCACCAGCACAGCGGCATCACCGCCGTACTCTTTCGGCGCCTGATGAAACGCCATCACGTGCGGATGCTGGGCCAGCCACAGCGGCGTTTGCTGCTTCAGAATATGTTTGCCGTGACCGTGCATCACGCAGGCGCAGTAGACATGCTCGCGGCGGCAGGCGGCAATTAGCGCGCCCAGCTCCTGCTTGGCCTGCATCTGCGTCAGCCCGTGCAGATCCAAAAACAGCTCGGGAGAGTAGTCGCCCCGGCGCAGTTTTTTCAGCTCAAAGTGGCTTACCCCGTCCCGCACGTAGCGCGTCGGCCCGTCGCTGTTGAGCAGCGGCTGAAACTCGTCTGAGAAGTAGTGGCTGGCGTCGGCCTGCTCCTGAATCAGCCTTTTTTCCGGCACCTCTGAGGCCTTTTTACGGGCAGGGCGATGCACGATGGTATCGTGGGTGATCTTCCTTGTGCCGCGCATCAGCTCACGGAACAGCGCCTGATCCTCCTCATTCAGCGATGGTTTTTTCTTCATTTTTGCATTTTCCTGTCAGGCTCATGCCGGCAGTTTACCTGACGATGCCGTCGGCGCTAAATAAAACGCGCCTTTTCACCGCCGTACGCCACCGCCAGTGCTGATTTATCGCGGCCTTCATGGCAAACTACCCGCCGAGTAAAAGCGGAGCGTGCCTGGGGAGGGCCAGTGGATAAAATTTTCGTCGATGAAGCAGTCAATGAGCTGCACACCATTCAGGATATGCTGCGCTGGGCGGTGAGCCGTTTTAGCGCTGCCGGTATCTGGTATGGCCATGGCACCGATAACCCGTGGGATGAGGCGGTCCAGCTGGTGCTGCCTACGCTCTGGCTGCCGCTGGATATCCCTGAGGAGATGCGCAACGCGCGCCTGACCTCCAGCGAACGGCACCGCATCGTTGAGCGCGTGATTCGCCGCGTCAACGAACGCATTCCGGTGGCCTATCTCACCAACAAAGCCTGGTTCTGCGGTCACGAATTCTACGTTGACGAGCGCGTGCTGGTGCCGCGTTCGCCGATTGGTGAGCTTATCAACAACCACTTCGCGGGGCTTATCGACCATGCGCCGCAGCACATTCTGGACATGTGTACCGGCAGTGGCTGCATCGCCATTGCCTGCGCCTATGCCTTTCCGGAAGCCGAAGTGGACGCGGTGGACATCTCCAGCGACGCGCTGGCGGTCACCGAGCACAATATCGAAGAGCACGGCCTGCTGAATCACGTCACGCCGATCCGTTCTGACCTGTTCCGGGATCTGCCGAAAGTGCAGTACGACATCATCGTCACCAACCCGCCGTATGTGGACGCGGACGATATGTCCGACCTGCCGGGCGAGTACCGCCACGAGCCGGAGCTGGGCCTTGCCGCCGGCAGCGACGGCCTCAAGCTGGCGCGCCGCATCCTCGCCTGTGCCCCGGACTACCTGACCGAAAACGGTATTCTGGTGTGCGAAGTGGGGAACAGCATGGTACACATGATGGAGCAGTATCCTGACGTGCCGTTCACCTGGCTTGAGTTCGATAACGGCGGTGACGGCGTGTTTATGCTGACCCGCGACCAGCTCATCGCCGCGCGCGAGCACTTCAGCATCTACAAAGATTAAAATAAGAACTCCGGCGGGCCGCGGCCCGCTTCACTACTCCTTGAAAACACAACAACGACAACGGGGCCGTGATGGCAGGAAACAGTATTGGACAATTCTTCCGGGTGACCACCTTCGGTGAGTCGCACGGTCTGGCGCTGGGCTGCATCGTGGATGGCGTACCGCCGGGCATTCCGCTGACCGAAGCGGATCTGCAGCACGATCTCGACCGCCGCCGCCCGGGTACCTCGCGCTACACCACCCAGCGTCGCGAACCCGACCAGGTGAAAATCCTGTCCGGCGTCTTCGAAGGCGTCACCACCGGCACCAGTATCGGCCTGCTGATTGAAAACACCGATCAGCGCTCCCAGGACTACAGCGCCATTAAGGATGTGTTCCGACCCGGGCACGCCGACTACACCTACGAACAGAAATATG
Source organism: Siccibacter turicensis LMG 23730 (assembly GCF_000463155.2). Classification (GTDB taxonomy): domain Bacteria; phylum Pseudomonadota; class Gammaproteobacteria; order Enterobacterales; family Enterobacteriaceae; genus Siccibacter; species Siccibacter turicensis. Next base: position 293,872 of record NZ_AWFZ01000030.1, on the reverse strand, counting down.
GCCAGCGCGACTACCGCGGCGGCGGGCGCTCATCGGCGCGTGAAACCGCCATGCGCGTGGCGGCCGGGGCGATTGCCAAAAAGTATCTGGCCCAGACGTTCGGCGTGGTGATTCGCGGCTGCCTCACTCAGATGGGCGACATTCCGCTTGAGATAAAAGACTGGGAGCAGGTAGAGCAGAACCCGTTCTTCTGCCCGGATCCGGATAAAATCGAGGCGCTGGACGAGCTGATGCGCAGCCTGAAAAAAGCGGGTGACTCCATCGGCGCGAAGGTGACCGTGGTGGCAGACCACGTGCCGCCGGGCCTTGGCGAGCCGGTGTTCGATCGCCTTGATGCCGATATCGCCCATGCGTTGATGAGCATTAACGCCGTGAAGGGCGTGGAGATCGGCGAAGGTTTCGGCGTGGTTGCCCTGCGCGGCAGCGAAAACCGCGATGAAATCACCCAGGCGGGCTTCCAGAGCAACCACGCCGGCGGCATCCTCGGCGGCATCAGCAGCGGGCAGCAGATTGTCGCCCACATGGCGCTGAAGCCCACTTCCAGCATTATGGTGCCGGGCCGTACCCTGAACCGCAGCGGCGAAGAGGTGGAGATGGTAACCCGCGGGCGTCACGATCCCTGCGTGGGTATTCGCGCCGTGCCGATTGCGGAAGCCATGCTGGCTATCGTGCTGATGGATCACCTCCTGCGCCAACGCGCGCAGAACGGCGATGTGGTCACCTCACTTCCTCGTTGGTAACGCCATGAAAAAAACGTTCGCTCTGCTGCTGGCCCTTCTGGCCGGCAGCGCGGCGCAGGCCGCAACGCCCTGGCAGCAGATCACCCATCCGGTGGCGGGCAGCCCGCAGTCCATCGGCAGCTTCTCAAACGGCTGCATCGTGGGCGCCTCGGCGCTGCCGCTCCAGTCGGAAAACTATCAGGTGATGCGCACCGAGCAGCGCCGCTATTTCGGGCATCCCGATCTGGTGCGCTTTATCGAGCGCCTCAGTCAGCAGGTGCGCGGCCAGGGGCTGGGCACCGTGCTGGTAGGCGATATGGGCATGGCCGCCGGCGGACGTTTTAGCAGCGGCCATGCCAGCCACCAGACGGGGCTGGACGTCGATATCTTTCTGCAACTGCCTCAGACGCGCTGGACCAGCGCCCAGCTGAGCAGGCCGCAGGCGCTCGATCTGGTGGCCGTCAACGGCAAGCGGGTCATCCCGTCGCTGTGGAAGCCGGAGATTGGCACGCTCATTAAGACCGCCGCCGAAGACAGCGAGGTCACGCGTATCTTCGTTAACCCGGCCATCAAACAGCAGCTTTGCCTCGATGCGGGGCCGGATCGCGGCTGGCTGAACAAGGTGCGCCCGTGGTTTGCCCACCGCGCCCATATGCATGTGCGGCTGCGCTGTCCGGCAGACAGCCTGGAGTGCCAGGAGCAGGCCCCGCCGCCGCCGGGAGATGGCTGCGGCGCGGAGCTGCAAAGCTGGTTCCTGCCACCGCCGCCGGGCAGCAAAGCACCGGGCAAATCCACACCGCCACCGCCGCCGCCGTCATGCCAGGCGCTGCTTGATAAGCATCTGCTTTAAGGAACAGACATGGAGTGGTTTATGGTTTCCCCGCTGATGCTGGCCGCGCTGTTTTTCGTCGCCGTGCTGGCGGGGTTTATTGACGCGCTGGCCGGCGGCGGGGGGCTGCTCACCGTACCGGCGCTGCTGGCAGCGGGCATGTCGCCCGCGCAGGCGCTCGCCACCAACAAATTGCAGGCCTGCGGCGGCTCGTTTTCCGCCTCGCTCTATTTTATCCGGCGCAAGGTGGTGAGCCTGAGCGATCAGAAGCTCAATATTCTGATGACTTTTATCGGCTCTACCAGCGGGGCGCTGCTGGTCCAGCACGTTGATTCCGGGCTGCTGCGCCAGATCCTGCCGGTGCTGGTGATCGCCATCGGGCTCTATTTCCTGCTGATGCCGCGCCTCGGCGAGGAAGATCGCCAGCGTCGTCTGTACGGTCTGCCGTTTGCGCTGGTGGCCGGAGGCTGCGTCGGCTTCTACGACGGCTTCTTCGGGCCGGGCGCCGGGTCGTTTTACGCGCTGGCGTTCGTCTCGCTGTGCGGCTTTAACCTCGCCAAATCCACCGCCCATGCCAAGGTGCTCAACGCCACCTCCAACTTCGGCGGGCTGCTGCTGTTTATTATCGGCGGGAAAGTCATCTGGGGTACCGGGCTGGTGATGCTGGCCGGGCAGTTTTGCGGCGCGCGGCTTGGCTCGCGGCTGGTGCTCAGTAAAGGGCAGGCGCTTATTCGCCCGATGATTGTCATCGTCTCGGCGGTGATGAGCGCCAAACTATTGTATGACAGCCATGGACAGGACATCCTCAACTGGCTTGGGATGAATGGATAATGACACACCGCTATCAGGATCTGATTGCCATTTTCGACGGCTGCTTTGCCGACGATTTTAATACCCGTCTGATTAAAGGCGACGACGAACCGATCTATCTTCCTGCCGATGAGCAGGTGCCGTATCACCGGATTGTGTTCGCCCACGGCTTCTATGCCAGCGGGATGCACGAGATTTCCCACTGGTGCATCGCGGGTGCCGCGCGCCGCGAACAGGTGGATTTTGGCTACTGGTACTGCCCGGACGGACGCGATGCGGCAACCCAGGGCCAGTTTGAAGACGTTGAGGTTAAGCCGCAGGCGCTGGAGTGGATGTTCTGCGTCGCGGCGGGTTTCCCCTTTAACGTCAGCTGTGACAATCTCGAAGGCGACGTGGAGCCGGATCGCATTGCGTTTCAGCGCCGCGTCCACGCGCAGGTTATGGCCTGGCTTGAGGCGGGCATACCGTCACGCCCGGCGCGTTTTATCGCCGCGCTGCGCACATTTTATCGCACGCCGCCTCTGACGGCGGAACAGTTTCCATGGCCCGAGGATCTGTAACGGGGCCATGTCATTTGAATGAGGAAAGATGATGATCGCGGAATTTGAAGCACGCATTCTGGCGTTAATTGACAATATGGTGGAGCACGCCAGCGATGATGAGCTGTTTGCCAGCGGTTATCTGCGCGGCCACCTTACGCTTGCGGTAGCGGAACTGGAACACGGCGAAGACCACTCGCCGGAAGCCGTCTCCGCGCAGGTCACCACCAGCCTTGAGAAAGCGATTCTCGCCGGTGAGCTCTCACCGCGCGACCAGGCGCTGGTGCTGGGCATGTGGGACACCCTGTTCCAGCAGGCGACGCTCCGCTAAGCCTGTCCCCCTGCCGCAGGGCAGGGGGCACGGTTTCACGCGTGGCGAAGGCGAAACGCCCGCGTTCCCTCATTCAGCACGTTAACCTGATCAATCATCACGTCCGCTGAGGTCGCCAGCTCCTCTACCATCGACGCGTTGCTCTGCGTCACCTTATCCAGTTCGGCAATGGCCTGATTAATCTGCTCAATCCCGCGCTGCTGCTCCTCGGTTGCCATCGTCACGTCATCCAGCAGGTCGCGTACCCGGGTGGCATTGATAATAATCTCGTGCATCGATTTTCCGGCCTGGTTCACGAGGCGCGAACCCTCGTCCATTTTGCCGGTGGTGCGCTCAATCAGCTGGCGGATATCCTTCGCCGCTTCCGAGCTGCGGTGCGCCAGACTGCGCACTTCCCCTGCGACCACCGCAAACCCTTTACCGTGTTCGCCCGCCCGCGCGGCTTCTACCGCGGCGTTCAGCGCCAGGATATTGGTCTGAAACGCAATGCCCTCAATCAGCGAAATGATATCGGTCATCTGGCCTGCGCTGCCGGCGATATCCTGCATGGTCAGGGAGACCTGCTGCATCACTTTGCCACCGTCTTCCGCGCTGGTGGCGGTACTGCCGGCGATAGCCTTCGCCTGACGGGTGTTGTCGGCGTTGTTTTTTACCGTGGAGGTGATCTCTTCCATGCTGGCGGCAGTTTCAATCAGCGCCGCAGACTGCTGCTCGGTGCGCGCCGACAGCTCGCGGTTGCCAGCGGCAATCTCACCGGAGTGGTTGAGCACCGTTTCCGCCGAGGCGCGGATCGCCGCAATCAGCCGGCGCAGCTCCTCCTGCATGATGTGCAGGGAGTGCATCAGGTTGTTCTGGCCTTTGCTGGTAATCGGGTAGGAGAGATCGCCGGCGGCGATGACGGCGGCTACCTGCTGCGCCTGTGCCGGTTCCCCGCCGAGCTGACGCATCAGGCTGCGGGTAAGCAGCAGCGCCACCGTGGCCGACAGCGCCAGCGCCAGCGCGCCCAGCACGATCTGAATCAGCAACGCGCTGTGAACGCTGTCGTCAACGCTCTTCACTTCCCGATCGGCCTGGGCGATTTCATTCTGTTCGAGCGTCGCTAAATCGGCCATCAGCTTAGTGCGGTACTGGCGCGAATTGTCCCCGCTGATTTTTCCGGCCTCCTGAAGATTCTCCGCCGCCAGCGCCTGCAGCACCGCTTTATTCGAAGCGGCAAACGCGGTGAAGGTTGTGGCAATAGTACGCATCAGCGGGTCGCCCGCTTTTTCATCCGACAGCGCCAGATAGTGATTTTGGGCGCTGATAAACTTATTAATGGCCTGCTGCAACTCGTCCTGATGCTTGTGGCGCTCTTCAAGGGTAGGGGAGGCAATCATCTGCACCTGCTGCAGGCGAAGCTCGGATAAAACGCCACGCATTTCAAGCGTGTAGCGTACGGCAGGCATCCGCGTTTCGAGCAGGTTTTGCGCCTGGCGATTATTGTTATTCAGAAACCACAGGGAGATGGAACCCATTACCAGCATTAACAGAAGTATCGCGGCAAGGCTGGCTATTATTTTTTGCGTAAAAGAGAGTCGGTTCATTTTTATGCCATAGCGTTAATAAGAATTGAGTTGATTAACGGCACAAAAACCCTTTCCTTTATATGGCTTTATTAATCTGGATCATGCTTTTACGTAATATCGTCACCGCCTGTATGCCGGTACAAAAAAGGCGCCGTGCGGCGCCCTCAAGGGTTATTTTACCGGTCTGCCCTTGCGCAGTTTGCGCACCCAGAGCCGGTTCGGATTGAGCGCGGCGAGGGTAGACGCGTCCAGCGGCAGCGGTTCGCCGCTCATCTGCGCTGCCAGAACCTCGGCGGTTAGCGGGGCGGTGCACAGGCCGCGAGACCCGAGGGCACCCAGCATAAACAGATCCGGATGCACCGGCGCCTCGGGCGCGTCATCCGGCTCGCCGGCACGCTGTGCGTAGGCCGCAAGCGTAGCGTCGTAGTCCGGCACGCCGCCCACCATCGGCAGGTGGTCCCGGGTGGCGCAGCGAACCCCGCAGCGCGCCTCTCCGGCGCTGACATCAACGGCCTGGGCCCAGTCCGCTTCGGGCAGGCAGTCGATGAGCCGCTGGCGGTTATGCTGCTGATCCGTCTCGCTGTAGCCCACGTCGCGCTGCCCGCGGTGATAGCTGGCCCCGATGCAGTGCTGCTGGGTATGGGGATTTTCCGGCGTCAGGTAGCCGTCATAGCACAGCACCTGGCGCAGGGCGTTGAGCCCCGGCGCGGTGGGAATATGGCTGACCTGCCCACCCACCGCATAGACCGGCAGCTCGCGGGTCTGGCTGAAATCGCTAAGCCGGTGCCCGTTCGCCAGCACCACCACCGGGTGCGTGGCCTCGCTTCCGTCGGCAAAGTGCAATTGCCAGCCGTCGGCCTGACGCTCAAGCCGGTGCAGGGCGCGTTCGTAATGGACGGTCATCCCCTGCTCGCAGGCCAGGGCGATAGCAGCGGTGGTCAGCTGCGCCGGACAGAGCCAGCCGCCGAGCGGATAGCTGATTCCCCCGCAGCCGGTCACCACGCCGCAGCTCGCCTCGACCTCATCCGCACTCACCGCCCGGGCAATCTCCGGCGGTAAGCCTGCTTCAAGCATCTGGTCGATTTTGTGCCGGGACTTCTCGTCCCAGCCAAGCTGTGTCACGCCGCACCAGTCGCGATCGAAATTCACCGGCAGCGCATCATACAGACGGCGAGCGAAGGTAAACGCCGCGGGGAAGAAGCGCGCCAGCGCCGGATCGTGCTGGCTCAGCAGCGGGTAGAGCGCCCCCTGGCGGTTACCGGACGCGCCCTGGGCCGGGGCAGCATCTGCGCACCACAGGGTGACGCGAAACCCGCGGCGCAGCAGGGCCAGGGCCAGCATCGCGCTGGCGACGCCACCACCGACCAGCGCGACATCGCGTCCGGTGGCCGCCCGCCGGGCATACCACGGCGCGCGGGCCGGCGGATAAGGCGACGCCTCACGCTGGCCAATCAGCATCTCGCGCTTGCGCCCAAACCCCTTGTGCTTCTGCATAGCAAACCCGGCTTCCTGCAGGCCGCGGCGCACGAACCCGGCGGAGGTAAAGGTGGCGAGGGTGCCCTCAGGATGCGCGAGGCGCGCAAGGGCTGAAAACAGATTCGGCGTCCACATGTCCGGGTTTTTCGCTGGCGCAAAGCCATCCAGGAACCAGGCGTCCACCGTGCCGTCGAGAGCGTCGTCCAGCTCATCGGTCAACTGGTTGATATCGCCAAACCACAGGTCGAGCGTGACGCGCCCGCCGTCGAGCAGCAGGCGGTGGCAGCCCCGGAAAGGCAGCGGCCACTGGGCCTGAAGCTGGGCGGCGAACGGCGCCAGTTCAGGCCAGCGGGTGTGCGCCTGGACCAGGTCATCACGGGTGAGCGGGAATTTCTCAAAACTGATGAAATGTAATCTTTGTAACGTAGCCTGCGGGTGCGCGCGGGCGAAGGCGTCAAACGCCTGCCAGAGGGTCAGGAAATTAAGTCCGGTACCAAAGCCGCTCTCCGCCACCACCAGCAGGGGCCGCGCATGGCTGGCAAAGCGCTGCGGGAGGCGATTTCCTTCAAGAAAAACGTAGCGAGTCTCTTCGAGTCCATTATCATTAGAAAAGTAAACGTCGTCGAAATCTCGGGAAACAGGTGTACCCTCATCATTGAAGTGCAGTCGGGCAGGTTGGATAGCGTTTTCTTTCACGTAAGTGACTCGTCTGGCAAGCAGTGGGGCGATCTTAACGAGGTGAGGCGCCGGGCGCAAATTTACCAGGGAATTGGCTGATCGGACTTGTTCGGCGTACAAGTGTACGCTATCTTGCGTCTCGAATCCTAAACAGAGCTATTACAGAGGTATTGAATGAAACGTGCAGTGATTACTGGCCTGGGCATCGTTTCCAGCATCGGTAACAACCAGCAGGAAGTCCTGTCATCTCTGCGTGAAGGGCGTTCAGGGATTACTTTTTCCCAGGAATTCAAAGATTCCGGAATGCGCAGCCACGTCTGGGGTAACGTTAAACTGGATACCACTGGCCTTATCGATCGTAAAATCGTGCGTTTCATGAGCGATGCATCTGTTTATGCTTTCCTCTCTATGGAACAGGCGATTGCGGATTCAGGTCTTACTGATGAACAGTACCAGAACAATCCGCGCGTCGGCCTGATTGCCGGTTCCGGCGGCGGTTCTCCGAGATACCAGGTGTTCGGTGCGGATGCAATGCGCAGCCCGCGTGGCCTGAAAGCGGTTGGCCCGTATGTGGTAACCAAATCCATGGCGTCCGGCGTTTCTGCCTGCCTCGCCACCCCGTTCAAAATTCACGGCGTGAACTACTCCATCAGCTCCGCGTGCGCCACCTCCGCGCACTGTATCGGTAACGCGGTTGAGCAGATCCAGCTTGGCAAACAGGACATCGTCTTTGCCGGCGGCGGCGAAGAGCTGTGCTGGGAAATGGCGTGCGAGTTCGACGCGATGGGCGCGCTCTCCACCAAGTACAACGAGAACCCGGCACAGGCCTCCCGTACCTATGATGCGAGCCGTGACGGCTTCGTTATCGCAGGCGGCGGCGGTATGGTCGTGGTAGAAGAGCTGGAGCACGCTCTGGCGCGCGGCGCGCATATCTATGCTGAAATCGTTGGCTACGGCGCAACCTCAGACGGCGCAGACATGGTTGCCCCGTCAGGTGAAGGCGCTGTGCGCTGCATGCAGATGGCGATGCACGGTGTGGACACCCCGATCGACTACCTGAACACCCACGGCACCTCTACGCCGGTGGGCGACGTGAAAGAGCTGGGCGCTATCCGCGACGTGTTTGGCGATAACACCCCGGCGATCTCCGCCACCAAAGCCATGACCGGTCACTCTCTGGGTGCGGCGGGCGTGCAGGAAGCGATTTACAGCCTGCTGATGCTGGAGCACAGCTTCGTGGCGCCGAGCATCAACATCGATGAGCTGGACGAGATGGCGAAGGGCATGAACATCGTGACCCAGCCAACCGAGAAAGCGCTGACCACCGTGATGTCTAACAGCTTCGGCTTCGGCGGTACCAACGCCACGCTGGTAATGCGTAAATACAACGCGTAAGCCGTTAGCGAGCGACAAAAAAAGGAGCCTTCTGGCTCCTTTTTTTATGGGCGCGATAGCGCAGACTCAGAACAGCATCCAGAACAGGATCATCACCACCAGCAGGGCGATAAAGGCGATGCCGGGCCGTGCGGTGAGGGTTTTAATCGGCGAGATGAACGGCGCGATAAACGGGTTGTAGATGGGCTGAACGTTGCGCGCTTCCAGGAAGTCGGGGGCGCGTTCGGCACGGCGCAAGAACACCTGGTTCAGCAGATCCTGAACCTGACCGGTGGTAAGGATGGTCTGGGGCGTCACCTGCCAGCGCTGCTGCGCATAATCGGTCATCTCGCGCCACTCCTGCGGCTCCAGCGGTTGTTTCAGGGCGGTCTGCACGCTGTGCAGCGTAGGCGCAGCCTGATTGCTGAGGGTCTGACGCGCCTGAAGCCATGTGTTAAGCAGGGCAAAATGCTTCGCCGGGATCAGCTCGCCGCTTTTCACTCCGGAGAGTTCCAGCATTGACTGCCAGATAAGCTTGCTGGATTCGCCGGTGGCGGCAGCCAGTTTAGTTACCGCCTGGTTGAGCGCGTTGTGCTCTACTGGCAGCAGGGGGCGGTCGGTCTGCGGGCGCTGCTGGGGTTGGGGAATGGCGATCTGCCCGTCTTTGAGCACCGTCAGCACGGTTTTTAACTGCTCTGGCGTAAGCTGGCTGAGCGCCGTCTGGCCAAACTGCTGACGGATAAAGTCGCTAACGGCCTGACGATTATTGCCCTGGCCGAGCAGTTCCGTCAGCTGCTGCAACACCTGGCGCGTGGCGTGGTTATCCTGCGCGCTGCCAAGCTTCTGGTTGAGGCTCTGCTCGGCGGCCGGGAAGTGGCGCGACAGCAGCGGGGTTTCGCTCGCAAGCCCCAGATCGTGGCGTACGGCGGCCCACACTTCCGCGCTCTGCTGGTGCGTGAGCGCCACAAGGCGTGTAATCAGCCGCTCCAGCACGGTACGCTGATGGGTGGACAGCGGAAGCTCTCCGGCAGACGTCTGCGGAGCAGGCGGTTCACCGGGAGGGCGAGCCGGAGCCCCTTGAATGGGTTGCATCATCAATAATCCTTAAATCTGCCACGAGGTAGCGCCACACTAAGCCAGTTGAGCAAGTATGCCTGGCGGCGAGATTATGGCACACTTACGCCCTGGCCCAATAGCCCCTGAGGGCAGGCTTTAAACGGTTATTTCCCGCATCCATACAGGTACCGTATCGTGAAAATCCTCGTTGATGAAAATATGCCTTACGCCCGCGAACTTTTCAGTCGCCTTGGCGATGTCAGGGCGGTGCCGGGCCGCCCGATTCCAGAGCAAGAACTGAACGATGCCGACGCGCTGATGGTGCGCTCGGTGACCAAAGTGAACGCGTCGTTGCTGACCGGCAAACCGGTGCGGTTTGTGGGAACGGCCACCGCCGGGACCGATCATGTGGATGAGGCCTGGCTTGCGCAGGCGGGAGTTGCCTTTTCAGCCGCGCCCGGCTGCAACGCCATCGCGGTGGTGGAGTATGTGTTTTCGGCGCTGCTGATGCTCGCCGAGCGTGACGGGTTCAACCTGACCGATCGCACGGTCGGCATTGTGGGCGTCGGTAACGTCGGATCGCGTTTGCAGGCGCGGCTTGAGGCGCTGGGCGTGCGCACGCTGCTGTGCGATCCGCCGCGCGCCGATCGCGGTGACGAGGGTGACTTCCAGCCCCTCGACGCGCTGGTGCGTGATGCGGATATTCTGACTTTTCACACCCCGCTGTTTAAAGAGGGGCCGTATAAAACCCTGCACCTCGCCGACGAGACGCTGATCCGCGCCCTGAAACCCGGCGCGATTCTGATCAACGCCTGCCGCGGTCCGGTAGTGGATAACGCGGCGCTGCTCGCCTGCCTGAATGCCGGACAACGGCTCAGCGTGGTGCTGGACGTCTGGGAGCCGGAGCCGGATCTCAACGTCGCGCTGCTCGACAAAGTGGATATCGGCACCGCCCACATTGCCGGCTATACCCTGGAGGGCAAAGCGCGCGGCACCACGCAGGTCTTCGAAGCCTTCAGCGAATTTATCGGTCAGAAGCAGCAGGTGGCGCTTGATGCTCTGCTGCCGGCCCCGGAGTTTGGTCGCCTGACGCTGCACGGCGCACTCGATCAGGCTACGCTGAAAAGGCTGGTGCATCTGGTGTATGATGTGCGCCGCGACGATGCGCCGCTGCGCGCGGTTGCCGGTACGCCGGGCGAGTTTGATAAGCTGCGTAAGCACTACAAAGAGCGCCGCGAGTGGTCCTCGCTCTATATTCAGTGCGATGACGCTAATGCCGCCGCGCTGCTGGCGAAACTGGGCTTTAACGCCGTGTATCACCCGGCCCGCTAATTCGATTCTTACGTTCTTCGCGCTTTAGGGGAACGCTTCTTTATTGTCTGGAGTAAACCACATGTCTGAAGGCTGGAATATCGCCATCCTGGGCGCCACGGGAGCCGTGGGTGAAGCCCTGCTTGAACTGCTTGAAGAGCGCCAGTTCCCGGTTGGTGAAATTTATCCCCTGGCACGTAGCGAGAGCGCGGGGCAGAGCCTGCGCTATGCGGGTAAAAGCATCCGCGTTGAAGATGTGGCTGCCTTTGACTGGACGCAGGCCCAGCTTGCCTTCTTCGTGGCAGGCGCGGAAGCCTCTGCTGCCTGGTGCGAAGAGGCGACCAACGCGGGCTGCCTGGTGATCGACAGCAGCGGGCTGTTTGCGCTGGAGCCGGACGTGCCGCTGGTGGTGCCGGACGTCAACCCGTTCGTGCTGGCCGATTACCGCAACCGCAATCTGGTGGCGGTGGCGAACAGCCTCACCAGCCAGCTGCTGGAAGCGCTGAAGCCGCTTATCGATGCCGGTGGACTGGGCCGTATTCAGGTCACCAGCCTGCTCTCCGCGTCGCGCCACGGCAAGGCGGCGGTGGATGCGCTGGCCGGGCAGAGCGCGCGCCTGCTCAACGGGATGCCGGTCGATGAAGATGACTTCTTTGGCCGTCAGCTGGCCTTTAACATGCTGCCGCTGCTTCCGGATGCTGAGGGCGTGGTCGCCGAAGAGCGCACCATCGTGGATGAAGCGCGTAAAATCCTGCAGGACGAAGGGCTGATGATCTCCGCCAGCTGCGTGCAGTCGCCGGTGTTTTACGGCCATGCCCAGATGGTGAGCTTTGAAGCCATGCGTCCGCTGGCGGCGGAAGAGGCGCGCGACGCGCTGGGCCTGGTTGAAGACATTGCGCTGTCCGATGAGAATGCGTTTCCCACCCAGGTGGCGGATGCGTCAGGCAACGCCCAGCTCTCCATCGGCTGTCTGCGTAACGACTACGGTATGCCGGAGCAGATTCAGTTCTGGTCGGTGGCCGACAACGTGCGCTACGGCGGCGCGTTGATGGCGGTGAAAACCGCCGAAAAACTCCTGCAGGAGTACCTCTACTGATGTCGGAACCGCAGGACAAACCGCGCGTCAGAGTCGCGTTGGGGATAGAGTACGACGGCAGTAAATATTACGGCTGGCAGCGTCAGAACGAAGTCCGCAGCGTGCAGGAAAAGCTGGAGAAAGCGCTTTCTCAGGTGGCGAACGAGCCGATTAACGTGTTCTGCGCCGGGCGTACCGACGCCGGGGTGCACGCCACCGGGCAGGTGGTCCACTTCGAAACCAGCGCGGTGCGTAAAGACGCCGCCTGGACGCTGGGTGTAAATGCGAATTTACCTGGAGACATCGCCGTTCGCTGGGTCAAAGATGTGCCGGCAGATTTTCATGCGCGGTTTAGCGCAACGGCGCGCCGGTATCGCTACATTATTTTCAATAATCGTCTGCGACCGGCCGTTTTACAGCAAGGCGTGACCCATTTTCATCAGCCCCTCGATGAAAAGCGGATGCACCGTGCGGCACAGAGCCTGATCGGCGAAAACGACTTTACCTCGTTTCGCGCCGTCCAGTGTCAGTCCCGCACCCCCTGGCGTAACGTGATGCATATCGACGTCGCGCGCTACGGGGAGTATGTGGTGATAGATATCAAAGCGAACGCGTTCGTTCACCACATGGTGCGTAATATTACGGGCAGCCTGATGGAAGTGGGCTGTGGTAACCAGCCGGAGAGCTGGATTGCACAACTGCTGGCGGCAAAGGACAGAACGCTTGCGGCAGCGACGGCGAAAGCGGAAGGGCTGTATCTGGTTGCGGTAGACTACCCGACCCGGTTCGACCTGCCGCGCCCGCCGATGGGCCCACTTTTTTTAGCTGACTGAATGCAGTCTGGGAAGCCGGAATATTATGGATGTTATTCTTTTTATCGTTGATTTCATTTTGCATATCGACGTTCACCTTGCAGAGCTGGTCGCGCAGTACGGCGTCTGGGTTTATGCCATTCTGTTTTTGATTCTGTTTTGTGAAACGGGGCTGGTGGTCACGCCATTCCTGCCGGGAGATTCACTGCTGTTTGTCGCCGGTGCGCTGGCGTCGCTGCCGGGCAACGATCTCAACGTGCACCTGATGGTGCTACTGATGATCGTCGCCGCCATCGCCGGTGATGCGGTGAACTACACCATCGGACGGCTGTTTGGCGACAAGCTGTTCAGCAATCCGGATTCCAAAATCTTCCGTCGCAGCTATCTTGATAAAACCCACGCGTTCTACGCGCGGCACGGCGGTAAGACCATCATTCTTGCCCGTTTTGTGCCGATTGTCCGTACCTTTGCGCCGTTCGTGGCGGGAATGGGCAAGATGTCCTACCGTCATTTTGCGGCCTATAACGTGATTGGCGCGCTGGTGTGGGTACTGCTGTTTACCTACGCGGGCTACTTCTTTGGTACCCTGCCGTTCGTGCAGGACAACCTGAAGCTGCTGATTGTGGCGATTATTATCGTCTCGATCCTGCCGGGGGTGGTGGAAGTGATTCGCCACAAGCGTGCAGCGGCGCGTCAGGGGCGCTAAGGTTATACCATCGGCCCGGCGGATAAACGCCTTCGGGCCGGTGGCATCACCGGAAATATGCGCAGCTAAGCGCGGTTAGACCACTTTTTTATCCCAAGTCGTCGGCCGTTATGTTTTAATGTGCACCATTTATTTGGTTGTCCGGGGGAGTCGCCTCCCGCGCCCCACGGACAAAACTGGCATCTGTACCCGCGCTGGCATGTGCTGTAGTGCTATGCAGTACCGCCCGGTAACGGTATCCCAGGTTCAGGCAGAAAGGTCATCAATGAGCTGGATTGAACGAATTCTCAATAAGAGCAATATCACCCCCACCCGCAAGGCAAGCATCCCTGAAGGGGTGTGGACCAAGTGCGACAGCTGCGGTCAGGTACTTTACCGTGCCGAGCTGGAGCGCAACCTTGGGGTCTGCCCGAAGTGCGATCACCATATGCGCCTGTCGGCGCGTGACCGCCTGCACAGCCTGTTAGACGAAGGCTCAATGGTGGAGTTGGGTAGCGAACTTGAGCCGAAAGATGTTCTGAAGTTCAAAGACTCTAAGAAATACAAAGATCGTCTTGCGGCGGCCCAGAAAGAGACCGGCGAGAAAGACGCGCTGGTGGTAATGAAAGGCACTCTGCACGACATGCCGGTTGTGGCTGCGGCCTTTGAGTTCGCCTTTATGGGCGGTTCAATGGGCTCCGTGGTTGGCGCGCGTTTCGTGCGTGCGGTTGAGCAGGCGCTGGAAGATAACTGCCCGCTGATCTGCTTCTCCGCGTCCGGCGGGGCGCGTATGCAGGAAGCGCTGATGTCGCTGATGCAGATGGCGAAAACCTCTGCGGCGCTGGCGAAAATGCAGGAGCGCGGTCTGCCGTATATCTCGGTACTGACTGACCCGACCATGGGCGGCGTCTCTGCAAGCTTCGCGATGCTGGGCGACCTGAACATCGCCGAGCCGAAAGCGCTGATTGGCTTTGCCGGCCCGCGCGTTATCGAGCAGACCGTACGTGAAAAACTGCCGCCGGGCTTCCAGCGCAGTGAGTTCCTGATTGAAAAGGGCGCGATCGACATGATCGTGCGCCGCCCGGAGATGCGCCTCAAGCTGGCAAGCGTGCTGGCGAAGTTCATGAATCTCCCCGCACCGAACCCCGATAAGCCGCGCGAAAGCATTGTCGTGCCGCCTGCCCCGCAGCAGGACGAGATCTAATCGGAATCAAAGGGCAGGGCCACAGTGGCTCTGCCTTTTTGCCTTTCACGTTCGCAATAAAGACACGGGTATGATGGACAAAGACGTAATTCCCAACGCCACGTCGCCCCTGGCCACGTGGCTTTCTTATCTGGAAAATCTGCACGGTAAAACCATTGATATGGGGCTTGAGCGCGTCAGCCGCGTGGCGGCGACCCTGGGCGTTACCAGGCCGGCCCCGTTTGTCTTTACCGTTGCCGGCACCAACGGCAAAGGCACCACCTGCCGCCTGCTCGAAGCGATGCTGATTGCCGCAGGCTACCGCGTCGGCGTGTACAGCTCGCCGCACCTGGTGCGCTATACCGAGCGGGTACGCATTCAGGGTGAGGAGCTGGCCGAGGCGCGGCACACCGCGTCGTTTGCCCATATCGAAGCCGCACGCGGCGACACCTCGCTCTCCTATTTTGAATACGGCACGCTCTCCGCGCTGTGGCTGTTTAACGCCGAGCAGGTAGACGTGGCGATCCTCGAAGTCGGGCTGGGCGGCCGCCTTGATGCCACCAACCTGGTGGATGCTGACGTGGCGGTGATAACCAGCATTGCGCTCGACCACACCGACTGGCTTGGCCCGGACCGCGAAAGCATCGGGCGTGAAAAAGCTGGCGTGTTCCGCGCCGGTAAGCCTGCGGTGGTCGGTGAGCCGGATATGCCGCAGAGCATTGCCGACGTGGCGCGTGAGAAGGGCGCGCTGCTGCTTCAGCGCGATAAACAGTGGCGCTATACGGTGGATGCCGATAGCTGGCGCTTCAGCGATGCTCACGGCGAGCTCAACGCGCTGCCGCTGCCGCTGGTACCGCAAGCCAATGCCGCCACCGCGCTGGCCGCGCTGCGCGCCAGCGGGCTTAAGGTCAGCGAGGCGGCGATCCGCGACGCGCTGGCCGGTGCGACGCTGCCGGGCCGTTTTCAGATTGTCCAGCAGGCACCGCGCGTCATTCTCGACGTCGCCCACAACCCGCACGCCGCCGCTTATCTGGCGCAGCGCCTGGCCCAGCAGCCGACGGCGGGACGCACGCTGGCGGTAGTGGGAATGCTGCACGATAAAGACATCGCCGGTACCCTGGCCTGTCTGGAGCCGGTGGTGGATAGCTGGTATTGTGCCCCTCTGGACGGGCCGCGCGGTGCGAAAGCGGAAGAGCTGACGGCGCACCTTGGCAAAGGCGAGCTGTTCGACAGCGTCGCCGCGGCATGGCAGTGCGCGATGTCGCAGGCCTCAGCGCAGGATACCGTTCTGGTGTGCGGCTCGTTTCATACGGTCGCGCAGGTAATGGAAGAAATCGAAGCGGGGAGAACCGGTGGCCAGTAAGTTTCAGAACCGTTTAGTTGGGACCATTGTGCTGGTGGCGCTCGGGGTGATTTTGCTCCCCGGTATGCTCGACGGTCAGAAAAAGCATTATCAGGACGAGTTCGCCGCGATTCCACTGGTGCCAAAGCCTGGGGATAACGACGAACCGGATATGCTGCCTGCCGCCACGCAGGCGTTGCCGGCGCAGCCGCCTGAAGGGGCGGCGGAAGAGGTGAGGGCGGGCAATGCCGCTGCGCCGTCGCTGGATACGTCGCAGATCGTTGCCGATAACGGTGCGGACGTCGACGAGGTACCGGCACCCAAGCCGAAGCCAAAACCGGTTGAGACGAAACCCAAACCGGTGGAAGCCGCGAAACCGAAGCCGGTTGAAAAACCGCAGCCGCAGCGCGAGAGTGCAAACCAGCAGCTCGCGGACGCCGAGGCGCAAAAACCAATCCCGGCACCGACCGGCAAAGCCTGGGTAGTGCAGTTAGGCGCGTTGAAAAATGCCGACAAAGTGAATGAGATTGTTGGTAAACTGCGCGCCAACGGTTACCGGGTCTACACCTCGCCATCAACGCCGGTACCGGGCAAAATCACCCGTATCCTTGTGGGGCCGGATGCCTCTCGCGACAAGCTGAAAAGCTCGCTCGGGGAACTTAACCAGCTCTCAGGGCTGAACGGCGTGGTGATGGGGTATAGCGCCAACTGACCTCCCGTTTGCGCGGGGCGTATGCGATGCGCGGCGTCATGAACGCGTGCGGCGCCCAGGCGCAGCGGGTAAAAAAGCAGCGAAATATCCGATGGCGTTGAAGTTTTTTTCAACGCCTTTTTTATTTGTGCGGGGGAAGGAAATCCCTACGCAAACGTTTTCTATTTCTGTTAGAATGCGCCCCGAACTGGATGACAGGGCGTAACATCGTGGGACACATATGGTCTGGATTGATTACGCCATTATCGCAATCGTAGGTTTTTCCGCTCTGGTTAGCCTGATTCGCGGCTTTGTTCGTGAAGCGTTATCGCTGGTGACATGGGGTTGTGCTTTCTTTGTCGCCAGTCATTACTACACTTACCTGTCTGTCTGGTTTACGGGCTTTGAAGACGAACTGGTACGTAATGGGATTGCCATCGCGGTGCTGTTTATCGCGACGCTTATCGTCGGCGCTGTCGTTAACTACGTGTTAGGGGCGCTGGTCGAGAAGACCGGCCTGTCGGGTACAGACCGGGTGTTAGGGATTTGCTTTGGTGCGCTGCGTGGAGTACTGATCGTCGCCGCCATTCTGTTCTTCCTTGATACCTTCACCGGCATGTCGAAAGGCGTAGACTGGCAGCAGTCAGTGCTTATCCCACACTTCAGCGTCATCATCGGGTGGTTCTTCGATTACCTGAAAGGCTCGTCGAGTTTTTTGCCCAGGGCGTGAGCCCTGTGATGTGGCTTAACGAGGAATAAGACGTATGTGCGGTATTGTCGGTATCGCCGGTGTTATGCCGGTCAACCAGTCGATTTATGACGCGTTAACGGTGCTTCAGCACCGTGGGCAGGATGCCGCAGGCATCATCACCATTGATGCCAATAATGGTTTCCGTCTGCGTAAAGCGAACGGTCTGGTGAGTGATGTGTTCGAAGCCCGCCATATGCAGCGTATGCAGGGCAATATGGGTATCGGCCACGTGCGCTACCCCACCGCAGGCAGCTCCAGCGCATCGGAAGCCCAGCCTTTCTACGTCAACTCCCCGTACGGCATTACGCTTGCCCATAACGGCAACCTGACGAACGCCCACGAACTCCGCAAGAAGCTGTTCGAGGAGAAGCGTCGTCACATCAACACCACCTCAGATTCTGAAGTGCTGCTCAACGTGTTCGCCAGCGAGCTGGATAATTTCCGCCACTACCCGCTGGAAGCCGACAACATTTTCGCCGCTATCGCCGCGACAAACCGCATGATCCGCGGGGCGTACGCCTGCGTGGCAATGATCATCGGTCACGGCATGGTCGCGTTTCGCGATCCCAACGGCATTCGTCCGCTGGTGCTCGGCAAGCGTGACGTCGGCGATGGCCGCACTGAATATATGGTCGCCTCGGAAAGCGTGGCGCTGGATACCCTGGGCTTCGAATTCCTGCGCGACGTCGCGCCGGGCGAAGCGGTGTACATCACCGAGAAGGGCCAGCTGTTTACGCGCCAGTGCGCCGACAACCCGGTGAGCAACCCATGCCTGTTCGAATACGTCTATTTCGCGCGCCCTGACTCGTTCATCGACAAAATTTCCGTCTACAGCGCCCGGGTTGGGATGGGCAAAAAGCTCGGCGAGAAGATTGCCCGCGAGTGGGAAGATCTGGATATCGACGTGGTGATTCCGATCCCGGAAACCTCCTGCGATATCGCACTGGAGATCGCCCGCATTCTCGACAAACCGTACCGCCAGGGCTTCGTGAAGAACCGCTACGTTGGCCGCACCTTTATCATGCCGGGTCAGCAGCTGCGCCGTAAGTCGGTGCGCCGCAAGCTCAACGCCAACCGCGCTGAGTTCCGCGATAAAAACGTGCTGCTGGTGGACGACTCCATCGTGCGCGGGACCACCTCTGAGCAGATCATTGAGATGGCACGCGAAGCCGGTGCGAAAAAGGTCTATCTCGCCTCGGCGGCACCGGAAATTCGTTTCCCGAACGTTTACGGCATCGATATGCCGACCGCCAACGAGCTGATCGCTCACGGTCGCGAAGTGGACGAGATTCGCCAGATCATCGGCGCGGATGGATTAATCTTCCAGGATCTCGACGATCTGATTGACGCGGTACGTGCGGAAAATCCGGATATTCAGCAGTTCGAATGCTCGGTATTTAACGGCGTGTACGTCACCAAAGATGTCGATCAGCAGTATCTCGACTATCTGGACGCCCTGCGCAACGACGATACCAAAGCCCTCGCGCTGCAAAACGAAGTCGAAAACCTCGAAATGCACAACGAGGGTTAACCCCCTCGCGCCTTCCTCCTGCGGGGGGAAGGCCGCTCCCTTCCCGGCAACCGCAGGTTGCAACTCCTCGCCGATTGCGGCAAAGTCAGCGCCAGATGCTTTTACTCAGGCGAAAGATATGAAACGACTCATTGTTGGGATCTCCGGCGCAAGCGGTGCCGTGTATGGTGTACGCCTGCTCCAGGTGCTGCGCGATGTGCCCGACGTCGAGACGCATCTGGTGATGAGCCAGGCGGCGCGTCAGACGCTGGCGCTGGAAACCGACTACGCGCTGCGCGACGTGCAGGCCATGGCCGATGTGGTACACGACACCCGGGACATTGCCGCCAGCATCTCATCCGGCTCGTTTAAAACCGCCGGCATGGTCGTGCTGCCGTGCTCGATCAAAACCCTCTCCGGGATCGTGAACAGCTACACCGACAGCCTGATCACCCGCGCCGCCGACGTGGTGCTGAAAGAGCGCCGTCCGCTGGTGCTGTGCGTGCGCGAAACACCGCTGCATCTCGGCCATCTGCGCCTGATGACCCAGGCCGCAGAACTGGGTGCCGTGATCATGCCGCCGGTACCGGCGTTCTATCACCGCCCGCAGGGCCTGGACGATGTGATTAACCAGACCGTTAACCGCGTGCTGGACCAGTTTGACATCGACCTTCCCGCTGAACTTTTCACCCGCTGGCAGGGCGCCTGACGCCCGCTTTTAGTGCAAAGCGAGCCGGGGTGCCTCATTCTGGCGCAAATCTGCAAGCGCGATCATATCCTGAACAATTAACCCGCCTTATCGCTTCTTCCCCCTCTGGCAAGCGTCTGAAGGATGCTATCTTTCATTCGTACAGCATGATTGCAACCTTTCATTAACATTCGCCGCCCCGCGCCTGCGTCGTGAAAAGTGGCACAAGAAGTGCAACGGCTTAGTGCAACACACAACATCAGATAATAAAAATCTCATCACTTGAGGGTTATGTATGAACAAGAAGGCTCTTGCTCTGTCACTGCTGTTGGGACTCTCCGCCAGCGCCAGCACCTTTGCCGCGCTGCCGCAGACCGTGCGTATTGGTACCGATGCGACCTACGCGCCGTTCTCCTCGAAGGATTCAAAAGGCGAGTTTGTCGGCTTTGACATCGATCTTGGCAATGAGATGTGTAAACGCATGCAGGTGAAATGCACCTGGGTTGGAAGCGATTTTGATGCGCTGATCCCCTCGCTGAAGGCGAAGAAGATCGACGCGATTATCTCCTCGCTCTCCATCACCGAAAAACGCCAGCAGGAGATTACCTTCTCCGAGAAACTTTATGCCGCTGACTCCCGCCTGATTGCCGCGAAAGGCTCGCCGATTACGCCTGACATTGACGCGCTGAAAGGCAAGCACGTCGGGGTGCTGCAGGGCTCGACTCAGGAGTCCTATGCCAACACCAACTGGCGCAATCAGGGTGTGGATGTGGTGGCCTATCAGAACCAGGATCTGATCTACTCCGATCTGGCCGCAGGCCGTCTTGACGCCGCGCTGCAGGATGAAGTGGCCGCCAGTGAAGGCTTCCTCAAGCAGCCTGCCGGTAAAGCGTTTGCATTTGCCGGTCCGTCGGTGAAAGATAAGAAGTTCTTTGGGGACGGCACCGGTATCGGTCTGCGTAAAGATGACGCCGAGCTGAAAGCCGCGTTCGACAAAGCGTTCGACGAGCTGCGCAAAGACGGTACCTACGATAAATTCGCCAAAAAATACTTCGACTTTAACGTCTACGGTGACTGATGTCCGAGGTACCCCGTTGGGGTAGAGGAGTACGATGTGCCGTTGCGGTGCGTGCGCTGCACCGCAATGGCGCAAAACTGCATACTTACGCACCAGAATTGGGAAGACGACGGCAGGCCGCAGAATGTTTTGCCCTGTCATGCATAAAATGGCACGATACCAGCACTTTTATCCTTTTACGCATTCTGTTCAAAAAATGAGTCTGACGAGGATTTTTATGAAGAAGCTGGTTGTGTCTTTATCTCTGGCGCTGGCAATTTCCAGTGTTTCCACGGCGTTCGCTGCGCTGCCTTCCACCGTTCGTATCGGCACCGATCCGACCTACGCCCCGTTTGAATCGAAAAACGCGCAGGGCGAACTGGTGGGTTTTGATATCGATCTGGCAAAAGAGCTGTGCAAACGCATCCAGACAAAATGTACCTTCGTGGAAAACCCGCTGGACGCGCTGATCCCGTCGCTGAAAGCACGCAAAATCGACGCCATCATGTCCTCGCTTTCCATCACCGAAAAACGTCAGCAGGAGATTGCGTTTACCGACAAGCTCTATGCAGCGAACTCCCGCCTGGTGGTAGCGAAAGGGTCTGATATCGAACCTACACCGGAAAAACTCAAGGGCAAGCGCGTGGGCGTACTGCAGGGCACCACTCAGGAAACCTACGGTAACGTGCACTGGGCGCCGAAAGGCATTGATATCGTCTCCTATCAGGGGCAGGACAACATCTATGCCGACCTGACGGCCGGACGCATTGATGCGGCCTTCCAGGACGAAGTGGCAGCCAGCGAAGGCTTCCTGAAGCAGCCGATTGGCAAAGATTACCAGTTTGGCGGCCGGTCGATTAAAGACGAGAAGCTGTTTGGCGTCGGCACCGGCATGGGCCTGCGTAAAGAAGATAACGAACTGCGTGAAGCGCTGAACAAGGCCTTCGCCGAGATGCGCGCCGACGGCACGTATGAAAAGCTGGCGAAAAAGTACTTTGATTTTGATGTGTACGGTGGCTGATCCCCACCTGTGAGCAAGGTGCGATCCCCGTCGCCGCCCGTTACGCGCGGCGGCGGACTACAAGACACCGCTCGCTGAATACCACTTCTCACACAGGACAGACGCATGCTGCATGGGTTTTCTCAGGTCATATTTCAGGGCGCGCTGGTCACGCTTGAGCTCGCCCTTACCTCAGTCGTCCTCTCCGTTGTCATTGGCCTTGCCGGTGCGGCGGCGAAGCTCTCCCGCAATCGCCCCCTGGCACTGCTGTTTGAAGCGTACACCACGCTTATCCGCGGCGTGCCCGATCTGGTGCTGATGCTGCTGATCTTCTACGGGCTGCAAATCGCGCTGAACAGCATCACCGATGCGCTGGGCGTCGGCCAGTTCGATATTGACCCGATGGTGGCCGGTATCATCACCCTTGGATTTATCTACGGCGCCTACTTCACCGAAACCTTCCGCGGCGCCTTTATGGCCGTGCCGCGCGGGCATATCGAGGCCGCCACGGCGTTTGGTTTCACCAGCGCGCAAACTTTCCGCCGCATTCTGTTTCCGGCCATGATGCGCTACGCGCTGCCGGGCATCGGCAACAACTGGCAGGTGATTTTAAAAGCCACGGCGCTGGTGTCGCTGCTGGGGCTGGAAGACGTGGTGAAAGCCACGCAGCTGGCCGGGAAAAGTACCTGGGAGCCGTTTTACTTCGCGGTGGTCTGCGGGGTGATTTATCTGGTATTTACTACCGTCTCGAACGGCGTGCTGTGGTTGCTTGAGCGTCGCTATACCGTAGGCGTGAAGAGGGCCGAGCTGTGATCGAGATTATTCAGGAGTACTGGAAATCCCTGCTCTGGACGGATGGCTACCGCTTTACCGGTGTGGCCGTCACCCTGTGGCTGCTCATCGCCTCGGTGGTGATGGGGGGCGTGCTGGCGATATTTCTCGCCATTGGACGCGTCTCTGACAACAAGCTGATTCAGTTTCCCATCTGGCTGTTTACCTATATCTTCCGCGGTACGCCGCTCTATGTGCAGCTGCTGGTGTTCTATTCCGGGATGTATACCCTGGAGATCGTCAAAGGCACCGAGATGCTTAACGCTTTTTTCCGCAGCGGCATGAACTGTACCGTGCTGGCGTTGACGCTCAACACCTGCGCCTATACCACCGAGATCTTCGCCGGGGCTATCCGTGCGGTGCCGCACGGCGAGATTGAAGCCGCCCGGGCCTACGGCTTCTCGCGCGTGAAGATGTACCGCTGCATTATTCTGCCTTCGGCGCTGCGTATCGCGCTTCCGGCCTACAGCAACGAAGTGATCCTGATGCTGCACTCCACGGCGCTGGCCTTTACCGCGACGGTGCCGGATCTGCTGAAAATCGCCAGGGATATCAACTCGGCGACCTACCAGCCGTTTACTGCGTTCGGCATTGCTGCGGTGCTGTACCTGATGATCTCCTATGTCCTGATCAGCCTGTTCCGTAAAGCGGAGAAGCGCTGGCTGGGACACGTTAAACCTACCTCTTCGTCGCACTGAGTGGTTTCCCCATGTCCGAGAATAAATTAAACGTAACCGATCTCCACAAGCGCTACGGCGAGCATGAGGTGTTGAAAGGGGTCTCTTTGAAAGCGAACGCCGGGGATGTGATCAGCATTATCGGCTCGTCAGGCTCCGGAAAAAGCACCTTCCTGCGCTGTATCAACTTCCTCGAAAAGCCGAGCGAAGGCAGCATCGCGGTTAACAATCAGAACATCACCCTGGTGCGCGATAAGGACGGCCAGCTGAAGGTGGCGGATAAAAACCAGCTGCGCCTGCTGCGCACCCGTCTCACCATGGTGTTTCAGCACTTCAACCTCTGGAGCCACATGACGGTGCTGGAGAACGTCATGGAAGCGCCGATTCAGGTGCTCGGCCTGAGCAAGGCCGATGCCCGGGAGCGGGCGCTCAAGTACCTTGCCAAAGTCGGCATCGATGCACGCGCCCAGGCGAAGTACCCGGTGCACCTCTCAGGCGGTCAGCAGCAGCGCGTTTCCATTGCCCGTGCGCTGGCGATGGAACCCGATGTGCTGCTGTTCGATGAACCCACCTCGGCGCTCGACCCCGAGCTGGTCGGTGAAGTGCTGCGCATCATGCAGCAGCTGGCGGAGGAGGGGAAAACCATGGTGGTGGTGACCCACGAAATGGAGTTCGCCCGCCATGTGTCCAGCCATGTGATTTTCCTGCATCAGGGCAAAATTGAAGAAGAGGGCACGCCCGAGGCGGTGTTCAACAATCCGCAAAGCCCGCGCCTGCAGCAGTTCCTGAAAGGCTCCCTGAAGTAAGTCTCGCGACGGCGCGCCTCTCACTCCTTACGTATGAAGTGAGAGGCGACCAGCCGGAACTGACAGTCGTCGTGGTACACCCCGTTAAGCAGGTATGCCTTCTCAAGCACCTGTATCCGCTCAAACCCCAGCTTCTCAAGCACCCGCACCGACCCGGCGTTATCCGCCAGCGCCCAGGCGTGGATCGCCTCCAGTCCCAGGGTGTGAAGACCATGCTCGCACAGCGCGCGCAGCGCCTCGCTGGCGTACCCTTTTCCTTGCGCGGCCTGCACCACGGAGTAGCCCACTTCGGCCACCTCGGGATGCGGCTGGCTGATAAGCAGACCCGCTTCTCCAGGCGGCGTTGCCTCGCCCGCCGCACGCAGGATAAACGCCGCCGGGTTCGCCCGCCGCGCCTCAAAGGTCTGGCGAATCTGATCCACCGTGCTTATTTGGGCCATAAACTGCATATTAGCGGGGTCCTGACGCAGGGCCAGAAAGAATGCCCAGTCGGCGGGTTGGAACAGGGTGAGGGTAAGACGCGGTGTGGTAAGGGTCATCAGCAGAGCCTGAGCGGTGAACGACGGTCTACCTTACCACCGTCACCGTTCAGGGTAACTACCGGAAATAGCAGGGGTTAACGCACGATATCCCGCAGCGCTTCATCCAGTTCAAACCAGCGGAAACCAAACCCGGAGGCCTCAAGGCGTTTGGGCAGCGCGCGCTGACCGCCCAGCACCAGCACCGAGGATTCCCCCATCAAGAGACGCACCGCCGCCGCCGGGGCACGCATAAAGGCCGGACGGTGCAGGGCGTGGCCGAGCGTGTGGGTGAACTGTTCGTTGCGAACCGGGTAGGGGGAAACCATATTGAACGGCCCGCGCAGGTCGTTGTTCAGCAGCCAGAGAATGCCATTCACCATATCATCCAGGTGGATCCAGGCCAGATACTGACGCCCGGAGCCGATGGGGCCGCCTAACCCCAGGCGAAACAGCGGCAGCAGTTTGCCGAGCATGCCGCCGTTGGAGGCCAGCACCGCGCCGGTGCGCAGCAGGCAGACCCGGGTCTGCGGTGTAGAGGCCCCGGCGGCAATCTGTTCCCAGCGCGCGCAGAGCTTGTGGGTAAATTCGTTGTGCGGCGGCTCATCTTCGGTGACCACCACTTCGCCAAGATCGCCGTAATAGCCGACCGCAGAACCGGAGACCAGTACCGAAGGGGGACGTTCGCTGGCTTTGATCAGATCCACCAGCCGCTGGGTGATCTGCCAGCGGCTGTCGCACAGCCGCTGTTTTTGTGCATCGGTCCAGCGCTTATCGGCGATGGGTTCGCCCGCCAGATTGACCACCGCATCGACCCCGTTGAGATCGCTGCGGTCATCGAGCCCTTTCCACAGGGTGACCCGCGTATCAAGCGCCTGACGCGCCCGGTTAACATCCCGCGTGACGACGGTGACCTGATGCCCCGTCTCCAGCAGACGCGCTACCAGCGCGCGTCCCACCAGCCCTGTACCACCTGTGACCACAATATTCATGTTTGCTCCCGGTCGTGCTTCTTCCGCTCGTTTCAGCGTAGCGCATTCCCGACCGGGATGCCTGCCGGTAATTACTGCGGACGGCACCAGCTCATGGTCATGGAGACAGAGTCGGCGTAGCGCAGGGCGTAGAGCTTGTCGATCTCCACGTCGGCGCGCGTCACCCACGCATGTTCGCAGGCGATGTCGAGCACGTCCTGGGTCAGCTTCTCCAGCAGGGCAAAGCGGTTGTTCTCAACGTGCTGAATGATGTTTTTAGTGATGGTGCGGTAGTTGAGCGCGTCGTTGATATCCTCGCTCTGGCGCGCTTTGTCGGCCGGGTAGTGGATAACGACGTTAATCACGATATCCTGGCGATTCGCGATCTCTTCAGGTTTGATACCAATAAACGTACGCAGGCGCAGATTTTTAATACGAATGATGGCGTCCGGCTGGGCTGACATGTGAACAATCCTCTGTGTATAAATCGCGTCAATAATACACGAGGAAAATCAGCGCGCCCATGAGGGCGCTGCGCTTTAATTTTTTTCCGCCTGCTTGTACGCTGCCAGGGTTGCCGGGCGGCTTTTTATCCTGTCGAACCAGTTCTTTACCGCCGGATAGAGCTCAAGCGCAATGCGCTGACGTTCGTGGGAAACCACCCACGGATAGGTCGCGATATCGGCGATGCTGTAGTGCTCGCCGCCGAGCCACGGCGTTTTCTCCAGCCGGGTATTCAGCACGCCGTACAGGCGCTGGGTTTCCACCTGGTAGCGTTCGATGGCGTAGGGTACCGGCTGCGGTGCAAAGTGGTTGAAGTGGTGGTTCTGGCCCAGCATCGGGCCAAAGCCCGCCACCTGCCAGGTGAGCCACTCCAGCGTCGCCTGGCGCTCGCGCAGCTCAGTGCTGAGCAGCTTACCGCTCTTTTCCGCCAGGTAGAGCAGAATGGCGCCGGATTCAAACAGGCTCAGCGGGGCGCCGCCGTCGGCTGGCTCATGGTCGACGATCGCCGGGATCTTATTGTTGGGGGAGATCGCCAAAAATGCGGGCTGAAACTGGTCGCCCTTGCTGATATCGATACGGTGAATACGATACGCGAGGCCGGCCTCTTCAAGAAACAGCGTTATCTTGTGGCCGTTTGGCGTAGGGGCATAGTAAAGATCGATCATAGCGTCTCCGGGGTGATGACGTGCGTATTACCTCATCGAGTATAGATGTTTCCCTCGCGCGCTGGATGACGGCGCGATTTTAATCAGGTGACAGCGCAAAGGGTGCGTTATATTTTTGTTTCTCTCCCCTGATTTTGCGAGGATTTATGAGCCAACTGTCCGTGACGCTGTGGTCCGATGCCAATTTTTATAGCCCCTATGTGATGTCGGTATTTGTCGCCCTGACCGAGAAAGGGGTGCCGTTCTCGCTGGAAACCCTCGACCTTAACAGCGGCGAGCATCAGCACGCCGGCTGGCCAGGCGCGGGACTGACGCGTCGCGTACCGGTACTGGTTGTCGACGACTTCGCGCTCAGCGAATCCTCCGCCATCGATGAATACCTCGAAGAGCGCTTCGCGCCGCCAACCTGGGAGCGCATCTACCCGCACAATCCCGAGAACCGTGCCCGCGCCCGCCAGATACAGGCATGGCTGCGCAGCGACCTGATGCCGATTCGCGAGGAACGGCCCACCGACGTGGTGTTTGGCGGGGCAACGAAACCGGCGCTTACGCCTGCCGGGGAAGCCCAGGCGCAGCGATTGATTGAGGCCGTGGAGAGCCTGTTGCCACCGGGCCAGCAGAATTTGTTCGGCGAATGGTGCATCGCCGATACCGATCTGGCATTGATGGTTAATCGCCTCGTTCTCAATGGTGATAAGGTGCCGGAACGTGTGGCTGAGTACGCCACGTTCCAGTGGCAGCGCGCGTCGGTTCAGCAGTTCATCGCCCTGAAAACGCGGCAGGCAGGCTGATACGGCACGCGTGATTCATGGGTAAAGGAGCTGACATGAAAATAGTGTTCGCCTCAGATATCCACGGCTCGCTCCCGGCGACCGAGGCAATACTGACGCGCTTTTCCGACAGCGGCGCACGCTGGCTGGTGCTGGTGGGCGATCTGCTCTACCACGGCCCGCGCAACGCGCTGCCTGACGGTTACGACCCGGCCGCGGTCGCCCGGCGTCTGAATACGGTGGCGGGCAGCATTATCGCGGTGCGCGGCAACTGCGACAGCGAAGTGGATCAGATGCTGCTCGACTTTCCCATCACCGCCCCATGGCAGCAGATACTGCTGGGCGAGCAGCGCCTGTTCCTGACTCACGGTCATCTTTACAATCCGGATAATTTACCGCCGCTGGAACAGGGCGATGCGTTTATTTCCGGCCATACTCATATTCCGGTGGCGGAAAAACGCGAAGGCATTGTCTTTTTCAACCCCGGTTCGGTGAGCATGCCGAAAGGCGGTTTCGCAGCCAGCTACGGCATGCTGGATGAGGGCGTTCTGAGCGTTCGCACCCTGAAAGACGACACGGTTATTGCACAGATTTGCATTAGCCCTTAACGTAACGCAGTTAACCACTTATACGCCGTAAGAGCGCATTGAAAAAAGGTCCGATGATGGTGGAGCAGAGTCAAATTTCCGGCACGGAATGGGTCGACATCGTTAGTGAAAACAATGACGTCATTGCACAGTCGAGCCGCGAGCAGATGCGCGCTCAACGCCTGCGTCATCGCGCCACGTACATCGTGGTGCACGACGGCATGGGCAAGGTGCTGGTGCAGCGTCGCACCGAGACAAAAGATTTTCTTCCCGGCATGCTGGATGCGACCGCAGGCGGCGTCGTGCAGGCGGGCGAAGGGATGCTGGAGTCGGCGCGACGTGAAGCGGAAGAGGAGCTGGGCATCGCCGGTGTACCGTTTGCGGAGCACGGCCAGTTTTACTTCGAAGATGAGCACTGCCGCGTCTGGGGCGGGCTGTTCAGCTGCGTATCCCACGGTCCGTTTGCGTTGCAGGAGAGCGAGGTGAGCGAGGCGAGCTGGATGTCCCCGGAGGAGATCACGGCCCGCTGTGACGAGTTCACGCCGGATTCGCTCAAAGCGCTGGCGCTGTGGATGAGCCGCTACAAAGGGGCGGAAAACGGCAGCCAGGTCGAGCAGGAAGCGCAGTAAACCTCAGCGACGCCCCCGCGGGGCGTCCGTTATCTTTCTTCCCTCAGAGACGCTACCAGCGCTATGCCACGCACAGCGCGCGCCACATCGCGTCAAAACCCGCCGCTTTATACTCCTCAGCCCGGTTCGGTTCACGGGTGGCAAAATCCATGGTGGTCTGCGCCAGGGCGAAAAAGAGTTCATCCCCGAAGCTGTGAAACTCCGGTGAGCGAAACACCGGCGAGATGGCCTGCTCGCAGATTTCATTGAGTTCCGGGTAGAGGTCGGTGACCACCTTTTCGCTTTCATCGCTGATGCGGTTGCTGACTTCCAGCTTGCGCATCGTCAGATTGGCCTGGGGATGGGCCAGACCCCACTCAATAAAACTGTTCCAGATGAAGCGCGCATTGGCTTTATGATCGTTTTTGCTGTCGAGCCTGTCGATCATCGACTGACAGAAGCTCTGCTTGAGATGGATAAACAGGGCGTTATAAAGCGCATCCTTGTTGGGAAAGTAGCGAAACAGCGTGCCCTCTGCCACCCCGGCTTTGCGGGCGATAAGGGCGGTGGACGCACCTAAACCCGCTTCAGCAATCGCTTCAATCGCGGCCTCAAGTATCGCCATACGTTTATCTTCACTGCGGGGACGCGCCACTAAACATACTCTCCTGTCATCAAACCCGAGATTGAATCATGAGTCACCACCCGCTGCAAGGTGAGGGATCACATTGTAAAAACGGGTTGACGCATTAATCATCATTTCTATAATGAGTGTCTACTCACTCATTATAAGGGCCTCAGCGCAGAGGTAAAGTGGGGGAGCGTAAAAGCGGCGTACAGGCGTCATCACCGCAAAAGCGTAACAGGGCGCGCGCTAAGATAGCTGCGCGGTAAATGACCGGGTGCAGGTGAGCGCAGGACCGCTTGTCTCGCAGGCAATTCGACCATCTTTGTATATTTCTGGAGGGGACCGTATGGAACTTCCCGCTCAGGTTATTGAAACCATTTCTGACTGGATAGATGAAAACTTGCATAAGCCGCTGCGCATCGACGACATCGCGCGTCACGCCGGCTATTCAAAATGGCACTTACAGCGGCTGTTTCAGCACCACAAAGGCGAAAGCCTCGGGCGCTACATTCGGGAGAAGAAGCTGAAGCTGGCGGCACAGGATCTGCGTGCCACCAACGATCGGGTGCTGGACATCTCGATGAAGTATGGTTTTGATTCACAGCAGACCTTTACCCGGCTGTTTACGCGCCGCTTCAGCATGTCGCCGGGCAGCTATCGTCGACAGCGCGACGGCTACAGCCACTGTATGCGCTAAGCACAGCATCATAAAAAAAGGGCCGCACTATGCGGCCCTTTTTCACATCAGCAGAGGATTACTGCTGCTGAGATGCCTGAATCGCGGTCAGGGCGATGGTGTAGACGATATCGTCTACCAGCGCGCCACGGGACAGGTCGTTCACCGGCTTACGCATCCCCTGGAGCATCGGCCCGATGGAGATGAGGTCAGCAGAACGCTGTACCGCTTTGTAGGTGGTGTTACCGGTGTTCAGATCCGGGAAGATGAACACTGTAGCGCGACCGGCAACCGGCGAGTTCGGCGCTTTGGATTTCGCCACGTCAGCCATCACGGCGGCGTCATACTGCAGCGGGCCGTCGATCACCAGATCCGGACGTTTTTCCTGCGCGATACGGGTTGCTTCGCGCACTTTTTCCACGTCACTACCCGCGCCGGAGTTACCGGTGGAGTAGGAGAGCATGGCCACACGCGGGTCAATACCGAAGGCGGTCGCGGAATCCGCGGACTGAATCGCAATTTCAGCCAGCTGTTCTGCGGTCGGATCCGGGTTGATGGCGCAGTCGCCGTACACGTAAACCTGTTCCGGCAGCAGCATGAAGAACACGGAGGAGACCAGCGAGCTGTTCGGCGCGGTTTTAATGATCTGCAGCGGCGGACGGATGGTGTTGGCGGTGGTGTGCACGGCGCCAGAAACCAGACCGTCGACTTCGTCCTGCTCAAGCATCAGCGTGCCCAGCACCACGTTGTCTTCCAGCTGTTCACGCGCCACGGCTTCGGTCATGCCTTTGCTCTTACGCAGCTCAACCAGACGGGCGATATAGCTTTCGCGCACCACTTCCGGGTCAACGATTTCAATTCCGGCGCCCAGCTCAACGCCCTGCGACGCCGCAACGCGGTTGATCTCGTCCGGGTTACCCAGCAGCACGCAGGTCGCGATGCCGCGCTGTGCGCAGATGGCGGCTGCTTTCACGGTACGCGGCTCGTCGCCTTCCGGCAGCACCACGCGTTTGCCTGCTTTGCGTGCCAACTCGGTCAGCTGGTAGCGGAACGCCGGCGGAGAGAGACGGCGGCTGCGCTCGGAGGTCGCGGTCAGGGATTCCACCCACTCGCTGTCGATATGGCTGGCAACGTACTCCTGAACCTTCTCGATACGCTCGTGGTCGTCGACCGGCACTTCGAGGTTGAAGCTCTGCAGGCTCAGGGAGGTCTGCCAGGTGTTGGTGTTCACCATAAATACCGGCAGGCCGGTGGCGAAAGCGCGCTCGCACAGGGACTTAATGCGCGCGTCCATTTCGTAGCCGCCGGTCAGCAGCAGGGCGCCGATCTCAACGCCGTTCATCGCGGCGAGGCAGGCGGCAACCAGCACGTCCGGACGGTCAGCGGAGGTCACCAGCAGGGAGCCTGCGCGGAAGTGCTCCAGCATGTGCGGAATGCTGCGTGCACAGAAGGTGATGGATTTCACGCGGCGGGTGTTGATGTCGCCTTCGTTGATCACGGTTGCGTTCAGGTGGCGCGCCATGTCAATCGCACGGGTGGCGATCAGATCGAAGCTCCACGGTACCGCGCCCAGCACCGGCAGCGGGCTGATGTCGTGCAGCTGCTGCGCGTCGATGTTGATGATTTTCGCTTTGCTGGAATCATCAAAGATCTCGGAGAGGTCCGGACGGGTGCGACCCTGCTCATCAACCGGGGCGTTCAGTTTGTTAACGATAACGCCGGTGATGTTGTTGTTCTTGCTGCCGCCGAAGCTGCTGCGGGTCAGTTCGATGCGCTCTTTCAGCTGCTCCGGGGTGTCGGTGCCCTGAGACATCACGAACACGATTTCCGCATTCAGGGTTTTCGCGATTTCGAAGTTCAGCGACTGGGCGAACGCGTGTTTACGGGTCGGGACCAGACCTTCTACCAGCACCACTTCTGCATCTTTGGTGTTTTCGTGGTAGCGGGCAATGATCTCTTCCATCAGCACGTCCTGCTGATTGCTGGAGAGCAGAGACTCAACGTGGCTCATGCGCAGCGGCTCAGCGGCCGGCAGGCCGGAGTTGGAGCGTACAATGGCCGTGGTCTGGTCAGGGGCATCGCCACCGGCGCGCGGCTGGGCGATAGGTTTGAAGACGCTCAGACGAACGCCTTTACGTTCCATAGCGCGGATCACGCCGAGGCTGACGCTGGTCAGGCCGACGCTGGTTCCGGTAGGAATAAGCATAATGGTACGGGACACGGTTTATCCTCTTGTCGTTACGGCCAGCCACGCTGGCACATACAAAACAACACCGCCAGCGGGTGGCTGGCGGCGGGGGGATCAGGCTGTCAGGCGGCTGGCGTCCTGAGCGATTACCAACTCTTCGTTGGTCGGAATGACCATTGCGAGGGTAGTGCCTTCTTTATTGATGTAGCCGGACTTGCCGAAGCGGGCAGCCAGGTTGCGGTCGTGATCGACGTCGAAGCCCAGCACGCCCAGTTTGCCCAGGGTGAGTTCACGTACCATTGCAGCGTTCTCACCGATACCACCGGTGAAGACCACGGCGTCAAGACGGCCATCCATCAGCGCCGTGTAGGAGCCGATGTATTTCGCCAGGCGGTGGCAGTAAACGTCCATCGCGCGCTTCGCGTCTTCTTTGGTAGCGTAGTTATCTTCAACGTAGCGGCAGTCGCTGGTGACTTCGGTCAGACCCAGCAGGCCGGATTCTTTGGTCAGCATTTTGTTGATGTCGTCAACGCTCATGCCCAGGGTGTCGTGCAGGTGGAAAATGATTGCCGGGTCGATATCGCCAGAGCGCGTACCCATGACCAGGCCTTCCAGCGGGGTCAGACCCATGGAGGTATCCACGCACTTACCGTTACGGATAGCAGACACTGAACCGCCGTTGCCCAGGTGGCAGGTGATGATGTTGACTTCATCAACCGGCTTGTTCAGCATTTTTGCCGCTTCCTGGGTCACATAGAAGTGGCTGGTGCCGTGCGCGCCGTAGCGACGAACGCCGTGCTCTTTGTACAGTTTGTACGGCAGAGCGTAGAGGTAAGACTCTTCCGGCATGGTCTGGTGGAACGCGGTGTCGAATACGGCAACGTTTTTGTCTTTCAGATTCGGGAAGGATTTCAGCGCTTCAGCGATACCGATCAGGTGAGCCGGGTTGTGCAGTGGTGCAAAAGACGCGGATTCTTTGATACCCTGAATCACGGTTTCGTCGATCACTACAGAGCGGGTGTATTTCTCACCACCGTGAACGATGCGGTGACCGATAGCGGTCAGCTGTGCGGACAACTCCGGTTTTTGTGCCAGAATGGTATTAACGATGAAGTTCAGCGCTTCACTGTGCGCAGCGCCTGCACCCAGAGCCGCTTCCTCTTTAGCGCCATCCATTTTCCATTTGATACGCGCTTCTGGAAGATGGAAACACTCGGCTAAACCAGAGATGTACTCTTCACCGTTTACGGCATCAATGATGGCGAATTTCAGTGAGGAGCTACCGCAGTTCAGAACCAGAACTAACTTACTCGACATGGAAGTACCTACTATTAAACGTGGCTAAAAAAACGTCAGCGAGTCTCGTAGCGTAGCGCAACGCGGTGCCGACATTTATGATTAACGTCATGCCAGGTGCAAATATGACATGGCGAATAAATAAACAGAGTTTACGCCATATTTGCCCGCAATGTAGGCCATGACGAAAACGCAAAAAATTTTACCGCGCACGGTTTTATATCGGGTGCCAGAAAGGCCCGCAAAGGATACCCGATCGGGTTATGGTATGACAAAATATTTTGAACGTTGTCATTACCAGTTGTTGTTTTGCACAAAAATTTTATTTTTTATTCGTGAAGTTGAGGTAAGCCATGTCGACACCTGAAAATAGCCCGGTCAGCTTTTTTAGTCTGTTTCGCCGGGGACAACACTACGCAAAGACGTGGCCGAGTGACAAACGCCTCGCGCCGGTATTTGTTGAAAACCGCGTTATCCGCGCCACCCGATACGCCATCCGCTTCATGCCCCCGCTGGCGGTGTTCACCCTGACATGGCAGATTGCGCTTGGCGGCCAGCTTGGCCCGGCGGTGGCGACCGCGCTGTTTGCGTTGAGCCTGCCGTTGCAGGGGCTATGGTGGCTCGGCAAACGCTCGGTAACGCCGTTACCTCCCGGCATCCTCAACTGGTTCTATGAAGTGCGCGGTAAGCTTCAGGAAGCGGGGCAGGCTCTGACCCCGGTGGAAGGCAAGCCGGACTATCAGGCGCTGGCCGACACCCTAAAACGTGCTTTTACGCAACTTGATAAAACATTTCTTGATGACTTGTAATTGATCAAAAGTCATATCCGTAAAAACAGGCAGAGTAGCGGCAGTATCCATTTTTGATCTCTTAAGGAGTACACCGTGGAAATGACCAACGCCCAGCGTCTTATACTCTCCAATCAGTACAAAATGATGACCATGCTCGACCCTGACAACGCCGAGCGCTATCGTCGTCTGCAAACCATCATTGAGCGCGGGTACGGCCTGCAGATGCGCGAGCTCGATCACGAGTTCGGCGAGCTCAAAGAAGAGACCTGTCGCACCATCATCGACACCATGGAGATGTACCACGCCCTGCACGTCTCCTGGACCAACCTGAAAGATACCCAGGGCGTGGACGAGCGCCGGGTGACCTTCCTGGGGTTCGATGCCGCCACCGAGGCGCGTTACCTTGGCTACGTGCGTTTCTTGGTCAACATTGAAGGGCGCTACACCCACTTTGACGCCGGTACCCATGGATTTAACGCCCAGACCCCGATGTGGGAAAAATACCAGCGCATGCTGAAAGTGTGGCATGCCTGCCCGCGCCAGTACCACCTGAGCGCAAATGAGATTCACCAAATTATCAACGCCTGACCTGGAGGCAGTTTTGAAGTGTAAAGGCTTTCTGTTCGATCTTGATGGTACGCTGGTGGACTCCCTGCCAGCCGTAGAGCGCGCCTGGTGCAACTGGGCCGACCGTTTTGGCATCGCCCACGACGAGGTGCTCGGCTTCATTCATGGCAAACAGGCTATCACCTCGCTGCGCCACTTTATGAAAGGGCGCAGCGAGGATGAGATTGCCGCCGAGTTCACCCGTCTCGAACAGATTGAGGCCAGCGATACCGAGGGTATCGTTGCCCTGCCGGGCGCGCTGGCCATGCTGACGCATCTCAATGAAGCGGGCATTCCCTGGGGCATCGTCACCTCCGGCTCGCTGCCGGTCGCCTCTGCGCGCCGTGAAGCGACCGGGCTGCCGTTGCCGGAAGTGTTTGTCACCGCAGAGCGCGTGACGCGCGGCAAGCCTGAGCCGGATGCTTACCTGCTGGGCGCGGAGCTGCTCGGGCTGGCGCCGGAAGCGTGTGTTGTGGTTGAGGATGCCCCGGCCGGTGTGCATGCGGGCCTGAATGCGAAGTGCCGCGTGATTGCCGTTAACGCCCCGGCAGATACGCCACGCCTCGATGAGGTCGATCTCGTGTTGACCAGCCTGGAACAGCTGACCGTTGAAAAAGGCCCGGATGGCGTGGTTACGATCGGCAAAAAACGCTGAACGTACCGGAAAAAATGCCTCAGATATGACCTGGCCCCGCACCGTCGGGGCTTTTTTATGGCACGCTTTTCGCAGGTTTACTCTTCAGGGACATGATGTGAACAGTGAATTGATTTGGGTTCTGACGCTTCTTTTTATCGCCGTGGTGCTGTTTGCCACCGGAAAAGTACGGATGGACGCGGTAGCGCTGCTGGTGATTATCGCCTTTGTGCTCAGCGGGACGCTGACGCTGAGCGAAGCGTTTGCCGGCTTCAGCGATCCTAACGTTATCCTTATCGCGGCGCTGTTTATTATCGGCGACGGGCTGGTACGCACCGGCGTGGCCACCAAAATGGGCGCCTGGCTGATGCAGGTCGCCGGCAACAGCGAAACCAAAATGCTGGTGCTGTTGATGCTGACCGTCGCCGGGCTGGGGGCGTTCATGAGCTCAACCGGCGTGGTGGCGATTTTTATCCCGGTGGTGCTGGGCGTGTCGCTGCGCATGAAGATCTCGCCGGCACGGCTCCTGATGCCGCTCAGCTTCGCCGGACTTATCAGCGGCATGATGACCCTGGTGGCGACGCCGCCGAACCTGGTGGTGCACAGTGAACTGGTGCGCGAAGGGCTAGAGGGTTTTCACTTCTTCAGCGTGACGCCGCTCGGCGTGCTGGTGCTGATCCTCGGCATCCTCTATATGCTGGTGGCGCGCTCCGCGCTTGCCGGCCGCAGTGAAACCCAGCAGGGTGACGACTGGAAACGGCCCACGTTTCGCTCGCTGATCAAAACCTATCATCTGGCCGGTCGCGCACGGCGTCTGGCGCTGCGTCACGGTTCGCCGATGATCGGACGCCGGCTCGACGATCTCAAGCTGCGCGAGCGCTACGGAGCTAACGTCATCGGCGTGGAGCGCTGGCGGCACTTCCGACGGGTGATGGTGGATCCGCAGGGCGTCACCGAGTTTCGCGAGCGCGACGTGCTGCTGATTGATATGTCCGCCTCCGACGTCGATCTGCGCCAGTTTTGCAGCGAGCAGCTGCTGGAACCCATGGTGCTGCGCGGCGAGTATTTCTCCGACCGGGCGCTGGACGTCGGGATGGCAGAGGTATCGCTGGTGCCGGAGTCGGAGCTGACCGGCAAAAGCGTGCGCGATATCGGGTTTCGTACCCGCTATGGGCTGAACGTGGTTGGGCTACGCCGGGAGGGCGTCGCCTTTGAAGGGGATGTGGCGGATGAGCCGCTCCAGCTCGGCGACATTCTGCTGGTGGTGGGCAACTGGAAGCGCATCACCCAGCTTGGCCTGCACAACCGCAACTTCCTGGTGCTTAACCTGCCGGTGGAGGAGAGCGATGCCTCTCCGGCGCACAGTCAGGCGCCGCACGCGCTGTTTTGCCTGGTGCTGATGGTGGCCCTGATGCTCACCGATGAAATACCCAACCCGATTGCGGCGATCATCGCGTGTCTACTGATGGGCAAGTTCCGCTGTGTCTCGGTGGAGAGCGCCTACCGGGCGATTCACTGGCCGAGCATCATACTGATTGTCGGCATGATGCCGTTTGCGCAGGCGCTACAAAAAACCGGCGGTGTGGATCTGATTGTGCGGGGGCTGATGGATATTGGCGGCGGCTATGGGCCGTACGGCATGCTGATCTGCCTGTTTATGATGTGTGCCGCCATCGGGCTGTTTATCTCTAATACCGCTACCGCGGTGCTGATGGCGCCGATTGCGCTGGCTGCGGCGAAATCCATGGGCGTCTCACCCTATCCGTTTGCCATGGTGGTGGCGATGGCGGCGTCAGCGGCCTTTATGACGCCGGTCTCCTCCCCGGTGAACACCTTGGTGCTGGCGCCGGGTAACTACCGATTCAGTGATTTCGTGAAAATCGGCGTACCGTTCACGTTCATCGTGATGGTGGTCAGCGTGGTTACCATCCCGCTGCTGTTCCCGTTCTGATCCCGAGGTTAAGGGGCGCGATCGCGCGCCCCGGCACGTTAAAGGGCTGAGTCCTGGCTGATCTCATCCAGCGACAAATGAAAGCTCGGCACGAAGACCTCCATAAAGTAATCCATCTCCGGGCTACGGCGCGAGGCAAGCGTCTTTTCCAGGCGGGTTTTCGCCAGCAGAAACTCGTTATTCCCGGCTGACAGCTCCTCCAGGCACTTGAGATAGGCGCACAGGGCGTCTGCCTGTTTCACCAGCGCTTTTTCCTCTGCGCTGTAGTGATGCTCATCGATAAGGGGGGCAAACAGGTCGCGCAGCTCGTCGGGTACCATATCCACCAGCTTCTGCTGGGCAATCTTTTCGATGGCTTTGTATTCCTGAGCGATCTGGCTGTTGAAATACTTCACCGGCGTCGGCAGGTCACCGGTCAGCACTTCGCTGGCGTCGTGATACATGGCGAGCAGCGCGATGCGCTCGGCGTTTACCGTTCCGGCAAATTTGCGGTTTTTTATAACGGCCAGGGCGTGAGCAACCATCGCGACCTGAAGGCTGTGTTCGGAGACATTCTCCGTACGGACATTGCGCATCAGCGGCCAGCGGTTAATCAGTTTAAGACGGGAAAGATAGGCAAAAAAATGGCTCTGGCTCATAACGCTCTCTGTCAATGTCAACCGAAGAGCCATTGTGCTGGCAGCCGGGGGAAGATGCAAATCCTCCCCCGGGCGATTACTGATGGTATCCGGACAGGAAGCGGCCAAAGCGGGTAATGGCCATATCCAGCTCGTCAATGCGTGGCAGCGTCACGATACGCAGGTGATCCGGCCACGGCCAGTTGAAGGCGGTGCCCTGAACCAGCAGCACTTTTTCCTGTAACAGGAAGTCGAGCACCATTTTCTGATCGTCGTGGATATTGAAGCGCTTTGCGTCGATTTTCGGGAACATGTAGAGCGCGCCTTTTGGCTTCACGCAGCTGACGCCCGGAATGTCGTTGATAAGCTCCCACGCCCGGTTACGCTGCTCATAGAGACGGCCGCCCGGTATGATAAATTCACTGATGCTCTGGTATCCGCCGAGCGCGGTCTGAATGGCGTGCTGGGCAGGCACGTTAGCGCACAGGCGCATTGAGGCCAGCATCTCCAGCCCTTCGATATAGCCTTTGGCGTGCTTTTTCGGGCCGTTCAGCACCATCCACCCCTGACGGAATCCGGCCACGCGGTAGGTTTTGGACAGGCCATTGAAGGTCACGGTCAGCAGGTCAGGCGCCAGCGCCGCAATCGAGTGGTGCTGGGCATCGTCGTAGAGGATCTTGTCGTAGATCTCGTCGGCAAAAATAATCAGGTTGTGCTGACGGGCGATCTCAACCACCTCCATCAGCAGCTCGCGGGAGTAGACCGCGCCGGTAGGGTTGTTGGGGTTGATAATCACAATGCCACGGGTGCGCGGCGTGATTTTCGCGCGGATATCGTCGAGGTCGGGGAACCAGTCAGAGGACTCATCGCACAGGTAGTGCACCGCTTTGCCGCTGGAGAGCGACACCGCCGCCGTCCATAACGGGTAATCCGGAGCCGGAACCAGCATCTCATCGCCGCTGTTCAGCAGCGCCTGCATCGACTGGACAATCAGCTCGGATACGCCGTTGCCAATGTAGATATCTTCGACAGTCACATCGCGCATATCGCGCGCCTGATAGTGCTGCATGATGGCTTTGCGGGCGGAGTAGAGGCCTTTGGAGTCAGAATATCCCTGCGCCGTCGGCAGATTGCGAATCACATCAACCAGGATTTCGTCCGGGGCATCAAAGCCAAAGGGCGCCGGGTTGCCGATGTTGAGTTTGAGGACTTTATTGCCTTCTTCTTCAAGGCGTTTCGCCTCTTTGAGAACCGGCCCGCGAATGTCATAACAGACATTATCAAGCTTGCTGGATTTTTCGATAGGTGACATAACTCTGGCCTGTAACTGTTGCGACGCTTCCTGCCGTGGAAGCGAGATGGCGACAATGTACTCTTCACGTCGGCGGTTTTGAAGTCCACCGATGCGTTGAAAAGCATTTAATTTTTTCCAGGGCGAGATTGGCTTATATAACGCTTTGAGAGGTTTGTAGGGCAGTGAAATAGTCTGTCAGAGCGTCGTACCAGCGGCCCGTGCTGGTGTAGAGGATTTCCCTGCAACACCCGGCGTTGCGCCCGCGTTTATCCTGAATCGGCTAAAAGTAAACCAGGTAATAATTCAGAAAAAATGAATCAATTCTCTAACTATCTCCGTTAAATGTTCGGTGACTAATAATTAAATGCTTTTCGCGGGTAACGACGCTGTTAATTGAAGCGCAAAAGAATTAATAAGAGATATTTTATTATGGTAAGGCAAACCTGCGCATAATAAGCCTGTAAAATAGAATGGATCGCATTTTCATCAGCAGAAAATGGCGATAACCGCCGCGTATACGCTTATAAAAAAGGTGGATTTAGGTTAAGATAGGGAAATGAGCACGTTACAGGGCAGCCTGTTCAGGAAACGTATCTGACGAATGACGTGGTGCGCTTGCCGCCTGCTTTCCCGGCCATTCCTTACGGGACGGGGCTTTCAGCCACGAAGGGGCAAGTGAAACGTGACCTGCTTCGCAAACCGGTATCCGCTAACGCTCATTGTCATCGCTAATGAGTTTTATCGTTAGACTGGTATAACCACCTGAAAGTTTGTATGTTGTAGCCCGGGTTTAATATGTTGACGGCCTTGCCCTTGCCGGGCGCGGCTTTAATGCAAATTTATATAAATAACCAACTTATCGACCCGGCGGACCCGTTTACCCCCTGGACGCTCTTTTCAAATGGAATTACTTCCTTTTTCCGATAACACATAGCAATTGAACCGGGGCAGCTCCAGACGAGCGACCTGATAGTGAATAACAATATGATTAATGCAAATCGTCCGATACTCAATCTCGACCTCGATCTGCTGAGAACCTTTGTTGCAGTCGCGGATCTTAATACCTTTGCTGCCGCTGCTGTGGCGGTCTGTCGTACCCAGTCTGCCGTAAGTCAACAGATGCAGCGTCTGGAACAGCTGGTCGGTAAAGAACTCTTTGCCCGACACGGCCGCAATAAGCTTCTGACCGAACACGGTATCCAGCTTCTCAGCTACGCCAGAAAGATTTTGCGCTTCAATGATGAAGCATGCATGTCACTAATGTTTAGCGATCTGCAGGGCGTGCTCACCCTGGGCGCGACCGACGAAACCGCTGATACCATTTTGCCGTTTGTCCTGAGCCGCATCGGTTCGGTTTATCCGAAACTTGCGTTGGATGTGCGCGTTAAACCCAATCCGTTCATGGCGGATATGCTGGCGCAGCAGGAAGTGGATCTGGTGGTGACGACGCACCGCACGCTGCCGGGTGAAAGCCTGGTACTGCGCACTTCGCCCACCCTGTGGTTCTGCGCGGCTGACTACACGCTGCAGCCGGGCGAGCCGATTCCGCTGGTGCTGCTGGACGATCCCAGCCCGTGCCGCGAAATGCTGCTGGCGAAACTCAGTGAAGTAGGCCTGACGTGGCGTGTGGTGTATGTGGCTTCCACGCTGCCCGCCATGCGTGCGGCCGTAAAAGCCGGTCTGGGCATTACCGCACGACCGGTAGAGATGATGAGTTCAGACCTGCGGGTGCTGGGCCAGTCTGACGGCCTGCCTGCGCTTGCGGAAACGGAGTACCATCTGTGCCGCAATCCCCAGAGCCAGAATGAACTGGCTGACGTCATTTTTGATGCGATGGAGAGCTTCCAGAAACCGTGGCGCTATACGGCACCGGTCGAAGGGGATGACGACAGCGTGCTGGTAGACGGTAGCCTGGGCTGAATTTAGTCCAGGGAATAGTAACAATTTGTTAATTGCAAAAAACAGGCCCCTGAAAAGATTTTAGATTTCAGGGGCGCATTTTTTTGTATGTTCAAAAATGCGCTGCCCGGCGCAAAGCCCCGCCCCTATGGTCTGTAGGGACTTCCCAATCCCATTTTCACACTTTTTCATGCGGTTTCGCCCCACACAAACCCCGCACATATTGTTAAAAAATGCGCCAGTTTGTTGCTGCTTTTTTGAAAGAATTAACAAAAGCGTGTCTCAGATCAAGAAAATACCCCTATATAGGGGGATGAATAGTTGAGATTTCCTGCCAAAATAGAGGGGTTATTTTTATTTCCTCGCGCAACGGACACGATTCAACAACATGGATTCCGTCAGTATGTTGCTCCGGCTGGAGCAAAAAGGGCATGAAATGTTAATGAAATGGGGCCGATGTAAATTAATGTGAGGATACTTTTGTTAAAGTTGACAAAAGGTTATAGAAAGGAGTAAAAAACCCCATCAATTTGCTGCCTAAGTCACGTTTTCTGGCATTGATTGTACGGTTTCTTTGTTCCTCCCCATGAATCGATGTGTTGCTCATCTGCCAGTAAGAGCAGAGGTTTTCAGCATCACTTTTGATGAGTAAGCAATGAGTATGTCAACATCCACTGAAGTCATCGCTCATCACTGGGCATTCGCAATCTTTCTTATTGTCGCCATCGGCCTGTGCTGCTTGATGCTGCTCGGGGCCTGGTTCCTCGGTGGTCGCGCCAGGGCCCGGCACAAAAACACGCCTTTCGAGTCGGGTATCGACTCCGTTGGCTCAGCGCGCTTACGCCTGTCCGCTAAGTTCTACCTCGTGGCGATGTTCTTCGTCATCTTCGACGTCGAAGCCCTTTATCTTTTCGCGTGGTCGACATCGGTTCGTGAAAGCGGATGGGTCGGCTTCGTAGAAGCCGCAATTTTCATTTTAGTGTTACTGGCCGGTCTGGTTTATCTGGTGCGTATTGGCGCGCTGGACTGGACGCCTGCTGCCTCGCGCCGCAGTCGTATCAACCCGGAAACCGAGAACAACACTAGTCGTCATACGCAGTAACAGCGAGGCAATAAGATGGATTATACGCTCACCCGCATAGATCCTAACGGTGAGAACGACCGTTACCCCCTGCAAAAACAGGAGATCGTAACCGACCCCCTGGAGCAGGACGTTAACCGCAGCGTGTTTATGGGCAAACTGGAAGATGTCCTGCACGGCATGGTGAACTGGGGCCGTAAAAACTCAATCTGGCCTTATAACTTCGGCCTTTCATGCTGCTATGTGGAAATGGTGACATCGTTTACTGCGGTACACGACGTTGCGCGTTTTGGTGCAGAAGTACTGCGTGCATCGCCGCGTCAGGCTGACCTGATGGTGATTGCCGGTACGCCGTTTACCAAAATGGCCCCGGTGATCCAGCGTCTCTACGATCAGATGCTGGAACCGAAATGGGTCATCTCCATGGGCGCGTGCGCGAACTCCGGCGGTATGTACGACATCTATTCCGTCGTGCAGGGCGTGGATAAGTTCCTTCCGGTTGATGTGTATATCCCGGGATGCCCGCCGCGTCCGGAGGCCTACATGCAGGCGTTGATGCTGCTACAGGAGTCCATCGGCAAAGAGCGTCGCCCGCTGTCGTGGGTTGTCGGCGATCAGGGCGTATATCGCGCCAATATGCAGTCAGAGCGTGAACGTAAACGCGGCGAGCGCATTGCCGTGACCAACCTGCGTACGCCGGACGAAATTTAATTTGCGCTTGCGGGGCGTGGATGACCCGACCGTATTGGCCGCAGCCGGCACCGCCGGAGGCTGAACATCAGGGATAACACTTCGCACATTACTACAGAATAATGCGAAGCCACGAGCCGCCAGTCACTACTGAACCATTTGACATGGTGAACATTATGACCGATTTAACTGCGCAAGACGCCGCTTTGCCTTTCTGGCATACCCGCGATCATCTGGACGATCCGGTTATCGGCGAACTGCGTAACCGTTTTGGGCCGGATGCCTTTACTGTTCAGGCAACCCGCACCGGCGTTCCGGTGGTCTGGGTCAAGCGTGAACAATTACTGGAAGTTGGCGATTTCTTAAAGAAACTCCCTAAACCCTATGTCATGCTGTTTGACCTGCATGGCATGGACGAACGTCTCCGCACTCACCGCGCCGGGTTACCTGCCGCGGATTTTTCCGTTTTCTATCACCTGATGTCTCTGGATCGCAACCGCGATATCATGCTCAAGGTGGCGCTGAGCGAAAACGATCTGAACGTGCCGACCTTCACCAAACTGTTCCCGAACGCCAACTGGTATGAGCGTGAAACCTGGGAAATGTTTGGCATCACCTTCAATGGCCACCCGCACCTGACGCGCATCATGATGCCGCCGACCTGGGAAGGCCACCCGCTGCGTAAAGACTATCCGGCGCGCGCTACCGAATTCGATCCGTTTGAGCTGACTAAGCAGAAACAGGATCTGGAGATGGAAGCGCTGACCTTCAAGCCGGAAGACTGGGGCATGAAGCGCGGCACCGACAACGAGGACTTTATGTTCCTCAAC
Organism: Siccibacter turicensis LMG 23730; assembly: GCF_000463155.2. Lineage (GTDB taxonomy): Bacteria > Pseudomonadota > Gammaproteobacteria > Enterobacterales > Enterobacteriaceae > Siccibacter > Siccibacter turicensis. Next base: position 250,272 of record NZ_AWFZ01000030.1, on the reverse strand, counting down.
CTCGGTCCTAACCACCCGTCTGCGCACGGTGCGTTCCGTATTGTTCTTCAGCTGGATGGCGAAGAGATTGTCGACTGCGTACCGGATATCGGCTATCACCACCGTGGCGCTGAGAAGATGGGCGAGCGTCAGTCCTGGCATAGCTACATTCCCTATACCGACCGTGTCGAGTACCTCGGCGGCTGCGTGAATGAGATGCCGTACGTGCTGGCGGTCGAAAAACTGGCGGGTATTGTGGTGCCGGAGCGCGTGAACGTGATTCGCGTCATGCTCTCTGAACTGTTCCGTATCAACAGCCATCTGCTCTACATCTCGACCTTTATTCAGGACGTCGGCGCCATGACCCCGGTGTTCTTCGCCTTTACCGATCGTCAGAAAATCTACGATCTGGTGGAAGCGATCACCGGTTTCCGTATGCACCCGGCGTGGTTCCGCATCGGCGGTGTCGCGCACGATCTGCCGCGCGGATGGGATCGCCTGCTGCGTGAGTTCCTCGAGTGGATGCCGAAACGTCTGGATTCCTACGAGAAAGCCGCGCTGCGCAACACCATTCTGAAAGGCCGTTCTCAGGGCGTTGCCGCCTACGGCGCTAAAGAGGCGCTGGAGTGGGGCACCACCGGTGCTGGCCTGCGCGCAACCGGGATCGATTTCGACGTGCGTAAGGCGCGTCCTTACTCTGGCTATGAAAACTTCGACTTTGAAATTCCGGTGGGCGGTGGCGTCAGCGACGCGTACACCCGCGTGATGCTGAAAGTAGAAGAGCTGCGCCAGAGCCTGCGCATTCTTGAGCAGTGCCTCAACAACATGCCGGAAGGCCCGTTCAAAGCGGATCACCCGCTGACCACGCCGCCGCCGAAAGAACGCACGCTGCAGCATATCGAAACCCTGATCACTCACTTCTTGCAGGTTTCCTGGGGCCCGGTGATGCCGGCCAACGAATCCTTCCAGATGATTGAGGCGACCAAAGGGATCAACAGTTACTACCTGACCAGCGACGGCAGCACCATGAGCTACCGTACGCGTGTCCGTACCCCGAGCTTCCCGCACCTGCAACAGATTCCGTCTGTTATTCGCGGCAGCCTGGTGTCCGACCTGATTGTCTATCTGGGTAGTATCGATTTTGTTATGTCAGATGTGGACCGCTAATTATGCACGAGAATCAACAACCACAAACCGAGGCTTTTGAGCTGAGTGCGGCAGAGCGTGATGCGATTGAGCACGAAAAGCACCACTACGAAGACCCGCGTGCGGCGTCCATTGAAGCGCTGAAAATCGTACAGAAACAGCGTGGCTGGGTGCCGGATGGCGCGATCTACGCCATCGCCGATGTGCTGGGTATTCCGGCAAGCGACGTAGAAGGCGTGGCGACGTTCTATAGCCAGATCTTCCGTCAGCCGGTAGGCCGTCACGTTATTCGCTACTGCGACAGCGTGGTGTGCCACATCACCGGTTATCAGGGCATCCAGTCGGCGATTGAAAAACACCTGAGCATTAAGCCCGGGCAGACGACGTTCGACGGGCGCTTCACGCTGCTGCCGACCTGCTGCCTTGGCAACTGCGACCGCGGTCCGACCATGATGATTGACGAGGATACTCACAGTTATCTGACGCCGGAGGGGATCCCCAACCTGCTGGAGCAGTATAAATGAAGACAATAATTCGTACTGCCGAGACCCATCCGCTTACCTGGCGCCTGCGTGACGATAAGCAGCCGGTATGGCTGGACGAGTACCGCAGCAAAAACGGTTACGAAGGCGCCCGCAAAGCGCTGACCGGCATGGCACCGGATGAGATCGTCAACGCGGTGAAAGACGCCGGGCTGAAAGGCCGCGGCGGCGCAGGCTTCTCCACCGGTCTTAAGTGGAGCCTGATGCCGAAAGACGAATCCATGAACATCCGTTACCTGCTGTGTAACGCCGATGAAATGGAGCCGGGCACCTATAAAGACCGCCTGCTGATGGAGCAGCTGCCGCACCTGCTGGTGGAAGGCATGCTGATTTCCGCGTTCGCCCTCAAAGCCTACCGCGGTTATATCTTCCTGCGCGGTGAGTATATCGAGGCTGCTGAACGTCTGCGTCGCGCTATCGCGGAAGCGACCGAAGCGGGCTGGCTGGGTAAAAATATCCTCGGCACCGGCTTTGATTTCGAACTTATCGTACACACCGGCGCAGGGCGTTATATCTGCGGGGAAGAGACCGCACTGATTAACTCCCTCGAAGGGCGTCGCGCCAACCCGCGCTCCAAGCCGCCGTTCCCGGCGAGCAGCGGCGTGTGGGGTAAACCGACCTGCGTTAACAACGTTGAAACCCTGTGCAACGTGCCGGCTATTCTCGCCAACGGCGTTGAGTGGTATCAGAACATCTCCACCAGCAAAGATGCTGGCACCAAGCTGATGGGCTTCTCCGGCCGGGTGAAAAATCCTGGCGTCTGGGAGCTGCCGTTCGGCACCACCGCGCGTGAGATCCTGGAAGATTACGCGGGCGGTATGCGTGACGGCCTGAATTTCAAAGCCTGGCAGCCGGGCGGGGCGGGTACCGACTTCCTCACCGAATCGCACCTCGATTTACCGATGGAGTTCGAAAGCATTGGTAAAGCAGGCAGCCGTCTGGGTACCGCGCTGGCAATGGCGGTTGACCATGAAATTGGCATGGTGCCGCTGGTGCGTAACCTGGAAGAGTTCTTTGCGCGTGAGTCCTGTGGCTGGTGTACGCCATGCCGCGACGGGCTGCCGTGGAGCGTAAAAATCCTGCGCGCGCTTGAGCGTGGGGAAGGGCAGCCGGGGGATATTGAGACGCTTGAGCAGCTGTGTCGCTTCCTCGGACCGGGTAAAACCTTCTGTGCCCATGCGCCAGGCGCCGTAGAGCCGCTGCAAAGCGCAATTAAATATTTCCGTGAAGAATTCGAAGCGGGCATCAAGCAGGACTTCAGCAATACCCGTCACATCAACGGGATTCAGCCTAACCTGTTAAAAGCACGCTGGTGATCGTTTTTTCACCTTTATCCTGACCCCTCCCGAAGGGCGAGGGGCGGCGGTTTTCCTCTCAGGGAAACGCGCTGGATAAGGGTTCAGAAACCACGAAAGAATTTTGATTAACGCTCAGCGTAGAGCTGAGCCAACTGGAAGCATGCTAATGGCTACGATTCATGTAGACGGCAAAGAATATGAGGTGAACGGGGCGGACAACCTGCTACAGGCGTGTCTCTCCCTTGGCCTTGATATTCCCTATTTTTGCTGGCACCCGGCGCTGGGAAGCGTAGGCGCCTGCCGCCAGTGCGCGGTCAAGCAATATCAGAACGCAGAAGATACCCGCGGCCGCCTGGTGATGTCCTGTATGACACCGGCATCTGACGGGACCTTTATCTCTATCGACGATAGCGAAGCGAAGCAGTTCCGTGAAAGCGTGGTGGAGTGGTTAATGACTAACCACCCGCACGACTGCCCGGTATGTGAAGAGGGCGGTAACTGCCACCTTCAGGATATGACCGTAATGACCGGTCACAGCTTCCGTCGCTACCGCTTTACCAAGCGTACCCACCGCAATCAGGATCTGGGGCCGTTCATCTCGCACGAAATGAACCGCTGCATCGCCTGCTATCGCTGTGTGCGCTACTACAAAGATTACGCTGACGGTAAAGACCTGGGCGTTTACGGCGCGCATGACAACGTCTACTTCGGCCGCCCGGAAGACGGCGTGCTGGAGAGCGAGTTCTCCGGTAACCTGGTGGAAATCTGCCCGACCGGCGTCTTCACCGACAAAACGCACTCCGAACGCTACAACCGTAAGTGGGACATGCAGTTTGCGCCAAGCATCTGCCAGCAGTGTTCCCTGGGCTGTAACACCAGCCCTGGCGAGCGCTATGGCGAACTGCGCCGCATCGAAAATCGCTATAACGGCACGGTAAACCACTATTTCCTGTGCGACCGCGGTCGTTTCGGCTATGGCTATGTCAACCTGAAAGACCGTCCGCGTCAGCCGGTTCAGCGTCGCGGTGACGATCTGATTGCCCTCAACGCCGAGCAGGCGATGCAGGGTGCGGCGGATATTCTGCGTCAGTCTAAGAAAGTGATCGGTATCGGTTCCCCGCGCGCCAGCGTCGAAAGCAACTTTGCGCTGCGCGAGCTGGTGGGTGCCGAGAACTTCTATACCGGTATCGCGGCGGGTGAGCAGGAGCGTCTGCAGCTGATGCTTACGCTGCTGCGCGAGAGCGGTATCCACACGCCGGCACTGCGTGAGATTGAGTCCTACGACGCCGTGCTGGTGCTGGGCGAAGACATCACCCAGACCGGCGCACGCGTCGCGCTGGCCGTTCGCCAGGCGGTGAAGGGGAAAGCGCGTGAAATGGCCGCGGCCCAGAAAGTGGCCGACTGGCAGATTGCCGCCATCCTCAACATTGGCCAGCATGCCAAACATCCGCTGTTCGTGACCAACGTCGACAGCACCCGCATGGACGACATCGCCGCCTGGACCTACCGGGCTCCGGTTGAAGACCAGGCGCGTCTCGGCTTTGCCGTAGCACACGCGCTGGACAACAGCGCACCGGCGGTCGAAGGCCTGAGCAGCGATCTGCAAAATAAAGTGGACGTCATCGTACAGGCGCTGGCCGGTGCGAAGAAACCGCTGATTATCTCTGGCACCAACGCCAGTAGCGTGGAGATGCTTCAGGCCGCGGCAAACGTCGCGAAAGCCCTGAAAGGCCGCGGTGCCGATGTCGGTATCACCATGATTGCCCGCGCGGTAAACAGCGTAGGCCTGGGGATGATCGGCGGCGGCTCGCTGGATGAAGCGTTAACCGAACTGGAAACCGGCGCAGCCGATGCGGTGGTGGTGCTGGAGAACGATCTGCACCGTCACGCCAGCGCGGCCCGCGTTGACGCCGCCCTGGCGAAAGCGCCGCTGGTACTGGTTATCGATCATCAGCGTACCGCCATCATGGATCACGCGCATCTGGTGCTCTCAACTGCCAGCTTCGCGGAAAGTGATGGTACGGTCATCAACAACGAAGGCCGCGCGCAGCGCTTCTTCCAGGTGTATGACCCGGCGTACTACGACAGCAACGCTATCATGCTGGAAAGCTGGCGCTGGCTGCACTCCCTGCACAGCACGCTGAATCACCGTGAGGTGGACTGGACGCAGCTCGATCACGTGATCGATGCGACCATCGCCGCGCTGCCGCAGCTGGCGGGTATCAAAGATGCCGCGCCGGAAGCCTCGTTCCGCATCCGCGGGCAGAAACTGGCCCGTGAACCGCATCGCTACAGCGGTCGTACCGCCATGCGTGCCAATATCAGCGTGCACGAACCGCGCCAGCCGCAGGACAAAGACACCATGTTCGCCTTCTCGATGGAAGGGAACAACCAGCCGTCAGCGCCGCGCTCGCAGATCCCGTTTGCCTGGGCACCAGGCTGGAACTCCCCGCAGGCATGGAACAAGTTCCAGGCGGAAGTGGGTGGTTCACTGCGTCACGGCGATCCGGGCGTGCGGTTAATTGAAGCCTCCGAAGGCGGCCTCGATTACTTCACCCAAGTGCCGGCGCGCTTCGAAGCGCAGGATGGAAAATGGTTAATCGCGCCGTACTACCATCTGTTCGGTAGCGACGAGATGTCCCAGCGCTCACCGGTGTTCCAGAGCCGTATGCCTGAGCCGTACATCAAGCTCAATCCGGCCGATGCCGCGAAGCTTGGCGTTAACGCCGGGGCGACCATCTCCTTTAGCTATGAAGGTCAGACAATCAGCCTGCCGCTGGTTATCTCTGAAGGTCTGGTGGCAGGGCAGGTGGGTCTGCCGATGGGTATGCCAGGTATTGCACCGGTACTGGCCGGCGCACGTCTTGAAAATCTGCAGGAGGCTCGCGCATGACCTGGTTTACACCGGAACTTATCGAGATCCTGCTGAGCATCCTCAAGGCGATCGTCATTCTGCTGGTCGTGGTGGTGTGCGGCGCGTTCATGAGCTTTGGCGAGCGTCGTCTGCTCGGCCTGTTCCAGAACCGCTATGGACCAAACCGTGTCGGCTGGGGTGGTTCACTCCAGCTCGTTGCTGACATGATCAAGATGTTCTTTAAAGAGGACTGGGTACCGCGCTTCACCGACCGCATGATCTTCACCCTTGCGCCGATGATCGCGTTCACCTCGCTGCTGCTGGCGTTCGCCATCGTCCCGGTCAGTCCGACCTGGGTGGTGGCCGACCTGAACATCGGGATTCTGTTCTTCCTGATGATGGCGGGTCTGGCCGTGTATGCAGTGCTGTTTGCGGGCTGGGCGAGTAACAACAAATACTCGCTGTTGGGTGCCATGCGCGCCTCGGCCCAGACGCTCAGCTATGAGGTGTTCCTCGGATTGTCTTTGATGGGCGTGGTTGCGCAGGCCGGTTCCTTCAATATGACCGACATCGTCAACAACCAGGCCGATCTCTGGAACGTCATTCCGCAGTTCTTTGGCTTCCTGACCTTCGCTATCGCGGGCGTTGCGGTGTGTCACCGTCACCCGTTCGACCAGCCGGAAGCAGAGCAGGAGCTGGCTGACGGTTACCACATCGAATATTCCGGCATGAAGTTCGGTCTGTTCTTTGTCGGGGAGTACGTCGCGATCGTTACCGTTTCGGCGCTGATTGTCACCCTGTTCTTCGGTGGCTGGCACGGCCCGTGGTTACCGCCATTCGTCTGGTTCGCGCTGAAAACCGCGTTCTTCATGATGATGTTTATTCTGATCCGCGCAGCATTACCGCGTCCACGTTATGACCAGGTAATGTCCTTCGGCTGGAAAGTGTGCCTGCCGCTGACGCTGATCAACTTGCTGGTAACGGCGGCTGTCATTCTCTGGCAGGCGCAATAAGGGGCGAATTGACCATGACCTTAAAACAATTATTGGTAGGGTTCGGCACCCAGGTTCGCAGTATCTGGATGATCGGCCTGCACGCGTTCGCAAAACGCGAAACGCGCATGTATCCGGAAGAGCCGGTTTACCTGGCACCGCGCTACCGCGGCCGTATTGTGCTGACGCGCGATCCGGACGGCGAAGAGCGCTGCGTAGCCTGTAACCTGTGTGCGGTAGCCTGCCCGGTAGGCTGTATCTCTCTGCAAAAAGCAGAAACCAAAGATGGCCGCTGGTATCCGGAGTTTTTCCGCATCAACTTCTCACGCTGCATCTTCTGCGGCATGTGTGAAGAAGCGTGCCCGACCACGGCGATTCAGCTGACCCCGGACTTTGAACTGGGCGAGTACAAGCGTCAGGATCTGGTGTACGAAAAAGAGGACCTGCTGATTTCCGGCCCGGGTAAATATCCGGAGTACAATTTCTACCGGATGGCGGGTATGGCAATCGACGGCAAAGATAAAGGCGAAGCGGAAAACGAAGCGAAGCCTATCGACGTCAAAGGCCTGTTACCTTAAGGAGTCAGGAATGGAATTCGCGTTTTATAGTTGTGCCCTTGTGGCAGTCCTGACCACCCTGAGGGTGATCACACACACCAATCCGGTACATGCGCTGCTGTACCTGATCATCTCCCTGTTGGCGATTGCCGGCGTGTTCTTCTCTATCGGCGCGCACTTCGCGGGCGCGCTGGAGATCATCGTTTACGCGGGCGCCATTATGGTGCTGTTCGTGTTCGTGGTGATGATGCTGAACCTTGGCGGCTCCGAGATTGAGCAGGAGCGTCAGTGGCTGAAGCCGCAAATCTGGATTGGCCCGGGCATTTTGTCCGCCATCCTGCTGGCGGTGATCGTTTACGCCATTCTGGGCATCAATGACCAGGGCATCGACGGTACGCCAATCAGTGCTAAAGCCGTCGGGATTACCCTGTTCGGGCCTTACGTACTGGCGGTCGAACTGGCATCAATGCTGCTGCTGGCAGGCCTGGTGGTCGCCTTCCATATCGGTCGCGAAGAGCGTCCGGGGGAAGTGCTGAGCAACCGCCCGGCTGAAAGCGTGAAAAGAAAACCGGAGGAGCACGCATGATCCCGTTACAACATGGACTGATCCTCGCTGCCATTCTGTTTGTCCTCGGACTGACGGGCGTGGTGATCCGCCGCAACCTGCTGTTTATGCTGATTGGCCTTGAGATCATGATCAACGCCGCCGCGCTGGCATTTGTCGTTGCGGGCAGCTACTGGGGCCAGACCGATGGTCAGGTGATGTATATCCTGGCGATTAGCTTAGCCGCCGCGGAAGCCAGTATCGGCCTCGCACTGCTGCTGCAGCTCCATCGTCGTCGCCAGAATCTGAATATCGATTCAGTAAGTGAGATGCGTGGATGAACATGCTCGCGTTAACCATTTTATGGCCATTGATTGGCTTCGTTCTGTTGGCATTTTCCCGCGGTCGCTGGTCGGAGAACCTCTCCGCCGCTATCGGTATGGGTTCAGTGGGGCTGTCCGCGCTGACCACGGTATTCGTCGGGTTTGATTTCTTCAGCCAGGGCTTGCAGCCTTACACCCAGCCGCTGTGGACCTGGATGGCGGTTGGCGATTTCAATATCGGCATTAACCTGGTGCTGGACGGCCTGTCGCTGACCATGCTCTCGGTGGTCACCGGCGTGGGCTTCTTCATCCATATGTTCGCCTCCTGGTACATGCGCGGTGAAGAGGGTTACTCCCGCTTCTTCGCCTATACCAACCTGTTCATCGCAAGCATGGTGGTGCTGGTACTGGCCGATAACCTGCTGCTGATGTACCTCGGCTGGGAAGGCGTGGGGCTGTGCTCGTACCTGCTGATTGGTTTCTACTACACCGATCCGAAGAACGGCGCGGCGGCGATGAAAGCCTTCGTGGTGACCCGTGTGGGTGACGTCTTCCTGGCGTTCGCGCTGTTCATCCTCTACAACGAGCTCGGCACGCTGAACTTCCGCGAAATGGTTGAACTGGCACCGGCGCACTTCGCCGCCGGCAACGACATGCTGATGTGGGCTACGCTGATGCTGCTGGGTGGTGCCGTGGGTAAATCCGCGCAGCTGCCGCTCCAGACCTGGCTTGCCGATGCGATGGCGGGCCCGACCCCGGTCTCCGCGCTGATCCACGCCGCAACCATGGTTACAGCGGGCGTGTACCTTATCGCGCGCACCCACGGTCTGTTCCTGATGACGCCGGAAGTGCTGCATCTGGTTGGCATCGTTGGTGCGGTTACGCTGCTGATGGCCGGTTTCGCCGCGCTGGTACAGACCGACATCAAACGCGTGCTGGCCTACTCCACCATGAGCCAGATCGGCTACATGTTCCTGGCGCTGGGCGTTCAGGCATGGGACGCCGCTATTTTCCATCTGATGACCCACGCTTTCTTCAAAGCGCTGCTGTTCCTCGCGTCCGGTTCGGTGATCCTCGCCTGCCACCACGAGCAGAACATCTTCAAAATGGGTGGGCTGCGTAAGTCGATTCCGCTGGTCTACGCCTGCTTCCTGGTAGGGGGCGCCGCGCTGTCGGCCCTGCCGCTTATCACCGCAGGCTTCTTCAGTAAGGACGAAATCCTTGCCGGGGCGATGGCGAACGGTCACATGAATCTGATGGTCGCGGGTCTGGTCGGGGCGTTTATGACATCCCTTTATACCTTCCGTATGATTTTCATCGTCTTCCATGGCAAAGAGCAAATTCACGCTCACGCAGGCAAGGGCATTACCCATCACCTGCCGCTTATCGTGCTGCTGATCCTCTCTACCTTCGTCGGTGCGATGATTGTGCCGCCGCTGCAGGGCGTACTGCCGGATACCACCGAACTTGCGCACGACCGCGTACTGACGCTGGAGATTACCTCAGGCGTTGTCGCGATTGCGGGCATCCTGATCGCCGCATGGCTGTGGCTGGGCAAACGCTCGCTGGTCAGCGCCGTGGCGAAAAGCGCGCCGGGCCGTTTCTTCGGCACCTGGTGGTTCCATGCCTGGGGCTTCGACTGGCTGTATGACAAGGTGTTCGTCAAGCCGTTCCTCGGCATTGCCTGGCTTATCAAGCGCGATCCGTTGAATTCGGTGATGAACACGCCGGCCATTCTGTCGCGCCTTGCGGGCCGCGGGCTGGTGTTCAGCGAAAACGGCTACCTGCGCTGGTATGTCGCCTCAATGAGCATCGGCGCGGTCGTCGTGCTGGGCCTGTTGATGGTATTGCGTTGAGTTTGTTGGCTTAGTCAATACGCCCGGTAGCAGTAGGTTTACCGGGCCTGTTAACGAAGAATTAATTTTAGGTAACTGTTCCTGAAGTACAGGCATCATCGGCGAAGTCAGACCGGATACCGCCAGCGCACCGCAACCGGATCGTAGTGAAATACGTGAGGATTGCGAGCACTGTCGGGATGCGGCTGGCGAGTAAGATAGCCTGAGCAGGAGTAAATATAAGGGACATACTTAGCTATGTTATTACCCTGGTTAATACTAATCCCCTTCATCGGCGGCTTCCTTTGCTGGCAGACCGAACGCTTTGGCGTCAAGGTTCCACGCTGGATTGCGCTGATCACGATGGGGCTGACGCTGGCGCTCGGTCTGCAACTCTGGTTGCAGGGCGGCTACTCCTTAACGCAGGCAGCCGGCATTCCGCAGTGGCAGTCTGAGTTTGTGATGCAGTGGATCCCGCGCTTTGGCATCACCATTCACCTGGCGCTGGACGGCCTCTCACTGCTGATGGTGGTGCTGACCGGTTTCCTCGGGGTGCTGGCGGTACTCTGCTCCTGGAACGAAATCGAAAAATATCAGGGCTTCTTCCACCTGAACCTGATGTGGATCCTCGGCGGCGTAATCGGTGTGTTCCTTGCCATCGACATGTTCCTGTTCTTCTTCTTCTGGGAGATGATGCTGGTGCCGATGTACTTCCTCATCGCGCTCTGGGGTCATAAAGCCTCTGATGGGAAGACGCGTATCACCGCGGCCACCAAGTTCTTCATCTATACCCAGGCGAGCGGTCTGGTGATGCTGATCGCCATCCTGGCGCTGGTGTTTGTGCACTACAACGCGACAGGGCAGTGGACCTTCAACTATGAACTGCTGCTGAACACGCCGATGTCTCATGGCGTGGAGTGGCTGCTGATGCTGGGCTTCTTTATCGCCTTCGCGGTAAAAATGCCGGTGGTTCCGCTTCACGGCTGGCTTCCGGACGCGCACTCACAGGCACCGACCGCCGGTTCCGTTGACCTGGCAGGGATTCTGCTGAAAACCGCAGCCTACGGTCTGCTGCGCTTCTCGCTGCCGCTGTTCCCGAACGCCTCTGCCGAGTTCGCCCCGATTGCCATGTGGCTGGGTGTTATCGGTATTTTCTACGGCGCGTGGATGGCCTTTACCCAGTACGACATCAAGCGTCTGATTGCCTATACCTCGGTATCGCACATGGGCTTCGTGCTGATTGCCATCTACACCGGCAGCCAGCTGGCGTACCAGGGCGCGGTTATTCAGATGATTGCCCACGGTCTGTCAGCAGCGGGTCTGTTCATTCTCTGCGGTCAGCTTTACGAGCGTCTGCATACGCGTGATATGCGTCAGATGGGCGGCCTGTGGAGCAAGATCAAATGGTTACCGGCAATGTCGATGTTCTTCGCCGTGGCTACGCTGGGGATGCCGGGCACCGGTAACTTCGTCGGTGAATTCATGATCCTGTTCGGCAGCTTCCAGGTGGTACCGGTGATTACCGTTATCTCCACCTTCGGTCTGGTGTTCGCCTCGGTCTACTCGCTGGCAATGCTCCACCGCGCCTACTTCGGTCAGGCGAAGAGCGAAGCGGCGAAGCAGGACATCCGCGGCATGTCAGCGCGCGAGCTGTTCATCATTCTGTTGCTGGTAGCGCTTCTGGTGCTGCTTGGCATCTATCCGCAGCCGATTCTGGATACCTCGCACTCCGCGATGAGCAATATCCAGCAGTGGTTTGTTAATTCTGCTTCTACTACAAGGCCGTAATTCGCTCATGACTATAACTCCTCAACATCTGATCGCGCTGCTTCCGCTGCTGATCGTCGGTTTGACGGTAGTGGTTGTGATGCTGTCTATTGCATGGCGACGCGACCACTTCCTCAATGCCACGCTGTCGGTGATTGGCCTTAATGCTGCACTGGTTTCACTGTGGTTTGTTGGCCAGGCTGGCCCTATGGACGTCACCCCGCTGATGCGGGTTGACGGTTTTGCGATGCTCTACACCGGCCTTGTGCTGCTGGCGAGCCTCGCGACCTGCACCTTCGCCTATCCGTGGCTCCAGGGCTATACGGATAACCAGGAAGAGTTCTACCTGCTGGTGTTAATCGCCGCGCTGGGTGGCATCCTTCTGGCGAACGCCAACCATCTGGCGGCGCTGTTCCTCGGGATTGAGCTGATCTCGCTGCCGCTGTTCGGGCTGGTGGGATACGCCTTCCGGCAGAAGCGCTCTCTGGAAGCGGCGATCAAATACACCATCCTTTCCGCGTCCGCCTCGTCGTTCCTGCTGTTTGGTATGGCACTGGTATATGCGCAGTCGGGGAATCTCTCCTTCGTGGCGCTGGGCAAGAGCCTTGCCGACAACATGATGCATGAACCGCTGCTGCTGGCGGGTCTGGGTCTGATGATCGTGGGTCTGGGCTTCAAGCTGTCGCTGGTACCGTTCCATCTGTGGACGCCGGACGTTTACCAGGGCGCGCCGGCACCGGTGTCGACCTTCCTGGCGACCGCGAGCAAAATTGCGATCTTCGGTGTGGTGATGCGCCTGTTCCTCTATGCGCCGGTAGGCGATAGCGAGGCGGTGCGTATGGTGCTCGGGATTATCGCGGTGGCTTCAATCCTGTTCGGTAACCTGATGGCGCTGAGCCAGAGCAACATCAAACGTCTGCTGGGCTACTCATCCATCTCACACCTGGGTTATCTGCTGGTGGCGCTGATCGCCCTGCAAAGCGGCGAGCTGGCGATGGAAACCGTCGGGGTATACCTCGCGGGCTACCTGTTCAGCAGCCTCGGCGCCTTTGGCGTAGTGAGCCTGATGTCCAGCCCGTACCGCGGGCCGGACGCCGATTCGCTTTACTCCTACCGGGGGCTGTTCTGGCACCGTCCGATCCTCTCTGCGGTCATGACGGTGATGATGCTGTCGCTGGCGGGGATCCCGATGACGCTTGGCTTTATCGGTAAATTCTATGTGCTGGCGGTGGGTGTACAGAGCAACATGTGGTGGCTGACTGCAGCAGTGGTGGTGGGTTCCGCGATTGGTCTCTACTACTATCTGCGCGTGGCGGTGAGCCTCTACCTGACTGCCCCGCAGCAGCTTAACCGCGATGCGCCGTCCGACTGGGCATGGAGCGCAGGTGGTGTGGTGGTACTGATCTCCGCGCTGCTGGTGCTGGTGCTGGGCGTATGGCCACAGCCGCTGATTACGCTGGTGCAGATGGCGCAGCCGCTGATGTAATCCAGCCCGACTGGACTAAAAAAACCGCCCTCGGGCGGTTTTTTTTGCCTTACACCGTCACAGTGAGGAAGTCGCGGGCCAGTTCGCTGGCCGGAAACACCGCCCGGCACTCCTCCAGCAGCGCCTGGCACGCCACGGCATCGTAGCGAGAGCTGAGGTGGGTGGCGATCATCCGTTTCACCCCGGCGGCGCGAGCAAGCTCTGCCGCCTGAACCGTGGTGCTGTGCCCGCGGCCGTTGGCTTTTTCCGCCATCGCCGCCTCCAGGGTAGTCTCGTGGACCATCACGTCGGCGTCGCTGGCCAGCGCCATTCCCGCCGGCGTTGGCGCCGTATCGCCAAAGATGGCCAGCGTTTTTCCTTTACGCGTCTCCCCGAGAAAGTCTGCACCGCGAATCATGCGGCCGTCCTCAAGCTCAAGGGTTTCCCCCTTTTTGAGCCGCTGGAACAGCGGGCCTGGGGTGACGCCCGCAGCGATAAGACGGGCCGCGTCGAGCGTGCCGGGTTTATCGTGCTGCTCGATGCGGTAGCCGTAGCACTCGACCGGGTGGGTCAGCGGGTAGGCCGTCACCCGCACGTCGGCATCGTCCAGCACCACGCCGCCGTCGATTTCGATAATCTCCAGCGGATAGCTGGTCCAGGACCCGCTCAGCGCCAGCGACATCTCAATAAACCGCCGAATGCCGGCCGGGCCGTAAACGGTCAGCGGCACCTGGCTGCCGGCCATCGAGCGGCTGCACAGCAGGCCGGGCAGGCCAAAAATGTGGTCGCCATGAAGATGGGTGATGAAGATACGCGTCAGCTTGCCCGGGTTGATCTGGGTATGCAGCATCTGCTGCTGGGTACCTTCACCGCAGTCGAACAGCCAAAGATCCGGTTTATTCTCAAGCGGAGTCAGGGTAATAGCCGTCACATTACGCGTTCGGGTGGGCACGCCCGCTGACGTACCTAAAAAGGTCAGTTCCATACGAAAGTGATCCCCTGTCTGAAGGAAAAGCCTTTAGTATAACGGCGATAACGCATGTACAGGAGCATCTCATGATTCATTGGCAAGACCTGCACCACTCAGAGCTTGATGTCCCGACGCTGTACGCCCTGCTTCAACTGCGCTGCGAGGTGTTTGTTGTCGAGCAAACCTGTCCCTATCTGGATATCGACGGCGAGGATCTGGTGGGCGAAAACCGCCACATCCTCGGTTGGCGCGATGGAAGGCTGATTGCTTATGCGAGGATTCTGAAAAATGGGCCCGATCCGGAGCCGGTCAGCATTGGCCGGGTGATTGTCGAGGGGTCGGTACGAGGTGAAAAACTGGGTGCTCAGCTGATGACGCGTGCGCTGGCCAGTTGCCAGCAGCACTGGCCGCAGAAGGCGCTGTACCTCAGCGCGCAGGCCCATCTGCAACCTTTCTACGCCGGGTTTGGTTTTCAGCCGGTGACGCCCGTTTACGACGAAGATGGCATCCCGCACGTCGGTATGGCGCGCGAATAGCGGTTACGCAGGATGGCGGGATGTTGTCTATAGTTAGCGAACCAGTAAACGTTTGAAAACGGAGAACCATTATGTCAATGAATGAACAACCTTACGAACCGCGACTGGATGACGACCTGACCCTGCTGAGCGATACGCTTGAAGAAGTGTTACGCGCATCCGGCGACCCGGCTGACCAGAAGTATATCGAGCTGAAAGCCCGCGCAGAGCAGGCGCTGCACGATGTGAAAAATCGCGTCAGCCATGCGTCCGACAACTACTATTTCCGTGCCAAAAAAGCGGCTTACCGTGCTGATGAATACGTGCACGAAAAACCGTGGCAGGGGATTGGTATTGGTGCCGCAGCAGGCCTGGTACTGGGTTTACTGCTTCGTCGCTAAGCCTTGTGCCCTGCGCACCGCGCAGGGCATGATGCCGCGTGTTTCACCCTGCATTTCCCTCGTACGTCTGCACCGCTAATTTCCTCCGGAAAGTCACAATACCGACCCACGTCAAAACAGCCCCTGGCACGATCCTTATAATGACCCGGTGAATTTGATACCGGACAACATCATGTCGATAAGCGCTTTCAACCGACGCTGGGCAACGGCCATCCTCGAAGCGGTCACCCGCCACGGCGTACAGCACGTCTGTATTGCTCCTGGCTCCCGCTCGACGCCGCTTACCCTTGCGGCCGCCGCTCATCCAGGCTTGACCCACCACACCCACTTCGACGAGCGTGGGCTGGGGCATCTTGCGCTGGGTCTGGCAAAAGCCAGCGGGCAGCCGGTCGCGGTGATTGTCACCTCCGGCACGGCGGTGGCGAACCTCTATCCGGCGGTGATTGAGGCAGGGTTGACCGGTGAAAAATTGATTCTGCTCACCGCGGACCGCCCGCCGGAGATGATCGACTGCGGCGCAAACCAGGCGATTCGCCAGACCGACATCTTCGCCACGCATCCCGCCGCCGCGCTCTCTCTGCCACGGCCCACCCCGGATATTCCGGTTAGCTGGCTGCTCTCCGCCATTGATAACCTGCTCAATACGCACAACGGCGGGGCGGTACATATCAACTGCCCGTTCGCCGAACCGCTCTATGGCGATATGGACGCCACCGGCGAAGCCTGGCTTCAGGCGGCCGGCAGCTGGTGGCAGGAGCGCACGCCGTGGCTTCGCGCCGGGCAGTCGTCGGGCGTAAGCGTGGAGCCGGACTGGCCAGCCTGGCGTGAAAAGCGTGGGGTGGTGATTGCCGGACGTCTGAGCGTGGATGAAGGGCAGCAGGTGGCCGACTGGGCGCAGACGCTTGGCTGGCCGCTGATTGGCGATGCGCTCTCTCAGACCGGGCAACCGCTGCCCTGTGCCGACCTGTGGCTGAGCCATTCGCAGGCGCAGCGTGAGCTGGCCTGCGCGGAAATCGTGGTGCAGTTCGGCAGCAGCCTGACGGGTAAACGCCTGCTTCAGTGGCAGGCCAGCTGTACGCCACAGGCTTACTGGCTGATTGATAGCCTGCCGGGGCGGCTCGATCCCGGGCACCATCGCGGTCGCCGTCTGGTGGCCACTGTCAGCGCCTGGCTTGGCGCGCACCCGGCAACGGCGCGTTCACCCTGGGCACCCCGGCTGGCGTTGCTGGCAGGCGAGGCGCAGCATCGGGTCGAAGCCGCCACGTCAGCATTCGGCGAGGCGCAGATCGCCCACCGTCTTCCCGGCCTGCTCCCGAAACAGGGCCAGCTTTTCCTCGGCAACAGCCTGGTGGTGCGGCTTATCGATGCCCTGGCGCAGCTTCCGGCCGGTTATCCGGTCTACAGTAACCGAGGCGCGAGCGGCATTGATGGCCTGATTTCCACCGCGGCCGGGGTGCAGCGCGCCACCGGCCGGGCGACGCTGGCGATTATCGGCGATCTCTCCGCGCTCTACGATCTCAATGCCCTGGCGCTGCTGCGCGAGGTTAGCGCCCCCTTTGTGCTGCTGATCATCAACAACAACGGCGGGCAAATTTTCTCGCTGTTGCCCACAGACAGCGCCGTGCGCGAGCGGTTCTACTGCATGCCGCAGCACGTCGAGTTTCGCCATGCCGCAGCCCTGTTTGGTCTGGGGTACCAGCAACCCGCCGATCTGGCCGCCTTACGCACGGCGCTGGACGAGGCGTGGCAGACGCCGCGCGCCACCGTCGTTGAAGCCGTGGTCAGCGAGACCGGCGGGGTGGACACGCTGCGCAAGCTGCTCGCTGAGGTCAGCCAGCTGTGAGCCTGCACGCGGTGGTGATACCGGGGAAGCGCGCGCTGCCGTGGATCGTCTGGCTGCACGGGTTTCTTGGTGCCGGTAGCGACTGGCAGGAGATAACCTCCGCCTTCGCCAACCCCCAGCTGCTGATCGACCTGCCCGGCCACGGCGCGTCGCACGCGGTATCAACGAGCGGCTTTGCGCAAACCCAGCGGCTGCTGCAAAACACCCTAATTAATTACAACATACTGAGCTACTGGCTGGTGGGGTACTCCCTCGGCGGCCGCGTCGCCATGTATCACGCCTGCAGGCAGCCAGAGGGACTGCGCGGGCTGATTGCCGAGGGTGCGCATCCGGGGCTAACCACTGGCCGCGAGCGCGACGAACGCCGTGCGTCGGACCACCACTGGGCGGCGCGCTTTACGCACCAGCCGCTGGAGAGGGTGCTGGATGAGTGGTATCGCCAGCCGGTGTTTGCCTCGCTGTCTGAAGCGCAGCGCCAGCGGTTTATCGCGCTTCGCCGGGATAACCATCCGGCGGCACTCAGCGCGATGCTCACGGCTACCTCCCTGGCACGTCAGCCGGATTTGCGTGCTCGCCTGGCGAAGCTGCCGGTGCCGTTCCATTTTCTGTGCGGCGAACGCGATACCCGCTTTCAGGCTATCGCGCAGTCCATCGCCGCGCGCTGCCATACCCTTCCTGATGCCGGGCACAATGCCCACCGGGAGAACCCGCAGGCGTTTTGCGCCTGCCTGACCTCCATTTTGCACGCTTCCTCTGAGGAAAACCTATGATCTATCCCGATGAAACGCAGCTCTACGCCCCGGTTGAATGGCTCGATTGTTCACAGGGTTTCAGCGATATCCGCTACCAGAAATCCACCGACGGCATAGCAAAAATCACCATTAACCGCCCGGAAGTGCGCAACGCGTTTCGTCCGCTGACGGTGAAAGAGATGATTCAGGCGCTGGCGGATGCGCGCTATGACGACAGCATCGGCACCATCATTCTGACCGGCGAAGGGGAGAAAGCCTTCTGCGCCGGCGGCGACCAAAAAGTCCGCGGCGACTACGGCGGCTATCAGGATGACTCCGGGGTGCATCACCTCAACGTGCTCGATTTTCAGCGTCAGATCCGTACCTGCCCGAAGCCCGTGGTGGCGATGGTCGCCGGGTATTCCATCGGCGGCGGTCATGTACTGCACATGATGTGCGATCTGACCATTGCCGCGGATAACGCGATTTTTGGTCAGACCGGCCCGAAAGTTGGTTCGTTTGATGGCGGCTGGGGCGCGGCCTACATGGCGCGTATCGTCGGGCAGAAAAAAGCGCGCGAAATCTGGTTCCTGTGCCGCCAGTATGATGCACAGGCCGCGCTGGATATGGGCCTCGTTAACACCGTGGTGCCGCTGGCCGATCTGGAAAAAGAGACCGTGCGCTGGTGCCGCGAAATGTTGCAGAACAGCCCGATGGCGCTGCGCTGCCTGAAAGCTGCGCTCAACGCCGACTGCGACGGCCAGGCAGGGCTGCAGGAACTGGCGGGCAACGCCACCATGCTGTTCTACATGACGGAAGAGGGGCAGGAGGGACGCAACGCCTTCAACCAGAAACGTCAGCCCGATTTCAGCAAGTTTAAACGGAACCCGTAATGCGTCGCGCACGGCTTTTTCGCTATCAGCTGCCCCTGGATGCCGGGGTGGTGCTGCGCAATCAGCGCCTGAAAACCCGCGACGGGCTGCTGGTGTGTCTTAATCAGGACGGGCGCGAAGGCTGGGGCGAGATCGCCCCGCTGGCGGGCTTCAGTCAGGAATCTCTTGAGGCGTGCCAGCAGGCGGCAACGGCGTGGTTACACGGCTGGCAGCAGGGGGACGACGCCGCGCTGCCGGGCTATCCGAGCATCGCGTTCGGGCTGAGCTGCGCCTGCGCCGAGCTGGAGCAAAGCCTGCCTGGGGCGGCGGATTATCGCGCCGCACCGCTGTGCACCGGCGATCCCGACGAGCTGTTCGCCATGTTAAGTGCTCTGCCCGGTGAGAAGATCGCCAAGGTCAAAGTGGGCCTCTACGAAGCGGTGCGCGATGGGATGATGGTCAATCTGCTGCTGGAAGCGGTGCCGGGTCTTCGCCTGCGGCTGGACGCCAACCGGGCGTGGACGCCGCTGAAAGCCGAACAGTTTGCCCGCTACGTTAACCCGCAGTGGCGCGATCGCATTGCGTTTATCGAAGAGCCCTGCCGCACCCGGGACGAATCGCGTGCGTTTGCGCAGCAGTACGGCATCGCCATTGCCTGGGACGAAAGCCTTCGCGAAGCGGATTTTCGCTTTGTTGCCGAACCGGGCGTCGCGGCGGTGGTGATCAAACCGACGCTGACCGGCAGCCTGCAACAGGTTCGCGAGCAGGTAGAGGCCGCCCATGCCGCCGGGCTGCAGGCGGTGATTAGCTCGTCCATTGAATCCAGCCTCGGACTGACCCAGCTGGCGCGCATCGCCGCCTGGCTCACGCCTGACGTGGTGCCGGGCCTGGACACGCTCACCCTGATGCAGGCCCAGCTGCTCCGCCCCTGGCCCGGCAGCACGCTCCCTCTGTATGGCGTCGAACGGCTGGAGGCGGTGCTATGACGTTTACTGACTGGCCCTGGCGGCACTGGCAGCGCGAACAGCCGGACGCAGTTGCCCTGGTGCTCGACGGTACGCCGCTGAGCTGGCATGAACTGTGCGGGCGTATCGACGCCCTCGCGGCGGGGTTTTATCAGCAGGGCGTGCGCGAAGGCGATGGCGTGGCGCTGTGTGCCCGTAATCGCGCAGATACGCTGCTTGCCTGGCTTGCGCTGTTGCAGTGTGGCGTGCGCCTGCTGCCGCTCAATCCGACGCTGCCCGCCGTCCAGCTGGAAACGCTGCTGCCCGGCATGACGCTGCGCTTTTCGCTGACGCTGGATGGCATGCTGCCCGACACTCACCTGCGCGCGCTGAGTCTGCAATACGCCACCGGCGACGGCGCGGCGGCCTGGGATCCCCAGCGGCTCGCCACCATGACGCTCACCTCCGGTTCGTCGGGAATGCCGAAAGCGGCCGTGCATACGGCGCAGGCGCATCTCGCCAGTGCCGCCGGGGTACTGGCGATGATCCCCTTCAGCGGCGAAGACCGCTGGCTGCTGTCGCTGCCGCTGTTTCATGTCTCGGGCCAGGGGATCCTCTGGCGCTGGCTGCTGGCCGGCGCGCAACTGGCCGTGTATGACGGGATGGGCCTCTCCGGGGCGCTGGCCGGGTGCAGTCACGCCTCGCTGGTCCCGACCCAGCTGTGGCGACTGCTCAACGACGATGGCGTGCCGGAACGGCTGCGCGCCGTGCTGCTGGGCGGGGCGACAATACCGGTGGAGTTAACCCACGCGGCCCAGCAGCGCGGCATCTCCTGCTTCTGCGGCTACGGTATGACCGAGCTGGCCTCAACGGTGTGTGGGAAAGCCGCCGACGGGCTGCCGGATGTCGGCGCGCCGCTGGCAGGCCGCGAGGTGAGAGTGGTCGACAATGAGGTGTGGATCCGCGCGGCCAGCATGGCCAGCGGCTACTGGCTTGACGGCGCACTGCGTCCGGTGACCAATGCCGAGGGCTGGTTTGCCACTCGTGACCGGGGCTATATCGCCGACGGCAGGCTGACGGTGCAGGGGCGGCTCGATAACCTGTTCTTCAGCGCTGGCGAGGGCATTCAGCCCGAAGAGGTGGAGCGCGTGATTGCCCGACTGCCGGGGATAAGCCAGGTGTTCGTGGTGCCGGTGAAGGACGTGGAGTTCGGCCAGCGGCCGGTGGCGGTGGTGGAGTACGCCGACGAGGTGATCCCGGAGCGTCTGGCCAGCTGGGTGAAAGAGCAGCTGGCCCGTTTTCAGCAGCCGGTGCACTGGCTGACGCTGCCGGAGACGCTGAAAACCGGCGGGATTAAGATCTCCCGCCGTCAGCTTCAGGAGTGGGTTGCCAGCGTGCTGGCCTGATATCAGCCAGCTTCCAGCGCCGTCTTGCGGCGTTTGCGCAGCAGTTTGACCAGCGGCGGGACCACCACCACCACGACGGCCAGCGTCAGCAGGGATTTCGTTACGCCGCTCTCCCACAGGATCGCCAGGTTGCCGTTACTGATCGAGAGCGCGCGTCGCAGGTTTTGCTCCAGCATCTCCCCCAGCACGAAGCCTAAAATCAACGGCGACATCGGGAAGTGCATTTTGCGCAGCAGATAGCCCAGCACGCCAAGCGCCACCATTAACACCAGATCGAAGGTGGTGCTGTGTACCGCATAGACCCCCACCGCCGAGACGGCTGCAATCGCCGGTGCCAGGAACCACATCGGAATGGTCAGCATACGGGTGAACAGGCCGATGAGCGGAATGTTCATGATAAGCAGCATGACGTTGGCGATAAGCAGGGCGGCAATCAGTCCCCAGACTATATCGGGCTGCTCGGTAAACATCCCCGGACCCGGCGTGATGTTATAGAGCGTCAGCGCGCCCATCATCACCGCTGTGGTACCTGAACCCGGCACCCCCAGTGTCAGCATCGGGATAAACGAACCGCACGCCGAGGCGTTATTAGCCGCTTCCGGCGCGGCAACGCCCCGGATATCGCCGTTGCCAAATGTCCCTTTATCACCGCTGAGCTTTTTCTCGGTCATATAGGTAATGGCGCTGGCGATGGTGGCCCCGGCACCGGGCAGAATGCCGACAAAGAAGCCGATGACCGACGAGCGCAGGGTCGCGCCGGTACAGCTTACCGCCTCTTTGACGTTGAACATCATCCGTCCGGTCTTGCGCACCAGCGTCTGGCCGCTGCTGGTGCTCTCCAGCATCAGCAGGATCTCCGACACCGAGAACAGCCCAATCACCACCACGATAAACTGGATGCCGTCGGAGAGGTGCACGCTGTCGAAGGTGAAGCGATAGACCCCGGTATTGGCATCCACGCCGACCGTCGCCAGCCCGAGGCCCAGCAGCGCCGAGAGAAATGACTTGAGCGGGTTCTGCGCCATCATGCTGCCCAGACAGGCAATCGCGAACACCATCAGCGCAAAATACTCGGCCGGCCCAAACGCCAGCGACCACTGCGCCAGGGTGGGGGCGAAGAGAATAATGCCGCCAATGGCGATCATTGACCCGACAAAGGAGCTGACGGCGGAGATGGATAGCGCCACGCCGCCGCGCCCCTGTTTAGCCATGGGATAGCCGTCGAGAGCGGTCATGATCGCTGCGGCGTCACCGGGCACGTTTAACAGAATGGAGGAGATGCGCCCGCCATATTCACAGCCGATGTAGACCGTGGCCAGCAGGATCAGCGCTGAGGTGGCCGGAAGATGCATGGCAAACGCCAGCGGCAGCAGGATCGCGACCCCGTTGATAGGGCCAAGGCCCGGCAGCAGGCCGACGATGGTGCCGGCGAAGCAGCCGATCAGGGCGATCATCAGGTTTTCCGGGGTGAGCGCTACCGCAAAGCCCTGCGAGAGGTATAACCAGGTATCCATAATCGTTCTCCGTTAACCTAGCCAGGCGCCGAGGGGCAGCGTGACGTCAAGTAGTGAGTCAAAGGCATACCAGAACGTGACGCCCATCAGCGCCCCGGCAACCAGCGCGGCGGGAAGGGTGGCGCCAAACAGCATGCCGAACACGGCGGTCAGCAGCGCGGTGGCCAGCGGGAAGCCCAGCCATTCGAAACCCCAGGCGTAGAGCGTCAGGGCGATGACCATGATCAGCAGCCGCTGGAGCACCGTTTTATGCGGCCACTCCACCAGATCCGGATGGCGCAACAGCAGCAGCACGGCGCACAGCAGCATCAGGGCCAGAATGCCCACCGGAAACGGACGCGGGCCAACGGGTTCGTAGCTGTATTCGCTGTGAATTTGCCAGGCGACCACCAGGCCGCCGAGGCAGAGCAGGATCCATATACTGGCGAAAATACGATCGCTCATGGCGCCTCTCCTCAGTTCGCCAGGCCAAAGGCCTGGGCCTGTTTATGGTAGGCTTCTACCTGCTGCTTCACGTACGCATCCAGCTCTTTGCCGTTTTTGTTGAACTCAAACAGGCCGCGCAGATCGCGCTGCTGCTTGAACACCTCGGTCTGCTGAAGCTTCTGGAAGGTATCCACCCACCACTGGTACTCCGCGTCGCTGACCTTCGGGCCGACAAAGAAGCCGCGAATGATGGGCCAGACCAGATCGTAACCCTGCTCTTTGGCGGTCGGGACATCGGCAAGCGCGCCCGGCAGACGTTCGGCTGAAAATACCGCCAGCACACGCAGCTTGTCGCCCTTGAGGTACGGCACCATTTCGCTCATGTCGCCGGACACCGCCTGCACATGGTTGCCCATCAGCGCGGTCACCGGCTCGCCGCCGCCTTCAAACGCGACGTAGCGCATCTTGCGCGGGTCAACGTTGGCCTGCTTCGCCAGCAGCGCCGTCTTCATCCAGTCCTGGCTGCCGATAGACGCCCCGGCGCCGAACACCACGCTCTCCGGATTTTTCTCCAGCGCGCCCATCAGATCCTTGAGGTTTTTCCACGGCGAATCAGCGCGCACGGCAATCA
This sequence comes from Siccibacter turicensis LMG 23730, assembly GCF_000463155.2. GTDB lineage: Bacteria > Pseudomonadota > Gammaproteobacteria > Enterobacterales > Enterobacteriaceae > Siccibacter > Siccibacter turicensis. The sequence continues at coordinate 226,717 of NZ_AWFZ01000030.1, read as the reverse complement.
TCCCGTAATCGGTACCAACGCTGGCAAGCCAGCGCACATCGTTGACGTTGTAGCGGCCAAACTTGCCCTGGGACAGGTTCAGCAGCGAACCGCCGGAGAACGCCACCACGGTACCCGGCTCCGCAGGACGCTGGGCCACGATAGCGTTATAGGCGACGGCCCCTACGCCACCGGGCATGTAGGTGACGCGCATCGGTTTCTCAATCACGTGCGTCTCCTGGAGGCTGACCTGAATCAGCTTGCAGGTCAGGTCGAAGCCGCCGCCGGGTTTGGCGGGCGCAATACACTCGGTGCGGGAAGGGGGCTCCGCCGCCAGCAGCGGGGAGGCGGTCAGCAGCAGGGTGGCGGCGATGCAGGTACGACAGAAACGTGTGCTCATAAGGTCCTCACGGTACGGGTAAGTGACGTGGGCGCGCCCGATTTTCGTTGCTTTATAGCGCGCCTGCAGAGGTTTTTCTCATTATGTGAACCGCCTTGTAGCGATTCGGTTGCATGATTGTTAAAACGTTAACCTTTCATTTCCCTTTCACCGCGACAGAAACTTTACAGGATGTGATATGCGTCTCTTACTGGCGGAAGATAATCGTGAGCTGGCCCACTGGCTGGAAAAAGCGCTAGTGCAGCATGGGTTTGCCGTGGACTGCGTGTTCGACGGTCAGGCGGCGGACCACCTGCTGCAAAGCGAGCGCTACGCCATGGCGGTACTCGATATCGGCATGCCGCGCATGGATGGGCTACAGGTGGTGCAGCGTCTGCGCCAGCGCGGTCAGCATCTGCCAGTGCTGCTGCTCACGGCGCGCAGCGAGGTTGCGGAGCGGGTAAAGGGGCTTAATGCGGGCGCGGATGACTATCTGCCCAAGCCGTTCCAGCTGGAGGAGCTTGATGCCCGGCTGCGCGCGCTGCTCAGGCGCAGCGAAGGGCAGATTCAGGAGACCCAGCGCTTAGGCGATCTGGCGTTTCATGATGAAGGCTACTTTGAGCTGGCCGGTAAGCCGCTGGCGCTGACGCCGCGCGAGTGCGCGCTGCTCACGGTGCTGATGTACCGCCGCGGCCGCCCGGTATCGCGCCAGCACCTGTTCGATCAGGTATTTAATCTGTCGGATGAGGCCAGCCCGGAAAGCATCGAGCTTTACGTCCACCGGCTGCGCAAAAAGCTACACGCCAGCAATGTGCGCATCACCACGCTTCGCGGGCTGGGCTACGCGCTGGAGTGCGGCGATGAAACGCAATAGGCCGCCGCCGTCCCTCTTTTCTCGCCTGCTGCTGTTTCTGGGGCTGCCGCTGCTGCTGCTGTGGCTGTTTTCCGCCTTCACCAGCTATTTCAGCGCGATGCAGGCCGCCACCCAGGCCTACGACCGAACCCTGCTGACCTCGGCGCGGATGGTTGCCGAGCGGCTGGTGGTGCGTAACCAGCAGATTCTGGTTGAGGTGCCCTGGGTGGTGCTCGACAGCGTCGAGCTCAATATGAATGACCGCCTCTACTACAAAGTGACGGACATCAACGGCCGGGTGATTTCCGGGTATGACGATTTGCCCGCGCTGCCGCCCGGCACGCCGCGCACCGCGCTCTACCCGGCGCTGGCCTGGTTTTACCACGCCACCTACCGCGGACAGGCGATACGCGTTGCCCGCCTGCTCCAGCCGGTCAACAGCGGGAGCGTGACCGGCATGGTTGAGATCACCGTCGCGGAAACGCTGCAGTCCCGCCACCTGCTGGCCCAGCATCTGCTCTTCTCATCGGCGGTGAGCCAGGGGGGACTGGTGCTGATCACGCTGCTGCTGGCAGGCTGGCTACTGCGACGGGTGTTAAAACCGATGCGGCAGCTCTCCGGGATAATGGTGCGCCGCGATCCGGGCGTGCTTACTCCGCTGCCGGATCACCTGCTGCCCTGGTCTGAAACCCGTTTGCTGGTGGTGGCATTCAATCGCTATATCGACCGGCTGCGCGCCCTTATCGCCCGTCAGGAGCGGTTCAGCGCCGATGCCTCACACCAGCTGAAAACGCCGCTGGCGGTGCTCAGGATGCAGACCGCGGTGGCGCTGGCCAGTCCGGATCCCGCCCAGTGGCGCGAGAGCCTGAGCGCCATCAGCCGCACGCTGGACCATACCGTCGCGCTGACCGAGCGCCTGCTGCTGCTGGCGCAGCTTAAGGGGAAAGAGCAGGGGGAGCGGCAGTTTGTCGCGGTGGATATCGCGGCGCTGGCGCGGGAGTGCTGCTTCTCACGTTTCGCCGAGGCGCGTGGAAAAAGGATTGATGCGGGGTATGAAGGCGAGAGCGGGGCGGTGATGGTGGAGGGCGATCCGATCCTGCTGGCTGAGCTGTGCGCCAATCTGCTGGATAACGCGCTGAAATACACGCCGCCGGGGGGAACCATCACGCTGCGCGTCACCTCGGATCGCACGCGGGTGTGGCTTGAAATTGAAGACAGCGGGCCTGGTATTGACAGCGCCCTGTCGCAGCAGGCACTGCAGCCGTTTCAGCGGCTTGAAACCGGCATTGAGCAGCCGGGTGCTGGCCTGGGGCTGGCGCTGGTCAACGATATTGCGCGCTGGCACCGCACGCGGCCTGAGCTGCTTAAAAGCGAGACGCTGGGGGGATTGCGGGTACGTGTCGCCCTCTATCCGGGCGGATGACAACAAGAAAAACCCGACGGTCATGCCGTCGGGTCACACTCGCCGTTATCGGGCGTTTTTAATCGCGTCCAGCGCCGCGGCAATCCCGGCGCCGTAGGCCGGATCCACTTCGCTGAACAGGCCGATCTGACGCTGCTGAATAAACTCAGGAATCGACTTCATATCATCGGCGATGCGGCGGTACATACGCTGACGCTCCTCCTCACCAATCAGCGCAAACAGCTTACGCGGCTGGCTGAAGTAGTCGGTGTCTTCCCGGTGGTTCCAGTGGTCGGCAGCCCCTTCCAGCGACAGCGGCGGCTCGCTGTAGTCCGGCTGCTCCTGGAACACGCCGAAGCTGTTCGGCTCGTAGGTTGGGCCGTTGCCGCTGTTCCCGTCCACGCGCATTGCGCCGTCGCGGTGATAGTTATGGAACGGGCAGCGCGGTTTGTTCACCGGGATCTGATGATGATTAACGCCGAGACGGTAGCGGTGCGCGTCCCCGTAGGAGAACAGACGCCCCTGCAGCATGCGGTCCGGCGAGAAGCCGATACCCGGCACGATGTTGGCCGGCGACATCGCCACCTGTTCCACTTCGGCAAAGTAGTTATCCGGGTTGCGGTTCAGTTCCAGCTGGCCCACTTCAATCAGCGGGTAGTCGCCGTGCGGCCAGACTTTGGTCAGGTCGAACGGGTTGTACGGCACGCGGGAGGCGTCCGCTTCCGGCATGATCTGCACGTAGAAGGTCCAGCGCGGGAAGTCGCCGTTTTCGATGCTGTCGAACAGGTCGCGCTGGGAGCTCTCGCGATCCTCAGCCACCAGACGTTTCGCCTCGTCATCCATCAGGTTGGCAATGCCCTGCGCCGACTTCAGGTGGAACTTCACCCAGAAGCGCTCGTTGTCGCTGTTGATAAAGCTGAAGGTGTGGCTGCCGAAGCCGTGCATATGACGGTACGAGCGCGGCAGGCCGCGGTCGCTGAAGTCAATGGTCAGCTGGTGCAGTGACTCCGGCAGGTGCGAGAAGAAATCCCATTTATACGTCGGGTTGCGCAGGTTGGTGCGCGGGTCGCGTTTTACCACGTGGTTGAGATCCGGGAACTTCAGCGGATCGCGCAGGTAGAAGACCGGGGTGTTGTTGCCCACCAGATCCCAGTTGCCCTCTTCGGTATAGAACTTGATGGAGAAGCCGCGGATATCGCGCTCGGCGTCGGCGGCACCGCGCTCACCGGCCACGGTGGAGAAGCGCAGGAACAGGTCGGTTTTCTTACCCACCTCAGAGAAGATCTTCGCCCGGGTCCAGGCGGTGATGTCGTGGGTCACGGTAAAGGTGCCGTAGGCGGCAGAGCCTTTGGCATGCATACGGCGCTCGGGAATCACTTCCCGGTCAAAATGCGCCAGCTTTTCCAGGAACCAGACGTCCTGAAGCAGCATCGGGCCGCGTGGGCCGGCGGTTGCCACGTTATTGTTATGCGCAACCGGGGCGCCTGAGGCGGTGGTTAATCCTTTCTTATTCATCATTGTTCCTCGACGGAGAGTAGGGAGCGTCATCGCTCAGTGCTGTGAACCGTTTGAATTTATGCACAGCACGGTAACGTTCCGCATGATCGAGGGCAATTTGGCTCTTTCTATTACAGGAATGCCTGCCGCCTTTCAGACGCAGCCGCAGGTTTCAATTCCTTACAATCCGCCGGGTAAAGTGCGCTTATCGCGTCTTGAAAGGAACAAGCGCAACGGTACAATGCCGACACACATTGATCGTGAGTTTTATAAAAGAGAATCCAAATGAAAAAAGTCGTGCTTGCTGGTGTCGCCAGCTTACTGTTTGTTTCAGGCTACGCCAGCGCACTTAGCGTGAATGCTCAGGCGGGCAAAGAGTACACCAATATCGGCGTGGGCTTTGGCACCGACACCACCGGGCTGGCGCTGAGCGGCAACTGGGCGCACAACGATGACGATGGCGACATCGCGGGTCTGGGTCTGGGACTGAACCTGCCGCTGGGGCCGCTGCTGGCGACCATGGGCGGAAAAGGCATCTACCTGAACCCGAAATCCGGTGATGAAGGCTATGCCGCCGCGGTGGGCGGGGGCCTGCAGTGGCCGCTGACCGACAGCTTCCGCCTGTTCGGCGAGTACTATTACTCCCCGGATTCTCTCTCAAGCGGCGTGAAGGATTACGAAGAGGCTAACGCGGGCGTGCGCTGGACCGTGATGCGTCCTATCAGCATCGAAGCGGGCTATCGCTATATCAACCTCGCCGGCAAGGATGGCGATCGCGACAACGCCGTGGCTGACGGCCCCTATGTCGGCGGCAGCGTCTCCTTCTGATTTTCCCCGGCGCGGCAACCCGCGCCGGTTTCTCCTTTCCCCGACGTCGCCTTGCGCTATAGTAGAGCCTTCACTCTATGCGGAGTAAGTCGATGTTAACCGTAGAAATGCTCTCCACCGGCGATGAAGTCCTGCACGGGCAAATCGTTGACACCAACGCGGCATGGCTTGCCGATTTCCTGTTCGAACGTGGCCTGCCCCTTACGCGCCGCAACACCGTCGGTGATGCCCTCGACAGCCTGATTACCATTCTGCAGGAGCGCAGCACCGAAGCCGATGTGGTGATCGTCAACGGCGGCCTTGGCCCTACCAGCGACGATCTCAGCGCACTCGCCGCCGCCCGTGCCGCCGGCGTTGAGCTGGAGCTGCAGGCGTCCTGGCTTGAGCACATGACGCGCTTCTTCGAAAGCCGCGGTCGGGTGATGGCACCCAGCAACCGTAAGCAGGCGATGATCCCCGCGGGCAGTGAGATGCTCGATAATCCGGTGGGCACCGCCTGCGGGTTTGCGCTGCGGCTTAACCGCTGCACCTTTTTCTTCACGCCGGGGGTGCCTTCCGAGTTCAAAGTGATGGTGGAGAAAGAGATCCTTCCGCGTATTCAGCAGCGCTTTGAACTGCCGGCGCCGCCAGTCTGCCTGCGTCTCACCACCTTTGGCCGGTCGGAAAGCGATCTGGCCCAGAGCCTGAATCACCTCGACCTGCCTGAAGGCGTGGTCATGGGCTACCGCTCGTCGATGCCAATCATTGAGCTGAAGCTGACCGGGCCTGCCAGTAAACGGGCAGAAATGGAGGCCCTATGGCCGGAAGTCCGTCAGGTTGCGGGCGAGAGCCTGATTTTTGAGGGCACCGTAGGGCTGGCGGCGCAGCTGGCAGACCGCCTGCGCGAGCGCGATCTGCGTCTGGTGGTCAGCGAGCAGTTTACCGGCGGCATGCTGACGCTGGAGCTGAACCAGGCGGGTGCGCCGCTTGAGAGTTCGCAGGTGCTGGCGGCGCGCACCGAAACCCTACCGGAAATCGCCGCCCGGGCGCGAGCGCTCTCCGAAGGGGCCGACGATGCGCTGGCGCTGGTGGTGGGTGCCCAGCAGGAGGAGACCCTGCTGTTCGCGATCCACAGCGAGGCGGGGAGCAGGGCGATTCGCGTGCAGCTCAGCCTGGGCCATCACCGTTTGCCGGTTCGTCAGGCGGTGGCCTCGATGATTGCGCAGAACATGCTGCGTCGCCTGCTCAACGGCGACGACATCACACAGGGCCACGGCTGGGTGCGCGTTATCGAGCGTTTCGCGCTTTAAGCGTGCCGCTATTCCCGCGCGCTGGCGCGGGAAATTCCCTCAATTCCCTTTTTTACCGCCTTTTTTCCTTTCATATGCTCCTTCGTTAATGCGCGTTTACGAGCAAAAAGCGTGATCTGATGCGCTTTTTTGTTCTTTTGTCTTAAATATGTAACATTCCGCGTGTCATTTCACAGTAACATTCGCTGACTTTTGCTAACATTGCCTTGCTTTTGTTTACCAAAAGCGACGTGTTACTGAGCGCTTTCGCTGACGATAATAACAATGGCCCCGGAGGCTTAATGATCGGTATTTTTCAACCTGCACCCCATAAATCGCGACTGCCAGACGGACAGGTCGATCCGCTCTACCGTCGCCTGCGCTGGCAGATCTTCATGGGGATTTTCTTTGGCTATGCAGCCTACTATCTGGTACGCAAAAACTTTGCCCTGGCAATGCCTTATTTGATCGAGCAGGGCTTCTCGCGCGGCGATCTTGGTTTTGCGCTGTCGGGTATCTCTATTGCGTACGGTTTTTCCAAATTCATCATGGGCTCGGTGTCGGATCGCTCGAATCCGCGCGTTTTCCTGCCGGCCGGGCTGATCCTCGCGGCAGCGGTGATGCTGTTCATGGGCTTTGTGCCCTGGGCAACGTCCAGCATTGCGGTGATGTTCGTGCTGCTGTTCCTGTGCGGCTGGTTCCAGGGCATGGGGTGGCCGCCATGCGGACGTACCATGGTGCACTGGTGGTCGCAGAAAGAGCGCGGCGGTATCGTGTCGGTGTGGAACTGTGCGCATAACGTCGGCGGCGGTATTCCGCCTCTGCTGTTCCTGCTCGGTATGGCCTGGTTTAACGACTGGAAAGCGGCGCTCTACATGCCGGCGTTTGCCGCCATTGTGGTCGCGCTGATCGCCTTTGCGCTGATGCGCGATACCCCTCAATCCTGCGGCCTGCCGCCGATTGAAGAGTATAAGAATGACTATCCGGACGATTACAGCGACAAAAACGAAGAAGAGCTGACGGCGAAGCAGATTTTCATGCAGTACGTGCTGCCTAACAAGCTGCTGTGGTACATCGCCATTGCTAACGTGTTTGTCTATCTGTTGCGCTACGGCATTCTCGACTGGTCACCGACCTATCTGAAGGAAGTGAAGCACTTCGCGCTGGATAAATCCTCCTGGGCCTACTTCCTCTACGAGTACGCCGGTATTCCAGGAACCCTGCTGTGCGGCTGGATGTCGGACAAAGTCTTCCGCGGCAACCGTGGAGCGACGGGAGTGTTCTTCATGACGCTGGTGACCATCGCCACTGTGGTGTACTGGCTGAACCCGCCGGGCAACCCGCACGTCGACATGATCTGCATGATTGTCATCGGCTTCCTGATCTACGGTCCGGTCATGCTCATCGGCCTCCATGCGCTGGAGCTGGCACCGAAGAAAGCGGCGGGGACGGCGGCAGGCTTTACCGGTCTGTTCGGCTACCTTGGTGGCTCGGTCGCGGCCAGCGCTATCGTCGGCTATACCGTTGACTTCTTCGGCTGGGACGGCGGCTTTATCGTGATGATTGGCGGAAGCGTGCTGGCGGTGCTGCTGCTGATTGTGGTGATGATTGGCGAACGCCGACACCATCAGGAGATTGCCGCGAAGCGCGGCTAAATAAAAAGGCGGACCCTAAGGTCCGCCTTTTTTTACAGTTCGATTTCGATATCGCCCTGCGCTTTACAGCAGCAGGGAAGAATGTCACCCGGTTCGATAAACGCCAGCGGCTCGCTAAGCCAGGTCACTTCCCCCGACACCAGACGCGTGCGGCACGAACCGCAATATCCCTCGCGGCACTGATACTCCACCGGCACCTTATGAGATTCCAGCGCCAGCAGCAGGGAAGGGTGCTCTTCCAGACATTCAAGCTGCGCGCCGGAGAGGCGTAAGGTAATGCGGTTAATCATGACTCAGAGCTGGAAATCGCTGAGGTCGTCAGTGTTCACTTCGGAGTCAATCTGACCCACCAGATAGGAGCTCACTTCCACTTCCTGCGGCGCAACCTGGACGTTATCGGACACCAGCCAGGTGTTGATCCACGGAATCGGGTTAGAGCGCGTCTGGAACGGCAGATCGAGGCCCACCGCCTGCATACGGATGTTGGTGATGTACTCGACGTACTGGCAGAGAATGTCCTTGTTCAGGCCAATCATCGACCCGTCTTTGAACAGGTATTCCGCCCACTCTTTCTCCTGCTGCGCGGCCAGCACGAACAGGTCGTAGCTCTCCTGCTTGCACTCTTCGGCGATCTGCGCCATCTCCGGGTCATCCACGCCGCTGCGCAGCAGGTTCAGCATATGCTGGGTGCCGGTCAGGTGCAGCGCTTCGTCGCGGGCGATGAGGCGGATAATTTTGGCGTTGCCTTCCATCAGTTCGCGCTCGGCGAACGCAAAGGAGCAGGCGAAGGAGACGTAGAAGCGGATCGCTTCCAGCGCGTTCACGCTCATCAGGCACAGGTAGAGCTTCTTCTTCAGCTCGTGCAGGTTCACGGTAACGGTTTTGCCGTTCACGCTGTGGGTGCCTTCGCCCAGCAGATGCCAGTAGCTGGTCATCTCGATCAGATCGTCGTAGTAGTGGGCGATGCCTTCCGCGCGCTTGAGGATCTGCTCGTTGTTCACAATGTCATCGAACACCACCGCCGGATCGTTGACGATGTTGCGGATGATATGGGTGTAGGAGCGCGAGTGGATGGTCTCGGAGAACGCCCAGGTTTCAACCCAGGTTTCCAGTTCCGGAATCGAAATCAGCGGCAGCAGCGCCACGTTCGGGCTGCGGCCCTGAATGGAGTCCAGCAGCGTCTGGTATTTCAGGTTGCTGATGAAGATGTGTTTTTCGTGCTCCGGCAGCGCCTGATAATCGATGCGATCGCGGGACACGTCCACTTCTTCCGGACGCCAGAAAAAGGAGAGCTGTTTCTCGATGAGCTTTTCGAAGATGTCGTATTTTTGCTGATCGTAGCGAGCCACGTTTACCGACTGACCAAAGAACATCGGTTCGAGCAACTGGTCATTTTTGGTCTGTGAAAAGGTGGTGTAAGCCATGGGAGTGAATCCTGTCTGCAAACAACTCTGCGTTAACGGTGGATGCGCTTCGTTTATCCACCCTACGTCCTGATGTTGCGATTATTCTCGTAGGACAGGTAAGCGAAGCGCACCTGCCGCCTTAACAATAACAGGGCGGGTTTCCCCGCCCCGCATAATCAGATCTTACATGCGCCGCTTTCGCAGCCGTCGTCCTGAATGGACGGGGCCAGATCGTCCTGGGCATCCTCTGCACCGTCACGGGTGTTCTGGTAGTAGAGGGTCTTCACGCCAAACTTATAGGCGGTGAGCAGATCTTTAAGCAGCTGCTGCATCGGCACCTTACCTGACGCAAAGCGCGTCGGGTCGTAGTTGGTGTTGGACGAGATCGACTGGTCGATGAATTTCTGCATCAGACCTACCAGCTGCAGGTAGCCGTCGTTGTTCGGCATGTCCCACAGCAGTTCGTACTGGTCTTTCAGACGCTCGTACTCTGGCACCACCTGACGCAGGATGCCGTCTTTGGAAGCCTTGATGCTGACGTGGCCGCGCGGCGGCTCGATGCCGTTGGTGGCGTTAGAGATCTGCGAGGAGGTCTCAGACGGCATCAGGGCAGAGAGCGTGGAGTTGCGCAGGCCGTGGGTCTTGATGGATTCGCGCAGGGCTTCCCAGTCAAAGTGCAGCGGCTCGTTGGCAATTGCGTCGAGATCCTTTTTATAGGTGTCGATCGGCAGAATGCCTTTGCTGTAGGTGGTTTCGTTGAACCACGGGCAGGCGCCTTGCTCTTTTGCCAGCTCGTTCGAGGCTTTCAGCAGGTAATACTGAATTGCTTCGAAGGTTTTGTGGGTCAGGTTGTTGGCGCTGCCGTCGGAGTAACGCACGCCGTGCTTCGCCAGGTAGTAGGCGTAGTTGATAACGCCGATACCCAGGGTACGACGGCCCATCGCACCGCGTTTGGCGGCGAGGATCGGGTAGTCCTGGTAGTCCAGCAGAGCATCCAGCGCACGTACCGCAAGGGTAGCCAGCTCTTCGAGTTCGTCCAGGCTCTCAATCGCGCCGAGGTTAAAGGCGGAGAGGGTGCACAGGGCGATTTCGCCGTTTTCGTCGTTCACGTCGTCCAGCGGCTTGGTCGGCAGGGCGATCTCAAGGCACAGGTTGGACTGGCGTACCGGTGCAATCACCGGGTCGAACGGGCTGTGGGTGTTGCAGTGGTCAACGTTCTGAATGTAGATACGGCCGGTGGAGGCACGCTCCTGCATCATCAGGGAGAAGAGATCCACGGCCTTCACGCGCTGCTTGCGAATGCTGTCGTCTTTTTCGTATTTCACGTACAGGCGTTCGAACTCATCCTGATCCGCGAAGAAGGCGTCGTACAGGCCAGGCACGTCAGACGGGCTGAACAGGGTGATGTCCTCGCCCTTCAGCAGGCGGGTGTACATCAGCTTGTTGATCTGCACGCCGTAGTCCATGTGACGCACGCGGTTGGCATCGGTACCACGGTTGTTTTTCAGTACCAGCAGGCTTTCCACTTCCAGATGCCACATCGGGTAGAACAGGGTCGCAGCACCACCGCGCACGCCGCCCTGAGAGCAGGATTTCACCGCGGTCTGGAAGTGCTTGTAGAAGGGTACGCAGCCGGTGTGGAACGCTTCACCGCCGCGGATCGGGCTACCCAGCGCACGGATGCGACCGGCGTTGATACCGATACCGGCGCGCTGAGAAACGTACTTGACGATCGCGCTGGAGGTGGCGTTGATGGAGTCGAGGCTGTCGCCGCACTCGATCAGAACACAGGAGCTGAACTGACGGGTCGGGGTGCGCACGCCGGACATGATCGGGGTCGGCAGCGAAATTTTAAACAGCGACACCGCGTCGTAGAAACGCTTCACGTAGTCGAGACGGGTTTCGCGCGGGTAGCCGGAGAACAGGCACGCCGCTACCAGGATGTAGAGGAACTGCGCGCTCTCGTAGATTTCACCGCTGACGCGGTTCTGGACCAGGTATTTCCCTTCAAGCTGCTTCACCGCGGCGTAGGAGAAGTTCATATCGCGCCAGTGGTCGATAAAACCGTCCATCTGCTCGAACTCTTCCACGGAGTAGTCTTCCAGCAGATGTCTGTCATATTTACCCAGCTCAACCATTTTCACGACATGGTCGTGCAGCTTCGGCGGCTCGAACTGGCCGTAGGCTTTTTTGCGCAGGTGGAAAATCGCCAGGCGTGCGGCCAGATACTGATAATCCGGGGCATCGCGGGAGATAAGGTCGGCAGCTGCCTTGATAATGGTTTCATGAATATCAGAGGTTTTGATGCCGTCATAAAACTGGATGTGCGAGCGTAACTCAACCTGCGAAACAGAGACGTTTTCCAGCCCTTCCGCCGCCCAGTCCAGCACGCGATGGATTTTATCGAGGTTAATGCGCTCTTTGGCGCCGTCACGCTTAGTCACCAGCAGACTCTGATTCATGAGGAATATACCCGTCCGTAACAAATAGAAAAAATATCCCCCGCTTATACACAGCCGTCCCTTTGTGACTAACTCTGTGGATAAATACTACATATAGGGGGTTTGAGATAAGTTCATCACTATATGGTGAGTATTCTAGTTGGGAATCATTTGATAACAAGAGTTGATTTTGCGTTGTTTTTAGGTCTTGCGGAGGGGGCAGATTGCTAAGCCCTCGTATCGTAAGGCTTGTAGGGGATGTCAATAAGTTGCAAAAAAAAATGAAAATTTGATCGAGTGCTGATTTCTTCGACGACGCAACAAAATTGCGCGGTCAGCGCCGCGCAATCTTTATAGCAAAAACCTATGGCGTTAGTCGTTTTTGGCCTGTGTATGCAACATATAGTTAACATCCACGCCCGGTGCGAGGCGGAATGTGTTGGTCAGCGGGTTGTAGTGCAGCCCGGTCATGTGACGCTCCTGAAGCGAGGTCTCGTCCACCCAGCCCAACAGCTCCGACGGCTTAATGAACTTCTTCGCATCATGGGTGCCCTTCGGCACCATGCGCAGCACGTACTCGGCGCCCACCACCGCCATCAGCCAGGATTTGGCGTTGCGGTTCAGGGTAGAGAAAAAGACGTGCCCGCCGGGTTTGACCAGCGCGGCGCAGGCGCGCACCACCGACTGCGGATCCGGCACGTGCTCCAGCATCTCCATACAGGTCACCACATCGTAACCCGCCGGGTTCAGCGCGGCATGCTCTTCCACGGTGCGCTGCACGTAATCCACCGTCACGCCGCTCTCCAGCGCGTGCAGGCGCGCCACCTGTAACGGCTCAGCGCCCATATCAAGACCGGTCACGGTCGCGCCTTCCCGGGCCATGCTTTCGGCAAGGATGCCGCCGCCGCAGCCGACGTCGAGCACCGTTTTACCAAACAGGCCGCCGGCGCGTTCGCTGATATACCCGAGGCGCAGCGGGTTGATACGGTGCAACGGCTTGAACTCCCCGTCGAGATCCCACCAGCGCGAGGCTACCGCTTCAAACTTCGCGATCTCATTGTGGTCAACGTTGTGCTGCTTCGGGGATTGCTCTGGGTTCATGGGGGCGATTACTCCTTGTCTGGTAAGAAAAAGAAGTATAACAGGCCGCCGGTCCGAATAAAGGATGTTTCCCGGTTAGCCGCGGCGGGCCGGTTTTCTGCAAGTGCGTGATTGTGCGGCCTGAAGCGGCAAAACAACCTGCCCGCAGGACGGTTTAAGGCTTACCGGTCTGAGCAGGCTTGTGTTATAATTTGCGACCTTTGAATCCGGGATACAGTAGAGGGATAGCGGTTAGATGAGCGACCTTGCGAGAGAAATTACACCGGTCAACATTGAGGAAGAGCTGAAGAGCTCCTATCTGGATTATGCGATGTCGGTCATTGTTGGCCGTGCGCTGCCGGATGTCCGAGATGGCCTGAAACCGGTACACCGTCGCGTGCTTTACGCCATGAACGTATTGGGCAATGACTGGAACAAAGCCTATAAAAAATCTGCCCGTGTCGTTGGTGACGTAATCGGTAAATACCATCCCCACGGTGATACCGCTGTCTATGACACCATCGTCCGTATGGCGCAGCCATTCTCCTTACGCTACATGCTGGTCGATGGCCAGGGTAACTTTGGTTCGGTAGACGGCGACTCCGCCGCGGCGATGCGTTATACAGAAATCCGTATGTCGAAGATCGCGCACGAGCTGATGGCCGATCTCGAAAAAGATACCGTGGATTTCGTCGATAACTACGACGGCACCGAGCGTATACCTGACGTAATGCCGACCAAAATCCCCAACCTGCTGGTTAACGGCTCGTCGGGCATCGCGGTAGGCATGGCGACCAACATTCCGCCACACAACATGACGGAAGTGATCAACGGCTGCCTGGCCTACATCGACGATGAAGACATCAGCGTCGAAGGTCTGATGGAGCACATCCCTGGCCCGGATTTCCCGACCGCCGCCATCATCAATGGCCGTCGCGGCATTGAAGAGGCGTACCGCACCGGTCGCGGCAAAATCTACATTCGCGCCCGCGCGGAAGTGGAAGCCGACGCCAAAACCGGCCGTGAAACGATCATCGTTCACGAAATCCCGTATCAGGTGAACAAAGCGCGTCTTATCGAGAAAATCGCCGAGCTGGTGAAAGATAAGCGTGTGGAAGGCATCAGCGCGCTGCGCGACGAGTCTGATAAAGACGGGATGCGCATCGTGATTGAAATCAAACGCGATGCGGTGGGCGAAGTGGTTCTGAACAACCTCTACTCCCAGACGCAGCTGCAGGTTTCTTTCGGCATCAACATGGTCGCGCTGCACCACGGCCAGCCGAAAATCATGAACCTGAAAGACATTCTTTCTGCGTTCGTGCGCCACCGCCGCGAAGTGGTGACGCGCCGTACCATTTTCGAATTGCGTAAAGCACGCGATCGCGCGCACATCCTTGAAGCGCTGGCGGTTGCGCTGGCGAACATCGACCCGATTATCGAGCTGATTCGTCGCGCGCCAACCCCGGCCGAAGCGAAAGCGGGCCTAGTGGCGCAGGCGTGGGATCTCGGCAACGTGGCGGCAATGCTGGCCGGTGCCGGTGACGACGCGGCGCGTCCGGAGTGGCTGGAGCCGGAATTCGGCGTGCGTGACGGTAAATACTACCTGACCGAACAGCAGGCACAGGCGATCCTCGACCTGCGTCTGCAGAAGCTGACCGGTCTTGAGCATGAAAAACTGCTCGACGAGTACAAAGAGCTGCTGTCGCAGATCGCAGAGCTGCTGCACATCCTCGGCAGCGCCGAGCGTCTGATGGAAGTGATCCGCGAAGAGCTGGAGCTGGTACGCGATCAGTTCGGCGATGAGCGCCGTACCGAAATCACCGCCAACACCGCGGATATCAACATCGAAGACCTGATCAACCAGGAAGACGTTGTGGTAACGCTGTCGCATCAGGGCTACGTGAAGTATCAGCCGCTGACGGATTACGAAGCGCAGCGCCGCGGTGGGAAAGGGAAATCTGCCGCCCGCATTAAAGAAGAAGACTTTATCGACCGCCTGCTGGTGGCCAACACCCACGACACCATCCTGTGCTTCTCCAGCCGGGGTCGTCTCTACTGGATGAAGGTCTATCAGCTGCCGGAAGCGAGCCGCGGCGCCCGTGGTCGTCCTATCGTTAACCTGCTGCCGCTGGAAGCCAACGAGCGTATTACCGCTATCCTGCCGGTGCGCGAGTACGAAGAGGGCGTTAACGTCTTTATGGCTACCGCCAGCGGTACCGTGAAGAAAACCGCGCTCAAAGAGTTCAGCCGTCCGCGTACCGCGGGGATTATCGCGGTTAACCTCAACGAGGGCGATGAGCTGATCGGCGTTAACCTGACCACCAGCGATGACGAAGTCATGCTGTTCTCGGCGCAGGGTAAAGTGGTGCGCTTCAAAGACGGCGCGGTGCGCGCCATGGGTCGTACCGCGACCGGCGTGCGCGGTATTCGTCTGATGGACGGCGACAGCGTGGTATCGCTGATTGTGCCGCGCGGCGAGGGAGCCATCCTCACCGTAACGCAAAACGGTTACGGTAAACGTACCGCAGCGGAAGAGTACCCGACCAAGTCCCGTGCCACTAAAGGGGTTATCTCGATCAAGGTGACCGATCGTAACGGTCCGGTGGTTGGCGCCGTGCAGGTCGACGATGCCGATCAGATCATGATGATCACCGATGCCGGTACCCTGGTGCGCACCCGCGTATCAGAGATCAGCATTGTGGGCCGTAACACCCAGGGCGTTATCCTCATCCGTACCGCGGACGATGAAAACGTAGTGGGTCTGCAGCGTGTCGCAGAGCCGGTTGATGATGAAGAGCTTGACTCTATCGACGGCACTGTCGCGGAAGGGGATGACGAGATCGCCCCGGAAGTGGACAGCGATGACGACGCAGCGGACGACGCTGAAGAGTAATGCCAGCGGGCTGTTCGATCCCCGGATCGGGCAGCCGCAAGCAGGGCAAAAAAGAGGGCGGCTTGTGCGCCCTTTTTTATTGCCGCTGCGACGTTGCGAGCGCTGACGTTTACCGCTACTTTAAAGCACATTCTATTAACCTGCTGACGGCTCAGTCATTTTGAAATACTTCGTCTCCTTTCGCACCACGCTTAAAGTGTCGCGCTATCTGTTCCGCGCCCTGGCGCTTTTGCTCTGGCTGCTGATCGCGCTGTTTTCCGTGTTTTATATCGTCAATGCGCTGCATGAAAAAGAGTCCGAGATCCGTCAGGAGTTCAACCTGAGCTACGAGCAGGCGCAGCGTTACATCCAGCGCACGTCGGACGTGATGAAAGAGCTGAAGTATATTGCTGAAAACCGTCTGACCGCCGAGAACGGCGTACTGCCCGGACTGGCGCGCAACAACAGCCGCGTGGGCATTCCCGAGTTTCAGCCGCTGTTCCCCGACTCTGACTGTTCCATGCTGGGCAACACCTGGCGCGACTCGCTGCAGTCCCTGGCCTGGTTCTTGCGTTACTGGCGCGACAACTTCTCCGCCGCCTACGATCTCAACCGCGTGTTCCTCATTGGCAGCGACAATCTCTGCATGGCTGACTTCGGCCTGCGTGAAGCGCCGGTGGAGCACGATAAGACCCTGAAAGCGCTGCACGAGCGCATCCTGAAATACCGCAACGCTCCGCGCGAAGAGCAGGGCAATAGCCTGTTCTGGATAAGCCAGGGGCCGCGTCCCGGCGTGGGCTACTTCTATACGCTGACCCCGGTGTATCTAGCCAATCGCCTGCAGGCGCTGCTCGGTATCGAGCAGACCATCCGCATGGAAAACTTCTTCACCCCGGGCAGCCTGCCGATGGGCGTGACCATCGTGGATGAAAATAACCATCCGCTGATCTCCCTGACCGGCCCGGAGTCGCGCATTGAACCCGACCCGCGCTGGACCCAGGATCGCGCCTGGTTTGGCTACACCTCCGGGTTCCGCGACCTGGTGCTGAAGCGCGGCCTGCCGCCGTCATCGCTCAGCGTGGTCTATTCGGTACCGGTGGATCTGGTGCTGGAGCGCATCCGCATGCTGATCCTCAATGCGGTGCTGCTCAACGTGCTGGTCGGCGTGGTGCTGTTTACCCTGGCGCGGATGTACGAGCGGCGGATCTTTATTCCGGCGGAAAACGACGCCCAGCGTCTGGAAGAGCATGAGCAGTTCAACCGTAAAATCGTCGCCTCGGCCCCGGTCGGAATCTGCATCCTGCGAACCCAGGACGGGACCAACATCCTCAGTAACGAACTGGCGCATAACTACCTCAACATGCTGACCCATGAGGATCGCCAGCGGCTGACGCAGATTATCTGCGGCCAGCAGGTGAACTTCGTTGACGTGCTGACCAGCAACCAGACCAACCTGCAAATCAGCTTTGTGCACTCGCGCTACCGCAACGAAAACGTGGCGATCTGCGTGCTGGTGGACGTGTCGGCGCGCGTGAAGATGGAAGAGTCGTTGCAGGATATGGCCCAGGCGGCGGAGCAGGCGAGTCAGTCGAAATCCATGTTCCTTGCCACCGTCAGCCACGAGCTGCGCACGCCGCTCTACGGCATTATCGGTAACCTTGACCTGCTGCAGACCAAAGCGCTGCCGAAAGGGGTGGACCGCCTGGTGACGGCGATGAACAACTCCTCAAGCCTGCTGCTGAAAATCATCAGCGACATCCTCGACTTCTCAAAAATCGAGTCCGAGCAGCTGAAGATTGAGCCGCGCGAGTTTTCCCCGCGCGAAGTGATGAGCCACATCACCGCCAACTATCATCCGCTGGTGGTGCGCAAGCAGCTGGGCCTGTACTGCTTTATCTCGCCTGACGTCCCGCTGACGCTGCAGGGCGACCCGATGCGACTCCAGCAGGTGATCTCCAACCTGCTGAGCAACGCGATCAAGTTCACCGACAGCGGCTGCATTATTCTTGATGTCTCCACCGAAGGGGATTATCTCTCCTTCCGGGTGCGCGACACCGGGGTAGGGATCCCGGCGAAAGAGGTGGTACGGCTGTTCGATCCGTTCTTCCAGGTGGGCACCGGCGTGCAGCGCAACTTCCAGGGTACCGGACTGGGGCTGGCGATCTGCGAGAAGCTGATCAGCATGATGGACGGCGACATCGCGGTGGATACCGAACCGGGTATGGGAAGCCAGTTCACCATCCGCATTCCGCTCTACAGCGCGAGCGAAAGCAGCAAACCTTACGTTGACGGTCTGGCGAACAAACGCTGCTGGCTGGCGGTGCGTAACGCCTCGCTGCAGCGCTTTGTGGAAAACATGCTGGAGCGCAGCGGGATCCGCACCCAGCGCTACAACGGCGAAGTGCCGGATCAGGATGATGTGCTGATCACCGATGACGAGGCCTTCACCTCCTGGAGCGGTAAAGCCGCGATCCTGTTCTCGCGTCGCCACATCGGCCTGCCGGTGGAGCGCGGAGACAATCTTTGGCTGCACAGCGTGGCGTCGCCGCACGAGCTGATTACCCTGCTGGGACGCATCTACCGCATTGATGTGGATGTGCCGGGCAGCACGCCATCGCTCTCCTCAGACGCCTCGTCCGGCGCGCAGAATGACGACATGATGATCCTGGTGGTGGATGACCATCCGATCAACCGCCGTCTGCTTGCCGACCAGCTTGGGTCATTGGGCTACCACTGCAAAACCGCGAATGACGGGGTAGATGCGCTCAATGTGCTGAGCAAGAACCATATCGATATCGTCCTGAGCGACGTGAACATGCCGAACATGGATGGCTATCGCCTGACGCAGCGCATTCGTCAGCTCGGTCTGACCCTGCCGGTGGTAGGGGTGACGGCGAACGCCCTTGCGGAAGAGAAGCAGCGCTGTATTGAGTCGGGAATGGATAGCTGTCTGTCGAAGCCGGTCACGCTGGATGTACTGGGACAGACGCTGGCGGTGTATGCAGAGCGGGTGCGTAAAACGCGGGTCTAGCAGAAAAGAAAACCCCGCCGGCAAGGATGCCTGGCGGGGTGTGAGTCATTACTCTTTATCCGCAGGCGTCAGGCTTACGGAGGAGAGGTAGTTCAGCAGGGCGATATCGTTATCCACGCCCAGTTTCATCATCGCTGATTTCTTCTGGCTGCTGATGGTCTTGATGCTGCGGTTAAGCTTCTTGGCGATTTCGGTAACCAGGAAACCTTCGGCAAACAGGCGCAGCACTTCGCTCTCTTTCGGCGAAAGGCGCTTGTCGCCATAACCACCGGCGCTGATTTTCTCCAGCAGGCGCGATACGCTTTCCGGGGTAAACTTCTTCCCTTTCTGCAGGGCCGCCAGCGCTTTCGGCAGGTCGGTTGGTGCGCCCTGTTTCAGCACGATACCTTCGATATCCAGATCCAGCACGGCGCTCAGAATCGCCGGGTTGTTGTTCATCGTCAGAACAATGATCGAGATAGCCGGGAAGTGACGCTTGATGTACTTAATCAGGGTGATACCGTCGCCGTACTTGTCGCCAGGCATGGAGAGGTCGGTAATCAGAACATGTGCATCAAGTTTTGGGAGGTTATTGATCAACGCTGTGGAATCTTCAAACTCACCGACAACATTCACCCACTCGATCTGCTCAAGTGATTTGCGAATGCCGAACAGAACAATCGGATGGTCGTCGGCAATAATTACGTTCATATTGTTCATGTATTAGGCTACCTTGCTACAGCAAGCTTTTGACGTAAGCGTCAATGTCGCTGATGTATTTTTCTGTCGATGGAGCATCGTTCTCACGAATGTGATGCTCCAGTGTTTCACATAACTGCTTGCCGGGTACCAGATTCAGCATGGCGAACACCCCTTTCAGGCGGTGCGCCGTCTGTGCCAGCGCAGCAAAGTCACTCGTTGCTGATTCAGTATACAGCCTCTTGACATCGTCCGGTACTGTGTCCACAAACAGCGCGTAATAGCCGCTGGCGTGGAGCTGGGCGTTCTCGTCACCCCCGAGCGGGGATTCCGGAAGCGCTTCCTGGGCAAGCTGCTCTTCGATGAGCTGCAACACTGCTTCCTGCATGGCATTACTGATATTGAAGTTTACCCGTAGCTGGCCCGGGCCAATACGACGTACACCGTTCTCATCATCGCTTAAAAGCAACCCTGAGGCAGTAAGATTAGACGGATTATCCGTTAAAAAGATGTCATAGGCTTGACTTGATAACCGTTCATCAGGGGTAACGCAGCTGGCCCCCCAGTGCTCAAGCTGGCGGATAACGATATTGCGTACCTCATTCGACGTAACGTCAACCATCGCGACAACATCATCCAGCAGGCGCTCTTCCTGCTCTTCATCCTGCGGTTCGGCGTTCATCTTCACATGCAGTGAATAGCGCGTGCCCAGCTCCTGGCGCGATTTGATGTTCAGATGCCCACCAAGACGTCTCGCCAGCTGGTTGCAGAGATAGAAGGTCAACCCGTTCGCATGACCGTAGCGATCTTCGCTGGTGTCGTTGAGGAACGGGAAGTGCAAATTATCGATCTCGTTGTTATTGATACCGTCGCCGGTATCGAGAATGCGGAAGGTGAGGCGGTCGCTGGCGGACTCGTCGGCGCTGATCTCAAGGGTAATTTTACCGATGTGCGTAGTGGTGACCGAGTACTGAATCAGCATCAGCAGGATTTTGCGCAGCGCCTCGCGATCGCCGTGGCGCTCTTCGTTGCGCGACAGATGGTTATTAATAAAGAGCTGCAGCCCTTTACGCTTAATCACCGGCAGCACTTCCGGCACCACTTCATCGATCAGATCCTGAATCGCAAAGCTCGACGGGCTGGTTTTCCAGCTCTCATCTTCCAGCATGTTCAACAGCTGAATTTCATCCACCAGGCGTACCACCGTGTCAGCCTGCTGGGCCATCACCTGGGTCTGGGGAGTATTGAGCGCGCTCAGGCCGTCAGCGAGCTGTTTCACCGGCAGCTTCAGGGCGTCGCCGATGTGGTGCATAAAGGCCGCGCGGCCCTGCTGGTTCTTCTCGTAGAGCCGCTGAGCCTGCTTGAGCTTCTTATTCACCAGAATCTCGCGATCCTGATCGCGAATGATAAATATCTGGGTGCGCGGCAGGATCTGGCTGCGGAACTGACGGATCTCATACAGCTCGTTGTTGATCGTCGCCTGAATCACGCCCTGGTGCTGATCCGCCATGCTGGTAATGTTCTGCAGGTTAAGGTGCGGCAGCAGGTGATCGGCAATTTTGTTGCTGATAATGGTCCGGTTGGCTTCCTGATCGTGCACCAGCAGCCCGATAGGCAGCAGGGCAACAATCTCTTCGTTGAGCGCGCGAAGCAGATGCAATTCGTTATTGTTCGCCATCGTTGACGGCAGCTCAGCCTGACGCACCGGCTGGTGACGGAAGGTGGTGTAGCCAAAGATCGCCAGCGCCAGCAGGCCAATATTGAGCAGCAGCGGCAGCAGCACGTTTTGCAGGGTATCCATCAGCAGCGTGCCGAACGGGACTTCCCACACCAGGCGCAGGCCAGTGCTGTCGACCTGGGAGCTGATCTCAATGCGCGAACTGTTGAAATGAATCCGCACGCTGTCCGGGTCGCTCTTTTCCGCGCTCGCGCCAACGGGCTGGGTATCGCTCTGGTCGAGACGGAAGCTGTCGAGGGTCATGCCCGGCGGAATAAGGTCGTTGATCGGCAGATCGAAGGCCACCACGGTAGCCAGATGGCCGGGCTGGTTAAAGGTGGTGCGCAGCGTGAAGTAGTGGCCGTTCTGCCAGGCCAGACTGCGCAGCGGCGAGAAGCTTTCACGTTCATCCAGGGCGTTGGCCTGCTGGAGCATCTCGGCGCGGCGTGAATCAACGATGTTGCTCACCGTCGACTCCTTGAAGCCGGACGCCAGATCTTTAAGCGGCAGGGTAGAGACCAGAATCATGCTGTTATCCTGGCCGTTCAGATAGTACATCGACCAGGGCACGCTTTCCGCACCCCACAGGGTATCGAGGTAGCTGGAGATCCGCTGGGTCATCTCCAGCGTGGCGCTGTCATGGGAGCCAAAAATGAGCGCTTCGGTTTTGCGGCGCGGTTTTTCCAGATAGTAGACGTCCTGCTTAAGGCGCGTCTCCTGCAAGCCGCCCGCCGCGCCGCCGCTGGTGGTGGCCGCAATGTTGTCATAAATCTGCCAGGTGGCGTAGCGCCAGGTATCAACGCGCTTGTGCAGCGCATTGCTGATATCCACCACCTGGTAGCTCTTGTCTTTTAGCCAGGCGTTAACGGCACTCTGTACCATCACCCCCATAGTCACCAGCAGAACGATGATCAACAAAAGAAAGAAACGGGTAATGCTACCCGGCATCAGTGAAAACTTGTTGGGGATCATTGTGTCAGATTGACTCATTGTTGTGTGTAACTCACTTTGACAACGCCATAAAAAGAGACGAATTCAACCAGAATGTGGCGGCTGAAGCTGCCTTTGTAGGCTCTTCCTGAGCAAGTGCGATAACGACCGTCAGGCGCGCCGTGGTATGACGTCATGTCCGCCGCGGTATGACCGTGGTGTACTACTACGCGAGTATCGCAAAAAAAGGAGTATAAAGCGAAATGAATGATTTGCCAGGCGTCTCGCTTACTCCTCTCACGGACAGACCGGTTGCCGATGAACCTGAGCCTGCGGGATGAATACCACACGCAGCACAAAAATAACGCTGAATAAAAAGAACACAGCGCGCGAAATAATATCGTCATGAAACGGTTAACAATAATTCATTTACAACGGGAAATAATACCGGGAATAAGCGAAGGGCAAAAAAATACCGGATGCAAGCATCCGGCAGCAAAATAGGGGTAAACAGACATTCAGATATGAATGACGGTAATAAATAAAGTTAATGATGATAGCGGGAGTAATTCTAGTCGCGGTCCTGAGATCGGGTTTGGCAATCAGTGCGGTAATCAGTAAATCTACCTATCTTTATGTTTTTAATGACTAACTGAGATTTTTTGATATTTAGTGCGCATATTTTTAGCAATTGGTGCTTTAAGAAGTTCCCTTCCATTAACTTTTTGTTACACCGTTTGCAGTGTATGAAACATCTTAAAAGTTTTCGTATCATATTCCCGTTGGATTTGTCCTCTGAATTTCATAAGAATTGGGTTTGCCGACTGATTGCAGGGTTAATCAGTAAGCAGTGGCACATAAAAAGGCATATAAAAAGGCATATACAGAGGGTTAAATATAATGAAAGTTAAAGTTCTGTCCCTCCTGGTACCAGCACTGCTGGTAGCAGGCTCCGCTCACGCGGCTGAAATTTACAACAAAGACGGCAACAAACTGGATCTGTTCGGTAAAGTCGACGGCCTGCACTACTTCTCTGACGACTCAAGTAATGACGGCGACAAAACCTACATGCGTATCGGCTTCAAAGGCGAAACCCAGGTTAACGATCAGCTGACCGGTTACGGCCAGTGGGAATACCAGATCAACGGTAACACCGCTGAAAACGAAAACGACTCCTGGACTCGTGTGGCATTCGCCGGTCTGAAATTTGCTGACGCTGGCTCTTTCGACTACGGTCGTAACTACGGCGTTATCTACGACGTAACCGCATGGACCGACGTTCTGCCGGAGTTCGGCGGCGACACCTACGGTGCAGACAACTTCCTGCAGTCCCGTGCTAACGGCGTGGCAACCTACCGTAATACCGACTTCTTCGGTCTGGTAGAAGGCCTGAACTTCGCCCTGCAGTATCAGGGTCAGAACGGCAGCTCTCGTGGTGAAGATGACACCGGTCGTGGCGTGCTGAACCAGAACGGCGACGGCTTCGGCGGTTCTGTCACCTATGACATCGGCGAAGGCTTCAGCATCGGTGCGGCGGCAGCCAGCTCCAAACGTAGCGATGACCAGAACACCCTTAATGCGGGTCAAGCGAATGCCATTTACGGCAGCGGCGATCGTGCTGACGTTTACAGCGGCGGCGTGAAATATGATGCGAACGACATCTACCTGGCAGCGCAGTACACCCAGACTTACAACGCGACCCGCTTCGGCGGCAACAGCGGTTCTGACGCGTTCGGTTACGCTGATAAAGCGCAGAATTTCGAAGTGGTTGCTCAGTACCAGTTCGACTTCGGCCTGCGTCCGTCCATCGCTTACCTGCAGTCTCGCGGTAAAAACATCAGCAACGGCTCCATCAACTATGGCGACCAGGACCTGGTGAAGTATGTTGATGTAGGCACCTACTACTACTTCAACAAAAACATGTCCACCTACGTTGATTACAAAATCAACCTGCTGGACGACAACAACTTTACCCGTGCCGCTGGCATCGGTACCGACGACATCGTGGGTGTAGGTCTGGTTTACCAGTTCTAATCCCGTTTGTTGCAGTAAAAAGGGGCCTCTGGCCCCTTTTTTGTTTTTCTGGCGGCGTAAAAAAATGGTGTACCCTGTCGCGCAGTTTATATAAGGAAAACCGATGCGATATCGCTTATCTCTGATCGGCCTGATGGCCTCGCTTCTGTTACTCGTCGGGTGCGATAGCCCGGACGCCGACGCGCCGCAGGTGCTGGAAGGGAAAACCATGGGAACCTCATGGCGGGTGAGCCTGGCCGGGGTTGATGCGCGGCGCGGCGCAGAGCTGCGCGGTAAAATCCAGGCGCAGCTTGATAAAGACGACCGTCTGCTCTCCACCTGGAAGGATGACTCGGCGCTGATGCAGTTTAATCACTCGTCCAGCACCGATCCCTGGCCGGTAGATGCCGCCATGGCGGATATCGTGACCCTCTCGCTGCGGATCGGGCATTACACCCAGGGCGCCATGGATATCACCATCGGCCCGCTGGTGAATCTCTGGGGATTCGGGCCGCAGGCGCAGCCAACCGTCACGCCGGATGCCGGGCAGATTGCCGCCGCGCGCGCGCGTACCGGTTTACAGCATCTGCGGGTGATTACGGCGGCCAGCACGCAATGGCTGCAAAAAGATATTCCCGACCTGTTTGTCGATCTCTCCACCGTGGGCGAAGGGTACGCTGCCGACCATCTGGCGCAGTTGATGGAGCGCGAAGGCATCAGCCGCTACCTGGTATCGGTGGGCGGCGCGCTGGCCAGCCGCGGCATGAACGCGGAAGGGAAACCCTGGCGCGTGGCGATCCAGAAACCCACCGACCGGGAAAACGCGGTGCAGGCGGTGGTGGATATCAACGGCCACGGGATCAGTACCTCGGGCAGCTACCGCAACTACTATGAGCTCAACGGGAAACGCGTGTCGCACGTTATCGACCCGGCAACCGGCCAGCCCATTACTCATAATCTGGTTTCCGCGACCGTTATCGCCCCCACGGCGCTGGAAGCCGACACCTGGGACACCGGCCTGATGGTGCTCGGCCTTGAGAAAGCGAAGGCGGTGGCGCTGGAGCAGGGGCTGGCGGTTTACCTGATTACCAAAGAGCAAGATGGCTTCGCGGTGTGGATGTCTCCCCAGTTCAAAAGCTTCCTGGTTGACAGCAAAAATTAAAACGCAAGATTTCGGGTGTCGGTCGATGGGCAGCCTGCGAGAGTAGGGCTACCCTTTGATCAGGAGCCGGCTATGAAAACCACTGAAACTCTTATCTCACAGCAGCGCTGGCAGGCGGTGCAGGACCGCGACACCGCAGCGGACGGCAGCTTTGTCTTCGCAGTGATTACCACGGGCATCTACTGTCGACCTTCGTGTCGCTCGCGCCGTGCGCGACGGGAGAACGTGCTGTTTTTTGCGACCCCGGACGCGGCCGAGACCGCTGGCTTTCGCCCGTGCAAGCGCTGCCAGCCGGCGACGATTCATCCCGACCAGCAGCGCGCCGGACGGGTAGTGACGGCGTGCCGCATCATGGCGGCGAGCGATACCCCGCTGACGCTGGATGCCATTGCCCGCGAGGTGGCGATGAGCCCCTGGCACTTCCACCGGCTGTTTAAATCCGTCACCGGCCTGACGCCGAAAGCCTGGCAGCAGGCGCTGCGCGCCCGGCGGGTGCGTGACGCGCTGCACGGGGGAGAGACGGTGACGCGCGCGGCGCTGGACGCGGGCTTTCAGACCGGCAGCAGCTTCTATCATCAGGCCGATGCGGCACTCGGGATGACGCCCCGGCAGTACCGGCGCGGCGGGCGTGAAATGGCGGTCTGCTACAGCGTCGCGCCGTGCGAACTGGGCCGCTGCCTGGTGGCGCGCAGCGAGCGCGGGATCTGCGCGATTCTGCTGGGCGATGACGACGACGCGGTGGTGGCGGAGCTGGCGCGGCTGTTTCCCCATGCCCAACGGCTGACGGACGATAAGACCTTTGATGAGCAGGTCGCACGGGTTGTGGCCTGCATTCATACCCCGCATGCCGCCTGCGATCTGCCGCTCGATATCCGCGGCACCGCATTTCAGCAGCGGGTCTGGCAGGCGCTGCGGGCGGTCCCCGCCGGGAATACGCTGAGTTACCGCGAGCTGGCCCAGCGCATCGGCCAGCCTGACGCGGTGCGGGCGGTGGCAAATGCCTGCGCCGCAAACCGTCTGGCGGTGATCGTCCCCTGTCATCGGGTAGTGCGCAGCAGCGGGGTGCTGGCGGGCTACCGCTGGGGCAGCGACCGTAAAGCGAGCCTGCTGGCGCGTGAGTCACTTTTTAAGGAGACATAATGCTGGATCTGTTTGAAGGCGAAGCGCCGTGGCAGGAGCCGCTGACCGACGGCGCGGTGGTGCTGCGCCGCTTTGCGCTGGCCGAGGCCGGGGCGCTGATGGAGGGCATCGCGCAGGTCAGCGAGCAGTCACCGTTTCGGCATATGGTGACGCCGGGTGGGCATACCATGTCGGTGGCGATGACCAACTGCGGCACGCTGGGCTGGGCTACCGACCAGCGCGGCTATCTTTACGCGGGACGCGATCCGCGGACCGGCGAGCCCTGGCCGGCAATGCCCGCAGCGTTCCGCGCCCTGAGCGATGCGGCATCCGCCGCCGCGGGCTACGCAGGCTTCGCCCCGGACGCCTGCCTGATCAACCGCTACGCGCCGGGGGCGAAGCTGTCGCTGCATCAGGATAAAGACGAGCCGGATCTGCGGGCGCCGATTGTGTCGGTCTCGCTCGGGCTGCCGGCGGTGTTTCAGTTTGGTGGGCTGCGGCGCAACGACCCGCTAAAACGCCTGCTGCTGGAGCACGGCGACGTGGTGGTATGGGGCGGGCCGTCGCGGCTGTTCTATCACGGCATTCAGCCGCTGAAGCCGGGTGTGCATCCGCTGACCGGCGAGTACCGCTACAACCTCACGTTTCGTGCCGCGGGTAAAAACGACTATAAATAAGAATTATTCTTGCCGTCGAACGCGAGCCGTTTAAACTGCGGGCTGATTTTTCTCATTGGGTAGCCTGCTTTATGGATCTTTTGCTGCTTGTCTGGCGCCAGTACCGCTGGCCGTTTTTGATGGTGATGCTGCTGAGCCTGCTCAGCGCCGCGCTGGGGATTGGCCTGATTGCGTTTATCAATCAGCGCCTGATTGAAAACGTTGATATGTCGTTGACGGTATTGCCGGAATTTCTCGGGCTGCTGCTGCTGCTGATGGCGATTACGCTCGGGTCGCAGCTTGCGCTCACCACGCTCGGTCACCACTTCGTCTACCGCCTGCGCAGCGAATTTATCAAATGCATCCTGGATACCCCGGTTGAACGCGTCGAGCAGCTGGGCAGCGCCGCGCTGCTGGCCGGACTTACTAGCGATATTCGTAATATCACCATTGCCTTCGTGCGTCTTCCGGAACTGGTGCAGGGGATTATCCTCAGCATCGGCTGCGCCGCTTACCTGGCGCTGCTCTCAACCAAAATGCTGCTGGTCACCACCGTCTGGCTGGCGATCACCATCTGGGGCGGCTTTGTGCTGGTGTCGCGCGTCTATAAGCATATGGCGATCCTGCGTGAGACCGAAGACAAGCTGTATAAGGATTATCAGACGGTGCTGGAGGGGCGCAAAGAGCTGACCCTCAACCGCGAGCGCGCCGCCTGGATTTTTGACCATGCCTACGCCCCGGATGCGAAAGAGTATCGTCACCACATTATTCGCGCCGACACTTTCCACCTGAGCGCGGTGAACTGGTCGAATATCATGATGCTCGGTGCCATTGGCCTGGTGTTCTGGATGGCGAACAGCCTCGGCTGGGCCGACACCAACGTGGCGGCGATTTACTCCCTGACGCTGCTGTTCCTGCGTACGCCGCTGCTCTCGGCGGTCGGCGCGCTCCCGACGCTGCTCACCGCCCAGGTGGCGTTCAACAAGCTCAATAAGTTCCACCTGGCCCCGTTCAACGCCGCGTTTCCGGCGGTGCGTGAAAAAAGCGACTGGCAGACGGTCGAACTGCGCGATGTGGTATTCCACTATGCGGATAACAGCTTTGCGGTGGGGCCGATAAACCTCACCATCAGACGCGGCGAACTGCTGTTCCTGATTGGCGGTAACGGCAGCGGGAAATCCACGCTGGCGATGCTGCTGACCGGGCTGTACCAGCCGGTGTCAGGCACCATCCTGGTGGATGGCGAACCGGTGACTGACGCCTCGCTGGATGACTACCGGGCGCGTTTCTCGGCGGTGTTCACCGATGTGTGGCTGTTCGATCAGCTGCTCGGGCATGGCGGTCAGCAGGCGCGGCCTGAGCTGGTGGACGCGTGGCTGGCACGTCTGAAAATGAGCGAGAAGCTGGCCCTTGAGAACGGCAAAATTCTCAACCTCAACCTCTCGAAAGGGCAAAAGAAACGCGTGGCGCTGCTGCTGGCGCTGGCCGAGGATCGCGACATCATCCTGCTGGACGAGTGGGCCGCCGATCAGGACCCGCACTTCCGCCGCGAGTTTTATCAGGTGCTGCTGCCGTTAATGCAGGAGATGGGAAAAACCATTTTCGCCATCAGCCATGACGATCACTATTTTGTGCACGCCGATCGTCTGCTGGAGATGCGCCGCGGACAGCTGTCCGAGCTGCACGGCGAAGAGCGCGATCTCGCCAGTCGCGACGCGGTGGCGCGTACCGGGAGTTAAGCCTGTCGACAGGGTGGGGGCGCTACGCTTACCCGCCCTGCGGCATCAGCTACAGCCGGGCGGGGCGGGTAAACGTCCCGCCCCATCTTTATACTTTACCCGTCAACCGCTCGTGGAAGTCGCGGCTGCGCAGGTCGAGGCCTTCAATGGTCACCGTTGCATCATGACGCGCGTAGCGGGTTTCAATCGCATCCAGCATTGCCACGGTTGACGCATCCCAGATCTGAGCATGCGTCAAATCGATGATCACCCGCGACGGGTCGTCGGCATAGTTGAAGTGCTCAAACAGATCGTTGCTGCTGGCAAAAAACAGCGGGCCGCGCACCGTGTAACGCACGCTCTGCCCGTCTGCAGCCAGCGCGCGTTCAGCGTGAACCACATGCGCCACCCGGCGTGCGAACAGCACCATCGCAAATC
>NZ_AWFZ01000030.1:96097-197585 GCF_000463155.2 Siccibacter turicensis LMG 23730 | reverse complement strand
CGTCTGCAGCCAGCGCGCGTTCAGCGTGAACCACATGCGCCCCCCGGCGTGCGAACAGCACCATCGCAAATCCCACCCCGCCGGCAACGCCAATGGCCAGGTTTCCGGTGGCGACCGTGGCTGCCACCGTTACCAGCATAACCAGGGTTTCGGGGAGCGGCATATGCTTCAGCGTGGCGGGTTTCACGCTGTGCCAGTCGAGGGTTTTCACCGCCACAATCATCATGATCCCGGCCAGCACTACCATAGGGATCTGCGCCATGATCTCACTCAGCACGGTGACCAGCAGCAGAAGCACCACCCCGGCGGCGACGGTTGAAACGCGAGAGCGCGCTTTGCCCAGGCCGACGTTGACAATGGTCTGGCCGATCATCGCGCAGCCCGCGATCCCGCCATAAAAGCCCGCGGCAATATTCGCCACGCCGAGGCCCCAGCACTCCCGCCGTTTGCCTGACGGCGTATCGGTGATCTCATCGACCAGTTTGGCCGTCAGCAGCGACTCCATCAGACCGACAAAGGCCACGCTCAGGGCGCAGGGCCAGATGATCTGTAGGGTCTGCAGGTTAAGGGGTACCAGCAGTTCGGTGACGCCCGGCAGTCCCGGCAACATCGGCCCTTCGTCGCCCACCGTCGGCGTCATCAGGCCAAAGCACATGGTGATGGCGGTGATCGCCACAATCGCGACCAGCGGGGAGGGGATGCTTTTCACCACGTATGGCAAGCCGAGGACGATAATCAGCGTCAGGGCGAACAGGCCCCACACCAGCGGCGACTGGCCCCAGATATGCGGAACCTGGGCCACGAAGATCAGTATGCCCAGCGCGTTAACGAACCCGGTCATCACCGAGCGGGGGATATAGCGCATCATGCGCGCCAGGCCGCACACGCCGAACAGGATCTGAATGATCCCGGCCAGCACCACGGCGGGCAGGATGTACCCGACGCCGTGCTGGTGCACCATCGGCCCGATCACCAGCGCCACGGAGCCGGCTGCCGCCGTTACCATCGCCGGGCGTCCCCCCAGTACCGACATCACCAGGCAGAGCACTACCGATGCAATCAGGCTGACTTTGGGATCGACGCCGGCAATGACGGAGAAGGAGATGACTTCAGGAATGAGCGCCAGCGCGGTGATGACGCCCGCCAGCGTTTCTTTTACCAGCAGACGCGGCGAACGCAGGACGCCAGCAACCGTCGCGATGTTGTTATCAGACATTTTATTTTCGCAGGGATCGGGAGGTTAACGGTCAACGTCGCCGTCGTAACGGCAACAAGCGGGCCGCATGGCGCGGCGCGCGCTATCTTACAAGTCTGCAACAATCATCGCCACTGTTATCTGTGTCACAGTTTTTTACGGCAAAAAATGCATTCCACGAACGGTGCATAAGCAACATTATTGCTTTTATATCAGTTTCTTACGGAAATCATTTTGTCGGCGTTTCGTAAATACTCATAAAAACAACGGATTAACAACTTAAGACAAATATTAATTTAATTTTTAAACATTATTTAAATCTTTTCGCATCAATGTTAACTTTAGCCCCCCTTAAGTATGGAAGTGTCAACGTAACCGGGGCCGCACGTGCGCGTGGCCGCGACGATAGCATTGACCTGCAAAGACCCTGTAAGCGTCGTAATACGGCGCTGGAAAGCGATAAGGCTATAAATATGAAAAACTTATCTGCCATTCTCTTCGCCGCAGCGATGGGAACCGGGCTTCTCTCCGGAATGGCTAATGCCGCGCAAGAAGAGCAGACGGACGTTCTGCTCATCGGTGGCGGCGTAATGAGCGCCACCCTGGGCACCTACCTGCATGAACTGGAGCCGGACTGGTCAATGACCATGGTCGAGCGTCTGGACGGCGTCGCGGAAGAGAGCTCGAACGGCTGGAACAACGCCGGGACCGGCCACTCGGCGCTGATGGAGCTGAACTACACCCCGCAGAATTCCGATGGCAGCATCAGCATCGAGAAAGCGGTCGAGATCAACGAAGCTTTCCAGATCTCCCGCCAGTTCTGGGCGCACCAGGTTAACCTGGGCGTGCTGACTAACCCGAAAACCTTCATCAACACCGTACCGCACATGAGCTTTGTATGGGGCGACCAGAACGTGAACTTCCTGCGCGCCCGCTATGCGGCATTGCAGAAAAGCTCCCTGTTCCGCGGGATGCTCTACTCTGAAGATCACGAGCAGATCAAGCAGTGGGCACCGCTGGTGATGGAAGGGCGCGACCCGAACCAGAAAGTGGCCGCGACCCGTACCGAAATCGGTACCGACGTAAACTACGGTGAGATCACCCGTCAGCTGGTGTCCTCCCTGAAGAAGAACGACAAGTTCACCTTGCAGCTCAGCACCGAAGTTCGCGGTTTCAAACGTAACGACGATAAGTCCTGGACCGTCACCGTTGCGGATCTGAAAAACAACGAGCAGGAACGTACCATTAAGGCGAAGTTCGTCTTTATCGGTGCCGGCGGCGCCGCGCTGAAGCTGCTGCAGGAAACCGGTATTCCGGAAGCGGATAACTATGGCGGCTTCCCGGTGGGCGGTCAGTTCCTGGTGTCTGAGAACCCGGAAGTGGTGAATCGTCACCTGGCGAAAGTGTACGGTCAGGCCTCTGTCGGCGCACCGCCGATGTCCGTTCCGCACATCGATACCCGTATGCTGGACGGCAAGCGCGTGGTTCTGTTTGGACCCTTTGCAACCTTCTCCACCAAGTTCCTGAAAAACGGTTCGCTGTGGGATCTGCTGAGCGCCACCACCACTTCTAACGTGATGCCGATGATGAACGTGGGCATGGATAACTTCGATCTGGTGAAGTACCTGATTAGCCAGGTCATGCTCTCCGACGACGATCGTTTCGACGCCCTGAAAGAGTACTACCCGCAGGCGAAGAAAGAGGACTGGCGTCTGTGGCAGGCCGGTCAGCGCGTGCAGATCATCAAGCGTGACGAAGAGAAAGGCGGCGTGCTGCGTTTAGGCACCGAAGTGGTAAGCGACAAAGATGGCACCGTAGCTGCGCTGCTCGGCGCGTCACCGGGTGCGTCTACCGCGGCCCCTATCATGCTGCACCTGATGGAAAAAGTGTTTAAGGATAAGGTTGCGACCCCAGAGTGGCAGGCGAAGCTGAAAACTATCATTCCATCCTACGGCACGAAGCTGAACGGTAACGTTGAGGCCACCGAGCGCGAGCTGGAAAACACCAGCCGTGTACTGGGCCTCAAGTACCAGGCACCGAAAGCGGTCTCTCCGGCGCCGAAGCCGGAAGGCAAGATGCCGGACCAGGAAGTCAACGCGGTATCTGATATCGCGCTGTAATAAACAAAAACCCCGCCGCGGCGGGGTTTTTTATGCTTATCGTTCTACGGCCGTTTTCAGCGTCTCGTCTGCTTTCCACACCCGATACTTCACCTCAATATTCTCAGGCGCATAGACCACCACGGGCAGCTTGCTGTTGTAGCGCAGCAGTCCCGCGTCGCCCAGATGCACCGTCACAAACTTCTGCGTTTTCGTGCCTTCCGGACAGGCCATCATGGTGGATGCCGGCGCGCTGACGTGGCTCAGCTCGTAATAGTCATATCCCCAGCCTGACAGCGTTTTGGTGGCAAGCTGCCCGCCCATACGGAACTGGTTGCAGTCCACGTCCATCATCTTGCCAGGCAGTAGCTCCACGCGATAGCTGTATTCATCTTCCTGTTCGGGAAGGTCAATCACCACGCGCTTCATGCCTTTTTCTGGCGCCGGGTAGGGGGCGATTTTTTCCAGCGGCTGCGGCGTGGTGGGGGCGGTATTGGCCAGGGCGGCACCGCTTGCGCACGCGGCGATCAACAGCATCATTGCGTTTTTCATCACTTCTCCTTAATGCAAATGTCGCAATGGGCGCAGGATAGCACAGTGATGCCACGTATTCGTTCAGGTTTACGTATATTTGCGGGGCGTTATGCTGGTCTGTATGAATAGTGTGAAATTTAACGCTGGCGGAAGGGTGGGGAGAGGTTGATTCGACGGCGGGTAAAGAAAAGCCCCCGCAGGGGCCTCGGGTATCAGTGTGGCACTTCCGATACCTTTTCAACTTCAGATTTGTTGATCTGCTGCTTATCGCCGTTGGCATCGGTATAGCCCAGCAGGCCAGCATCAGACTCTTTCGGTTTTCCATCACTGATAATGGTACGCCCGTCCGTAGTGTGGATAGCGTAGCTTGTGCGCGTACAACCTGACAGTGCGGTTACAGCCAGCAGTGCGGCTAAAGGAATGATCAGGGTCTTTTTCATTTCCATCCTCTCTATTGGTTGTTTTGCTTAGGTTTTATTATAGCAGAGGATTTTTTATCAGTGGTTTGTGGCGCTAAATTGTAAAGAAATCGCACCAAATGCTAAAAGATGCCGCGCTTACAGAAGGAGTGGCGGAACGCGCTGAGCAGTACAGCAGAGGGGAAATGCAGGCATAAAAAAACCAGCCGCTGAGGGCTGGTTTTCGGGGAAGATTTGGTCGGCACGAGAGGATTTGAACCTCCGACCCCTGACACCCCATGACAGTGCGCTACCAGGCTGCGCTACGTGCCGACACGTGGAGGCTAATACTACCCATTTCCGGACCGATTGCAAGGGTAGGGCAGACTGACTGGATTATAATTAATCAATCAGTTAGCGATAAAGCGTTTTTCATCCGTCAGCACCTGCAACAGCAGGCCAAGCTGCGGTTTTTCATCCCGGATGCGATTCCCGTTAGCGTCCCAGGTGCGGTAGTTGCCGTTATTATCCAGCACCAGCGTCATCTGCGGCGTGGTGATCGCCAGGGTGTTGCTGTCAGCGCCGATCACCCAGTTGTTGCGACGGGTCGCGGCAAACAGGTCTTCGCCCTGCGAATAGTCCGCCGGCGACGTGCTGACGTGCAGCAGACGCATCATCAGCGTGGTCATGACGTCCTGGTGATCGGTCAGCTTGCTGATGCTCTGCGCCGGGGTGCCCGGCCAGTGGATCACCAGCGGTACCTGAATGCGTGAGCGATCCCAGGCAAAGCTTTCACGCGCTTCGCCCAGCGGCACGCCGCGCCCGGCCGTGATAATCACCACCGTGTTATCGAGCTTGCCCGCGGCTTTCAGCGCATCCAGCACGCGTGCAATCTGGCCGTCAACGTTCTGGGCCGCGCGCTCGTAGCGGCGGGTAAAGCCCTGCTGATTGCTGTCTTCGTCAACCGTGGTGCCGTTGAATGACACCCAGGAGAACCAGCGGTTATCCTCGGCGGCGTATTTGCCCAGCCAGTTGATCCACTGGTTGGCGGTCTGCACGTCGGACTGGGTTTTCGCCGGCGGCAGGGAGAAATCAGAGAGCAGCGCCTGACGATAGAGCGGGCTGTTGAAGCCATCGGAGGAGAACAGGCCCAGCTGGTAACCCTGCTGGTTCAGCGCGGTGATCAGCGCCGCCGGAATGCGCGCCGACAGCACGCCATCCATATACGCCGGCGAAATACCGTAGAACAGCCCAAAGATGCCGTTGTCGGTGTAGTTCCCGGCACTCATGTGCTGGGTAAAGGAGACGTTTTGCCCGGCGAACTGCGCCAGCTGCGGCATCGTTTTCTGATAGCGGGCGTAGTTCAGGCCGTCGACGGTAATCAGCAGCACGTTCTGACCCGCGCCCATATCGCGATAGCGCAGATCGTTAAGCGGATACTGGACCGACACCGCTTCCGGATTACCCTGTTCAACCAGCCGGCGCTGATACTCCTGCGCATCCAGCAGGCCGTGTTTCTCAAGGAAGCGGCGTGCCGTCATCGGGTAGGAGAGCGGCAGGTTAGCGCGCTGCATGGTAATCGGGCGATAGAAGTTGGCGTCTGCCCAGATGTACATCAGGTGCGAGGCGATAAACGACACGAAGAACACCGTCGCCACCGGGCGCGCGAAGTGGCGACGACGACTCAGGCTGCGCAGCTTCTGCCAGCTCCAGGTCGCGAACAGCATCTCTATCAGCAGCAGAACCGGCACGCCGATAAACATCAGCTGCCAGTCGCGGGCCATCTCGCTTTGATCGGGGTTTATC
This sequence comes from Siccibacter turicensis LMG 23730, assembly GCF_000463155.2. GTDB lineage: Bacteria > Pseudomonadota > Gammaproteobacteria > Enterobacterales > Enterobacteriaceae > Siccibacter > Siccibacter turicensis. Next base: position 191,553 of record NZ_AWFZ01000030.1, on the reverse strand, counting down.
ACCAGCTCCCACACCACCGGATTGAGGTGCAGGTGGAAGCGGGTAAAGACTTCGCTGTCGATAAGCAGCATCGTCATCCCGGCCGTGGCAAGCGCCGCGGACAGGAAACGCATCAGCCGCTGCGATATGACGATAAACGTCAGCGGGAAGAGGATCAGCAGATAGGCGGAAAACACCAGGAAGCTAAAGTGGCCGACCAGGCTAATCCAGGAGAAGACGCGCCCGGTCAGGGTGGCGGGCCAGTCGGCCACCAGCAGGTAACGGCTTCCTATCGCAATGGCAACCAGAATATTGAACAGGGCGAACCAGTGCCCCCAGCTAATCATCTGGGAGACTTTTTCACGGTAGCGCTGGCGGTTAGTCACCATAACGAGTCGTTAATATCCCTTAGTGCTTGCTGTCTTCGTGGATGGAAGACTGTAACGCCTGCGCGAAAGAGCGCGCAATCGCCTGGCGTTGTGCGGAGGAGACGCTGGTGTTAATAAGGTTCGTGACCATATTGCCCAGTACCATCAGGGAAAGGTCGGTTGGCGTCTGATGCTTTTCCAGCACCTGGGCCAGCTCACTCAGCAGTTGTTCGACGTGTTCGTCACTATAGCGGGATTGTTGTGGCATAACTCAAAATCAGTTTGTTCAGGAAGTCCGATATCTTACCGTAGCAGAGGCTTTTTTTCCGCTTTTTTATCAACGGTTGCACAAGGCGGCGGGCGGTGGTTGAATACCGGCCGGTCTGAAAGGAGAGTTTACCATGAGTCTGGATATCAACCAGATTGCCATACACCAGCTTATCAAGCGTGATGAGCAGAACCTTGAGCTGGTATTGCGCGATTCATTACTGGAAACCAACGCCGCCGTTGATGAAATGATGGCGGAGCTGCATCGGGTTTACAGCGCGAAAAGCAAAGCCTACGGGCTGTTTGCCGAAGAGAGCGAACTGGCGCAGGCGCTGCGCCTGCAGCGTCAGGGCGAAGAGGAATTTCTGCCGTTCAGCCGGGCTGCCACCGCGCGCCTGCGCGATGAGCTGGCCAAATACCCGTTCGCCGACGGCGGCGTGGTGCTGTTCTGCCACTACCGCTATCTGGCGGTGGAGTATCTGCTGGTGGCGGTGCTCACCAACCTCAGCAGCATGCGTGTCAACGAAAACCTGGATATCAGCTCGACGCACTATCTGGACATCGCCCATGCCGATATCGTTGCGCGTATCGATCTCACCGAGTGGGAAACCAACCCGGAATCGACCCGCTACCTGACGTTCCTGAAAGGGCGCGTGGGCCGCAAGGTGTCCGACTTCTTTATGGATTTCCTCGGTGCCAGCGAAGGGCTGGATACCAAAGCCCAGAACCGTGGCCTGCTGCAGGCGGTGGATGATTACACCGCGGAAGCGCAGCTTGATAAAAACGAGCGTCAGAACGTGCGTCAGCAGGTGTACAGCTACTGCAACGAGCAGCTTCAGGCGGGGGAGGAGATTGCGCTCTCTGAACTGGCAAAAGAGCTGCCGAGCTTTGGCGAGAAGAATTTCCAGGAGTTCACGGCCGATCAGGGTTATGAGCTGGAAGAGACCTTCCCGGCGGATCGCAGCACGCTGCGTCAGCTGACCAAATACGCCGGCAGCGGCGGTGGGCTGACCATCAACTTCGACGCCATGCTGCTTGGCGAGCGCATCTTCTGGGACCCGGCCACCGATACCCTGACCATCAAGGGAACGCCGCCGAACCTGCGCGACCAGCTGCAGCGTCGCACTTCTGGCAAATAACGCAGGGCGGTTCGCCGCCCGCATTCAGCCATAAAAAAACGCCGCATAAGCGGCGTTTTTTCTGGTTTCATCAGCACTTACGCGCGAACGAAGTCCATGTGAGCCAGTTTAGGTTTGTACGGGTGACGCTGTACAGCCTGAACTTTAACTTTAACTTCTTTACCGTCAACAACGAGGGTCAGCACTTCGGTGTAGAACTCAGGCTTCGCCTGCATGTTCATCACTTTGTCATGATCCAGTTCGATGGCGATTGCAGCGTCAGAACCACCGTAGATGATGGCCGGGAACTTGTTCGCTGTGCGCAGGCGGCGGCTCGCACCCTTACCCTGCTCTTTACGTGCTTGTGCTTCGATAGTGAACATTTCTGTCTCTCTTCAAATAAAAAACCTGTTACAGGCGACCCAGCAACAGGCGATTGTTCTGCTTTGCGGATGCAAAAGCGGGCGGCATTATAGATCCGTTTGCCCGCAGCAGCAATGAAAACAGGCCTATCCGCGCAATTCATTGGCGCGGCGATAGCGTCCCTGATAGTCAAACACCTTTTCGCGCACCTGCCAGTAGGGGCCTTTTTTACGCGCCACCACAAAGTCGGGATGACGCAGCAGCGCCTGCTGGGCCAGCAGGTCAGTCGCGGTTTTCCAGGCCAGCGGCACGCCGGGGGTGCGGGTGTGCGGTCGGATAAACAGCTGCTCAAACGCGGTGCGCTGGGCAGGAGTGGTAAGTCGAAAACGCTCGCTGACGTCCGCGCCCTCTTCGTCGTAGTAGGTAACGTTCAGCCACTCGCCTTTTTCGTCCGCGCCGGCGGCCAGCGCCATGCCGCCGCAGCGCAGCACCAGCGCGTCTTTAAGCTTCAGCGCCGCTTTCAGCATGTCGTCGGGGTCCACCAGCACCTGGTCGCACTCCCGGCAGCGGCGGGCGGCGATGTCGTTCTCCGCATTGCAGTTCGGGCAGTTCTTGAAGCGAAAGCGGTAGTCGCACTGCTCGCGGGTGCCATCATCGTCCTCAAACCAGCCCTGACAGCGGCGGCCAAAGTGCTCAATCAGCGTGCCGTCGGCGGTGGTTTTTCCCCAGAAAGTGTTGGCGAAGCCGCAGGCGGGGCAAAAGACCTGCACCGGCACGTTATCGCTTTTTCCTTTCGGGCTGCCCACTTCCGGGGTGTAGAGATCGTGCGGGTTGCCGGCGTAGTCGAGGATCAGACAGTCGATTTTGCCCGGCGCCAGCCGCAGCCCGCGGCCCACAATTTGCTGGTAGAGGCTGACCGATTCGGTAGGGCGCAGGATAGCGATCAGATCGACATGCGGGGCGTCAAAGCCGGTGGTCAGCACCGACACGTTCACCAGATAGCGATAGCGCTGATCTTTGAACGCCGAAATCAGCTCATCGCGCACCGGGCCTGGGGTATCGCCGGTAATCAGCGCCGCCTCATCGGCGGGCAGCAGGCTGAGCACCTCCCGGGCGTGCTCCACGGTGGCGGCAAAAATCATCACCCCTTTGCGCGTCTGCGCGAACTCGACGATCTGGCTGATAATATGCGGCGTAATGCGTTTTTGGTTTTTCAACTCGCGGTTGAGATCCGCTTCGCTGAACAGCCCGTTTGACTGGGCGCTCAGGCGGCTGAAGTCGTACTGCACCACCGGCATATCGAGCCGCTCCGGCGGCGTCAGATAGCCGTGCTTGATCATATAGCGCAGCGGCAGCTCATAGATGCAGTCGCGGAACAGCGCTTTCGCATCCCCGCGCACCATGCCGTGATAGTGAAACTGGTAAATCCAGCCCTTACCGAGACGATAGGGGGTGGCGGTCAGCCCGAGCAGGCGCAGCTGCGGATTGGCGCTGCGCAGATGGGAGATAATCTGCTGGTACTGGCTGTCGTCATCGTCGCTGATGCGGTGGCACTCATCGACGATAAGCAGGGAGAAGGCGCCGCGAAAATGCTCGGGATTACGGGCGACCGACTGCACGCTGCCGAACACCACTTTTCCCTGACTCTCTTTGCGCGACAGCCCGGCGGCGTAGATATCCGCCTCCAGTCCCAGCGCACAGTACTTGGCGTGGTTCTGGGCCACCAGCTCTTTCACATGGGCCAGCACCAGCACGCGGCCGCGCGCCACCCGCGCCAGTTCGGCGATAACCAGGCTTTTGCCGGCACCGGTGGGCAGCACGATAACCGCGGGCGTCTGATGCTGTCGGAAGTAGCGCAGCGTGGCGTCCACGGCCTCGCGCTGATAGGGGCGTAACGTAAAAGACATCGTAAACCGTAATAATGATCACACCGTGCCATTATGGCATGAAAAGCCGGGGAAATATGGCTTTTGCCTTGTGAGCGTACGCAGTCTCGTTATACTGGAGGCGTTATTCCCTATACCTTCTTCATCTAAGCGTTTTGCCCCTTTCAACCGGGTAAAACGCCGCAACAGGCAATCAGATTTAATGCGACTCGATAAGTTTATCTCCCAGCAGCTCGAAATCAGCCGCGCGCTGGCCGGGCGTGAAATTCGCGCCAGCCGCGTCACCATCGACGGTGAAATTGTCAGAGACAGCGCCTTCAAAATTCAACCCGAGCATGAGGTGGCCTACGAGGGGAATACCCTGGCCCAGCAGCACGGCCCGCGCTATTTCATGCTCAACAAGCCCGAAGGCTACGTCTGCTCCACCGACGATCCGGATCATCCGACTATCCTCTACTTTATGGAGGAGCCGATGGCGTACAAACTGCATGCCGCCGGACGACTGGATATCGACACCACCGGGCTGGTGCTGCTGACCGACGACGGCCAGTGGTCGCACCGCATTACTTCGCCGCGCCACCACTGCGAGAAAACCTATCTGGTGACCGTTGACGCGCCGCTGAACGACGAGACCGTGGCGCAGTTCGCGGCAGGGATTCAACTGCACAATGAAAAAGATCTCACCCGACCGGCAACGCTTGAGATTATCACCCCGACCGAAGCGCGGGTGACCATCAGCGAAGGGCGCTACCACCAGGTAAAACGCATGTTCGCCGCGGTGGGCAATCACGTGGTGGGTCTGCACCGCGAGCGTATCGGCGAGGTGGTGCTCGACCCTGAGCTGGCGCCTGGGGAGTACCGCCCGCTGACCGAAGACGAGATCGCCCTCGCCGTCGTGCCCTCACGTTAATTTCAGGAGAACACCGTGACATCCAGGCAGAACTCATCGCTGGGGATCGTATTTATTCTTGGCCTGCTGGCCATGCTGATGCCGCTGTCTATCGACATGTATCTCCCGGCGCTGCCGGTCATTGCGGCCGAGTACGGCGTACCGGCGGGCAGCGCCCAGATGACGCTCAGCACCTACATCCTGGGCTTTGCGGTGGGGCAGCTGTTTTACGGCCCGATGGCGGACAGCTTTGGCCGTAAACCGGTGGTGCTCGGCGGGACGCTGATTTTCGCCTTTGCGGCGATGGCCTGCGCGCTCTCCAGCACCATCGACCAGCTGATCGCGATGCGCTTTGTGCACGGCCTGGCGGCCGCCGCGGCCAGCGTGGTGATCAACGCCCTGATGCGCGACATCTACCCGAAAGAAGAGTTCTCCCGCATGATGTCCTTCGTCATGCTGGTCACTACCGTCGCACCGCTGGTGGCGCCCATGGTTGGCGGCGCGGTGCTGGTGTGGTTTACCTGGCACTACATCTTCTGGATCCTCGCGGTGATGGCGCTGCTGGCCTGCGGCATGATCTACTTCCTGATCCATGAAACCCTGCCGGTGGAGCGGCGTCAGAAGTTCCATCTGCGCACCACGGTAGGTAACTTCGCCACCCTGTTTCGCCATAAACGCGTCCTGAGCTACATGCTGGCGAGCGGCTTCAGCTTTGCGGCGATGTTCTCGTTCCTCAGCGCCGGGCCGTTTGTTTATATTGAGCTGAACCATGTGTCGCCGCAGCACTTCGGCTACTACTTCGCGCTGAACATCGTCTTCCTGTTCATTATGACCATCATCAACAGCCGCTTTGTGCGCCGGGTCGGGGCGCTCAATATGTTCCGTACCGGGCTGTGGATCCAGTTCGCGATGGCGGTCTGGATGGTGGTGACCGCGCTGCTGGACGTGGGTTTCTGGTCGCTGGTGCTGGGCATCGCGGTATTCGTCGGCTGTATCTCGATGGTGGCCTCGAACGCCATGGCGGTTATTCTCGATGAGTTCCCGCACATGGCCGGCACCGCGTCGTCGCTGGCCGGGACCTTCCGCTTTGGCATCGGGGCGATTACCGGCGCGCTGCTGTCGCTGGCGACCTTTACCACCGCCTGGCCGATGCTGCTGTCGATTGCGCTGTGCGCCAGCTGCTCGATCTTTTTCTACCTCTACGCCAGTCGTCCAAAACGTAAAGCCTGAGCATGTCGCCGACGATGAAAAGGGGACTTCCGGGTCCCCTTTTTACGCTCGCAGGTCGCCCGCGAGGGAGATATTTGTTTCGTGAATGTAAAGCAGCCTGGAGAAAAAAGTCACCGGTTTGTAGGTAAAAAAGGTTGAGTTAGCGCTCAGAACGCGTTACATATAGCGCGAAAATGCGTGCCAGAGCACAAAAATAACACCCTGATAGTGAAAGGGTAACCGAAAATGTGCTGTGGCAGGCGGGCAAAAATGTTGCGAAAAACGCACAATAATGCAACATTGTATTAACTTTGCCGGGCGTATGCTGCGCCATTGTTTTTGCTATCCGGGGACACCATTTTGAATACGTTACAACTCTCCATCGTCCATCGCTTGCCGCAGAGCTTTCGTTGGCTGGCGGGTTCCGCAGGGACTAAAGTTGAACCGATTCCGCAGAACGGTCAGGGCGGGGATAACAGCCTGATCGGCCTGAAGCTACTGAGCGCGGACGGGGAAAACGCCTGGGGCGTAATGCAGAAGCTCAGCCAGGCGCTGAGCGATATCTCCGTAGAGTGCACGGTGCTGGAGTGCGACGGCGAACCCTGCCTGTTCGTTCGACGCCAGGATGAGTTCGCCGCCACCGGGCGTCTTAAAAATTTCGGCGTAGCCATTGCCGAGAGCTTCTCAAGCCATAACCCCTTCTGAGTTAACGCAGCGCGAGCAGCTCGCGCGTGTAGTCTGCCCCTGGCGAAGCGAAAATCGCGTCGCATGGCCCCTGTTCGACCACTTCCCCTGGCGCAGCACCACCACCTGATGACACAGCGAGCGTACCACCTGCAGATCGTGGCTGATGAACACATAGGTCAGGCCGTGGCGCGCCTGGAGCGTTTTTAACAGCGTCAGGATCTGCGCCTGCACCGACCTGTCCAGCGACGACGTCGGCTCATCAAGAATAATCAGCTCCGGCTTGAGGATCAGCGCGCGCGCAATGGCGATACGCTGGCGCTGGCCACCGGAAAACTCCGACGGGTAGCGATGCCGGGAGTCCGGATCCAGTCCCACTTCCTGTAAGGCGGTAATCACCGCCGCTTCCCGCGCCGCGGCGCTGAGCGTCGGCTGATGCACCCGTAACCCCTCGGCGATGATGTTTTGCACGTCGAGCCGCGGGTTGAGGGAGGAGTTAGGGTCCTGAAACACCACCTGAATCCGGCGGCGTACCGGTAAAAGCTGCTTGCGGTTCATTCGGTGCAGCGGCTGCCCGTCAAACAGGATCTCGCCCCCGGCCTGAATCAGGCGCAGCAGCGCCAGACCGGTGGTGCTCTTGCCCGATCCGGACTCGCCCACCAGACCCAGACTCTCCCCGGCGCGCAGGGTGAAGCTCAGCGCGCGCAACGCGTGATGATGCCCGACCGTGCGGCGCAGCAGCCCTTTGCGTATGGCGAACGCCACGCTCAGGTTACGCACCTCCAGCAGCACCGGCGCATCGGCCGGGAGCGGGACAGGATCGCTGTCCGGCTCGGCGGCCAGCAGCTTTTGGGTATAGGGGTGCTGCGGGGCGCTAAACAGCGCGCTGCTGGTATTACGCTCCACGCAGCGGCCCTGATGCATAACCGCCACGTTGTCGGCAATGCGGCGCACCAGCGTCAGGTTATGGGTGATAAACAGCAGCCCCATGTTCAGCTCGCGCTTCAGCTCGTCGAGCAGGGCGAGGATCTGCGCCTGCACCGAGACGTCGAGCGCGGTGGTCGGCTCATCGGCAATCAGCAGCGCCGGGCGTGTCAGCAGCGCCATCGCAATCATCACGCGCTGCCGTTCGCCGCCGGAAAGCTGATGAGGGTAGTCGTTAAGCCTGGCGGCGGCGTTGCGGATCCCCACCCGGTCAAGGCAGGTCAGCATTTCGGCGCGGGCGGCTTCGCGGCGCATCCCCCGGTGCAGCGCCAGCACTTCATAGAGCTGCTTTTCGAGGGTATGCAGCGGATTGAGCGACACCATCGGCTCCTGAAAGATCATCGCAATCTGGTTGCCGCGGATGCCGCGCAGCGTGCGCTCATCGGCGTTGAGCAGCGACTGGCCGCGAAAATGGATGTCGCCCTGGGGATAAACCACCGGCGGCGAAGGCAGCAGACGCAGAACCGACAGCGCGGTGACGCTCTTGCCGGAGCCGGATTCCCCCACCAGCGCCAGCGTCTCCCCGGCGGCGATGCGCAGGGAGAGATCGTCAACCACCCGGCGCTCAACGCCGTTTTGCCTGAAGGCGACAGAGAGATGATCAATGGTCAGCAGCGGAGCGGTCATATCAGGCAGCCTTACTGGGGTCGAAAGCGTCGCGCACGGCTTCGCCAATGAAAATCAACAGCGACAGCAGGATCGCCAGCGAGAAGAAGGCGGTAAGGCCAAGCCAGGGCGCCTGCAGGTTATTTTTCCCCTGCAGCAGCAGTTCGCCCAGCGATGCCGAGCCGGGTGGCAGACCGAAGCCGAGAAAGTCGAGCGAGGTGAGCAGGGCAATGGAGCCGCAGAGAATAAACGGCAGGAAGGTGAGGGTAGCGACCATCGCATTGGGCAGCATATGCCGGAAAATAATGCTGCGATCGCTGACCCCGAGCGCCTGGGCGGCGCGGATATAGTCGTAGTTGCGGGTACGCAGAAACTCGGCGCGCACCACCCCCACCAGACTCATCCAGCCAAACAGCACGGTGATCCCCAGCAGCCACCAGAAATCAGGCTGCACCACGCTCGACAGCAGAATGATCAAAAATAGGGTCGGCATCCCCGACCAGATCTCAATGAACCGCTGGCCGAGCAGATCGATCTTGCCACCGTAGTAGCCCTGAATCGCGCCCACCGTCACGCCTATCACGCTGGAAAACAGGGTCAGCATCAGGCCGAACAAAATAGAGATGCGCGTGCCATAGAGCGTGCGGGCCAGCACGTCGCCGCCGTTGGCATCGGTGCCGAGCCAGTTCTCGCTGGAGGGCGGGGAGGGGAACGGTTGGCGGCTGGCGAAGTGGATAGAGCTGCCGCTGAAGTGCACCGGCGGCCAGATGGCCCAGCCGTGGTCATCCAGCCGCTGGCGCAGCCACGGATCCTGATAGTCGGCGGCGGAGGCAAACGGCCCGCCGAAGTCGCTTTCGCTGTAGGTTTTCACCACCGGGAAGTACCAGCGCCCGTCGAGATGCGCCACCAGCGGGCGATCGTTTGCCACCAGCTCCGCGAACAGGCTGAGAATAAAGAGCACCAGGAAAATCCACAGCGACCAGTAGCCGCGGCGGTTGTGGCGAAAGCGCGTCCAGCGCATCTGGTTAACAGGACTGAGTCTGCTCATCCGCGCCCCTCGAAATCAATGCGTGGGTCGACCAGCGTGTAGGTTAAATCGCTCAGAATATTAAGCAGCAGGCCCACCAGCGTGAAGATGTAGAGCGTGCCGAACATCACCGGATAGTCGCGCGATACCGTGGCTTCGTAGCCCAGCAGGCCCAGGCCGTTGAGGGAGAACACCACCTCTATCAGCAGCGAACCGGTGAAAAACATGCTGATAAAGGTGGCCGGGAAACCGGCGATCACCAGCAGCATGGCATTGCGAAACACGTGGCCCCAGAGGATTTGCCGTTCAGGCACGCCCTTTGCTCGGGCGGTGACCACGTACTGCTTGCGGATCTCGTCCATAAATGAGTTTTTGGTCAGCATGGTCAGGGCGGCAAAGCCGCCGATCACCGTGGCCAGCACCGGCAGCGTGATGTGCCACAGGTAATCGGTAATTTTGCCGTACCACGGCAGCGTATCGAAATTCGCCGACACCAGGCCACGCAGCGGGAAAAGATCGAACCAGCTACCGCCGGCAAAAAAGACGATCAGCAGCACCGCGAACAGGAAGGGCGGAATGGCGTAGCCGATAATAATCGCCGCGCTGCTCCAGATATCGAAGCGGCTGCCGTTGTGTACCGCCTTGCGGATACCCAGCGGAATCGAGACAAAATAGATGATAAGCGTACTCCACAGCCCGAGGGTTACCGACACCGGCAGGCTGTCTTTAATCAGCTGCACCACTGACGCGCTGCGGAACAGGCTGTCGCCAAAATCAAAGCGCAGGTAGTTCCACAGCATCTGGAAATAGCGCTCGTGCAGCGGCTTATCAAAGCCGTATCGGTGGGTGATTTCGGCGATGATCTCCGGATCGAGGCCGCGCGCGCCGCGATACTGGCTGTCACCGGGTGTCGCGACGCCGGTACGGGCGTGAGTGCTGCCCATTCCGTCCCCGCCGCCGCTGCCCGGCAACGCGCTGCTGTCGCCGAACTGAATCGCGGCGATCGCCTGATCTACCGGGCCGCCAGGGGCAATCTGTACGATGAAAAAGTTAATCGTGATAATGGCCCACAGGGTCGGGATCAGCAGCAGCAGGCGACGAAGTAAATAGGCTCCCATAGCGGTTCCTTAGCGCCGTGCTTCAGGCAGCGTGGCTGCCTTGTTGATGTCATACCACCAGTTATCCAGCCCCAAATCGTAGACGGGCCGCACGGCGGGACGCGAGAATTTGTTCCAGTAAGCGAAGCGGTCCGACGGCATATACCACATCGGGATCATGTAGTAGTTCCAGGTCAGCACCCGGTCGAGCGCCCGGCCCAGGGTCAGCAGCGCCGCGCTGTCCTCCTGGCTGGTCATCACCTTCGCCACCAGCGTATCCACCACCGGATTCTGCACGCCGGGGGAGTTGTAACTGGAGTCAATGTACTGGGACGCCCAGGAGATTTGCAGGTCAGCGCTCGGGAACGGCATCGCCCGGTAGAGGGTAGGGATCATGTCGTAATCACGGCTGCGCAGGCGGCTGGTGATCTGCGAGTTGTCCACCGGACGCAGATCGAGCGTGATGCCAAGCCGCTCCAGATTATGCTGGAAGGGGATCACCCACTGGTTGTTGCCTCCGGCGGAGAGCAGCAGCTCGAAGCGAAACGGCTTGCCGGTGTTGGCGTTCACCAGTTGCCGGTTTTTCATCTCCCAGCCGGCGCTTTTAAGCAGCGCCGCAGCCTTGAGCAGGTTGTCGCGGTTGAAGCCATCGCCTCTGGACACCGGCGGCTGATAGATAGAGGTGAACACCTCCGGCGGCAGGTCCGCCTTCATCGGCCCCAGCAGCGTCAGCTCGGCGGCATCCGGGTAGCCACGCGCGGCGTAGTCGGTATTCTGGAAATAGCTGTTGGCGCGGCTGTACGCGCCGTAGAACAGCGCTTTGTTCATCCACTCGAAATCAAACGCCAGCGTGATGGCCTCGCGCACGCGACGGTCGCTGAAAAGCGGGCGCTGGATGTTAAACGCCAGCCAGCGCGTGTCCTGGGCAGAGGTGTTCTCCTGCTCCTCCTTGACGATATACCCGCTGGCGAAATTGCGTCCGGTGTAGCGCGTCGCCCAGTTTTTGGCGCTCGGCTCAGCGCGAAAATCAAACGCGCCAGCCTTGAACGCTTCAAACGCCACGTTATCGTCCAGATAGTAGTCGTAGCGTACGGTATCCAGATTCCAGCGGCCGACGTTCACCGGCAGGTTCGCCGCCCAGTAGTCTTTTACCCGTGAATAGACGATGTACTGCCCCATGCGCCAGGCGGTGATCTTGTACGGCCCGCTGGCCAGCGGCGGAGAGGGGAGCGGGTCGCTCAGCTTGCGGCTGCGCCAGTATTTTTCCGGCAGCACCGGCAGGGTGAACAGGCTCAGCATCTTCTCTTTTCCCGGCTCCCCCAGCTCAATGCGCACCGTCAGCGGGGCGATGGCTTTTACCACTGTGCCTTTATAGAACACCCGGAACTGGGGCACGCCCTCGGCCATGAATTTCTGAAAGGTCGCGGCAACGTCGCTGGCCTGAATCGGACTGCCGTCGTGAAAACGCGCCCGTGGGTTGAGCGTTATCTCCGCCCAGGCATAGTCGCTGGCGTAGCGGGCCGATTCCGCAATCAGCGGATAGTAGCTGCCGGGCTCATCGTCCGAGGTGGTGTAGAGGGAGTCGTAGAGCGACCCGGTGCGTTCCCCGGGGTTGCCGCGCATCGCAAAGCGGTTGAAGTTATCGAAGGTGCCGATTTTCGCGAGGGTAATCTGGCCGCCTTTCGGCGCAGCCGGGTTCACGTAATCGTAATGACTGAAGTTAACCGCGTATTTCGGCTCGCCGATAACCGCAAAGGCCTCGGCCTCCTTGATGGTCGCCGCCGGGCTTTGCAGAGCCACCAGGCTCATCAGCACTATCGCTGCACGTGCAATCATGGCAGGCGTTTCCTTATTAAGCAGAGCATATTCACCACGGGCAGCGCGGGTGCGCGCCCAGCCGGATGCATGATAAGTGACGCCGCGCCGATTGGGAACGCCATCGTTACGCTTCCGGTGGGATGCGGTTGCGCTGCCAGAGAACGAAATCGCGGAGCGGCAGCGGGCGGCTGAAGAGGAAGCCCTGCAGGTAGTTCACGCCCCGCGCGCGCAGCCACTTCGCCTGCTCCGGGGTTTCCACCCCTTCGGCGACCGTGGTCATGTTGAGCTTGCTTGCCAGGGTTAACACCGCATCAAGCACCGGGGAGGTAACGGTTTCGGTGCCGATGGCGTTGATAAATCCCCGGTCGATTTTCAGAAAATCGAGGGTAAACCGTTCGAGGTAGATAAGGGCGCTGTGCCCGGTGCCGAAGTCATCTATAGCAATCTCAATGCCCTGCTCGTGGATCCATGAGAACAGCGAAACCGCCTCTTTCTCCTGCAGCATGTCGCGTTCGGTTATCTCAAACACCAGCTGGAAATAGCCCGGTGGCAGCGAGGCGACGAAGCGGGTGACGTCGTCCTTAAAGGTGGGGGAGTGCATATGCCCCGGCGCGATGTTGACGCCCATTTTGGCGCCGGGCGGCAGCACGCTTTTCAGCGTCGCGGCGTCCGCGGCAATCAGCTTAAACAGATGCTGGGTCAGCGGCGCAATCAGATCCTGCGCTTCGGCATAGCCAATAAAGGCATCGGGCGGAATAGCGCCTGCCTGCGGATGCTGCCAGCGCAGCAGCGCTTCAACCCCGGTCACCCGCAAGCCGGAGGATTCCACCACCGGCTGCCACACTACCGAAAACTGGTTGCGCTTGATGCCGCTCAGGATCTCCCGGCCTGGCTGGGAGCGGGTATTGAGCACATAGCCGCTGGCCAGGGTGGTGAGAATGCCAACGCACAGGCCAAGCAGCACCGACAGCTGGACATCATCCGCAGGCCACATGTCACCGTAGAGCGCCAGTTTTACCGGATAATCGGACAGCGCCCTGATACCGACCTGGTTATCCGGCAGGTCGGCGGTGGTGAGCACATTGGGGGCGAAGGTGGAGAGCACCTTATCATCGACGAACAGCGCCACGCCTGCGATATCGTGCTGGCGCGAGGTATAGATCAGATAGGGCGTCAGGTTAACGTTAAGGGTGGTAAATACCCCGCGCGCATCCAGCAGCGGGTTGCGAAACCATACCGCAATGGCAGGCTTGCCCGGCAGTTTCGGTGTGCCCTGCATCAGGGTGATATCCACCTCTTTGTCCATGTCGATGCCCGGCACCAGCTCCCTGAGCGGCAGCCGCATTGCGCCGGTGGCGGACGAGCAGTAGGCGACATCATCCTTTACCAGCAAAAACGCGCGCACGTTAATATGGAAGGCGGAACGGGAAGTCAGTTCACTGGCGACCGCTTCGCAGCCCGAGGCGGTCAGCGGCTGGATAGTATCGGCGGTGGCTTTCAGCCCGTGGAAATAGGTTTCGACATAGGCGCTGAGATCGTTCATCAGCGTGAGATAGCGCTGTTCACGGTTGGCGTGCTGATACCACGCGTGCACGCTGGCAACCAGCAACGCGGCCAGCAGGCCATAGATCAGGCTCAGGATAAGTGTCTTTTTTGGGCTCGACAAATAGCGGGTGAGCATAGGTACGGCATCCTCGGTCGCCTCCCTGAGGCGGCGTCAGGGTAAGAGATATACCTGCAAGACTATAGCCCAGATTACGGCAGCACGTCTCAGGATTATCAGCTAACGCCCATAAAAAAACGCTGCATAAGCAGCGTCTTAGAGCGTCTCGTTGGCATCAAGGGAATGAACGTCAACGGTATATTACGAGCGGCTAAGCACCCGGCGCGCTTCGTTGTAGCGCTTTTTCCAGTACGGCTCATTCATACTGGAGATCATCACGCCACTGCTGGTGGACGCGTGAACAAACTGGTTGTTACCGATATAGATACCGACGTGACGTCCGGTAGAACCGGCACGGAACAGAACCAGATCGCCGGTGCGAAGGCTGGTGCGGGAGACGGATTTGCCCATTTCCTGCTGTTCATAGGTAGAACGCGGTAATTCCAGGCCAAACTGTTCGCGGAAGGTGCGCTGTACGAAGCCGGAGCAGTCGATACCGCTTTTGGTGCTGCCACCCATACGGTAACGAACGCCTTTCCAGCTGGCGTACTGATCCATCAGGCGGGTTTTTACATCCAGCGTGCGGACCATCTCTTCAAATTCATCCTGAGAGGCTTGCAGTAGAAAACCATCTTTCTCATTCACTGCATGCGTCTCAGAATGCATGTTATTCGCGGTGTTCATTGAGCTACATGCGGAGAGCAGAACTGCAACTGCTACAGCGGGGATTGCCCGCAATACATATCTCAAAATCGGCTGAGATCTGACCATGTTGTTTATTATCCCTTGATGTCCTTAACGAAAAATTCGTTATAAAAATGCCAAACGTGACGAGACTAATTAGCGCCGATGATGCAAACAATTACCTGAATGCGAATCTGTGGGTGAACGCACAAAAAAAATTCAGACTATTACCAATAGATGCATCAAATCATGCCTGAACGGCAAAACGAAGGTGAGACTACCCGATCGACATAGTCAATGCGAGAGTTTTTACGTGATTTTTAATAAGAAAATGTGATGCAAGATGTGAACGGGTTATTTTGCGGCAGCCCAGATGCCATGCGGGCTGGGCGCTATCCCCTTACAAACGTGTGACTTTTTGGAAAGTGGGCTAAAAATCGCCGTTTCGCTGCTAAAAAATCATCAGATCGCGACGAGATATCTGATGATTTTTGTTATGTAAAATGAATTAATTGTTATTAATTTGTTTATATTTGCCCGGCAGCGTGCGGTTAAGCAGCGAAATAACCCTGTCCGACAGTGGGGTTAATAAAACCCATGAAAGTCCAATTAACACCACGGAAAGAGAACCGACGAAAATATCGGTAAACCAGTGCGCGCCAATCATCATTCGCGGCAGGGCGAAAACAATAAATATAGCCAGACCTACCATGAACGCTTTTTGACCAAAATAGCGCCACATAAAGCCGGCAAAAATAAGCAGCATCATGCCATGATCGCCCGGGAACGAGTCGCGGGAAGCATCTTTAGTGGGCACAGTCGGCAGCAGATCGCGCACCCGCACCACATCGTCAAAGCTTAATGACGGGCTGGTACGCTGTACCGGAATCAGCGACTGACCCAGCAGGTTGAGCACGACGGCGGTCATCAGCATCGTCAGGCCAATCAGCACTACCCGACGGCGGCCAGCCGGGTCGGCACCGCGCCAGAACCACAGCATCAACAGCCCCATGCACAGCAGCGAGCAGGCATCGAACGCGCGGTTATTGGTTACCGCAACAAACCAGAGAAACGTCTGGTTTTCGACGATTTTATGGTTGAAAAAATGGAACAGTCCGCTATCGATCGGCCACCAGAAACCGTGTCCGGCAGGCAGATACCAGGAGAAAAAAAGTAAAAAACCCGCTGCGTTCAGCAGCAGGATAGTAAGCAAGCGTGTTTTCGTCATAACGGTTCACTAAGTCATTTCTTAGTCGCAAACTTAGTCTGGCATGGTTAAACGAAGCGTCAACAAACTGGATTGCAGTGCGTTCCAGTCGGTCTCCGTCGCGCTAATCAGCTCAATACGACTGTCCGGCGGTGCGACGCTCTGGGTTTCAATATGAAAATCGTTGCCCTGGCGATTAACGCGCACCAGCCCCTCCGGAATACGCAGCACCCCCTTTACCCTGTCAACCGGCGCCAGCCGCGCCCACTCCAGCAGGCCGATGGTGTCGAACTGCGTGTCGCTGTCGAAGATCCAGCCGCAGGCCTGATAGCCCTGACCGCTGTTGAGGCTGCGACGCCAGCGCTGGTGTGCCGGCAGGCTGAGTGCGCCGAGGCCGCGCTCCAGGTTCTGCCCATGCTGATGCGCCGCGCTGGCGGGCACCTGACGGCCACTGCGCGGCAGATCGAGCAGCGCGCCGTCGATGGCACCCCGGGAGGCGTAGCGCAGCTCGCGCCCTTCAAGATGCGTCTCGCACCACTGCGTGAGCGCGGCGCGACTGCGGTCGTCGGCCTTATCCTCTTTATTGGCAATAATGACGTCGGCGGCGGTGAGCTGATCGCGGAAGTTATCATTCTCGCTGTATTGCGCGTCGAGCAACTGACGGGGATCGAGCAGGCAGAGCGTGGCGCGTAGGTCGATCCACGGTTCGTAGACGGCGGCGGTGAGCATATCGAGGATCTGCTTCGGATGCCCCAGCCCGGTGGGTTCGATCAGCAGGCGATCCGGTTTGCCCTGGCGCAGCAGGGTATTCAGCCCGACCTGCATCGGCAGACCGTTAACGCAGCACATGCAGCCGCCGGGGATCTCTTTGAGTAGTGCGCCGCTGTCAGCCAGCAACGCGCCGTCAATGCCGACTTCGCCAAACTCGTTGACCAGCACAGCCCATTTTTCATCGGGATTTTTATTCGCCAGCAGATGCAGAATGGTGGTGGTTTTGCCGCTGCCGAGAAAACCGGTAATCAGATTGGTTTTGGTCACAGTTACTCCAGACGTTACTCAGGCCACGGGCGTGGCGCGAAAAAATGTCGGAACATCCTGGCGAAAAACGCGAAGAAAGAGAAGTCCGATGCGCACGCCAGGGCCGGCGTGCGCGTCGTTCAGGGGGAAGATTAACGCACGAGGCGGGCCACCGCCTCACGGGCGCCATACTCGCACAGGTCGTGCCACGCCTGCTGCACGGCGCTGACAAAGCGCGGGTCGGCGGGCAGATCGCTGCCGAAAATCGCGCTCAGGCGCAGCAGGGCCGCCGGGCGGTCGGCCTCGCTGCTGCCGGCAACCTGCGCCTGGATCGCCTCAATGAGCGGGTCGCGCACGTCGATAGGCTCCCCGCGCTCGTCGATGCCGCTGACGTAGCGCATCCAGCCTGCGATGCCCAGCGCCAGCAGCGGCCAGGGACGCTCTTCGCGCAGATGCCAGCGGATACCCTCCAGCATACGCTGCGGCAGCTTCTGGCTGCCGTCCATGGCGATCTGCCAGGTACGGTGCTGCAGCGCCGGGTTGGAGAAACGTTCGATCAGGCTGTCGGCGTAGCCGTGGAGATCCACCCCGGCGATCTTAAGCGTCGGGGCCTGCTCGGTGAGCATCAGCTGGCGCGCGGCGGCTTTGAAATGCGGGTCGGCCATACAGTCGCTGATGTGCTGATACCCGGCAAGGTAGCCGAGCCAGGCCAGGAACGAGTGGCTGCCGTTGAGCATCCGCAGCTTCATCTCTTCCCACGGCAGCACGTCGTCCACCAGCTGCACGCCGACCTTCTCCCAGGCAGGGCGCCCGGCAACAAAATGGTCTTCCACCACCCACTGTATGAAAGGCTCGCAGCTGATGGCCACCGGGTCCTCCACGCCAAGCGCGGCGGTGATTTCCGCCAGTGATTCCGGCGTGGCGGCGGGAACGATGCGATCGACCATCGTACCGGGGAAGGTCACGTGTTCGGCAATCCAGTGGGCCAGCGCCGGGTCGCGCGTCTCCGCCATACCCAGTACGGCGTTTTTCACCACGTGTCCGTTATCAGGAATGTTGTCGCATGACAGGACGGTAAACGGCGGCAGACCGCGGCTGCGACGGCGATGCAGGGCCTCTACCAGAATGCCGGGGGCGGACTGCGGCGCGGCGGGGTTGGCGAGATCGTGGGCAATGCGCGTATTGGTCACGTCCAGTTTTCCGGTGGCCGGATCGATGCAGTAGCCTTTTTCGGTAATGGTCAGAGAAACAATCGCCACCTGGGGTTCGCAAAAGGCCTCCAGTACGGCTTCGAGGCCATCCAGCGTCGCGCTGCGGCAGTCGTTGACGGCGCCAATCACGATGGCCTGATTTCCGTCGGCACCCTTTTCCAGCACGGTATAGAGATGATCCTGCTCGCGCAGCGCGGTCATCAGCTGTTCGCCGCTGAACAGGCTGATCTCGCAGATCCCCCAGTCGCCGCCCTGCAGATTGAGCACCCGGTCGGTCAGCAGCGCCTGATGGGCACGGTGAAACGCGCCAAAGCCAAAGTGAACGATGCGATTTTGTAACGCTGAGCGATCGTAGCGCGGTTGCTGAACCTGTTCCGGAAGGGGCTGAGAGGCGATTGTCTTCATTTAGTTCATACCTGATTAACCATTGATTAACAAAGCCCAGTGTAAAGTTATATGACAACAAATTGAATTGGTAAGCCGTAAATAACCCCAGAATGTGAGATTGATCAACCAATGCGGCGGGCAAAATTGACCGTTTTCGCAAAGCATGTATGGTAGTCGTCATGCTGTTACGAAAAATTGGTATAACAACTTAAGAGGTGCACCAAATGGAACAAACCTGGCGTTGGTATGGCCCTGCCGATCCGGTCTCGCTGGACGATGTGCGTCAGGCGGGCGCAACCGGAGTGGTCACCGCTCTGCATCACATTCCTAACGGTGAAGTCTGGCCGGTAGAGGAGATCAAAGCGCGTCAGGCCCAGCTCGCGGAAAAAGGCCTCACCTGGTCGGTGGTCGAGAGCATCCCGGTTCACGAAGAGATCAAAACCCACACCGGGCAGTACCAGAAGCATATCGCCAACTATCAGCAGAGCATCCGCAACCTTGCGGCCTGCGGCATCGACACCGTCTGCTACAACTTCATGCCTATCCTCGACTGGACCCGCACCGATCTTGAATATCAGCTGCCGGACGGTTCAAAAGCGCTGCGTTTCGACCAGGCGGCGTTCGGCGCCTTCGAACTGCACATTCTAAAGCGTGAGGGCGCAGAAGCGGACTACACGGCCGAAGAACAGCGCGACGCCAAAGCCTGGTTCGAGGCGGCAAGCGAAGCCGATCGCGCGAAGCTGGTGGCCAATATCATCGCCGGCCTGCCGGGCGCGGAAGAGGGCTATACCCTGGAGCAGTTCCGCGGACGCCTCAATGAATACGCCGGGATCGACAAGGCGGCGCTGCGCGACAACATGGCCGTTTTCCTGCGTGCCATTGTGCCGGTGGCGGAAGAGGTGGGCGTGCGGCTGGCGGTGCATCCTGACGATCCGCCGCGTCCGATCCTCGGGCTGCCACGCATTGTGTCGACCATTGAGGACATGCAGTGGCTGAAGGAGACGGTAGACAGCATCCATAACGGCTTCACCATGTGTACCGGGTCGTACGGCGTACGGGCGGACAACGATCTGGTGAAAATGGTGGAAACCTTCGGGGACCGCATTCACTTTACCCATCTGCGCGCCACCTGCCGGGAAGCGAACCCGAAAACCTTCCACGAAGCGGCTCACCTTGGCGGCGATGTGGATATGGTGGCGGTCGTAGCGGCGATTCTTAAAGAGGAGCAGCGCCGCAAGCGGGCAGGGGATCGGCGTCCGATTCCGTTCCGTCCGGATCACGGTCATCAGATGCTGGACGATCTGCGTAAAAAAACCAATCCGGGGTATTCGGCCATTGGCCGTCTGAAGGGGCTGGCGGAAGTGCGTGGCGTGGAGCTGGCGCTGAAGAAAACCCTGTTCCCGGATCTGCTGTAACGCTGCTGAACGTAAAAAGGGACAGCCTGGGCTGTCCCTTTTTTTATTAGTCGGCGCGGCCCATGTAGCGCTTCTCCGCGATATGAATGCGGATTTTCTCACCGGTCACCAGATACTCCGGCACCTGAATGACCAGCCCGGTGGAGAGCGTGGCCGGTTTGGTGCGCGAGCTGGCGGACGCGCCTTTGATGCCCGGCGCGGTTTCCACGATCTCCAGATCCACGGTCTGCGGCAGCTCCAGTGCCAGCAGCTGGCCGTCCCAGGTCAGCACCTGAATGCCCGGCATACCGCCTTCCGGAATAAACTGCAGCTCTTCTTCGATCTGCTCTTTATTGAAGGTGAACGGCGTGTAGTCTTCGTTATCCATAAAGACGTACTCGTTGCCGTCCACGTAGGAGAAGGTCACCTGACGGCGCGACAGGCTGATGGTGTCGAGAATATCGTCGCCTTTGAAGCGCTCTTCCACTTTCAGACCGGTACGCACGTCGGCAAAGCGCATTTTGTACAGCGTGGCCGCGCCACGGGCGCTCGGAGCCTGAATATCAATATCTTTCACCAGCAGCAGTTTGCCGTTGTAATTGATGGCCATACCTTTTTTTACTTCGTTCGCTCTTGGCATAAAAATACATCCCTTAAATTGGCAAAAAATATCGCGTCACGGTACTCGCGGCGCCATTGTCAGGCAAGCGGAATTCGCGGCTTTTGCGTTGCATCACTAAACAGGGTAGTGTGCGCAGCGTCAGGCGCCTGCGCGTCGTAAAAAAATAGCCAGGAGGACTCCAGATGGAGTGCCGTTCCGACTGCGGTGCCTGCTGTACCGCGCCGTCCATTTCCAGCCCGATCCCCGGCATGCCCGACGGCAAACCGGCCAACATGCCCTGCGTTCAGCTCGATGAGCACCAGCGCTGTAAACTCTTTCGCTCGCCGCTGCGCCCGGCGGTATGCGCCGGATTACAGCCGTCCGCCGAGATGTGTGGCAGCACGCGCCATCAGGCAATGGAATACCTGATCCACCTCGAAGCGCTGACGGCGCCCTGACTTCCCCCTTCCTCCGCCCCTTCGCTGAACCTAAGCTGAATTTTTTATCCATCGCTTCGCTCAACTTCAGCTAATTCGTCAACTAAAATCAGAATTGTGCGGCATATCTAAATTTTGCCACGCTATTCACGACTTTGCTTGCCAGCTATGCGGGTTATCATGAAACTCCTTGAAACGTTTCAGCGTAGCCGGCGTGATGTCAGAGAACCGGCTGGCGCTATCATTCGCAGAACAGCTGAAACGATTCAATTTCAGCAAGCGAGGAGAATCATGTTCGAATTATCTGTGCAGGACATCCATCCCGGCATGCAGGCCGCGGATAAACAAGACGCGATACGTCAGGTTGCCGCTGCGCTGGTGCAGGCGGGCAACGTGGCTGACGGCTACGTGAACGGAATGCTGGCGCGCGAGCAGCAGACCTCAACCTTCCTGGGCAATGGCATCGCCATTCCCCATGGCACCACCGACACCCGCGACCAGGTGCTGAAAACCGGTGTGCAGGTGTTTCAGTTCCCGCAGGGCGTCAACTGGGGCGACGATCAGGTGGCTTACGTCGCCATCGGTATTGCCGCCAGCTCCGACGAGCACCTCGGCCTGCTGCGTCAGCTCACGCACGTTCTGAGCGACGACAACGTGGCCGAGGCGCTGAAAACCGCCTCCACGGCAGAAGAGCTGCGCGCGTTGCTGATGGGTGAAAAGCAGGTTGCCGGTCTGAAACTGGATAACACCCTGTTCTCCCTCGACGTGGCGACCCAGGATCTGGTGACCCTTCAGGCACTGAACGCCGGACGACTGAGCGAAGCCGGCGCGGTAGATACCACCTTCGTGGCGAACGTTATCACCGGCAAGCCGCTGAATCTGGGGCAGGGCATCTGGCTGAACGATAGCCCGGAAGGCAATCTGGCGAGCGCCATTGCCGTCAGCCGCCCGGCCGCACCGTTTGAACATCAGGGTGCCACCGTCGGTCTGCTGCTGAGCGCCGCGGTGGTTGACGATCAGCCGCTGGCGGTTCTGAATCGCCTGAGCGATCTGCTGCTGGCAAATAAAGCTGACCGCTTGCTGAACGCCGACAGCGCGACGCTGCTGGCGCTGCTCACCAGCGACGATGCGCTGGCTGAGGACGTGCTGAGCGCCGAGTTTACCGTGCGTAACGAGCATGGCCTGCACGCCCGTCCGGGCACCGTGCTGGTCAACACCATTAAGCAGTTCAACAGCGATATCACCGTGACCAACCTTGACGGCAGCGGCAAGCCGGCGAACGGTCGCAGCCTGATGAAAGTCGTGGCGCTGGGCGTGAAGCACGGCCACCGTCTGCGCTTTACCGCGCAGGGCGAAGATGCTGAACAGGCGCTGAAAGCGATTGGCGATGCCATCGCCGCGGGTCTTGGGGAGGGCGCAGCATGAGCAGACGCGTCGCCACCATCACCCTGAACCCGGCCTATGACCTGGTCGGCTACTGCGCGGACATCGAGCGCGGCGAAGTGAACCTGGTGCGTACCACCGGTCTGCACGCCGCGGGCAAAGGCATTAACGTTGCCAAAGTGCTTAAGGATCTGGGCATCGACGTCACCGTCGGCGGCTTCCTCGGCAAAGACAACCAGGATGGCTTTCAGCAGCTGTTCAGCGAGCTGGGCATTGCTAACCGTTTCCAGGTGGTGCAGGGCCGTACCCGTATCAACGTTAAGCTGACGGAAAAAGACGGCGAAGTCACCGACCTTAACTTCTCCGGCTTCGAAGTGACCCCGGCTGACTGGGAACGCTTTGTCACCGACTCCCTGAGCTGGCTCGGTCAGTTCGACATGGTCTGCGTCAGCGGCAGCCTGCCGTCCGGCGTCAGCCCGGAAGCCTTTACCGACTGGATGACGCGTCTGCGCAGCCAGTGTCCCTGCATTATTTTCGACAGCAGCCGCGATGCGCTGGTGGCCGGGCTGAAAGCCTCGCCGTGGCTGGTGAAACCGAATCGTCGCGAGCTGGAAATCTGGGCGGGCCGCAAGCTGCCGGAGCTCAAAGATGTGATTGACGCGGCGCACGCGCTTCGCGAGCAGGGGATTGCCCACGTGGTGATTTCGCTGGGCGAAGAGGGCGCGCTGTGGGTTAACGCCTCAGGCGAATGGATTGCCACACCGCCGTCAGTAGAAGTGGTCAGCACCGTAGGCGCAGGCGACTCGATGGTGGGGGGACTGATTTACGGCCTGCTGATGCGTGAATCAAGCGAGCACACGTTGCGTCTGGCAACGGCCGTCGCGGCGCTGGCGGTGAGCCAGAGCAACGTCGGTATTACCGACAGAACTCAGTTGGCCGCAATGATGGCGCGCGTCGACCTTAAACCCTTTAACTGACAGCAGGAGAGGCATAATGAAAACGCTGCTGATTATTGAATCCGGTCTGGGCCAGGCCCGCGCGTACGTCGCGAAAACCCTGCTCAGCGCCGCGGCGCAGAAAGCGCACCTTGAGATTATTGACAACCCGAACGATGCCGAGCTGGCTATCGTCATCGGCACAGCGTTGCCGACCGACAGCGCGCTGGATGGTAAAAAGGTCTACCTCGGCGATATCGATCGCGCCGTGGCGCACCCGGAGCTGTTCCTGGGCGAAGCCAAAGACAACGCGCAGCTGTACAAGGCGCCGGCGGCCGTATCGGCTCCGCAGCCTGCGGCGGGTGGTGCGAAGCGTATCGTGGCCGTGACGGCCTGCCCGACCGGGGTCGCGCACACCTTTATGGCGGCGGAAGCCATCGAAACCGAAGCGAAAAAACGCGGCTGGTGGGCGAAGGTGGAAACCCGCGGTTCCGTGGGGGCCGGGAATGCCATCACGCCGGAAGAGATTGCCCAGGCCGATCTGGTGATCGTGGCGGCGGATATCGAAGTGGATCTGGCGAAGTTTGCCGGTAAGCCAATGTATCGTACCTCCACCGGTCTGGCGCTGAAGAAAACCGCCCAGGAGTTTGATAAGGCGCTCGTTGAAGCGACGCCGTATCAGCCTGCAGGGCAGAGCAGTGCCGCGACGACCTCCGCGAAGAAAGAAAGCGCGGGCCCGTATCGTCACCTGCTGACCGGCGTCTCCTATATGCTGCCGATGGTGGTGGCAGGCGGTCTGCTGATCGCGCTGTCGTTCGTCTTCGGTATCGAGGCATTTAAGCAGGAAGGCACGCTGGCGGCGGCGCTGATGCAGATCGGCGGCGGTTCAGCCTTTGCGCTGATGGTGCCGGTACTGGCGGGTTATATCGCCTTCTCCATCGCGGATCGTCCGGGCCTGACGCCGGGTCTGATCGGCGGGATGCTGGCGGTGAGCACCGGCTCCGGGTTTATCGGCGGTATCATTGCTGGTTTCCTGGCGGGCTACGTGGCGCGTGCCATCAGCACCAAACTGAAGCTGCCTAACAGCATGGAAGCCCTGAAGCCCATCCTGATTATTCCGCTTATCTCAAGCCTGGTGGTGGGCCTGGGGATGATCTACGTCATCGGTAAACCGGTCTCCGGTATCCTGGCGGGTCTGACCCACTGGCTGCAAACCATGGGTACTGCTAACGCGGTACTGCTCGGCGCGATCCTCGGCGGCATGATGTGTACCGACATGGGCGGCCCGGTGAACAAAGCGGCTTACGCATTTGGTGTTGGCCTGCTGAGTACCCAGACCTACGCACCGATGGCGGCCATCATGGCGGCAGGTATGGTGCCACCGCTGGCGATGGGGCTGGCGACGCTGGTTGCGCGTCGTAAGTTTGATAAAGGCCAGCAGGAAGGCGGTAAAGCGGCGCTGGTGCTGGGCCTGTGCTTTATCTCCGAAGGGGCAATCCCGTTCGCTGCCCGCGATCCGATGCGCGTTCTGCCGTGCTGTATCGTTGGCGGGGCGCTGACCGGGGCCATCTCCATGGCGATTGGCGCGAAGCTGATGGCACCGCACGGTGGTCTGTTCGTGCTGCTGATCCCAGGGGCGATCACGCCGGTGCTGGGCTACCTGCTGGCGATTATTGCCGGTACGCTGGTGGCGGGTCTGGCGTATGCCTTCCTGAAACGTCCTGAAAGCGAGCTGGCGGCAAAAGCGGCGTAACGGAGCGTTCAGACAGTGAAAAAGGGCCGATGAGAATCGGCCCTTTTTTATGGGTGGTGGTGGGGTAGCGCAGTGCGCCTGTTACGTGAGGCGTGAAGATTATGGTAGTGCGGCGGCGGTTCCGTTCACCGCCACGTCGCATTTCCATGCCACTCAGGCCGCCTGTGAACGGGCAAAGGGGGCTCGCCGCCGCCCCCTTTGCAATCCCGGCTCCCGGCCAGTAAAACCGGCCCTGCGGGCTGCCCTTGCCTCCGGCGTCTCGCTCCGGTCGGTCGCGATACCCCATCCCGGGGCTCGCGCCCTCTGGCGGTTCCCGACCGCCAGCCCGGACTCAACGCCTGCGGCGCGGCGGTTTTGATGCCGGACCGCGCCATGCTTCGAGGGCTATTTTTGGTGTTAGCGCCAGACGGCAGCAGCGACAGGTTCCCGGCGGACACAATGTCAGTTACCGAAACGCCACTAGCCGCCCGGCGTAGCCGATCAGGCGTTGGTTTCCGCGTGCTGCTGCGCCCGCAGCCAGGCGATCTCTTCTGCCCAGATATCGGGATTGATGGTTTCAAGGATCATCGGGATGTTGTCGAACCGCGCGTCGCGCATGATCCAGGCGAAGGCGGTATGGCCGATGTTGCCTTCGCCGAGGCTGTGGTGGCGGTCAACCCGGCTGCCGAAGGCGCTTTTGGCGTCGTTGAGGTGCATGCCGCGCAGATAGCGGAAGCCGACAATGCGCTCGAACTCGGCGAAGGTTCGTTCGCAGGCCTCTTCGCTGCGCAGATCGTAGCCGGCGGCAAAGGCGTGACAGGTGTCGATGCACACCCCAACGCGGGATTTATCCTCCACGCCGTCGATAATGGCGGCCAGATGCTCAAAGCGGAACCCGAGGTTGCTGCCCTGACCGGCGGTATTCTCGATAACCGCCGTTACGCCCTCGGTGTGATCCAGAGCGATATTGATAGACTCGGCAATCCGCGCCAGGCACGCCTCTTCGGAAATCTGCGTCAGGTGGCTGCCGGGGTGAAAGTTCAACAGCGACAGGCCGAGCTGTTCGCAGCGCTGCATTTCATCGATAAAGGCGGCGCGGGATTTATCCAGCGCCTCCTGAAGCGGATGCCCGAGGTTAATCAGGTAGCTGTCGTGGGGCAAAATCTGCCCGGACTGGAAGTTGTGTTTTTCGCAGGCGCGCTTGAACTCATCTATCACCTGCGGGGTGAGCGCTGCTGCCTTCCACTGGCGCTGGTTTTTGGTAAACAGCGCAAAGGCCGTGGCGTTAATTTCCGCAGCGCGGATGGCGGCATTTGCCACGCCAC
The DNA here is from genome assembly GCF_000463155.2 of Siccibacter turicensis LMG 23730. Lineage (GTDB taxonomy): Bacteria > Pseudomonadota > Gammaproteobacteria > Enterobacterales > Enterobacteriaceae > Siccibacter > Siccibacter turicensis. Next base: position 165,282 of record NZ_AWFZ01000030.1, on the reverse strand, counting down.
CTGAGGCGCTGACGTGCGCTCCAATAAACTTCATCTCTCGTCTCTCCTCGCAACCCGCTGGGGGGAAAAGGGGCTATGATACCCATAATCCCCGCCCACTGTCGCCACGCATTACCCCAGCCACGCGTTGACCAGCAGGTTGATGGCACCACCCCCGACGATAAGCCAGATAAACAGCACCAGCGCCAGCAGCAGAGGGCGTACCCCCGCCTGTTTCAGCGCGCTCAGGTGGGTAGTCAGACCCAGCGCGGCCATCGCCATGGTCAGCAGTACGGTATCGAGCGTCACCAGCATACTCACCGCCTGCGCCGGCAACAGGTGCAGGGAGTTCACCATTGCCACCACGATAAACAGCAGCGCAAACCACGGAATGGTAATCTTGCCAGCCGCGTCCTGCCCGGCAGGAGCCAGCTGTTTTACCCGCGCGGCGAGAAACAGCAGGAACGGGGCCAGCATCATGACGCGCAGCATTTTGGCGATGACCGCCGCATTACCCGCATCCGTTGAGATGGCCTGACCGGCGGCAACCACCTGCGCCACTTCGTGCACCGTCGAGCCGATAAACACCCCGTAGGCCTGTGGGCCAAACCACGTTGCCAGCCAGGGGTAGAGCAGGGGATAAACGCCGATCGCCAGGGTACCGAAAATGACCACGGTGGCGATGGCTACGGTTACTTTACCGGCCGGGGCCTTTACCACCGGTTCGGTCGCCAGCACCGCCGCTGCCCCGCAGATGCTGCTACCCGCACCGATAAGCCAGCTGGTCTGTCGGTCGAGCTTAAAGAGTTTTTGCCCCAGCCAGCAGGCGAGGAAGAAGGTGCTGCTCAGGGTGAAAATGTCGATCACCAGCCCGCTGGCGCCGATGCCCGCCACATCGCTCAGGGTGAGGCGAAAACCATAGAGAATAATCCCCAGCCGCAGCAGGTGCTGTTTGGCAAACAGTACGCCAGGCTCACAGGGCGCGCTGATCCGCGGCCAGAAGGTGTTCCCGACGATCATGCCCACCAGAATGGCGAGCGTCAGGGCGCTCAGCCCGGCATGCGAAAGCGTGGGTAACGTCCCGGCGTAGACCGCCAGCGCAGTGATTACGGCGGTAAAGGCCAGACCGGGGGCCAGATGCCGCAGCGTGCGGCCAGTATGGTGTAGTGTTAACGTCGTCATAACCCGTCTCCTTTAGCTGTGCCAAGCGTAAGACGGACGGCGTTAAAAATGAAATTGATTATATATTTATAATCAACCATTATAAGTGGTAACTACCCCCTCATACCTTGTGGGATCGCCCATGCATATCACCCTTCGCCAGCTGGACGTGTTCGCTGAAGTCCTGAAAAGCGGCTCTACTACCCAGGCCTCGCAGATGCTGGCCCTGTCACAGTCCGCGGTCAGCGCCGCGCTGGCGGATCTTGAAGGACAGCTCGGCGTGCAGCTGTTTGACCGGGTCGGCAAGCGGCTGGTGGTGAACGAACATGGGCGACTGTTGTATCCGCGCGTGGTGGCGCTGCTGGAGCAGGCCGCAGAGATCGAGCAGCTGTTTCGCGACGATAACGGTGCCATCCGCGTCTATGCCAGCAGCACCATCGGCAACTACATCCTGCCGGAAATCATCGCCCGCTACCGCCGGGACTTCCCCGAGCTGCCGCTGGAGCTGAGCGTCGGCAATAGTCAGGATGTGATCAATGCGGTGGCCGATTTTCGCGTCGATATCGGCCTGATTGAGGGCCCGTGCCACACCGCCGATATCGTCACCGAGCCGTGGCTTGAGGATGAGCTGGTGGTGTTTGCCGCACCGGGCAGCGCTATTTTGCAGCAGCCGGTGACGCTGGAAACCCTTTCAACGGCACAGTGGATCCTGCGCGAGCGCGGGTCGGGAACGCGGGAGATCGTCGATTATCTGCTGCTGTCCCATCTGCCGCAGTTCCGGCTCGGCATGGAGCTGGGCAACTCGGAAGCCATCAAGCATGCGGTGCGGCATGGGCTGGGCATCAGCTGCCTCTCCAGACGCGTTATCGCCGAGCAGCTCGAAAGCGGCTCGCTGGTGGAGGTCCCGGTACCGCTGCCGCGTCTGGTTCGCCGGCTGTATCGCATTCGCCACCGTCAAAAACACCTCTCCAACGCCCTGATGCGCTTTCTGCGCTACTGCGACAGCTAACTTTCCTCTCCGGCGCGGCGGCTAGCGAACCGCGCCATTCCTGCTTTACTTATAATCCACCCGCGATCATGAAGCTCTCTTATAACCGCGTATTTATGCCAGGAACCTGCGGTTTGGTCTGCTACAATCGCGCCTCATTTTTTAGATGGACAATATATTCCTATGGTTTCGGAATCTAAAACCACACAACAGCCTGCGCTAAAACGCGCGTTAAAGGCGCGCCATCTCACCATGATCGCCATTGGCGGATCGATTGGTACCGGCCTGTTTGTCGCCTCGGGCGCCACCATTTCCCAGGCCGGGCCGGGCGGGGCGCTGCTCTCCTATATGCTGATTGGCCTGATGGTCTACTTCCTGATGACCAGCCTCGGCGAACTGGCGGCCTACATGCCGGTATCCGGCTCGTTTGCCACCTACGGGCAGAAGTATGTTGAAGAGGGCTTCGGCTTCGCGCTGGGCTGGAACTACTGGTACAACTGGGCGGTGACCATTGCCGTTGACCTGGTCGCCGCGCAGCTGGTGATGTCCTACTGGTTCCCGGACACGCCGGGCTGGATCTGGAGCGCACTGTTCCTGGCTGTGATGTTCCTGCTCAACTGGATCTCGGTGAAGGGCTTTGGCGAAGCGGAGTACTGGTTCTCGCTCATCAAAGTGACCACGGTGATTATCTTTATCATTGTCGGCATCCTGATGATCGTTGGCATCTTCCAGGGCGCCAAACCGGCGGGCTGGAGCAACTGGTCTATCGGCGAAGCGCCGTTTGCCGGCGGCTTTGCGGCGATGATTGGCGTGGCGATGATCGTCGGCTTCTCGTTCCAGGGCACCGAGCTTATCGGTATTGCCGCGGGCGAATCGGAAGACCCGGAGAAGAACATTCCGCGCGCGGTGCGGCAGGTGTTCTGGCGTATTCTGCTGTTCTATGTGTTCGCGATCCTGATTATCAGCCTGATTATCCCCTATACCGATCCGAGCCTGCTGCGTAACGATGTGAAAGACATCAGCGTCAGCCCGTTCACCCTGGTGTTCGAACACGCCGGGCTGCTCGGTGCGGCGGCCATTATGAATGCGGTGATCCTGACGGCGGTGCTGTCGGCGGGGAACTCGGGGATGTATGCGTCAACGCGTATGCTTTACACCCTGGCCTGCGATGGCAAAGCGCCGCGCATCTTCTCGAAGCTCTCCCAGGGCGGCGTGCCGCGCAATGCGCTCTATGCCACCACCGTTATCGCCGGGCTGTGCTTCCTGACCTCAATGTTCGGTAACCAGACGGTTTACCTGTGGCTGCTCAACACCTCGGGTATGACCGGGTTTATCGCCTGGCTTGGTATCGCCATCAGCCACTACCGCTTCCGTCGCGGGTATGTGATGCAGGGCCACTCGCTGGATAATCTGCCGTACCGGTCGGGCTTCTTCCCGCTGGGGCCGATTTTCGCGTTCGTGCTGTGCCTGATCATTACGCTGGGCCAGAACTACGAAGCCTTCCTGTCTGACACCATCGACTGGGGTGGCGTAGCAGCGACCTATATTGGCATTCCGCTGTTCCTGATTATCTGGTTTGGCTACAAGTTCAGCCGCGGTACCCGTTTCGTCTCCTATCGCGACATGGAGTTCCCGGAGCGCTTCACCAAATAACCGTTATCCCCTTCTGCGCCCGCAGAAGGGGATGGGCTTTCGCCTGCCGCTTTTTCCGCCCGTTATCCCGTCCGTTGCCGTTAATCCCATCAGCTGACCGTATCTTTACAGTTACTGTATTGATAAGCATTATCATTTCCTTTATGGTGTGCGCACTTGTAACAGGACGTAAAAAACAGGCGTCCATTCTTCTAAATAAACATCCCATTCATGGGGTTAAACAACGTCAGGGCCTGTTACAGAACATTACGTTGCCGTCGCAGAACGGCATACGGTGCTGTGAGCAATTCCTTTTATGCCGTTGTGTTTACCTCATGGAGAAATGGAATGTTTAGGTTGAATGCTGTTATGCGCGGAGGCCTGTGCGCGTCTCTGTTTACCCTGGCGCTGCCTGCGCTGGCCGTGGATGACAATGCCGATACGATGGTGGTCACCGCGTCAGCCACGGAACAGAATCTGAAAGACGCGCCGGCCAGCATCAGCGTCATTACGCAGGAAGATCTTGCCCGTCGTCCGGTTAATAACCTGAAGGACGTGCTGCAGGAGATCCCCGGCGTTCAGCTCACTAACGAGGGCGACAACCGCAAAGGGGTCAGTCTGCGCGGCCTGAGCAGCAGCTATACGCTGATCCTCGTCGACGGCAAGCGCGTCAACTCACGCAACGTGGTGTTCCGCCACAACGACTTCGATCTCAACTGGGTACCGGTGGACGCCATCGAGCGCATCGAGGTCGTGCGCGGCCCGATGTCGTCGCTCTACGGGTCCGACGCGCTGGGCGGGGTGGTGAACATTATCACCAAAAAAATTGGCAGCGCCTGGCACGGCTCGGTGACCGCCGACACCACCGTTCAGGAACACCGCGATCGCGGCGACACCTACAACGGCCAGTTCTTTACCAGCGGCCCGCTGGTGGACGATCTGCTGGGGGTCAAGGTCTATGGCAATCTGTCGAAGCGTGAAAAGGATGACCAGCAGTCCTCGGCCTCCAGCGCCACCGGCGAAAGCCCGCGCATCGAAGGCTTTACCAGCCGCGACGCCAACGTCGAATTTACCCTGACGCCCAACGAGAACCACGATGTAAACCTGGGGTACGGATTTGACCGCCAGGATCGCGATTCCGATTCGCTGGATAAAAACCGCATCGAACGCCAGAACTACTCCCTCGGGCACAACGGCCGCTGGGATCTGGGCAACAGCGAGCTGAAGTTCTACGGTGAGAAGGTGGACAACAAAAATCCGGGCAGCGATGGGATTACCTCCGAAAGCAATACGGTTGACGGGAAGTACGTGCTGCCGCTCGGGGAGATCAACCAGATGCTGACCTTCGGCGGAGAGTGGCGTCACGATAAGCTTAGCGATCCGGTTAACCTGACCGGTGGAAGCAGCAGCGAAACTTCCTCCAGCCAGTACGCCCTGTTTATCGAGGACGAGTGGCGCATCATCGACCCGCTGGCGCTGACCGCCGGGCTGCGCATGGACGATCACGACACCTACGGCGATCACTGGAGCCCGCGCGCCTACCTGGTCTATAACGCGACCGACACCGTGACGGTGAAGGGCGGCTGGTCAACGGCGTTTAAAGCCCCGTCGCTGTTGCAGCTCAGCCCCGACTGGACCACCGGTTCATGCCGCGGAAGCTGCCAGATTGTCGGTAGCCCGGAGCTGAAGCCGGAAACCAGCGAAAGCTATGAAATCGGCCTCTACTACGCCGGGGAAGAGGGCTGGCTGGAGGGCGTCAATGCCAGCATCACTACCTTCCAGAACGATATTGACGACATGATCGGCATTAACCGCACGTCGAATCGCGGGCTGGCGCCGTCCTATGACAACTTTGTCGGCTTTGATCCGGACAGCGGTAATCCAGTCTTCCGCTACTACAACGTCAACAAGGCGCGGATCCGCGGCGTGGAAACCGAGCTGAAAATCCCGTTCGACGACCAGTGGAAGCTGACGCTGAACTACACCTATAACGACGGGCGCGATCTGAGCGACGGCGGCAACAAACCTCTCTCGGAACTGCCGCTGCACACGGCCAACGGAACGGTGGACTGGAAGCCGCTGGCGGACTGGTCGTTCTACGTCTCCGCCAACTACACCGGCGAGAAGCGCACTACCACCACCGACGGTCCGACGCCGGGCGGGTACGTTATCTGGAACGCGGGCGGCGCATACCAGGCGACGAAAAACGTCAAGCTGCGCGCCGGGGTAATGAACCTGGGCGATAAGGATCTCAGCCGGGACGACTACAGCTACAACGAGGATGGTCGCCGCTACTTCCTGGCGATGGACTACCGCTTCTGACAGGGGCTGGTGTGAAGGTGGGCGCGCGGTGAGTACCCACCTTCCGGGATTAACGCGATGCAACACGGCGGGTGAGCACAGGCACCCGCCGTTATCGTATTCACCGGTGAATACGGCCTAAGGCCGCGTTATCAGGCAAACAGATGCTGGGCGTGGAAGCGCAGGTGGTCTTCCACAAAGGTCGCGATAAAGTAGTAGCTGTGGTCGTAGCCCGGCTGCATGCGTAACTCCAGCGGCCAGTTCTTCGCGTTCGCCACCGCCGCCAGACGCTCCGGCATTAGCTGGCCGGTCAGGAAGTTATCGCTTTCGCCCTGATCGATAAGCGTTGGCAACACGGCTTCCGGGCCGGCGGCCTGCATCAGCGCGCAGCTGTCCCACGCCTGCCAGGCTGTGCGATCCTCACCCAGATAGGCGCTGAACGCTTTCTCACCCCATGGCACCGCGGCCGGGTTCACAATCGGCGCGAAGGCGGAAACCGAGCAGAAACGCCCCGGATTCTTCAGGGCCATGATCAGCGCCCCGTGGCCCCCCATCGAATGACCGAAAATTGACGCGCGCTCGCCCACGGTAAAGTGGCTGCGGATAAGCGCCGGCAGCTCATCGCGCAGGTAGTCATACATGCGGTAGTGCGCCGCCCAGGGTTCGCGCGTTGCGTTGAGATAAAACCCTGCGCCTTTCCCCAGATCGTACCCGTCGTCATCCGCCACCGCATCGCCACGTGGGCTGGTATCCGGCATCACCAGCACCACGCCCAGCTCGGCCGCCACGCGCTGGGCGCCCGCCTTGGTGGTGAAGTTTTCATCGTTGCAGGTCAGTCCCGACAGCCAGTACAGTACCGGCGGCGCCTCGCTGCGGGCGGGCGGGATAAAAATGCTGAATGTCATCTCGCACTGGAGCACCGACGAGGTATGGCGCCAGCGCTGCTGTTTGCCTGCGAAAATCTGATGTTCTTCAACCATTTCCATCCGGGTTCTCCTCATTTATTAATGGCATCCGCTAAGTGTCCGTGTGGTTTGGCCTGAACGCAAGAAATGGATCGCGCCGCGGCAGGTTTCACTTCTCCTCACCGGCGCGCTGCGGCATCATGCTGATAACAAAAATATAACAAGGAGCCGGCTGTGGCGCTGCGTATCGCAATAACGGGTTTTCTGGCACTGGTGGTGGTGATGGGGATCGGGCGCTTTGCCTTCACGCCCCAGGTGCCGCTGATGATTCGCGACGGGGAGCTGACCCTGACCTCGGCCGGGCTGGTCGCCGCCTGCAACTATCTGGGCTACCTGGTGGGCGCCTGGGATGCGATGCGCGCCACCACCCGCGTTGAGTGGCGGTTACACGGCGGCGTATGGGGCGCGGTGGCGCTCACGCTGCTGTCAGCGGCCGCCAATGATGCGCTGTTACACGGCCTGCTGCGTTTTGTTATCGGCTGCATGAGCGGCTGGGGGCTGGTGCTGGTGGCCGCCTGGACCAACGAACAGCTGGCGCACCACGGTAAACCGGGCCTCAGCGCCGCGGTATTCGCCGGACCGGGGGCGGGCATCGCCGTGAGCGGCCTGCTGGCGCTTGGGGTGCAGTCGTATGGCCTGCCGGCCTGGGGCGGCTGGCTGGTGTATGGCGTGCTGGCGCTGACTCTGATAAGCCTCATCGCCCGTAATCTTCCGGCGCGCGGCGAACTTCACCGCCCGGAGCGCGCGCCGCCGCCGCTGGTGCTCACCCCCGGCCTGAAAAAACTGGTGTGGAGCTACAGCCTCGCCGGTTTCGGCTACATTCTGCCGGCCACCTTTTTATCCCAGATGGCGGCGCAACGCTTTCCCGGCAGCCTGTTCGCCCAGTTTGTCTGGCCGGTGTTTGGCGGCGCGGCGATTATCGGGATCGCCCTGGGCATCGCGCTGCGCCACTGCATGCAAAGCAATCAGCGGCTGGCGCTGGTGCTCTGGTTGCAGGGGATTGGCGTGCTGGCTGCCGCCGTGCTGCCGGGCCTCGGCGGGCTGGTGACCGGCGCACTGTTAGTGGGGGGCGGGTTTTTATGCGCGGTGCAGCTCTCCATGCAGTATGGCCGCGAGCTGGCCCCGGCCCACAGTCGCTATATGGCCGGGCTGCTGACCACCGGCTACGCGCTCGGGCAGCTGGTCGGCCCGGTCACCTCATCGCTCTCCACCGCGCTGCTGCACCGCCTCGAACCGGCGCTGTGGCTGGCGGGTGCGGCGCTGTTTATCGGCGGACTGCTGGTGTGGCGACGTGATGAATAAAAGGATTCAGCAATTTCAATAATTATCACCATGAATAGCTGGATTCTGAAAACGCGCTCACGCACAATATCGCCACACTCTGTCCCATGCAGGGCAGAGGTTGCGCCACCTGCCGGAGATTACGTCATGCCATCACTCAGTAAAGAAGCCGCCCTGGTACACGAGGCGTTAGTTGCCCGCGGCCTGGAAACCCCGCTGCGTCCGCCTGTCCAGGAGCTGGATAATGAAACGCGCCGCAGCCTTATCGCCGGTCATATGACCGAAATTATGCAGCTGCTGAATCTGGATTTGAGCGATGACAGCCTGGCAGAAACGCCGCACCGTATTGCCAAAATGTACGTGAATGAGATCTTCTCCGGTCTGGACTACGCGAACTTCCCGAAAATCACCATCATTGAAAACAAAATGAAGGTGGATGAGATGGTGACGGTGCGCGATATCACCTTCACCAGCACCTGCGAACACCACTTCGTTACCATCGACGGTAAAGCCACGGTCGCCTATATTCCTAAGGACGGCGTTATCGGTCTGTCGAAGATTAACCGCATCGTGCAGTTCTTCGCCCAGCGCCCGCAGGTGCAGGAGCGACTGACCCAGCAGGTGCTGATCGCACTGCAAACGCTGCTTGGCACCAATAACGTCGCGGTCTCGATGGATGCCGTTCACTACTGCGTGAAAGCGCGCGGGGTGCGCGATGCGACCAGCGCGACCACTACCACCTCGCTGGGCGGGCTGTTTAAGTCGAGCCAGAATACCCGTCAGGAATTCCTGCGCGCGGTACGTCACCACACCAACTAACAGGGCAGGATACGCATGGAGAGAAATGTCACGCTGGATGTGGTTCGTGGCGTTGCCATCCTGGGTATCCTGTTGCTCAATATCGTCGCCTTTGGCCTGCCGAAGGCGGCGTACCTCAATCCCGCCTGGTATGGCGATATCACCTCCCGCGATGCCTGGACCTGGGCCATTCTTGACCTGTTTGCACAGGTAAAATTCCTGACGCTGTTCGCCCTGCTGTTTGGTGCCGGCCTGCAAATGCTGCTTGGCCGGGGGAAACGCTGGATCCAGGCGCGCCTGTCGCTGCTGTTACTGCTTGGTTTTGCACATGCCGTGCTGCTGTGGGACGGCGATATTCTGCTGGCCTACGGTCTGGTGGGGCTGGTGATCTGGCGGCTTATCCGCGATGCGCCGAGCGGCAGATCGCTGTTCAACATGGGCGTGGTGCTCTATCTGGCCGGGGTGTTTGTGCTGGTGTTGCTCGGGCTTATTTCCGGGAACCAGACCAGCCGCTCCTGGGTGCCGGACATGGCGAACCTGCAATATGAGCACCTGTGGAAGCTGAACGGCGGGGCAGAGGCCATTGATAACCGGCTCGATATGCTGGCGAACAACCTGCTGGCGCTTGGGGCGCAGTACGGCTGGCAGCTTGCCGGCATGATGCTCATCGGCGCAGCGCTGATGCGCAGCGGCTGGCTGCGTGGGGAGTTTAGCCCCGGCCACTACCGACGCTGTGCGGCGCTGTTAATCCCGCTGGGAATGGCGATCAACCTCCCGGCGATTATCGCCCAGTGGCAGCTGGGGTGGGATTTCCGCTGGTGCGGCTTCCTGCTCCAGGCCCCGCGCGAGCTGAGCGCGCCGTTCCAGACCATCGGCTACGCCGCCCTGATCTACGGTTACTGGCCGCAGCTGGTGCGCTGGCGCCTCACCGCTGCCGTGGCCTGCGTGGGCCGCATGGCGCTGACCAACTATTTGCTGCAAACCCTCATCTGCACCACGCTGTTCTATCGCGTCGGGCTGTTTATGCAGTTCGATCGCTTCACGCTGCTGGCGTTTGTGCCCGGCGTCTGGGCTGTCAACCTTGCCTTTTCCGTGCTCTGGCTGCGTTATTTCCGCCAGGGACCGGTCGAGTGGGCGTGGCGTCGACTCACGCTGCTCGCCGCCGGGACAACGCAAACCGATACATCCAGATAACGATCAAGATCACAATCATTAACAAAATGGATGTAACCGTTTTCAAGCGTGTGATTCGCCTCACGCAGCGTTAGCCTGCGCGCTGCCAGAATAGCCCCTCGTCCGAAACAGGGGGGTGCCTGTGCGTTGCTCAATTCAAAAGGGTGATATCTATGATCACCATCCGTGATGTCGCTCGTCAGGCGGGCGTCTCCGTCGCGACCGTCTCCCGCGTGCTCAATAACAGCGCGCTGGTGAGCCCTGATACCCGTGAAGCGGTGATGCAGGCGGTCTCCCAGCTTGGCTACCGACCCAATGCGAATGCCCAGGCGCTGGCAACCCAGGTCAGCGATACCATCGGTGTGGTGGTGATGGACGTGTCCGACGCCTTCTTCGGGGCGCTGGTCAAAGCCGTGGACATGGTGGCTCAGCAGCACAACAAATACGTGCTGATCGGTAACAGCTACCATGAAGCGGAGAAGGAGCGGCACGCCATCGAGGTGCTGATCCGCCAACGCTGCAGCGCGCTGATCGTGCACTCCAAGGCGCTGGGCGATGACGAACTGGCGGCTTTCCTCGAACACATGCCGGGTATGGTGCTGATTAACCGCATTGTGCCGGGCTATGAGCACCGCTGTGTCGGGCTGGATAACGTCGCCGGCGCGATGATGGCGACGCGTATGCTGCTCGCGCAGGGCCATCAGCGGGTAGGGTATCTGGCGTCCAGCCACAGCATCGAAGATAACGATCAGCGCCGTGAGGGCTGGCTGCGGGCGCTGGCGGAGCAGGGCATTGTACCGGCGGAAAGCTGGGTCGGCACCGGCTCGCCGGATATGCAGGGCGGCGAGGCGGCCATGGTCGAGCTGCTCGGGCGCAACCTGCAGCTCAGCGCGGTGTTTGCCTATAACGACAGCATGGCCGCCGGGGCGCTCACCACCCTCAAAGATAACGGCATTGCGGTGCCACAGCAGCTGTCACTCATCGGTTTCGATGATATCCCCATTGCCCGCTACACCGATCCGCAACTTACCACGGTGCGCTATCCCATCGTTTCCATGGCGCGTCTGGCGACCGAGCTGGCGCTACAGGGCGCCGCAGGGACGCTGGATCGCGAAGCAAAACACTGTTTTATGCCGACCCTCGTCAGACGCCATTCGGTGGCGATGAAACAAAGTGTGGTGCCGATCACTAACTGATTATCTGAAGTGATGTAACCGTTTTCAATCTGTGAGTAAATTCACAGTATATTAACAAGGCGGTGACTATGATGTCAGCGTTTTCAGGGCTGAAACGCTATGTAACGGTGATTAATCACTTTAACCATAGTCATTACCTTTAAAACAACCAAAAAAACGCAGTTCTGGAGCGTTACCGAACACGGAAGAATAAAACTTTAGTCAGTGAACTTCGGCATTCAGTAACATCTTATTAACACTGCTGTCATGCCGCCAGTTATACACTCGAACTACCCTGCATAAAACCGGAGATACCATGAATAAGAAGGTGTTAACCCTGTCCGCCGTGATGTCTTGCATGTTGTTTGGTGCGGCTGCCCACGCTGCTGATACCCGCATCGGTGTGACCATCTATAAGTACGACGACAACTTCATGTCCGTTGTGCGTAAGGCGATTGAGAATGACGCAAAAGCCTCCCCGGATGTTCAGCTGCTGATGAACGACTCCCAGAACGACCAGTCCAAACAAAACGACCAGATCGACGTGCTGCTGGCTAAAGGGGTTAAATCGCTGGCGATTAACCTGGTTGACCCGGCTGCCGCAGGTACCGTTATTGAGAAAGCACGCGGCCAGAATGTGCCGATCGTATTCTTCAACAAAGAGCCGTCCCGCAAAGCGCTCGACAGCTATGACAAAGCGTTTTACGTCGGTACCGACTCTAAAGAATCCGGCATCATCCAGGGCGACCTGATTGCCAAGCACTGGGCGGCCAACCCGAACTGGGATCTGAACAAAGACGGTCAGGTTCAGTTCGTGCTGCTGAAAGGCGAGCCGGGCCACCCGGATGCAGAGGCGCGTACCACCTACGTTATCAAAGAGCTGAACGACAAGGGCCTAAAAACCCAGCAGCTGCAGATGGATACCGCGATGTGGGATACCGCCATGGCGAAAGACAAAATGGACGCCTGGCTCTCTGGCCCGAACGCCAACAAAATTGAAGTCGTGATCGCCAACAACGATGCGATGGCAATGGGTGCGGTTGAAGCGCTGAAAGCGCACAACAAATCCAGCATTCCGGTATTCGGCGTGGATGCGCTGCCAGAAGCACTGGCGCTGGTGAAATCCGGTGCGCTGGCCGGTACCGTGCTGAACGATGCCAACAACCAGGCGAAAGCCACCTTCGATCTGGCCAAAAACCTGGCTGACGGTAAAGAAGCCGCTGCCGGTACCGACTGGAAAATCGAAAACAAAGTGGTCCGTATTCCTTACGTCGGCGTTGATAAAGAAAACCTGTCGCAGTTCAGCAATAAATAATTGTCAGCACGATATTCCTGGGCGCACGTTGTGCGCCCTTTTAGACGCTCACGCGTAAGCATAATATACGCCGTCAGGTATAACTATGGTCAGCAATAATATGCAATCGGCAGGCGAATACTTGTTGGAAATGAGTGGTGTCAACAAGTCCTTCCCCGGCGTTAAGGCACTCGATAATGTTAATCTTAAGGTTCGTCCGCACTCTATTCACGCCCTGATGGGTGAGAACGGCGCGGGCAAATCGACATTGCTCAAATGCCTTTTTGGGATCTATAAAAAAGATTCCGGTACGATTCTTTTTCAGGGAAAAGAGATTGATTTCCAGTCGGCAAAAGAAGCCCTGGAAAACGGTATTTCGATGGTACACCAGGAGCTTAATCTGGTATTGCAGCGTTCGGTCATGGATAACATGTGGCTGGGCCGCTATCCGACCAAAGGTGTATTTGTCGATCAGGACAAAATGTACCGTGATACCAAAGCCATTTTCGACGAGCTGGATATTGATATCGACCCGCGCGCCCGCGTAGGGACGCTGTCGGTATCGCAGATGCAGATGATCGAAATTGCCAAAGCGTTCTCCTACGATGCCAAAATCGTCATCATGGATGAGCCTACGTCATCGCTGACGGAAAAAGAGGTTAATCATCTTTTTTCGATTATCCGCAAGCTGAAAGATCGCGGCTGCGGCATCGTCTATATCTCGCACAAAATGGAAGAGATCTTCCAGCTGTGCGATGAAATCACGATTTTGCGCGACGGACAGTGGATCGCCACCCAGCCGCTTGAAGGGCTGGACATGGACAAGATCATCGCCATGATGGTGGGCCGCTCGCTCAACCAGCGTTTCCCGGACAAAGAAAACCATCCGGGCGAGGTGATCCTCGAAGTGCGCAATCTGACCTCGCTGCGTCAGCCCTCAATCCGTGATGTGTCCTTCGATCTGCACAAGGGTGAGATCCTCGGCATTGCCGGGCTGGTGGGGGCCAAGCGTACCGATATCGTGGAAACGTTGTTCGGCATCCGCGAAAAGTCGAGCGGCACCATTACGCTGCACGGTAAGCAGATCAATAACCATACCGCGAACGAAGCGATTAACCACGGCTTCGCGCTGGTCACCGAGGAGCGCCGCTCCACGGGGATTTACGCCTACCTGGATATCGGGTTTAACTCGTTAATCTCAAACATCCGCAACTACAAAAGCAAAATCGGCCTGCTCGATAACGCACGCATGAAAAGCGACACCCAGTGGGTGATCGATGCCATGCGCGTGAAAACGCCGGGACACCACACGCAAATTGGTTCGCTGTCGGGCGGTAACCAGCAGAAGGTGATTATCGGTCGTTGGTTGTTAACCCAGCCGGAAATATTAATGCTGGATGAACCGACCCGCGGAATTGACGTTGGCGCGAAGTTTGAAATTTATCAGCTTATCGCTGAGCTGGCGAAAAAAGGGAAGGGGATCATTATTATCTCTTCCGAAATGCCGGAACTGTTAGGGATAACCGACCGTATTCTGGTAATGAGCAATGGCCTCGTCTCCGGGATTGTTGACACCAAAACGACAACGCAAAACGAAATTCTCCGTCTTGCGTCATTGCACCTTTAAGATCAGGGGCTCCTCATGAGTGCGTTAAATAAGAAAAGTTTTCTCACTTATCTGAAAGAAGGCGGAATTTACGTCGTCCTTTTAGTGTTATTAGCCATTATTATTTTCCAGGATCCAACCTTTTTAAGCCTGCTCAACCTGAGTAACATCCTGACCCAGTCGTCGGTGCGTATTATTATCGCCCTCGGTGTGGCGGGGCTTATTGTGACCCAAGGGACCGACCTCTCGGCGGGCCGTCAGGTCGGACTGGCGGCGGTAGTGGCCGCCACGCTGTTGCAGTCGATGGAGAACGCCAACAAGGTGTTCCCTGAGATGGCAACCATGCCGATTGCGCTGGTTATCCTGATCGTGTGCGCTATTGGCGCGGTGATTGGCCTGATCAACGGTCTTATCATCGCCTATCTGAACGTGACGCCGTTTATTACCACCCTCGGCACCATGATTATCGTTTACGGTATCAACTCCCTGTACTACGACTTCGTGGGAGCGTCGCCGATTTCGGGCTTCGACAGCGGCTTCTCGACCTTCACCCAGGGCTTTATCGCCATGGGCAGCTTCAGGCTCTCGTATATCACCTTCTATGCGCTAATCGCGGTGGCGTTTGTCTGGGTGCTGTGGAATAAAACCCGCTTCGGTAAAAACATTTTCGCCATCGGCGGTAACCCGGAAGCGGCGAAAGTATCCGGCGTTAACGTGGCGCTGAACCTGCTGATGATCTACGCTCTGTCCGGTGTGTTCTACGCCTTCGGCGGTCTGCTGGAAGCCGGGCGTATCGGCTCCGCGACCAACAACCTCGGCTTTATGTATGAGCTGGATGCCATCGCCGCCTGCGTGGTGGGCGGGGTTTCCTTCAGCGGCGGTGTGGGTACGGTATTTGGCGTGGTGACCGGGGTTATTATCTTTACGGTTATCAACTACGGCCTGACCTATATCGGCGTCAACCCGTACTGGCAGTACATCATCAAGGGCGGCATCATCATCTTCGCCGTTGCCCTTGATTCACTGAAATACGCGCGTAAAAAATAAGAAAGTGAAGTGTTATCGTCCTGCCCCCGCTTGCGGGGGCTTTTTTTATTCCGCGCTCTGCATCCCCAGCGCCAGGGTGTGGGCCGGGTCAAACAGCGAGACGCTTTCTACCTCGCTCAGCAGCACCACTTTGCGAAAGTCGAGCGCCGACTGCGGGTCAGAGGTCAGGTCGATATCGTGGCTGGCGTACCAGGCGCTGTAGTTGTTCTCCACCACAAAGCTGCCCTTGTGGCGATCGCGATAGCCGCTCAGCATCGGGATCAGCACCAGGTTGTTGGTGTCGAAACTGTCAAAGGTGCCGCGATGCACCATGCCGATATAGACCCGCTGCGACTTGAGGGTCACCCACGCCAGCTGCCCGGTCTCCATGCACTGATACAGCAGCCCTTCAAAACCGTTGGTGCGCGACAGGTGTTTGTAGAGCTTGCGGCGCCCCTGGCTGTCGAGCCGCGCGCTGCCCGCCCAGTTAGAGCGGTAGAGGCAGAACAGCACCGCAAACGACAGCATGATCACCACCGGCGCCTGAATGCCGAGGAAGCTCCAGGTCATAAAATCAATATGGAAGTTATGATCCTCCGGGCCAAACCAGCCGGGCAGGGCGTTCATCAACAGCGAGGCGAGCAGCAGCGTTATCCACACCAGCGCGGTGGCAAGAATGCCCTGCAGGACAAAGATGCAGCCGTACAGCGCCACCAGAAAATAGACGTCCCAGCCGGACGTGCGTTTGAATTTGAAGCGGGTGGAGAGGTCGGTACTGGTGTACCAGTAGCCGCAAACCATTAATACCATGAAGATAGCCGTTCCCACGTCATGCCCTCTTTAGTGATTCGACGTGACGGGCAAAGTCTTCTTTAACCGCCTTACAGTGGATATTGACCCGCGCATTGCCATCCTCATCAATGACAATCCGCGCGCCATCATCAATATCATCCTGCACATCTTCCCTGCTCATAACCTGCACCAGCTTTTCCGGGCTGGTAAAAAGTGACCAAAAAAATTTCATGCGCTAAACCTCCTGGAGAAGAAGTATAGGAGGTCTACCCGGTGAGACGCGGTATCCCGCCGGGTTAAAGAATATTCCTGGAAAAAAGAGGGATAAACGGGAAGGCCGCAGCCGGACCCTCCCGCACAGGTCAGTCGCCGGTGGGGCCGGCCTCTTTCTGCCCCGGCGTCAGCGGGTCGTCACCGGTAATGCGGCGCTTCTCGCTGTCCGCCAGGTAGAAGTAGTTCCAGCAGGTCACAAACAGGGCGGCGATGAGCGGCCCGATTACGAAGCCGTTGATGCCGTAGACGCTGAGGCCGCCAAGCGTCGCGATAAGGATCAGCCAGTCCGGCATGCGGATGTCCTTCCCGACCAGCAGCGGACGCAGCAGGTTATCCGACAGCCCGACCACCACCACAAACCACAGCGTCAGCAGAATGCCTTTCAGCAGCAGCCCGGTGGCAAACAGGTAGATGGCGGCCGGTACCCAGATCAGCGCCGTGCCCACCGCCGGGATAAGCGACAGGAACGCCATCAGCGCGCCCCACAGCAGGCTGGCTTCAATCCCGGCCGCCCAGAAGGCGATGCCGCCGAGCACGCCCTGTACCACTGCCACCACGATAGTGCCTTTCACCGTGGCCCTGGCCACTGCGGCAAAACGGGCAAACAGGCGGTACTTCATGTGGTTATCCAGCGGAATGGCTTTGAAGATCATCTCTACCAGCCGGGCGCCGTCTTTGAGGAAGAAAAACAGCAGGTAGAGCATGACGCCAAAACCGATTGCCAGGCTGAAGGTGTTGCGACTGATCAGCAGCACGCTGCCAGCGGCGTACTGGCTGCCCTGCAACGCCATCGCCGACAGCTTGCTGCGGATAGCCGACAGGTTATCTATCTGATAGTCGGCCATGATGCGGCGCGCCCAGTCCGGCAGATAGCTCACCACGTCGTTAAACAGTGACGACATGCTGGCGTTATCGTTTTGCAGCGTGCGGTACACGGTGTTCAGTTCGCTTGCCAGCGAGGAGGTGACAATCACCAGCGGCGTAAAGACGATAAGGCAGATCAGCAGCAGCGTGAGCAGCGAAGCGATACCGTTTCGGCCGCCCGTGGCGCGGCCGATCCAGATTTTAGTCTTATAGAAGATGACCGCCAGAATGGCTGCCCACAGCACCGGCGAGACGTAAGGGCGCAGAATATTGAAAAAGGCCAGCGTGACCAGCGCGAGAATGAGCGCAAAGAGAACTTTCGACGTTCTTCCTGTAAGCATGAGTCTTCCTTATAAATCGGCATGTTATACAGAGTATGGCGCAAAAGCGCCCGACGGCTAAACGGCGTCAGAAAAAAGGGAAGGGAGGTTATTTACGCTGCTGCAGTTCAAGCAGCTGTTCGGCGGTCACGGCAGGGTAGCCCTGCGCATCTTCCGGCACCTCATGCGCTGCGGGAATAGGCACCAGCGGCCCGAGGAAGCGCGGCTCGCGTTTGAACAGGTAGAGGTCGGCCAGCGCCCCGAGCCGGGCACCGAACTCGCGCACCCGCACCGTCAGCATATCTTTGGGCGACGGCACGGCATAGCACTGCGCCTGGATGCCCATATGCAGGGCGATAAACAGCGCGCGCTCGCAGTGGAAGCGCTGGGTGATAATGATGAAATCGTTGGTGTCGAACACCTTGCGGGTGCGCACGATGGAGTCGAGGGTGCGAAAACCGGCGTAGTCGAGCACGATATCCGCCGGATCGACCCCGGCGGCAATCAGGTCTTTACGCATGGTCATCGGCTCGTTGTAGCTCTGCTGGGCGTTATCCCCGCTGAGCAGCAGGTAGTTCACCTTGCCGCTGTTGTAGGCATTGAGCGCGCCCTGAATGCGGTAGCGGTAATACTGGTTGATGACGCCGGTGCGGTAGTACTTGGCGGTGCCGAGCACCACGCCGACCTGGCGATAGGGGAGATCCTGCAGCTCGTCGAAAACTAACGGGGCCGTTTTCCAGCTGATCCAGCGATCGAGCACCAGCGCCGTCAACAGCAGCAAGCCGACAATGACTAACAGGCTGTATAACGCACGCTTTAACATGGAAGTGACTCAAAAACTGATGAAATTTCACCCCAAGGCTACTGGAACCGAGGGGTTTCGGCAAGAATTGGCGATGTGGTTGCGTTAAATTTCAGCATTCGCCTCAGGCGATAACCAGGCGCTCCACGTTGTCGCAGCCAATGGCCTGCAGCGTGGCGCGGGTGGCGTCCCACTGGGTCAGCGTCGCCCCGGCTTTTTCGGCGAGCACGGCGCGGGTGATATCCGCATAGTGATACCCGCTCAGGCTCAGGACGTTAAGCGCGCACTGCAGCGGCGGCAGCGTCGGGTTAAACGCCGCGTTCTCGGCATAGCTGCCGGTAAACACGCTGCCGTCCTGCATGGCGATAGCGACACCCGCCGGGGACTGGCTGTAAGGCGTGTGGCTGCGGTTGGCAGCGGCCACTGCGGCCTGACACAGCGCATCGCCGTCGGCATGCAGATCGTGAGACTGCTCGTCCATCAGCAGGTGGGTGATCTCAAGGTCACGCGGCCCGAACGCATCCGGCAGGTAGTCGCCAAGCGTGGCGCTCGGACGGCCCGGCAGGTTGATGCGCAGCGTCGATCCGCTGTTCAGCTCGTTCATAAACTGACGGCAGTGGCCGCACGGCGTGTAGTTTACCGTCAGCGCCACCAGCGCCGTTTCACCGCGCATCCAGGCGTGGCTGATGGCGCTCTGCTCGGCGTGCACCGTCTGCTGCATGGTGGTGCCGGGAAACTCCATATTTGCCCCAAAATAGAGATTGCCGCTCACCCCGCGCGCCACGGCGCCGACGTTAAAGTGGGAAATGCCGGTGCGGGCGCAGGAGGCCGCCAGCGGCAGCAGGGCAAACGCCAGCGCGTCGTCATCCAGCCCGCTGCGCTGTTTTATTTCAGCGGCCTGGGCGGCGGTAAACATTCCCGGAAAACGATCGTCGCTCAGCAGCGGTGCCAGCGCGGTGCGCAGATTTTCCGCCAGCGCGTCAAACGATGAGTGAAAACGTGAATGCATGACTGGGCCTCTTAGCGAAAGTAGTAAAATCACAAAACGAATGGATCGGTAGTGTACGGACCGTCTGGCTCTTTATATGTGATCTCTATCGCGCTGAAAATGTAATAAATGAAATTAAAAACAAAATTGCGCGACGCATCGCAAGTTTTTGACCGGTAAATGCCTTTTCAGCCTCCGCGCGAGGCGAAGGCTGAACGGTCAGGCTGAAAGGGAAGTGGGGGACTTAGCCCCAGAGCGCGAGGATCAGCGGAAAGATAAACGGCGCCAGCAGGGAGGTAATGATTCCGCAGATCACCAACGCCAGCGAGCTGAACGCGCCCTCCTGGTAATCCAGCTCGGCGCAGCGGGCGGTGCCCAGGGCGTGCGACGCGGTGCCCATCGCCAGCCCGCGAGAGGCTTTGGTGGTAATGCCCATCGCGTTAAGCAGGGTGTGGCCGAACACCGCCCCCAGAATGCCGACGAAAATCACGCACACGGCGCTGATGGCCGGAATGCCGCCGATGCTGCCGCCTACCGCCATGGCAATGGGCGTGGTCACGGATTTCGGCAGTACCGAGGCGGCGATGTCCGGCGAGGCGCCCATCCACAGCGCTACCGAGGTGCCGGTGAACATCGCCACCAGGCTGCCGATAAAGCAGACAATAATGATGGATTTCCAGCGCGCGCGGATCTGATGAAGCTGCTCGTAGAGCGGAAACGCCAGCGCCACCACCGCAGGCTGCAGCAGGTCGTTGAGGATTTTACTCCCGGCGAAGTAGCGCTCGTAGGAGACGCCGGTCACCAGCAGCAGCGGGATAATCACCGCCATCGACACCAGCAGCGGGTTCAACAGCGGCATTTTCACCCGCGCCGCCAGCATGCGGGCGGCAAAAAAGACGATAAGGGTCAGGGGTAGCGACCACCAGATTTCACTCATTTTTTATCCCGCTCGCGCTGACCGACAATGCGGCGTTCACCGTGAACCAGATGCGAACTCCAGCTCACCACCAGGAAGACTACCAGCGTACTGATGGCGCATGACACAACCACCGGCCCGAACTGGGCGCGCAGCACGTCGGTGTACTGCATCACGCCAACGCCGATAGGCACAAACAGCAGCACCATGTAGCGAATCAGGGCGTGGCAGCCCGGCTTCACCCATTTGGCAGGCACAATCTGCAGCGACAGCAGTACAAACAGGATTAACATGCCGATAATGCTGCCGGGAATGGCAACCGGCAGCAGCGAGGCAAGGCCAATCCCCGCATAGAGACAGGCGTAGAGAACAATAAACGCGCGCACAAAGTGCCAGCAGCTGATAAGCCAGTTATTCATAGCGATAACCCTTAGTAGTCCGCATTCATCATACAATTAAAAATTATTCTGTGCTACCGATCACAACGCTCAATTGAGCATATCAAGCTTTACGCCCGGACGCGTCAGGCAGATGACCAGGCTTAGCCCCGCGCGCCGCACTGGCACCCGTCGGGCGTAGGCGCTACCATAGCGCCTCTTTTTTCTCCGGGTAGCACTATGCGCGTTTTGCTGGCACCGATGGAGGGCGTCCTCGACTCCCTGGTGCGTGAAATTTTAACTGAGGTTAACGACTACGATCTGTGCATCACCGAGTTTCTGCGGGTGGTGGACTCGCTGCTGCCGGCAAAATCCTTCTATAAGCTCTGCCCGGAGCTGCGTCACCAGAGTCGCACGCCGTCGGGTACACGGGTGCGCATTCAACTGCTGGGCCAGCATCCGGCGTGGCTGGCTGAAAACGCGGCCCGTGCCGTGGACCTGGGCTCCTGGGGCGTGGACCTCAACTGCGGCTGTCCGTCGAAGCTGGTGAACGGCAGCGGCGGGGGCGCGACGCTGCTCAAGGACCCCGATCTCATCTATCGCGGAGCGAAAGCGATGCGCGAAGCGGTGCCGTCGCACCTGCCGGTGACGGTGAAAATTCGGCTTGGCTGGGACAGCGGGGCGCGGCAGTTTGAAATCGCCGATGCGGTGCAGCAGGCCGGCGCCAGCGAGCTTGTGGTGCACGGTCGCACCAAAGAGGACGGGTATAAGGCCGAGCGCATCAACTGGGCGGCCATCGGTGAGATCCGCCAGCGGCTGACGATTCCGGTGATTGCCAACGGTGAGATTTGGGACTGGCAGAGCGCGCAGGATTGTCTGGCGGCCACCGGCTGCGACGCGGTGATGATTGGGCGTGGGGCGCTGAACGTGCCGAATCTTAGCCGGGTGATCAAATATAACGAACCGCGGATGCCCTGGCCTGCGGTGGTGACCCTGCTGCAAAAATATGTCCGGCTGGAAAAGCAGGGCGACACCGGGATGTATCACGTTGCACGCATCAAGCAGTGGCTGGGCTATCTGCGCAAGGAGTACACCGAAGCGGGCGCGCTGTTTGATACCATCCGCGCCCTGAAAACCTCTCAGGCCATCGCGGCGGTCATCGACGCGCAGTCGGTAGCATAACCGGCCTGCGCCATCCGGCTGCGGATGAACTCCCGCAGCCACATCAGCGCCGGATCGGAGTTATGACGCTGGTGCCAGAGCAGCGACAGTTCAAACGGTGGCACCTCAACCGGCACCGCCGCCGCGACGAATCCCCAGGTATGACACCAGCCCTGCGCCAGCCCGGCAGGCACCGTGGCGAAGACCGGCTGGGTTGCCAGCAGGCCCGGCAGCGCGGCGAAATGCGGCGTGGTGTAGCTGACGTAACGCGCCAGCCCCTGCTTCGCCAGCAGGGTGTCAATCTGGCTACTGTTGGCCTCGCGGTAGCTCACCAGCAGATGCGGGTGATCGCAGAAGGTGTTTACCTCCAGCGCGCCGTCAATCTTCAGCTGCGCCGGGTGCCACAGGGTGGTCAACCCCATGGTGGTCAGCGGCTCGCGCTCCAGCCAGCGCGGCCCGCCAGGCGCAACGCTTACCGCCATATCCAGC
Organism: Siccibacter turicensis LMG 23730; assembly: GCF_000463155.2. GTDB lineage: Bacteria > Pseudomonadota > Gammaproteobacteria > Enterobacterales > Enterobacteriaceae > Siccibacter > Siccibacter turicensis. Next base: position 142,921 of record NZ_AWFZ01000030.1, on the reverse strand, counting down.
TCGCCCGCTTCCAGCCGTTCGGCATCGCTGAACGGATCGCTTGCCACCACGTTCAGCCGCACGCCCGGTGCCACGGCGCTTAGCGCCGGGATCAGCACCGGCATCAGCCACATCTCAACCCAGTCGGTCATGCCGAGGGTGACGGTGACCTGCGCCTGCGCCGGGTGAAACTCGGCCTGCTGGAACAGGGCCGACTGGAGCTGCTCCAGCAGGGGCATCAGCTCGGTGTGCAGGCTGATGGCCCGGGCAGTGGGCTGCATCCGGTGGCCGCTGCGGATAAACAGCGGATCGTCGAACATATCCCGCAGGCGCGACAGCGCGCCGCTCACCGCCGGCTGGCCGAGATGCAACTTGTCCGCCGCACCCGACACGCTCTGCTCGCGAAACAGCACCGCGAAGGCGATAAGCAGGTTCAGGTCGATTTTACGAAAATCGTTTTCTTTGATAGTCATTATGGCTCCAATCAATTGGATCGATAGTAGCCAGTGAAGAATACTTCAGCAATGTTTTCCTGACTGGAGTGGTATATGAAATCGTCTTTTGTGCTCGCGGGCCTGTTCAGCTCACTGTTTTCCCTTCACGCCCTGGCGGCCAGCACCGAACCCGCCCACGCCACCTCGTGGCAGATGAATATGGGCGACTGGCGCATTACCGCCGTCTCTGACGGCACGGTGGTGGTGCCGCTTGATAAACTGCTCACCCACATCACCCCGGAAAACCTGGTGAAGCGCATGGCTGCCGTGGGCCAGACGCCTCAGGCCGATGCCGCGATTAACGCCTATGTGATCGATACCGGCCACCAGCGCATTCTGGTGGATACCGGGGCGGGCGCGCTGTTTGGCAACGCCGGCGGGCATCTGCCGGAGCGCCTGCGCGCTGCGGGCATCGACCCGGACTCCATCGACCTGGTGCTTCTGACCCACATTCACGCCGATCACTCCGGCGGCGTACAGCACGACGGTAAACCGGTGTTCCGCAATGCCACCGTGCGGGTTGACCAGAAGGACGTCGATTTCTGGCTCAATCCGGCCCATGCCCCACAGGTGGAGCCAGACCAGCGCCACACCTTTGCCGAATCGGAACGCTCGCTGCGTCCGGTTATTGACGCGGGTAAGCTGAAAACCTTCAGCGCGCCGGCCACGCTGGCCGAGGGGATTGAGGCCATTCCGGCCTCCGGCCATACGCCGGGCAGCGTGATCTATCGCGTCTCGCACGGCGGGGAGACGCTGCTGGTGTGGGGCGACATAATTCATGCCGAGCCGGTGCAGATGCCGGAGCCGAAGGTGGCGATTCGGTTTGACGTCGATCAGCAGAAAGCGGTGGCAACCCGCGAGAAGGTGCTGGCCCAGGCGGCGCGTGACGGAGACTGGATTGCCTCAGCGCATATTGCTTTTCCGGGAATAGGGAAGGTGGTGAAAAACGGTGAGGGTTATCGCTGGATGCCAGCGCCGCTTACGCAGCGCTGACAGGTGGGGCGTGTTCAGAAGATCATTTTGAACACGCCGGTAACCACCAGCAAACCGATCAGGAAAATAATCAAAATTGCCCACAGTAAAATCTTCATCCCTTACTCCCTCTTGTCGCAAATGTCTTGTTTACGTTATGAAAAGTCCAGACAAGAAAAGTGTAGACGCTGCGACGCCGATTGCCTCCCCAATGGTTAAACCAGGGTTAAACAGCCGTAAATACCGGGATTTTCCCATATTTCTGGTTACGTAATGACCGCCGCCTATACTTACCGCTTTACGGTCTACGACGGAGGTCAAGATGAGTTCAGGCAATAAAGTGGCGATTGTCACCGCATCCGATTCGGGTATCGGAAAGAAGTGCGCCCTGATGCTGGCGGAGCAGGGGTTTGATATTGGTATCACCTGGCACTCGGACGATGCCGGTGCGAAAGAGACGGCGCAGCAGGTGGAAGCCCTGGGACGACGCGCCGAGCTTATCCAGCTCGATTTAGGGCACCTCCCGGACGGGGCGAATGCCATTCAGACGCTGATCGACCGTTTCGGGCGCATCGACGTGCTGGTCAACAACGCCGGGGCGATGTCCAAAGCGCCGTTTCTGGAGCTGAGTTTCGAGGACTGGCGCAGCATCTTTACCGTGGACGTCGACGGCGCGTTTCTCTGTTCGCAGATTGCCGCTAAAGCGATGGTGAAGCAGGGGCAGGGCGGGCGCATCATCAACATCACCTCGGTGCATGAGCATACCCCGCTGCCCGAGGCGAGCGCCTACACCGCGGCGAAGCACGCTCTTGGTGGCCTGACCAAGTCGATGGCGCTGGAACTGGTGCAGCACGGCATTCTGGTGAACGCCGTGGCGCCGGGGGCCATTGCGACGCCGATGAACGACATGGATGAGGGCGATGCAAAACCCGGTTCTCTGTCGATTGTGCCGATGGCGCGTCCAGGGGAGACCGCGGAGATTGCCAGCCTGGTCGTCTGGCTTGCCGGTGAGGGCGCGACCTACACCACCGGCCAGTCGTTCGTGGTGGACGGCGGCTTCATGCTCGCCAATCCGCAGTTTAACGCCGAGCGCTAAGCGCAACGCGCCGGCTACGGTCGGCGCGTTGCCCGCCAGCGGCGAATCCCGAAGCGCACCAGCCACACCAGCGCCACTGCCCCGACCACCCAGACCAGATGCTTCAGGTGCTGGTCGAGCGCGTGCAGCCAGGGGGCAATTACCTGACCGCCCACATAGCCAAGCGTGGTAAAAATCGTGGCCCAGATCAGGGCGCCCACAATATTGAGCGGCAGGAAGACGTGCGGCTGCAGGCGGCTGGCGCCAATCAACAGCGGGCCAATCACCCGAAAACCGTACATAAAGCGCGTGCCAATGACAAACAGCCGGGGGTGGCGGGTGATCATCGTCCGGGCGTGTTCGATTTTATCCTGATAGCGCCGCAGGCGCTTATGCTGAAGAATGCGTTCCCCGTAGCGGCGGCCCAGCAGATAGAGCAGCTGATCGCCGATCATCCCGCCGAGCGCTACCGCCAACACCACCAGCGGAAAACGCAGCAGCCCCTGGTGCGCCGCCACGCCGCCCAGCAGGGTGATCGTCTCGCCTTCCGCCAGGCTGCCGATGACCAGCGCCGCATAACCGTACTGCGAAATCAGTTGATTAATATCCACCAGACTTATCTCTCTCCCTGTCAGCATTTCTTTTTAGCATACACCCTCGCACCCGTGCGGCCAGGCGCGCGCCCGACAGGCGTTCAAAAAATAATCGAAATCTGGATTATACTTTCAGGGACACGTCGCGCCGGCCTCTGATCCCACGCGCCTTTGCATGACCACCTGAGGGGGTTATATGAACCATGTCTGGGGACTCTTCTCCCATCCCGTTCGTGAAATGCAGTCTATCAAGCGCGAAAACGAAACCGTTTCGCATCACTATACCCATCACGTTTTGATCATGGCCGCCGTTCCGGTGCTGTGCGCCTTTATCGGCACCACCCAGATCGGCTGGAATTTTGGCGATGGCAACGTTGTGAAGCTGTCGCTGTTTACCGGTTTCTCTCTGGCGGTGCTGTTTTATGGCCTGATGCTGGCCGGGGTTGCGGTAATGGGGCGGATCATCTGGTGGATGGCACGCGGCTATCCGCAGCGGCCAACCCTGGCACGCTGTATGGTCTTCGCCGGCTACGTTGCCACGCCGCTGTTTTTAAGTGGGGTCGTGGCGCTCTGGCCGTTGGTGTGGCTGTGTGCGCTGGTGGGTACCGTGGCGCTGTTCTACACCGGCTATCTGCTCTATCTCGGCATCCCGACCTTCCTCAATATCGACCGTGAAGAGGGGCTGAGCTTCTCCAGTTCAACCCTGGCGATTGGCGTGCTGCTGCTTGAGGTGCTGCTGGCGCTGACGGTTATTTTGTGGGGTTACGGATATCGTCTATTCTGAATGACGCGCAGGTGCGTTATATCGCGCCTGCGCGTAGCGTTTCATCACGATTCTCCAGTAGCGGTAGAGCAGGACGCCGGAGTATCATGCCGGCGCCAGCTCCGTTATTCACAGCGTAAACGGATGCGGCGTGCGCCATCACGCACATGAATAATCGACAGAATGACCGCCATGCCGAAAACTATCCGTTTCTCTTTGCTTAGCTTAGCCCTGTTTCTGGCCGTGCCCGCGATGCCGCAGGCCGTTGCTAAAACCACACCCGCCGTGCAGGCCTCCCAGCCGGAAATCGCCTCGGGCAGTGCGATGATTGTCGACCTGAACACCAATAAGGTTATTTACGCCAGCCATCCCGATCTGGTGCGTCCGATTGCGTCTATCACCAAAGTGATGACCGCGATGGTGGTGCTGGACGCCAGCCTGCCGCTGGATGAAAAACTCAAGGTGGATATCAGCCATACGCCGGAGATGAAAGGCATTTACTCCCGCGTGCGCCTGAACAGCGAAATCAGCCGCAAAAATATGCTGTTGCTGGCGCTGATGTCCTCGGAAAACCGTGCGGCGGCGAGCCTCGCGCACCACTATCCGGGCGGGTATGACGCTTTTATTCGGGCGATGAACGCCAAAGCGAAAGCGCTGGGCATGACCCATACGCGTTTCGTCGAGCCCACCGGGCTGTCGATTCAGAACGTCTCCACCGCGCGCGACCTGACCCGCCTGCTGATTGCCAGCAAGCAGTATCCGCTCATCGGCCAGCTCAGCACCACCCGTGAAGAGATGGCGACCTTCGCTAACCCGGCCTATACCCTGCCGTTCCGCAATACCAACCATCTGGTGTATCGCGATAACTGGAATATTCAGCTGACTAAAACCGGCTTTACCAATGCGGCAGGTCACTGCCTGGTGATGCGCACCCTGATCAACAATCGTCCGGTGGCGCTGGTGGTGATGGATGCCTTTGGCAAGTACACGCACTTTGCCGACGCCAGCCGACTGCGTACCTGGATTGAAACCGGCAAGGTCACGCCGGTGCCGGCCGCGGCCCTGAGCTATAAGCGCCAGAAAGCGGCGCAAATGGCGAGCGTCGAGTAACGTGCGATGAATCCGGCGCCTCTCATCGAGAGCGCGCCGGGGTAAGAGAGGAAGCGGCTGTTACTCCGGCAGCGTCCAGTCGCCGTCGTTGAGCGGCCGCTGCATGATGATGGTGTCGCGCCAGGCACCCATTTTATACCCGACGCTGCGCAGCTGACCCGCTTTCACAAAGCCAGACTGCTTGTGCAGGCGCAGCGACGCAGGGTTGTTCTCCCCGTCACCGATCACCGCCAGCAGCTGTCGCCACGGCCCCGTCTCACAGCGCGCAATCAGCGCCATCAGTAGACCGCTGCCGATGCCGCGCCCGGTCATGCTGGCATCCACATAGATGGACTCTTCCAGGGTATAGCGATAGGCCTGACGCGGGCGATAGCTGTCCGCATAGCAGTAGCCGACCAGGATCCCGCGGTACATCGCCACCAGCCACGGCAGCCCTTTCGCCTGCACCTCCCGGATGCGCTCGGCCATCTCGTCGTCGGTAGGCGGTACCTCTTCAAACGAGGCGCGTCCGTGCAGTACGTGCCAGGCATAGATGCTGGCGATAGCAGGGCTGTCGTCCAGCGTAGCCTCGCGAATTTCAATATCCACCAGCGGCAAAACGTCAACTACGGACATAGCGGGGGTTCCTGTCATTATCGGAAGTGCCGAAGAATATATCCTCGGCGAGATGCTGATAATGTAGTACGGAGTTGCCCCGCCGAATAGCCCGTCAGCACGGCATTTTTCTACTCTGCTCCAGGCTTAACCGTCGTGCTCTGCTGCGCGCCCGCAGCCTCGCCCCAGTATTTGAGCTTGCTGGTCTTGCCGATGCCGGGATTCATGCTGTTGGTCGGGTCGTTGGCCCGGTAAAAACGGGTTAACGCCGGCGGCGCCTCGTACAGGTGGCCCACGTTGTGCTCCGCCGGGTACTGCGCGCCGCGCTCGCGCAGCAGAGCCAGCATCTGCTCTTTCAGGGCATGCACGTCCACCCCTTTCTTCACGATGTAATCCTGATGGAACACGTGACACATAAAGTGGCCGTAATAGAGCTTATGTACCAGCTGGCTGTCGATCTCCGGCGGGAGATGTTCGAACCACGCCGTGTCGTTGCGGCGCAGGGCGATATCCAGCGCGAGAATGTCCTCCACCTCGTCGTGATGCACCGCGTGATAGCGCACCGCTGCCCCGGCCGCCGCGAAGCGATGCAGAAACGCTTTGCTGCCTTCTTCCGGCGTACAGGCAAAAAAATCGCCCTCGGCGGTTTTAAAATAGTCCGACAGCCAGGCCTGGGCCTCGGCGATGCCGTCCCCGGCCATCTTCAGCAGCAGGTGGTGCTCATACTTCTCGCGCCAGCTTCGCATACGCGGCGGCAGGTGGCTCGGAAACAGGTTGCCGAGCTTCTGCATGGCGCGGTCGGTGAAGTTGGGCCGGAAGACGCGCACCTTTTCGAGCATCGCGTCGGCGCGGCCTTTGACGTTAAAAAAGAACGGCATTTTGTCGGTGCCGAGCTTGTCGATCATCAGGAAGGTGTCTTTCCCGTAGCGCTCGGCGATATCGTAGATATCCCGGTGCATATACTCCCCGGCCACCGGCAGGGTGGTAAAGTTGGCGAGGATATGGCGGCGCAGGGTGGTCAGCACCGCGGGATCGTTGGTGCCGATATAAAACACCTCCTGGCGCTTTTCAGCCTCGAAGGTGTCGAGCCGCACTGCGAACACCGCCAGTTTCCCGGCGCAGCCCGAGGCCTCAAAAAGACGGTCCGGGTCGGCGTTAAAGCGCGCCGGGGTCGCGGCATCGACGTCGCGCACCCGCGACACGTAATCGTGATCCGAGGCCAGACGCCCGTCGTGCCGCACCTGGCTGGCTTTCAGGCGGTCATCGTCCAGGGTGGAGAGGATCTGCTCCGGGGTGGTGCCGAGATCGATGCCAAGATGGTTAACCAGATGCAGCTTGCCCTGCTCGTCGATGCGCGCGTAGAGCGCCATCTCGGTATAGGCCGGGCCGCGCTGCACCAGCGAACCGCCGGAGTTGTTGCAGATGCCGCCTATCACCGATGCCCCGATGCACGAGGAGCCGATCACCGAATGCGGCTCGCGGCCCAATGGCTTGAGCGCTTTCTCCAGCTGATAGAGCGTGGTGCCGGGGAAGGCCAGCACCTGTTTGCCCTCGTCAAGCAGCTGAAGCTTATCCAGCCGACGCGTACTGATAATAACGATCTCACGGTCGTAGTCGTTACCGTTGGGCGTCGAGCCTTCGGTCAGGCCGGTGTTGGCCGCCTGCATCAGAATGATGGCGTCTGCCGCCACGCAGGCGTTGAGCACCCGCCACAGCTCCAGCAGTGAACCGGGGAACACCACCGCGGCGGCGTCACCCTGGCCGGAACGGAAGCCTTTCCGGTAGCGGGCGGTTTTTTCAGGATCGGTAAGCAGATGCGGGTTGCCCACCAGGCGGGCGAGTTCGGTAATCAGCGAAGAGCGTGCGGTGCGGGACATGTCCACTCCTTGTGGTCAGGCAAAAATATCGCCTTTAATCATAGCCCTCACGCGGCAAAGCGGCCGTGATAAATCACGGAAAAATCAGAGAACCGCCGTGGCGTGACGCTTCTTACCCGTTTACGCTTATGGCACACTGCATCCTTTACATCATGCTCATCACGAGCAGCTCACACTATCAGACCGTCTAACCGAGAGAATTACTACATGAAATGGCTCTGTTCTGTAGGTGTTGCCGTCAGCCTTGCGCTGCATCCAGCAATGGCGTCCGACACCGCTGGCGATCGTCCATTAACCCCGGAAGCGCGGGACGCCTTCGTCACGGATCTCCTGAAAAAAATGACGGTCGATGAAAAAATCGGCCAGCTGCGTCTGATAAGCGTCGGCCCGGATAACCCGAAAGAGGCGATCCGCGACATGATCAAAGAGAGCCAGGTGGGGGCGATTTTTAACACCGTCACCCGCCAGGACATTCGCGCCATGCAGGATCAGGTGATGCAGCTCAGCCGCCTGAAAATCCCGCTGTTTTTCGCCTATGACGTGCTGCACGGCCAGCGCACCGTGTTCCCGATTAGCCTCGGGCTGGCTTCCTCCTTCGATCTCGACGCGGTGAAAACCGTGGGCCGCGTGTCGGCCTACGAAGCGGCCGATGATGGTCTGAACATGACCTGGGCGCCGATGGTTGACGTCTCGCGCGACCCGCGCTGGGGCCGTATATCCGAAGGCTTCGGCGAGGACACCTGGCTCACCAGCATCATGGGCAAAACCATGGTGGAGTCGATGCAGGGTAAAAGCCCGGCGGATCGCTACTCGGTGATGACCAGCGTGAAGCACTTTGCGGCCTATGGCGCGGTAGAGGGCGGGAAAGAGTACAACACCGTGGACATGAGCGCCCAGCGCCTGTTCAACGACTATATGCCGCCGTACAAAGCCGCGCTGGATGCCGGCAGCGGCGGGGTGATGGTGGCGCTTAACTCGCTCAACGGCACCCCGGCCTCCTCGGACGCCTGGCTGCTCAAAGAGCTGCTGCGCGACGACTGGGGATTCAAGGGCATTACCATCTCCGACCACGGGGCGATCAAAGAGCTGATCAAACACGGTACCGCGTCCGACCCGAAAGACGCGGTGCGCGTGGCGCTCAAGTCCGGCATCAACATGAGCATGAGCGACGAGTACTACAGCAAGTACCTGCCTGAACTGGTGAAGAGCGGTGAAGTCACCGCGGAAGAGCTGGATGACGCAGCGCGCCACGTGCTGAACGTTAAATACGACATGGGCCTGTTCAACGATCCGTACAGCCATCTCGGACCGAAAGAGAGCGACCCGCAGGACACCAACGCCGAGAGCCGTCTGCACCGTGAAGAGGCGCGCAGCGTCGCGCGTGAAAGCCTGGTGCTGCTGAAGAACCGTCTCAACACGCTGCCGCTGAAGAAATCTGGCACCATCGCCGTGGTCGGCCCGCTGGCCGACAGCAAGCGCGACATGATGGGTAGCTGGTCGGCGGCCGGGGTAACGGATCAGTCGGTCACCCTGCTGACCGGCATTAAAAACGCCGTCGGCGATAACGCTAAAATCGTTTATGCGAAGGGCGCTAACGTCACCGACGATAAAGGCATCGTCGATTTCCTTAACAAGTACGAGCCGGCGGTGGTAGTGGATAAGCGCACCCCGCAGGCGATGATTGACGAGGCGGTCGCCGCGGCGAAAAACGCCGACGTGATTGTCGCGGCGGTAGGGGAAGCGCAGGGCATGGCCCACGAAGCCTCCAGCCGTACCGATCTCATTCTGCCCCAGAGCCAGCGCGATCTCATCGCCGCGCTGAAAGCCACCGGTAAACCGCTGGTGCTGGTGCTGATGAACGGTCGTCCGCTGGCGCTGGTGAAAGAGGATCAGCAAGCCGACGCGCTGCTGGAGACCTGGTATGCCGGTACGGAAGGCGGTAACGCCATCGCCGACGTGCTGTTTGGCGATCACAACCCGTCGGGCAAGCTGCCGATCTCCTTCCCGCGCTCGGTGGGACAGATTCCGGTCTACTACAGCCATCTCAACACCGGGCGTCCGTACAATCCGGAGAAGCCTAACAAGTACACCTCGCGCTACTTTGACGAAGCCAACGGGCCGCTCTATCCCTTCGGCTATGGCCTGAGCTACACCACTTTCACCGTCTCGGACGTGAAGCTCTCCGCACCGGAGATGACCCGTGACGGGACGCTGACCGCCAGCGTAGAGGTGACCAACACCGGGAAACGTGCCGGTGCGACGGTGGTGCAGATGTATCTCCAGGACGTGACCGCCTCGGTGAGCCGTCCGGTGAAGCAGCTGCGCGGCTTCGATAAAGTGATGCTGAAACCGGGTGAAACCCAGACCGTCAGCTTCCCGATTGACGTCGACGCGCTGAAATTCTGGAACCAGCGTATGAAATACGACGCGGAGCCGGGCACCTTCAACGTGTTTATCGGCCTGGACTCCGCCCGCGTGAAGCAGGGTGAGTTTGTGCTGAAATAGCGCATCGCTGCGTAAATGCTACAGGGCCGGGGAACCGGCCCTTTTTTCTCTCTTTTTCCCCGCACCCACTCCCTTCCGTAGCGCTACATAGCACATCCCGTTGAATTAGCGAGGCGCGTCGCAAAGATATCGACTACGCTTTTTTCGTAAGCCCATGAACCGGGCCGGAAAATAATGAGGAACGAGCATGACAATGCCAGTGTGGAAACTTGCGCCGCTGTTTGCGGGGCTGATGGTGGTGGGCGTCGCGCAGGCCGCCGATCCGGTGAAAGTGGGCTCGAAAATCGATACCGAAGGGGCGCTGCTGGGCAACATCATTCTTCAGGTGCTGGAGAGCCACGACGTCAAAACCGTCAATAAAGTGCAGCTCGGCACCACGCCGGTAGTTCGCGGGGCGATCACCTCCGGCGAACTGGATATCTATCCGGAATACACCGGCAACGGCGCGTTCTTCTTTAAGCTGGAGAACGATCCTGCCTGGAAAAACGCGCAGCAGGGCTATGAGAAAGTGAAGCAGCTCGACGCGCAGCAGAACAAGCTGGTGTGGCTGACGCCAGCCCCGGCAAACAATACCTGGACCATAGCCGTGCGTCAGGACCTGGCGCAGAAAAACAAACTCGCCTCGCTTGAGGATCTCGGCCGCTACCTGAAAGAGGGCGGTGAATTCAAACTGGCGGCCTCTGCGGAGTTTATCGAACGCGCCGATGCGCTACCGGCCTTCGAAAAAGCCTACGGTTTTACGCTCAGTCAGGACCAGATGCTCTCCCTGGCCGGTGGGGATACCGCCGTAACCATTAAGGCCGCCGCCCAGCAGACCTCCGGGGTAAACGCCGCGATGGCCTACGGCACTGACGGCCCGGTTGCAGCGCTGGGTCTGCAAACCCTGACCGACCCGAAAGGCGTGCAGCCTATCTACGCCCCGACGCCGGTGGTGCGTGAAGCGGTACTCAAACAGTACCCGGAGATGGAGAGCTGGCTGAAGCCGGTGTTTGCCAGCCTGGATGAGCAAACCCTGCAAAAACTGAACGCCAGCATCGCCGTTGAGGGGCTGGATGCGAAGAAAGTGGCGAGCGACTACCTGAAGCAGAAAGGGTTTGTGAAGTAAGCCAAAGGATTTTTGCGTGCCGATACGTTGTTATAACCGGGTGCTGTTGCTGCTGCTGATCGTCATGGCAGCAGCTACCCTGTTGCCCTTTATTACGCTTGCACCTAACCGGCTGGTGTCCGGCATACCGCAGCCCCTGACCGACATCGCGCCGGCTGCCCTCTGGCAGCCGGCGCTGCTGTGGGCGGTTCTGGCTGCGCTGGCGTTTCTTCCGGGACGCTGGCCGCTGGCCGCCACGCTGTTGGTGAGCGAAGCCCTGTTTGCGCTGTTGCTGTGGTGGAGCGGCCATGCCGCCCAGCAGCTTATTGCCACCAGCGGCCCCGTGGCGCGCGCGTCGGTGGGCAGCGGGCAGTGGCTGCTGCTGGCCCTGACGCTGCTGATGTTCAGCGATGCGGCACAGCGCCTTATCTCCTCGGGACTGGGGCGGGTCCTCCTCCATTTACAGCTGTTAATCATCCCGGTGGCGATGCTGCTCGCCGGCTGGTTTGATTCCCTGTCGCTGCTGAAAGAGTATGCGAACCGGCAGGAGGTGTTTCACGATGCCTTCGGCCAGCATCTGACCCTGCTGTTCGGGACGCTGATCCCGGCGCTCCTCATCGGGATAACCCTCGGCCTGTGGTGTCATCGCCGTCCGGGCGTGCAACCCTCGGTCTTCGCCGTTCTCAATGTGATTCAGACTGTGCCCTCGGTGGCGCTGTTCGGGCTGCTGATGGTGCCGCTCTCCGGGCTGGCGAGCGCGCTGCCGCTGCTGGGGCAGTGGGGCATTTCCGGTATCGGTCTGGCCCCTGCGCTGATCGCCCTGGTGCTCTACGCGCTGCTGCCGCTGGTGCGCGGCGTGGTGGCCGGTCTGGCCCAGGTACCGCGCGACGTGCTGGAGAGCGCCCGCGCCATGGGCATGTCCAGCCGCCAGATCTTCGTGAAAGCCCAGGTGCCGCTGGCGCTGCCCGTGCTGCTGCGCAGCCTGCGGGTGGTGGCGATCCAGACCGTGGGGATGGCGGCGATTGCCGCGCTTATCGGCGCCGGCGGATTTGGCGCGCTGGTATTCCAGGGGCTGCTCAGCAGCGCGCTGGATCTGGTGCTGCTGGGGGTGATCCCGGTGATCGCCCTGGCCGTGGCGATGGACGCACTCTTCAACCTTGTTATCGCCGCGCTGGAGGCAAAACACCATGATTGAGTTTGACCAGGTGAGTAAGGTCTATGGCGGCAGAGCCGCGGTGGATAACGTCTCGCTGCGCTTCAACGAAGGGGCGTTCACCGTGCTTATCGGCACCTCCGGCTCCGGGAAATCCACCACGCTGAAAATGATTAACCGGCTGGTAGAGCATGGCAGCGGGCGCATCCTGCTCTCGGGAAAACCGATCCGCGACTATCCCCTCCAGGCGCTGCGGCGTCAGATGGGTTACGCCATTCAGTCCATCGGGCTGTTTCCCCACTGGACGGTGGCGCAGAATATCGCCACCGTGCCGGCGCTGCTGAAGTGGCCGAAAGCGCGCATCGCGGCGCGCATCGACGAGCTGCTGGCTCTGCTGGGCCTCGACCCGGCGCAGTTTCGCGGGCGCTATCCCCATGAGCTCTCCGGCGGGCAACAGCAGCGCGTCGGCGTGGCCCGTGCCCTGGCGGCGGACCCGGCGGTGCTGCTGATGGATGAGCCCTTTGGCGCGCTCGACCCGGTGACGCGCGCCGCGCTTCAGCAGGAGATGCGCCGCATACACCAGCTGCTGGGCCGCACCATCGTGCTGGTCACCCACGACATCGACGAAGCGCTCCAGCTGGCTGACCATCTGGTGCTGATGGATAACGGCCGCGTGGTGCAGCAGGGCACGCCGCTGCAGCTGCTGACCCAGCCGGAAAATGCCTTCGTGCGCGATTTCTTTGGCCGCAGCGAGCTGGGCGTGCGGCTGCTTTCGCTGCGCACCGTCGGGGAGTACCTGCGCCCCGACGAGCGCCTGAGCGGGGAAGGGGTGGTCGCCCACCTGACGCTGCGTGAAGCGCTGTCGCACTTCGTTGAGCGCCAGTGCGATCGCCTGCCGGTGGTGACCGGAGAGGGTGAGGCGTGCGGCGTCCTGCACTTCCGGGATCTGCTGGAGAATATGCCGGAGGCGAACCGTGCGCCTGCTCCGTGATCCGCTCCTGTGGCTGGCGGCGGTGTTTATCGGCCTGCTGGTGGCGATGCCGCACAGCGAGGCGCTGTTTCACTGGCTGTTTCCCCAGCAGCCGCGCCCGGTCTACCTTCAGGAAACCTTCATCAACCTGGCGCTGGCGCACCTGTGGCTGGTGGCGATCTCGAGCGTGGCGGCGGTCGCGATCGGCGTGGGGCTTGGGATCGTCGTAACCCGTCCCTGGGGCCGCGAGTTTCGCACCCTGGTGGAAACCGTGGTGGCAGCCGGGCAAACCTTCCCGCCGGTGGCGGTGCTGGCAGTGGCGGTGCCGGTGATGGGGTTTGGCCGTGAGCCGGCGCTGATTGCGCTGACGCTGTATGGTCTCCTGCCGGTAGTGCAGGGGACGCTGGCCGGGCTGAGCGCGGTGCCGGAGGGGGCAAAAGAGGTGGCGACCGGGATAGGTATGAGCCGCTGGCAGCAGCTCTATAAAGTGGAGCTTCCGCTGGCGGCACCGGTGATTCTGGCGGGGGTACGGACCTCGGTGATCATTAACATTGGCACCGCGACCATCGCCTCAACGGTGGGCGCCAGCACCCTCGGCACGCCGATTATTATCGGTCTGAGCGGCTTTAACACCGCCTATGTGATGCAGGGGGCGCTGCTGGTGGCCCTGCTGGCCATTATTGTCGATCGGGGGTTTGAACGGTTACTGCGGCTTATGACCCGGCATGTAAGATAACGGTGTAGCCCGCCAGCATGACGCCGCCGATACCGCCGATTGCCATCACCAGCATGCCCGTTACCACGGCGACTTTCGTTAATTTCATGGTGTGCTCCTTATTCAGTCGGGGGATTATACGGGTAACCGGTGTACAAATGCACCCGTTTAACCCAGCAGGCTGACCGGCAGGCCTTCCTGCTGCCAGGCGAGGATCTGATTTTTCTGCAGCGCGGTGGGCTCCTCGCCGCACCACACCAGCAGCGTCTGACCCGGAAACAGCTCCGGGCGCAGCTGGACGAGCGGATGCGCCAGTACATCGCAGCGCCAGCCCTGTTCTAACGCCACCCAGGCTTCGAGCCACAGCCGCGTCGCATCGCCGCTGTTCCAGCCGACGAGTAGCGCATCGCGCCCGGCTTTCCGGCGTGCCAGCGCGAGGCTGATGGCGACATGGGCAATCAGCGCCCCGTCAAGCAGGCTCAGCATGCTGGCCAGCGCGCTTTGCTGGCCGTGCAGACGGCGACGCAGCGGCACAAACAGGTGTTTCACCAGCGCCTGGGCGTCATGCTGCTGGCAGATCTCCGCAAGCCAGCTGCGCAGTACCGCCGGGTTGCCCAGCTGGAGCTGCTGCATCAGCACCGCCTGATGATCGTGCCAGCCGCTTTGCTGGTCATCGGCCTCTTCATTGAGCAGCGCTTTCACTTTGCTGACCTGAACACCGCCCTCTATCCAGCGCTTAATCTGATGAATGCGCTCGATATCCTCCTCGGTAAAGAGGCGATGCCCACCGTCGGTACGCTGAGGTTTGAGTAATCCATAACGCCGTTGCCAGGCACGCAGCGTTACCGGGTTGACATTGCACAACTCTGCCACTTCCCCAATTGTGTAAAATGTCATCTCTTCTCTCTGACCTTACTGGTTCCCCGTTAAATGTAGCCGCGATATATCGTCACTGGAAGCCTCGCGCGGGTTTTGTGCTGAATCTCACACGGCATGGCGACGCTGAAAGTGATACACTGCGCGACCGCAATGATAAAACTTAAGACGCCATGCTGAATAACGATATTTTACGTAGCCTGCGCTACACCCTCAAAACCAACAACCAGGGTCTGGTGCGCATTCTGGCGCTTGCCGAGGTTGAGGCGACGCCTGCGCAGATCGATATCTGGATGAAGAAAGAAGAGGAAGAGGGCTTCCAGCGTTGCCCCGATATCATTCTTTCAAGTTTTCTCAACGGACTGATCTACGACAAACGTGGTCGGGACGAAGGCGCTGCGCCGCTGACCGCCGAGCGCCGCATCAATAACAACATCGTGCTGAAAAAGCTGCGCATTGCGTTCTCCCTGAAAACCGACGACATCCTGGCCATCCTCACCGAGCAGCAGTTCCGCGTCTCAATGCCGGAGATCACCGCCATGATGCGCGCCCCGGACCATAAAAACTTCCGTGAATGCGGCGACCAGGTCCTGCGCTACTTCCTGCGCGGGCTGGCGGCGCGTCATAACGTGAAAAGCGCTGGCGTGTAGCCAGCCGCGCCGGACCGCGACGTAAAAAAACGCCCTCATGCGAGGGCGTTTTGCTTATTTGACCTGCTGACCTGGCTGCGCGCCGCTGTCCGGGCTCAGCAGGAAGATATCCTTCCCGCCGGGGCCGGCGGCCATCACCATGCCTTCCGAGATACCAAAGCGCATCTTACGCGGTGCGAGGTTCGCTACCATCACCGTCAGGCGGCCAATCAGCGCCTGCGGCTCCGGATAGGCGGAGCGGATGCCGGAGAACACGTTGCGCTTCTCGCCGCCGAGATCCAACGTTAAACGCAGCAGCTTGTCGGAGCCGTCAACGAACTCGGCGTTTTCAATCAGCGCCACGCGCAGATCGATTTTGGCGAAGTCATCAAAGCTGATGGTGTCCTGAATCGGATCGTCCGCCAGCGGACCGGTCGCCGGTGCCGCAGCGGCCTTCACTTCCTCTTTAGACGCCTCGACCAGGGAGTCGACCTGCTTCATGTCGATACGGTTGTAGAGCGCCTTGAAGGTGTTGACCTTGTGGCCGAGCAGCGGCTGCTGGATAGCATCCCAGCTCAGTTCGGTGTTGAGGAACGCTTCGGCGCGGGCAGCCAGCTGCGGCAGCACCGGCTTCAGCCAGGTCATCAGCACGCGGAACATATTCAGGCCCATGGTGCAGATAGCCTGCAGCTCGGCATCGCGGCCTTCCTGCTTCGCCACCACCCACGGGGCTTTCTCGTCCACGTAGCGGTTCGCCACGTCGGCAAGCGCCATGATTTCACGCACCGCTTTGCCAAACTCGCGGCTCTCCCAGGCGTCGCCGATGGAGGCTGCCGCATCGGTAAAGGTCTGGTACAGCGCCGGGTCGGCGAGTTCAGCGGCGAGTTCGCCGTCAAAACGTTTGGCGATGAAGCCCGCGTTGCGCGACGCCAGGTTCACCACTTTGTTGACGATGTCGGCGTTCACGCGCTGCACGAAATCTTCCAGGTTAAGGTCGATATCGTCGATGCGCGACGAGAGCTTGGCGGTGTAGTAGTAGCGCAGGCTGTCGGCGTCGAAGTGATTGAGCCAGGTGCTGGCTTTGATAAAGGTGCCGCGCGATTTGGACATCTTCGCGCCGTTCACCGTCACGTAGCCGTGAACAAACAGGTTAGTTGGCTTGCGGAAACCGCTGCCTTCCAGCATGGCCGGCCAGAACAGGCTGTGGAAGTAGACGATGTCCTTGCCGATAAAGTGATACAGCTCGGCGTCGGAGTCTTTCTTCCAGTACAGGTCGAAGCTCTCGGTGTCGCCGCGCTTGTCGCACAGGTTTTTGAACGAGCCCATGTAGCCAATCGGCGCGTCCAGCCAGACGTAGAAGTATTTACCCGGCGCGTCAGGAATTTCAAAGCCGAAGTAAGGCGCATCGCGGGAGATGTCCCACTGCTGCAGCCCGGACTCGAACCACTCCTGCATTTTATTCGCGACCTGCTCCTGCAACGCGCCGCTGCGCGTCCAGGCCTGCAGCATGGCGCTGAAGGACGGCAGGTCGAAGAAGAAGTGTTCGGAGTCGCGCATTACCGGCGTGGCACCGGACACCACCGATTTCGGCTCGATTAGCTCGGTCGGGCTGTAGGTCGCGCCGCACACTTCGCAGTTATCGCCGTACTGATCCGGTGATTTACATTTCGGGCAGGTGCCTTTGACGAAACGGTCCGGCAGGAACATACCTTTTTCCGGATCGTAGAGCTGAGAGATGGTGCGGTTTTTAATAAAACCGTTCTCTTTCAGACGGGTGTAGATCAGCTCAGACAGCTCGCGGTTTTCGTCGCTGTGCGTCGAATGGTAGTTGTCGTAGCTGATGTCAAAGCCCGCGAAATCGGTCTGATGCTCCTGACTCATCTCACCGATCATCTGCTCCGGGGTGATACCGAGCTGCTGGGCTTTCAGCATGATCGGCGTACCGTGGGCGTCATCCGCGCAGATGAAATTGACCTGGTGGCCGCGCATTCGCTGGTAACGGACCCAGACATCAGCCTGGATGTGCTCCAGCATGTGGCCTAAGTGGATGGAGCCGTTGGCGTACGGCAGTGCGCACGTTACCAGAATCTTTTTCGCGACTTGAGTCATAGTGAGTATTACGTCTTCTGTGGCAAATGGGGGGGGTAATAGTACCCGAATCCACCCGTGTTGAGTACCGCGAGGCGGTAAAAGCCGGGAAAAAGTCGATCGGGACGCATGCGCTGACACGAAGGCGTCAGAAGGGGGGGTTAGGGTCTCTCTGAGCGTTAATCAAAAAACACGCGGCATTCTGAATTTATAGCGAACACAGCGATAAAAAATGTATTCCCGAACCCGACCGACTCAAAATGGCGTGACGGTATGTCGCCGCACTGAGCAGGGCAAATCAATGTATTCAAGGGCATTAACCCAGGGCGAGATACGTCTCGGGCAACAGGCATTTGGGCAGTCAATTAATTACCGTGCGGTCACGCTCTTCAGAGGGAGTTACTTGCCGTTCGGTTTGCAGAACTCCAATACGGCAATGGCGCCGGACGGTAATATATATTTCATTAATGATTATCACCCAGACTTTTCAGTATCATCGTTGAACGCAAAACATTTATTTATTCATGAAATGATGCACGTCTGGCAGCACCAGCATGGTTACGCCGTGAGGACACGCGGAATGTTTTCTGGCTTCAGAAGTTACTATTACGATCTCGATAATCTGCCTTTGCACGCTTATCCTCTCGAGCAACAGGCATGCATTATCGCTGATTACTGGCTACTGATGCAGACGACCCTTCAGCAATGGGCTATCTATAAAAAATACCTCGGGTCATTCTCATTCTCGGATAAAAAAAGCGTGGTTGCCAAATATGAAAAGGTTATTAGCGGTTTCCCTGCTGGCGCTTTTTAGCGTGACCGGGTGTACTCAGGATCGCGCGACATTCGATCGCACCGGTAATATAAATATCGTTAAGGGTGATGTCTGCCTCTATACCCGTGATGCCGAGCCGGGCGATGCGTTTACCCAGTACGCTATTTATCCCATCGAGGAAATGAATCCTGAGCGGCACGCGATTATGTTGCCGGCTTACCGGGCGTGCCTGCCGAACCGCAACTATGAATCGGGGAAAACCTGGGCCGCGGAGTACATCCTGATGAAACCCGGCGGGGCGCTGCGCAGATATTCGGTTGAGTTTATTGCCCCCTGACAGCCCGCTGCGCCGGGGTTCAGAGCACATCCCGCCAAAGCACGCCGGGCGTTTAATGTCGTCTAACGCCCCCCGACTCTGGTATGATTCTCAGACTTCAATTTTTTAACATCAGAACAACAAAGGAGTCGGGATGAGTTCGCAATCCCAGGCCAGATCCCCGGAAGCCCTGCGCGCCATGGTCGCCGGTACACTGGCAAATTTTCAGCACCCAACGCTTAAGCACAACCTCACCGCGCTGAAAGCGCTGCACCACGTCGCCTGGATGGACGACACCATCCACATTGAACTGGTGATGCCGTTTGCCTGGCGCACCGCGTTCGAAGAACTTAAAGAGCAGTGCAGCGCCGATCTGCTGCGCATCACCGGGGCGAGCGCGATTGACTGGAAGCTGTCGCACAGTATCGCCACCCTGAAGCGCGTGAAGAACCAGCCCGGCGTCAACGGCGTGAAAAACATCATCGCCGTCAGCTCCGGTAAAGGCGGGGTCGGGAAATCCTCCACGGCGGTAAACCTGGCGCTGGCCCTGGCTGCGGAAGGCGCGAAGGTCGGTATCCTCGATGCGGATATCTACGGCCCGTCAATTCCGACCATGCTTGGCACCGAAAACCAGCGTCCGACTTCACCAGACGGCACGCGGATGGCGCCAATCGAGGTGCACGGTCTTGCAACCAACTCCATTGGTTATCTGGTTACCGATGATAACGCCATGGTGTGGCGCGGCCCGATGGCCAGCAAAGCCCTGCTCCAGCTGCTGCAGGAAACCATGTGGCCGGATCTGGATTACCTGGTGCTCGACATGCCGCCGGGCACCGGCGACATCCAGCTGACGCTGGCGCAGAACATCCCGGTTACCGGCGCGGTGGTGGTCACCACCCCGCAGGACATCGCCCTGATTGACGCCCGCAAAGGCATGGTGATGTTCGAGAAGGTGGAAGTCCCGGTGCTGGGCGTGGTGGAAAACATGAGCATGCACATCTGCAGCAACTGCGGTTTCCACGAGCCGATTTTCGGCACGGGCGGTGCCGAGAAGCTGGCGCAGCAGTACCACACCACGTTGCTTGGTCAGCTGCCGCTGCACATTCAGCTGCGTGAAGATCTCGATGCCGGTACCCCCACCGTGGTGCACCGTCCGGACAGCGAGTTCACGGCGATCTACCGCCAGCTGGCAGGCCGCGTCGCCGCTCAGCTCTACTGGCAGGGGGAAGTTATCCCCGGTGAGATCGCCTTCCGCGCGGTCTGATCCTAAGCCCGGTTCGCGGGTTGCAGACAAACCCGGTCCTCCTTGTGGGCCGGGTTTTTTTATATCTGTTAAGTTGATTCCGAACTGCGCATTTCGCGCCGCGCATTCGACACTTTTTTGTGCATCTTCAAGGAAAGCCCACCTGACGCTGCGTATCGTACGCGCTTTTCACTCCCGCGCGGTGTCGATATGTACGAGTTTACGCTGGTGTTGTTGCTGCTACAGCAGATGTGCGTGTTTTTGGTCATCGCCTGGCTGATGAGCAAAACGCGGCTGTTTATTCCGCTGATGCAGGTCTCGGTGCGCCTGCCGCACAAGCTGCTGTGCTATGTCACGTTCTCTATCTTCTGCATTCTCGGCACCTATTTCGGGCTGCACATTGATGACTCCATCGCCAACACTCGGGCCATTGGCGCGGTGATGGGCGGCCTGCTGGGCGGGCCGGTAGTCGGCGGTCTGGTGGGGTTGACCGGCGGGCTGCACCGCTACGCCCTGGGCGGGATGACCGCCGTAAGCTGTATGGTTTCGACCATTGTGGAAGGGCTGCTTGGTGGCCTGGTGCACAGCCTGCTGTTGCGGCGGGGGCGCAGCGACCGGCTGTTCGACCCGTTCACCGCGGGTATCGTCACCTTTATCGCCGAACTGGTGCAGATGGCGATTATTCTGCTTATCGCCCGGCCCTGGCATGAGGCGTTGCTGCTGGTGGAAAGCATTGCCGCACCGATGATCGTCACCAATACCGTCGGCGCGGCGCTGTTTATGCGTATTCTGCTCGATAAGCGCGCCATGTTTGAAAAATATACCTCGGCGTTTTCCGCGACCGCGCTGAAGGTCGCCGCCTCCACCGAAGGGATACTGCGGCTCGGCTTTAACGAAGAGAACAGCGCCCGGGTGGCGGAGGTGATCTGGAAAGCGCTCAACGTCGGCGCGGTGGCCATCACCGACTGCGACAAGCTGCTGGCGTTTACCGGCATCGGCGACGATCACCATCTGCCGGGGCGGCCCATCGCCTCAGACTACACGCTGCGCGCCCTGCAAACCGGGGAGGTGGTCTATGCCGACGGCAATGAAGTGCCGTACCGCTGCTCACTGCACCCGCACTGCAAGCTCGGTTCGACGCTGGTGATCCCGCTGTACGGCGAGAACCAGCGCGTCATTGGCTCCATCAAGCTGTATGAGGCCCGCAACCGTCTGTTCAGCTCCATCAACCGCACGCTGGGGGAGGGCATCGCCCAACTGCTGTCGGCGCAGATCCTCGCCGGGCAATATGAGCGGCAGAAAGCCCTGCTCACCCAGTCGGAAATCAAACTGCTGCACGCCCAGGTCAATCCGCACTTCCTGTTTAACGCGCTCAATACGCTGATGGCGGTGATCCGCCGCGACAGCGATCAGGCGGGCCAGCTGGTGCAGTATCTCTCGACGTTCTTTCGCAAAAACCTGAAGCGCCCCTCGGAGGTGGTGACCCTCGCCGACGAGATCGAGCACGTCAACGCCTACCTGCAAATTGAGAAGGCGCGCTTTCAGTCGCATCTTCAGGTGGATCTTGCTCTGCCGGCGGCGCTGGGCCATCTCTGCCTGCCGGCGTTTACCCTTCAGCCGATCGTGGAGAACGCCATCAAACACGGCACATCGCAGATGCTGGAAACCGGGAAAATCACCCTGCGCGCCCACTGCGACGAGGAGCAGCTGGTGATCGAAATCGAAGACAACGCCGGCCTGTACCAGCCGGCTTCCACCGGTGGTGGGCTGGGCATGAGCCTGGTGGAGAAACGGCTACGCGCCCGCTTCGGCGAACGCTGCGCCATGACGATACGCTGCGAACCGGCGCGTTTTACTCGCATTACGCTGGCATTACCGAAAGTGGAGGCCCCATGTTAAAAGTGCTGCTGGTCGATGACGAGCCGCTGGCGCGTGAGAACCTGCGCGTGCTGCTGGCGGCGCACGCGGACGTTGAGATTGTCGGCGAGTGCGCCAACGCGGTGGAGGCCCTCAGCGCCGTCCACCGTCTGGCGCCTGACGTGCTGTTTCTCGACATTCAGATGCCGCGCATCTCGGGGCTGGAGATGGTCGGCATGCTCGACCCGCGTCACCGGCCCGGCATTGTGTTTCTCACCGCCTATGACGAGTACGCGGTAAAGGCGTTTGAGGAGCATGCGTTCGATTATTTGTTAAAGCCCATTGAGGCGGCGCGGCTGGAGAAAACCCTGACGCGTCTGCGAAGCGAGCGCACCCCGCAGGATGTGTCGCTGCTGCGCGAGGGCGAACAGCATCTGAAATACCTGCCCTGCACCGGACACAGCCGGATCTGGCTGCTGCCGCTTGAGGAGGTGGCCTTCGTCAGCAGCCGGCTGAGCGGCGTCTACGTCACCAGCCTGAGCGGGCAGGAGGGCTTTACCGAACTGACGCTGCGCACGCTTGAAACCCGGACGCCGCTGCTGCGCTGCCACCGGCAGTACCTGGTGAATCTGGCGCACCTCAATGAGATCCGCTTTGAAGAGAGCGGCCAGGCCGTACTGCTGCTGCGCGGCGGGCAGCGCATCCCGGTCAGCCGCCGCTACCTCAAGGGCCTCAAAGAGGCGCTGGGTCTGTAAGCCTCCTCAGCGATTACGCCGCCGCTGGGCGGCGTTTTTTAACCACTCACGCCGCTATGTGACCGCTCGGCCAGTTACTCCCCGCTCGTGTGACGCAGCCATGCCAGGATGACGCGATTTTTCTTCTCTCTGGAGCATTAAGCTATGTCACACGCACTGACGTTTGTAATAGCGACCCTGTGTATCCTCGCCATCTGCTATCGCCTCTACGGCGTGTTTTTCGTGCGTAAAGTGCTGAACGCCGATGACAGCGAGGTTACCCCGTCGCACGTCTACGAGGACGGTAAAGACTACGTCCCGACAAAAAAATGGGTGAATTTCGGTAGCCATTTTGCCGCTATCGCCGCTGCCGGTCCGCTGGTTGGCCCGGTGCTGGCCGCGCAGTACGGCTACTTCCCCGGTTTTCTCTGGCTGCTGGTGGGCTGCGTGGTGGGCGGAGCGGTACACGATACCGTGGTGCTGTTCGCCTCCATGAAGCATCAGGGCAAATCGCTGTCCGAAGTCGCCAAATCGGAACTCGGCGCGGTGGCCGGGTGGTGTACCGGGCTGGCGATGCTGTTCATTATCACCATCACCATGGCGGGCCTGTCGATGGTGGTGGTGCATGCCCTGGAGCGTAACCCCTGGGGTACCTTCGCGGTGTTTATGACCATTCCGGTGGCCATCGGCGTTGGGCTGTGGGAGCGCTTTACCGGCAGCATGCGCGGTGCCACCTGGGTGGGTATCCTGGTGATTTTCGCCTGCGTGATTGCCGGTCCGTCGATTCAGGCATCGGTGTTCGGCCAGTGGCTGAGCCTGCAAGCCTCCACCGTAAGCCTGCTGCTGCCGTTCTACGCCTTCTTCGCCACCGCGCTGCCGGTGTGGATGCTGCTGACGCCGCGCGGCTACCTGTCGAGCTTTATGAAAATCGGCGTGTTTGGCGCGCTGGTGATTGGCGTGGTGTTCATCAACCCGGAAATTCAGTTCCCGGCGGTGACCGGGTTTATTCACGGTAACGGCCCGGTGCTGGCCGGCCCGGTGTGGCCGTTTATCTCTATTACCATCGCCTGCGGGGCCATTTCAGGCTTCCATGCGTTTATCGGTTCCGGCACCACGCCGAAGCAGATCGACAAATGGAACGACATTCTGCCGGTCGCGTTTGGCGCTATGTGTGCGGAGTGCGTGGTGGGCGTGATGGCGCTTATTGCCGCCACCGCGCTGCATCCGGCGGACTACTTCGCCATCAACTCCGCTCCGCAGGTGTTTGCCGGGCTGGGAATGGACGTGGTCAACCTGCCGAAGCTGAGCGAGGAGATCGGTCTGGATCTGTACGGCCGTACCGGCGGTGCGGTCACGCTGGCGGTGGGCATGGCGGACATCTTCACCCGCATCCCGTGGTTCAGCCATCTTGCGTCCTACTTCTTCCAGTTTGTGGTGATGTTTGAAGCGGTGTTTATTTTGACCGCCGTGGACTCCGGCACCCGCGTGGCGCGCTACCTGCTCCAGGACTTCTTCGGCGATCTCTGGGCACCGCTCAAGCGCACGAACTGGATGCCGGGCGCGATTGGTTGCAGCATCGTCGCCTGCCTGCTGTGGGGCTATCTGCTTAACTCGGGTGACATCAACTCGGTGTGGGCGCTGTTCGGCGTCTCGAACCAGCTGATGGCGTCCATCGGCCTGATGATCGGTGCCACCATCATTCTGCGCCTCGGGAAAAAACGCTGGTACGTGCTGACCTGCCTGGTGCCGCTCTCCTACCTGTACGTTACCGTCAACTACGCCGCGTACTGGATGGTGAAGAACGTGTATTTCAACAGCGCGGCGAAGGGATTTAACGTCTTTAACGGCACCATCTCCATCATTATGGTGGCGCTGGGGCTGGCGATCATGGTGTCGTCGATTCACCGCTGGACTGTGCTCTGGCGCGCCCGCGCCGAGCCAGCCCAGGCGGAAGCGCTCTCCTGAGCCTGCTGCTGATCCCCTTCTCCTGTTACGGCCAGAGGCAACTCTGGCCTTTTTTATGCGCGGGGCTCACCCCAGCCGGTAGTGCATCAGCACATACTCGCCGTCCGGGGAATCGCCCGTGGCTTCGCTGTGCCAGCCGTGCCGCTGGTAAAACGCCAGCGCACGCTGGTTTCTCGCCAGGCACTTCAGCGCTCCGGTGCCGGTGAACTGCTTCTGAACGTGCTCCAGTAGCGCGCTGCCGATGCCGTGCCCCTGACACGCCGGGTCAATGAACAGGTTGTGCAGGAAATTCCCGTTCTGGTCGAGGGAGGCAAAACCGACGCGGTGGCCGTTTTCCAGCGCGACGTAAATCCGCTCGTTGCGCGTTGCCGCGTCAAAATCCTCCAGCTGCCAGTCGCTGCCGTCGAGCCAGGGCCAGGCTTCGCGTCGGGCGTGTAAATAGAGGGTGCGCAGAAAAGGGCGGTCGCTCTCCTGCCAGGGTCGAATCTCCACGTTAACTCCTTGTTTGTCTGCTTCTCTTTCAGTGTTAACGCCAATACGTAAACCCACAAGCCGCGCTGGCGAGAGGAGATAAATCCGTCCAAATGAATTTAGGTTAAGTGTCGCTAACAGGCAGTGAAAATACCTGAAATCACAGAAACTTGTCGCCTTAATGCAAATTATGGCTGCGGATTCAGTGAGTGGTTGATAACGCCGCGCTCAATTGGTATATCCATGGGGTTTGCGCCATAAACGATAACGGCTTCGCGTGATACGAAGGCGATTTGTCGCGCCAGCGTAGACGCCATACCGACGCAGCTCCGGTTGCGAAAGCGGTACATGCTAACGATCCATTGGGAGGGTAAATGACAGACTTTACGCAACAGCCGTTCGCGGACGCCGAGTTTCTTGATAATCCGCAGGCGCGCTGCCCCTGCATTCTGCTGCTGGACGTGTCGGCCTCGATGACCGGCGCGCCGATGGAGCAGCTGAACCAGGGGCTGCTGCACCTCCAGGAGGAGATCCAGAGCGACAGCCTCGCGGCGAAGCGCGTGGAGTTTGCCATCGTGACCTTCGGCCCGGTGAAAACCGAAGTGGATTTCACCAGTGCCACCCAGTTCTTCCCTCCGCATCTGGAAACCCAGGGCAACACGCCGATGGGCGAAGCGATCGAAACTGCGCTGCAGATGCTGAGCGAGCGCAAAGAGCGCTACCGCGCCAACGGCGTCAGCTTCTACCGGCCGTGGGTGTTTCTCATCACCGACGGTGCGCCGACCGACAGCTGGCAGCGCGCAGCGCAGCTGGTGCGCGAGGGCGAAGCGGCGAAGTCGTTCATGTTCTACGCCGTGGGCGTCGAAAATGCCGACATGTCAACGCTCTCCCAGATTGCCGTGCGCCATCCGCTCAAGCTTAAGGGCTTGCAGTTCAGCGAGTTCTTCCAGTGGTTGTCCAACTCCCTGAGCGCCATGTCGCGCTCCAATCCGGGCGAGCAAGTGCCGCTTGAGAACCCTACCGCGCCGGACGGCTGGGCCGTGGCCGGTTAAGCCGATGAAATGGTGCTACGCCTCGGCCTCTGCCATCGGCAGTTCACATCTGCGCAGCGGGACGCGTCTTCAGGATGCGCGCCGCTGCTTTGTCACGGACGACGTTGACGGCGCGCCCTGGTTCGTGGCTATCGTCTCTGACGGGGCCGGTTCGGCAAGCTTCGGCGGGCAGGGCGCATCGCTGGTGTGCCATACCCTGGGCCAGCTTGCCCGCGACTATCTGGCAGACCACGCCGCTGCGCCCGACGATGCCACGCTTAGCGGCTGGATAGCCCAGGTGCGCACCCGCATCGACGAGGCGGCCCGCGCACGGGCGCTGACCCCGCGCGACTTCGCCGCCACGCTGGTGATGCTGATGGTCAGCCCGGAAACGGTGCTGGTGGCGCACGTCGGTGACGGGGCGGTGGTCTGCCGGGAGAAAACCAGCGGTGAGTGGCGCGTCGCCAGTGCACCACAGCACGGGGAATATGCCTCCACCACATTCTTTATTACCGATGCCCCCGGGCCACGGGTGCGTTTCACCCGCCTGGCTAACGACTTCAGCGCCTTTGCGGCCTTCAGCGACGGCATTGAAAGCCTGGTGATCGACAGCGCCAGCGGGCGCGCCGCGCCGGGCTTCTTTACTCCGATGGCGCGACCGCTGGACAGCTCCCAGGCCACCGGCAACGATCTGGCGCTCAGCCGTAGCCTGACGCAGTTCCTCGCCAGCCCCCGGCTCAATGAACGTACCGACGACGATAAAACCCTGGTGATAGCGGTGAGCAAATGAGTCACGAGCCGCTCTACGCCAACGGACGGGCGTTGACCCTCGACAAGCGGGTAGGGAAAGGCGGGGAGGGGGAGGTGTTCTCCGTCAGCAATCTGCCGGGCTACGCGGTCAAACGCTACCTCAACGCCCTGGCCGCCGAGCGCGAACCGAAAATTCGCGCCCTTGTCGCCAGCCAGCTGGCCGATAGCGTTCCCACGGTGGCGTTCCCCTGCCAGGTGGTGGAGAACAAGCAGGGAAAGTTTGTCGGATTTTTGATGCGGCTGGTGGACAAGCACAAAGAGATCCACGAGCTGCAAACCCCCACCTCGCGGCAAAAACATTTTCCTAAGGCCGACTACCGCTTTATCGTGCGCGTGGCGCTGAACGTTGCCCGGGTGATGGCCCAGCTTCACGCGCAGGGCTGCGTGGTGGGCGACATCAACCAGCGCGGTATTCTGGTGTCGCCGGAAGCGACGGTGGTGCTGATCGATGCCGACAGTTTCCAGGTCAACGCGGGCGGACGCGACTGGCTGTGCGCCGTCGGCGTGCCGGAGTACACGCCCCCGGAGCTGCAGGGCAAAACCCTCAAAGCCATCGTTCGCACCGCGGATCACGACGCGTTCGGCCTGGCGGTCTGCCTGTTCCAGCTGCTGTGCATGGATCGTCATCCGTTCTCCGGGAGCTATACCGGGGAGGGCGAGATGCCGCTGGAGAAGGCGATCGAAGAGTTTCGCTTTGCCTACTCCGCCCGCGCGACCGGCATGGAGCCGCCGCCCGGCACCGTCCGGCTGAAGGACTTTCCCGCCAGCGTGCATCAGCTGTTTGAAGAGGCGTTCTCGCCGGCGAACGTCGGCAAACGTCCTGCCGCCGCCGACTGGGTCGCCGCGATGCAGGCGTTCGAAGGCGAGCTGCGCATGTGCAGCCGCAACAAGCTGCACCACTATGCGCGCCACGCTACGGAGTGTCCGTGGTGCCGCATGGAGAGCCGCTACGGCCGTCCGCTGTTCCTCAACAGCGACTACTCACGCATGCACCTGGCCGGTGGACAGCGGGATGCCCGTCACGGCCTGGTGCTTGACCTTGCGGCCCTGATGGCGGCGGTAAACGGCGTTCCGTTGCCGGGAGCAATCAGCGTGCCGCTCCCGCCGGTCAGCGCCGCACCGCCGCCCCAGGACAACGCCCGCCTGCTGCGCCTGAAACGCCGTGCGCTGCCGGTGGCGCGTGGGGTCGGCGCCGCACTGGTGCCGCTGGCCGCGCTGGGTGTTTATCTCGGTATGCCGTGGTTTTATGGGCTGGCGCTGGCCGCGCTCGGCCTGACGCCGCTCGGCGTGAAATTCAGTGCTGACCGCTACCTCGCGCGGCATCAGCAGTTGTGCGGCGAGATCGTGGCGCGCGTCGCGACCCTCCAGCAGGCGGCACCGCTAAGCCGGGCGATCAAAGTGAAAGCGGAGATTTACGAGGCGGTGGAGCAGTTCCGCCACCTCTCCACCGCTTTCAGCCAGCAGGCCGCGGAGTGGGACAGCGAGCGCCGCACAAAGCAGCTTGATGACCATCTGGTGCGCCAGCAGATCCGGCGCGCCACGCTGTCGCGGATTACCACCACCGACTGCGCGACCCTCGCCTCCTGGGGATTCACCACCGCGCTGGATATTAAGCAGCAGAACGTGCGCGTGGTGCCGGGCATTGGGCCGATTAAAAGCGCCAATCTGCACACCTGGCTTCAGGAGCTGGAGCGCGGCTTCAGCTATCGCAGCGCCTGGACCGCGGTGGATCACCATCAGGTGCGCACGCGCCAGAATGAGATCCTGATTAAGCAGCAGGGGATGGAGGAGCGCATCAAGAAAAGCCTCAGCGTTTTCCAGAGCCTGGCGCTGGAAACGGACCGCTGGAAAAACTCGGTAGACAGCGAGCTGACCGCGCTGTTTGCCCGGCTTGCCCAGTGCGAAGCGGATATCCGCTGTCTGGGGCTGAAGGTGCCGCCGCGCCCGCCGCTGAACCCGATTGCCGCCCCGACGCTGGCGTCGTTTCAACAGGCAGCGACCATCGCCCAGCCCGCGCCGGTGTTATGCCCGCGCTGTCAAAGCCCGATGGTGCGGCGCGTTGCGCGTCGCGGGCCGGGAAATGGCCGGGCCTTCTGGGGATGTGGACGCTATCCGGGATGTAACGGCACACGCCCGATCTAAGCGGGCGTGTGTGGAGGAGGGGCGATTAACGGTGGTAGAAGATATCGCCGTTGTAGGCCTTGAGGATTTTGCCTTCGGCGTCGGTGATCTGCACGTAGTTCCCGCCCATATAGGTCCAGCGCGCGCCGGCTTCCGGGGCCGGAAGATTACGCAGCTGCCATTTGGTGATGTTGTATTCGTCGGTCAGGTACATAGCGGGTACCCGGTCGCCAATATGGAACTGGGTAAAGTCGGCAACAAACTCCTTGATTTCGTAAGCATCAATACCCGTCGGCGCTACGCTCTGCGGTGCAGCAAAGGTTGATGACGCCAGCGTCAGCAGTGCGCCCATCAACAGCATTTTTGTTTTAGCCATGATATCTCCACGGTATGTTGGCTGTTTATTATTGTTAAACCCTTTCTAAGCGTTGCATCATCCGCGCCCGGCGTAAAGTCGGACAACCCCTGAATTGTTAGTAAACCCCCGTTTTTGTAACATAAATCAGCCAATTCCGGCCCGGCGTACCGGTACGCCGGCGGCGAAGCAGGAATAACCAGGCAGGCAATGTGACCCGTGGGGCGAGGCATGAGAAGCGCATCCCGTAATGGTAAACGGGACGTCGCCGCCGCACCGTCTGTGCAGCGTTAACACGCCGCGGAAGAAGAGGTGTGACATGTTGATTGATATTGGCATAATGTTTTTATCTTGTCAGATCGCCTGGAATCTACGCGCCATGGCGAAGAGCAGGAGTTCGCCCTGTCATTATTCTGACGACTCACCAGCCTGATTCAGGGCTTTTAACACGCAGCATCGGATCGCAGCTAAACCCGCTGATTGATGCGCCACCACCCCGTTACAGGAGAGTTCATGAAGGAGAGGCTCGGGTCCCAGGCCCTGTTCGCTGCCCGGCAAAACAATCGGGACGTGACGCCGTGAGCGCGACCCGCGCCCGGCGGGCATTCTACTATGCGCCGTTTCGCTATCTGTTTTTCGCCCGCCTGTTAACGGTACTCGGTAACGGCATCGCCCCCATCGCGCTGGCGTTTGCGGTGCTGGATATCGGCGGTTCGGCGGGGGATCTCGGCCTGGTGGTGGCGGCGCGCTCCATTTTTAACGTGGCGTTTTTGCTGATTGGCGGCGTGCTGGCCGACCGCTACTCGCGCAGCAAAGTGCTGGTGTGGTCGTCGGTCATTGCCGCGCTCTCTCAGGCGGTGGTGGCCTGGCTGGTGCTGGATGGCTCCGCCACCGTGGCCCTGCTGGCGCTGCTCGGGACCGTCAACGGCGCGGCTGCCGGCATCGCGCTACCCGCCTCGCAGGCGATGGTGCCCCAGACCGTGCCGGTCCACACCCTGCGTGAAGCCAATGCTTTTATTCAGCTGGGGATTAACGGCGGCACGGTGGTCGGCGCCTCGCTGGGCGGGATTCTGACAAGCCTGGTCGGGCCGGGCTGGGGGCTGGCGGTCGACGCGCTGGGCTTCCTGTGCGCCGCGCCGCTCTATCTGCTCACCCGGGCCAGCGCAACCCAGGTCGCCGACAGCCAGACCAACATCCTGCAGGACCTGCGCGACGGCTGGAAAGAGTTCATCGCCCGCAGCTGGGTATGGGGCATCGTGGTGCAGTTTACCATTATCAATGCGGCCTTCAGCGGTGTGACGATGATTGTCGGGCCCATCGTCGCCGACGCCTCGTTTGGCCGCTCCGGCTGGGGCTTTGCGCTGGCCGCGCAGGGCATTGGACTGATCGTCGGCTCGCTCATCGCCCTGCGCTGGAAGCCGCGCCGCGACCTCTATATTGGCGTGCTGCTGGTGGCCTTCTGCGCCCTGCCAATGGTTGTATTAAGCCAGCATCCCTCGACGCCCGCGCTGATGGGGGCCTTCTTTGTGGCGGGCGTTGGCTTCGGGCAGTTTGGCGTGGTGTGGGCGCACTCTCTGCAAACCCATATCCCACCGGAGAAGCTGGCCCGGGTCTACGCCTGGGACGCCATCGGTTCGTTTGTTGCTATCCCCATCGGCGAGCTGGCCGCCGGGCCGCTGACCCTGCACTTCGGCATTACCGGCGTGCTGCTGGCCTGCGCCGCCGCGGTGGTCATCGCCACCCTGGCAGCCGCCTGTATCCCGTCTATTCGCCGGCATGAGAATGGCGTGGTGGTGCGTAGGGAAGGGGGGTGAGTGCGGCAATCCTGCACCCCATACCTGAGCATTGGTAATCGTGGGGAACTGAATGACACCGGGCCGCGAGCGCGCTATTAAGAAAGTTGCCCTGTTGGAGGCGTTCAAGTGGGGCGTTGCAGCCCCATGAGCATTAGAACTCTCTTGATAACGTGATATACCCATTAAATCGGATTGAGCATTCATCGGCACTGATGATACTGGAAGCGATAAAGACATCTTTCTTTTTGTCTTTATTGATATACGTGTACTTTGCGGTGAGCGACTGCGTATTATTGCCATAATAACTCGTGAAATAATCCTTTTCTGGTAGCGTGGCTTTACCTTTATCTATTGCATCCGCATGATCAAAAGTAGCCAGTGATTTAGCATAGCGTTCAGATACGACGGATTTATCAATTACCTCTACTGTAGTTTGATTGCGTTGGACTGTAGAGGTATCAATATTTAACTCTTTTGCGACAGAATTAAACAGAGTCGACTCCATAGACAAGCCAACAGATTCGCATCCTGCGTATGAGATAGCAGAGATTGCAGCCAGGGTTACAATTAACAATTGTCTGAACATTCTTAATCTTCCACTACCAGCGTTTTATCACGGCTGGCGTTAATGATTTTTCGATAGGGTAAGTTAAGGATGATGCACCCATCAGATGCTTCACCGGGGTGTGCTGCACTCTCACCATGGATCATAAAACCATCACGTCCACACATTTGATTTGTACCATATGGCGTAAGTCTCATGGTCCATGCTCTGGTTCTACGATGGTAGAAAGCCGGGCCGATAGTGTAAGTGCCTCGAGGAAGTGGGCCATTATCTTTTACACACTCATTAGCAGAATCATTTTTATATCCAGGTCTTCCAGCATAGTTAGCGTCAAACTGATACGTTCCATCGAGATAAAAACGATGCGTGCTGACTTTATAAACCCATGTCATTATGCCGTCTCCTCATTGCCATTCCATAAATCAGAATGAATTATATTTCCATCAAGGTAGTGCCAGATGATTTTTTCATATGCTAAATAGAGAGCTTCAAGATGGTTATGCTTTTCAAATACGGGATTTTTTATGTCGAACATGAAAGGCTCGATTTCATTTATCCTGACGTTGTTCATTGTTACACGGAAATATTCTTCTTCCTGCCCGTTGTAATTTACACGGTAAAACTTCAATACGGCTTGTTTAAACTTTCTGCCAGATGATACGCCTTGATAGAGGTAAGGGGATGCACAATCGAATTCTTTAATTAGTGCATAATCTCCATGCTGGCGCTTACTGGTGAGCTTTCCCGTATTGTCGTCCATGGGTAACTCTACATTATGCATAAGCTCTACAATCTCTATAGAACCCTCTCTGCCATGCAGATCCACACTACCCTTAACCTGATTTCCTGCATCATCGGTAAGCCAAAGATACACAGGTATTGCCATATAAAGTCCCTCTTGCTTGTATGGGTATGGAACCACAATCGTACGCCTGTCTGAATGTGAACGGGAGGCGTTTTCCCATGTAACTTTCTGAAATTATTGCGTCTTAAGTTAAATCGTGTCTGGTGTTAGTATTAATACCATCCGTCAGCCAGATGTAGTGATAACGGGAAGGGAACACAGGAACGATGAAGATTCAGAGAATAGTTGACCTGCTCCCCACTGATTAATACATACCGATGTTAGTAATGTCTTCATAAGCCACACGAAGACATCCCTATGAAGAAGCGTTTTTCCGACGAACAGAGCATCTGTATTCTCCGCGAGGCTGAAGCCGGGGTTTCTGCCCGTGAGCTGTGCCGTAAGCACGCCATTTCCGACGCCATCTTTCATAGCTGGCGCAAGAAGTGTGACGGTATGGAGGTGCCCGAGGTTAAGCGCCTGAAGCCGCTTGAGGAAGAGAACACCAGACTTAATAAGCTGCCTGCCGAAGCCATGCTGGATGAGGAGGCCCTTCAGGTGGCTCTGGGGCGAAAGTACTGACGACAGACCAGAAGCGGGAAGCCGTTGAGTTTATGTGTAATGCGACCGGTCTGTCGCAACGTCGGGCAGGTCTGTCCCTGTCGACCTGGCGCTATGAGGCTCAGCGTCCAGCGGCTGATGCACATTTATCAGGGCGTATCACAGAACTGGCACTCGAACGAATACGTTTTGGCGATAAGAACTGACCAGAGGCCGGAGTTTACCTGCCGCGCACTTGAACAATGGGCTTTGAGCCTGGTGTTGAGTTGCGCTTAATCCAGCCGGGCAAGCCAACGCAGCATGGATTTATTGAGAGCGTTAACGGACGATTTCGCGATGAATGTCTGAATGAGCACTGGTTCAGCGATATCGTTCACGCCAGGAAAATCGTTAATGACTGGCGGCAGGATTATAACGAGTATCGTCCACATTCGGCACTGAATTATCAGACGTCATCAGAGTTTGCAGCACGGTGGCGGAATGGGAAATGTGAAGGTAAACAAACCGACATTACTTACTGATGGTGGTACCTGGTACTGGGGGCAGGTCAGATGGTATTGATTGGGAGTGAATAAAATAGCCAAGTTCTGCGCTTGGCTATTTAGTTTATTTTCGTTAAATAAATGATGGCAAATAAAATACTGATAACATCATGAATAGAAAAATAATACTGACGATGGAAAGGCGCACTTTTACACGTAACCAATCGGTGTACTGATTAGGAAGTTCTTTAATGAATCGAATTTGTTCATTATCCATTCCTCGCGTATGGAATGAGTTTTCTTTAAAGTATAATGCTTTAATAAAGAATGCATCACGCATAAACGAGAAAAAGAACCCCCCGTCCTGATAAATTAAAACCTCAACTGGCCTTGCTCCAAATTTTTCAACAAATAGCGAACAGAGAGTAATGAATTTATTTTTCGAAATACGATCGTAAATAATTGAAATAATACCCGTAAGTATTAGGCACAGACACAATACCAATCCAATCGAGTTTCGATGCATAATTATAAAATTAATTACCGAAAATTTCATACAGCTGTTCTCCACCCCATTCACCGAATGCGCCACCTGCACTACTACCGACATAGCCTAAACCAGCCCCAGCGATCACAGAGCAAGCAAGCCCTCCGACACCAGCAGCACCAATACCGATAGCGATACAAAGAGGTATTGCTAAATAGCCACCAGCAACACCAACCCCCGTACCTACAGAAAAGCTACCAATCTCAGTATACTTTTTCTTGGTACACTCAGCTTCGCGACCAACAGAACATGCCTCATGGATTTCGTTAAGAGAATGGAGTCCGCTAAAACCAATGCCTAAATAACCAGTGTAACGCATGGCTTTTACGTATTTAGCTGCCCGTTCGATGTGGGTAGCATAACCTTCAATGTCACTGATCCCCGTTTCATTCCATTTGTGGGTAATAGAACTGCTGGACAGGCCGAGTGCATTTTTTATTTTGGTATACTCTCCGAATTTCATAGTCTTATTCAGGAAGTTGACTTTGAGTATGGATTTAAGCTCTTTAAACAACTGGCTACGTCGGACATAAAATTGTTCACCAATTAATGCACCGCGTGTTATGTAGGTGTTTTTATACGTCTCTTGGATCTCCTTGAGTATTTTTTCAATGCTCTCAAAGTATTTTCCAACAGGATCAGCAGCAAGACCAATCCCTGTATCAGCGTAGCTGGTGAAATTAGCTATGGTTGCATAGTGCTTATGCAGTAAGTTAGCCTCTTCATGCGTCAGCGGTTCCAGTGCTGTATCAATGCGCTGTTTAGCTGCTTTCATGTGGGCAATCTGTTCGTCGTCCTGCTTCTCAGGATCAACCAGAAGCATAATCGAACCGGCCTTATACCTTTCGTCTGCACCGTTCAGCGTAGAGAATAGCTTCTTGGCTCCTGCTGGCGGGTTTCCAGTGAATAGCAGACGTTGCCACGCTTCTGTAGTGCCGCCATAGGGGAGAACGGCAAAACCTGCGTCAATGCCAGTTTTCTTCTTCGCTGTCTGGGCGTGTTGTTCTGGCTCAGATTCTGAATAAACGTTTGGCACGACTGAAACGGGAAGTGGAGCTGCTGATGCTAAGCCCGCGTTTCCAAAGGTCCGTGGTTCTCCCTGCTCATACATAGGGTAAGCGTTAGAGGGAAGTATTTTTGCCTTGCAGGGGCATGAGCTGTAGCTATCAAGCGAACCCGCTACACGTCTGTTATCTTCGCCATCCCTAATAATCGAGATCCCGCCAATAATCTTGTATTTCTTGCCATCTTTGCCGCAGGTTACGAGGTCGCCTTCTTTCGCTATCGGTTTACCAAAAGCAATACCTAAAGCGGAGCCCACAATGATTCTGCCTCCGCATGTTGTTCTGTCACCCTGACAAAGCACAATGCCTGTCGCCATAAGTCCCTCTACGTGTTATTGAAATAATCACAGCGGTCATTTTATAAACAATGACCACCTGCGCAACAAGTATTAGACTTAAGTAAAACTGCTTTTCGTAACAACAGGTAAAGGAGATACTCCTCCTCAAATGTTCTGGTGTATTTGCACTGTTCGGACGGTCCGATCGTCACCGTCTCCGTAAAGTTGGCATTGCTGTAGATGCAAATCTTCGTGTCTTCTGTTCTTCAATGTCAATCTCACCATTGATCGCTTCGTCGAAACGTAACGCGACGGCATCCCCCACACGCAGTACGGCGGGCTGCATCATTAGCGTAATTTTATGCTACTCAAGTGACTTCGTTTACTTAACTCATAGGTGATAACACTGGTTTTATTGGTCGGTATTTGATCAATGGTTGTGAATGTAGTGGGGTACAAACTGAGGTACGAGGTGGGGTACTGCGTGAAGAAGCGATAACCGGATAGACGACCTTGCAACAGCAAGTCACTTCCCCTAAGCTTCCAGAAAGTAAGCTAATTTGTAGTAAATGACTCGGGGTGCCCTTCTTCGTTGAAGGCTGAGAAATACCCGTACCACCTGATCTGGATAATGCCAGCGTAGGGAAGTCAGATGCCTGTCCGGTATCCCTTCTTCGCGCCGGACAGGAGCCTGCTATGCAACCTGACCTGCTGAGTGACGCCGTTGCCCTGCGCGTACTCGACCACCTCCACACCCGCTCACCGCTGGTGCACTGCCTGACCAATGACGTGGTGACAACCTTTACCGCTAACGTGCTGCTGGCGCTCAACGCGTCGCCCGCGATGGTGGTCGATCCCGACGAGGCCGCGCAGTTCAGCGCCGTGGCCGATGCGCTGCTGATCAATCTCGGTACCCTGACGCACCCTCAGCGCGAGGCGATGCGGGCGGCGATCCACAGCGCACGCCAGCACGCCACGCCCTGGACGCTCGACCCGGTGGCGGTCGGCGCGCTCAGTCTGCGCACCGATTTCGCCCACGAGATCGTCGCGCTCAGCCCGGCGGCGATTCGCGGTAACGCCTCGGAAATCCGCGCCCTCGCTGGGGAAAGCACCGGCGGGCGCGGGGTCGATACCACCGACAGCGTACACGACGCGCTGAACGCGGCCGTCGCGCTGGCGCGGCAAAGCGGCGCGGTGGTGGCCGTCACGGGAGAGGTGGATTACATCACCGACGGCACCCATACTCTGGCGGTAAGCGGCGGGGATGCGCTGATGACCCGGGTAGTGGGCACCGGCTGCGCGCTCTCGGCGGTAGTGGCCGCCTGCTGCGCCTTGCCCGGCGACCGACTGAAGAACGTGGCGGGCGCCTGCTGGATCATGAAGCGCGCTGGTTCACAGGCCATGTCGCGCGCGACG
Source organism: Siccibacter turicensis LMG 23730 (assembly GCF_000463155.2). Classification (GTDB taxonomy): domain Bacteria; phylum Pseudomonadota; class Gammaproteobacteria; order Enterobacterales; family Enterobacteriaceae; genus Siccibacter; species Siccibacter turicensis. The sequence continues at coordinate 106,213 of NZ_AWFZ01000030.1, read as the reverse complement.
GGGCCGGGGAGCTTTGCCAGCGCGTTTCTCGATGCGCTGTATGGTTTGCATCGGGAGGTGGCAGCATGACGCGCATTAACGCCCTGACCATTGCCGGTACCGATCCGAGCGGTGGGGCCGGTATCCAGGCGGATCTGAAAACCTTCTCGGCGCTGGCGGCGTACGGCACCTCGGTGATTACCGCGCTGGTGGCACAGAACACCCGCGGCGTGCAGTCGGTGTATCACCTTGAGCCGGGGTTTGTCGGGGAGCAGATCGATTCGGTGCTGAGCGATGTGCGCATCGACGCGGTAAAAATCGGCATGCTGGACAACGCCGCCATCGTTGAAACCGTGGCTGGCCGCCTGCAGCGCGCAGGCATCACTCACGTGGTGCTCGACACCGTGATGCTGGCGAAAAGCGGCGATCCGCTGCTGATGCCCGATGCGGTAGAAAGCCTGCGCAGGCTGCTTCTGCCGCAGGTCGCGCTTATCACTCCCAATCTTCCCGAAGCGGCCGCGCTGCTGGACACCCGGCCTGCCGACAGCGAGCAGGAGATGCTGAGGCAGGGCAGGGCGCTGCTGGAGTATGGCTGCGGGGCGGTGCTGATGAAGGGCGGGCATCTGGATGATGAGGAAAGCCCGGACTGGCTGATTACCCGCGACCGGGAAGTCCGCTTTACCACGCCGCGCATCGTGACCCGCAATACGCACGGTACCGGATGCACACTCTCCGCGGCGCTCGCTGCGCTGCGTCCGCGCCATCACGACTGGGAGAGCACCGTGGCGGCCGCGAAGCACTATCTGACCCAGGCCCTGGCTAAGGCCGATACGCTGGAGGTGGGCGCAGGTATCGGGCCGGTGCATCACTTCCACGCCTGGTGGTAAGCGCCCGGAAGCAAATAAACAGGGAACCCTGCCAGCCGTATTGCTGGCAGGGCACAGAGATAATGTTTCGGCGGAATGGCGAATAAGCGCGTTAATCAATATAAATTTAATATCGAATTAAATTTATTATTTGTTTGGGTTATTATTGCGACAGATTGTTACAAATATTGAGCGGCTTATAATTGCCTGGCATCCTGCGCCTGATTACCCTGTAGCGCTCAAACAAACAGGGAGTTGATATATGGATATTATTGCCTTTCCCGGCATTCGCCATTTGCTGCACTGGGTCGTTAATAATCAGGCGGCGATAATTCAGGGCGCGTTTAATCTTATTGGCGCGTTAATTATTTTTTCCGTAGGCGTATTTATTTCGCGCGTCACCAGCGGTGGATTCAAGCAGCTATTGCTGAAGCGCAACGTCGATAAAACCATTACCCAGTTCTGCACCACGCTGCTGCGCTATGCCTTGCTGGCCTTTGCGCTTATCGCCGCGCTGGGGCGTATCGGGGTGGAAACCTCCTCGATCATTGCCATTATCGGTGCCGCCGGGCTGGCGATTGGCCTGGCGCTCCAGGGCTCCCTGGCGAACTTCGCCGCCGGGGTGCTGCTGGTAACGCTGCGTCCGGTGCGCGCAGGAGAGTACGCCAGCGTCGGGTCCGTCGCCGGGGTCATTGAGGAAGTGCATATTTTCTCCACCACCCTGCGCACCTCAGATAATAAAATGGTAATTATCCCCAACGGCAAAATCATCGCCGGTGAGATTATTAACTACTCCCGCCAGAGCCAGCGGCGCGTGGATATTACCGTCGGCGTCTCCTACCGGTCGGCGATTGCCGAGGTGAAACAGGTGCTCGACGCGGTGGTGAAAAGCGACCCGCGCATTATTCACAGCAAAGGTCACACCATCCGGCTGAATGAGTTCGCGCCCTCGTCGCTGAACTTCGTGGTGCGGGTCTGGACTGAAAACGCGGCCTACTGGGACGTCTATTTCGATCTGATGGAAAATATTAAAAACGCCCTCGACGAGCACGGTATCGACATGCCGTTCCCGCAGATGGATGTGCATATGCATCACGCCGCCGTACCGCGTCCTGAAGCGGTGCAGCCCGACATAGCCCGGGCCGGTTAAGCTCTTCTTTCCCCGATCCCGCTCCGCCGCAGTGTGTCGCGGCGGACAACCCTTTCCCGTTTCCCGTTGAGCCCCTCATTACAGGGCGTTAAGGCAACCTGACAGTGAAAAGGGCCAAAAAATGCGCAGGTGGATGGTATTTCTGCATGGTCAGGGCCAGGATTACCTGTGCCCGTAATGTCACGGGCGAGGACAATCCATGTTCGCCGCGCATCATGCAAGGCGTAACTTTCGGGAGCTTATTATGACAGATATCGTGCAGTTGCTGGGCAAAGATGCCGACAGCCTGTTACAGCATCGCTGTATGACGATTCCAGCAGAGCAGCTTTATTTACCGGGCCATGACTACGTCGATCGCGTCATGGTGGATAACAACCGCCCACCGGCCGTGCTGCGCAATATGCAGACGCTGTACAACACCGGGCGGCTGGCAGGGACAGGCTATCTCTCTATTCTGCCTGTGGATCAGGGGGTGGAACACTCGGCAGGCGCGTCGTTCGCCGCCAACCCCATGTACTTCGATCCCAAAAACATCGTGGAGCTGGCGCTAGAGTCAGGCTGCAACTGTGTGGCCTCGACCTACGGGGTGCTGGCCTCGGTGGCCCGCCGTTACGCGCACCGCATTCCGTTCCTGGTGAAGATCAACCATAACGAGACGCTGAGCTATCCGACCCAGTACGACCAGACGCTGTACGCCAGCGTAGAGCAGGCGTTCAACATGGGCGCGGTGGCGGTCGGGGCGACCATTTACTTCGGTTCCGAGCAGTCGCGCCGCCAGATTGAGGAGATCGCCGCCGCCTTCGAGCGCGCCCACGAGCTGGGTATGGTGACGGTGCTGTGGGCCTACCTGCGTAACAGCGCCTTCAAGAAAGACGGCGTGGACTATCATGCCTCCGCCGACCTGACCGGGCAGGCCAACCACCTGGCCGCCACCATTGGGGCCGATATAGTGAAGCAGAAAATGGCGGAAAACAACGGCGGCTACACCGCGCTGAAGTTCGGCTATACCGACGAGCGGGTCTACAGCAAACTCACCAGCGATAACCCCATCGACCTGGTGCGCTACCAGCTGGCCAACTGCTACATGGGCCGCGCCGGCCTTATCAACTCCGGCGGCGCAGACGGCGGCGACACCGACATGGGCGACGCGGTACGCACGGCGGTCATCAACAAGCGTGCCGGCGGCATGGGCCTGATCCTCGGCCGTAAAGCGTTCAAAAAATCGATGGCCGACGGCGTGAAGCTAATTAACGCCGTACAGGATGTCTATCTCGATAACAGCATCACCATCGCTTGATCCCCTTACGCCTCTGCGGAGGCGTTTTTCCCCTTTTTTAACAAACCGATCGCCTTCACAGTTAGCCTCCCTTTTGTGAAAAGGCTCACTCCCCGCTGTGCATATGCCCGAAAAACGGTGTTTCATTCACGCGCTTTGTCCGAGGCAACGAATACTTTTTGTGCTTAGATTTAGTTCTGAAACGCTTTTTCAAAATATATACCTTGCCCACCGTAGTTGTTCAGCTGTTACGGAAATGTATTGCGCTATCAGGTAACGGCCTGACCTGCTCTCTCTGTTGTCGTTAAGGACCCGTAATGAAGATCGAATCAGTGAACGTCACCGTCTTTACTTATCCCACGCGCCGCGTCTCGGACAGCGCGGGCCACTCTCACCCCGGCGAGGAGAGCCTCGCAAAGATGGCGATGCTGACCATCACCGCCGAAGACGGCAGCAAAGGCTATTCCTTCGCGCCGCCGGAAGTGGTGCGCCCCTTTGTGGTCAATGCCTTTTTCCGCAAAGTGCTGGTGGGCCAGGACGCCTTTGACCGGGAGCGCATCTGGCAGGATCTGGTGCACTGGCAGCGCGGGAGCGCCCATCAGCTGACCGAGCGCGCGCTGTCGTTCGTGGAGCAGGCGCTGTGGGATCTGGCGGGACGCAAACTCAATCTGCCGGTGTGGAAGCTTATCGGCGGCTACCGCGACCGGGTGCCCGCTTACGGCAGCACCATGTGCGGGGACGAACTCAAGGGCGGGCTGTCGACGCCGGACGAGTACGCCCAGTTTGCCGAAACGTTAGTGGCGCGCGGCTATAAAGCCATCAAGCTGCACACCTGGATGCCGCCGGTGGCCTTTGCGCCGAACCCGAAAATGGACGTTAAGGCCTGCGCGGCGGTTCGCGAAGCGGTGGGACCGGATATCGACCTGATGATTGACGGCTACCACTGGTACAGCCGCACCGAAGCCCTGTACATCGGCAAGGAGCTGGAAAAACTCAACTTCGCCTGGTTCGAGGAGCCGATGGAGGAGGAGAGCATGTCCTCTTACGCCTGGCTGGCGGAGAACCTGTCGATTCCGGTGATCGGGCCGGAAAGCCTCGGTGGAAAACACCACAGCCGCGCCGACTGGGTGAAGGCGGGCGCCTGCGACATTCTGCGCGCCGGGGCCAACGGCGTGGGCGGCATTGCCCCGACCCTGAAGGTGGCGCATCTGGCCGAAGCGTTCGGCATGGACTGTGAAGTACACGGCAACGGCGCCGCAAGCCTGGCGGTGGTGGGGGCGATCCGCAACTGCCGCTGGTACGAGCGCGGCCTGCTGCACCCGTTCCTCGACTACGACGAACCGGCGGCCTACCTCAACAGCATCGTTGATCCGATGGACAGCGACGGCATGGTGCATCTGCCCACGCGTCCGGGCCTCGGGGAAGACATTAACTTTGCGTATATCGACGCCAATACCCTCAGCCACGACTGACCCATAAAAACCTCAACCCCGATTCGCTGCGGCGAAGACGGGGTTTACCCTACACGGCGGTATAGCGATGAAAACATTCTCCGTTGCGGGGGCGTGCCTGCTGACGCTCTCGCTCATGATGGGGAGCGGTGTGGCGCAGGCGAAAACCCCGCCCGACCAGCTCATCATGGGCATGAACATGAACAACCTGCTTACCCTCGACCCGGCGGCGATGACCGGCAACGAAGTGGTTGGCATCGTGGTGAATCTCTACGATTCGCTGGTGGAGCTGGACCCCAACCGGCTGACCAACGTGCGTCCGGCGCTGGCCGAATCCTGGGATATCAGCCCGGACCGCAGCACCATCACCTTTCATCTGCGCAAGGACGTGACCTTCCACTCCGGCAACCCGTTGACCGCCGAGGATGTGGTGTGGTCGATGCGTCGCCTGCTGCACCTGAACCTTGCTCAGGCCTCGGTGTGGAAATCCTACGGCTTCAGCAAAACCAATATCGACCAGCAGATCGCTGCCCCGGACGCGTACACCGTGACGCTGCGTCTGCCTAAGCCCAACGACCCGAAACTGGTCGTTTACTCCCTGGCGGCGCTCGGCAATCTCGGGGTGCTGGACCGCAAAACGGTGCAGACCCACGAGGTGAACAACGACTGGGGCAACCGCTGGCTGACCACCCATGCTGCCGGGTCCGGGCCGTTCACCCTGGAGGTGTGGCAGGCCAAGGACGTGCTGCGCCTGAAGCGTAACCCGACCTACTGGCGCGGCGCACCGAAGCTTGACCGCGTGGTGCTGCGTCATTTTCAGGAGTCCCAGACCCTGCGCCTGATGATTGCCAAAGGCGATCTGGACGTGGCCAGCAATATGGCGGTGTCCGACGTTAACGCCCTGCGCGACGACCCGAACGTCACGGTGGACGCGGTGAAAAAGGGCACCATCTACTACGTGGCAATGAGCATGAAGGAGGCGCACTTCGCCAACCCGAAAGTGCGCGAAGCGGTGCGTTACCTGATCGACTATCAGGGCATCAACAAGGCGCTGATGCCGGGCTACGGCGTACTGCACCAGCGGCCGATTCAGTCCGGCATGGCGGCCACGCTGCCGGACCCCGGCTACCGGCTGGATATCCCGCGTGCGAAAAAGCTGCTGGCGGAAGCGGGCTACCCGAACGGGTTTGATACCACGCTGCGCGTGCTGGCGGATCAGCCGTTTATGAATATCGCCATTGCGGTGCAGTCCACCCTGATGCAGGGCGGGATTAACGCCAAAATCATCACCGGCACCGGGAACCAGATCTACGGCGCGATGCGCGAGCGTAAGTTCGACATGCTGGTGGGGCGCGGTGGCAGCGGCGTGGAGCCGCATCCGCACTCCAGCCTGCGCGCGCTGGTGTACAACCCTGACAACAGCGACCAGGCGCGGCTGACCAATTTCCAGGGCTGGCGCACCAGCTTCTACGACGCCCCGCTGAATAAGATGATTGATAACGCGCTGCTGGAACAGGACCCGACCAGGCAGGTGGCCCTCTACCAGGCAGTGCAGACGCGCTACGACCAGCTGATCCCGGCCATGATCCCGCTGTCGCAGATGGTGGATTCAGTGGTGGTGCGTAACGAGGTGAAACACTACCAGCCGCATCCGTCGGCCACCACCTGGCTGCGCGAGGTCTACAAGCAGCCCGCTGATGCAGGAGGAGACAAAGGATGACCACCGCCATTCTCGCCCCGGGCTCCCGCGCCCGACGCTTCTCAAAACGGCTGATGCAGGTCGCGGTCACGCTGTTCGGTCTGCTGCTGCTGACCTTCTTTATTGGCCGCGTCATGCCCATCGACCCGGTGCTGGCGATTGTCGGGCCGGATGCCGATCAGAGCACCTATGACCAGGTGTACCAGCAGCTTGGGTTTGATAAATCCCTGCTGACCCAGTTCTGGATCTACCTGAACGCGCTGCTGCATGGCGATCTCGGCAATGCGCTGCTCACCGGTAAACCGGTGATGGATGACATCATCCGCGTCTTCCCGGCCACCCTTGAGCTGGCAACCATGGCGATTATCGTGGGTGCCGGCCTCGGGATTCCGCTCGGCGTGCTGGCCGCGGCGCGGCGCAACAGCGTGGCGGATTACGTGGTGCGCATCATCAGCCTGGCCGGCTACTCCACCCCTATTTTCTGGGTCGGGATGATGGGGCTGCTGCTGTTTTACGCCTGGCTTGGCTGGGTGGGCGGCGCCGGGCGGCTGGATCTTGGCCTTGACGGCGTGGTGCCGCGTCGTACCGGGTTAATGACCGTGGATGCGCTGCTGGCGGGTAACGGCACGGTGTTCTGGAACGCCATCAACCATCTGGTGCTCCCGGCGTCGCTGCTTGGCTTCCACTCCCTGGCGTACATCAGCCGCATGACGCGCAGCTTTATGCTGGCCCAGCTCTCCCAGGAGTTCATCATCACCGCCCGGGTGAAGGGGCTGACCGAGCGACAGGTGATCTGGAACCACGCGTTCCGCAATATTCTGGTGCAGCTGCTGACCGTGGTAGCGCTGGCCTACGGCTCGCTGCTGGAGGGGGCGGTGCTGATTGAAACCGTCTTTTCGTGGCCCGGCTTTGGCTCCTACCTCACCGGCAGCCTGCTGCTGGGCGACATGAACGCGGTGATGGGCTGCGTACTGCTGGTGGGGGTGATCTTCGTGATGCTCAACCTGCTCTCCGACATGCTGTATCAATTCTTTGACCCGAGGACGAAATCATGACGGTATCCCTCGATTCTCCGGTGCGCGTGGCGGCGGGCGAACGCCGCCAGCGACTGCGCCGCATGGCCACCCGCTCGTTTGGTTTTCTGGGCCGCATGGCGCGCAACCCGCTGACCGCCATCGGCGGCGGCATTGTTCTGCTGCTGCTCATCGTGGCGGTCTTTGCCCCGTGGATCGCGCCCTACCATCCGCTGGTGCAGGATCTCAACAACGCCCTGCAACCGCCGGATGCCACGCACTGGTTCGGCACCGACGAGTTCGGGCGCGATATCTTCAGCCGCCTGGTGTACGGCTCGCGCATCACGCTCTACATCGTGCTGCTGGTGTCGATAACCGTCGGGCCGCTTGGGCTGCTGCTCGGCGTTACCGCAGGCTACTTCGGCGGCAAGATTGACACCGTGCTGATGCGCGTCACCGATATCTTCATCTCCTTCCCGAGCCTGGTGCTGGCGCTGGCGTTCGTCGCCGCCCTCGGGCCGGGGCTGGAGCACGTGGTGATCGCCATCGCCATCACCGCCTGGCCGCCGATTGCGCGTCTGGCGCGTGCCGAAACCCTGTCGCTGCGCCAGGCCGACTTTATCTCGGCGGTGCGGCTGCAGGGCGCCTCCTCGGCGCGGGTGCTGTGGCGTCATATCGTACCGCTCTGCCTGCCGTCGGTGATTATCCGCATCACCATGAACATGGCGGGCATTATTCTCACCGCCGCCGGGCTGGGCTTTCTCGGCCTCGGCGCGCAGCCACCGCAGCCGGAGTGGGGAGCGATGATCTCCAGCGGCCGCACCTACATGATGGAGTGCTGGTGGGTGGTGACCATTCCGGGGCTGGCGATTTTGATCAACAGCCTGGCGTTCAACTTCTTAGGAGACGGCCTACGTGACATCCTCGATCCTCGCAGTGAATAGTGCGCCGCTGCTCGACGTGCGCGACCTGCACGTCGACTTTATCAACGGACGCGCGGTGACCAACGCGGTGCGCGGCGTCTCCTTCGAACTCGGGCGTGAGAAGCTCGCCATCGTTGGCGAATCCGGTTCCGGGAAATCCACCGTCGGGCGCGCGCTGCTGCGCCTGCACCCGAAAAAGGCGCGTATTACCGCGACGCGCATGCAGTTTGGCGACGTCGACCTCCGGGCCGTCAGCGAGGCGCAGATGCGCGGCATTCGCGGGAAGCGTATCTCGATGATCATGCAGGACCCGAAATACTCGCTGAACCCGGTGGTGTGCGTCGGGGACCAGATTGCCGAAGCCTGGCTCACCCATCACCCCGGTAAAAAAGCCGAGGCGAAAGCGAAGGTGATGGAGATGCTCAACGTGGTGCGCATCCGCCAGCCGGAGCGGGTTTATCAGCTCTATCCCCATGAGATCTCCGGCGGTCAGGGGCAGCGCATCATGATTGCCATGATGCTTATCACCGACCCGGAACTGGTGATCGCCGATGAACCGACCTCGGCGCTGGATGTGTCGGTGCGCCTGCAGGTGCTCGGCCTGCTCGATGACCTGGTGCGCGAGCGCGGGCTGGGGCTGATCTTTATCAGCCACGATATCAATCTGGTGCGCAGCTTCTGCGACCGGGTGCTGGTGATGTACGCCGGGCGCGTGGTGGAGTCCATTGCCGCCCGCGACCTGGATAAGGCGCAGCACCCCTATACCCAAGGGCTGATTAACGCGCTACCGGATATTCATCACCGCCGGGAGCACCTGCCGGTACTGCAACGCCAGGCCAGCTGGATGAATGACTAGGGAGCGACCATGGGAAATATGATTGAAGTTCGTAACCTCAACCTGGCCTTCGGGGAAGGGGAGAAGCGCAACCAGGTGCTGTACGACGTCGATTTCGCGGTGCAGCAGGGGGAAATTTTCGGGCTGGTGGGGGAGTCCGGCTCCGGGAAAACCACGGTGCTGAAATGCCTGGCCGGGCTGTTTACCCACTGGCAGGGGGAGCTGGCCATCAACGGCACGCCGCTTGAGCACCGCATTGGCCGGGAGCGCTGCCGGCTGGTGCAGATGGTGTTTCAGGACCCTTACGGGTCGCTGCATCCGCGGCACACCATCGGCGATATTCTCGAAGAGCCGCTGCACATTCACGGTCTGCCCCAGCGCGACCAGCGCATCAACGCCTGGCTGGATAAGGTGGGGCTGAACCGCGCCTTCCGCGACCGCTATCCCCATCAGCTGTCGGGCGGCCAGCGCCAGCGCGTGGCGATTGCCAGAGCGCTGATCCTCGAACCCCAGGTGCTGTTGCTCGATGAGCCCACCTCGGCGCTGGATGTCTCGGTGCAGGCGGAGATCCTCAATCTGCTGGGGGATCTGCAAAAGGAGTCGAAGCTCACCTATCTGATGGTGACCCACGATCTCGGGGTGATTGCGCATCTGTGCCAGAAGGTGGCGGTGATGCAGTACGGGAAGATCCTCGAAACCCTCACCACCGATGCGCTGGTGAATGATGCAGCCGAGTCGGACTATACGCGGATGCTGGTGAACGCCAGCCAGCAGTACTCCCGGGAGATGGCGAGGGAGGTGGCGGCGTATTGATTGTGGTGCTGCCTGTAGGGGGCTGGAGGAGTGCAGCGTAAGGTATGGCGTTTATGTTATTGCGGTGAGGGTTCCGTTCACTCTGGCACCGTACTTCCATAGAACGCTTGA